>NZ_CP028963.1:0-3591606 GCF_003366075.1 Burkholderia sp. IDO3
ATGAACGATTTCTGGCAACACTGTTCCGCACTGCTGGAGCGCGAGCTAACGCCCCAGCAGTACGTGACGTGGATCAAACCCTTGGCCCCGGTGGCCTTCGATGCGTCGGCGAACACGCTGTCCATCGCCGCGCCGAACCGCTTCAAGCTGGACTGGGTCAAGAGCCAGTTTTCGGGCCGCATCTCCGATCTGGCCCGGGATTTCTGGAATGCGCCGGTCGACGTCCAGTTCGTCCTCGATCCGAAGGCCGGCCTGCGCAGCGCCGCCGCAGGCGCCGCGCCGGCTGCCCCGCGCGCGCCGCTCGCACCGAGCGGCCCCGCCGCCACCGTGGCCGCGATCGCCGCCAACCTGAGCGCGAATGCCGCCGCCGCGCCCAGCGCGCCGGCCGACGTGCCGATGACGCCGTCGGCGGCCGCGGCACATCACCTGAACGCCGACGACGCCGACATCGACCTGCCGAGCCTGCCCGCGCACGAAGCGGCCGCCGGCCGCCGGACCTGGCGTCCGGGCCCCGGTGCCGCGCCCGCTAATGGCGGCGAAGCCGATTCGATGTACGAACGTTCGAAGCTGAACCCCGTGCTCACGTTCGACAACTTCGTGACCGGCAAGGCCAACCAGCTCGCGCGCGCCGCCGCGATCCAGGTCGCGGACAACCCCGGCATTTCGTACAACCCGCTGTTCCTGTACGGCGGCGTCGGCCTCGGCAAGACCCACCTGATCCACGCGATCGGCAACCAGCTGCTGCTCGACAAGGCCGGCGCGCGGATCCGCTACATCCACGCCGAGCAATATGTGTCCGACGTGGTGAAGGCGTACCAGCGCAAGGCGTTCGACGACTTCAAGCGCTACTACCACTCGCTCGACCTGCTGCTGATCGACGATATCCAGTTCTTCTCCGGCAAATCGCGCACGCAAGAGGAATTCTTCTACGCGTTCGAGGCGCTGGTCGCGAACAAGGCGCAGGTGATCATCACCAGCGATACCTATCCGAAGGAGATCTCGGGCATCGACGATCGCCTGATCTCGCGCTTCGACTCGGGCCTCACCGTCGCGATCGAGCCGCCCGAGCTCGAGATGCGCGTCGCGATCCTGATGCGCAAGGCGCAGTCGGAATACGTGAACCTGTCGGAGGACGTCGCGTTCTTCGTCGCGAAGCACCTGCGCTCCAACGTGCGCGAGCTCGAAGGCGCGCTGCGCAAGATCCTCGCGTATTCGAAGTTCCACGGCCGCGAGATCTCGATCGAGCTGACCAAGGAAGCGCTGAAGGATCTGCTGACCGTGCAGAACCGGCAGATTTCGGTCGAGAACATCCAGAAGACCGTCGCCGACTTCTACAACATCAAGGTCGCCGACATGTATTCGAAGAAGCGTCCCGCGAACATCGCGCGGCCGCGGCAGATTGCGATGTACCTCGCGAAGGAGCTCACGCAGAAGAGCCTGCCGGAAATCGGCGAGCTGTTCGGCGGGCGCGATCACACCACCGTGCTGCATGCCGTGCGCAAGATCGCCGACGAGCGCAGCAAGGACGCGCAGCTCAACCACGAGCTGCACGTGCTGGAACAAACGCTGAAGGGTTGAGCGCGCGGGCGCGCTTGATAATTCGGCCTCCGCCCCAATTTAAGGGGGGCGGTTCGGTTTTGAGGCACAATACTGGTTTGACCGCCCCGGTGGTGGCGGGCCAAGAGCCCGGCCGGCGGGGCGCTGCGAGGCTGCTGCGCTGCAGGCCGTTACTCAACGAAGGAACTCTATGCAACTGGTCAAGACCGAACGAGACACACTCCTCAGGCCGCTGCAAACGGTCAGCGGCATCGTCGAACGCCGCCATACGTTGCCGATCCTTGCCAACCTGCTGATCACCAAGAACGGCCCGGACGTTTCATTCCTGTCGACCGACCTGGAGCTGCAGATCACCACGCGCGCCGATTTCGGCGTGGGCGGCGACCAGGTGGCCACCACCGTCGCGGCCCGCAAGCTGCTCGACATCCTGCGCGCGATGCCTGACGGCCAGGTCACGCTGTCGCTCGCCGACAAGCGCCTCACCGTTCAGTCCGGCAAGAGCCGCTTCGCACTGCAAACCCTGGCGGCCGACGAGTTCCCGACCGTCGCGCAGGCCAAGGATTTCGGCGCCACCCTGACCGTCCCGCAGAAGTCGTTCCGCCAGTTGCTCGGCATGGTGCACTTCGCGATGGCGCAGCAGGACATCCGCTACTACCTGAACGGCATGCTGCTCGTCGTCGACGGCGACCAGCTGATGGCCGTGGCCACCGACGGCCACCGCCTCGCGTTCTCGTCGATGAAGCTCGAAGGCGGCACGTTCGGCCGCCAGGAAGTGATCGTCCCGCGCAAGACGATTCTCGAGCTGCAGCGCCTGCTCGAAGATATCGACGACACCGTCACCATCGACATCGCGCAAACCCAGGCCAAGTTCACGTTCGGCCAGGTCGAGCTCGTGTCGAAGCTGGTCGAGGGCAAGTTCCCCGACTTCCAGCGCGTGATTCCGAAGGCGCACAAGAACACGTTCGAGATCGGCCGTGAAGAGCTGCAGCGTTCGCTGCAACGTGCGGCCATCCTGACCTCGGACAAGTTCAAGGGCGTGCGCTGCATCATCGCGCCGGGCCAGCTGAAGATCATGTCGACCAACGCCGATCAGGAAGAGGCGCAGGAAGAACTCGAAATCGCTTATCAGGGCGACACCGTCGACATCGGCTTCAACGTCACGTATCTGCTCGACGTGCTCGCGAACCTGAAGGTCGACACCGTGCAGGTGAGCCTTGGCGACGCCAGCTCGAGCGCGCTGATCACGGTGCCCGAGAACGAAGAGTTCAAGTATGTCGTGATGCCGATGCGCATCTGACGCGTTCGACATCGCGACACACACCAGGGGGCGGCAAGCCCCTTTGGCGTTTTTATGGCGAACCGACAACCCGTCCCTTTGGTGCCTTTTGGCGCCCCGGGCGGGCCAGGAAACTGGAGCGGCCCGGCGATTTCTCGCTGAAACGCACCGCGCCGCCACTTGAGTGGCCTCGCAGAACCGGAAGATATCCATGAGTGAACAGCACAATCCGCAACCCGATAACAGCAGCTACGGCGCCTCGTCGATCCAGATCCTCGAAGGTCTGGAAGCGGTGCGCAAGCGCCCCGGGATGTACATCGGCGACACATCGGACGGCACCGGTCTGCACCACCTCGTGTTCGAGGTGCTCGACAACTCGATCGACGAAGCGCTGGCCGGGTACTGCAACGACATCCACGTGACGATTCACGCCGACAATTCGATTTCCGTGACCGACAACGGCCGCGGGATTCCGACCGACGTGAAGATGAACGACAAGCATGAGCCGAAGCGCAGTGCTGCGGAAATCGTGATGACGGAGCTGCATGCTGGGGGGAAGTTCGACCAGAACAGCTATAAGGTTTCCGGTGGTCTGCACGGCGTGGGGGTTTCGTGCGTGAACGCGCTGTCGAGCTGGCTGCGCCTCACGGTGCGCCGTGATGGCAAGAAGCGGTTCATGGAGTTCCATCGTGGCGTCGCGCAGGATCGCGTGCTCGAGACGGTGGATGGCGTGGAAGTGTCGCCGATGCTCGTGACCGGCGATACCGAGAACCGCGGCACCGAAGTGCACTTCATGGCGGATCCGACGATTTTCGGGACGGTCGAGTATCACTACGACATCCTCGCGAAGCGGATGCGTGAGCTTTCGTTCCTGAACAACGGCGTGCGAATTCGCCTCACCGATCTGCGTTCGGGCAAGGAAGACGATTTCGCGTTCGCCGGCGGTGTGAAGGGCTTCGTCGAGTTCATCAACAAGACGAAGACCAACCTGCACCCGACGGTGTTCTTCGCCAACGGCGAGAAGGATGGCGTGGGCGTGGAAGTCGCGATGCAGTGGAACGACAGCTACAACGAAAACGTGCTGTGCTTCACGAACAACATTCCGCAGCGCGACGGCGGCACCCACCTCACCGGCCTGCGGGCCGCGATGACGCGCGTCATCAACAAGTACATCACCGACAACGAAATCGCGAAGAAGGCGAAGGTCGAGACGACCGGCGACGACATGCGCGAAGGGCTGTCGTGCGTGCTCTCCGTGAAGGTGCCGGAGCCGAAGTTCAGCTCGCAGACGAAGGACAAGCTGGTTTCTTCCGAGGTTCGTGCGCCGGTTGAGGAAGTTGTGGCGAAGGCGCTGGAAGAATTCCTTTTGGAAACGCCGATCGACGCGAAGATCATTTGCGGGAAGATCGTTGAGGCTGCTCGGGCGCGTGATGCCGCGCGGAAGGCGCGTGAGATGACGCGTCGGAAGGGTGTGCTCGATGGCGTTGGTCTGCCGGGCAAGCTCGCGGACTGCCAGGAGAAGGATCCGGCGAAGTGCGAAATCTACATCGTCGAGGGTGACTCGGCAGGTGGGTCAGCGAAGCAAGGGCGTGATCGCAAGTTCCAGGCGATCCTGCCGCTGCGCGGCAAGGTGCTGAACGTCGAGAAGGCACGCTACGACAAGCTGCTGTCGTCGGAACAGATCGTCACGCTCGTGACCGCGCTTGGGTGTGGGATCGGCAAAGAGGATTACAACCTCGAGAAGCTCCGCTATCACCGCATCATCATCATGACCGACGCGGACGTCGACGGTGCGCACATCCGGACGCTGCTGCTCACGTTCCTCTATCGCCAGATGCCGGACATGATCGAGCGCGGGTACGTGTATATCGCGCAACCGCCGCTTTACAAGATCAAAGCGGGTAAGGACGAGCGGTATCTGAAGGATGATGTGGAGCTGAACGCGCACATGCTGCGGTTGGCGCTGCAAGGGTCGGAGCTGGTGCCGGGTGAGAATGCGGCGGCGATTTCCGGCGATGCGCTTGGCGAGCTGGCGCGGTCGTATCTGCTGTCGCAGAGCGTGATCGAGCGGCTGAGCCGGTTGTATGACCCTGCTGCGCTGGAAGCCGTTATGGACGGGGTGGTGATCGACCTCTCCACCGCGGCTTCGACCGAGGCTTCGGCGAAGGCGCTGCATGCTGCGTTGCATGACGAAGCGCTGAAGAACGAAGTGCGGGTGGTGCCTGCGTATGACGCGGTTCGCGAACAGCGGTCGCTGCATGTCGAGCGGACGCATCACGGCAATGTGCGGGTTTCGGTCATCGACCAGGAATTCCAGCACACGGCGGATTATCAGCAGCTCGTGACCACCGCGAATACGTTCAAGGGGCTTATCGGGGAAGGTGCGGTCATCAAGCGCGGTGAGCGCAGCATGGCTGTGGCGGACTTCAAGAGCGCGATGAAGTGGCTGCTGGCGGATGCCGAGCGGAACGTGTCGAAGCAGCGCTATAAGGGGCTCGGTGAGATGAACCCCGGGCAGCTGTGGGAAACGACAATGGATCCGACCGTGCGGCGACTGCTGCGCGTGCAGATCGAAGACGCGATTGCTGCGGATGGGATCTTTACTACCCTCATGGGGGATGATGTCGAGCCGCGGCGGGCGTTTATCGAGTCGAATGCGTTGCGGGCGGGGAATATTGATGTTTGATGCAATCGGAAGCGACGCATCGCGACAGATAGAGAAACTGACAAATGGCGCTGTAATTCGTAAGCACGAACCACGCCACTGGTTTCAAGCCTAGCCAGCCAAACCCTTGTAGCTTCGAAAGGAGCTGCAAGGGTTTTTTTATTAGCGCTCTTGTCGTATATGCCGCTAAGGTGTCGTATTCAAAAAAGCTCAAGAGACTCAATTTCCTGCAATTGCAATCAATACGATAGATCATGATGTCACAGAGTGTCTGACGACCATCAGGAACCGCGCTCGTGACCGACACTTCGACAAGCAATTCTTTTGCTTCGCTTACAATGTCGAATTTGGGGGCTGGGCTCGAAAGTGACCGACGTACCAAAGTCGAATCTATGTTCCAGCAGCAGGCCGTCGCAGTAAGCATGATCTCAGATCGTCAGAGAGCGATGAACGAACAAAGCTTGGGGAATTCGCACGGAAAATCGCTCCGATCGCGTGCGCACATATTGGAGCGGAGCGGGTCATGACCAAGCCCGCACAGGACGCCGTACGGCCAATTGGTCGGTTGTTCAAGATTGCCGTATCGGCAGGCATCGAATCGGCCGTGAAATTGCACATCGGTCGAGGCGACAACCTTGAGTGTCGTGACGAGAAAGGCCTCACTCCGCTAATGATCGCCGCGTCGCGCAACCGGGCAGGTGTTTGCAGATTGCTTATCGCCGCCGGTGCCGATGTATTTGCAACCGACCACGCTGGCCGGAATGCACTTGCTATCGCTAGAGAATTTGATGCCTCATCCGCCGCTGAGATCATAGCTGCGACTCTCGACCACTTAGCGTCCAAGGAGAATCAGGCGGCAAAGGTTTCAACTACCGTAGACGACATCGAACCGTCAGCAATCGCCCTTCGAAACTTGACCACTGGTCACGATCCGGAGCCTCACGCGAATGCGGAAGGTGTGGCTACTGGCTCGTCGCCTGAACAGAAACACCACAAATACACTGACAACACGGAAAGTTCAGCTGCAGAGCACTTTGAAGACACCTCACTACAGAGCAATGTAGTCCCAGAGGAGCAGAGCAAAACGCCGAATCCGAGGGCGGAGGATCACCCACCAGCCATCGAACTGACGTTCGGGGATTGGGAAGCCGTTGTAATGACAGAGCCCCCTCAGGAAGATATCAAGGTGGTCACGGCAGAGGCTGAACGACAGCGGCATATCGACAGTCATATGCCAATCGATCACAGCGCTGGCTGGGATGACTTCGAGGCCTTTTTGCCGGAGCTTGCGAGTCCGCAACCTCGGGTCGGCGACCACGAATTTCGTCAATCGTTACGAAAGCTGCTGCTGCGAGCGCTGCGCGAGGGTAGCGTACCTCGAGTGGCCATCGAGGACGCATTATTCATGCGAGAGGACGGCGAAGATCATAGCCACCGCGTCCAAGCAACGCTCGAACTTATCCTTGACGATCTTGGCGCAGATATTGACGAACGCCTCGAATTCTCATCGGAAATCCCTTGCGATAATTTTGAAGTCTTTGTCGACCCCGTGGAAACCGCCGCCGAAGAAGCCGAAGTCGACGGTGTCATCCTGCATTTCGAGGAATTACTGTCTGATGGCAATGATCCGCTTCGCATGTACTATCGCGCGATTGCCAAGCATTCGCTTCTAACAGCCGAGCAAGAAATCGAACTCGCTCGAAAGATGGAAGAGGCTGCCTCCAATTCTCTCGACGCCTTGGCAATCTGGCCGCTTGGCCTGAAGCATTTTTTCAGCGAGATCAGTAAAGCAAATACAAGCGTATCCAGTCTGTCATCCATCGTAGTGTTGGCAAGCAGCAATACTGATGACACCGATTCAAACGCCGATAGCGATGGAAGCTTCGATATCGAATCAGATTTCGACATCGACCAAGGCGACGACGGCGCGCTAACGAGTATTGAAGGAACAACACCTGTTATCGACGACGTACTTGAAGTCTTCTCCAATATCCGGGCGCTCGTTACGGAATCCCCGCACAGAGAGGCTGCCGAGGTAATTCGGTCCGAACTCGGGCGGCTACGATTCAGGCGCCCCTTCCTGATCGGCCTAGACAAAGTGGCGCTGGTCGACTGTCACCCTTCTGCCTCTGCCTATCGAAGTTCCATCGCACAGCTAGTCCACTGTCGCAACCAAATGGCACAAGCCAACGTACGCTTGGTCATGGACTTGGCTCGTCGCAGGCGACATTCCGGGCTCTCGTTAGAAGATCTCATCCAAGAAGGAAACCTTGGCCTGCTCAAGGCAATTGACCGCTTTGATTGGCGCCGAGGATTCCGATTTTCGACAATGGCGACGTGGTGGATCAAGCAACAGCTCGGTCGCGGAATATGCGACACCGCCCTAACAATCCGACTTCCGGTACACGTCCACGAAAAAGTGTCTCGTAGTAGTTGGGAAATCGAAAGGCAAGAGCGCATGCACGGAAAATCTGCCTCGTTGGCCGAAAAAGCGGCCATCTGCAACATGCCACTCGATAAGTACGAGCTGGTTGCGCGCGCACTTTCCGATCCATTGTCGATTGTCGACGCGAAACAGGAAGGCTGGTTCAAGTCCGAAGATATCGATGAACCGTTTACCAGTCTTGCTGCATCCGAAGAGGCACGATTGGTTGATAACTTGTTAGCAAAACTGAAACCGAATGAGGCCGAGGTGCTACGCTTGCGCTTCGGTATTCAAGTCAATGAGCATAGAACTCTCGAGCAGGTCGGGGAGATCTTCGGAGTGACACGCGAGCGTATTCGTCAGATCGAAGCGAAGGCGATGCGCAAGCTTTTGTCCGCCCCCTACTACGATCCGATCGCGAAGGCTCTCGGTCGAGCATCACTACGGCATCAGACGGCACCTTCCGAAGAGGACCTCCCGATCGGAGACGATACCACCCGAAAAAGCACGACATCAGCTCATTCAAGCCTATCTGAAACACAAAAGAGCAGCGATGTATCGTGTCCAGTCGCTGCGACATCCGCACCGATCTCCAATTCAGTCCCCGACACACCACCTAAATCTCTGCGGAGACTGATCGATCTGGCTCACGAGCTTGGCGTATCAGTTTCACGAGATCCGTCCGGATCAGGTACGGATTTCGTATTCGGTGAGATCGAACAACAGAACACCAAGGCCCGCAAGCTAATCCGGGATTTGCTTGGAATGGGCTACACCTGGCAACCTGGGAAAGGCTATCGACAATGACCAGCATACGACACGCGCCGCCACGAGCAGGCGCGATGCTTGAAGCCTTGCGGGGCATGGGATATTCCACCGGCGCTGCAATTGCAGACATCGTCGACAACAGCGTTGCTGCAGGAGCTACCTGCGTGGACATCGAGTTCTTGTGGAACGGTACCGCCAGTCGCGTGGCCATACTCGATGACGGTCGCGGAATGGACGACGCTGAACTTGAGAGCGCAATGACACTTGGGGACAAAAGTCCTCTCGACTCGCGAGATCCTGACGACCTCGGGCGGTTTGGTATGGGACTCAAGACAGCTTCTTTCTCACAGTGCCGCAGGCTGACCGTCGCAAGTGTAAAGAATGGCTCCCACACTTGTCTTAGGTGGGACCTCGATGAACTCGCACTAAAACCCGAAATCGGATGGGCCCTGCTCGAAGGGCCTGCTCCAGGATCCGATGCTTTCATTGCGAAAATACTCGATCGTTCTCACGGTTGCCTAGTCCTCTGGGAGACGATGGACCGGATCGTAACGAAGGCGTTTTCGCCGGATCACTTTCTTGATCTGCTTGACGAAGTCGAGCAGCACTTGGCCATGGTCTTTCACCGACTCATCGAGGGAGTACGCCCAAAGCTACGACTGACGATCAACTCACGCCCAGTCATCGCTTGGGATCCGTTCATGTCCGGGCATCCTGCAAAGCCATGGGAATCGCCAGTCGCAAAAATGCAGACAGACGCGGGCGTGATCACTGTGCAATGCCACGTACTGCCTCACAAGGATAGGCTCGGGCCCGACGAGTTCGAACGCGACGGCGGCCCCGCAGGCTGGAGCGCGCAGCAGGGATTCTATGTGTATAGAAACGAACGACTTCTTGCTGCTGGAGGCTGGCTAGGACTCGGGCAGGGCCGAGCTTGGAATCGAGAGGAAGCCTATCGTTTGGCGCGCATACGACTGGATATACCCAATACTGCTGACGCAGCTTGGAAGATTGATATCCGAAAATCAACAGCGCGGCCACCTGTGTCGTTGCGACCTTGGCTCACCAAGCTCGCAGAGGATACGCGAGAAAGAGCACGACGCGTTTTTGCCTTCCGGGCGGCCCCGCAAACTCGTTCTGGTTCTCCATCGATCGACCTTGCCTGGAGAGCCGAGCACACCAAGGCCGGCGTGAAATACCGCATCGATGAGAAGCACCCCGCGGTCGCTGCCGTACTTGACACATGTGACGAGAATTTGGAACTCGTGCGAGCAATGCTTCGTGTAATCGAAGAGACAGTACCTGTACAACGCATCTGGCTCGACACGGCCGAGGCGAAAGACACCCCTCGCAGCGGCTTTTCCGGTGAACCCAGCACAGAGGTGCTAAGTGTCTTGTCCGTTTTATTCAGAGACATGGTCCTCCGAAAGAACATGAGTGAGGAGCTCGCTCGAGCGGCTCTGGCTACTACCGAACCGTTCCAGGAATACGCATCTCTAGTCGCGACCTTGCAACTTCAAACCTGAAAGAACGTGCCGACAACGAGGAAATGATGAGCACTTCCGAATCCATTCAGACAAAGATAATTTCGATCGCTCAGATCCTGCTGCGCGACGCGCCGGAAGAAACAACGCGATCGCCCAGCGCAATTTCCGAAAACGTGCGAATAGCGTCCACGATGATGAAGGCTTCGCCCAGCGACTATGACGAAGGAGCTGCGGTCGCCGAACTCATCCGCCGGTTCAGCCACTGGGTACCCAACGACTCGGCGTTGACCGATCCGACCGGTCACGAGGACTGGTTCCAGCCATCAATGAAGAAAGACTGGCGTTATTGGCAGCGCCTGCAGCGTTACCTGGAGCGCTCCCTTGCGGTGAATGTCGTCGAGGCACTCGACCGCTCAACTGACGGAATCATGGCGCAACTCGAAGATCCCAAGCGAGACGCACCATGGGATCGCCGAGGGTTGGTCGTGGGTCATGTTCAATCCGGCAAGACCAGTAGCTATTCGGCTCTCATCTGCAAGGCAGCGGATGCAGGTTACAAAATCATCGTTGTCCTCGCCGGCATGCACAACAACCTGCGATCCCAAACCCAGATGCGTCTTGAGGAAGCGTTCTTAGGGTATGAGACTGCGCCGAATCGCGACCCAGGTAACCCCATCGGCGTCTTCTTTGAAGACCGGGATCCGAATATTCATCCAAATTGCGCCACTTCGCGCGATGAGAAGGGGGACTTTAACGGGGCAGCAGCAAAGAAATTTTCCGTCTCCCCGGAACAGCGACCTTGGCTATTCGTTGTCAAGAAGAACAAATCGGTGCTTGAGAAATTGCTCAAATGGATGCGTAGCAACCATGTCGCAAATGCGACCGACCCGAAAACTGGGCGACGAGTTTCGACGAATCTCCCATTGCTCGTAATCGACGACGAAGCTGATAACGCTTCTATCGATACGGGGGAGCAAGAGTTCGACGAGAACGGTACTCCTGATCCAGAGCATGAACCGAAAGCGATCAATAGCCTCATCCGGCAGATACTTGATACTTTCGCGAAATCCGCATACGTCGGATATACGGCTACGCCGTTCGCCAACGTATTCATCCACCGCCGAGGTAAAACGAACGACGAAGGCGAGGATCTCTTTCCTCGCTCGTTCATTCGCAACCTAGCTGCGCCATCGAATTACGTGGGGCCTACCCGCGTCTTCGGCATAACTGGCCCTGATGGCATGCGAACTGGAGGACTTCCATTGGTACATGAGTTCGATGACCATACGAATATCGAAGGTGGTGGATGGATGCCTAGAAAACACAATAAAGACCATATACCAATGCATGGTGGCGAGGACACCTTGCCACCATCACTGCGCGAGGCGATCTACTCATTCCTGCTCGCATGCGCGGCTCGCGCGTGTCGCGGCCAGAAGACGAAGCATTGTTCGATGCTGGTCCACGTTACACGACTCACACTCGTGCAAAATCAGGTACGACGGCAGATTGATGAATTTGTAAAACGAATCTCACAGCGCCTGGCACGCAAAGTCGATGCTGACGAACTTCTTGCCGAGCTTCATGATCTCTGGGAATCCGACTTCGTTTCGACCCATGACACGATCCAAGAAGCACTGACGGATGGTGATCGGCCAGCGGCACTACCCTCGTGGGATGAAATCGCCTCAGCTCTTCCTGATGCCGCTACCGATATTGTCGTTAAAACGATTAATGGCTCTGTCAAGGATGCACTTGACTATGTCGAAAAGGAAACCACCGGCTTAAAGGTAATTGCCATTGGAGGGGACAAACTCGCGCGCGGTCTGACGCTGGAAGGTCTCACGACCAGCTACTTCGTTCGAACCACGAAAATGTACGATACGCTCATGCAGATGGGCCGCTGGTTCGGATACCGGCCGGGCTATCTCGATCTTTGCCGACTATATACAACCAGTGATCTGATTCAGAGCTTTGGCCTGATCGCCGATGCGGCCGAGGAGCTGCGTCAGGAATTTGACGCAATGGTAGCCGTGGGCGCCACTCCGGACAAATATGGCCTCAAGGTAGCATCACACCCCAGCCTGTTAGTGACGTCGCCGATGAAAATGAGAACTGCGCAGACAGTGCGGCTCTCGTATAGTGGGTCTCTCACGCAAACCATCGCGTTCCCAGGAAGCACGGAATCGCTTCAGGGCAACCTCGATGCAGCCGACCGCCTTATCGCGAGTATGGGATCCCCCACTGCATCGAAGCTAGAGCAAGAGCGTCCAGACAAGCTTGATGATTGGCCGAATTCCTTGTTATGGAGAAACGTCTCCTCTGACAAGATCAAGGCATTCCTACGGGCCTATTCGGCGGCGCCTGGCATTGAGCGTGCGAATGGAGCAGTAATGGCGGAATTTGTCGACGAGATGAATAAGAAGTGCGAGCTGGATCTCTGGACGGTAGCGCTCGTTGCTGAGGGTAAAGACAACGAAGGGGTTGGGCCGTCTCACACCTTTGCTAAACGCTTTACAGTGACCGCCATGCCGACTCGCTCGAAAAAAAAGGGGAATGCCAAAGGTTATTCGATTGGCGTTCTGACCGAATCGCACGATGAAGGAATCGACGTTGGAATTGATGAGTGGAACGCTGCTCTCGACGCTACCATCGATGCTTGGAAGAGAGATGGAAGCAAGGGGCGACCCGAACCGTTGCGCCCGAGTGGACGCTCGCTACGTGACCTCCGAGCTGCCGATCGACATGGTGCAAACCATCGCGGGCTGCTGCTGCTTTACCCGCTTTCACCGGTCAACCGCGACAGGCAGAACATAAATGGATGGGACAAACCAATCATCGGATTTGCGGCGAGCTTCCCCTCAAGTGACCAGGAGGTGTCGGTCGAATACAAGGTCGACCACTTGCTGTGGGAGGAGCAATATGGCTCCGCCGAGTAATCAGCTTACGCTCGCATGGAGTTCACTAGCGGTATCTGACGACACTACCGACGGTTGGCGCAGCATCGAGATATCACCACCTGGGACCGCATTGGTTCGAGCAGGTCGTCGCTTCCCGATTGGAACGGAGGCGATCCTTGTGCAGTTTTCCACTTCCTCACTCCCGGTGACTGTCAAGCTGCCGGAAGGCGGTGGCTTCCTCGTCGAACGCACGTCGTTTATCGACGGTGTCACCTGGATTGCTTTGACGCGGCGTGAGGCCGCCAGCCCAGAGTTGTTTGCAGCCATGGCAAGCGATATAGCAACGGCCCTTTCTGCTTGTCCAGCTTCCGACGAAGCCAAGTCACTCGCGACGCTTCTTGGTCGGGTGCGTGCGTGGCAGGAATTCATGCGCAGAGGTGGTGAACCTCTGTGCGCCGAAGCCGAACTTGGCCTCTTTGGCGAACTTTCGCTATTACGCACGATGTTTGATGAGGGCATCGACCCTAGCGTCGCTTGCGAGGCATGGCGCGGCCCGCTTGGTGGTCTGCGTGATTTCGAGCTCGGCACTGGCGCTGTCGAAGTCAAAAGCACGCTGTCGTCAATAGGGTTTCACGCACGTGTGGGGAGCCTTGAGCAACTGGACGATACCGAGCGCCAACCACTGTTCGTCGCAGCCATAAGGCTTCGCCAGACGCAAAGTGGTCGAACTTTGCCAGAGGCAGTAGAGATGGCGCGCGACATCATTGCGGGAGATTCCGTTGCCGAACGGTTGCTGTCGGAGCGGATCATCGCATCCGGTTACCGCGACGAGCACGCCGACAGCTACGTGCGTAAATTCGAAGTTGCAGAAACTCGAGTCCTGCTCGTTGGACCAGGATTTCCGCGCTTGACACCACATTTAATGCCTGACGGCGTGGTGCGCGCTTCATATGAAATCGACATCGACAAAGCGACCGCAGAAGTGTTTGACTTACACCGCGCGCTTGTAGAAATGAAGGGAATCTAAATGGAACTTATCGACTTCTTGCACGAGACACAGTCTGAAGTGCGTGCTCAAATCGAGGGCGACCAGCCATTTCCGGAGAGCGCCTTCACCGAAATCGTGATGCAGCACATGGCCGACATCGGAATGACTGACGAGCCGCAACCGACGCACTTTTCCCGAAAGGTTGGCAACGCGAATGTGCGTCTGAGCGGCTACTCGATTTCCGACGAACAGGAACAGCTCGATCTGTTCGTGAGTCTTTATGAGGGAGTCGATGAACTCACGTCTGTCCCGGACTCGGAAACCAAGACGGCTGTAGAGCAATGCCTCCGATTCCTCCAGCTTTGCGCTGAAGGTAAGCTCGCCAGTAAGCTTGATCAATCCGACGAGATTCGTATTCTGGCCGAGTTGATTCGAGGCCTTTATGATGAGCTGGAGCAGATCCGTATCTACGTCCTGACAGATCGAGTCGCGAAAACTTTGCAGTTCAAGCCTCGAGAAATCGGCGGCAAAACCGTGCATCTAGAAGTCATGGATATTGCACGGTTGCATCGTCACTGGTCCGAAGGCAAACCGCGCGATGAATTGATCGTCGACTTCAACGACGTTTGCGGCAGTCCACTACCATGCGTCTTCGTACCCGGAAACGGCGAGGACTACGATTATGCATTGACCGCTGTACCCGGAGAAGCACTGCGTCTCCTCTATGAAAAGTATGGAGCACGACTTCTTGAGGCCAACGTACGTTCATTCCTCAGCGTAAAGGCAAAAGGTGTCAATGCCGGCATTCAGAATACGCTGAGGACAACACCGAGTCGGTTCATGGCATACAACAATGGGATTGTGGTTGTTGCCGACGAAATGAGAGTTGGCGACGCGGGCGGCGGCGCCGCGGGCATTGCCTGGCTCAAAGGCCTCCAAGTAGTCAACGGCGGTCAGACTACCGCCTCGATCTATTTTGCCAAACGCAAGTACCCTGACACGGATCTTTCCCGTGTGCGAGTCCCGGCAAAGATCATCGTCATGAAAACGCAAGACGCCGTGAAAGAGGAAGCACTGGTCGCGGACATCTCTCGATTCGCGAACAGTCAGAACGCAGTAAAGCAATCCGACCTGTCTGCAAACAAGCCATTCCATGTCCAGGTCGAACGCCTGTCGCTGAGCGTTTATTGCCCTGACGGACGCAGTCGATGGTTCTATGAACGCGCTGCAGGCAGTTACAGCACCATGCTAGTTCGCGAGGGAACAACTGCCGCAAAACTGCGGGATCTCAAAGAGACAATGCCGCCGGCACGGCGCATTACGAAAACCGATTTGGCCAAATACCTCAACGCATGGGAAAAGCGACCGGACATCGTAAGCCGCGGCTCACAGAAGAACTTCGAACAGTTCATGGCCAGTTTGTCTGGGTCAGAAGGGTCCGAAACACCTTTGCCGGATGTACCCGAATACAAACAAATGATTGCAAAGGCGAAGCTGTTCAGGGACACGCAGAAGATGATGCGATCGATGTTTCCTGCATTTCAGGCCAATATTGCAGCTTATACGTTCTCGTTATTGGCCGATCGACTCGGCGACCGCATTGATCTTGATCGCGTTTGGGCGGCACAGGGGGGGTCGAAGCAGTTGATGGATCAGATCGCTCGCTGGGCGCGCGAGGTTGACGAGGTTCTGAACCGGACGGCGAGTGGCAAAATGGTTTCGGAGTGGGCAAAAAGACCTGAGTGCAAAGATGCTGTTTTCTCCGCGACCTACTCGACGCCCGACGAGTCGATTCCGGAACTCAAGCGAAGTTAATCGGTAATTCATGCTAGGCCTGAACAGCGGGACGAGAGAGTCCTGCTGGCCGAAGCAAAATAATGGCCGAACAGGCTGTGAGGCTAATGTTCCAGAAAATCGCCCGAATAGCGCATCAGTCGACAAAGGCTTCTTCGATATGCGCCACTCAAGGAGCAATCGCATGATCGACGTTGTCGATCCGACGAAACGCAGTCAGATGATGTCGGGGATACGAGCGAGAAACACCAAGCCTGAGCTGGTGGTTCGTCAAATGCTGCATGCCGCCGGTTTCCGTTACCGACTTCATCGAAGAGATTTGCCAGGCACCCCCGATCTTGTGCTCCCCAAACATCGTACAGCGATCATGGTTCATGGCTGCTTCTGGCACGTTCACGAGGGATGCAGATTTGCCACCACCCCTGCCTCGAACAGCGAATTCTGGCGCGAGAAGCTCACAAGGAATCGAGAGAGAGATCGTCGACAGCTTGAGGCCTTGCAGGCCCTCGGATGGCGCGTACTGGTTGTTTGGGAATGTTCAACGAGAACTGGTGAACTCCGAGATCATCTTCAACAGGAATTGATCCGATGGCTTAACAGTAACGAGGAGTTCGGAGAACTTCCCGTTGCTCCAACTGATCCCCTTCAAGGCTCGGCAAAGAGATCCCGTGCCAGCCGCTGCTGAACGGCAGCTCGCTTGGGCAGTTGCAAGAAGCTTGCGACTGATTCGCCCAGTTGCTTCGCCAGAAACGGCGGTACCGCATTGCCGACCTGGTGATACTGCTGCGTGCGGGTTCCTTCGAAAAAATAATTGTCCGGGAACGTCTGAAGGCGCGCCGCCTCGCGGACGGTAAGACTGCGACACTGCGACGGATCGTGGTGAATGTAGTAGTGCCCGTCTTTGGAAATATGCGACACGATCGTGGTTGATGGCGCACCGGAAATCTGCACTCTGAATCGATCGTCAAACGGCACATTCTCATCATCCACGTTACGATGATTCGGCAACAGTCCGGGAGGAAACATGTTCAGTTTGGGAGAGTACAGATATTCCTTTGCATAACACGAAGCAAACAGGTATCGATGCAAGTCGGAAACCATGTGGCCACGTGACTCGTGCTGGCAAACACCACCGATGCGGCCATCATGTATCCATGAAGCAAGGTTATCCGCAAGCCCCCGCGGTGCCCGCATGTCCCGTGGGATGAATCGCCCACCAACGCTGCTGAGGCGTTGAGCTTGATTTGCCGCGTCCGTCATCAGACTTTCGATATTTGTACGGACAGGCGATCTCCAGCCTTTGAGACCGGACTTTGCAGTCTTGAGCGCGCGAAGCCAAGCTTCAGCAGAGTCTGCCTCCTTCGAGAGTTTGCTGCGCAACCTAGGGAGACCAGCGAGTGTATCGCGCACACTCACACGATCCTGACGACGGTCGAGCAAGTTGTGAGTCTGACCTGCCCGATCGGCGCGAACACCCAGCAGAATCACGCGATGGCGCATCTGAGGAACGCCAAAATCCTCGGCCCTGATGATGTATTCCTCGGGAGCCAGTCCGCCCGGACGCGACGCAGTCACGAATGAACGAATATCGTAATGAACTCCAGGAGCCGGCTCGGAAAGATCGTCGTAAATACGTTCAAAGATGCGTTGACCATTGTGCGTGGACGTGAGCATTCCTTTCACGTTTTCCATTACGAAAACTGCCGGCTGAAAGTCGCGAATGATCCGCAGATACTCTCTGTAAAGGAAGTGCTTGGGATCGCTTTCGAACTCCGGATCAACGTTGCGACGGCGCGATCTGCCCGCGAGCGAATATGCCTGACAAGGCGGACCACCTATGAGTACCCAGTCGTCGTGTCCATTGATCGCTCTTCTAATAAGCGAGTCAATCTCCGCCTCCGGGGTCACGCCCAGTTCGATACAGTGTGCTTCTTGCGTAGCTAACTCCAGTGCATGCGCAACAGCTCGATCGTTGAAGAGGGTCGCTCGATCGATGTCGCCTCGAACATAGTCGTAGTACACATCCGGAATTTCTTCGCGCGCCAAAGCACGGTACAACGCCCGTAGCATCAGGGTCTGATGAGCTACGGCGTCTTTTTCGATCGATACTTGAATGTCGAACACGCGATTCCCGTCGGCATCACGCACGGCGGAAAAGCCCTCACCCAGACCTCCTGGGCCGGCGAACAGGTCTACAACGGGAATGGTCATTTTGCTTGCTAAAAGTGAATCCTGAAACGTGCCGAAACTTTACCAGGTACGGGTCGAACAGTCTCCTGTTTGTTGGCGCTTGGCGCCAGTCAGGAGAATACGAACAGACGCTCGTCAACACAGAACCATTGTCTGACAACCCCGTCCCATCCGGCTCTATGCCGTTCGGCTATTCCGAGCGCCCCCTACGGTTTCGAAGCATAAGATCCAGTAGACTCAATACGTAGCACCGCAAAAAGCGCGGGCCGCATGGGCTGCCACCCATACGACCCGCTGACCACAACCAACTCATTACCGGAGTCGGAAATGGCTAACGCCTATAGTAAGTCACGTCCCAAGAAGCTCAAACAGTATCCCGAGGTTGAGCTGACCCTCGGCAACAAGCCTGACCTTCCTCAGGATGGCCAACCGTACATGCCATGGATGCGCGCGATCGACGCACATTTCGAGATGTTCGAACTCAAGCCCGGTGATCGCGTCTATCTTCGGTTCAACTTTGATTCCCGAAGGGTCATCATCACGCCCGACTACAACGCGCTGAACTGGCGAGAGCAGCCCTATGGTGCTGCTGCCCAAGAAGAGGAAAAGGATCAGGAATACGCGGCGCAGGCCCCTTTGCGCCGCTCTGTTGCCTGGTGATGGCTCGGCGTGAAGGACTTCGGCACGCGCCTTGATGCAAATGATCCGCAGCGGCGCTGCAAGCAACTTCAACAATCGTCACAACAGACGAAAAGTTGCGCTCCGCTCTCTCGGCATTCGACGGTATCGCAAGCATCAGCGCATGCAGCACGACAAGCATCCATGCCGAGTACTCCACCTGCATTTCCGTCGCGCCAATGCAAAAACCCCCGCCTGTTCGGGCGGGGGTTCTCGGCTTAGGGAGCCTGACGATTACCTACTTTCACACGGGTATCCGCACTATCATCGGCGTAGAGTCGTTTCACGGTCCTGTTCGGGATGGGAAGGGGTGGGACCGACTCGCTATGGTCATCAGGCAAAGAGGGTTGCCGCGCTGCTTCGCAACGCGACCAATCCTGGAAGAAGCAGTAATCTTGGTTGTGTGTATCACACACGAGCATCCAACCTGTCGCCTGGATCCTGCTCAGTGCCTTCGCACCGCGCCGATCTACAAGGCAGACTTGTTATAGGATCAAGCCTTACGGGCAATTAGTATCAGTTAGCTGAACGCATTACTGCGCTTACACACCTGACCTATCAACGTCCTGGTCTCGAACGACCCTTCAAGGGGATCTAGTCCCCAGGGATATCTCATCTTAAGGCGAGTTTCCCGCTTAGATGCTTTCAGCGGTTATCTCTTCCGAACATAGCTACCCGGCGATGCCACTGGCGTGACAACCGGTACACCAGAGGTTCGTCCACTCCGGTCCTCTCGTACTAGGAGCAGCCCCCTTCAAATATCCAACGCCCACGGCAGATAGGGACCAAACTGTCTCACGACGTTTTAAACCCAGCTCACGTACCTCTTTAAATGGCGAACAGCCATACCCTTGGGACCGGCTACAGCCCCAGGATGAGATGAGCCGACATCGAGGTGCCAAACACCGCCGTCGATATGAACTCTTGGGCGGTATCAGCCTGTTATCCCCAGAGTACCTTTTATCCGTTGAGCGATGGCCCTTCCATACAGAACCACCGGATCACTATGACCTGCTTTCGCACCTGCTCGACTTGTCGGTCTCGCAGTTAAGCACGCTTATGCCATTGCACTATCAGCACGATTTCCGACCGTACCTAGCGTACCTTCGTACTCCTCCGTTACGCTTTGGGAGGAGACCGCCCCAGTCAAACTGCCTACCATGCACTGTCCCCGACCCGGATCACGGGCCAAGGTTAGAACCTCAAACAAACCAGGGTGGTATTTCAAGGACGGCTCCACCGAAACTAGCGTTCCGGTTTCATAGCCTCCCACCTATCCTACACAGATCGGTTCAAAGTCCAATGCAAAGCTACAGTAAAGGTTCATGGGGTCTTTCCGTCTAGCCGCGGGTAGATTGCATCATCACAAACACTTCAACTTCGCTGAGTCTCGGGAGGAGACAGTGTGGCCATCGTTACGCCATTCGTGCAGGTCGGAACTTACCCGACAAGGAATTTCGCTACCTTAGGACCGTTATAGTTACGGCCGCCGTTTACCGGGACTTCAATCAAGAGCTTGCACCCCATCATTTAATCTTCCGGCACCGGGCAGGCGTCACACCCTATACGTCCACTTTCGTGTTTGCAGAGTGCTGTGTTTTTATTAAACAGTCGCAGCCACCAGTTTATTGCAACCCCTTCACCCTCTGCGCGCAGGCGCATCAAGCTACAAGGGCGTACCTTATCCCGAAGTTACGGTACCAATTTGCCGAGTTCCTTCTCCCGAGTTCTCTCAAGCGCCTTAGAATACTCATCTCGCCCACCTGTGTCGGTTTGCGGTACGGTCATCGTTAGACTGAAGCTTAGAGGCTTTTCTTGGAACCACTTCCAATTGCTTCGCTCCCTAAGGAGCTCGCGCCACACCCTTGAATCCTGCGCCCGGATTTGCCTAAGCGCCTTCTCCAATGCAGCGACCGGGACTTCCAACACCCGGACAACCTTCCGCGATCCGTCCCCCCATCGCATCTAACAATGGTGCAGGAATATTGACCTGCTTCCCATCAGCTACGCATTTCTGCCTCGCCTTAGGGGCCGACTCACCCTACGCCGATGAACGTTGCGTAGGAAACCTTGGGCTTACGGCGAGGGGGCCTTTCACCCCCTTTATCGCTACTCATGTCAGCATTCGCACTTCTGATACCTCCAGCATCCCTTCCGAGACACCTTCGCAGGCTTACAGAACGCTCTCCTACCATGCGAGACTAGCTCGCATCCGCAGCTTCGGTATATAGCTTAGCCCCGTTACATCTTCCGCGCAGGACGACTCGATCAGTGAGCTATTACGCTTTCTTTAAAGGGTGGCTGCTTCTAAGCCAACCTCCTGACTGTTTTAGCCTTCCCACTTCGTTTCCCACTTAGCTATATTTGGGGACCTTAGCTGGCGGTCTGGGTTGTTTCCCTCTTGACACCGGACGTTAGCACCCGATGTCTGTCTCCCGTGATTGCACTCTTCGGTATTCGGAGTTTGCTATGGCGGGGTAATCTGCAATAGACCCCCCAACCATGACAGTGCTCTACCCCCGAAGGTGAGACACGAGGCACTACCTAAATAGTTTTCGGAGAGAACCAGCTATTTCCAAGTTTGTTTAGCCTTTCACCCCTATCCACAGCTCATCCCCTAACTTTTCAACGTTAGTGGGTTCGGACCTCCAGTACGTGTTACCGCACCTTCATCCTGGCCATGGATAGATCACTTGGTTTCGGGTCTACGCCCAGCAACTGAACGCCCTATTCGGACTCGCTTTCGCTACGCCTGCCCTATACGGTTAAGCTTGCTACTGAACGTAAGTCGCTGACCCATTATACAAAAGGTACGCCGTCACCCCTTGCGAGGCTCCGACTGTTTGTATGCATGCGGTTTCAGGATCTATTTCACTCCCCTCCCGGGGTTCTTTTCGCCTTTCCCTCACGGTACTGGTTCACTATCGGTCGATCACGAGTATTTAGCCTTGGAGGATGGTCCCCCCATCTTCAGACAGGATTTCACGTGTCCCGCCCTACTTGTCGCACACCTAGTTCTTTCATACTGCTTTCGCCTACAGGGCTATCACCTGCTATGGCCGCACTTTCCAGAGCGTTCGGCTAACAATACAAATAAAGAGTGCAAGGCTCATCCCATTTCGCTCGCCACTACTTTGGGAATCTCGGTTGATTTCTTTTCCTGCGGTTACTTAGATGTTTCAGTTCACCGCGTTCGCTTCGCATAGCCTATGTATTCAGCTATGGATACTCCAAAAGGAGTGGGTTTCCCCATTCGGACATCTACGGATCAAAGCTCGTTTGCCAGCTCCCCGTAGCTTTTCGCAGGCTACCGCGTCCTTCATCGCCTGTGATCGCCAAGGCATCCACCACATGCACTTGTTCGCTTGACCCTATAACGAGTCTGTCTCGTTACAGGTTGAGTTCTCGCGTTGTGCCGTATTCCAATTGAGCCGAACATTAAGTTCGAATCATCTTGAGATACATCGATACAATCACAACCCGGATAGTTTCCACGTCCATCTCATGACGCTTCCGCTATCCAAATTACTTGCTTCTTCCAGATTGTTAAAGAACGACAGCCGATACTTTCGTACCGCTCTGACTGGCTCAATCGCCAATGAGAAAAACTCGAACCAAACTTCATTCGAATGTTTGTCATTGAAGATTATTGAAAGCGGCCGGCATCATAACCGGTTTAACCGCAGACAGCTAGTCTGTCTTTATCAACAGCCGATAAGCGTGAGCGCTCAACTTAGCGAGAAGCTCTGGAAAGGAGGTGATCCAGCCGCACCTTCCGATACGGCTACCTTGTTACGACTTCACCCCAGTCATGAATCCTACCGTGGTGACCGTCCTCCTTGCGGTTAGACTAGCCACTTCTGGTAAAACCCACTCCCATGGTGTGACGGGCGGTGTGTACAAGACCCGGGAACGTATTCACCGCGGCATGCTGATCCGCGATTACTAGCGATTCCAGCTTCATGCACTCGAGTTGCAGAGTGCAATCCGGACTACGATCGGTTTTCTGGGATTAGCTCCCCCTCGCGGGTTGGCAACCCTCTGTTCCGACCATTGTATGACGTGTGAAGCCCTACCCATAAGGGCCATGAGGACTTGACGTCATCCCCACCTTCCTCCGGTTTGTCACCGGCAGTCTCCTTAGAGTGCTCTTGCGTAGCAACTAAGGACAAGGGTTGCGCTCGTTGCGGGACTTAACCCAACATCTCACGACACGAGCTGACGACAGCCATGCAGCACCTGTGCGCCGGTTCTCTTTCGAGCACTCCCGCCTCTCAGCAGGATTCCGACCATGTCAAGGGTAGGTAAGGTTTTTCGCGTTGCATCGAATTAATCCACATCATCCACCGCTTGTGCGGGTCCCCGTCAATTCCTTTGAGTTTTAATCTTGCGACCGTACTCCCCAGGCGGTCAACTTCACGCGTTAGCTACGTTACTAAGGAAATGAATCCCCAACAACTAGTTGACATCGTTTAGGGCGTGGACTACCAGGGTATCTAATCCTGTTTGCTCCCCACGCTTTCGTGCATGAGCGTCAGTATTGGCCCAGGGGGCTGCCTTCGCCATCGGTATTCCTCCACATCTCTACGCATTTCACTGCTACACGTGGAATTCTACCCCCCTCTGCCATACTCTAGCCTGCCAGTCACCAATGCAGTTCCCAGGTTGAGCCCGGGGATTTCACATCGGTCTTAGCAAACCGCCTGCGCACGCTTTACGCCCAGTAATTCCGATTAACGCTTGCACCCTACGTATTACCGCGGCTGCTGGCACGTAGTTAGCCGGTGCTTATTCTTCCGGTACCGTCATCCCCCGACCGTATTAGGGCCAAGGATTTCTTTCCGGACAAAAGTGCTTTACAACCCGAAGGCCTTCTTCACACACGCGGCATTGCTGGATCAGGCTTTCGCCCATTGTCCAAAATTCCCCACTGCTGCCTCCCGTAGGAGTCTGGGCCGTGTCTCAGTCCCAGTGTGGCTGGTCGTCCTCTCAGACCAGCTACTGATCGTCGCCTTGGTAGGCCTTTACCCCACCAACTAGCTAATCAGCCATCGGCCAACCCTATAGCGCGAGGCCCGAAGGTCCCCCGCTTTCATCCAAAGATCGTATGCGGTATTAATCCGGCTTTCGCCGGGCTATCCCCCACTACAGGACATGTTCCGATGTATTACTCACCCGTTCGCCACTCGCCACCAGGTGCAAGCACCCGTGCTGCCGTTCGACTTGCATGTGTAAGGCATGCCGCCAGCGTTCAATCTGAGCCAGGATCAAACTCTTCAGTTCAAACCTGTTACTGTTTTCGGTTCTTTCGAACCGGTCGCTCACTCAAAGCTGACAGGAATATGAATTGCTTCATAAACCTGACTTACTTTAGTGTGAGACTCTTGATACTTTCGCTATCTGATCCGAGGATCAGTTCGCGTCCATCAAGCGCCCACACTTATCGGCTGTTAATTTTTAAAGAGCGTGACTGCGAGAAATCTTTCTTTCTCGGCAGCGCTGCGTTTTCAGCAGCAGAGAAGCGAGATTATGAACCGCTTTTTTCAGATCGTCAACAACATTTTTAACTGCTTCGTCGCGACGGCTGGGG
This sequence comes from Burkholderia sp. IDO3, assembly GCF_003366075.1. Classification (NCBI taxonomy): domain Bacteria; kingdom Pseudomonadati; phylum Pseudomonadota; class Betaproteobacteria; order Burkholderiales; family Burkholderiaceae; genus Burkholderia; species Burkholderia sp. IDO3. The sequence continues at coordinate 24,319 of NZ_CP028963.1, forward strand.
GTTCCACTCCGTGTGCGCTAAGGCTCGACAGCAACCTCGACCGCACCGCTTCCCTTCCTTCTTCCCCCGCGCTGTGTTTCCGTTAGCGCGAAAGAGGCGTGATTCTAAGCACCCACCCTCATCTCCGCAAGCCCCTTTGTGAAAATATTTTGACAAGGGGTGCAGGGAGCTCAGCTGAGCCGCCCCTAGTAATAGAAGCGATACGGCAGAAGCGCCCTCGGTAGTCCGCGAGCAGCTCCGCCGCATCCAGCGCTCACCGCCCCACCATCGCCCTCACCACACCATCCCGCCGGATCAACCCGTGATATAGCGCAGCAGCAAAGTGCGCGAGGAACGTCACGAAGAACAGGTAGGCCAGCACCCGATGCGTGACCCGAAGCCAGGCAAACGTCACCGGATCAGCCGAAACCAGCGCCGGCAACTGCACGCCGCCACCCAAGGTCACCGGATACCCGCCCGCCGACAGCATCGCCCATCCGATCAGCGGCATCGCGAGCATCAGCGCATACAAGAGGAGATGCGACCCATGCGCGGCGGCCTTCTGCCACCCCGGCAGATCCGCGGGCAACGCCGGCGGCTTCGACACGAACCGCACCACGATCCGCACACACACCAGCACCAGCACGGCGATCCCCAACGGCTTATGTAAAGCCACCAGGAAATCGTGTCGCTCGGAAACCGACGCCACCATCCCCACCCCGATAAATAGCATCGCGACGATCATCGCGGCCATCACCCAATGCAGCAGCCTCGCCGGCAAGCTAAACGTCGTAGAAGCTCTCATCATCGTCCCTCCGCACTCAATCGCGCCGCGCCAGCCACGCCGGCCTCTTCACTCGTCCTGCGCAGATACGAATCCGCATACGCCGCCGACCGCGCCGCCAGCAACGGATCCCCCGACACCTGAATCCCCTGCGGCAGCACCGTCGGGTCGTAATTCACGTCGCGGCATGGACCACTGTCCTGCGGCTCCACGCGATCGAGCACGAGCGTCCCCGCATCGATCGTCGTCCGCTGCGCGGGCCAGGTCTTCGTCGCGTCGTCCACCGGGTCGCCAGGCTCGGCCAAAGTGACGAGCAGCTTCCACTTCTGCGCACCGTCCCCGATGCGCCGCGTCAGGTCCTGCTGCAACACGTTCGGATCGGCGGCCGTCGCGACGTCCCCGGCACCGGCCGTCTGCTCCGGCACGACACGCCATCTCACCGCCTGGCGCTTGCCCGCCGCGTCGACGAAGTAAAACGCGTTCAGCCCGTAATAGCTTTCGGTGACGTAGCTCGCGCTCGGCTTCGCACCCTTCACCCATTTGAGGAAGGCGGCCGTCTCCGGGTGCGCGCCGAAAAATGCCTTCACCTTTGCCGGATCGGGCTTGCCCGTCGCCGGATCCGGCCGGGTCGCAAGCAGCTGCGCGTAGAACGCCTTCGGCGTCGCCACCGGAAACACCGGCATCGCGTTCATCCCGGTCCGCCACTGCTGGCCATCGGGCGCGGTGAGCTTCAGCGCCAGGCTGCGAATCGGCACGCTGCTGTCGGGCGCATAGGGATTGCCGCCCGGCAGCGCGAAGCGGCCGACTACCGGCGTGCGCACCGCCTTGAAGAACGGCGCGACCGAATACGCGCTCGCGGCGCCGCTGCCTTCGAAGTAACCGGTCACGCACACGCCCTTCGCGTGATTGCGCCGAAAGCCCGGATGCACGCCGCCGGCCGTCTGCAGCGCGTCGACGAGCCGGTGCGGGGTCAGACGCGCCGGCGCGAGCCAGCCGCCGACGTACCCGAACGCGACGGCCACGCCGGCCACCGCGCCGCCGATCACGGCCCAGCGCCACCACTCGCGGCCAGGCTCGCGCGGCGGCGAAGAAGAGGATGATTGCTTCATGGATGCACTCCCGATCGTCAGATCATTGTCGAACGGGCGTAGGACGCCAGCCGCGCCGCTTTATTCCATGAAGAAATTTTTCGTATGCTGACGGAATAAACGGTGCCGACCGGCGTCCTACGCGGCATCTCCACGCTTATCGGCTCGTGCCCCGGCCATGCCCTCAAACGCCCTCGACGACGACGCATTGCGCGAACTCATCCCCAGGCTGCGGCGCTTCGCGCTCTGGCTGGCGCGCGACGTCCATGCGGCCGACGATCTCGTCCAGTCGACGCTCGAGCGCGCGCTGTCGCGCTGGACGAGCCGCCGTGACGACGCGTCGCTGCGCAGCTGGCTCTTCACGATCCTGTACCGGCAGTTTCTCGACGGCAAACGCAGCGCGAAACGCTACGCGTGGCTGCTCGGCAGCATCCGCACCGACGACGAGCCGCAATGGCCATCCGCCGAACGCGAAGCGGCCGCGCGCGCGACGCTCGAAGCGTTCGGCCACCTGTCCGAAGAGCAGCGCAGCCTGCTGCTGCTGGTCGCGGTCGAGGGCTTCACGTATCAGGAAGTCGCCGACCTGCTCGACGTGCCGATCGGCACGGTGATGTCGCGGCTCTCCCGCGCACGCCAAGCGCTGCGCCGGCTCAGCGACGGCGAGCTTCCCGCTCCTTCCCTTCGATTGATGAAATGAACGCCCTCCGCCCAGACGAACACGATCTCCAGGCCTATGTCGACGGCCAGCTCGACGACGATGCGCGCGCCGCGGTCGAGCGATATCTCGCGCTGCATCCGGAGAGCGCGGAACAGGTGAAGCAATGGCAGCAGGATGCGCAGCGGTTGCGGGCCGCGCTGGAAAGCGTGCGGATGCCTGGTGCGAATCCTGCGCTCGATCCGGGCGCAATTCGGGCGCGGCGTGCGGAGCGCACGCGGATGCGGTTCGCGATGGCGGCTTCGTTCGTGCTCTGCATCGGGCTCGGGACGTTCGGCGGGTGGCAGGCGCGCGGATGGAATGCGGCGCCGCCCATCGCGCCGATGAGCGATGCGGTCGAGGCTTACCGGATGATGGTGGTCGATCAGACCGCAAAGGTGGATTACCGTCCGACGGGTGCGGGAGACTTGCAGGGCTGGCTCACCAGGCGCGTCGGCGCGTCGGCGAAGCTGCCGGATTTGAGCACGGCGGGGTTCAGGCCGGTCGGCGGACGGTTGTTTACGACGGACAGTGGCGCCACGGCCGCGATGGTGCTCTATGAGGACGATGCCGGGCGGACGCTGAGCTTCTATCTTCGGCCGGCGGAATCGGAACACCGGCTGTTACCGGCGGGGCAACGCGTGGACGGGACGTTGCTGGCGCGGTATGGGTCCGTGAACGGGATTAACTTCGCGGTGGTCGGGCCGGCGGATAGTCTTGGGGAGAAGGCGGTTGTGCGGGCGCTTGATGCGCAGACGTAAGTGGTACGATCCGCGGCCGCGCCGAACGGCCGCCTGAATGCGTCGTTGTACGGGCTGCTGGTCATCGGCCCGCTCCGCTCACCATTCGAGCACACAGCGTTTCGAGTGAGTTCGCCTGCGGGATATCCACATTTCGAACGTTACTGCGGTCGATGGTCCGTCCGATGATCGTCCCTCCGCTTCAAAACGCTCAAAGTACCGCCATATGGGCCTCACGGCCCGATGAAATCATCCGTCCGCAGAGCACTCACGTTTTTGTTGCACAGCATTTTGATTGGTTCCGCTGCGGGATTATCAACAACCTTCTCAACATGACGCGTGGCGCGAATAACTGAACGCGTCGAGTCTGCGTGTATCGCGAAATACGCAACGCACACGAACCACGAGTGTGCCGCAGCGTTTTCGATCGGGTTTGCGGTGGTTGTCCGCACCCATTGCAGTGCGTTCGCGATCTGCCAGCCCGGCTTCCGCGTCAGCGCTTCGGCGGCTCCGTCCGCCCTGCTACCAGCAAATGCCCGTGCTGCTCGCAGAAACACTCGTCATGCCAGCCGTAATGCGGATCGGCACATACCGAATGCCGCACATGCGCAGACAACGTAAGCGCGTGCAAATGAAGATCGTCACGTAGCGCTGCGAATACCCCTCCTTTCGTCGGCCAGTCCGCGCGGACAGGCTGCTCCGACAGCGCATTGCCGAGCTTCAGCTCCTCGCGAACGATAGCGTCGAGGTCAGCGCACAACGGCGCGGGTTGCATGAAGGTCATGATCGCTTCCCCTGGTTCACGCGGGTACGTCGTTGTTCATCACGCCGCTTCGCTTCAATACGTCTCGAAGACACACCGGACATACCCGCTCGCCGGCATCCCACAGCTTCACGAACGTGGCGCGCTCGTCGATCTGGAATGTCAACTCGACGAGGTCGATTTCAGGCCCGAACACCTTGCACGGGATCGTAGCGAAACGCCGCGACGCCCCATGAGCACGGTTCGAGTCACGCCTCTGTGGGATGCCCGCTCACCACCGTCAATCCCGAAGACTTCACGATCGACCGGACGATCTTCGACTCTGTGATGCTCGCATCGAGGAAGCGAATCGTATCGAACAGGATCGCGACGCGCGTCAGCCGCCCTTCAGCCATGTCGACCAGGCATTCGCCTGTGTGGCCACCGAAGGTGATCTGCTGCGAGACGCGATAACGCACCGTGCCGTTCTTCGACATCTGCACGGGCGAACACAGGCGCGCTCCGTTAGCGCAAACCGCACCGCTTTGCCAGTCAACCCGGATCGCCAATCTCATGTCGGCTGCTCGTTGCATCGTGAATGCCGGCGATTCTACAGACCAAGTCGTTCACTGATTGACCGCAGGCCTCACAGCCTGCCGATTCGGTTGTCCGTCCGTCGCACGCAGTGCATGTTCTGCCGGGATCACAGTCGACGGACTGTGCTTATCCCAAGGTGTTTACAGAGTTCGTATATATACGTAGTGATAGTTAACAAGCCTGCCGCCTCACTGTGGATAACCTCCCTAACGCCCTGAATTTTCAGCGCGAAACGGAATGCATAACCACGTTCGATGCACACGCAAAACTCTGTGGAGCACAGAACAACTTTTCGTCGATTCACGGCCGCGCCGACATATCCTCAATCGTTCCACTGTGAATTCAGAGGCTTTCCGGACGGTTATCCAGAGGAGAATGTGGATAACCTCACAGCGCATCGACACGTTTTGCTGTGACGCGAAGACGTGAAGCCAACGTCCCTGCCAGTGCCACGCGACATCCACGCAACATCGATAGCCAGCCCCCGCACGCATCCGATTCAAAAAATTTTCACGAAGGGGGTTGTGCTCCTCAAAAACCCTCTCTATAATTCGCGGCTTCTTAGGCTCGTAGCTCAGTTGGTTAGAGCACCACCTTGACATGGTGGGGGTCGTTGGTTCGAATCCAATCGAGCCTACCAACGAACAAAATGAAGGGGTCCGGCAGCGCGAATTGCCTACAGGCAATCCGGCTCGCCAAACATACAAACGCCACGCGGCAACATCGCGTGGCGTTTTTCTTTTTGCGGCCGAAACAACGCATGCAGCCCCGATGCGTTGCACATTCTCCGAACGGCATCGCACTTCATCCGATCATCCCGCGCGCACTTCGACGGCCACCGCACGCCGGGCAGAATCGTCTGCGAATCGTCCACGAGAACAAGCGGCACACGTTGCGCACGTCTCGAATGCAATCCATCAAAACGACAAACGCGCGACCGAGAAAGCACACGATCATGTCCGAGGTTACGACCATCGCAACGCCCGTGCTCGGCTACGCAATGCTTGTGATTCGCAACATCGTGGTCGCGATGGGGTAACGAAGCCGCAGAAAGGAGGGCGGCGATGCCGTTTCAGGCATCCGCCGTACCGCGACCCTCAATGCAGGTGTTTCAACTTGTCAGGATTGCGTACGACATAGATCGCGACGATCTTCCCTTCGTCGATCTCGAGCGCCGTGGTCTGCAGTTCGCCGTCGGCTTCCAGCGTGACGAACCCCGGCAACCCGTTGATGAACCCGGCCCGTACGAGCTTCGACGCCTGCGTGGCGAACAGCTCGGCCAGGTATTCGTGCACCTTCATCACACGCTCGAAGCCGAACACCGGCGTGCCGGCGGCCGTGCGCTTGCCGCCGCCGTCCGCATGCAGGCTGACGTCCTCGGCGAGCATCGCGCCGAGCGCGTGCATGTCGCCGCTGCGCGACGCCGCGAAGAACGCCTCGGCCAGCTCGATCCCGCGCTGCTTCTCGACATGAAACCGCGGCCGCGCTTCGCGCACATGCGTGCGCGCCCGCGCGGCGAGCTGCCGGCACGCGGCCGGATCACGCTGGATCGTCGTTGCGATCTCGTCGAACTCGAGGCCGAACACGTCGTGCAGCAGGAACGCCGCGCGTTCGAGCGGCGACAGCCGTTCGAGCGCGAGCATCAGCGGCAGCGTGACGTCCTCCTGTTCGTCTTCCTCGACGACCGGCTCGGGCAGCCACGGGCCGATATACGTCTCGCGCCGGTGTCGCGCGGACTTCAGCTGGTCGAGACACATGCGCATCACCATGCGGCGCAGGAATGCCTCGGGCACGCGCACCTCGGTACGATCGACGTCCATCCAGCGGATGAACGCGTCCTGCACCATGTCCTCGGCATCCGCGACGGAACCGAGCATCCGGTACGCGACGCGGATCAGCGTACGGCGCAGCGGATCGAAGCTCGCCGCCGCGTCGGCCCGGTCTTCGGCGCTGCCCGCAGCCGGATCGAGGATCGTCATCAGGCCACCACCTTGGCGGCGGCCTTCGCCTCGGCCGGATCGATCCACAGCCCGAAACCGACGGCGAGCCGGTTCCAGCCGTTGATCACGTTGATCATCAGCGTGAGTTTCACCTGTTCCTCCTGGCTGAAATGGTCGTTCAGCGCGGCATACGCCGCCTCGTGCGCAGCGTGGCCCTCCGACAGCCGCGTGAGCGCATCGGTCCAGCCGAGCGCCGCGCGTTCGCGGTCGGTGTAGCAGGGCGCTTCGCGCCACGCGGCCAGCAGGTTGATGCGCTGCTCGGTTTCGCCTTGCTCGCGTGCCTCGACGGTGTGCATGTTAAGGCAGTTCGCGCACGCGTTGATCTGCGACGCGCGGATCTTGACCAACTCGATCAGCGTCCGCTCGAGGCTCCTTTCCGCGGCGACCGACACGGTCATCCAGTCCTTCATCAGCGCGGGCGCGGCGGCAAACGGATTGAGTTTCGCAGTCATGGTTCCTTCTCCTTTCGTGTGGGTTCCGGTGATATGACGAGCGAGCACCCCGCGCGCGTGACATCGGCGCAAAAAAATTTTCAAAGCTGCGAGACAAACCTGGCACTGAACGAAGGGCGGAGCAGTCGAGCAGGGCGCGGACGGCTGCGATTGCCATGTGTGGATCGCGGTGGAGCCGCATCGCGCAGCTTTTACGGGCGCGGCGCGAATGTCATCTGCCGTCAGCAGCCCAACGGGCTGCGATCCTCCGCGCAGCCCCGCCGTGCATGAGGTTCCGGCGGTTTGTCACACCGCCACGCCGCGCCGCAGATGCTTTCATTTTTCTTTCTATTTTGGTTTCGCCCGAAATCCGATTCGCGACGTTCACATTTCTGGACCATACTGTTCTGCACGGGCAGACGAAGTGACGCCGCATCAGCGGCCCGGCGCGCGCGCCGGTTGCCCGGCGACGCAGCACCGAAGGTCGCACGTCAGCCGCGCGCATCCGAGCGCAAGGCTTTCCTTTTTCCGGCAACGCAACGCAGCGAATCGCGACGTGGACGGCAAACCGATGAGCCTCCTTGCATCCCAGCTTCAGCACCGTTACCAGGACGTGCGCGCCCATAGCGTCGCATTGACCGCGACGCTGTCCGCCGAAGACCAGGCCGTGCAGTCGATGCCCGACGCGAGTCCGGCGAAATGGCATCTGGCGCATACGACCTGGTTCTTCGAAACCGTCGTGCTGATGCGGCGCGTGCCCGGCTACGCGCCGTTCGACGACGCGTTCCAGTTCCTCTTCAATTCCTATTACGAAGCGCTCGGCCCGCGCCATCCGCGGCCGCAGCGCGGGCTACTCACGCGTCCGTCGCTGGATGAAGTGCATGCTTACCGGCAGCACGTCGACGCAGCGATGCTGCACGCGCTCGCGAGCGCCGACCCGACGTTGCTCGAAGCGATCGCGCCCGAGATCGAGCTTGGCCTGCATCACGAGCAGCAGCACCAGGAACTGCTCGTGACGGACATGCTGCACGCGTTCTCGTGCAACCCGCTGAAGCCGGCGTTCCGGCCGCGCAACGGCGCCGATACGCAGGCCGCGCTGGCTGCGGGCGACGCAGGCCCGTTGCGCTGGCTCCCTCGGCCGGGCGGGCTCGTCGAGATCGGGCACGCCGGCGACGCGTTTTCGTTCGACAACGAACGGCCGCGCCACACGGCGCTCGTACGGCCTTGCGAGATCGCGAATCGTCTCGTGACGAATGCGGAATTCGCCGCCTTCATCGCGGACGGCGGCTACGCGCGTCCCGAATACTGGCTGTCCGACGGCTGGGCGACGGTGCAGCGGGAAGGGTGGCAAGGGCCCGCGTACTGGATCCCGGACGGTGACGGTGCCGCGCATGCATGGCGCATGTTCGGCCTGCACGGCGTGGAATCGTTCGCGCCCGATGCGCCCGTGTGCCACGTGAGCTTCTACGAAGCGGCCGCGTACGCGGAATGGGCGGGTGCACGCCTGCCGACCGAATTCGAATGGGAGGCCGCATTCGGCGCGGACGGCATTCGGCAGATGCTCGGGCACGTATGGCAGTGGACACGTTCGTCCTACGAGCCGTATCCGGGCTTTCGGCCGCTCGCGGGTGTCGCGGCCGAATACAACGGCAAGTTCATGGTCGGCCAGCAGGTCCTGCGCGGCAGCAGCATCGCGACGCCGCCGGGGCACGAACGGCCGACGTACCGCAATTTCTTTCCGCCGGCCGCGCGCTGGCAATTCACGGGAGTGCGACTTGCGCGAGACGTCTGACCTCAGGGCCGCGAGAGCTGGCCTGCAACCCGCCCGCGATTCGCGGCCGAGCGCATTCGAGCGCGACCTGATCGACGGACTGTCGCGCACGCCGCGCAGCATTTCGCCGAAATACTTCTACGATGCGGCCGGCTCCGAGCTGTTCGATCGCATCTGCGAGCTGCCCGAGTACTATCCGACGCGCACCGAGCTCGGCATCCTGCGCGATCGCGCGGCCGAGATCGTGCAGCGTGTCGGCCCGCACGCGGACATCGTCGAATTCGGCGCGGGTTCGCTCGAGAAGATCCGCGTGCTGCTCGACGCGTGCGCGGACAACTACGCGAACGCGCCGGCGCGCTACGTGCCGATCGACATCTCGGCCGACTACCTGCACGGCGCGGCCGCGCGGCTGAGTACCGCGTATCCGTGGCTCGACGTCGCGCCGATCGCGGCCGACTACACGAAGGCCGAGCAACTGGCCGAGCTGACCGCGACGTCGCGGCGGCGTATCGGCTTCTTCCCGGGCTCGACGATCGGCAACTTCTCGCCGGAGGAAGCCGATGCGTTCCTGCGCGACGCGGCGCGCCTGTTGCGCGGTGGCGGACTGCTGGTCGGCGCGGATCTCGTGAAGGACGAGCGCACGCTGCATCACGCGTACAACGACGCGCAGGGCGTGACCGCGCAGTTCAACCTGAACCTGCTCGTTCGCGCGAATGCGGAGCTCGGCGCGGACTTCGATCTCGACGCGTTCTCGCATTGCGCGTTCTACGACGCCGAGCGGCAGCGCATCGAGATGCATCTGGTCAGCGACGTCGCGCAGACCGTGCACGTGCGCGGCCATGCATTCCGCTTCGAGGCCGGCGAGCGCATTCACACGGAGAACTCGCACAAATTCACGATCGACGGCTTCCATGCGATCGCGCGTCGTGCGGGCTTCGAGCCCGATACCGTGTGGACCGACGCGGACAGCCTGTTCAGCGTGCACTGGCTGCGCAGCGTCGACGATATTCGCGCGTAGCGCGCGTCGGCAAAAAATTCCGCCTTCACCGCTTCACCGATTCGATGCGCCGTTGCAACGGCGTGTCGAATCGGTTCTCACCCTTGTGCCGTAAGGCTTTGCGCCCCTCCGTAAACGTCCGTTACCGGTCTCGCAGACCGGTTTCACCTGTGTCTGCGTACGGTGCCTAGACTCCGAACCGTATTCACATGAAGCACGACACGTGCAGGGAGTCGCGAGATGAGCAAGAAATTCCTTCTCGGTGCAGTTCTCGGTGTAGCGGCGCTGGCAGCTTCGGGCGTCGCATCGGCCCACGTCGACCTGTCGGTCGGGATCGGCGTGCCGGGTGTCTACGCGGCGCCGGCACCCGTCTATGTGGCGCCGCCTCCGCCGGTGATGGTCGCGCCGGTCGGCTATCGCTATGACGACTGGCGCGCGCGTCAGTGGCGCGAACACGAGTGGCGCGGACACGGCGGCCGCTGGAACTGACCGCCTCGCATGAACACGACAACAGGAGAGTGAATCCATGAAGCCCATTCGGCACATCAGGCTGTGTGCGACCGCCGCTGTCGTTGCGCTGGCAACGATCGGCAGCGCGCATGCGGCGGGCTGCATGAAAGGCGCGGTAGTGGGCGGCGTCGCCGGCCACTACGCGGGACATCATGCGGTCGTGGGCGCGGTCGGCGGCTGTATCGTCGGTCACCACATGGCGAAGAAGCACGAGCAGGAGCTGGCAGCGCAGCGCAGAGCCGCAGTGACGCACGACATGCAGTCGGCGCAGTAAGCATCGTCGTCAACGGGGTAGTGCTTCGGGGCTGCCCCGTTCGTTTTTGCCGGCCGGCAACGGTCGATAAAAAAGGGCGGCTCAATTCGGCCGCCCTTCGTTTCAGCGTCGCGCGCCCGCACGGGGCGCAACGGACGCGACAGGCTCGAACAACGCATCGGCCTGCCGGACGCGCATGAACCGCGCGGCGTCCTCGCCGTCCACCAGCGCACGGAAATGCGCTTCGCCGCACGCGAGCTTCGCGCGCTCGTGCTCGCTCGACACATCGCCATCCGCATTCGGCGTATCGACGACGAAGTACAACCGCTCGCCGCCGTCCTGCTCCGCGAGCACGGCCCAGTCCGGGTGATAGCTGCCGAGCGGCGTCGGCACGCGGAACCACGCAGGCAGCTTCGCGTAGAGCTTCACGCCGTCGTGCGCTTCCAGCGCGTCGGCGAACGCGCGTTCCGCATCGGTGTCGCACACGACCGCCTCGTGGATCGCCTTCCGCGCATCGGGCCGCAGATTGCGCAGGTAGCCGGTCAGCGCCTCGCTCTCGAACGATTCGAGCGCATGCACGTGGCGCTCGCCGAGCTTGCGATACGCGATGCCCGCCACCAGCGCGAGCCGCTTGCAGCGGTTGATCGCATCGGCCGCGAGCGCGATGAACTGCTGCGGATTCACGCGGAAATCGTCGAGCCGGCCGCTGTCGGCCAGGATCGTCGCGAGCGAACGGCGCGTGAGCTGCGTGCGGTCCTGCAGCTCGGTGAGCAGATCGGGCAGCGGCAGCTCGCCTTCGTCGATCAGCACGGTGCCCGCGCCGCCCACTTCGATCGCCTCGATGCCGGCCTTGCCGATGTCGATCTCGGCCTTGCGCCACTGCAGCCGTGCGCGCGCGATGTCCGGCGCGCTGCGCAGCGCGGCCGTGCAGTCGCGCACGAGCTTGGCGTTGTCGAATTCGACGCTGTACACGGTGCGATGGCGGATGCGGTCCCACAGCGCGCGGAAATCGTCGCCGAACACGACCGCCTTGCCCGATGCGTCGCGCCGCAACGCGATCGCGCGGCGTTCGTCCGCATTGCGCACCGCGAAACGGCCCGACAGCTTGCGCAGCGTCGCGACGATCGGCGCACGCAGCGTCTCGAACGCTTCGGGCAGCACGAGCGCGCTCTGGCGCAGCGCATCCTTCAGCTGGTCGAGCACCTTGCCCTGCGCGTCGACGTAGCCCTGCTCGTGCAGATGCGTCCACAGCACGCGCGACAGCTCGATGCCGAGCGCATGCGCGGGGCCGTCGCCTTCCTGCACCGGCAGCGCCGCGAACTGATGCTCCTCGACGATCCCGAAACGGATCCCGGTGTCGGCCTCGATTTCCTTCTGCAGGTTCTCGGCGAACGACTCGTAGCGCTCGGTCGCGATCACGGTGAGCGTGTTGACGCCCGGGTCGCGCACGCGCTCGCCATCCTGGTCGACGGCGAGGCGCAGCCCGCGGCCGAGCGTCTGGCGGCGCTCGCGTTCGGTCTGGATGTCGCGCAGCGTGCAGATCTGGAACACGTTCGGGTTGTCCCAGCCTTCCTTCAGCGCCGAGTGCGAGAAGATGAATTTCAGCGGCGTGTCGAACGACAGCAGCGCTTCCTTCTCGCGCATGATGAGGCCGTATGCGCGCTCCGCGTTCTCGCGGGCCGCGGCGCTGCTCTCGCTCGTATCGGTCCAGCCGCCCTTGCGGTCGATCGAGAAGTAGCCGTTGTGCGCGCGTTCGACTTCGAGCGCGACGTCGACGCCGTCGAACAGCGCACGGTAGGCCGGCACGCGCGCCGCGCGCGCATATTCCTCTTCGAAGATCAACGCGTAGTCGCCCTTCACGGGCACGCCGTTCTCGTCATAGCGGCGATAGCGCTCGACCGAATCGACGAAGAACAGCGACAGCACCTTCACACCGCGCTCGGCGAGGCGCAATTCCTTGTCGAGATGCTCGCGGATCGTGCGGCGGATCATCTCGCGCTGCACGGCGAGCGTGTCGATGTCGCCGAATGCTTCGCCGAGCGACAGGAACGCCTCGCCTTCCGGATGGCGCAGCTCGACGTATTCGGCGCCTTTCACCGCATGGACTTCGCCGATCCGCAGCCCGGCGTACAGCGCGCGCTTGGTCAGGCGTTCGAGATCGTCGCCGTCGGTGGCCGACACGATCTGGCGCTTCACGCCCGCGGCCGTCGCGACGTCGAGCTCGATGCGCGCGCTGATCGCGCCGCGCCGGTTCGATACGCCGGCGAGCCGCACGTACGGCTTGTTGTGTGCATCCTCGACGATCGCCGACGCGATTTCGATCTGCTTGACGAGCTTGCGCTCGTACGCGTCGACGGCATCGAGCCGGTACACCATGTGGTGGCGGTCGACGTGCGTGGCCGAATAGCGCAGCGTGCAGAGCGGCGCCATCGCGGCGAGCGCTTCGCGCCCGCGCCCCTCGAGCCCGCCGTCGACGCTCTGCGGCTCGTCGACGATCACGATCGGCCGGGTCGCGCGGATCAGGTCGATCGGCTTCTCGCCGCCGGTCTTCTCGCTGTCCTTGTAGAGATTGTTGATCTCTTTCTTGTTGATCGCGGCAACCGTCATCACCATGATCTGGATCGCCGCGCTCGCCGCGAAGTGGCGCACCTGGCCGAGCTTTGCCGAGTCGTACAGGAAGTAGTCGTACGGCACGCCCGCGTACAGCGCGCGGAAATGGTCCTCGGTGATCGACAGCGTCTTGTGCACGCCTTCCTTGATCGCGATCGACGGCACGACGATCACGAACTTCGTGAAGCCGTAGCGGCGGTTCAGCTCGAAGATCGTGCGCAGGTACACGTAGGTCTTGCCGGTGCCGGTCTCCATCTCGACGGTGAAGTCGCGCGAGCCGGGCAGGCCGGACGGCGGCAGCCCGCCGCGCAGCTGCACGTCGGCGAGATTGCGCGCGAGCGCGTCGTCGGTCAGCGACAGCCGGTTGCCGACACCTTGCTCCGATACCGCGAAGCCGAGCGAGCCCTGCGCGGCGGCCGTCGTGCCGGGCGCGGCGTTCGCGAGCACGCTGAAGTCGCCGCGATACGATTCCTGGCCGCGAAACAGGTCGCAGACGGCGTCGATCGCCTCGCGCTGATAGTCGAGATCCGCTTCGAAATGCAGCCGCATCACAGGCTCCGCACGCGCTTCACGCCGTGCTGTTCGAGCAGCGCGGCGAGATTGAGCTTCGCGACGTCGTCGACGAAGCCGCTGTCGCGGAACAGGCACGTGACGTCGCGCGTCGCGTCGGTCGCGTCGAGCAGGTCGACGATGCCGTCGGCGAGCGGGCCCGCGTCGTCGCGCGCGATGCGCGCATCGAAGCACGCGACGATCGAGCGGCCGATCAGGTGCACGGTCTTGCCGGCCACCTGGTGATGCTCGACCGGCGTGCACAGGTCGAGCCCGAGCTTCAGCGTCAGTTCGGCGAGCAGGTCGTCCTCGGTGCGGCCGGTCTTCACGTGCTCGACGGATGCGAAGAGCGCATGGTCGAAGTCGTCGCGACGCGGATCCCACTCGATCACGTTGGTCGTGTCGAGCCGGTATACGCGGAAACCGAGGTCGCCATAGCTTTCCGGATAGTCGCGCGCGACCTGCTGCGCGGCGCGGCGCAGGCGCTCCTTCGTGACTTCGGCGAGCGTCAGCGGCTTTTTCAGCTTCGCGCAGAAATCGGCGGCGGCCAGCTGCGTCTTGTCGCGGCGGTCGAGCGCCTCGGGCAGCTGCACGAGGATGTAGCGGCGCGCGCCGCCGTCGGTCGCGTTCACCTGCATCACCGCGTGGCCGGTCGAACCGGAGCCGGCGAAGCAGTCGAGCACGATGTCGTCGCCGCGCGTGCACCAGCCGATCACGGCCGCCGCGAAATCGACGGGCTTCGGCAGGTCGAACGGGATGCCGAGCGTCTTGAGCAGCGCGTCGTCGGAGCCGGCGAACGGCAGCACCGACGGCACGTTCTCGTACATGTTCTCGTCGAGGTAGTAGATCCGCTGCGGCTGCGTGGTTTCATCCGGGCCGAATTCGATCTGGCCGCGCTCGATCAGCGCCTGCATCGTCGCAGGCGGATTGCGCCAGCCGCGCGCCGGCATCGCGCACGGCTTGCCGGTGACCGGGTGGGTCAGCGGCGTGAAATATTCTTCCGGCGCCTTCTTCTTGTTCGGCCACGCCATCGACACGAGGCGGTACACGCGGCCTTCTTCCGACAGGCGGTCGTACATCACTTCGCCGCCGGACAAGTTGGTCTGCGCCTTCATCCACGCGCGGTATGCCTTCTGCGCGTCCTTCGCGTTGCCGCTGCGGTACATCGCATCGTGCGCGGCGTCGAGCATGCGCTGCGCATTGCGCTTCGGGCGCTTGAGCGGCGCCTGTTCGAGCAGCGTCTCGGCGTTGCGCGCGAACAGCACCAGCGACTCGTGCTGGTACGCGACGCCGCGCGCGTCGCCCTTCGGGTTGCGCTTGTCCCACACGGCGACGCCGAGCTCGTTCTCCTCGCCGAAGATCTCGCGCAGCATCAGCACGAGCGCATGCACTTCGTGCTCGTCGATGTGCACGGCGATCAGCCCTTCGTCGGACAGCAGCGCGTGCGCGAGCTTCAGGCGCGGATACATCATGTTCAGCCAGTCGGTGTGGAACCGGCCGTTCGCCTCGGTATTGGTGCTGCGCTTCACGCCGGCGTCGGTCTGGCCCGTCATCGCCAGGTAGTGGCGGATGCTGTCGCTGAAGTCGTCCGGATAGACGAAATCGCTGCCGGTGTTGTACGGCGGGTCGATGTAGACGAGCTTCACCTTGCCCGCGTAGCTCTTGTGCAGCAGCTTCATCACGTCGAGGTTGTCGCCCTCGATCACGAGATGGCGCGTGTCGTCCCAGGCGACGCTGTCGTCGGGGCACGGGCGCAGCGTGCCCGTCGACGGCGTGAGCGCGGCCTGGCGGGCGCTGCGCTTGCCGTGCCAGTGGAAGCCGTAGCGCTCGTCGGCGTCGCCGACGGTGCGCTCGCCGACCAGCGCCTTCAGCACGTCGACGTCGACCGACGCGCCGTCCGGGCCTTCGGTCACGAGTTCGGGGAACAGCGCCTTCAGGCGCGCGACGTTGTCGGCGGTGAAATCCGTCGACATCGCCTGCGGGCTCGCCGCATCGAGTTTCTGCATCGTTTTTTCCATCGGAACCCGGCCGCGTGCGCCAGGACGTCGGGCGCACTCACGGCTCCGGCGGCAATAGCCGCCCGGGCAAACCCGAAACGCTAGCGAGTCGGTCGGCGCAGGTCAAGCACCGATGCGAGGCGAGCATGCGCGCATCGGCCGCGATCGCCCGCCGGACGGGCCGCAAGCGGCTTCGGGCCGGTTGTCGCGGCGCTCGCCGGCGGACGTTTCCCGAAGCGCCGGCATCCGCCGAAAACGACGAAAAAAAGGGCACGGTCAGCGCAATGCGCCGCCGTGCCCGCATGGAGAAGTCTCGAACGAAGAAAACGGCGGGGCGCGGCGCGCCCCGGCCGCCGGATCAGAAACGCGTGCGGACGCCCGTCGTCAGCTCGAGCTGGTTTTTCGCGCCGAACGTCGACGACACCGTGTAACCGCCGTGCAGCTTCATGTAGTCGCCGGCGAGGTACAGCTCGGTGCGTTTGCTCAGGTGATAGAACACCGACCCGTAGAGCGTTTCCTTGAAGCCGTTGCCGACACCGCTCGTCAGGCTGAACGCGCCGAGGTTCGCGTTCGGGATGAAGCCGTCCGAGGTGTACGCGGCGTTCTTGACCCGCATCTGCTGATAGCCGAGCTCGTAGTCGAGCACGCCCTTCGGCTGGATCTTCATCGACACCGTCCATGCGTCGTCGTGACGCTGGCCGAGCGAGCCCTGGTCGCCGTTGTAGCGGAAGTAGCCGGCGTTCAGGCGCACGATGCTGAACGTATAGTTGCCGCCGACCGAGAACGTCTGGTTGGTGTAGCCGCCGTTGTTCACGTGGTTGTAGAAGCCCGACACGTTGAACGGGCCGCCGTTGTAGCCGAGCGCGAGCTGGTATGCGGAGCCGGTCGCGAACGCGGTCGAGTTGCTGAACTGGTAGCCAGCGCTCGCGAAGATGCCGTTGCTGAACAGCTTCTTCCACGCGAGGCCGTTGTTGTAGCGCGTGCCGGTCGGGCTGGCCGCGTAGAAGATCATCTGCTTGAAGTTGTTCGAGTTGGTCCAGCCGCCTTCCTCGGTGGACAGCTTCGCGGAGCCGTATGCGTCGCCGTAGATCGCCGATGCGTCGCGTGCGATCGTGTTCTGGAAACCGGCCGTCAGCTTGCCGAAGCGCGCGTCCTCGATGCCGACCCATGCGTCGCGATCGAAGATCTGGCCGTTGTCTTCCATCTGGCCGTTCGCGACCACGTATTCGCTTTCGAGGCGGAAGATGACCTTCGTGCCGCCGCCGATGTCCTCGGCGCCTTTCAGGCCCCAGCGGCTGCCGCTGAACCACGGCTCGCCTTCGTTGCCCATCCCGATCACGTGATTGCCGTTCGCGTCGGCGTGGGTCCGGTAGGTCGGAAAGCTGAGGTCCATCAGGCCGTAGAGCTGCACGCTCGACTGCGCGTGCGCCTGGGTGCCGGCACAGAGGCCCGCCGCCGCGATGGAAAGGGCAAGGGTTTTGCGTTTCAAGATCGTCTCCTCCTGGCTGCCGCATTGAAATGTTCGTTGGCACTACGTAATGTATGCCGGCTGTTGCCGGCCACAGCGAGAGGGCCGACGCGTAGCATGGTAGAGGGTGCAATCCTTCATGCCGCTTTCCCGGCAGCAAGAATCGGATCGGTGAAAACACCGAACATGCGGCGATCACGAATCGGGCAGGCGAGCGGCCGCCGCCCCGACGGGCAGCCGCCGGGTTTTCAGAAAAGATTCGTCATGCGAAGGGATGGACGAGGGCGGGGAGCGCGACCGCGTCAGTCCTGCACGCTCTTCGCGCGCAGGATATAGCCGAGCCCGCGCAGCGTGATGATCTCGGCCGTGCTACCGGCCAGATGCTTGCGCAGCCGGTGGATATAGATGTCGATCGCGTCGGCGCTCGGCTCGTCGTCGAGCGCGAACACGCTGTCCATCAGCCGCGCCTTCGACACCGTCTTGTTCTGCTGCAGCATCAGCGTTTCGAGGATCGCATGCTCGCGACGGCGCAGCGCGAGCACCGCGTCGCCGCAGCGGAATTCGCGCGTGCCGAACGCGTAGACGAGATCGCCGCATACGAGCTGGGTCGTGCCGACGCCGGCCTGCCGGCGGATCAGCGCGCGGATCCGCGCGACCAGTTCGCGCGATTCGAACGGCTTGACCACGTAGTCGTCGGCGCCCGCGCCGAAGCAGTCGACCTTGTCGTCGACCGAGCCGTGCGCGGTCAGCATCAGCACCGGCACGTTGTCGTTGCGGCGCCGCAGTCGCGCGAGCACCTCCTTGCCGCTGATGCCGGGCAGCCGCATGTCGAGCAGCACGGCGTCGTAGCGTTCGGTCTTCAGCACCGTGTCCGCGCGCTCGCCGTCGCCGACGCAGTCGACCGCGAAATCCTCGCCGCGCAGCAGGTTCACGATCCAGTGCGCGAGTTCGGCGTTGTCTTCGACCAGTAGAAGTTTCATGACGGCATCACGTTCTCAATCATAGGCGGGCAGCCGCACGGTCACGACGACGCCGCGATTGCCCGGCCCCGGCGCGAGCGACGCGCTGCCGCCGTGCGCCTGCGCAATCTCGCGCACGATCGCGAGGCCCAGGCCCGAGCCTTCGGTGTCGGCCGACACGCGGTAGAACCGCTTGAACACGTGCGGCCGCGCTTCGGCCGGAATGCCCGGGCCGTTGTCGATCACGTCGAGCACGATCGTGTCGCCATGGCGTTGCGCGGCGACCGTCACGCAGCCGCCCGGCTGCGTGTAACGCACCGCGTTGTCGACGAGGTTCATCACCAGCGCGGTCAGCAGGCTGTCGCTGCCCGCGACGTCGAGCCGCTCGCCGAGATCCGCGCCGAGATCGATGTCGCGCCGCTGCGCGAGCACGATCGTCTCCTCCAGCACGCTCGACACCACGGCCGCGAGATCGACGCGATGCGTGAGCAGCGTCGACGGCGTCGCTTCCGCATGCGCGAGCAGCAGCAGCTTGTCGGTCACGTCAGCCATCTTGCGGCTGCTGCGCTGCATGCTGTCGAGCACCGACGCGAGCGCCGGATCGTCGCGCCCGCGCTGCTGCGCGTACTGGATCTGCGTGTCGAGCACCGCGATCGGCGTGCGCAGCTGGTGCGCGGCGTCCGCGATGAAGCGGCGCTGCGTGGCCGTATGCGTATTGAGCCGCGCGATGCACTGGTTGATCGCGTCGACGATCGGCCGCAACTCGTGCTGCAGCCGCTCGGGGCGGATCGGCTCAAGCTCCATCGGTCCGCGATCGGCGACGTCGTCCTTCAGCTTCATCAGCGGTCGCAGCTCGAGCGTGAGGCCCAGATAGACGAGCACCACCGCGAGCACCAGCATCAGCGACAGGCGCACGAGCTGCGGGCGCCAGATCGTCGCCACCATCGCATCGTGCGAACGCGTCGTCTTCGCGACCACCACCGTCACCGTCTCGATCTGCCCTTCGTCGTACAGCTGGCGATCGTAGGCCGCCGCGCGCAGCGGCACGCCGTCGAGCGAGGTGTCGTACAGCGTCGGCTCGACGCCGTGCCGCCCGGACACCTCGAGCGCCGGGTGGCCCGCGAGCAGCCGGCCGTGGCCGTCGATCACCTTGTAGAACACCGAATCGCGCGACGGCGATTCGAAGATCTCGAGCGCGGCCGGCGGCACGTCGGCGACGGGCAGCCCGTTGCGCCATTCGACGTCCTCGCCGATGGTGCGCGCGGATGCGACGAGCGCGCTGTCCTGCACGAGCCCGGCCGTGCGCCGCGCGGTGTCGTACGACATCGCGCCCGCGATCAGCACGAAAGCCGCGAGCGGCAGCAGCAGCCACCACAGAAGCCGCCCGCGCAGGCTGTGCGCCATGCCTTCTCCTCAATGCCGAACCGCGCCGGGGCGGCCGGCGCGGTTCGGGCGTGTCATGTGATGCGGGCGATGCTCAGAACGCGGCGGGACGCCACTTCAGCAAGCGCTTCTCGATCCAGGTCAGCAGGTAGTCGGCGGCCAGCGCGACCACGGCCAGCACGATCATCGCCGCGAACACGCCGCTCGCGTTGAACGCGCCCTGGGCGGTGGAGATTAGCAGGCCGATGCCCTGCTTGGAACCCAGAAATTCGCCGACCAC
The DNA here is from genome assembly GCF_003366075.1 of Burkholderia sp. IDO3. Classification (NCBI taxonomy): domain Bacteria; kingdom Pseudomonadati; phylum Pseudomonadota; class Betaproteobacteria; order Burkholderiales; family Burkholderiaceae; genus Burkholderia; species Burkholderia sp. IDO3. The sequence continues at coordinate 44,151 of NZ_CP028963.1, forward strand.
CGCACCGACCAGCGCGAAGCCAAAGCTCACGTGCAGGCTCGCGAGAATCCAGCTCAGCGCGGACGGGATCACGACGGCCGTGGTGATCTGCCGGCGCGACGCGCCGAGAATCTGCGCGTTCGCGATCAGGTAGCGGTCGGCTTCGCGCACGCCCTGGAACGCGTTGCCGAACACGACGAAGAACACCATCACGACGGCCAGCGCGATCTTCGACGCCATCCCGAGGCCGAGCGCGATCACGAACACCGAGCCGAGCACGACGCGCGGAATCGAGTTCGCGATCTGGATGTACAGGCCGAACACGTCGGCCATCAGCTTGTTGCGGCCGAGCACGATCCCGCAGATCACGCCGGCGACCGAGCCGATCAGGAAGCCGATCGCGGTTTCCTCGAGCGTGACCCAGACCTGCGTGAGCAGCGGGCCCTGCGACGTGCCGTTCACGAACCAGTCCTGGATCTGCTCGAAGATCAGCGACGGCATCGAGAAGAAGAACGGATCGATCCACTTCAGCCGTGCGGCGAGTTCCCACCCGCCCAGCACGACGACGAGCACGGCGATCCGCAGCCCGACGATCAGGTTGCGCCGGCGGCGCAGCCGGCGTTGCGCGGCGCGCTCGTCGTCCTCGAGCGTGGTCGCCGGAAGGGCGGTGGTGGGAAGCGTCATGTCGGTCATGCTCCTGTCCTTGCTGTTTGTTGCCATTGCCTGCCGTGCGGCTTATGCGGTCAGCCGATCTGCACTTCTTCGCGCAGGTCGTGCCAGATGTCCTTGGAAATCTCGATGAAGCGCGGGTCGTAGCGCACTTCCGACATGACGCGCGGGCGCGGCAGGTCGATCTCGTACACGCGCTTGAGCGTCGCGGGGCGCGCGGTCAGCACGAACACGCGGTCGGCGAGCGCGATCGCTTCCTCGAGATCGTGCGTGACGAACACGACCGACCCCTTGTTCGCGGACCACAGCTGCAGCAGCTCGTCCTGCATCAGCGTGCGCGTCTGCATGTCGAGCGCGGAGAACGGCTCGTCCATCAGCAGGATTTCCGGCTGGTTGATGAAGGTCTGCGCGAGCGCGACGCGCTTGCGCATCCCGCCGGAGAGCTGATGCGGATAGTGCTTGGTGAACTTGTCGAGGCCGACCTTGCGGATCCATTCCTCGGCCTGCGCATACGCGACGTCCTTCGAGCGGCCGCGAAACAGCGGGCCGGCCGCGACGTTGTCGATCACGTTGCGCCACGGGAACACGGCATCGGCCTGGAACACGAAGCCGATGCGCGGGTCGATCCCGTCGACCGGGCGGCCCATCACGCGCACTTCGCCGGACACCGGCTTGAGCAGCCCGGTGATCAGGTTCAGCGTGGTCGACTTGCCGCAGCCGGTCGGCCCGACGATCGCGATGAACTCGCCGCGCGCGACGCTCATGCTGAAGTCGCGCAGCGCGACGGTGGCCTTGCCTTCCGGCGAAATGAAGCGGCACGACACGTTGCGAAACTCGATCGCCGGTGTGCTCGGGGAGACTGCCTGGTTCATCGCATTCGTCCTGCGGGTGAAGAGGGCGCCGCATCGTGGCGACGCCGGGCCGGTCAGCCGGGCCGGAACGGGGCGCGCACGGCGGCGGGATCGCCGCCGCCGGCGCCGGTACCGAGGTCGGTTACTTTGCGTTCACGAAATCGTTGGTATAGGTGCGCGCCAGGTCGATGTGCTTGCCCTTCACCGACGGGTTGAACGCCGACAGCACCTTCAGCACGGTCGCCGGGCCGTCCGCTGGCATCTTCGCGTCGGCCGTATACATCGGCAGCGACGCCTTCAGCGCGGTCACGTACAGCGCCTTGTCCTTCTGGTAGTCGGCCGGCATCTTCGCGGCGATTTCCTCGGCGCTGTGCGTGTGGATGAACTGCATCGTCTTCGCGAACGCATGCGCGAGCTTGGTCGCCTGCGCCTTGTTCGAATCGGCCCAGGCCGACTGCACGTACAGGCTCGCGGCCGGATAGGTGCCGCCGAGCGCGGCGCGCGTGCCGTCGACGGTGCGCATGTCGATCAGCACCTTCGCGTCGCCCATCTTCTCGAGCGCGGACACCGTCGGCTCGGTCGTCATCCCTGCGTCGATGCGGCCTTGCTTGATCGCGGCGATGAAGCTCGCGTCGGCGCCGACCGGCAGCATCGTGTACTGGGTCGACGGCACGCCGTGCTGCAGCGCGAGGTATTGCGTGAGGAAGCTGGTCGACGAGCCGAGGCCCGTCACGCCGAGCGTCTTGCCTTTCGCATCGGCCATCGACTTGAAGGTCGGCGCGGCCTTGGTCGACACCATCTCGACTTCGCCCGGCACCTGGCCGAACACGGCGATCGCCTTCACGTCCTTGCCCTTGCTCTGCAGGTCGATCGTGTGGTCGTAGAAGCCGACGACGGCCTGCACGGCGCCCGCCAGCAGCTCGTTCTCGGCGTCGACGCCGGCCGGCTGCGACAGCAGTTCGACGTCGAGCCCTTCGGCCTTGAAGTAGCCGAGTTCCTGCGTGAGCCGCGCGGGCAGGTAGATCAGCTTCGCGATTCCGCCGACCATGATTGTGATCTTGCCGCCGTCGTCGGCGAAAGCGGGGTGAGCGGCGAGCGCGCAGCTCAGGCTGGCTGCCACGGCGAGGGTGCGCAGGATGGGTCGCATCGGGTCGTCTCCTTCGTTGTATTCGTATGGCGCGATGCCTTGCTGCATCGTCGTCACCGAGTATAGGTAGACGAAACCTTCCGCTACCTTTCGCGGGGTAGCGATTCCTTTAGGGGTTTTCCAGCAATCGGGGAAGCGCAGCCTAGCGCCAACCCGGCAACACCCGCCCCATCGCGTCGAGCCCCATGTCGAACAGGTGCGACACGAACGGCACGAGGTTCGGGATCATCAGTTGCACGAGCAACAGTCCGACCAGCATCGTGACCGGAAAGCCGATCTGGAAGACGCCGATCTGCGGCGCCGCGCGGTTCAGGATTCCGAGCGCGAGGTTCGCGATCAGGAGCGCCGCGACCACCGGCAGCGCGAGCAGCAGCCCCATCTCGAACACCGTCGCGCCGAAGGCGGCGAGCGTGCGCCAGCCGGGCGCGTGCAGCAGGTCGGCGGACACCGGCAGCGACTGGAACGACGCGGCGAGCTCCGCGAACACCTGCAGATGGCCGTCCACCGCGAGGAACGCGAGCATCGCGATCGCGTTCAGGAACCGGCCCATCACCGGCGTCGCGCCGTTCGAATGCGGATCGAAGAAGGTCGCGAAGCCGAGCCCCATCGACAGCCCGATGAAGTCGCCGGCCGCCTCGACCGCCGCGAACACGATCTGCATCGTGAAGCCCATCGCCGCGCCGATCAGGAACTGCGTGACGATGATCCAGATGCCCTGCGCGGAGAACACGGTGACGCCGGGCATTGCACCGAGCGTCGGCGCGACGACCAGCGCCATGAACGCGGCCACGCCGATCTTCACGCGCACCGGCACCGACGCGTGACCGACGACGGGGGCCGTCGCGACGAGCGCGAGGATCCGCACGAACGGCCACAGGAAGGCGGTCAGCCAGCCGTTGAGCTGCGCGTAGGTAACCGAGAACATCGCCGTGGAAGCGGGCCTGGCGCGCCGGTCAGCCGGCGCCGAGCGTCGCGACGTGCAGCAGCGTCTGCCGCAGGTAGTCGAGCATCGTCGTCAGCATCCACGGGCCCGCGATCACGAGCGTCGCGGCCACCGCGAGCAGCTTCGGAATGAACGACAGCGTCGATTCGTTGATCTGCGTCGCGGCCTGGAACAGGCTCACGACGAGGCCGACCGCGAGCGCGACCAGCAGCAGCGGCGCGGCGAGCAGCAGGCCGACCATCATTGCCTGGTGCGCCAGCGTCATCACTTGTTCGGGGGTCATCGCGCGATTCCTCCGCCGCTCACATGAAACTCTGCGCGAGCGAGCCGATCAGGAGCTGCCAGCCGTCGACCAGCACGAACAGCATCAGCTTGAACGGCAGCGACACGGTGGACGGCGACACCATCATCATCCCCATCGACATCAGCACGCTCGCGACGACCATGTCGATGATCAGGAACGGGATGAAGATCGTGAAGCCGATCTGGAACCCGGTCTTCAGTTCGCTCGTGACGAACGCGGGCACCAGCAGCGACAGCGGCACGTCTTCCGGGCCCTGCATCGGCGCGGCCTTCGAGATCTTCGCGAACAGCGCGAGATCGGTCTCGCGGGTCTGCTTCAGCATGAAGGTCTTGAATGGCGCGACACCGCGCTGCACGGCCTGCTCCATCGGCATCGCGCCGTCGGAGAACGGTTTGTAGCCGTCGGTGTAGGCGCGGTCGAGCACCGGCGACATCACGAAGAAGGTGAGGAACATCGCGAGGCCGACCAGCACCTGGTTCGGCGGCGTCGTCGCGGTGCCGAGCGCCTGGCGCAGCAGCGACAGCACGATGATGATGCGCGTGAAGCTCGTCATCATCAGCAGCATCGCCGGCAGGAACGACAGCATCGTGAGCAGCAGCATCGTCTGCACGCTCAGCGAGTAGGTGGTGCCGCCGTTCGGGCCCGGGCTCGTGTTGAACGCGGGCAGGCCGGCCGCCTGCGCGCACGCGAGCGCGGGGGCGAGGCCGAGGATCAGCACGGGCGCGAAGCGCGCCGCGCGGCACAGGAATGCGTGTTTCATCGACATGCGGGAACGGAGAGAGGGCGCGGCGCCATGTCAGCGGTCCTTGCCGCGCCCGAGACGCTTCGCGGCTTCGCCCGCGAGTGCGTCGCGAAAGCGCGCGCCGAACGTGCCGGGCAGCCCGCGGTCGGCCGGAGCGGCGCCGGCGGGCGCATCGGCCGCGGCGGTCGCCGTCGTCACCGCCGCCGAGCCGGCCGGCAGCGTATGCAGCAGCCGCACGTTGCCCGGCGCGACGCCGAGCACGAGCCAGGTGTCGCCGATCTCGACGATCGTCGCGCTTTCCTTCGCGCCGAGCCCGACGCTCGACACGACCTTCAGCGGGCCGCCGCGCCGCGCGGGCTGGAACCCGAAGCGGCGCGCGAGCCACGCGCAGCCGAACACGAGGCCGATCACGACCGCGAGCCCGACGAGCGTTTGCAGCACCGCGCCGACGCCGAGCGACGGCGCGGCCGAACCGACGATCACGCCCGACGCGATCGCGCCGGCGTGGTTCACCGCGTTCATGTCGGCCGCGCCGGCCGGCGCGCAGGCGAGCGACGCGGCGACGGCCGCCGCCGCTGCAGTCGCGCGGCGCATGCGGCGGCCGAACGGCGCGGCTTTCATCGATTCAGCTTCCGGATGCGTTCGGCCGGCGTGATGATGTCGGTCAGCCGGATGCCGAACTTGTCGTTGACGACGACCACTTCGCCCTGCGCGATGAGGCAGCCGTTCACGAGCACGTCCATCGGCTCGCCGGCGAGGCCGTCGAGCTCGACGACCGACCCCTGCGCGAGCTGCAGCAGGTTGCGGATCGCGATCTTCGTGCGGCCCAGCTCCACGGTCATCTTGACCGGGATGTCGAGAATCATCTCGATGTCGTTGTGCGTCGAGCTCGGCGCGGCCTTCGACAGCGGCTGGAACACGCCGGCGCCCGTCGCGCCCGCCTGCACCGGCTGCTGGTTCTGCTCGGCGAGCGCGGCGGCCCAGTCGTCCATGCCCGGATCGGCCTGCGCGGCGGCTGCCGATTCCGCGAGGGCCGCGTCGGCGAGTGCCTGCGGGTCGAGATCGGGCGTCTGGTTCAGCTCACTCATATCCACCTTCCTTCATCGTGTCGCCCGCGCTGATCATCTTCTGCACGCGCAACGCATATTGACCATTGAAAATGCCGTAACCGCACTCCATCACCGGCACGCCGTCGACCTTCGCGACGATCGTGTCCGCGATTTCCAGCGGCAGCACGTCGCCCGTACGCAGGTTCAGGATCTTCTCGAAGTTCGTCGAGATCTCGGCGAGATCCGCGCTCAGCTCGACCTCGGCGGCCTGCACCTGCTGCGACAGCACGCGCACCCAGCGGCGGTCGACTTCGAGCGCCTCGCCCTGGATCGGCGAGCTCAGCACGTCGCGGATCGGCTCGATCATCGAGTACGGCATGCAGATGTGCAGCGTGCCGCCGGTCGGCCCGAACTCGATCGAGAACTGCGTGACGATCACGATCTCGTTCGGCGTCGCGACGTTCGCGAACTGCGTGTGCATCTCCGAGCGCATGAATTCGAACTGCAGCGGTCGCACGCTCTTCCACGCGCTCGCGTATTGCTCGAACACGAGGTTCAGCAGCTTGCCGATGATCCGCTGTTCGGTCGCCGTGAAATCGCGGCCCTCGACGCGGGTGTGAAAACGCCCGTCGCCGCCGAACAGGTTGTCGACGACGAAGAACACGAGGTTCGGATCGAACACGAACAGCGACGTGCCGCGCAGCGGCTTCACGTGCACCAGGTTCAGGTTCGTCGGAATCGGCAGGTTGCGGGTGAACTCGCTGTACTTCTGCACCTTCACCTGGCTCACGGAAATTTCCGCCGTGCGCCGCATGAAGTTGAAGATGCCGATCCGCAGCAGCCGCGCGAAGCGGTCGTTGATGATCTCGAGGCCGGGCATCCGGCCGCGGACGATCCGCTCCTGCGTCGCGATGTCGTAGGGGCGGACGCCCGACGGGTCGTGCTGCTCGTCGACCGTATCGGTTTCGCCCGTAACGCCCTTGAGGAGGGCGTCGACCTCCTCCTGGGACATGAACTCCTGGTGGCCCATGCGCGCTCCTTTTTCGGCCGCGTTACTGGACGACGAATTCGGTGAACAGCACGTCGTCGACCCTCGCGCGCTCGTTGCCCGGCTGCGTCGGTTGCCCGATCAGCTCCTGCAATTCCTTCGCGAGCGCACGCTTGCCGTCCGGCGTCGCCAGATCCTCGGGATGCTTGTTCGACAGCGCGAGCAGGATCCGGCTGCGGATTTCCGGCATCCGCGCGGTCAGTTGCTCCTGCGCCTTCGGATCGGTGAGCTTCAGCGACAGGCCGACGCGCAGGTAGTGCTGCATGCCGTCGTCCGACTGCAGGTTCACGGTCAGCGGGTCGAGCGGGAAAAACACCGGCGCGGCGAGCGGCGCCGGCTCGGCGTGCGTGCTCGGATGGCTGACGCCTGCCTTGCTCATGAACACGTACATGCCGGCGGCGGCAGCGGCGGCCGCACCCAGCGCGATGACGGCGATGAGCGCGATGCGCTTGAACTTGCCCGACGAAGCCGGCTTGTCGGCAGTCGGGTTTGCGGTCGTGGAGGCCATGTGAATGCGTGCGTGATATCTCGTAGCATGCATTGTTCGGCATCCGGGCCGGACGCGATGGGTGGAAAAGAGGGGGGATTTGCGGCTATCTCAGCCGATTGTCGGCCGGGTGTCGGCTCGATGCAGGGGGGAAACGGCGGGGAAGCGGCCATGCGGAACGGGGCACGGCCTAGTGGGCGCTCGGGCCGCGAATGGCAGCGGCGGGCCGGGCCGGCCGCGGCGCCCGCCCGTGCCTCGTCAGATCGGCAACAACGACAGCAGCGGTGCGATCAGCACCATCGCGACACCCGCGATCATCATCGTGAGGCTCGACACGACGCCTTCCTCGCTGCCGATCTCGCGCGCCTTCGCGGTGCCCACGCCGTGGGCAGCGGCGCCGAACAGTGCACCGCGCGCGAGCCGCGTGCGCATCGGCACCAGCGCGAGCACGATTTCGCCGAGCAGCATCCCGCAGATGCCGGTCGCGATCACGAACAGCGCGGTGAGATCCTTCGGCGCGTGGATCTTGTCGGACACGGCGAGCGCAAACGGGGTCGAGACCGAACGGGTCATCAGCGAGCGCTGCAGCTCCGGCGACAGGTGCAGCAGCTTCGCGAGCAGCAGCGAGCCGCACACGCCCGCGCCGATCCCGACCGCGACGCCGACCGACAGCGACAGCCAGTGGCGGCGGATCAGGTCGCGATACTCGTAGATCGGCACCGCGAACGCGATCGTCGCCGGGCCGAGCAGCCACATGAGCCAGCGCGTGTCGCGGAAGTAGACCGAATACGGGGTGCCGGTCAGCACGACGAGCAGCACCAGCACGCCCGGCACGAACACGAGCGGCGAGAACAGCAGCGTCTTCTTGTACGCGTAGAGCCGCTTCGACACGAAATACAGCACGACCGTCAGCACGAAGCAGCCGACGGAGATCGCGGTATTCACCTGATCGGCGGACAGATTCGACAGCGGCGCAAACATCGCAGGCTCCGGCTCAGTGGGCAGACACGGTGGCGAGGCGCGCGCGGCGGCGTTCGGCGCACACGCGCTGCACGGCGAGCCGGCGTTCGAGCTTCGCGGCGAGGTCGACCGCGACGGCCACCGCGACCATCACGAATGCGGTGCCGGCGAGCATGACCAGCGCGATGCGCCAGCCGTCCTCGCGGAACAGCCCGCCGTACTGGACGGCCGCAACGGCGGCCGGCACGAAGAACAGCAGCATGTCGGACAGCAGCCAGTTCGCGCCGTCCTTCACCCACGCCGGCGCGACGCGGCCCGAGAACAGCAGCACGAGCAGCACCGCGAGGCCGATCACGCCGGACGGCACCGGCAGCCCGACCGCGCGCACGGCCCAGTCGACCGCCATCCACAGCACGCCGAGCGCGGTGGCCTGCAGCACGATCCGGCCCGTGCGCGCAACGTTGCCGGAAGCAGCGGGGCGGGCGGTGGCTATGGCGGTCGGCTTGTTCATGGCGGGCTCCATACAGAGGATGCTGTCAATGGCATCAGTATAGGGTTTCCCCTAACCATAAATAAAATGACTTGTCTCTATCCTTGTCATTCCAATTCGGAATTCAGTTGCGGCTTGCCGCACCAATCTGGGGAGTGATCGATGGAATTGCGCGCGCTGCGGTACTTCGTCGAGGTGGTCCGTCAGCAGAGCTTCACCGCGGCCGCCGACCGCCTGTTCGTCACGCAGCCGACCATCAGCAAGATGGTGAAGGCGCTCGAGGACGAGATCGGTTCGCCGCTGCTGCTGCGCGACGGCCGGCAGATGGTGCTGACCGACGCGGGGCGGATCGTGTTCCAGCGCGGCCAGGACGTGCTCGCCGCGCAGGCGCAGCTGCAGTCGGAGCTGAACGATCTCGGCACGCTCGGGCGCGGCGAGCTGACGATCGGCATTCCGCCGCTCGGCGGGTCGCTGTTCACGCCGATCATCGCCGCATACAAGCAGCGCTATCCGAACATCGAGCTGAAGCTGTTCGAGCAGGGCGCGCGGATGATCGAGGCCGCGCTGACGTCGGGCGAGCTGGAGCTCGGCGGGCTGCTGGAGCCGGTCGATCCCGGCACGTTCGACCGGCTGCCGATGGTGCGCGCGCCGCTGTGGCTCGTCGCGCCGCGCGAGTCGCGCTGGGAGGATCACGCGGCCGTGCCGCTCGCCGACCTCGCCCGCGAGTCGTTCGTGTTCTATGCGGAAAGCCTCGCGCTGCACGACGCGGTGCTCGATGCGTGCCGGCAGGCCGGCTTCACGCCGTCGATCGTGAGCCGCAGCGGCCACTGGGATTTCATGGCGGCGCTCGTGCACGCGGGCGTCGGCATCGCGCTGTTGCCGGAGCCGTACTGCCGGCGGCTCGACACGCGGCAGTTCACGTGCCGGCCGATCGTCGAGCCGGAGATCACGTGGGCGATCGCGCTCGGCTGGTTGAAGAAGGGGTATCTGTCGCACGCGGCGCGGGCCTGGCTCGAGGTTGCGCGGGCGACGCTGCCGATCGCATCGGGCGACGATCTCGCCTTTGGCGGGTTGCGGGCAAGGGAGTGACGCCAGGCCGATGCCCGGCGCAATCAGACGTGTGTGATCGGGCCCGGATAGCGCGCGACCGTTTGGTCGTGCGTGAGCAGCGTGACGCCCTCCGAGATCGCCTGGGCGACCAGGAGACGGTCAAACGGATCGCGGTGGATCGACGGCAGTTGTTCGACCGCTAGTGCATGCGCGCTCGTGATGGGCAATTCTACGTAGCCGACATCGAGAAGATTGCGGCGGAGCACGTTTGGGTCCACCCGGAAATCGTCGCGCTCCAATCCACGCTTGATGACGATCTCCCAGAGGCTCGCAACGCTGAAAAGCGGTGTATGCGCGGGATCGTCGATGAGCGCGCTGGCGCGGGCGGGCAGCTCGGCTGCGCCGGCTGCCGCCCAAAGAAGCAAGTGTGTGTCGAGCAGCAACTTCATGCGTCACCCTCGAACAGCTTGCCGATTTCGTCGCTCCCCATTGCGTCGAAATCGTCCGGGACGCGAATCTGCCCCTTCATGAAACCGATCCGGCTCGGCCGGACCGGGTCCGGCGTATTGATCGGAACCACTTTGACGAGCGGCTTGCCGGCTTTTGCGATCACGAACGATTCGCCGGCACGCACGGCTTCGTCGATCAGCCGCGACAGATTCGTTTTCGCGTCATGCATGTTGTAGGTATGCATCAGCCCTCCGATTGAACTAAGTTCACTATTATGGTTAGCTTAGTTCATCCCCGGTAATCCACGCAAGCGCGCGCGTAGGCCGAAAGTACCCGTCGCCAGTCCTGTCGGGTTCAATGCCCCATCGCCGGGCCTGCCCCCTTCTTCGGCTTCGTGATCCACACGAGCGCCGCGAGCGCGATGAACATGGCCGCCGACAGATAGAAGAAATCGTTGGTGGCCATCATGAAGCCCTGCTGCGTAACGAGTTGGTTGAGCTGCGCGTTGGCCGTCTGCCCGACGATGCCGAGCTGCGCGAGCGCGCCCTGGTAGTCGGTCGTGTTCTGCGCGTAGATGCTCACCGATTCCGACAGCCTCGCGTGGTGGTAGATCGCATCGTTCTCCCAGAACGTCGAACTGGCCGCAGTGCCGATCGCGCCCGACAGCGTGCGCAGGAAGTTCGACAGCCCCGATGCGCTCGCGAGCCGGTCGTCCGAGATGCTCGACAGCGTGATCGTCGTCATCGGCACGAAGAAGCACGCGACGCCGATCCCCTGCACGAGCCGCGGCAGGATCACGTGGTTGAACGGCACATCGAGCGTGAACGTCGAATTCCAGATCGACACGCCCGCGAACACGATGAACGCGAAGCTCGCGACCATCCGCAAGTCGAGCCGGTGCATGTTGCGTCCGATCAGCGGCGACAGCACGAGCGCAAGCAGCCCGACCGGCGCGGTCGCGAGGCCGGCCTTGCCGGCCGTGTAGCCCATCACCGTCTGCAGCCACAGCGGGAAGATCACGACCGAGCCGAAGAACGCCATGAAGCCGAACGAGATGATCAGCGCGCCGAGTGCGAAGTTGCGGTCCTTGAAGAGCGACAGGTCGACCACCGGCTCCTTCTCCGTCGCCTCCCACACGAGCATGAACGCGAGCGACACGACCGCGATCAGCGCGAGCGCGGTGATGAAGGTCGAGTTGAACCAGTCGCGGTCCTTGCCGAGGTCGAGCATCATCTGCAGGCACGACACGCCGATCACGAGCAGCGCGAGGCCGATCGCGTCGATCCGCTGCTTCGACGTCTTCGTCTCGCGGCCGCGCAGCAGGAAGTACGCGCAGGTCGCGGAGAAGATGCCGATCGGCAGGTTGATGTAGAAGATCCACGGCCACGTGTAGTTGTCGCTGATCCAGCCGCCCAGCAGCGGGCCGAAGATCGGCGCGACGATCACCGTCATCGCCCATAGCCCGAGCGCGAGCCCGCGTTTCGCGGGCGGGTAGCTGCGCATCAGGATCGTCTGCGACAGCGGCACCATCGGGCCCGACACGAGACCCTGCAGCAGCCGGAACGCGATCAGCGTCTCGAAGTTGTTCGCGAGACCGCACAGCGCCGACGCGATCGTGAACGCGAGCACCGACAGCGTGAACAGCCGCACCTCGCCGACGCGCCGCGCGAGCCAGCCCGTGAGCGGCACCGCGATCGCGGATGCGACGGAATACGACGAGATCACCCACGTGCCTTCGCTCGTCGCGACGCCGAGGCTGCCCGAGATGGTCGGCACCGCGACGTTCGCGATCGACGTGTCGAGCACTTCCATGAAGGTGCCGAGCGCGAGCCCGACGGTGAGCAGCGCGAGCGCGCCGCCGGTGAGCGGTGCGGGTTCGGCCGCAGGCGGCGCGGCGGATGCCGTGGTGGCGGACATCGGAATCTCCTAGACGCGGCGCGCGCGACGCGCCGGCACGACGCACGGGCGCGCGACACCGCGCGGCCCGTCCGGATGGAACAGGGTGGCAGGGAAGCGAAAGACCACGTGCCGCGTCATCTTCTGCCCAGACAGAGAAATAAGCGAATGCTTAACCTAGACATCGTGTCTCCGTGCGCTCAGCGATCGGGGTCGTCGGGAGTCGGGCAGCCGGCGTCGCCGGGCCCGTTCGCGATGAAGCGTTGCAGCAGGCCGGTGAGCATCGCGAGTTCGTCGGCCGAGAAGCCGGCGAGTTGCGCGTTCAGCGCGGTGGCGATCAGCGACGGCAGCGCGCGGGCCGCGTCGGCGCCGCGCTCGGTGAGCGTCAGCTCGATCATCCGGCGGTCCTGTTCGCTGCGCGAGCGCGCGACCAGGCCCTTGCGCTCGAGACGGTCGAGCATCCGCGTCATCGACCCGCTGTCGTACGACATCTTGCGCGACAGCTCGAACGGCGTGCGCGCATAGCCGCGCGACAACAGCAGGATCACGCCGATCTGCTGCGCGGTGAGGTCGAACGGCTCGAGCGCGCGGTCCATCCGCTCGACGAGCGCCTGCCGGGCCTTGGTCAGGTAATAACCGAGGCTCGTTTCCAGTGCGATGGTGTCGGGATCGTAGAGGCCGCCGTTCATGCGATTTGCGCGCGCAGCAACAGTGCGTTTCAGGTCAAAACGCGCCCAGTATCTTGAAAAATGATTGCTTAGTCAATATTATTTCAGTCAACCAGTTACGACGTGCGTGTTGCACTGCCGGAGACGATGTTCTGACCGCTTCGCCCGCGCTGCCGGGCACCCCGAGGATGTTCGCGATGCTGTCCCTGAAAAATGCCGCCGGCGCGCTGCGCCGCAACCTGACCGATACCACCCATCATGTGTTTTCCGGGCCGCACCGCGGCTGGAAGATCGCGCTGTACGTGACGATGCTGGTGGTGCCGGGAGGATCGCTCGCGGCGCTCGGGTTCGCATGGTTCGATCATCGCCGACAGCGCAATGCGAAGGGCGCCGCCCGCCGCACGGGTCAGCCGTCGGCCACGGAGCCGTCGTCATGGCGGTCCGCCGCCGAATCCGTCCCGCTGCCCGTGCGCTGCCACTGACGCCACCGGCATCGCGCCGCTCTCGCCATCCTGACCGGGCGCCGGCCGCGCGATGCGCGGCCCGTCGCCGTGCCCGCCGCGCGCCTGCCACACTCGCAAGCGATCCGTAATGGCCGGTAAACCGGCCGGTCGCGCCGGTAACACATTCGTGCCGCTGCACACCGTACCCTTAGGGCTGCGCAGCAACCCCGCCGTCAGTTACCATTTGTCCGCCAGCGGCACAACGACCGCATCGCGCGACGCCGCTCGCTGGCCGTCGCGCCCAGACAGGAAAACCACGATGCCGTACGCCCCCCTCCCGCGCGCCCTTCGCCCGCTGAGCGCCGCCGTCGCCGTTGCGACGGCCGTGCTGCTCGCCGGCTGCGCCGTCGGGCCCGACTACCATCGGCCCGACACGTCGATCCCCGCCGCATACAAGGAGGCGCCGGCCGGCTGGAAGGTCGCGCAGCCCGCCGACCGCACCGACCGCGGCCCGTGGTGGGCGGTCTACAACGATCCGCAGCTTGACGCGCTGATCGACAAGCTCAACGCGTCGAACCAGACCATCGCGCAATCGGCCGCCGCGTACCGGCAGGCCCGCGCGCTCGTCACCGAGGCGCGCGCCGCGTATTTCCCGACCGTCGGGCTGACCGCGTCGGGCTCGCGTTCCCGCTCGGGGCGTACGTCGGTGTCGTCGGGCACGTCGTCGAATTTCAGCGGCAGCTCGTCGATCAGCAACAGTTACAGCGTCGGCCTCGATGCGAGCTGGGAACCGGACCTGTGGGGCAAGGTGAGCCGCACCGTCAGCGCGCAGCGCGCGGGCGAAGCGGCCGCCGCGGCCGATCTCGCGAACGCGCGGCTGTCGCAGCAGGCGCTGCTCGCGCAAACCTATTTCCAGCTGCGCACGTCCGATGCGCTGCAGAAGCTGCTCGACGACACCGTGAAGTCGTACGGCGAATCGCTGAAGCTCACGCAGAACCAGTACGCGCAGGGCGTGGCCGCGCGCGCGGACGTGATCCAGGCGCAGACGCAGCTGCAGAGCGCGCAGGCGGCGTCGATCGACAACGGCGTCGCACGCGCGCAGTATGAGCATGCGATCGCGACGCTGATCGGCGAACCGGCGTCCACGTTCTCGCTGCCGCCGGCCCCGCTCACGGCCGAACCGCCGATCACGCCGGTCGACGTGCCGTCCGCGGTGCTCGAGCGCCGGCCCGACATCGCGGCGGCCGAACGCCGCGCGGCCGCCGCGAACGAGCAGATCGGCGTCGCGATTTCCGCGTTCTTCCCGACGCTTACGCTGTCGGCAAGCGGCGGCTTCGAGAGCTCGGTGTGGTCGCAGCTGTTCACGCTGCCCGCGCGCTTCTGGACGGTCGGCCCGCAGCTCGCCGCGACGCTGTTCGACGCGGGCCTGCGCGCCGCGCAGACCGACGCCGCCCGCGCGACCTACGATGAGAACGTCGCCGCGTATCGCCTCGCGGTGCTCACCGCGTTCCAGGACGTCGAGGACAACCTCGCGTCGCAGCGCATCCTCGCGCAGGAAGTGGACGTGCAGCGGCAGGCCGTCGACAGCGCCGAGCACTCGCTCGCGATCGTCACGAACCAGTACAAGGCCGGCACGGTCGCGTACCTGAACGTGCTGACCGCGCAGACCACGGCCTTCACCGCGCAGCAGAAGCTCGCGACGATCGCCGGACAGCGGATGGTGTCGTCGGTCGGGCTCGTGAAGGCGCTCGGCGGCGGCTGGAATACGTCGGAGATGGCGCGCGAAACGGGTGACATGGCCGCGCCGGCACCGGCGTCGGGTGCGGCGGCGCCGGCCGCGACCGCACCGGTGGCCGCCACGCCGCTCGCGCAGAAGTAGAAACGGAAAGGGGCGACGTCGCTGCGCGCGTCAGCGCATCGCGTCGCCGAAGATCAGCGACACCTGGTTGTTGCCGATCGGATGACCGAGCAGGTTCAGCAGCCCGGCGAGGTTCGCCTGCTGCTCCGGTGCCGCGTGCGCGGTGCCGCGAAACGATCCCTGGCCGGGGCCGAAGCTGCCGTGTCCGTCGAGGAACAGCGGCCCCTGCGTCGTCGACAGGTCGAGATCGGCCCCCGTCCCCTTTGCCTGCAGCACCGCACGGTACGACCCGAGCGGCTTCACGCGCGACACGCGCGAACTCATCGAATCGATCGTCACCGTCAGCTGGCCGTACGCGTTGTTGCCGAGCAGGCGCCAGTCGGTCCAGCCGAGCCGCACGTCGCCTTGCAGGTCGAGCGTGTTGAACGGCGTGCCGAGCCCGGCGAGCAGCGACGCGGGCACGGCCATCGTGCCCGCCGACAGCACCGCGCCGCGCCACGTCGCATCGAGCGTGACCGCATCGGGCATCGCCTCGGTCTGCCGCATGTGCATCTGCACGCGGCCGGTGAGGAGCGGCCAGAAGCGCGTCGTCCATTCGACGCGGCCGGGCAGCAGCGTGGCCGCGCTCTGGTCGGCGCCCGGCGCGAGCATCAGCGTGCCCGAGCCATGCCACAGCGATCCGTCCGGATCGACGAGATTCACATGCCCGCCGGTCGCGCGCGCGAACTGCGGCGCGATCCACGCGGCCGGTGCGAGCGCGATGAGCGTCACCGCCGTCGCGAACCCGCCTGCCACCCCCCACGGCAATGCGGCGACGAGCCGCCTGATCCCCGGCCTCATCGGCCGACTGCTGCGTGTTTCATCCACTGCGTCATTTCTGCATCGAGGGTTGCATCACGGCCGTCAGGTCGACCTGGCCGTCTTCCTTCAGCCCGGTCACGTGCGCTTCGCCGACCTGCACCTTGAACTGCCGGCGCGCGTCGTCGAGCCACTGCGTCCACACCGGGAACGGCGCGTTTTTCATCTGGATCTGCACGCCGTTGCCGACGACCTGCGCCTGCGCGCCCTGCAGCCCGTGATCGGACAGCGATGCGGCAAGCGCATCCTTCAGCGCCAGCCCGGTCGGCGCGACGCCTTGCGCGGCGGCCGTCAGCGACTTCGCCTCGTTGGCCTGCGCGGTCATCTCCGCGAGCTCGCGGCGCATCGTCGGCAGCGTGTTGCGGATCCGCGCGCTGCCTTCCTGCGCGGGCGACCACAGCACCGAATACGCAATGGCGACGGCCAGCACGGCGCCGCCCCAGCCGAGCAGCATCTTTTCGCGCTGCGAGCGCTCGCCCCAGAACTGCGCGAGCGTCTGGGTCAGTTGTTCGGTCTTCATGAGCGGCTCCGGATCGTCCATTTGCCGGTGCTGCTGTCGACTTCGCCGGCCAGCCCGTTGCGTGCGAGACGCTGCGGGAAATCGGGGTCCACCTTGACCTCCGGCTTGAAGCCGACGTCGAGCCGCCGGTCGTGATAATCGAGCGATGCGATTCCGTTCAGCGGCAGCGCGCCCATCGAACGCGACAGCCCGCTCGACAGCGCGAGAAAATCGTTCGGCGACAGCTCGCCCGCCGCGAGGCGCAACTGGTCGAGCTGGCGCTGCATCTGCGCGGGCGGATCGAGCACCGTCGTCGTCTTCGGGAATGCGGACAGCAACGTCTCGGTGATCTGCGCGGACAGCGCATCGCGTTCGCGCGACAGCTTCCACCAGTGCAGGTTCATCCCGATCACGGCGACGCCGAGCGTCGCCGCGGCGAGCGCGATCGGCACGCGCAGGCGCTTCAGCGTCGCGCGGTCGAAGCGCCACGGCTGCGATTCGAATTCAAACTGGCACAGATCCAGGCGCTCGCTCAGCGCGCGCCGCGCGAATGCGTCGAACGACAGCGGCTGCGCGCCCGGCAGCAGCGAGCCGTCGCCGGAGCCGACCGATGCGAGCCGCGGCTCCGCGCCCGCCTCGCCGAGTTCGTACAGCTCGACGTCGCCGCCGCCCGAGAGCGCGGCGAGCGTGCCGCTTGCGCGCGCGGCAGGCGCTGCAAAACCTTCGCCGAGCGCGCCGCGCGCAATCGCGAGCTCGAGACGCGGCGCACCGGCCGCGGCCGGCTGCGCGCCGGCTTCGACGAGCACCGGTTCGACCGCGGTCGCGAGGCCGAGCACCGCGGCCACCGCGGTCGGGCGCGCGAGCGGCTCGGCCGCATCCGTGATCGCGGCGGCTTGCGCGGCTTCACCGTCGGCCGGCGTGTCCGACGCAGCTTCCGCCACCGCGGCGCGCGGCGCCGGCAGGCAGCGCGTCGCCGGCACCGCGCTCAGGTGCCGGTGGCCGGCCGCGGTGAACGCGTCGCAGATCGTGCGGAACCACGCGCGGTCGACGACGGCCAGCACACGGCGCCCGTCGGGCAGTGCCGCCGGATCGAGCGCGATGTGGCAGCCGGCCGGATCCTGGATCAGCTGATCCTCGACGATGTTGGGCAACGCCTGGCGCAGCTTCGGCCCCTTGAGCGGCGGCACGGTCGCGGCCAGCAGCAACACGTCGCGCGCGGCGACGATCAGCACCGTCGCGTTCGCGCGCGGCAGCAGCGTGAGCGCGGCGCGGCCCGCGCGCTGCACGTGGCCGGCCTTGTCGACGAGCGCAAACGGCAATTCGGGCCACTGCCATTCCTGTAACGGCACGGCCGGCTCGCGCGGCGGCAAAGAAACAATCAGCGTGCTCAAGAGCTCCTCTCCCGAATGGCGTCGTTATAGCTGGTCGCGGATGCGCACGACCCGCGTCGAGTGCGTGGTCGGATCACGATACACGAGCGAGGTGCGATCGACCTCCGCGCGATCGTGCTGGATCCGGCCATGCACGATGAAGTAACTCGAATTGACGTCGACGAGGCTCGAGTCGATCGTCACGTTCGGCGCGCCGGCACCGCGCAGCGCGAGCTGCACGTCGCCGACGTTGCGGAAAAACACGGTCTCGCGGCGCGACACGAGCGCCTGTGCCGACGACACGCTCATCCCCGGCACGAGCGCGGCGATCACCTCGGCCAGCGCGGTATTCATGTTCACGGGCGTCGTGGTCGGCAGCACGGTGACGAACGGGCGCAGCCGCGCGACCATCTCGGGCGTCACGCCGTCGACGTCGAGCAGGCTGTCGACGCCCGTCATCATCAGCGGAGCGGGCCCGCGGTCGCCGCCGGACATCCCCGGGTCGTCGGTGAAGTTGCCGGCCATGTCGCCGCCGGGCACCGGCGCGGTGGCGGCCGTCCCGGCGCCGGGCAGCGTCGGCGTCTGGAAACGCGTTGCCGAATGCATGAGGCCCGCGCGCATCTGCAGCGCGATCCGCTTCGCGAGCGCGCCGTCGTAGCCGAGCGTCGTCAAGAGCCGCCGGAACGCCTGGAGCTGCGTCACGTTGAGTTGCAGCACGCCGGGCGCCGGCGACGACACGAGGTTGCGCAGGTTGAACTTCGCCTGCGCGTCCTCGATCGATCCGGAAATGTAGGTGTCTTCGCCGCCGCCGTCGTTGGGCGCGCCGATCCGGCCGAGGAAGTCCGACAGCTTGGTCTTCGCGATCGGCACGGCCCAGATCCCGCCGAGATAGGTGATGCCGGGCGCCGTGTCGCCTTCGGAGCGCAGGATCATCCGCGTCCAGTCGAGCGCGCCGCGCGCGACCCACTGCGCCTGCGCGAGCACGCGCTGGTTCTCGATGCGGCGAATCTGCACCTGCTGGCGCCACAGCATGCCCGACACGAGGATCGCCGACAGCGCGACGACCAGCAGCGCGGTGATGATCGCCGCGCCGCGTTCGCGGCGGCCGCGCGCCGGCACGCGCGCGGCGGCGCGGGCGGCGAACCGGGAACGGGGAGGGCGCGTGCGCATCGTCATTCCCCGACGAGGAAGATGCGCGTGACGGGCACGCGCAGCGACGTCGCGCCGATGCTGACCTGCAGCCCCGTCACCGCGCGCGTCGGCGGCGCGTTGCCGATCTGCGGCACCTTCAGCGCATCGTTGTTCTGCGCGAGCGCGTCGTTGGCCGTCTGCAGATTGGTGGTCCAGCCCACGCGCGGCACGTACAGCTTCGCGTCGATCGCGCCGACGCCGCCCATCAATGCGACCCGGCTCCAGCCGTCGATGCTGCTGTCCTTCAGCACGTCGTGCAGCCGGTTCGCATCGTCGATCGGCGGCGACGCATAACGCACGACGCGCCCGCCGGCGATCCGGTAACGGACCACTTGCAGCCGCGGCGCGGCGCCCGGCACGTCGAGCTCGCGAACGATCTGCAGCGTGTTGCCGGCGACGCCGATCGCCGGCTGGCCGGCTTCGTCGTCGGTCGCGGCGAGCCGCGCGTCGATGCGCATCTGGTCGAACATCTGCGCGAACACGCGCTCGTCTTCCATCGCGGACGCGACCTTGTCGCGACCGCGCATGATCTGGTCGAGCCCGCGCCACGCGAGGATCGCGACCACGGCGAGGATCGCGATCGCGATCATCAGTTCGATCAGCGTGAAGCCGCGCACGCGGCGCGAGCCGGCGAAACGCGCGAGCCGGCGCCGCGGCGGCGCGTCAGAGCGGACGGCTGGTTTCATTCGCGACCACCGTCACCATTTGTGCGAGCACGCCGGCGCGCCCCGGCATGCTCACCGAAACCTGCACGCGCCGGAACACGGGGTTCGGCGTCGTGCTCACGCGCTGCGTGCAGACGAGCTGCACGTTGCCTTGCGAACAGTCGAAACTCTGCTCGCCGACCTCCGGCCACGCATGCGTGAGCCGCAATTGCGCAAGTGCATTGTCGGCGCTCCAGCCGGCGAGCAGCCGGCGATGGAGATCGGACGCATTGGTCGCCATCGTGCCGACCGCACGGATCGACGCGGCGAGCGCGACCGCGATGATCGCGAGCGCGACGAGCACCTCGATCATCGTGAAGCCGCGTGCGCGGAAGAACGTACCGTTGGCGCGCCCCGAACGAAGTCCTTGCGAGGGGCGGAGCGAAGCAGGCGGGAAGGGCATACGACGACGCATCGTCACTGCACCTCGTAACGACCGTTGCCGGTGCCGACGATCGTCGCGCTGCCGACGGCCGAATGCAGCGTCACGCGCACCGGCGTGTCGATGCTTTCGGTGCCGAACACGACGCGGCTCGCACGCGTGTCGGACCCCGGATAGTCGATCTCGGCGCTCGTGACGCCGCCGTCCCAGTCGCGCGGGCGCAGCAGGTCGTCGCGCAGCGTGCGCCAGCCGTCGGGCGAGCTCACGTCGAAACGGAAGCCGTGCGCGGTGGGCTGCCACGCGATCGAGTGTGCGCGCACCTGCGCCTCGTCGCCGGCGGTCTCGAACAGCAGCGCGATGCGCTGCGCTTCCTCGCGCAGGTCGGTACGCGGATTGCGCGTGAGCGACAGCGACGCGAGCGACACCAGGAGGCCCGCGATCACGAGCACGACGAGCATCTCGAGCAGCGTGAAGCCGCGTACGCGCGTTGGCGCGGCGGCCATGGCCGCGCCGCGACGCACGTGGCTGTCGCGGCCGGCGCGACTGTCGCGAGCTGAGCGCAACGGCGTGCGAAGGGCGGGCATGGCAATGAAGAACGGGAACGAACGTCGGGCCGGTCAGCGCACGCCTACTGCCACGAACCGATGTCGGTGTCGTTGCCGTCGCCGCCTTCCTTGCCGTCGGCGCCGTAGCTGAACACGTCGATCTCGCCGTGCACGCCCGGGTTCAGGTACTTGTACCCGTTGCCCCACGGATCGTTCGGCAGGCGCTCGAGATAGCCGCCATCCTTCCAGTTGTTCGGGATCGGATCGGTGGCCGGCTTCTGGATCAGCGCGGTCAGGCCCTGCTCCTGGGTCGGATAGCGGCCGTTGTCGAGACGGTACAGCTTGAGCGCCTGCATGATCGTGCCGATGTCCTGCTTCGCGGCGATACGGCGCGCCTCGTCGGGGCGGCTCATGATCTTCGGCACGATCAGTGCCGCCAGGATCCCGAGGATCGCGACCACCACCATGATCTCGATCAGCGTGAAACCGCGCTGACGGCGCACGGCCGCATTACGGCGAGTGATCCACGTTTGCATGACTGACTACCTCTTTCCAAAAAATGTCGTCGATTGAGTGACGCACCCGGATGCATTCCGGACGCCTGCCTGACGACAGGCTTCCGATACCCCGGGCGCGGAGCACGCATTGTAAGGCGCGCATTGCCGAGGGCTTTCACCCAACGCAAATTTCATATACATCCGTACAATAGCGCGCATGAACGCGCTCTCGATCCGGATCCTATCCCTCGCCCTCTTCGCGGGTTTGTGCGCGACGGCCACCTACTGGGTCGTCACGCTGTCCGCCCGTGAAGCGCCGCTGCCTGCCGCCGCCGCGCGGCTGCCGATCCGCACCGAGGACGCCGCCGCGCTCTTCGGCGGACAGCTCGACAAGAATCCCGTGCAGGACATTCACCTGTTCGGCATTCTCGCGCTCGCTCACGGCGCCGCCGCGATCGTCGGTGTCGGCGGCGAACCGCCGCGCGCGGTGTCGCTCGGCGCGGAAGTCACACCCGGCGCGAAGCTCGCCGAAGTCCGTCCCCGCTCGATCATCGTCGACCGCAACGGCGCCCGCGCCGAAATCCAGCTCCCCGCGAACACGCCGTCCCCCGCGATCTACATGCGCTGAACGGCGCCGGCCCGACCGGCCGTCACTGCACCATGTTGTTCAGCTCGATGATCGGCAGCATCACGGCCAGCACGATCACGAGCACGATGCCGCCCATCGCCAGGATCAGGAGCGGCTCGAGCAGGCTCGTCAGGAACATCGTGCGGCGCTCGAGCTCGCGCGCTTCGCCTTCCGCCGCGCGGTCGAGCATCGTCGTCACGTCGCCCGTCGCCTCGCCGGAGCGAATCAGGTGCACCAGCACCGGCGGAAACGTCTTCACGTTGTTCAGCGCGCGCGACAGCGCGGAGCCTTCGCGCACGCGCACGATCGCATCGTCGATGTTCGCGCGCATCGCGCGGTTCGACAGCGTCTCGCCGGCCGCCTGCAACGCGCGCAGGATCGGCACGCCGGCCGCAGTGAGAATGCCGAGCGTGCTCGCGAAGCGCACCGTGTTGTAGCCGCGCACGAGCTTGCCCGCGAGCGGCGCGGTCAGCACCCAGCGGTCGAACGCGAGCCTCGGCCCGTCGCGCGACAGCGTCGCCTTCACGAACCACACGACCAGCGCGACCGCGATCAGGATCGCCCACCACCAGTGCCGCACGAAATCCGACAGCGCCATCATCACGATCGTCAGCACCGGCAGCTGCTGCTTCGTGCTCGCGAACACGTTGACGACCTGCGGCACGACGTAGCTCAGCAGAAAGGTGACGATGCCGAACGCGATCAGCGTGACGATGCCCGGATACGTGAACGCCAGCAGAATCTTCTGCTTGAGCGCATTGCTCTGCTCGATGTAGTCGGCCAGGCGCGACAGCACGATGCCGAGCTTGCCGGTGTGCTCGCCCGCGGCGACGAGCGCCCGGTAGATTTCGGGGAAATCGCGCGGATGCTGGCCCAGCGCATTCGCGAGCGAATGGCCGCCGAGCACCTCGGCGCGGATCGCGGCCATCAGTTCGCGGATGTAGTCGCGCTCGGCCTGCTCGGTCAGCACGCCGAGCGCCTCGTCGAGCGGCAGCCCCGCGATCAGCAGGCTCGCGAGCTGGCGCGTGAGGATCGCCTGCTCGCGCTGCGACAGCTTGCGGCCGAACGCGAGCCGCTGCGAACGCGCGCCGCGGCTTGCGCTGGCGGCTGGTTCGACGACGAGTGGCGTGAGCCCCTGCGTGCGCAGCTGACCGCGCGCGTTGCGCGCGCTGTCGGCATCGATCACGCCTTTCTGCGGGCGCCCCGCCGAATCGATTGCTTCGAAACGGAATGCCGGCATCGCGCTATGCGCCTCCCGTCACGCGCAACACTTCCTCGAGCGACGTCGCGCCGGCCGCAAGCCAGCGTTCGGCGTCGTCGCGCAGCGTGCGCATGCCTTCCGCGCGGCCCGCGGCGAGAATCTCCGCGTCGGCCGCGTTGCGGTGGATCAGCGAGCGGATCGCGTCGTCGATCACCAGCAGTTCGTACACGCCGCGCCGGCCCGCATAGCCCGAATGCCCGCACTTCGCGCAGCCGACCGGATGCCACACGGTACGGCCGTCTTCCTGCCGTTCTTCCTTGCACACCGGGCAAAGCTGGCGCACCAGACGCTGCGCGAGCACGCCGAGCAGCGACGACGCGAGCAGGTACGGCTCGACGCCCATGTCGGTCAGACGCGTGACCGCCGATGCGGCGTCGTTGGTGTGCAGCGTCGCGAGCACGAGGTGGCCCGTCAGCGACGCCTGCACCGCGATCTGCGCGGTTTCGAGGTCGCGGATTTCGCCGATCATGATCACGTCCGGGTCCTGACGCAGGATCGA
The DNA here is from genome assembly GCF_003366075.1 of Burkholderia sp. IDO3. Taxonomy (NCBI): domain Bacteria; kingdom Pseudomonadati; phylum Pseudomonadota; class Betaproteobacteria; order Burkholderiales; family Burkholderiaceae; genus Burkholderia; species Burkholderia sp. IDO3. The sequence goes on from NZ_CP028963.1 coordinate 67,619, forward strand.
ACGCAGCGCACGCGCGAAGGTCATCCCGATCCGCTCGTTCACCTGCGTCTGGCCGATGCCGGACAGGTCGTATTCGATCGGATCCTCGACGGTCATGATGTTGGTCGTCGCCGTTTCGAGCCGCGACATCGACGCATACAGCGTCGTCGTCTTGCCCGAGCCGGTCGGCCCCGTCACCAGCACGATCCCGTGCGGGCGGCCGATCAGCTTGTCGAACTGGCCGAGCGTATCGCGGCCCATCCCGAGCGCTTCGAGGTTCAGCCGCTGCGCATCCTTTTCCAGCAGACGCAGCACCGCGCGCTCGCCGTGCCCGGTCGGCAGCGTCGACACGCGCACGTCGACCGGCCGGCCGCCCACGCGCAGCGTGATGCGGCCGTCCTGCGGCAGGCGCTTCTCGGCGATGTCGAGCTGCGCCATGATCTTGATCCGCGAGATCAGCGCGCCGTGCAGCGCCTTCTTCGGGCGCACGACGTCGCGCAGCGTGCCGTCGACGCGAAAGCGCACGACCGACGCGTTCTCGAACGGCTCGATGTGAATGTCCGACGCCTGTTCGCGCGCCGCTTGCGTGAGCAGCGCGTTGATCATCCGGATGATCGGCGCGTCGTCCTCCGATTCGAGCAGATCCTCGACTTCGGGGATGTCCTGCATCAATCGCGACAGGTCGACTTCGCCTTCGACCTCGCCGACGATCTGCGCGGCGCTGCCGTCCTGGCGCGCGTACGCCTGGTTGATCGCCTGCGCGAGCTCGTCGGCCGGCACGCGGTGTACGGAAATCGAGCCGAAGTTGCGGGCGATTTCCGCGAGCGCCGCGTCGCTCGTGCGTTCGCTGATCCACACCTCGAGCGTGTCGTCGAGCTGGTGCGCGATCAGCACCTGGCCGTTCTTCGCGAAGCCGTACGGCAACAGGCGCGCGGCGAGCGGCGACGGCGGCTGCCGTTCGCCCGGCGCGCCGTCTGGGGCGGAGGACGCGAGCACGTCGCTCACTGCGAGGCTCCGGGCGAAGCGGTCAGCGGTTGTTGCGGCACCGACTGCTGCGGCACGCTCTGCGGCTGCACGGGCGTCTGCTCCGGCATCGGCTGGGCCGGGACCGGCGCCACCTGCCGCTGCACCTGCTGACGGCGCATCTTGTCGAGATCGAACAGGTTGCCGGCCGGCGTCCCGCCCTGGCTCGGGCCGAGCGGCATCGGCGGGACGACCGGATCGTCCTTGTCGCGCATCACGTTGTTGTCCGACTTGTACGCGCCCGTCATGCCCTGGACGTAGTCGTAGCGGTTGGCCGTGACTTCCTGCGCGGTACTGCGATCGCTGATGATCACCGGGCGCAGGAACACCATCAGGTTGGTTTTCTGGCGTTGCTTCGATTCCGAACGGAACAGCTGGCCGATCCACGGAATGTCGCCGAGCAGCGGTACCTTGCTGTTCGATACCTGATAGTTGTCCTGCATCAGGCCGCCGAGCACGATGATCTCGCCGTTGTCGGCCAGGATCGTCGACTGGATCGAGCGCTTCGTGAAGGTCGGGCCGGTCTGCGCGCTCGTCGTGCCGGCGACGACCGCCGAATCCTCGGTATAGAGCTGCAGCTTGAGGATCCCGCCGTCGGTAATCTGCGGCTTCACGTGCAGCGTCAGGCCGACGTCGCGCCGGTCATAGGTGTTGAACGCGTTGCTCGTCGTGCCGCTCGTCAGGTTCGAATACGAACCGGTCGCGATCGGCACGTTCTCGCCAACCACGATCTTCGCTTCCTCGTTGTCGAGCGTGACGAGGTTCGGCGTCGACAGCACGTTCGCGTCGCTCACGCCCGAGAAGTACTGCAGCAGCGCACCGAGCCCCTGCACGCCGAACATGTTGTGCAGCCAGCCGATGTTGAGGCCCTGGTTGAGCGACGAGAGATTGGAGGCCAGCCCGCCGCCGGTGATCGTGCCGGCGCTGGTGGTCGTGCCGCCGGCGGTCAGGTTGATGATGCTGTTGCCCGCCACGTTGCCGGCCACGGCCGCCAGGTTCGTGCCGCCGAGGAACTGGCCGCTCGCCACCTGCCACTGGATCCCGAGGTTGCCTTGCGTCGTCGAGTTCAGCTCGACGATCAGCGCTTCGATGTAGACCTGCGCACGCCGCGCGTCGAGCTGGTCGATCACCGAGCGCAGGTTCCGGTAGACCGGATCGGATGCCGTGATGATCAGCGAGTTGGTGGCGGCGTCGGCCTGGATCATCCCGCCCGGCTGGTTGTCGTCGCCCTTGTCCTTGTCGCCGCCGAGCAGGCCGGCCGTGCCCAGGCCGCCGCTGCCCGACGAGCCGCTGCCGTAGGACGACGACGAAGACGAGCTGCCGAGGCCGCCGGACGGCAGCGGCGGAGTGCCGGACGTGCCGGTCGAGAAGTTGCCGCTCGACGACGAGCCGCCGCTCTGGTTGAAGCTGTTCGCGTCGTTGGACGACGCCGACGAGCCGCTGTCGTTGCCGCCCTTGCCGAGCATCCCGCGCAGCGTCTTCGCGAGCTTCACCGCGTCCGCGTTGCGCAGCGGGACGACGTGCATGTTGCCGGGCACCGCGCTCGGCGCGTCGAGCTGCTGCGCGAGGCGCTTGGCGGCAGCCAGACGCGCGGCGCTCGATGCGCGCAGCATCAGCGAATTGGTACGCGGGTCGGCCGTGACCGACACCTTCAGCGTCGCATCGCTGTTGCCGATCGCGCCCGGGTCGAGCATCTTCTGCATCTGCGCGGCGAGGTCGATCGCGTTCGCGTTGTGCAGCGGCACGACCTGGACCTGCGCGCCCGCGGCGTTGTCGACACCCGCGATGATCCGCGCAATGCGGCGCACGTTGTCCGCGTAATCGGTGACGACGATCGTGTTGTTCGCCGGGTACGCGGTGACCGTGTTGTTCGGCGAGATCAGCGGCCGCAGCACCGGCAGCAGGTTGTTCGCCGATTCGTTGTGCAGTTCGAACACCTGCGTGATGACCTGGTCGCCGTGCGCCTGCGGCGCGTTGCCGACGTAGGTCGGCACGCCTTGCAGCTTCGCATCGGCCTCGGGCACGACCTTCAGCACCCCGTGATCCTGCACGAGCGCGAAGCCCTGCATGCGCAGCGCCGACTGCAGCGTCTTCAGCGCCTGGTCTTCCGGCACCGACCGTTCGGCAACGAGATTGAGCTGCCCCTTCACGCGGGGGTCGACGATGATGGTCTTGCCGGTTGCGGCGCCAATCGCCTTGGCGACCTGGTCGATGTCCGCATTCACGAAATTGAGCGTGACCTGAGCGTAGGCGGCCTGCGAGACGATGATGCCGGCGGCGATCAGGGTCGTGGCAACGCGCCGCATAACGAAGCGATTTCTTGTCATGGATGAATGGGTCGATGCCGGCTCAGGCCACTTCCGGCGGTAGTGCTGGGATCCAAGTCCTAAAGGCGCGACATTAGCAGTTTTTCATGTCCGAAATATCACATTGATCCGAGGACTGTCTCACATACGACATGTACCCGGCGCGCTGTATGTGATTTGTAAGGTATGTGCCATGTCAGATTTCGGTGCCGGACGGGCATTCCGGTCATCGCCGTCGATTTACGATGAATCGACACGGAAATGCGCTATAACCGGGCTGCCGTCTTCCCGTATGTCGCAACGTGACGGACTGCCGGTATGATACGGGCGGCACGTTTCTCGTCGCACGAATAAAGAACACGGGTTTTCCCGACCCTCGCGCAATTTCCTTTTTCGTTTCCGCACCATGAACAGACGATTCGCTTCGATCGCGCTGATCGCCGCCGGCGTGTGGTTTGCCTGCGGAAACGCGCGCGCGGATTGTTTCGACGAGGCCGCCCGATACCAGAAGGTCAATCCGCTGATCCTGCGTGCGATCGCGTGGCAGGAGTCGCGCAACCGGCCCGATGCGCTGAACAAGAACAACAACGGCTCGGTCGACTACGGCCTGATGCAGATCAACTCGATTCACCTGTCGACGCTGTCGCGCTACGGCATCGGCCGCGACACGCTGATGGAGCCGTGCAAGAACGTCTACATCGCCGCGTGGCACCTGCGCCAGAAGATGAACCGCTACGGCAACACCTGGCAGGCCGTCGGCGCCTATCATTCGGAGACGCCGTCGCTGCGCGACAAGTACGCGCGGCAGATCGCCGGGATCCTGACGCAGTGGAAGCTGCTGCCGCCCACCCAGTGACGCCGCGCCGCATCGCGCACCGGCGCGATGCCGCTCGGCCGGCGCGCGTTTGATGCACAATGCGGGCTCACGCCGCAGTTTCGCCCGGCCCCTGGCCGATCGCGCCCCCCTGAAGAGGCGCCGCGGCCGCTATTTCATTTTTTCCGTTGGTGCATATCGCTATGAATCCGGCAATGAACCAGCCGTTGCCCGTCACCGTGCTGTCCGGTTTTCTCGGCGCCGGCAAGACCACGCTGCTCAAACACATCCTCGCGAACCGCGCGGGCCTGAAGGTCGCCGTGATCGTCAACGATCTCGCGGCGGTCAACATCGACGCATCGCTCGTGCGCGATGCGCAGGCGCTGTCGCAGGTGGAAGAGCGTCTCGTCGAAATGTCGAACGGCTGCATCTGCTGCACGCTGCGCGACGACCTGCTCGTCGAGATCCGCAATCTCGCGGCCGACGGCCGCTTCGATGCGATCGTGATCGAGTCGACCGGCATCGCCGAGCCGATGCCGATCGCCGAAACCTTCACGTTCGTCGACGACGACGGCGCATCGCTGGCGAGCGTCGCGCGGCTCGACACGCTCGTCACGGTCGTCGACGCGTTCAATTTCCTGCGCGACTACGGTTCGGACGATGCGCTCGCGACGCGCGGCATCGCCGCGTCGGACGAAGACGATCGCACGCTCGTCGAGCTGCTGATCGAGCAGATCGAATTCTGCGACGTGCTGGTGATCAACAAGGCCGATCTCGTCGGCGCGGACGAACTCGCGCGCCTGCAGCACATCCTCGCGCGGCTCAATCCGCGCGCGCACCAGGTCGTCTCGACGTTCGGCACCGTGCCGCTCGCCGACGTGCTGAACACCGGCCGCTTCGATTTCGACGAAGCCGCGAACGCGCCGGGCTGGCTCGCGTCGCTCGATCACGATCACACCGATTGCGACGATCCCGAATGCCACGATGCGCATCATGCGCACGTACACGGCGAAGCCGACGAATTCGGCATCGGTAATTTCGTCTACCGGGCGCGCCGGCCGTTTCATCCGGCGCGACTCTGGGCGCTCTTGCATCAGGAGTGGCCGGGCGTGCTGCGCAGCAAGGGATTCTTCTGGCTCGCGACGCGCAACGACATCGCGGGTTCGCTGTCGCAGGCGGGCGGCGTATGCCGGCACGGCCCCGCGGGCCTCTGGTGGGCCGCGCAGGATCGTGCGGAATGGCCGGACGATGACGAGCTGCTCGGCGAAATTCGCGCGGAATGGCAGGGTGATCTCGACGACCGCTCGGTCGGCGATCGTCGTCAGGAACTCGTGCTGATCGGCATCGGTCTCGACGCCGACGCATGGCGCGCGAAGCTCGACGCGTGCCTGCTCACCGATGCCGAATTCGCGCTGGGCGCCGAGCAATGGCGCGCATTCGACGATCCGTTTCCGGCGTGGGATGTCGACGCGCACGACGACGAGGATCCCGGCGACGCGCAGATCGTGCACGCGTAACGGCCGGTAAAAACAGCTCGCGAAAAGCAACCGTCAATTCTTGCAAAACGGGCGCGGACTGTGGCAAAAATACCGCGCGCGCCCAACAAAAAACCCGCCGAATGGCGGGTTTTTCTTTGAACAGGCGCTGGTTTAACGCTTGTTGACGGCGTCCTTGAACGCCTTGCCAGCCGTGAACTTGACCGTCTTGGCTGCCGGGATCTTGATGGTTTCGCCGGTCTTCGGGTTGCGGCCCGTACGTGCTGCGCGCTTGCCCGAACCGAAGCTGCCGAAGCCGATCAGCTGAACCGCATCACCCTTCGACACGGCCTTCTTGATGACTTCGAGCAGCGTGTCCAGCGTTTCGCCGGTTTGAGCCTTGCTGGCGCCCGTTTGGGCGGCGACGGCGTCGATCAGTTCCTGTTTGTTCATTAAGGTTCCTTTTTCAGGTTAGGTTGACACGAACAGCGCGAACGCGCCGATTATACGTGCGCGAACCGTGCCGTCGAGAGTCTGACTCCAACGGCACAGCGCCGAATCCTGGCCCGCGCGACGTGCCGTCCGGCTTGCCGGAGGCCACCCCGCGGTACGGCGTTGCTATGATAGCGCAGCGCAAACCCAATAACGACAAGGGTTTCAAAGATTTTCATCGGTATTTCGCCGAATGAATCGTCGATTGCCCGTTTTTTGACCTGCGCCAACCGAACAGGATACGCAGACGGGTCCGCCCGCGCGCGACGCCGTTGGTTTTTGCCAACGGCGTCGCGGACGCCTCCGCGCAATCCCTTGCCAGGCTTGGCTGCCACGTTTTTTGTTTCGCATGCCCGACCGACTCGTTCCCGCCACGCTCGCCGTTCGCGACGACGGCACACTCGTCTCGCCGCAGTACGGCGACCTCCATCGCGACGCGTCGCGCGCGCTCGCGCACGCCAACCGCATGCTCGCCGGCAACGGGCTGCCGGCCCGCTGGCGCGGCCGCCGCACGTTCACGATTGTCGAGACCGGATTCGGCGCGGGCGGCCACTTCCTCGCGACCTGGGCCGCATGGCGCGACGATCCGCGGCGCTGCGAGCGGCTGCATTTCGTCGCGGTCGAGCCGCATCCGTTCTCGCGCGACGACCTGCGGCGCGCCGTTTCAAACATGGCCGAGCGCGCGACCATTTCGGAGAACGTATCGATGAGCGCCGCGGCGCTCGTCGACGCGTGGCCGATGCTCGTGCCCGGCCTGCACCGGCTCGAATTCGACGCCGGGCGCGTGGTGCTCACGCTCGCATTCGGCAACGCGCAGGACCTGCTGCGACGGCTTGTCGCGCGCGCCGATGCGTTCTATCTCGGCCATCGCGCATCGGCCGGGCATGACGATGCGTTGTCGGCCGACATGATTCGCGCGCTCGCGCACATCGCCGCGGAAGGCGCGACCTACGCAACGCATTCGCACGACGACGCCGTGAAACATGCGCTCGATGCGACGGGCTTCACACATCGCGACGTCGACGATTGCGCGGGCGAACCGGCGTTGCGGGTCGGCGAATATGCCCCGCGCTGGCGGATGCGCCGGCACGAACCGCCGCGCGCGTTGCCGGTTTCTGCCCGCCGCGCGATCGTGATAGGCGCGGGCCTCGCAGGTTGCGCGGTGGTCGAACGGCTCGCCGCGCGCGGCTGGGACGTCACGCTGATCGAGCGGCACGCGCGGATCGCAAGCGACGCGTCGGGCAATCCGGCCGGCGTGTTCCATCCGTTGATGACGCGCGACGACAACATCGCGAGCCGGCTCACGCGCACCGGTTTCCTGCATGCGCTCGCACGCTGGCGCGCACTCGAAGAGGCCGGTCATGCATTCGCGCGCAGCACGCACGGGATGATCCATCTCGCGGAATCGGCCGACGATTTCATGCGGATGCGCGACGCATTCGATGCACTCGGCACGCCATCCGACTACGCATCGCTGCTCGATACCGACGCCGCACGCACGCATTTGAACCTGCCGGTCGCGCACGGCGGCCTGCTGTTTCCGCACGGCGGCGCCGTGTGGCCGGCCGGGCTCTGCGCAGCGCAATTCGCGGCCGCCGGCGAACGCGTGACACTCGTCGCCGGCACCGAAGTCGCACGGCTCGAACGACACGGCGATGCATGGCGCGCACTCGACGCGGCGGGCGGCACGCTGGCCGAAGCGCCGGTCGTCGTGCTGGCGAACGCGGGCGATGCCGTGCGGCTCGCGGGCCTGCGGCATGTCGCGGTGCAGCCGGTACGCGGCCAGCTCACGCTGCTGCCGCCCGGCAGCACGGCGCCGCTGCCATGCCCGACGATCGGCGACGGTTACGCGGTGCCGCTCGACGACGGCACGCTGCTGATCGGCGCGACCTTCGAGCCCGACGACGTCGATCCGGCGATGCGCACCGCCGGACATATCGAAAACCTCGAGCGCGTCCGGCATCTGCTGCCCGGCCTGATCGGCGATCTGCCGGACCCGGATGCGCTGCGCGGCCGCGTCGCGTTCCGCTGGGTCGTCGCCGACCGGGTGCCGCTGATCGGTCCGCTCGCCGACGAAGCGCAGGCCGTCGCGAACGCACGCGCGCTGAGCGGTGCGAAGGCGCGCGACCTGCCGCGCACCGCCGGTCTCTACGGCGCATTCGGCTACGGCTCGCGCGGCCTCGTGTGGGCCGCACTCGGCGCCGAGCTCATCGCATCCCAGCTCGAGGGCGAGCCGCTGCCGCTCGAGCGTGAACTCGCCGATGCCGTCGACCCGGCACGGTTTCTGATCCGCGCCTTGCGCGGTCGCCACATCGGCTGACACCGGCTGGTCGATTGGTCGATTGGTCGGTCGAATCCTCACAGTTTTCCGATTTTCCCGCGCAAGGTTATCCACGCAATGCTGTGGATAACCGCGCGAAATCCGCACGCACTTCGTGTGCAATCACAGTGGACGTAAACTGGGCAACTCGGCACAGCCGTGAAGCGGCCCAAAAGTTGCTCAACTCAAACCTCTGTGAGCAAACAGCCTGTGCAACGGGTTATGGCCGAGCCAACACCTTGATCTTGCTACGTAAACCGAAGTTATCCACAGAACTGTGCGGGCCTTGTTAACTTCTACTACGTATATATACAAATAAACCTTTGAAACCAAAGGCCTGTGGTGCCTCACAGCGCCGCGAGCCGATTCAATCGGTTCCAGAACGAAAAAGCTGTGGCACAATCGGTTTCCTTCGCGTCCGTTCGGCCAAGCGCCGGACATGCTTCAATGGAACGGTCGGCTCGATTTCGAATCTGAATCTTCGAGGCTGCGCAGTCCGTTCACACACCAGGCCGACAATCCAGATCGGCAACCTGAACGACATTTCCGCCGGATGGCGGAATAGGCGAATCCCATGTCTCGCCGTCGTCGACCACAACAATCACATTCGGGGCGATACCCAGCCGGCGCGCATCTCATTTCTGACGCTTGACCCCGCGTCGCTGGCGGTTGCTTCCAAAGGAGAAGTCACCACGATGAAGTCGGCGTTCTCATTCCTGCCCAACTGGCCGCTGTCGCCGGATGCCGTGTTCTGGGCCGGGCTCGCGTTGTTTGCGGCCGGTCTCTGCGGCGAGCTGTGCTATCGTGCGTGGCGGTTACCGCGCATTACCGGTTATGCGGTGATCGGTCTCATCGCCGGATCGTTCGGATTCGGCGTGATCGACGCGAGTACCGACGAAACGTCGCGGCTGCTGATGAATGTCGCGCTCGGCCTGCTGCTGTTCGAGCTCGGCAGTCGTCTCGACCTGAAATGGATTCGTCGCAATCCGTGGCTCATCGCGTCGAGCCTCGCGGAGGCGACGCTCACGTTCGTGCTCGTGCTGTTCGTGATGCTCGCGCTCGGCGTGTCGGGCATGGTCGCGCTCGTGCTGTCGGCGATCGCGATCGCGACGTCGCCGTCGATGGTGATCCAGCTGAAGACGGAGCTGCGCGCGGAAGGGCAGGTGTCGCAGCGTCTCATCACGCTGACCGCGCTCAACAGCGTATATGCGATCGTGCTGACCAAGCTCGTGACGAGCTGGCTCCACCAGGAAGCGTACGGGAACGTTTTCGCGACGATCCTGCAGCCGCTCTACCTGATCGTCGGCTCGTTCATCGTCGCGTATCTGGTCGCGCGCTCGTGCAACTACCTGTTCCGCCACATGACCTCGACGATGCGCGACGAGCATTCGTTCGTCGCGCTGTTCGGCCTCGTGATGCTCGCGATCGCGGTTGCCCAGGCACTGAAGCTGTCGACGCTGCTCACGCTGTTGCTCGCCGGCATCATCGTGAAGAACCTGGAAGCGCGTCCGCAGCTGTGGCCCGAGCATTTCGGCACGGCCGGCTGGCTGCTGACGGTGATCCTGTTCGTGCTGACGCTCACGTCGTTCACGTGGGGCGACATCGCGCTCGGCGGGCTGTTCGCGATCGCGCTGATCGTCACGCGGCTCGCCGCGAAGCTGGCCGGCGTCGTCGTGTTCGCGAAGCCGAGCGGGCTCGGGATGAAGCAGGGCGTCGCGCTCGGCATCGCGCTCACGCCGATGTCCGCGCTGTCGTACCTGCTCGTCGACGACACCTACCAGCTCTATCCGAATTTCGACCCGCACCTGCGCGCGATCGTGATGTGCTCGATCGTGATCCTGCAGCTCGTCAGCCCGTTCGTCATCTACCGATGCCTGTCGGCGGTCAGCGAACGTAGCGACAGAAACTGATTCCGGAACCTGCCATGGCACTCGAAACCTTCGTCAATTCCGAACCGTTCACGTTCGGCGTCGAACTGGAGATCCAGGTCGTCAACACGCACAACTACGATCTGACCAAGGCCGCATCCGACCTGATGCGCCTGATCCAGGGCGAAACCTTCCCCGGCAACATCACGCCGGAAATCACCGAGAGCATGATCGAGCTGTCGACCGGCATCTGCCATTCGCACGAGCAGGCGGTCAGCGAGCTGCATGCGATTCGCGACGTGCTCGTGAAGGCGGCCGACCAGCTCAACGTCGGGCTCGGCGGCGGCGGCACGCATGCGTTCCAGCAATGGAGCGACCGGCAGATCTACGACGCGCCGCGCTTCCAGTACATCTCCGAGCTGTACGGCTATCTCGCGAAGCAGTTCACGGTGTTCGGCCAGCACGTGCACATCGGCTGTCCGGATCCGGACAGCGCGCTGTTCCTGCTGCACTCGATGTCGCGCTTCATTCCGCACTTCATCGCGCTGTCGGCGTCGTCGCCGTTCGTGCAGAACGTCGACACCGGCTTCCATTCGGCGCGCCTGAACTCGGTGTTCGCGTTCCCGCTGTCGGGCCGCGCGCCGTTCGTGCTGACCTGGGACAGCTTCGAGGAGTACTTCACGAAGATGGTCAACACGGGCGTCGTCAACTCGATGAAGGACTTTTACTGGGACATCCGCCCGAAGCCCGGCTACGGAACGATCGAGGTGCGCGTGATGGACACGCCGCTGTCGGTCGACCGCGCGGCGGCGATTGCGTGCTACATCCAGACGCTTGCGCGCTACCTGCTGACCGATCGGCCGCTGAAGCTGTCGGAGGACGACTACCTCGTCTACACGTTCAACCGTTTCGAAGCGTGCCGCTTCGGGCTCGAGGGCACCTGCGTCAATCCTCAGACGGGTGAGCGCCGCACGATCGCCGAGGACATCCTCGACACGCTCGACCGGATCGCGCCGCATGCGGCCGCGCTCGGCTCGCGCGCGGCGCTCGACGAGATCGGCGCGCTCGCGAAGGCGCGCGTCAACGATGCGTCGTGGTTGAGAACCGTTTTCAAGCAGGAAAAATCGCTGAACGAGACGGTTCGCCAGCAGTGCCTGCGCTGGCGCGAATGAAAATATGTTTTGCAGATTACAGGCTCGACCGCGTGGCGATTCGCTGAACGGCGGTCGACGCCGATTCGGCCGGGTCGGGTCGCCAGTCATCCTGAAAATCTGTGGATAACTTGATATTCCGCTTCAAAGTCAACGCTCTGCGAGCTGGATAACCCGGTGGACTCGTGCCGCCGGCACGGTGGCCGATCCGAACAGGAAAATGTTTTCGTGTCCCGCCGCGCGGCCCGCGGACATTGCAGGCACAACGAAAAAAAGCGGTTATCCAGCGATTTTCCACAAAATGAAGGGGATAACTTAGCTGTGCGATTTTCCGCTCTCGCTTAGAATGTCGGCTTTGCGGACACCGGAACGACGCGTGTCTCACCGGTCGCCGCGAACGCGACCGCCGCGTGTGCCTCGCGACGGCCGTGTTGACGCTCTTCAACGAGCGTCTGTTTTGAGATAGACATTCGATCTCCACACTACGGCTGCTCGGCAATCCGGGCGGCGGCAAAGCGAAAAGACTATGAGCGAAGGCGTTTACGGGAATCAGGCTTCGGGACGTGTGACGCACAGCCTGCTGCGATTGAGTACGGCCATGCGAAGCCAGGCATGGGATTGGGCGGAAGGGGCAGGCCTCACGCCGACGCAGGGCGAGATCCTCGTGCTGCTGCTGCAGCGCAAGGGCCCGATGCGGCTCGGCGAGATCGCGCGCGAGACGCAACTCACCGCCGCGACCACCAGCGATGCGGTCAGCACGCTGGAGACGAAGGGGCTCGTCGAGAAGCGTCGTGCACTGGACGACGGCCGCGCACTCGCGGTGCGCCTGTCGGCCCGCGGCCGCACGGCGGCGAAGAAGGCGCTGCAATGGCCGGAATTCCTGACGAAGGCGGTCGGCAAGCTGGGCGCGGACGAGCAGGGCACGTTGTATCGCGCGCTGCTGAAGACGCTGCGCGAGCTGCAGGTGGCCGGCGTGACGCCGCCGCAACGCATGTGCCTGACGTGCTCGTCGTTCCAGCCGGGCAAGCCGTCGAAGAAGACGCTGCACCACTGCGCAACGCTCGACATCTCGATGGCCGACAGCGATCTGCGTCTCGACTGTTCGGTGCACGAAGAAGCCGACGCGGCGACGCAAAAGAAGACCTGGAAGATTTTCGCCGGCTGACGTCCGTCGATCGACCGGGAGGCCGATGATGAACGCTGAAGTCGTGGCGATCCGCCATGTGCATTTCGAGGACCTCGGCAGCTTCGAGCAGGTGCTCGGGGAGCGCGGCCGTCGGGTGCGTTACGTCGACGTCGGATCGTCGCGCTTCGAGGTGCTCGACGCGCTGCAGCCGTCGCTGTTCGTCGTGCTCGGCGGCCCGCTCAGCGTGTACGACGATGCGCAGTACCCGTCGATCGCGCCGCTCGCGGCGCTCGTGCGCCGGCGTATCGACGCGGGCCTGCCGATCCTCGGCATCTGTCTGGGCGCGCAGTTCATCGCCCGTGCGCTCGGTGCGCGCGTCTATCCGGCGGCGCAGGCGGAACTCGGCTGGGCGCCGCTGACGCTCACCGACGCGGGCCGCGCGTCGCCGATGCGCCATCTCGATGGCGCGGCGACGTCGATGCTGCACTGGCACGGCGATACGTTCGACCTGCCGGGCGGCGCGATCCATCTCGCGTCGACGCCCGTGTGCCGCCACCAGGCGTTCGCGTGGGGGCAGCACGTGCTGGCGCTGCAATGCCATCCCGAAATCCGCGCCGACCGCTTCGAACCCTGGCTGATCGGGAACGCGGGCGAAATCGCGTCGACGCCGGGCATCGACGCGCGCCAGCTGCGCGCCGATACCGCGCAGCATGGTCCCGCGCTCGAGACGGCCGCGCGGCGCATGTTCGCGGAGTGGCTCGACAGCGTCGGGCTTTGATCCGGCGCATTCCGCGCCAAGCGTGACCGGCTCGCAGTCGAGCCGGCTTCACCACGCATCCTGCATCGCCAGCGGCCGCGCGCCAGCTCCGACTCCGACCTGACCATCCGCTTACTGCCGATCCGGCCGCCAGCACGCTTGCAGGCTGCGTGCTACGCTCGTCCGCTCTTTCCCTTTCCTGGCGAGCGGCATCCATGACTGCGCTGTTTTCCCCGTTCACGCTGCGCGGCGTGACCCTTCCGAACCGGATCGTGATCTCCCCGATGTGCCAGTACTCCGCCGAGCGCGGCGAGGCGACCGACTGGCACATGATCCACCTCGGCCATCTCGCGCTGTCGGGCGCGGGCCTGCTCTGCATCGAGGCGACCGCCGTCGAACCCGACGGACGCATCACGGCCGGCGACCTTGGTTTGTGGGACGACGTGACCGAAGCGGCGCTCAAGCCCGTGCTGGCGTCGATCCGCAAGTACTCGCCGGTGCGCGTCGCGATGCAGTTGTCGCATGCCGGGCGCAAGGCGTCGAGCGAGGTGCCGTGGAAGGGCGGCCAGCTCGTATCCGTCGCCGATGGCGGCTGGCTCCCGCATGCGCCGTCGGCCGTCCCGCACAAGGATGGCGAGACGCCGCCGCTCGCGCTCGATGCGGCCGGCCTGAACCGGATTCGCGAAGCGTTCGCGGCCGCCGCGAAGCGCGCGGCGCGCCTCGGCATCGATGCAATCGAAGTGCACGCGGCGCACGGCTATCTGCTGCATCAGTTCCTGTCGCCGATCTCGAACCGGCGCACCGACGAATACGGCGGCTCGCGCGAGAACCGGATGCGCTTCCCGCTCGAAATCTTCGACATCGTGCGCGCGGCGTTTCCCGAGGACCGGCCGGTCGGCGTGCGCGTGTCGGCGACCGACTGGGTCGAGGGCGGCTGGGAGCTCGACGACACGATCGCGTTCGCGCACGAGCTGAAGCAGCGCGGCTGCGACTGGATCGACGTGTCGTCCGGCGGCGTGTCGCCGCTGCAGAAGATTCCGCTGTCGCCGGGTTACCAGGTGCCGTTCGCGCAGGCGGTGAAGCGCGCGGTCGGGATGCCGACGATCGCGGTCGGCCTCATCAACGAGCCCGCACATGCGAACCGCCTGATCGAGGCCGGCGATGCCGACTTCGTCGCAATGGCGCGTGCGATGCTGTACGACCCGCGCTGGCCGTGGCATGCGGCCGCGGAGCTCGGCGCGCAGGTGACGGCGCCGCCGCAGTACTGGCGCTCGCAGCCGCGTGAGCACAAGGCGTTGTTCGGCGACATCGAATTCGGTCAACGCTGAGCGCCATGCGCGCAACATTGCGCGCGATGTTGAACGAAGCAATCGTGAACGTGTAGGATGCGGGTGATTCGCCGCATGCCCCGACGCGGCACCGAGCGGTGCCGCGTTTTCGTTTGCGCGGCGCAGGGCCGCGGTCGCGGCCGTTTTCCATTCAAGTCGTCTTCACAAGGATTCGTTCGATGAGTTCACGCAGGATCGCGGTGCGCCGCTCGGGAGTACACGGCAAGGGCGTGTTCGCGGTGGAACCGATCAAGGCCGGCGAGCGCGTAGTGGAATACAAGGGCGAGCGGATTTCGTGGAAGGAAGCGCTGCGCCGCCATCCGCACGACCCGAACGAGCCGAACCATACGTTCTACTTCGCACTGGAAGAGGGCGGCGTGATCGACGGCAAGATCGACGGCAACAGCGCGCGCTGGATCAACCATTCGTGCGCGCCGAACTGCGAGGCCGAGGAGATCAAGGGCCGCGTGTTCATCCACGCGCTGCGCGACATCGGCCCGGAAGAGGAGCTGTTCTACGACTACGGCCTCGTGATCGACGAGAAGCTCACGAAGAAGCTCAAGCGCGAATACGCGTGCCATTGCGGCACGGCGACGTGCCGCGGCACGCTGCTTGCGACGCCGGACGACGACGGCAAGAAGAAAAAGAAGAAGGACGGCAAGTCCGAGTCCGGCGCGAAGGACAAGAAAAAGAAGAAGTGAACGACGCGGCCGCGCATCGCGCGCGGCTGCTTTGCCGGATGGCCGCCGCGCGCCGTATCGCCGCGCGGTCTGGCCATCCCGATGCGGGCCTGCCGTGCCTGCCGTTCCCGGCTCAGTGCGCCGGTGTGGCGGCCGGGGTTTCGCTGGTCGGCGTCTCGGCCCGTTCGGCGAGCGGCACGCGCACCACGAAGCGCGAACCGCCTTCCGACGCATCCTCATACGACACCGTGCCGCCGTGCATTGCGATGATGTCGTGCACGATCGCGAGGCCGAGCCCGGCCCCCGTCTCGACGCCGTTGCCGCTTTGCGCATCGCCGCGGAAGAACCGCTTGAACAGGTCCGCCTGCTGGTTCGCCGGCACGCCCGGGCCGTTGTCCTCGACGACGATCTCGGCGGCCGGCTGGCCGCTCTCGAGCGCGCCGCGTGCGACGTTCACCGTGATTCGCGCGCCGTCCGGCCGCGCGAGCGGCACGTACTTCAGCGCATTGTCGAGCAGGTTCGCGATCACCTCGCGCAGCAGCACCGGGTTGCCGCGCACGTTCAGCTTTTCGTCGTCGCCGGGTTCGTCGCTGCGCTGGAAGCCGAGGTCGACATGCGACGCGAGCGCGCGCGGCACCCATTCGGCGCCCGTCTCGAACGCCATCGCCGCAAGGTCGACGTCGACGAAACGCGCGGCCTGCTCGCCCGGCTCCGCGCGAGCGAGCGACAGCAGCTGGTTCGACAGCCGCACCGCGCGGTCGGCGGCGGCCCGCAGCTCGCGCACCGCGGTATAGGTTTGCTGCGGGTCGCGCGCGACGGCCGCCTGCTCGGCATGCAGCTTCACGGCCGTGAGCGGCGTGCGCAGCTGGTGCGCGGCATCGGCGATGAACTTGCGCTGCGCGTCGAGCGCCGTCTTCAGGCGGCCGAGCAGTGCATTCATCGCGCTCGTCAGCGGCCGGATCTCGAGCGGCACGTCGGTTTCGTCGACCGGCTCCAGCGACGTGTGGGTCTGCCGGTTCAGCGAATCGGCGAGATGGGTGAGCGGGCCGAGCTGCTGGTTCACGACGCGCCACACGATGCCCCAGCCCGCGAGCAGCAGCAGCAGCAGCGGCATCATGATCGCGACGAGGAATTCGGCGGCGATCCGGTAGCGGTGCCGGACCGGCTGCGCGACTTCGACCACCATCGGCCGGCCGCCCTCGACATCGTCGACGCGCACCTGTGCGACCCGCACCGCACGGTTGTCGTACTCGGCTTCGAACACGTACGCGTGATGCATGCGGCGCACGTTGATGCCCTGCAGCGGCAGCTTCGGATCGCCGGCGAGTTCCTGTTCGCCGTCGCTGATCCGGTAGATCAGCGCCTCGGCGGGATCGGAGAACATCGCCTGCGCGAGCGGCGGCACCGTGAACGGCGCGTCGGGGCCGGCGATCTGGATCTGTTTGGAGATGGCGGTCGCGAGATCGGCGAGCGAGCGGTCGATCACGTGTTGCGTGTATTGCCACGCGAGCCAGTAGGCAATCAGGCCGCTCATCAGCGCGAGCATCGACAGCGGCGCGGCGAGGCGCCTGAGCAGCGAGCGGCGCAGGCTGGTGGTCACAGCCGGATCAGAAGACATTTCGACGGGCAAATGGATAAGCGCCGCTCATGGGGAGCGGCGCGGTCGTGCGTCGGACGGCGACGCGGGCAGGGCGCTCGCCGGCGGCACGCGGCCGGCCGGCGTGCGGCACCGCTCAGACGCTCGCCGTCTGGCGGATTTCCTGCAGCAGATAGCCGAAGCCGCGCACCGTGACGATTTCGACACGGCACTGCTCGAGTTTCTTGCGCACACGGTGCACGTAGACTTCGATCGCGGTGTCGCCGAGATCGCCGCCGAAGTGCGTGAGGTGATCCTGCAACTGGGCCTTGCTGACGACGCGGCCGTGACGCAGCAGCAGCATCTCGAGCACCGCGAACTCGCGCGGCGACAGTTCGAGCGGCTTGTCGTCGTTGAAGATGCGGCGATCGACGCCCGACAGGCGGACACCGCCGAGCGACACTTCCGGACGCGGCATGTCGCTGTGCGGGCCGCTGCGGCGCATCACCGCGCGGATGCGCGCTTCGAGCTCGGCCGGTTCGAACGGCTTGAGCATGTAGTCGTCGGCGCCGGAGTTCAGGCCCTGAATCCGGTCGTTCAGTTCGTCGCGCGCGGTCAGCACGATGACGGGCGTGTGGCGGTTCGTCTGGCGGAAACGCGTGAGCAGCGTCATCCCGTCGATGCCCGGCAGGCCGAGGTCGAGGATCACGAGTTCGTGGCGGTTCTGTGCCAGCGCCTGTTCGGCAAAAATGCCGTCATGCACCATGTCGACGGTGAAGCCAGCCTGCTCGAGGCTGCTTTGGATACCGCGTGCGATGGGGCGGTCGTCTTCGATCAGAAGGAGTCGCATGAAGTTCGCTCAAGTACAATGGGTTGGCGGTTCAGGCACGCGGACAGCACGACGCCGTTTCCACAGGGGCGCCGCATCGCCTGACATCAAGCATGGCGGCCAGCGAACGATTAAATCCAATCATGTCCGATATTTCGATCCACGACCTCGAAGCCGCGATCAATTTCTGGCGCGCCCGCTCGCCGTCGAGCGGCGACGAACTCAAACTCTGCGAAGAGGCCAACGCGCTCTCCAAGCCGTATGCGCTGCTGATTGTACAGCGCGAAAGCGCGCTGCAACTGGAAGGTTTGGACCCCAAGGCGCGGAAAGCGTACGAGACTTACGTGCGCCTTAAGGATGGCTTGGAAAGCTGAAGGCTTCCGCTGAGTACATCCTAGAAAACGTTCATCGAAATGAAAAGTTGACGCGCCGCGCGTCGAAAGAGGCGCGGCGGTAGAGGAAACGCTCAGGCGGCGGGTTGGGTGTGCGCGCAGGCCTGATCGATGAATTGCGCGAGCTGGATATCGCGTTCGGTCAGGCCGTCCGCGTCGTGGGTCGACAGCGTCACGTCGACGCGGTTGTACACGTTGAACCATTCCGGGTGGTGATTCATTTCCTGCGCCTTGATCGCGACGCGCGTCATGAAGCCGAAGGCCTCGTTGAAATCGGCGAAGCGCAGGCTGCGCTGGATCGCGTCGCGGCCCGGCACGGCCGTCCAGTGCGGCAGGCCTTCGAGCCGGGTCTTGCGTTCTTCGGATGTGAGCTTGTGGATCATGGTGCACCTCGTTCGGTAACGGCGCCCGCGCGCGGGCAGAGGCCACGCGGCAAAGCCGGTACCGGCCATTGTTTCATAGTTGGCGAACGGGCATCCGGAGGCGGGCGCCCGTGCTTGCGTCACGCATCCGCGTCGTCCGGCCAGCCTTCGCCCGTGCCGCGATGCAGCACGCGGTCGCCGTCGATCACCGCGCCGGCCGGAAATTCGGGCAGTTCGGCGAGCCGCTCGGCCAGCGCACGGCCGTCGACGTCGGCGAGCGCGAACAACTGCGCGAAATCGTCGATCACGAAGTAGGTCTTCTGGAACGTGTCGATCCGGTACTGCGTGCGCATCACGCGCTCCAGTTCGAAGCCGAGCCGGTTCGGCGCCGCGCTTTCGAGGCTGTACAGGCTCTCGCCCTTGCTCGACACGATCCCCGCGCCGTAGATCGACAGCCCGTTCGTGCCGTTCGGGTCGCGGATCAGGCCGAACTCCACCGTATACCAGTACAGCCGCGCCAGCCGCGCGAGCGCTGCTTCGTCGTCCGCGACCGCGAGCGCGGTGCGGCCGTACGCCTGCATGTAATCCGCGAATACCGGGTCGATCAGCAGCGGCACGTGGCCGAACAGGTCGTGGAAGCAGTCGGGTTCCTGCAGGTAGTCGAGCTGGTCCGGGCGGCGCATCCACCAGGTGACCGGAAAACGCCGGTTCGCGAGGTGTTCGAAGAACACGCGATCGGGCACGAGGCCCGGCACCGCGACGATCTCCCAGCCCGTGGCCGGCTTCAGCTGGCGGTTCACGTCGGCGAACGACGGCACGCGGTCGGCCGGCAGGTCGATCTTCCCGAGTCCGGCGACGAACGCGTCGCACGCGCGTCCGCGCAGCAGCGCCGACTGGCGCGCGTAGAGCTGCTGCCACACCGCGTGGTCGACCTGGCCGTAGCGTTCGAGCGGCTGGTCGATGGTGAAATCGGCGCGGGTTTCGAGGCCCGCGTCGAACTGCTCCTGCAGTTTCGCGGTGACGACGGTAGACATGATCGGGCTCTGCATGCTGTGGTTGGGAATCATGCAAGTGTAGAGCGGCAGTCGTGCGGAATGGGCGTAAAGATGGCGTGTATTTGCCTGTTAATGCGATAATCGCGCATCAAAACAGGAATGGATGCGGAGAATGCTCATGCTGGAATTAGATCACTTCGATCTCGCGCTGCTGGACGTGCTGCAGCGCTTCGGCCGCGCGACGCACCAGCAGCTCGGCGAGGAAGTGCCGCTGTCGCCGTCGCAGATCGGCCGGCGGCTGCAGCGGCTGGAAGCGGCGGGCGTGATCGAAGGCTACCGTGTGATGCTGCGCCCGGAAAAGCTCGGGCTCGGCGTCACCGCGTTCACGAGCCTGAAGCTCAAGCACCACGGCGATTCGATCATCGAGCAGTTCCAGCAGCAGATCGACGTGCTGCCCGAAGTGCTCGAATGCCATGCGGTGGTCGGCGATGCCGACTATCTGTTGCGGATCGTCGCGCCGGACCTGAACGCGCTGTCGCAGTTCGTGATGAAGAAGCTGATGCGCGTGCCGGGTGTCGACAGCGTGCGCTCGAACATCGTGCTGACGACCTTCAAGCGCAACGGCGCGCTGCCGCTCGCGCATCTGGCGCCCGGCGCGGCATGATGCGGCGGCCGGGCGCAAGGCCGCGCCGCGGGTAGGGCCGGATCAGGCCGCTTCGGACTGCGCGTCGGCGTTCAGCAGGTCGACGTACGCGACCGCGACGAGATCGTCCGCCGGCACGCCGAGCTTCGCGAACACATCGTGCGCTTCGGCTTCGCCGCCGGCTTCATCGTCATCCGGGCCGAGCACGACTTCCAGTTCGATGAAGTCGCCGAGGCCGTCGACGCGGTCGAGGTGGATGCGCGTGCGGCCGGCCAGGTACACGTGCCGTTCCTTCGTCACGATTCCGCGCGTGGTCAGCGCGGTCGCGAGCAGCGAATGCATCGCGTCCGGGTTCGTGACCGGGCTGCGCGTGTAGTACGACGCCTTCGGGCCGTCGCGGTCGTCGCGCTGGTAGAAGATCAGCTCGGCCGGCGTGCCGTCCTCGAAGCGGCGCAGCTTCAGCCGGCCGCGCGGCACGTCGTAGAAGAAATCCTGCTGGCGGTAGAAGAGCGGCGCCTCGGTGGCGAGCGCCGCCGCGCGTTCGCGCAGTTGCTCGAATTCGCGGGCGCGGGCTTTGATCTCGATGTTGCGGGCCATGCGGGTCTCCTTCAATCCGGGTCTCGCGGTGTGCGAACGCACAATCTAGCAAAAAGCTTGCGATGGTGGCGTGACGACGCGGTGACGCGAGGCGGCTCGTCCGTGTCGCAACCGCGGTTGCCCCCCATGCGTCGACGTCCACCGCCCGTCGGCCCGCGGCGCCATCAGCCGCGCTCATGTCGCCCACTGAGTCTCGATCAGCCGCAGCGCCGCCGTGATCGCAGGCTCGTCGCGCCGCTCGGCGAGCGCCACGAACGTCAGTTGGGTCGGCACCGTCACGCGTTCGACGATCGTCAGCGCATGTGCGTGCGCTTCGGCCAGCGCGGTCGAATCGCGCGCGAGCGTCAGCCCGATGCCCGATTTGACGAGATCGAGCATCGATTGCTCCTGGTCGACCTCGGCAACCTTGACCGGCTGCGCGCCGGCCGCCGCGAACACGCGCGACAGCAGCCGGTGATGCGCGGATGCCGGCGGCG
Source organism: Burkholderia sp. IDO3 (assembly GCF_003366075.1). NCBI lineage: Bacteria > Pseudomonadati > Pseudomonadota > Betaproteobacteria > Burkholderiales > Burkholderiaceae > Burkholderia > Burkholderia sp. IDO3. The sequence continues at coordinate 88,808 of NZ_CP028963.1, forward strand.
TCCAGATCCACGGCAGCGCGGCGAGCGCGCGCCAGTCGTGCGCGCGCTGCACGCGCTCGCGCCAGCCAGCCGGTGCGAGCACGCGATACTGGAAATGCGTGAGCGTGACGGTGTGAAAGAGCGCATCGTCGCGCGGATCGTCCTCGCCGGGCCGGCCGATGTAGTAGCCGACGTCGAGCGCGCGCGCCCGCACCTGTTCGAGCACCCATCCCGACATGCCGTGCCGCAGCGCGGTTTCGACCTGCGGGTAGGTTTCGACCAGCGCGCGCAGGAAGCCGCCGAGCCGCAGGAAGCCCGGATCCAGAATCGTGCCGATCCGGAGCCGGCCGCGCACCTCGTGCCGCAGCGCAGCCGCGGCGCGCGCGACGTCGGCGGCCGCGGCCAGTGCGCGCTCCGCGTGCGGCAGCAGCGTCTGGCCGTCGCGGGTAAGCGCGAGCCCGCGCGACGTGCGCGTGAACAGCGCGACGCCGAGCGTTTCCTGCAGATGCTTGATCTGCAGACTCACGGCCGGCTGCGTTACGTGCAGCTGGGCGGCGGCGCGCGTCAGGTTGCCTTCGCGGGCGACCGTCGCGAACGCGCGGAGCAGGGTGAGATCCATCGTCGTGATATGAGCGCAGCTTATGACGCAGTTCAGCATAACTCATTGGATCGGCGGCCGGCTGCGGGAGTACGCTTCATCGATCGCGTCGCCGGCGACGCACTATGCTGGGAATGAGAGCGGCGCCGCGCCGCGCGTTGGACAACAAGAAGATTGGGGTGGGATACGAGTGAGTGTTGAAGCGCTGACTTCGTCCAGCCACGCCGTGGGATTCGAGTAGGCGTTGAAGCGCTGACTCGGGCCGACCGCCGTGGGGATGGAGTACGCGCTGAAGCGCCGACTCCATCCAGCCACGCCATGGGACCCGAGTAAGCGCTGAAGCGCTAACTCGGATCGACAGGAGACATACCGTGACTACTCAACGCACGCTCGAGGGCGAATTCGATTACGTGATCGTCGGCGCAGGCACCGCAGGCTGCGTGCTCGCGAACCGCCTGACCGAGGACCCCGACATCCACGTGCTGCTGCTCGAGGCGGGCGGCAAGGACGACTACCACTGGATTCACATCCCGGTCGGCTATCTGTACTGCATCGGCAATCCGCGCACCGACTGGCTGTACAAGACGCAGCCCGAAGCAGCGCTGAACGGCCGCGCGCTGTCGTATCCGCGCGGCCGCGTGCTCGGCGGCTGCTCGTCGATCAACGGGATGATCTACATGCGCGGCCAGCGCGAGGATTACGACAGCTGGGCGGAGGAAACCGGCGACGCCGGCTGGTCGTGGGACAGCGTGCTGCCGGTCTTCAAGCGCAGCGAGGATCACCATGCGGGCGCAAGCGACGCGCACGGCGCGGGCGGCTACTGGCGCGTCGAGAAGCAGCGGCTGCGCTGGGAGATCCTCGAATCGTTCGCGCAAGCCGCGCAGCAGACGGGCATCCCGGCAACCGACGATTTCAACCGCGGCGACAATTCCGGGGTCGGCTATTTCGAGGTGAACCAGAAACGCGGCGTGCGCTGGAATACGTCGAAGGCGTTCCTGCGGCCCGCGATGACGCGCCCGAACCTGACCGTGATCACCGGCGCGCAGGCGCAGCGGGTGGTGTTCGACGGGCGGCGCGCGGTGGGTGTCGAATATCGTGGCGGCGGCACCGATTACGTCGCGCGCGCCCGCGCCGAAGTGCTGCTGACCTCCGGCGCGGTGAATTCGCCGCAACTGCTCGAACTGTCGGGTATCGGCGCGGGCCATCGGCTGCAGGCGCTCGGCATCGACGTCGTGCAGGATCTCCCGGGCGTCGGTGAAAACCTGCAGGATCACCTGCAGCTGCGGATGGCGTATCGCGTCGAAGGCGTGCGCACGCTCAACACGCTGTCCGCGCACTGGTGGGGCAAGCTGATGATCGGCGCCGAATATGCGCTGCTGCAACGCGGGCCGATGTCGATGGCGCCGTCGCAGCTCGGCGCGTTCGCAAAATCCGATCCCGACGATCCGGCGCTCACGCGTCCGGATCTCGAATACCACGTGCAGCCGCTGTCGCTCGAGCGCTTCGGCGAGCCGCTGCACCGTTTCAACGCCTTTACCGCATCCGTGTGCCATCTGCGGCCGAGCTCGCGCGGCAGCGTGCATATCGCCAGCCCCGATTCGGCTGTCGCACCCACGATCGCGCCGAACTACCTGTCGACCGATCACGATCGCCATGTCGCCACGAACGCGCTGCGACTCACGCGCCGGATCGCGTCCGCGCCGGCGCTCGCGTGCTACCGTCCGCAGGAGATCCTGCCGGGCACGCAGTATCAGACCGAAGCGGAACTGATCGAAGCGGCGGGCGCCGTGGGCACCACGATCTTCCATCCGGTCGGCACTTGCCGGATGGGCCGCGCGGACGACGATCGCGCGGTAGTCGACAGCCGGCTGCGTGTGCGCGGCGTCGCCGGGCTGCGGATCGTCGATGCATCGGTGATGCCGTTCATCACGTCCGGCAACACGAATTCGCCGACGCTGATGATCGCGGAGCGCGCGAGCGACATGATCCGCGCCGATCGTCGCGCATTGCGCGAAGAAGCGACGCAGGTGCGAACGGAAGCGGTGGCGACGGCGGCGTGACGCCGCGCCGACCGATGCTGACAGGCGCTGACATGCACGACAGCGGGCGGTCATCCCGGCGCCTGCTGATTCGCTATGCGAAGCAACTTGCGCGCCGCGCCCGGTTGCCGTGCTCGACGGAATGAATCGTGCGAGCCGCGCATCGAGCGCGGCTTTTTTCGTGCGGTGTGGACGCACGGGCGCAGCGCGATGCGCGCCATCGCCGATGATGCACCAGCCAAAAAAAACGCGTCGTGAACCGTGCACAGCGGCGCCCCGTATGGCGGCCAGCCCTATAAGTGCAAATCCCGATGATTGCACTGCACCAACGGGGCGACAATGTTGCGCAGCATGCATACGCATCGGCGCGGGAGACCACCCTCGACGCGTAGCACGGCGCCCGGGGGCAGTCCGCTCATCCGCTGACCCGTTCGCGGTCGCTTGCGCGAATCTTCCCCGGTGCTTCGCCCGACTTCGTACGGAAGGGAACATGATTCTCGGCGACACGATTCTGGAAACACGTGGACTAACGAAGGAATTCAGGGGCTTCACCGCCGTGAATGGCGTCAACCTGCGTGTGCGACGCGGTGCGATTCATGCGCTGATCGGACCGAACGGCGCAGGCAAGACCACCTGCTTCAACCTGCTGACCAAGTTCCTGACGCCGACGGCCGGTCAGATCGTCTTCAACGGGATCGACATCACCGACGAGCGGCCCGCACAGGTTGCACGCCGCGGCATCATCCGTTCATTCCAGATCTCGGCGGTATTCCCGCACCTGACCGCGTTGCAGAACGTGCGCATCGGCCTGCAGCGCGCGCTGGGCACCGAATTCCATTTCTGGCGCAGCGAGCGCACGCTGCGGCGCCTCGACGATCGCGCGATGGACCTGCTCACGCAGGTCGGTCTCACCGATTTCGCGCATGTGCCGACCGTCGAGCTCGCCTACGGCCGCAAGCGCGCGCTCGAGATCGCGACGACGCTCGCGATGGAACCCGAACTGATGCTGCTCGACGAGCCCACGCAGGGGATGGGCCACGAGGACGTCGACCGCGTGACCGCGCTGATCAAGAAGGTCGCGAACGGCCGCACCATCCTGATGGTCGAGCACAACATGAACGTGATCGCGGGCATCTCCGACACGATCACCGTCCTGCAGCGCGGCGAAGTGCTGGCCGAAGGCTCGTATGCGGAAGTATCGAAGAATCCGCTCGTGATCGAGGCATACATGGGCAGCGCCGACGCGGCGCTCGCGGGGGCGCACGCATGAAGCGCAGCGAACGGGAGGAACGCGAATTGAGCGGTGTCGAAAGCGGCACGCCCGCGCTGGAGATCACGGGCCTCGAAGCCTGGTACGGGGAATCCCACATATTGCACGGTGTCGACCTGAGCGTTCACCGCGGCGAGGTCGTCACGCTGCTCGGCCGCAACGGCGCGGGCCGCACGACGACGCTCCGCGCGATCATGGGCCTCACGGGCCGCCGCAGCGGCTCGATCAAGGTCGCGGGCAACGAGACGATCGGCCTTGCGACACATCGCATCGCGCATTTCGGTGTCGGCTACTGCCCGGAGGAGCGCGGGATCTTCTCGAGCCTGTCGTGCGAGGAGAACCTGATGCTGCCGCCGCCGATCGGGCCGAGCGACCATGCGATGTCGCTCGACGAGATCTACGCGATGTTTCCGAACCTCGCCTCGCGCCGGCAGAGCCAGGGCACGCGGCTGTCAGGCGGCGAACAGCAGATGCTGGCGGTCGCGCGGATCCTGCGCACCGGCGCGAACCTGCTGTTGCTCGACGAGATTTCCGAAGGCCTGGCGCCGGTGATCGTGCAGGCGCTCGCGCGGATGATCGTCGCGCTGAAGGCGCGCGGCTACACGGTGGTGATGGTCGAACAGAATTTCCGCTTCGCCGCGCCGCTCGCCGATCGCTTCTACGTGATGGAGCATGGCCGCATCGTCGAGCATTTCCGCGCGGCCGAACTGGAAGGCAAGATGCCGATCCTTCACGACCTGCTTGGGGTGTGACGCCGCCCCGTTTCCCTTGCCGCTAGCCGTGGCGGCCCTCGAACAACCACAACGCATCAGAACAACAGGAGACGTCAATGAAAATGAAGACCCTTGCGCACGCGTGTCTCGCACTCGCCACTGCAACGCTGACCGCCGGCGCCGCACACGCCGCGGACAGCGTGAAGATCGGCTTCATCACCGACATGTCGGGGTTGTACGCGGACATCGACGGGCAGGGCGGCCTCGAGGCGATCCGGATGGCGGTCGCCGACTTCGGCGGCAAGGTGCTCGGCAAGCCGATCGAGGTCGTCTATGCGGATCACCAGAACAAGGCGGACATCGCCGCGTCGAAGGCGCGCGAGTGGATGGACCGCGGCGGGCTCGACCTGCTGGTCGGCGGCACGAACTCCGCGACCGCGCTGTCGATGAACCAGGTCGCGACCGAGAAGAAGAAGGTCTACATCAACATCGGCGCGGGCGCCGACACGCTGACCAACGAGCAGTGCACGCCGTACACGGTCCACTACGCATACGACACGATGGCGCTCGCGAAGGGCACGGGGTCGGCGGTGGTGAAGCAGGGCGGCAAGACGTGGTTCTTCCTGACCGCCGACTATGCATTCGGCAAGGCGCTCGAGAAAAACACGTCGGACGTCGTGAAGGCGAACGGCGGCCAGGTGCTCGGCTCGGTGCGGCATCCGTTGTCGGCGTCGGACTTCTCGTCGTTCCTGCTGCAGGCGCAGTCGTCGAAGGCGCAGATCCTCGGCCTCGCGAACGCGGGCGGCGACACGATCAACGCGATCAAGGCCGCGAAGGAATTCGGCATCACGAAGACGATGAAGATCGCCGCGCTGCTGATGTTCATCGACGACGTGCACAGCCTCGGCCTCGAGACGACGCAGGGCCTCGTGCTGACCGACAGCTGGTACTGGAACCGCGACGCGGCGTCGCGCCAGTGGGCGCAGCGCTACTTCGGCAAGATGAAGAAGATGCCGTCGAGCCTGCAGGCGGCCGACTATTCATCGGTGACGACCTACCTGAAGGCGGTGCAGGCCGCCGGCACGACCGACTCCGACAAGGTGATGGCCGAGCTGAAGAAGATGAAGATCAACGACTTCTACGCGAAGGGCACCATCCGCCAGGACGGCAGCATGATCCACGACATGTACCTGATGGAAGTGAAGAAGCCGTCGGAATCGAAGGAGCCGTGGGACTACTACAAGGTGCTCGCGACGATTCCGGGCGACCAGGCGTTCGGCACCAAGCAGGAATCGCGCTGCGCGCTGTGGAAGTAAGCGCGACGTAGCGGCGCGCGGCGGCCGCAGCGATGCGCCCGCTGCGCCGCCCGCGTGCGCGACGGCTTGAACGTTGCGCACGCAACGAAACTCATTCTGACGGCTAAGTCGATGGAAATCTTTGGCATTCCGTTGCCGGCGATGCTCAGCCAGTTGCTGCTCGGGCTCGTCAACGGCTCGTTCTACGCGATCCTGAGTCTCGGGCTCGCGGTGATCTTCGGGCTGCTCAACGTGATCAACTTCGCGCACGGCGCGCTGTTCATGCTGGGCGCGATGCTCGCGTGGATGGGGTTGTCGTACTTCGGGTTGCCGTACTGGGCGATGCTCGTGCTCGCGCCGCTGATCGTCGGCGCGTTCGGGATCGTGATCGAGCGGACGATGCTGCGCTGGCTGTACAAGCTCGATCATCTGTACGGACTGTTGCTCACGTTCGGCCTCACGCTCGTCGTCGAAGGCGTGTTCCGGTCGATCTACGGCTCGTCCGGGCAGCCGTACGACGTGCCGTCGCAGCTGTCCGGCGCGACCAATCTGGGCTTCATGTTCCTCCCGAACTACCGCGCCTGGGTGGTCGTCGCGTCGCTCGCGGTGTGCCTCGCAACGTGGTTCGTGATCGAGAAGACGCGGCTGGGCGCCTATCTGCGCGCGGGCACCGAGAACCCGAAGCTCGTCGAGGCGTTCGGCGTGAACGTGCCGATGATGATCACGCTCACCTACGGGTTCGGCGTCGCGCTCGCGGCGTTCGCGGGCGTGCTGGCCGCGCCGGTGATCCAGGTGTCGCCGCTGATGGGCCAGCCGATGATCATCACCGTGTTCGCGGTGGTCGTGATCGGCGGGATGGGCTCGATTCTCGGCTCGATCATCACCGGCTTGCTGCTCGGCGTGATCGAGGGCTTCACGCGGGTGTTCTATCCGGAAGCGTCGGCCACCGTCGTGTTCGTGATCATGGCGATCGTGCTGCTGATCCGCCCGGCGGGCCTGTTCGGCAAGGAAAAATGATGCAGAGAAAAGTGCTCTACGGCGTGCTGCTCGCCGCACTGCTCGCCGCGCCGTTCATCGGCGCGTATCCGGTCTTCGTGATGAAGGTGCTCACGTTCGCGCTGTTCGCGGCCGCGTTCAACCTGCTGATCGGCTATACGGGGCTGCTGTCGTTCGGCCATGCGATGTTCCTCGCGACCGCCGGCTACGCGACCGGCTATGCGATCCAGACGCTCGGCTTCACGCCGGAGCTCGGCGTGCTCGTCGGCACGTTCGCCGCGACGCTGCTCGGGCTCGTCGTCGGCCTGTTCGCGATCCGCCGGCAGGGCATCTATTTCGCGATGATCACGCTCGCGTTCGCGCAGATGGTCTACTTCATCTACCTGCAGGCGCCGTTCACCGGCGGCGAGGACGGCCTGCAGGGCGTGCCGCGCGGGCGTCTGTTCGGCTTGCTCGACCTGTCCAGCGACATGACGCTGTACTACATCGTGCTCGCGGTGATCGTCGCCGCGTGCGCGTTCATCGTGCGGATCGTGCACTCGCCGTTCGGCCAGGTGCTCGTCGCGATCAAGGAGAACGAGGCGCGCGCGATCTCGCTCGGCTACGATACCGACCGCTTCAAGCTGCTCGCGTTCATCCTGTCGGCCGGGCTCGCGGGGCTGGCCGGTTCGCTGAAGGTGCTCGTGCTCGGCTTCGAGACGCTGTCCGACGCATACTGGACGATGTCGGGGCTCGTCGTGCTGATGACGCTCGTCGGCGGGATGGGCACGCTGTTCGGGCCGCTGCTCGGCGCGGCGCTGATCGTCGCGCTGGAGGATCGCCTCGGCGACATCGGCGAATGGCTCGCGTCGACCACCGGCATCGGCTGGTTCCACTCGCTGGGCGAGTCGGCGACGATCGTCACGGGGCTCATCTTCATCGCATGCGTGCTGGCGTTCCGGCGTGGGATCGTCGGCGAGATGGTCGCGCGGATCAAGCCGCTCAGGCCGTCCTGAAAGCGGGGGGGCCGGGCGTTGCGGCGCGTTGATGCGAAGCACCATCCGGCGCGCCCGGAAAGGGCATCGCGGCCGGCTCGGGCCGGCGTCGCGCGGCAAGGCTGGTGCCCCAATTTCGTGCGGCGATGCACCATAGGGGTAAATGCTAAGTTGTCGCGGGATGAAAGCTCCTTTAATCTTCGTTTCAGTTCTGATGCACCGCGAAACGAATTTGCAGGTGGAGAACGAGGAGACAATCGAGGCACAAAGTGCCCGGACCCCAAAGCGCTGTTGGACGGAATCCAACAGCGCTTTTTCATTTGTGTGCGCGAATTACCTTCAATGGTGCAGCGGCCGGCGTCGCAGGTTCGCGACCGCGTCGGTATCCCGCATCTCTCCGGGTTCTCGCCCGTCCCCCCGTTCTTCCCCTTTCCCGCAAGCACGTCGCGGATGGCGCGCGGCCACGCGCATGCCGTTCGGGCTTACCCGGTTGGCGTGCGCAAAAAGCGTCCGTTACACTCGGCTTTCGCCGACCGAGCGGTCGGGAAAATCGGTCGGCAGTTCTCCTACAAGCAGAATGCAGAAGAGGGAGCACGGTTGGATGAGAAGCGCAGGACGAATGGTCGGGGCAGCAGGGGCGGCTGGAGCCGCTTGTTCGTGTTCGGGGGTGCCTGGGTATATCCCGGCTGTCGCGAACCGTCCTGCGGCGGGTATGCGCGTTCTGGCGCGATTTGCCCGCACGACCGTCGCGCCGCTCGTTGTATCCGCATCCGAATGCGCGATCGCCCGCGCATGAGCGGCCGCTTTTCCTGTCTTGTGCCGTCGGCGAGCGTGGTCGAGCCGTGCCAGGTCTGCGCATCTTTCCCTGATCGTTGCGTCCGCAACGTCATCTTTTCCGGCTTTCTTCATCCTGACGACATTGCGGCCACGCATCGTGGCGGTTGCACGACTGTTGCGGCCGCGAAGCGGCACGTGCGTGCGCGGTGCCGATGCCGGCAGAGGTTCGTCGCGGCGGCGTTTCACGGGAAAACGAGCGTAGGCAGCGGCACAGCGAGATACTTAAAATATTAACTTGTTTGATGACCGGGAGCCGCCCGAGCGACCCGCGGATTTTTCGAGCAGCGTTTGGAGACAACATAAATGAAGATGAATCGATGGATGGAGGCCGTGCTTGCCGTGGGCCTCGTGTGTGCGTCGGCAACGGCGTCGGCACAGGTGAAGATCGGCGTCACGCTGTCGGCCACCGGCCCGGCCGCGTCGCTCGGGATTCCGGAAAAGAACACGATCGCGCTGCTGCCGAAGGAAATCGCCGGCAAGAGCGTGCAGTACATCGTGCTCGACGATGCGTCCGACACGAGCCGCGCGGTGCAGAACGTGCGCAAGCTGATCGACGAGGATCACGTCGACGCGATCATCGGTTCGTCCGTCACGCCGAACTCGCTTGCGATGCTCGATCCGGTGTCGCAGGGCAAGACGCCGACGATCTCGCTCGCGGCGAGCGCGCAGATCATCGCGCCGATGGACGCGAAGCGCGCGTGGATGTTCAAGGTGCCGCAGAACGACCAGCTGATGGCCGACGCGATCGCCGGCTACATGGCCAAGCACGGCGTGAAGACGATCGGCTTCATCGGCTTCGCCGACGCGTACGGCGACAGCTGGTACAACACGTTCAACGCGGCGGCCGCGAAGAACGGCCTGAAGGTCGTGTCGAACGAGCGCTACAACCGCACCGACGCATCGGTGATGGGGCAGGTGCTGAAGCTGATGAGCTCGAATCCGGACGCGGTGCTGATCGCCGGTTCCGGCACGCCGGCCGCGCTGCCGGCCAAGACGCTGAAGGAGCGCGGCTACAAGGGCAAGATCTACCAGACGCACGGCGTGGCGAACAACGACTTCCTGCGTGTATGCGGCAAGGATTGCGAAGGCGAGATCCTGCCGGCCGGCCCGGTGCTCGTAACCGACCAGCTGCCCGATTCGAACCCGGTGAAGAAGCCGGCGCTCGCGTACAAGGCCGCGTACGAGAAGGCGTATGGCGCGGGTTCGCTGTCGACGTTCGGCGGGCATGCGTGGGATGCGGGGCTGCTGCTGCAGCGCGCGATTCCCGACGCGCTGAAGAAGGGCCAGCCGGGCACCGAAGCGTTCCGCGAGGCGCTGCGCGCGTCGCTCGAGAGCGTGAAGGATCTGCCCGTGTCGCATGGCGTGATCAACATGACGCCGACCGATCACAACGGCTTCGACACGCGTGCGCGCGTGATGGTGCAGATCGTCGACGGCAAGTGGAAACTGCAGGCCGAGTAAGCATCACGTGAAACCGGCGTGCACGGCGCGAACGGCGCCGCGCACGCCGTCGGCGGCGCAGGGCCTCGCGGCCCGCATTCGCGCCGCATGGAACTTCCGGGAAGCCCCCGCTCGGCGCCTGTACTCCGGTCCTGCCGTCCACGCGCCCGGGCCGCTCCCGTCGCCGTTTCTCCGCAGCATTCTCGATACACGAAACGTATGGATCTCTCGATTGCGGCGATCCTCGCGCAAGACGGCATCACGACCGGCGCCATTTATGCATTGTTGTCGCTGGCGCTCGTGCTGGTGTTTTCCGTCACGCGGGTGATCTTCATTCCCCAGGGCGAATTCGTCGCCTACGGTGCGCTGACGCTCGCTGCGTTGCAGGCGCAAAAATTTCCCGCCACCTGCTGGCTGTTGTTCGTGATGGGCATCGCGTGCTTCCTGCTGGAAGTCGGCGGGCTGGTCCGCCATCGCGAGCGCCGCCATCAACTCGGCCGCACGCTCGCGACGCTCGCCAGCCGCTACGTCCTGCTGCCGCTGGCGGTGTTCGCGATCACGCGCGGCGTCGCCGCGCAGCCGTTGCCGATGCTCGCGCAGATCGCGCTCACGCTCGCGATCGTCGTGCCGATGGGGCCCTTCATCTATCGGCTCGTCTATCAGCCGATCGCGGAAGGCACGACCTTGCTGCTGCTGATCGTATCGGTCGCCGTCCATTTCGCGATGGTCGGCCTCGGGCTCGTGATGTTCGGTGCGGAAGGTTCGCGCACCAACGGATTCGCCGATGCGTCGCTGTCGATCGGCAGCATGACGGTGTCGGTGCAGAGCATTCTCGTGGTCGTGACCGCGCTGGTGCTGATCGGCGCGCTCTATGTGTACTTCGGCCGCACGATCGCCGGCAAGGCGCTGCGCGCGACGTCGGTGAACCGGCTCGGCGCGCAGCTGGTCGGCATCGGCACGACCGCGGCGGGGCGGCTCGCGTTCACGCTGGCGGCGGGGCTCGGCGTGCTGTCCGGCATCCTCGTCGGCCCGCTGACGACGATCTATTACGACTCCGGTTTCCTGATCGGCCTGAAGGGCTTCGTCGGCGCGATCATCGGCGGCCTCGTCAGCTATCCACTCGCGGCCGCCGGCTCGCTGCTCGTCGGCGTGCTCGAATCGTATTCGTCGTTCTGGGCGAGTTCGTACAAGGAAGTGATCGTGTTCACGCTGATCATCCCGGTGCTCCTGTGGCGCAGCTTCGCGACGCCGCATGCGGAAGAGGAAGAGGAGTGACGCGATGAAGACGATCGTACGCAACAAGACCTTCTGGGTGTTTCTCGTGGTGCTGTTCGCGCTGCCGGTGCTGCCCGGCGCGGTGCAGGTGCCCGAATACTGGATCACGCTGCTGAACTACATCGGCCTGTACGCGATCGTCGCGATCGGGCTCGTGCTGCTGACGGGCGTCGGCGGGATGACGAGCTTCGGGCAGGCCGCGTTCGTCGGCATCGGTGCCTATGCGACCGCGTTCCTGACGACGCAATACGGCGTGTCGCCGTGGCTCGCGCTGATCGTCGGCGTCGTATTGACGGCGCTCGTCGCGCTCGTGCTCGGCGCGGTCACGATGCGGCTGTCCGGACACTTCCTGCCGCTCGGCACGATCGCGTGGGGCCTCGCGCTGTTCTATCTGTTCGGCAACCTCGAACTGCTCGGCAAGTACGACGGGATCAACGGGATTCCGGCGCTGAACCTGTTCGGCATCGAGCTCGACAGCGGCCGCAGCCTGTACTTCCTGATCTGGGCCGTCGTGCTGGCCGCGATCGTGTCGGTGCAGAACCTGCTCAACAGCCGGCCCGGCCGCGCGATCCGCGCGCTGCGCGGCGGCGGCGTGATGGCCGAGGCGATGGGCGTGAACACGGCATGGATGCGCGTCGTGATCTTCGTCTACGCGGCCGTGCTCGCGGCGGTGTCGGGCTTCCTGTACGCGCACCTGCAGCGCGCCGTGAACCCGACCCCGTTCGGCCTGAACCACGGGATCGAGTTCCTGTTCATGGCCGTGGTCGGCGGCGTGTCGCATGTGTGGGGCGCGGTGCTCGGCGCGGCGATCCTCACCGTGCTGCAGGACTACCTGCAGACGCTGCTGCCGAAGCTGCTCGGCTCGGAAGGCAACTTCGAGATCATCGTGTTCGGCGTGCTGATGGTGCTGCTGCTCCAGTACGCGCGCCAGGGCGTATGGCCGTTCGTCGCGAGGCTGTTTCCGCGCGGGCCGCGTGCGCACGTGCCCGAACATGCCGATCCGTTGCCGCAGCGCGGCAAGCCTGTGGCGGGCGAGCCGCTGCTCGTGGTCGACAACGCGCGCAAGCAGTTCGGCGGGCTGGTGGCGGTCAACGACGTCAGCTTCGACGTAAAAGCGGGGCAGATCATCGGGTTGATCGGGCCGAACGGTGCCGGCAAGTCGACCACGTTCAACCTCGTGACCGGTGTACTGCAGCCGACCGGCGGCACGATCACGTTCCGCGGAGAACGGATCGATGGGCTCACGTCCCGCCAGATCGTGCGGCGCGGCATCGGTCGGACGTTCCAGCACGTGAAGCTGCTGCCGACGATGACGGTGCTCGAGAACGTCGCGATCGGCGCGCACCTGCGCGGCCGGACGGGCGTGTGGCGCAGCATCGCGCGGCTCAATACGCATGAGGAAGCGCAACTGCTCGCCGAAGCCGCGCGGCAGATCCGCCGGGTCGGGCTGGAAAAGCACATGTACGACGAAGCAGGCAGCCTCGCGCTCGGCCAGCAGCGCATCCTCGAAATCGCACGCGCGCTGTGCTGCGACCCGACGCTGCTGCTGCTCGACGAGCCGGCCGCCGGGCTGCGTTACCAGGAGAAGCAACAGCTCGCCGACCTGCTGCGGCGCCTGAAGGCCGAGGGGATGAGCGTGTTGCTCGTGGAACATGACATGGATTTCGTGATGAATCTCACCGACCGGCTGGTGGTGATGGAATTCGGCACGCGCATCGCGGAAGGGCTGCCGCAGGACGTGCAGCAGGATCCGGCGGTGCTCGAAGCGTATCTGGGCGGGGTGGAATGATGACGGACACGACGATGCCGATTCTCGAAGTACGCGGGCTGGCGGTCCGGTATGGCAAGGTCGAGGCGCTGCACGGTGCAGCGATCAAGGTCGAAGCAGGGCAGATCGTCAGCGTGATCGGCCCGAACGGCGCCGGCAAATCGACGCTGCTGAACGCGATCATGGGTGCGCTGCCGGTGACCGGGCATGCGTCGGGCGCGGTCGTGTATCGCGGCAACGACGTCGGCGCGTTGCCGGTCGAGCAGCGCGTTGCACGCGGGATGTGCCTCGTGCCGGAGAAGCGCGAGCTGTTCAGCACGATGACGGTCGAAGACAACCTCGTGCTGGGTGCGTACCGCCGCAAGCTGGCGGGCGAATCCGGCTTTCTGGATCAGCTTGATCCTGTATTTGCGTTGTTTCCGCGGCTCAAGGAGCGGCGCAAGCAGGCCGCCGGCACGCTGTCGGGCGGCGAACGGCAGATGCTCGCAGTTGGCCGTGCGCTGATGGGCAAGCCGGATCTGCTGATGCTCGACGAGCCGAGCCTCGGGTTGGCACCGCTGATCGTGAAGGAGATCTTTCATATCATCAGCGCGTTGCGCGGCACGGGCGTCGCGACGCTGCTGATCGAACAGAATGCACGGGCCGCGCTGCAGATCTCCGACTATGGCTATGTGCTGGAGACGGGCGAGTTTGCGCTCGAAGGGCCGGCGGCCGAGTTGGCGCAGAATCCGCGTGTGATCGAGACATACCTAGGGTTGGCGAAGAAAACGGCTTGATGATCAGGGCGGTTGGCGGGAAACGGGCGGCGTGTTTCACGTGAAACACGCCGTTTTTGTTTTTGGGCAAGGGGCGATTGGGTTGCGTTGGGGCTGCTCGGGGCAGGGGATAAGTGCCGAAGGAATAGTCGGAAGCGCTGTGATAAACGGGAAAGGGATGGTTCGTGGTGCAGTGTGTGTCGCACAGAATCGCAAGAGTCAGGTGCCCGGGAGGGCTACGCCGCCGCGTGTTGCGCGGCACAGTGGATAAGTATCGGGCGACGAATCGGAAATACTGTGAGGAGAGTGCGGAGGGTGGCGTTCGCTCCATTCCGCCTTACCCGGTTGCTGATTTCGCACAGCGTGACGATGTGCAGTGAGATGGCGGATGCGCGGCCGGAGCAGGGCTCAGCCTCACAGTTCGGCCACTTGGCAGGCAAAAAGACAAAAAAACAGCGAAACGAACCGACCCTACCATTCGGACGGTCTTCGGGAGAAAAGCGAACCCGCTATAATTCGGCCCATACATTTCTCAGATAGGTTCGTGCGCAGCTCTGCGTACGGAATCCACCATGCTTTTTCCCACAGAATTTGACGTCATCGTCGTCGGTGGCGGTCACGCCGGCACGGAGGCTGCGTTGGCATCCGCGCGTATGGGCGCGAAGACGCTGCTGCTGACCCATAACATCGAAACGCTCGGGCAGATGAGCTGCAATCCGTCGATCGGCGGCATTGGCAAGGGCCATCTGGTCAAGGAAGTCGACGCGCTTGGCGGCGCGATGGCGGCCGCGACGGACGAGAGCGGTATTCAGTTCCGGATCCTCAATTCGTCGAAGGGGCCGGCTGTGCGTGCGACGCGCGCACAGGCCGACCGTATCCTGTACAAGGCCGCGATTCGCCACCGGCTCGAGAACCAGCCGAACCTGTGGCTGTTCCAGCAGGCCGTCGACGACTTGATGGTCGAAGGCGACCGCGTGGTCGGCGCCGTTACGCAGATCGGCATCCGCTTCCGCGCACGCGCGGTGGTGCTGACGGCCGGCACGTTCCTCGACGGCAAGATCCACGTCGGCCTGAACAACTACACGGGCGGGCGCGCGGGCGATCCGGCAGCCGTGTCGCTGTCGGCGCGGCTGAAGGAGCTGAAGCTGCCGCAGGGCCGCCTGAAGACCGGTACGCCGCCGCGTATCGATGGCCGCTCGATCGACTTTTCGAAGCTCGACGAGCAGCCAGGCGACCTCGATCCGATCCCCGTATTCTCGTTCCTCGGCCGGGCAGAGCAGCATCCGCAGCAGTTGCCGTGCTGGGTCACGCACACGAACGAGCGCACGCACGACATCATTCGCGGCGGCCTCGACCGTTCGCCGATGTATACAGGCGTGATCGAAGGCGTCGGCCCGCGTTATTGCCCGTCTATCGAGGACAAGATCCACCGGTTCGCGTCGAAGGAATCGCACCAGATCTTCCTGGAGCCGGAAGGGCTGACGACCAACGAGTTCTATCCGAATGGGATTTCGACGAGCCTGCCGTTCGACGTGCAGCTTGAGCTTGTGCACTCGATGCGCGGCCTCGAGAACGCGCACATCCTGCGCCCTGGCTATGCGATCGAGTACGACTACTTCGATCCGCGTGCGCTGAAGGCGTCGCTCGAGACGAAGGCGATCAACGGGTTGTTCTTTGCGGGCCAGATCAACGGCACGACCGGCTATGAAGAGGCTGCGGCGCAAGGCCTGCTGGCCGGCCTGAACGCCGGTCGTTACGTGCAGGAGAAGGACGCATGGTGCCCGCGTCGCGACCAGGCTTACCTGGGCGTGCTGGTCGACGATCTCGTCACGCGCGGCGTGGCCGAGCCGTACCGGATGTTCACGAGCCGCGCCGAATACCGCCTGAGCCTGCGTGAAGACAACGCCGACATGCGCCTGACCGAACTGGGCCGCGAACTGGGCCTCGTTGACGACGTGCGTTGGGATGCGTTCAGCCGGAAGCGTGACGCTGTTTCACGTGAAACCGAACGACTGAAGTCCACGTGGGTCACGCCAAAGACGCTGCCGCCGGAAGAGGCGGCAGCGTTGCTCGGCAAGGCGATCGACCACGAATACAGCCTTGCCGAACTGCTGCGCCGTCCGGGCATCAGCTACGACGGTGTGTGCGGGCTGAAGGGCGGCGAGTGCGGCCCCGCGGAGCCGCTCACGGACGATCCGGTGCTGCTCGAGCAGATCAAGGAGCAGGTCGAGATCGGCATCAAATACCAGGGCTATATCGAGCGTCAGGCGAGCGAGATCGAACGCAACGATGCGAACGAGAACACGCGCCTGCCAGACGGAATCGACTATCGCGAGGTGCGAGGCCTGTCGTTCGAGGTGAGCCAGAAGCTCAACGAGTTCCGGCCGGAAACGATCGGCCAGGCATCGCGTATCTCGGGCGTCACGCCGGCTGCGATCTCGCTGCTGATGGTGCACCTGAAGCGCCGTGGTCTTGGCCGTCGTAACGGTACCGCTGCAGAGGCGACCGAGCAGGGGGACGGCACCGTCCCGACGCAACAATGACGGCGCGTCGCGCGCCGGCGGTTAATCGGGACGTACTTGAAGGGATGCTCGTCGACGGCACGGCTGCGCTCGACATCGCATTGACGGATGCGCAACGCAACCAGTTGCTCGACTACGTGGCGCTGCTCGGCAAGTGGAACGCGGTCTACAACCTGACCGCGATCCGCGACCCGAAGCAGATGCTGATCCAGCACATCCTGGATTCGCTCTCGATCGTCCCGCATCTGCGCGGCCGGGCGTCGGCGCGTGTGCTCGACGTCGGTTCGGGCGGCGGGTTGCCCGGTATCGTGCTGGCAATCGTGCAGCCGGAATGGCACGTGACGCTGAACGATATCGTGCAGAAGAAGTCTGCATTCCAGACCCAGATGCGTGCGGAGTTGAAGCTTTCGAACCTGTCGGTCGTCACTGGCCGGGTCGAATCGCTGCAGCCGGGCGTCGAAGTGCCGGAAAAATTCGACATGATCGTATCCCGCGCTTTCGCGGATCTGTCCGACTTCGTTAAACTTGCTCGACATCTCGTCGCGCCCGGCGGCTCGATCTGGGCAATGAAGGGCGTGCACCCGGACGACGAGATCGCCCGGCTGCCGGAGGGGAGTCGTGTGAAGCGGACGATGCGGCTGGCGGTGCCGATGCTCGATGCCGAACGGCATCTGATCGAAGTCACGGTCGCCGAAGCGAATTGAAGGCGCGCGGCAGCGCGCCATTTGTTTGAAGTAAGAGGAACACACCAACGATGGCAAAGATCTTCTGCGTTGCGAACCAGAAGGGGGGCGTCGGCAAGACGACGACATCGGTCAATCTCGCCGCAAGCCTTGCAGCGCAGGAGCAACGAGTCCTGCTGATCGATCTCGACCCGCAGGGTAACGCGACGATGGGCAGCGGGATCGACAAAGCCTCCTGCGAGTCGACCGTGTACGAAGTGCTGGTCGACGGCGTATCGGTGGCCGATGCGCGCGTGCGTCCGGAAGGCGTCACGTACGACGTGCTGCCGGCCAATCGCGAGCTGTCCGGTGCCGAGATCGAACTGATCAACATCGACAACCGCGAGCGCCGGCTGAAGGCCGCGCTCGAGCGCGTGGCCGATGATTACGACTTCGTGCTGATCGATTGCCCGCCGACGCTGTCGTTGCTGACGCTGAACGGGCTGTGCGCGGCGCATGGCGTCGTGATCCCGATGCAGTGCGAGTACTTCGCACTGGAAGGTCTGTCCGACCTCGTCAACACGATCAAGCAGGTTCACGCGAACATGAACCGCGACCTGAAGATCATCGGCTTGCTGCGCGTGATGTTCGATCCGCGCATCACGCTGCAGCAGCAGGTCTCCGATCAACTGAAAGCGCACTTCGGCGACAAGGTGTTTGACGCGGTGATTCCGCGTAACGTGCGCCTGGCGGAAGCGCCGAGTTACGGGTTGCCGGGCGTCGTGTTCGACCGCAACTCGCGCGGTGCGCAGGCGTATCTCCAGTTCGGTGCCGAGATGATCGATCGCGTGCGCGCGTTCGAGGTGTCGTGATCCGGACATGAGCGAAGCGAGGAAGAAAGACATGAACGCGGTACCAAAGAAGAAGGGCTTGGGACGTGGCCTCGAAGCGCTGCTGGGCGGCAGCGCGGACATCACCGAAGCGGTGAAGATCGAAGGGGCGCCGAACACGCTCGCGCTCGGCAAGCTGCAGGCCGGCAAGTACCAGCCGCGCACGCGGATGGACGAGGGCAGCCTGCAGGAGCTGGCGGCCAGCATTCGCGCGCAAGGCGTGATGCAACCGATCCTGGTACGGCCCATTTCATCAGACAAATACGAGATCATCGCGGGCGAGCGGCGTTTCCGCGCGGCACGCCTGGCCGGTCTCGATGAAGTGCCGGTACTCGTGAAGGACGTGTCCGATCAGGCCGCCGCCGCGATGGCGCTGATCGAGAACATTCAGCGCGAGGATCTGAACCCGCTGGAAGAGGCGCACGGCATTCAGCGCCTGCTCGACGAGTTCGGTTTCACACACGAGCAGGCGGCCGAATCGGTCGGCCGTTCGCGCAGCGCGGTGTCGAACCTGCTGCGTCTGCTGAACCTCGCGTCGCCGGTGCAGACGATGCTGCTGGCCGGCGATCTCGACATGGGGCATGCGCGCGCGCTGCTCGCGGTCGACGCGGCGACGCAGATCACGCTTGCGCATCAGGTCGTCAACAAGCGCATGTCGGTGCGCGAGACCGAGAAGCTCGTTGCGCACACGACGAAGGAAGCGCCGGCCGTGAAGGCACGCACGAAGGATGATGGCGGCCGCGACACGCGCCGTCTCGAGGAGGAGTTGTCCGACCTGCTCGCATCGACGGTGAAGATCAAGCTCGGCCGCCGCGGGCGAGGGCAGGTGCTGATCGACTTCGGCAACCTCGATGCGCTCGAGGGCATTCTCGCGCGTCTGCGCGGCAACGTCGCGACCGAAGAGTAACGAGGCTCGATCGATGGAAAGCACGGGCGCGGCCGCGCCGCGCCGGTGGCTCGGATGGCTGTTGCAGGAGCCGGTACTGACGGTGCTGGCGCTTGCGTTGATTATTCTTCAATGGTTGCGTCCGCAACCAATTGCCGCACTGACCGGCCTCGTCGACTGGCAAACCGTGGTGACGCTGGCTGGCCTGCTGATGCTGACCAAGGCGCTCGAGTTGTCCGGGTGCCTGATGTGGCTTGCGCATCGCATCGTGCATCACGTGCACTCCGAGCGCGGGCTCGCGATGCTGCTCGTCATATTCGCGGCCGCGCTTGCGATGTGGCTCACCAACGACGTCGCGCTGTTCGTCGTCGTCCCGCTGATGGTGTCGCTGCGCGCGCTGACGCCGCTGCCGTTCCGGCGGCTCGTGATCGTGGTCGCGCTGGCCGTCAATGCGGGATCCGTCGCGACGCCGCTCGGCAATCCCCAGAACCTTTTCCTGTGGCAATTGAGCGGTGTGTCGTTCGGCCGTTTCGTCGTCACGCTCGGGCCGCTCGCGCTTGCATTGATGGTGCTGCTGCTCGTGCTGACGGCGTGCGCGTTTCGCGCGAAGCCGCTCGACCTGTCCGGAGACGTCGATCCGGTCCCCGTGCAGCGTATGCACGCGCTGCTCGCGGTGGTGCTGTTCGGTGCGTTCGTGTTGCTCGCCGATGCGCACCACCCGGTGCCGGGCCTCGTCGCCGTCGTGATCGCGCTGCTCGTCGCGAAACGTGATGCAGTCCTGAAGATCGACTGGTTGCTGCTGCTGATTTTCGTGCTGATGTTCGTCGTGCTGCGCAGCGCGGCCGCGCTGCCCGTCGTTCACGATGCGATCGCGCGTGCACAGCTCGATTCGCCGTTGCGCGTGTTTGCTGCGGGCGCGGTGCTGTCGCAGGGCATCAGCAACGTGCCGGCCGCGATCCTGTTGTCGGAATTCACGCACGACTGGCGTGCGCTCGCGTTCGGCGTATCGGTCGGCGGCTTCGGGTTCGCGATCGGCTCGCTCGCGAACCTGATCGCCGTGCGTCTCGCGAAGGAGCCGCGCATGTGGCTGCCGTTTCACCTGGTGTCGATTCCATTTGCACTCGCGAGCGCCGCGCTCGGTGCGTGGCTGCTCGTGCACGGCTGAACCCGCGGTAGCGCGTGGCACAGGCGCTCGATCCGGCGGGCGAGGAGGGTGCACAGCATTCCCGGTGGTTGCCGGGTTGTGGATAAGTCCGGCGATCCACAGTCGATCGCCTGTGGTGATGTTGCAACTGATTGCAGGGGTGGGCGGGTTCGCGGCCGGCTCGTCTCGTGCGATGAGTGCGGCCTGTCATCACAGCGTTCCGCTTGTTCCCGATCCTTGTGTTGCAGTGTTTTCTGCGGTCGTTCCGCAGGGAATTTTTTGCCTGTGCGCCTGCCGGATGGCCGAGGCGCTCGCCGAACGCCGGTTCTGCGCCATTCGTTGCGGCCACACTTTTCCAGCAAGAAGTACCGACGCGAAAATCCCACCTTACAACTGTCATCGTACGTCGCTCGTTCGCGCGTTTTTCACATGATGAGGACGCGTTTTACGCAGATTTTTGTCGCGTCTAAAGCCTTGAATCACCTGCAACTATCGCTTACAATCGCCCGGATTTGTTAGCTAGGCACCCCCGAAAGCTTTCGGAAAGTTTGGGGCGGATTGGGAATTTGCGGAAGGTAGCGATGGCGAGTCAGGAGCAGCCGGTCAATGGGCACGACGAGCGCAGCGCACGCCGCAACACCGAACCGGCTGTCGGGCAGCGGCATGCAGCCGCCGACGACTGGGATGCCGAGCAGCAAGACGACACAACAATCGTTCCGCTTACGCGGGCCGAAGCGGAAACGCTGTTCGGGCCGGACGTAAGCCGACCCTCGCGGATTACGCCCTACCGGGTCGTGATCGCGCAAGTGGTCCTGTCCTTGGTTGCAACGCTGGCGTGGTGGCTGTTTTCCTCGAAGCCGCCGGGCGCCGCTGCGCAATCCGCATTTTTGGGCGGAGCGATTGGCTGGGTGCCGAGCGCATTGTTCGCGGCGCGTTTGAGGCGAGGCGGTGCCGACACCGTGATGGGCTGGGTGGTCGGCGAAGTACTCAAGATGGGAGCGACGATCGCGTTGTTCGTAGCGATTGCCGTGTGGTACCCCGGCGTGCACTGGGTGCCCTTGCTCATTACGTACTTGCTCGTGCTGAAAACGTACTGGATTGCGTTGGCCTGGCGATAGGCTGTGAGACCTTGCGCAGTTCGACCGGAACATGCGCAGGCGCGTTCCCGCAATAGAGTGTTGCGGTGAAGCGAAAGACCGATTTTCGACAATTTGGGTGGCACTAACGATATGGCAACCAGCGAAGGCTCGCGTGCTCTGGATCCGTCCGAGTACATTGCGCACCACTTGCAGAACTTCTCCACCGCGCATCAGACGTCGATTTTCGATATCCACGTCTGGAATCTCGACACGTTGTTCTGGTCGATCGTCTGCGGTGTCGTCACGATCCTGATCCTGTACATGGCTGCCCGCAAGGCGACGCCGGGCGTCCCGGGCCGTTTCCAGTGCATGATCGAAATGATCGTCGAGATGGTCGAAGACCAGTCGAAGGCTGTCGTGCATGGCAATCGTACCTTCATTGCTCCGCTCGCGCTGACCGTGTTCGTCTGGGTCGCGCTGATGAACTCCCTCGACTTCCTCCCCGTCGACCTGCCGGGCCGCGTGATCGGCTGGCTGGGCCTGTCGGAAGTCATCCCGCATCACCGCATCGTTCCGACGGCCGACCTGAACGGCACGATCGGCATCGCGCTCGGCGTCTTCGTGCTGATGATCTACTACAGCATCAAGATCAAGGGCCCGGGCGGCTTCCTGCATGAACTCGTGTCGGCTCCGTTCGGCGCGCACCCGCTGCTGTGGATCCCGAACCTCGGCCTGAACATCGTTGAATACGTCGCCAAGACCGTTTCGCTCGGCATGCGACTGTTCGGCAACATGTACGCAGGCGAACTGCTGTTCCTGCTGATCGCGTTGCTCGGCAGCATGTGGGGCTTCGGTGCGGATGCGTCGGTGCTTGGCTTCATCGGCCACATCCTCGCCGGTAGCGTCTGGGCGATCTTCCACATCCTGATTGTTTTGCTGCAAGCGTTCATTTTCATGATGCTCACGCTGGTGTACCTCGGCCAGGCTCACGAATCGCACTAAGCAGCCGGACAATCAAGCAGGTTTGTTTTTAGTTTTCTTTTAATTCCAGTTCCAAGTCTTTTCACAAAGGAGTGATCATGCAAGCTTTCATCGCCAACATCCAGGGTCTGACCGCTATCGGTATCGGTATCATCATCGGCCTGGGTGCGATCGGCGCCTGTATCGGTATCGGTCTGATGGGTGGCAAGTACATCGAAGCATGCGCACGTCAGCCTGAGCTGATCAACCCGCTGCAAACGAAGATGTTCCTGCTGGCTGGTCTGATCGACGCGGCGTTCCTGATCGGCGTTGGTGTGGCAATGCTGTTTGCATTCGCGAACCCGCTCCTGTCGAAGCTCGCAGGCTAAGGTTCCTCGGAAGATTTGCGCCAGCGACAAGCCGGCGCAGGGTGGAACGGATGACGAGCGCCAATCGAATTCATTTTCGACGCGCTCCTCCTCGTTTCAATTTCCGGAATAGCAGATAAGGAAACACCGTGAATCTCAACGCAACCCTGTTTGCGCAAATGGTCGTGTTCCTGATCCTCGCGTGGTTCACGATGAAATTCGTGTGGCCGCCGTTGGTCAACGCCCTCGACGAGCGCTCGAAGAAAATTGCCGACGGCCTGTCAGCCGCGGAAAAGGGTCAGGCGGAACTCGCAGCGGCGCACAAGCGCGTCGATCAGGAGCTCGCGCAAGCCCGTAACGACGGTCAACAACGCATTGCCGACGCTGAAAAGCGCGCGCAGGCCGTGGCCGAAGAAATCAAGGCTCAAGCCCATGCCGAAGCCGCCCGCATCATCGCTCAGGCGAAGGCGGACGCGGATCAGCAAATCGTGAAGGCGCGTGAAACGCTGCGCGGCGAAGTCGCCACGCTGGCGGTCAAGGGCGCCGAGCAGATCCTGAAGCGCGAAGTCGATCAAACGGCCCACGCCGAACTGCTGAATCAACTGAAAGCCGAGCTCTGATCATGGCCGAACTTGCAACCATCGCCCGCCCTTACGCAGAAGCGCTGTTCCGCGTGGCCGAGGGTGGTGATATCGCCGCCTGGTCCACGCTCGTGCAAGAGCTGGCTCAGGTTGCGCAACTGCCCGAAGTGCTGTCCGTCGCGTCGAGCCCGAAAGTGGGCCGTGCGCAGGTCAACGAGCTGTTGCTCGCCGCGGTGAAGTCGCCGCTCGCGACCAGCGCGGAAGCGAAGAACTTCGTGCAGATGCTGGTCGAAAATCACCGTATCGCGCTGCTGCCGGAAATCTCCGTACAGTTCGAAGAACTGAAGAATGCGCGCGAAGGCGCGGCCGACGTGCAGATCGTCAGCGCGTTTCCGCTCGAAGGCGCACAGCTCACCGAACTCCTCGCCAGCCTCGAACGCAAGTTCAAGCGCAAGCTGAAGCCGACGGTCCAGACCGATGCGTCGCTGATCGGCGGCGTGCGCGTGACGGTCGGCGACGAAGTGCTCGATACATCGGTCCGCGCGCGGCTCGCCAGCATGCAGACAGCCTTGTGCGCTTGAGCGCCCAGGCAGCCGGCACGCAACAGAATTGACTATCAGGAGCGAATAATGCAACTCAATCCCTCTGAGATCAGCGAGCTGATCAAGAGCCGGATCCAGGGCCTTGAAGCGAGCGCAGACGTTCGCAACCAGGGCACCGTGATCTCCGTGACCGACGGTATCGTGCGTATCCACGGCCTGTCGGACGTGATGCAGGGCGAAATGCTCGAGTTCCCGGGCAACACGTTCGGCCTCGCGCTGAACCTCGAGCGCGACTCGGTCGGCGCGGTGATTCTCGGCGAATACGAACACATCTCGGAAGGCGACATCGTCAAGACGACGGGCCGCATTCTCGAAGTGCCGGTGGGCCCGGAACTCGTCGGCCGCGTGGTCGATGCGCTCGGCAACCCGATCGACGGCAAGGGCCCGGTCAACGCGAAGCTGACCGACGCGATCGAAAAGATCGCCCCGGGCGTGATCTGGCGTAAGTCGGTGTCGCAGCCGGTGCAAACTGGCATCAAGTCGATCGACGCGATGGTGCCGATCGGCCGTGGCCAGCGTGAGCTGATCATCGGCGACCGTCAGTGCGGCAAGACCGCGGTGGCGCTCGACGCGATCATCAACCAGAAGGGCAAGGACCTGATCTGTATCTACGTCGCGATCGGCCAGAAGGCTTCGTCGATCATGAACGTGGTTCGCAAGCTCGAAGAAACGGGCGCGATGGAATACACGATCGTCGTCGCCGCTTCTGCATCGGATTCCGCCGCAATGCAGTACCTGGCGCCGTACGCCGGCTGCACGATGGGCGAATACTTCCGCGACCGCGGCCAAGACGCGCTGATCATTTACGACGACTTGACCAAGCAAGCTTGGGCGTATCGTCAGATCTCGCTGTTGCTGCGCCGCCCGCCGGGCCGTGAAGCTTACCCGGGCGACGTGTTCTATCTCCACTCGCGTCTGCTCGAGCGTGCTGCTCGCGTGTCGGAAGAGTACGTCGAGAAGTTCACGAACGGCGAAGTGAAGGGCAAGAGCGGCTCGTTGACGGCACTGCCGGTCATCGAAACGCAGGCTGGCGACGTGACCGCGTTCGTTCCGACGAACGTGATCTCGATTACCGACGGCCAGATCTTCCTGGAAACCGACCTGTTCAACGCAGGCATCCGCCCGGCAATCAACGCCGGCGTGTCGGTGTCGCGAGTCGGCGGCGCCGCTCAGACGAAGGTCGTGAAGAAGCTGTCGGGCGGTATCCGTACCGACTTGGCACAGTACCGTGAACTCGCAGCATTCGCGCAGTTCGCATCGGACCTCGACGAAGCGACCCGCAAGCAGCTCGAGCGCGGCCGCCGCGTGACGGAACTGCTGAAGCAGCCGCAGTACCAGCCGCTGCAGGTCTGGGAACTGGCCGTGTCGCTGTACGCCGCGAACAACGGCTACCTCGACGACCTCGACGTGAAGCAAGTGCTCGCGTTCGAGAAGGGCCTGCGCGACAACCTGAAGACCAGCCACGCTGACCTCATCAAGCGCATCGAAGACACCAAGGATCTCTCGAAGGACGACGAAGGCGCACTGCGCGCGGCAATCGAGTCCTTCAAGAAGTCGGGTGCCTATTGATCCGCGAGTGACACACTGAGGCCGCGCGGGTGCTGATGCGCCCGCGCCGCTTCGGTCAAGGAGCAAGCTATGGCTGGAATGAAGGAAATTCGCGGCAAGATCAAGAGCGTGCAAAACACGCGCAAGATCACGAAAGCGATGGAGATGGTGGCCGCATCGAAGATGCGCCGCGCGCAGGAACGCATGCGTGCAGCTCGTCCGTACGCGGACAAGGTCCGTGCCATCGCCGCGCACATGAGCCGCGCGAACCCGGAATACCGCCACCCGTTCATGGTGGCGAACGACGGCGTGAACACGGCCGGCATCATCCTCGTCACGACCGACAAGGGTCTGTGCGGTGGTCTGAACACCAACGTGCTGCGTGCGACGATTCAGAAGTTCAAGGAGCTGGAAGAGAAGGGCCAGAAGGTCGAAGCTACCGCAATCGGTAGCAAGGGCCTCGGGTTCCTGAATCGCTTCGGCGCGAAGGTGATGTCGCAGGTCGTGCACCTCGGCGATACCCCGCACCTGGACAAGCTGATCGGCGCGGTCAAGACGCAGCTCGACATGTACTCGGAAGGCAAGCTGTCGGCGGTTTATATCGCGTACACGCGCTTCGTCAACACGATGAAGCAGGAAGCCGTGATCGAGCAACTGCTGCCGCTGTCGTCGGAACACTTCGAAGCGGATGACGGCACGCCGTCGACGTCGTGGGATTACATCTACGAGCCGGACGCACAGGCTGTCGTCGACGAACTGCTCGTGCGTTACGTCGAGGCGCTGGTGTACCAGGCCGTCGCGGAAAACATGGCGTCCGAGCAATCGGCGCGGATGGTCGCGATGAAGGCTGCGTCCGACAACGCGAAGACGGTGATCAGCGAACTGCAGCTCGTGTACAACAAGAGCCGTCAGGCCGCGATTACGAAAGAACTGTCGGAGATCGTCGGCGGCGCAGCCGCTGTTTAAGCGCGCGCCCCGGACGACAACTGCGCCCTTGCGCGAGTAAAGAATCAGGTATTTAAAGGAAAAGCGATGAGTACTGCTGCTTTGGTAGAAGGCAAGATCGTACAGTGCATCGGCGCCGTTATCGACGTGGAATTCCCGCGCGAAAGCATGCCGAAGATCTACGACGCGCTCATTCTCGATGGCTCGGAACTGACGCTCGAAGTCCAGCAGCAGCTGGGCGACGGCGTGGTCCGTACCATCTGTCTGGGTGCATCCGACGGCCTGCGCCGCGGTCTGACCGTGAAGAACACGGCAAAGCCGATTTCGGTGCCGGTCGGCAAGCCGACCCTCGGCCGTATCATGGACGTGCTCGGCCGTCCGATCGACGAAGCCGGCCCGATCGAGAGCGACGTGACGCGCTCGATCCACCAGAAGGCTCCGGCGTTCGACGAACTGTCGCCGTCGACCGAACTGCTCGAAACGGGTATCAAGGTTATCGACCTGATCTGCCCGTTCGCAAAGGGCGGCAAGGTGGGTCTGTTCGGCGGTGCCGGCGTGGGCAAGACCGTCAACATGATGGAGCTCATCAACAACATCGCGAAGGAACACGGCGGTTACTCCGTGTTCGCGGGCGTGGGCGAGCGTACCCGTGAAGGGAACGACTTCTACCACGAAATGAAGGACTCGAACGTTCTCGACAAGGTCGCGCTGGTGTACGGCCAGATGAACGAGCCGCCGGGCAACCGTCTGCGCGTCGCGCTGACCGGCCTGACGATGGCCGAGCACTTCCGTGACGAAGGCCTCGACGTGCTGTTCTTCGTCGACAACATCTACCGTTTCACGCTGGCCGGTACCGAAGTGTCGGCACTGCTCGGCCGTATGCCGTCGGCAGTGGGCTATCAGCCGACGCTGGCTGAAGAAATGGGCAAGCTGCAGGAACGCATCACGTCGACCAAGAAGGGCTCGATTACGTCGGTTCAGGCCGTGTACGTCCCTGCGGATGACTTGACCGACCCGTCGCCGGCTACGACCTTCGGCCACTTGGACGCAACCGTCGTTCTGTCGCGTGACATCGCTTCGCTGGGTATCTACCCGGCAGTCGACCCGCTCGACTCGACGTCGCGCCAGATCGACCCGAACGTGATCGGTGAAGAGCACTACTCGATCACGCGTGGTGTTCAGCAGACGCTGCAGCGCTACAAGGAACTGCGCGACATCATCGCGATTCT
This sequence comes from Burkholderia sp. IDO3, assembly GCF_003366075.1. NCBI lineage: Bacteria > Pseudomonadati > Pseudomonadota > Betaproteobacteria > Burkholderiales > Burkholderiaceae > Burkholderia > Burkholderia sp. IDO3. The sequence goes on from NZ_CP028963.1 coordinate 116,163, forward strand.
GGGCATGGACGAACTGTCGCCGGAAGACAAGCTGTCGGTCGCACGTGCGCGTAAGATCCAGCGTTTCCTGTCGCAGCCGTTCCACGTTGCTGAAGTGTTCACGGGCTCGCCGGGCAAGTACGTACCGCTGAAGGAAACGATCCGTGGCTTCAAGATGATCGTCGACGGCGAGTGCGACCACCTGCCGGAACAGGCGTTCTACATGGTCGGCACGATCGACGAAGCCTTCGAAAAGGCCAAGAAGATCCAGTAAGGGTCGGGTGTAACGCCGCGGGCGCCGTTGGCCGTTGATTCTCCTATAGCACTGGCGATAGGAGTCACGGCGCCCACGTAATACGCTCAACCCGCCGTGCATGGGACGAGGGTACGCGCCGCAGGCGCGGGCACTCGTCGACAGGAGTCGATATGGCAACCATCAAAGTAGACGTCGTCAGCGCGGAAGAGCAGATCTTCTCGGGCCAGGCGAAATTCGTCGCGCTGCCGGGCGAAACGGGTGAGCTGGGTATTCTGCCGGGTCACACGCCGCTGATCACGCGGATTCGTCCGGGTGCGGTGCGCATCGAAGTCGAGGGCGGCAACGACGAATTCGTGTTCGTCGCAGGCGGCATTCTCGAAGTGCAGCCGGGCGCCGTGACGGTGCTCGCCGATACCGCGATCCGCGGCAAGGACCTCGACGCGGCGAAAGCCGAGGAAGCGCGCAAGCGTGCCGAGGAAACGCTGCAGAACGCGAAGTCGGACCTCGACCTCGCAAAGGCGCAATCGGAGCTCGCGACCGCGATGGCGCAGCTCGAAGCGATCCAGCGTCTGGCGAAAGTTCGCAGCCGGCACTAAGCCGCGCGCGCGTACCTCGCGAAAGAAAGCAGCCTTCGGGCTGCTTTTTTTTCGCCCGCGGCCGGTGTGCCGCGTCGTTTCGTCCGGTCGTGCTATTTCATCCATCCGCCGCGATTTGATGTCAGAGTGTCGTCAGCGGAGCGCGGCATCATGCGCGGTGAGGCTGTCCGCCCCAATGGCGGCGGAGCGGGCGCATGCGTCAGTCGCGCGCCCGGGCCGATCAGACAAAAACGGATGGAGACATTGATGGCAGCAGACCTTGGCAAGGCGGCGCTGATCGCGCCCGAAAACGGACTGTCGTACGTGCGCGGCGAGGCCGGTGTACCACTCTCCGAAGCGACGATCGGCCGGTTCCTGCTCGACACGGCCGGCCGCTTTCCCGATCGTCCGGCCGTCGTGTTCCGCGAACAGCAGGTGCGCTGGACGTGGCGCGAGTTCGCGCACGAGATCGACGTGCTCGCGGCGGGCCTCGCCGCGCTCGGCATCGCGAAGGGCGATTGCGTCGGCATCTGGTCGCCGAACCGCAGCGAATGGCTGCTCACGCAGTTCGCGACCGCGCGCATCGGTGCGATCCTCGTCAACATCAATCCGGCCTACCGGCTCGCGGAGCTCGAATACGCGCTGAACAAGGTCGGCTGCAAGGCCGTGATCGCGGCCGAGCGCTTCAAGAGCTCGGCGTACGTCGAAATGCTGCAGACCATCGCGCCCGAACTCGCGAGCGCGACGCCTGGCGACCTGCATGCGGCGCGCGTGCCGAGCCTGCGCACGGTTGTGTCGATGGGCGAGGTGGCGCCGGCCGGGATGTTCTGCTTCGCGGACCTGATGGCGCGCGGCCGCGACACGCTCGACGTCGCGGCGCTCGATGCGATCGGCGCGACGCTCTCGGCGACCGACCCGATCAACATCCAGTTCACGAGCGGCACGACCGGCAGCCCGAAGGGCGCGACGCTCACGCACCGCAACGTCGTCAACAACGCACGGTCGATCGCGATGGCGATGCGCTTCACCGAGCAGGACTCGCTGTGCATTCCGGTGCCGCTGTATCACTGTTTCGGGATGGTGCTGGCGGTGCTCGCGTGCGTGTCGAAGGGCGCGGCGATGGTGTTCCCCGGTGAAGCGTTCGACCCGGTCGCCACGCTCGCGGCCGTGGCCGACGAACGCTGCACCGCGCTGCACGGCGTGCCGACGATGTTCATCGCGGAGCTCGATCATCCGGCGTTCCCGAAATTCGACCTGTCGACGCTGCGCACCGGCATCATGGCCGGCTCGCCGTGCCCGATCGAGACGATGAAGCGCGTGGTGTCGCAGATGCACCTGTCGGAAATCACGATCGCGTACGGGATGACGGAGACGAGCCCGGTGTCGTTCCAGAGCTCGACCGACGATCCGCTGGAGAAGCGCACGACGACGGTCGGGCGCATCCAGCCGCACCTGGAAGTGAAGATCGTCGATCCGAACGGCGATATCGTGCCGGTCGGTGCGACGGGCGAGCTGTGCACGAAGGGCTATTCGGTGATGCTCGGCTACTGGGACGACGACGCGAAGACGCGCGAAGTGCTGGTCGACGGCTGGATGCATACGGGCGATCTCGCGACGCTCGATGCGGACGGCTACTGCAACATCGTCGGCCGGCTGAAGGACATGGTGATTCGCGGCGGCGAGAACGTGTATCCGCGCGAGATCGAGGAATTCCTGTTCAGGCATCCGAAGATTCAGAGCGCGCAGGTGTTCGGTGTGCCGGACGCGAAGTACGGCGAGGAGCTGTGCGCGTGGATCGTGCTGCGCGCGGACGAGCACATGACCGAGGACGACGTGCGCGCGTTCTGCAGCGGCCAGATCGCGCACTACAAGATTCCGCGTTATATCCGTTTCGTCGACGAATTGCCGATGACGGTGACGGGCAAGGTGCAGAAGTTCGTGATGCGCGAGCGGATGATCGACGAGCTGAAACTCGGCGTGCAGAAGACCGCGTAAGGCGGTCTGGCGGCGGGAAAAACGCGGCGGCCTGCGGGCCGTTGCGTTTTCTATGGACGAAAAAAAGCGGGCTTATTAGCCCGCTAAAAACCACACGCTACGGGGTTAGCGCGAGGAGACCAAAGATGAAACCGTGTCCGGCGGGGGGCCGGAAACGACTCCAACAGGGATGCCCCTCGGAAGGGCTTCGGTACGTGACCGACTGGCTCGCAGCGCTTCGCGTCCGCTCACACTTGGCACACGAGACCGCATCCGTGTTGAAACCGTTGAAGCCATTGTGGGCGAATTAATGACCCCTCGCGGTAACAAAGTGTTTCAGGTTGTAACGCCCGCCAGATAAGGCTTTGCGGGATTTTTTGCTGTTTTCGGGGTGCTGAAAAAGGCAATATTTACCCGTCTTTTCGGCGGAGTTTTCATCGCATGCGCGCGACGCGTTTTTCGTGCGTTTTCGCGTCGGTGAATTGCCGATTTGCACGGCGAAAATGGCATCGCACGACAGATACCACGCATGACGATTGAATCGTCAGAAAGATTTTGAAACGTGATCGGCGCGCGCAATAGTCGGCCATTTGGCTAATTTTGCGGTTTTATGCGATGCGTGCGGCCGGTCGATGTGTAACGGCGGTGCGCGTGGTGCCGCCGCACACCGCCGTTCGCGGCGGGTTTGCGGGGCGCGACCGCGGGGTCGCGCCCGTTATCGAGCGCGCCCGCCTAGGCCGGATCGGCTTACTTCAGCCACTTGTCGGAGATCGCCTGGTATTCGCCGGTCGACAGCGCGAGGTGCAGCCACTGGTCGACGTACTGCTGGAACACGACGTCGCCGCGCGGCACCATGTACGCCTTCTCGCCGAACTGGAACGGCTTGTCCGGGTGCACCGAGCACAGGCCCGGATTCAGCTTTTGCTGCAGCAGCGTTTCGGATGCATCGGTCACCATCACGTCCGCCTTGCCCGCGAGGATCTGCTTGAAGATCGTCACGTTGTCCGGATAGACGGTCAGGTTCGCATGCGGGAAAAACTGCTTCGCAAAGCGCTCGTTGGTGCCGCCGGGATTCACGATCACGCGTGTCTCGGGCCGGTCGATCTGCGCGACCGTCTGGTACTTGCCGGCGTCGGCGCAGCGCGCGATCGGCGTCTTGCCGTCGACCACGTACGGCTGCGTGAAGAACGCGCGCTTCTGGCGCTCGAGCGTCGTCGAGACGCCGCCCACGGCGATATCGCACTTCGCGATGAAATCGTTGGTGAGGTTCGACCAGCTCGTCTTCACGAAGTCGGCCTTTACGCCGAGCGATTTCGCGAGCGATTCGGCCATGTCGATGTCGATGCCCTCGAAGCGGCCGTCGGTTCGGTAGTACGAATACGGCTTGTAGTCGCCGGTCGTGCACACGCGCAGCGTGCCGCGCGCGATCACGTCGTCGAGTCGCGAGCCGGCGGCGGGCGCGGCAGCGGCGGCCGAGCCGGCCTGCGCATGCGCGGTGGCGCAGCAGAGCATGGCAGCCGTCGTGAGCGCCAGCGTGGCGAACGTCTTCATCGGTCTCCTCCTTCATTCGGTTTGATATCAGCGTCCGATCATAACGGAGCCATCGCGCGCGTCATATGGCCGCCATCGCATCGGCATACGCAGCCGTGCGGCCCCGCTCCGGTAAAATGCTGCTTTGCCTTCGCATCGTCGCTCCTACCGTGGCCCATAACCTGCTCAACGACACCTTCCTGCGTGCGCTTCTGCGCGAGCCGACCGACTACACGCCGATCTGGCTGATGCGCCAGGCGGGCCGCTATCTGCCCGAATACAACGCGACCCGCGCGCGCGCGGGCAGCTTCCTCGGCCTGGCGAAAAATCCCGACTACGCGACCGAAGTGACGCTGCAGCCGCTCGATCGCTTTCCGCTCGACGCCGCGATCCTGTTCTCGGACATTCTGACGATTCCCGACGCGATGGGCCTCGGCCTCGACTTCCAGGTCGGCGAAGGGCCGAAGTTCGCGCATCCGGTGCGCACCGAGGCCGACGTCGCGAAGCTCGCGGTGCCGGACATCGAGGAGACGCTCGGCTACGTGACCGGCGCGGTGCGCGAGATCCGCCGCGCGCTGACCGACGCCCAGGGCCGCCAGCGCGTGCCGCTGATCGGCTTCTCGGGCAGCCCGTGGACGCTCGCGTGCTACATGGTCGAAGGCGGCGGGTCGGACGACTTCCGCACGGTGAAGTCGATGGCGTATTCGCGCCCCGACCTGATGCACCGGATCCTCGACGTGAATGCGCAGGCCGTGGCCGCGTACCTGAACGCGCAGATCGAAGCCGGCGCGCAGGCCGTGATGATCTTCGATACGTGGGGCGGCGCGCTGGCGGACGGCGCGTACCAGCGCTTCTCGCTGGACTACATCCGCCGGGTGGTCGCGCAGCTCAAGCGCGAGCACGACGGCGAGCGCGTGCCGGTGATCACGTTCACGAAGGGCGGCGGCCTGTGGCTCGAGGAAATCGCGGCGACCGGCGTCGACGCGGTCGGGCTCGACTGGACGGTCAACCTCGGCGCCGCACGCGAGCGCGTGGGCGGCCGCGTCGCGCTGCAGGGCAACCTGGATCCGACGATCCTGTTCGCGCCGCCGGCTGCGGTGCGCGAACAGGCGCGCGCGGTGCTCGACAGCTACGGCAACCATCCGGGCCACGTATTCAACCTCGGCCACGGGATTTCGCAGTTCACGTCGCCGGATCACGTCGCCGAACTCGTCGACGAAGTGCATCGCCACAGCCGCGCAATCCGTAGCGGAGCGGCAGGCTGAATGCAAGGGCAGTTATGTTGCACTGCGGGGTAGCGGCGTTTCGCTGTCTGCGCTAAACAGGGCGCAACCCCGCCCCAGTTGCCGATTCCTTGCTTGTCAAGACTTGACTTATGCACATTTTCCACGTTGCAGCGCGGTAGAGCCCTGTATCGGTCGAATTGTCTCGCTATGGTTGGGTAATTTGAATAGCAGCCTTATGGAATAAGGCTCCGCGGGGCGCGGCAATGGGCGGCCGAAAACGGCGGAAAGCACGGCCCCGCGTGCTTCGCGGCTGTTGAACGGCGAGTTCTCAACAAAGTTATCCACAGGCTGGCCAGGGTATACGGCGATTCCTAATGCGAATCCAAAACTTAGCGCCGAATCTGAAGTTTTACTTTAAGTTCGCCACCTTGACGCGGACACGGGTGCAAGTCGTCCGCACCGCCCGAGTCGCTGCCGGAGTGCAGTGATGGACGGCACGTACCTGCGGGTCGCGCTCGACCATCCGCTCGCCACCCTGTTCGACTACCGCTGCGACGTGCAGCCGGCGCCTGAGCCCGGCACGCTCGTGCAGGTGCCGTTCGGCAAGCGGCAGGCCGTCGGGCTCGTCTGCGAAGTAACGACTCACACCGATGTGCCGCCGTCCCGGCTGCGCGCGATCGACGCCATCTGCACCGAACTGCCGCCGCTGTCGCCGGACTGGCTCGCGCTCGTCTCGTTCGCGGCCGACTACTACCAGCGCGGGCGCGGCGAAGTCGCGCTGCCGGCGCTGCCGCAGGCGCTGCGCGACGCGCAGCGCTGGGGGCGGCTGCTTGCTCCCGAGGTTCGCTACCGGCTGACCGACGCCGGCCGTGCTGCGCTTCCCGACGCGCTGCCCGCGCGCGGGGCTGCCCTGCGCCGGCTCGCGCAGGCGCTTGCCGACACCGATTCGCTGACGCTGCCCGATGCGCGCGTGCTGCATCCGAAGGCGGTCGCGACGCTCGACGACTGGGCGGCGCGCGGCTGGGTCGCCGCCGAGGAAATCGGCTGGGCCGATGCACCTGTGCCCAAAGCTGTGGATAACCTGTCGACAACCAGTGGACGAACTGTGCCGCCGGCGCTCACCGACCAGCAGGCCGAGGCGCTGGACGCGATTCGCGCGGGCCAGGGCTTCGCGCCGTTCCTGCTGCACGGCGTGACGGGCAGCGGCAAGACCGAGGTCTATCTGCACGCGCTGGCGGCGCTGCTCGACGCGCGGCCGGACGCGCAGGCGCTCGTGCTCGTTCCCGAAATCAACCTGACGCCGCAGTTCGAGGCCGCGTTTCGCGCGCGCTTCGCGGGCACGCTGGCCGACGACGCGATCGTCACGCTGCACAGCGGACTCGCCGAAGGCGAGCGTGCGCGCAACTGGCTCGCCGCGCATACGGGCCGCGCGCGGATCGTGCTCGGCACGCGCCTCGCGGTGCTCGCGTCGCTGCCGACGCTTGCGCTGATCGTCGTCGACGAGGAACACGAGCCCGCGTACAAGCAGCAGGAAGGGTTGCGCTATTCGGCGCGCGATCTCGCCGTCTGGCGCGCGAAACACCTCGGCATTCCGGTCGTGCTCGGCTCGGCGACGCCGTCGCTCGAAAGCTGGTGGCAGGCCGAGCAAGGCCGCTACACGCGGCTCACGCTGTCGCGCCGCGCGGTGGCCGACGCGACGCTGCCCACCGTGCGGCTGATCGATCTCGAAGAGGAGCGGCGGCGCGGACGCGCGTCGATGGGCGGGCTGTCCGGGCCGCTCGTCGCGGCGCTGAAGGCGCGGCTCGAGCGCGGCGAACAGAGCCTCGTATTCCTGAACCGGCGCGGCTACGCGCCGCAGCTTGCATGCGACGCATGCGGCTGGGTCGCCGGCTGCCCGCGCTGCAGCGCGTACGTCGTGCTGCACAAGCCCGAGCACGCGCTGCGCTGCCACCACTGCGGCTGGGAAGCGCGCATTCCGCGCTCGTGTCCGGAGTGCGGGAACGTCGACATCGCGCCGCTCGGGCGCGGCACGCAGCGCATCGAGGAGGCGCTCGCCGAGGCCGTGCCGGGCGCGCGCGTGTTGCGGATCGACGCGGACAGCACCCGCCGCAAGGGCAGTGCGCAGGCGCTTTTCTCGGACGTGCATGCGGGGGAAGTCGACATTCTCGTCGGCACGCAGATGATCGCGAAGGGGCACGACTTCCAGCGCGTGTCGCTCGTCGGCGTGCTCAATGCCGATACGGCGCTGTTCTCGCACGACTTCCGCGCGAGCGAGCGGCTGTTCGCGCAACTGATGCAGGTGAGCGGCCGCGCGGGGCGCGCGGGCCTGCCGGGCGAGGTGCTCGTGCAGACGCGCTATCCGCGTCACGCGCTGTATCACGCGCTCGGGCGGCAGGATTATGTCGGCTTCGCGAATTCGACGCTCGGCGAGCGTCGCGATGCGCATCTGCCGCCGTTCGTCTACCAGGCGCTGCTGCGCGCCGAAGGGCGCACGCTGGATGCGGCGCTCGCGTTCCTGCAGCAGGCCGCGGCCGCGTTGCCGGGGCTGCCGGGCGCCGATCGCGTGACCGTGTACGACGCGGTGCCGATGACGATCGTGAAGGTTGCGAACGTCCATCGAGCGCAACTGTTGCTCGAAAGCGCGTCGCGGGCCGCGCTGCAGCATGCGCTGCGCGCATGGCAGCCGGAGCTGCGTGCGCTGAAGGGCGTGCTGCGGTGGAGCGTCGAGGTCGATCCGCTGGATATCTGAGTATCCGGGCGGCGCCGGCGCGGCTGTCGCGCTGCCCGTCACCGTCTTGCCGTCCGGTGCCCGGGCCGACCGCCGGGCCGCGCCATCTCCCGTCTCTCGCTCCCGCTCCGCCCGTTGCGCGGACTCGCCCGCACACCAGTGCAACCTGTTTCCTCTCGCCGTCGTACGCACCAAAGGTTGCGCATATGGGCCGAATCGGCCCCGATCAGGGAAAACACCGATCCGCCGACCACGGGCAACCCCTAGGTTGCAACCATCTAAGTGGCTGATTATATTGACTAACTTTAGGGTGCAACCTGTCTCGCAATTTGGTTGCACCTTTTTATTGCGTGCCGTAGGATTTCGCGCATCCTCTCACACCATATTGCCGGGCTCGCACCGGCGCACGAACCCACCATGGCAAGCACGACTCTCGGCGTCAAAGTCGACGACCTTCTCCGCTCGCGCCTGAAAGACGCGGCAGCGCGTCTCGAGCGCACTCCCCACTGGCTGATCAAGCAGGCGATCTTCGCGTATCTCGAGCGGATCGAGCACGGCCAGTTGCCGCCCGAGCTGTCGGGCAGCAGCGGTGTCACGGAGCTGGCCGACGCGCAGTCGACGGACGGCGACGACGACAACTCGCCGCATCCGTTCCTGGAGTTCGCGCAGAACGTGCAGCCGCAATCGGTGCTGCGCGCGGCGATCACGGCCGCGTACCGTCGCCCCGAGCCGGAGTGCGTGCCGTTCCTGCTGGGCCAGGCGCGCCTGCCGGCGAACCTGCAGGCCGACGCGCAGGCGCTCGCGACGACGCTCGTCGAGGCGCTGCGCGAGAAGAGCTCGGGCGGCGGCGTCGAAGGGCTGATCCACGAGTTCTCGCTGTCGAGCCAGGAAGGCGTGGCGCTGATGTGCCTGGCCGAAGCGCTGCTGCGCATTCCCGATCGCGCGACGCGCGATGCGCTGATCCGCGACAAGATCAGCAAGGGCGACTGGCGCTCGCACGTCGGCCACGCGCCGTCGCTGTTCGTGAACGCGGCGACCTGGGGGCTGATGATCACCGGCAAGCTCGTGACGACCAACAGCGAAGCGGGCCTGTCGTCGGCGCTCACGCGCCTGATCGGCCGCGGCGGCGAGCCGCTGATCCGCAAGGGCGTCGACATGGCGATGCGCCTGATGGGCGAGCAGTTCGTCACCGGCGAGACGATTTCCGAAGCGCTCGCGAACAGCCGCAAGTACGAAGCGCGCGGCTTCCGCTACTCGTACGACATGCTCGGCGAAGCGGCGACGACCGAAGAGGATGCGCAGCGCTACTACGCCTCGTACGAGCAGGCGATCCACGCGATCGGCAAGGCGGCCGGCGGCCGCGGCATCTACGAAGGCCCGGGCATCTCGATCAAGCTGTCGGCGCTGCACGCGCGCTACTCGCGCTCGCAGCAGGACCGCACGATGAGCGAACTGCTGCCGCGCGTGCGCGCGCTGGCGCTGCTCGCGCGCCGCTACGACATCGGCCTGAACATCGACGCGGAAGAAGCGGACCGTCTCGAACTGTCGCTCGACCTGCTCGAGGCGCTGTGCTTCGATCCGGATCTCGCGGGCTGGAACGGCATCGGCTTCGTCGTGCAGGGCTACCAGAAGCGCTGCCCGTTCGTGATCGACTACCTGATCGATCTCGCGCGCCGCAGCCGTCACCGCCTGATGATCCGTCTGGTGAAGGGCGCGTACTGGGACACCGAAATCAAGCGAGCGCAGGTCGACGGCCTCGAAGGCTATCCGGTCTATACGCGCAAGATCTACACGGACGTGTCGTACCTCGCGTGCGCGAAGAAGCTGCTCGCGGCGCCCGACGCCGTCTACCCGCAGTTCGCGACGCACAACGCCTACACGCTGGCCGCGATTTATCACCTGGCGGGCCAGAACTACTACCCGGGCCAGTACGAATTCCAGTGCCTGCACGGAATGGGCGAGCCGCTGTACGAGGAAGTCACCGGCCGCGACAAGATGAACCGTCCGTGCCGCGTGTACGCACCGGTCGGCACGCACGAAACGCTGCTTGCGTACCTGGTGCGCCGTCTGCTGGAGAACGGCGCGAACACGTCGTTCGTGAACCGCATCGCGGATAAAGCCGTGTCGGTGAAGGAACTGGTTGCCGACCCGGTCGACGAGGCATCGAAGGTTGTGCCGCTCGGCGCGCCGCACGCGAAGATCCCGCTGCCGCGCAACCTGTACGGCGACGAACGCCCCAACTCGATGGGCCTCGACCTGTCGAACGAACACCGTCTCGCGTCGCTGTCGTCCGCGCTGCTCGCGAGCGCGCACCATCCGTGGCGCGCGGCACCGATGCTGGCCGACGATGCGCTCGCCGACGCACCGGCGCGCGACGTGCGCAACCCGGCCGACCAGCGCGACATCGTCGGCACGGTCAGCGAAGCGACGGCCGAACACGTGAGCGCGGCGCTCGCGCATGCGGTGGCTGCCGCGCCGATCTGGCAGGCGACGCCGGTCGATGCGCGCGCCGACTGCCTGGTGCGCGCGGCCGACCTGCTCGAAGCGCAGATGCACACGCTGATGGGCCTGATCGTGCGCGAAGCCGGCAAGTCGCTGCCGAACGCGATCGCCGAAATCCGCGAAGCCGTCGACTTCCTGCGCTACTACGCGGCGCAGATCCGCGACGAATTCTCGAACGACACGCACCGTCCGCTCGGCCCCGTGGTCTGCATCAGCCCGTGGAACTTCCCGCTCGCGATCTTCATGGGCCAGGTAGCCGCGGCGCTCGCGGCCGGCAACACGGTGCTCGCGAAGCCGGCCGAACAGACGCCGCTGATCGCCGCGCAGGCCGTGCGTTTGCTGCGCGAAGCCGGCGTGCCGGCCGGCGCGGTGCAACTGCTGCCGGGCACGGGCGAAACCGTCGGTGCTGCGCTGGTCGCCGATCCGCGCACGCGTGCGGTGATGTTCACGGGTTCGACCGAAGTCGCGCGCCTGATCAACAAGACGCTGTCCGCGCGCCTCGACCCGGACGGCAAGCCGATTCCGCTGATCGCCGAAACGGGCGGCCAGAACGCGATGATCGTCGACTCGTCGGCGCTCGCGGAGCAGGTCGTCGCGGACGTGATGCAGTCGTCGTTCGACTCGGCCGGTCAACGGTGTTCGGCACTGCGCGTTCTGTGTCTGCAGGACGATGTCGCGGACCGCACGTTGACGATGCTCAAGGGCGCGATGCACGAGCTGGCGCTCGGCAATCCGGACCGGCTGTCGACGGACGTCGGCCCGGTGATCGACGCCGAAGCGAAGCAGACGATCGACACGCACGTTGCGTCGATGAAGGACAAGGGGCATGCGGTCACGCAACTGCCGTCGCCGGAGGCGTGCGCGCACGGCACGTTCGTGCCGCCGACGCTGATCGAGATCGGCAGCGTCGACGAATTGAAGCGTGAGGTGTTCGGCCCCGTACTGCACGTCGTGCGTTACCGCCGCAGCCAGCTCGACAAGCTGCTCGACGCGATTCGCGCGACCGGCTACGGCCTCACGCTCGGTATCCACACGCGGATCGACGAGACGATCGCGCACGTGATCTCGAATGCGCACGTCGGCAACATCTACGTGAACCGCAACGTGATCGGCGCGGTGGTCGGCGTGCAGCCGTTCGGCGGCGAAGGGCTGTCGGGCACGGGCCCGAAGGCCGGCGGCGCGCTGTATCTGCAGCGGCTGCTGGCGACGCGTCCGTCGGGCCTGCCGCGTTCGCTCGCGCAGATGCTGATCGCGGACGGCGCGGTCGCAGGCGAGCAGCGCGACAATCCGGCGGCGGCGCTCACCGCGCTGCGCGACTGGCTGATCGAGCAGCGCGAGCCGGCGCTCGCCGCACGCTGCGACGGTTATCTCGCGCAAGTGCCGGCCGGCGCAACCGCGGTGCTGAGCGGGCCGACGGGCGAGCGAAACACGTATACACTCGGCCCGCGCGGCACGGTGCTGTGTGTCGCGGCGACGCCGGGCGGCGCCCGCGCGCAGTTCGCGGCGGTGCTGGCGACGGGCAACCGCGCGCTGTTCGCCGGCGCGGCGGGCGAGGCGCTGGCGGCCGCGCTGCCGGCTGCGCTGAAGGCGCATGCGGCCGTGCGCAAGCAGGCCGACGCACCGTTCGACGCGGTGCTGTTCGAAGGCGACAGCGACGAACTGCAGAAGCTCGTGAAGGACGTCGCGCAGCGGCCGGGCCCGATCGTGTCGGTGCAGGGCGTGTCGGTGGGGGCGTTCGAGAACGGCGATGCGGAAGACTACGCGCTCGAGCGGCTGCTGACCGAGCGCTCGGTCAGCGTGAACACGGCCGCGGCGGGCGGCAATGCGAATTTGATGACGATCGGCTGATCATCCTTGCCGTTCGGATCAATCAAAGGAAGCGGCAAGGCGATCCCGAAGCCGCTCCATTTACCCTGGTACCAAGGAGATGCTATGCAACACACGATGAAAAAGCTGGCAGGCGCGACGTTTGTCGCAGTCATGTCGCTTGCGGGGACGGCCCATGCGGATGATGTGAAGATCGGTTACGCAGGGCCGATGACGGGTGCCCAGGCACACTACGGCAAGGATATGCAGAATGGGATCGTGCTCGCGGTGGAAGACTTCAACGCGACGAACCCGAAGATCGGCGGCAAGCCGGTGAAGTTCGTGGTCGAGACGCAGGACGACCAGGCTGACCCGCGCACCGGCACGACGGTTGCGCAGAAGCTGGTCGACGACGGTATCAAGGGCATGCTCGGCCACTTCAACTCGGGCACGACGATCCCGGCTTCGCGCATCTACGCGAACGCCGGCATTCCGGAAATCGCGATGGCGACGGCACCGGAATACACGCAGCAAGGTTACAAGACGACCTTCCGCATGATGACGTCCGACACGCAGCAGGGCTCGGTGGCGGGCACGTTCGCGTCGAAGGATCTCGGCCTGAAGAAGATCGCGATCGTCGACGACCGCACGGCCTACGGCCAGGGTCTTGCCGACCAGTTCGAGAAGGCCGCGAAGGCCGGCGGCGCGACGATCGTCGACCGTGAATTCACGAACGACAAGGCAGTCGACTTCAAGGCGATCCTGACCAAGATCAAGGCGACGAAACCGGACCTCGTCTACTACGGCGGCGCGGATTCGCAGGCAGCGCCGATGGTCAAGCAGATGAAGACGCTCGGCATCACCGCACCGCTGATGAGCGGCGAAATGGTGAAGACGCCGACGTTCCTGAAGATCGCAGGCCCCGCGGCCGAAGGCACGATCGCATCGCTGGCAGGCCTCCCGCTCGACGAAATGCCGGGCGGCAAGTCGTACGCCGAGAAGTACAAGAAGCGCTTCGGCGAAGACGTGCAGACCTACTCGCCGTACGCATACGACGGCGCGATGGCGATGCTCAACGCGATGAAGAAGGCCGATTCGACCGATCCGGCGAAGTACCTGCCGGTGCTCGCGAAGACCGACATGGCCGGCGTCACGTCGACGCACGTCGCGTATGACGCGAAGGGCGACCTGAAGAACGGCGGCATCACGATGTACAAGGTCGAGAAGGGCGAGTGGAAGCCGCTGAAGAGCATCGGCGGCAAGTAAGCAGCATGGGAGTCACGGGCGGCGTCGAGAGGCGCCGTCGTGCGCAGCATGTGAAGAAGCCCACCGGGCCGTCGGGTCCGGTGGTTTTTTCTTTTTTGGATGCGGATGCGGCCCGCGTTTCGACGCTACTCGCGCCGCACGCGCAGCAGGAATTTCTGCAGCTTGCCCGTCGGCGTGCGCGGCAGCGTTTCCACGAACACGAATTCGCGCGGGATCTTGTAGGCGGCGAGCCGTTCGCCGCAGAACGCGCGCAGCGCGTCCGCATCGGGCGCGGCCCCGGCGCGCATCACGACGTGCGCGACGACCGTCTCGCCCCAGTCCGGATGCGCGACACCGACGACGGCCGCTTCCACGATCGCCGGATGCGCGCCGAGCACGTCCTCCACTTCCTTCGAATAGACGTTCTCGCCGCCCGTCACGATCATGTCCTTCAGCCGGTCGACGATGAATAGATAGCCATCCTGATCGATCCGTGCAATGTCGCCGGTGCGATACCAGCCGTCCGGCGCGAACGCGGCGCGCGTCGCGGCCGCGTCGTCGAGATAGCCGAGCATCATGCTGTCGGCCTTCAGCCAGATCTCGCCGGTTTCGCCGGGCTGCGCATCGCGCGCTTCGTCACCGTTCATGGACACGACGCGCAGGTCGACGCCGGGGCCGCCCTGGCGGCCGATCGAGCCGGCCTTCGCGATCTGCTCGTCCGGATACAGCGTGGTGCCGGCCGGGCCCGTCTCCGTCATTCCGTACACCTGGAAGAACGCGTGGCTGCGGTACGCGCGTGCGAGCCGTTCGGCCTGCGCGGCGCCGATCGGGCCGCCGCCATAGAGCCACGCGCGCACGCTCGACAGGTCGAACGTCGCGAAGTGCTCGATCGTGTCGAGCGGCAGCGTGTACGACACCGGCGCACCGAAATACAGCGTCACGCGTTCGCGCTCGATCGTCTGCAGGAAGCGCAGCGGATGGTATTCGCGCAGCAGCACGACGGTGCCGCCCGCATACAGCGTGCCGCCGAACCAGTTGTTCAGCGGCGACGAATGCCAGATCGGCATCGCCATCAGCGTGCGTTCGTTGCGGCCGATCCCGGTCGCGAGCGCGGCCGCCATCGCCGCGAACGTCACCGTGCGGTGGCTGTGCACGCAGCCTTTGGGGCGGCCGGTCGTACCGGACGTGTAGAGGATCTGCGCGACGTCGTTGTCGGCCGGCTCGATGCCCGCGATGCCGTCCGTCTTCGCGCACATCGCGTCGAAGTCCGGCACGCCGTCGGCACGGCCTTCGGTGACGAGCCGTTGCGCCGGATGGATCACGCGCGACAGCACCGGCGCGAGCGCCGCATCGAACAGGATCACCTTGCTGCGGCTGTGTTCGAGCACGTAGTCGACTTCCGGCGCCTGCAGCTTGTGGTTGACCGGCACGAACGCGGCGCCGAGTCGCCACGCGCCGAACATCAGGTCGACGAACGCGGGCGTGTTCACGCACATCGCGGCGACACGGTCGCCGGCCGCGACGCCGAGCGCGCTCAACACGGCCGCCGCGCGATGCGAGCGCTCGCGCGCGGCGGCGTACGTGATCGTCGTGTCGTCGTGGATCAGGAACGGCTTGTCGGGCGTCGCGCGGGCGGCGCGATCGAGGGCGGCGACGAGATTCATCGGGGCTCCGGGCGGGCGTGACGGATGAGCGGGCGGCCGGGCGTCAGGCCGGATACGCGCGCTGCAGCAGCGCGGCGACGTCGATCGCATGCGGATCGAAGCCGCCCGCGATGCGGCCCCAGTCGGGTGCGGCGAGCCGCGTCGCGACGAACGCGTCGGCGACGGCCGCGGGCGCATCGCGACGCAGCAGGCACGCCTGCGCGACGAGCGCGAGCCGCTGCGCGAACACGCGCGCCGATGCCTCGAGCGTGTCGGCCGGCGCCGCGAGCATCGCGCGCAGCGCGTCGAGCGCCGTGCGGATGCGCGGTTCGCCCGCGCCGAGATCGGTCAGCTCGGCGAGCAGCGCGGCAGCGGCATCGGGCTCGCGCGACACCGCGCGCAGCACGTCGAGGCACATCACGTTGCCGGAGCCTTCCCAGATCGAGTTGACGGGCGCTTCGCGAAACAGCCGCGCGATCGGCCCGTCGTCGACGTAGCCGTTGCCGCCGAACACTTCCATTATTTCGCCGCTCAGTTCGACCGCGCGCTTGCAGACCCAGAATTTCGCGGCAGGCGTGACGATCCGCTTCCACGCGCGTTCGCGCGGCGAGTCGTCGCGCTCGAACGCATCGGCCAAGCGCATCGCCAGGGCAAGCGCGGCTTCGCTTTCGAGCGCGAGATCGGCGAGCACGGTGCGCATCAGCGGCTGCTCGGCGAGCGCGCGGCCGAACGCGTGGCGCTGACGCGTATACGCGATCGCCTGCACGACGCCCTGGCGCAGCATCGCCGCGCTGCCGAGCACGCAGTTCAGCCGCGTGTAGGTGGCCATTTCGATGATGGTCGGAATCCCGCGGCCTTCGTCGCCGAGCATGATGCCCCACGCGTCGTTCAGCTCGATCTCGCTGCTCGAATTGCTGCGGTTGCCGACCTTGTTCTTCAGCCGCTGGATCTCGACCGCGTTCTTCGTGCCGTCCGGTCGCCAGCGCGGCACGTAGAAGCACGACGGGCTGCCCGCTTCGGTGCGGGCGACGACGAGGTGCGCGTCGCACATCGGCGCGGAGAAGAACCACTTGTGGCCGCGCAGCCGGTACTCGCCGCCGCGCCCGCCCGCGCCGACGGCGGTTGCGAGCGTCGTGTTCGCGCGCACGTCGGAGCCGCCCTGTTTCTCGGTCATTCCCATGCCGAACCAGATCGAACGCTTGTCGGCGACGGGCACGTCGCGCGGGTCGTAGTCGTCGCTGTAGAGCTTGTCGCGCAGCAGCGCCCACAGCGCGGGCTCCTTCTGCAGCACCGGCATCGCGGCCTGCGTCATCGTGGCCGGGCACAGCGTGCCGGCCTCGATCTGGCCGTGCAGGTAGAAGCCGGCCGCGGTCGCGGCCCAGCGGCCGGGGCGCGAATCGCGGAACGCGAGCGACACGAAGCCTTCGTTGCGGTACATCCCGAGCAGCGTGTGCCAGGCCGGATGAAAATCGACGCGGTCGATGCGCCGGCCGCGCCGGTCGAACGCGCTCAGCTCCGGCGTGTGGCGATTCGCTTCGTCGGCGAGCCGCGCGGTGTCGGCGCTGCCGAGCCGGGCGCCATAAGCGTCGAGCCGCGGCACGGCCCAGTCGGCGCCGGCGCGGACGAGCGCCTCGCGCAGCGCGGCGTCCGTCGCGAAGAGGTTATAGTCGACCAGTTCGTCGAACTGGTTCGTGACGGCATGGGTCGATTCGGTCATCGGGTTGTCTCCGGTCTCATGCTTCGCGGCTTCGCGCCCGGTCGGCCGGGTGCCGCGCTGCCGGCGCGTGCATGCCGGTGCCGGCTTCCGGTCAAACGTGTTTCCGCTGAATTTCAGAGTAGCAAATATGCCGCCGCGACATGTTCAGGTTCCGGCGCCGCCCGGCCAGCCGGCGGCGCAACCCGCGCCCGCATTGCGCCGCCGGCCGCGCCAGTCGCGCGCGCAGGCCACGTCCGATGCGCTTCAGCAGGCGTTCGTTCAGCTTTTGCTCGAACGCGGCTATGCGAAGGCGACGATCCGCGAGATCGCAGCCGTCGCAGGCGTGAGCGTCGGCACCTTCTACGAATACTTCGGCGACAAGCAGAGCCTCGCCGCGCTGTGCATTCACCGGCGCGTGCTCGCGCTGGCCGACCGGCTGCGCGACGCGGCGCACGGGTTGCGCGGCGCGCCGCGCGCCGAACTCGCGGCCGCGCTCGTCGACTTGCAGATCGATGCGATCGGCGCGGACGCCGCACTGTGGAGCGCGCTGTTCGCGCTGGAGCGGCAGGTGTCGCCGCTCGCTGCCTACCGCCGGCACTACGACGCCTACGTCGCGCTGTGGCGCGACGCGCTCGCTCAGGCCGCCGATCCGCCGCCGGCCGAGCGGCTCGATGGGCTCGCGCGGATGGCGCATGCGGTCTGTTACGGCGGCGTGTCGCAGGCGCTGCTGACGCTCGGGCCGGCGCTCGACTTCGGCGCGCTGCGCAGCGAGTTGCACACGCTGCTGCGCGCGTATCTGGCGGCCGGCGCCAGCCCGTCATCCATGTGAACGGGCTTTCAGGGCACGTTCCCCTGTTTTGGAAAATTCATGCGTGGGGCTGGCCAACGCAAGCCCGTTATTAGTGCGGACAGGCCCTAGCGGACAAGCCCTAGGGTAATGCCCGATTCGCATGCGGCGCGGGCGACGCCATCGTGGCGCTGAGCCTTTGGTGTCGCGAGCCATGAGGAAAATGCATGGCCGCCATGACGAACTTTCGATTGTCCGCCGATATTGGCTGGGGCTAAATCATGCGGCATGTGCAGGGCCGCGCGTCTCGTGCAGGCCTGCTCGAAGGACATCAGAAGGAGGAGTCATGCGAAGCGCCACCACGCCCCGTTCGAAACTGCCCGACGTCGGGACGACGATCTTCACGGTGATCGGCCAGCTTGCCGCGCAGCACGATGCGCTGAACCTGTCGCAGGGCGCGCCGAATTTCGCGCCCGATCCCGCGCTCGTCGAGGGCGTCGCACGCGCGATGCGCGACGGCCACAACCAGTACGCGCCGATGGCCGGCATCGTGTCGCTGCGCGAGCTGCTCGCGGAGAAGACCGAGGCGCTGTACGGCACGCGCTACGATCCGGGCACCGAGATCACGGTGATCGCGAGCGCGAGCGAAGGGCTCTATGCCGCGATCAGCGCGCTCGTACATCCGGGCGACGAAGTGATCTATTTCGAGCCGTCGTTCGACAGCTACGCGCCGATCGTGCGGATGCAGGGCGCAACGCCGGTCGCGATCAAGCTGTCGCCCGAGCATTTCCGCGTGAACTGGGACGAAGTCGCCGCAGCGATCACGCCGCGCACGCGAATGATTATCGTGAACACGCCGCACAACCCGACCGCGACGGTGTTTTCCGCCGACGATCTCGAACGGCTCGCGCAGCTCACGCGCAATACCGATATCGTCGTGCTGTCCGACGAGGTCTACGAGCACGTCGTGTTCGACGGCGCGCAGCATCAGAGCGTCGCACGTCACCGCGAGCTGGCCGAGCGCAGCGTGATCGTGTCGTCGTTCGGCAAGTCGTTTCACGTGACGGGCTGGCGCGTCGGCCACTGCATCGCGCCGGCCGCGCTGATGGACGAGATCCGCAAGGTGCACCAGTTCATGGTGTTCTCGGCCGATACGCCGATGCAGGTCGCGTTCGCGGAAATCCTCGCGCGGCCGGAAAGCTATCTCGGACTGTCGGCGTTCTACCAGGCCAAACGCGACCTGCTCGCGCGTGAACTGGCCGATTCGCGTTTCGAGCTGCTGCCGAGCGAAGGCTCGTTCTTCATGCTCGCGCGCTTCAGGCACTTCTCGGACGAAAGCGACAGCGATTTCGTGCTGCGCCTGATCCGCGATGCGCGCGTCGCGACGATTCCGCTGTCGGCGTTCTACACCGACGGCACCGACGCGGGCGTGATCCGGCTCAGTTTCTCGAAGGACGACGCGACGCTGATCGAGGGCGCGCGGCGGTTGCGCTCGCTGTAATCGCGGGCACGGCCCGCACCCACGCAGGCGACGTCTACGTCGCACGGAAAGCCACGGATGGGCCGCAGCACGTGCCGAAGCACGGCTGCGGTCGACCAGTCAGGAGATCACGATGAAACATGGACACACCCTGAAACTCGCGTTCGCATTCGCGTGTGCGCTCGGCTCCGGCGCGGCGCTCGCCGACGGGCAGACGCTGCGCTTCGGCCTCGAGGCGCAATACCCGCCGTTCGAGTCGAAAGCGCCGAACGGCGACCTGCAGGGTTTCGACATCGACGTCGGCAATGCCGTCTGCCAGACGGCGAAGCTGTCGTGCAAGTGGGTCGAGACGTCGTTCGACGGGCTGATTCCCGCACTGAAGGGCCGCAAGTTCGACGCGATCAATTCGGCGATGAACGCGACCGAGCAGCGGCGCCAGGCAATCGACTTCACGACGATCATCTACCGCGTGCCGACGCAGCTGATCGCGCGCACCGGCAGCGGCCTGCTGCCGACGCCCGAATCGCTGAAGGGCAAGCGCGTCGGCGTGCTGCAGGCGTCGATCCAGGAAACCTATGCGAAGGCGCACTGGGAGCAGGCTGGCGTGTCGATCGTCGCGTACCAGGATCAGAACCAGGCGTACGCGGATCTCGTGTCGGGCCGCCTCGACGCGACGCTGGTGCTCGCGCCGGCCGGCCAGCGCGGCTTCCTGTCGCGTCCGGACGGCAAGGGTTTCTCGTTCGTCGGTCAGCCGGTGCGCGACGACAGGATTCTCGGCAGCGGGATCGCGTTCGGACTGCGCAAGGGCGACGACGCGCTGAAGACGAAACTCGATGCGGCGATCGACAAGCTGAAGGCGGACGGCACGGTGAAGTCGCTGGGCCGGAAGTACTTCGGCAATATCGACATCTCGACGCAGTAAGCGGGGAAAGCGGCGGCCGCGATGGCCGCTGCGAGGCATGACGGGCCGTGGACGCGCGGCGCTCGCGCGTTCGCCGTCAAGTCGGCCGTCGGATCAGCCGTCGACCCAGCGCAGCGCGCCGATCTTCAGGTGTTCGACGATGCTGCGGGCCCAGTCGAGCTCCGCGTTGAGCAGCACGAGCGCGTGCTCGTTCTGCAGCAGGAACAGGCGCGGCACCTGTTCGTTCTGCGCGACGTTGCGCAGCGATTCGAGGCGTTCGCGCTCGGCTTCGAGCGCGGCGATGCGGCGCTCGAGCTGGTGGCGCGCATCTTCGGCGTCGAGCAGCGGCAGGAAGGCAAGGCCGGCGCCGAATGCCGGGAATTCGCGCGCGGGCTCGGCGAGCAGCGCATGCAGCCACGCCTGCCCGGCCGTGTGTCCGGTTTCGGTCAGCGTGTACAGCGTGCGCTCGGGAAACGCGCCGTCGCGCTCGGTATCGTGCACGGCGATCAGCCCGTCGCGCAGCAGCCGGTCGATCGTCTGGTAGAGGCTCGTGCGCTGCCGCACGTTGACGACTTCGTCGTAACCGCGGGCCTTCAACTGTTGCAGCATCCCGTACGGATGCATCGGCGTTTCGGTGAGCGTCGCGAGGACCGCGAGCGCAAGCGGAGACGGGCGGCTCGATGTCATGAATAGTTCGATTATGTCTAGTGAGAATATAACTAGTATTAACTAGACTATCATATTCCACAAGGGTTTCAGCCGAGGTGCGAGCGCTTCGCAGCCGGTGCGACGGTTTCCATCGTCGCCAGACCATGCACGATGCCGCAGTCTTCGACCGAATGTTCGCCGACGCATTGACGCCGCAATTCGGTGAGCTGATCGCGCAGATGCGTGAGTTCCGCGAGGCGTGCGTCGACGTGGCCGATGTGCTCGTCGAGCAGCGAGTTGATCGAATCGCACGGGTCGGCCGGCGTATCGGTGAGCTGAAGCAGCGCGCGGATTTCGTCGTGCGCCATGTCGAGCGCACGGCAGTTGCGAATGAAGCGCAGCCGCTCGACGTGCACGTCGGTGTAGTTCCGGTAGTTCGAATCGGTACGCTCCGCATCCGGCATCAGCCCCTCCTTCTCGTAGAAGCGGATCGTTTCGGGCGTGCAGCGGGCCGCTTTGGCCAGTTCGCCGATCTTCATGGCTTTCTCCGTTGCAAGGCTTGACCTTGTAGTGGCTTCAGGGTGTTAACTCTACACCGTCAAGCCATAGAGGAGGTTGTCATGACCGACGCCCAGCGTACCCACGACCCACGACACCGTCATGCCGGCGGCGCCGAGACCTGCTGCGCCGACGCGCGCGACTCGCAGGCGGCGACCGTCGACGACACGGCGCCGGCGGCCGGCGAGCACGCGCACGGCGACGGCGCATCGCGCGGCGCGCAGCCGCACGGATGCGGCCACGACCATGACCACGATCATGCATCCGCGCACGGCACGGGGCACGATCACGACCACGGCGACCATGTCGGCCACGCACACGGCGACGGGCACGGGCACGGCGCGGCGTGTTCGCACGACCACGCGGCACATGACCATGCCGGTCACGACCACGACCACGACCACGACCACGACCACGCGGCCGGCGACTGCTGCGCGCCCGCCGCGCTGACGCTCGCGCCGCTCCCGGTCGCGCAGGCCACCGCATCGGGCCACGTGCGTTCCGCGTTCCGGATCATGCAGATGGACTGCCCGACCGAGGAAACGCTGATCCGCAAGAAGCTCGGCGGCATGCAGCAGGTATCGGCGCTCGAATTCAACCTGATGCAGCGGATGCTGACCGTCGACCACGTGCCCGGCGCGCAGCCCGCGATCGAAAGCGCGATCCGCACGCTCGGGATGACGCCGGAGGCCGCGTCGGCCGATGCGCCGGCCGCCCGCGTCGCCGACGCGCCCGCGAAGCCGTGGTGGCCGCTCGCGCTGGCCGGCGTCGCGGCGATCGCGTCCGAAGCGGCGAACTGGGTCGGCCTGCCGGTGTGGCTGTCGGCCGTGCTCGCGCTCGCGGCGGTGCTCGCATGCGGGCTGACCACCTACAAGAAAGGCTGGATCGCGATCCGCAACGGCAATCTGAACATCAACGCGCTGATGAGCATCGCGGTAACCGGCGCGATGGCGATCGGCCAGTGGCCGGAAGCGGCGATGGTGATGGTGTTGTTCACGATCGCCGAACTGATCGAGGCGAAGTCGCTCGATCGCGCGCGCAATGCGATCCAGGGCCTGATGCGGCTCGCTCCCGACACCGCGACCGTGCAGGACGCCGATGGCGCGTGGCGCACCGTCGAAGCCGCGCAGGTGGCGCTCGGCGCGGTCGTGCGCGTGAAGCCGGGCGAGCGGATCGGGCTGGACGGCGAAGTCGTCGCGGGCCGCTCGACGGTGAACCAGGCGCCGATCACCGGCGAAAGCCTGCCGGTCGAGAAGGCGGCCGGCGACGCCGTGTACGCAGGCACGATCAACGAGTCGGGTTCGTTCGACTATCGCGTGACGGCGGTTGCGGCCAATTCGACGCTTGCGCGGATCATCCACGCGGTCGAGGAAGCGCAGGGCGCGAAGGCGCCGACGCAGCGTTTCGTCGACCAGTTCGCACGCGTCTATACGCCGATCGTGTTCGCGATCGCGCTGCTGGTCGCGGTGGTGCCGCCGCTCGTGCTGGGCGGCGCCTGGCACGACTGGATCTACCGCGCGCTGGTGCTGCTCGTGATCGCATGCCCGTGCGCGCTGGTGATCTCGACGCCGGTGACGATCGTGTCGGGTCTCGCGGCCGCGGCGCGGCGCGGGATTCTCGTGAAGGGCGGCGTCTATCTGGAAGAAGGCCGCAAGCTTGCGTGGCTCGCGCTCGACAAGACCGGCACGATCACGCACGGCAAGCCGGTGCAGACCGACTTCGACCTGCATGCCGCCGACGTCGACGCCGCGCAGGTGCGCCATCTCGGCGCGAGCCTCGCGGCGCGCTCCGATCACCCGGTGTCGCAGGCGATCGCCGCGGCGGCCCGCGACGCGCAGACGGCAGCGTTCGCCGATGTAGAGGACTTCGAAGCGATCGTCGGGCGCGGTGTGCGCGGCACGATCGACGGCGCGCGCTACTGGCTCGGCAACCACCGGCTCGTCGAGGAGCTCGAACGCTGCTCGCCGGCGCTGGAGGCGAAGCTCGATGCGCTCGAGCGGCAGGGCAAGAGCGTCGTGATGCTGGTCGACGACACGCGCGTGCTCGGCATTTTCGCGGTGGCCGACACGATCAAGGACACGAGCCGCGCGGCGATCGCCGATCTGCACGCGCTCGGCATCCGTACCGCGATGCTGACCGGCGACAACCCGCACACCGCGCAGGCGATCGCGCAGCAGGCCGGCATCGACGATGCGCGCGGCAACCAGTTGCCGGAGGACAAGCTCGCGGCGGTCGAGGAACTGGCGGCCGGCGGCGCGGGCGCGGTCGGGATGGTCGGCGACGGGATCAACGATGCGCCGGCGCTCGCGCGCGCCGACATCGGTTTCGCGATGGGCGCGATGGGCACCGACACGGCGATCGAGACGGCCGACGTCGCGCTGATGGACGACGACCTGCGCAAGATTCCCGCGTTCGTGCGGCTGTCGCGCGCGACGCATCGCGTGCTGGTGCAGAACATCGGTTTCGCGCTCGGCGTGAAGATCGTGTTCCTCGGCCTGACGGTCGCGGGGCTCGGCACGATGTGGATGGCGGTGTTCGCCGATGCGGGCGCGAGCCTGATCGTCGTCGGCAACGGCTTGCGGCTGTTGTCGAAGGCCGGCGTGTTCGACGGCGCGCAGACGCAGCGATGAGGAGCGGGCGATGCGCTTTCTGAAACGGATCCTGGGTGGCCACGGCGGCGGGCATGGCGGCGGCCATCACGGCAACCACGGCGGCGGGCAACACGGCGGCCACGGTGCGGAAGGCCATGGCGGCCACGATGCGCGCGGCCGCGACCGTCACGGTTGGGGCCGGCAGTCGCAGCCCGACGCGCAGGGCGGCAACGCGCCGCTGCGCCAGCTCGCCTGCGCGGGCTGCGGCGCGCTCAACGCGGCGGACGCGCGATTCTGCGCGCAGTGCGGCACCTCGCAGCGCGGCAACGCGTGCAGCCGCTGTCACGCCGCGCTGGCGGCCGATGCACGCTTTTGCCCGAGCTGCGGGACGCAAGCCGGCCGCGCCTGATCGCCGGCCCTTGGCCGGCCGCACGATCAGGCAGACGCATCATCCCGGTCTCGACGTACGCCGGCCGGCCCGTGCCCCTTCACTCACCGCAGCGGTAAATAAATTTCGGTTTGCAGGTCGGCCGGCGCCGCATCCATCGGCGTGTTCAGATACAGCTCGAACGACGGCGCATCGGCGGCTTCGCGGCCCGAGTGACGCAGCCAGTCGCCGTACAGCCACTGGTAGGCCGCTTTCAGGTCCGCATACGGTCCCGTGTGCAGCAGCACCGCATGATCGCCGCCCGCGATCGTTACACGCTCGACCGGCGGCGCCGGCGCGACGTCCGGCGCGCCGTCGGCCGGCACGAAACAGGCTTTCGCCCGCAATTGCGCTTCGGGCGTCGTATCCGGATCGTCGTAGAAGATTCCGATCATCTTCGCGCCGGGGCCGATCAGTCCGTGCTGCGCGACCCACGCGCCGATGTGCGCGAACGCGTCGCCGACCTTCAGGTACGCACCCGTGTGCGCAACCGCATACCCGCGCAGTTCCGGCAGCCGCCGGATCTCGACTTCATGCTTGAACATGCCTTCTTCTCCTCGCTTTAACGGCTAGACGGACGGATCGGCCGGTGCGGCACAGGCGGCACACCGCAAGCATCGCGAAATGCACACGCGCGACCCGCGCCGCATGGCGCAGCCACGCGGGCGTGCCGGGTTTGCGTGGCGACGGTCATCGGCATGCTCCGGCAGGAATCGACGCCACGGTAGCACGCGCACGATGGATAAATCGTGCGGAGAGGCGTAGGCATGCTGAATCCGCCCCTTTTTTATTTCATCGAAATGGGGTTCCGCCCCTGCGATCTATGACTAAAGTTAAAGACGGTGAAATCCGATGAATACGTCATTTTTCTCGGGTAAGTTGCTCGGGCGGCACAGCACGGTTTTCGAAGTACGCAGGTAGTTCGTCGATGTTCAATCGCAACGCCACGTTTTTCGGGAGAAGAAGAAATGGATGCTTCCAGCTTCATCACGTCGCTGCAGACCACGCTAGGCGGATACCTGCCCAAGATCGCGGGCGCGATCGGCATCCTGGTGATCGGCTGGCTGATCGCCGTGGTGGTGCGGGCCGGCGCGCTCCGGCTGCTCAACGCGCTGAAGGTCGACCAGCGCATCAACGAAAGCACCGGCCAGGGCGCCTGCGTCGAGCGCATCGTCGCCGGCGGGCTGTTCTGGCTCGTGCTGCTCGTCACCGCGGTGGGGATCTTCAACGTGCTGAATCTGTACGCGGTCTCCAATCCGTTCTCGCTGCTCGTCACGCACATCGTCAACTACCTGCCGAACCTGATCGGCGGCGCGGCGCTGACGCTGATCGCGTGGCTCATCGCGTCGCTGCTGCGCAGCCTCGCGAGCCGTGCGCTGAAGGCGAGCAAGGTCGACGACAAGCTGTCCGAAAGCGCGGGCATGCAGCCGATGAGCGGCTACCTCGGCGACGTGCTGTTCTGGCTCGTGATCCTGATGTTCCTGCCGGCGATTCTCGCGTCGTTCGCGCTGTCCGGCCTGCTGTCGCCGGTGCAGGGGATGATCGACAAGCTGCTCGCGATCGTGCCGAACCTGTTTGCGGCCGCGGTGATCGGCTTCGTCGGCTGGGTCGTCGCGCGCGTGCTGCGCGGCCTCGTGACGAACCTGCTGGTTG
This sequence comes from Burkholderia sp. IDO3, assembly GCF_003366075.1. Classification (NCBI taxonomy): domain Bacteria; kingdom Pseudomonadati; phylum Pseudomonadota; class Betaproteobacteria; order Burkholderiales; family Burkholderiaceae; genus Burkholderia; species Burkholderia sp. IDO3. Next base: position 142,368 of record NZ_CP028963.1, read on the forward strand.
CCGCCGGCGCGGATCGTCTCACCGCGCGGCTCGACAGCCCGACGCCGGTGCGCGTGTCGAGCCTGATCGGCACGATCGTCTACGTGTTCGTGTTCGTACCGACGCTGATCTCCGCGCTCGACGCGCTGAAGATCGATGCGATCTCGATGCCCGCCACCAACATGCTGAACCAGTTCCTCGGCGCGGTGCCGGACATCGTCGCGGCGATCGTGATCGTGCTCGTCACGTTCTATTTCGCGCGCTTCGTCGCATCGCTCGCGCAGAAGCTGCTGGAAGCCGCCGGCGCCGACGGGCTGCCGGCCGTGCTCGGCGTCGAACGCGTGTTCTCGGGGATCCTGCAGCCGTCGGTGCTGGTCGCACGGCTGATCGTGTTCTTCGCGATGCTGTTCGCCGCGGTCGAAGCCGCGAACCGGCTCGGTTTCACGCAGGTGCGCGACGTCGTCACGCTGTTCATCGAATTCGGCGGCCACGTGCTGACGGGCGGCGTGATCCTCGTGATCGGCGTGTGGCTCGCGAGCCTTGCGCGTCGCGTGATCGAGCAGGCCGACCGCGAACACAGCGTGCTGTTCGCGCGGATCGCGCAATTCGCGATCCTCGGCCTGGTGTTCGCGATGGGGCTGCGCGCGATGGGCATCGCCAACGAGATCGTGCAGCTCGCGTTCGGCCTCGTGCTCGGTGCGATCGCGGTGGCGGTCGCGCTGTCGTTCGGCCTCGGCGGTCGCGAAGCGGCCGGCAAGCTGCTCGACCGCTGGTTCAACCAGCGCGGCGGCGGCCAGTAAGCCGGCCGCGCCACCCCGGCTGCCCGAGGAGGGTAGCCGGGGCGGTCAAGCCGCGCGCAGCGGCGTTGCCGTCGGCGAAACGTCAGCGGCCATCTTTGCCGAATTTCGATAACACGTCGTTTAATGACTCTCTAGCATCGATTCTCAGTCGAGCAGGCCGACAGGCCCGCGCCTTTCAGGAGAATCCGATGAAAGCAGAGTCGAATGGCCGGCCCGCCGCCGGCGCCAAGTCGTCCGGCCAGCCCGCGCTGCAGCAGACGCTCGGGACCTGGCAGTTGTGGGGCATCGCGGTCGGCCTCGTGATTTCCGGCGAGTACTTCGGCTGGAGCTACGGCTGGGCGAGTGCGGGCACGCTGGGTTTCGTGATTACCGCGATGTTCGTCGCGGCGATGTATACGACCTTCATCTTCAGCTTCACCGAACTCACGACGTCGATCCCGCACGCGGGCGGCCCGTTCGCGTATGCGCGGCGTGCATTCGGCCCCGCGGGCGGCTATCTGGCCGGCGTGGCAACCCTCGTCGAATTCGTGTTCGCGCCGCCCGCGATCGCGCTGGCGATCGGCGCGTACCTGCACGTGCAGTTTCCGGGGCTCGAACCGAAAAACGCGGCGATGGGCGCGTATCTCGTGTTCATGGCGCTGAACATCGTCGGCGTGCAGATCGCCGCGACGTTCGAGCTGGTCGTCACGCTGTTCGCGATCTTCGAATTGCTGGTGTTCATGGGCGTCGTGTCGCCGGGCTTCGCGTGGAGCAACTTCCTGAAGGGCGGCTGGTCGGGCGCCGATCATTTCAGCGTCGGCGCATTCCACGGGATGTTCGCGGCGATCCCGTTCGCGATCTGGTTCTTCCTCGCGATCGAGGGCGTCGCGATGGCCGCCGAGGAAGCGAAGAACCCGAAGCGTTCGATCCCGATCGCCTACGTGGCCGGCATCCTGACGCTCGTCACGCTGGCGGTCGGCGTGATGGTGTTCGCCGGCGGCGCGGGCGACTGGACCCGCCTCGCGAACATCAACGACCCGCTGCCGCAGGCGATGAAGTACATCGTCGGCGCGAACAGCGGCTGGATGCACATGCTCGTGTGGCTCGGGCTGTTCGGGCTCGTCGCATCGTTCCACGGGATCATCCTCGGCTATTCGCGCCAGATCTTCGCGCTGGCCCGCGAAGGCTATCTGCCCGAATGGCTCGCGAAGGTGCATCCGCGCTTCAAGACGCCTTACCGCGCGATCCTCGCGGGCGGCGTGGTCGGCATCGCGGCGATCTACAGCGACGAGCTGATTCAGTTCGGCGGCCAGACGCTCACCGCGAACATCGTGACGATGTCGGTGTTCGGCGCGATCGTGATGTATATCGTAAGCATGGCGGCGCTGTTCAAGCTGCGCCGTTCGCAGCCGAACATGGCGCGGCCGTTCCGCGCGCCGCTGTACCCGTTCTTCCCGGCGTTCGCGATCGTTGCCGCCCTGATTTGCCTCGGTACGATGGTGTATTTCAACGGGCTGGTGGCGATGGTGTTCGTCGCGATCCTCGCGCTCGGCTACGCGTACTTCCTCGCGACGCGCTCGCAGCGTGCGAGCGCGCCGGGCGACGCGCTGCTCGAGGAGTGAGCATGACGAACGCGAACGGCCGTTCCTGACGGCATCCGGCGCGCCCTGCCGAGCGGGGCGCGCCGTCGGCATTTGGCAAGGAGATTCGAACGATGTCCTATACGGAGACGATCGGCCCGCGCACGTACCATTTCGCGGACCTGAAGACGCTGCTCGCGAAGGCGAGCCCGCTGCGCTCGGGCGACCAGCTCGCCGGCGTCGCGGCGGCGAGCGAGGAGGAGCGGGTCGCCGCGAAGATCGCGCTCGCGGGCGTGCCGCTGAAAGCGTTCCTGAACGAAGCGGTGATTCCGTACGAACACGACGAAGTCACGCGGCTGATCCTCGACGATCACGACGCGGCCGCGTTCGCCGAAATCTCGCATCTGACGGTCGGCGATTTCCGCAACTGGCTGCTGTCGCCGGTTGCCGACGGCGCCGCGCTCGAACGGATCGCGCCGGGCCTCACGCCCGAGATGGTCGCGGCCGTGTCGAAGCTGATGCGCAACCAGGACCTGATCGCCGGCGCCCGCAAGCGCCGCGTGGTCACGCGCTTTCGCAACACGGTCGGGCTCGCGGGCCGGATGTCGGTGCGGCTGCAGCCGAACCACCCGACCGACGACGTGAAGGGCATCGCCGCGTCGATGCTCGACGGGCTGATGTACGGCTGCGGCGACGCGATGATCGGCATCAACCCGGCGACCGACAGCCTCGCGGCGATCGTGAAGCTGCTCGCGATGATCGACGCGTTTCGCGAGCGCTACGGCGTGCCGACGCAGTCGTGCGTGCTGACTCACGTGACGAACACGATCGCGGCGATCGAGAAGGGCGCGCCGGTCGATCTCGTCTTTCAGTCGATCGCGGGCACCGAAAAGGCGAATGCGAGTTTCGGGATCTCGCTCGCGCTGCTCGGCGAGGCGCACGAGGCCGCGTTGTCGCTCAAGCGCGGCACCGTCGGCAACAACCTGATGTATTTCGAGACCGGGCAGGGCAGCGCGTTGTCAGCGAATGCTCACTTCGGCGTCGACCAGCAGACCTGCGAAGTGCGCGCGTACGCGGTTGCGCGCAAGTTCGACCCGTTCCTCGTGAACACGGTGGTCGGCTTCATCGGGCCCGAATACCTGTACGACGGCAAGCAGATCATCCGCGCGGGGCTCGAGGACCACTTCTGCGGGAAGCTGCTCGGCGTGCCGATGGGGTGCGACATCTGCTACACGAACCACGCGGAGGCCGACCAGGACGACATGGACACGCTGCTGACGCTGCTCGGTGCGGCCGGCATCAACTTCATCATGGGGATTCCGGGCGCGGACGACGTGATGCTGAACTACCAGAGCACGTCGTTTCACGATCAGCTCTACGTGCGCGAGGTGCTCGGCCTGCGCCGCGCGCCCGAGTTCGAGGAATGGCTGGAGACGATGGAGATCGCCGACGCGCACGGTGCGCTGCGCGCCGCGAGCGCGCGCGTGCCGCTGCTCGCGGGCGCGAACGACTGGATGGGGATTTCCGCATGAGCGACGCCGTCGAGAAGAATCCGTGGGCGCAGTTGAAGTCGTTCACGAACGCACGGATCGCGCTCGGCCGCGCGGGCAACAGCCTGCCGACCGCGCCGCTGCTCGCGTTCAATCTGTCGCACGCGCAGGCGCGCGACGCGGTGCACCAGCCGCTCGATGCGGACGCGCTGCGGCGCGAGATCGACGCGGCCGGCTTCGCGACGCTCGGCGTGCAGAGCGCGGCGCCCGACCGTCAGCATTACCTGCGCCGGCCCGACCTCGGCCGCAAGCTGTCCGACGACGGGCGCGCGCTGCTGGCCGGTTACGGCGCGGCGCTCGACGACGCGCCGGACGTGGTGTTCGTGGTCGGCGACGGGCTGTCGGCGTTCGCGGCCACGAAGCAGGCGTTGCCGCTGCTGGAGGCCGTGCGTCCGCGGCTCGACGCGGACGGCTGGCGGATCGGGCCGGTGGTGGTCGCGACGCAGGCGCGCGTCGCGCTCGGCGACGAGATCGGCGAGCTGCTGCGCGCGCAGGTCGTCGCGATGCTGATCGGCGAACGGCCGGGGCTCAGCTCGCCGGACAGCCTCGGCGTGTACCTCACGTGGGGGCCGAAGGTCGGCTGCCACGACGCGCTGCGCAACTGCATCTCGAACGTGCGGCCCGAAGGGCTGCCGCATGCCGCCGCGGCGCACAAGCTGCATTACCTGATGACGCATGCGCGCCGGCTGGGCCTCACGGGCGTCGGGTTGAAGGACGACAGCGATGCGCTGCTGCCGCAGGCGGAAGCGGAGCGGATCGAGGCGGAGTGACGGCGCGCCGGGCGGCTACCTGAACAGTCGCTCGCACACGAAGTCGACGAACACGCGCAGCTTCGGCGACAACTGCCGGCTCGACGGCCAGACGATCGAGAACTGCCCCGGCGCGATCCGGTAGGCGTCGAGCACGGTGACGAGCGCGCCGCTGTCCAGCGCGTCGCGCGCGAGGAAGTCGGGCATGTAGCCGATGCCGAGCCCCGACATGACCGCGCCGCGCAGCGCTTCCATGTTGTTGCAGGTCATCGCGGTGCGCAGTTTCAGCGGCGTGCCGTCGTCGGTGGCGAGCGCCCAGTCCTGCAGCTTGCCGGTGGTCGGGAAGCAGTAGCGCACGCAATCGTGCGTGTCGAGATCGCGCGGTGCATGCGGCGTGCCGGCCTGTGCGAGATACGCGGGCGTCGCGCACAGCACGAACGCGAACGGGCCGAGCCGCCGCGACATCAGGCTCGAATCCGACAGCGGACCGCTGCGGATCACCGCGTCGAAGCCGCCTTCGACGACATCCACCATCCGGTCGTTGAAATCCAGGTCGAGCTCGACGTCCGGATAGCGCTGCCTGAATTCGGGCAGCACCGGCAGCAGGAACCGGTAGCCGATCACCGGCAGGCTCACGCGCAGCTTGCCGCGCGGGCGCTGCGCGGACGCCGTCACGGTCGCTTCGGCATCGCGGAAATCCTCGAGGATGCGCTGGCAGCGTTCGTAGAAGTGGCGCCCTTCGTCGGTCAGCGTGACGCGCCGCGTCGTGCGGTTGAACAGGCGCACGCCGAGCGACTGCTCCAGCCGCGCGATCGTCTTGCCGACCGCCGATGCCGAGATGCCGAGCGCGCGGCCGGCCGCGACGAAGCTGAGCGCTTCGGCGGTGCGAACGAAGGCGGCGATGCCGTTCAGGTTTTCCATCGACGTAAGCGGACTGGTTCGGTGCTGGGCAATTACGGAATTTTAGTCCGTTATATCCGGAGCTTCGCGTGGTTTTTCGCGGATTGAATCGGATTTATCTTCTGTCGCTCTGACGGCGCGTCCGCGCCGGCTTTTCGAGGAGCGATGATGGATCAGCCTTTTTCAGCCGCTTCGACGCAGTCGGCACGCCGGCGTGCGTGGGTGCTGGCCGCCGTCTGCATGGCCGCCGTTGCGCTGCCGCTGTCGTTTTCGGGCGGGGCGGTCGCGACGCCCGCGATCGGCCGCGACCTGCATGGCGGCCCGGTCGCGATGAACTGGATCACCAACGCATTCATGCTCGCGTTCGGCAGCTTCCTGATGGCGGCAGGCGCGCTCGCCGACCAGTTCGGCCGCAAGCGCGTGTTCGCGATCGGCGTCGGCGGCTTCACGCTGATGTCGGTCGCGCTCGCGTTCGCGCCGTCGATGCGCGCGGTCGATTGGCTGCGTGCCGCGCAAGGGCTTGCGGCGGCCGCGGCGCTCGCGGGCGGCACGGCGGCGCTTGCGCAGGAGTTCGACGGCGCGGCGCGCACGCGTGCGTTCAGTCTGCTCGGTACGACGTTCGGGATCGGGCTCGCGTTCGGGCCCGTGCTCGCCGGCTGCCTGATCGCGCACTACGGCTGGCGCGCGATCTTCGTCACGAGCGCGGTGGCCGGCGTGCTGTCGCTCGGCGTCGGGCTGCCGCGCATGCACGAGTCGCGCGATCCGCATGCGACGGGGCTCGACTGGCCCGGCACGGCCGCGTTCACCGCCGCGCTGACGTCGTTCACGTTCGGCGTGATCGAGGCGCCCGCGCGCGGCTGGGCGGATCCGCTCGTCGTCGCGCTGCTGGCGGGCGCGGCGCTCGGTGCGGCGGCGTTCGTCGCGATCGAGACGCGCGTGGCGCGGCCGATGCTCGACCTGTCGCTGTTTCGCATTGCCCGCTTCGTCGGCGTGCAGGTGCTGCCGGTGTCGACCTGCTGCTGCTACATCGTGCTGCTGGTCGTGCTGCCGCTGCGCTTCATCGGCATCGACGGCTTCAGCGAAATCGACGCGGGCTGGCTGATGCTCGCGATTTCCGCGCCGATGCTGATCGTCCCGCTCGTCGCGGCGACGCTCACGCGCTGGCTGTCGCCCGGCGTGATCTCCGGGATCGGGCTGCTGATCGCGGCCGCGGGGCTCGTGTGGCTGGGCATCGCGCTGCGCGGCGGCGCGGGGCCGGCGGCGATCGCGCCGATGCTCGCGATCGGCGTCGGGGCCGGCATGCCGTGGGGGCTGATGGACGGGTTGTCGGTCAGCGTCGTGCCGAAGGCGCGTGCGGGGATGGCGACCGGGATTTTCAGCACGACGCGCGTGGCCGGCGAAGGGATCGCGCTCGCGATCGTCGGGGCGGTGCTGGCGGCGCTCGCGCATGCCGATTTATCGCCGGCGACAGGCGGTACGTCAGACGCGTCCGGCGCGACGCTGCGGGCGGCCGCGCGGCTCGCGACCGGCGATCTCGCCGGCGCGGCGGCCGTGTTGCCGGGTGTCGGCCGTGCGGCGCTGCTCGCGAGCTATACGCATGCGTTCGATCGGCTGCTGCTCGGGCTGGCGGTCGTGACGGTGCTGTGTGCGGGCGTGGTGTTCGCGTTTCTCGGCGCGCGGCCGGCGGAAGCCGATGCTGACGCGCAGGAGGATGCAGATGAGCCTCCGCATGCCGAAACGCTGGCGCATCGCCGGACCGAACCGGATTGCGTGGAGACGAGCGGGCGGTGAGAGGTGTGCTGTCGGGCGTTGGCGTGACGGTAATGGCGTGCGGGGCGTTCGTGCATTTCGTCTTCACCGCAACCGCGCACCGACGATCCGCTTCCGGTGCGAATCATCCTCGAGCCCTCGAGCGCTGCGTTGCGCCGCCGTCCCGATGATCGAACCGACGCATCACGTCGGTACGCGCCGCGGCAACGCAGTGTCAGCGGCCTTGCTTCGACAGCGGCGAAGCGCGGGAACGCCGTGCGTCACGCCAGCACGAGCGGCGGCAGTGCTTCATCAGCCCGCGCGTGCGCCCGCTCGACGTCAACGACCACATAACGCAGCGCATCGGGCCACAGATGCGCACGGCTTCCCGCATCCTCGTCGATCGTCGCGCGTCCCTGCACGAGCCACGTCGTCTGCCCGACGAAATCCACGAACAGCAGCGCGATTGCCGGATTCACGAGCAGGTTGCCGATCGTGTTGAACAGGTTGTTGCCCGCGAAATCGGGCAGCACCAGCGTGCGGCGATCGGGCAGGTCGACGAGCGGGCAGAGCGAACCGTCCGCGCGCAGCTGCCGGCCGCGGTACGAACAGTCGCTGTCGCCCGCCGTATTGGCGGTCGCGACGATCAGGAATGCCTGCTCGCGGATGAACGCGACGGCGTCGTCGCTCAGGGGGTCGGGGTCGCTCATGGTGTCGGTCGGCGGGTGGCCGATGCGTGCGAATACGGTGTCGGCACGCAAGCGACATGCCACGCATCGGGCGTCACACGCGGTGCGCCGCTGTGCATCGACACTGTGGAAAATCCGAACACCTGCCGCGCCGGTGTGCCGGCGCGGTGTTCAGAATCGGTACACCCGTTCATCGCGCGCGCGCCACGCCAGCCGCGAGCGGCCGGGCGCACCGTTCCCGTTTCATCTCGACTCCGTTTGGCACGCATGTTGCGTAAAAGGTGCAGCGCAATCCAACCGGCGCTGTATTCACACAAGCCAAGCACGATGAACAGGAGACATGTATGAACCCGTTTGACCTGAAGCAACTGGGCCTCGACGTCGAATATCCGTATCGTCAGCAGTACGACAACTACATCGGCGGCAAGTGGGTTCCGCCGGTGAAGGGCGAGTATTTCGAGAACGTGTCGCCGATCAACGGCAAGCCGTTCTGCCGCGTGCCGCGCTCGAGCGCCGAGGACATCGACGTCGCGCTCGACGCCGCGCATGCCGCCCGCCGCAAGTGGGGCAAGACGTCGGTGGCCGAGCGCGCGAACCTGCTGCTCGCCGCCGCCGACCGGATGGAAAAGAACCTGAAGCTGCTCGCGGTGGCCGAGACGATCGACAACGGCAAGCCGCTGCGCGAGACGATGGCAGCCGACCTGCCGCTCGCGGTCGACCACTTCCGCTATTTCGCGGGCTGCATCCGCGCGCAGGAAGGCGGCATTTCGGAAATCGACGACAACACCGTCGCGTATCACTTCCACGAGCCGCTCGGCGTCGTCGGCCAGATCATTCCGTGGAACTTCCCGCTGCTGATGGCCGCGTGGAAGCTCGCGCCGGCGCTCGCGGCCGGCTGCTGCGTGGTGATGAAGCCGGCCGAGCAGACGCCCGCGTCGGTGCTGGTGCTGATGGAGCTGATCGGCGACCTGTTCCCGGCCGGCACGATCAACATCGTCAACGGCTTCGGCAAGGAAGCGGGCGAAGCGCTCGCGACCAGCAAGCGCATCGCGAAGATCGCGTTCACCGGCTCGACGCCGGTCGGCAAGCACATCCTGCGTGCGGCGGCCGAAAGCCTGATTCCGTCGACGGTCGAACTGGGCGGCAAGAGCCCGAACATCTTCTTCGCCGACGTGCTCGACCAGGACGACGCGTTCCTCGACAAGGCGCTCGAAGGCCTCGCGATGTTCGCGCTGAACCAGGGCGAAGTGTGCACGTGTCCGTCGCGGATCCTGATCCAGGAATCGATCTACGAGCGCTTCATCGAGAAGGCCGTCGCGCGCGTCGAGCGCATCAAGGCCGGCCACCCGCTCGACCTGCAGACGATGATCGGCGCGCAGGCGTCGCAGCAGCAGCTCGACAAGATCCTGTCGTACATCGACATCGGCCGCGGCGAAGGCGCGCAATGCCTGACGGGCGGCGAACGCACGGCGCCGGGGGCCGACCTCGGCACGGGCTACTACGTGAAGCCGACGATGCTGCTCGGCAACAACAAGATGCGCGTGTTCCAGGAAGAGATCTTCGGGCCGGTGGCGTCGGTGATGACGTTCAAGGACGAGCAGGAAGCGATCGAACTCGCGAACGACACGTTCTACGGGCTCGGCGCGGGCGTGTGGACGCGCAACGGCACGCGTGCGTACCGGATGGGCCGCGAGGTCGAGGCCGGCCGCGTGTGGACCAACTGCTACCACCTGTACCCGGCGCATGCGGCGTTCGGCGGCTACAAGCAGTCGGGCATCGGCCGCGAGACGCACAAGATGGCACTGTCGAACTATCAGCAGACGAAGTGCCTGCTGGTCAGCTACCAGGCCGAGGCGCTCGGATTCTTCTGATCGCCGAAGCAGGCGGCGAAGTGCCGGAGCCGGCCAGCAGCGCAACGCTGGCCGGTACGGTTGCCGGTTGCGGCCGGCGGCGGATTTCGCGGAAGGTTCGACGGCCGGACGATGCCTGTCCGGCCGTCGGGCGATGCCCGCGCCGACACGATGCGCCGGCGACCGTTCGTCCGGCACTTCGCTGTTTTTGTCCCTCGACATTCGATACGCGGTCGCGGCTGCGCGTTGCCGGCGGCCTGTGCCGGTAACGGCATCGGCAGTCGCATCGCGCACCGACGGGCCCGACGGAAACCCGCATGGCAGAACCGCCCCGATCCTATCCGCGCCACCCGGTGTTCCACGCGGGTGAGCTCGACGCGCATCGCCGGTTCGGCGTCGCCGACGAAGCCGAGCGGATGAGCGACGTCGTGACGACGCGGCTGAGCATCGGCGTGCGGCAGTTCGTCGAGTCGCAGCCGTTCATGTTCGTCGGCGCGACGAGCGGCGGACCGGCGCACGTGACCTGCGACATCGTGCAGAGCAGGCGCGACGCGAACGGCGATCTGTGGCCGGTCGTGCGCGTGATCGACACGAAGACGCTGCGCTTCGCGCTGCCGATGCGCGGCGCAGGCGAGCGGCTCGATGCGCGTGCTTGCGATGGCGGCGTCGGGTTGCTGTTCATCGATTTCGTGCGCGGCATCCGCTACCGGATCAACGGCCGCGCGACGTTGCGTACCGATCTGCCGGAAGCGGACGCGGCGCCCTGGCCGGCCGGCAGCCCGATCGTCGAACTGGCGGTCGTGCAGGCATACGGCAACTGCGGCACGCGGGTCGTGCGGTTGCGGCCCGGCGCGTAGCCCGCGGCCCGCGCGGCCTTTCGCGGCGGCCAGCCGCCGGCCGTGCAGATGCCGCACCCGCATGGTGCGCGGCACGCCGTCTCCGGGTGCGCCCGCATGGCGTGCATCGGCCGGGCGGCGTGGAATGACGGGCTTGTCGCCGGACCGTGCGGTTCGGCACGGGACTTGCGTGATGGACGCGGTTCCGGGCAGGTGAGGAGAACACGATGGATCAACGAGTGGAGTGCATCGACGAGCCGACGGCCGCGGATACGCGGTGCAGCGCGCAGGGTGACGACGCGCTGGCCGGCCAGGCCGTGGTCAGCGTCGCGCACGACGCCGACGAGCAGGCGCGCAACCTGATCGGCTGGCGACAGACCTACGACCAGCTCGCGGCCGGCCGCTTCATCGGCACGCTGACCGAGCTGCCGCTCGACACGATGAAACTGTTTCGCGAATCGACCAGCCATCTGCTGCGCCAGGCGTGCGAGGTGCGCGGCGATGCGTACTGGTTCGGCGTCCCGCTGGTGAGCGACGGCACGGCGCGCGTCGATGCGTGCCGCATCGGGCCCGGCGCGCTCGCGTTCCGGCCCGGCAACGTCGAATTCGAATTGCTGACGCCTGCGCAGTTCTCGATCTATGGCGTCGTCGTGCGCGGCGACGTGCTGCGCCGTTATGCGGAGGAGGTCGAACACCGCGCGCTCGACGAGCGGCTGTTCACGCAGCACGTGATCCAGGTCGGCGACACGCGGCTCGCGCGGCTGTGTGCGCTGCTCGGCCGCCGGCTCGACGGCGCGGCGGCCGTGGGCGGCCCGCTGCCGGACGCGCAGCGCGACGACCTGCAGGCCGAGGTGCTGGCCGCATTGTTCGACGCGTGCGCGCAACCGGCGGACGACGGGGCCGGCGGCGCACCGTCGACGCGGCGCTGGATCGTCGAGCAGGCACGCGAATACGTGCTCGCCCATCGCACGCGGCCGGTCGGCGTACCCGAGCTGTGCGAGCAGCTTCACGTGAGCCGGCGCACGCTGCAGTACTGTTTCCAGGACGTGCTCGGCATGGCGCCCGCGACCTATCTGCGCACGCTGCGGCTGAACGGCGCGCGGCGCGACCTGTGCGGGCGGGCGGCCGGTTCGGTGCAGGACGTCGCGGAAGCGTGGGGTTTCTGGCATCTGAGCCAGTTCGCGACCGACTACCGGCGGCTGTTCGGCAAGCGGCCGTCGGAAACGCTGCGCGACCGCGCGGCGATGGTGGCTGCCGGGTGAGCAGCGCGGCGGCGCGTGGATGCCGCTACCGCGGCCGGTTTCGCTGTCAGGCGCCGGCTGCCGCTTCGCGCGGCGCCGGCCACGGCAGCGCATCCCAGTCGATCGCCCGGTAAGCGGCCTCGACTGCCGCGAGATCGTCCGGCCGCTCGCTGCGATGCAGTCCGTGCAATGCGTCCGGCACGTCGAGTGCAACCGGCGCGCAATGCGGATAGTCGCGCACGCGCAGCACCGGCGCGATCGTCGTGAAACAGCCGAGCGTCGGCACGTCGAAGCCGTCGGCGAGATGCAGCGCGGCCGTGTCGGGCGCAAACAGCACGCTCGCCCCCTTGACCCATGCAATGAAGCCCGCGGTGTCGGCCGCGTCGCGGCTCACGTCGACGTAGGCCGGATGCGCGACGGGGCCGAACCCGACCACCGGCAGCCCGTAGCGGTGTGCCAGCCGTTCGACGAACGCCGCGTGCAGCGCCGGCGGCACGCTGCGCACCGCGGTGCTCGCGTTCGGGCAGAACAGCACGTACGGTCGCCGCCACTCGGCCGGCAGCGCGGGCAGGCGCAACTGCGCGAGCCAGCGATTGCGCTTCGCGGCGGCCGGCACGGCGGCCGGATCCGCGCCGAGCGCGTCGAGAAAGAAGTCGACCATCGGCAGCCGTGCGAATGCGGGCCAGTACAGATGATTGCCGAGATCGATGCACGGCGCGTGTGCGGGCAGCGTTTCGACGGCGCATGGCAGCTGGCGCGACGGCGCGACGACGTCGGCGGCGAGCGCATACAGCGCGTCGACGTAGCGCGGCGCGCGGGCCGGCCGGTACAGCGTGAAGCGCAGGCCCGGATGCATGGCGCGCAGGGCGGCGAGCGCGGTCAGCCCGATCACCGAGTCGCCGAGTGCGACGCCCATTCCGTTGATCACGTGCACATCCGTCGCACGGCCGTAGTCGAGCCGGAACGGGCGATGCGCGGCGTGCAGCAGGCCGAGCGCCGACGCGGCCGGCACGTGGCCTTCCGCGCGACCGGTGCCGTGCTCGAGGTCGTACGGCGCGACGAGCGTGCCGTCGGGCGCAAGCAGCGTGCCGGGGTGGGCCAGCGCGTCGTCGTGCGACAACGCGGGGCCAGCCGGCGCGGCACGCATCTCCACGATCATTCGCCGCGCGCGCGGCGGCCCTGTTCGCGGATCTGCTCGAGAGTCGCGGCCGGCGTGCTGGCGTCCTGCGGGATGCGGATCTCGATCAGCGCCGGCAGCCCGCAGGTCAGCGCGCGTTCCAGCGCGGGGGCGAAGTCCGCGGTGCGCTCGACCGTCTCGCCATGCGCGCCGAATGCGCGCGCATAGGCGGCGAAATCGGGGTTCGTGAGCCCGGTGCCGTGCACGCGGCCCGGATAGTTGCGCTCCTGATGCATGCGGATCGTGCCGAAATGCCCGTTGTTGACGACGATGGCGACGATGTTCAGCCCGTACTGCATCGCGGTCGCGAGCTCGTTGCCGGCCATCATGAAACAGCCGTCGCCGGCGAGCGCGACGACGGCGCGCGACGGGTACAGCGACTTCGCGGCCAGCGCGGCGGGCAGCCCGTAGCCCATCGCGCCGCTGGTCGGCGCGAGCTGCGAGCGGAAGTGCCGGTACGCGAAGTGGCGGTGCAGCCAGATCGCGTAGTTGCCGGCGCCGTTGGTCAGGATCGCGTCGTGCGGCAGGCGTTCGCGCAGCTGCACCATCACGTCGCCGAGCTGGACGTCGCCCGGCATCGGCAGCGGCGCATGCCATTCGCGGTACGCGCGATGCGCGTCGGCGGCCGTGCCGGCCCACGCGGGCTGTGCCGGCGGCTCGAGCGCGGCGAGCGGCGCCGCGATCTCGGGCATCCCGGACACGATCGGCAGGTCCGCCGCATATACGCGGCCGAGTTCATCCGCGCCCTGATGCACGTGGATCAGCGTCTGGCGCGTTTTCGGGATGTCGAGCAGCGTGTAGCCGCCCGTCGTCGCTTCGCCGAGGCGCGGCCCGATCACGAGCAGCAGGTCGGCGTTGCGGATGCGCTTGCCGAGCGCCGGATTGATCCCGAGGCCGACGTCGCCCGCGTAGTTCGGGTGCGCGTTGTCGAACGTGTCCTGGAAGCGGAATGCGCATGCGACCGGCAACTGCCAGCGCTCGACGAAGGTGCGCAGGTTCGCGCACGCATCGGGCGTCCAGCCGCTGCCGCCGACGATCGCGAGCGGCCGCTCGGCGCGCGCGAGCCGTTCGCGCAGCTCGTCGAGCTGTGCGGCCGACGGCGATGCCGCGATGCGTTTCGCGGCCGGTGCGACCGGCTGCGGCGCGCACGCTTCGGACAGCACGTCTTCCGGCAGCGCGATCACGACCGGGCCGGGACGGCCGGAGGTCGCGACGTGGAACGCATGGCTCAGGTATTCGGGAATGCGGCGCGGGTCGTCGATCTGCGCGACCCATTTCGCCATCTGGCCGAACATCCGGCGGTAGTCGATTTCCTGGAAGGCTTCGCGGTCGAGGTGCTCGCGTGCGCACTGACCGACGAACAGGATCATCGGCGTCGAATCCTGGAACGCGGTGTGCACGCCGATCGACGCATGGGTCGCGCCGGGGCCGCGCGTGACGAATGCGATGCCGGGGCGGCCGGTCAGCTTGCCGACCGCCTCCGCCATGTTCGCCGCCGCCGCTTCGTGGCGGCAGACGACCGTCTGGATGCGCGCGGTGTCGTCAGCCAGCGCATCGAGTACGGCGAGGAAGCTCTCGCCCGGCACGCAGAACGCGCGTTCGACGTGATTGGCGAGCAACGCATCGACGAGCAGTCGTGCGCCGGTGGTGGCGCGCGGCTCGAGATCCTTGGAATGCGACATGGGTTGCCGTCTCCCTGGGTAGCGGGACGTACAGCTTACGCCCGTTGGCCGGCCGCCGGTACGCCGGCCGCTGAAAAGTGTCGGAACGCGGAGCGAGTCGGGCGGCACGTGTTCCATGCGCCGGCTTCGGTTGGCCGAACGGCCAGCTTGTGCGCACGGAGGCGATGGTGAAAAGTGGGCGTTCAGCGGCGAATCGGTGCTTCACGGCCAATCGACGCACGGAGCGCCATTGGAAGGCTTATGTACACACATGGATTTACATCGCAGACCGCATCGGATAATGTACATCCTATGTACATCCGAGCGGAGATCGACATGCATACCACGAAGGTATTCCGGAACGGCAACTCGCAGGCCGTGCGGATTCCCGCCGACCTCGCCTATGAGCGCAGCGATATCGAGCTGGAAATCGAGCGCGTGGGTGACGAAATCCGTATTCGGCCGATGCGGCGGCCTTTGACCCAGGCACTCCGGAAATTCGCGAAGTTCGGGCCGGACTTCATGGCCGAAGGGCGCGGGGATCAGGAGCAGGCCGAACGCGAGGGTGTGTGATGCCGCGCTACATGCTCGACACCAACATGTGCATCTATTTGATGAGGCATCAGCCGGAGCCGGTCGCGAGACGATTTGCGCAGTGTTACACGGGGGACGTCGTGATGTCGGCGATCACGTACGCCGAGCTGGAGTACGGTGTCGCCGTGTGCGCGAGTCCTGCGCGGGAGCGGCACAATCTTGCCGCGCTGATCGACGATATTCCTGTCGCGCCGTTCGACGTCGCGGCTGCGCAAGCATACGGCCCGGTTCGCGAGGCCGCCCGCGAGCGGAAGAAGGATCACCTCGATAAATTGATCGCGGCTCATGCGGTGTCGCTCGACGTCGTCCTCGTGACCAACAACGAGCGGGATTTCGTCAGCTATCCGGGATTGCGGCTGGAGAATTGGCTGAACGACTAGCGTCGGGTGTCATGTCCGGCGGTAATGCGGGGTAGCGATCCGCCCCGCGTTACCGCCGGCTCCCGCATCAGCACTCGACGATATTCACCGCCAGCCCGCCGCGCGACGTTTCCTTGTACTTCGTCTTCATGTCGGCGCCCGTCTCGCGCATCGTCTTGATCACCGAGTCGAGCGACACGTAGTGCGAGCCGTCGCCGCGCAGCGCCATGCGCGCCGCGTTGACGGCCTTCACCGACGCCATCGCATTACGCTCGATGCACGGGATCTGCACCATCCCGCCGACCGGGTCGCAGGTGAGGCCGAGGTTGTGCTCCATCCCGATCTCGGCCGCGTTCTCGACCTGGCGCGGCGTGCCGCCGAGCACGGCCGCGAGCGCGCCGGCCGCCATCGAGCACGCGACGCCCACTTCGCCCTGGCAGCCCACTTCCGCACCCGAAATCGACGCGTTGAGCTTGTAAAGAACGCCGATCGCGGCAGCCGTCAGCAGGAAGTCGATCACGCCTTGCTCGTTCGCGCCCGGCGTGAAGCGCGTGTAGTAATGCAGCACCGCCGGGATGATGCCGGCCGCGCCGTTGGTCGGCGCGGTGACCACACGGCCGCCGGCCGCGTTTTCCTCGTTGACGGCGATCGCGTACAGGTTGATCCAGTCGACCATCGACAGCGGGTCCTGCAGCGCGCGCTCCGGGTTGCCGGTCAGTGCGCGATACAGCTGCGGCGCGCGGCGCTTGACCTGGAACGGGCCGGGCAGGTTGCCGTCGGCCTCCGGGTTGCCGATCCCGCAGCCGCGCGACACGCACGACTGCATCACGGCCCAGATCTTCAGCAGCCCGTCGCGCGTTTCTTCCTCGGTGTGCCACGCACGCTCGTTTTCCCACATCAGTTGCGCGATCGACTTGCCGGTCGATTCGGTCAGCGCGAGCAGCTCGGCGCCGGTGCGAAACGGATGCGTCATCTGCTCGGCCGCGCTCAGCACCTTCGTGTTCGGCGCGCCGGCCGTCACGACGAAGCCGCCGCCGACCGACAGGTAGGTCCGTTCGACCAGCACCGTGTCGTTCGCGTCGGACGCGCGCAGTTTCATCCCGTTCGGATGCTCGGGCAGCGCCTGCCGGTAGAACGCGATGTTCTCCTTCAGCACGAACGGCACCGGGTGCGTGCCGAGCAGCGCGAGCTGCTTCGTCTTGCGGATGTCTTCGAGCCGCGCGTCGATCGTCTCGGGATCGACGGTGTCGGGCGCGTCGCCGAGCAGGCCGAGCATCACGCCGCGGTCGGTGCCATGGCCTTTGCCGGTCGCCCCCAGCGAGCCGTACAGCTCGACCTTCACGTTGGCCGTCGCGTCGAGCAGCCCGTCGCGCTCGAGGCCCTGGACGAACATCAGCGCCGCGCGCATCGGTCCGACCGTATGCGAACTGGACGGACCGATGCCGATCTTGAAGAGGTCAAACACGCTGACTGCCATTTCGATTCCTGCCTTGCTTTAAGAATAGTGCTAGCGCGCCTGCAATGGCAGGCACGCGGCCAGCCATGCGGGCGGCATGGGGGATAGCTGCCGCGCGACGCGGGCATAGCGCCCGTCGAGCCGCGCGGCCAGATGAAAGAGTTCGGTGGCGTTTTTCGGGTCCCACTGCCCCGTGTAGCCGGGCAAGCCGGCTTCGCGGCGTTTCGCGTCGAACGGCACCGGCGAATTCACGAATTCCTCGTGGGTCTTCTCGCCGAGCGCATACGGCACGAGCCAGTCGAGCGCCGCCGCGAGCGTCGCGCCGTTCGCGCCGCGCTCGCGCAGCCAGTTGCGGTTGAAGCGGCGCGCGGCCAGCGCGGCCGTCACCAGCGGCTGCAGGTCGTACACCGCGTAATGCAGCGCATCGCGTTCGTCGAAATCCCAGGTCTTGCCGTCCGGGCCGATGTTGTCCGCGAGATGCTCGACGAACAGCCGCTGCGCGGCGTTCATCATCTTGCGGTCGCCGAGCGTGAACGCGGACAGCGCGATCAGCTTGATCCGGTGGCTCTGCCAGTTGTTGCGCCAGATGCCGGTGAGCGGCCGCTTCTGCGCATCCACCTGCGCGACGTAGCCGGCGCCCAGCTTCGCGATGAAGGCCGCCGTTGCGTTGCGCGTCTTGACCGGCAGCGCGCTCGCCGTCATGTCGTACGCGATGATCAGGCTGTCGAAGCGCGTCTCGTCGATCGGGTTGAAGCTCGGCTGGTAAGTCGAAACCCACGCGGACAGGAAGCGGTCGACGAGCTGCAGATAACGCGGCGCATTCGTCACGCGCCATGCGAGCGCGGCGTCGCGCATCAGCTCCATGTCCTTCAGCGCTTCGGCACTCTGGTCGTAGATGCCTTCGTGCGGCAGCGTGCCCTCGGTGTGCACGCGCGCCATCGCCTTCGGCTGGTCGCCGATGTGCGCGTCGACGCTGCGGATCAGCGCCTGCACGCCCGGCTCGGCCTGCGTCGTCTCGCTCGCCTGCAATGCGGGCGCCGCGCAGAAATTCATCGCGGCATGCGCATTGCCGGCCGCGCCGAGGCCGGCAGCGGCAAACGACAGCGACGCGACGAGCAGCGGCGCGAAACGGCGCGTGCGCGCCCGCTTCGGCACTGCACCATGGCCCGGAAACATCGGACGCACCATGCGGAACTCCTTGATTGGCTGGATCGCGTTTGATGTTAGCCGGATTGGCGGGCGAGCGTGAACCGGATGGTCGGGAGATGAACGCAAAAACCGCACGCAACCGGCGGTTGCGTGCGGTTCGGTCATGGCGGACTCCGGTGTGCAGCGGGCGTTATGCGTATTCCGACATCGGCACGCACGAGCAGAACAGGTTGCGGTCGCCGTAGGCGTTGTCCGCACGGCCGACCGGCGGCCAGTACTTGTTCGTGCCCAGCGACGCGACCGGGTACGCAGCCTGCTCGCGCGAGTACGCGTGCGGCCATTCGTTCGCGGTGACGACGGCTGCCGTGTGCGGTGCGTGACGCAGCGGGTTGTCCTCGCGATCGGCGCGGCCTTCCTCGACTGCGCGGATTTCGTCGCGGATCGCGATCATCGCGGCGATGAAGCGGTCGAGTTCTTCCTGCGATTCCGATTCGGTCGGCTCGACCATCAGCGTGCCCGGCACCGGGAAGCTCATCGTCGGTGCGTGGAAGCCGTAGTCCATCAGGCGCTTCGCGACGTCGTCGACGCTGATGCCGCTCGTTTCCTTGAGCGGACGCAGGTCGAGAATGCACTCGTGCGCGACCAGCCCGCCCGGGCCCGAATACAGCACCGGGTAGTGCGGCGCGAGGCGCTTTGCGATGTAGTTCGCGTTGAGGATCGCGGTTTCGGTGGCGGCGGTCAGGTTCTTCGCGCCCATCATCGCGATGTACATCCACGAGATCGGCAGGATCGACGCCGAGCCGTAAGGTGCCGCCGACACCGCGCCGATGCCGTCTTCCGCGCGTGCGTAGCCGGTCGAACGCTGGTTCGGCAGGAACTTCGCGAGGTGCGCGCCGACCGCGACCGGGCCGACGCCCGGGCCGCCGCCGCCGTGCGGGATGCAGAAGGTCTTGTGCAGGTTCAGGTGCGACACGTCGCCGCCGAACTGGCCCGGCGCGGTCAGGCCGACCATCGCGTTCATGTTCGCGCCGTCGACGTACACCTGGCCGCCGTGCGCATGGACGATCTCGCAGATCTCGCGGACGTTCTGTTCGAACACGCCGTGCGTCGACGGATACGTGATCATGATCGCCGCGAGGTCGTTCGAATGCTGTTCGGCCTTTGCCTTCAGGTCGGCGATGTCGACGTTGCCCTGCGCGTCGCACGCGACGACCACGACCTTCATGCCGGCCATGTGTGCGGAGGCCGGGTTCGTGCCGTGCGCGGACGCCGGGATCAGGCACACGTCGCGATGCGCTTCGCCGCGCGAGGCGTGGTAAGCGTGGATGACCAGCAGGCCCGCGTACTCGCCCTGCGAGCCGGCGTTCGGCTGCAGCGACACGGCCGCGTAGCCGGTGGCCGCGACGAGCATCTGCTCGAGCTGGTCGATCATCTCGCGGTAGCCGACGGTCTGCTCGGCCGGTGCGAACGGGTGGATCTGGCCGAATTCGGGCCACGTGACGGGCAGCATTTCCGACGTCGCGTTCAGCTTCATCGTGCACGAGCCGAGCGGGATCATCGAGCGGTCGAGCGCGAGATCCTTGTCCGACAGGCTGCGCAGGTAGCGCAGCATTTCGGTTTCGGAATGGTGGCGGTTGAACACGTGGTGCGTCAGGTACGCGCTCGTGCGCTCGAGGCCGGCCGGCAGCGCGGCGACGCCGGCGAGGCCTGCGTCCAGCGCGTCGACGGTCGGCGCGGTGCCGCCGGCTGCCTGGGCGAACACGGCGAGGAGATCGGCGAGGTCGTCGCGGGTCGTCGTTTCGTCGACCGACACGCCGACTTGCGTGTCGCTCACGCGGCGCAGGTTGATGCGCTTGGCCTTCGCGAGTTCATGGATCTGCGCGGTGCGCGCGCCGGTGTCGATCGTCAGCGTGTCGAAGAACGTGTCGTTGACGGTCGCGAAGCCGAGGTGCTTCACGCCGGCGGCGAGCAGCGCCGCGATGCGGTTCACGCGCAGCGCGATCGTCTTCAGGCCGTGCGGGCCGTGGTAGACCGCGTACATGCTCGCCATGATCGCGAGCAGCGCCTGCGCGGTACACACGTTCGACGTCGCCTTCTCGCGGCGGATGTGCTGTTCGCGCGTTTGCAGCGCGAGGCGCAGCGCGGGCTTGCCCTGCGCGTCGACGGTCACGCCGACGAGGCGGCCCGGCATCTGGCGCTTGAATTCGTCGCGCACGGCCATGTAGGCAGCGTGCGGGCCGCCGAAGCCCATCGGCACGCCGAAGCGCTGCGTGTTGCCGACCGCGACGTCCGCACCCCAGTCGCCGGGCGGCGTGAGCACGGTGAGCGCGAGCAGGTCGGCCGCGACGACGACATGGCCGCCGGCCGCGTGGATGGCTTCGGTGAGCGCGCGGTAGTCGCGCACGTCGCCGTTGACGCCCGGGTATTGCAGCAGCACGCCGAACGCGTTCGCTTGCGCGGCATCGGCGGCCGGGCCGGTCTTCACTTCGATGCCGACCGGCAGCGCGCGCGTGCGGATCACTTCAAGCGTTTGCGGCAGCACGTCGTCGGCGACGTAGAACACGTTCGACTTCGGCTTGCCGGTGCGCTGCAGCAGCGTCATCGCTTCGGCCGCGGCGGTGGCTTCGTCGAGCAGCGACGCGTTCGAGATCGCGAGACCGGTCAGGTCGGCGACCATCT
Organism: Burkholderia sp. IDO3; assembly: GCF_003366075.1. NCBI lineage: Bacteria > Pseudomonadati > Pseudomonadota > Betaproteobacteria > Burkholderiales > Burkholderiaceae > Burkholderia > Burkholderia sp. IDO3. The sequence goes on from NZ_CP028963.1 coordinate 163,345, forward strand.
GCTGGAAGTTCAGGAGCGCTTCGAGGCGACCCTGGGAAATTTCGGGCTGGTACGGCGTGTAAGCCGTGTACCACGCCGGGTTTTCGAGCACGTTGCGCAGGATCACGGCCGGCGTGTGCGAGTCGTAATAGCCCTGGCCGATATACGAGCGGAACACCTGGTTCTTGTCCGCGAGCGCGCGCAGCGCGGCGAGGGCTTCGGCCTCGCTCTTCGGTTGCGCGAACGGGCCGAGCGGCAGCGTTTCGGCGCGGCGGATCGAGGCCGGGATCACGGCGTCCATCAGGGCGGCGCGCGACGCGAAGCCGAGCGTGTCGAGCATGGCCTGCTGGCTGGCGGCATCGGGGCCGATGTGGCGTTCTGCGAACGCGTCGTGCGTTTCGAGCGCGGCGAGCGAGAGGGGCGTGCGGTTCATCAGGCGGTCCGGGTGTTCGAGCTTCATGGCGTGACTCTGGTCCCGCGCGAGGCCGGCTGGCCGGCTCCGCGCGGTTCGGGTAAGGAAAATTAGTCGATCAGCTTGCTGTAGGCGTCAGCGTCGATCAGCTTGTCGGTCGATGCGCCGGCCGCGAGCTTGATCTTGAAGAGCCATACGCCGTACGCGTCGCTGTTGACTTCTTCCGGCGAGTCGACGGCTTCTTCGTTGATGGCGATGATCTCGCCGGACACCGGCGAGTAGATGTCGGATGCCGCCTTCACCGATTCGACGACGCCGACGGCGTCGCCCGCGTTCACCGACTTGCCGACTTGCGGCAGCTCGAGGAAGACGATGTCGCCGAGCGTGCTCTGTGCGTGATCGGTGATGCCGACCGTCAGCGTGCCGTCTGCTTCGGTGCGGATCCACTCGTGTTCGTCGGTGTATTTCAGATCGGCCGGGACGTTGCTCATCGGATGCTCCTGGATAAAAGGTGTGTTCGTTATGCTGGCGCGCCGCCGGGGCGCGCCGGGTGTGGTTGCGCCGGGCGCCATTTCCCGGCTTTCCGGGAGGCGGCCTCCCGGTCGCTTCTCGGTCGTTACGCAGCGAGGACCTTGCCGTTGCGCACGAACGGCAGTTTTACCACGCGCGCGGGAAGTTGCTTGTCTCGAATCTGCACATGAATGGTGTCGCCGACCTGGACGGCCGCCGGCACGCGCGCGAACGCGATCGATTCCTGCATCGACGGCGAGAACGTGCCGCTCGTGATTTCGCCTTCGCCGTGCGGCGTGACGACTTTCTGGTGTGCGCGCAGCACGCCGCCCGCCTTGCCGTTTTCCTTTTGCAGGATCAGGCCGACGAAGGCGGCACGCGAGCCGTCGCGCTCGAGCGCGGCACGGCCGACGAATTCGCGCGGTGCCGACAGGTCGACCGTCCATGCGAGGCCCGCGTCGAGCGGCGACACGTTGTCGTCCATGTCCTGGCCGTACAGGTTCATGCCGGCCTCGAGGCGCAGCGTGTCGCGCGCGCCGAGCCCGCACGGGCGCACGCCGTTCTGCTGCAGCGCGTTCCACAGGGCTTCCACGTGCACGGCCGGGACGATCACTTCGAAGCCGTCTTCACCGGTGTAGCCGGTGCGTGCGATGGTGAGATCGCCGAACGGCGTGCCGGCGACCTGCGCGGCGTTGAACGGCTTCAGTTCGCTGGTGGCGGCGCGTGCGGCGGGCACCGTCGCCCAGGCTTTTTCGCGTGCGTTCGGGCCCTGAACGGCGACGATCGCGAAATCGCGGCGCGGCGCGATGGTCAGGCCGTAGCCGCCTTGTTCGTTGAGCTGGTTGAACCACGCGATGTCTTTCTCGGCCGTGCCGGCGTTGACGACGACGCGGAAGAAGTCTTCGGTGAAGTAATAGACGATCAGGTCGTCGACGACGCCGCCCTGCGGATTGAGCAGGCACGAGTAGAGCGCCTTGCCGGGAATCTTGAGCTTGCCGACGTTGTTCGCGATCGCGTGCTCGAAGAATGCGCGCACGCGGCTGCCGGTGAAATCGACGACGCACATGTGCGACACGTCGAACATGCCGGCATCGGTGCGCACGGCTTCGTGTTCTTCGATCTGCGAGCCGTAGTTGACGGGCATGTCCCAGCCGCCGAAGTCGACCATGCGGGCATTGAGCGCGCGGTGCGCGGCGTTGAGCGGGGTGTGATTCAGTGCAGTCATCGAGGCCTCAGGCAAGGCGCTTGCGCGCGGGTCAGAACGGCCATGTGCCGACCACTGCGGCCGTGTGGCCTGCGAGCGATCCGGTACATGCCCCTCTGTCCTCGATACCTGAGAGATTGCGCTGCGGCAAAGCCGGCGAACGCGCGCCCCTTCGGTGGGCAGCTTGCCTGCGCCGCATAGGCGCAACGGGCTACTGCCGCTCTCCAGAGTGCGGGGAGTGCGGCCCGCGCGATGCGCGGACGGGATTCCCCGACGCGGTCGGTCCTTTTGCCTGAGAGTTTGCGGGTGTGCCCCTTCGGCGGCGCGACCGGCGTTCCAGCTACGCGGTCACACGCTCTCCCGACGCGTGCGGGCGACTGTACGCGAGCGGGTGGGCATTGTCAATTTGAGCAAAAAAATGTCGCTTCGCGACAAGCGGCGGCATGGCGCGCCGCCGCTTTTTCGCCGCCGGCGGGCGCCGGCGTTACTCGCCGATCGCGCGTGCGGCCGTGTCGAGTTCCTGGTTCAGCACGCGCTGCTCGTCGCCGGACAGGCCGCCGCCGTGCTGGGTCGACATGTCGTTCGACTCCTGGCGGATCACGTCGAGGCGATGGTGCAGTTGCGCGCCGTACGGCGGCGGGTAGTAGCCGCCGTTCACGCGTGCGTCGATCCGGCGATGCAGGTTGTCGATCCTGCCCTGGATCTCCAGCAAGCGATCGTTCGCGACGACTTGCGGGTTCGGCCGCGGCGGGGGCGGCGGCGCCTGTCGCGCCGGCCGCTGCGGCTGCACGACACAGGCCGCGAGCGTGGAAACCAGGACGCAGCATGCCGCTGCGCGAATCAACCGTTGCATCACATTCTCCTGACGGTTTGGTGTCGAATCGACTTTTTGAGAAACGCGTCAGACCGGCTCACCGCTGACTTTCGTTCCCGCACCATTTGTAACGGAATGTTCGGAGCGGCGCCGCCGCGGTGGCGCCGCACGGGGGCTGCCCGCGCGCTGCGCGGCAACGCACGGGGCGGGGGCAGCGTGCGACCGGGTCGGCACTGACCCGGCCGGCGGCGGTCAGACTATCCGGCGCACGAAGGGTATCCGGCGGCCGTCGTGCTCGCTCTGTGCGGCGAGTTCGATGATCGTCATCACGTCGACGGCATCCTGCGGCGTGACCGGGAACGGCGCGCCGTCGTGGACCGACGCGGCGAGCGCGCGATAGAACTCCGCGTACTGGCCGTCGAGCGTCGGCACCGGCCGTTCGATCTCGACTTCGCCGTCGAGCACGCGCAGCACGCCGGGCGGATTGCCGCCGCCGAATTCGACGTCGTCCGGCGTGAGGCCGGCCTTCAACTGGTCTTCCTGCGTGTCGAGCCCGAACTTCTGATAGCTGCCGCGCGTGCCGTGCAGCGTGAAGCGGGCGGGTTCGATCGCCGACAGCGCACTCGCGTGCAGCGCGACGTCCTTGTCCGGATAGCCGAGCAGCAGGTGCACGAAGTCGGGCGCCGTGCCGTTGTCGCGGCGCGTCTTGACCGTCGCGCTCACCGTCTCCGGCAGCCCGAACAGCGCGAGCGCCTGGTCGATCAGGTGCGGGCCGAGGTCCAGCAGCAGGCCGCCGCCGCGCGCGGGCTCCTCGCGCCAGCGCGTGCGCGGGGTCGGCCGGAAGCGGTCGAAGTGCGACGTGAAATAAGTGAGCCGGCCGAGTTCGCCCGATTCGACGATGCGGCGCACGGTGAGGAAGTCGCCGTCCCAGCGGCGATTGTGGAACGGTGCGAACAGGCGGCTGCGTGCATTCGCGAGCCGCGCGAGCGCGAGCGCTTCGTCGGCGGTGAGCGTGACGGGCTTGTCGACCACGACGTGGCGGCCGGCTTCGAGCACTTGACGCGCGAGCGCGAAGTGCGTGTCGTTGGGCGTGGCGATCACCACGCAGTCGATGTCATCGAGGCCGAGCAGCGTATCGAGATCGGGGACGATGCGCGCGCCCGGATACGCGGCGCGCGCGCGATCGGCCTGGCCGGTCGCGATCGCGGCGACCTCGGTGTGGCCGCTCGTGGCGATCACGGGCGCGTGGAACGTCGCGCCGGCGAAACCGAAACCCATCAAACCAATCCTGAGCAATGACGACATGGCAATCCCTGGCTGCGAACGAAACGAAAGGATGGATGGCGTGCCGCGAAGGCGCGGGCACGACCGGCTATTTTGGCACGGCGCGACGGCGCGTATCGGCGCGTTCGGCAAAACGCGCGGCTCGGCCCGGCGCATGCGCGGATGAGGCCGGCGTTTGGCGCGGCGCCGGATGGCGCCGGGCGCTTCCGACCGGTGGGGCGGCGCCGGCCCGCGTCATGCGCCGGCCCGCTGCCGCAGTATGGCGCTCGCGACCTGTGCGGCCCAGGCCGAGCAGGCCGCTGCGCCGGGATGGAAGCCGTCGGCGGCCATCAGATGGCGTTCGAGCGGCAGCGCGACGCGCAGGAACGTGCAGTGCGGCTGCGTCGCGGCCCAGTCGGCGAGCGCCGCGTTGAGCCGTTTCGCGCGCAGTCCGAGATACCACGCGAGCGGCTGCGGCAGTGCCGGAAAGCGCTCCATCGGCGGCACCGCCGACAGGATCACGTGCCCCACCCGAAAGCGCGCCGTGAGCAGCCGCACGAGCTCGGCCTGCCGGGCTTGCCAGCGCGCCGGCGGCACGCCGCCCGTCACGTCGTTGACGCCGAGCGACGTCACCGCCACGTCGAACGGCTCGGCCGGCTCGGTCGCGAGCCAGTCGACGAGTTCCCGCGTGGTGAGGCCCGTGCGCGCGAGCAGCTTCCAGCCGACCCGGTGCGTGGCCGCCAGCGTGCGCGCCAGCTGGCCGGACAGCGCGTCGTGCTGCGTCGCCACGCCGACGCCCGCGGCGGCCGAATCGCCGACCACCAGCACGCGCAGCGGCGGGCCGTCGCCGGCGACGCCGTCGCGCGGGCCGGCCGCTTCGGGCAGGCGCGGCGTGACGCGGCGCACGTGGCGCCCCTGGAGGAAGAGCAGCGGGCCGAGGGCGGCGGTGGCGAGCGGGTATCCCATGAAGTCGATCCGGTGGCGTGCATGCGGGCGCGGCGCGGGGGGGGGGGGGCGCCGACGTCCGTTCATTGTGGCCGATCGCGCCGCGCATGGGGCCGGATTGGCCGTTCGGACAGGGGACGGAACGGCACTCCGCCTGCGCGGCCCCGTCCGGCGGCGCTCCCGAAATCCGAGCCGCCGACGTGTTAACATGCGCGTCCTGCCCGCGTGTCCGCCTGCATTCCAGGCCCGCCGCGCGCGGCATCCTCCCGGCGTCCCGCCGTCAACCGCAACATCATCCGCCATCATGTCCGCAGGCCTCAACCCCGCTCAGAACGAAGCGGTGCGCTACCTCGACGGTCCCTGCCTCGTGCTCGCCGGCGCGGGCAGCGGCAAGACCCGCGTGATCACGCAGAAGATCGCGCACCTGATCGAAGCCAAAGGCTTCGAGCCGCGCCACATCGCGGCCGTCACGTTCACGAACAAGGCGGCTGCCGAAATGCGCGAGCGCGTGTCGAAGCTGCTGGAGGGCAAGACGCTCACCACGCCCGGCAAGGAAGGCCGCAAGGTGCCCGTCAACCAGCTCACCGTGTGTACGTTCCACTCGCTCGGCGTGCAGATCCTGCGTCAGGAGGCCGAGCACGTCGGCCTGAAGCCGCAGTTCTCGATCATGGATTCGGACGACTGCTTCGGGATGATCCAGGAACAGCTCGGCACCACCGACAAGGGGCTGATCCGCAAGATCCAGAGCATCATCTCGCTGTGGAAGAACGGCTTGATCATGCCTGACGAGGCGATGGCGATCGCGGCGAACGAGGATGAGCACCAGGCCGCGATCGTCTACCGCAACTACGTCGCAACGCTGCATGCGTACCAGGCGGTCGACTTCGACGACCTGATCCGCCTGCCGGCCGAGCTGTTCGAAAAGAACGAGCAGGTGCGCGACCGCTGGCAGAACAAGCTGCGCTACTTGCTGATCGACGAATACCAGGACACCAACGCGTGCCAGTACGAACTGGTGAAGCTGCTCGCAGGCAAGCGCGCCGCGTTCACGGCGGTGGGCGACGACGACCAGGCGATTTACGGCTGGCGCGGCGCGACGCTCGAGAACCTCGCGCAGCTCGGCAAGGATTTCCCGAACCTGCACTTGATCAAGCTCGAGCAGAACTACCGGTCGACGGTGCGGATCCTGACCGCCGCGAACAACGTGATCGCGAACAACCCGAAGCTGTTCGAGAAGAAGCTGTGGTCCGAGCACGGGATGGGCGATTCGATCACCGTCACGCCGTGCAACGACGAGGAGCATGAAGCCGAGTCGGTCGTGTTCCGGCTGTCCGCGCACAAGTTCGAGCGGCGCGCGCAGTTTCGCGACTACGCGATCCTGTATCGCGGCAACTTTCAGGCGCGGATCTTCGAGCAGGTGCTGCGGCGCGAGCGGATCCCGTACGTGCTGTCGGGCGGCCAGTCGTTCTTCGACAAGGCCGAGATCAAGGATCTGTGCGCATACCTGCGCCTGATCGCGAACGCCGACGACGATCCCGCGTTCATCCGCGCGGTCACGACGCCGCGCCGCGGGATCGGCAACACCACGCTCGAAGCGCTCGGCTCGTTCGCGGGCCAGGCCAAAGTGTCGCTGTTCGAGGCTGTGTACATGGGCGGGATCGAGGCGCGGTTGTCCGCGCGCCAGGTCGAGCCGCTGCGGATGTTCTGCGACTTCATCCAGCGGCTCACCGATCGCGCGGACAAGGAGCCCGCGACCATCGTGCTCGACGACATGATGGAAGCCATCCACTACGAGGCCTACCTGTACGACGCGTTCGACGAACGGCAGGCGCAATCGAAGTGGCAGAACGTGCTCGAATTCCTCGAGTGGCTCAAGCGCAAGGGCACCAAGCCCGAGACGGAAGCCGTCGACGGCGAGGCCGAGGGTTTCCACAACGCGGACGGGCTGGCGGACACCGGCAAGAACCTGCTCGGCCTGATCCAGACCGTCGCGCTGATGTCGATGCTCGAGGGCAAGGAAGAGGATCCGGACGCCGTGCGGCTGTCGACCGTCCATGCGTCGAAGGGGCTCGAGTATCCGCACGTGTTCCTGGTCGGCGTCGAGGAAGGCATCATGCCGCACCGCGGCGGCAGCGAGGACGACGGCCCGATCGACAGCGAGCGGATCGAGGAAGAGCGCCGGCTGATGTACGTCGCGATCACGCGCGCGCAGCGCAGCCTGCACCTCAACTGGTGCAAGAAGCGCAAGCGGGCGCGCGAGACGGTCGTGTGCGAGCCGTCGCGCTTCATCCCGGAGATGGGGCTCGACGAAGCGCCGCCGCCCACGCCGGAAGAGGCGCCGATGACGCCGAAGGATCGGCTCGCGAGCCTGAAGGCGCTGCTGCAGAAGTGACGCGGCGTGCGGCGGCGGCCTGACGTCCGGTCGATCCGCGACCAAAACAAAACCCCCGCGATGCGCGTGCGCCGCGGGGGTTTTTTCTGGCCGGTGGATCGGCGGGCGTTACTTCGCCGCGTTGACCATGTAGTCGACGGCCGCCTTCACGTCGGCGTCGGACGCGTTCGACCCGCCCTTCGGCGGCATCGCGCCCTTGCCGTGCAGCGCGTAGTTGTAGATGGTGTCCATCGGATCCTTCAGGCGCGGCGCCCAGTCATCCTTGCTGCCGAACTTCGGCGCGCCGAGCACGCCGGCGGCGTGACACGCCTGGCATACCTGCGTGTACAGCGCCTTGCCGGCCGATGCGGCGTCGGCGCTGGTCGGCGCGGCCGCGGGCGCTTCGCCGGCTTTCGGAATCGCGGCGATCGCAGCCATCGCGGCGGCGGCTTGCGCGTTCGACGCATCGGCGCCCGATGCGCCTGCCGCGCCCGCGGCCCCGCTTGCTGCCGGCGCTGCATTCGCGGCCGGTGCGGCCGGTTCGGGGAAGTTCGCACCGTCGTTGTTCGCCATGTAGACGATCGCGCGGGCGATTTCATAGTCGCTGACGTCGTCGGGGCTCGTGCCGCCGCGCGGCGGCATCGCGCCCTTGCCGGACAGCGCCGTCTTCAGCAGCGTGTCGAAGCCCTGCGCGATGCGCGGCGCCCAGTCATCCTTGTTCCCGAACTTCGGCGCACCCGCGGCGCCCGTGCCGTGACAGGTCACGCAGACGGCCTTGTAGACTTCCTCGCCGGTCTTGTACGTGCGTGGCGCATTGGCGTCCTTCACGGTGACCTGCGCGATCGGCGCGATACGCGCGGCGACCTGGTCGTCGGATAGCGCATCCGTGCCGGCGCCCGAACGGAACGCGTGGTTGGCATAAGTGGCAAAGAGGACGATCAGGGCGATCGGAATCGCGAACGACGCGATGATGACGGCAATCAACTGCCCGGGAGTTTTGACGGGAGATTCGTGGGGTGCTTCGCTCATGCTTGCCTCGTCTCCGTGAATAGGAATTGTGAGCGCGGTGCAACGGCAAATGGCAATCCAATGAAGCACGGTCGATTATAGACGGAACGTTTACATGACGGCGAGCGGCGCGATGGCGCGTGTTTACCCGCACGAATGGCGCGCTGGCGGGGATTCGGCGGGAAGGTGGACGCGTCATGGGAAACCGGGTATCCTTGCCGTCTTGCCCATGGTGGGCGGCCGGTTTATTGGGGTCGTTTCACTGTCGCGCACTGTCACACGCGCCCGTAGCTCAATGGATAGAGTACTGCCCTCCGAAGGCAGGGGTTGCTGGTTCGATCCCAGCCGGGCGCGCCAAATTGCCTGATTCCAGGCGTTGAATTTCCCGAATCGTTTCCTGAAGTGTCCGCAGAGCGGCGTTGTGCAATCGGTCGAGTCCGCATGACTTCCCGGTGCTGTGCAGTCACGTCGACGCAAGGGCGTATCGGCGTCGGCCGGTCGTTTCCTGCGTGGTTTCACCGTCGCGCCGGTATGCGAGAATCCCTCGCAACGACAACTCCAGACGTCGATCGCGGCGGCCGTCCGCGCATCGCGCCGACTTTCGATGGCAGCCCTTCCGTCCTCTCCGACCACAGGCGATGTCTGCGTGCCGACCGACGCGCAGCAGGCGCTGCTCGCGCGCCTGCAAGCCTATTCCCCCGATGACTCGAATGCCGCGCTGCCGTACAGCCGGCGCCTTGCCGACGCGCAAGGCTGGACGCATGCGCACGCGCTCGCCGTGATCGACGAATACAAGCGCTTCGCATTCCTTGCACAAGCGGCCGGGCATCCGGTTACGCCGTCGATCGCGGTCGACGCCGCGTGGCATTTTCATCTGCAATACACGGTCGAGTACTGGGACGTGTTCTGCGCCGGTGTACTGCACGCGCGCCTGCATCACATGCCGGGCACCGGTGCGCCGGACGAAGCCGAGGTGTATGCGCAGCGCTACCGCGACACGCTCGGCAGCTATCGCCGGCTGTTCGGCTGCGAGCCGCCCGAAGCGATCTGGCCATGTCCCGATGCGCGGCCGGCCGACGCCGGAGCGCCGCGGGCGGAAGCGGGCAGGGCAGCAGCGGAGCCGGAGCGTGCGGCCGGTCCCGCAGTCCGCCGGACATGGCGCGACCGGCTGCCGAAGGCGATCGTGCCGGCGGCTGCCGCGAGCGTCATTGCGACGGCCGCATCGGCACGGGACTTCGACGTCCTGAACTACACGGGCCCGCAATTTCTCGCGTTCTATGTACCCGTCTGCATCGCCGCGCTGCTGCTGATCGTGGTGCTGCAACAGATCGAATACCGGTGTCGGCGCAGGCGCGCGCAGGAAGTCGCGTCGGGCCTGACGGTCGAGGAGGCCGCGTATCTCGTCGGCGACGAGGCGCGAGCCGTGCAGGTCGCGACGCTGTCGCTCGTTCGCTCGGGTGCGATCGACTTGCTGCCGGGCGGGCGAGTCGGTGCACGTGTGCTGGGGGCGCGCGTGCAGATCGTCGATGCGTCACGGGCCGGCGCATACGCGGGCGAATGCGAATGGCTGGCGGCACAGCCTGCCGGGGAAGCGAGCTTCGGCGCGTTCCGTCAGCTTCTTGCGCGCCGCGTGTCCGGCTATGCGAGCGCGTTGCGCGGGCGCGGCTGGCTGTGGGCTTCCGGTGAAATGCGGGCGGCGCGGATGGCCGCGCGTGCGGTCGCGCTGGTCGTGCTCGGCACGGGGGCGGCGAAGCTCGCGGTCGGGCTCGGTCGGGGCCGGCCGGTTCTGCTGCTCGCCGTCAGCATGGTGGCATTCGCGATCGCATACCGCATCGTCGCGCGGCGTCTGACGGGTTTCGGACGCAGCGGCCTGACGGTCGGCGCACGGACGGCGCTCGCCGCCCAGCGGAGCGCGCGCCGTGACGAACCTGATTCGCCGGACGCGCTGTTGTGGGCCGCCGCGCTGTCCGGCGCCGGCGTGCTCGCGGGCACCGCATGGGCCGCGCATTCGATCCTGCTGATGGAGCCGCCGCCGGTGCCGCCAAGCGCTGCCCGCGGCGGCGGATCCGTTGGTTCGACGTCCAGCTCGTCCGATTCCGGGACGAATTGCTCGTCGTCGAGTTCGTGCAGCTCGAGCTCGTGCAGTTCGAGCAGTTGCGGCGGGTGTTCGTCGAGTACCTGAATGCGATTCGCGTTGCGCCGTGCCGTCGGTGCGTACCGGATCGACGGACAAAAAAAATACCCGCGCGAACGCGGGCACGAGTCGAACGAGCACGCCCTTACTTCGGCGTGTAGTGCTTGTTGTCCGTCGGTACGTCTTCGCGGGCGCCGTTACAGGCGCGCCATGTGGTGATATTCGCTGACGGCCTGCACACGCCCCATGGCCGCGTGATACTCGTCGGCGAGTTCGCGCTGCGCGAGATGCGCTTCGGCAAAAATACGCGCGTTGCTGGCCTGAATGCGGCGAATCGCGGCGAGACCTTCCGGCGGCTGGCTCGCCGTCATCGTCATGAGCAGCGGCGAGCGGACTTCCGCGAGACGCGCGGCTTCCGCCCAGTCGGCCATCGACGCTGCGTGTTCGATGTCGTCGGTGAGCGCGTTCAGCCGCTCGATCAGTTCGTGCTGTTCCATTTTTCCGCCTCGTGCACGCTGCTTACTTGTTGTTCGACAACGCGCCGGCGCTGTTCGTGCCGCCGAACAGCTGCGTCAGGTATTGCGAATTGTTGTTCATCGTCGCCATCAGCGTGTTCAGCGCGGTGAATTGCGCCTGGTACTGGTTCGTCAGTTGAGTCGTGTAGTCGGCCAGGTTCGACTGCTGTTGCGTGATGCTCTTCAGGTCGGCGTTGAGTGCGGACGTCCGCACGTCGATCAGGCCGCCCGTCTGGGTGAATTTGGTGATGGCCGTCGACATTTGCGCGCCGATGCCGTTGGTCGAGTTGAACAGTGCGGCGACGCCCGCCGCGTTGTTCTGCAGCGCGGTATTGAGCTTGGTGCTGTCGGCCTGCAGCGTACCGTCGGCCTGCAGCGTGATGCCGATCGACGACAGCGTCAGCGTCGAGTTGCCGCTCTTCACGCCCGTCGTGGCGAGCGACGCGAGCGTGTTCTTGATGGTGTTCAGCGTCGAGTCGCCGAGCAGCGGGCCTTGCGTGGTCGCGCCGGACGTGAACTGGGTGAGCGTGCCCATCGTCGTGACGAGGGTGTTGTACAGGCTCACGAAATTGTTGATCGCCGTGGCTTGCGACTTCGTGTCGGGCGCGATCGTCAGGGTCTGCGCCTGCGCGTCGCCGACCGCGGCGGACGTCAGGTTCAGCGTGACGCCGGCGATCGCCGAAGTCACCGTGTTGGTCGAGCTCGTTGCGCTGATGCCGTTGATCGAGAACGCGGCATCCTGGCCGGGCGTGCTCTGCGACCAGGCGGCATTGGGGTTGATGGACGTGAAGGTCGACGGACCGCCATTCTGGCCGGGGACGGACGTGACGCCGAGATTCGACAGTCCGGCGTCGTCGCTCAGATTGCTGACCGCGACGCTGATCGTGTTGGACGCGCCGGTCGATGCCGAACTCAGCACGAGGTGGGCGCCGTCGGTGCCGGTGACGACCGTTGCCGTGATGCCCGGGTTGCCCGATGCGCCGTTGATCGCGGCCGCGATGCCGGCCACCGTGTTGTTCGAGCTGTCGACGTTGACGGAGAACGACTGGGTGCCGAGCGACAGGGCCAGCGTGCCGCTGCCGAGGCCCTTGGTCGGGTCGGTGAAGCCGACCGACGACAACGCCTGCGCGGACGCGACCCGGCTCACGTTCACGTTGTAGGTGCCGGCGACCGCGCCCTGGCCGGCCGTCGCGGTGAGGCCGTCGCCGCTCGGCGTCGCGGTGAAGGTGCTCTGCAGCGTGCCGTTGGTGAGGGTCGTCAGGCCGGCCTGCAGCGCGCTCAACGCGGCCGACAGCGTGCCGTACGCGGAAATCTGGGTGTTGTCGGAGGTTTGCTGCGCGGTCAGCGCGGATGTCTGGCCGGCCGTTTTCGCGTTCACGAGCGCCGTCACGAGGGAGTTGACGTCCATCGTCGTGTTGCCGGTCGAGCCGCTGATGATCGACTGCGCGGCTTGCTGAAGCGCGCTGTCCGCGTTGGCGCTGGACGTACTGGTGTTGACGGTGGACATATGATGGCTCCGTGCCCCGGATGAGCGATGCGTATGGGGTTATCGAACGCGTAATGCGTGAAGGCCTGCGGTGTTGCGTTTTCGGTTGATTTCGGCCTGTACAGGCCAAAGCGCCCGGGGCGCCGCGCGTTGCTTTGCGCGAAACCCCGGGCGTGACAGCGAGAAGCGATATTACTGCAGGAGCTTCAGGACCTGCTGCGGCAGCGAGTTCGCTTGCGCGAGCACCGAGATGCCGGCCTGCTGCAGCACCTGTGCCTTGCTCAGGTTCGCGGTTTCCTGCGCGAAGTTCGCGTCCTGGATTTGCGACTGGGCTTGCGACAGGTTGGTCGACTGCGTTTGCTGCGTCGTGCTGATCGCGGTGAAGCGGTTTTGCGCGGCGCCGAGGTTTGCCTGCATGTTGTTGACGGTCGCCAAGGCATTGTCGATCGATTCCATTGCCTGCGTTGCGCCGTCCGTCGTGCTGATATCGATGTTGGCGACCTTCGGCGGCGCATTGTTGGCATTGACCGAGGTGATGCCGCTGGATGCGGCGGCAGCATTCGCGCCCATGAAAAACGCACCGTTGCTCGTCAGGAACGACGTGGCGGTCAGCGAGCCGCCTGCGGTACCGGTTGCGTTGGTCACCGTGAACAAGGCGTTGATTGCCGGAGTCGACAGGCCCGCGCCGTTCTGATCGAAGAACTGGAAGTTGCCCGAGCCGTCGGTCTTGACCGTCACCGATGTGATGGCAGCACCTGAAGTGACTGCTGCGCCGCTCTGATCAAGACTCAGGCCGGAAATCGTGCCGAGGAGGGTGCCTGCAGTACCGGGCGCTGCCGTAGTGTTGGCGGTGTTGCCGGCGTTGATCGCAGCCAGGTCCGTGACTGCCGCCGCGTTGGCTGCCGTCTGGGTCGCCGTACCCGAGAGTGCCCCCTTCGGCGTGAGCGTGAGCGCCGTGCCGGAGCCGGTCACGGTGCCGGAGAACAGGGAACTGGTGGCCGTTGCCGACAATGCTTGGTTGTTCTGGTCGGTGAACGTGAAGCCGCCTTTGCCGTCGGCCAGGACGTTGATCGACGTAACCGTTGCGCCACTCGTGACCGCGTTGCCGTTGTTGTCGAGGCTAAGGCCCGACAGCGTGCCGACTGTCGAACCTTTTGCCGGCAGGCCGGTACCCAGGGTGAACGCAGAAACGTTCTGCGTCAGGTTCAGCGAAATCGTCTGACCGACGTTTGCGCCAACCTGGAAGCTGATGTTACCTGCCGAACCATCCAGCACATTCTTGCCGTTGTAGTTCGTTTGCGAAGCGATACGGTTCACTTCAGCGATCTGCTGCGTGACTTCCTGTTGCAGCGCTTGCTGGTCGCTCGACGACAGCGAGCCGCTCGAGGATTGCACGGCCAGCTGGCGGATACGCTGCAGGCTCGACGTGATCTGCGACAGGCCGCTCGATGCGGTCTGGATCATCGACACGCCGTCGTTCGCGTTCGACACGCCCTGGTTCAGGCCGTTGATCTGCGTTTGCATGCGGGTCGCGATTGCGAGGCCTGCCGCGTCGTCGGCCGCGCTGTTGATGCGCTTGCCCGAGGACAGGCGGGTGATTGCCTGCGACAGGGCGTTTTGCGAGCCGTTGAGGTTCTGCTGAGCAACCAGCGAGTTGATGTTGCTATTGATTCCGAGCATGGAAATTCTCCTGTTTAAGCCGAAAGCCCTGGAAAGCCGTTTTGGCATCGGCGGAAGCACTCGTTCATTGCTGGCCGCCTCAGAGCAGGATTTCGGCGGCCCAAAACAAAACTTGAGGGCATCGTTATCATTCGGCCCGATTTTTTGTCGTTCTTTGTCATTTCGACCGGACCCGACACGGCGCCGGATAAAAACGGGGGCGGAATGGCTCGGCTGCGATGTGGTGCGGATGCGCACGCGCGATCGACAAAAGGATGGTTTTGTCTGTGATTCCCTGATATGATGGCGGGCTGAATTGAGATTTTCTGTCACGCCTATGCCGTTACGGCATTCCTGCTGGCAGTCAAACGCGGCGCTGCACGCGGCTTGTGAAGCGTACTCGCGGTGCTTTCCGCCTCTCTTTTCCGGCCTCCGAGGCCGTATTTCCGCTCGTTTCGCCTGTTGTGGGAACGCCCGGATGGCCGGTGCGTGGCGCTTGGCCGCTACGTTTTTGACCGTTTAAGCAATTTAGGAACGACATGACGACGATTCTTCTGAAAGAAAACGAGCCGTTCGAAGTGGCGATTCGCCGCTTTCGCCGTGCTATCGAAAAAAATGGCCTGATCGCTGAACTGCGCGAACGCCAGTCCTACGAAAAGCCGACCGCAGTCCGCAAGCGCAAGAAGGCAGCAGCCGTCAAGCGCCTGCACAAGCGCCTGCGCAGCCAGATGCTGCCGAAGAAGCTCCACTAAGAGCGTCTGACGGTTCGCCGCGAAACGGCGGAGTGTGCTTCGAAAGAAGCCGCTCCGCCGTTTTGCTTTTTGGCGCCGGTTTGGCGGTTTCGACCGGCGGCTCGGGCCGCCGGCCGCTTCGCTCAGAAGTCGATTTTTGCGTTCAGGCTCACCGTGCGCGGGTCGCCCGGCTTCACATAGTCGGCGTACTGGTATTCCCAGTAGCGGCGGTTCAGCACGTTGTCGATCGATGCGCGCAGCGTCACGTCGTGGCGGCCGATGCGCGTCAGGTAGCGCGCGCCGGCATTGACGACGAGGAAGCCGGGCGCGTCGAGCCCGCCCGCCGCGCGTAGCGGCGTCGCGCCGGTGAATTTCGCGTCGATGCCGAGCGTCAGGCCCGGAACGCCCGGCACCGCATAGCCGAGGTCGCCCGCAAGCACGAAGCGTGGGGCGCCCGCGACGCGGTTGCCATTGTTGCCGATCCCGTTCGCATACCACGCGTCGAGCAGCATCGCATCGACGCCCGCGTGCCAGCGCGCGCCGAGTTTCGCGCGCGCGCCGAATTCGATCCCCTGGATCACCGATTCGCCATCCTGCACGTAGACGTTCGCGGCGTTCGCATATTCGGCGCTGCGCTCGACGCGGAACAGCGCGGCCGTCGCGCTCCAGCGCGCATGCTCGCTCTTGATCCCCAGTTCGTACTGCTTGCTGCGCAGCGGCTTGAGCGTCTGGCCGGCGTTGGCGTAAACGTCGTTCACGCGGCTGCCGGGCTCGAGCGATTCGGTGTAGCTCGCGTATGCGGTGGTGGTCGGCGCGAGCTTGACCATCACCGCGAACGTCGGCGTCACGACGCCGTTCCGGCTGTAGCCGGGATCTTCGGCGCCGCTCGACTCGAACGAGCGCTGCTCGTAGTTCATGTAGCGCACGCCGGCGAGTACCGACCAGCGTTCGGTGAGTTGCACGGTGTCGCTCGCGAACAGCGATTTCTGCGTGATCTCGCTCGTGCGGTACTGGACGAAGCCGTGCGGGCTCTCGTAGCGGTACGGGTTCGGCGAATAGAGATTGCCCGTGCCGAGCGGCACGTACACGCTGTTCGCCGAATAGTCGTTCGTCTGTTTCTGCCATGACGCGCCGAGCACGATCTGGTGGCTGAACGGGCCGGTGCGCACCTTGCCCTCGACCATCGCGCGCCACTGGCTGAAGCGGTTGTCCTCCAGCCCGGCATAACGGCTGTCCGAGTAGTCGCCGGCCGCATTCTCCAGGGACAGCGTGCTTTCGTTGCGGTCGCGCGTCGACCGGCTGTAGCTGTACGCGACGTCGAGCTGCCAGTCGGGCGCGAGCTGGTACTGCAGCCCGGCCGTGTAAAGCTGCAGGTTTGTGTTCAGGTACTGGTCCTTGCCGCCGAGATTCGTCGTGCCGCCGCTGATCGTCGCGGGTAGCGCGCCGCCCGGATAGCCGCCGACGAAGATCGACGGCGTCTGGCCCGACGCGCGGCGCTCCTGGTACAGCGCGCCGAACGTCACCGACAGGTCGCGGGTGAGGTTCGCCTGCAGCGCGAGCGACACGCTGTCGCGGCGAATGTTGCCGTCGTTGTACGTCTTGCCCTCCTCGTGCGTCGCGTTCAGCCGCGCGCCGAACATGTTGTCCGGCCCGAAGCGCTGGCCGAGATCGGCGTGCTCGGTCCAGACGGCGGTGCTGCGATAGCCGACGTCGATGCTGCGCACGGGTTCGGCGGTCGGCTGCTTCGTCACGTAGTTGACGACGCCGCCAGGCGTCACGAAACCGTAGAGGAAACCGCCGAGCCCTTTCAGCAACTCGACGCGTTCGAGCTGCTCGTACGGCATGGTGACGCCGTACGAGATGAACGGCAGCCCGTCGATCTTGTAGCCGTTCTGCCAGTCGAGCTGCATGCCGCGCACGGTCACGTAGTTGGCCCACGCGCTGTATGCGCCGCTGTTGTCGGACACGGCCGCATCGTTCGCGAACACGTCGCCGAGCTTGTACGGCTGACGTGCCTCGAGTTCTTCGGACGTCACGATGGTCGTCGAGAACGGCGTGTCGAGCTGGCGGCGCGCGCCGAGCGCGCCGGCCGACAGCTCGTCGGTCAGGTGCTGCGGCGAATCGTGCGCGGCCGTGATGTTGAGGGCCGGCAGCAGCGCGGCATCGCCGGGCGAATCGTCCGCGTGCGCGAGCGACGCGGCGAAGCAGGCGAGGACGGCCGCCATACGGCGCGGGCGAACGGGAGGACAGGCGAGGCAGACAGTCATGGCAGGTGAATAAAAACGCGAGTAAGAATCATTCTCGTTGCGTTAAAATGTCGCGCATCGTATCAAAACTCGCGTCACGCGCAACAATTCCATGCCGCGCGCAAGGACTTCCGGCCGAGCATCGTCACGGCGGGACGGTTGTCGCGGCGCCTTACAGCCAATGACCTGCATCACGTCGATCCCGAGCCGCCATTCGTGCCGGCCCGCTTTCCTTTCGCGGGGCGCGCGATGAATGCGCTCCTGCGACCGTTTCTCGTTCGCCTGCACCGCTGGTTCGGTCTGGCGATCGCGCTGTTCCTGTTCGTCGCGGGCCTCACCGGCGCGCTGATCGCATGGGATCACGAGCTCGACGCCGCACTGAACCCGGATTTCTACGTCGCGCGCAGCGATGCCGCACCGCTGACGCCGCTCGCACTCGCGGCGCGCGTCGAGGCTGCCGATCCGCGCGTCCAGGTGACTTACCTGCCGCTGGCAACCGAGCCGGGACACACGCTGCAGGCGGGCGTGACGCCGCGCGCCGATTCGGCGACCGGCCGGTTGCCCGTGCTCGATTTCAACCAGATCGCGGTCGATCCCGCGACGGGCGCCGTGCAAGCGCGCCGCGAATGGGGCGCGCTATCGCTCGCGCGGCTCGATCTGATGCCGTTCATCTACCGGCTGCACTATTCGCTGTTTCTGCCCATGTATGGCGGGATCAACTTCGGGTTCTGGGTGATGGGCATGGTCGGCATCGTCTGGGCGCTCGACAGCCTGATCGCGCTGGTGCTCGCGTTTCCGAACCCGAAGAGCTGGCGCAAGTCGTTCGCGTTTCGCGTGCGCCGCGGCGGTTATCCGCTCGTATTCGATCTGCACCGCTCGGGCGGTGTCTGGGTGTGGGGACTGCTGCTGGTCGTTGCCGTCACATCGATTTCGATGAATCTCGCCGTGCCGCTCGTGCGTCCGCTCGTGTCGCTGGTTTCGCCGCTTGCCGAGACGCCGTACACGAATCCCGAACATTTTCCGCCGGCCCCGCCGGGCAGCCATGTGCTGCCGCGCGAGCGGATCGTCGAACTCGCGCGCTCGGCCGGACGCGAAGCCGGGATCGCCGCGCCGCCCGGCGCGCTGCTGTTCGCGCCGGCGATGAACGTCTACGCGGTCGGGTTCTTCACGCCCGGCAACGACCACGGAGACGTCGGGCTCGGCAACGCGTGGCTCTACTGGGACGCGGTGACCGGCAAGCCCGTTGCCGCGCAGGTGCCGGGCCGCGGCTCGGCCGGCGACCTGTTCATGCAGGCGCAGTTTCCGCTGCACTCGGGGCGGATCGCCGGCGTGGCGGGCCGTATCGCGGTGAGTGTGCTCGGCATCGTCATCGCGATGCTCAGCGTGACGGGTATCTGCATCTGGGTGAAGAAGCGCAGCGCACGGGTGCGGGCGGCGCGCAGCGTGCGCGCGGGCAGCCGCGCCGACGTCGTTACGCGTGGCGCGCCAGGCGACAGGCCAGGCCGCGACGGGGCGCGGGCGCCTGCCGATGCCCGGCGAGTTACCGATCCGGCCGGCCGATAAGGCTTCGCCGCTTTCAGCCCGCGTTGCCGCGCCGCGCCGGCTGCTTGCCGCCGAGCGCCGCACATTGCGCGTGGCACGGGCAGCCGACCTCGTGGTCGTTGACCATCCCGGTTGCCTGCATCAGCGCGTAGCAGATCGTCGAGCCGACGAACTTGCAGCCGTACGCCTTCAGCGCCTTGCTGAGCGCATCGGACTGGGCGGTCGACGCGGGGGCGTCGCGATACGACTGCCACGCATTCTGGATCGGCGTATGGTCGACGAACGACCACATGAATTGCGCGAGCGACCCGTGCTCGTCACGAATGCGCTGCACGGCCCGCGCATTGGTCACCGCGGACTCGACCTTCGCGCGGTTGCGCACGATGCCCGGATTCTCGAGCAGTTTCTCGATGCGTTTCGGCGTGAAGCGCGCGACCGCGTCGACGTCGAATTCCGCGAAGGCTTCGCGATAGCCGGCCCGCTTGTTCAGGATCGTCGACCATGACAGCCCCGCCTGCGCACCCTCCAGGATCAGCATTTCGAACAGGTGGCGGTCGTCACGCGACGGCACGCCCCATTCGGTATCGTGATAGTGAGCATCCGCTTCCGTCTTCACCCAATTGCACCGCTGCGACATCGTCCGCCTCGTTCCAGTGTCGATTCGATCGTGCCAGCATAGCGGAAGCCCCATGCACGGGATAGCTGGCCGAACGGCAGATGGGCGTGCGGTGCCGATCCGGTTAAGCTTGGCGCCTGTTCGAATCAGCGGGGTCAAGGCATGACGGCATTACTTTTTGCGATCGGCATCGACGGTGGCGGCACGGGCACGCGCGCGGTGCTGGCCGATCGGCACGGGAACGAGCTCGCGCAGGGGCGCGGCGGTCCGTCGGGCCTTGGCCTCGGCATCGAGCGCGCGTGGGCATCGATCGGCGCGGCCTGTGCCGACGCGTTCGGGCGCGCGGGGGGCGCGTTCGACTGGTCGCAGTGCGCGCTCGGCTGCGGGCTCGCGGGCGTCAACAATGCCGCGTGGCTTGCCGCGTTCCGCGCGCAGGCGCCGCTCGGCGCGCTCGCGATCGAGAGCGACGCCTATACGACCGTCGTCGGCGCGCACGGCGGCGCGCCGGGGCTCATCGTCGCGCTCGGCACGGGCAGCATCGCGGCGTCGCTCGATGCGGCGGGCACCTGCCGCATTTCGGGCGGCTTCGGCTTTCCGTCCGGCGACGAGGCGAGCGGCGCATGGCTCGGCATGCGCGCGCTCGCGTACGCGCAGCAGGCGCTCGACGGTCGCGTGCCGCGCGACGCGTTCGCCGACGCGCTGTTCGCGGAGACGGGCGCGCACGACCGCGACGCACTCGTCCAGTGGTCGTGCGATGCGAGTCAGACGATCTACGCGAGCCTTGCGCCGATCGTGCTTGCACACCGCACCCATCCTTATGCTGCCGCGCTGATCGCGCAGGCCGGCGACGAGATCGGCAAGATGATCGATGCGCTCGATCCGCATCAGGCGCTGCCGGTCGCGCTGTGCGGCGGGCTGGCCGACGCGCTTGCGCCGGCGGTGCCGGCGCGCCATGCCGCCCGGCTGCGCGCACCGATCGACGATTCCGCGCACGGTGCGTTGCGGCTCGCGCTGCGGACGTTGAAAGAAGCCGAAGCGGGTTGAACGGGAAAACGGCAGACTTGCCGGCGAAGGGCGAAGGGCGAAGGGCGAAGGGCGAAGGGCGAAGGGCGAAGGGCGAAGGGCGAAGGGCGAAGGGCGAAGGGCGAAGGGCGAAGGGCGAAGGGCGAAGGGCGAAGGGCGAAGGGCGAAGGGCGAAGGGCGAAGGGCGAAGGGCGAAGCCCGGCACACCGTCCCCGTCCCCATTCCCAGCCGCCCAACCGCCCGACGCGTCCACGTGCACGACGTTAAAATGACGGTTCCGCAGAATCCTGCGCGTCTTTTACCCCGCCCGATATGTACAAAGTCATCGCCACCGATCTCGACGGCACCCTGCTGAACAGCGACCACCAGCTCGATCCGTACACGATCGAGACCGTCCGCCGGCTCGACCGCGACGGCCTGCAGTTCGTGATCGCGACGGGGCGCCATTACGCGGACGTCGCCGGCATCCGCGACGTGCTGGGCATTCGGCCATACCTGATCACGTCGAACGGCGCGCGCGTGCATGCGCCGGACGACACGGCGATCCATGCGCAGGACATCGATCCGGCGATCGTCCGCGGCCTCGTGCAGCCGGGCGTGGTCGGCGCGCACGGGCGCGTGATCGTCAACCTGTTCACCGACCGCGGCTGGCTGATCGATCGCGACGCGCCGCACCTGCTCGAATTCCACCAGGATTCGGGTTTCCGGTACGACGTGATCGACATGGCCGCGCACGACGGCGCCGACATCGCGAAGGTGCTGTATATCGGCGAGCCGGCCGATCTGGCCGTGGTCGCCGAGCAGATGCGCGCGCAGTTCGGCGATGCGCTGTACGTCACGTACTCGCTGCCCGACTGCCTCGAAGTGATGACCGCGAACGTGTCGAAGGGCCGTGCGCTACGGGCGGTGCTGGCGCGGCTCGGCGTCGACGCCGGCCGCTGCATCGCGTTCGGCGACAACATGAACGACATCGATCTGCTCGAAACCGCCGGTCATGCGTTCATGATGAACAACGCGAATCCCGATCTGATCGCGCACCTGCCCCACATCCCGCGCATCGGCAACAACTTCGACGCGGGCGTCGCCCGTCACCTGCGCACGCTGTTCGCGCTCGAGGACACCCTCGACGGCGTCGCCGCTTCCTGAACGGAAATGAAAAACGGGCGCCCAGGGCGCCCGTCGAAATGACCTGCCTCGATATTGTTGGACAGCGTGAGGCTCGCTGCTCTGCTCGCGTGACCCCGTAGTGTTTTATTCGCTTGTGCGAGCGGATGCGGGCAGCAGGTCGACGGTATCGTCGCGCCCGGCGACCAGCGGGTAAATGATCCCGGCGAGCACCGCGCCGATCAGCGGCGCGACCCAGAACAGCCAGAGCTGGCCGATCGCATCGCCGCCGACGAACAGCGCCGGGCCGGTCGAGCGGGCCGGGTTCACCGACGTGTTGGTGACCGGAATCGAGATCAGGTGGATCAGCGTCAGGCACAGCCCGATCGCGATCGGCGCAAAGCCGGCCGGCACACCGCGCTTGTCGGTCGCGCCGAGAATCACGAACAGGAAGAAGCCCGTCATCACGACTTCGCAAATGAACGCCGCGCCGAGCGAGTAGTGGCCGGGCGAGCGATCGCCGAAGCCGTTCGTCGCAAAACCGCTGCTGACGACGTCGAAGCCCGGCTTGCCGGAAGCAATCAGATACAGCACGAACGCGCCGATCGTGGCGCCGACGACTTGCGCGACGATGTACGGTGCGAGATCGCGCGCCGGGAAGCGGCCGGCGACCGTCAGGCCGACGCTCACGGCCGGATTCAAATGACAACCCGAAATATGGCCGATCGCGAATGCCATCGTCAGCACGGTCAGGCCGAATGCAAGGGCGACGCCGGCAAAGCCGATGCCGAGGCCCGGAAAGGCGGCAGCCAGCACGGCGCTTCCGCACCCGCCGAGCACCAGCCAGAACGTGCCGAATACCTCTGCAGCCAGACGCTGAGAAAGATTCATGTAAGGACCTCGTTCGAGTGGATTGATGACAGTCGGACGACGCGTTGAATAATCTCATCGCCCGGATTCGGTCTGGATTATAGGAAATGAATCGGCTCGGTGAGGGTCAACGATTGTTAAATTTGAATGGCTGACGAATGGCTCTTATTAGAATAAGTCCGCATTCTCGATATAGCCGAATCGGTTAAAAATGACAGCATTAATTTCGAAGGGCAGCGCGTCAGTGCAGATGACGTAACAGGTGTCGATGTTCCGGCCGGACTCGCCGGAACCGCATCATCGAAAAAGGGGAGTCGAAAAGTGTCTCAATACGCGAAACTCAAGGCGCAGATCGCGGATCTGCAGGCCCAGGCGGAAGACGTGCGGCGTCAGGAAGTGGCGGCGGTGATTGCCGACGTCCAGCGAATGATTGCCGAATATGGCCTCACGGCCCAGGATCTGGGCTTCTCGGAGCGAGCGCGACGCGGCCGGCCGCCGAAAAAGGCGCCGCTGCCGCCGAAATACCAGGATCCGAAGACGGGTGCGACCTGGAGCGGACGCGGCAAGCCGCCGAATTGGATCGCCGGGAAAAACCGCGATCGTTTCCTGATCGAATGACCTGTAAAAAAGAAAAAGCCGCATCGACGATGCGGCTCTTTGGTTTTACGCACCGAATTTCGGCGCGAACTTTACAGAATATTTCCCGATGAGTTTCGGCGTCAGGCGCTCGCGACCCGGCGCAAGGCCGGTTGTTTTGCCGCCGTGCAAAGCGATTCGTAAGTTTCGACATAACGTCGCGCCATCGCTTTCGCGCTGAAACGCGTGTCGAAGCGTGCACGAATCGCGTCGCGCGACAGGCTGTCGATCCGGTGCAGCGCACCGACCGCGCCCTGCACGTCCTCGACGATGAAGCCGGTTACGCCGTCCTCGATCACCTCCGGCACCGAGCCGCGGTTGAACGCCACGACCGGCGTGCCGCAAGCCATCGCTTCGATCATCACCAGCCCGAACGGCTCCGGCCAGTCGATCGGGAACAGCAACGCCTTCGCGCCCGACAGGAACGCCGGCTTCTGCGCTTCGTTGATCTCGCCGATGAATTCGACATGCGCTTCGCCGAGCAGCGGCTCGATCACTTCCTTGAAGTAGTCGGCGTCGGCCTTGTCGACCTTCGCGGCGATCTTCAGCGGCAGCCCGCTTTGCGCGGCGATCCGGATCGCGGTGTCGACGCGCTTTTCGGGACAGATCCGGCCGAGGAACGCGAGATATTCGGGCTTCACGCCGGGCTGCGGCGTGAGCAGCGTGTCGGGCAGCCCGTGATACACGGTGCCGGCCCACGCGGCTTGCGGCAGCGGCTTGCGCTGCGAGTTCGAGATCGACACGACCGGCGATTCCGGAAACGCGTCGAACACCGGCTGCAGCTCCGGCAGGTCGAGGCGGCCGTGCAGCGTCGTCACGTACGGGGTGTCGAGACGCGACATCAGCGCGAACGGCAGGTAGTCGAGGTGGAAGTGCAGCACGTCGAATTCGTGCGCGACGCGGGCCACCTGCTCGATGAGCCGCATATGGGGCGCCATCGAATCGCGAATCGACGGGTCGAGCCGCAGTGCGCGCGGCCACGCCGCCTCGAGACGGGCGGACGTGACGGAGTCGCCGCTGGCGAACAGCGTCACGTCGTGGCCGAGCTCGACGAGCGCCTCGGTGAGGTAGGACACGACACGCTCGGTGCCGCCGTAGAGCTTCGGCGGGACAGCTTCGTAAAGCGGCGCGATCTGGGCAATACGCATGGGCGTTCTCCAGTGTCGACCAGCGTGAGCGCTCGAGTGCGTGTGCTGGTCCGATGCAAGGGTTTCGGAACTCGCCGACGCACGCTTTGTGCGGTACGTGGCCCGGTTCGTGGCGCGGTGCGCGGGACGTCGGGCGGCAAGCTGCGGGGCGGGCCGGCGCGGCTCACGCCGCCGCCCATTGGAGTCCATTATCGATATCGCCTTCCGGGGTTCGAGTGTTTTTTCAAACACTTAAGGCTTGTTACACGATGAAATACGCGAAAACCCCGATAAAAAGGGCGCATAAACACGAAGCGAGACGGACGCAACTATTGTTGCGCTATCGTGAAAAAGCACTATAATTTTTACCGATTCACTCGCCGGCAGCCTTGCCGGACGGTCTTTCGCCGAATTCGCCCGATGCCGAAACCCATTCGGTCGAATCCGCGCCCAACGCGCCCCGCCGCTTTCTTCCTTTCAATTCGCCTTGTCGGAAAAATTCCTACACGGTTTACAGACAAATCCTGCATGGCATACGCCACTTCGCTGATACCGGCATAAATGCCGTTTGGCCAAAATTCGCCCTGTAAGACTATAAACGTGCCGATCCGGCGCCGAGGGCGACGTGATCGAGCAAACGTTTTCATAACACGAAAGGCCAAAGCAAAGTTTTTAACGGGGGAATCATGAGCGCTACCAGCGAAATGCTCAGTGAGATCAAAGAGGTCAATCTGTCGTACCTCCTCCTCGCGCAGCGCCTGCTGCGGGAAGACAAAGCGATGGGCATGTTCCGCATGGGAATCTCGCAGGAACTGGCCGATGTGCTCGCGAACCTCACGCTCGCCCAGACGGTGAAGCTCGCCGCGTCGAACCAGATGCTGTGCCGTTTCCGCTTCGACGATCACGCGTTGCTGGCCTCGCTCGCCGACAAAGGGCGCAGCGACGTCGTCACGCACGCGCACTCGGCCATCCTGATGGCCGGACAGCCGGTCGAAAGCATCCGCTGATCCTCCCCGCCTTGCGTTCGTCCCGGCGTAGCGCGCCGGCGGGCGGCGTATTGGCCATTCTCCGAACAACGTCACGCGGACGGTTATTCACCATGGCAAGCAAAAGCGTCGTGATCGAGGTGAAGGAAATCACCCTCGCCATCGAACTGATCGAACTGGGCGCCCGGCTGCAGCTGCTGGAGGCGGAGACGAGCCTGTCGCGCGACCGCCTGATCAAGCTGTACAAGGAACTGAAGGGCGTATCGCCGCCCAAGGGGATGCTGCCGTTCTCGACCGACTGGTTCATGACGTGGCAGCCGAACATCCACTCGTCGCTGTTCTACAACATCTACCGGTTCATGCAGGACCACGGTCGCTGCGAGCCGATCCAGTCGATCGTGAAGGCGTACCGGCTGTATCTGGAACACGTGAGCCTGTCCGGCGACGAGGCTGCGCTGAGCCTCACGCGCGCGTGGACGCTCGTGCGCTTCTTCGACTCGGGGATGCTGCAGACGACCCCGTGCACGCGCTGCGGCGGCCACTTCGTCGCGCATGCGCATGATCCGCATCAAGGTTTCGTCTGCGGCCTGTGCCAGCCGCCGTCGCGCGCGGGCAAGACCCGCAAGGCCGCCGCCGCACGCGCGGAGCTGGCCGCCGCGGCCGCCTGAGCGCCGCCGGGCGCGGGGCGGGCGGGAGCCACCCGGCTCCGCGCGCCCCGCGAACCGGCCGGGATTGCTGGTAAACACCGCCGCGCCGCCGCCCCACGGCCGCCAAAGTTTTCCTGACGACTGCCGTAAACCTGTTTAACGGCGGTCTCCCCGCCGGTCTTTCGTGAGGGACAGGCAGTGCTGATTATCGTGGGAACACTCGTGACGCTGTTGTCCGTCTTCGGCGGTTATGCGCTGGCAGGCGGGCACCTGGGCGCACTGGTCCAGCCGCTCGAGATCCTGATGATCGTGGGCGCGGGCGTCGGCGCATTCGTCCTCGGCAACGGCATGAAGACCATCAAGGCGACGCTGCGCGTGCTCCCGACGCTCTTCAAGAGCTCGAAGTACACGAAGGACGTCTACATGGAGCTGATGGCGCTCTTGTACGTCGTGCTCGCGAAGGCGCGCAAGGAAGGCACGCTGACGCTCGAGGCCGACATCGACGATCCGGACAAGAGCCCGATCTTCACGCAATACCCGAAGATCCTCGCCGATCGCCACATCGTCGAATTCCTGACCGACTACCTGCGCCTGATGGTGGGCGGCAACATGAATGCGTTCGAGATCGAGAGCCTGATGGACGAGGAGATCGAGACGCACCACGCGGAAGGCGAAGCGCCCGCGCACGCGCTGATGCGCGTCGGCGACGCGATGCCGGCGTTCGGGATCGTCGCGGCCGTGATGGGCGTCGTGCACACGATGGCGTCGGCCGACAAGCCGCCCGCGGTGCTCGGCGCGATGATCGCGCAGGCGCTGGTCGGCACGTTCCTCGGGATACTGCTGTCGTACGGGCTGATCGGGCCGCTCGCGAGCCTCGCGGAGCAGCGCGTCGCCGAATCGACCAAGATGTTCCAGTGCATCAAGGTGACGATCCTCGCGAGCCTGAACGGCTATGCGCCGGCGATCGCGGTCGAGTTCGGCCGCAAGGTGCTGTTCTCGACCGAGCGTCCGTCGTTTGCCGAGCTCGAAGAGCACGTGCGCCGCGTGAAGGCGAAGTGACGCGGAGCGCCCGATGAGCAAGAACACGGATCGCGCGATCGTCGTGAAGCGGGTGGCGCCGCAGAAGAAGGGCCATCACGGCGGCGCATGGAAGCTCGCGTATGCGGATTTCATGACCGCGATGATGGCGTTCTTCCTGCTGATGTGGCTGCTGGGCTCGGTCACGCCGGTGCAATTGAAAGGAATCGCCGACTACTTCAACACGCCGCTGAAGGCCGCGCTGTTCGGCAGCGGCGATCGCAGCGCGCAGGAAGCCAGCATCATCAACGGCGGAGGGCGCGACCTGTCGAGCCTCGACGCGGGCACGCTGCGCCGCACGGACGGCACGACGCCGCTCGCGGAGCGCGTCGCGAAGCCGATCGACGAGCAGTCGCGCGCGCAGGCGCAGGGTGCGCTCGAGCGGCTCGAGCAGGCGCGCCTGCACGATCTGCAGATCAAGCTGATGGCGGCGATCGAGGCGAACCCGACGCTGCGCCAGTTCAAGCAGCAGATCCGCATCGATTCGACGCTGATGGGCTTGCGCATCGAGATCGTCGATACGCAGAAGCGGCCGATGTTCGCGATGTCGAGCGACCAGGTCGAGCCGTACATGCGCGACATCCTGCGCGAGATCGGCAAGACGCTGAACGACGTGCCGAACCGGATCATCGTCCAGGGCCACACCGACGCGGTGCCGTACGCGGGCGGCGAAGGCGGCTACAGCAACTGGGAGTTGTCCGCCGACCGTGCGAACGCGTCGCGCCGCGAGCTGATCGCGGGCGGCATGGACGAGGCGAAGGTGATGCGCGTGCTCGGCCTTGCATCGACGCAGAACCTGAACAAGGCCGATCCGCTCGATCCGGAAAACCGCCGGATCAGCGTGATCGTGCTGAACCGCAAATCCGAAGACGCGCTGATGCGCGACGACCAGACGACCACGACGCTGTCGGCCGACGCGGCGGGCTCGAAGCTGCTGGCGCAGCAGCTCGGCGGCCCGTCGGCGGCGGCGCGACCGGTGCTCGCGAGCGCCGTCGCCGTGGTGCCGAAACCCTGACGTTTCCCCGATGCCGAGACACGCATGAAACAACCCTCACGCCCACTTTGTCCGCTGCCCCCCGAGGGGGCTGTCAGCCACCCTGGAGCGGCTCCGCGGAGGCTGACATGATCCGGACCATTCTCGCCATCGACGACTCCGCGACCATGCGTGCGCTGCTGCAGGCGACGCTTGCGCAGGCGGGCTACGACGTGACGGTGGCGCCGGACGGCGAAGCCGGCTTCGACATGGCCGCCACCGTCGCGTACGACCTGGTGCTGACCGACCAGAACATGCCGCGCAAGAACGGGCTCGAAGTGATCGCCGCGCTGCGCAAGCTCACCGCGTACGCGGACACGCCGATCCTCGTGCTGACGACCGAAGGCAGCGACGCCTTCAAGAACGCCGCGCGCGACGCGGGCGCGACCGGCTGGATCGAAAAGCCGATCGACCCGGCCGTGCTGGTCGATCTCGTCGCGACGCTCTCCGAGCCGGCGGCGTCCTGACATGAATGCGACGAACCCAACCGGTGACCGGGCATGACTCTCGACATCACGCAGTTCTACCAGACCTTTTTCGACGAAGCGGACGAGCTGCTCGCGCAGATGGAGCAGTTGCTGCTGAACCTCGACGTCGGCTCGCCCGATCCCGAGGATCTCGCCGCGATCTTCCGCGCCGCGCATTCGATCAAGGGCGGCGCGGCGACGTTCGGCTTTTCCGCGCTGACCGAGACGACGCACATCCTCGAATCGCTGCTCGACCGCGCGCGCAACCATGAGCTGACGCTGACCAAGGAAATGGTCGACGCGTTCCTCGAGACCAAGGACGTGCTGTCCGACCAGCTCGTCGACTATCGAGCGAGCGCCGAACCGGACGCGGCGGCTGCCGCGGCGATCTGCGCGAAGCTCGAACGGCTGAAGGCCGAGAGCGGCGCGGGGGCATCCGGTGCGGCGCCGGCCGCGCCCGCCGTCGCTGCGGTCGCACCGGCACCTGCACCGGCCGTCACCGGTGGCGCGCCCGATCACGTGGTCGAGCAGGCCGTCGCGGCCGCGCATCCGGCGGCCGACACGATCGATGCCGCCGGCGCCGCCGAAGACGGCCCGCACCTGAAGATCACGCTGAAGGGCGTCGACGCGAAAGACCAGGCGCTGCTCACCGAAGAGCTCGGCAATCTCGGCGTGATCGTCGGCCGCGAGGAAGCGGGGGGCGACCTGACGCTGTGGCTCGAATCGGACGTGCCGTCCGACGATATCGTCGCCGTGTGCTGCTTCGTGATCGACGACAGCCAGATCCGCGTTGCACGCGGCACCGCACCCGCCGCACCCGCCGCAGCGCCGGCCGAGGCCGTAGCGTCCGAACCCGCCGCGCGGGTCGAGGTGTTCGCACCGGCCGCCGCCGTGCCGCAATCGCCGGCGCCCGCCGCCGCGGAACCGGTGCAGTCGGCACAACCGGCACCGCACGCGGAACCCGCCGCATCGGCCGCCGCGCACCACGACGACAAGCGCGCGCGCCCGGCCGCCGCGGCCGCATCGGGCGCCGAAGGCAGTTCGATCCGCGTGGGTGTCGAGAAGGTCGACCAACTGATCAACCTCGTCGGCGAGCTCGTGATCACGCAGGCGATGCTGGCGGAAACGGCCAGCGCGTTCGATCCGGCGCTGCACGATCGCCTGTTCAACGGCATGGCGCAGCTCGAGCGCAACGCGCGCGATCTGCAGGAAGCGGTGATGTCGATCCGGATGATGCCGATGGACTACGTGTTCAGCCGCTTCCCGCGGCTCGTGCGCGACCTCGCCGGCAAGCTCGGCAAGCAGGTCGAGCTCGTCACGTTCGGCCAGGCGACCGAGCTCGACAAGAGCCTGATCGAGCGGATCATCGATCCGCTCACGCACCTCGTGCGCAACAGCCTCGACCACGGGATCGAGACGGTCGACAAGCGCGTGGCCGCCGGCAAGGATGCGGTCGGCCAGCTCGTGCTGTCGGCCGCGCATCACGGCGGCAACATCGTGATCGAAGTCAGCGACGACGGCGCGGGCCTGAACCGCGAACGCATTCTCGCGAAAGCCGCGAAACAGGGCATGCAGGTGCCCGACAGCATCAGCGACGAAGAGGTGTGGAACCTGATCTTCGCGCCGGGCTTCTCGACCGCCGAGACGGTGACCGACGTGTCGGGCCGCGGCGTCGGGATGGACGTCGTGAAGCGCAACATCCAGTCGATGGGCGGTCACGTCGAGATCACGTCGCAGGCCGGCCGCGGCACGACCACGCGGATCGTGCTGCCGCTCACGCTCGCGATCCTCGACGGGATGTCGGTGAAGGTCGGCGGCGAGATCTTCATCCTGCCGCTGAACTTCGTGATGGAGTCGCTGCAGCCGTCGATCGACGACATCTACACGGTCGGCAACGGCGAGCGCGTGGTGCGCGTGCGCGGCGAATACCTGCCGCTCGTCGCGCTGCACGAAGTGTTCTCGGTCGAGGACGCGCGCACCGACCCGACCCAGGGGATCGTCACGATCATGGAAACCGAGGGGCGCCGCTTCGCGATGCTGATCGACGAGCTGGTCGGCCAGCAGCAGGTGGTCGTGAAGAACCTCGAAACCAACTACCGCAAGGTGCACGGCATCTCGGCGGCGACCATCCTGGGCGACGGCAGCGTCGCGCTGATCGTCGACGTCGCGGCGCTGAACCGCGAAACCCGTGCGATGCACGGCGCCCGAGCCGGCGCCGAGCTCGCGATCTTCTGACTCTCGCCATTCAACCCATCGGGGGCAAACGTGTCTGCTGAAGTCCAAATGATCAATCCGGCCGCGGCGAACGCGGCCAGCAGCCGCCGCGACGCCGGGCAAGGCGATGCGACGGGCCAGGAATTCCTCGTGTTCACGCTCGGCGACGAGGAATACGGGATCGACATCCTGAAGGTGCAGGAAATCCGCGGCTACGAGAGCGTCACGCGCATCGCGAACGCGCCGGATTTCATCAAGGGCGTGATCAACCTGCGCGGCATCATCGTGCCGATCGTCGACATGCGGATCAAGTTCCATCTGGGCCGCGTCGAGTACGACCACCAGACCGTCGTGATCATCCTGAACGTCGCGCATCGCGTGGTCGGGATGGTGGTCGACGGCGTGTCGGACGTGCTCACGCTGCAGGCCGACCAGATCATGCCGGCGCCGGAATTCGGCGCGACGCTGACGACCGAGTACCTGACGGGCCTCGGCACGGTCGACGGCCGGATGCTGATCCTGATGGACATCGAGAAGCTGATGTCGAGCCGGGAAATGGCGTTGATCGAAGCGATTGGCGCGTAAGCGCGCCGCGCGCGCAGGAACTTCGGGAGAATCCGCAATGTTGCATAACTGGTCGATCCGCACGACGCTCACGGCGGTCGGACTCATCCTCGTGTGCCTGGCTGCCGCGGTCGGCGGGCTCGGCCTCTACGCGCTCAATCACGCGAGCCGCTCGCTCGACGAGATCGCGCACGTCGACCTGCCGGCGATCCACGCGCTCGACGATACGTCGTCGTACCTGCTGCGCGCACGCGTGTCGCTCGACCGCTTCCGTTCGCTGACCGAGGCCGGCAACACGGCCGAGGCCGGCAAGGTGCTCGACCGCGCGCAGGTGCTCTACACGAAGTCGAACGAGAACTGGCAGGCGTTCCAGACGACGCCGAAGCCCGGTGTCGACCAGGCGCTCGTCGACGCGCTTTCCACGCGCTACACGGCGCTCGTGAAGGAAGGCGTCGAGCCGGAATTCGCGGCCGCGCGCGCGGGCGACATGACCGCGTACCACGCGGTCGCCGACACCCGGATCAGCCCGATGTTCGTCGCCTACGACCAGGCCGCGTCGGCCGTGATCGCATCGCTGCAAAAGCGCGCGAACGAGCGCCAGGCGACGACGCAGTCGCAGATTTCGCTGATGATCGGCCTGATCGCGGCCGGCATCGCGATCGCGTTCGTCGTCGTGATCGCGATCCGCTTCGCGCTGCGCGGGCTGATCGTGAAGCCGCTCGAGGATGCGATCGCGCACTTCGAGCGCATCGCCGGCGGCGACCTCACGCAACCGGTGAACGTGTTCAGCAAGAACGAGATCGGCCGCCTGTTCGGCGGCATCAAGCGGATGCAGGACGCCGTGACGACGATGGTGCAGGCCGTGCATCGCGGCACCGAGTCGATCGACGTCGGCGCGCGCGAGATCTCGACCGGCAACACCGACCTGTCGCAACGTACCGAAGAGCAGGCCGCATCGCTGCAGGAAACCGCATCGAGCATGGAGCAGCTGACCGGCACCGTGCGGCAGAACGCGGAGAACGCGCGGCAGGCGAGCCAGCTCGCGGTGAATGCATCCGACATCGCGACGCAGGGCGGCGAGGTGGTCGGCCAGGTCGTGTCGACGATGCAGGACATCGCGGCGAGCTCGGGCAAGGTCGTCGACATCATCGGCACGATCGAGGGCATCGCGTTCCAGACCAACATCCTCGCGCTGAACGCGGCGGTCGAAGCCGCGCGCGCGGGCGAGCAGGGCCGCGGCTTCGCGGTGGTCGCGGGCGAAGTGCGCTCGCTCGCGCAGCGCAGCGCGAGCGCCGCGAAGGAAATCAAGCAACTGATCGGCGATTCGGCCGGGAAGGTCGAAAGCGGGTCGGCGCTCGTCGCGCGCGCCGGCTCGACGATGGACGAGATCGTCCAGGCCGTGCGCCGCGTCACCGACATCATGGGCGAGATCAGCGCCGCGTCGGACGAGCAGTCGACCGGCATCGAGCAGGTCAATCGCGCGGTTGGTCAGATGGATTCGGTCACGCAGCAGAACGCGGCGCTCGTCGAGCAGGCTGCTGCGGCGGCGGCGTCGCTCGAGGAACAGACGCGCCAGATGAAGTCGGTCGTGTCGAGCTGGCGCGTCACGGGCGGCATCGCGCTCGCGCCGTCGCGCGGCGCCGTGCGCCCGGCCGCGGCGCCTGCGCTGCCGTCGGCAAGCCGTTACGAAACCGCGCCGGCACTGCCGGCGCCGCAGGCCGCCGCCCAGCCCGCGCGCCGCGCGGCGCCGGCTTCGCCGGCGGCGGGCCCGGCCGCGAGCCACGAACCGAAGCGCGCGGCCGATAGCGGCGCGCGCACGCGGAAGGACGCGCCGGCCGCGAGCGGCTACGGCCCGCGTCTGTCGAAGACGGCCGCCGCGGCGCCCAAGGCGGCCGACAAGCCCGCGCTGCTGCGTCCGGCGCTGAACGGCGAGAAGCCGGCGCTGGCCGCCGCCGGCACGTCCGACGACGACTGGGAGACCTTCTAAGCCATGTCGGCCGCGCGCGCACCGTTTCGACCCGATGCACCGGACGCCTCGCCTCGCGCGGGCGAGCCGGGGCGCGACTTCGCGTTCACCGGCGCGGATTTCGCACGCATCCGCGCGCTGATTCATCAACGCGCGGGGATCTCGCTGTCCGAGCACAAGCGCGACATGGCGTACAGCCGTCTCGCGCGCCGGCTGCGCGCCCGCGGGCTCGACACGTTTCGCGACTACCTCGACCTGCTCGAACAGGAGAACGATCCGCTCGAGTGGGAAGCGTTCACCAACGCGCTGACGACGAACCTGACCGCGTTCTTCCGCGAGTCGCACCATTTTCCGATCCTCGCGGATTTCGTGAAGGGCCGCGCGGCACCGGTGTCGGTGTGGTGCTCGGCGGCGTCGACCGGCGAAGAGCCGTATTCGATCGCGATCACGCTGATCGAGGCGCTCGGCGAATCGGCCGCGCGCGGCGCATCGATCCTCGCGACCGACCTCGACACGCAGGTGCTCGCGAAGGCCGAGGCCGGCATCTATACGTACGACCAGGTCAAGCATCTGGCGCCGGAGCGGCTCAAGCGCTTCTTCCTGAAAGGCACCGGCGCGCAGGCCGGCCGCGTGAAGGTGCGCCCGGAGCTGCGCGCGATGATCCGCTTCGAACAGCTGAACCTGACCGATGCCGACTACGGGATCGCGAAGCCGTTCGACGCGATCTTCTGCCGCAACGTGATGATCTATTTCGACAAGCCGACGCAAGGGCAGGTGCTGTCGCGCTTCGAACCGCTCGTGAAGCCGGGCGGGCTGCTGTTCGCCGGTCATTCGGAAAACTTCACGTACGTCACGCAGGCATTCCGGCTGCGCGGGCAGACGGTGTACGAACTGACGCGCGATGCCGTGCCGGGCACGCGTGCGCGCGGTGTCGCGGCGGTGTCGCCGCGCGCACACGTTCGCGCCGCGGGCGCCGCGCCCGCTTACGGAGACCGCGGATGAGCGCGTTGCCGATCGCGACCAATCGCTACTTCGACAATCACTTCGAACGCCCCGGCGTGAAGCTGTTGCCGAACGAGTTCTACACGACGTCCGAGGACATGGTGCTGATGACCGTGCTTGGCTCGTGCGTCGCCGCCTGCCTGCACGATCCGTTCGCGGGCATCGGCGGGATGAATCACTTCATGTTGCCCGACGACGGCGCCGATGCGGGCGCGGCCGCGTCGGAATCGATGCGCTACGGCGCGTACGCGATGGAAGTGCTGATCAACGAACTGATCAAGGCGGGCGGGCGCCGCGAACGCTTCGAGGCGAAGGTGTTCGGCGGTGCGGCCGTGCTGGCCGGGATGACGACCATCAACATCGGCGATCGCAATGCGGATTTCGTGCGCCGCTATCTCGCGCTGGAGCGCATTCGCATTACCGCGGAGGATCTGCAGGGCGTGCATCCGCGCAAGGTCGCGTTCATGCCGCACACGGGGCGCGCGATGGTGAAGAAGCTGCGGCTGCAGGTGCCGGGCGTGACCGAGCGCGAAGCCGCGGAGGCCAACCGCGTGCGCGCCGCGCGGCCGCGCGCGCACGTCGAGCTGTTCGCGGCGCAGCGGCCGGCCGCGCCGCCGCCGGCGCGTCCGCGCATCGAGCTGTTCGGCGCGCGCGGCGCCGGTGGTGCGCCGGCGACGAGCGCGAATGCCGGCGCGGCCAACCTTTCGAGAAAGCAGGAGGCATGACCGCAGTGCAGAAGATCAAAGTGTTGTGCGTCGACGACTCGGCGCTGATTCGCAGCCTGATGACGGAGATCATCAACAGCCAGCCCGACATGACGGTGTGCGCGACCGCACCCGATCCGCTGGTCGCGCGCGAGCTCATCAAGCAGCACAACCCGGACGTGCTCACGCTGGACGTCGAAATGCCGCGCATGGACGGGCTCGACTTCCTCGAGAAGCTGATGCGGCTGCGGCCGATGCCGGTCGTGATGGTGTCGTCGCTGACCGAGCGCGGCTCGGAGATCACGCTGCGCGCGCTCGAACTCGGCGCGGTGGATTTCGTGACGAAGCCGCGCGTCGGGATCCGCGACGGCATGCTCGACTACGCGGAAAAGCTCGCCGACAAGATTCGCGCGGCGTCGCGCGCCCGCGTGCGGCAGGCGCCGCAGCCGCAGGCCGCCGCGCGCGCGGCGGCCGGCCAGCCGGCTGCGCCGATGATCAACAACCCGCTCGTCAGTACCGAGAAGCTGATCATCATCGGCGCATCGACGGGCGGCACCGAGGCGATCCGCGAAGTGCTGACGCCGCTGCCGCCGGACGCGCCGGCGGTGCTGATCGCGCAGCACATGCCGCCGGGCTTCACGAAATCGTTCGCGCAGCGGCTGAACGGCCTGTGCCGGATCGCGGTGAAGGAAGCCGAGCACGGCGAGCGCGTGCTGCCGGGCCATGCGTACATCGCGCCGGGCCATGCGCACCTGCTGCTCGCGCGCAGCGGGGCGAACTACATCGCGCAGCTGTCGGAGGAGCCGCCGGTGAACCGTCACCGGCCGTCGGTCGACGTGCTGTTCCGCTCGGCGGCGCAGCACGCGGGCAAGAACGCGATCGGCGTGATCCTCACGGGGATGGGGCGCGACGGCGCGGCCGGGCTGCTCGACATGAAGCGCGCGGGCGCCCACACGTTCGCGCAGGACGAGGCGAGCTGCATCGTGTTCGGCATGCCGCGCGAGGCGATCGCGCTCGGCGGCGCGGAAGAGGTGGCGCCGCTTGCGGAGATGAGCCGGCGCGTGATGGCGCGCCTCGCGACGATGGGCGACCGCGTACAGCGGGTCTGAATGAAATGTCACGGGACGCGTGCAAGGTTGCGCGGCCCGACGGTAACGAATCTGCAAAGGAACGACGATGGACAAGAGCATGAAAATCCTGGTGGTGGACGATTTCCCGACGATGCGCCGGATCGTCCGCAACCTGCTCAAGGAACTGGGCTACGCGAACGTCGACGAAGCCGAGGACGGCGCGGCCGGCCTGGCGCGCCTGCGCGGCGGCGGCTTCGACTTCGTGATCTCCGACTGGAACATGCCGAACCTCGACGGCCTCGCGATGCTGAAGGAAATCCGCGGGGACGCGACGCTGTCGCACCTGCCGGTGCTGATGGTCACGGCCGAGTCGAAGAAGGAGAACATCATCGCGGCCGCGCAGGCCGGCGCGAGCGGCTACGTCGTGAAGCCGTTCACGGCCGCGACGCTCGACGAGAAGCTGAACAAGATCATCGACAAGATGGCGAAGGCCGGGAGCTGACGTGAACGAGCCGATTCATGCGGCGCTCGCCGGCG
Source organism: Burkholderia sp. IDO3 (assembly GCF_003366075.1). Taxonomy (NCBI): domain Bacteria; kingdom Pseudomonadati; phylum Pseudomonadota; class Betaproteobacteria; order Burkholderiales; family Burkholderiaceae; genus Burkholderia; species Burkholderia sp. IDO3. The sequence goes on from NZ_CP028963.1 coordinate 199,807, forward strand.
CGGGGTTCGACGCCGACAGCCACGCCGAAGGCGCCGACCTCGCGAGCGACCGCATCCTCGCGCGCATCGGCCAGCTCACGCGCACGCTGCGCGATTCGATGCGCGAGCTCGGGCTCGACAAGCATGTCGAGCGCGCGGCCGAAGCCGTGCCCGACGCGCGCGACCGGCTGCGCTACGTCGCGACGATGACCGAGCAGGCGGCCGAGCGCGTGCTGAACGCGATCGAGATCGCGAAGCCCGTGCAGGAGCGCATCCAGAACGAGGCCGAGGCGCTCGATGCGCGCTGGGCGCAGTGGTACGCGGCGCCGATCGAGCACGCGGAAGTGCGCGAGCTGATGGGCGACACGCGCGCGTTCCTGCACGGCTTGCCCGACGCGACGTCCGCAACCAGCGCGCAGTTGCTCGAGATCATGCTCGCGCAGGACTTCCAGGATCTGACCGGGCAGGTGATCAAGAAGATCATGGACATGGTCTACCTGATCGAGCAGCAACTGCTCACCGTGCTCGTCGAGAACATCGCGCCCGAGCGGCGCGAGCAGTTCGCGGCGACCGCGGCCGCGCTCGCGGCCGAGCACGTGAGCACGACCGGCAGCCCCGAGTCGCTGCTGAACGGGCCGCAGGTCGCGCCCGAAGGCAAGTCCGACGTGGTGCAGGACCAGGCGCAGGTCGACGACCTGCTCGCGAGCCTGGGCTTCTGACCCTGCGGCATCGCGCCGGCCCTCCATATCGTGGAGCGGCCCGGTGCGCATGGCTTTCACGTTTCCCCCGGGCCCGCCGCGAGCGGGCCGCGCTGCGTCGATTTGACACTCGGACACACTCCGCAGGCATACTACGCGTCAGCAGCAACGAAGCGTCATTCTTACGACTTTCATTGGTTGACCTGCGGCGCCGAGCCTGACAGCGGGGCCGACGGCAACGAAGCCAGTCCCTTTGGGGGGGAACGTGAAGCTGAAACGCTTGGGCTGGACCGCCGCGCATGCGGCGGTTGCGATGGGTGTGCTGTGGACCGTCCACGCACAGGCCGAACTGGGCGGCGCGCCGATGTCGCCGCCGGCGGACGATCACGCGGCCACCGTGCGCGCGCTGCAGCGCGCGATGCGCTCGGCCGACGGCGCACAGGCGAGCGCGGCCGCCTATACCGTGCGCGAAATCACGCTCGGATCGGGCACCGTCATCCACGAATACACGTCCGCGGCCGGCACCGTGTTCGGCCTCGCGTGGCGCGGGCCGGCGATGCCGGATCTGGCGTCGCTCCTCGGCAGCTATTTCCCGCAGTACACCGCCGGCGTTCAGGCGGCGCACGCGGCGCGCGGCTGGCGCGCACCGGTGTCCGTCGACACGAGCAATCTCGTGATCCGCACGGGCGGCCACATGGGCGCGTTCGCGGGCCAGGCGTGGCTGCCGACGGCGCTGCCTGCCGGGCTGACCGGCACCGACATCCAGTGACAGCGGGAGAGCGACCTTGCGAATTCCTCGTACATTCAAGCGCTGGCTCGGCCTGCTGAGCCTGGCGGCCGCGACGGCCATGCTCGTGACGGCATGCGGCGGCGGCGACGGCGGCGATAACAACAACAACGGTAACAACGGCAATAACGGCGGCAACGCCGGCGTATCGGACGGCAATACCGCCAATACGGCCGTGATCACCGTCGGCACCGGCGTCGCGCGCGTGATCAACATCCCGACCGTCAGCGTGAAGATCTGCGTGCCCGGCACGTCGAACTGCCAGGTGGTCAACAACGTGCTCGTCGACACGGCGTCGTACGGGCTGCGGCTGGTCGGCAGCGCCGTGTCGGGCGTGCTCGGCAGCCTGCCGCAGGTGACGAGCGGCGGCGCGCCGGTCGCCGAATGCGGCAAGTTCGTGTCCAGCTACACGTGGGGCACGGTGCGTACCGTCGACCTGACGATCGGCTCGGAGCAGGCGGGCTCGCTGCCGGTGCAGATCATCGGCGACCTCGGCACGACCGGCGTACCGAGCTCGTGCACCAACGGCGGAGCGTCGGCGAACTCGGCCAGCGATCTCGGCGCGAACGGCATTCTCGGCATCGGGCCGGCGCCGGTGGACTGCGGCACGAACTGCGCGACGTCGACGTCGGCGACCTACAACAACTACTATGCGTGCCCGAACGGCAATTCGAGCTGTGCGGTTGCGCTGGTGCCGATTGCGCAGCAGGTCGCCAACCCGGTTCATCGTTTCGCGACGGACAACAACGGCGTGATCGTGCAGATGCCGAGCATTTCCAACAGCGGGCAGAGCAGCGCGACCGGCCAGCTGACGTTCGGGATCGGCACGCAGAGCAACAACGCGCTCGCCGCGTCGACGGTGATGACGTCGGCGACGACGGGCGACGTGAGCGCGACGTTCCTCGGCGGCAGCGTGACCGCGTTCTTCGATACGGGCTCGAACGCGTATTTCTTCAGCGACTCGTCGCAGACGAAGTGCTCGACCAACACGCAGTTCTACTGCCCGTCGTCGACGGCGACCTACACGGCGACGCTGACCGGCCAGAACGGGACGACGGGCGGCGTGTCGATGTCGATCCAGAACGCCGATTCGCTGTTCGCGAACCCGTCGACGTTCGCGTTCAACGACATCGCCGGCCCGTTCGGCGCGTCCGGATGGCTCGATCTCGGCATGCCGCACTTCTACGGCAAGACGATCTACTTCGGGATGGACAAGACCGCGAGCGGCGGCGCGGCGCCTTACGTCGCGTTCTGATCGCGCACGCGGCACGGCAGCAAAAGGGGGCGAGCGATCGCCCCTTTTTTATCCCCGGGGCGGCCTCGGGCGGCGTACGGATCCAGCGCCTACGATATAAGACCAGGCACGGATGCCCGCAAGACATCGAGGAGGCAGCATCATGAGCCGGCGCTTTCAACGCATCACGCCGTTCCTGTGGTTCGACCGCGACGCCGAGGCGGCCGCCAACTTCTACGTGTCGGTGTTCGACGACGCGCGCATCGTGCACGTCGCGCGCTACGGCAAGGCCGGTGCCCAGGTGTCCGGGCACGCGGAGGGCGCGGTGATGACCGTGTCGTTCGAGCTCGACGGGGTGGCGTTCCTCGCGCTGAACGGCGGTCCGGCGTTTCCGCTCACGCCGGCCGTGTCGTTCGTGGTGAACTGCCGCGACCAGCACGAGATCGACCGCTACTGGGCGGCGCTGTCCGATGGCGGCGACGAGCGCGCGCAGCGGTGCGGCTGGCTGCGCGACCGCTTCGGCGTGTCGTGGCAGGTCGTGCCGGTGCAGATGTCCGGGTTGATGACGGGCGACCCGGCGCGCGCCGAGCGCGTGATGGCGCAGGTGATGAAGATGAGGAAGCTCGATCTCGGGCTGCTGCAGCAGGCGGCGGCCGGGTAGGAACCGCGCCCGCATGCCGGCCTCGCGTGGCCGGCATGCGGGCCGGTGCGCCCTGGCGTGCGGCGCTGCCGCCTCGGGGCGGCTTGCCCGCCGCTTCACCTCCGGGTCTAATCCGCCGCATCGCCGCATCGCCGCATCGCCGCATCGCCGCATCGCCGCATCGCCGCATCGCCGCATCGCCGCATCGCCGCATCGTCCCTTCCTCCCTTCCTCCGTCGTCACCTTCACCGTCCCCCCGCCGCGCCGCCGTTCGTGCCCCCGATTCCCCCGCCTCAAGCCCGTCCGATTCCCTGAAATACCCCCCTTTCCCGGCTTTGCTCGACCGATCGGCGTTTGACGCGCGCATGAATAATCGGTGTCACTGGAAAGCGGCATTTCGCCGTACCCGACTGGAGGCCCCGTGGCAGACGAGAGCGATCTCGACAGAACCGAAGCCGCCACTCCGAGACGCCGCGAGAAGGCGCGCGAGGAGGGGCAGGTCGCGCGTTCGCGCGAACTGGCTTCGTTCGCGCTGCTCGCGGCCGGGTTCTATGGCGCATGGCTGCTCGCGGGTCCGTCGGGTGCGCATCTGCAGACGATGCTGCGCGGCGCCTTCTCGTTCGACCGCGCGACGGCGTTCGACACGAACCGGATGCTGTCCGCGGCCGGCAGCGCGAGCGCCGAAGGCTTCGCCGCGCTGCTGCCGCTGCTCGCGCTGACCGGCCTGGCCGCGCTGGCCGCGCCGATGGCGCTCGGCGGCTGGCTGATCTCGCAAAAGACCTTCGAACTGAAGTTCGACCGCCTGAACCCGATCTCCGGCCTCGGCCGCATCTTCTCGATCCAGGGGCCGATCCAGTTGGGGATGTCGCTCGCGAAGACGCTCGTCGTCGGCGGGATCGGCGGGATCGCGATCTGGCGCAGCAAGGACGAACTGCTCGGCCTCGCGACCCAGCCGCTCGGCGCGGCGCTTGCCGACGCGCTGCATCTGGTCGCCGTGTGCTGCGGCACGACCGTTGCCGGGATGCTGGTCGTCGCCGCGCTCGACGTGCCTTACCAAATCTGGCAGTACAACAAGAAGTTGCGCATGACGAAGGAAGAAGTGAAGCGCGAGCATCGCGAGAACGAAGGCGATCCGCACGTGAAGGGCCGCATCCGCCAGCAGCAGCGCGCGATCGCGCGGCGCCGGATGATGGCTGCCGTGCCGAAGGCCGACGTGGTCGTCACGAACCCGACGCACTTCGCCGTCGCGCTGCAATACACGGATGGCGAGATGCGCGCGCCGAAGGTCGTCGCGAAGGGCGTGAACCTCGTCGCCGCACGCATCCGCGAGCTCGCGGCCGAGCACAACGTGCCGCTGCTCGAAGCGCCGCCGCTCGCGCGTGCGCTGTATCACAACGTCGAACTCGAACGCGAGATTCCCGGCTCGCTGTACTCGGCCGTCGCCGAGGTGCTTGCGTGGGTCTACCAGCTCAAGCGCTTCCGCGCGGAAGGCGGCGCGTTCCCGGCGGCGCCGGTCGATCTCGTCGTGCCGGCCGAGCTCGACCAGGGCACGTCGGTGCCGGCCGACGACGCGCGCGAGGAAGCCGACGACGCACTAGGCACGCGAGGCGCGGCATGAGCACCCCGACCACCGGCCTGTTCGGCAAGCGCCCGAACCCGTTCGCCGGCACCAACCTGCGCGCGCTCGCCGGCCCGATCCTCATCTGCATGATCCTGGGGATGATGATCCTGCCGCTGCCGCCGATGCTGCTGGATCTGCTGTTCACGTTCAACATCGCGCTGTCGGTGATGGTGCTGCTCGTCAGCATGTATACGATGAAGCCGCTCGATTTCGCGGCATTCCCGAGCGTGCTGCTGTTCTCGACGCTGCTGCGCCTGTCGCTGAACGTCGCGTCGACGCGCGTGGTGCTGCTCGAGGGCCACACCGGCCCCGACGCGGCCGGCCAGGTGATCGAGGCGTTCGGCCACTTCCTCGTCGGCGGCAACTTCGCGGTCGGCATCGTCGTGTTCGTGATCCTGATGATCATCAACTTCATGGTCATCACGAAGGGCGCGGGGCGGATCGCCGAAGTGTCCGCGCGCTTCACGCTCGACGCGATGCCGGGCAAGCAGATGGCGATCGACGCCGACCTGAACGCGGGCCTCATCAACGAAGAGCAGGCGCGCAAGCGCCGCACCGCGGTCGCGCAGGAAGCCGAGTTCTACGGGTCGATGGACGGCGCGTCGAAGTTCGTGCGCGGCGACGCGATCGCCGGCCTGATCATCATGGCGATCAACGTGATCGGCGGGCTGATCGTCGGGATGGTCCAGCACGACATGAGCTTCGCCGCGGCGGGCACCAACTACACGCTGCTGACGATCGGCGACGGCCTCGTCGCGCAGATTCCGTCGCTCGTGATCTCGACGGCGGCCGGCGTGATCGTGTCGCGCGTCGCGACCGACGAGGACATCGGCACGCAGATCACCGGCCAGTTGTTCGCGAACCCGCGCGTGCTGGTCATCACCGGCTCGATCATCGTGCTGATGGGGCTGATCCCGGGCATGCCGCACTTCGCGTTCCTCGCGCTCGGCGGCGGCGCGATCTGGCTGGCGCGCACCCAGACCCGCCGCGCGGCGGCCCGCGTGGCGGCCGGCGACGTGACCGAGATCGCGCCGCCCGCCGCGCTGCCGGGAGAAAGCCACGAAGCGACCTGGGACGACGTGCAGCTGATCGATCCGCTCGGCCTCGAAGTCGGCTACCGGCTGATTCCGCTCGTCGACAAGAACAGCGACGGCGAGCTGCTCAAGCGCATCAAGAGCATCCGCAAGAAATTCGCGCAGGAAATCGGCTTCCTGCCGCCGGTGATCCACATCCGCGACAACCTCGAGCTGCGGCCGAACGCGTACCGGATCGCGCTGAAGGGCGTCGAGATCGGTACCGGCGAGGTGTTCCCCGGCCAGTGGCTCGCGATCAACCCGGGCCAGGTGACGGCCGCGCTGCCGGGCGCGCTCACGCAGGATCCGGCGTTCGGGCTGCCGGCCGTGTGGATCGACGTCGCGATGCGCGAGCAGGCGCAGGTGTACGGCTACACGGTGGTCGATGCGAGCACGGTGGTCGCGACGCACCTGAACCATCTGGTCGTCCAGCATGCGGCCGAACTGCTCGGCCGCCAGGAAGTGCAGGCGCTCGTCGAGCGCACCGGCAAGGACGCGCCGTCGCTCGTCGAGGATCTCGTGCCGAAGACGATCTCGCTCACGACGCTGCAGAAAGTGCTGCAGAACCTGCTCGACGAAGGCGTGCCGATCCGCGACATGCGCACGATCCTCGAATCCGTGTCCGAACACGCGGGCCGCGGCGACGCGTACGAGATCACCGCCGCGGTACGGCTGTCGCTCGGCCGGGCGATCACGCAGCAGTGGTATCCGGGCGCGGGCGAGATGCAGGTGATGGGTCTCGATTCGAATCTCGAGCGCGTGCTGTCGCAGGCGCTCGCCACCGGCGCAAATCCGGGCCTCGAGCCGGGCCTTGCGCACAACCTTCTGACCGGCACGCAGCAAGCGATGCTGCGTCAACAGAATCTCGGGCTGCCGCCCGTGCTGCTCGTGCAGCACGCGTTGCGCGCGATGCTCGCGCGTTTCCTGCGCCGCAGCCTGCCGCAATTGAAAGTGCTGTCGTACGCCGAAGTGCCGGATACACGCACGATCAAAGTCGTTAACGTCATCGGGGGTCCCGCTTGAACATTCGCAAATTCACCGGCGCGACCAGCCGCGACGCGCTTCGCCTCGTGCGCGAAGCACTCGGCGCCGACGCCGTCGTGCTGTCGAACCGCACGCTCGATGACGGTAGCGTCGAAATCGTTGCACTCGCCGATTCGGACCTCGCCGCGGTCGCGCCGTCGGCTGCCGTCCGCCCGCGCGCGAGCGCGCCGCGGCCGGAGTCCGTGCCGGCCGCCGCGGTGCCGGGCATCGTGTCGCGCCCGGGCGCCGCGCCCGCACGTCCGGCCGGCAATCCGTATGCCGCCGGCGCCGGCGGCCTGCCGGACGTGTTCTCGTCGGTGTTCGGCGCCAGCGCCGAAGCGGCGGAGCCGGCCGCGTTCGACGCCGACACGAATGCGCCGGCCGAGCTGTCGCCGTCGCGCGCCGCGTCGGCGTCCGCAGCCACCGCGCCCGCGACGCCCTCCGAACCCGCGCCGTGGCTCGTCGAGCATGCGAAGCGCCTGACGCAGCAGCGCGACGCGCTGATGATCCGTACCCACGCGGCACCCGCCGCGCCGCAAGCGCCGGCCCCCGCACCGCAGGACGCGGCGCCGGCCGGCTGGGCGCGCGACATCGTGCGCGACGCCGAACGCCGGATGCCGGCCGCGACCGCGGCCACCGCCCGTACGAACGACACCGCCGCCGCCCGTGCGAACGACGCGGACGCCGCGAAGCCGGCCGAGCGCGCGCGCCTGTCCGCCGACGCGGCCGCCGTGGTCGCCGACGCCGTGAAGTCGCGTATCGAAAGCGTCGTCAACGACACGGTGATGCACGAGCTCGGCGCGATGCGCGGGATGATGCAGGAGCAGTTCGACAGCCTGATGTGGCACGATCGCCAGCGCCGCAGCCCGGTGCACGGCGCGCTGACCAAGCACCTGTTCGCGGCCGGCTTCTCCGCGCAGCTCGTGCGGATGCTGGTCGACAACCTGCCGCCGGGCGACGGCACGCAGACCTTCGAGCAGGCTCTCGAATGGGCGCAGTCGGTGCTCGCGGCGAACCTGCCGGTGCTCGACAGCGAGGATGCGCTGATGGAGCGCGGCGGCGTGTTCGCGCTGATGGGGCCGACCGGCGTCGGCAAGACGACCACCACCGCGAAGCTCGCCGCGCGCTGCGTGATGCGCTTCGGCGCGAGCAAGGTCGCGCTGCTGACCACCGACAGCTACCGGATCGGCGGTCACGAGCAACTGCGCATCTTCGGCAAGATCCTCGGCGTGCCGGTGCACGCGGTGAAGGATGCGGGCGATCTCGCGCTCGCGCTGTCCGAACTGCGCAACAAGCACATCGTGCTGATCGACACGATCGGCATGAGCCAGCGCGATCGCGCGCTGTCCGACCAGATCGCGATGCTGCACGGCGCGAACGCGCCGGTGCAGCGCCTGCTGCTGCTCAACGCGACGAGCCACGGCGACACGCTCAACGAAGTCGTCCAGGCGTACCGCAGCGCGGGCGAGCATCCGCAGGCGGCATCTCCGGGCCTCGCCGGCTGCATCCTGACCAAGCTCGACGAGGCGACGCACCTGGGCGGCGTGCTCGACACGGTGATCCGCTACAAGCTGCCCGTTCACTACGTGTCGACCGGCCAGAAGGTGCCGGAGAACCTGTATGTCGCGACGACCCGCTTCCTGCTGAAAAGCGCGTTCTGTGTGCCGCGCGACGGCTCGCCCTTCGTGCCGCAGGACGAGGACATGCCGACGCTGCTTTCCGCACTGACCGTACGTTCCACCGCCGAACTGCACGAGGTGCGATTTGGATAAACGGATCATCGACCAGGCCGAAGGGCTGCGCCGCCTGCTGGCCGGACGCGCGTCGCGCGTCGTCGCGGTGACGGGCGGCCCGGCGGGCGTCGGCTGCACCACCACCGTCGTGAACCTCGCGGCGGCGCTGGCCGCGCTCGGCAAGGACGTGCTCGTCGTCGACGAGCGCGCCGGCGCGCGTTCGGCCACCGCGACGCTCGCGGGCGCACGGCTGCGCGACGGCGAACGCACGCGGGTGGCCGCCGGCTTCGGCCTGTGCGCGGCCGGGCAGGGCGGCTACAGCGATGCGCAGTTGAGCGACTTCATCGACGGCCAGGCCGACATCGTGCTGGTCGATGCGCGGCCCGGCGCCGACGGCGCGCTCTCGGCGCTCGCGCGCGAGGCGCACGACGTGCTGATCGTCACGCGGGTTTCCGCGAAGGCGATCACCGAAGCCTACGCGTGCATGAAGCGCCTGCACTTCGCGCAAGCGCTCGCGCAGTTCCGCGTGCTGACCAACCACGTCGGCAACCACGCGGACGCGAAGACCGCCTTCGACAACCTGGCGGGCGTCGCGAACCGCTACCTGACGGTGTCGATCGCGGATGCCGGCTGCGTGAGCGCCGACCCGCTCGTCGAGCGGGCGCGCGAACTGATGCACACCGCGGTCGACGCGTTCCCGTCGTCGGCGGCCGCGCGCGACTACCGGCAGATTGCCGCCGACTTGCTGTACTGGCCGATGCGCCCGCGTTCGGGGGCGGGCCGCGCCGTCCACGCGGGCGGCAAGCCGTCGTACGAGGCGAGTGCGGCCCACGCCGCGTGAGCGAAGGAGAGAGCCATGATGTACAACGCTCAAGGAAAGATGACCCAGGCCGACGTGCTCGCGCAATACGCGCCGCTCGTGCGGCGCCTGGGGTTGCAGCTCGTCGCGAAGATGCCGGCGAGCGTCGATCTCGACGACCTGATCCAGGCCGGCATGATCGGCCTGATGGATGCGGCCGGCCGCTACAAGGAAGACCAGGGCGCGCAGTTCGAGACCTATGCGACGCAGCGCATTCGCGGCGCGATGCTCGACGAGCTGCGCAGCAACGACTGGCTGCCGCGCAGCCTGCGCAAGACGTCGCGCGAGGTCGAGCACGCGGTGCACCAGGTCGAGCAGCAGCTCGGCCGCTCGGCGAGCGAGGCCGAGATCGCGCAGCACCTGAAGATGCCGCTCGACGAATACCAGGGGATGCTGCAGGACCTGCACGGCAGCCAGCTCATCTACTACGAGGATTTCGACCGCGCGGCCGACGACGAGCCGTTCCTCGACCGCTATCGCGTCGATCACGCCGATCCGCTGTCGGCGCTGCTCGACGACCATCTGCGCGATGCGCTCGTCGACGCGATCGAGCGGCTGCCCGAGCGCGAGAAGCTGCTGATGTCGCTGTATTACGAGCGCGGGCTGAACCTGCGCGAGATCGGCGCGGTGCTCGAAGTCAGCGAGTCGCGCGTGTGCCAGCTGCACAGCCAGGCCGTTGCGCGGCTGCGCGCGCGGTTGCGCGAACAGGCGTGGGTCGGCGCGGAAACCTGACCCTTTCATTGTGCCCACGCGCGCCGACGCCGCGCGTGCCGCGCAATTCTCGCGCCGATTTGCTACAATCCCTCCCGTTTTCCGAGGAGCGTTGCGACGGACCTTCTGCGTCCGCCAGGCTCGGAGAGCTTCACCAAGCAGCCGTGCGGCGAGATGTTGGATGCGCGCCGGCCCCGCTTCCTGAACGGCGCTCACGTCACCAATCTAGAAACTTTTTAGAAAGGAGGGCGTGATGAACGCCATTATCGATTCCCAGGCTTCCAAGGATTACGTCGTCGCCGACATGGCGCTTGCCGGCTGGGGCCGCAAGGAACTGAACATCGCCGAGACCGAAATGCCGGGCCTCGTGCAGATCCGCGACGAATACAAGGCGCAGCAGCCGCTGAAGGGCGCGCGCATCGCGGGCTCGCTGCACATGACGATCCAGACCGGCGTGCTGATCGAGACGCTGAAGGCGCTCGGCGCCGATGTCCGCTGGGCGTCGTGCAACATCTTCTCGACGCAGGACCACGCGGCTGCCGCGATCGTCGAATCGGGCACGCCGGTGTTCGCGTTCAAGGGCGAGTCGCTCGACGAATACTGGGAGTTCTCGCACCGCATCTTCGAATGGCCGAACGGCGAATTCGCGAACATGATCCTGGACGACGGCGGCGACGCAACGCTGCTGCTGATCCTCGGCTCGAAGGCCGAGAAGGACCGTTCGGTGATCGCGAAGCCGACCAACGAGGAAGAAGTCGCGCTGTACAAGTCGATCGCGACGCACCTCGACGCCGACCCGACCTGGTACTCGACGCGTCTCGCGCACATCAAGGGCGTAACCGAGGAAACCACGACCGGCGTGCACCGCCTGTACCAGATGGAAAAGGACGGCCGCCTGCCGTTCCCGGCGTTCAACGTGAACGACTCGGTCACCAAGTCGAAGTTCGACAACCTGTACGGCTGCCGTGAATCGCTCGTCGACGGCATCAAGCGCGCGACCGACGTGATGATCGCGGGCAAGGTCGCGGTCGTCGCGGGCTACGGCGACGTGGGCAAGGGCTGCGCGCAATCGCTGCGCGGCCTCGGCGCGACCGTGTGGGTCACCGAAATCGATCCGATCTGCGCGCTGCAGGCGGCGATGGAAGGCTACCGCGTCGTGACGATGGAATACGCGGCCGACAAGGCCGACATCTTCGTGACGGCGACCGGCAACTTCCACGTGATCGGCCACGATCACATGAAGGCGATGCGCCACAACGCGATCGTCTGCAACATCGGCCACTTCGACTCGGAAATCGACGTCGCGTCGACCCGCCAGTACCAGTGGGAAAACATCAAGCCGCAGGTCGACCACATCATCTTCCCGGACGGCAAGCGCGTGATCCTGCTGGCCGAAGGCCGCCTGGTGAACCTCGGCTGCGCGACCGGCCACCCGTCGTTCGTGATGTCGAACTCGTTCGCGAACCAGACGCTCGCGCAGATCGAACTGTTCGTGCGCGGCGCCGAGTACGAAAACAAGGTGTACGTGCTGCCGAAGCACCTCGATGAAAAGGTCGCGCGCCTGCACCTCGCGCGCATCGGCGCGAACCTGTCCGTGCTGTCGGACGAGCAGGCTTCGTACATCGGCGTGCAGAAGGACGGCCCGTTCAAGCCGAACCACTACCGCTACTGATGCGTCGCCGCCGCCGTGCCGCGCACGCCCCGCTACGGGGCGCGCGGCGCGGCGGCGGCGCCTGACCGCACAGATCGACAACCGAACCGGAGCCCTCCATGAGCGTCATCCTCACCTGGGTCATCAACGCCCTCGCGCTGCTGATCATCACGTACCTCGTGCCGTCGATCCACATCAAGAGCTTCGGCACCGCGCTGATCATCGCGGTCGTGCTGGGCCTGATCAACACGGTGATTCGTCCGGTGCTGATCCTGCTGACGCTGCCCGTCACGATCGTCACGCTCGGGGTGTTCATCCTCGTCGTGAACGCGTTGTGCTTCTGGTTCGCGTCGTCGCTGCTGAAGGGCTTCGAGGTGTCGGGTTTCTGGTCCGCCTTCTTCGGTTCGATCCTGTACAGCATCGTGTCGTGGCTGCTGTCCGCGCTGATCTTCGGGCAGCGCGACTTCGGCTGACGGCGCGGGCCTCTCTTCCGAATCATGAAACCGATCGAACTCTCGTTTGAATTCTTCCCGCCGAAAACGGCGGAAGGCGTCGAGAAGCTGCGCGCGACGCGTGCGCAGCTGCTGCCGCTGAAGCCGAAATTCGTCTCCGTGACGTTCGGCGCCGGCGGCTCGACGCAGCAGGGCACGCTCGATACCGTGCTCGACATGCAGAAGGACGGCCTCGAGGCCGCCCCTCACCTGTCGTGCATCGGCTCGTCGCGCGACAGCCTGCGCGCGATCCTCGACCAATACCGCTCGCACGGCATCCGGCATATCGTCGCGCTGCGCGGCGACCTGCCGTCGGGGATGGGCGCGGTCGGCGAGCTGCGTTATGCGTCCGAGCTCGTCAGCTTCATCCGTGCCGAGCATGGCGACTGGTTCCACATCGAAGTCGCCGGCTATCCGGAGTACCACCCGCAGTCGCGTTCGCCCAAGGCCGATCTCGAGAACTTCGCGCGCAAGGTGAAGGCCGGCGCGAATTCCGCGATCACGCAGTACTTCTTCAACGCCGACGCGTATTTCCGCTTCGTCGACGATGCGCGCAAGCTGGGTGTGGACGTGCCGATCGTGCCGGGCATCATGCCGATCACGAACTTCTCGCAACTGATGCGCTTCTCGGAAATGTGCGGCGCGGAAGTGCCGCGCTGGGTCGCGCGCCGGCTCGAGAGCTTCGGCGACGATCGCGACGCGATCCGTGCATTCGGCGCGGATGTCGTCACCGATCTGTGCCGGCGCCTGATCGACGCGGGCGTGCCGGGGCTGCACTTCTACACGCTGAACGCGGCGTCCGCGACCCGGACGATCTGCGATCGACTCGCCGGCTAAGCGCCGCGCGACGTCCGCATGCGAAAAGCCCCGCCGGTTCTGCCGGCGGGGCTTTTTTATTGCCGCGGCGCGGTTCGGTTCGGCCTGGCCCGGTTCAGCGCTGCGCCTGCATCAGCGGCGGGCGCCGGTCGAACCACGGCCGCGCCTGTTCGAGCTGGCGCGCGAGCCGGAGCAGCAGCGCATCGTCGGCATGGCGCGCGACGAACTGCACGCCGATCGGCAGCCCGCGTGCGTTCCAGTAGAGCGGCACCGACATCGCGGGCTGCCCGGTCAGGTTGAACAGCTCGGTGCAGCCGGCCCACGCGAACGCCTTCTCCGACGCCTTCGACAGCATTTCCTGCAGCAGCGGCTTCACCGGCAGCACGCCGAGCAGCTTCATCTGCGCGGCTTCGAACGACGTCGGCTGCAGCTCGCCGATCTTGACCGGCGGGCCCGCGAGCGTCGCGCACAGAATCGCGTCGTAGCGCGACACGAGGCCGGCCACCTGCACGGTGAGCTGGCGCTGCCATTCGAGCACGTCCGGCAGGCGGGCACGCGCCACGCGCCGGCCGACGACCGCCATCGCCCACGTCGCGGGCTCGAACTCGCCGCGCTTCGGCGTGCGCCCGGTCAGCGCGCGCGCGCCGAGCACCATCTCCTCGGCGATCGTCGCCCACAGCGTGAGGAAGGTTTCGGCCGCGCGGGCATGGTCGATGTTCAGCGTCGCCGGTTCGACGTGATGGCCGAGCGATTCGACGAGCGCGGCCGCGTCGTTCAGCGCGGCGAGCGTATCGCCGGCGAGTGCGGGCGCGAGCATCGGATCGACGACGAGGCCGATCCGCAGCGGGCCGGGCGGCGTGTCGAGCGCGCCGAGGTAGGTGCCGGGCGCGCCGGGCGGCAACGTCTGCCCGGTCGTCACGTCGAGCAGCAGCGCGCTGTCGCGCACGCTGCGCGCGACCGCGTGCTGCACGACCAGCTCGCCGTTCGACGGCAGGTCGACCAGCAGCGGGTTGCGGCTCGGCTTCAGGCCGAACAGCCCGCAGCACGACGCCGGAATCCGGATCGAGCCGCCGCCGTCGGACGCATGCGCGATCGGCACGATGCCGGCCGCGACGGCCGCCGCCGCGCCGCCGCTCGAACCGCCCGGCGTGTGATCGAGGTTCCACGGGTTGCGGCACGCGCCGAACAGCTGGGGTTCGGTGTACGGCATCTGGCCGATCTCGGACGTGTTGGTCTTGCCGAACACGTTGAGCCCCGCCGCGCGGCTTCGCGCGATCACCGGCGAATCGTCGGCGGGCACGAAGTAGCGGTAGTGCCGGCTGCCCATCGACAGCGGCAGCCCGGCGACCGCCGCGCCGAGATCCTTCACGAGATACGGGACGCCGGCGAACGGTGCGTCGGCGCCGGCATCGGCGGCCGGCTCCGCCCGCTTGCGCGCGGCGTCGTAGTCCTGCAGCACGATCGCGTTGACCGCGCCGTTGACCGCTTCGGCCTGCCCGATCGCGGCGTCGAGCAGTTCGCGCGGGCTCGCCTTGCGTTCGCGCACGAGCGCGGCGAGGCCGATCGCGTCATGCGCGAGATAGTCCGAGTGCATCGCTGTCACCCCCGTTGTGACTCGTGGCGATGAAAGGAGAATAACGCGGGGCCGGCCCCGCGGCCGGCCATGCTTGCGCTTACAGCTGCTCGGCGAGGAACGTCAGCGTGCGGCCGTGCGCGAGCGCCGATGCGCGCTGATGGTACGACGCGCGATCCGTGCAGTTGAAGCCGTGCTCGGCGCCCGGGTACACGTGGAACGACGCGTTGCCGCGGCCCGCGAATGCGCCCTTCACCTGTTCGACGGCCTCGAGCGGGATCCCGTGATCGTTTTCCGCGTAGTGGAACAGGATCGGCTGCGTGACCTTGCCGGCGAGGTCGAGCGCATTCTGGATGCCGCCGCCGTAATAGGCGACCGCCGCATCGACCTTGCCCGCGGCTGCCGCGCGATACGCGAGCTGGCCGCCGAAGCAGTAGCCGATCGCGGCGATCTTGCCGGCGACTTCGGGGCGTGCGCGCAGCGCGTCGGCGGCCGCGCCGATGTCCGCGACCGCGAGGCCGATGTCGGTCTTCTTCATCAGCTCGATGCCTTTGTCGCGATCGGCACCTTCATAGGTCAGCTCGACGCGCGGCTGCGTGCGCCAGAACACGTCCGGCGCGAGCGCGACGAAGCCGTCGGCCGCGTACTGATCCGCGACCGCGCGGATGTGCGAGTTCACGCCGAAAATCTCCTGGATGATGATGACGGCGGGGCCTTTGCCGCGCTTGGGCAGCGCGAGATAGCCGCCGAAGCTGTCGTTACCGGTCGGGATGTCGATCCATTGGGCAGTCACGTTTGAACTCCTGGCGAACGGGTGCGCGCGATGCGCGCCGTGGGTGGAAGAGGGGCGGCCTAGTGTGCCACCAATCCCGGGGTGGTGCAGCGCGCGCAAGGTATGCGCTCGCGATGCGGACGTGCTTCTCCCGCACGTTGTCGAACCCGCTTCTCGCGCAGCGATCGTTTCGATCTCGATTATTCATTTTTCGGCGCCGCGCCGCTTCGATAGAGTCGATGTGTCGGCCTTTACAAAGCGCTTTCGCGCATCGTCATCGAAGGATTCGCCATGTCCGCCCGTTCATTCTCCACACCGTTTTCCGAACGCTTCGGCCTGCGCCTGCCGCTCGTGCAGGCGCCGATGGTCGGCGCGACCACGGCCGCGATGGTCGCGGCCGCTTCCAATGCCGGCGCGCTCGGCAGTCTCGGCGCCGGCGCGTTCGCGCCCGATCGTCTCGCGGCCGAAGTCGACGCCATTCGCGCGGCGACCGATCGTCCGTTCGCCGTGAACCTGTTCGTGCTCCCCGATGCCTCGCCCGACGCGGCGACCGTGGCGCGTGCGCTCGCCGCGATCGATCCGCTGAATGCGACGCTCGGGTTGCCGCCGGGCACCGCGCCCGCGCGGTATGCGCCCGACTTCCGCGCGCAGCTCGATGCGCTCGTCGCACTGCGCGTGCCGGTCGCGAGCTTCACGTTCGGCGTGCTCGACGCGGCCGACGTCGCGCGCCTGAAGGCCGTCGGCACCTACGTGATCGGCACCGCGACGCACGTTGCCGAAGGGCTCGCGTGGCAGGCGGCCGGCGCCGACGCGTTGTCCGCGCAGGGTGCCGAGGCCGGCGGGCATCGCGGCACCTTCATCGGCCCGGCCGACGATGCGCTGATCGGCACGCTCGCGCTGGTGCCGCAGCTCGTCGACGCGACCGGCCTGCCGGTGCTCGCCGCGGGCGGCATCATGGACGGCCGCGGGATCGCCGCCGCGCTCGCGCTGGGCGCGCAGGGCGCACAGCTCGGCACCGCGTTCCTCGCCTGCGCGGAGAGCGCGATCGCGGCCGACTGGAAAGCGCGCCTGCTCGCGAGCGCCGATACGTCGACGCAGGTGACGCGCGCGATCACCGGGCGCCATGCGCGCGGGTTGCGCAACACGCTGATGGCGCGGCTCGGCGAGCGTGTCGCCGACGCCGCGCCGTATCCGGTGCAGAACGCGCTGACGCAGCCGCTGCGCCAGGCGGCCGCGCGCGCGAACGACGGCGACTATCTGTCGCTGTGGGCCGGGCAGGGCGCGCCGCTCGCGCGGCGACGCGACGCCGCGCTGACGACGTCGCAACTCGTCGCGGCGCTCGACGCCGAATGGCGTGCGACGCTCGCATGAATGGATCGACACCTGTCCGAACGTTTCGATGCCTGCATGAAAGCGTCGATGCCCGCACGAGCCGTCCGGAAGCGGTCTGAACGGTTCGTCGCAGATCCCGAAACGCGCGTGTTGTCACGCGCGTTTCATTCAACGATCCCGTGCACAAAATACCGAATCGAAATGGCGCGGGAATGCTTTAAAGCGAGCTTTCATCCAGCTTCTGACGATTAGCGGAAACCCTTATCCGGCGGGGCTTGCAGCGATATTCGAGTGGTTATTCCAAAGCGCCGTATCGGTAGTGTTACCACTACCCCAAAAAAGTCCCACAAATTAATTTGATCACCTACACTTGCGCGCAAGTACGGGCGGGCAGTTGCTAAAAGCGGCTGTTTCTCCACGTGCTTGAGGCCAAGTGCATGAACGATGCAACCGGCGAATCGTCCAGTGAATGCAAACACAGGGATGGCAGCGGGGCACCGGGCGATGGCGTTTATTGGGACCGAAACTGGAGACTTACATGAATATCAAGATGCAAAAGCTGTTGCCGATCACCGCTGCGGCGATGCTGTGCGTTGCAGCTGCAAGCAACGCGGCCGCCGATCAAGTCGTCAAGATCGGCCACGTCGCGCCTTTGACGGGCGGTATTGCACACCTGGGCAAGGACAACGAAAACGGTGCACGTCTCGCAGTGGAGGAGATCAACGCGAAGGGTCTCTCGATCGGCGGCCAGAAGATCACGCTGCAACTGGATGCGCAGGATGACGCGGCCGACCCGCGCCAGGCCACGCAGGTTGCGCAGAAGCTCGTCGACGACAAGGTCGTCGCGGTGGTCGGCCACCTGAACTCGGGCACGTCGATCCCGGCCTCGAAGATCTACAGCGATGCGGGCATCGTGCAGATCTCGCCGTCGGCGACCAACCCGGCATACACGCAGCAAGGCTTCAAGACCACGTACCGCGTGGTGGCGACCGATGCGCAGCAGGGCCCGGCACTGGCGAACTACGCGCACTCGAAGGGCATCAAGAGCGTGGCGGTGGTCGACGATTCGACCGCTTACGGCCAGGGTCTCGCGAACGAGTTCGAGAAGAAGGCGAAAGCGCTCGGCCTGAAGGTGATGTCGCACGACGCGACCAACGACAAGGCGGTCGACTTCCGCGCGATTCTGACCAAGATCAAGGGCGAGAATCCGGACGCAATCATGTACGGCGGCATGGACGCCACCGGCGGCCCGTTCGCGAAACAGGCGAAGCAGCTCGGCCTGCGCGCGAAGATCTTCGCGGGCGACGGCGTGTGCACGGAGAAGCTGGCCGACCTGGCCGGCGATGCGACCGACAACATCGTGTGCTCGGAAGCGGGTGCGTCGCTCGAGAAGATGCCGGGCGGTGCCGCGTTCAAGGCGAAGTACGAGAAGCGTTTCGGCCAGCCGATCCAGATCTACGCACCGTTCACGTACGATGCCGTGTACATCATCGTCGATGCGATGAAGCGCGCGAACTCGACGGACCCGGCGAAGATCCTCGCGGCCATGCCGGCGACGAACTACACGGGCGTGATCGGCACGACGACCTTCGACTCGAAGGGCGACCTGCAGCACGGCGTGATTTCGCTGTACAACTACAAGAGCGGCAAGAAGACGCTGCTCGACGAAGTGAAGATGTAAGCTGAAAAGCGGTCGACAGAAGGGGTGAAGGCGCGCCTGCGGCAACGCAGGCGCGCTTTCTTTTGAGGGAGCCGCATCAGGCGCGGCGCGCCCGTCAGATCTTCAGATGCGCGAGCACCTTCGGCGCGACGCCCGCGACGAGCGCCGCGCACAGCGCGACCACCGACAGCCCGATGGTCAGGTTCGCGGCTTGCGCGACCGCGCCGATCACGACCGGACCGAACAGCAATCCGAAATACGCGAGCCCGGCCACGTGCGCGAGGCCTTCGGCCGCGTGGATTCCCTTCACGCGCGCGGCCGCGGCGAACAGCACGGGCATCATGTTCGCGAGGCCGAGGCCCATCAGCGTGAAACCCGTCAGTACCGCTATCGGGTTCGGCAGCAGCAGGGCGCCGACCATCCCCGCGCACGCGAGCGACGCGCTGACGAACACGAGCTGCGGTGCGCCGAAGCGCGCCCGCACGGCGTCGCCCGCGAAGCGCGCGATCGCCATGCCGCCGGAGAAGGCGGCATACGCGGCGCTCGCGAGCGCCGGGCTCGCCGCGACCACGTCGCGCATGTAGACCGTCGCCCAGTCGTACATCGCGCCTTCGGCGATCAGCGCGACGAGCGCGATGCCGCCGAGCATCCACAGCGCCGACGAGCGCCAGCGATTGCCGCCGCCATGCGCGTGTTCGTGATGCGGCACGTGCGGCAGCACGGCCGGGCTCGCGGCCAGCAGCACCGCCGCGCTGACGGCCGCCGCGAGCGCCAGGTGCACGGCCGGCGCCATGCCGGCCGACAGCAGCGCACCGCCGGCCGCCGCGCCCGACATCCCGCCGATGCTGAACATCCCGTGCAGCGACGACATGATCGGCTTGCCGAGCGCGATCTCGACCGCGCTCGCCTCGGCGTTCATCGCGACGTCCAGCGTGGCCATCGAGAAACCGAACAGCGCGAGCACGACGAGCAGCATCCAGTAGTCGGGCACGACGAGGATCAGCGCCGCGCACGCGGACAGCACGAGGCCGCCCGCGAGGCACGCGGTTTGCGAGCCGACGCGCGCGATCCAGCGCGCGATCGTCAGCATCGCGGCGATCGAGCCGCCCGCGACCGCGAACAGCGCGATCGACAGCAGCCCCGGGCTCAGCGCGAACTTGTCGCGCACGGTCGGCACGTGCACGCCCCAGGACGCGTACATCATGCCGGCGATGAAGAACAGCGCCATCGTCGCCGTGCGCGCGCGCTGGCGGACCGGCAGGGCCAGCACGCGATGCGCGTCGGGCGCGGCGGCGAAATCGGACGAGGATCGGGAGGAAGATTCGGACACGGGATGCTCTTCGATGGAAAATGCGCAGGCGCGTCGCGCCCGTCTGATTCGTCCGATTCTATCGAACCGCTTACCGTCTTGCCGGCGCACTGGCCGTCCGGCCGATCGGGCGCGACCGCACGCGGCATCGGCGCGGGCGCATTCGTTATCCATCCGGCCGATGCGTGGCAGGTCGCGCGCGCAGGTAACATCGATGCACATGCGTGGTGCCCGGCGCGTGGCACGCATTGCGCGCCCGTCCGCCGTCATCGCCGCGTCCGCCTTTCGACCGCAGGAGTCACCGTGAACATCGATCCCGCCCTTGCCCTGCACCTGCTGCACCGCTGCGCGCTGGGCACGCTCGCGACCCACGCGCGCGACCCGCAGGGTTTTCCGTATCCGACGGTCGTCCCGTTTGCGCCCGATGCAAGCCATCGGCCCGTGATTCTCGTGAGCCGTCTTGCCGAACATACGCGCAATCTCGCCGCCGACCCGCGCGCGGGCTTTCTCGTGGTCGACGCACCGGACGGCGACGTGCTCAATGCCGAGCGCGCGACGCTGCTCGGCCGTTTCGTGCCGCTCGGCGACGATCCGCATGTCGCCGCACGCTACGTGCGCTACGAACCGGACGCCGCGCGCTATCTCGCGCTCGGCGATTTCACGTTCTGGGCGCTGGACATCGAGCGGCTGCGCTATATCGGCGGTTTTGGCCGGATGGGCTGGGTGGACGGCGCGGGGCTCGACGCGCGGCCGCCGCTCGGGTTCGACGAAGAACGGGCGCTCTGGGGCGCCTACGATGCGAGCGATGCGCGCCGCGACGGGCTCGAACTGCTCGGCGTGGACCGCCACGGCGCCGACTGGCGCTGCGACGGCCGCCGCGTACGCACGCCATTCGATGTAACGCCGGCTGATTCGGACGCATTGCGCGATCGGCTGATTGCATGCGCGCGTGATGTGACGTGACGTCGCGCATGCCGGTTTGCGCGTTTGGCAGGCCGCGAGCGGCGATTTTCGCAAACTTGTCGCCAGATGAAAGCTTCGATTTTGCGCATGCAGGGTAATTGCGTATGCTGACAGGCCTAATACGCGATCGGTAATGTCCTAATCTCTATGTAACCGCGAACAAATTTGAGAAAAGGCCGTGGCGGCCCAAAATGACGTGTGTGATTTACAATTGGTCTCGGGATTTTCATGAATCCCGCTTCTATCAAATCTTTTTTGTGCTAATCTCTGCCTTCGAAAATCCGAGGCACCAATATTCCATGAATGGTTAGCCGGCTGCAGACCGGTGCCATTGGTCATATAGAAAGGGAAACTATGTCTTCTTACAAGGACCTGCTGGCCCAGCGGGAGAAGCTGGAGAAGCAAATCGAAGAAGCGAAGTCGCGTGAATACGCTGAAGTGCTGAATGACGTGAAGCAGAAAATTGCCGACTACGGTTTTTCGCTCGCGGAACTCGGCCTGAGCCGCGCGAAGGCAGGTAAAGTCGGTCGTCCGCGCGCAGGCGTGGCGGCAAAATACCGCGATCCGGAAACGGGCGCGACGTGGTCGGGCCGCGGCAAGCCGCCGCGCTGGATCGCCGGCAAGGACCGCGAACAATTCTCGATTTAAGCAAACGTTTAAGTCGTTGTCTCAAAAGAGCCGCGTATCCGTGCAGGAGCGCGGCTTTTTTGTATGGTGGTATCGGAATGTATGCGTGGTGTCATGAAAATGTCAGAAACGCCGTGTGAATGGGAATGCAACCCGTTCGCATAACCGGTTGATTTAACTGGGGAATTTAGGGTTATCGGAATGCCCGGAGGGCTTCGTTTGATAGAATTCCGTACCCCAACCGATATCTCGTATTTCATGTCCACGTTTTCCGGTGACGCGCAAAGCGCCGATAAGCACGCGGTCGCGCGCAAGAGCACCCTCGTCAGTATTGTGCTGAATGTCGTGCTTGCGACGTTTCAGATCGTCGTGGGGGTGGTTGCGCATTCGCAGGCGTTGATTGCCGACGGCGTTCATTCGATTTCCGATTTGATCTCGGATTTTGTCGTGCTGGTTGCGAATCGTCATAGTGGCGCATCGCCGGACGCCGACCACAATTACGGGCACAGCCGTTACGAGACGGTCGCATCGCTGTTTCTCGGTGCGATCCTGATCGCGGTCGGTATCGGCATGCTCTGGCGTGCCGGCAATCGTCTCGTAAATCTCGAAAACATTCCGGCCGTGCATTTCTCCGCGCTGATTGTCGCGCTGACGGTGCTCGTGTCGAAAGAGGCGCTGTTCCGCTACATGCTGCGCGAGGCACGGCGCGTGCGTTCGGCGATGCTCGTCGCGAACGCCTGGCATGCGCGCTCGGATGCCGCATCGTCGCTCGTCGTGGCGATCGGCATCGTCGGCAGCCTGGCCGGGGTGCGGCTGCTCGATCCGATCGCGGCCGCGATCGTCGGCTTCATGGTCGCGCGCATGGGCTGGACGTTCGGCTATGACGCGTTGCAGGACCTGTCCGATCGCGCGCTCGACACGACCGACACGGACGAGATCCGTGCACTGCTCACGGCGACGCCCGGCGTGCGCGACGTGCACGACCTGCGCACGCGCAAGATGGGCGATGCCGCGCTCGTCGACGCGCATATCCTGGTCGATCCGATGATCTCGGTATCGGAAGGGCACTACATCGCGGAAACCGCGCGTGCGCGTGTGTTGCGCGATCCGCGCGTGCTGGATGCGCTGATTCACGTCGATCCGGAGAACGATGCGGCGCGTCGTCCGGCGCTCGCGCTGCCCCCGCGCGTCGAAATCACGGCGCGGCTCGACGAAGCGCTCGCGCAGCGCGGGCTGCGTGCGGACGCGATCGACCTGCACTACCTGAGCACGGGGCTGGAGATCGACGTGACGCTCGCCGCGGATGCGGGCGATACCGACGCGGCGCTGGCCGGCCGGCTCGACGTCGATGCGCTGAAGCGCCAGTTCGGCGCGCGCCGGATCGGCTTCACGCGCGCGCTGCCTGCGCCGGCGTGACGCCGGCGCGCTCGCGAGCGCGCGCCGCGCGTTACAGCGGCAACTGCGTGTCGAACTTGATTTCGCGCAGCACGACGCTCGTGCGTACCTGCGACACCGCCGGGATCTTGAAGATCCGTTCGTGCAGGAAGACGTCGTAGGCCTTGATGTCGGGGGCGACGATCTTGAGGATGTAGTCGGCTTCGCCCGTCGTGCTGTAGCACTCGGTGACTTCCGGGCAGGTCGCGATCTCGCGCTCGAACTGCTCGACGCCGCCTTCGTTGTGGCGGGTCAGGTGCACGTGCGCGAGCGCGCACACATGCAGGCCGAGCTTCTCGCGATCGAGCAGCGCGGTATAGCGCTGGATCACGCCGGATTGCTCCATGTCCTTGATGCGGCGCCAGCACGGCGTGCTCGACAGGCCGACCTGATCGGAAATTTCCTGAACGGAACGGCGCGCGTCGAGCTGCAACAGGCGAAGGATTTTTTGCGAAAAGGAATCGAGCGTCACCTGCGCCTCCATGCGGCAGCTACAACACGCTGAATGTTAGAGGGCCGGGAAAGGAAAGGCAATCTGACGGCGTGTCGATGAGCGAGATTCGCTAATTTGTGCGCGGATCCGTGGGATTTTGCCCCGCCCCCGCGTGTTCCGACCGGTCGGTGTCGGACACGGCGAGGCCCGCGAGCGCAGCCTGCTGACGGCGCAGGTCGGCGAGCATGTTGCAGAACAGCGCGCCTTGCTCGATGGCGTCGTCGAGCGCGACGTGCGTATGCGGGTGATCGTCGAACCAGTGCTTCGGAAAGCGCGGCTTGATGGCCTTGCGGTACGGCAGGCCCGTTATCGCGAACGCGAGCGTCTTGATGTCGAGCGCCGACCACGAGAACGGGCAGCGGCCCGCGAAGCGCATCATGTACCAGAACATGAACGTGAAATCGAAGCCGGCCGGCATCGCGACGAACACCGGCTTGCCGGGCAGCGCCTCGACCCACTCGACGTACGCGACGAGTGCGGCCTCGGGCGCCTGCAGGTCGCGCCGGCATGCGGCCCACGCGTCGGGTTCGGTCTTCCACCACGCTTCCTGTACCGGATGGGCGTGGGCGCCGGGCAGCGTCTCGAGGTTCGCCGAGAACGTCGCGATCAGTTGCTTGTCCTCGGTATAGGCGGCCGACGCGAAGCTCAGCATCGAGTGCGGGCCGGGAATCGGGCCGTCGGCCTCGACGTCGGTGCTGACGTAGATTTCGGGGATGGCGGTCTGGTTCATCCGTATGCCTTGTCGGACACGAACGGATTCGTGCGGCGCTCGTCGCCGAAGGT
Source organism: Burkholderia sp. IDO3 (assembly GCF_003366075.1). Classification (NCBI taxonomy): domain Bacteria; kingdom Pseudomonadati; phylum Pseudomonadota; class Betaproteobacteria; order Burkholderiales; family Burkholderiaceae; genus Burkholderia; species Burkholderia sp. IDO3. The sequence continues at coordinate 224,069 of NZ_CP028963.1, forward strand.
GGACACAGGGCCGTGGCCCGGCACGAACGTGACGTCGTCGCCGAGCGGCCACAGCTTTTCCTTGATCGAACGCACGAGGTCCGCGTGATTGCCGCGCGGGAAGTCGGTGCGGCCGATCGAGCCGGCGAACAATACGTCGCCGACGATCGCGACGCGATGCGCGCGGCTGAAGAACACGACGTGACCGGGCGTGTGGCCCGGGCAGTGATAGACCTCGAGCGTTTCGTCGCCGAACTTTACGGTGTCGCCGTCGTTCAGCCAGTGATCCGGCTCGAAGGTTTCGGCGGCCGGAAAGCCGAAGCGCTGGCTCTGCATCGGCAACTGCTCGATCCAGAAGCGTTCGTCTTCCTGCGGCCCCACGATCGGCACGCCGTAATGCGTGGCGAGCGCCTTCGCACCTGCGCAGTGATCGACGTGCCCGTGCGTGAGCAGCACTTTCTCGACCTGCACGTTCTGCCGCGCGATCTCGTGTTCGATCCGTTCGAGATCGCCACCCGGATCGACGACGGCGGCGCGGCCGGTCTTTTCGCAGACGAGCAGCGAGCAGTTCTGCTGGAATGGCGTGACCGGGATGAGCGTGACTTTCATGAGGGCACCGGCGGCTAAAAGGAGCGATTGTACCGGTCGCGCGAGCCGCCTGCCGGCCCTGCCGAGGGGCGCACGGCGCACGCCGTGCGGGCAATCCCGGAGCATCCGATTGTTACCGCCATAGTGAGAATCAATGGCTGGGGAGGGGCAGATTTCGAGATGGGGTTTTGATTTATGTATAATGCGCCCCATTGCGCGTGAATTTCACGCAATTCGCTGGTGTTTCGGCCCCGTTAAATGGGGTGTCGGATTCACCGTCAAGCATCGACCGCCGGGGAGTCCGGCGGTGTATCCAGCACCGAGCATTCGGTGCTCACGTCTTGTCCGGCCGGGTGCTGCGCGCCCGCCTGCGGCCTTGCTGCCGCGCCGCCGGATGAGGCCTGTGCCGCCGTTCCTGTGCGTTGGCTGTATGCGACGCGCGCGAACGTGAAAGCCATGTTCGATGGCGGCATGTGGGGTCTGGTCAGGCTGCCGGGGACAGGTTGCGCCAGACGTGAAAACTAATCAGGACGGTTGCGGCAGAGACGAAAGCCGCGCCCATGCTAGCCGCCTGCTCGCATCCGAGCGGGGCGTGCACGCATTTGCCGTCCGGGCCGCGTATCTGCGTTGTTGAGCAGCGTTGTATCGGTGCGGCCCGAACCAGAAGGCGACACGTCGATGAATTTTCGATTTCCGACTCGATTCGGGACCATTGCAATATTTTTTGCGTTGACGGGCTGTGCGGTGCCACCCAGCCAGACCACCGGCAACGCCAATCAGAAGGGCGCGGTCGACAAGACGGCCGCTGCCGCGAAAGCGGACAGTGACAAGCAGCAACTGAATTTCGATTCCGCGCTGGCGTCGATGCCGGCTGCCGACAGCAAGGACGCGAACAAGTCTTCGCTGGCGGACGCCGAGCCGATCGACGGCAAGGACGTATCCGATTTCCGCCAGACGGGCCGGGCTTCGTGGTATGGCCGCGATTTCCACGGCCGCCGCACCGCGAACGGCGAGCGCTTCAACATGAACGCGCTGACCGCCGCGCATCGCACGCTGCCGCTGTCTTCGTACATCAAGGTGACGAACGCGTCGACCGGCAAGTGGGTCGTCGTGAAGGTCAACGATCGCGGGCCGTTCAAGCGTGGCCGTGTGCTCGACCTGTCGTATGCGGCCGCCAAGATCATCGGTCTCGTGCATGCCGGCACGGGCCGCGTGAAGATCGAAGGGCTGTCGCCGCAGGAAGCGCGCGAGGCGCGCGACGAGATGTTCGCGTCGCTGTCGTCGAAGTAACGCGACGGTTTGTCCGTCCATGCAAAAAGGCTGCCTCGGGCAGCCTTTTTTCGCTTCAGCGGTTTGTGCCGCGCACGTCGCGCGTCAACCTTCCTTCAGCGTCAGCGCGCGTGCGTACAGTGTGTTGCGCGACGCGCCCGTCAGCGCCGCCGCGAGCTTCGCGGCGCTCTTCACCGGCACTTCTTCCAACAGCAGCTTGAGCAGCGCGTCGTGCGCGGTGTCGTCGGCTTCGTCGCGATTGGCCGGCGCGCCTTCGACGACCAGCACGAACTCGCCGCGCTGCCGGTTCGCATCGCCGTCGAGCCAGGTCTGTCCTTCGGCCAGGGTGCCCTGGAACAACTGCTCGTGTAGCTTGGTGAGCTCGCGCGCGATCAGCAGCCGGCGTGCGGGGCCGAATGCGTCGGCCAGTGCGGCGACGGTTTCGGCGATCCGGTGCGGCGCTTCGTAGAACACCAGCGCATACGGATGCTGCACGAGCGCCTGCAGTGTGCTGGCGCGCTGCTTCGTCTTCGGCGGCAGGAAGCCCGCGAACGTGAACGTGCCGGCCCAGTCGCCCGCCACGCTCAGCGCGGTCACGGCCGCGCTCGCGCCCGGCAGCGGAACTACCGCGAAGCCCGCGGTGCGCACGGCGTCGACGAGCCGCGCGCCGGGGTCCGAAATGCCGGGCGTGCCGGCGTCCGACACGTACGCCACGCGTTCGCCCGCGCGCAGCAGCTCGATCACGCGCAGCGCGGCTTCGCGTTCGTTGTGCTCGTGCACGGCGACGAGCGGTTTCGAGATCCCGTAGCGGGCGAGCAGCTGGCCCGTGTTGCGGGTGTCTTCGGCGGCGATGCGGTCGGCGAGGCCGAGCACGTGCAGCGCGCGCAGCGTGATGTCGGCGGTGTTGCCGATCGGCGTCGCGACCACGTAGAGCGTGGCGCTCGGGTAATGCTGCGTTTGCGCGAGTTCGAGGAGGGCAGTCATGGCAGGCAATGCGCGCAATCGCGGCGCAAGCGGAACAAGGACGGCATTGTGCCACGCGCAGCCGGCCGCGCCGGGCGGCGCGCGCGGTTTGCCGGCTGCCGGCGACAACTTTTCCGGCGCCGCTCGATCCAAACCCGTCGGCGCGGCGTTCGAGCAGCGTGCGCGGCAGTTCCTCGAGCGTCGCGGCCTCGCGTTCGTCGCGGCCAACGTGACGATGCGCGGCGGCGAGCTCGACCTCGTGATGCGAGCGCCCGACGGCGTGCTCGTGTTCGTCGAGGTGCGTGCGCGGCGCAGCACGCGGCATGGCGGTGCGGCCGCCAGCGTCGGCTGGCGCAAGCGGCAGCGTTTGATCGCGGCGGCGCTCGGTTTCTGGGCGCGGCACGGCGCGGGCGCCGCGTGCCGCTTCGACGTCGTCGCGTTCGAGGCCGGCCGGCTCGAATGGCTGCGCGACGCATTTCGTACCGACGATGTGTAGCCGCGAGCTGTGACGAGATGTAAAGAGTTCTTGCCGTACCCCCGGAGAGGGTGCCGGAGTGCGGTAAACTCGCCGCACCCATGATGTCGCGCGCTGCGTGCCACGCGCCCAGTTCACCAGGAATCGATGTCAGTCGAACGTATTCAGCAACATTTCCGCGACAGTGCCGCGCTTCACGCCGAGGCGGCCGACGCGCTGTCGCTGCCGATCGCAGCCGCGGTCGATGCGATGTTCGCCGCGCTGGCGAACGGCAACAAGATCGTCGCGTGCGGCGACGGCCCGTCGGCCGCTGCTGCGCACTACCTCGCCGTGTCCCTCGTCGGCGGCTTCGAGCGCGAGCGCCCGGGCCTGCCGGCGATTGCGCTGGCCACCGATGCGTCGCAGGGCGGGCTCACCGGTGCGAGCGCTGCCGATCAGCTGTTCGCGCAGCAGGTGCGCGTGCTCGGGCAGACCGGCGACATCCTGCTGGTGCTCGACGCGGGCGGCGCGTCGCCGCGCGTGCTGGCCGCGATCGACGAGGCGCACGAGCGCGAGATGACCGTCGTCGCGCTGACCGGCGGCAACGGCCATGCAGTCGCCGCCGCGCTGTCCGACACCGATATCCCGATCAGCGTGCCCGCGTCTCGCGCGGCGCGCGTCCACGAAGTCCATCTGCTGACCATCCACTGCCTGTGCGACGGCATCGACGCGATGCTGCTGGGTGAGGATTGAACGAAGGAGAGCCGTCGATGAATCAAAGCCGCGTCAAAGGGACGCTCGTCAGAACCACGTTGCTCGTCGCGCTGACGGCGGGCCTTGCCGTGTCGCTGCAGGGCTGCGTACTCGGCGTGCTGGGTGCCGCGGCAGGCGGCGGCGCGCTGATCGCGACCGACCGCCGTACGCTCGGCGCGCAGACGGAGGATCGCGAGATCCAGGTCAAGTCGCTCACGCAGATCAACAACGGGCTGCCGGATCAGTCGCACGTGAACGTGACGGTGTTCAACCGCCGCGTGCTGCTGACGGGTGAGGTGCCGAACGATGCGTCGAAGCAGCGTGCCGAAGAGATCGTGCGCGGCATCAACAACGTGAACGGGATCGTCAACGAGCTGTCGGTCGAGCCGGCGTCGTCGCTGTCGTCGCGCGCGAACGACTCGTATCTCGAAGGGCGCGTGAAGTCCGAGCTGATCGCGACGAAGGGGCTGTCGGCGAACTACTACAAGGTCGTCAGCGAGCGCGGCAATATCTACCTGATGGGCCTCGTGACGGTCGACGAAGGCAATCGCGGCGCCGATGCGGCGAGCCAGGTGCCGGGCGTCGAGAAGGTCGTGAAGGTGTTCCAGTACATCCAGCCGCAGGACGCGCAGGCGTTGCAGGCTGCGTCGCCGAGCGATGCGTCCGGCGCGCAGGCCGCCGCCGTCCCCGCGGATTCCGCGACGGTCGGTGCGGTGCCCGATGCGTCGGTCCAGTCCACCCCGCTGCAACCGCCCGCGCCGATCTCGAATTCGTCGAGCGTGCACCCGGGCAACCCGAAGGCGACGCCGCAATGAAGCTGATGCAGATCAAACACTGGATGGTGCAGGGCGCCGCGGCTGGGGCGCTCGCGGCCGGTGTGCTCGGCACCGCGCATGCCGATGTCGCCGATGGCCTGAGGGTCGCGCGCGGCAATGCCTGCATGGGCTGCCACGCAGTGGACCGCAAGCTCGTCGGCCCGTCGTTCAAGGACATCGCCGCACGCTACAAGTCCGATCCGCAGGCTGTCGCGAAGCTGTCGAAGAAAGTGAAGGACGGCGGCTCGGGGGTGTGGGGTGCGATTCCGATGCCGGCGCACCCGCGCATGAGCGATGCGGATCTGCGTTCCGTGGTCGAATGGGTGCTGGCGGGCGCGCCGTCGAAGTGACGCATTTGGGTAGCGAACCCCTATTGCCAAGCGCAGAAATGCATGTGTATGATGGTTGTCTGTTGGGGCGGTAGCTCAGCTGGGAGAGCGTCGCGTTCGCAATGCGAAGGTCGGGAGTTCGATCCTCCTCCGCTCCACCAAGAATTCCAGTAAAAACAACGCACTACGTCTTGCGATGTAGTGCGTTGTTTTGCATTTGGGAGCAGGATTTGCCATGCGCTGAAGACTGACAGCATGGCTGAAGCCCGGTCGTAACGGTTGGACACAAACTGACCGGCGCGTCCATTACACGTTCGTCGTGCCTCTTCCCGCGCAACGGCGCTGCAACTTCTTGCTCGATCCATACCGCACTCATATCTGACGGGCCTCGGCTGCAAGCGCGTTGCACCGGTACGGCAACCTGCACGACCTGTTTTATTCGTTGATAGAAATCGTACGCCGCACCTGGATTCCCGTGCCCGATGCTGCTCATACCGCCGTCCGTCACAAATTGACTGGACGCTATTCCGTGTTGCTCAATTAATCAGACAATAATTTGAGAGCATCGCGGCATGGCGTCGGTGATGATCGATATGGGGTTCGGGAAGCGCGCGACGCTGTCTGGCGGCCGCGGGTCGCGACAGTCGCTTGAACAGCGCGCCGCTGTCTCGGAACTGATGCTGCATTGGCCGAGGTATGCCGGGTTGATGACCGGGGCCATTGGCTATCTTCGAGAATTGGGGCTCGCTGGAACATCGGCGGGTGATCCGGTGGCCGCGCTCAGGTCTGCCATCGAGGACGGGAGGGTGTCCGTATCTATCGACCGCCCCGTGGCCCGTGGCGGCGTTGCTGGGCGCGCGCCCTCTACACCGCCTTTCCCAAGAGCAAGTAGGCTCGCCAGCGTGCCGGGAGTGGCCGCGCTGCCCGTAGACAAACCTCTCCCCGGTTGGGCAGTGCCCAACGACGTGTCGGCGGATGAACTGATTGGCTATTTGCAGAGCGTGGTTGCAGGGACTGCTGGAGCGGCCCCTCAATTGGCGAACTCGCTTGACCCAGGTACTCCAGGTACTCCGTTAGGCAGTGCGGACGTGTTTGACTATGCGGATGGCCCTTTGAGTGGTGACGTAGAACAGTTAGCAGCATCCACTACCAACCCGAACTATGCGGCCAAAATGCTAGGGTACGCTCGGGATATCTTTGGCGGGATGGTCCATTCGATGAAGGACGACCTTGGCCTTGGCGGTGCTGACAATGTCACTTGGCACGACAATGGCAACGTTGAATTTCAAGGCGAAGTCATCGGCAACATGCACGATTACAAATGAGGTTGAGATTGGGTTCACATCAACTCGCAAACGCGTCATTCACAATCTCAGGTGATAACGTCGCTCCGGAGTTCTGGACTGGCTATTTCGGCGTTACGCCTGATATAGCCGTCACCAAGGGGCAGCATTTTGTCACGCCGACCGGCCGAACCAGCAGCTGTCCGGGCCGAACGGGCGTATGGGGGATACGCAGCAGCGAGTCTGTCCAGGGCGATCAATTGGAACCGCATCTACGTTATCTCATCAGGCATCTGGGCCTGCCCCGCCAAGACCTACGCGAACTTATCGAGGGCGCGGGCGCGCGGGTCCGTTTCTTCTGCTACTGGGCGAACTACAGCGGCGACCGTGTACCGGATGTGCCGGACGACGTGCGATCCCTCATGGAGTCGCTTGGGGGCGTGGTAGATATCGATGAATACCGATAACGCGCGGTTGGCGCAGGGGGCACTCAGCACAAGCCCGCTTGACGGTCGCCGCGCTCACGCCGAAATGTTCCGCCGTCTGTGCGATGGTCGCCCTCCCAGCCGCCAGCCCTTAATCTCGGCGTAGTCGGCCGCGCGTTGGCGGCCGACGTATTTTCCCCTCTACCCTGGCGATGGCGACGCCTCGGCACTGCATTTCAGCGCGGCTTTCGTAATCGGCTTCACCCTGCGTTGCCTGAATGCCGGTACGGCATCGCGCGTAGTTTTCGCAATCGGGGCTGCGTGAAATGATGGCGTCTCTCGGCGGGACAGTAGAGATTGACGAGTACAGATAACCCCGAAGCGCTCCGCCACATCGCGGCCTAGCTCAGCAGGCCCTGAATCGTCTGGAATGTCGGCACCGACAACGCCGCGAACGCTGCCGCGACAATCGCGAGCAGCGCGAGCTTTTTCCGCAGCAGCACGCAGATGCCGATACCTGCCGCATAGAACGCGCAACTGAGCAGGATCGTCAGCCACATCCATCCATAACCGGCGCCGCCTTCGAAGTGCGACGTGTTCGCCGTCAGCCTCAGCGCGACATAGCCTGCGACGGTCGTGCTGGCCGGCAGGCACAGGATCGAGCAAGGCACGATGACGAGGAGCAGGCGCAGGGTCGGGTCGAGTGGCTTCATCGCGAGGCGGTTCCTTCTTGCTGGGCGGCCGCGTCGATCCGTTCGCGATGCCGGCGCGGCGACGGATCGGGCAGCCGGCAGGATGCAATCGTTTGCACGGTTTGGCAATCGTGGATCGCATTGCCTGCCGCCCCGCCATCACCCCCGCCCGAAACTCGGCCGCTTCGGATCGTACGTCCACCCCGGTGCCAGATAACGCATCGCGACCGCATCGTCGCGCGCGGTACCGCCCACTTCCCGGTACAACGCATGCGCGGCCTCGACCTGCGCCATGTCGAGCTCGATCCCGAGCCCCGGCCGCTCCGGCACGGCCACCTGGCCGCCGACGATCTCCAGCGGCTCGCGCGTGAGCCGCGCATCGCCTTCCTGCCAGATCCAGTGCGTATCGATCGCGGTGATCGTGCCGGGCGCCGCCGCGGCCGCATGCGTGAACATCGCGAGCGACACGTCGAAGTGGTTGTTCGAATGCGAGCCCCACGTGAGCCCCCAGTCGCGGCACAGTTGCGCGAGCCGCACCGAGCCCTGCATCGTCCAGAAGTGCGGATCGGCGAGCGGGATGTCCACCGCCTGCAGTCGTACCGCATGATCCATCTGCCGCCAGTCGGTCGCGATCATGTTGGTCGCGGTCGGGATGCCGGTTGCGCGGCGGAATTCGGCCATCACTTCGCGGCCGGAATAACCGCCTTCCGGCCCGCATGGATCTTCCGCATACGCGAGCAGGTGGCCTTGCCCGCGACACAGCGCGACCGCTTCGTCGAGCGACCACGCGCCGTTCGGATCGAGCGTCGCGCGCGCGTCGGGAAAGCGCGCCTTGATCGCGGCGATCGCTTCCATCTCGTCCGCGCCGGCCATCACGCCGCCCTTCAGCTTGAAATCGGCGAAGCCGTAGCGCTCGACCGCGGCCTCGGCCTGCTGCGCGATCGCGGCCGGCGTGAGCGCCGCTTCGTTGCGCAGCCGGAACCACGGGTCTGCCGCGCGCGTCTCGTCGCGATACGGCAGGTCGGTGCGGCGCCGCTCGCCGATATAGAACAGGTACGCGAGCATCGGCACCGCGTCGCGCTGCTGGCCTTCGCCGAGCAGTGCCGCGACCGGCACGTCGAGATGCTGGCCCAGCAGGTCGAGCAGCGCGGCCTCGATCGCGGTGATCACGTTGTCGAGCCGCAGGTTGATCTCGTGCGGCTGGCGCAGCACGGCCGCCTCGCCGGCCGACGTCACCTCGTGCTGGATGGTGCGGCCGGCGCCCGCACCGGCGCCGGACAGCGCCGCGCGCACCGCGTTGAGCGTCGCCTGGTAGCGTCCGATCGACTGGCCGACGACGAGATCGGTCATCCGTTCGAGCGCGTGGCGGATACCTTCGCCGCCCGGCACTTCGCCGACGCCCGTATGCCCGCTGCTGTCGTCGAGGATCACGAGGTTGCGTGTGAAATACGGTGCGTGCGCACCACACAGGTTCAGCAGCATGCTGTCGCGGCCGGCGACGGGGATCACCTGCATGCGCGTGACGCGCGGCGTGCCGGCACGGCGGGATTCGGACATCGGTTCGCTCCTGGTTCCGTAATGCGCGGGCCCGCCGGACGCACCGGCGCGGCCCGCGCCGTTCATGTCAGCTCGACGCGGTGGATCTCGCCGACGACGAACAGGTAGCAGATCACAGCGACGAGCGCGTGCGCGACGACGTAGACGAGCGCGCCGTTGAACGAGCCGCTGCGGTCGACGATATAGCCGATCGCGATCGGCGTCGTGATGCTGGAAAGGTTGCCGCACGTGTTGAGCAGCGCGCCGCTCAGGCCCGCGATCTGACGCGGCGCGGTATCGGCGTTGACGGCCCAGCCGAGCGCGCCGAGCCCCTTGCCGAAGAACGACAGCGCCATGAACAGCACGACGAGCACGTGCGAGTCGGTGTAGTTGCAGACGATCATCGACATCGACAGCAGCATGCCGATCACGATCGGCACCTTGCGGGCGACCGACAGCGACCGGCCCTGCTTGAGCAGCGCGTCGGACACGACGCCGCCGAGTATCCCGCCGAGGAACCCGCATACGGCCGGGATCGACGCGACGAGCCCCGCGTTGAGGATCGACATCCCGCGCGCCTGCACGAGATAGACGGGAAACCACGTGATGAAGAAATAGGTGAGTGCGTTGATGCAGTACTGCGCGACGTACACGCCGACCAGCATCCGGTTTCTCAGCAGCGCCTTCACGTGATGCAGCGACGGGCCGCCGTCGCGCGCGCCGGTCGCCTGGTCGATGTTGACGAGCGCGCCGCCTTCGGTGAGGTAGTCGAGCTCCGCGCGGTTGATGCGCGGATGCACCTTCGGGTCGTACATCGTGCGGTTCCACACGAGCACGAACGCGAAGCCGAGCACGCCCATCACCGCGAACACCGATTGCCAGCCGAACGCATGCACGAGCCAGCCCATCAGCGGCGCGAACACGACGGTCGCCGCGTACTGCGCGGCATTGAAGATCGCCGACGCGGTGCCGCGCTCGGGCGCCGGGAACCAGGTGGACACGATCCGGCTGTTGGCGGGGAACGACGGCGCCTCGGCCGCGCCGACCAGGAAGCGCAGCCCGAACAGCAGCGCGAACGCGGCGGCGCCGCCGAAGAAGCCGATCGTTCCCTGCAACAGCGTGAACAGCGACCAGAAGAAGATGCTGCAGGCATAGACGATGCGCGACCCGAAGCGGTCGAGCAGCCAGCCGCCCGGCAGTTGCGCGACCACGTACGACCAGCCGAACGCCGAGAAGATGAAGCCGATCTGCACATGGTTCAGGTGCAGCGAACGGGCGAGGGCGGGCCCCGCGATCGCGATCGCCGCGCGATCCGCGTAGTTGATGGTCGTGACTGCGAACAGCACGGCCAGCACGAGCCAGCGCACGCGGGTGCGCCGGGCCGTTGCCGACGCGGACGCCGGCAGCGCTTGAAGCGGATTCATGACTGTCTCCTCCGAAGGGCGGAAGGTGCCGTCGTGCGGCAGGCGCGTCGGGTGCGCGCGTTTTTCGCGGGGGCGCTGCCGGCCGGAATCCGGACGCCGGACTGGCGGGCAGCGCGTCCGGATCATTCTGTCATGGCGATATTTGCGTTTTCATGCCAATTAATGACTTGATCGATTCAACATTTGAATCGATTGGTCGTGACAGTGAACAAAAATTTTACCCGGGTGATATTGACATCCAATTTATACCCGGATAAAAATATCGTCATTCCGATTCCTGCCCACGGGCAACCATGATGACCACTTCCACGCTGCTTCCTTCCTGCACGGCTTTCGACGGCCATCGGCGCATTGCGTCCGGCCCGCCCGCGACGGTGGCGCTCGCGGTCCGGCAGGCGGCCGGCGAGGCGATGTCCGGCGCGATCGTGATTTTCGACGACGCGACCGGCCGCTCGATCGACCTCGACCTGCGCGGGTCGGACGACGAAGTACGGGCGCGCTACGCGCTGCCGCCGGCCGATGCGTCTGCCGGCGCCAATCCCTCTGCGTCGACCGGCGAGCCGGCCGGCGCGGGCGAACAGCGGGGTCGCGGCCGTCCGAAGCTGGGCGTCGTATCGCGCGAAGTCACGTTGCTGCCGCGTCACTGGGACTGGCTCGCCGCGCAGCCAGGCGGCGCGTCGGTCGCGCTGCGCAAGCTCGTCGAGGACGCGCGGCGCACGCATGCGGCGGCCGACCGGCGCCGCGACGCGCAGGCGCGCGCGTACCACTTCATGTCGGCGATCGCGGGCGACTTGCCCGGTTTCGAGGAAGCCGCGCGTGCGCTGTACGCGAACGACCTCGCGCGGATGGCCGAGCTGATCGCCGGCTGGCCGGACGACGTGCGCGACCATGCGCTCGCCCTGGCGCGCGGCGATCTGCCGCCGTCGACCGAAGGCTGCTGACGGAGGGCGCGACGCGATGACGACCTTCGATCTGAACCGCGGTGCGATCGCGCCGGTCGCCGACGAAGCCGACCTCGTCGACCTGCGGGTGAGCGGCACGATCCCGCCTGACCTCGACGGCACGCTGCTGCGCAACGGCCCGAACCCGCCGGGCGGCCGCTTCGAAGGCAACGACATGCTGTCGTGGTGGCCGGAGGCCGCGATGCTGCACGCGATCGCGTTCGAAAACGGCCGCGCGGCCGGCTACCGGAACCGCTGGGCGCGCACGCAACGCTGGGCCGCCGTGCATGCGCCCGCACAGGGGCCGCATCTGCCCGACACGAATCCGAACGTGAGCGTGCTGCGGCATGCGGGCGAATTGCTCGCGCTGTCGGAGGGCGGCGCGCCGTTCGCGATCACCGCCGCGCTCGATTCGCTCGGCGTGAGCGCGCGGCACGCGGGCTTCGGCGGCGGGATGACCGCGCATCCGAAGGTCGATCCGGTGACGGGCGAACTGATCGCGTTTCGCGCGGACTGGCGCGCGCCGTGGCTGCGCTACGGTGTCGCGGACGCGCAGGGCGTGCAGCGCGTCGACATCGAGGTCGACGTGAGCGCGCCGTCGATGATGCACGATCTCGCGATCACCGAAACCCGCAGCCTGCTGCTCGACCTGAACGTGGGCTACGACTTTTCGATGCTCGAGCGGGGCCACCGGATGCCGCTGCGCTGGCACGACGACCGCGCCGCGCGGATCGGCGTGATCCCGCGCCACGGTGGCGACGTGCAGTGGTTCGGCATCGAGCCGTGCTTCATCATGCACGTCGTGAACGCATACGACTGCGACGCGTCGTGCATCGTGCTCGATGCGGTGCGTTATCCGTGGTTCCTGCGGCTCGATGCGCGCACGGGCCGCTTTGCCGAGAATCCGCTCGGCGAGCTGTGGCGCTACGTGATCGATACCGCGAACGGGCTGGTCGACGAAGGGCCGCTCGCCGACGGCGGCATCGAGTTGCCGCGCATCAACGAAAGCCGGACGGGGCGCCGCTACCGCTACCTGTATGCGGTCGAGCAGCCGAACAACGCGGAAATGCGCGGCGTGATGCGCTTCGACCACGCGCGCGGCACGAGCACGCATTACACGGTACCGGCCGGCGACCAGAACGGCGAGCCGGTGTTCGTGCCGCGTCCGGGCGGCACCGACGAGGACGACGGCTGGCTGCTGGTGGTGGTCTACCGCGCGGCGACGGATACGAGCGACGTCGTGATCCTCGATGCGCGCGCGATCGAGGCAGGGCCGGTCGCGACCGTGCACCTGCCGCGCCGCGTGCCGGCCGGGTTCCACGGCGCATGGGTGCCGCGCGAGCGTTGAGCGTGAGCGGCTGCGTGCGTCACTGCGCGCGCAGCGCGTCGACGATGTTCAGCCGCGCGGCGCGCATCGCCGGCAGGAACCCGCCGACGAGCCCCATCACCAGCGAGAACAGCAGCGTCTTCACGATGATCGCCGGGGTCAGCACGAAACGGAACGACAGGTCCGAGAACGTCTGGAAGTTGGTCGTCGAGAACGATGCGAACCCCATCAGCGATGCGCACGCGAGCCCCATCACCCCACCGACGAAGCCGAGCAGCAGCGCTTCCAGCAGGAACGCCGCGAGCACGTTCATGCGCTTGAAGCCGAGCGCGCGCAGCGTGCCGATCTCGGCGGTGCGGTTCGCGACCGATGCGTACATCGTGATCATCGCGCCGATCATCGCGGCGATCGAGAAGATCGTCGACAGCGTGATGCCGAGGATGTTGATGAAGGTCGACAGCGCCTTCGACTGGTCGCCGTAGAAGGTTTGCTCGCGTTTCGCTTCGTCGGTCAGGCGCGGATCGACGTCGATGTCGGCCTTGAAGCGCGCGAAGCCGTCGGCGCTCGGGATGCGCAGCACCATCGACGAATAGCTGGTGCGCCGGAACGACTGCATCAACTGATCGACGTCGCCCCAGATCTCCGAATCGAAGCCGCTGCCGCCCGCGTCGAACACGCCGACGACCGTCCAGTCGCGCTGCGCGAAATGCAGGCTGTCGCCGAGCTGCGTGCCGCTGAAACCTTTCGCGATCGCGCTGCCGACGATGATCTCCGACGAGCCCGGCGCGAACGGGCGGCCGGCCACGAGCTTCACGCGCGAACGCAGCGCGAGGCCGGCCGGCGACACGCCGCGGATCACGACGTTCGACGGCTTGCCGGTCGACGTCTTCACGAGCGAGATCAGCACGACGGCTTCCTTCGACACGAGCGGCCGGCCGTCGGGGCCGAGCGCGACGGCCGGATGCATCTCGAGCGCGTTCGCCTGCTGATGGTCGATCGAGCTTTGAATCTCGGTTTCCGCGCCTTTGCGGATCACCACGACGTTGTCCGGTTCGCCGGTCGACACGAGCGTCTGCGTGAGCCCCGCATCGAGCATCTGCACCGTCGCGAACACGAAGATGACGAGCGCCATCCCGCCCGCGGTGAGCGCGGTGGTGAGCCGCCGGGTCCACAGGTTGCGCGCGATGTAGGTGAGGGGAATCGCCATTGCAGTCTGTCCCGGCCTACCCGATCGCCCGCAGGCCTTCGACCACGCGCACGCGCGCGGCCTGCCACGCCGGCACGAGCGCGGCCGCGATGCCGACCGCGACCGAGCACGCGGCCTGCAGCGCCATCGTTTCGGTCGACACCCTGAACACCGGGAAGATGCCGCCCGCCGCCTGCTTGAAGAGGCTCGCGGCCGGCGGCGTCGCGAGCATCCCGAGGCCGCCGCCGGCCACCGCGATCACGACCGATTCGCCGAACACGATCAGCGCGAGAAAGCCGGGACCGAAGCCGAGCGCCTTCAGCGTCGCGTACTCGGCGGTGCGCTCGCGCGCGCTCATCGCCATCGCGTTGGCCATCACGGCCATGATGATCAGGATCACGACATACGACACGACACGGATCGCCGCGATGATCTGGTTCGACATCGCGACGAAACCGAGCTGGAACGCCTGCTCGGTCTCGGTCAGCGTTTCGGCGAGCGAGTTCTTGAAGACGGCATCGACGTTGCGCGCGATGGTGGCGCCGTCGTCCGGGTTCGCGACGCCGACCACGAACACGCCGACCTGGTCGGCTTGTTTCGGCGTGCGCTTGCGCACCGTCTCGTTCAGGTAGTCCCAGTGGAACACCAGCTGGCGCGTGATCGTCGAATCGTCGCGGCCGTCGAGGATCCCGCGCACGACGAAGTCCCACGTGCCGGGGTAGATCGTCCCTTTCAGCGGAATCACGTCGCCGACCTTGAAGCCGAACTGCGTCGCGAGCTGGCGCCCGACGAGGCAGCCGCGGCGATCGCGGTCGTAGTCGGCGCGCTGCTGCGCGGGAAGAATGAATTCGGGGTAAAGGTCGAGGTAGTTGTCCGACACCGCGAAGCTCGCGAAGAAGTTCTTCGGATCGCGATACACGCCGCCGAACCAGTTCGAGCGAACCACCGTCGTCACGCCGTCCACGCCGCGAATCCGGTTCTCGTAGCTGACCGGCAGCGGGAACACGAGCGAGATCGCGTTGCGCGTGACGAGCCGTCCGCTCGACGCGGCGGCCGCGCCCGCGTACCACGCGTCGACGACGGTATGCAGCAGCCCGAACGCCAGCACCGCGATGGTCAGCCCGAGCACGGTCAGCAGCGTGCGCAGCCGGTGCCGCAGCGCATTGCGTGCGATCAGCTTCAGCACGTACATCGTGCGCGCTCCCGTCGGTCAGACGGCGTGCCCATCGATGAGCTCCCCTTTTTCCAGATGCACGAGCGATTGCGCGGCGCCGGCCGCATGCGCGTCGTGGGTCACCATGATGATGGTCTTGCCGAGCTCGGCGTTCATCCGCTGCAGCATCGCGAGCACGTCGGTGGCCGATGCGCGGTCGAGGTCGCCGGTCGGCTCGTCCGCGACGATCAGCACGGGATCGGTGATCAGCGCGCGCGCGATCGCGACGCGCTGCTGCTGGCCGCCCGACAGCTCGGACGGGTAATGGCTCGTCCGGTCGCCCAGGTTCACCATGTCGAGCACCAGCTCGACGCGCTCGCGCCGTTCGCGGCGCGACAGATGCGTGAGCATCAGCGGCAGCTCGACGTTCTCGAACGCGGTCAGCACCGGCATCAGGTTGTAGAACTGGAAGATGAAGCCGACGTTTGCCGCGCGCCATTCGGCCAGTTGCGCCTCCTCGAGCCGCGAGATGTCGAGGCCGCCCACGCGCAGCTCGCCGCTGTCGGGCCGGTCGATGCCGGCGACGAGATTGAGCAGCGTGCTCTTGCCGGAGCCGGACGGCCCCATCAGCGCGACGAAGTCGCCTTCGCCGATGTCGAGCGTGATGTCGGTCAGCACCGGCACGACCTGGTTGCCGCGCCGGTACGACTTCGCGACGTGGCTGATCTCGACGAGGGGCGGCGATGCGTCGTTCACGCGCGGCACGCTATTTCTTCGCGACGGTCACTTTCGCGCCGTCCTTCAGTTTTGCGCCCGGCGCGAGCACGACCGTGTCGCCGGGCTTCACGCCGCGGACCGCGACCAGCTCGCCGATCCGCGTGCCGGCCGTCACCGTCGCCGCGTGCACGGTGTCGCCCTTCACGACGAACACGACCGGCCGGCCGTCGCGCTCGACCACCGCGCTCGCCTGCACGGCCGTCACCGGCTGCCGGTCCTGCGGCGTCGCCGGCTTCGACAGGAACGCGATCTTCGCGCTCATGTCGGGCAGCACGCGCTCGTCGCGGTCGACGAAACGCACTTTCACGAGCACGGTCGCCTTCGAGCGATCGACGGTCGGAACGATGCGCGACACGCGGCCTGCGAAGCGCATGTCCGGCAGCGCGTCGAGCTGGATTTCGCACGGCTGCTCGGCACGGATGGTCGCGATGTTCGATTCGGCGACGTCGGCTTCGACCTCGAGCGTGTCCATGTCGGCGATCGTCACGACCGCGCCCTTGCTGTCCGAGGCGGACGAGAACGGCGTGATGTTGTCGCCGACGTTCGCGTGCTTCGCGAGCACGATCCCGTCGAACGGCGCGCGGATCACCGTCTGGTCGACCGCGACCTGCGCGGCCTGCGCGTTGGCTTCGGCGGACGCGATCGCGGCCTGGTCGCTGTTGACCGATGCGCGGGCCTTGTTCACGCGGGCCGTGTCGATGTCGAGCTGCGCGGCCGGCACCGCGCCCTTCGGCGCGAGCACCGCGGTGCGGCGCAGCGCGATCTCGGCATCCTTCAGTTCGGCCTGCTCGACGCCGAGGTTTGCGTGGGCGACCTTCACCTGTGCAAGCGCCTGCGCGAGCGATGCCTCGACGTCGCTGCTTTCGAGCCGCGCGATGATCTCGTCCTTCTTCACGCGCGTGCCTTCGAGCACGCCGAGCCATTCGACGCGCCCCTGGCCCTTCGACGCGACCGCGGCCTTGCGCTGCGGCACGACATAGCCGGTCGCATTGAGCTGCGTGTCGTTCTGGTAAGGGTAGGCGGACGTGACGGACGTCGTGTCGACCGTCGGCCGGCCGGTGAGGAGAAGTGCGGCGATGATCGCGGCGATCAGGATTGCGGCCGCGACCGCGTAGCGGACCCACCGGCGCCGGCGTGGCGCGGGCGCGATCGGACGCCGGTCGATTTTCAGTTTGTCCAGATTGTGATCGGGCAATTTGGGCGCCTCGCGACGGCGGCGGTCTCATGACCGGCCGCGATCCGTTGGAACGGAAGGAGGCCAGTATAGCGTTGCCGCAACGGGCGCGAGAGCCGGTTTGTCGGACGATTGGCAGACGCCCGGGCGGCATGTCGCGCGGGCCCGCGGCCTGCGCCTCCGGGGAAACCCGAAGATTGCAAGGAACGTGTCAACTGGCCGCGCGGGCGGTGCGTTATGGAGCCAGTGCGTCAGTATTTGTCGAGGCGAAAAGGCGAGAGCCGAGCCGCCCGGCGGCGACCGGAAACCCGGCGCGACTGACGTTCCGATGCGGATGCCTCGCATCTTTACCGGTACGTTTGACTTTTTCTCCGCTAAAGGAAGAACAATGAAGAAGACGCTCGCTTCGATCATGACCGCAGCATTCGCTCTCGCATCGGTTTCGGCATTCGCACAGGCGTCCGCGCCGGCAGCCGACACGTCGGCCGCAGCACCGGCACCGGCCAAGAAGGATCACAGCAAGCCGAAGCACGCGCTGAAGCACCACGGTTCGGCGAAGGGCAAGGCGAAGGCCGCCGCCGCTTCGGCAGCCGGCACGAACGACGCAGGCGCAGCAAACTAAGCGCGTCTCGCCGGGGCCGGCACTGCCGGCCGCCCGTCGCGAAACCCCGCACGCTTCCGGCATGCGGGGTTTTGTTTTTTTCAGGCGTCTGGAAGGTCCGGCGTGCCGGCCGGCGGCGCGCGCATCGCGTCGACCACCGCGCGCATGCGCCGCCAGTGCGAGCCTTCCCAGAACACGCGTCCGCACACGTCGCACGCGGCAAAGCGCCGGTGCCGCTGGCGCACGCCGGCCGGCACCCGCGGCGCGGCGGCTGCCGCATCGAGCGGGTGCAGCGGCGCGTTGCAGCGCAGGCACAGCCGGAACGGGCGCATGTACGGCGCGAGGTCGAGCCGCGCGAACAGCTCGCGCAACTGCTCGGCCGGCTGCTGCGCATGCAGGTAGCAGCCGCGCACGACCGCCCGGCGCTTGAGCAGCTCGCGGTCGCGGGTCAGCACGGCGCGGTCTTCGCGCACGGCGAGCGCGACGAGCGCGTCGTCGCGGTAGTGGTTGTCGTAGCAGGTGTCGAAGCCGGCGAGCCGCAGTAACTGCGCGAGGCCGCCGAGATGCGCGTCGGCGACGAAGCGCCAGCGCTCCGGTTGCGGCGCGGGCGCGCCGTTCCCGGCCGGTCGGGCGTGCTGCGGGTGGATGTCGACGCGCTCGCCGCCGCCGAGCGGCCGGTCGAGGTCGGCCGGCGCGCCGTTTACGCAAAGCTCGCCGATTTCCGTATGCGGGACGCCGAGCGCCTCGATCGCATGCTTGAGCGTCGCGTCGCGCGCAAACGCATGCGTGAACGCGCATTCGCGCCGTGCCCGCGCGAGAAACGCGTTCAGTTCGCCGTGGAAGCGGAAGGTCGCGGTCGCCATTCGCCCAGTATCGCACCGCGCACGGCCGGCGGCGGCCGCTGCAAGCCGCCGTCATCTGTGTTTAACTCGCGGCTTCATGGATCGAAGGAGCGGGCAATGGATCTCGGATTTATCGGGCTGGGCGAAATGGGGCAGGCGATCGCGGCGAACCTGCTGAAGGCGGGGCACACCGTGCGCGTCTGGAACCGGTCGCGCGAGCGCGCCGAGCCGCTCGCCGCACTCGGTGCGCAGATCGTTGCGTCGCCAGCCGATGCGTTTCGCGGCGACGCCGTGTTCTCGATGCTCGCCGACGATGCCGCCGCGCGCGCAGTGTTCGACGACGCGCTGCTCGCGCAGGCGCCGCGCGGCCTGATCCACGTGAACATGGCGACGGTCTCCGTCGCGCTGGCCGAATCGCTCGCGCACGCGCATGCGTCGCGCGGACTCGACTACGTCGCCGCGCCGGTGATGGGGCGCCCGGACGTCGCGGCCGCCGCGCGCCTGACGATCATGGCCGCCGGCCCGGCCGAGGCGATCGACCGCGTGCAGCCGCTGTTCGACGCGATCGGCCAGAAGACCTGGCGATTCGGTTCGCTGCCGCAGCACGCGAACGTCGCGAAGATCGCGGCGAACTTCACGCTCGCGTCGGCGATCGAGACGCTCGGCGAGGCGTCCGCGCTGCTCGGCGCGCACGGCGTCGCGATGCGCGATTTCCTCGACGTGATCACCAGCAGCGTGTTTCCCGGGCCGGTCTACCAGGGCTACGGCGGGATGATCGCCGAGCGCAGCTACGAACCCGCGCGCTTCAAGGCCCGGCTCGGCCTGAAGGACGTCCGGCTCGCGCTGGAAGCCGGCGACGCGGCATCGGTGCCGCTGCCGGTGGCGAGCGTCGTGCGCGACAGCCTGCTCGATGCGCTCGCGCACGGCGGCGGCGACCAGGACTTCGCGGTGCTCGGCGAAGTCGCGTTGCGCCGCGCGGGCCGCTGAGCCGGCGCGCGACAGAAGCGCGGCACACACGGCATAATCGACGTTTCGTTTTTCTTTCGGTTGAGGCGGTCATGAACCTGCATACGTGGTGGCTTTTCGTGGCGACGGTGTTCGTCGTGTCGGCGATTCCGGGCCCGAACATGCTGCTCGTGATGACGCACGGCGCGCGGCACGGGCTGCGCCGCTCGTCGTCGACGATGGCAGGCTGCCTGACCGCGCTGGTGCTGATGCTCGCGGTGTCCGCGGCGGGGCTCGGGGCGGTTCTCGAGGCATGGCCGGCGATGTTCAATGCGTTGCGCTTCGCGGGCGCCGCCTATCTGATCTATCTCGGCGTCAAGGCGTGGCGCGCGCGTGTCGACGACGCGCCGGCCGCCGACGTCGATGCGGTGTCGCCGGGCGCGTCGGCATCGCGTCTGGCGCTGTTCCGCAATGGCTTCCTGGTCGCGGGCAGCAACCCGAAGGCGATCCTGTTCGCAGCCGCGCTGCTGCCGCAGTTCATCAACGCGTCGGCGCCCACGCTGCCGCAGTTCGGCATCCTTGTCGTCACGTTCGCGGTGATCGAGGTGAGCTGGTATCTGGTCTACGCGTCGTTCGGCACGCGGATCGGCGCGACGTTGAAGAGCCAGAGCGTCGCGAAGATCTTCAACCGGCTGACGGGCGGCATCTTCGTCGGTTTCGGCGCGATGATGGCGCTGGTCCGTCACTGATTCCGGGCCCCGCGGCCCGCGCAACGCCCCGCGCCTCGTCAGAGGGCGGGGCGTTTGCATATCCGGGCCCGGCCTACGCGCGCGGCAACGCGGCTGCGCCGGTCCGGCGCGCGGCCGACAGGCCGAACCCGGCGGCCGCGCCGGCGAACGCGAAGCCGACGCCGCACACGGCGCTCCATCCGCCCCACGCCCACGCGCTACCCGCGAGCGCCGCGCCCAGTGCGCCGCCGACGAAAAACAGCCCGACGAACAAGCCGTTCAGGCGCCCGCGCGCGGCCGGGTTCAGCAGGTTGATGGCACGCCGGCCGATCGTCTGGTCGACGATCACGCCCGCGTCGAGCAGCGCCGCGCCGCCGGCCAGCAGCGCCAGCGCGACGCCGCGGTGCGCGTGCACGTCGAAGCCGAACCAGCCGGCGCCGGCGACGCCGAGCACGGCGAGCGCCGCGAGCATCGTCACGTGCGCGATGCGCTGCGCGGCCGGGCCGTGGCCGCGATCGCCGGCGCGGCCGGCGAGCGGCGTGACGATCGCACCGCTCGCGCCGGCGAACGCGAACAGTGCGATTCCGTGCAGGTCGAGGCCGAACGGCGGCTGCGCAAGCCGCAGCCCGATGGCCGTCCAGAACGCGCTGAACGCCGCCATCGCGAGTGCGGCCGACAGCGCATGCCGGCGCAGCACCGGTTCGTCGGCGAGCAGCCGTCCCATCGACGCGAGCAGCGTGCGATAGCCGGCCGTCACCGCCGGCTGGCGCGCCGGCAGCCGCAGCGCCAGCACGACGGCGATCGCCGCATTCGCGAGCGCGGCCAGCGCGTAGAACGCACGCCAGCCCGCCGTGCCCGCGATCAGGCTGGCGAGCGGCCGCGACAGCAGGATGCCGAGCATCAGTCCGCTCATCACGTTGCCGACCGCGCGGCCGCGCTGCGCTTCGGGCGCCATCGACGCGGCCATCGGCACCAGCATCTGGATCACGCTCGACGCGGCGCCGGCGATCAGCGTCGCGACCAGGAACACGGCGCCCGAGCGCGTGAACGCGGGCAGCGCGAGCGCCGCCGCGCACGCGACGAGCGTCGCGACGATCAGCCGGCGGTTTTCGCGCAGATCGACGAGCGGCACCAGCAGCACGAGGCCGGCCGCGTAGCCGAGCTGCGGCAGCATCGCGACGAGGCCGGTGAGGCCGGGCGGCAGGTGCAGGTCGGCACTGATCGGGCCCGTCAGCGGTTGTGCGGCGAACAGGCCCATCACGATCACGCCGACCGTCGCGGCGAAGAAGAGCGTCATGCCCGTGCTGAGCGCGGGCGGGGCGCCGCGCGCGGGGCGCATGGCGGCAGGGCGGGAATCGGCGGGGCAGTTCATCGGAAGCCTGGGAAGAGGAGCGAAGGAATCCCCATCGTAGGTGGCTGATGTTTATGCGACAATTGAAATATGTCTAACATGATTATGCGAGTTTGTTTTGAATACGCGTGATCTCCAGGCGTTCGTCGCGGTAGTCGACAGCGGGTCGATGGTCGCCGCCGCCGCGAAGCTCCATCTGACCCAGCCGGGTCTCACCCGCCGCGTGCAGAATCTCGAAACGCTGCTGGGCGTGCCGCTGCTCGAACGGCAGAGCAAGCCGCTGAAGCCGACTGCCGCCGGGCGCGACGTCTACGCGCTTGCACGCAACGTGCTGCGTGCGGTCGACGAGCTGATGGCCGCGGGGGCGCCGGACAGCGAGCCGTCGGGCGAGCTGCGCATCGGCGTGCCGCCATTCCTGTCCGAGCTCGCGCTCGAGCGGCCGATCGACCGGTTGCGCGATGCGTTTCCGCGGCTGACGTTGCGCGTGACGGCCGGCTGGTCGCCGGCGCTCGTGCAGGGCATCGAGCGCGGCACGCTCGATGTCGCGACGGTGATGGTGCCGGCCAGCGCGGCGCTGCCCGACACGCTGACGGCGACCCTGCTCGGCACGCAGCCGACGGTGCTCGTCGCCGCGCGCGATTTCCCGTTGCCGGACGGTCCGCTATCGCTCGACGTGCTGTCGGGTTTTCCGTGGGTGTTGAGCCAGGACGGCTGCGGGATGCGCTCGGCGCTGAGCCGCGCGCTCGGTTCCGCCGGGCTGCCGTTCGATGTCGCGGTCGAGGCGTTCGGCTCGGAGCTGCAGTTGTCGCTCGTCGCGCGTGGCGCGGGTATCGGCATCGCGCCGCCGAACGCGCTGGCGCGCAGCGCGCATCGCGATGCGCTGAGGGTGGTGGAAACGACGGGGCTGGAAACGCGGATCAACGTGTGGATCGTGCATGCCGCGCTGCCGGGCCGCCTGACGCGGCCCGTCGCGCTGCTGCGCGATGCGCTCGGAGACGTGCTCGAGCGGGAAAGCATGAAGGGGTCGGATACAGACTAGCGATCTAGAGTACGCATTCGAGGGAAAATCCTTATTTTCTCTACGGAAATGTTGCAATGCGGAAATCGATTCGCTATAGTTATACCTGTCTCCTCCATGTCTCCTCTGATATGGATTCAGCCCGCCTCTTAGGCGGGCTTTTTTTTGCCCGCGTTTTTGGCGCGGGTCATCCATCTTTCCTCGTTTCGTTCTCCGTCGCCGGCCTTAGAATTTGTACGTCATCCCGACGTAGCTGATGATCGGGTCCGCCTTCAGGTCCGATTTCGACTCGGCGAGTGTCGTGCCGTCGGCCGCCTTGATCGTCACCGTCGATGTCGTCTTCAGCGGGATGTACGTCACCGACGCCACCAGCCCGAAATGCTCGGTCATGTTGTATTGCAGGCCCGCGTTGAACACCGGCTGCCACGACGACGACGCCTTTGCCTCCACCGATGTCGTACCCGGCTTGCCCGCGCCCGCCGCGAGAATCGCGCCGAGGTTGTCCTGCGTCTGCTTGATGAAGTTCGTATTGAGCTGCAGGTCGCTGAACCAGTTGTACGACACGCCGAGGCCGAGGAACGGCCGGAACTTCGCGGTCGCCTGTCCGAAGTAGTACTGCAGGATCACCGCCGGGCTCCACTGCCGCACGCTCTTCACGATCGGGTTGACCGACGCGAGCCCGATGTTCTGCGTGCCCAGCGCGCCGGCAGGGCCGGGCGGCTTGATCGTGCCCTGGCCCGATACCTTGAACACCGGCGGCACGCCGGCCACCGACGTGACCGCGATGTGATCGGTCAGGAAGTGGCTGACCGTCAGGCCGACGGTATCGGCGCCGCTGGTGCGCAGCCCGGTGCCCGGCGACGTGAACGACGGCGGCAGCCGCAGCGGCGTGTTGATCGGCGTCGGCGCGACGT
Source organism: Burkholderia sp. IDO3 (assembly GCF_003366075.1). Taxonomy (NCBI): domain Bacteria; kingdom Pseudomonadati; phylum Pseudomonadota; class Betaproteobacteria; order Burkholderiales; family Burkholderiaceae; genus Burkholderia; species Burkholderia sp. IDO3. The sequence goes on from NZ_CP028963.1 coordinate 247,536, forward strand.
TGGTCGTCATCGGCGTGCTGCTCTGCTGCGGCATCACGTGGAACCAGCCCAGCGTGACGACGTTGCTGCCGGCGCTCTGCGCGTGCGCCGCGAGCGGCGCCAGGGCGGCGGCGCCGGCCGCCGCGCAGAGAAGGGTCTTCTTCATCACGGCTTGCCTCCTCTTACTGGACGAACGCGCCGATCGTGAAATACGGCGTCGAACCCGCGTTGTCGAGGAAACCGAACACGCCACCCGTGAAGATGAACTTGCCGGTCGGCGCCGTGCTGCTTGCACTCACGTGGGTCGTCGTGACCGTGCCCGGCACCGCCTGCGTGTAGTCGAGGTTCAGCGCGGTCGCAAGCGATGCCTGCGATGCCTGGAACGGATCGAGCAGCGTGGCCTGCGTGTCGGCCAGCGCGGTGGTGCGGTAGTCGAACTGGCTGTCGACGCCGATGTACTCGCCGTTCTGCGAGCCGAGCGCGATGGTCGTTTGCGGCGCGAGGATCGAGATGCTCGATTCGTCGTCGGCGGTCAGGCCCGGCACGCCGTTGCTGTCCGGCGTCGGGTTCGGGTTCGCGACACCCGTGCGCACGAGGATCGGCACGAGCTGGTTGCGCAGCTTGCCGACGATCATGAAGCCCTTGCCCTGCGGCGTCGCCGACAGCGTCGGCTTCAGCTGGCTCTGGTAGTTGTTGCTCTGGAACGCGCCGCTGCCGTCGGCCGACTGCGCGAAGTTCGTGCCCTGCTGCGTGCACGCGCCGCCGGCGAACTGGCCGGTCGTGTCGCATTTGGTCCACGAACCGTCGGCGTTGATCGTCACCTTCGCATCGATCGACGCCGGCGCGAAGTTCTGCGACGGCACTTCGCCGAAGCCGACGTGGCTGTACGTGCCCGCGACCTTCGTGATGTCCGTTTCGATCGACGAGAAGCCGATGAACGGGTAGTACGGGAATTTCGTATCGGGCACCGCGGCCTGGCCGAGCACGCCGTTGAACTGGATTTCCTTGCCCGGAATCGTGCCGCCCGCGACGCCTTCGCCGACGAAGATGCGCGCCGGGCGCGACGGATCGAGGCTCGCGCCGTTCAGGCGGAATGCGCACTGGTTCAGCTTGTTGGTCGGCAGCAGCGTTTCCTGCGTGAGCGTGCCGCTGTCGACCGTGCCCGCGCGGGTCGGCGTGACGGTGCCGGTCGTTGCCGGAACCGGCGATTCGACATAGGTGACCTGCCAGGTCATCTTGGTCGTGTCGAGCTGGACCTTCGCGAGTTCGCCGCTGCCCGCACCGCCCGTGAATACGGTGCTGTAGTCGAGCGATGCGGGGCAGAGCCGGTCTTCGACGAGCGGGGGCGGATTGTCGTCGCCACCGCCGCAGCCGGAAAGAAGGGGGGCGGCAAGGGCCGCCGCCAGAATGAGGTTGCGCTTCATGTTGCTCCTCCAGATTTGTCTTGTACGGCGGTCGGCTCCCTGTCGACCGCTTCTGTTTGCTTGTGCGCGTTGCGCCTGCGTCGTGCCGGACGCCGTCGTGTCGTGCCTTCCTCTTCCTGCCATACGCGGCGGCGCACCGGCCGCCGCCGCGTCCCCGATCGCTACTTGCTGATCTGCGCACCCACGCCGAAGTACGGTGTCGACGATGTCGTCGAATTCGCCGACGTCTGCGTGACGCCGCCGTTCACCGTGCCCTGGATCAGCGCCGCATACAGCCCGCCCGTCGCGATCACCACGCCCGATGCGGACGGGTAGCTCGCGCCGCTCGGCGGCGTAGTCGTTGCGTTCAGCAGGCCCGCCGTCGTCTGGCCGTAGTCGAGCGTGAAGCCGTCTTCTTCGGCCTGCGTGGTCGGATTGATGAACGACGCGTTGCTGCCGCGGATCAGTGCGGCCGTGTACTTGAAGTTCGAATCCGCGCCTGCGTAGCCGCCGTCGATCGCACCCGACTGGATCGCGCTCGCCGCGGCGAGTACCGCGATGCCCGATTCGTCGTCGACCTTTGCGTCGGTGTGCAGCGCCGCATCGGTGCCGAGATACACGTAGCCGGTGCGCACGACCACCGGCACCGTCGCGCCGTTGAGCTGGCCGATCACCATGTGCGCGGTGCCCGATTTGCCCGTCGTGCCGACCACCGGGAGCGACGTTTGCGGCAGGATCTGCGGGGCCTGCGTGCTGTCGAGGTAGCTGCCGTTCGCGTTCACCGTCCACGGATTGCCGGTCGTCTCGCAACTGCCGGAGGTCGACGTGCATGCGCCGTTCGCGTCGAACGTCTCGCTCGAGTTGATGCCCTTCGTCGCATAGTTGCCCGACGGCACGAGGTGGTAGAGCAGTGCGTTGTACGTGCCCGGCAGCTTCGTGAGATCGGTCGTCGTGTTCGAGAAGCCGAGGAACGGATAGAAATCGAAGTGGCGGTTCGGCACCTGGCCGACGTTCTTGTAGAGCGGGATACCGGCGAGGCTGATCGTCAGCCCGTCGTACTGGACCGTCGCCCCCGGGATGCCGCCGCCCGCGACACCCATGCCGACCAGCAGCATCGGCGGGTTCGCCTGGTTGAAGTCGGCGGCCGTCGAATAGGTCGAGCCGTTCGGCGCGGTACCGGTGCCCGGCGTGAGGACGAACGCGCAGCGCGTCTGCTCGGCCGTCGGCAGCGTGCCGGTCGGCGGGTGGATGACCTTGCCCGTGATGGTCGTGCCGGCGCGGCTCGGCGTGACCGTGCCGGTCGCGAGCGGAATCGGCGATTCGAGCCACTTGAGCGTGTAGGTCATCGCGACCGCGTCGATGTTGACGCTGACGATCTCGCCGCTACCGGCGCCGCCGAGATACGTGCTCTTCACGATGTCGGCATCGGCCGGGCACAGCGTGCCGTTGACGGGCTGCGACGGCGGCGGCCCTTGCGTGCCGCAACTCGATCCGGAACATTGGGGTGTGTTGATCGGCGCGGGCGAGCCGCCGTCTCCTCCACCACAGGCAATCAGAAAAGGGGTGATGGCAAAGGCCGTTGCCACCCCCTTCGATAAGGCGTGCGACATGCCGCTGTCTCCAATCGTTTAATTGTGCGAGCTAATGTCGCTGCCTGGGTTTTTGCTGTCAATTGATGAACTCGTCTAAAAAAGGCGATTGAAACGGCTTTGGCGTTTCAATTCCTTTCTGGATGGGGTTTTACGTAAGAATTAAAACGCGACGAGGCTGGCGAGGCGCTGCCGAAGTGGGGGATCTGCCACGCGCGGCCGGCTTTCCAATGGCCTTCCCGCGTATAACGGCAGCGTTTAAAGTGGCGGTATCCGGTTTATCCCTATTCGGGATTGACTGGATAAAAAGGAGGGGGAATTAATTCACTGGTAATCGCGCAACGGAAAGCTTGTAAATATTTGTAAATGCGCGAGCGTGGTTTTATATATTGCCTGGCACGAGTAAATAAAAAGCCGGCCAGCGGCCGGCTTTGCATCGCGTGCAAGGAGGATCAGCGCTTCAGGCCGCTATCCTCGGCGGCGCCGATGTTGAGGTTCATGCACTGGATCGCGGCGCCCGACGCACCCTTGCCGAGGTTGTCGAGTCGTGCGACCGTGACGAAGCGCTCTTCGTTGCCGAACACGAACAGATCGACGCGGTTCGTGTCGTTGTTCGCCTGTACGTCGAAGAAGCCGCTGTCGAGATTCGCGTCCGCGTTGAACGGCGCGACGCGCACGAACGGCTCGTCCGCGTAGTACTCGGCGAACACGCGCTGCACGTCCTGCGGCGTCGCGCGCTTCGCGAGCTGCTCGGGCGAGAAGTAGGTCGTCACGGCGAGACCCTTCAGGAACGGCCCGACGATCGGCGTGAAGATCGGCGCATGTGCGAGACCCGTGTGCGCGGCCATTTCCGGCAGGTGCTTGTGCGCAAGCGCCAGTGCGTACGGACGCGGGCTCGCGAGCTTGCCGCCCGGCGCCGCGCTTTCGTACTCGGCGATCATCGACTTGCCGCCGCCGCTGTAACCGGTGATCGAATAGCTGTGTGCGGCGAACGTCGGCGCGACGATGCCCGCGTCGACGAGCGGACGCATCGCGAGCACGAAGGCCGATGCATGGCAGCCCGGCACCGCGATGCGCTTCGACGTGCGGATCTTCTCGCGCTGCGCGCGGGTCAGTTCCGGCAGGCCGTACGCCCAGTCGGCGCTCGTGCGGAACGCGGTGCTCGCGTCGATCAGCGTCGTGTTCGGGTTCTCGACCAGCGATGCCGATTCGCGCGACGCGACGTCGGGCAGGCACAGGAACGTGATGTCCGACGCGTTGATCAGGCGGCGGCGCTCGTCGACGTCCTTGCGCTTCGCTTCATCGATGCGCAGGATCTCGATGTCGTTGCGTGCCGACAGGTATTCGAAGATCTTGAGGCCGGTCGTGCCTTCCTGGCCGTCGACAAAAACTTTGGTGCTCATTTCGCTCTCACTGAATGAAACGGGAGCCGCGGCGCCCTGAAACCAATATTTTAAGACGTCATCCGGCGGGCCTGCACCGCACGGGGCGAAAAAAAGACGGCCCGCGGGCCGTCTTGTGTCCCTTTGACGCGCGCCGGCATTGCTCCGCCGGCGGCGCGGGCGCGCTCAGCGGCCGCCGGCCACCCAGCGGGCCGTCGCTTCGGCGACGCGCCGGCCGAACGCCTTCGCGGTCTCGAGGTCGCCCGGCAGCGGGCCCTCGTCGGGCGTCGCATCCGCCGGGGACTGCGCGAGCAGGCCCGTGAAGCCGCCGACGTAGTTGATGTCGTTACGCGTGGCCGCCTTCGAGTTGGCCGGCATCATGCCCGTGCCGACCCACACCATCCCATGTTGCATCGCCAGCGTGACGAAATACTGAATCGTCGAGAACTTGTCGCCGTTCATCGTCGCCGAGTTCGTGAAGCCGGCGGCGATCTTGTCCTTCCACTTCTGCGTGAACCACGGTTTCGACGTTGCGTCGGCAAACTGCTTGAACTGCGCGGACGGCCCGCCCATGTAAGTCGGCGCGCCGAACACGATGGCATCCGCCGCGTCGAGCGCGGCCCAGCTCGCGTCGTCGAGCTCGCCGACGGCGATCAGGCGTGCGGTGGCGCCGGCGTCCTGCGCGCCCGCGTGAACGGCATCGGCCAGTTTCTGCGTGTGACCGTAGCCGCTGTGATAGACGATAACGATGTTCGACATGAAGCGTTCTCCGGAAAAGGACGACAACGGCAGGCGCCGCGGCCTGCCGCGTCACGCGTCGCGGTCAGGCGGCGCGGCGGATGCGCGGCGGGATGCCGCGACCGGTGCAGCCGAGTCTAGCAAGCCGGAATGACGGGAAAAACGCGCCCCGCGCACGCACAGAAATTCGTCGCTGCGGGGAATCGGCCTGGCGGCCGGCGCGGCGCGGTGCGGTGCGGCTCACGTGATGTGCATGGCTATTGCCCGTAAGTGACCGTGAGTCGCGCGGTGCCGATCGTCAGCGTGCCGATTTCGTGCTCGAACATCGGCGCGGGGCGACCTTGCGCGACGCGCAGGTCCGTGCCCTTCAGCGCGTAGACGGTGATCACGTAGCGGTGCGGTTTGCCCGGCGGCGGGCACGGGCCGCCGTAGCCGTCGGTGCCGAAGTCGTTGCGCGCTTCGCTCGCGCCGATGCGTTGCAGGAAGCCGGACGCGCTCGCATCGGCGGGCAGGCTCGTGACGGTCGCGGGAATGCCGGCGACGGCCCAGTGCCACCAGCCGTGGCCGGGTGCGTCGGGATCGAAGATCGTGACCGCGTAGCCGCGCGTGCCGGCGGGCGGGTTGCGCCACGTGAGCTGCGGCGAGCGGTTTTCGCCCTTGCAGTCGCCGCGATCGAACACGTTCGCGAGGCCGACGCGCCCGCCCGGTTTCAGGTCGTCGCTCGACACGGTGAACGGGCCTTCGGCGCGCGCGGGCCGAATGGCGAATGCGCCGCAGACGGCGATGCAGAGAAGGGCGGCGATGAACGCAGGCGGACGACCCGAAGGCACAGGCGAAGTGATCCGGCGATCCACACGCATATGGCGCTTCTCCCGTCACGTGGGCCGGCCCGACGAGCCCGGCGTTTGTTGGCGTTGTGCGTAGCTCGCGCAGCTGATGGCGGCGATGGATCAAGTCTAGCATTAGGGTTCGATGAGCGACGCACGTCGCGGCGCGCGACTTCGATCGTTCCTGATGCGGATCCGACGGACGAAAAAAAGCCGCTCGCGGTGAAGCGAGCGGCTTTTTCAGCCAGGATGCCGGCCTGCATGCCGGCGCGGCGTCATTCCTTCGGGGCCGTCGCGCCGCCGTGTGCAGCCGACCATTCGGCCGGCGCGTGCAGGAATTTCTCGACTTCGTCGAGCGTCTTCGTCTCGAAGTAGCCCGATGCCTTCGCGACGCGCAGCACGTCCCACCACGTCGCGAGCGCGTGCAGGTCGACGTCGATGTCCTTCAGGACCGACACGCTTTCCTTGAAGATGTTGTAGTGGAACAGCACGAAGCAGTGGTTCACCGTCGCGCCCGCGGTGCGCAGCGCGTTGACGAAGTTGATCTTGCTGCGGCTGTCGGTCGTCAGGTCTTCCACCAGCAGCACGCGCGAGCCTTCTTCCAGATGACCTTCGATCTGCGCGTTGCGGCCGAAACCCTTCGGCTTTTTGCGCACGTACTGCATCGGCACCATCATGCGGTCCGCGAGCCATGCCGCGAACGGGATGCCGGCCGTCTCGCCGCCCGCCACCGAGTCGATCTGCTCGAAGCCGACGTCGCGCATGATCGTCGTTTCCGCCATTTCCATCAGCGCACGGCGCACGCGCGGATATGAAATCAGCTTGCGGCAGTCGATATAGACGGGGCTTGCCCAGCCGGACGTGAAGATGAACGGTTTTTCGGCGTTGAAGTGCACCGCCTGCACTTCGAGCAGGATTTTGGCGGTCGTATCCGAGATCGACTGACGATCGTAGCCTGTCATGGGCATTCCTTGGGTGATGAGCGAAGAGCGGGCGCGGGCCCGGTGGCGCAGCAAGGGGAACCTGCCCGAGGGGCCGGGGCGCGATCGGAGGGCCAATCGCATCGCTGCGCGCGTAGCCCGCTATTTTACCCGATTCAGGCCGGTTTTCGGCGGAATTCGCGCAGGTTCGGCGCGCCGCTCACCACCGGCGAAACAAACGGGGCGCGACCGGCCGGATGCTGATACGGAGGATGCGGCGCTGCACCAACGTGCGTCATTTAGGGGGTGTACACTAGGCGACCCTTAGAAATCGTTCAGTACTTTGTACTTTCTTCTTGCCACTACCCGCCAAGGTTCGATGGCGTGCCGACCCGGCGCGTCGCGTGCCGTCTCGCAGTCGACCATCCCCTCGATTCAAGCAGACGCGGCTGAAGGTGCTGTGTACTGAACCGTCAAAATTTCGCATGTCTCTCGCAGGTCAATCATGGACGAACAACTGAAGCAGGCAGCTCTCGCGTATCACCTGAACCCGAAACCCGGCAAGATTTCGGTCACCCCGACCAAGCCGCTGTCGAACCAGCTCGATCTGTCGCTCGCGTATTCGCCGGGCGTCGCCGCTGCGTGCGACGCGATTTACGCCGATCCGCTCGACGCGCAGAAGTACACGTCGCGCGGCAACCTCGTCGGCGTCATCACCAACGGCACGGCCGTGCTCGGCCTGGGCAACATCGGCCCGCTCGCCGCGAAGCCGGTGATGGAAGGCAAGGGCTGCCTGTTCAAGAAGTTCGCGGGCATCGATGTGTTCGACATCGAGCTGGCGGAATCCGACCCCGACAAGCTCGTCGAGGCGATCGCGATGCTCGAGCCGACGCTCGGCGGCATCAACCTCGAGGACATCAAGGCGCCGGAGTGCTTCTACATCGAGCAGAAGCTGCGCGAGCGCATGAAGATCCCCGTCTTCCACGACGACCAGCACGGCACCGCGATCATCGCGTCGGCCGCGATCCTGAACGGCCTGAAGGTCGTCGGCAAGAAGCTGTCGGAAGTGAAGCTCGTGTGTTCGGGCGCGGGCGCGGCAGCGATCGCGTGTCTGGACCTGCTGGTGAACCTCGGCCTCACGAAGTCGAACATCCTCGTCGCCGATTCGAAGGGCGTGATCTACGAAGGGCGCGGCAACCTCGATCCGTCGAAGCAGCGCTATGCGGCGACCACCGACGCACGCACGCTCGCCGATGCGATCGTCGGCGCGGACGTGTTCCTCGGCTGCTCGAGCGCGGGCGTGCTGAAGCAGGACATGGTCAAGACGATGGGCGAGCGCCCGCTGATCCTGGCGCTCGCGAACCCGGAACCGGAAATCCGCCCGGAAGACGCGAAGGCCGTGCGTCCGGACGCGATCGTCGCGACCGGCCGTTCGGACTACCCGAACCAGGTCAACAACGTGCTGTGCTTCCCGTTCATCTTCCGCGGCGCGCTCGACGTCGGCGCGACGACGATCACGGAAGAAATGAAGCTCGCATGCGTGCGCGCGATCGCCGAGCTGGCCGAGGAAACCGACCAGAGCGAGGAAGTCGCGAAGGCGTATGAAGGCCACTCGCTCGAGTTCGGGCCGGACTACCTGATTCCGAAGCCGTTCGACCCGCGCCTGATCATCAAGATCGCGCCGGCCGTCGCGCAGGCCGCGATGGATTCGGGCGTCGCCACGCGCCCGATCGAGGACATGGACGCGTACCGCGAACAGCTCGGCGCGACCGTCTACCGCACGGGCATGGTGATGCGCCCGGTGTTCGCGACCGCGAAGAAGAAGCAGGCGCGCATCGTGTTCGCCGAAGGCGAAGACGAGCGCGTGCTGCGTGCCGCGCAGTTCGTGCTGCAGGAGAAGATCGCGAAGCCGATCATCGTCGGCCGTCCGTCGGTCGTCGAGATGCGTCTGCAGAAGATCGGCTCGAAGCTGAGGGCCGGCGTCGATTTCGAGATCGTGAATCCGGAAGACGACACGCGCTACCACCGCTACTGGCAGGCCTATCACGACATCGGCGCGCGCGACGGCGTGACGCCGGAAGTCGCGAAGGCCGCGCTGCGCAAGTTCAACACGCTGATTGGCGCGATGCTCGTGCACCTGGGCGATGCGGACGGGATGATCTGCGGGATGATCGACACGTACCACACGCACCTGAAGTTCATCGAGCAGGTGCTGGGCCGTGCGAAGGGCGCCGAGCACTACGCGGCGATGAACCTGCTGATGCTGCCGGGCCGCAACCTGTTCCTGTGCGACACGTACGTGAACGAGCTGCCGAGCGCGGAACAGCTCGCCGACATGACGATCCAGGCGGCGGCCGAGATCGAGCGCTTCGGCATCGCGCCGAAGGCCGCGCTGCTGTCGAACTCGAACTTCGGCAGCGCACCGTCGGCGTCGTCGCGCCGCATGGCGGAAGCCCGCAAGCTGATCAGCGAGCGTGCACCGAACCTCGAAGTCGACGGCGAAATGCACGGCGACGCGGCCCTGTCCGAAGCGGTCCGCAAGGCTGCCTTCCCGGGCACGACGCTGTCGGGCGAAGCGAACCTGCTGATCATGCCGAACGTCGAAGCGGCGAACATCGCGTACAACCTGCTGAAGATGGTCGGCGGCGAAGGCGTGACGGTCGGCCCGTTCCTGCTCGGCGCAGCGAAGCCGGTCCATATCCTGACACCGGCCGCGACCGTGCGCCGGATCATCAACATGACGGCGGTGGCCGCCGCGAACGCGAACACGAAGTAAGTTCGCGCCCGCGTGTGCCGCGCGTCGTGCGCGGCGCAATGAAAAACGCCACGGAACCCGCGTTCCGTGGCGTTTTTTTATGGGCTTTCCGGTGAGCCACGACAGTGCGGGCGGGCCTCCTGACCGCGAACGCCCGCCGTCCGCCGTTACGCGACCTGCTGGCGCGAATGGCCGCCCGTCGGCGAACGCCACTGCGTGAGCAGCGTGTTCCACTTCTGGCGTACCGCGCGCAGGTTGTTCTCCTTGACGTGGCCGTAGCCGCGAATGCCGTCCGGCAGCGCCGCGAGCTCGAGTGCGAGCGGGCGGTTGGCTGCGCTCAGCGTGGCCGTCACTTCGCCGATCAGCGCTTCGTACTCGCCGATCAGCGCGCGCTCGGTGCGGCGCTCCGCGGTGCGGCCGAACGGGTCGAGCCCGGTGCCGCGCAGAAACTTCGCTTTCGCGAGCAGCCGGAACGCCGACATCATCCACGGGCCGTACGCCTTCTTCACGAGATGGCCGTGTGCATCCGTCTTCGCGAACAGCGGCGGCGCGAGGTGGAATTTCAGCTTCCAGTCGCCTTCGAATTGCGACGACAGGCGTGCGAGGAACGCGGGATCGGACTGCAGCCGCGCGACCTCGTATTCGTCCTTGTACGCCATCAGCTTGAACAGGTTGCGCGCGACCGCTTCGGTCAGCGGCTCCTGCACGGCGTCGCCGTCGGCCAGCGCGCGTTCGGCCGCCCGCACCTTGTCGACGAAGGCCGCGTAGCGCGAGGCATACGCGGCGTTCTGGTACGCGGTGAGGAACGTCACACGCTTCGCGATCAGTGCGTCGACCGCCTTCTTCGTGTGCAGCGCGATCACCGTGGCGCCCTGCGCCGGACGTGCATCGCCGGCCGCGGCCTGCTTCACGCTCGCGAGGTCGTGCGCGGCGCGCCGGCCCCAGTCGAACGCCGCGCGGTTCTTTTCGACCGACACCGCGTTCAGCTCGATCGCGCGTTCGAGCGACGCGAGCGTGAGCGGCAGCCAGCCCTTCTGCCATGCGTAGCCGAGCACGAACGGGTTCGTGTAGATCGCGTCGCCGAGCAGCGCGAGTGCGAAGCGGTTCGCGTCGATGAAATCGACGGCCTCGCCGGCTGCCGCGCGGATGTCGTTCTCCGCGGACAGGCCCGGGAACGCCCAGTTCGGATTCTTGATGAACTCGGCGGTCGGCGTCTGCGCGCTGTTGACAACCACGCGGGTCGTGTCGTGGCGCATCCGCGACGTGCATTCGTCGCCGGCCGTGACGATCGCGTCGCAGCCGATCACGAGGTCCGCTTCGCCCATCGCGATCCGCGTTGCGTGGATGTCGGTCGGCGCGTGCGAGATCTGCACGTGGCTCATCACGGCGCCGCCCTTCTGCGCGAGGCCCGTGACGTCGAGCACGGTCACGCCCTTGTTCTCCAGGTGCGCGGCCATCCCGAGCAGCGCGCCGATCGTGACGACGCCCGTGCCGCCGACGCCCGTGACGAGCACGCCGTACGCACGCTCGATTGCCGGCAGCGTCGGTTCGGGAATCGGCGGCAGCGCACCGCCGTCGACCGCCACGGCCTTCGGCTTTTTCAACTGGCCGCCCTCGACCGTGACGAAGCTCGGGCAGAAGCCCTTCACGCACGAGAAGTCCTTGTTGCAGCTCGACTGGTTGATCTGGCGCTTCGTACCGAACTCGGTTTCGAGCGGCTCGACCGACAGGCAGTTCGACTGCACCGAGCAGTCGCCGCAGCCTTCGCACACCGCATCGTTGATCACGACGCGCTTGGCCGGATCCGGATACGTGCCGCGTTTGCGGCGGCGGCGCTTCTCGGTCGCGCAGGTCTGGTCGTAGATCAGGATCGTCGTGCCTTCGATCTCGCGCAGCTCGCGCTGCACGTCGTCGAGCTGGTCGCGGTGATGGATCGTCACGCCCGGCGCGAGCAGCGCTTTCTGGCTGTCGTACTTTTCCGGCTCGTCGGTGACGATCACGATCTTCTTCGCGCCTTCGGACGCGAGCTGGTGCGTGATCTGCGGCACCGTCAGCACGCCGTCGACCGGCTGGCCGCCCGTCATCGCGACAGCGTCGTTGTAGAGGATCTTGTAGGTGATGTTCGCCTTCGACGAGATCGCCGCGCGCACCGCCAGCAGGCCGGAGTGGAAATAGGTGCCGTCGCCGAGGTTCGCGAACACGTGTTTTTCGTCGGTGAACGGCGCCTGGCCGATCCACGGCACGCCTTCGCCGCCCATCTGGCTGAAGGTGCTCGTGTTGCGGTCCATCCACACGGTCATGTAGTGGCAGCCGATGCCGGCGATCGCGCGCGAGCCTTCCGGCACGTTGGTCGACGTGTTGTGCGGGCAGCCCGAGCAGAACCACGGCTTGCGCTCGGTCTGCACGTGCGGCTTCGCGAGCGCCATTTCCTTCGCGTTGATCACCGCGAGCCGCGCGGCGATGCGTGCGCGCACGTCGGACGGCAGTTCGAACTTGTCGAGACGCGTCGCGATCGCCTTCGCGATGATCGCGGGCGACAGTTCGTAGTGCGCGGGCAGCAGCCAGTTGCCCATCGGCACCGACCATTCGCCGCCGGCGCCGTCCTTCTCGTCGAACTTGCCGAACACGCGCGGCCGTTGCGCATCGGGCCAGTTGTACAGCTCTTCCTTGATCGCGTATTCGAGGATCTGGCGCTTTTCCTCGACGACGAGGATTTCGTCGAGGCCGCGCGCGAATGCCTGCGCACCCTGCGCTTCGAGCGGCCACACGCAGCCGACCTTGTAGAGCCGGATGCCGATCCGCGCGCAGGTTTCGTCGTCGAGGCCGAGGTCGGTCAGCGCCTGGCGCACGTCGAGATACGCCTTGCCGCCCGTCACGATGCCGAAGCGCGCCTGCGGCGAATCGATCTCGATCCGGTCGATCTTGTTCGCGCGCACATACGCGAGCGCCGCGTACCACTTGTAGTCGAGCAGCCGCGCTTCCTGCACGAGCGGCGGATCCGGCCAGCGGATGTTCAGGCCGCCGTCCGGCATGATGAAGTCGGTCGGCAGCACGATCTCGGTGCGATGCGGGTCGATGTCGACCGATGCCGACGATTCGACCACGTCGGTCACGCACTTGAGCGCGACCCACAGGCCCGAGTAGCGGCTCATCGCCCAGCCATGCAGGCCGAAGTCGAGATATTCCTGCACGTTCGACGGGAACAGTACCGGCAGCCCGCACGCCTTGAAGATGTGTTCGGACTGGTGCGCGAGCGTCGACGATTTCGCCGCGTGGTCGTCGCCGGCGAGCACGAGCACGCCGCCGTGCCGCGACGAGCCGGCCGAATTCGCATGCTTGAATACGTCGCCGGTGCGGTCGACGCCCGGACCCTTGCCGTACCACATGCCGAACACGCCGTCGTGCTTCGCGCCGGGATACAGGTTCACCTGCTGCGAGCCCCACACGGCGGTGGCGGCGAGGTCTTCGTTGAGACCGGGCTGGAATACGATCTGGTGGGCGGCGAGATGCTGCTTGGCCTTCCACAGCGACAGGTCGAGGCCGCCGAGCGGCGAGCCGCGATAGCCGGAGATGAAGCCGGCCGTATTGAGGCCGGCGGCGCGGTCGCGTTCCTGCTGGAGCATCGGCAGGCGCACCAGCGCCTGGATGCCGCTCATGTACGCGCGGCCGCGTTCGAGCGTGTATTTGTCGTCAAGCGTGACGGACTTCAGCGCGGCTTCGAGCGACGCGCGTTGGCCTGCGTCTAGCGGGGCATTCATTGAACTGTCTCCTCCACCCAGTTTGGGATCACCAAAACTTCAGTTGCTTCGACGTCTTGTGAACGTGTCGGCAGTGGCCGGCATATTGGCCGGTTTTAAGTGATGGTAGCACTGGGATAAACCCGCCGCCCACCGGCCGGCGTGCCGCGACGCGTCACTGAAATCGCGCGAGGCGCTGAGTTACATCATGTAAAAGCATGTAAAGCCGCCCCCTTCTTCGTACAAATGCCGTTAATCTTGTCGGCCTGCCGGAGGTGCCCGGCCGCGTCGGCCCGATTCGACGCAACCGGGGAGGCGCCGGTAGTTTTAAAGGAGGTGCAATGAACACACGTCATATCCAGAGTTTCCTGATCGTGTCCGCCGCGTTTTTCGCGATGACCGGCCCGGTGCACGCGCAAGGCGCGAGCGCGCTGGCGGCAGCCGGCGTACAGATGCGTCAGATCGTGCCGGCGCAGGACGCCGACGCGCAGCCGGCGGCCGAGCGCGCCGTCGCGCCGAAGGCGAGCGTGCGTTGATCCGTTTGCGCGGCCGTCGGGCCGCGCCGGAACGACAAAGGGCGGGAATCTTGCGATTCCCGCCCTTTTTCTTTGCGCCGCCGGTTCGCGCGGACGCCCAGGCTACCCCGGGCACCGCATCGCGCGATGGGTCAGGCCTTGTCCTGCACCACACCGCGGCGGATCTGGTCGAGCTCGATCGATTCGAACAGCGCCTTGAAGTTGCCTTCGCCGAAGCCCTGGTTGCCCTTGCGCTGGATGATCTCGAAGAAGATCGGCCCGATCTGGTTCTCGGTGAAGATCTGCAGCAGCAGGTCGTCGCGCGCGCCGTCGATCAGGATCTTGCGCTTCTTCAGTTCGTCCAGCGATTCGCCGTGGTTCGGCACGCGGCGGTCGACCAGCTCGTAATACGTGTCGATCGTGTCGAGCAGCTTCACTTCCTTGCCGCGCAGGCCGTCGACCGCGCCGTAGATGTCGTTCGTGCCGAGCGCGATGTGCTGGATGCCTTCGCCGTGGTACGCATCGAGGTATTCCTGGATCTGGCCGGCCGTGTCCGAGCCTTCCTCGTTGATCGGGATCCGGATCTTGCCGCACGGCGACGTCATCGCCTTCGACTTCACGCCCGTCACCTTGCCTTCGATGTCGAAGTAGCGCACTTCGCGGAAGTTGAACAGGCGCTCGTAGAATTCCGCCCATTCCTGCATGCGGCCACGATGCACGTTGTGCGTCAGGTGGTCGATGTAGGTGAGGCCGTGGCCGGCCGGATTCGGGTTCGCGCCGGCGATCGGCTCGAAATCGACGTCATAGATGCTGATGTCGCCGATCGCGCCCGGCTGCGCGCCGTTCTTGCCGCGCCAGCGGTCGACGAAGTAGATCAGCGAATCGCCGATGCCCTTGATCGCCGGAATGTTCAGCTCCATCGGGCCCGTCTTGTTGTCGAAGCCCCATGCGCCGAGTTCGAGCGCGCGCTTGTACGCCTTCGCGGCGTCCTGCACGCGGAACGCGATCGCGCAGATCGACGGGCCGTGCAGGCGCGCGAAGCGCTGCGCGAACGAATCGGGTTCGGCGTTGATGATGAAGTTGATGTCGCCCTGACGGTAGACCGTCACGTCCTTGTGGCGGTGGCGTGCGATCGCGGTGAAACCCATCCGTTCGAACAGTTGTCCGAGTGCTTTCGGATCCGGTGCGGTGTATTCGATGAATTCGAAGCCGTCGGTGCCGACGGGGTTTTCCCAGTTGGGGATCTGCATGCCGTGTCTCCAGTGTGCTTTGCGATTCGCCCGGGCGCGACGGGGCTCGGGCCGGTTTCGTGTCGAAGGTGGCGCGCGCCACGAATCGGTTCATGCGACAAAGTGTAGCGGGCGGGGCGGAGCGTAAACTTGCGAACTTGATCGTCCGTGCCTACGATGGCGCAATTTCCAGTCTCGAAATAATCGATGGAGGGTAGAAAATGGCGCAGGTCGAATTGGATGCGATCGACCGGCGGATTCTCGCGATTCTTCAGCAGAACGGCCGGCTGTCGAATCAGGAGATCGCCGAGCGTGTGAACCTGTCGCCGAGCCCGTGTCTGCGGCGAATCCGGCGGCTCGAGGAGATCGGCGTGATCACCGGCTACGTTGCGCTGCTGGATCCGCAGAAGCTCGGGCTCGATCTGCTCGCGTACGTGAGCGTGCGGCTCGAGAAGCGCGGCGGCCTGGCGCCGGTCCGGGCCGACGAGACGTCCGCGCGCGCGGGCGCGACCCACGCGGAACTGTTCCGCGCGGCCGTGCAGACCTGGCCGGAGGTGGTCGCGTGCCACGCGATGACGGGCGACATGGATTACCTGCTGCGCGTACAGGTCGAGGACATGGCGCATTTCTCCCGCTTCGTGCAGGAGCATCTGCTGCATCATCCGTCGGTGATCGACGTGAAGACGAGCTTTTCACTCGAATGCTTCAAGGAGACGACGGCGTTGCCGATCCGCTCGGTGCGCTAGCGTGCGGCGCCGCGAAGGAGGGAAAGGGAGAAGACCGGGCGCCGTGCGGCAGCCCGGTCGGCCGATGTCACGCCGTCAGCGCGGCGGGCATCAGCGATTCGATGAACTTCGACGTGCGGTGTGCCTGGCGCTTGAGTGCGTAGTCGAACACCGCGGCCTGCTCCTGCAGCATCTCGGCGATGATCGTCGAGTGGTCTGCCGGCGGCAGCGACAGATACGCGTCGGCTTCGCCGTACGCATACTCGATGCGCATCCCGGACTTCTTCGCGATGTGCATCATCGTTGCATTGCGCGACAGGCAGTGCATGTACAGCATCGTCACGCGCGTGTTGCGGCTGCGGATGGCCGCGCGCTCGAACAGCTTCGAGCCGACGCCGCGGCCGCGCGCGCTTTCGAGCACCGACACGCCGAATTCGGCCGTGCGCGTGTCGCCGTCGACCGGCAGGTAGGCCAGATGGCCGACGCCGATCAGCTCGAGCGCGTGGTCGAACACGCCGAATACGGTGTCGCGACCGAAGTCGATCGTACGGACATAGTTCTCGATCACGTGGTCGGGGACCATCTGGCCGAAGCGCAGCAGGCGGTCCTCTTCGTCGAGCGAGAGAAAGTGGGTGAGCATTCGCTCACGATCTTTGGAAGCCAGTTCCCTGACGAGAACCGGCGCACTACCGGCGTTGCCGACTGCATCGGCGCGACCGTTGACTTGCGTGTTCATCGTGGGTTCCTCAGTGCGTGGCAGCACAGTGATTTGTGCATTGCAACAGCATTTTACCCGAGCAGAGTTGGGGAAAACCCGTATTTGACGTTATTTATGAAGAGGGTGAATTCTAAATCCGCTTAGTTAATTTTGTATCTCTTTGATTTTTAACGGATTAAAAATTTATCACATGAAACGCGCGGCGAGCGGTCGCAGTGTGCCCGTCACGCAACGCATGCTGCTGCGCGGCAATCACGCGCCTGGGGCCAGCCCTCGCTCCATCAGGTCGATGACCTGTTCGGCGAAGTCGCGGTAGCCGAGCCGGCCGCCCGGCTTCAGCCACGTGAACGTCCAGTTGATCATCCCGAACACCATCATCGTGACCGACGTCTGGTTTTCCTTCGAGATCCGGTCCGGATAGGCGCGCGCGAGCTGACGCGAGAAAGCCGCGACGATGTCGCGCTGGCGGTCGAGCACGATTTCGCGCTGCGCGTCCTCCAGATACTTCACGTCGTTGAGCAGCGCGACATGGCGGCTGTGCGACGTCTCGTACTCGGAGAGGAAGGCGCGCACGAGTTCGGCGAACGCGTCGCGCTCGCTGAGCCCGCGCCGCTGGCTCGCGCCCTCGACCTCCGCGATGATCAGCATCAACCGCTTCGTGTAGCGATCGAGCAGGTCGAACAGGATCGCTTCCTTGCTCTCGTAATAGTGATAAAGACGCGCCTTCGACGTGCCGCTCGCGGTCGCGAGATCGGACATCGACGTGCTCGGGTAGCTCGTCTGCGCGAATTTCTCGGCGGCGAGATCGAGGATCTGCTCGCGCTGGGATTCGTGGTCGGGCGCTCGGGTACGGGCCATGGTCGAATGCTGAAGAGTAGCGTTAGCGATGCGCGGCTGCCGCGCGCACCTGCGTGGAAGAGAGGGCGGTCGGCGCATCGTCCTGCAGCTCGAGCCGTCCGGCCGCCGCGAGTTCGCGACAGCGCCACCAGGCGATCGCGTCGCTGACGAACAGCCCGCCGCGGTCGGCGTCGGCCATGATGCCGCCCACGAGCTGTCGCGCGGGCAGCCAGCCGGGTTGCGCATGCGTGACGATCAGCGCGTCGAGGTCGGCGTACTGGCCGCTCTTGATCGTGTTGCTGACCCAGTAGCGCAGTTCGGCATTCAGGTGTTTCGCTTCCTGCCATTCGAGCGCGAGGCGACCGATGCGCAGCACCGAGATCGGCGCGGCCACCGGCCGTTTGCGGGCCAGCGCCGCGGGCGAGAACATCCCGGTCGAGCATGCCTGGTCGCGGCGGCCCAGCGCCGCGCGTTCGGGCGCGTCGAGGTCGGCCGCGGACAGCCGGACTTCGTTCAGGCGCTGCGGCACGTTGCGCAGATGATAGGCGACGCGCCGCAGCAGCAGCTTGTCGCCGACGCTCGGCGCGTGCCAGACGACCACCTGGCCCGTGTCCATCGCGAGCTGGTCGAGGCGTGCGAATTCGTGTTCGACTTCCGCGTTCCAGTCGGGAACCCGGTCGCCGAGCACGCGCTGCCAGAAGGCGGCGCGCGTGTCGGGCGTCTCGTCGGCGCCCTTCAGCGGCCCGACGGCGAGATCGTCGAGCAATCCGACGACGAGCTCGTCGCGTCCAGCCTGTGCGAGGGCCTCGCGCAGCGACGCGGCAGCGGTGCCGCCCTGAATCACGTGAATGGTACTCATCGGCCTGTCATCAACAAAAGAAAACCGCCGGCCGGGCGGACGTTGCAACGTCCAGCCGGCCGGCGGCCCCTAGTGTAAGCGAGATGTGTGACGACGAGAAACCGGTGCGGCGCGCCGATGCGACGCCGCTCAACGCTCGTCGAAGCTCACGACGACCTTGTCGCTGATCGGGTGGCACTGGCACGTGAGCACGAAGCCGTCCTTCACTTCCTGTTCCTCGAGCGTGTAGTTCTTCTCCATCCGGACTTCGCCTTCGACCACCTTCGCGCGGCACGTGCAGCACACGCCGCCCTTGCACGCGTACGGCAGTGCGAGGCCCGCGCGCAGGCCGACGTCGAGCAGGCTCACGCCTTCGTACGGCAGGCGCAGCTTGCGCCTCTTGCCGTCGAGCACGATTTCGAGGTCCGCCGCGGGCGTCTGGTCGGTGATCTCGACGACGGGCGCGCCGGCCTGCGGCAGCGGCGTGCCGAAGCGCTCGACGTGCACCTTCGCCTGCGGCACGCCGGCCGTCTTCAGCGCGGCTTCGGCCGCGTCCATCATCGGCGCGGGGCCGCAGATGAACGCTTCGTCGATTGCGTCGGCCGGCGTCAGCGTGTCGAGGAATTCCGCGCATTTCGCCTGGTCGAGCACGCCGTTGAACAGCTCGACGTCCTGCTGATCGTCCGACAGCACGTGGTACAGGACGAAGCGGTTCATGTAGCGGTTCTTCAGGTCCTCGAGTTCCTCCGCGAACATGATCGCGTCGACGCTGCGGTTGCCGTAGATCAGCGTGAACGTGCTGCGCGGTTCGAGTTCGAGCGTCGTCTTCACGATCGCGAGCACCGGCGTGATGCCCGACCCGCCGGAAAACGCGACGTACTGCTTGCCGAGGTCGGCATTCAGGTGCGTGAAGAAGCGGCCGTCCGGTGTCATCACGTCGATCGTGTGGCCCGGCTTCAGCGTGTCGAACGCGAAGTTCGAGAAGCGGCCGCCGCGCACGCGCTTGATGCCGATGCGCAGTTCGCCGTCGCGGTCGTAGTCGGTCGTGCCGACGCAGATCGAATACGAGCGGCGCGTTTCCTCGCCGTCGATGTGGGTCTTCAGCGTGACGAACTGGCCTTGCGTGAAGCGGTAAGCGTCGCGCAGCTCGGGCGGCACGTCGAACGAGACGGTAACGGCGTCGGCGGTCTCGGGCCGCACGTCGCGGATACGCAGCGGATGAAATTGCGGGGTCGCCATGATCAATAGGGTTTGAAGTAGTCGAAGGGTTCGCGGCAGTCGACGCAGCGATACAGCGCCTTGCAGGCCGTGGACGCAAATTGCGCGAGACGCTCGGTGTTGGCGGAGCCGCAGCGCGGGCAAACGGGCGCCGCGACCGGCCGCGGCACGAAGCGCACGACGTTTTCCCGCGGCGCGGTGCTGCCGCACTGGCCGACGGGCGGCGCGATGCCGTACTCGCGCAGCTTGTCGCGCGCTTCCTGCGTGATCCAGTCGGTCGTCCACGCGGGCGCGAGCACCGTCTCGATCCGGTGCGGCGGCAGGTCGGCGGCGTGCAGCGCGGCGGCGATGTCCTCGGCGATCTGCGACATGGCCGGGCAGCCGGAGTAGGTCGGCGTGATCACGACTTCGAGCAGGCCGTCGTCCGCACGACGGACGTCGCGCAGGATGCCGAGCTCGCGGATCGACACGACCGGGATTTCGGGATCGGGCACCGCTTCGAGCACGTCCCACGCGCGCGCGAGCAACGGATCGTTGCGATGCGCGGCGGGTGCGGCGTTGGCGGGGGCGGCGGTCTGGACGGACATCGTCGGGCTCTCCGTTGGGTCGGTCGATTACCAGGTCGCGCCGGGATGCTGGCGTGCGAGGCTCTGCATTTCCGCGAGCAGGTAACCCATGTGTTCCGAGTGCTCGCCCTGCTTGCCGGTCGTTACGTGCTGCACGGGCGCCGGCAGGGTCAGCGTCGCTTCCGCGAGCGCATCGTCGACATCCGCGCGCCATGCCGCTTCGAGCGCGGCCGGTGCCGGGGCGATGCCCGGCGCGGCGACGGCGTCGTCGATTGCGTCGGCTGCGAAGAATTCGCGCGTGTACGGCATCAGATAGTCGAGCGCGGCCTGCGCGCGGCGATGCGATTCGTCGGTGCCGTCACCAAGGCGCACCAGCCATTCGCGCGCATGTTGCACGTGATAGCGGGTTTCCTTCACCGACTTCGCGGCGATCGCGGCGAGTTGCGCGTCCGTCGACGTTTCGAGCGCGGTCCACACGTGCAGCATCAGCGTCGCGTAGAGGAAGTTGCGCACGATCGTCACCGCGTAGTCCTTGTCGGCGTGCGCGGTGCCGGCGAGCGGGCCGTAGTGCGGCAGCTCGGCGAGCGTGAAGTTCGCGAACTCGCGCTCGGTGCGAAAGTATGCGTAATCGTCTTCCGTCTTTGCCGCGCCGTTGAGCTGGCGCTCGAGTTCGGCCGCGTGCGTATACAGCATGCGCGCCTGGCCGATGAGGTCGAGGCTCATGTTGGTGAGCGCGATGTCTTCCTCGAGGACGGGGCCGTGGCCGCACCATTCGGCGTTGCGCTGACCGAGGATCAGTGCGTTGTCCGCGAGGCGCAGCACGTAGGAGAGGTGTTCGGGCGTGATCGTCATGGCGCGGCGTTACATGTGGTTGACTTCGTCGGGCAGCGTATAGAACGTCGGGTGACGGTAGATCTTGTCGCCCGCCGGCTCGAACAGCTCGGCCTTCTCGGCCGGATCCGACGCGGTGATCGCCGACGACGGCACCACCCAGATGCTCACGCCTTCCTGGCGGCGCGTGTAGACGTCGCGCGCCATGCGCAGCGCCATCGACGCGTCGGCCGCGTGCAGGCTGCCGCAATGCTTGTGGTCGAGGCCCTGCTTGCTGCGCACGAACACTTCCCAGATCGGCCATTCCTTGTTCATCACTCTCTCCTGAATCCTGTATTCGATGGTTGCCGCTCAGGCGGCGTGCTGTTCGGCGCGGGCGCGGCGCTTCGCTTCGTGCGCGAGCGCGGCTTCTCGCACCCATGCGCCGTCGTCGTGCGCCTTCACGCGGGTCGCGAGGCGCTCCTTGTTGCACGGGCCGTCGCCGTTGACGACGCGCCAGAATTCATCCCAGTCGATCGTGCCGTAGTCGTGGCGGCCGCGCGCTTCGTTCCATTTCAGGTCCGGGTCGGGCAGCGTTACGCCGAGCACCTTCGCCTGGTCGACCGTCGCGTCGACGAACTTCTGCCGCAGATCGTCGTTCGAGATCCGCTTGATGCCCCATTTCGACGACTGGCTGCTGTGGACCGAATCGGCGTCGCTCGGGCCGAACATCATCAGCACCGGCCACCACCAGCGGTTCACCGCCTGCTGGACCATCGCGCGTTGCGCGTCGGTGCCCTTCATCATCGACAGCAGCGCGTCGAAACCCTGGCGCTGGTGGAACGACTCTTCCTTGCACACGCGGATCATCGCGCGTGCGTACGGCCCGTACGTGCAGCGGCACAGCGGGATCTGGTTCATGATCGCGGCGCCGTCGACGAGCCAGCCGATCACGCCGACGTCGGCCCAGGTCGGCGTCGGGTAGTTGAAGATGCTCGAATATTTCGCCTTGCCGGCGTGCAGCGCATCGATCAGCGAATCGCGCGATACGCCGAGCGTTTCGGCTGCGCTATAAAGATAGAGGCCGTGGCCGGCTTCGTCCTGGACTTTCGCGAGCAGGATCGCCTTGCGCTTCAGGCTCGGCGCGCGCGAGATCCAGTTGCCTTCCGGCAGCATGCCGACGACTTCCGAGTGCGCGTGCTGCGAGATCTGGCGCACCAGCGTCTTGCGATAGGCGTCGGGCATCCAGTCCTGCGGTTCGATCTTGCCGTCCGCGGCCATGATCGCGTCGAACCGCGCTTGCTCGGGCGACTCGGCTGCGGCGTCGAGTGGCGCGACGTTGCCGGGGATGTCGAGGGATTGCGTGTACATGGCGGAGGTTCTCGTCCGGTTGAATGTGTGCGAAGTATAAACCAACCGACCGGTCGGTTAATAAATTTCTTACGGATTTCCGGCGAGACTCGGGTAAACGTGGGGCGTCGGGGCGCGATCGTCGTGTGAGAAGGCAATCCGTCGCGTGAGGCGGGCGGCTTCTGCGGCACAATGCCCGCTTTCCGATGAGGATTTCGCCGATGTCATTTCGAAGCAGTTTCGTCGCGACCGTACTGGGCGCGTCCGTTTTCCTGTCGCCGCTCGCGGCCTCGGCCGCGCCCGCCGGGTGGGTCGCTGCGTGGGCGACTGCGTTGCAACCGATTCCCGACCTGGCTGCGCCGCCGCCGCTCTATCGCGCGCCCGATGTGGCCGGGCGGACCGTCCGGCAGATCGTCTACCCGACGGTATCGGGGCGTGCCGCGCGGATTCGCGTCAGCAATGCATACGGCCGCGCGCCGCTGGTGATCGAGGATGCCGGCCTTGCGCGTGCGGGCGACGGCGCCGCACTGGCGGAACGCTCGGTTGCGCCGGTGCGCTTCGGCGGCAAAGCGTCGGTGACGCTCGCACCGGGCCAGGAACTCGAAAGCGATCCGGTGGCGATCGACGTGACTGCCGGGCGACCGTATGCGATCAGTCTCCGGATGGGGGCGAACCAGCGGATGACCGTCTGGCACCGTGTGTCGAACCAGTTCAATTACGTGTCGGCGCCGGGCGATCATGCGGATGATCCGGGCGCCGGCGCCTTCCGTACCCGCTTTACTCAATATGCATGGGTGACGGAGCTGGCGGTCGAGGCAGGTTCCGCGCGGGCGAGTGTCGCGGCGATCGGCGACTCGATCACCGATGGACTGCGTTCGAGCTTGAACCGGAACCAGCGCTGGCCGGACGCGCTGACGCGTCGGCTGACTGCGTCGGGTGAGGATTCGCTTGGCGTGGTGAACCTCGGCATCAGCGGGAACCGGCTGCTGAGCGACTCGGCGTGCTACGGCACGTCGCTGGCGTCGCGGTTCGGGCGCGATGCGCTGTCGCGCTCGGGTGTGAAGGCCGTGATCGTGCTGATCGGTATCAACGACATCAACTTCGCGGCGATGCCGCCGCGCGCGGGGCTCGATTGCGACAGCCCGCATACGCAGGTCACGGCTGCGTCGTTGATCGATGGCTATCGCCGATTGATCGAGGCCGCGCACCGCCAGGGCGTGAAGGCGTTCGGTGCGACGCTCACGCCGGCGGCGTTGCCGGCCGGACGCGAAGCGATCCGGCTCGAGGTGAACCGGTGGATTCGGAATGGCGGCGGGTTCGACGGCGTGGTCGACTTCGACGCGATATTGCGTGATCCGGCTCGCCCGAGTGTGCTGCAGCGCCGGTATGACAGCGGCGATGGCATTCACCCGAGCGATGCCGGCTACGCGGCGATGGCCGAAGCGGTGCCGGTGGAGCAACTGCAGGCCGCGGCCGGCGGCAAGTGACGGCGTCTTATATATAGAGTGATGAGCGGTGGGTAAGGTCGGATTCGCAGCCCGCACGTTGCTCGTTGCTCCCAAAGCCTCCGTGCGCGGCAGCGCACGGAGGCTTTTTCAAAATATTTTCACAAAGGGGCTTGCGGAGATGGGGGCGGGTGCTTAGAATCACGCCTCTTTCGCGCTAACGGAAACGCAGCGCGGGAGAGGAAGGAAGGGAAGCGGTGCGGTCGAGGTTGCTGTCGAGCCTTGGCGCACACGGAGTGGAACCCCAGCCGTCGCGACGAAGCAGTTAAAAATGTTGTTGACGATCTGGAAAAAGCGGTTCATAATCTCGCTTCTCTGCTGCTGAAAACGCAGCGCTGCTGAGAAACACGAAGTTCCTCGCAGAAATGCTCTTTAAAAATTAACAGCCGATAAGTGTGGGCGCTTGATGGACGCGAACTGATCCTCGGATCAGATAGCGAAAGTATCAAGAGTCTCACACTAAAGTAAGTCAGGTTTATGAAGCAATTCATATTCCTGTCAGCTTTGAGTGAGCGACCGGTTCGAAAGAACCGAAAACAGTAACAGGTTTGAACTGAAGAGTTTGATCCTGGCTCAGATTGAACGCTGGCGGCATGCCTTACACATGCAAGTCGAACGGCAGCACGGGTGCTTGCACCTGGTGGCGAGTGGCGAACGGGTGAGTAATACATCGGAACATGTCCTGTAGTGGGGGATAGCCCGGCGAAAGCCGGATTAATACCGCATACGATCTCTGGATGAAAGCGGGGGACCTTCGGGCCTCGCGCTATAGGGTTGGCCGATGGCTGATTAGCTAGTTGGTGGGGTAAAGGCCTACCAAGGCGACGATCAGTAGCTGGTCTGAGAGGACGACCAGCCACACTGGGACTGAGACACGGCCCAGACTCCTACGGGAGGCAGCAGTGGGGAATTTTGGACAATGGGCGAAAGCCTGATCCAGCAATGCCGCGTGTGTGAAGAAGGCCTTCGGGTTGTAAAGCACTTTTGTCCGGAAAGAAATCCTTGACCCTAATATGGTCGGGGGATGACGGTACCGGAAGAATAAGCACCGGCTAACTACGTGCCAGCAGCCGCGGTAATACGTAGGGTGCAAGCGTTAATCGGAATTACTGGGCGTAAAGCGTGCGCAGGCGGTTTGCTAAGACCGATGTGAAATCCCCGGGCTCAACCTGGGAACTGCATTGGTGACTGGCAGGCTAGAGTATGGCAGAGGGGGGTAGAATTCCACGTGTAGCAGTGAAATGCGTAGAGATGTGGAGGAATACCGATGGCGAAGGCAGCCCCCTGGGCCAATACTGACGCTCATGCACGAAAGCGTGGGGAGCAAACAGGATTAGATACCCTGGTAGTCCACGCCCTAAACGATGTCAACTAGTTGTTGGGGATTCATTTCCTTAGTAACGTAGCTAACGCGTGAAGTTGACCGCCTGGGGAGTACGGTCGCAAGATTAAAACTCAAAGGAATTGACGGGGACCCGCACAAGCGGTGGATGATGTGGATTAATTCGATGCAACGCGAAAAACCTTACCTACCCTTGACATGGTCGGAATCCTGCTGAGAGGTGGGAGTGCTCGAAAGAGAACCGGCGCACAGGTGCTGCATGGCTGTCGTCAGCTCGTGTCGTGAGATGTTGGGTTAAGTCCCGCAACGAGCGCAACCCTTGTCCTTAGTTGCTACGCAAGAGCACTCTAAGGAGACTGCCGGTGACAAACCGGAGGAAGGTGGGGATGACGTCAAGTCCTCATGGCCCTTATGGGTAGGGCTTCACACGTCATACAATGGTCGGAACAGAGGGTTGCCAACCCGCGAGGGGGAGCTAATCCCAGAAAACCGATCGTAGTCCGGATTGCACTCTGCAACTCGAGTGCATGAAGCTGGAATCGCTAGTAATCGCGGATCAGCATGCCGCGGTGAATACGTTCCCGGGTCTTGTACACACCGCCCGTCACACCATGGGAGTGGGTTTTACCAGAAGTGGCTAGTCTAACCGCAAGGAGGACGGTCACCACGGTAGGATTCATGACTGGGGTGAAGTCGTAACAAGGTAGCCGTATCGGAAGGTGCGGCTGGATCACCTCCTTTCCAGAGCTTCTCGCCAAGTTGAGCGCTCACGCTTATCGGCTGTAAATTAAAGACAGACTCAGGGGTCTGTAGCTCAGTCGGTTAGAGCACCGTCTTGATAAGGCGGGGGTCGTTGGTTCGAATCCAACCAGACCCACCACCGTCTTAGCCGACGGTACACCCTGAGGCAATCTGTACATGGGGGCATAGCTCAGCTGGGAGAGCACCTGCTTTGCAAGCAGGGGGTCGTCGGTTCGATCCCGTCTGCCTCCACCAATCTTCAATGACAAGCGTTCGAACGAAGCGTTGTTCGAGTCTTTGTCATTGGCGATTGAGCCAGTCAGAGCGGTACGAAAGTATCGGCTGTCGTTCTTTAACAATCTGGAAGAAGCAAGTAATTTGGATAGCGGAAGCGTCTCGAGATGGACGTGGAAGTTATCCGGGTTGTGATTGTATCGATGTATCTCAAGATGATTCGAACTCTATGTTTGACTCAATTTGGAATACGGCACAACGCGAGAACTCAACCTGTAACGAGACAGACTCGTTATAGGGTCAAGCGAACAAGTGCATGTGGTGGATGCCTTGGCGATCACAGGCGATGAAGGACGCGGTAGCCTGCGAAAAGCTACGGGGAGCTGGCAAACGAGCTTTGATCCGTAGATGTCCGAATGGGGAAACCCACTCCTTTTGGAGTATCCATGGCTGAATACATAGGCCATGTGAAGCGAACGCGGTGAACTGAAACATCTAAGTAACCGCAGGAAAAGAAATCAACCGAGATTCCCAAAGTAGTGGCGAGCGAAATGGGATGAGCCTTGCACTCTTTATTTGTATTGTTAGCCGAACGCTCTGGAAAGTGCGGCCATAGCAGGTGATAGCCCTGTAGGCGAAAACAGTACGAAAGAACTAGGTGTGCGACAAGTAGGGCGGGACACGTGAAATCCTGTCTGAAGATGGGGGGACCATCCTCCAAGGCTAAATACTCGTGATCGACCGATAGTGAACCAGTACCGTGAGGGAAAGGCGAAAAGAACCCCGGGAGGGGAGTGAAATAGATCCTGAAACCGCATGCATACAAACAGTCGGAGCCTCGCAAGGGGTGACGGCGTACCTTTTGTATAATGGGTCAGCGACTTACGTTCAGTAGCAAGCTTAACCGTATAGGGCAGGCGTAGCGAAAGCGAGTCCGAATAGGGCGTTCAGTTGCTGGGCGTAGACCCGAAACCAAGTGATCTATCCATGGCCAGGATGAAGGTGCGGTAACACGTACTGGAGGTCCGAACCCACTAACGTTGAAAAGTTAGGGGATGAGCTGTGGATAGGGGTGAAAGGCTAAACAAACTTGGAAATAGCTGGTTCTCTCCGAAAACTATTTAGGTAGTGCCTCGTGTCTCACCTTCGGGGGTAGAGCACTGTCATGGTTGGGGGGTCTATTGCAGATTACCCCGCCATAGCAAACTCCGAATACCGAAGAGTGCAATCACGGGAGACAGACATCGGGTGCTAACGTCCGGTGTCAAGAGGGAAACAACCCAGACCGCCAGCTAAGGTCCCCAAATATAGCTAAGTGGGAAACGAAGTGGGAAGGCTAAAACAGTCAGGAGGTTGGCTTAGAAGCAGCCACCCTTTAAAGAAAGCGTAATAGCTCACTGATCGAGTCGTCCTGCGCGGAAGATGTAACGGGGCTAAGCTATATACCGAAGCTGCGGATGCGAGCTAGTCTCGCATGGTAGGAGAGCGTTCTGTAAGCCTGCGAAGGTGTCTCGGAAGGGATGCTGGAGGTATCAGAAGTGCGAATGCTGACATGAGTAGCGATAAAGGGGGTGAAAGGCCCCCTCGCCGTAAGCCCAAGGTTTCCTACGCAACGTTCATCGGCGTAGGGTGAGTCGGCCCCTAAGGCGAGGCAGAAATGCGTAGCTGATGGGAAGCAGGTCAATATTCCTGCACCATTGTTAGATGCGATGGGGGGACGGATCGCGGAAGGTTGTCCGGGTGTTGGAAGTCCCGGTCGCTGCATTGGAGAAGGCGCTTAGGCAAATCCGGGCGCAGGATTCAAGGGTGTGGCGCGAGCTCCTTAGGGAGCGAAGCAATTGGAAGTGGTTCCAAGAAAAGCCTCTAAGCTTCAGTCTAACGATGACCGTACCGCAAACCGACACAGGTGGGCGAGATGAGTATTCTAAGGCGCTTGAGAGAACTCGGGAGAAGGAACTCGGCAAATTGGTACCGTAACTTCGGGATAAGGTACGCCCTTGTAGCTTGATGCGCCTGCGCGCAGAGGGTGAAGGGGTTGCAATAAACTGGTGGCTGCGACTGTTTAATAAAAACACAGCACTCTGCAAACACGAAAGTGGACGTATAGGGTGTGACGCCTGCCCGGTGCCGGAAGATTAAATGATGGGGTGCAAGCTCTTGATTGAAGTCCCGGTAAACGGCGGCCGTAACTATAACGGTCCTAAGGTAGCGAAATTCCTTGTCGGGTAAGTTCCGACCTGCACGAATGGCGTAACGATGGCCACACTGTCTCCTCCCGAGACTCAGCGAAGTTGAAGTGTTTGTGATGATGCAATCTACCCGCGGCTAGACGGAAAGACCCCATGAACCTTTACTGTAGCTTTGCATTGGACTTTGAACCGATCTGTGTAGGATAGGTGGGAGGCTATGAAACCGGAACGCTAGTTTCGGTGGAGCCGTCCTTGAAATACCACCCTGGTTTGTTTGAGGTTCTAACCTTGGCCCGTGATCCGGGTCGGGGACAGTGCATGGTAGGCAGTTTGACTGGGGCGGTCTCCTCCCAAAGCGTAACGGAGGAGTACGAAGGTACGCTAGGTACGGTCGGAAATCGTGCTGATAGTGCAATGGCATAAGCGTGCTTAACTGCGAGACCGACAAGTCGAGCAGGTGCGAAAGCAGGTCATAGTGATCCGGTGGTTCTGTATGGAAGGGCCATCGCTCAACGGATAAAAGGTACTCTGGGGATAACAGGCTGATACCGCCCAAGAGTTCATATCGACGGCGGTGTTTGGCACCTCGATGTCGGCTCATCTCATCCTGGGGCTGTAGCCGGTCCCAAGGGTATGGCTGTTCGCCATTTAAAGAGGTACGTGAGCTGGGTTTAAAACGTCGTGAGACAGTTTGGTCCCTATCTGCCGTGGGCGTTGGATATTTGAAGGGGGCTGCTCCTAGTACGAGAGGACCGGAGTGGACGAACCTCTGGTGTACCGGTTGTCACGCCAGTGGCATCGCCGGGTAGCTATGTTCGGAAGAGATAACCGCTGAAAGCATCTAAGCGGGAAACTCGCCTTAAGATGAGATATCCCTGGGGACTAGATCCCCTTGAAGGGTCGTTCGAGACCAGGACGTTGATAGGTCAGGTGTGTAAGCGCAGTAATGCGTTCAGCTAACTGATACTAATTGCCCGTAAGGCTTGATCCTATAACAAGTCTGCCTTGTAGATCGGCGCGGTGCGAAGGCACTGAGCAGGATCCAGGCGACAGGTTGGATTCTCGTGTGTGATACACACAACCAAGATTACTGCTTCTTCCCGGATTGGTCGCGTTGCGAAGCAGCGTGACAACCCTCTTTGCCTGATGACCATAGCGAGTCGGTCCCACCCCTTCCCATCCCGAACAGGACCGTGAAACGACTCTACGCCGATGATAGTGCGGATACCCGTGTGAAAGTAGGTAATCGTCAGGCTCCCTAAGCCGAGAACCCCCGCCCGAAAGGCGGGGGTTTTTGCATTGGTGCGACCGGAAATGCATGCCGACGGTGCGGAGGCGATTCGGCCTTCAAATGCCGCCCAAGCGCGTGAATTGGCCAGACGCGACAGACGCTCCCTGGCGACACATCGATCTCCAGCATCACGATCGCGCGGGGCAAGCAACAACCCCGACTCCACTGGAACTGATGAGCCATGGCACGGCCATGACGATGCGCTTCGCGCTGCTCAAGCCATCAAGGCGAGCACCCGAATCAACAGTTCATCGGTTATCTTTGGGTATTCGTGCCCATATCGACTTAATCCCCTGTCAAACGTTGAGGTCGAATGCTGGTCCTCGCCAGTGCATGCCGCTACATCTCCCTGCTCATAGCTGAGGCCAGCCATGTCGTCCTGGGTGCATCCCGCTCGGCGCTGCCCGAGCCGCTGTTTGCAACTGCCAATGGATCTCGATCCGCCTCATCGGCGATAGCTCCAACCCTGCGCGGCAGACTCCGCGGCTACCATTAGCGCCATGCAATTTCCGTCCTCTCGGACGAGTCGCCCTGCGGATTTGCACGGTCGACAGACCGCGAAGCGTTTCGCCGTTCGCCTCACGTCTCTCCGTAGCCGATGCGCGCCCCCTGGATGAGCTCGTCCCTCACGCTTATCCCTTCGCGTGCGTTGCAAGTTGGAGCAAGGAAGTCGCTACATCGCCGATTCGCGATCTTTTCCTATTTACGTGAGTATTTTTATCATCTTCGCCTAACGCCGCCAATTTTGCTTAGTGCGTCGCGACTGAGAATGGCCCATGTCGAGATGGCCTGCGAACTCCCGCAGCGGCAGAGCGGACTTGCAAGTCCATGGGGCGGCTGCTCGAACGGTGCTTGGGGCATGTGAGGCGTGCTGCCGGCGTTGTGGCGGCAAGTCGCAGAACACGCTTGCGCCAGATTCCGTTAGAAGTCCTCGCTGTTGCTTTTGACCAGCACGGGTTGGCCCCGTCGGAGAAGGTAGATTTCTTCGATGAACGAATAGGCGGTGCCGCCGAAACAGTCTCGCCCTTCGCCCAGCAACGCGAAGCGCGTGCCGTCCGTGTCGACGCCGGTTGACCGAATCGCGCATGCGGTACTCGGATCGCTCAGCGCAGAGTGTTCAGCTGGCGGGAATCGGCGAATCGTACTTTTGCCCTGATCCCGGGTCAGCACGAGAATCGCCGGGCAGCGGGTTGCGGATGTCGACGAGCGGGCGTCGCATGTCAGCTTGCCAGCATCCTCGTCCGTATGGGCCGTGCCATATGCGCCTCCATCGAAGCCGACGCAGGTATCCGCGTTCAGTTGAACGAGGTGTGCATCGTACGCACATGCCGGGTGTCGTGCGTACCGCTCGGCCTCGCTGCGATAGGCAGACCAGACATTCATGTTCGTGGGCCTGCACGACGGCTCGACGCAATGTGAGCTGCACTGCTGAACGTTGGCGGCGACCGCGGCGCCCAGGCGGCTCGGCAGCCACGCATGCGGGCGCATATCGTCGCCGATCAGCGGGTGCAGGATATCGAGACAGGTCTCGCTGCCTGTATCGCTCAGGAGGTCGCTATCGCTGCTGCCTGCGGCTGTCAGGTAAACGGATGCATCGTTGAGCAGCCATGCGTATGCAATCGCATCCGAGGTCATCGCGTGCGTCGACGCCCCGCTGCTGGCTGAAGAAGGGAGGCAGTTGGCATCGATGGCCGGTTTCAGCGTGTCGTATGCTGCGCGCGCCGCCGCGCTTTTCGTGCGATCTGCCGTGCGACTCTCGGAAAGAGCCTGCTGTCGAACCATCGAGATCCTCTCCGTACGACACCAGGTATTTGTGGCGTCGTGTGCTTGCGCCCCGGCAGCGACGAAGGTCAATGCAAAGGCCGACAGGCGGAAGAGATTCTGCATGGATTGATAGCGAAGCATTGGAGGAGGCCACTCGAGCGAGCGAATCGAGATGGTATCGCGCCGTCTTTGGGTTCGTGGGCAATGGCGGGGCACTCGACTGGCTTTAGAGTCACTCCGGGGCGTTCGACGATGGGTGGGGCGGCGAAACGGACCGAGGGCTGCGCTCCCGTCGGATCCGGCTTCGGTATCGGGTGTGCTGGCGAAGTCGGCGGAACGATGTCCCCTGCCGGGCGCCGCTTCGATGCGACACCACCCCCGACTTCGGCCGAGTGCATACCGGATCCAGGCGCTACAAACGCTTCCGGCATGGAAATTGCAATTTTTTTGCTTCTACCCGCTTGGCATTCTGCTCTGGAGGCCGTATGATGGCGGTCTTTCGTTTTCAGCAAAGATGAAAATCAGTGCTGAAAACGTCAGTGCTGAAAACGGGATCTGACGAGGATGTGGACGCCAGTCGGCGATCCTCTCGTGCTTGCCTTAGCCGGGCGAGTGCGGGTGTCGGGTGAGTCGAGTCGGTGCGGTGGAAGAGAATGAAAATAATCTTCCGGATGTGCTTGACAGAAGTTCGATGCACCCCCATAATCGTCAGTTCTCTACGGAGGGGTGCCCGAGTGGCTAAAGGGGGCAGACTGTAAATCTGTTGGCTTACGCCTACGTTGGTTCGAATCCAACCTCCTCCACCAAGAACATCAGCGCAGAGAGCAGTAGGGAATCGTTAGTGGCCCGTGCGGGTGTAGCTCAATGGTAGAGCAGAAGCCTTCCAAGCTTACGACGAGGGTTCGATTCCCTTCACCCGCTCCAGTCCGTGTAGTTGAAGCGTAATACCGCCCATGTGGCTCAGTGGTAGAGCACTCCCTTGGTAAGGGAGAGGTCGGCAGTTCGATCCTGCCCATGGGCACCAGCAGTACAAAGTCAGTGTCTGTTTGCGCGCGGCGCAACCTGTGAATTCCTTTTGGGAGTCGAAAATGGCCAAGGGTAAATTTGAGCGGACCAAGCCGCACGTCAACGTTGGTACGATTGGTCACGTTGACCACGGCAAGACGACGCTGACGGCAGCGATCACGACGGTTCTGACGAAGAAGTTCGGCGGCGAAGCGAAGGCTTACGACCAGATCGACGCGGCACCGGAAGAAAAGGCGCGCGGTATCACGATCAACACGGCACACGTCGAGTACGAAACGGCTAACCGCCACTACGCACACGTCGACTGCCCGGGCCACGCTGACTATGTGAAGAACATGATCACGGGCGCAGCGCAGATGGACGGCGCGATCCTGGTTTGCTCGGCAGCAGACGGCCCGATGCCGCAAACGCGTGAGCACATCCTGCTGGCGCGTCAGGTTGGCGTTCCGTACATCATCGTGTTCCTGAACAAGTGCGACATGGTGGACGACGCTGAACTGCTCGAGCTGGTCGAGATGGAAGTTCGCGAACTCCTGTCGAAGTACGACTTCCCGGGCGACGACACGCCGATCGTGAAGGGTTCGGCCAAGCTGGCGCTGGAAGGCGACACGGGCGAGCTGGGCGAAGTGGCGATCATGAGCCTGGCAGACGCACTGGACACGTACATCCCGACGCCGGAGCGTGCGGTTGACGGCGCGTTCCTGATGCCGGTGGAAGACGTGTTCTCGATCTCGGGCCGTGGTACGGTTGTGACGGGTCGTGTCGAGCGCGGTATCGTGAAGGTCGGCGAAGAAATCGAAATCGTCGGTATCAAGCCGACGGTGAAGACGACCTGCACGGGCGTTGAAATGTTCCGCAAGCTGCTGGACCAAGGTCAAGCGGGCGACAACGTTGGTATCCTGCTGCGCGGCACGAAGCGTGAAGACGTGGAGCGTGGCCAGGTTCTGGCGAAGCCGGGTTCGATCACGCCGCACACGCACTTCACGGCTGAAGTGTACGTGCTGAGCAAGGACGAAGGCGGCCGCCACACGCCGTTCTTCAACAACTACCGTCCGCAGTTCTACTTCCGTACGACGGACGTGACGGGCTCGATCGAGCTGCCGAAGGACAAGGAAATGGTGATGCCGGGCGACAACGTGTCGATCACGGTGAAGCTGATCGCTCCGATCGCGATGGAAGAAGGTCTGCGCTTCGCAATCCGCGAAGGTGGCCGTACCGTCGGCGCCGGCGTCGTCGCCAAGATCATCGAGTAAGCCAGTTATTCGTTGATCGACAGTTTTGGGGCTGGCAACAGCCAGTCCCAACATGGTTTAGGGGTATAGCTCAACTGGCAGAGCGTCGGTCTCCAAAACCGAAGGTTGGGGGTTCGATTCCCTCTGCCCCTGCCAAAAATCGCCACGTGCTACACGTGGCATTTGTTTTAAGGTGTTATGGCGAATCCATCCGTCGAAACTGTAAATACCTCCGGCGATAAGCTGATGCTGGCCCTGGGCGTATTGCTGGTCTTGGCCGGATTCGTGGGCTTCTTCTGGCTGGCCAACCAGCAGTGGTATGTCCGCGGTGCCGCGTTGGCGGTAGGTATCATCGCTGGCGTGGCCGTCGGACTGATGTCCGCACCTGGCAAGAGCCTCATCGCGTTTGCCAAGGATTCGTACAAGGAAGTCCGCAAGGTCGTTTGGCCCACCCGCAAGGAAGCAACGCAAACCACACTCGTCGTGTTCGGTTTCGTGCTCGTGATGGCGATTTTCCTCTGGTTGAGTGACAAATCGATCGAATGGGTGATTTTCTCGGCGATTCTGGGTTGGAAATGATATGAGCGATACTCCGGCATCCCCGAGCGGAAAGCGTTGGTACGTCGTGCACGCCTACTCCGGTATGGAGAAGAGCGTGCAACGTGCGCTTCAGGAGCGCATCGAACGTGCTGGCATGCAGGACAAATTCGGCCAGATCCTGGTTCCGACCGAAGAAGTGGTCGAAGTAAAGGGCGGTCACAAGGCTGTGACCGAGCGTCGTTTCTTCCCCGGCTACGTGCTGGTGGAAATGGAAATGACGGACGAAACGTGGCACCTCGTGAAGAACACGGCAAAGGTCACCGGTTTCGTCGGCGGTGCGCGTAACCGCCCGACCCCGATTTCCCCGAAGGAAGTCGAAAAGATCATGTCGCAGATGCAGGAAGGCGTTGAGAAGCCGCGCCCGAAGACCCTGTTCGAAGTTGGCGAGATGGTGCGTGTCAAGGAAGGTCCTTTCACGGACTTCAATGGCACGGTCGAAGAAGTCAACTACGAAAAATCGCGCGTGCGTGTGTCGGTCACCATCTTTGGCCGCTCCACCCCGGTCGAACTCGAGTTCGGCCAGGTCGAAAAAGTTTGATCCCGATTCGGTGGGCAGCCTCGGCTGCCCACCTTCGCGCTTACGGTCCGCGTTATGGCCGTTGAGGAGCGTCAGTAGCCAGCGGCGAAAGCGCGTTATCACTCACCAGAACGCCGTCTGGCGTTCCAACGAGGTTTTCAAATGGCAAAGAAGATTGTCGGCTTTGTTAAGCTGCAGATCCCTGCAGGTAAAGCCAACCCGTCGCCGCCGGTCGGTCCGGCACTGGGCCAGCGCGGCCTGAACATCATGGAGTTCTGCAAGGCGTTCAACGCGCAGACTCAAGGCATGGAGCCGGGTCTGCCGGTGCCGGTGGTCATTACGGCATACGCTGACAAGAGCTTCACGTTCGTGATGAAGACGCCGCCGGCAACCGTCCTGATCAAGAAGGCGGCGAAGGTGGACAAGGGCTCGAGCAAGCCGCACACCGACAAGGTCGGTTCGATCACGCGCGCTCAAGCCGAAGAAATCGCGAAGACCAAGATGCCGGACCTTACGGCAGCTGATCTGGACGCAGCCGTTCGCACCATCGCTGGTAGCGCACGCTCGATGGGCATCACTGTGGAGGGCGTGTAAATGGCTAAGATCTCCAAGCGCCGTCAGGCATTTGCCGCCAAGGTCGACCGTCAGAAGCTGTACGCGATCGAAGACGCACTGGCACTCGTGAAGGAATGCGCGAGCGCGAAGTTCAACGAATCGATCGACGTCGCAGTTCAGCTCGGCATCGATGCAAAGAAGTCGGACCAGGTCGTTCGCGGTTCGGTCGTTCTGCCGGCAGGTACGGGCAAGTCGGTTCGCGTTGCTGTGTTCGCGCAAGGCGAGAAGGCCGAGCAGGCTCGTGCAGCAGGCGCGGAAATCGTCGGTATGGAAGACCTGGCTGAGCAGATCAAGGCTGGCCAGATGGACTTCGACATCGTGATCGCTTCGCCGGACACGATGCGTATCGTCGGTACGCTCGGTCAGATCCTCGGCCCGCGCGGCCTGATGCCGAACCCGAAGGTCGGTACGGTCACGCCGGACGTCGCGACTGCAGTCAAGAACGCGAAGGCTGGTCAGGTGCAATTCCGTGTCGACAAGGCCGGTATCATCCATGCGACCATCGGCCGTGCATCGTTCGAATCGACCGCACTGCGTTCGAACCTGTCGGCGCTGATCGAAGCGCTGCAGAAGGCGAAGCCGGCAACGAGCAAGGGCGTCTACCTGCGCAAGATCGCACTGTCGAGCACGATGGGCGTCGGCGTGCGTGTCGACCACGCTACGCTGGCAGCACAGTAAGCAAGTATTCGGGCCGCTTCGTTCGCGAAGCGGCCTACATGGGCTTTGGGCGGTTGTTCGTGCAGTAGGGCGGGCAACCGGTTATCAAAGACCGTTGGTGGGACGCAGCAGGCAGGCGATCCCTTAATTCAAGCCAACGCAGATGGCGAACCCGAAAAAGTTTTGCAGTGGTGAAGCCGCAGGTCGTGAAGCGATTCACGGCGTGAGGTGGAAATACTCCTAACGAGGTCGGACGCCGTTGTTGAACGAGGTACGTAAGGTTGTGCCATACCGGCAAGCCGAACGTATCGTTTCTGGAGGCTAACCGTGCCGCTTAATAGAGAAGACAAGCAAGCCGTCGTCGCTGAGGTTTCCGCGCAAGTCGCGAAGGCTCAGACCGTTGTGCTGGCTGAGTATCGTGGAATTGCGGTTGGCGATCTGACCAAGCTGCGCGCGAAAGCGCGTGAGCAACAGGTTTACCTGCGCGTGTTGAAGAACACGCTGGCGCGTCGCGCCGTTGAAGGTACGCCGTTTGCTCCGCTGGCAGAGCAGATGACTGGTCCGCTGATCTACGGCATCTCGGAAGATGCAATTGCTGCTGCTAAGGTCGTCAACGACTTCAGCAAGAGCAATGACAAGTTGGTCATCAAGGCTGGTTCGTTCGATGGCAAGGTGATGGACAAGGCTGGCGTGCAAGCGCTGGCAAGCATCCCGAGCCGCGAAGAACTGCTCTCGAAGCTGCTGTTCGTTATGCAATCGCCTGTTTCGGGCTTCGCGCGTGCTCTGGCCGCGCTCGCCGAGAAGAAGCAAGCGGAAGCTGCGTAAGCGAACGTGCATCAGCGTTACTGATCGCTGGCTGTATCCGAATTCAATTTAGGAGTATTTCAAATGGCAATCGCAAAAGAAGACATCCTGGCAGCAGTCGAAGGGATGACCGTTCTGGAACTGAACGAACTGGTCAAGGCGTTCGAAGAGAAGTTTGGCGTGTCGGCAGCTGCAGTTGCAGTCGCTGGCCCGGCAGGCGGCGGCGCAGCTGCAGCAGCAGAAGAGAAGACCGAATTCACGGTCGTCCTGGCTGAAGCAGGCAGCAACAAGGTTGCAGTCATCAAGGCAGTTCGCGAACTGACGGGCCTGGGCCTGAAGGAAGCGAAGGACGTCGTTGACGGCGCACCGAAGGCTGTCAAGGAAGGCGTCGACAAGGCTGCTGCTGAAGAAGCCAAGAAGAAGCTGGAAGAAGCAGGCGCGAAGGTCGAAGTCAAGTAAGTTTCGACGCGCTGTGCGAAGGCTGGCGGTATTTTCACCGCCAGCCTTTTTGTGCTTTGTGGGGACGTTATTCTGGCACTCTTTTGGGAGCCCGAATAATTGGCCCCAGAGGCCAAAGAAAACCGCCAAATCGTTGTCAATGATCTCGATTGGCGTTTCTCTTTGTCTTCTGAAGCGACTGCAGAAGGCAAGTTTGGTCGGGTAGCGGGCAACACAGGCATCCGCTGCCGTCAGCCAGCGGTTGGTAGCGGCCAACCACCAAGCTTCTCGGCTCGTTCAAGCCATCGGGCGGCCATCGGGTCTCAGTCGGTGAACACTCGGGTTTGAAACGTCCAGGTATCCCGCCTCGACAGCACCCGCCGTGATTCGGAGATCGTATGCAATATTCCTTCACCGAGAAGAAGCGCATTCGCAAGAGTTTCGCGAAGCGCCCCATCGTTCACCAAGTTCCGTTCTTGCTGGCTACCCAGCTTGAATCATTCAGCACGTTTCTGCAAGCTGATGTGCCGGCCACGCAACGCAAGCCTGAAGGTTTGCAGGCCGCATTCACATCGGTATTTCCCATTGTTTCGCACAACGGTTTCGCGCGCCTCGAGTTCGTGAGCTATGCGTTGTCCGCGCCGGCATTCAACATCAAGGAATGCCAGCAGCGCGGCCTGACGTACTGCTCCGCACTGCGCGCGAAGGTCCGCCTCGTCATTCTCGACAAGGAATCGCCGAACAAGCCGGTCGTCAAGGAAGTGAAAGAGCAGGAAGTGTACATGGGCGAAATGCCGCTCATGACGCCGACGGGCTCGTTCGTCATCAACGGCACCGAGCGTGTCATCGTCTCGCAGCTGCACCGTTCGCCGGGCGTGTTCTTCGAACACGACAAGGGCAAGACGCACAGCTCGGGCAAGCTGCTGTTCTCGGCACGGATCATTCCGTACCGCGGCTCGTGGCTCGACTTCGAATTCGATCCGAAGGACATCCTGTACTTCCGCGTCGACCGCCGCCGCAAGATGCCGGTCACGATCCTGCTGAAGGCCATCGGCCTCACGCCGGAACAGATCCTCGCGAACTTCTTCGTGTTCGACAACTTCACGCTGATGGACGAAGGCGCGCAACTCGAGTTCGTGCCCGAGCGCCTGCGTGGTGAAGTCGCGCGTTTCGACATCACGGATCGTGATGGCAAGGTCATTGTCCAGAAGGACAAGCGGATCAACGCGAAGCACATTCGCGACCTCGAAGCCGCGAAGACCAAGTTCATCTCGGTGCCGGAAGACTATCTGCTCGGCCGCGTGCTGGCGAAGAACGTCGTCGACGGCGATACCGGCGAAGTGATCGCGAGCGCGAACGACGAAGTCACGGAAAGCGTGCTCGAGAAGCTGCGCGAAGCGGGCATCAAGGATATCCAGACGCTCTACACGAACGATCTGGACCAGGGTCCGTACATCTCGTCGACGCTGCGTGTCGACGAAACGACCGACAAGACGGCCGCGCGCATCGCGATCTACCGCATGATGCGCCCGGGCGAGCCGCCGACCGAAGAAGCGGTCGAGGCGCTGTTCAACCGTCTGTTCTACAGCGAAGAAGCGTACGACCTGTCGAAGGTCGGCCGTATGAAGTTCAACCGTCGCGTCAGCCGTGACGAGATCATCGGCCCGATGACGCTGCAGGACGACGACATCCTCGCGACGATCAAGATCCTGGTCGAGCTGCGCAACGGCAAGGGCGAAGTGGACGATATCGACCACCTCGGCAACCGTCGTGTGCGTTGCGTCGGCGAACTGGCGGAAAACCAGTTCCGCGCGGGTCTCGTGCGTGTCGAGCGCGCGGTCAAGGAACGCCTCGGCCAGGCCGAAAGCGAAAACCTGATGCCGCACGACCTGATCAACTCGAAGCCGATTTCGTCGGCCATCCGCGAGTTCTTCGGTTCGTCGCAGCTGTCGCAGTTCATGGACCAGACCAACCCGCTGTCGGAAATCACGCACAAGCGTCGCGTTTCCGCACTGGGCCCGGGCGGTCTGACGCGCGAACGCGCAGGCTTCGAAGTTCGTGACGTGCACCCGACCCACTACGGCCGCGTGTGCCCGATCGAAACGCCGGAAGGTCCGAACATCGGCCTGATCAACTCGCTCGCACTGTACGCGCACCTGAACGAGTACGGCTTCCTCGAGACGCCGTACCGCAAGGTCGTGGACAGCAAGGTGACCGACCAGATCGACTACCTGTCGGCGATCGAAGAAGGCCGCTACATGATCGCGCAGGCGAACGCCGCGATCGACGAGAACGGCCAGCTGATCGACGAACTCGTGTCGTCGCGTGAAGCCGGCGAAACGATGATGGTCACGCCGGACCGTATCCAGTACATGGACGTCGCGCCGTCGCAGATCGTGTCGGTTGCAGCTTCGCTGATTCCGTTCCTCGAGCACGACGACGCGAACCGTGCACTGATGGGTTCGAACATGCAGCGTCAGGCCGTGCCGTGTCTGCGTCCGGAAAAGCCGGTCGTCGGTACGGGCATCGAGCGTACCTGCGCGGTCGACTCGGGCACGACGGTTCAGGCGTTCCGCGGCGGTGTCGTCGACTACGTCGATGCAGGCCGTATCGTGATTCGCGTGAACGACGACGAAGCAGTCGCAGGTGAAGTCGGTGTCGACATCTACAACCTGATCAAGTACACGCGTTCGAACCAGAACACGAACATCAACCAGCGTCCGATCGTGAAGATGGGCGACAAGGTCTCGCGCGGCGACGTGCTGGCCGACGGCGCCTCGACGGACCTGGGCGAGCTCGCGCTCGGCCAGAACATGCTGATCGCGTTCATGCCGTGGAACGGCTACAACTTCGAGGATTCGATCCTGATCTCGGAGAAGGTCGTGGCCGACGATCGTTACACGTCGATCCACATCGAAGAGCTGAACGTCGTTGCACGCGACACGAAGCTCGGGCCGGAAGAAATCACGCGCGACATCTCGAACCTGGCGGAAGTCCAGCTCGGCCGTCTCGACGAATCGGGCATCGTGTACATCGGTGCTGAAGTCGAAGCGGGCGATGTGCTGGTCGGCAAGGTCACGCCGAAGGGCGAAACCCAGCTGACGCCGGAAGAGAAGCTGCTGCGCGCGATCTTCGGCGAGAAGGCTTCGGACGTGAAGGACACGTCGCTGCGCGTGCCGTCGGGCATGAACGGCACCGTGATCGACGTCCAGGTGTTCACGCGTGAAGGCATCCAGCGCGACAAGCGTGCGCAACAGATCATCGACGACGAACTGAAGCGCTACCGTCTCGACCTGAACGACCAGTTGCGCATCGTGGAAGGCGACGCGTTCCAGCGTCTCGCACGCATGCTGGTGGGCAAGGTCGCGAACGGCGGTCCGAAGAAGCTCGCGAAGGGCACGAAGATCGACCAGGCTTACCTGGAAGACCTCGACCACTACCACTGGTTCGACATCCGCCTGGCGGAAGACGAAGCAGCGGCACAGCTCGAAGCGATCAAGAACTCGATCGAAGAGAAGCGTCACCAGTTCGACCTCGCGTTCGAAGAGAAGCGCAAGAAGCTCACGCAAGGCGACGAACTGCCGCCGGGCGTGCTGAAGATGGTCAAGGTGTACCTCGCGGTGAAGCGTCGTCTGCAGCCTGGCGACAAGATGGCAGGCCGTCACGGTAACAAGGGCGTCGTGTCGAAGATCGTTCCGATCGAAGACATGCCGTACATGGCCGATGGCCGTCCGGCAGACGTCGTGCTGAACCCGCTCGGCGTTCCGTCGCGGATGAACGTGGGTCAGGTTCTGGAAGTGCACCTCGGCTGGGCCGCGAAGGGCCTCGGCTGGCGTATCGGCGAAATGCTGCAGCGTCAGGCGAAGATCGAGGAACTGCGCGTGTTCCTGACGAAGATCTACAACGATTCGGGCCGCCAGGAAGATCTGGAAAGCTTCACCGACGACGAGATCCTCGAACTCGCGAAGAACCTGCGCGAAGGCGTGCCGTTCGCGACGCCGGTGTTCGACGGTGCGACCGAGGAAGAAATGGGCAAGATGCTCGACCTCGCGTTCCCGGACGAGATCGCCGAACAGCTCGGCATGAACCCGTCGAAGAACCAGGTCCGCCTGTACGACGGCCGCACGGGTGAAATGTTCGAACGTCGCGTGACGCTTGGCTACATGCACTACCTGAAGCTGCACCACTTGGTCGACGACAAGATGCACGCGCGTTCGACCGGCCCGTACTCGCTCGTCACGCAGCAGCCGCTGGGTGGTAAGGCGCAGTTCGGTGGCCAGCGTTTCGGTGAAATGGAAGTGTGGGCACTCGAAGCGTATGGCGCGTCCTACGTGCTGCAGGAAATGCTGACGGTGAAGTCGGACGACGTGAATGGCCGGACCAAGGTTTATGAAAACCTCGTCAAGGGCGATCACGTGATCGATGCAGGCATGCCGGAATCCTTCAACGTGCTCGTGAAGGAAATCCGCTCGCTCGGTATCGACATCGATCTCGACCGCAATTAATCGGACTACGGAGAGAAGGCAATGAAAGCTCTGCTCGATCTATTCAAGCAAGTCCAACAGGAAGAAGTTTTCGACGCGATCAAGATCGGTCTGGCCTCGCCGGACAAGATCCGTTCGTGGTCGTTCGGTGAAGTGAAGAAGCCGGAGACCATCAACTACCGTACGTTCAAACCGGAACGCGATGGTCTGTTCTGCGCGAAGATCTTCGGGCCGATCAAGGACTACGAGTGCCTGTGCGGCAAGTACAAGCGCCTGAAGCACCGCGG
This sequence comes from Burkholderia sp. IDO3, assembly GCF_003366075.1. Taxonomy (NCBI): domain Bacteria; kingdom Pseudomonadati; phylum Pseudomonadota; class Betaproteobacteria; order Burkholderiales; family Burkholderiaceae; genus Burkholderia; species Burkholderia sp. IDO3. Next base: position 289,398 of record NZ_CP028963.1, read on the forward strand.
CGTGATCTGCGAGAAGTGCGGCGTCGAAGTGACGCTGGCGAAGGTGCGTCGCGAACGCATGGGCCACATCGAACTGGCCTCGCCGGTCGCGCACATCTGGTTCCTGAAGTCGCTGCCGTCGCGTCTGGGCATGGTGCTCGACATGACGCTGCGTGACATCGAACGCGTGCTGTACTTCGAAGCATACGTGGTGATCGAACCGGGCATGACGCCGCTGAAGGCGCGGCAGATCATGACCGAAGAGGATTACTACAACAAGGTCGAGGAATACGGCGACGAATTCCGTGCCGAGATGGGCGCGGAAGGCGTGCGTGAACTGCTGCGCGCGATCAACATCGACGAGCAGGTCGAGACGCTGCGCACCGAGCTGAAGAACACCGGCTCGGAAGCGAAGATCAAGAAGTACGCGAAGCGCCTGAAGGTCCTCGAGGCATTCCAGCGCTCGGGCATCAAGCCCGAGTGGATGATCCTCGAAGTGCTGCCGGTGCTGCCGCCGGAACTGCGTCCGCTCGTGCCGCTGGACGGCGGCCGTTTCGCGACGTCGGACCTGAACGACCTGTATCGCCGCGTGATCAACCGTAACAACCGGTTGAAGCGTCTGCTCGAGCTGAAGGCGCCTGAAATCATCGTCCGCAACGAAAAGCGGATGCTGCAGGAAGCCGTCGACTCGCTGCTCGACAACGGTCGTCGTGGCAAGGCGATGACGGGCGCGAACAAGCGTCCGCTGAAGTCGCTCGCCGACATGATCAAGGGCAAGGGCGGTCGTTTCCGTCAGAACCTGCTGGGCAAGCGCGTCGACTACTCGGGCCGTTCGGTCATCGTGGTCGGCCCGACGCTGAAGCTGCACCAGTGCGGTCTGCCGAAGCTGATGGCACTCGAACTGTTCAAGCCGTTCATCTTCAACAAGCTGGAAGTGATGGGCGTCGCGACGACCATCAAGGCTGCGAAGAAGGAAGTCGAGAACCAGACGCCGGTGGTGTGGGACATCCTCGAAGAGGTGATCCGCGAGCACCCGGTGATGCTGAACCGTGCGCCGACGCTGCACCGTCTCGGTATCCAGGCGTTCGAGCCGGTGCTGATCGAAGGCAAGGCGATTCAGCTGCACCCGCTCGTCTGCGCGGCGTTCAACGCCGACTTCGACGGTGACCAGATGGCCGTTCACGTGCCGCTGTCGCTCGAAGCGCAGATGGAAGCGCGCACGCTGATGCTCGCGTCGAACAACGTGCTGTTCCCGGCCAACGGCGATCCGTCGATCGTGCCGTCGCAGGATATCGTGCTGGGTCTGTACTACGCGACCCGCGAAGCGATCAACGGCAAGGGCGAAGGCCTGTCGTTCACCGGCGTGTCGGAAGCGATCCGCGCGTACGAGAACAAGGAAGTCGAGCTGGCATCGCGCGTCAACGTGCGGATCACCGAAATGGTCCGCAACGAAGACACGTCGGAAGGCGCGCCGGAATTCGTGCCGAAGATCTCGCTGTACGCGACGACCGTCGGTCGCGCGATCCTGTCGGAGATCCTGCCGCACGGCTTGCCGTTCTCGGTGCTGAACAAGCCGCTGAAGAAGAAGGAAATCTCGCGCCTGATCAACACCGCATTCCGCAAGTGCGGTCTGCGTGCGACGGTCGTGTTCGCCGACCAGCTGATGCAGTCGGGTTTCCGTCTCGCGACGCGTGCCGGTATTTCGATCTGCGTGGACGACATGCTCGTGCCGCCGCAGAAGGAAACGATCGTCGGCGACGCCGCGAAGAAGGTGAAGGAGTACGACCGCCAGTACATGTCGGGTCTCGTCACCGCGCAGGAACGCTACAACAACGTGGTCGACATCTGGTCGGCAACGTCGGAAGCGGTCGGCAAGGCGATGATGGAGCAGCTGTCGACGGAGCCGGTAACGGACCGCGACGGCAACGAGACGCGCCAGGAGTCGTTCAACTCGATCTACATGATGGCCGACTCGGGCGCCCGGGGTTCGGCGGTGCAGATTCGTCAGCTGGCCGGTATGCGAGGTCTGATGGCGAAGCCGGACGGCTCGATTATCGAGACGCCGATTACCGCGAACTTCCGCGAAGGCCTGAACGTGTTGCAGTACTTCATCTCGACCCACGGTGCACGTAAGGGTCTGGCTGATACGGCACTGAAGACCGCGAACTCGGGTTACCTGACGCGTCGTCTCGTCGACGTCACGCAAGATCTGGTGGTGGTCGAGGACGATTGCGGCACGTCGAACGGCGTCGCGATGAAGGCGCTGGTCGAAGGCGGTGAAGTCGTCGAAGCGCTGCGCGACCGTATCCTCGGCCGCGTTGCGGTCGCGGACGTCGTGAACCCGGAAACGCAGGAAACGCTGTACGAATCGGGCACGCTGCTCGACGAAACGGCGGTCGAGGAAATCGAACGCCTCGGCATCGACGAAGTGCGCGTGCGCACGCCGCTGACCTGCGAAACGCGTTACGGTCTGTGCGCGGCCTGCTACGGCCGTGACCTCGGCCGCGGCTCGCTCGTGAACGTCGGCGAAGCAGTCGGCGTGATCGCGGCACAGTCGATCGGTGAACCGGGCACGCAGCTGACGATGCGTACGTTCCACATCGGTGGTGCGGCATCGCGTGCGGCAGTGGCGTCGTCGGTCGAAGCGAAGAGCAACGGTATCGTGCGTTTCACGGCGACGATGCGTTACGTCACCAACGCGAAGGGCGAGCAGATCGTCATTTCGCGTTCGGGCGAGGCGCTGATCACCGACGATATCGGCCGCGAGCGCGAACGTCACAAAATCCCGTACGGCGCGACGCTGCTGCAGCTTGACGGCGCAACGATCAAGGCCGGTACGCAGCTGGCGACGTGGGATCCGATGACGCGTCCGATCATCACCGAGTACGGTGGTACGGTGAAGTTCGAGAACGTCGAGGAAGGCGTGACCGTCGCGAAGCAGATCGACGACGTGACCGGCCTGTCGACGCTGGTCGTGATCGACGTGAAGCGTCGTGGTTCGCAAGCTTCGAAGAGCGTGCGTCCGCAGGTGAAACTGCTCGACGCGAATGGCGACGAAGTGAAGATCCCGGGCACCGAGCACGCAGTGCAGATCGGCTTCCAGGTCGGCGCACTGATCACCGTGAAGGACGGCCAGCAGGTGCAGGTGGGTGAAGTGCTTGCACGTATCCCGACCGAAGCGCAGAAGACGCGTGACATTACCGGCGGTCTGCCGCGGGTGGCGGAGCTGTTCGAAGCGCGTTCGCCGAAGGATGCCGGCATTCTCGCGGAAGTCACCGGTACGACGTCGTTCGGCAAGGACACGAAGGGCAAGCAGCGTCTCGTCATCACGGACCTCGAAGGCAATCAGCACGAGTTCCTGATCGCGAAGGAAAAGCAGGTTCTGGTCCACGATGCCCAGGTCGTCAACAAGGGCGAAATGATCGTGGACGGTCCGGCCGATCCGCACGACATCCTGCGTCTGCAGGGTATCGAGGCGCTGTCGCGCTACATCGTCGACGAAGTGCAGGACGTGTACCGTCTGCAGGGCGTGAAGATCAACGACAAGCACATCGAGGTGATCGTTCGCCAGATGCTGCGTCGTGTGCAGATCACCGACAACGGTGATACGCGCTTCATCCCGGGCGAACAGGTCGAGCGTTCCGACATGCTGGACGAGAACGATCGCATGATCGCCGACGGCAAGCGCCCGGCTTCGTACGACAACGTGCTGCTCGGTATCACGAAGGCGTCGCTGTCGACCGACTCGTTCATCTCCGCGGCATCGTTCCAGGAAACGACCCGCGTGCTGACCGAAGCGGCGATCATGGGCAAGCGCGACGATCTGCGTGGCCTGAAGGAAAACGTGATCGTCGGCCGTCTGATTCCGGCCGGTACGGGTCTCGCGTTCCACAAGGCACGCAAGGCGAAGGAAATGTCCGACCGCGAGCGTTTCGACCAGATCGCAGCGGAAGAAGCATTCGACTTCGGTACGCCGAGCGCGCCGGCAGAAGAGCCGCAACACCCGGCAGCCGAGTAAGCACGGGCGGCGCGAGCCGCCTTGCTATCTCGCTGTCACCGAAACCGCCCGGTTCCGCCGGGCGGTTTTTTTTATCCGTCGTTCACGCGCATGACGGGCTTGTCGCACGGTTGCTGCAGGACCGTCATGCGCGCGCACGAACCCTGTCCGATCGGCCAACATCGCACGATTCGCCGCGCGCCGCGCGAGCGGGTTGTTAAAATTGCGGTCATCGTTCCGCCGTCCTCGTTCTCATTCATGTCCCGCGCCCTCGAAATTCTCGACGAAGTCTTTGGTTATTCCGCATTTCGCGGCCAGCAGGGGGAGATCGTCGAGCACGTCGCCGGCGGCGGCGATTGCCTCGTGCTGATGCCGACGGGCGGCGGCAAGTCGCTGTGCTATCAGATTCCGGCGCTGCTGCGCCGCGAGGCCGGGCAGGGCGCCGGCATCGTCGTGTCGCCGCTGATCGCGCTGATGCAGGACCAGGTCGCCGCGCTCAGCGAAGTCGGCGTGCGCGCGGCTTACCTGAATTCGACGCTGTCGGGCGCCGAGGCCGCGGCAACCGAGCGGGCGCTGCGCGAAGGCGAGATCGACCTGCTGTACGTCGCGCCCGAGCGACTGATGACCGGGCGCTTTCTCGAGCTGCTCGAGCGCGCGAAGATCGGCCTGTTCGCGATCGACGAGGCGCACTGCGTGTCGCAGTGGGGGCATGACTTCCGTCCCGAATACATCCAGCTGTCGGTGCTGCACGAGCGCTTCCCGTCGGTGCCGCGGATCGCGTTGACCGCCACCGCGGACGCGATCACGCGCGACGAGATCATCCATCGTCTCGCGCTCGACGACGCGCGCGTGTTCGTATCGAGTTTCGACCGGCCGAACATCCGTTACCGGATCGTCGAAAAGGACAACGCGCGGTCGCAACTGCTCGATTTCATCCGGGCGGAGCACACGAACGCGGACGGCACCACCGACGCGGGCGTCGTGTACTGCCTATCGCGCCGCAAGGTCGAGGAAACGGCCGAATGGCTGAAGGCGCAGGGCGTGCGCGCGCTGCCGTATCACGCGGGAATGGAGTTCGAGGTGCGGCAGAAGCACCAGGAAATGTTCCAGCGCGAGGAGGGCATCGTGATGTGCGCGACGATTGCGTTCGGCATGGGCATCGACAAGCCCGACGTGCGTTTCGTTGCACACCTCGATTTGCCGAAGAGCGTCGAGGGCTATTACCAGGAAACCGGACGTGCGGGCCGCGACGGGATGCCGGCGAACGCGTGGATGGCATATGGCCTCGGCGACGTCGTCCAGCAGCGCAAGATGATCGACGAGTCCGATGCGGACGACGCGCACAAGCGCGTGCAGACGTCGAAGCTCGATGCGCTGCTCGGGCTGTGCGAGACGATTTCGTGCCGGCGTGTGCGGCTGCTGAACTATTTCGGCGAGGCGAGCCAGCCGTGCGGCAACTGCGACACGTGCATCGAGCCGCCCGATTCCTGGGACGCGACGCGCGAGGCGCAGATGGCGCTGTCGTGCGTGTTCCGCGCGCAGCGCGCGAGCGGCTTCAATTTCGGCTCGAGCCATCTGATCGAGATCCTGCGCGGCGGCCGCACCGAGAAGGTGCTGCAGCGCGGCCACGACCAGCTCAGCACGTTCGGGATCGGCGCGTCGCTGTCCGAGCCCGAATGGCGCGCGATTTTCCGGCAGCTCGTCGCGTACGGCTATCTGGCGGTCGACCACGGCGGTTTCGGCGCGCTGATGCTGACCGAGGCCGCGAAGCCGGTGCTGAAGAACGAGGAAAAGGTGACGCTGCGCCGCTACGTGAAGCCGCAGCGCACGCGCCAGTCGTCGAGCCGCAGCGGCACGCGCGTCGACCCGACGGCCGGCATGGGCACGCGCGAGCGCGCCCGCTGGGACGCGCTGCGCGCGTGGCGTGCGGAAACCGCGAAGTCCGACGGCGTGCCGGCCTACGTGATCTTCCACGACGCGACGCTCGCCGAAATCGCGCGCAACGCGCCCGAGACCATCGACGACCTGCGGCATATCCCCGGCATGGGCGTCCGCAAGCTCGAACGCTTCGGCGACGAGATCATCGACGTCGTCGAATCGGCATGACACAGGTGTTCCGACCCTTCCGGTAAACCGCCCGTGCGGCCGGAGAATCACGCAAGCCGTTGACTTAGTTGGCATTTCCGGAATATGATGCTGGGTTCCGGTATTCGGCGGGCCGAGTCGCGTTCGAAGGTTCGTGTCCGTGTCGCCGGTTCGGAAGTCAACTGTGCGCCGATTCTCGCTTTGCCCGAAATCGATGTGCAGATTTTGTTCAATTTCAGGAATAAACAATGCCAACCATCAACCAACTGGTTCGCAAAGGCCGTCAGTCGGAAACGACGAAGAGCAAGAGCCCGGCCCTGCAGGACTGCCCCCAGCGTCGCGGCGTGTGCACCCGTGTGTACACGACGACGCCGAAGAAGCCTAACTCGGCACTCCGTAAGGTTGCCAAGGTTCGTCTGACGAACGGCTTCGAAGTGATTTCGTACATCGGCGGTGAAGGCCACAACCTGCAGGAACACTCGGTTGTGCTGATCCGCGGCGGCCGTGTGAAGGACTTGCCGGGTGTGCGTTACCACATGGTTCGCGGCTCGCTGGATACCCAGGGCGTCAAGGATCGTAAGCAAGCGCGCTCGAAGTACGGCGCGAAGCGTGCAAAGGCTGCCAAGTAAGCAGTTTTTGATCAGGGATCGCCGTAGGGCGGTCAAGGCGGGAGTGCCGGATTGCCGGTGCTGTCGAGTAAGTGGTCACCCGGCCAAGCTGGTTAGTCGTGAAGATGTGATCGGGTTTGTTGGTGGCCGCGGAGCTGGATTCAGCTCCAACTGAACAAGTAAAGGAAGAATCATGCCGCGTCGTCGCGAAGTCCCCAAGCGGGAAGTGTTGCCGGATCCGAAGTTCGGTAACGTTGATGTTGCCAAGTTCATGAACATGCTGATGCTGTCCGGCAAGAAGTCGGTCGCAGAGCGCATCGTTTATGGCGCATTCGAACAAATCCAGACCAAGGGTGGCAAGGACCCGCTGGAAGTGTTCACCGTTGCGCTCAACAACGTGAAGCCGGTGGTCGAAGTGAAGAGCCGCCGCGTTGGTGGTGCCAACTATCAAGTTCCGGTCGAAGTGCGCCCGTCGCGTCGTATGGCATTGGCGATGCGCTGGCTGCGTGAGGCTGCGAAGAAGCGCAGCGAGAAGTCGATGGCTCTGCGTCTGGCAGGCGAACTCTCCGAAGCGGCCGAAGGCCGTGGCGGCGCAATGAAGAAGCGCGACGAAGTTCACCGCATGGCAGAAGCCAACCGCGCGTTCTCGCATTTCCGTTTCTAAGCGCCTGGCTGGGCTGTTTGCGGAAATAAATTCCGGGCGGGTGCGCTTTTCAGGCGCCTCGCCCGTTTGTGTTGAAGCACGATGCAGCCGCGCTGCATCGTGCCATCCCAGTAGAGGATCAAAGTGGCTCGCAAGACTCCTATCGAGCGCTACCGCAATATCGGTATTAGCGCTCACATCGACGCCGGCAAAACGACGACGACCGAGCGTATTCTGTTTTACACCGGTGTGAACCACAAGATCGGTGAAGTCCACGACGGCGCAGCAACGATGGACTGGATGGAGCAGGAGCAGGAGCGTGGCATCACGATCACGTCCGCTGCTACCACGGCCTTCTGGAAGGGCATGGGCGGCAACTATCCGGAACACCGCATCAACATCATCGACACCCCGGGTCACGTCGACTTCACGATCGAAGTGGAGCGTTCGATGCGCGTGCTCGACGGCGCGTGCATGGTGTACTGCGCAGTGGGCGGCGTGCAGCCGCAGTCGGAAACGGTGTGGCGCCAGGCTAACAAGTACAAGGTGCCCCGTCTCGCGTTCGTCAACAAGATGGACCGTACCGGCGCGAACTTCTTCAAGGTCTACGATCAGCTCCGTCTGCGCCTGAAGGCGAACCCGGTTCCGGTCGTGGTGCCGATCGGCGCGGAAGAAAACTTCAAGGGCGTCGTCGACCTGATCAAGATGAAGGCGATCATTTGGGACGAAGCGTCGCAAGGCACGAAGTTCGACTACGTCGACATCCCGGCCGAGCTCGCGGAGACCTGCAAGGAATGGCGCGAAAAGATGGTCGAAGTGGCTGCTGAAGCCAGCGAAGACCTGATGAACAAGTACCTGGAAGAAGGCGATCTGCCGGAAGCCGACATCGTCAAGGCGCTGCGCGACCGTACGATCGCGTGCGAAATCCAGCCGATGCTGTGCGGTACCGCGTTCAAGAACAAGGGCGTGCAGCGTATGCTCGACGCCGTGATCGACTTCCTGCCGTCGCCGGTCGACATCCCGCCGGTCAAGGGCGAACTCGAAAACGGTGAAGCAGCGGAGCGCAAGGCATCGGACGAAGAGAAGTTCTCGTCGCTCGCGTTCAAGATCATGACCGACCCGTTCGTCGGCCAGCTGATCTTCTTCCGTGTGTACTCGGGCGTCGTCAACTCGGGCGACACGCTGCTGAACTCGACCAAGGGCAAGAAGGAACGCCTCGGCCGTATTCTGCAGATGCACGCGAACCAGCGTGAAGAAATCAAGGAAGTCCGTGCGGGCGACATCGCTGCTGCGGTCGGCCTGAAGGAAGCAACCACGGGCGACACGCTGTGCGACCCGGCGAACCCGATCGTTCTCGAACGCATGGTGTTCCCGGAGCCGGTGATTTCGCAGGCTGTCGAGCCGAAGACCAAGGCTGACCAGGAAAAGATGGGCCTCGCGCTGAACCGTCTGGCGCAAGAAGACCCGTCGTTCCGCGTGCAGACCGACGAAGAGTCGGGCCAGACCATCATTTCGGGCATGGGCGAGCTCCACCTCGAAATTCTGGTCGACCGGATGAAGCGTGAATTCGGCGTGGAAGCGACCGTCGGCAAGCCGCAGGTTGCATACCGCGAAACGATCCGTTCGACGGCGAAGGACGTCGACGGCAAGTTCGTCAAGCAGTCGGGTGGTCGCGGCCAGTACGGTCACGCGGTCATCACGCTCGAGCCGAACGAACAAGGCAAGGGCTACGAGTTCTTCGACGAGATCAAGGGTGGTGTGATTCCGCGTGAATACATCCCGGCGGTCGACAAGGGTATCCAGGACACGCTGAAGTCGGGCGTGCTGGCCGGCTTCCCGGTCGTCGACGTGAAGGTTCACCTGACGTTCGGTTCGTACCACGACGTTGACTCGAACGAAAACGCGTTCCGCATGGCCGGTTCGATGGCGTTCAAGGAAGCGATGCGCAAGGCGAACCCGGTCGTCCTCGAGCCGATGATGGCTGTCGAAGTCGAGACGCCGGAAGACTACATGGGCAACGTGATGGGCGACCTGTCGGGCCGTCGCGGCATCGTCCAGGGCATGGAAGACATGGTTGGCGGCGGCAAGATCGTTCGCGCCGAAGTGCCGCTGTCGGAAATGTTCGGTTATTCGACGTCGCTGCGTTCGCTGACGCAAGGTCGTGCAACGTACACGATGGAGTTCAAGCACTACGCTGAAGCTCCGCGCAACGTTGCAGAAGCGATCATCAGCGCGAAGTCGAAGTAAATCTGTAGCTACCAACCGATATTTTTTGAAAGAAGAGAATCATGGCAAAAGGTAAATTTGAGCGGACCAAGCCGCACGTCAACGTTGGTACGATTGGTCACGTTGACCACGGCAAGACGACGCTGACGGCAGCGATCACGACGGTTCTGACGAAGAAGTTCGGCGGCGAAGCGAAGGCTTACGACCAGATCGACGCGGCACCGGAAGAAAAGGCGCGCGGTATCACGATCAACACGGCACACGTCGAGTACGAAACGGCTAACCGCCACTACGCACACGTCGACTGCCCGGGCCACGCTGACTATGTGAAGAACATGATCACGGGCGCAGCGCAGATGGACGGCGCGATCCTGGTTTGCTCGGCAGCAGACGGCCCGATGCCGCAAACGCGTGAGCACATCCTGCTGGCGCGTCAGGTTGGCGTTCCGTACATCATCGTGTTCCTGAACAAGTGCGACATGGTGGACGACGCTGAACTGCTCGAGCTGGTCGAGATGGAAGTTCGCGAACTCCTGTCGAAGTACGACTTCCCGGGCGACGACACGCCGATCGTGAAGGGTTCGGCCAAGCTGGCGCTGGAAGGCGACACGGGCGAGCTGGGCGAAGTGGCGATCATGAGCCTGGCAGACGCACTGGACACGTACATCCCGACGCCGGAGCGTGCGGTTGACGGCGCGTTCCTGATGCCGGTGGAAGACGTGTTCTCGATCTCGGGCCGTGGTACGGTTGTGACGGGTCGTGTCGAGCGCGGTATCGTGAAGGTCGGCGAAGAAATCGAAATCGTCGGTATCAAGCCGACGGTGAAGACGACCTGCACGGGCGTTGAAATGTTCCGCAAGCTGCTGGACCAAGGTCAAGCGGGCGACAACGTTGGTATCCTGCTGCGCGGCACGAAGCGTGAAGACGTGGAGCGTGGCCAGGTTCTGGCGAAGCCGGGTTCGATCACGCCGCACACGCACTTCACGGCTGAAGTGTACGTGCTGAGCAAGGACGAAGGCGGCCGCCACACGCCGTTCTTCAACAACTACCGTCCGCAGTTCTACTTCCGTACGACGGACGTGACGGGCTCGATCGAGCTGCCGAAGGACAAGGAAATGGTGATGCCGGGCGACAACGTGTCGATCACGGTGAAGCTGATCGCTCCGATCGCGATGGAAGAAGGTCTGCGCTTCGCAATCCGCGAAGGTGGCCGTACCGTCGGCGCCGGCGTCGTCGCCAAGATCATCGAGTAAGATCGACGATCCGTGGTCCCTCCGGGGTCCGCGATTCCACGGTAGGCAGTTGTACCGTCGAAACCGGGTGTCCAGTTTGATCTGGCACCCGGTTTTGTCTTTGGGGCGTGCCGTGTTCACCTCGAGAAACCTGCACCACCAATCCGGATTTTCGTGTAGAATCGCGGGCTTAGCAGTGGAAGTGCCGTTCGGAACCTGATGCCTCGCTCCCCGCAGGCAACCTGTTTCGCGTTCTTTTAGTGTCCGGCGATGCAACATCGCCTCGCTCTTTTCAAGGAATCGTCATGCAGCAACAGAAAATCCGCATTCGCCTGAAGGCTTTCGACTATCGTCTGATTGATCAATCGGCTGCCGAGATCGTCGATACCGCGAAGCGGACTGGTGCAATCGTCCGTGGCCCGGTGCCGCTGCCGACGCGCATTCAGCGTTTTGACATCCTGCGTTCGCCGCACGTCAACAAGACGTCGCGCGATCAGCTCGAAATCCGTACCCACCAGCGCCTGATGGACATCGTCGATCCGACCGACAAGACGGTTGACGCGCTGATGAAGCTCGATCTGCCGGCTGGCGTCGACGTGGAAATCAAGCTGCAGTAAGGCTTTCGGCGCCAGCCGGCTTGCCGGGTGGTGCTAAGTCTTTGTATTGCTTGCGGAAATCGAGAAGTCGGGCTATACTGTTTGGCTTTTCGTGTATTCGCGAAAAAAAGTTGGGCCTTGCGTGCCCGGCATTTTGTAAATCAGCCCCGACCAATCGCAGTCGGGAATGGAGAAAATGATGAGCCTTGGACTCGTAGGTCGCAAGGTTGGCATGACCCGTATCTTCACGGCTGAAGGGGATTCGATTCCCGTCACCGTGCTGGACGTGTCGGACAACCGCGTGACGCAGATCAAGACTGTTGAAACCGACGGCTACACGGCCGTGCAGGTTGCATTCGGCTCCCGCCGCGCATCGCGCGTGACGAAGCCGCTGGCAGGTCATCTCGCCAAAGCCGGTGTCGAAGCCGGTGAAATCCTCAAGGAATTCCGCATTGACGCGGCCAAGGCAGCTGAGCTGTCGAATGGCGCCGTGGTCGGTGCTGATCTTTTCGAAGTGGGCCAGAAGGTCGACGTGCAAGGCGTGTCGATCGGTAAGGGCTACGCCGGTACGATCAAGCGTTACAACTTCTCCTCCGGCCGTGCTACCCACGGTAACTCGCGCTCGCACAACGTGCCGGGCTCGATCGGTATGGCGCAGGATCCGGGTCGCGTTTTCCCGGGTAAGCGCATGACGGGTCACCTCGGTGACGTTACGGTGACGGTGCAGAACCTCGAAATCGCTCGTATCGACGCAGAGCGCAAGCTGCTGCTCGTCAAGGGCGCGATTCCGGGCGCGAAGGGCGGCAAGGTTTTCGTGACGCCGGCCGTCAAGACCAAGGGGGCGAAATAATGGAACTCAAGCTCCTGAACGAAAATGGTCAGGAAGGTGCAGTGGTCAACGCGTCGGACGTCGTGTTCGGTCGTGACTACAACGAAGCGCTGATCCACCAGGTCGTCGTCGCGTACCAGGCGAATGCTCGCCAGGGTAACCGCGCACAGAAGGACCGTGAGCAAGTCAAGCACACCACCAAGAAGCCGTGGCGTCAGAAGGGTACGGGCCGCGCTCGTGCCGGTATGTCGTCGAGCCCGTTGTGGCGTGGCGGTGGTCGCATCTTCCCGAACTCGCCGGAAGAAAACTTCTCGCACAAGGTCAACAAGAAGATGCATCGCGCAGGTCTCTGCTCGATCTTCTCGCAGCTGGCCCGTGAAGGCCGTCTGTCGGTCGTCGAGGACATCATCCTCGAAGCGCCGAAGACCAAGCTGCTGGCCGACAAATTCAAGACCATGGGTCTCGACTCCGTTCTGATCATCACGGATACGGTCGACGAGAACCTGTACCTGGCTTCGCGCAACCTGCCGCACGTGGCGATTGTCGAGCCGCGCTACGCTGACCCGCTGTCGCTGATCTACTTCAAGAAAGTGCTGGTCACGAAGGCTGCGGTCGCCCAGATCGAGGAGTTGCTGTCATGAGCGAGATTCGCAAGAACGATCATCGTTTGATGCAGGTCCTGCTCGCGCCGGTGATCTCGGAAAAGGCGACGCTGGTTGCCGACAAGAACGAGCAAGTCGTGTTCGAAGTCGCACCGGACGCCACGAAGCAGGAAGTGAAGGCGGCTGTCGAGCTGCTGTTCAAGGTTGAAGTTGATTCGGTCAACGTGCTGGTTCAGAAGGGCAAGCAAAAGCGCTTCGGCCGTTCGATGGGCCGCCGTAAGGACGTGAAGAAGGCGTACGTTTGCCTGAAGCCCGGCCAGGAAATCAACTTTGAAGCGGAGGCCAAGTAATCATGGCAATCGTTAAAGTTAAGCCGACATCGCCGGGTCGCCGCGCGATGGTCAAGGTGGTCAACAAGAACCTGCACCAGGGCAAGCCGTTCGCGGCACTGCTCGACTCGCAGAGCTCGACCGCCGGCCGTAACAACAACGGCCGTATCACCACGCGTCACAAGGGTGGTGGTCACAAGCAGCACTATCGTATCGTCGATTTCCGTCGCACGAAGGATGGCATCCCGGCAAAGGTCGAACGTCTCGAGTACGACCCGAACCGTAGCGCGAACATCGCGCTGGTGCTCTACGCAGACGGCGAGCGTCGCTACATCATCGCCCCGAAGGGTCTGACGGTCGGCCAACAGCTGATGTCGGGTTCGGAAGCGCCGATCCGTGCAGGCAACACGCTGCCGATCCGCAACATTCCGGTCGGTACGACGATCCACTGCATCGAGATGCTGCCGGGCAAGGGCGCGCAAATGGCGCGTTCGGCTGGCACGTCGGCCATGCTGCTGGCACGTGAAGGCGTCTACGCGCAGGTTCGTCTGCGTTCGGGCGAAATCCGCCGCGTGCACATCGAGTGCCGTGCAACGATCGGTGAAGTTGGCAACGAAGAGCATAGCCTGCGCCAAATCGGCAAGGCTGGCGCGAACCGCTGGCGCGGTATCCGCCCGACGGTGCGTGGCGTTGCGATGAACCCGGTTGATCACCCGCACGGTGGTGGTGAGGGCAAGACGGCTGCAGGTCGCGACCCGGTGAGCCCGTGGGGTACGCCGGCTAAGGGTTACCGCACCCGCAGCAACAAGCGCACGACGACGATGATCGTCCAGCGCCGTCACAAGCGTTAAGGAGTAGGCAATGGCACGTTCTGTTAAAAAAGGTCCGTTCTGCGACGCCCATTTGCTGAAGAAAGTTGAGGCGGCTGCAGCTTCGCGCGACAAAAAGCCGATCAAGACCTGGTCGCGTCGCTCGACGATTCTGCCGGATTTCATCGGCCTGACGATCGCTGTTCACAACGGCCGTCAACACGTTCCGGTGTACATCTCGGAAAACATGGTCGGCCACAAGCTTGGCGAGTTCGCACTGACCCGTACGTTCAAGGGTCACGCAGCCGACAAGAAGGCCAAGAAATAAGGGGCAATCAAGATGGAAGTGAAAGCAATTCATCGCGGTGCCCGCATCTCGGCGCAAAAAACGCGCCTTGTGGCTGACCAGATCCGCGGTTTGCCGGTCGACAAGGCGCTGAACGTTCTGACGTTCTCGCCGAAGAAGGCGGCTGGCATCGTGAAGAAGGTTGTGCTGTCGGCAATCGCGAATGCGGAGCACAACGAAGGCGCTGATATCGACGAGCTCAAGATCAAGAGCATCTACGTCGACAAGGCGGCATCGCTCAAGCGTTTCACCGCGCGCGCCAAGGGCCGCGGTAACCGCATCGAGAAGCAATCCTGTCACATCACTGTGACGGTCGGGAATTAAGGAGCCATACGATGGGACAGAAAATTCATCCGACTGGCTTCCGCCTGGCTGTCAGCCGCAATTGGGCTTCGCGTTGGTACGCGAACAACAACAATTTCGCGGCGATGCTGCAGGAAGACATCGGTGTTCGTGAATACCTGAAGAAGAAGCTGAAGAACGCTTCGGTCGGTCGGGTCGTCATCGAGCGTCCGGCGAAGAACGCGCGCATCACGATTTACAGCTCGCGTCCGGGCGTGGTCATCGGCAAGAAGGGCGAGGATATCGAACAGCTGAAGACGGAACTGCAACGCCGCATGGGCGTGCCGGTTCACGTCAACATCGAAGAAATCCGCAAGCCGGAAACCGATGCTCAACTGATCGCCGACTCGATCACGCAACAGCTCGAGCGCCGGATCATGTTCCGTCGCGCGATGAAGCGTGCGATGCAGAACGCGATGCGTCTGGGTGCCCAGGGCATCAAGATCATGAGCGCAGGCCGTCTGAACGGTATCGAAATCGCTCGTACGGAGTGGTATCGCGAAGGTCGCGTGCCCCTTCATACGCTGCGTGCCGACATCGACTACGCAACTTCGGAAGCGAAGACGACCTACGGCATCATCGGCGTCAAGGTGTGGGTATACAAGGGCGACACGCTCGGCCGCAATGACGCGCCGGTGGTCGAAGAAGTAGCCGAAGACAAGCGTCCGCGTCGCAATGCGCGTCCGGGCGACCGTCGTCCGCGCCGTGATGGCGAAGGCGGCGCTCCGGGTGCTCGTCGTGGCGCACCGCGCCGCGGCGCCGGCAAGCCGGAAGACGGCAAGACTGGAGAATAACGATGCTGCAACCGAAACGCAGGAAGTATCGCAAAGAGCAGAAGGGTCGTAACACCGGCAAGGCGACGCGCGGCAACGCAGTGTCGTTCGGTGAATTCGGCCTGAAGGCGATCGGTCGCGGCCGTTTGACCGCGCGTCAAATTGAAGCAGCGCGTCGTGCAATGACGCGTCACATCAAGCGTGGCGGCCGCATCTGGATCCGGATCTTCCCGGACAAGCCGATTTCGCAAAAGCCGGCAGAAGTGCGTATGGGTAACGGTAAGGGTAACCCGGAGTACTACGTCGCTGAGATCCAGCCGGGCAAGATGCTCTATGAAATGGACGGCGTAACCGAAGAACTGGCACGCGAAGCGTTCCGTCTGGCTGCAGCCAAGCTGCCGCTGAAGACGGCATTCATCGTGCGCCAGCTCGGCGCCTAAGGAGAAAACATGAAGGCTTCCGAACTTCTCCAGAAAGACCAGGCCGCGCTCAACAAGGAGCTGGCGGACCTGCTGAAGGCGCAATTCGGCCTGCGCATGCAACTCGCGACCCAGCAACTCACGAACACGAGCCAGCTGAAGAAGGTTCGTCGCGACATCGCACGTGTGCGGACCGTCATGACTCAGAAGGCGAACCAGAAATGAACGATAGCGTGAAAACCTCGCTGAAGCGGACGCTGGTCGGTCGGGTCGTCAGCAACAAGATGGACAAGACCGTCACCGTGCTGATCGAGCACCGCGTCAAGCACCCGATCTACGGCAAGTATGTCGTGCGCTCGAAGAAGTACCACGCGCATGATGAAGCGAACACCTACAACGAGGGTGACCTCGTTGAAATCCAGGAAACTCGTCCTCTTTCGAAGACGAAGGCCTGGACGGTGTCGCGCCTCGTCGAAGCAGCTCGCGTCATCTAAGCGGGCAGCGCAGTAGGCAGTAACAGGCACTTCGCCATGAAGTGCTTGAAATCGCAAAGTTTTTGCTTGCGTGACCAGGGTTATTTGTTATAATCCTGGTCTTCCCTCTTTATGGGAGCCCCGTCGCGGGCGAAGTTGGTGGGGGAAGCGGACTGGCGCCAGCCTGTCTGAAAGATTCACCGAATTGCGATGGCGGGTTTCGTTTGCCGTCGCTGCTGTTCCAACCCAAGCAGCCGATTGGCTGACGGGACCAAGACTGACCGAATGCATCATGGTGGTGCATCCGGATTAAGTTGGGAAAGACAAACCATGATCCAGACCGAATCTCGGCTCGAAGTAGCCGACAACACGGGTGCACGTGAAGTCATGTGCATCAAGGTGCTCGGCGGCTCGAAGCGTCGTTATGCCGGCATTGGCGACATCATCAAGGTGACCGTCAAAGAAGCAACGCCGCGCGGGCGCGTGAAGAAAGGCGAAATTTACAACGCCGTGGTGGTCCGCACCGCCAAGGGCGTTCGCCGTCAAGACGGCTCGCTGATCAAGTTCGACGGCAACGCCGCTGTGCTTTTGAATAACAAGCTCGAGCCGATCGGCACCCGTATCTTCGGGCCGGTGACGCGTGAGCTGCGTAGCGAACGATTCATGAAGATCGTTTCGCTGGCGCCGGAAGTGCTGTAAGGAGTCGCGATGAACAAGATTCGCAAGGGTGACGAAGTCATCGTCGTCACTGGCAAAGACAAGGGCAAGCGCGGCGTCGTGCTGGCTGTCGGTGCAGAACATGTGACGGTTGAAGGTATCAACCTCGTCAAGAAGCATGTGAAGCCGAACCCGATGAAGGGTACGACGGGCGGCGTGGAAGCGAAGACGATGCCCCTGCATATTTCGAACGTCGCACTGGTCGACGCGAATGGCAAGGCGTCGCGTGTTGGCATCAAGGTCGAGGAAGGCAAGAAGGTTCGCTTTCTGAAGACGACCGGTGCCGTACTGAGCGCCTGACGCAGCGGAGTAAAAAATGGCTCGTTTTCAAGAGTTTTACAAAGAAAAGGTTGTGCCCGGCCTGATCGAGAAGTTCGGTTACAAGTCGGTCATGGAAGTGCCGCGCATCACCAAGATCACGCTGAACATGGGTCTTGGCGAAGCGATCGCTGACAAGAAGATCATCGAGAACGCCGTTGGCGACCTCACGAAGATCGCTGGTCAGAAGCCGGTCGTCACGAAGGCGCGCAAGGCAATCGCAGGCTTCAAGATCCGTCAGGGTTACCCCATCGGCGCGATGGTGACGCTGCGCGGTCAAGCGATGTACGAATTCCTCGACCGTTTCGTGACCGTTGCCCTGCCCCGCGTGCGTGACTTCCGCGGCGTGTCGGGTCGTGCCTTCGATGGCCGTGGCAACTACAACATCGGTGTGAAAGAGCAGATCATTTTCCCCGAAATCGACTACGACAAGATCGACGCACTGCGTGGGCTGAACATCAGCATCACGACGACTGCGAAGACCGACGACGAAGCAAAGGCTCTGCTCGCCAGCTTCAAGTTCCCGTTCAGAAACTGAGGTTACCGTGGCTAAACTGGCACTGATCGAACGTGAAAAGAAGCGCGCCCGCCTGGTCGCGAAGTTCGCAGCAAAGCGCGAAGCGCTGAAGGCGATCGTCGAAGACCAAAGCAAGTCGGAAGAAGAGCGCTACGAAGCACGCCTGGAGCTGCAGCAACTGCCCCGCAACGCAAACCCGACCCGCCAGCGTAACCGCTGCGCGATCACGGGCCGTCCGCGTGGCACGTTCCGTAAATTCGGCCTCGCGCGTAACAAGATTCGTGAAATCGCATTCCGTGGCGAGATTCCTGGCCTGACCAAGGCGAGCTGGTAATAGGAGAAACGTAAATGAGCATGAGTGATCCTATCGCCGATATGCTGACTCGCATCCGCAACGCGCAGATGGTCGAGAAGGTATCGGTTGCGATGCCCTCGTCGAAGGTCAAGGTTGCAATCGCGCAAGTCCTGAAGGACGAAGGTTATATCGACGATTTCGCCGTCAAGGCGGAAGGTGCGAAGTCCGAACTGAATATCGCGCTGAAGTACTACGCAGGCCGCCCGGTCATCGAACGCCTCGAGCGCGTGTCGAAGCCTGGTCTGCGCGTGTACCGCGGCCGTAACGACATTCCGCAGGTCATGAACGGCCTGGGTGTGGCAATCGTGTCGACGCCGAAGGGCGTGATGACCGACCGCAAGGCGCGCGCTACCGGCGTCGGCGGCGAAGTCATCTGCTACGTTGCTTAAAGCCGAGGAGAGAGAAACATGTCTCGAGTAGGTAAAAGCCCGATCGCGCTGCAAGGCGCGGAAGTCAAGCTGGCCGACGGTGCAATCACCGTCAAGGGGCCGCTGGGCACCATCACGCAAGCGATCAATCCGCTCGTGAACGTGGCGAACAACGACGGCACGCTGAATCTGTCGCCGGTCGACGAAAGCCGCGAAGCAAATGCACTGTCGGGCACGATGCGCGCGATCATCGCGAATGCCGTGCACGGCGTGACCAAGGGTTTCGAGCGCAAGCTGACGCTGGTTGGCGTCGGTTATCGTGCGCAAGCGCAAGGCGACAAGCTGAACCTGTCGCTGGGTTTCTCGCACCCGGTGGTGCACCAGATGCCGGAAGGCGTCAAGGCTGAAACCCCGACGCAAACCGAAATCGTGATCAAGGGGATCAACAAGCAACAAGTCGGTCAAGTAGCTGCGGAAGTTCGCGGTTACCGTCCGCCGGAGCCGTACAAGGGCAAGGGCGTGCGCTATTCCGACGAGGTTGTGATCCTCAAAGAAACGAAGAAGAAGTAAGGGTGCGCAATCATGGATAAGACTCAATCTCGCCTGCGCCGCGCTCGCCAGACGCGTATCAAGATCGCTGAGCTGCAGGTCGCGCGTCTCGCCGTGCATCGCACGAACACGCACATCTACGCTCAAGTGTTCTCGCCCTGCGGCACCAAGGTGCTCGCCAGCGCGTCGACGCTCGAAGCAGAAGTGCGCGCCGAACTGGCCGACAAGTCGGGCAAGGGCGGCAACGTTAATGCCGCGACGCTGATCGGCAAGCGTATTGCCGAGAAGGCAAAGGCTGCCGGCATCGAATCCGTCGCCTTCGACCGCTCGGGCTTCCGCTACCATGGCCGCGTCAAGGCGCTGGCTGAGGCAGCTCGCGAAGCTGGGCTCAAGTTCTAAGGAAGGAATTCGTCATGGCAAAGATGCAAGCGAAAGTTCAGGCTGACGAGCGCGACGACGGCCTTCGCGAAAAGATGATTTCGGTCAATCGCGTGACCAAGGTCGTGAAGGGTGGCCGTATTCTCGGCTTCGCCGCACTGACCGTGGTTGGCGATGGTGATGGCCGCATCGGTATGGGCAAGGGCAAGGCGAAGGAAGTGCCGGTCGCTGTCCAGAAGGCAATGGAACAAGCTCGCCGCAACATGTTCAAGGTGCCGCTCAAGAACGGCACGCTGCAGCACGAAGTGCACGGCAAGCATGGCGCATCCGCTGTCCTCCTCGCTCCGGCGAAGGCAGGTACGGGCGTGATCGCCGGCGGCCCGATGCGCGCAGTGTTCGACGTGATGGGCGTTCAGAACGTCGTGGCGAAGAGCCACGGTTCGACGAACCCGTACAACCTCGTTCGCGCCACGCTGGACGGTCTGCGCAAGCAGTCCACCCCGGCAGACATCGCGGCGAAGCGCGGCAAGTCCGTCGAAGATATTTTGGGCTAAGCCCGGGTGGTCACCATGTCTGAAAAAACTGTCAAGGTTCAGCTCGTGAAGAGCCTGATCGGGACCCGCGAATCGCACCGCGCTACCGTGCGTGGCCTGGGCCTGCGCCGACTCAATTCGGTTAGCGAGCTGCAGGACACGCCGGCGGTCCGCGGCATGATCAACAAGGTCTCGTACCTCGTTAAGGTCATCGCGTAAGCGGCCCTACGGATCAAGGAGTTGATATGGAATTGAATAACCTGAAGCCGGCCGCTGGTGCAAAGCACGCCAAGCGTCGCGTCGGCCGCGGCATCGGTTCGGGCCTCGGCAAGACGGCTGGCCGTGGTCACAAGGGTCAGAAATCGCGTTCGGGCGGCTTCCACAAAGTCGGTTTCGAAGGCGGTCAGATGCCGCTGCAACGTCGTCTGCCGAAGCGCGGCTTCACGTCGCTGACGAAGGAATTCGTCGGTGAAGTGCGCCTCTCCGACCTCGAGAAGCTGCCGGTCGACGAGATCGATCTGCTCGCACTGAAGCAAGCCGGCCTGGTCGGCGAGCTGACGAAGAGCGCAAAGATCATCGCGACGGGCGAACTGAAGCGCAAGATCGTCGTGAAGGGTCTCGGCGCCACCAAGGGTGCGCGCGCTGCGATCGAAGCGGCTGGCGGTTCGTTCGCCGAGTGACACGCGTAGCGCGTCGTTACTTGCATTCATCGGAGAAGGTACTTGGCTAACAGCCCGAGTCTTGCAAAACCCGGTCGAAGCACGGCGAAATTCGGCGATCTGCGCCGGCGAGCGATGTTCCTGCTCCTGGCGCTGATCGTCTATCGCATCGGCGCGCACATCCCCGTGCCGGGCATCGATCCGGATCAACTGGCGAAGCTGTTCCAGAGCCAGGCGGGCGGCATCCTGGGCATGTTCAACATGTTCTCGGGTGGCGCGCTTTCCCGCTTCACGATCTTTGCGCTGGGGATCATGCCGTACATCTCGGCGTCGATCATCATGCAGCTGTTGGCGATCGTCTCGCCGCAGCTCGAGGCGCTGAAGAAGGAAGGGCAGGCAGGGCAACGGAAGATCACGCAGTACACGCGGTATTTCACCGTGGTGCTCGCGACCTTCCAGGCGTTCGGTATCGCGGCTGCGCTGGAAAACCAGCCGGGCCTCGTCATCGACCCCGGCATGCTGTTCCGTCTGACGACGGTCGTGACGCTGGTGACCGGTACGATGTTCCTGATGTGGCTGGGTGAGCAGATCACCGAGCGCGGTCTGGGCAACGGTATCTCGATCATCATCTTCGGCGGGATCGCAGCAGGGTTCCCGAATGCCGTGGGTGGGTTGCTCGAACTGGTGAAAACGGGTTCGATGGGGCCGTTCTCGGCGATCATCATCGTCGTTCTGATTGCCGCGGTGACTTACCTGGTCGTGTTCATCGAACGCGGTCAGCGCAAGATCCTCGTGAACTACGCGAAGCGTCAGGTTGGCAACAAGATCTACGGTGGGCAGTCGTCGCACTTGCCGCTGAAGCTGAACATGTCGGGCGTGATTCCGCCGATCTTCGCGTCGTCGATCATCCTGTTTCCGGCCACGATTCTTGGCTGGTTCAGCACGGGTCAACCGACGGGAGGCTGGCTCTCCAACACGTTGCATGACGTCGCGGAGGCACTGAAGCCGGGTCAGCCGGTCTATGTGCTGCTGTACACGCTGGCAATCGTGTTTTTCTGCTTCTTCTACACCGCGCTGGTGTTCAACAGCAGGGAAACCGCAGACAACCTGAAGAAGAGCGGCGCGTTTGTTCCGGGCATCCGTCCGGGCGACCAGACCGCACGATATATCGACCGCATCCTCACGCGTCTGACGCTGGCCGGTGCGATCTACATCGTCTTCGTGTGTCTGCTGCCGGAATTCCTGGTGCTGCGCTGGAACGTGCCGTTTTATTTTGGTGGAACGTCGCTGCTGATCATTGTCGTCGTCACGATGGACTTCATGGCGCAGGTGCAGTCGTACGTTATGTCGCAACAGTATGAGTCGCTGCTCAAGAAGGCAAACTTCAAGGGTGGCAACATCCCAATGCGTTAATTCAGGACTATGGCCAAAGACGATGTAATCCAGATGCAGGGTGAGGTGATCGAAAACCTCCCGAATGCGACCTTCCGCGTGAAGCTGGAAAACGGCCATGTCGTGTTGGGGCATATCTCCGGGAAGATGCGGATGCACTACATCCGCATCCTGCCGGGCGACAAGGTGACGGTTGAATTGACGCCTTACGATCTGTCTCGTGCGCGGATCGTGTTCCGGGCGAAGTGATTTGAAAAAAGGGTATTATCATGAAAGTGATGGCATCGGTTAAGCGCATTTGCCGCAATTGCAAGATCATCAAGCGCAAAGGCGTCGTTCGCGTGATCTGCAGCTCGGATCCGCGCCACAAGCAGCGCCAAGGCTGACCGCGCGTTTGTTTGCGCTTTTTGTTTGAGGAAAAACAATGGCTCGTATCGCAGGGGTTAACATCCCGAATCACCAGCATACCGAGATCGGCCTGACGGCAATCTTCGGTATCGGCCGCACGCGCTCGCGCAGCATCTGCGTGGCGTCTGGCGTGGAATTCTCGAAGAAGGTCAAGGACCTGACCGACGCAGACCTCGAAAAGCTGCGTGAGGAAGTGGGCAAGTTCATCGTCGAAGGCGATCTGCGCCGTGAAGTGACGATGAACATCAAGCGCCTGATGGACCTCGGTTGCTACCGTGGCGTTCGTCATCGCAAGGGCCTGCCGATGCGCGGTCAGCGTACGCGTACGAACGCACGTACCCGCAAGGGTCCGCGTCGTGCAGCGCAAGCGCTGAAGAAGTAAGCGGAACTGACAGTTACAGGAAAACGTAATGGCTAAGGCTTCGAACACCGCGGCGCAACGCGTTCGCAAGAAGGTTAAGAAGAACGTCGCTGAAGGCGTGGTTCACGTTCACGCGTCGTTCAACAACACGATCATCACGATCACCGATCGCCAGGGCAATGCGCTGGCATGGGCGACGTCGGGCGGCCAGGGCTTCAAGGGCTCGCGCAAGTCGACGCCGTTCGCTGCTCAGGTTGCTGCTGAGTCGGCCGGTCGCGTCGCGATGGAATATGGCGTGAAGAATCTGGAAGTGCGGATCAAGGGCCCGGGCCCGGGTCGTGAGTCGGCGGTGCGTGCACTGCATGGCCTCGGCATCAAGATCACCGCGATTTCGGACGTCACCCCGATTCCGCACAACGGCTGCCGTCCGCCGAAGCGTCGTCGTATCTAAGAATGCTGCTGGCACGTTCGTGCTGGCACATTTGCCTGTCGCCGCGTAGCGTCGACGGGCGTTGCTTTTTTGATTGACTAAGCCCACCGTTCGCCCCAAAGGGCGCGAACTAGCGCGGATTTTGCTCCGCGTGACTGATTGATAAAGGAATGCAAAGTGGCACGTTATATCGGCCCCAAGGCCAAGCTGTCCCGCCGTGAAGGCACCGACCTGTTCCTGAAGAGCGCGCGCCGCTCGCTCGCCGACAAGTGCAAGCTCGACAGCAAGCCGGGCCAGCACGGCCGTACCTCGGGCGCACGTACGTCCGACTATGGTACGCAGCTGCGCGAAAAGCAGAAGGTCAAGCGTATTTACGGCGTCCTGGAACGTCAGTTCCGCCGTTACTTCGCTGAAGCCGACCGCCGCAAGGGCAACACGGGTGAAAACCTGCTGCAACTGCTCGAGTCGCGTCTCGACAACGTCGTGTATCGCATGGGCTTCGGCTCGACCCGCGCTGAAGCGCGTCAGCTCGTGAGCCACAAGTCGATCACCGTGAACGGCGTCGTCGCGAACGTGCCGTCGCAGCAAGTGAAGGCTGGTGACGTCGTCGCGATCCGCGAAAAGGCGAAGAAGCAGGCGCGTATCGTCGAAGCGCTGTCGCTGGCCGAGCAAGGCGGCATGCCGAGCTGGGTTGCAGTCGATGCGAAGAAGTTCGAAGGCACGTTCAAGCAAATGCCGGAACGCGCTGACATCGCAGGCGACATCAACGAAAGCCTGATCGTCGAATTGTATTCGCGTTAATCCGATTGACGGCCGAGGTACCCCGATTGCGTTGCGCAAGGAGGGGCCTCGGCTGTTTATTTTCTGGTTGTTACCGGTCAGCCTTATCGGTGTAACGAGCCGAGGGTATTGAAAAGGAAAGCCCATGCAAACCAGTTTGCTGAAACCCAAGATCATCGCCGTGGAATCGCTTGGCGAGAACCACGCGAGGGTGGTCATGGAACCGTTTGAACGCGGTTACGGCCACACCTTGGGCAACGCGCTTCGCCGCGTGCTGCTGTCGTCGATGGTTGGCTACGCGCCGACCGAAGTGACGATCGCAGGCGTGGTGCACGAGTACTCGACGCTTGATGGCGTGCAAGAGGACGTCGTCAACCTGCTGCTGAACCTGAAGGGTGTGGTATTCAAGCTGCACAACCGTGACGAAGTGACGGTGACCCTGCGCAAGGAAGGCGAAGGTGTCGTCACCGCCGGCGATATCGAGCTGGCTCACGATTGCGAAGTCATCAACCCGAATCACGTGATCGCACACCTGTCGAAGGGCGGCAAGCTCGACGTTCAGATCAAGATCGAAAAGGGTCGCGGCTATGTGCCCGGCAACGTCCGTCGCTACGGCGAAGACACGGCCAAGATCATCGGCCGCATCGTCCTCGACGCATCGTTCTCGCCGGTTCGCCGCGTGAGCTATGCCGTTGAAAGCGCGCGTGTCGAGCAGCGTACCGACCTCGACAAGCTCGTGATGAACATCGAGACGAGCGGCGTGATCACCCCGGAAGAGGCGATCCGTCAATCGGCGCGCATCCTGGTCGACCAGCTGTCCGTGTTCGCGGCGCTGGAAGGCACGGAAACGGCCGCCGAAGCACCGTCGCGCGCACCGCAGATCGATCCGATCCTGCTGCGTCCGGTGGACGATCTCGAGCTGACGGTTCGTTCGGCGAACTGCCTGAAGGCCGAGAACATCTACTACATCGGCGACCTGATCCAGCGCACGGAAAACGAGCTGCTGAAGACGCCGAACCTCGGTCGCAAGTCGCTGAACGAGATCAAGGAAGTGCTCGCTTCGCGCGGTCTCACGCTGGGCATGAAGCTCGAAAACTGGCCGCCGGCTGGTCTCGACAAGTAAGCCCGCTTGTAGCCTGGCTATCGCTGTAGTTGGCAAAGATGCGGATTTTCCTTTAAAATCCGCATCTTGCTTTTTTCGCTACCGGCCCGTGCACCCATCGAGGTGCGATAGAAGAGCTGGATCAAAACTTTGAATCAAGGAAACTGAAATGCGCCATCGTCATGGTCTGCGGAAACTGAACCGCACGAGCAGCCACCGTCTGGCTATGCTCCGTAACATGTCCAACTCGCTGATCGAGCACGAAGTCATCAAGACGACGCTGCCGAAGGCGAAGGAACTCCGTAAAGTCGTCGAGCCGCTGATCACGCTCGGCAAGAAGCCGTCGCTGGCAAACCGTCGTCTGGCATTCAACCGCCTGCGCGATCGTGACTCGGTGGCGAAGCTGTTCGACGTGCTCGGTCCGCGTTTCGCGAACCGTCCGGGCGGCTACCTGCGCGTGCTGAAGTTCGGCTTCCGCGTCGGCGACAACGCACCGATGGCACTGGTCGAGCTGCTCGATCGTCCGGAAGTCGACGAAACGGAAAACGTGCAAGAAGCTGAGTAAGCTTCCGGTACGCAGCAGTATCTGAAAGGGGCCGAGCGATTGCTTGGCCCTTTTTGTTTTTGACGCGCGCCTGCGATCGATTGTCGCAGGCCGGTGCCGGCAGCGTTGCGCGGGCTGCGCTACGATACGGGACTGCCGATGCGGGCCCTGGACGGAAGATCCGTCCCGCAGGCCGGTCAACTAGCCTGGAGGGCGCGTATGGTGGTGGTGTTGATGCTGACGACGGTGCCCGATGCGGCGACGGCTGCAGCGCTTGCCGACGGCGCACTCGGCGCGCGGCTGGCCGCGTGCGTGTCCGAGCTCGGCACGATCAAGTCACGCTATCACTGGCAGGGCAAGGTCGAAACGGCCGACGAGATCCAGTTGCTGTTCAAGACGAGCCCGGTGCGCTCGCTCGAACTGGAGCGGTTTATTCTCGCGCATCATCCATACGAGACGCCCGAAATCGTTTCGTGGCAGGCGACGGCTTCGGCCGGGTACGGCCAGTGGGTGACCAGCGAAACTCAACGTCTATTTCATGTTTAACGGTATGGCGCTTTCCGTGCGCGTGCGCGCGCTGCGGTTCCTTGCAGTCCTGTTGCCGCTCGTATTCGTGTTGGGCGGCCTGTCGGTCGCGCGCGCGGCCGACGATTTCCTCGATCCGTCGGTCGCGTTCAAGTTCAGTGCGAGCGAATCGCCGGGGCAGGTGGACGTCAGCTTCAAGGTCGCCAAAGGCTATTACCTGTACCGGGAGCGGTTCGCGTTCGCCGTGAAGAGCGGGCAGGCGACGCTCGGCGAGCCGCAATTCCCGGCCGGTCACGTGAAGTTCGACCAGACGTTCCAGAAGGAAGTCGAGACGTATCGCGACGAGGTCGTGATTCACGTGCCCGTCAAGCAGGCGACGGGGCCGTTCGAGCTCGCGGTGACGTCCCAGGGGTGCGCCGACGAGGGCATCTGCTACCCGCCCGCCGAGCACGTCGTGAAAGTCGATGGAGCCGCGCTGGGCGCGGCGGCGCCGGCCGACGGCGCAACGGCTTCGGGCAGCTGGTTCGACAAGGTGACGAGCGCCGATTTCGCGCAGTCGCTGCTCGAGGGGCACGGCTTCTTCACGATCGTCGCACTGTATTTCGTCGCGGGCGTCGTGCTGAGCCTGCTGCCGTGTTCGTACCCGATGATTCCGATCGTGTCCGCGATCATCATCGGGCAGGGCACGCGCGCGACGCACGCACGCGGTTTTGCGCTGTCGCTGACCTACGTGGTCGGCATGGCGCTCGTCTATACCGTGCTCGGCATTGCAGCGGCGCTGGTCGGCCAGAGCCTTGGCGCGTGGTTGCAGAACCCGTGGGTGCTCGGCACGTTCGGCCTCTTGCTCACCGCGTTTGCCGTGTCGCTGATTTCAGGCAAGGACATCGCGCTGCCCGCGCGTTGGCAGAATGGCGCGGCGGAGGCATCGAGCGCGCGCCGGGGTGGTCATTTTGCCGCGGTGGCTGCGATGGGCGCGTTGTCGGCGCTGGTTGTCGGCGCCTGCATGACGGCACCGCTGTTTGCGGTGCTCGCCTTCATCGCGCATACCGGCAACGCGCTGCTCGGCGGCGCCGCGCTTTTCGCGATGGGGCTGGGGCTCGGCGTGCCGCTGCTCATCGTCGGCATCGGCGCCGGGACGGTGCTGCCGCGCGCCGGTGCATGGATGGACGGCGTGAAGGTGTTCTTCGGCATCGTCCTGCTCGCAGCCGCGCTGTGGATCGTGTGGCCCGTGCTGGCAGGCGGCCTGAAGATGGTGCTCTCGGCATTGTGGCTGCTTGTCGCTGCCGCGGCGCTTGGCCTGTTCACGCCGAATCTGGGGGCGGCATCGATCTGGCGCCGTCTCGGCCGCGGGCTCGGCGCGGCGCTCGCGATCTGGGCGGCGACGCTGCTCGTCGGTCTTGCTGCCGGGTCGAACGATCCCGTGAAGCCGCTGGCCGTGCTGGCGTCGCGCACCGTCGCATCGGGCGACGCGTCGGCGGCCGGTGCGGCCTCCGGACAGGCTGGCCCGGCATTCGCATCGGTGCGCTCCAGCGCGGAGCTCGACGCGCTGCTGAAGACGTCGAACCGGCCCGTGATGCTCGATTTTTACGCCGATTGGTGCGTGAGCTGCAAGGAGATGGAGCATCTGACGTTCACCGATGCGCGTGTGCAGGCGCGACTCGGACAGCTGCACCTGGTGCGCGCCGACGTCACGGCGAACAATCCGGACGACCAGGCGCTGCTCAAGCGCTTCAACCTGTTCGGGCCGCCGGGGATCATCTTCTTCGATCGCAGCGGCAATGAAATCGGTCGCGTGGTCGGCTATCAGGCTGCCGAGACATTCCTGCGCAGCCTCGATCGGGCGGCGGTGCCGACGGCGTGACGCGCGCTCGCCGGCACGCACCGGCGGCCTGTGTTCCGTCGATTGATCGATACGAATAAAAAACGGCGGAACACCGAAGTGTTCCGCCGTTTTTCTTTGCGCTGGTACGACGTGCGGCTTAGCGCTGCGCTTTCAGCAGACGCGCGGCGTCGAGCGCGAAGTACGTGAGCACGCCATCGGCGCCCGCGCGCTTGAATGCGAGCAGCGATTCGAGCACGACCTTGTCGTGGTCGAGCCAGCCGTTCATCGCGGCGGCCTTCAGCATCGCGTATTCGCCGCTTACCTGGTACACGTACGTCGGGAAGCGGAACTCGTCCTTCACGCGACGCACGATGTCGAGATACGGCATGCCGGGCTTGACCATCACCATGTCGGCGCCTTCGTCGATGTCGAGGCGCACTTCGCGCAGCGCTTCGTCGCTGTTCGCCGGATCCATCTGGTAGGTCATCTTGTTGCCCTTGCCCAGATTGGATGCCGAGCCGACCGCATCGCGGAACGGACCGTAGAACGCCGACGCGAACTTGGCCGAATAGGCCATGATCCGCGTATGGATATGGCCGTCGCTTTCCAGCATTTCGCGCACCGCGCCGATCCGGCCGTCCATCATGTCCGACGGCGCGACGATGTCGACGCCGGCCTCGGCCTGCGCACGCGCCTGGTCGACCAGGATCTCGATCGTCTCGTCGTTGATCACGTAGCCGTTTTCGTCGAGCACGCCGTCCTGGCCGTGGCTCGTGTACGGGTCGAGCGCAACGTCGGTCAGCACGCCGAGCTCGGGGAAGCGCTTTTTCAGCTCGCGCACGGCGCGCGGGATCAGGCCTTCCGGATTGGCTGCCTCGCGGCCGTCAGGCGTCTTCAGCGACGCCTCGATGGCCGGGAACAACGACAGCACGGGCACGCCGAGTTCGACGCACTGCTCGGCGACGTGCATCAGCAGATCGACCGACACGCGCTCGACGCCGGGCATCGACGGCACGGGCTGCCGTTCGTTGGTGCCTTCGACGACGAACACCGGGTAGATCAGGTCGTCGGTGGTCAGGCGGTTTTCGCGCATCAGGCGCCGGGAGAAGTCGTCGCGGCGCATCCGGCGCGGACGATGAAGCGGATGGAAGCTCATGGCGATTTGGCAGAAATCAGGGCAAGAAGAACCTTACGGAACCCTTAGGTCATTTTTGAGACCGTTGGTATATGATAGCGATCGAGCGGCACGCGTCGCGCGCTGCTCCCCGCTTCTCCTCCCTGAGCGGGTGCCTGTCGTTATTCGATTAGGCTGTTTGACCCGCCGTTCAACGGCGGGTTTTTTTATGGGCCGACCGAATTCGCAGGCACCGTCAGGTGCGCACGGCCGAACCCGGCCGCGCGTTGTCCGATCATTGTGCTACAGGCTCGCTTTTTTCGTCGGCGACGGACGGCCGCACCCAGCTTTCGATCAGTTCGTGCGCCTCGTCGAGCCCGACGCGCTTCATCGCCGAGAACAGCTGGACGGTCAGCTTGCCCTTCACGCCCTGGTCGCGATACGCGTCGAGCCCCTTCTGCGTGGTTCGCAGCGCGTTGATGCTCTCCTGCCGCGTCAATTTGTCGCACTTCGTCAGCAGCGTGTGGATCGGCTTGCCGGTCGGCGTGAACCACTCGATCATCCGGCGATCGAGATCGGTCAGCGGACGGCGCGAATCCATCATCAGGATCAGGCCGCAGAGTTGCGAACGGGTCGCGAGATAAGACGACAGCAGCATTTCCCAGTGGGCCTTCGCGGCCCCCGGTACTTCCGCGTAGCCGTAGCCGGGCAGGTCGACGAGGTTTGCGACGGGTTCGTCGGCCGGGCCGACGGAGAAGTAGTTGATGTGCTGCGTACGGCCGGGCGTCTTCGACGCGAACGCGAGCCGCTTCTGGTTGCACAGCACGTTGATCGCCGTCGATTTGCCGGCATTCGAGCGGCCGGCGAATGCGATTTCCGGTTGCACCGTCGGCGGCAGATCGCGCAGATGGTTGACGGTCGTGTAGAAGCGGGCTTGATGGAGCAAAAAGGCCATGGGGAACCGGTGGGACGGGCGGCGCGAGCCGCTTGGTGGAGGCGGGGTAGCCCCGATAGGCGCGGGAGCTTTCAGCGCGATATTGTACAATACGCCGGTTTTGCCGAAGGGCTGCGGGCGCCTGCCTCGCGCTTTTATGCAGCTTCTGCGGTAGACTGGTCGACGTCGTTTTTTGCAGAACCTCTAATTCCCACAAGACGAAACAGGGTGTGCGAATGAATCGACTGTGCAAGTCTCTGATGGTGCTTCAGGTTGCAGCAGGGTTCGTAGGTTTCGTGGCGGAGGCAAAAGCGGCGGATGCGGCAAAGCCGGATCTGGACCGCGGCAAGGCGATTGCCGGGCAGGTCTGTGCGTCGTGTCACGGCGCCGACGGCAATAGCGCGTCGGGCAGTTTCCCGAAGCTCGCCGGCCAGCATCCCGAATATCTGGTCAAGCAGCTGAACGACTTCAAGACCCAGCCGGGCGCGAAGGGGCCGGCGCGGACCAACGCGGTGATGGTCGGGTTCGCGAGCGCATTGAGCGCGGCCGACATGCGCAACGTTGCCGCGTATTACGGGTCGCAGACGATGAAGGTCGGTGCCGCACGCGATGCGGCGACCGTGCCGATCGGCCAGAAGATTTACCGCGGCGGCATCGCGGAAAAGGGCGTGCCCGCCTGCGCGAGCTGCCACGGGCCGACGGGGCAGGGGATTCCGGTCCAGTACCCGCGTCTGTCGGGGCAATGGGCGGATTACACCGTTGCCCAGTTGACCGCGTTCCAGCAGGGTGCCGGCGCGCGCAACAACAACGAAGCGATGCACCAGATCACGTCGCGTCTGTCGGACACCGAGATCAAGGCCGTTGCGGATTACATCGCCGGCCTGCATTGAACGGACCGTCGCGAATGGAATGACCGGGTGCCCGTAGGGCGGCCGGAGTCAGAACAAGAAAAGGGTGGGGCGCCGCGGGCTTGCGGCTGCCTTGCCCTTTTTTGTTGTCGGCACTCGCCGGGCCGCCCCAAGAGTGCTGACCGCCCCCTCGGGGGCAGTGAACATAGTGAGCGTTGGGGGCTGTTTCCCCTTAGTCGGAGTTTGAATGAGCGTTACCACGTCGGGGTTGCAGTCGAAGTCGGGGCAGGGTGCGTCCAAGCGCGCGGTCGAGCTGGTGAGCTCGATGCGTTTCGCGATCGCGTTGCTGGTTGTGTTGTCGATTGCCAGCATCATCGGCACGGTCCTGACCCAGGACGACCCGTATCCGAACTACGTGAACCAGTTCGGACCATTCTGGGCGGACATCTTCCGCTCGCTGGGCCTGTACAACGTGTACAGCGCGTGGTGGTTCATGCTGATCCTGATCTTCCTCGTCACGTCGATCTCGCTGTGCGTGATCCGCAACGCGCCGAAGATGCTCGCCGACGCGAAGAGCTGGAAGGACAAGGTCCGTGAAGGCAGCCTGCGCGTGTTCCATCACAAGGCCGAATACACCACGTCCGGCACGCGTGCGACCGTGGCGGCCACGCTCGCCGCGTTCGTCACCAAGGCCGGCTACAAGCACGTCGTGCGCGAAACCGACGGCGCGACGCTGATCTCCGCGAAGCGCGGCGCGCTGACGAAATGGGGCTACATCTCCGCGCACCTGGCAATCATCGTGATCTGTATCGGTGGCCTGCTCGACAGCAACCTGCCGATCAAATTCCAGATGTGGATGTTCGGCAAGAGCCCCGTCAACACCAGCGCGACGATCAGCGATATCTCGGCCGACCATCGTCTGTCCACGTCGAACCCGACGTTCCGCGGTTACGCGTGGGTGCCCGAAGGGCAGTTCGTGTCGACCGCGATCCTGAACCAGCCGAACGGATCGCTGATCCAGGACCTGCCGTTCTCGATCCAGCTCAACAAGTTCATCGTCGACTACTACACGACCGGGATGCCGAAGCTCTTCGCGAGCGATATCGTCGTGATCGATCGCGAGACGGGCAAGAAGATCCCGGCGCGCGTGGAGGTCAACAAGCCGTTCACGTACAAGGGCGTGTCGATCTACCAGTCGAGCTTCCAGGACGGCGGCTCGCAGATGCAGATGACGGCCTACCCGATGACGGGCGACAACGCGAAGACGTTCGCGGTGAAGGGCACGATCGGTAGTTCGGCCCCGCTGCAGATGCCGGGCAACGACGGCGACACGATCGAGTTCTCCGACTTCCGCGCGATCAACGTCGAGAACATGGCCGACGCGAGCGGCAAGCCGGACGTGCGCGGCGTCGCGAAGACGGAGACGCTGAAGGAAGTGTTCGACGACCGGCTCGGCTCGGGCGCGAAGACGTCGAAACCGATGCAGCTCCACAACATCGGCCCGTCGGTGCAGTACAAGATTCGCGGCAAGGACGGCCAGGCGCGCGAGTTCAACAACTACATGCTGCCCGTCGACATGGGCGGCGCGCGCGTGTTCCTCGCCGGTGTGCGCGCGAGCCCGAACGATCCGTTCCGTTACATGCGCATTCCGGCCGACAGCGAGGATTCGATCGGCGAGTGGATGCGCCTGCGCGCCGCGCTCGAGGATCCGGCCGTGCGCGCCGAAGCCGCCGCGCGCTTCGCGCAGCGTTCGCTGCCGGGCACCGACGCATCGCTGCGCACCCGCCTGCAGGACAGCGCATCGAAGGTGCTGACCCTTTTTGCTGCAAGCGACGACAGCGTCGGCCGCGGCGCCGACGGCCAGCCGATCGGCGGCTTCCAGGCGGTCGCCACGTTCATCGACCGTTCGGTGCCGAAGGCCGAGCAGGAAAAGGCCGCGAGCCTGCTGTTGCGCATGCTCGAGGGCTCGATGTGGGAAGTCTGGCAGATCGCCCGCGAGCGTGCCGGCGAGCCGCCCGCGCAGCAGGGCAACGACACGGTGCGCTTCGTGCAGAACGCGATCAATGCGCTATCCGACAGCTTTTTGTATGGATCGCCGGTCTATTTGCAGCTTGACTCATTCAAGCAGGTGCAAGCTTCGGTATTTCAGTTGACGCGCGCACCGGGCAAGAATCTGGTGTATCTTGGCAGCCTGCTGTTGGTCGTCGGCATCTTCTCGATGTTCTACGTGCGCGAGCGGCGCCTCTGGTTCTGGCTCAAGGATGGCGGCTCCGGCGTCGATGTGGTGATGGCGATGTCGACGGCCCGCAAGACCTTCGATTTCGAGAAAGAATTCGTGCAGACGCGCGACGCGGCCGGTGTCGCCTTGCGCGCCGCACCCCGCGACGCCGCGCCCGCCGGTGCGGCCGCGACTGCCCGTCCGCCCGCCGGCGACGGTTCCGCTTCCGAGAATTCCACCCGGTAACATCATGGATCTCACTCAAGTCTCCGCTTCCCGTTCGGGGCCCGCCCAGGCCTCGATTTCGGCGCCGTTGTTCGACGACCGCCCGTTTCTCGCCCGCCTGTCGCTGGTCGACTGGCTGTTCGCTCTGGCACTCGTGGTGGGCGCGGGCTATGCGTTCGTGCACTACAACGAGCACATGAATTACTACGACAAGGCGGTGATGATCGGCACCGTGCCGGCGCTCGTCGTGCTCGGCTGGCGCTGGAAGCCCGCGCGGCTGCTGATGGCGTCGATCGCCGTGCTGTCGCTGCTGTCGATCCAGATCTACCAGGGCGACCTCACGCGCGCCGATTCGGCGTTCTTCCTCAAGTACTTCCTGTCGAGCCAGTCCGCGATCCTGTGGATGAGCGCGCTGTTCGTGCTCGCGACGATCTTCTACTGGATCGGCTTGCTCGCGCGCTCGGAGTCGGGTTCGGCGATCGGCCAGAAGCTCACGTGGGTCGCGGTGCTGATGGGCTTCACCGGGCTGATGGTGCGCTGGTACGAGTCCTACCTGATCGGCGCCGACGTCGGGCACATCCCGGTGTCGAACCTGTATGAAGTGTTCGTGCTGTTCAGCCTGATCACCGCGCTGCTGTATCTGTACTACGAAGGCCACTACGGCACGCGTGCGCTGGGTGCGTTCGTGCTGCTGGTCATCAGCGCCGCCGTCGGCTTCCTGATGTGGTACTCGGTCGCGCGCGACGCGCAGCAGATCCAGCCGCTCGTGCCGGCGCTGCAGAGCTGGTGGATGAAGATCCACGTGCCGGCGAACTTCATCGGCTACGGCAGCTTCGCGCTGTCGGCGATGGTGTCGGTCGCGTACCTGATGAAGGAGCGTGGCGTGCTCGCCGATCGTCTGCCGACGCTCGAGGTGCTCGACGACGTGATGTACAAGTCGATCGCAGTCGGTTTCGCGTTCTTCACGATCGCGACGATCCTCGGCGCGCTGTGGGCCGCCGAAGCATGGGGCGGCTACTGGAGCTGGGATCCGAAGGAAACCTGGGCGCTGATCGTGTGGCTCAATTACGCGGCATGGCTGCACATGCGCCTGATGAAGGGCCTGCGTGGCACGGTCGCCGCATGGTGGGCGCTCACGGGCCTGCTCGTGACGACGTTCGCGTTCCTCGGCGTCAACATGTTCCTGTCCGGGCTGCACAGCTACGGCAAGCTGTAAGATTTCCGACGCTGGTCCGACAAAAGACCGCCGGCGCACTGCGTGCCCGGCGGTTTTCTTTTGTAACGGGCGGGCGGCCCACGCGTCGAACGGCGCAGGATGGGTCGGGTCGAACGCTCATGAAGCATGCGTGCCGCGCATGCACGAGGAGCCGTACGATGTGGATCAAACACCCTTTGCGCACCCTGCTGACCGGCAGCGATATCGCGCAAAGCGACATTACGCCGCGCGCGATATTCGAGAACCGGCGGCGCGTCCTGCAGGCCGCCGGCGTGGCAGCCGCGGGCGGATTGCTCGGCGGCAGCGGTGCGGCGTTCGCCGCCTATGCGTCGCCCGATGCCCGGGCGACGAAGCTCGCGGCGAAAACCAACGCGAAGTTCGTCGCGGCGGACAAGGTGACACCGTTCAAGGACATCACGTCCTACAACAACTTCTATGAATTCGGCACCGACAAGGGCGACCCGGCGCAGAACGCGGGCACGCTCAGGCCGCGTCCGTGGCGCGTGAGCGTCGAGGGCGAGGTGCTGCACCCGAAGGTGTTCGATCTCGACGAACTGCTGAAGCTCGCGCCGCTCGAGGAGCGCGTGTACCGGCTGCGCTGTGTCGAGGGCTGGTCGATGGTGATTCCGTGGATCGGCGTGCCGCTGTCCGAGCTGATCAAGCGCGTGCAGCCGACCGGCAGCGCGAAATACGTACAGTTCGTCACGCTGGCCGACCCGTCGCAGATGCCGGGCCTGTCGACGCCGGTGCTCGACTGGCCGTACTCGGAAGGGCTGCGGATGGACGAGGCGATGAATCCGCTGACGCTGCTGACGATGGGCGTCTATGGCCAGGTGTTGCCGAACCAGAACGGTGCGCCGGTGCGGATCGTCGTGCCGTGGAAGTACGGCTTCAAGAGCGCGAAGTCGCTCGTGAAGATCCGCTTCGTCGACAAGCAGCCGAAGACGAGCTGGAACACGTATGCGTCGAACGAATACGGCTTTTATTCGAACGTGAATCCGAACGTCGATCACCCGCGCTGGAGCCAGGCGACCGAGCGGCGGATCGGCGAGGACGGCTTCTTCACGCCGAAGCGCAAGACGCTGATGTTCAATGGCTACGGCGACCTCGTCGCGTCGATGTATCAGGGCATGGACCTGAAGAAGAACTTCTGAGCGCAATGGCGAGAAACGACATGCCTCCTTCGACGCTGACGCCGGCGCGCGCAGCCGGTACGCGCGCGGCCGCCGCAGGCACTTCCCGGGCGGGCGCGGCGGGTCCGGCGCGCACGACCGGGCCGCGCTGGCTCGTGCCGGCCAAGGTGCTGGTATTCGCCGCCGGCCTCTATCCGCTCGCGCGTCTCGTGCTGTTCGGGCTGACCGACCGGCTCGGCGCGAACCCGATCGAATTCATCACGCGCTCGACGGGCCTGTGGACGCTGGTCATGCTGTGCATCACGCTCGCCGTCACACCGCTTCGCCGCGTGACGGGCGTTCCCGCGTTGCTGCGCTTTCGCCGGATGATCGGCCTGTTCGCGTTCTTCTACGCGGTACTGCATTTCACGACGTATCTGTGGTTCGACAAGTGGTTCGACGTCGTCGCGATCCTGAAGGACGTCGGCAAGCGCCCGTTCATCACGGTCGGCTTTGCCGCGTTCGTGCTGCTGATTCCGCTCGCGGCGACGTCGCCGCGAGCGATGGTGCGTCGGCTCGGCCGCCACTGGGCGACGCTGCATCGCGCGATCTATGCGATCGCGCTGTTCGGCGTGCTGCACTTCTGGTGGATGAGGGCCGGCAAGCACGATCTCGCGCAGCCGAAGCTCTACGCGACGATCGTCGCGGCACTGCTCGGCTGGCGGTTGCTCGCGTGGGGATGGCGGCGCATCCGCGTGTGACGATGCCGGCCTGAAAAAACGAAAGGCGATGACCGGGAAGTCATCGCCTTCGCGTCGCGAAGCCGCGTGAGCGGCGGCGCGGGATTATTGCGTGGCGGCCGGGCCGGATGCCGGCGCGGCGGCTTTCGATGCGCCGCTCGACAGCTCGGGCGACAGCGTGAGCGGCGTGCCCGAAGAATCGGGAATACTGTCGGACGACGCGTTTTCATCGGTCGGGGTGACATCCGACGGCGGCGTATCCTGCTGCTGGATGGGCTTTGCCGGCAACGGAGGCA
Source organism: Burkholderia sp. IDO3 (assembly GCF_003366075.1). Lineage (NCBI taxonomy): Bacteria > Pseudomonadati > Pseudomonadota > Betaproteobacteria > Burkholderiales > Burkholderiaceae > Burkholderia > Burkholderia sp. IDO3. The sequence goes on from NZ_CP028963.1 coordinate 326,147, forward strand.
CGGTGGGCAGATAGAGCGCGCCGCTTTGACCGCAGCCGGCAAGAATCGCCAAAGCCGCTACAATCGCGCTCATCCGGAAAACGACTCGCATGATCGTCCCTGAACAATTGAACCGATAGAGTTTAGCATGTCCGATACTGATTACCTGACCCGTGCCGAGGCCGTGCTGGCGGCCGTCGAGCGTACCGTCGACGCCGCGAACGACGGCGACCACGACATCGATCTCGAGCGCAACGGCAGCGTCCTGACGCTGACGTTCGAGAACGGCTCGAAGATCATCATCAACCTGCAGCCGCCGATGAAGGAAGTGTGGATCGCCGCGAAGGCGGGCGGTTTCCATTACCGCTTCCTGGACGGCGAATGGCGCGATACGCGCACCAGCACCGAGTTCTTCTCGGCGCTCACCGAATACGCGACGCAGCAGGCCGGCCTGCCGATCACGTTCAGCGCGTAACGATCGACGGCCATCGGTGTCCGCAAGTCGGGCCCGAAACGTCGTACCAAAGAAAAAGCGCCCCTCGGGGCGCTTTTTTCATGCGCGGGCCGCTGCGTCAGTGGCCGCGGAACAGGTTCATGATGTCCTGCTTTTCCTGTTCGTCGACGTGCGGCACCGAATCGTCGGTGTTCTGCGCCGCCGGCGCTTGCGGCACGCCGACCGTCGATACGAAGCCGTGCCCCGGCGTGAACTCGGTGAAGTACAACTCGCCGCCGAGCGACTGGACGTCGTCCGGCATCGTCGGCTTGAACTCCGGCACGCCCTTGAGCGCGGCGCCCATGTAGTCGATCCAGACCGGCAGCGACAGGCCGCCGCCGGTTTCGCGATCGCCGAGGCTGCGCGGATTGTCGTAGCCGATCCACGCGATCGCGGCGAGCGTGTGCTGGTAGCCGGCGAACCACGCGTCGTGCGAGTCGTTCGTCGTGCCGGTCTTGCCCGCGAGGTCGCCGCGCTTCAGCACGTTGGTCCGCGCGCCCGTGCCGCGCTGCGCGACGCTCTGCAGCAGGCTGTTCATCACGTACGCGTTGCGCGCGTCGATCGCGCGCGGCGCGTTTTCCTCGGCGACGAGCGGCTGCGCGCGCACGACGATCGCGCCGTTCGGATCGGTGACTTCGGCGATCAGGTACGGATTGACGCGATAGCCGCCGTTCGCGAACACCGAGTACGCGCCGGCCATCTGCAGCGGCGTGACCTGGCCCGCGCCGAGCGCCATCGGCAGGTAGGCCGGATGGCGATCGGCATCGAAGCCGAAGCGCGTGATGTACTGCTGCGCGTACTTCGTGCCGATGTGGTTCAGGATCCGGATCGACACGAGGTTGCGCGAGCGCTGCAGCGCGGTGCGCATCGACATCGGGCCCTCGAAGCCGCCGCCGTAGTTCTTCGGTTCCCACGGCTGGCCGCCGGTTTCCGCGGCGCTGAAGTACAGCGGGCCGTCGTTGATGATCGTTGCCGGCCCGAGACCCTTGTCGAGCGACGCCGAGTAGATGAACGGCTTGAACGACGAACCCGGCTGCCGCCACGCCTGCGTGACGTGGTTGAACTTGTTCTTGTTGTAGTCGAAGCCGCCGACGAGCGAGCGGATCGCGCCGTCCTGCGGCACGATCGAGATGAATGCGCCTTCGACCTGCGGCAACTGCGTGATCGACCACTTGCCGGCATCGTTCTTCACGACACGGACGATCGCGCCCGGGCGGATGCGGCGGTTCGGCTGCGCATTGGCCGACAGCGCGCTCGATGCGAAGCGCAGGTTGTCGCCTTCGACCGTCGCGCTGCTGCCGTCGATGAAGGCGACCGTGATCTGGCGCGGGGTTGCCGCGGTCACGACCGCCGCGATCAGTTCGCCGTTGTCGGGGTGTTCGAGCAGCGCATCGTCGATCGCCTGCTCGCGGTCGTCCGCGTCGGCCGGCAGCTGGATGAAGCCTTCCGGCCCGCGATAGCCGTGGCGGCGCTCGTAATCCATGATGCCCTTGCGCAGCGCGGTGTACGCCACCTGCTGGTCGGCCGAATCGATCGTCGTGACGACGTTGAAGCCGCGCGTGTAGGTTTCCTCGCGGTACTGCGCGTACATCATCTGCCGGACCATTTCCGCGACGTACTCCGCGTGCACGCTGAATTCGCGGCCCGCGCCCTTGACGACCAGCGGCTGCGCGACGGCTTCGTCGTACTGCTCGCGCGTGATGAAGTTCAGCTCGAGCATGCGCTGCAGGATGTACTCCTGGCGCACCTTCGCACGCTTCGGATTGACGACCGGGTTATACGCGGACGGCGCCTTCGGCAGCCCGGCGAGCATTGCGGCTTCCGCGAGCGTGATGTCCTTCAGGTCCTTGCCGAAGTAGACCCGCGCGGCGCTCGCGAAGCCGTACGCGCGCTGGCCGAGATAGATCTGATTCATGTAGACCTCGAGAATCTGATCCTTCGTCAGCGCACGCTCGATCCGGTACGCGAGCAGCATCTCGTAGATCTTGCGCGTGTAGGTCTTTTCGCTCGACAGGAAGAAGTTGCGCGCGACCTGCATCGTGATCGTGCTCGCGCCCTGCGACGCGTGGCCGTTCGTCAGCGCGACGACACCGGCGCGGACGATCCCGGTGAGGTCGACGCCGCCGTGATCGTAGAAGCGCGCGTCCTCGATCGCGAGGATCGCCTTCTTGAGCGAGTCGGGCACGTCCTTGAAATGGACGATGTCGCGGCGTTCTTCGCCGAATTCGCCGATCAGCACGTGATCGGACGTATAGATGCGCAGCGGAACCTTCGGACGATAGTCGGTCAGCGCGTCGAGCGACGGCATGTTCGGCCATGCGACGACGAGCGCATAGCCGAGCACGAGGCCGCCGGCCACGACGAGCGCCACGCACATTGCGACGAGGCCGAGCAGAGCCTTCTGCCACCAGGGCCGTTTCTTCGGCTCCGGGGCGGGAGGCGGGGACGTAGGAGACGTGGATTGCATAGGCATACCGGAAAACAGTCCCGCGATTATAGCTGCCCGGTATGACCGGCCCTGACGCGGGGGGCTCCCGACGGAAAGCCGCGGGTCGCCGTGCGGACAGTATGGCGTCTGCGCGGCCGCTCCGAGCCGGGGCTGGCCATCCGGCCGACTGTCCGGGCAGCGCGCCGCTTTGCAGAATCAGGCCTCGGAAACGCGGCATGGGCCGCAACGATCGCGGGAGGCTGGGATGGCGGGACGATGGGTGGCGCGTTACGCGCCGGGCAGACACCGTTCGACGGGAATCGACGTCGGGGCGGACGAGGTGAGGGTGGCCGTGCTGAGCCGGCTCGGCCGGGTCGCGAATGTGCGTGTCGAAGGGCTCGAACGGGAGCCGGTGGGGTTGGCGGGTGGGCCGGACGATGCGCGCTGGGCCGCGGTGTCGCGCGCGTTGGCCGCGGCCGTGGCGCGACTGTCGGCGGCCGGTGTGCGCTGCGATACGCGCGGCGTGATGGCGCTGCGCGACGACGAGATGCGGACCGTGACGCTCGACCTGGCCGGGCGCGACGACGTCGCGGACGCCGCGCGGCAGGCGGCCGAACGCATCTCGGGGCTGGCACCGGACAGCTTCGCATTCGACTGGCGGCAGGACGGCGGCGCGCACGCCGGCGAGATCGCGGTCGCCGTCGCTCCGCAGGCGTTGCTGGAGCGGCGCATCGATGTGGCCGCGCAGGCCGGCGTCGACCTGACGGCCGTCGACGCAGAGTCGGCCGCGGCATTGCGCGGGTTGCGCTATGCCGCGCAGTTCGAGCTCGATGCGCACGGCCCTTATGCGGCGTTCTGGTTCTGCGACACGGGTGTGCATGGCTGGCGGGTCGACGGCGAGCTCGCCGCGCCGGTGCTCGCGGTGTCCGGCGAAGGGCGCAGGGCGTTCTTCGATGCATTGCGCCAATGCGCGCTCGAGCCGGTGCGCGGCGTGCTCGTGGCCGGCGACGAGCGGTGTATCGCCCGTTTTCAGACGTCCGTGGCGGACATCGGCGATGCGCTCGGCGCGGCCGCCGTGCCGTTCGATTGCACCGGCTGGGGCGGGCTGCCGGCCGAACCCGCCGGCGCGTCGGGCGGTCCGGCGTTTGCCGTTGCGGTGGGGCTGGCGCTGCGCGGGGTGTGGGAATGATCGCCGATCCGGTATTCGGGCGGCCCGTGGCCGGCCCTGCCGCGCTCGGCGGCTTCAATCTGCTGCCGTACCGTGAGCGGCTGGCGCAGGCGCTGCGCCGTCGCCGGGCCGCGCAGTGCGGGGCGGCGATCGTGCTCGGCATACTCGGGGCCGTGCTGTGGACGGGGGCGGCAGCAGCGTGGCGATCGCGCGTCGATGCCGAGCGCGCGAGCGTGGACGCGCGCGCGCGGCAATGGCAGCCGCAGGTGGATGCCGCAAAGCGCGCCGCCGGGGCGGCCGCCGAACTCGCGCAACGCGATGCGCAGGCGGCCGTGCTAGCGGCGCCTTACCGGCGTGTTGCCGGGCTGCTCGCGACGCTCGCGCAGGTTCGCGACGATACCGTCCGGCTCGACGCGGTGCGCACGACCTCGTCCGGCGCCGTGCTCGATGCGCGCGCCGTAAGTTACCGGGCGGCCGCGCGATGGCTCGCCCGGATCGCAACCGACGAGCGCAACGGGCGAATCGACATCGGCGAACTGACCTCGGCTTCGGCCGTGCCGGCCGCGGCTGCCGGCATGCCGTTCCGGTTCTCCGTGCAGGTGCGCTGGCAGGACGGCGAGCCTCGGCGGAAAGCAGCGGGAGGCGGCGCATGACGGCGATCGCGCATCGGTGCAGGCCGGGAGGCGCCGGCTGGTTCGGGCATACGCGGCGCGTGCGGCCGGGCACGGCGCACGCCGTGGGCTGCGTGCTTGCTTGCGCGGCTGTGATGGCGGGCGGCATTCGTCTTGCCGATACCGCCGACTGGAGCGGGCTCGCGCACAGTCGCGCGTTGCTGGCAGCCGCGCAGACGCGCGCCGCCGATGCGCAGCGCGTGCTCGCGGCCGCGGCGCAGCCGGGCGATGCCCGTCCGGCGGCCGGGCGGAACGCTCGCGTCACGCGCACGCCTGCGTGGCCCGTACTGATGCTGGAACTTGCCGATCTCGCCGGCGCGAGCGGGTTGCGGGTCGTGTCGATCGAGCCGCGGCGCACGGACGGCGCGGCGCCGGATGGGCGGCGCGCGGTGCGCATCGTCGCGGACGGCGGTTTCCCGGCGCTGCTGCGCATGGTCGGCGGGCTGGCGAGCTTCTCTGCGCTGGCAGTGCCGTCGGTGCTGCAGATCGAGCGAAAACCGCCGGGCCTGAGGATCGACATGTCCGTCGACGTGTTTCCGGCGCTGGCCGGGGGCGGTGCCGGGGACGAGGCGGCGCACGTTCTTGCCGCCGGTGGGCCGGGCGACGATCCGTTCGGCGGTGCCGGCCAGTCCACGGCGGTTGACGATCAAGAGCCGCGCCTGGCCGGCACGATTCGCGACATGCGGGCCGGTCTCGCGCTGTTCGACGCCGGCGACGGCGCGTTCGTGGCCGTCGCGCCGGGTGAAGCGCTCGGGGCGTCCCGTGTGATGCGTGTCGATGCCGGTGCCGTGACGCTTGCGACGGCCGATGGCGCGCGCCGGTTCGTCGTCGGCGACGGAGGCCGCCCATGACGAAATACCGATGGTGGTCGATCGTATTCTGGATCGGGGCGAGCGCGACGGCGGCGCGTGCGGCGTTGCCGCCTCTGCCGCCGCCCGGGTGGCCGCTTGCATCGATGCATGCGCAGGCCGAGGGCGCGCCGCTGCCGGCAGGCGGTGTGCCCGGCGGCGAGGCCGACGCCGCTTCCGTGCAGGCTGACCGGCCGCCGTTCAGCGACGCGGTGCGCGCGGCGGCTCAGGCAGAACCCGTCGTGCCGGCACCGCTGCTGGAGGGGCCGCCGATTCCATTGCCGCCGCCTGTGCGCATGAGCGATGCCGCGGCACGGCATCCCGGCGATGCCGACGATGCGCGCCGGATCTCGCTGAACCTGCAGGGTGCCGGGCTCGCGGCCGCATTCGATGCGCTCGCGCGGTTCACCGGACTGAACATCATCGTCGGCGAGCAGGTGCGCGGTAGCGTGACGTTACGTCTGAACAATGTCCGCTGGCGCGATGCATTCGATACGTTGCTCGACACGCACGGCCTCGCGATGTCCCGGCGCGGCAACGTGATCTGGGTCACGCCGGCGGCCGAGCTGGCCGCGCGGGAGCGCGAGCGCTTCGAAATGCACGCGCGGGCGGCCGAACTGGAGCCGCTCGCGAGCCGGACCTTCGCATTGCACTATCCGCGTGCGCAGGACGTACAGCGGCTGCTCGCCGGTGCGACCGGCCAGCGCCTGCTGTCGAAACGCGGCGCGGCGGCGGCCGATCCGCGCACGAACCTGCTGTTCGTCACCGATCTCGCGCCGCGCATCGCGCAGATCGCGGGCCTGATCGACGCGATCGACCGGCCGTCGCGGCAGGTCCGGATCGAGGCGCGTATCGTCGAGGGCGAGCAGGGCTTCTCGCGCAACCTCGGCGCACGCGTCGCATTGCGCGCGCAGGGGCGGTCGCCCGCGGCCGACGGTGCAGCGTTCGCGGCGGATGCGCGCAATGCATTCGATCTTGCCGCGCGGCCGCTGGGCGGCTTCGAGGCGGCGACGGCCGGTTTCACGCTGTTCGCCGCGCCGCTCAGCCGTGTACTCGACGTCGAGTTGAGCGCGCTCGAGGCGCAAGGGCGGGGCCAGATCGTCTCCAGGCCGCGCGTGGTCACGGCCGACCGCGTGAAGGCGATCGTCGAGCAGGGCTCGGAGCTGCCGTATCAGGCCAAGGTGGGCAACGGCGTGAGCGGCGTGCAGTTCCGCCGCGCGACGCTGAAGCTCGAGGTCGAGCCGCAGATCACGCCGGACGGGCGCGTCGTGCTCGATCTGGACGTGACGAAGGACAGCATCGGCGAGCCGACGGCGGCCGGGCCGGCCATTCATACCAAGCACGTGCAGACGCGCGTCGAGGTCGAGGACGGCGGGACGGTCGCGATCGGCGGGATTTACGAGCAGTTGAACCGGGACGATGTGACGAGCGTGCCGCTCTTGGGCAAAATACCGGTACTGGGCGCGCTTTTCCGGCATCGCGCACGGCGCGACCAGCGCAACGAACTGGTCGTCTTCATCACGCCGACGGTCGTGGGCGCGCGTTGCGAGACGGCCGGCGCAGGTGGCGCGGATGCGGAAAAATCGGGGCCGGAAGGCGGCGGAGCAGGCTCGACAAGGCAGCCGCTTTGCCAGTAAGCTGCGCCACACACCAGCAAGATTCAAGCAGAGGAAGCCGTTGCAAGCGCGGGACCCACATGCAAACGTATTTTTCGTCGGCCTTATGGGAGCGGGTAAGACCACCGTGGGCCGTGCGGTCGCGCGCCGGCTCGACAGGACGTTCTTCGACTCCGACCACGAAATCGAAGCCCGCACGGGTGCGCGCATTCCGGTGATCTTCGAGATGGAGGGCGAGGCCGGGTTTCGCGACCGCGAATCGCAGGTGATCGCCGATCTCACGCAGCGCGAGAACATCGTGCTTGCGACGGGCGGCGGCGCGGTGCTGCGGCCCGAAAATCGCGATTGCCTGAAAAGCAGCGGCATCGTCATCTATCTGCGCGCCAATCCGCACGATCTCTGGCTGCGCACGCGCAAGGACAAGAACCGCCCGCTGTTGCAGACCGAAGATCCGAAGGCGCGTCTCGAGGCACTCTACGAAGTGCGCGACCAGCTGTACCGCGAATGCGCGGACTTCGTCATCGAGACCGGCCGTCCGTCGGTCAACGGTCTCGTCAACATGGTGCTGATGCAACTCGAACTGGCAGGCGTCATCGCCAAGCCGCTACAAGCATGATTACCGTCAACGTCGATCTGGGCGAGCGCGCCTACCCGATTCACATTGGTGCCGGCCTGATCGGCCGCACCGAGCTGTTCGCCCCTCACATCACCGGTTCGTCGGTCACGATCGTCACGAACACGACTGTCGATCCGCTGTACGGCGACGCGCTGCGCGCGGCGCTCGCGCCGCTCGGCAAGCGTGTGTCGACGGTCGTGCTGCCGGACGGCGAGGCATACAAGAACTGGGAAACGCTGAACCTGATCTTCGACGGCCTGCTGACCGATCGCGCGGATCGCAAGACGACGCTCGTCGCGCTCGGCGGCGGCGTGATCGGCGACATGACGGGCTTTGCCGCCGCATGCTACATGCGCGGCGTGCCGTTCATCCAGGTGCCGACGACGCTGCTGTCGCAAGTCGATTCGTCGGTCGGCGGCAAGACGGGCATCAACCACCCGCTCGGCAAGAACATGATCGGCGCGTTCTACCAGCCGCAGGCCGTGATCGCCGATATCGGCGCGTTGACGACGCTGCCCGATCGCGAACTGGCGGCGGGCGTCGCCGAAGTCATCAAGACGGGCGCGATCGCCGATGCCGAATTCTTCGACTGGATCGAGGCGAACGTCGACGCGCTGAACCGACGCGAGCCGGCCGCGCTCGCGCATGCAGTGAAGCGCTCGTGCGAAATCAAGGCGAGCGTGGTCGCGGCCGACGAACGCGAAGGCGGCTTGCGCGCGATCCTGAACTTCGGCCATACGTTCGGCCATGCGATCGAGGCCGGGCTCGGCTACGGCGAATGGCTGCACGGCGAAGCGGTCGGCTGCGGGATGGTGATGGCAGGCGACCTGTCGGTGCGGCTCGGCCTCTTCGACGAAGCGTCGCGGCAGCGGCTCGATGCGGTGATTGCCGCCGCGCACCTGCCGACTCGCGGGCCGGCGCTCGGCGACGCGCGCTACATGGATCTCATGCGCGTCGACAAGAAAGCCGAAGCCGGCGCGATCAAGTTCATCCTGCTGAAGCGATTCGGCGATACGCTGATCACGCAGGCGCCCGACGAAGCCGTGTTCGCCACACTGGCGCAGACGACCCGGTAACGGCGGCCCGGATGCCCCGGCGCCCCTGACATGGAGGAGACGTGAGCGAGACATCCAGCAGCACACTGCCCGAGTCCGGCCGCGCATCCGTCGCGGTGCTGGCCGAGCCGCCGACGCTGGCGGCGCTGGAAGCCCATCTCGCTCCGTATGCCGCGCACGCGTCGCAGTCGCGCGGCCGCCGCCATCCGGAAACGCCGCCGGCCGCGCGCACCGAATTCCAGCGCGACCGCGACCGCATCGTTCATTCGACCGCGTTCCGCCGGCTCGAATACAAGACGCAGGTCTTCGTCAATCACGAAGGCGACCTGTTCCGCACCCGCCTCACGCACAGCCTCGAAGTCGCGCAGATCGCGCGTTCGATCGCACGCAACCTGCGGCTCAACGAGGATCTCGTCGAGGCGATTTCGCTCGCGCACGATCTCGGCCATACGCCGTTCGGCCATGCCGGGCAGGATGCGCTGAACGCATGCATGCGCGAGCACGGCGGCTTCGAGCACAACCTGCAGAGCCTGGCCGTCGTCGACGAGCTCGAGGAGCACTACGGCGCGTTCAACGGCCTGAACCTGTGCTTCGAGACGCGAGAAGGGATCCTCAAGCACTGCTCGCGCGAGAACGCGCGCAAGCTCGGCGCGCTCGGCGAGCGCTTCCTGCAGGGCCGCCAGCCGTCGCTCGAAGCGCAGCTCGCGAACATCGCGGACGAAATCGCGTACAACAACCATGACGTCGACGACGGGCTGCGCTCCGGCCTGATCACGATCGAGCAGCTCGCCGAAGTCGAGCTGTGGCAACGCCACTACGACGCGGCGCTCGCCGAGTTTCCGCATCTCGAAGGCCGCCGCCTCGTGCACGAGACGGTGCGCCGCATCATCAACACGCTGATCGTCGACCTGATCGACGAGACCACGCGCAATCTCGCGCGCGTCGCACCCGCGTCGCTCGACGACGTGCGCGCCGCGCCGCCGCTCGTGGCACACAGCGCGACGGTCGCCGCGCAGGCGGCCGCGCTCAAGCGCTTCCTGTTCAAGAACCTGTACCGCCACTACAAGGTGATGCGCATGGCGAACAAGGCGCAGCGCGTCGTCACGGGGCTGTTCGACGCGTTCATCGACGATCCGCGCCTCTTGCCGCCGCCATACCAGTCGGACGACGCAGCGCAGCAGCCGCGCCTCGTCGCGCACTACATCGCCGGCATGACCGACCGCTTCGCGCTGAAGGAATACCAGCGCCTGTTCGTCATCAACGACAACTGACTGTCACAAACGATCACTAGACTTCGCCGGTTCAATGGCGACGGGAATGTTGCACACGCTGTTGGTAACGTTTTCATAGGAGAAAGGTCGATGAAGAAGAAGCCTGCGGGGACCCTGGTTCGTTCGATCGCGCTCGGCGGCGCGCTGATGTTCGGTGTGCAGCACGCGGCGTTCGCCGTGACGGAGATCCAGTTCTGGCATGCGATGGAGTCGGCGCTTGGCGACCGCGTTAACGAGATCGCCGCGCAGTTCAACGCATCGCAGAGCGACTACAAGATCGTGCCGGTCTTCAAGGGCACTTACGACCAGGCGCTCGCGGCGGGCATCGCCGCGTATCGCAGCGGCAACGCGCCGGCGATCCTGCAGGTCTATGAAGTCGGCACCGCGACGATGATGCAGGCGAAGAAGGCCGTCGTGCCCGTCTACGACGTGTTCAAGCAGGCCGGCGTGCCGCTCGACGAAAAGGCGTTCGTGCCGACCATCGCGAGCTACTACAGCGATGCGAAGACGGGCCATCTGGTATCGATGCCGTTCAACAGCTCGACGCCGGTGCTGTACTACAACAAGGATGCCTTCAAGAAGGCCGGGCTCGACCCGAACCAGCCGCCGAAGACGTGGGCCGACGTGAAGGCCGACGCGGAGAAGCTGCGCAAGTCCGGGATGGCCTGCGGCTTCACGACCGGCTGGCAGGGCTGGATCCAGCTCGAGAACTACAGCGCGTGGCATGCGCTGCCGTTCGCGAGCCGCAACAACGGCTTCGACGGCACCGACGCGGTGCTCGAATTCAACAAGCCGCAGCAGATCGCGCACATCGCGTTCCTGCAGCAGATGGTGAAGGACGGCACGTTCACGTACGCGGGCCGCAAGGATGAGGCGTCGGCGAAGTTCTACAGCGGCGATTGCGGGATCCTGACGACGTCGTCGGGCGCACTCGCCAACGTGCAGAAGTTCGCGAAGTTCAGCTACGGCACCGGGATGATGCCGTACGACGCGAACGTGAAGGGCGCACCGCAGAACGCGATCATCGGCGGCGCGAGCCTGTGGGTGCTGGCGGGCAAGGATCCGGCTACCTACAAGGGTGTCGCGAAATTCCTCGCGTTCCTGGCCTCGCCGGCCGTGGCCGCGAAGTGGCACCAGGACACGGGCTACCTGCCGGTCACGACGGCCGCGTACGACCTCACGCGCCAGCAGGGCTTCTACGCGAAGAACCCGAGCGCGGAAACCGCGATCAAGCAGATGATGAACAAGCCGCCGCTGCCTTATACGAAGGGGCTGCGTCTGGGCAACATGCCGCAGATCCGCACGGTGGTCGACGAAGAGCTGGAGCAGGTCTGGGCGCAGAAGAAGTCGCCGAAGGACGCGCTCGATTCGGCCGCGTCGCGCGGCAACGAACTGCTGCGCCGCTTCGAGAAGTCGGGTAGCTGAGCGCACATCGCGTTCGTGCCGCCGGCCGCCGCGTCGCACATGCGGGCGGGCCGGCGGCGCGGTTCCCTTTCCGTTTCGCCTGACCGGATGCCCGCGATGCAATCCCGTTCCCGTTTCGGCGCGAGCCTGCTGCCGTACCTGCTGATCGCGCCGCAGCTCGCGATCACCGCCGTGTTCTTCCTGTGGCCGGCCGGCGTCGCGCTGTGGCAGTCGACGCAGATGCAGGACGCGTTCGGCACGTCGAGCGAATTCGTCGGCCTCGCGAACTTCACGCACCTGTTCGCCGATCCGCTGTATCTCGACTCGTTCCGCACGACGCTGGTGTTCAGTTCGCTCGTCACGGTGAGCGGGCTCGTCGTGTCGCTGCTGCTCGCCGCGTGCGCCGATCGCGTGATCCGCGGGGCGCGCGCGTATCGCACGCTGCTGATCTGGCCGTACGCGGTCGCGCCGACGATCGCGGCCGTGCTGTGGGCGTTCCTGTTCAATCCGAGCATTGGTCTGGTCACCTATGCGCTCGCGAAGAGCGGCATCGTGTGGAACCACGCGCTGAACGGCGGCCAGGCGATGTTCCTCGTCGTGCTCGCGTCGGTGTGGAAGCAGGTGAGCTACAACTTCCTGTTCTTCTACGCGGGCCTGCAGGCGATTCCGCGCTCGCTGATCGAAGCGGCGGCGATCGACGGTGCGGGCCCGGTGCGGCGCTTCTTCAACATCGTGCTGCCGCTGCTGTCGCCGACGAGCTTCTTCCTGCTGGTCGTGAACCTCGTGTACGCGTTCTTCGACACGTTCCCTGTGATCGACGCGGCCACCGCGGGCGGCCCCGCGCAAAGCACCAAGACGCTGATCTACAAGATCTTCACGGAAGGCTTCCAGGGGCTCGACATCGGCAGTTCGGGCGCACAGTCGGTCGTCCTGATGATCATCGTCGTCGGGCTCACGGTGATCCAGTTCCGCTTCGTCGAACGCAGGGTGCAATACGCATGATCGAAAATCGCAAGGGCTTCGACCTGTTCTGCCACGCGGTGCTGATCGCGGGCGTCGTGGTGATCGTGTTCCCGGTCTACGTCGCGTTCTGCGCGGCGACGATGAACGCGCAGGAAGTGTTCACGATCCCGCTGTCGCTGGTGCCGAGCACGCACCTGCTGGAGAACATCGCGTACATCTGGGGGCACGGCAGCGGCGGCACGACGGCGCCGTTCGGCCGGCTGCTCGTCAACAGCTTCGTGATGGCGCTCGGTATCGCGGTCGGCAAGATCGCGATGTCGATCCTGTCCGCGTACGCGATCGTCTACTTCCGCTTCCCGTTCCGCAACACGGCGTTCTGGCTGATCTTCATCACGCTGATGCTGCCGGTCGAGGTGCGGATCTTCCCGACGGTGCAGGTCGTGTCGACGCTGCACCTGACGAACACCTACGCAGGGCTCACGCTGCCGCTGATCGCGTCGGCGACCGCGACGTTCCTGTTCCGCCAGTTCTTCATGACGCTGCCCGACGAGCTGATGGATGCCGCGCGCATCGACGGCGCGGGGCCGCTGCGCTTCTTCTGGGACGTCGTGCTGCCGCTGTCGAAGACGAGCATCGCGGCGCTGTTCGTGATCACGTTCATCTACGGCTGGAACCAGTATCTGTGGCCGATCCTGATCACGACGGAAGCGTCGCTGTCGACGGCGGTGGTGGGCATCAAGACGATGATCGCGAGCGGCGACGCCGCGACCGAATGGCAATACGTGATGGCGGCGACGCTGCTGGCGATGATTCCGCCGCTCGTCGTCGTGCTGGCGATGCAGCGCTGGTTCGTGCGCGGCCTCGTCGATTCCGAGAAATAGGCAACGGACGGCAACCGGGAGAAGGGACCAAGTATGGCTGCGCTGAGCTTGAAGGGCGTCAGGAAATCCTACGACGGCAAGCAGCACGTGCTGCACGGCATCGACGTGGAGATCGCCGACGGTGAATTCATCGTGCTGGTCGGCCCGTCGGGCTGCGGCAAGTCGACGTTGCTGCGGATGATCGCGGGGCTGGAGACGGTGACGGACGGCGAGATCGCGATCGGCGATCGCGTGGTCAACGCGCTGGAGCCGAAGGATCGCGACATCGCGATGGTGTTCCAGAACTACGCGCTGTATCCGCACATGACGGTCGCGCAGAACATGGGCTACGGCCTGAAGATCCGGGGCCTCGAGCGCGCGACGATCGACGCGCGGGTGGCCGCGGCCGCGAAGATCCTCGAGCTGGAGCCGCTGCTCGCGCGGCGGCCGCGCGAGCTGTCGGGCGGTCAGCGGCAGCGCGTCGCGATGGGGCGCGCGATCGTGCGCGAGCCGTCGGTGTTCCTGTTCGACGAACCGTTGTCGAACCTCGACGCGAAGCTGCGCGTGCAGATGCGGCTCGAGATCCAGCGGCTGCATGCGCGGCTCGCGACGACGAGCGTGTACGTGACGCACGACCAGATCGAGGCGATGACGCTCGCGCAGCGCGTGATCGTGATGAACCGCGGCTATGCCGAGCAGATCGGCGCGCCGGTGGACGTGTACGAGAAGCCGGCGACGGTGTTCGTCGCGGGCTTCATCGGATCGCCGGCGATGAACCTGATGCACGGCCGGCTGTCCGAGGATGGCGCGACGTTCACGGTCGCGGGCGGCGGCCCGGCGCTGCCGGTCGCCGGCGCGCCCGGCATCGGCGCCGAGATCGCCACCGGGCGCGACTGGGTGCTCGGCGTGCGGCCCGAGCACATGACGCCGCAGCCGGGCGTTGCGCAGGCGGCGCTGCCGGTCGATTCCTGCGAACTGCTCGGCGCGGACAATCTCGCGCACGGCCGCTGGGGCAATCACGATATCGCGGTGCGGCTGCCGCATGCGGATCGTCCCGCGCGCGGCACGGCGCTGGCTGCCGCGCTGCCGGCGCACCGGCTGCATTTCTTCGATCCCGAGACCGGCCGGCGTGCCGGCTGACCCGACGAACCTGTTGCGAGGCTGACGATGACTTCCCGTACCGACTGGCCCTATCCGCGCGTCGTCGCCCATCGCGGCGGCGGCACGCTCGCGCCGGAGAACACGCTCGCCGCGTTCGACGAGGGCGCGCGGCGCGGTCACCGGATGGTCGAGTTCGACGCGAAACTGTCGGCCGACGGCGTGACGTTCCTGCTGCACGACGACACGGTCGACCGCACGTCGAACGGTAGCGGAGCCGCGGCGGGCATGCGTTATGCGGCGCTCGCCGCGCTCGATGCGGGCGCGTGGCGGGATGCGCGCTTTGCCGGCGAGCGGATGCCGACGCTCGAGGCGGCGGCGGCGCGCTGCCTCGCGCACGGGCTGGCCGCGAACGTCGAGATCAAGCCGTGCCCGGGACGCGAGCGCGAGACGGGGCAGCGGGTGGCCGCCGATGCGGCCGCGTACTGGCGCGACGCGGCGGTGCCGCCGCTGCTGTCGTCGTTCTCGTTCGATGCGCTGCAGCAGGCGCGCGCGAGCGCGCCGCAGCTGCCGCGCGGAATGTTGTACGAGGCGGTGCCGGACGATTGGCACGCGCAGGTCGTCGGCGCGCTCGGTTGCGTATCGTTGCATGCAGACCACAATCGGCTGAACGAACCGCTCGTGCACGCGATCAAGGCGGCCGGGCTGCGCATCCTCGTCTACACGGTCAACGACCTCGAACGGGCGCGCGAACTGGTGCGCTGGGGCGTGGATGCGGTCTGCACCGACCGGATCGACCTGATCGGCCCCACGGCGCTCGACGACATCGTGTAACGCCGCAGGCTCGCCAAAACCCGGCACGGGAACGTGCCTGACGCGAAAAAACGACGCCCCGGCGGGATTCCGACCGGGGCGTTTCGCATGGCGGGGCCGTTACGCAAGGAAAATTCCGCTACAAATTGCAGCAGGATTAACCATTCCCCAAATATTCGACTACGCTTAGAAGCGGTAACCGACGTTCAGGTACGTGACGATCGGGTTGAGCGAGATGTGCGCCTTCGACGTCTCGGTCAGCGTGCCGACCTGGGTGCGCTTGGCCGTCGTGAAGGTCGCGGTGACGCTGACCGGGATGTACGACAGCGACAGGCCGGCGAACCAGTGCTTGTCGAAGTTGTACGTGAAGCCGGCGTTGAAGACAGGCGCCCACTGGTTGCTGGTGGTCGCGCTGGTCGGTCCGCCGAGCACGCCGTTCTCGAACGCGCTGTTGGTGATCTTCGCGCCGGTAAACCAGACATACGTCGCGCCGACGCCCAGGTACGGACGGAATTTCGCGTTCGCGTCGTTGAAGTAATACTTGAGGAGCAGCGCAGGGCTCCACTGGTATGCACGACCGAGCGTGCCGAAACTTGAGAACTGGCCTTTGCCTGTGATGTCGAACTTCGGCGGAATGCCTGCGATGAACTCGGTGGCGATATGGTCGGTCACGAAGTAACCGGTCGCCAGTGCGAGCGTGTCGGCATCGCTGATGCCGGCGCCCGTGTTGGGAACCGACTGGTTGATGGGCGTGCCGCCGACGCCGTACAGAAACAACGGGTCGCTGCTGTCTTGCGGCGAAAGGTGCAGCCAGCCGGTGCTGACGTAAAAGCTACCTGCGGATTGTGCGTGTGCCGTACCGCCCGCGAATGCGAATGCGAGCGCTGCGGCCCCCGTAATGGCCAGTTTTCGTTTCATTGTGTCTCCTCCGATCAAAGGCGTGCTCATTATGACGACTGCGTTTAAAACCAAACAAGCTCGCAAGTTAGAGCTTTTTCACTAGGATTCGCACGACCGTACGCTTCCGCGCCCCGTAGGGACAGGCATTCTACGCAGGTGCGCACTTTCGGACCTCCGGGTATTTCCTAACGCGTTCAAACGGACATTCAGCATGGCACGGTTAGCACGACTCTACGTTCCCGACCAGCCGCAGCACGTGATACTGCGCGGCCTGGATCAGCAACCCGCGTTCGTCGACGACCAGGACTACGAACTCTTCATCGATTGTCTGAAGGCCGCGGCACGCGATCACCATCTTTCGGTGCATGCCTATGTGCTGCTCCCGCGTCAGGTGCAGCTCCTGGTGACGCCGAGCGACGAGGCGAGCCTGCCGAAGGCGATGCAGGCGGTCGGCCGCCGCTACGTCGCGCATTTCAACCGGCGTTATTCCCGGCGCGGCACCCTGTGGGAAGGCCGCTATCGCGCGACGGTGATCGAAGGCGAGCGCTATTTCCTGCTCGCGAGCCGGGTGGTCGAGATGAGCCCGGTGCGCTCGCAGCTCGTCGCGACGCCCGAGGCGTATCGCTGGTCGAGCTACCGGCATCACGTCGGGCTCACCGTCGACAGCCTGATCACCGACCATCCGCTCTACTGGGCGCTCGGCAACACGCCGTTCGACCGGCAGCGCGCGTACAAGGAGCTCTGCGAGCAGCCGCTCGACGAACGGCAGGCCGATCAGCTCCAGCAGGCGACGTTGAAGGGCTGGGTGCTCGGCGGCGAGCACTACCGCGAGTGGGCGGCGCGCACGGCGAACCGGCGCGTGTCGCCGCTGCCGCGCGGACGCCCCAGAAAGGTGCGTGAAAACACGCCGCCGATCCAGCAGTAGCACGGGAAAGGCGGGCCACGAGGCGGCGCTGCGGGCGCCGCTTCTTTTTGCACCAAAATGATACGACCCCAGTAAATCAGCACCACATCGGGGCGCGCCTTTAATTGGGGTTCGATCAAGCGGTTTTTGTTGCTATTCCTTTGATTCGTCGCGTATATTCCGAATTCCGGTGGCCCGGGCAGAGCTTGCCCAACCACTGTCGGCCGTGCCGTCTCCCGTCGGGAGCGGGAGCGACGGCAACAAAAAAATGGTTCAACGGCCCTCCAGGCCCCCTTTACGACGGTGTCCCCATGAACGACCACCAGCAGCCGCTCGCCGCGGTGCCCGCCGCACAAGGTCTGTACGACCCGCAAAACGAACACGACGCCTGTGGCGTCGGCTTCGTCGCTCACATCAAGGGCAAGAAGAGCCACGAGATCATCCAGCAGGGTCTGAAGATCCTCGAAAACCTCGATCACCGCGGCGCGGTCGGTGCCGATCCGCTGATGGGCGACGGCGCGGGCATCCTGATCCAGATTCCGGACGCGTTCTATCGCGAGGAAATGGCGAAGCAGGGCGTGAATCTGCCGCCCGCCGGCGAATACGGGGTCGGGATGATCTTCCTGCCGAAGGAAAACGCGTCGCGTCTCGCGTGCGAGCAGGAGCTCGAGCGCACGGTGAAGGCCGAGGGTCAGGTCGTGCTCGGCTGGCG
This sequence comes from Burkholderia sp. IDO3, assembly GCF_003366075.1. NCBI lineage: Bacteria > Pseudomonadati > Pseudomonadota > Betaproteobacteria > Burkholderiales > Burkholderiaceae > Burkholderia > Burkholderia sp. IDO3. The sequence goes on from NZ_CP028963.1 coordinate 343,946, forward strand.
CGACGTGCCGGTCGATCATGCAATGCCGATTTCGCCGACCGTGAAGGCGAGCGAGCCGCTGATCCGCCAGATCTTCATCGGCCGCGGCAAGGACATCATGGTGACGGACGCGCTCGAGCGGAAGCTGTACGTGATCCGCAAGACGGCGAGCCACCGCATCCAGGCGCTCAAGCTCAAGCACGGCAAGGAATACTTCGTGCCGTCGATGTCGGCGCGCACGGTCGTCTACAAGGGGCTGCTGCTGGCGGGCCAGGTTGGCGTGTACTACCGCGACCTGCAGGACTCGCGCGTCGTGTCGGCGCTCGCGCTCGTGCACCAGCGCTTCTCGACCAACACGTTCCCGGCCTGGGAACTGGCTCACCCGTACCGGATGATCGCGCACAACGGCGAGATCAACACCGTGAAGGGCAACGTGAACTGGCTGAACGCGCGTACCGGCGCGATCGCGTCGCACGTGCTCGCCGACGACCTGCCGAAGCTGTGGCCGCTGATCTACCCGGGCCAGTCCGACACCGCATCGTTCGACAACTGTCTCGAACTGCTGGTGATGGCCGGCTATCCGCTCGTGCACGCGGTGATGATGATGATCCCGGAAGCGTGGGAACAGCACACGCTGATGGACGAGAACCGCCGCGCGTTCTACGAATACCACGCTGCCATGATGGAGCCGTGGGACGGCCCGGCCGCGATCGCGTTCACCGACGGCCGCCAGATCGGCGCGACGCTCGACCGTAACGGCCTGCGTCCGGCGCGCTACCTCGTGACCGACGACGACCTCGTCATCATGGCGTCGGAGGCCGGCACGCTGCCGATCCCCGAATCGAAGATCGTCAAGAAGTGGCGCCTGCAGCCGGGCAAGATGTTCCTGATCGACATGGAACACGGCCGCATCATCGACGACAAGGAACTCAAGGACAACCTCGCGAACGCGAAGCCGTACAAGAGCTGGATCGACGCCGTGCGCATCAAGCTCGACGAGATCGAGCCGAAGGCCGAGCAAGTCGCGGCCGGCCGCACGGCGGGCGCCGCGCTGCTCGACCGCCAGCAGGCGTTCGGCTATACGCAGGAAGACCTGAAGTTCCTGATGGCGCCGATGGCGCAGCAGGGCGAAGAGGCCGTCGGTTCGATGGGCAACGACTCGCCGCTCGCGGTGATGTCGAACAAGAACAAGACGCTCTATCACTACTTCAAGCAGCTGTTCGCGCAGGTCACGAACCCGCCGATCGACCCGATCCGCGAGAACATGGTGATGTCGCTCGTGTCGTTCATCGGCCCGAAGCCGAACCTGCTCGACACGAACAACATCAACCCGCCGATGCGTCTCGAAGTGTCGCAGCCGGTGCTCGACTTCAAGGACATCGCGAAGATCCGCGCGATCGACCAGTACACGGGCGGCAAGTTCAGCGCATACGAGCTGAACATCTGCTATCCGGTCGCATGGGGCAAGGAAGGCATCGAGGCACGCCTCGCGTCGCTGTGCGCGGAAGCCGTCGACGCGGTGAAGTCCGGCTACAACATGCTGATCGTGTCGGACCGCAAGACGGACGCCGAGCACGTCGCGATTCCGGCGCTGCTCGCCACGTCGGCGATCCACACGCACCTCGTCCAGCAAGGGCTGCGCACGAGCACGGGCCTCGTCGTCGAGACGGGCTCCGCGCGTGAGACGCACCACTTCGCGCTGCTCGCGGGCTACGGCGCGGAAGCCGTGCACCCGTACCTCGCGATGGAAACGCTCGCGAAGATGGCCGAAGGCCTGTCGGGCGACCTGTCGCCGGAGAAGGCCGTCTACAACTTCACGAAGGCGGTCGGCAAGGGCCTGCAGAAGGTGATGTCGAAGATGGGCATCTCGACGTACATGTCGTACACGGGCGCGCAGATCTTCGAAGCGCTCGGCCTGTCGAGCGACCTCGTCGAGAAGTATTTCAAGGGCACGGCATCGAAGGTCGGCGGCATCGGCCTGTTCGAAGTCGCTGAAGAAGCGATCCGCCTGCACCGCGACGCATTCGGCGACAACCCGGTCCTGCGCGACATGCTCGACGCGGGCGGCGAGTACGCGTACCGCGTGCGTGGCGAAGACCACATGTGGACGCCGGATTCGATCGCGAAGCTCCAGCACGCGACGCGCAGCAACTCGTACCAGACGTACAAGGAATACGCGCACCTGATCAACGACCAGACCAAGCGTCACATGACGTTCCGCGGCCTGTTCGAGTTCAAGGTCGAGCCGACCAAGGCGATCCCGATCGACGACGTCGAATCGGCGAAGGACATCGTGAAGCGCTTTGCGACGGGCGCGATGTCGCTCGGCTCGATCAGCACCGAAGCGCACGCGACGCTCGCGGTCGCGATGAACCGGATCGGCGGCAAGTCGAACACCGGCGAAGGCGGCGAGGACCAGAAGCGTTATCGCAACGAGCTGCGCGGCATTCCGATCAAGGCGGGCGAGACGCTGAAGTCGGTGATCGGCGACGAGATCGTCACCGACATTCCGCTGAAGGACGGCGATTCGCTGCGCTCGAAGATCAAGCAGGTCGCGTCGGGCCGCTTCGGCGTCACCGCCGAGTACCTGGCATCGGCCGACCAGATCCAGATCAAGATGGCGCAGGGCGCGAAGCCGGGCGAAGGCGGCCAGCTGCCGGGCCACAAGGTGTCCGAATACATCGGCAAGCTGCGTTACTCGGTGCCGGGCGTCGGCCTGATCTCGCCGCCGCCGCACCACGACATCTACTCGATCGAGGATCTGGCGCAGCTGATCCACGACCTGAAGAACGTGAACCCGAGCTCGAGCATCTCGGTGAAGCTGGTGTCGGAAGTGGGCGTCGGCACGGTCGCGGCCGGTGTCGCGAAGGCGAAGGCCGATCACGTCGTGATCGCGGGCCACGATGGCGGCACGGGCGCTTCGCCGCTGTCGTCGGTCAAGCATGCGGGCACGCCGTGGGAGCTCGGCCTTGCCGAAACGCAGCAGACGCTGGTGCTGAACCGCCTGCGCGGCCGGATCCGCGTGCAGGCCGACGGCCAGATGAAGACGGGCCGCGACGTCGTGATCGGCGCGCTGCTCGGCGCGGACGAATTCGGCTTTGCGACGGCGCCGCTCGTCGTCGAGGGCTGCATCATGATGCGCAAGTGCCATCTGAACACGTGCCCGGTCGGCGTCGCGACGCAGGATCCGGTGCTGCGTGCGAAGTTCAAGGGCCAGCCCGAGCACGTCGTGAACTACTTCTTCTTCGTCGCCGAGGAAGTGCGTGAAATCATGGCGCAGCTCGGCATCGCGAAGTTCGACGACCTGATCGGCCGCGCCGACCTGCTCGACACGCGCAAGGGCGTCGAGCACTGGAAGGCGAAGGGCCTCGACTTCTCGCGCGTGTTCTACCAGCCGGAAGAGTGCGAGGACGTCGCGCCGCGTCACGTCGACGTGCAGGATCACGGCCTCGAGCGTGCGCTCGACCACGTGCTGATCGAGAAGGCGAAGGCCGCGATCGACAGCGGCGAGCATGTGTCGTTCATCCAGCCGGTGCGCAACGTGAACCGTACCGTCGGCGCGATGCTGTCGGGCGTGATCGCGAAGAAGCACGGTCACGACGGCCTGGCCGACGACGCGGTGCACATCCAGCTGAAGGGCACGGCCGGCCAGAGCTTCGGCGCGTTCCTCGCGAAGGGCGTGACGCTCGACCTCGTCGGCGACGGCAACGACTACGTCGGCAAGGGCCTGTCGGGCGGCCGGATCATCATCCGTCCGACCAACGACTTCCGCGGCAAGTCCGAGGAAAACATCATCTGCGGCAACACGGTGATGTACGGCGCGATCGAAGGCGAAGCCTTCTTCCGCGGCGTGGCGGGCGAGCGCTTCTGCGTGCGCAACTCGGGTGCGACGGCGGTCGTCGAAGGCACGGGCGACCACGGTTGCGAATACATGACGGGCGGCACGGTCGTCGTGCTCGGCGAAACCGGGCGCAACTTCGCGGCCGGCATGTCGGGCGGTCTCGCGTACATCTACGATCCGGAAGGCACGTTCGCGGCGAAGTGCAACAAGTCGATGGTCGCGCTGGATCCGGTGCTGCAGCAGGCCGAGCAGGAGCGCACGGTCGATCGCGCACTCTGGCACGCGGGCACGACGGACGAAGCGCTGCTCAAGGGGCTCGTCGAGCGTCATTTCCAGTTCACGGGTTCGCCGCGCGCGAAGTCGCTGCTGGAAAACTGGGACGCGGCGCGCCGCCAGTTCGTGAAGGTGTTCCCGAACGAATACAAGCGCGCGCTGGGCGAGATCGGTGCGAAGAAGGCGGCGAAGGAAGTGCTGGCCGCCTGAGCGACGAACGACATAGCGACTGCCGCGCGCGCATGATTGCCGCGCGCGGCTCCCCCACCCGATACACCGAACAGAAGAGCACCTTATGGGCAAGGCAACCGGTTTTCTGGAGTTCGAACGCCGCCACGAGGCGTACGAAGCACCGCTCACGCGCGTGAAGCATTACAAGGAATTCGTCGCGGCACTGGCCGACGCGGACGCGAAGGTCCAGGGCGCCCGCTGCATGGATTGCGGCATCCCGTTCTGCAACAACGGCTGCCCGGTCAACAACGTCATTCCGGACTTCAACGATCTCGTCTACCGCCAGGACTGGCAGCAGGCGATCGAAGTCCTGCATTCGACCAACAACTTCCCCGAGTTCACGGGCCGCATCTGCCCGGCGCCGTGCGAGGCGGCGTGCACGCTCGGGATCAACGACGATCCGGTCGGCATCAAGTCGATCGAGCACGCGATCATCGACAAGGCGTGGGCGGAGGGCTGGGTGAAGCCGCTGCCGGCCGAGCACAAGACCGGCAAGAAGGTCGCCGTGGTCGGTTCGGGCCCCGCGGGGCTCGCCGTCGCGCAGCAACTCGCGCGCGCCGGTCACGACGTGACGGTGTTCGAGAAGAACGATCGCGTCGGCGGCCTGCTGCGTTACGGGATCCCCGACTTCAAGCTCGAGAAGTGGCTGATCGATCGCCGCATGCGCCAGATGGAAGCGGAAGGCGTGACGTTCCGCACCAGCGTGTTCATCGGCAAGGATCCGCTGCCCGAGTCGATCGGCAACCTCGCGAAGGAAACCATTTCGCCGGAGAAGCTGAAGGAAGCGTTCGACGCGGTCGTGATCGCGGGCGGCTCGGAAACGCCGCGCGATCTGCCGGTGCCGGGCCGCGAGCTCGCCGGCGTGCATTTCGCGATGGACTTCCTGCCGCAGCAGAACCGCGTGAACGCGGGCGACAAGCTGGTCGACCAGCTCGTCGCGAAGGGCAAGCACGTGATCGTGATCGGCGGCGGCGATACGGGTTCGGACTGCGTCGGCACGTCCAATCGCCACGGCGCGAAGCACGTCACGCAGTTCGAGCTGCTGCCGCAGCCGCCGGAAGAGGAAAACAAGGCGCTCGTGTGGCCGTACTGGCCGATCAAGCTGCGCACGTCGTCGTCGCACGAAGAAGGCTGCGAGCGCGACTGGGCGGTCGCGACGAAGCGTCTCGAAGGCAAGAACGGCAAGGTCGAGAAGCTGATCGCCGTGCGCGTCGAGTGGAAGGACGGCAAGATGCAGGAAGTGCCGGGCTCCGAATTCGAGCTGAAGGCCGACCTCGTGCTGCTCGCGATGGGCTTCACGCAACCGGCCGCCACCGTGCTCGAGGCATTCGGCGTCGCGAAGGATGCGCGCGGCAATGCGCGTGCGGCGACCGAAGGCGATCGCTCGTACTACACGTCGGTGGACAAGGTGTTCGCCGCAGGCGACATGCGTCGCGGCCAGTCGCTCGTCGTCTGGGCGATCCGCGAAGGCCGCCAGTGCGCGCGTTCGGTCGATGCATACCTGATGGGGCATTCGGAACTGCCGCGCTAAGCTGCATCGCGCGAGCGGGTTTCGACGAAAGCCGGGCGTCCGAAAGGGCGCCCGGTTTTTTTATGCCAGGGGCTGCCGCCTGCTGCCGCAGACCCTCGTCATTTCCGCAGAGCGTCGCCTAACCTGATCACATCAGGTGTTGATTTTCCGTGATCCCGTTTCCTTTCGTTTTGTAATAATTCTTGGAAACTGTCATATCATGTCACCCCTCCGGCCGCGTTCGCGCGGCGGCTGCATATGACTGACCCCACTACAAGGACTCTGGATGGAAGCATTCGTGCATGGGCTGATCGACACCGTCAACGGCGTGCTGTGGAACTACGTGCTGATCGCGCTGCTGCTCGGCGCCGGCGCGTGGTTCACGTTGCGGTTCCGGATGATCCAGCTGAAGGCGCTGTTCCTCAGCATCAAACTGGTCGGCAGCAAGGGCGAGCCGGGCAGCATCTCGTCGTTCCAGGCGTTCGCGACGGGTCTCGCGAGCCGCGTCGGCACCGGCAACATCGCCGGCGTCGCGGTCGCGCTGACGGTCGGCGGCCCGGGCGCGATCTTCTGGATGTGGATGACGGCGCTCGTCGGAATGTCGTCCGCATTCGTCGAGGCGACGCTCGCGCAGATCTTCAAGGTGTCGCACCCGGACGGCAGCTATCGCGGCGGCCCCGCGTACTACATCCAGACGGGCCTGCGTTCGCGCGCGTTCGGCGTGCTGTTCTCGCTGTCGCTGATCCTCGCGTTCGGCTTCGTGTTCAACGCGGTGCAGGCCAATGCGATCGCCGACGCGTTCCACACGTCGTTCGGCTGGCGCCGCGAGATGGTCGGCCTCGGGCTCGTGCTGCTGAGCGCGCCGATCATCTTCGGCGGCATCCGCCGGATCGCGACGGTCGCGCAGGTGATCGTGCCGCTGATGGCGATCGGCTATCTCGCGCTTGCGGTCTATGCGGTCGCGACGCACATCGCACTGGTGCCGGACGTGATCGCGCTGATCGTGAAGAGCGCGTTCGGCGTCGAGCAGGCGGCCGGCGGCCTGACAGGCTATGCGGTCAGCCAGGCGATCGCGATCGGCGTGAAGCGCGGGCTGTTCTCGAACGAAGCGGGGATGGGCAGCGCGCCGAACGCGGCCGCGACCGCGAGCACGCGGCACCCGGTTACGCAGGGGCTGATCCAGATGCTCGGCGTGTTCGTCGACACGATCGTGATCTGCAGCGCGACCGCGTTCGTGATCCTGCTGTCGGGCCAGTACGAACTCGGCACCGGCATGGAAGGCGCGGCGCTCACGCAGCGCGCGATCTCGAGCCACGTCGGCGACTGGGGCGGCATCTACATGGCCGTCGCGATCTTCTTCCTCGCGTTTTCGTCGGTGATCGGCAACTACGCGTATGCGGAAGGCAACGTCGAGTTCATCACGAAGCGGCGCGGCGTGCTGCCGCTGTTCCGTATCGCGGTGCTCGGCATGGTGATGTTCGGCAGCGTCGGGCAACTGCCGCTCGTGTGGGCGATGGCCGATACGAGCATGGGGCTGATGGCGATCATCAACCTGATCGCGATCCTCGCGCTCGGCAAGTATGCGCATGCGGCGTGGCGCGACTATCGCCGTCAGCGCGCGCAAGGCATTGCCGATCCGGTATTCACGCGCAACACAATTCCCGAGCTTGCCCGCGTGCTGCCTGCCGACGTGTGGGGCGAGCACGGTCCGCTGCCGCGGCGTCCGGTGCCTGCCGAGGCCGTGCGCGCAACACCCGTGGCGGTGCGCGGGTCATGAACGGCGACCGGCTCCGTGCGTTCGTCGCGTTGATGCCGGACACGGCATCGCGCGACGCGCTGCACGCGTTGCCGGTCACCCGCGGCGCGCGGCGCACGCTGCCCGCCCAGTTGCACGTGACGCTCGCGTTCATCGGCGCGATCGAACGCGCACGGTGCGATGCGCTGGCCGGGCGGCTGCCGGCGCTCGCGGCCGGGCACGCGCTGCCGTTGCAGCCGGTCGAGCGGATCGCGTGGTGGCCGAGCCTGCCGCGCGCGAGGCTGATCGTCGCGGAGCTCGCGGCCGATCCGGCCTGTGCGGCGTTGAATGCCGATATGTGCGCGCTGCTGCGCGAACTGGGCGTGCCGGCCGACCGCCGGCCGTTCCGGCCGCACGTGACGCTCGCGCGGTTGCCGCGCGATGCGCACGGGCAGCCCGCGCACGGCGGCGCGACGGGCCGGCCCGTCGCGTTGCGTTTCGTCGCGCTGACGCTGTTCGAAAGCCGGTTGTCGCGCGAAGGCGTGTCACACCTGCCGATCGTATCGGTGCCGGTCGTGCCGGCGCCGGGTGACGTCGGCGCCTAGCGGCCGTAGCGCGCGAGCGTCAGGCCCGACAGGTCGATCTCCGGCGCGCGCCCCGTGACGAGATCGGCCAGCACCTTTCCCGAACCCATCGACATCGCCCATCCCGTCGAGCCGTGCCCGACGTTCAGCCACAAGCCGTCGATCCCGCTCGCGCCGAGGAGCGGCGGCCCGTCGGGCGTCATCGGCCGGCGGCCGACCCAGAAGCGCGCGGATGCGCGATCGGCCGCGTGCGGGAACCAGTCGTCGAGCACCTTCATCAGCGTATCGAGCGCCTGCTGGCGCAGCGCCGCATGCCGGTTGCCGAGCTCGGCGGTGCCCGCGACGCGCAGCGTCGGGCCGAAGCGCGTGATCGCCGTCTTCAGCGATTCGTCCATCAGCGCCGCGCGGGGCGCCTTTTCATCGTCGACGACGGCGAGCGTCGCCGAATAGCCCTTCACCGGATACAGCGGCACGCCGATGCCGTGCGGCTGAAGCAGGCCGGCACTGTCGACGCCGAGTGCGACGACGATCGCGTCGGCGGCGAGCGCCGTATTGCGTGCGGTGCCGTCGCTTCCGGCTCGCTCGTTCGTCGCGGCAATCCGCACGCCATGTACCTTGCCGCCCGCGATTTCGAGTGCGCGAACCTCGGTGCGAAAGCGGAACGTCACGCCGTTCGCTTCGCACAGTGCCCGCAATTCGCGCGTGAAGCGTGCGCAGTCGCCGGCTTCGTCGTCGGGCAGATAGATGCCGCCGACGGGCGCCTGCCGTGCCCAGCGCAGGCCCGGTTCGATCGCGGTGCAGCCGGCCGCGTCGAGTTCGCGGAACGCGATGCCGGCATCGCGCAGCACCTTCAGCGCGGGCTGCACCATCTCGACGTCGAACGCGCCGCGCAGCAACTGCAGATAGCCGCGGCTCGCGCCATAGTCGAACGGATGGCGCTCGCGAAACGCATGCAGGCACGCGCGGCTGTAGTACGCGATGCGCTGCATCCGCTGCTTGTTCACGCGGAACCGTTCGAACTCGCATTCGCGCAGCCAGCGCGCGATCCAGCGCCACTGCGCGGCATCGAGCGTCGGCCGGAAAATCAGCGGCGACGCGGGCTTGAACAGGTACTTGAGGATCTTGCCGGGCATCCCGGGCGCGGCCCACGGCGTCACGTAGCCGGGTGCGATCACGCCGGCGTTGCCGAGGCTCGTCGCCTGCGCGACATCGGCCTCGCGTTCGATCACGGTGACGTCGCAGCCTGCTTCGCGCAGGTGCCAGGCAGTGGCGACGCCGATCACGCCGGCGCCGAGAACGATCGCATGCATGCGGTGTCCGTGCGAGTGCGTTTACGACGCGACGGCCGGATCGTCGGCGAGCGACTTGCCGCGCGTTTCCGGCAGCACGAGCGCGGCGACGATCACAAGCAGATAGCCGGCGCCCGCGACGAGGCCGATCGCCTTCACGAGCGACATCGTCTGCGACAGCGAGCCGACGAGGATCGGGAAGAACGACCCGAGCCCGCGGCCGAGGTTGTAGCAGAAGCCCTGGCCCGAGCCGCGGATCGCGCCCGGATACAGCTCGGACAGGTACGCGCCGACGCCCGCGAAGATGCCTTGCACGACGATGCCGAGCGGGAAGCCGAGGATCAGCATCGCGGTGTCGGTGATCGGCAGCATCGTGTACGCCATGCCGAGCGCGAACGAGCCGACCGCGAACAGGACGAACGACGCGCGGCGGCCGAGCCGGTCGGACAGGATCGCACCGACCACGTAGCCGACGAACGAGCCGACGATCAGCACGACCAGATAGCCGCTCGTATTGAACACGGACAGGTGGCGGACGGTTTTCAGGTAGGTGGGCAGCCACGTCGTGATCGCGTAGTAGCCGCCGAGCATGCCGGTGCACAGCACGCTGCCGAACAGCGTCGCGCGCAGGTGGGGCGGCGAGAAGATCTCGAGGAAGTGGCCCGTTACGCGGCCTTCGTCGCGGGCGCGGCGCGTGGCCGTATAGATGTCGGGATCGCTCACGTTGCGGCGGATGTAGAGGATCCACAGCGCGGGCACGATGCCGATCCAGAAGCACGCGCGCCACGCGAGCTGCTCGGGCAGCAGCGCGAAGAACGCCCAGTAGAGGATGGCGGCCGCGGCCCAGCCGAACGACCAGCTGCTCTGCACGGTGCCGACCGCCTTCGCGCGGTGCTCGGGCGAGCGGATCGTCTCGGCCATCATGATCGTCACGACCGACCACTCGCCGCCGAAGCCGAAGCCCTGCAAGGTGCGCGTCGCGAGCAACTGCCAGAACGAATGCGTGAAGCCGGACAGGCACGTGAACAGCGCGAACGTCGCGATCGTCCACTGCAGCACGCGCACGCGGCCGTAGCGATCGGCGAGGATGCCGGCGACCCAGCCGCCGATCGCCGACGAGATCAGCGAGCTCGTCGCGATCATCCCGGCCTCGCTCTTCGTCATCCCCCACGACGCGATCAGCGTGGGGATCAGGAACGAGTAGATCATGAAGTCGAACGCATCGACCGCATAGCCGCCGAAGCCCGCATACAGCGTCCTGCGCTCGCGCGTCGACAGTTCGTGAAACCACTGGATTGCCTGCATCTCGTCGTTTCCGTGTCGATTCGTGGCGTGCTGCCTGTCGTGCCGCCCGTTGTGCGGCAGTGTGGCGGCTATTTTACGGGCGCGATACGGGATGCCAAAAAGGTCGACGCGGGCTCGGGCGGCGGAGGGCGGTGCTCGACGACGGCGGTGCGTCGCGATGTGGGCGGCGGTGCCGCCGCGGGAAGGGCGTGTTGCCGCGTCAGAGCGTCAGGCCGCCGTCGACATGCACGACCTGGCCGGTGATCTGCCGCGCCGCGTCCGACAGCAGGAACGCGATCAGCGCGGCGACGTCGTCGGGTTCGGCGATCCGGCCGAGCGGCGTCGCCTGTTCGGCCCGCGCCCACGCGGCGGCATTGCCCGCGCTCGGGCCGTGGTCCTTGCGCGTGAAGCCCGGCGCGACCGCGTTGACGGTGATGCCGTGCGCGGCGAATTCGGCCGCGGCGGTGCGCACGAGCGATTCGAGCGCGGCCTTCGCGGCGGCGGTTGCCGCGAACGGCGCATCGGCGCGGTAACGGTGCGCGACGAACGAGCTGACTGCGACGATGCGCGGCGCGGCCGACGCCTCGAGCAGCGGCCGCGCGCGACCCGCGAGCGCGGAGAACGCGCCGGGCATCGCCGCGAAGGCGGCCGCGAGCGCGTCCGGCGAGAGATCGGAAAATGCCTGCCGCGCGGCGAAACCGGCGTTCGCGACCAGCTGATCGAGCCCGCCGAAACGCGCGACGGTCGCATCGACGAGCGCCGTTGCGACGCCCGGCTCGGCGAGATCGCCGGTGAGCGTCGCGCATTCGGCGCCCGCCGCGGTGCAGCCTGCAGCGACTTCGGCAAGCCGTGCACGCGCTGCTTCGTCGGCGCCGCGCGCATGCAGCGCGAGCGCGATGCCCGGTGCCGCGAGCCGCCGCGCCAGTGCCGCGCCGATCCCCGAACCGGCGCCGGTGATCAGCGCGATCCGGGCGAGGTGCGCGGCGCGTGCGCTCATGCAGCGACCTTGTCGTCGTCGTTCAGGCGCTCGACGTTGATCGTGCCGGCGTGGAACGCGGCCAGCGACTCGCGGTGCGCGATGCTGACGATCGCGGCCTTCGGCAACTGCTCGGCGAACAGGTGATAGAGCCGCGCTTCGTTGTCGGCGTCGAGCGCGCTCGTGGCTTCGTCGAGGAACAGGAAGTCCGGCTTGTGCAGCAGCACGCGCGCGCCGGCCAGACGCTGCTGTTCGCCCGGCGACAGCACGCGCGTCCAGTGCCCGCTTTCGTCGAGGCGCTCGGCGTAGTCTTCCAGGCGGCACGCGCGCAGCGCGTCGCGGCATGCGTCGTCGGTGAACGCGTCGGGCGCGGACGGATACGTGAGCGCGGCCTTCAGCGTGCCGATCGGCAGGTAGCTGGTTTGCGGCACGAACATCATTCGCGCGCCGACCGGCGCGTCGATCGCGCCGTCGCCGAACGGCCACAGGCCCGCGATCGCGCGCATGAACGTGCTCTTGCCGGAACCCGACTTGCCGATCACGAGCCAGCGCGAGCCGGGCTCGATCGTCACGTTGCCGATGTTCGCGAGCGCGTTGCCGTTCGGCAGCGCGAGCTTCAGCGACGACGTCGACAGCTTCGCGGCATCGACGTAGTGCAGGTTGATGCCGCCGTGTTCGGTCGCGGGCGACAGGCTTTCCTTCAGGTGCGACGTGCCCATCACGCGCTTGAATTCACGCAGACGGTTGACGGTGGCACGCCATTCGACGAGGGTCGAGTAACTGTTGATGAACCACGAGAACGAATCGCTGACGGTGCCGAACGCGGACGAGATCTGCATCAGCACGCCGAACGAGAACGCGCCCGCGAAATAGCGCGGCGCGGCGACGACGAGCGGGAAGATGATCGCGATCTGCCCGTAGAAGCTCAGCACGAACGTGAGGCGCTTCGTGTACTTCATCACGCGCCACCAGTTGTCTCGGATGCGCATGAAGAGGCTTTGCGCATTGCTCGTCTCGGTTTTCTCGCCGTCGTAGAACGCGATCTGCTCGGCGTTTTCGCGCACGCGAATCAGCCCGAAGCGGAAGTCGGCTTCGACGCGCTGCTGCTGGTAGTTGATCGACACGAGCGGATGGCCGACCTTCTGGATGATCAGCGAACCGATCACCGCGTACAGCGCGGCCGCCCACACCATGTAGCCGGGAATCGTGATCGGCGTCGCGCCGAGCGAGAGCGTCAGCGCGCCGGCGAGCGACCACAGGATCGTGATGAACGACACCAGCGTGACGACAGTCGACAGCAGGTCGAGCGACAGCGCGAGCGTCGTCGTCGCGAACGACTGGAGGTCGTCGGTGATCCGCTGGTCGGGGTTGTCGGCGAGGCGGTCGCGTTCGATCCGGTAGAACGCGCGATCGCCGAGCCACTGGCCGAGGAAGCGATCGGTGAGCCACTGGCGCCAGCGGAAGCCCAGCATCTGCCGCAGGTAGCGGCCGTACACCGCGAGGATGATGAAGCCGAACGCGAGCGCCGAGAACTGCATCAGCAGGCTCGGGAAGTCGTGGACGTCCTTCGACTGCAGCGCGTTGTAGAACTGCGCGTTCCACTTGTTCAGCTTGACGTTGATCCAGACCACGCAGAGGTTGATCGCGATGATCGTGATCAGCAAGCCCCACGCGATTTTCCATTCGGATGACACCCAGTAGGGCTTGATGAGGCTCCACGCGGATATCGGGCGCTCGTCCTGCGGCGCGTCGGAGGCGGAGCGGACGGGATCGATCGATTGGGTCATGTGCTTCCTGATGAGTAGCCGGCGCGCGGGCCGGGCGAAGCCGGGCGCGCGCCGCGATACGGCATGCCGGACGAGATGCCGACTGACGGCGGGCGCCCGGATGTTCGCCCGCGCGTCTTAAACGGCACTTAAGGCCGGCGGTGACGCGGCAACCGGCCGCTTGCGCGGCCGGCCTGCAGGCATTGTGCCAGAGCGGCCCGGCACGACGGCGAATTTGCCGCAAGGGGGACAGTTTGCGGCGCTTTCCGCTTTTATGGTCTAATGACCGACGACGAAACAGGGGTGCTTCGAGCGCGGCCGACGGGTAGTTCCGGGCAACGCGGCGAGGCTGAGAAAGACCCTTCGCACCCGATCCGGGTAATACCGGCGAGGGAAGTTTCTGATCCCGCCGGGCCGCGCTGGCCGCCATCCCACATGGTCAGCGCCCGAGTCCCGCCCGGCCGGCCTTTGCTGCCGGTTTCGTCCTTTTGGGTACGCGCATCGCGCGTTACGGAAGGAATGATGACCGCTCAATCTTCAGTCTTTTGCGCTGTTCCTGATTCACCGTCGTGTGCGTTGGCACGGGACGGTGCGTGTGCATTGGCGCTCGTTTCGCGCACCCGCGCGGAGGGCGCACGATGAACACCGGCGCTTCGAACGTTCACGATCGCCGGCCGGATTTCGCCGTGCTCGGCGGCGGCCTGGTCGGCCGCCTGATCGCATGGCGGCTCGCGGGCGACGGGCATCGCGTCGCGCTGTACGAGCGCGGCGGCCCGGACGGCGAGCAGTCGGCCGCGTGGATCGCGGCCGCGATGCTTGCGCCACTCGCCGAGGCGGCGAGCGCCGAACTGCTGATCACCGAGCTCGGCGCCGCGTCGCTCGCCCGCTGGCCGCGGTGGCTCGCGGAACTGCCCGAACCCGTGTTCTTCCAGCATCACGGCACGCTCGTCGTCTGGCACCACGCGGATCGCGCGGAGGCGCCGCTGTTCGAACGGCGCGTGCGCGCGAATGCGCCGGCCGAACTGTTCGACGGCGGCTTCGTCGCGCTGGCGGGGGCGCAGGTGGACGCGGCCGAACCCGCGCTGGCGGGCCGCTTCGCGCGCGGGCTGATGCTGCCGCGCGAAGGGCAGCTCGACAACCGGCAGGCGCTGCGCGCGCTGGCGGGGGGCCTCGCGCAGCGCGGCGTCGAGCTGCACTGGCACGCCGCGATTGACGACGCGAACCGGCCCGACGCGCATTTCACGATCGATTGCCGCGGGCTCGGCGCGAAGCCGGTGCTGCCCGCGCTGCGCGGCATCCGCGGCGAAGTCGCGCGCGTGCGTGCGCCCGGCATCGGGCTCACGCGGCCGGTGCGGCTGCTGCATCCGCGCTATCCGCTGTACATCGCGCCGAAGCAGGACGACCTGTACGTGATCGGCGCGACCGAAGTGGAGGGCGAGGACATGTCGCCCGTCAGCGTGCGCTCCGCGCTCGAACTGCTGAGCGCGGCATTCTCCGTGCACCCGGCGTTCGGCGAGGCGCGCATCCTCGAACTGAATGCGCAATGCCGTCCGACGCTGCCCGATCACCGCCCGGCGGTGATCTGGGACGGCGCGACGACGCTCGCCGTCAACGGCCTGTACCGGCACGGCTTCATGATCGCGCCGGAAGTCGCGCACGCGGCCGCCGGGTTCGCGCAAGCCGCGCTGGGCGGCGCGTTCGGCGGTGCCGACGCGTTTGCCGCGTGGCGCGACGCCGCGCGCTGGCCGACGCTCCTTCATCACCGCGACGACGTGCGCCAGCCGGCCTGACGCGCATCGTTCACCGAATTCGACCCGAGTCTCATGGATATCCAGATCAACCAACAGACGCTGACGCTGCCCGACGGCGCGACGGTGGCCGACGCGCTCGCCGCATTCGGCGCACGTCCGCCGTACGCGGTCGCGCTGAACGGCAATTTCGTCGCGCGCACGCAGCATGCGGCGCGTGCGCTCGCGGCGGGCGACAAGCTCGACGTGGTGCATCCCGTCGCGGGCGGCTGAGCGCCGCCGGTCCGTCCCCGCTCTTCCAGGAAAACGACATGACGTCCCACACTTCCGCCGACGCGCTGACGCTGTACGGCGAAACCTTCGCAAGCCGCGTGCTGCTCGGCACGTCGCGCTATCCGTCGCTGCAGTCGCTGTCCGATTCGATCGCCGCGTCGCGGCCCGGGATGGTGACGGTCGCGCTGCGCCGCCAGATGACGGGCGGTACGGCCGAGGCCGGCTTCTTCGACCTGCTCAAGCGCCACGCGGTGCCGCTGCTGCCGAACACGGCCGGCTGCCAGACCGTTGCCGAGGCGGTGACGACCGCGCACATGGCGCGCGAGGTGTTCGACACCGACTGGATCAAGCTCGAGCTGATCGGCGACGACTACACGCTGCAGCCCGACCCGGTCGGGCTGATCGAGGCGGCCGCGCAACTGGTCAAGGACGGTTTCAAGGTGCTGCCGTACTGTACCGAGGATCTCGTGATCGGCCGGCGCCTGCTCGACGTCGGCTGCGAGGCGCTGATGCCGTGGGGCGCGCCGATCGGCACGGGCAAGGGCGTCGTGAACCCGTACGGGCTGCGCGTGCT
Organism: Burkholderia sp. IDO3; assembly: GCF_003366075.1. Lineage (NCBI taxonomy): Bacteria > Pseudomonadati > Pseudomonadota > Betaproteobacteria > Burkholderiales > Burkholderiaceae > Burkholderia > Burkholderia sp. IDO3. The sequence goes on from NZ_CP028963.1 coordinate 360,009, forward strand.
GCGCGAGCGGCTGCCTGACGTGCCGCTGATCGTCGACGCCGGGCTCGGCGTGCCGTCGCACGCGTGCCAGGTGATGGAGTGGGGCTTCGACGGCGTGCTGCTGAACACGGCCGTGTCGCAGGCCACGCACCCGGAAATCATGGCGCGCGCGTTCGCGCAGGGCGTCGAGGCCGGCCGTGCCGCTTACCTGGCCGGCCCGATGGATGCGCGCGAGACCGCGCACGCGAGCACGCCGGTCGTCGGGATGCCGTTCTGGCACCAGGACGGAGGCGGCGCATGAGCGCGCGATTCGCCGATGCGTTCTGGCCGCCGGCCGACGAGCTGGCCGAAGCGGCCGAACGGATTCGCGCCCGGCTCGGCGAGTGGCCGGGCGCCGCGGCGCCGTGGCGGCTTTGCATGGCGATGCCCGACGTGCCGGCCGATGGCGACGTGCTGATCGTGTCGGCCGGCGATCGTACCGCGCAGTCGCGCGCGTCGGCCGCGTCGCGCCCGGCGTCGCCGGACGCGGTTGCGATCGAATTCGACGAACGCGGCGCGGCGCTGCATGCCGCGGGTGTGCGCCACGCGCTCGACGCCGCGCATCCGCTCGCGGACGACTGGATCGCGGCGCTCGCCGCCTTCCTCGATTGCGGTTTCGCGCCGATCGACGCGCTGGTGCTCGCGCTGGCGTGGCGCGACGGCGACGAGGCGCGCGGCGCGGACGCGTGGCCGGTCGACACCGCGCGGTTCCCGCGCGTCGCCGGTCTGGCCGCCGCGCCGGCGCCGGCGTTCCCGCCATGCCCGCCGCAACTCGGCCTCTATCCGGTCGTACCGGATGCAGAATGGGTCGAGCGCGTGCTCGATTGCGGCGCGCGGACCGTGCAACTGCGCGTGAAAGACGCGAACCCCGATGCGTTGCGCCGGGAGATCGCGCGGGCGGTCGCCGCGGGGCGCCATTACCCCGATGCGCGCGTGTTCATCAACGATCACTGGCAGATCGCGGTAGAAGAGGGGGCGTACGGCGTACATCTGGGTCAGGAAGACCTCGAGACGGCCGATCTCGCCGCGATCGCGCGCGCCGGCCTGCGGCTCGGGCTGTCGAGTCACGGGTACTACGAAATGTTGCGGGCATTGCACGAGCGCCCGAGCTATCTCGCGCTCGGCCCGGTGTACGCGACCGCGACCAAGGCGGTCGCCGCACCGCCGCAGGGCCTGGCGCGGATTGCCCGCTACGCGCGCTTCGCGGGCGCGCGGGCGCCGCTCGTCGCGATCGGCGGCGTGGGGCTCGACACGTTGCCGGACGTACTCGCGACGGGCGTCGGCAGCGTGGCGGTGGTCAGTGCGGTGACGGGCGCGATCGATTATCGGGCAGCGATTGTTGCGTTGCAGCAATGTTTTGCCCGACAATTTGACAATCATTGACCGCGGGGCTTGGAGCGGCTTCACGACATCATTCCGAGGCAGGCCCTATAATTCGGCGTTCTGCGTAAAAGGACTGTCAGCTCCGTGAGCCCCACTCCTACCGAGACACTGCTGGAACTTCGCGACGTCGACTTTGGCTACGGCGACCGCCTCGTCCTGTCGAACCTGAACATGCGCTTCGGGCGCGGCCGGGTCGTCGCTGTCATGGGCGGGTCGGGTTGCGGCAAGACGACCGTGCTGCGCCTGATCGGCGGCCTGGTGCGCGCGCGCCGCGGCCAGGTGCTGTTCGGCGGCGCCGACGTCGGCGCGCAGACCCGCGAGGGTCTGTATGCGCTGCGCCGCAAGATGGGCATGCTGTTCCAGTTCGGTGCACTGTTTACCGACATGTCGGTGTTCGAGAACGTCGCGTTCGCGCTGCGCGAACACACCGATCTTCCCGAAGACCTGATCCGCGACCTCGTGCTGATGAAGCTGAACGCGGTCGGCCTGCGCGGCGCGCGCGACCTGATGCCGTCCGAGGTATCGGGCGGGATGGCGCGCCGCATCGCGCTCGCCCGCGCGATCGCGCTGGACCCGCAGCTCATCATGTACGACGAGCCGTTCGCCGGCCTCGACCCGATTTCGCTCGGCATCACCGCGAACCTGATCCGCACGCTGAACCAGGCGCTCGGCGCGACGTCGATCCTCGTCACGCACGACGTGCCGGAGTCGTTCGCGATCGCCGATTACGTGTACTTTCTCGCCAACGGCGGTGTGCTCGCGCAGGGCACGCCTGACGAGCTGCGCGCATCGACCGATCCGAGCGTGCGCCAGTTCATCGACGGCGCGCCGGACGGCCCGTACAAATTTCACTACACGAGCCCGCCGCTGGCAGCGGATTTCGGGCTCGGCGGAGGGCGCGCATGATCAGCGCGATCGGACGTTACGTCATCGGCGGCCTCGAGCGCGCGGGCTACGGCACGCGCCTGTTCGTGCGCCTCGTGCTGGAATTCTTCCCGCTGCTGCGCCGGCCGCGGCTCGTCACGAAGCAGATCCACTTTCTCGGCAACTATTCGTTCGTGATCATCGCCGTGTCGGGCCTGTTCGTCGGCTTCGTGCTCGGCCTGCAGGGCTACTACACGCTGAACCGCTACGGATCCGAGCAGGCGCTCGGGCTGCTGGTCGCGCTGTCGCTCGTGCGCGAGCTCGGCCCGGTCGTCACGGCGCTGCTGTTCGCGGGGCGCGCGGGCACGTCGCTCACCGCCGAGATCGGCCTGATGAAGGCCGGCGAGCAACTCACCGCGCTCGAGATGATGGCGGTGGACCCGATCAAGACGGTGATCGCGCCGCGCATGTGGGCCGGGATCATCGCGATGCCGCTGCTCGCGGCGATCTTCAACGCGGTCGGCGTGCTCGGCGGCTATTTCGTCGGGGTCGTGCTGATCGGCGTCGATCCGGGCGCGTTCTGGTCGCAGATGCAGGGCGGGGTCCAGGTCTGGGCCGACGTCGGCAACGGCGTGCTCAAGAGCATCGTGTTCGGGTTCGCCGTGACCTTCGTTGCGCTGTATCAAGGGTATGAAGCGAAGCCCACGCCCGAAGGCGTGTCGCGCGCGACGACCAAGACGGTCGTGTTCGCGTCGCTCGCCGTACTCGGCCTCGATTTCCTGCTGACCGCGCTGATGTTCAGCTAAGCCTCAGCCAAGCCAAATTTTGGGATGACGATGAAAAAGACTGCTCTCGACTTCTGGGTCGGCCTGTTCGTGGTGGTGGGCTTCCTTGCGGTGCTGTTCCTGGCGCTGAAGGTCGGCAACATGAGCTCGCTGTCGTTTCAGCCGACCTATTCGGTGAAGATGAAATTCGACAATATCGGCGGGCTGAAGCCGCGCGCGGCCGTGAAGAGCGCGGGCGTCGTGGTCGGCCGCGTGAAGACGATCGGCTTCGACACCAATACCTATCAGGCGCTGGTGACGATCGATATCGACGGCCAGTATCCGTTCCCGAAGGATTCGTCGGCGAAGATCCTGACGTCGGGCCTGCTCGGCGAGCAGTACATCGGCCTCGAGCCGGGCGGCGACACCGAAATGCTGAAGGCGGGCGATACGATCACGATGACGCAGTCGGCGATCGTGCTCGAGAACCTGATCGGCCAGTTCCTGTACAGCAAGGCAGCCGACGCGGGCGGCGCGAAGCCGGCGGCCGGCGCATCGGCCGCTCCGGCCGAGCCCGCACCGGTGGCGGTGCCGGCGTCCGCGGTGTCCGCTTCGGGCGCTCAATAACCACACGAGAGAAAGACAAGAGGGTAATGACCATGCAGACGATCCGCATCAGGCACGCCGCGCTTGCGGTTGCGGCAGTCGCCGCGTTGAGCGGCTGCGCGACCGTGCAGACGCCGACCAAGGGCGATCCGCTCGAAGGCTTCAACCGGACGATGTACAAGTTCAACGATACGGTCGACACGTACGCGTTGAAGCCGGTCGCGAAGGGCTATCAATACGTGGTGCCGCAGCCGGTGCGCGAGAGCGTGACGAACTTCTTCTCGAACATCGGCGACGTCTACATCGCGGCGAACAACATCGTGCAGCTGCGGATCGCGGACGGCGTCGGCGACATCATGCGCGTCGTGATCAATACGGTGTTCGGCGTCGGCGGCCTGTTCGACGTCGCGACGATCGCGAAGCTGCCGAAGCACACGGCCGACTTCGGGATCACGATGGGCCGCTACGGCATGCCGTCGGGTCCGTATCTCGTGCTGCCGCTGCTCGGCCCGAGCACGCTGCGCGACACGGCGGGCCTCGGCGTCGACTACGTCGGCAACCCGCTGACCTACGTGAAGCCGGACGGCCTGAGCTGGGGCCTGTTCGGCGTGAACCTCGTCAACGCGCGCGCGAACCTGCTCGGTGCGGGCGATGTGCTGGATGCCGCGGCGCTCGACAAGTATTCGTTCGTGCGCAACGCGTACCTGCAGCGCCGCCAGATGCTGATCGACAACGCGCGCGGCGAGGCCGCCACGACGTCGGGCAACGATGCGCTGCCGAAGTACGACCTGCCGGACGACGGCGCGGCACCGGCGGCCGGTACCGCGGGCGCGGCGGCAGTGAGCGGCGCGACCGCGCCGGCCGGCGCATCGGGCGCGGCGGTTGCGGCACCGGCTTCGGGTCCGGCCGTAGCGCCGAACCCGGCCAGCGCGACGACCGTGCCGCCGATGCAGGTGGCGCCGCCGTCGCCGGGCGGCCTGCATCTGCCGAACATCCGGTTCTGAGCGGATACATTCGTTACAGCCGGAAACGATTCAGTCGGTGGCGCGCGCGAACTTGCGCGTAAGCTACCGGCTCCAACCTCCGCATCGACTCATTCATGCAGGTCACTATGATGAAAAAACTGTTCCTGATCCCCGTTTTCGCGGCGCTGTTCTCGTTCGGCAGCGCAGCTCACGCGCAAGTCGACCAGTCGAACCCGCAGGCGCTGATCAAGACGGCGACGCAGCAAGTGCTCGACGAAGTCAAGCAGCAGACGATCAAGCAGGGCGATACGAACCGCATCATCACGATCGTCAACAAGGACATCCTGCCGTACACCGATTTCCGCCGCACCACGCAGCTCGCGATGGGCCGCAACTGGCGCACGGCGTCGGCCGAACAGCAGCAGCAGATTCAGGAGCAGTTCAAGCTGCTGCTGATCCGCACGTATTCGGGCGCGCTCGCGCAGCTGAAGCCGGACCAGCAGATCCAGTACCCGCCGTTCCGTGCCGATCCGGCCGATACCGACGTCGTGGTGAAGACGGTCGCGATGAACAACGGTCAGCCGGTGCAGATCGACTACCGCCTGTACAAGTCGGCCAACGGCTGGAAGGTCTATGACCTGAACGTGCTCGGCGCGTGGCTGATCCAGACGTACCAGCAGCAGTTCAACGAGAAGATCCAGCAAAGCGGCGTGGACGGCCTGATCAAGTTCCTGACGCAGCGCAACCAGGAACTTGCCGCCGGCAAGCAGGCGTCGTGAGCGGCTTCGCAGCCGGCTCCTCGCTGACCGTCGCGAGCGCGAAGTCCGCGCTCGCGGACGGTCTCGCGCGCATCGGCGCGGGCGCAACCGCCGTCGATTGCGCGGCGCTGACGCAGTTCGATTCGTCCGCGCTCGCCGTGCTGCTCGCATGGCAACGCGCCGCCAAAGCGCGCGGCGCGACCCTCGACATCCTCAATCTCCCCCCGACGCTCGCCAGCCTCGCGCGCGCCTACGGCGTCGACGCGCTCATCGAAGGCACCGGGCGACATTGACCCTGTCCGACCGAAGCCTGCCGCGCCGCCCGGCGCGCAAGCTTCAGGCCGCGTGCCGCCGGCACCGGCTCCGCTAGCCGGTTTGCCCTATAATCAAGCGTTTTGCGGGGCAGCCAATCGGCGTCCGGCCCCCATTTTCTTTCGCAGCAAGCACCAGAATAGGCGTCGCGGCCATTGCGCCGCGCACAGTCATGTCAGCCATAGAAATCCGTCACGTCAAGAAGCGCTACAAATCGCTTCAGGCGCTCAAGGGCGTCAGTCTGTCGGTCGAGGAAGGCGAGTTTTTCGGCCTGCTCGGCCCGAACGGCGCAGGCAAGACCACGCTCATCAGTATCCTCGCCGGGCTCGCCCGGGCCGATGAAGGCAGCATCTCGGTGCGCGGCCACGATGTCGTCAAGGACTTCCGCGGCGCGCGCCGCGCGCTCGGCGTCGTGCCGCAGGAACTCGTTTTCGATCCGTTCTTCACCGTCCGCGAGACGCTGCGGCTCCAGTCCGGCTATTTCGGGCTGCACCGCAACGACGACTGGATCGACGAAGTAATGGCCAATCTCGATCTCACCGAGAAGGCCGACGCGAACATGCGCGCGCTGTCGGGCGGGATGAAGCGCCGCGTGCTGGTCGCGCAGGCGCTCGTGCACCGGCCGCCCGTGATCGTGCTCGACGAGCCGACCGCCGGCGTCGACGTCGAACTGCGCCAGACGCTGTGGAAATTCATCTCGCGACTGAACCGCGAGGGCCACACGATCGTCCTGACCACCCATTACCTCGAGGAAGCCGAGGCGCTGTGCGACCGCATCGCGATGCTGCGTCGCGGTGAAGTCGTCGCGCTCGACCGCACCGACGCGCTGCTGCGTCGTTTCGCGGGGCTGCAGCTGTATCTGCGCCTGGCGACGGGCGCGCTGCCCGCCGAGTTGCGCGGGCTGGAGACCGATCCGGCCGCACGCGCGCCGGGCGAGCACCTGCTGCGTCTCACGAGCTACGACGATGTCGAACGCATCCTCGCGCAGTGTCGCGCGGCGGGCTGCACGTTCGACGAGATCGAGGTCCGCAAGGCGGACCTCGAAGATGTGTTCGTCCAGGTGATGAACGGGGCCGAGGTGATCGAGGGACTGGCATGAGCGGTTTTCGTACGCTGTTCTACAAGGAACTTCTGCGTTTCTGGAAGGTATCGTTCCAGACGGTGTGCGCGCCGATCGTGACGGCGCTGCTGTATCTGACGATCTTCGGCCACGCGCTGTCGGGCCGCGTCGAGGTGTATCCAGGCGTCGAGTACGTGAGCTTTCTCGTTCCCGGCCTCGTGATGATGAGCGTGCTGCAGAACGCGTTCGCGAACAGCTCGTCGTCGCTGATCCAGTCGAAGATCACCGGCAACCTCGTGTTCGTGCTGCTGCCGCCGCTGTCCTACAAGGACATCTTCGGCGCGTACGTGCTCGCGTCCGTGGTGCGCGGGCTCGCGGTCGGCACGGGCGTGTTCGTCGTGACGATCTGGTTTATCCCGATGCATTTCGCGGCGCCGTTGTTCATCATCGCGTTCGCGCTGCTCGGCTCGGCGATCCTCGGCACGCTCGGGCTGATCGCCGGGATCTGGGCCGAGAAGTTCGACCAGCTCGCCGCGTTCCAGAACTTCCTGATCATGCCGCTGACGTTCCTGTCCGGCGTGTTCTATTCGACGCACTCGCTGCCGCCCGTGTGGCGCGAGATTTCGCGTCTCAACCCGTTTTTCTACATGATCGACGGTTTCCGCTACGGGTTCTTCGGCGCGTCCGACATCAACCCGCTCGCGAGCCTCGCCATCGTCACCGGTTTCTTCGTGCTGCTCGCGATATTCGCGATGCGGCTGCTTGCGACCGGCTACAAACTGCGTCATTGATATCGACGGCGGCGGCCGCCACAGGCGGCGCGCGCCGACAGGAGCCCCTCATGTTGCCGACGCCCGAACAGGTCAAGCAATACATCGCCGGCGGTCTCGCCTGCACTCATCTGGAAGTCGAAGGCGACGGCCAGCATTTCTTCGCGACGATCGTGTCGGCGGCCTTCGAAGGCAAGCGGCCGATCCAGCGGCACCAGCTCGTCTATGCGGCGCTCGGCGATCGCATGAAGCAGGAAATCCACGCGCTCAGCATGAAGACGCTGACGCCCGCCGAATGGCAGAACGCATAACCGGAACCACTGAGTGCAAGTCACCGTCAACGAGCGCGACGCCGTCCAGAGCGTCGCCACGGCACACCCGGCCGCCAACGGGGAATCGCAGGGACAGGGGATGGACAAGCTCGTGATCGAAGGCGGTCGCCGGCTGTCCGGCGAGATCGTCGTGTCCGGCGCGAAGAACGCCGCGCTGCCGATCCTGTGCGCGGGGCTGCTGAGCGCCGATCCGGTCGAGCTCGACAACGTGCCGAACCTGAAGGACGTGCGTACCACGCTGAAGGTGCTGAACCAGATGGGCGTGAAGAGCGAAACGGACGGCTGCCGCGTGCAGCTCGACGCGTCGAACGTCGACAACCTCGTCGCGCCGTACGAGCTCGTGAAGACGATGCGCGCATCGATCCTCGTGCTCGGGCCGCTGCTCGCGCGCTTCGGCGAAGCGAAGGTGTCGCTGCCGGGCGGCTGCGCGATCGGCGCGCGTCCGGTGGATCAGCACATCAAGGGCCTGCAGGCGATGGGCGCCGAGATCAGCATCGAGCACGGCTTCATCGAAGCCCGCGCGAAGCGCCTGAAGGGCGCGCGCATCGTGACCGACATGATCACGGTGACGGGCACCGAAAACCTGCTGATGGCCGCGACGCTGGCCGACGGCGAGACGGTGATCGAAAACGCGGCGCGCGAGCCGGAAGTGAGCGATCTCGCACACTTGCTGGTCGCGATGGGCGCGAAAATCGACGGCATCGGCACCGACCGCCTCGTGATCCAGGGCGTCGAGCGCCTGCATGGCGCGCGCCATTCGGTGATTCCCGACCGTATCGAGGCCGGCACGTTCCTGTGCGCGGTCGCGGCGGCCGGCGGCGACGTGATGCTGACGGGCATGCGCCCGCAGATCCTCGACGCGGTGGTCGACAAGCTGCGCGAAGCCGGCGTGTCGATCGAGGAAGGCGACAACTGGCTGCGCGTGAAGATGGACCGCCGCCCGTCGGCGGTGACGATCCGCACGTCGGAATACCCGGCGTTCCCGACCGACATGCAGGCGCAGTTCATGGCCCTGAATTCGATCGCGACGGGCACCGCGCAGATCGTCGAGACCATTTTCGAGAATCGCTTCATGCACGTGCAGGAACTGAACCGGCTCGGCGCGAACATCACGGTCGACGGCAATACGGCGCTCGTGACCGGCGTCGACAAGCTGTCCGGCGCAACCGTGATGGCGACCGACCTGCGCGCGTCGGCGAGCCTCGTGATCGCCGGGCTGCGTGCCGAAGGCGAAACGCTCGTCGACCGCATCTACCATCTGGACCGCGGCTACGACCGCATGGAAGCCAAACTGACCGCTGTCGGCGCGAACGTGCGCCGTCTTTCCGGGAGCCAAGCATGACCGCGCCGCTGACCCTCGCCCTGTCGAAGGGCCGGATTTTCGAGGAAACCCTGCCGCTGCTGGCGGCTGCCGGCGTGCAGGTGGCCGAGGATCCGGAAACGTCGCGCAAGCTGATCCTGCCGACGACCGATCCGAACCTGCGCGTGATCATCGTGCGCGCGAGCGACGTGCCGACCTATGTCGAATACGGCGCGGCCGATTTCGGCGTGGCCGGCAAGGACGTGCTGGTCGAGCACGGCGGCTCGGGCCTGTACCAGCCGATCGATCTGAACATTGCACGCTGCCGGATGTCGGTGGCCGTGCCGGCCGGTTTCGACTACGCGAACGCGGTGCGCCAGGGCGCGCGCCTGCGGGTCGCGACCAAGTACGTCGAAACGGCGCGCGAACACTTTGCCGCGAAGGGCGTGCACGTCGACCTGATCAAGCTGTACGGTTCGATGGAACTGGCGCCGCTGGTCGGGCTGGCCGACGCGATCGTCGACCTCGTCAGCTCGGGCGGCACGCTGAAGGCGAACAATCTGGTCGAGGTCGAGGAGATCATGGCGATCTCGTCGCGCCTCGTCGTGAACCAGGCTGCGCTGAAGTTGAAGCGCGCGGCGCTCAAGCCGATTCTCGACGCGTTCGAACGCGCGTCGCAGAATGGCAATTGAGCGCATCACCGTAACGGAACTCCCATGGCCATCACCATCCGCAAACTCGATTCGACGAGCGAAGGCTTCGATGCCGCGCTGCGTGCGGTGCTCGCATTCGAGGCGAGCGAGGACGAGGCGATCGAGCAATCGGTCGCGCAGATTCTCGCCGACGTGAAGTCGCGCGGCGACGCCGCGGTGCTCGAGTACACGAACCGCTTCGACCGGCTGAACGCGAACAGCGTCGCCGCGCTCGAACTGCCGCAGGATGCGTTGCAGACGGCGCTCGACGGCCTCGCGCCGAAGGCGCGCGCGGCACTGGAAGCCGCGGCTGCGCGCGTGCGCGCGTACCACGAGAAGCAGAAGATCGAGTGCGGCACGCATAGCTGGCAGTACACGGAAAGCGACGGCACGGTGCTCGGCCAGAAGGTCACGCCGCTCGACCGCGTCGGCCTGTACGTGCCGGGCGGCAAGGCGGCCTATCCGTCGTCGGTGCTGATGAACGCGATTCCCGCGCGGGTCGCGGGCGTCGGCGAGATCGTGATGGTCGTGCCGACCCCGGACGGCGTGAAGAACGACCTCGTGCTCGCCGCGGCGCTGCTCGGCGGCGTCGATCGCGTGTTCACGATCGGCGGCGCGCAGGCGGTCGGCGCGCTGGCATACGGCACGGCCACGGTGCCGGCGGTCGACAAGATCTGCGGGCCGGGCAACGCGTACGTCGCGTCCGCAAAGCGCCGCGTGTTCGGCACGGTCGGCATCGACATGATCGCCGGCCCGTCGGAAATCCTCGTGCTGTGCGACGGCACGACCGATCCGAGCTGGGTCGCGATGGACCTGTTCTCGCAGGCCGAACACGACGAGCTCGCGCAGTCGATCCTGCTGTGCCCGGACGCCGCGTTCCTCGAGCGCGTCGGGAAGGCGATCGACGAGCTGCTGCCGACGATGCCGCGCCAGGACGTGATTCGCGCATCGCTCGAAGGCCGCGGCGCGCTGATCAAGGTGCGCGACATGGCCGAAGCGTGCCGGATCGCGAACGAGATCGCGCCCGAGCACCTCGAGATTTCCGCGCTGGAGCCGCAGCAATGGGGCCAGCAGATCCGCCACGCGGGCGCGATCTTCCTCGGCCGCTACACGAGCGAAAGCCTCGGCGACTACTGCGCCGGCCCGAACCACGTGCTGCCGACGTCGCGCACCGCGCGCTTCTCGTCGCCGCTCGGCGTGTACGACTTCATCAAGCGCTCGAGCCTGATCGAAGTCAGCGCCGAAGGTGCGCAGACGCTGGGTGAAATCGCATCCGAGCTCGCGTACGGCGAGGGCCTGCAGGCGCACGCGCGCAGCGCCGAACTCCGGATGAAGGGGTGACACGCGCGCCGGAGCCGATGCCGAAGCATCGGTTCCGGTCGGCCAGGAGACCCGTGCAAGGCGGCAGCCGCCGCCTTGCCGACCATTTGACGCCGGCGCGACGCACGCCGGCTTGAGACCATGACGACGCCACAAGACATCATCCGCCGCGACGTGCTCGCGATGACGAGCTACCCGGTGCCGGACGCGAGCGGGTTCGTGAAGCTCGACGCGATGGAGAACCCGTATTCGCTGCCCGCACCGCTCGCCGCGGCGCTCGGCGAGCGCCTCGCGCAGGTCGCGCTGAACCGCTACCCGGCGCCGCGCCCGGGCGCGCTGCTCGACAAGCTGCGCCACGCGATGGGCGTGCCGGCCGCATGCGACGTGCTGCTCGGCAACGGGTCGGACGAAATCATCAGCATGATGTCGGTGGCGTGCGCGAAGCCGGGCGCGAAGGTGCTCGCGCCGGTGCCGGGCTTCGTGATGTACGAACTGTCCGCGAAGTTCGCGCAGCTCGAATTCGTCGGCGTGCCGCTGAAGGCCGACCTGACGCTCGACGCCGACGCGATGATCGCGGCAATCGACGCGCACCGGCCCGCGCTCGTCTATCTCGCGTATCCGAACAACCCGACCGGCACGCTGTACGACGAAGCCGACGTCGAGCGCATCATCGCGGCCGCGCGCCACAGCCTGATCGTGATCGACGAGGCGTACCAGCCGTTCGCGGAGCGTTCGTGGCTGCCGCGCGCCGCCGAATTCGACAACGTCGTCGTGATGCGCACGGTGTCGAAGCTCGGCCTCGCGGGCATCCGCCTCGGCTATCTCGCCGGGCTGCCGGCCTGGCTGACCGAGTTCGACAAGGTGCGTCCGCCGTACAACATCAACGTGCTGACCCAGGCGACCGCCGATTTCCTGCTCGATCACCTCGACGTGCTCGATGCGCAGGCGGCCGAACTGCGCGCGGAACGCGCGCGCCTCGCGCAGGCCGTGGCCGCGCTGCCGGGCACGACGGTGTATCCGAGCGCCGGCAACTTCCTGCTGGTGCGCGTGCCGGACGCGGCGACCGTGTTCGATGCGCTGCTCACCGAGCGGGTGTTGATCAAAAACGTGAGTAAAATGCATCCGTTGCTGGCCGAATGCGTGCGGCTGACCGTCGGTTCTCCCGACGAAAATGCACGCTTGCTGGCGGCTTTGAAACTCGCGCTGCCCGGTTGAGCCCAGGGCGCGGCGGCGCGCGATGATCAATCCCCATTTACATCAGACTCATTCAAGGAATTGCCATGCGTGTGGCGGAAGTCGTTCGCAATACCAGCGAAACGCAGATCCGTGTGAAGCTCGATCTCGACGGCACGGGCCAGCAGAAGCTGGCTACCGGCGTGCCGTTTCTCGACCATATGCTCGACCAGATCGCGCGACACGGTCTGGTCGATCTCGAGGTTGAAGCGCATGGCGACACGCACATCGACGATCACCATACGGTCGAGGACGTCGGCATCACGCTCGGTCAGGCCGTCGCGAAGGCGATCGGCGACCGGAAGGGCATCCGCCGTTACGGCCATTCGTACGTGCCGCTCGACGAGGCGCTGTCGCGCGTCGTGATCGATTTCTCGGGTCGCCCGGGTCTCGAATTCCACGTGCCGTTCACGCGCGCGCGGATCGGCACGTTCGACGTCGACCTGTCGATCGAGTTCTTCCGCGGGTTCGTGAACCACGCGGGCGTCACGCTGCACATCGACAACCTGCGCGGGATCAACGCGCACCATCAGCTCGAAACGGTGTTCAAGGCCTTCGGCCGGGCGCTGCGCGCGGCGGTGGAGCTCGACGAGCGTGCGGCGGGGCAGATTCCGTCGACGAAGGGCAGCCTCTGATTTCGTGACGGGCCGCGCCCGGGACAACCTCACGGCTTCGGCGCGCTGCGCCGGCTTGCGATGGATCTGCTCAAATCGTTCATTTCGCTGCTTGCGCTGATCAACCCGGTCGGTGCGGTGCCGTTCTTCCTGAGCCTGACGGCGCAGCAGACGGACGACGAGCGGCGCCGCACGATCCGGATCGCATCGGTGTCGGTGTTCTGCGTGATGACGGTGACGGCGCTGCTCGGGCAGCAGATCATCAACTTCTTCGGCATTTCTGTCGGCTCGCTCGAAGTGGGCGGCGGGATCATCATGTTGCTGATGGCGATCAACATGCTGAACGCGCAGATCGGCAACACGCGATCGACGCCGGAGGAGCGCCACGAAGCCGAGATGAAGGACAACATCGCGGTCGTGCCGCTGGCGATTCCGCTGCTCACGGGCCCCGGCTCGATCAGCACGGTGATCATCTACGCGGCGAACTCGCATCACTGGTATGAGCGAGCCGGGCTTGTCGCGATTGGCGCGATCCTGGCTTTGCTGTGTTTCATCGCGATGCGGCTCGCCGAGCCGATCGCGAACTGGATCGGCCGCACCGGCATCAACATCGCCACGCGGCTGATGGGTCTGATGCTGTCGGCGCTGGCGGTGGAATTCATCGTCAATGGACTGAGGGCGCTACTGCCTGCACTGAGATGAAAACTTCGATTGCGATTGTGGATTATGGGATGGGCAACCTGCGCTCGGTCGCGCAGGCGCTCAAGAAGGCCGAACCGGCCGCCGACGTGGCGATCGTCGACACGCCGGCCGCGATTCGCGCGGCCGACCGCGTCGTGCTGCCCGGCCAGGGCGCGATGCCGGACTGCATGCGCTGCCTCGGCGAATCGGGGCTGCAGGAAGCGGTGATCGAGGCGTCGCGCACGAAGCCGCTGCTCGGCGTGTGCGTCGGCGAGCAGATGCTGTTCGACTGGAGTGCCGAAGGCGACACGAAGGGCCTCGGCCTGTTGCCCGGCAAGGTCGTGCGGTTCGAACTCGACGGCCGGCTGCAGGACGACGGCTCGCGCTTCAAGGTGCCGCAGATGGGCTGGAACCGCGTGCATCAATCGCAGCCGCACCCGCTGTGGGACGGCGTGCCCGACGACGCCTATTTCTACTTCGTACACAGCTACTACGTGAGCCCGGAGAACCCGGCGCACACGGTCGGCGAAACGGCGTACGGTGCGCCGTTTACGTCCGCGGTCGCGCGGGACAACCTCTTCGCGACCCAATTCCACCCCGAGAAAAGCGCGGAGGTCGGGTTGCGTCTGTATCGCAACTTCGTACACTGGAAACCGTAAGCGTCGCATGCGTGCCACAATTCGCGGGCCTGGAAGGCCCGTGTTGCGGCCGTCACGCGCATGATTTGTTAGCTTGGGGGGCGTGTCTTTCCCGCCGTGTTACGGCGTCGATCGTTGCTGGCCAGGTTCGGCCAAACGGCGCTCCTCGCGCCTGGCAGGGGGACCGGAAAGGCACGTTCGCGAGCCCGTTATTGGCGGGAACAGGCCCTAAGCGCTGAAAGAGTTGTACTAAACTAGCGAGACGGCGCGGCACCGGGTTGGCCGGTGCGCGCCGGATTCTTTTCTTTTTCCACGACGACACCCGATTGCTATGTTGCTGATTCCGGCCATCGATCTCAAAGACGGTCAGTGTGTGCGCCTCAAACAGGGCGATATGGACCAGGCCACGATTTTCTCCGAGGACCCGGCGGCGATGGCCCGCAAGTGGGTCGATCTCGGCGCCCGGCGGCTGCATCTGGTCGACCTGAACGGCGCTTTTGCCGGCAAGCCGAAGAATCTCGAAGCGATCGAAGCGATCCTCGACGAAGTCGGCGACGAAATCCCCGTGCAGCTCGGCGGCGGCATTCGCAGCCTCGAGACGATCGAGAAGTATCTCGACGCAGGCCTTTCCTACGTGATCATCGGCACCGCGGCCGTGAAGGATCCGGGCTTCCTGCAGGACGCATGCACCGCGTTCGCGGGCAGCATCATCGTCGGTCTCGACGCGAAGGACGGCAAGGTCGCGACCGACGGCTGGAGCAAGCTGACCGGCCACGAAGTGATCGATCTCGCGCGCAAGTTCGAGGACTACGGCGTCGAATCGATCGTCTACACGGACATCGGCCGCGACGGGATGCTGCAGGGTATCAACATCGAGGCGACGGTGAAGCTCGCACAGGCGGTCGGCATTCCGGTCATCGCAAGCGGCGGCCTGTCGAACCTCACCGACATCGAGAACCTCTGCGAAGTGGAAGAACACGGCGTCGAAGGCGTGATCTGCGGCCGTGCGATCTACTCCGGCGACCTCGATTTCTCGGCCGCGCAAAAGCGCGCGGACGAACTGAACGGCGAACTCGACGACGCGTAAGCGCGGTCGTTCCGTTCGCCGGGGGCTGCCTGCCGCAGCCCCGACCGGGCGCCTCGCGCGAGGCGTCCGAAACCGGCCGCCCGCAACCGGCCATCCCATCGCGGCATTTGGCGCAACATCATGGCTCTAGCTAAACGCATCATCCCCTGCCTGGACGTGACTGCCGGGCGTGTCGTCAAGGGCGTCAACTTCGTCGAACTGCGCGATGCCGGCGACCCCGTCGAAATCGCTCGCCGCTATGACGATCAGGGTGCCGACGAACTCACGTTCCTCGACATCACCGCGACCTCCGACCAGCGCGACCTGATCCTGCCGATCATCGAGGCCGTCGCATCGCAGGTCTTCATTCCGCTGACCGTCGGCGGCGGCGTGCGCGCCGTCGAAGACGTGCGGCGCCTCCTGAACGCGGGCGCGGACAAGGTCAGCATGAACTCGTCGGCGGTCGCGAACCCGCAACTCGTGCGCGACGCGGCCGACAAGTACGGCTCGCAGTGCATCGTCGTCGCGATCGACGCGAAGCGCGTGTCGGCCGACGGCGAGACGCCGCGCTGGGAAGTGTTCACGCACGGCGGCCGCAAGGGCACGGGCCTCGACGCGATCGAATGGGCGCGCAAGATGGCCGAGCTCGGCGCGGGCGAGATCCTGCTCACGAGCATGGACCGCGACGGCACGAAGTCGGGCTTCGACCTCGCGCTCACGCGCGGCGTGTCGGACGCGGTGCCGGTGCCGGTGATCGCATCGGGCGGCGTCGGTTCGCTGCAGCATCTGGCGGACGGCATCAAGGACGGCCGCGCCGACGCGGTGCTGGCCGCAAGCATCTTCCACTATGGCGAGCACACGGTCGGCGAGGCGAAACGCTTCATGTCCGACCAGGGCATCCCGGTGAGGCTGTGATGAATACGGAAACGAAATCCCTGCCCGCGTGGCTCGACAAGGTCCGCTGGGACGACAACGGCCTCGTGCCGGTGATCGCGCAGGAAGCGTCGACGAACGACGTGCTGATGTTCGCGTGGATGAACCGCGAGGCGTTGGCGAAGACGATCGAGACGCAGCGCGCGGTCTACTATTCGCGCTCGCGCAAGCGCCTGTGGTTCAAGGGCGAGGAGTCGGGCCACGTGCAGCACGTGCACGAGGTGCGGCTCGACTGCGACGAGGACGTCGTGCTGCTGAAGGTCGAGCAGGTGTCGGGCATCGCATGCCACACCGGCCGGCATTCGTGCTTCTTCCAGAAATTCGAAGGCAACGTGGACAGCGGCGACTGGGTCGCGGTCGATCCGGTGCTGAAAGATCCCGAACACATCTACAAATGACGCAATCGACCGAAGACACGCTGCTGCGCCTCGCCGCCGTGATCGATAGCCGCAAGGGCGGCGACCCCGAGCAATCGTACGTATCGCGCCTGTTCCACAAGGGCGACGACGCGGTGCTGAAGAAGATCGGCGAAGAGGCGACCGAAGTCGTGCTGGCCGCGAAGGACGTGCGCCAAGGCGGCGCGCCGACGGCGCTGGTCGGCGAAGTGGCCGATCTGTGGTTCCACTGCCTCGTGATGCTGTCGCATTTCGACCTGAGCCCGGCCGACGTGATCGCCGAGCTCGAGCGCCGCGAAGGGCTGTCGGGCATCGAGGAAAAGGCGCTGCGCAAGCGCCGCGAGCGCGAGGAAAACGGCGGGTGACAGCCGACGGCCTGCCGCACCGGCAACAGTGCGGTAAGCTGTAAGAATTGTCATCTTACGAGGGTAGCATCATGACCGATACGCCGAGCCAGTTTCCGACGCCGTCGGTGCAGGGCGCCGCGGAGGCCGAGCGGCTGAACGGATTGCGCACGCTGACGCACGTGTTGTACGGCCTCTACGCGATTCATTGGCTGACGGGCGGCGTCACCGGCATCATCGCGATCATCATCAACTACGTGAAGCGCGGCGATGTGGCCGGCACGCCGTACGCCGACCATTTCGAGTGGCAGATCCGCACGTTCTGGCGCGCGCTGATCGCGTACGTGATCGGCTTCGCGCTGATGTTCGTGGTGGTCGGGTTCGTCATCATGTTTGTCACATGGATCTGGACGCTGTACCGTATCATCAAAGGTTGGCTGTACCTGAACGACAACAAGACGCTCGATCCGCAGGCCTGGTTCTGACCGGCGAGCGGGCGTTTCGCAGGAGCAACATGAGTCACGATCCGAATTGCCTGTTCTGCAAGATCGCGGCGGGCGAGATCCCGAGCACGAAGGTGCACGAGGACGACGAATTCGTCGCGTTCCGCGACATCCGCCCGGCGGCCGAGACACACGTGCTCGTGATTCCGCGCCGGCACCTGCCGACGCTGTCGGCGGCGACCGACGCCGATGCGCCGATGCTCGGCCGGCTGATGCTGCTCGTCGCGCGTCTGGCCGACCAGCTCGGCGTCGCGTATACGGGCGGCGAAACCGGGTTTCGCACGGTGATCAACACGGGCCCCGGCGGCGGGCAGGAGGTCTACCACCTGCACGCGCACATCCTGGCCGGCCCGCGCCCGTGGCAGCGGATGGGTTGACGCAGCGGGGCGTTTTCCCCGCATCGATAGTCGAAGCCGGCGTGCCGCCGGCGATTTACGCCGCGACGCGGCGTGGTTGAGGAGAGGTTTCATCATGGGTGGATTGAGCATTTGGCACTGGCTGATCGTGCTGCTGATCGTCGCGCTGGTTTTCGGTACGAAGAAGCTGCGCAATATCGGCAACGATCTCGGCAGCGCCGTGAAGGGTTTCAAGGACGGCATGAAGGAAGGCGAAACGCCGGCGGACGCGCAGCAACTGCCGCGCTCGGGCTCGGTCGACGTCAACGCGAAGGAAACGACGCGTTCCGACTCGAACAAGGCTTGACGCCGGCACGCTGACAGGCATTCGCGATGCTGGATCTCGGTCTTTCGAAGATGGCGCTGATCGGCGTCGTCGCGCTCGTGGTGCTCGGCCCCGAGCGCCTGCCGCGCGTCGCGCGTACGGCGGGCGCATTGTTCGGCCGCGCGCAGCGGTACATCAACGACGTGAAGGCCGAGGTCTCGCGCGAAATCGAGCTCGACGCGTTGCGCACGATGAAGACCGATTTCGAGGCGGCCGCGCGCAATGTCGAGACGACGATTCACGACAACCTGCGCGAGCACGAAAAGGAACTGAACGACACGTGGCATTCCGCGGTCGGCGGTCTCAATGATGGCTCGGTCGATGCCGACTCGTACGGCTCCGACACGCCCGCAGCGCCGTCGTCGTGGCGCGGCAGCGCGGCAGCGATCGCGTCGAAGCGTCGCAACTGGCGCGTGAAACAGGCGGCGACGCCTGTCTGGTACAAGCGCGCGACCACCCGCCGCACGCACGTGCAGTCGGGCGCCGCGCGTGTCGCGCGCCACCAGCCGGCCAGCCTGCGCCGGCCGACGCGCTTCTTCTGAGCCGAGCGCATGCTCGCTCGTCAATCCTACCGAGGGCCGGTGTGAGCGACCCCCAGCAGAATCCGGGCGATGCCCCGGAAGAAACCTTTATTTCCCATCTCGTCGAGCTTCGCGATCGCATCATTCGCGCGGGGCTGGCCGTGATCGTCGTGTTTCTCGGGCTCGTCTACTGGGCGCCCGACATCTTCCGGCTGCTCGCGCGGCCGCTGATGGAGAACCTGCCGAAGGGCGGCAGGATGATCGTGACCGACGTCACCGGCTCGTTCTTCGTGCCGATGAAGGTCACGATGCTCGTCGCGCTCGTGATCGCGCTGCCGGTCGTGCTGTACCAGATCTGGGCGTTCGTCGCGCCGGGGCTGTACCAGCACGAGAAGAAGCTCGTCGTGCCGCTCGTCGGCAGCAGCTACTTCCTGTTCCTGTGCGGGATGGCGTTCGCGTACTTCCTCGTCTTCCCGACGATCTTCCGCGTGATGGCGCACTACAACGCGCCGCTCGGTGCGGAGATGTCGACCGACATCGACAACTACCTGAGCTTCGTGCTCGGGATGTTCATCGCATTCGGGGTCACGTTCGAGGTGCCGATCATCGTCGTGCTGCTCGTGCGCATGGGCGTGCTGACGGTGAAGAAGCTGAAGGAGATCCGGCCGTACGTGATCGTCGGCGCGTTCATCGTCGCGGCGGTCGTCACGCCGCCGGACGTGTTCTCGCAACTGATGCTCGCGCTGCCGCTCATCGTGCTGTTCGAGATCGGGCTGCTGGCCGCACGGTTCTTCGTGCCGAAGCCGACGGAAGAGACCGAAGCGGAGAATGGCGCCGCGGGTTGACGAAGGCGCCGTGTGTGACGGCCCCCGGCGATGCTTCAACGCCGGGGGCCGCGCGGACGGCGCGCACGGCGAGCGGGCGGAGAGGTTCACCGCCGCCGGGAAAGACATGCGATGCAAAGCAACAGGGCAGCCGGATCGGCTGCCCTTTTTTCATGTCCGGCTCCATCCCGCGGCGGCGCGGCCGCGCCGCCCGGCGGGCGTCATTCGGAGTCGCTGTCCTGATCGTCGAGCGTCTGTTTCGGCGGCGGCGGGCGCTTGCCGATCACGACGTTCACGTCGAACTCCTTGCCCTTGCGCACGACGTGCACCTTGGTCGGCGTGCCCGGCTTGATCTGCGCGACGGTGTTCAGCAGCTTCGTCGTGTCGGTGATTTCGTCGCCGTTCACGCTGACGAGGATGTCGCCCGGCTTGATGCCGGCCTTGTCGGCCGGGCCGCCCTGCAGCACGCCCGCGACGATCGCGCCCGATTTCTGCGACAGCCCGAACGACTCGGCGATCTCCGGCGTGACGTCCTGCGGCTCGACGCCGATCCAGCCGCGCGTGACCGAGCCGTTCGTGATGATGCTTTCGAGCACGGTGCGTGCGGTCGACACGGGGATCGCGAAGCCGATGCCAAGCGAGCCGCCCGAGCGCGAGTAGATCGCGGTGTTGATGCCGAGCAGGTTGCCGTTCACGTCGACCAGCGCGCCGCCCGAGTTGCCGGGGTTGATCGGCGCGTCGGTCTGGATGAAGTTCTCGAACGTGTTGATGCCGAGGTGATTGCGGCCGAGCGCGCTGATGATCCCCATCGTGACCGTCTGGCCGACGCCGAACGGGTTGCCGATCGCGAGCACGACGTCGCCCACGCGAGCCTGGTCGGAGCGGCCGAGCGTGATCGTCGGCAGATTCGTCACGTTGATCTTCAGCACCGCCAGATCGGTTTCCGGGTCGCTGCCGATCACCTTCGCGGTGGCCGTGCGGCCGTCGGCGAGCGCGACTTCGATCTGGTCGGCGCCGTCCACGACGTGCTGGTTCGTTAGAATGTAACCTTCCGGGCTCACGATAACGCCCGAGCCGAGGTTGGCGGCCGGTTCGTCCTGCTGCTTGCGGGCGTTGCGGTCGCCGAAGAAGTAGCGGAACAGCGGGTCTTTCGCGCGCGGATCGGGCGGCAAAGAGCCGTCCTTGCTGGAGAATACGTTGACGACGGCCGGCATCGCCTTTTGCGCCGCCTCGGCGTACGACGTGGTCGCCGGTGCGCCGCCGATGCCCGGCGCGACCTCCCGCAGTGCAACGATCGGCGTGGCGAGCTGCTTGCCGAGCTGTCCTTGCCGTTGCAGCCATTGCGGCTTGAGCGTCACGACGATGAACATCAGCGCGAGCAGTACGGTTACCGCCTGCGCGAAGAACAGCCAGAAGCGTCTAAGCATCTGAATGGATTAGAGGTTTATATGGATCGGATCGAACTTGAATTGTACTTGAACAATACCCTTGAAATCGCGCGCTTCAAGGACTATTGCCCGAACGGCCTCCAGGTCGAGGGGCGCCGCAAGATCGAGAAGATCGCCACCGGCGTCACGGCATCGGTCGCCTTCCTCGAGGCGGCGCTCGAATGGGGGGCGGATGCGGTGCTCGTCCATCACGGCTATTTCTGGCGCAACGAGGCGCCGCAGATCACCGGTCGCAAGTACCAGCGCCTGAAGCTGCTCCTCGCGAACGACCTGAACCTGTTCGCGTACCACCTGCCGCTCGACGCGCACCCGGAATTCGGCAACAACGCGCAGCTCGGCGAGAAGCTCGGGCTGATCGGCGAGCAGCGTTTCGGCGACGGCGATCTCGGCTGGATGGCGACGCTGCCGATGCCCGTCTCGCTCGAGCACTTCGTCGCGAAGATCGAGCGCACGCTCGGTCGCACGCCGCTCGTGCTCGGCGACCTCGACATGCAACTGCGCCGCATCGCGTGGTGCACGGGCGCCGCGCAGAGCTATTTCGACGCGGCGATCGATGCCGGCGCCGATGTGTTCCTCACCGGCGAGGTATCCGAATCCGTCACGCATGCGGCGGCCGAAAGCGGCGTCGCATTCGTTGCGGCGGGGCACCATGCGACCGAACGCTACGGAATCCAGGCGCTCGGCGCGCACTTGTCCGAAGAATTCGATATCGAACACCTTTTTATCGATATTCATAATCCGGTCTGAAGGCCGGATTTGCGGCGGCGCATCGAAATTTCGCTATGTAGCGGATGCTTAAAAGCGAAATGATTTAATCGCTTCTATAGTGGGGGAAAACCCTTAACTATCAACCACTTCGAACGGATTTTCATCTCCGGGCCTTGTAAATGGCGACTCCATTCGAGCAAACTAGCGACGGAATGGAAAGTCGTGACGGAAAATCCAACTCAGAAGTGGGGCGTGTGATGCGAGACAAGGAAGAGAAACGCGTCGACAGCGGCCGCCGTACCTGGCTGATTGCGACATCCGTAGCAGGTGGCGTAGGAGGCGTAGCCACCGTCATACCTTTCGCGGCGTCGCTGGCGCCGTCCGCAAAAGCAAAAGCGGCCGGCGCGCCGGTCGAGGTCGACATCAGCAGCCTGAAACCCGGCGAGATGGTTACCGTGCCGTGGCGCGGCAAGCCGGTCTGGATCCTGAACC
This sequence comes from Burkholderia sp. IDO3, assembly GCF_003366075.1. NCBI lineage: Bacteria > Pseudomonadati > Pseudomonadota > Betaproteobacteria > Burkholderiales > Burkholderiaceae > Burkholderia > Burkholderia sp. IDO3. The sequence goes on from NZ_CP028963.1 coordinate 382,273, forward strand.
GCACCGACGACATGCTGGCCGACGTGGTCAAGGCCGACAAGGAAGTGGCCGATCCGACCACGAAATCCCCGTATTCGATGCCGTTGCCCGCGTATTGCGCGAACGAGTACCGTTCGCGCACCGATCGCAAGAACATTCTCGTCGTGATGGCCGTGTGTACACACCTCGGCTGCACGCCAAGCCAACGCTTCACGCCGGGTCCGCAGCCGAACCTGCCGGACGACTGGCCGGGCGGTTTCCTGTGCCCGTGTCACGGTTCGACCTACGACCTCGCCGGCCGTGTGTTCAAGAACAAGCCGGCGCCTCAGAATCTCGACATCCCGCCCTACATGTTCACGTCGGCGACGACCCTCGTGATCGGCAAGGACGAGAAAGGAGAAGCGTGATGGCCGACAACAAGGAAGTCTCCACGACAGGTCTCACCGGCTGGATCGATCAGCGCTTCCCGCTCACGTCCACCTGGAAAAAGCACGTTTCCGAGTACTACGCGCCGAAGAACTTCAACTTCTGGTACTTCTTCGGCTCCCTCGCGCTGCTCGTGCTCGTCAACCAGATCGTCACGGGCATTTTCCTGACGATGAACTACAAGCCCGACTCGACGCTGGCGTTCTCGTCGGTCGAGTACATCATGCGCGAGGTGCCATGGGGCTGGCTGATCCGCTACATGCACTCGACCGGCGCATCGATGTTCTTCGTCGTCGTGTATCTGCACATGTTCCGCGGGCTGATGTACGGGTCGTACCGCAAGCCGCGCGAACTCGTGTGGATCTTCGGCTGCGCGATCTTCCTGTGCCTGATGGCCGAGGCGTTCTTCGGCTATCTGCTGCCGTGGGGCCAGATGTCGTTCTGGGGCGCGCAGGTGATCGTGAACCTGTTCTCGGCGATCCCGTTCGTCGGCCCGGACCTGTCGCTGTGGATTCGCGGCGACTACGTCGTGTCCGACGTCACGCTGAACCGGTTCTTCGCGTTCCACGTGATCGCGATTCCGCTCGTGCTGGTCGGCCTCGTGATCGCGCACCTGGTCGCACTTCACGAAGTGGGGTCAAATAACCCGGACGGCATCGAGATCAAGGCGAAGAAGGACGAGAACGGCATTCCGCTCGACGGCATCCCGTTCCATCCGTACTACTCGGTGCACGATTTCTTCGGCGTCTGCGTGTTCCTGATGGTGTTCGCGCTGATCGTGTTCTTCGCGCCGGAGATGGGCGGCTACTTCCTGGAGTCGAACAACTTCGTGCCGGCGAACCCGCTGCAGACGCCGCCCGAGATCGCGCCGGTCTGGTATTTCACCGCGTTCTACGCGATGCTGCGCGCGACCACCGACCCGTTCAAGATCGTGCTGATGATCGTGATCGCGCTGCTCGGCGTGCTGGCGCTGATCCGTGCGCGCGGCAAGTGGAAGGCCGGGCTGCCGGTGCTGGCCGCGGCGATCGTCGTGTTCATGTTCCTGACGGAGTCGAAGTTCTGGGGTGTCGTCGTGATGGGCTCGGCGGTGATCACGCTGTTCTTCCTGCCGTGGCTCGACCGCAGCCCGGTGAAGTCGATCCGCTACCGGCCGCTGTTCCACAAGGTGTTCCTCGGGATCTTCGTCGCGGCGTTCCTGACCCTCGCGTTCCTCGGCACACGGCCGCCATCGCCGGCCGCGACGCTGATTGCGCAGGGCTGCGCGCTGATCTACTTCGCGTTCTTCCTCGGCATGCCCGTCTGGACGCCGCTTGGCACGTTCAAGCAGCCGCCGGAGCGGGTGCGCTTCAAGCCCCATTAACGTGAGCGAGGAGAGAACGACATGAAGAAACTGCTTTCGACGCTCGCGCTGATCGGGGTGACGGCCGTTGCGCTGCTCGTGGCGCCCGCCGCACGTGCGGAAGGTAATTTTCCGCTCGACCGGGCGCCCGATAACACGGAAAATCTCGTTTCGCTTCAACACGGCGCGCAATTGTTTGTAAACTATTGCCTGAACTGCCACAGCGCGAACCTGATGCGCTACAACCGTCTGACGGATCTGGGCATATCCCAGAAGGAGATCGAAACGAATCTCCTGTTCACGACCGACAAGGTCGGGAACACGATGTCCGTTGCGATGCGGCCCGAAGACGCGAAGACCTGGCTCGGCACCACGCCGCCCGACCTGTCGGTCGAGGAGCGGGCGCGCGGCCGCGACTGGCTGTATACGTATCTGCGCGGTTTCTACCGCGACGATACGCGGCCGACCGGCTGGAACAACGCGGTGTTCGAGAACGTCGGCATGCCCAACGTATTGTGGCAACTGCAGGGGCAGCGCACGGCCAAATTCGAAGACAAGACGGACGAGGAGACGGGCGAGAAGGTCCACACGCTCGTCGGCTTCCAGCAGGTCACGCCGGGGACGTTGTCGTCGGCGGATTATGATGCTGCGGTAGCCGACCTGGTGGCCTATATGACATGGATGGCCGAGCCGGCCCAGCAGACCCGCAAACGCCTCGGCGTGTGGGTGCTGATCTTTCTCGGTGTCCTGACTTTCCTAGCCTGGCGGCTCAATGCCGCGTACTGGAAAGATATCAAGTAAACACGCCTGACCGGCGTGGGGCCGGCGCAAGGCGGAACCCGTGAAAGGGGTTGCGCCGCGTGCCGGCCCTCGGCTTTTTTGAGGAAACGCAAATATGATGGTTCTGTATTCCGGCACAACTTGCCCGTTCTCCCAGCGTTGCCGGCTGGTGTTGTTCGAGAAGGGCATGGACTTCGAAATCCGTGACGTCGACCTGTTCAACAAGCCGGAAGACATTTCGGTGATGAACCCGTACGGTCAGGTGCCGATTCTGGTCGAGCGCGACCTGATCCTGTACGAATCGAACATCATCAACGAATACATCGACGAGCGCTTCCCGCATCCGCAGCTGATGCCGGCGGATCCGGTGCAGCGCGCGCGCGCGCGCCTGTTCCTGCTCAACTTCGAGAAGGAGCTGTTCGTTCACGTCAGCACGCTCGAGAACGAGAAGGGCAAGGCTGCGGAGAAGAACCACGAGAAGGCACGCCTCGCGATCCGCGATCGCCTGACGCAGCTCGCGCCGATCTTCGTGAAGAACAAGTACATGCTCGGCGAAGAGTTCTCGATGCTCGACGTTGCGATCGCGCCGCTGCTGTGGCGTCTGGATCACTACGGTATCGAGCTGTCGAAGAATGCCGCGCCGCTGATGAAGTACGCGGAACGGATCTTCAGCCGTCCGGCCTATATCGAAGCACTGACGCCGTCCGAAAAGGTCATGCGTCGTTGATGATGCAATGAGTGCATGACGGAGCGGGCGGCGCGGCGTGCCGCGTGCTCGCTCCGGGTTCGAGGATTGTGATGCAAGAGATTTCAACGAAGCCTTATCTGCTGCGCGCGCTGTACGAGTGGTGCACCGATAACGGTTACACGCCGCATATCGCGGTGAGGGTCGACAACTCGACGCGCGTGCCGCGTCAGTTCGTGCGTGACGGCGAGATCGTGCTCAACATCAGCTTCGAGGCGACGAGCCAGCTGCAGATGGGTAACGAGTGGATCGAGTTCACTGCCCGGTTCTCCGGGAAGGCGCACAAGATCGAGATTCCGGTGGCCAACGTGCTCGCGATCTACGCGCGGGAGAACGGTCAGGGGATGGCATTCCAGGTCGATGCGGTGGCCGGCGAGGCCGAGGATTCGGGTGCATTCGAAGACGATGCCGCGCAGGCCGACGACGGTGCGTCGCGCGACGCGTCTTCGTCCACGCTGACGCCCGTCGCCGACAGCGGCGCGAACGAGGAACCCTCCGAAGGCGCCGACGAACCGCCGAAATCCGATGGAGACGGGTCGAAAGGCAGCAGCAGACCTCGCCTCAAGATCGTGAAATGAGGTAGAATCTCGCGCTTACGCCGGCTTAGCTCATCTGGTAGAGCAGTTGATTTGTAATCATCAGGTGGCGGGTTCGAGTCCTGCAGCCGGCACCAGTAAAATCAAGGGGTTACAGCGTTCGCGTTGTAACCCCTTCGTCTTTTTCGGTTCCGTGTAACCACGGTGTAACCGAATTCCGCCAATCGCGAGGCAAGCTACGATGCCGCTCTTTCACATCTCCAACCATCAATTCACGGTTGGTGACGTCGTGGAGCGCGGTCGCTGGGGTAATGCCCTTCGGACTTATCAATTCGACGCGGGCTCACCTGACGGCGCATGCAAGGGTTGGCGGCTCGCCAGTGAACTTCTCCTTGAGCAAGTACGGCGGGACATCGCCCCGCATCTGCCAAGCCGCTGGGACTGCACCTTTGCGATTACAGACCGCGCACAAGCCATCGCACAGATGCAGCTGTGGAATCCTAGCCCGAGGTTGTACCAAGTCGAACTGGTCATCCCGGGAGCTGTGACGCACATGACGGACTGGCATCTTCTCTCTGGTCCGATTCGCTTCAATCCGGGCGCGCCGTTCGTAGCTTTAAACGAACAGCTTGCGAACGACTACTGGGCGCCGGTAGCCGCACTCCGGATGCCGGAGATATTGTGTGCGTCCGATTTGCGGGTGACGGCTATTCTCTAGCAGTGCCTCGGTAATGTCGGATAGCTTGGGCTGGCTGCATGACTCTTCTCTAACGTCGGAGAGGGCGTGGGGGCTAATGCTCTAGCGCCTCGCGCGCGCACGCGCGCGTAGTGGATGCGGTCGTCGCTCATGTTAGAGTCGGAGGGCGGCGCAAGCAGAAAATCTATCACCCGCCTCTGGTTCGACAAGCCCAGTGAAGACCAAAACACATTACGACGTCTTGAGCGTTGCCCGCGATGCTCCGCCAGAGGTGGTTCGTGCCGCCTACAAGGCACTTTCGCAAAAGTGGCACCCAGACAAAAACCCGAGCGCCGAAGCCGCTGAAGTCATGCGAGCTATCAACGTCGCCTACGCGGTTTTGTCCGATGCCACGGCGCGAACTCAGTACGACCGCACGCTCGAAGCGGCCAATGCCGCATGGGCTACGAACTCGCCGTACGGGCAATCAGCACGCTCATATTCGACCGGAGCTGAGTCGGCATCCCACACCTCCCAGCGTCAATCTGAACCGAAGCCGAGACGGACATTTGAGGTCGATTGGGATGCTATCGAGCGTGCACAGGCGCAACAGAAACGCGAATACCGCGTGCTCAGCAAAGATAGCCTGCTTGCTATCGGTAAGACCGTGGGCCTTCTGGTCGCTGTCCTGTATGTCGCGCATATCATCGCCACTTCGCACGGGTAATCCACGTCACGTTCGGAACCGCGGAATCGCCATGCAGAGGTCACGGAACCGTCCCAGCGATTCGGTGTAGCCGACAAGCGGCTGCCAGGTCGCGAGCGGCCCGCTCCGGCGGCTCGCGAGGGTCCGCGAGCCCGCATCGGGCACCCAATAGCCTGCACGGAATCCGCGGCGCGCCGGCCGCTCCTTGACCTCCCCAAGCATGATGGCGCCGAGCATCATCTGGTGTACCGCATCCACCGACACTCCGAACTTAAGGGAAATCGCCTCTGCTGAATACACGCGCCCTGGCTTCAGGTCGAGCAGTACGTTCTCGAAGATGAACGGTGGCGGGTTCTTGCGAGCCCTCAATCCCCATTCCCCTCGCCGTCGACCGGCTCGAGCTGACCGAGCGCGATTTTCATCAGGCGTGCCTGCCGTTCCTGCTCTGACTGGATTCGACGTAGGCGACGCTCATACTCGACGGCTGCGTCAGGATGAAAGTCGCGCAGGTAGCGAAGCTTGCCGCCGTTTTCATCTAGATAGGCTGTGCAGTGCAGGCAGTCGAGGGACGCCATGCCGTACTCGTACTGTCGAGGAAGCGCGACTCCCTGGGCCCGCAGATACTTCAGCACGTCGTTCTTTGTCCAATGCTGGATTGGAAGTAGGTAGACGCGACCGTCGCCATCCACGGCACCGGATGCGAACGGCGCGCGCTTTGCCTCGTCGCCGCGTTGGCCCCGTATCACCAAGTCGAAGTTGCCGGCCGCGGTTGCCTCTGCCATTGGTTTCCAGAAGTTCGCTAGGCAGCAGTCGTAGCGATTCACAAGCCCGAACCCGTCATCGGTCGGTTCAACCATTCGACCGAACCACGTGGCGCGCGCCGGGACGCAATCCGCCGGCCACGTGTTGGCGGCGGCGGCGCGCCACTGCTCGTCCCCACCGACCTCGATTACGTCGTGCACCATGCTGCGGACCGCCTCGAACAGCTCACGCGCCTCCGGATAGGCATCGCCGCGGCTCGACCACATGACCGTCAGGCGGTCCCAGTACGGGCGCAGCAGGTACAGGCAGGCGAGAGAGTCCTTGCCGCCGGAGAACTGCAAGCACGGTCGCTGGTGCGCCGCCATTGCTCGCTCAATATCCTTTCGGGCTACGTCGACCAGAAACTCCATTCGGCTTACCGCGCCCACAGAGCCTGACTCAAGGAGCTTCCGTCGCATTACCTCGATGTCTGCATCCCAGTAGGGTGAATGTTCCCCGTACCGAAACAGCGAGTCCATCTCCACCGGGCTGATGACAGGGATGGTCTTGTCGTCAGCGTCGGCCGCCGACAGTGACGATTCAATTTCGCGCTCGTTCATATGTCTTCTCCTAGGTTGTTTCTTGACGTCTCACCCTCGCGCACGCACGCGCGCGCGCGTAGTGGTCGCGTGCGGCTTTTTCTGGGCGGAAGAAACTCGGTTGATGCCGTCTCTCCCCTGGCAGCAGCGGTCGCGTTGCCCGCACCATCTACAGGTCGTCGTTCATATCGTCGAAGCCGCCGTGCGACGATTGCCCATGTTCGAAGTCGTTGGAGCCTTCAGGCTGGCGCTGCGCACCCTGTACCGCACTGCGTCGGCGCTTTACGTGGTAGGTCGTTAGCACTGCGTGTGCGACCATATCGAGCGCCGGTTTCGCATCTCCTGAGCGGTCTACCCAGGCCTTGGGCGTTAGCGTCCCTGTCAGCGCCACGGAATCGCCGTCGGCGAGCGCAAGCAATGCTTCGCCCGCGGTAGTGCTGAACGCAATCACGTTCACGAACAACGGCTCGCCGCCACCCACGGCGGCGCGCACTTTGGCGGTCACAAACTGTCTGCCGCTCTGACCTGTCCGGCTCGTCGCCGTCCCGTACAGCTTTCCGCTCACCAGTCCGTCAATCACGTTTCGCCTCCCATCGGCAGCAATCGCCGCCCCAGCTTTCGATGTCCTTCCGCGCCAATGCGGAATCTGCATGCCTCGGATTCCCGAAATTTCCCGTTTTTCCCGAAATTCGCCGTTTCCGGCCCGGTCCACCTTTCCCGAAATTTCCCGCCGCCCCTTTATAAGGGGCGGGGGTTTTCGGGAAGGACTTCGGGAACGCTCCCGGGTTGGTTAGTAGCGCCACAACCATCCCTCCTTGGCTCCGTATAGGCCGCGCGTCACGAGTCCCGTAATTGCGTCTCTGGCGCGCTCCGTCCGTCGCTTGGGCTCGCAGGTAAGGCGCTCCGCTACCAGCTGAACGGCAGCCTCGATTTCGATGCAGGGGTGATGGGGCGGGGCGTCGCCTTTCCCGAAGTCACGGGACTGGCGCAGCGGTTCGGCGAGGGCGTCAAGCGCGATGCGCTGGTTGCCACCCTGCGGGAGCTTCACGCGGGTCACTTCCTTGGCACTGTCGTCTGGCTCGACGACGCACGACGTAACTGGTTCGCCGTTCTCGTCGTCGCTGAGCTCGACCACGCGCAGTGCGAATGCCTGGCGCCCGCCGTCCGCATCGTCTTTGCTCTTGGCGACGCTCCACTCGCGGCGGGCATCATTGCGCGAAACCTCGATGGCAGCGTCGAGTGCGGCGTACAGGCTGCTGTGACCACGCAGGCCCTTGGTGCCGTCCTTGCCGGTGTGATGGACGAGCAGCACCATGCCGCCAAGCCGACGTTGTGCCTCCTTGCAGGCCTCGATGAGTTGGCCCATATCTGCACTGGAGTTTTCGTCGGTGCCAGGCGCCGCGCGGTTCAGTGTGTCGATGACGAGCAGCCCGTCGCGGCCACCTGCAGCCAGCACCGCCGCGCACAGGTCGGCAACGTCGGCGGCCTCACGCAGGTCGAGCGGCTGGGTGACGAAACGCAGACGTTCCGGCAGATTGCGTCGCTGGCGGACGCTCCAGGCCTTGGCACGTTTGCCGAGACCCGCTTCGCCCTCGAGGCACACGTACGTCACAGGAGCAGCAGTCGTGCGTCGCCCGAACCACTCGGCGCCGTCAGCGATTGCGGCGCATAGGTCCAGCACCAGGAACGACTTGCCCGAGCCTGACGGGCCGTAGACAGCGCCGAAACCGGAGACTGGCAACACGCCTTGAACCACCCAGCGAAGCGGCGGCGCGCGAAGCAGGTCGTCCGCTGTCTGGAGCCGGTAGCGCATGGGCGGTGTCTTGGCGGCGCGCAGCATGTCTGCCAGCGCGTCGATGCCGTGCTCGGCGTCATAGTCGTTCGCGTCGTAGTTGGCGACCTTGTCAGCAGGTAGCTCGACCCATGCTCCCGCAATCTCGCGGGCGATGTCTTCGGCGTCCGTTTCCTTGCCGCGGTCGGGCACGATGACGATGCGCGCCGCCGGATACCGCCTGCGCAGCAGCTTCGCGATGGAGCGAGTGCGGCCAGAACCGAACGTGACCACGGCCGCTGCGAGGTAATCGGCCTTGGCGCACGCCCACGCTTGTCCGATGCCCTCGCACACGTACAGCGCGCTGTCCGGTGCGATGTCGCCGACAACGAACAGACCGTCGTTGAACGACGCGCCCGGCGCGTTGAGCTTCGTCCCGCTGCCCGGCGGAGGGACGAACTGGACCGTGCAGAGGACGCCGTCGAACGAGCGTACGGGTACCGCCAGCCAGCCGGCGACGCGTTGGCCGCCGATGGTCAGCGCGTCGCCGTGCGGCACCACGCGCAGGCCGTCCGGATTACCGCGCTTCGCGACGATGTAGGGATGGTCGGCGCTCGCGGCTGGATAGCCGTCGAACGTCGCTGCCAGGTCGGTACGCGCCTTCTGGGGTAGGTCCGGCTTCGCCTGCTTCGCGGACGGCATACGCGCCGCCGGCGTGACGTCGGACGCGCGCGTGCCGCGCCAGCCAGCATCCGTCGCCATCTTGAACAGCGTTCCCGCACGGACGCCGCCATCGGGCTTGATGCTCTTCCAGACGGAGCGGGCGTCCCGCTCACCGCCGTAGTTGGCGCCGGTCGCCGACCACTTGAGGAAGTCGTCCTCCGACAGCCCGGCTGCCTTCGCGGCCATGCCAGCGCGTACCCATTCTTCGCGCGGACAGCCAGCATCGAGCGAAAACAGGGCTTCGCGCGCGTGGGCGGCGTCGAAACCGTTCATCATCAGTCGGCCTCCCTCAATGACCGGGCCGCCAGGATGGTTTGGGTGTCGAGCCAATACTGCGCGATGGGACGTGCACGGCCGGGGTAGTGAACCGGTGCGGACTTCACCGGCCAGCCGAGGTACTTCAGTTCCATCACATATGCTGCCAAGCGCCAGCGACTCGTGCCGAACGCGGGTTGCGTCAGCCGCTCTCCCTTCAATAGGCGCGACAGCGCTTCAGCCGGCAGCGTATTGCTGGCGGGCCAGACAGGAGCGAATGCCGGAGGTGGAAGCAATTCGAATGGCCCTGGCTGTCGACGCTTCTTGCTATCATCGCGGTGCTTGTTGGCGCTCGATTGGCTTTTGTCGGTCGGGCGTTTTTTGTTTTTCATTCACGCCACTCCGCGCATCAACTGCTCGACCGCGTCCACGGGCCATGCGAGGAATCGATTCGGCAACTTCACAGGGCGGACCCCGTGATAGCTGCCGGTCTCCATGTAGCGCTTGCGGATGCTCTGCGGACGCATGGACAGCGCCGAGGCGAATTCCTCGGTGGTGAGGAATTGGCGGCCTGCGGGTGCCGCCGTGACTTGCTGCGTGGTCATGTGTATCACCTTCCCGCCGACTGGCGTTGAATTGAGGTGATACGGATTTTTTGCCTTACCGTTGCGTTGACCGATAGGTCCGGCGGCTAGCGGCGGTTAACGTCCGTTAGCGTCCGCTGGCGGTTTATCCGCGGCGGTTCAACCGTTTCGCCAGGGCATCGCGAGTGAGCTGCTTCACCCGGCCATTGGCGTCGGTGTATTCCAGGGCTCCATTGGAAGCAACGCCCTTAAACGGTCCTGCTTCGTTCAGCGCCCGTTCCCGCAGATACGGATAAACCTGATTCACGTCCATGCCTTTCTCCCTGATGGCGTCGTCTATCTCAGGGTCGAGGATGTTGGTGCGCTGGGTAATTGTCGAGTGCTGGAGCGTCTTGGTCTCAGCCAATACTGGCGTCGCCGGAGTGGCCGCTGCTGGGGCCGTCACTGAAAAACGGTACTTCACCCGATATTCGGGATGCGCGTCGAGCCACAGATTTACGTCCATGAGCTCGATTCGGTCATAGAAGGTGCGCAGGTTGGGCTGCACCTTGAACGGCAATGTGTCAGCCAGGTTGCGCGGATTCTTCAGCGGCAGCGCAGACGAGCAGACTGCGTCCACCAGAGTGGACTCCCATCGGGCGACGTCGATGCTGGTCTCCTTGGCAAGCAGTGCCGCAACTTCGCAAATGGGAAGTCGCCCAGCGTTCGCCATTTCTTCCTGCTCATGGTTCGTTTGTGCGCTCAAACCTAAGCGATACGGTTTACGCGCACGCGCGAGCCATTCGTCCACGTCGTATTCGTTGAGCCAGATTTCTCCATGGCGCCGCTCGTTTACAGGGAGTTCGCCGCTCCCGATTGCCTTCTCCAACTCGGCCCGGAGCGACTTTTCGAGAGCGTACTCCGCAAGGTAGTCCGTGCCATGCACGCGCTTGGCGATAGTTTCGACTGCAGCAGTGAGGGTGTATCGCTGAACTTGTGGCCATAGAGCTGCGACAACTTGCTGGGCGTCGTCGTTTGTCAGCCACCATGCTTGCGGGCAAGCAGATATGGCTTCGACACTGGGGTTCGCCGTCGCGCCATCTATCCCGCGCACGGTGATTGCCCCAGCGGTTGCCATCTCTGCCAGCTGTTCTATTACGCCGACGGTTCGGTTTGGATTCCGTTCGTGAATTCGCATGGCGATTCGGAGCGTGCGTCGCAAGCCGTCGTCATCCCGGGCCTCTTCAGCGTTTGCAGCATCGTCTGCTCGGTATGAAGCAATACGCCATACAAGGTCCGCGACGGTTGTCCGCTCCTGCTCTTCGGCACCGGCTTCGTCTATCGATGCGCCCCACGGAATGCCGAATTTGCCCAGATATGCCTTTGCATCGTCGGGCCGCAGATACCCGATACTGACGTCGTGTGTCGCCAGACCGTCGGCCGTAACGAGCAAAATTGCACCATCCCGCACCATCGCAGACAATTGGTCCAGGTGTTGCGCGACTACCGACTCGTACCGGGCTCGAGCATTCTTCGCTTCCTCGGTCCAGCCATAAGGTATCTCTACGAACGCTGCAGCAATGCGGTATGCCAAGGAATGCGCCGGCGTCAGTCCCGGCGATAGCTCAACGATTTTTGTCGCTTGATTGCCTAGCGGTACCGTACCTTCAACATTGCTTCGTCGGTCAGCTGCTTTCGGCCAGCAGTTTGCGGAAAGTCCGGCCGCGCGAACGTCGGTGACCGCAAGATACTGGTATTCGCGGACGTCGGTGCCGTTTGTGTGGACCCCGCGCGGCAGGCTGGCCGGAAGACCGTTGCTGGTCCTGAATTGCAGGCCGAGCGACTCAAGCCATTGCGTTACACCGTGAATCTGCCTGTACCGCTCCTCACCTTGGGCAGGCGCGCTTGGAGCGAGGATAACCATTGCCCACGCGATGTGCTCGAGCTGAGCAAATGGTCTTGCCAGGAGCGCCTGAGCTTCATATCGGTCATGCTCTGTGACCGCACCGAAGGGCATTTGCATTAGATTTGCCAGTTCGATACGCTCGAATCCAATGCGATGCTCCCGCAAGAAGCGCTCGCTCCACTTCCATTGCCCCTTGTCCGGGTCTCTCGACATTGGCTCGGTCTTAGGGTCAAGCCCGGCCCGGATACACCCGAGGATATGGTCGTTGCGCTCAGCCATCTGTCGGTCATACCATCCCGCAGCATGGACGATGATAGCCATGCCTTCATCTGCGACGGAATCATTGAGCAAAGGCTTGCCGGTCGTGGCATGGACCTCGTACCACCGTGGGCGAGAGTCGACAGTATTGGTTAGGCGTTCGTGAAGCACTTTCGCAGCTTCCGACGACCGCCACATGGGCACGTCATCAATATCGGCATTACCCCTTGCCGTATCGATGGCGCCGGCGATGAAGCTCAGCGCCTCATCCAGAGAGACAAAGTCGATGCCGCCTAGAGCGGGGTTCTGAAATCCAGCGGTGCGCCCAAGCTCATCGGCACCCGCATCCATGTGCCGTTGGTCGGATTCCCATGGGGCGCGCTCATAGCGTTGCCAATCGTCGCGCCGCACCGTTACCTGGTCGAGCTTCCGCCATTCGGTATCGACGCGCGCGCGGGCAACCGCGGGCATGAAGCCCCTCACGAAATCGAAGCCGACATCAGGGTGAAATTCCACCCAGAGTCTCCCGTCGAATACCGCCTGTGCGAGGTCAGCCAGCTTGTGACGTGTCTGGTTTGTAGGCTTGTCGTCGGTCGCGTTCTGCCCGGTGTGCAGGCAGGCGATGTCCCAAAGCGATAGCTTCGGCAGATTGGGGAAGCTGAACGTCATTTGCGCCCTTCACGCGCAAGCCTTCGATTAGGTGCTCCTGCCAGGCCGGTGAAGGTTTCCGGCTTTTCGCCCCGTCGAGCTAGGCAGGAGCAGAACGATTCGAATTGTCCGGGTTGTTTTGCTACGCGGCTCCACGCTCTGCCATTCGGCGCACGCCGGACCATTCGCCGCCTAGTGAATCGCACATGCTCTCTGCGGCATGGAGCGCCGCGCGATGGCTCAGGAGCGGCTCCCCAGTATAGGTTTGCTCGTCGCCATTTCGCCTAACGTGGACAACCGGCACCCATCGTAATGCGCCGTGCGCCACGTAATCCTCCCACACCGCCATATCACTGGCACTCAGGTAGCCGTGCTCGGCCGAGAAGCGCAATGCCGATTCCATGCGTTCCCGTCCGTATGAATCGAGCCGGTCAAATACATCAAGTGCGTCTGCCAGCGAGACATGCCACACGCCGCCCGGCATCACCGGGTCGCGCAAGGTCACGATTACGTCGCTGTCGACCGCTAAACCAATATCGTCGCCTTGCCATACGAGCGAATGACCGGAGACTGAAGCGTCAACTACTAGCGGCGAGGTTACGGCGGAATGGGGCGCTTGGCGATTCACTGCTTTGCTCATGATACTTCTCCTTGGGAATGACCCGATTCAGTATCGGTCGTCGTTTGCAGCATCACGGAATTCGAAGCGTCGCATTTGCCAGCCGCGTATCCGCACCAGTGCGCGAGCCCATTGGGCGGGGGAGAGCACGCGCCAGCCGGATTCCGGCTGTGGCCACATGCGCTTTACGCGAAAACTCTCGATGTCCGACCAGTTCGGATTGGATGGGTTGGCTGCCGGCGCCGGCGTGTACAGCGCAATATATGCCGGCACATCGGCGAGTCGCGCGAGCTGCTGCATGACGCCTGCCGGCTTCTCTTGCCCGATGTCGCGTGCCACTTCGACGAGGGCGAGAGGTATCTTTCCGGTGTTGTCGTATTCCGTGAAGAGCACGGAATCGAGGTCGACCATCGACAACGACTCAGCCAAATCGGCACGCAAGTACCGGCGAATCGAAGGTGCGCGATGCCAAGCGCCATAAGCGCGGTCGCGGATTTCGTAGCGCTCAGTTCGCATGAGCAGCTCCAAGAGAAGAGCGCGACGGCGGCGCGGCGCGCGGTGGTTTCAGGTCGTGTTATAGGGGAGAAGTCTGGTTCCATCAGTTGCGCGAACGCTCATCATTGAGCTTTTCGTTGACGGGCTTGAGCGCCTGAAGCGCCCCATGAAGGCAGAACGCCGCCTGCCGGATTGCCGCCCCCTCGCAATTAAGCTCTTCGTTGCAGGTGAGAGGCCTGAAAGCCTGCAGCGCAATTAGAATGCCGCGGACTGTCTCATCGAGAGCCGCCTTGCACTCGGCAAGTTGCTCTTCAGGAGCAGGCTTGAGCGCCTTCTGCTTGGCATACGCTCTTTCGAACCGCTCGCGACGGAGCATAGGAATGCCGCGCGGAGTCGGCCCGTGTCGCCTGGCATTCAGTACGGGCGCCCGGTCGAATGCCGGGTGCGTCAGGACCTGTGCGTTATTCATCGCCTGCCTCCTGAGCGTGGCGCGCATGGTGCACGAGGCCTTGTAGGCTGGTAGCGAGCTCGTCCATGTCTTGCCGCAGTTCGACCAGCGCGCAGCGTGTGGGTAGCCCGTTCGGCTCATCTTCGGGCAACGCCTCAACCATGAAAGCGAGCATGTTGTGCAGCTTCCACGCGGCACACGACTTCTCGATGAGCAGCTTATCGAGGCGCTTCAGGATGACGTCGTCCAACGTCGCGATAGAATTGGCGGTAGCCATGATACGGACCTCCATTACAGGCCGTGTTGTGGTCAGGCGGTCTCGGTGCGCCAACACCTTGGCCGCCGCTTTACCTGATACCGTCAGGCTGCGGTAATCACCTTCAGTCCGGTTGCCTGTTCTGGCTCAAACCGAATTCCAGCTTGTTCGAGCATCCACGCCTCAATGCGGGCGTGCCACATACGCAAAAGGTCGAGCGGCCGGCGACGGTAGTGCTTCTCGGCCAGCGCACTGGGCTTGTGTCCCTGAATTTGTGCCACGATGCCGGTCGGCACTTCCAGCCACTCGGCCAGCGTACCGAACGAACGTCGCAGCCCTTGGAGCGTCAAATGCGGCAAGCCGGCCTCCTGAATGGCTGCCTGGTGGGCGTAGCGTGGTTCCTCGATATGCCCGCTCTCCGACGCATCGCTTGGAAAGACCCACGATGACGGTTTCCAGGGTGTGCCCGCCGCCTCCATCGCCTTTAGTTGCGTGACATTCGGTGGCGTGTCGTTGATGCGCTTCAATTCAAGCAGCAGCGAGCGGAAATACGGCGTCAGCGGAATGACTCGGGTACCCTCAACCTTGTCGCCCAGCTTCATCTTGTTCCACCGCAAATCGACCTCGTCCCAACGCAGTTCGGCCAGTTCTTCGCGGCGGGGGCCGTTGAGCAGCAGACCTTGGAGGTATGCGGACAGGACGGGATTGGGTAGCGCGCGTACGGCCTGAAACCACGCCGCCAGCTGTTCCCGCTCGAGGCTATCGCCTTCTCGCGTCTTCGTGCTCGGCAGCAGGGCCGTGACCTTCGGCGATGAGTAGCAGTCGCCAGGAACAATCCCGGTGTACCGGTCCTGGCCGTCACACCACCGTGCGAAAGCCTTGAGCACCCGGTAAGCATAGGCTGCGCTGGTCGGCCGTTCGGCGACTTCATCTTCCAACAATGCCGCAATTCGGACGCTGGTCAGCTCCGGCAGCTTCAACGGCATGAGCGGATAGAGCGGGCCTTGCGATGTCGAGCCTTGGCCGCGCTTCTTCGGCGCGCCGCCCGGTGCGGCCAGCTTTCGATGGTCCTCGATGTACTGAGCGCTCCGCGGCCGCTTGGTTTTCGGAGACACCTTTGTCCGAAGCTCGGTGAGATAAGCGTCCCATGCGTCCGCGAAGGTCACGTCCTGGCGCTCGACCTCGGCTTTCCGCGCAGCCATGGCGGCGCGCTTCTCCGCTGCATGTTCCCGTGGGTCGACGCCGTCATCAACTAGGCGCTGCAGGCGGCGCGCTTCTTCCTGTGCCTGGTCTATGTCCCAGCTGCGCGGGTCGCCTATCGTGATGCGGATGGTGTCACCGTGAAGCTTCGCCTGAAAGATGTATGCCTTGGCTCCGTTCTTCGTAACACGCAGCCCGAGCCCGGGGGCTTTGCTATCCCAGATAAATGCCTGCGACTTACCTTCCGGACACTTGTGCCCGTCTACGCGCGCCGCCGTGAAATTGACCTTGGCCACCGTTGCCACCCTCGGGAAGCGTTACATGACCAGCCATGTAACCGCCGTGTAACCCGATTGTGTAACCTTCGAGCAATTCCTGTCAACGCCGATAAACGAGAAATTTCCTTGGATGCCTTTAAAAATGGAGGTTTAAGCCAATTCCGGAAACTTCGGTCAACGCCGAGAAATTCCGACTTTCGATGATTTGTAATCATCAGGTGGCGGGTTCGAGTCCTGCAGCCGGCACCAAATCCGAAAAGGGGTTACGCGATGTTTGCGTAACCCCTTTTTTTCGTTTCGGCTCTCGCTTTGCGAGACGTTGAATTCGCGACGGGCTGGAGGCAAAGCTGCTTGGTGTGCGGTAAGCGCTCAAGCAGCGCGCGGCGAGAGCCGGAATCGACGCACAGCTCGTCGGGATAAACATCCGTCACATCTGCCTGAACAACCCCGCATACGCGCGACTGACCGGCAATACTCCCGCTGCCCGCGCACGCGAATCCGCAGCCTTCCCGGCAAGTCGCGTTCGACGCGGTCGATCGCTGCATATGCAACGATCACCCGCGATGCACCTGCGCGAATCGTTCCGAATCGAGCCGCGGCATCAGTTCCTTCAACGGCGTGCGAATCACAAGCCGCTGGTCGGCCGTCACCACTTCGGTGTCTTTGTCCGCCGCCTGAAAATACAGCACGTCGTCGACTGCAACGAATCGCGTTGCATCCTTCACGCCCACCGTCGTGGGCCGCGACGCCCGGCTTCGTGATGCTGGCGTTCGCGGTACGAGGCGTGTTCGTCGGGATGCCGCTCGGGCGTGCGGTCAGCATGGTCGTGCGCAGCATGCGCGAGGCCGGTGTAATGCATCGAAACGGCATTGCTCATCCGGTCGATTCTCGATGAGTCGATGAGGCCGAAAATGGTCGCCGAGGGCCGCAACGACGACGGCGCTGACGAACCCGAAACCCGGGCAGAATCGAACGAAAACGGGCATGCGGCGCGCGCCGTTGCGCCCCTGTTTTCCTGTCACGCCCGCGTCACGGTGCGCCCCTAAGGTTGCACGTTCCCGTCGCGGCGGCAGCGCCGCGAACGGGCATGCGCAACCCGCCCACGACGCCGTGCCCGCGTCGCCCAAGCGGCCAACCGGGATCTCGCTCCCGGCGGCGCATCGACCCTATACCGCACCATTCCATTCGAAAACACGATCGACGTCGGTTCGAATTGAATCGCACACCCGATCAGGAGACAGGGACCATGTTGAGTCCGCATGAATTTTCGATGCTGCTGCGCATTGCGCGCTCGCCGGACGGCGTCGACCCGACGAACCCGGCCTTCGCCGTGCTCGTCGAAAAGCGGCTGGTCGACGATACGCAGGTGCGTGTGAATGCCGTCGCCGTGCGTCCGGCGCTGACGCCGATCGGACAACGGTTGCTTGCCCGCTTCGACGAAGCGGCTTGAGGGAAGGAAACGGAACCGCGGACGAGCGTCACGCCTTCCCCGCAGCGAAGGACGTGACGCCTTGAAAGCGCGGAAACCCGCTTACTGCGCGACCGGCACGGTCACGTCGCTGCCGAACCAGTGCATCGAGATCTTCTTCAACGTGCCGTCCTTGCGCAGCGAATCCAGTGCATCGTTGATCGCCTTCTCGAACTTCGGATTGCCCTTGCGGAACGGAATCGCCATCTCCTGCTTGCCGCCGTTCAGCACCGCGCCCGCGCGCAGCGGCAGGTTCGACGTCTTGATCATGTACGGCAGCATCAGGCGGTCGTCGAGCGTCGCTTCGATCCGGCCGGCGGCGAGGTCGCGCAGCTTTTCCGGCGCGCCCGGATACGTCTGCACCTCGATGCCCGGCACGCTGCGCGCCATCTGGTCGTAGTTGGTACCGAGCGTCACGCCGAGCTTCTTGCCCTTGAAATCGTCGAGCGACTTGAAGCTGCGCGTGTCGTCCTTGCGCTGGATCAACTGCGCGGCCGAGTACGTGTACGGCTCGCTGAAGTCGAGCGCTTCCTTGCGCTGCGGCGTGATCGTGACCTGATTCACGATCACGTCGAACTTGCCGGCCTGCAGCCCGGCGATGATGCCGCTCCATTCGGTCGGGACGAACTGCGTCTTCACGCCGAGCTTGCCGGCGACCGCATTCGCGACGTCGACGTCGAAGCCCTCGAGTTGCCCCGACGTGCCGCGCGAGTTGAACGGCGGATACGTGCCTTCGAGGCCGACCCGCAGCACGCCGGCTTTCTTCACCGAGTCGAGCAGGTCTTCCGCGTGTGCGGCGATGGCCGTGAAACCGAGAGCCGACGCGAGCAGCAGGCCCGACAACAGGAACTTCGAACGTTTCATCGCAGATCTCCAGGGTTCAGTGTGGTAATCGAGCGCCGGGCATCGATCGCGCCCGGGCTGGGCCGGAATACGGGCACGTAGACACTACTCGCAACCGGCGCGCACCGGAAGTCGAAGTGGCCCTGATTGCAATCGATTTCAGCAGGCGGTGGGGTGGGTGGCGCAGCGTGACGACGCGGCCGGCGTGGTCCGGATTTTTGTTCCGGCAGGCCGACTGCCTTGTTGTGAACAGGCTTGGGAATACTCCTTTAAATCAGGTCATTTTCCAATTGATTCAGTAATTTGTCTGTAAAATCGCGCAAACGAAATCGAATATCGCGCCGTCCGAGGGTGCGTCAGAAGAAGAAAAGGTCGTTGCCATGAACATGCAGAACACTGTTGCCGCATTGCGCGGCGGGTTGCTTCAGCAGGACCGGCTGCTGAAGCTCGATACCCCGTTGGGCGCCAATGTCCTGACCGTGCAGCGAGCGGTCGGGCGATCGCGCATCGGGC
Organism: Burkholderia sp. IDO3; assembly: GCF_003366075.1. Lineage (NCBI taxonomy): Bacteria > Pseudomonadati > Pseudomonadota > Betaproteobacteria > Burkholderiales > Burkholderiaceae > Burkholderia > Burkholderia sp. IDO3. The sequence continues at coordinate 401,044 of NZ_CP028963.1, forward strand.
GCGCGTACGAATTCACGCTCGACGTGCTGTCGGCCGATAGCGACCTGGAACTTAAAAAACTGATCGCGCAACCCGTCACGTTGTGGATTCAGCAAGGCGATCGCAGCTACCGTCCGATCAACGGATATGTGCACACCGCGCGCCGCCTCGGCGCCGACGGCGGGCTCACGACGTATCAGCTCACGTTCGCCGATTTCACCCATTTCCTGAAGTTTCGTCGCGACCAGCGGCTCTGGAACGACACCACCGTCGACCAGATCATCAGCGACGTGCTGAACCGGCATCCGCAGGCGCAGGGGCACTTTCGTTTCGCGCTGTCGCAGCCGCTGCCGAGCCGTTCGTACACGCGCCAGCACGACACCGACTGGCATTTCGTGCACCGGCTGATGGAGAGCGAAGGGCTCTACTGCACGTGGCAGCAGGCCGACGACGGCAAGTCGCATACGCTTGTGATCACCGACAACCTGCAGGCGTTCGCGCCGCTGTCGCTGGAAACCGTGCGCTTCTACCGTGGCGGCGCGGCGAGCGAAGCCGACGCGTTCACGCAATGGTCGGGATCGCGTACGTTGCAAAGCGTGACGCGAACGACGCGCACGTTCGACTACAAGAATCCGGCGCAGCCGTCGAACCCGAAGGGCACGACGCTACCGACGATGGGCGGTCAGGGCGAATTGCCGGATCAGCTCGAAGTCTACGAGTACACCGGCGCGTACACGTATCTGGACCAGACGCGCGGCGACCATCTCACGAAAATCCGGATGGAGGAGTGGGAGTCGCAGGCGAAGCGCTTCCACGGCGCGGGCGGCGTGCGCGCGATCGATGCCGGCCGGCGCTTCACGCTCGCGGATCATCCCGAGCACGATCGCGATCCGGCCGACCAGCGCGAATTCGCCGCGATCGATGTCGCATGGTGGATCGAGAACAACCTGCCCGTTGCGAGCAGCAGCGCGGATTTTCCGTACAGCCTGCGCGAAGCGTTGACGCAGACGCAGGAAGGCTACGGCGCCGACCCAGCGTTTCGCGTGCCGCATGACGACGGTTCGGTCGGCTTCTACCTCGTCGAGGTCGAGGCGCAGCGCGTGAACGTGCCGTATCGCAGCCCGTTCGAGCATCACAAGCCGAAGATGCATCTCGAGACGGCGATCGTCGTCGGGCCGCAAGGCGAGGAAGTCTATACCGACGAGTTGAACCGGATCCGTGTGCAGTTCGTATGGGATCGGCTGAACCCGGGCAACGAGAACGCATCGTGCTGGGTGCGGGTCGTGCAGTCGGATACCGGGGGCGGCTACGGCGGCGTGCACGTGCCGCGCATCGGCGAGGAAGTGCTGATCGATTACGTCGGCGGCGATTGCGACCGGCCGCTGGCGGTCGGGCGCGTGTACAACGGCGCGAACCAGCCGCAGTGGCATAGCGACGGGATTCTCTCCGGGTATCGGTCGAAAGAGTATTCGGGCAGCGGCTACAACCATCTCGTGATGGACGACGCGACCGGGCAGAACCGCGTGCAGCTGATGAGCAGCAGTGCGAACAGCCTGCTGCATCTCGGCTACATCATCGATCAGAACGGCAATTCGCGCGGGTCGTATCTGGGCAGCGGGTTCGATCTGCGCTCGGATGCGTATGGCGCGGTGCGGGCGAGCCAGGGCTTGTACGTGACGACGCATCCCAAGGCGGCGAACAGCCAGCCGCTCGACGTGAAGGAGGCGCAGCAGCAGCTCGTGACCGGCGAGAGCCTGGTCGAAGCGATGTCGGGCGTGAGCGAACAGCATCAGGCGGAAAGTCTCAAGGAAGCACACGACACGATGCGCGCGTTCACCGACGCGACGCAGGACAGTGCGTCGGGCAACGCGTCCGGCGGCGGACGCACGGCAGGCGGCGGCACGGGCAGTGCGAACGCGTTCAAGGAACCGGTGATGCTGTTCGGCAGCCCGTCCGGGGTCGGGATGTCGACGCAGCAGTCGCTGCACATGGTCGCGAACGATCACGTGAACGTCGCGAGCGGGCAGAGCGTGCATGTCGCGACGGGTAAATCGCTGATCGGCAGCATCGGGCAGAAGCTGAGCCTGTTCGTGCAGAACGCGGGGATGAAGTTGTTCGCGGGCAAGGGCAAGGTCGAGATCCAGGCGCAGTCGGACAACGTCGAGGTGACCGCGCAGAAGGCGGTGAAGGTCGTGTCGGCCACCGACCGGATCGAGATCGCGGCCGATCAGGGGATTCTGCTGACGAGCGGCGGCGGGTATATCCGCATCCAGGGCGGGAACATCGAGATTCATACGCCGGGTGCGGTGGATGTGAAGGGTGCGTCGCATACGTTCGCCGGGCCGGCGAGCATGGGATATCCGTTGCCGAGCCCGCGGCCGGATCAGCCGGGGCAACTGGAGTTGTTTCACAAGTACGTGAATGGCGAGGCGGTGAAGGGCGGGCTGTTCACGGTGAGAGACGTGAACGGCGCCGTGCTGAAGAAAGGTGCGCTCGATAACAGCGGGTATACGGCGGTGAGTGGTTTGCCGCCGGGCGCGGTGCGTGTCGAGTTCGGGAAGGATCCGCGCGAGTCGGATCAGCCGGCGAATTACTTTAAGCAGGCCCAGTGGCCGGTCGAGCCTGTTGAGCCGTCGCCGCAGGCAGCGCAGGCCGCGGCGACGGAGCAGCTCGCGAGCCAGTTGAAGGGGATGGCGCCGGCGGCGACGACGGCTGCGATGGGGCTCGTGAGCGGAGGTGGGGCCGGTGCCGCGTTGGGCGGACTGGCGAGCTCCGCGTTGCCGGCCGCGGCAAGTGTGCTGGGTGGGGCAGGCGCAGCGTCTGCGCTGCAGACGGCCTCGAGCCTGAGCAGTGCCGCGAAGCAGGTGGCCGGGATGGTGCAGGCAGCGCGGCAAGGCGGGCTCGCGGCGCTGGCCGCGCCGGTTGCGAATGCGGCATCCGGCGCGCTGCAGGGTGCATTGCCGGGCGTTGCCGGGATAGCCGGCAAGGGGGCTGCGACGGTGGCGTCGGCTGCCGGTGCGACGGGCATGAAGCTGCCGACGAGCGGGTTCGGCGGACCGCTGAAATCCTGAGAGGGCGGCATATCAGCCGTCTAGAACAACAACAGATCGAGATTTGAACGAAGAACGACATGGCACAACAACTTCCACCGGGCGCCGAGAACGAACAGGCCGTTTCCTGGCTCAGCGATATTTCGCCGAAGGATGTGGCGGCGGGAGGCGACCGTTTCAATAAGTGGTTGCTCAAGATCAGCGGCAATCACATTTCGTTCGAGGATCTCAAAACCTTCGCAAGCGCGGTGCCGATCATCGGCAACCTGATGGCGTTTTACGATGCGGTGTGCGACATCGTGATGATCGTCGAGAAGCGCCACGCCAATCTGCTCGATTACCTCGGGCTCGCGATCAACCTGATCGGGGTCATTCCGGTTCCGCCGCCGCTGGCATCGTTCCGGCTGTCGGCACGCCCGCTGCTGGCGCTCGTGCGCAATCAGTTGCTGGTGTCTCGCGGCAATCTCGGCGCGGCGGTCATTGCGGTGCTTGTCACGCATGTCAACGCCGCGGCCGCGACCGAAATCGAAAACTTCCTGAAGACCCTGCAGGATGTTCTCGCCGAACTGCTGAACGACTGCGCGCATAAGGCGCAGGAATTGATGGTCGGTATTGCTACCGGACTCGAACTCGCACTCAAAGGGCAAATTTTCGACAGCAGCGCCAACGTTCGACGTACTGCGCAGATCGCTCAGAAGATGGACAAGCGGTCCTGGTACAACCCGATGCTGGTGGTCGATGCGTTCGAGTACGGCTACGAAGGTTCGATTGCGTTGGGGAAGGAAGCCGGAAACGCGACGATCGGGACTGCGGCGAAGCTCGCTCCGGATTCGTGGCTGCAACCGTTCCGGGATATCGTCGCGTTCCTGAAGACCGAGGCGCCGAAAGTCGCGAACGCGATTCGTGATCTGAACGGCAGCGAAGAAGGCAAGATGCTGTGGCTGATCGCGCAAGTGATCGAGGCCGTGGCGAGGGTGCGTGCGCGCGGGAAGCTTCATGAAAAGACCGCCGAGGTGCCGCCTGGCGGGAAGGGGCGGGCGCAGCATGAGCGTCCTCAGGAGCCGGCGGGTGCGACCGGGGAGCAGGCGCATGCGGGAGGTGCCGGCCAGAGTCCGTGCAAGGGTTGCCAGATCGGTGCGTCGACTGGGTCGATCGATTTTGCTTTCGGTGACGAGACCTTCACGCATACGGACTTCGAACTGCCCGGCGCGTTACCGCTTGTCTGGGCGCGTACGTATCGGTCACGGCTGTCTGCATACGACCACGGCGAACTCGGCGCGCGATGGCTCACGCCGTACACGACGCGCATCGACGTCGAAGGCGACACCTGGTTCTACCGTGACGCCAGCGGGCGCAGCATCGAATATCGCGCCGTCGCGGTTGGAGGCGTGCATGATGATCTTTCTGAAAACCTGACGCTGTCGCGGCTCGACGATACGTGGGCCACGATTGCATACGGCCATGACGAGCTGCACGTGTACGAGCGGCGCGGCCATGCGTTCCGGTTGGCGATGCAGAAGGATCGCGCAGGTAACACCATCACGCTCGACTATGATGCGCTCGACCGCGTGGCACGCTTGATCGACGCAAACGGCAACGTGCTGTCGTTCGAGCACGACAAGGCAGGGCGGATCGTGCTGATCGAGCAGGTGCTCGAGGACGGCAAGCGCAGGACGCTGGCGAGTTACGCCTATGACGAAGCGGGCGATCTCGTCCGGGCGGCCGATCGGCACGGCAACACGTGGAACTATCAGTACGACCGCCATCTCGTGACGCGCTATACCGATCGTACTGGCCGCGGGATGACGCTTGAGTGGGACGGCGCGGATGCTGACGACAACGCGAACGCGAAATGCGTGCGCGAGTATGCGGACGACGGCAGCCTCGATATCCGCCTGGCGTGGCATCCGAACATTCGACTGACCTACGTGACCGATGCACTCGGTCAGATGACGCGCTATTACTTCAACATCAAGGGGTACGTTTATCGAATCGCTTATCCGGACGGAAACGAGGAGTGGTTCCGGCGCGACGAACACAACAATCTGACGCTGCACATTCTGCAGGACGGCAGCATCGAGCAGATGCGTTATGACGCACGCGGCAACCGGACATGGCATGAGCGCGCGGACGGCAGCATCGTCGAGATGGCATACGACCACAAGGATCAGATGATCCGGCTCGTCGATCCGAACGGGCATGTGTGGCAGCGCAAGTACGACGACGCGGGCAACCTCGTGGAGGAAATCGATCCGCTCGAGCACGCGACGAAGTACGAGTACAACGACAAGGGATTGCCGACGCAGATCACCGATGCGAAGGGCGGTTCGAAGGCGCTTGAATACAACGGTGCCGGGCAATTGACGAGCTACACGGACTGTTCCGGCAAGAAGACGGAGTGGCGGTACGACGATATCGGTCGCGTAATCGAGGCGAAGGATGCGTCCGGTGGCGTGGCTGCTTATGGTTATGCCCCGAACGGTCGATTGACGGAGATGCGTTCACCGGCCGGTGTCGAGCAGGTGCAATACGACGCGGAAGGTCGCTTGCTGCGGCATACCGATCAACTCAACCGGTCGACGCGATACGGCTATGACGCGGTCGGCCGCATTGCGAGCCGCGCGGATGCACTCGGACAGACACTTGCGTATCGCTATGACCGTCTCGGTCGCTTGAGTGCGCTGACCGATGCCAACTTTGCGACGTATCAGTTTCACTACGATCCGGCTGGACGGCTGATCGAGGAAATTGGCTTTGACGGCAAGTCGACGCGCTATCAGTACGACAAGGAGAGCGGTAGCCTCGTTTCGGTCGATGAAGCGGGTTGCGTGACGTCGATCGACGTCGATGCGAACGGCCGGCTGATGAAGCGTGTCGCGGGGGAAAGCGAGGAACGGTTTGCCTATGACCCGAGCGGCAGGTTGATCGACGCGGTGAATCGGTACAGCCGCGTGCAGTTCTTCTTCGATCCGGTCGGCAATCTGGTGCGTGAACATCACGCGTACGATCTGTTCGGCGAGCAGCGCAGCTACGTGTGGCATCACGAGTACGACGAGCTCGGCAACCGGCGACGGACCGTGCGCCCGGACGGGCATGCGGTCGACTGGTTGATGTACGGCTCGGGGCATGTGCACGGGATGCTGCTCGATGGCGAGGAGCGCGTGCAGTTCGAGCGTGACGACTTGCATCGCGAGACGGTACGTGTGCTGTCGAGCAAGGTCGGGCAGCGCACGCACTACGATCCGGCCGGGCGTGTGCTGCAGCAGACGATCCAGCGGTCGACGTCACCTGCGCCGCTTGCCGAACGGCGGTATCGCTATGACGCGGCGGGGCAACTCGCGCGGATCGAAGACAGCCGCAAGGACGGGATCGACTATCGATACGATCCGGTCGGGCGGTTGATCGAGGCGGTGAGTCCGGTCGCGAAGGAACGATTTGCGTTTGATCCGGCGAGCAACATCATCGACCCGGTGCGAACGACGGAGACGCCTGCGTCGCGTCCGAGCCCGGTGCGGCCGGAAAGCACGTTGCCGGTCGAGGTGCCGAAGGTACTGGGTAACCTGCTGAAGGCGTATGCGGGGATGCACTTCGAGTACGACGCGCGCGGGAATCTGGTGCGCAAGCGTACGCCGGCGGGTGAGCAGGAATACGAGTGGGACGAGTTCAATCGCTTGATGTCTGCGCGGGTTGCGGAGACGTCGCGGCAGAGTCGGTCACGGTATTTCTATGATGCGTTCGGTCGTCGTATTGCGAAGGAGGTGAACGGCGAGCGGACGGTGTTCGGGTGGGATGGTGATACGCTGGCGTATGAGAGCGATGGAGAGCGCGGCACGCACTATATCTACGAACCGGGAACGTTCGTGCCGCTGGCGCAGTATGTGGCGGGGCCGGTAACGGGTATCGAGACGCCGGAGTGGAAGAGTACGGATCGCTATGTGCCGGAGGAGGATCCACTGCAGAAGGTGCCGGAGCGACGAGGCGATGCGGCGCTGTTCTATTACCACTGTGACCAGATCGGTACGCCGCAACTGCTGACGGATGACGACGGTGACGTCGTGTGGGAAGCGTCGTACAAGGCCTGGGGCGAAGCGCGGGAGGTGATTGCGCGAGTTTCGAAGGCGGCGGGGATCGTGGCGAACAATTCGTTGCGGTTTCAGGGGCAGCAGGTCGATGAGGAGACGGGGTTCGCGTACAACCGGTATCGGTACTACGATCCGAACGTAGGCCGATTTATTAGTAGAGATCCAATTGCGTTGGCTGGTGGGGTGAATGTCTACGCTTATGCACCGTCCCCCATTCAGTGGGTTGATCCGCTGGGTTTGGTCAAGACAACATGCGATTTATATGCGTTTGGTAACGCCAGTGGTCCGCGCGAGCCTCGCATTCGGGGTGTTAATACCAAGCCGGGGCAGAATGCGGATTTAATACCGGACGCAGATGGAATGGTCGGCCCAACCGTTGAGGCAGGTGCCTCGACATTCGGTGACGTTAATAAGGCCCCTATTGGTGGTGCTTATCATAAACTTCCTGCTGGAACTGAGCTGCCGGAAGGGATGGATGTTGTCGCTGATGGCAAGGACGTTGGCGGAACGCACGCGGAAACGCACCATACAGTTTGTCCGAGCAAGCGTATGTCGGGACAGACGTTTATCGAGAAATTCAAAAATTTGCCTTGGATTAAGGCCGGGAAGAAATAATCATGGAAGAGCAAGATGTCGAATCTTGGCGTGAGCTTAAAGTGGCATTTTCGGCTTATATCGGGTTGAGGCGGGAGTTTTTAAAGAAAACGTCGGCGACTAACTTTATCCGAAACGCGTTTTCTGTTCCGGAAGAAAGGGCGATGGCCGTCAGTTTGGTGGAGAGCTATCCAGCGACAGAGAGGGTTATATTCTTTAAGCAATTGATATCATTGGCTGGCTATGTTAATGGGTTTACGGAGGAGTGCAGGCGGCTGATACTGGAGTTGCCGCGTGATTGGGTGATGAGTCGAATTGAGTCTGAAGTGAATCAAATGTTGGTTGATGCGGATTATGAGGAGTATCGCTGTTTGTTGGAACTGTGTTGTGAGTTGAGCAGGAATTTGATGGTTGAATTCGCAGGGCGGGCTCAGGAGAGTGAGGATGAAGATATCAGAGAGGTTGGTGCGGATTTTTTGTCTCGGTAGTTTGGTTTGATTTAAATTTCTATTATGAGAGTGGTTGAATGGTGCTTCGAGATGTAAATGGCGATTAATCTCCTGGAAACGGCATTATGATTGGTGTGCGATCGAGATGATGTGTTTTGGAAAATGCAATTGCATCACTTTCGTTAACAATACATCGGTTCCTTGTTTAAAATAGCACCAGCGCATATAGAGTCACCAGAGTCACCCGTGGCGCCGACATTAAACCCGTATGGAGATCAAAGATCCTGATTTCATCGTTGGTTGCGATATCTTTGATATTGATCGAAAACAATCCAGGCAGGATCGGGCGGTAGAGGCGAACGCCATCAAAAAATGGAAGATGCAATCTGTGATTTCATCAACAGTCGATCAGTATCTAGCTAGGTCTACTGGTGACATCGCCAGCTGTGATCCGAAAACAGCCATGAGGGCACTTCAGGATCTGGGTGTTGCTTGGGATACCGATTTTGGATAGTTCTACCTCAAGTATCAGGGGGAATTTATAAGTCCGCGATCTGTTACTGAGTTGCTTGATATCGAAGACCTGTCTATTCCCGCAATTTCGGGCCAAACGGAGTATGTTAGGGATCGATGCGGTATTTCGGAGCAGTATTTGAATTTAATGTCGGATGAAAGTGAGGGGATGTGCCTGTACGGCAAAAGCGATAGTGCCGTCTGCGATCTCGATATCTAATTTTTAAATGATTTCTAACCGGAAAGATTCTGGTTCACTAGGCTACATTTAATGATTTCTTTGCTTGGTATTTTGAATCGCCGGTATAGAAAAGGGGTGATTATCTCGGCGCTATTTGTGGTTGGGGCTGAAATTATTGCCGCCGGGCCAGTTTTGTCGAGCAAGATAAGGGGGGCGGCAGTCTCGTTTCGCTTGATGAAGCCGGGTGCTTGACATCGATCGATGCGGATGTCCATGTGGTGTTGAGTCACACGGTAATCAACCGATCCCCCGGCCATCTGGATATCAGAGTCACCATATCATTTAGGATCGTTGGGCTAAAGCGAACGAAATTGAAGGGTATCCAAAGACCCGATTGGGCTGCAAGGTGGCTTGAACGTCTGGCAGTACGCGCCCAACCCGGTTGGTTGGATTGATCCGTTGGGGTTGTCGAAGCGGTGTGTGAAGTGCTTGCCAAGCTTCAATGACTATACGTTCCGTGGGTCGAAAAATGAGGAGGAGATGGCTCGTGAGCTTTCCGGGCAGATCAACCAGAATTCAGTGACATTCTCTGCACCGACGACACAGGGTCACATCGATTTGCAAGGGGCATCACATTTCGACAAAGTTACTGGTGTTGATATTCCGATCCACATGTCCAGACTCGGAAAATAAATGTTGGGCCAAACAGTCAGGTGACTGCGTCGAAAAAGACAGGGGTTGCAAGGGCGACGACCAAGCAAGATGTTCGAGTGGCTAGGGAACTGGCAAGGCGAAAAGGGCTGTGCAAATGAGCGATTTAATAGCTGCGCTGCAGCGCTGGTATGCATCTCAATGCAATGACGTTTGGGAGCGCTCTTATGGTGTGGAGATTGTCAATATCGACAACCCAGGCTAGAGGGTCAAGGTAAATGGTGCTTCAGTCAGGAGACCGGCCGATATTAACATTGAGCGTGACGACGAGGATTGGATCAGAATAAGCGCCACCGAAACGGAATTCATCGGATACGGCGGTCCTGGTAATTTGCGGGAAATTCTGAAGCTTGTTATGGATTGGCTTCAGTAACTACAAGGGCCGCAGTTGCGGCCCTTGTAGTTGTCGAGGTGGCGGTGATCCGGGGCGATGGTGATCTGCTTGGTCTTTTTTGCTGCGGATGCGATCGGTGCGGCGGTAATGGTGAGCTTGGCTACAGGATGCCCATTATGAGTAGCTTCAATGTGAATACGTTTTACAAGATCGAGGATGTGATCGACCTTGTAAAAAACAAGAAAGATCGAGACTCGATCTACATGATTTATGTACCGGAAAACACCGACGATTTGCTACCTGGTATGAACGTGTATGTCGGTGATGTACCCGAATTCGATGACGACGATAACGAGGTGCTGCCTCAATCTGTAATCGCGTTGGGGCTTGAGATGGGCTATATGCGCGAGCACTTCCAGGACGTTGTCGATTTAGCATACAAGCAGAAGCCAACCGCTTCATCCGAGGAGATTATTCGATGCCTGAACCACTACGCTGAGTACGATGACTTCTTGGACTTGCATTGACGACTCGAAGGAAAACTATGCTGGGGCCGCGTAAGCGGCCTTTGTTATTTGTGGGTACTTGAAAAGGTTGAGTACGCACGCACTACGATCCGGCAGGACGCGTGCTGCAGCAGACGATCCAGCGGCCGACGTTGCCGACGCCGCTTGCCGAGCGGCGGTATCGCCGCGGGGCAGTTGTCGCGGATCGAGGATAGCCGCAGGTCGGCCGACTATCGATACGATCCGGTCGGGCGGTTGATCGAAGTGGGCTCCCGACTCTTCGCGAACGTCGTGACCTGCACGTTTGAGGAGGGCATACATGTCGTCGATCCCGCGGGCCACAGCCCTCCCTTCAGCTACGCGATCCTGCGTCGCTGCATCGGAGATGGTGAGCAGGACGAGACGTTTGTCCTCGACACCTACTACATGGAGGCGGGTGAAGGGGGCAAATTGCGCGGCGATTGGTGCGTGTCCACAGCCACCACCGAGCCAACCCCGCGCCCCCCGCGCACGAAATTGGCATAATCACGGCTCGCTGACACGAGCGCTGCGACACCGGCACTTTCATGCACCTGCCATATCGCCGCTCCTGCGCATTGATTCCAGTCCAGTTACAGCCGCAATACCCATGTCGATCACCCCTGCGACCACCGCGTCGCTGCAACACATTCTCGAGCACCCCGGCGACTTTTCCGGTTGGCTCTGCCTGCCGCCGATGCCATGGACGCTCGATACAGAGGGCGCATTCATCGAAGACGCCGACGACACCGAAGCCGACACACCGCCCACCACCGCCCCCCAACCCGGCTGGTGCGTCACGCTGAAAAGCGCGACGATCGAAGACATCGTGATCAATGCACATGACCAGGTCGACGAACCGACCGTCGCGCAATTGCTCGACGCATTCGTCTTCTACGTCGACAACGACGAATTCATTCTGCTCTGACGACGCGCGCCACGCGCCACAGTAAAGAAGGACCGCCAGGCGGTCCTTCTTTCACGAAGCATCAGCGCCGGAGCGCAGCCCCGCCCCTCATCAAGGCAACGAAATTGTCAAATTCGCCGACTCCGGCCCGACCTTGATGATCTGCGAGTAAGGCGCCAACGCCTGCAGCGTCTTGTCCTTCAGATACGTGTTGAGCCCGAGATATCCGAGCAGCGCGACGAGCGCGAACACCGCGCCAATCGCCCAAACCGGCACTTCACGCTTCAACCGGTGCGCAATCTGATCCGGCAGCGGCCAATGCGGCGCAAACGGCGCGCGCTTGCCCTTCATATGCGCGATTTCGTCGCCCAGCCGCGCGGTGAGATAAGCCAGCTTCTCCGGCCCTTCGAGCAGATACTTGCCCTGGAACCCCAGCAGCAGGCACATATGAAACACCTCGAGCGACTGCAACCGCGCCGCGCCCTGTGCGCGACATTCCTCGAGATACTGAAAGAACTTCTCCCCGGCGAGCTGCTCGCCGAACAACACGAGCTGCAGCGGCCGGCGTTCCCAGTCGGTGCGGATCTTGAACTGCGACGACAGCACCATTTCATCGACGGCCGCGCAGTACGCGAACTTCGCGCCGTACACGTCCTCGGCGGGAATGTTGAGCTTCTTCGCCCCACGCTCGAAATCCGACAGGAATTCCTGGATCTTCGTGCTGAACTCGCTCGCGCTGTCCGGCTCCCGCCCGTTCTTGAGCAGGAACAGCATGAAGAACCCGTCGTACAACAGATCGAGCAGCGAGCGAGCCTGGAACGCGGCGTCGGTCGATGCCGGGGTGTGCATGGGGGCCGGCGCGTTGTCGCCGAACAGGGAAGGCGCGTAGCTCATGATGTGACCGCGATCAGTTCGAATTTCAGGTCATTGATGCCAGTCGGCGCGTAGATCATCGCGGACTGGGCCTGCAGCATGCGCTCGTATAGCGCGCCGCGCGAATCGAGCGAGAAATAGCACGCGCCCGGCCGTACAGGGATCGCGGGCGGCACCTGCGGCGTGTACGACAGCCGCACGCCCGGCATGGCCGACAGCACGAGCTTGTCGACGTCGTCCGGTGCGCCGACCTTGAAGCGGGCCGGCACGGCATCGACGAGCTCGACGTTCGGCATGTCCGCGGACACCGCCAGATAGAACTCGGTCTTGTCGTCGATCTTGCCCGAATCGAGGCGGCCGAGATGGAACGACGGCCGTACTTCGTCGAGCGTGATCGCGAAGTAGCGCGTCGAGATCACGGTGTCGAGCAGCTCGCGCAGCATCAGGTCGAGACGCGCGAAGCTCGGGCCCGGATCGTCGTGCCGGTAGACGGGCAGATCCGCGAGCGTGTAGCCCTTCGAGAAGGTCATCAACTGGCCCGCGAGGCGCAGCAGTTCCTGGAACAGCCGCTCGGGATGCAGCGCGGCGTGCTGATGCAGGTGCGCGAGCGTCGCGAACGCGGCGTTCGCGGTGTGCAGCAACCAGAACGACGCGATGTCGCCAGAGCGGAACTCGATGATGTTCTTCGACGGCTCGCGATGAAAACCGTACAACGCATTGACCTTCGCCTGCAGCGCATCGACCAGCTGGCGCAGCCGCTGGTGCAGGATCGGCGATGCCTCGATCGCGAGGCACGGCGGCACGAAGCTGTCGTCGATCTCGAAGCCGGACGTCGCGGTGCGGCGCACGCGCACGAGCGGCACCGACAACAGCTGGTCGCGCGGCTCGCTATGCGCGATCAGCTTGACCTGCGTCTTCAGGAACGTGATGTCGGCTTCGGCGGCGTCGGTGAAGTTGTCGGCGACGCTCGTCTGCTCGCTGACGAAGCGTGTCATGAAGCCGGCGGCCGGATCGTCGCTGTAGTTGGTGCCGTTCTCGCGCAGCGGATGCAGCGCGAGATAGAACACGAAGTCGTTGATGCCGTCGGGCAGCGTGTCCAGCGCGATCGGCGGCGGCAGGTCGTCGGCCTGCGGCGCGGCATACAGCGCGCCGTCCGGGAACACGAGCGCGAGTTCGGCCACGCGCAGCACGTTGCTGCCGAGCGCATCGCGATCGATGCGCACCGAGCGCACGCCCCAGTTGTACGGCTGGATCGCCTGGATGGATTCGAACAGGCGCGCTTCATGGTAGGCGTCCTGTCGCTGAAAGTGTTGAGGCCGGAGGAACAGCCCTTCCCCCCAAAGCACCTTGGCCGAATAACTCATGTCAAATCCGGTTAATGTGGCGTTGCGATGTAATCGATTTGTTCGTGCCCGAATTAATCGCCAATTTGTTAACTCTTGTTAATTGACATTCGTGCGTCATGTTTAACCGCAGGTGACCGACGAAAGCAAATTCAGCGGTTGCGACGGCGCACCTTGTTGCGGTGCGATGACCGAGCCGTCGGTGACCGTCATCGCGCAATTATGCAGGCCGATGATTATGCCGGATTTCTCCGACTTCACCGGGTCGAACGTCAGTTTCCATCGCTGGAGTGCGGGATCGCGGAACAATGCAACGATGCCGAATGCCTGCGCTTCGCGCGACACCTTTTCGGTTGCCGTATAGTGCTGGCCCGGAATCAGCGTGATTTCGCGCACGTTCAGCAGATCGGCGCCCAATGCGGCCTTTTCCTTGGTCGGGTCGGTGAATGCGTCGAACGGCGCCTGCTGGAACGAGGTCGGGTCCTTCAGCGCGTAGAGTCGCACCACCAATGCGAGCGGCTTGTGGTCGTTCGCGGCGTTGAGGTTGGGCGCGGCCGCAAGCGTGAGACCGATGTTGCGCGGGGGTTTCTGTGCGTCGGGCACGTCGGGCTTGCCGATGCCGGCCGCCTGCATGACGGCGCTCGCGGCCGAGCCGAGCAACGGAGCGGCCGCACATCCGGCCAGGAGTGCGCAGGCAATCAGCGGCAGCGCATAGCGAATCATGGACGATCTCATCGTATTTCCGGCGTGCCGCCTTTTGCTCCCTGTCAAAACTGCCGGGTATTTCCGCGTTGTTGCGAATGTCCCGCTTATCTGTCGTTCAACTATTAAGCGCGCATGCGCTACGGCGTGCTTCCGGCAAATTTTTCCGCAACCTGCGTGCGATGCCGTCGAATCAGTAAAACTTGCGCATTCCGGTCGAAACGAAAGCCCGCGAGAGGCCGCTGCTACAAGCGTTTCGAGGGGGTAGCGCTCGGATTTAAAAGGAATTACTCTGCACGCAGCGATTGAATTATGAAAAATTGATCGGTACTATACCCGCGCGCTTCTTGCAAAGCAAAAGAACCAGATTCTCAACGATTTTAATACTCACGCGCCGGTGGATATAACGATGAAAGACCGTCTCTTCGCAAAATTGTCTGGGGTAGTGCTGGCCTGCGGCGTGATCGCCGGTTGTGCGAGCCAGCCGCCGGCGCCGCCGACTGCCGAGGTATTCAACAAGTCGCTGGCCGATGCGGACGCCGTTGCGAAGTCGGGGGACCAGGACAAGGCGCTCGGCCTGTACCAGCAGCTCGCGAAATCGGATCCGACGCGCGAGGAGCCGTGGTCGCGCATCGCGCAGATCCAGTTTGCCCAGAACCACTATGGCCAGGCGATCGTCGCCGCACAGGAAGCGCTGCAGCGCGATGCGACCGACCGTCAGGCGAAGAGCGTGCTCGCCGTCGCGGGCCTGCGGATCGCGACGCAGTCGCTTGGCGAACTGCGTCAGGATTCGTCGCTGGCAGGCGACGCGAAGTCGGATGCGCAGGCGCTCGCCAAGCAGTTGCGCGACACGCTGGGCGAATCGGCACTGTTTCCGCCGGAGCAACGGGTCGCGAAGACGCGCCCGCCGCGTCGCGTGATTCATCGTCCGAAGGCCGGTGCCGCAGCGGCAACCGAGGCAGCCGCCGCTGCAACCACCGCACCGACGCCGCCCGTCGCACCGCAGAAGGGTGGCGCCGACCCGTTCAGCGCGCTTCGCTGATCGATTGACGCGACAAAACCACAACTAACCTGGGAGCCGTCGAGATGGCCAAGAAAGAAAGCATTCAGAAAAGCTTGCAGAAAATACGGCCGCCGCGCGTCCAGCTGACCTACGAGGTCGAGAAGGGCGACGCGATCGAGGTGAAGGAACTGCCGTTCGTCGTCGGGGTCGTCGGCGATCTGGCGGGCCAGTCGGAAGTCGAGCAGCCGAAGCTGCGCGATCGCAAGTTCGTCAACATCGACCGTGACAACTTCGACGACGTGATGAAGGCGATCGAGCCGCGCGCGGCGTTTCAGGTGGAAAACCGCCTGAGCCCGGAAGGCGGCAAGTTCGCGGTCGACCTGAAGTTCCGTTCGCTGTCGGATTTCAGCCCGGACGAAGTCGTCGAACAGGTCGAGCCGCTGCGCCGCCTACTCGAGGCGCGCTCGAAGCTGGCCGACCTGCGCAACAAGCTCGCCGGCAACGACAAGCTCGAGGATCTGCTGTCGGAGGTGCTGAAGAACACGCAGCAGCTGCAGGAGCTCGCGAAGGGCACGGGCGGCGACAAAGACGGCGAATGACGACGGAGTGTTGAGATGAACCAGCAAACGGCTGCGGCCCAAGCGAGCGGTGCGGAATACGCCGCCGGGACTTCGCTGCTCGACGACATCGTCGAGAAGAGCAAGGTCGCGAAATCCGATTCCGAGCATGCACGCGCGAAAGACCTGATCGGCGAACTCGTGCATCAGGTGCTCGACGGCACGGTGATCGTGTCGGACAACCTGTCGGCGACGATCGACGCGCGCGTCGCGGAGCTCGACCGCCTGATCTCCACGCAGCTGTCCGCGGTGATGCACGCGCCGGAATTCCAGCGCCTCGAAAGCACGTGGCGCGGGATGGACTACCTGGTCAAGGAAAGCAACACCGGCCAGACGATCAAGATCAAGGCGCTGCACGCACCGAAGCGCGACCTCGTGCGCGACTTCAAGGGCGCGAGCGAGTTCGACCAGAGCGCGCTGTTCAAGAAGGTCTACGAAGAGGAATTCGGCACGTTCGGCGGCTCGCCGTTCGGTGCGCTGATCGGCGATTACGAGATCTCGCGCCAGCCGGAAGACATGTACTTCATCGAGCAGATGTCGCACGTCGCGGCGGCCGCGCACGCGCCGTTCATCGCGTCGGCATCGCCGGAATTGCTCGGCCTCGAGTCGTTCTCCGACCTCGGCAAGCCGCGCGACCTCGGCAAGGTGTTCGACACGGTCGAATACGCGAAGTGGAAGTCGTTCCGCGATTCGGAAGATTCGCGCTACGTCGGCCTCACGCTGCCGCGTTTCCTCGGTCGCCTGCCGTTCAATCCGAAGGACGGCCAGACCGCTGAGAACTTCAACTTCGTCGAGGACGTCGACGGCACCGAGCACGACAAGTACCTGTGGTGCAACGCGGCGTGGGCATTCGCGGCGCGCCTGACGGCGGCGTTCGACGACTTCGGCTGGTGCGCGGCGATCCGCGGCGTCGAAGGCGGCGGCCTCGTCGAGGACCTGCCGACCCACACGTTCAAGACGGACGACGGTGAAGTCGCGCTGAAGTGCCCGACCGAAATCGCGATCACCGATCGCCGCGAGAAGGAGCTGAGCGACCTCGGCTTCATCCCGCTCGTTCATTGCAAGAACTCGGATTACGCTGCGTTTTTCGCCGCGCAATCGGTGCAGAAGCCGAAGAAATACAGCACCGACAGCGCGAATGCGAACGCCGTCCTGTCCGCCCAGCTTCAGTACATCTTCTCGGTATCGCGCGTTGCGCACTACCTGAAGGCGATGATGCGGGACAAGATCGGCAGCTTCGCATCGGCGCAAAACGTGGAGACTTTCCTCAACCGGTGGATTTCGCAGTACGTCCTGCTCGACGACAACGCATCGCAGGAACAGAAAGCGCAATTCCCGCTGCGCGAGGCATCCATACAAGTGTCGGAGATTCCGGGCAAGCCGGGCTCGTATCGTTCGGTCGCGTTCCTGCGCCCGCACTTTCAGCTCGACGAACTCTCGATTTCTCTGCGACTTGTCGCTGATCTGCCCAAACCGGCAAATTCATAAGCGAGTAAATCGCCCGGGCGGGCCGCCTGGGTAGGACGTTAAAACCACCTCTTTGGGGAGTCGAAGGGCCATGTTACATATGCACTTGCAGTTTGGTAGTCCGGCGGTGAAGGGCGAGTCCGCGGACAAAGACCATCAGGGCTGGATCGAACTGAAATCGTGGGATCACTCGATCGTTCAGCCGCGTTCGGCAACGGCATCGACCGCAGGCGGTCACACGATGACCCGTTGCGAGCACGGCGACATGATTTTCACGAAGGAAATCGATTCGTCGAGCCCGCTGCTGTATCAGCACGCATCGGGCGGCACCACGTTCGATGAAGTCACGGTCCATTTCTCGCGCGCAGACGGCGAAGGCAAGCGCGTGCAGTATCTGGAAGTGAAGCTCAAGTACGTGATCATCTCGAGCATCGCACCGAGCGTTCGCGAAGAAGGTCTGCCGCTCGAGACGTTCTCGCTGAAGTACGCGGCCGTGCAGTGGAAGCAGACCCAGCAGAAGATCGGCGGCAACCAGGGCGGCAACACGCAAGGCGCCTGGAGCCTGACGAAGAACGACAAGACCTACGCGGTCTAAGGTCGGTTGCGGCAACGGGGCGCTCGGCGTCCCGTTGCCGTTTTCGCTGTGCGCACCGGCTGATGAAACGATTCGAACCCAGTTTTCTCGACAAGCTGTTCGACGACGAACCGCACCTGCCGGCCTCGGCGGCGATGCGGCAATTGTCGCTGGACGAGCTCAAGAACACGGTCGCCCGCGACGTCGAGGCGATCCTCAACACCCGTATCGCCCACACCGAAATCGAGCTGGCCGCGCTGCCGGAATGCCAGAAGTCGGTGCTGACCTACGGGCTGAACGATTTCGCGGGGCTGAGCCTGGCGAGTCACTACGATCGCGCGTTCATCTGCAAGTCGATCCAGCAGGCCATTGCGCGCCACGAGCCGCGGCTGCAGCAGGTGCAGGTGACGTTCGAACTGAACGAGCAGTCGACCAACGCGCTTTACTTCGCGATTCAGGCACTGCTCGTCGTGCACCCGGCCGAAGAGCCGGTGAATTTCGACGCGATGCTGCAGCCGTCGACGCTGCAGTACTCGGTCACGCGCGCACGCGCGGCAAGAATGCTGTAAATCAAGCCGCCGAGCGGGCCGGACCGCCCGGTGGTCGATCAGGTCCGGCAGGAAATATTGAGGTTCGGGGTCGTCGATGGAAGAATTGCTGCCGTATTACGAGCGCGAATTATCGTTTTTGCGGCGCTATTCGCGAGATTTCGCCGAACGTTACCCGAAGATCGCGGCGCGGCTCGCGTTGTCCGGCGAGCATTGCGAGGATCCGCACGTCGAGCGGATGATCGAGTCGTTCGCGCTGCTTGGCGCGCGGATCAACAAGAAGCTCGACGACGATTACCCGGAATTCACCGAAGCGCTGCTGGAAGTGCTGTATCCGCACTACCTGCGGCCGTTCCCGTCGTGTTCGATCGCGCAGTTCACGCCGGCGTCGCCGGGCCAGCAGACCGAACCGGTCGTGATCGCACGCGGCACCGAGCTGAAGAGCCGCCCGATCCGCGGCGTGCAGTGCCGGTTTCGCACCGCGTACGACGTGACGCTCGCGCCGGTCCGTATCTCGGAGGCGCGCTACACGCCGGTCGCGCTCGCGCCGAGCGCCACGGTGCTGCCGTCCAACGCGACGGGCGTGATCTCGATCACGTTCGAATCGCTCGCCGCGCAACTCGATCTCGGCGCGCTGAAGCTGCCGACGCTGCGTGCGCACCTGCACGGCGAACAGTCGTTCGTCGCCGCGCTGACCGACTGCCTGTTCGTCAACGTGCTCGGCGCGTACGTCGAGCCGGAGCGCAACGGCCGCTGGACGGCACTGCGCAAGCTGCCGATCGCGCACGCCGGCTTCGACGAGGACGACGCGCTGATCGACTACCCGGCGAAGTCGCACCCGGCGTATCGGCTGCTCACCGAATACTTCGCGTTTCCCGACAAGTTCGATTTCGTCGATTTCGACCTGGCGGCGATCGCACGCGCGTCGGGCCGCTGCCAGCGCGCGACGCTGCATCTCGTGCTGCAGGACGTGCGCAGCGACTCGCATGTCGCGCGGCTGCTCGACCTGCTGACGGCCAGCCATTTCCGGCTGTTCTGCACGCCGATCGTGAACCTGTTCCGCCAGCACGGCGAGCCGATCCGCATCACGCACCGCGCGGTGTCCTATCCGGTGATCGCCGAGGCGCGGCGCGCGTTCGCGTACGAGGTGTATTCGATCGATTCGGTGAAACTCGTCCGGCAGCAGGCGCACGATGAATCGGTGATCGAGTTCCGGCCGTTCTATTCGCTGCATCACGGCGAAGCGGCGCGGATCGGCCATTACTGGTTCGCGCGCCGCAACGACTGGGTTGCGCAGAAGAGCCCCGGCTACGAGACGGAGATCTCGATCGTCGACATCGACTTCGAGCCGACGTCGCCGCAGACCGACACGCTGAGCCTCGACCTCACCTGCACGAACCGCGATCTGCCTGCGATGCTCGCGTTCGGTCTCGAAGGCGGCGACCTGTTCCAGGAGGGCGGCGCGCAGACGAGCGGCATCTCGCTGCTGCGGCGGCCGACGCAGAGCGTGCGCTTCGAGCGCGGCCGCGCCGCGCACTGGCGGCTCGTATCGCACCTCGCGCTGAACCACGTGTCGCTGGTCGCGCACGGGCTCGCGCCGCTCAAGGAAATGCTGACGCTGTACGACCTGCGGCGCACCGCCGTGTCGATGCGCCAGATCGACGGGCTGGCGGGGATCGAGCAGCGCGGCGCCGTGCAATGGCTGCCGGGCAAGCCGTTCGCGACCTTCGTGCGCGGCATCGAAGTGCGCCTGACGATCGACGAGGAGCACTTCGTCGGCGCGAGCCTTGCATCGTTCGTGCGCGTGCTCGACAGCTTCTTTGGGCTGTACGTGCACATCAACAGTTTCGTTCAATTAGTCGTCGTGTCGAAGCGCACCGGCGAGGAGATCATCCGATGCAAGCCCCGGACCGGCGAATCGATCCTGGCGTAGCCGACGCGCTGCTCGACGAGCCGCACCGCTTCGAGTTCTTCCAGGCGGTGCGCGTGCTCGAAGGGCTGTTCGCGCGGCAGGCGTCCGATGCGCCCGGCGCGTGGCGGCACGGTGACGTCGTCGCGCAGCGCATCGAATTCCGCAACACGCTGTCGCTCGGCTTTCCGCCGAGCGAGATCGAAGGCGCGCGCTCGTTCGACGACGACGGCACGCTGCTCGATTCGGGCGACGCACGCGGCGCGGCGCTCGCGGCCGGCGAGCTCGGCCACGTCGAGCTGACGCCCGCGTTCTTCGGGCTGCTTGGCGGGCAGGGCGCGCTGCCGCTGCATTACACCGAGCAGATCGTCGCGCGCGAGCACCTGAAGCGCGACCATGCGGCGCGCGCATTCTTCGACGTGTTCTCGAACCGCGCGACCGCGCTGTTCTACGCGGCGTGGAAGAAATACCGGCTGCCGTTCCACTACGAACTCGATCGCGACGAGCGCTACCTGCCGTTGCTGCTCGCAATCGCGGGCGTGCCGAGCGACGAGGTGCGCGACAGCCTCGCGGCCGGTGTGGGCGGCGTGCTCGACGAGGCCGTCGCCGGCTACGCGCTTGCCGCACGGCACCGGCCGATGTCGGCCGCGTACCTGCAGCGCACGCTGTCCGACTATTTCCGCGTGCCGGTGAAGATCGACCAGTTCGTCGGCAAGTGGTACGACGTGCCGGCCGACCAGTTGAGCGTGCTGGGCGAGGTCAACGCGGTGCTCGGCGCGACGGCGCTCGTCGGCGAGCGCGTGTGGCAGCGCGACATGCGCGCGCGCATCGTCGTCGGCCCGCTGTCCAAGCGCGACTACGAGGCGTTCCTGCCCGGCGGCGCGCAGGCCGTCGCGCTCGAACGGATGCTGACGCTGCTGGCCGGCATCACGCTCGAATATGAGGTCAAGCTCGTGCTCAAGCGCACCGAGGTCGGTGCGAGCGTGCTCGGCGAGGGCTCGCGACTCGGCTGGGACGCGTTTCTCTGCACGCGCGACGCGGCCGAGGACCGCTCGGATGCCCGCTACGAACTGCACGTGATTCACTGATTCCGAACGAAAACACACAATCGAACCTGAGATCGACGCCATGAGCACGCCTCTGAAGACCCTCATCACGAAACTGAACCCGCTGTGCCGGCATGCGACCGAGCGCGCGGCGAGCGCGTGCCTGGCGCGCGGCCATTACGAGGTCGATCTCGAGCACCTGTTCCTCGCGCTGCTCGACGAAGCGACCGGCGACCTGCCGCTCGCGCTGCGCGCGAGCCGTGTCGACCCGCATGCGCTGCACGCCGATCTCGAGCGCGAACTCACGCGCCTGAAGACGGGCAACACGCGCACGCCGGTGTTCTCCGTGCACCTGATCGCCTTGTTCGAGCAGGCGTGGCTGATCGCGTCGCTCGATTCGCAGCTCGGCCGCATCCGTTCCGGCCACCTGCTGCTCGCGCTGCTGACCGCGCCCGATCTCGCGCAGTTCGCGCAGCGGATGTCGTCGCAGTTCGCCGAAATGAACGTGACGGACCTGAAGCACAAGTTCGACGAGATCATGACCGGCTCGAGCGAAGCCGAGCCGCGTCAGCCGGACGAGGAAGGCAGCGACGTCGCGGCGGCGGCCGACGGCGCCGCGCCCGCGGCCGGCCCGTCGAAGACGCCCGCGCTCGACACGTACACGACCAACCTCACGCAGCGCGCGCGCGACGGCAAGATCGACCCGGTGATCGGCCGCGAAGCCGAGATTCGCCAGGCGATCGACATCCTGATGCGCCGCCGCCAGAACAACCCGATCATGACCGGCGAGGCCGGTGTCGGCAAAACGGCCGTCGTCGAAGGCCTCGCGCTGCGGATCGCGGCCGACGACGTGCCGCCGCCGCTGCGCGGGGTTGCGCTGCACGTGCTCGACATGGGGCTGCTGCAGGCCGGCGCGAGTGTGAAGGGCGAGTTCGAGAACCGTCTGAAGAGCGTGATCGACGAGGTGAAGAAGAGTGCGCACCCGATCATCCTGTTCATCGACGAGGCGCACACGATCATCGGCGCGGGCGGCCAGGCCGGCCAGAACGACGCGGCGAACCTGCTGAAGCCGGCGCTCGCGCGCGGCGAGCTGCGCACGATCGCCGCGACGACGTGGAGCGAATACAAGAAGTACTTCGAGAAGGATGCGGCGCTTGCGCGGCGTTTCCAGGTCGTGAAGGTCGAGGAACCGAGCGAGCCGCTTGCGGCTGCGATGCTGCGCGGGATGTCCGGGCTGATGGAGAAGCACTTCAACGTGCGCATCCTCGACGATGCGATCACCGAGGCCGTGCGCCTGTCGCACCGCTACATCAGTGGCCGCCAGTTGCCGGACAAGGCGATCAGCGTGCTCGACACCGCGTGCGCGAAGGTTGCGCTCGCCCATAGCGCGACGCCGGCGGCGATCGACGACACGAAGAAGCGCATCGAACGGATCGACGCGGAAATTGCGTCGCTGGAGCGCGAAGCGACCGGCGGCGCGTCGCACGACGAGCGGCTTGGCGAATTGCGCGGCGCGCGCGACACGGCGCTCGAACAGCTTGCGAAGGACGAAGCGCGCTACGAAGCCGAGCGCGCGATCGTTGCCGAAATCACCGAACTGCGCGACACGCTCGACAAGGCGCGCGGCCCGTCGGAAGACGGCGAGCCGGTGGACGTGCCGGCCACCCGCGAGAAGCTCGCCGAGCGCGTCGCGGCGTTGCACGCGCTGCAGGGCGGCGAGCCGATGGTGCCGCTGCAGGTCGACGGCCATGTCGTCGCCGAGATCGTTGCCGCGTGGACGGGCATTCCGCTCGGCCGGATGGTGAAGGACGAGATCGACACCGTGCTGAACCTGCAGCCGCTGCTGACCGCCCGCGTGATCGGGCAGGACCATGCGCTCGAAGCGATCGCGCAACGCGTGCGCACCGCGACCGCGAACCTCGAGGATCCGAACAAGCCGCGCGGCGTGTTCATGTTCGTCGGGCCGTCGGGCGTCGGCAAGACCGAGACGGCGCTCGCGCTGGCCGACATCCTGTACGGCGGCGAGCGCAAGATGGTCACGATCAACATGAGCGAGTACCAGGAAGCGCACAGCGTGTCGGGCCTGAAGGGCTCGCCGCCGGGCTACGTCGGCTACGGCGAGGGCGGCGTGCTGACCGAGGCCGTGCGTCGCAACCCGTACTCCGTCGTGCTGCTCGACGAAGTCGAGAAAGCGCACCCGGACGTGCTCGAGATGTTCTTCCAGGTGTTCGACAAGGGCACGATGGACGATGCCGAAGGGCGCGAGATCGACTTCCGCAACACGCTGATCATCCTGACGTCGAACGTCGGCTCGGCCGCGGTGATGCAGGCATGCCTGAACAAGCCGGTCGAGGAGCTGCCCGATCCGGACGCGCTCGCCGAAGCGCTGCGCCCTCAGCTGTACAAGACGTTCAAGCCGGCGTTCCTCGGCCGGATGAAGGTTGTTCCGTACTACCCGATTTCCGACGACGTGCTGGCCGAGATCATCGAGCTCAAGCTCGACCGGATCCGCCGCCGCATCGAAGCGAACCACAAGGCCGCGTTCGAGTGGGACGACTCGCTCGTCGATGCGGTGCTCGCGCGCTGCACCGAGGTCGATTCGGGCGCCCGCAACGTCGACCATATCCTGAACGGCACGCTGCTGCCGGAGATCGCGGGCCACGTGCTCGGCCGGATCGCCGACGGCGAGGCCATCGCGCGCATCGCGGTGCGCGCGGACGAGGCCGGCGAATTCGCGTACACCGTCGAATGAGCGCGGCCGCGCAACACGCATTGATGAACTGACCGAACCATGCCGATCAATCTTCCCGAGCTGCTGACGCCGATCAGCGATGCGTCGCCCAGCGGCGACGACCTGCTGTTCTCGAACGAATTCGACGCGATCCAGGATGCGCGGCGCTACGACGATCCGACGCTCGACCAGGGCGAGTGGGTGACCGAGATCAAGGAGGCCGACTGGGGCTTCGTCGTCGACCATGCGGGCGAGCTGCTGCGCACGCGCACGAAGGACCTGCGGCTCGCCGTGTGGCTGACCGAGGCGCTTGCGCTGGAGGACGGCATCACCGGCCTCACCGAAGGCTATGCGCTGCTGGAAGGGCTGTGCCGCGACTACTGGGACACCGTGCATCCGCTGCCCGAAGGCGACGACGTCGAATACCGGCTCGGCAACGTCGCGTGGCTGTCCGGCCGCACGGCCGAGCTGTTGCGCGGCATTCCGGTCACGGACGGCGCGTCGAACGCATTCACCACGCTCGACTGGGAAGTCGCGCAGCACGTTGCGCAGGCCGTGAAGCGCGACCCCGAGCATGCGGACGACATCGCGCGCGGCAAGCCGTCGGTCGATCAGGTCGACGCGTCGCGGCGCGTCACGCCGATCGCGTTCTACACCACGCTGCTCGCGAACCTGAAGGCGTTCGAATTCGCGCTCGATGCATTCGAGGACCGGCTCGTCGAACGCGCGGGCGATTCGGCGCCGAGCTTCCGGCAGACGCGCGACGCGTTCGAGACCGTCTACCGGCTCGCCGAGCGCTTTGCGCGCGAGCAGGGCTATACGGGCAGCGCACCGCATGCGCCGCCGGCGCCGCACGCGCAGCCCGAGCGCATCGAGCCGAGCTTCGGCGACCCCATTCATACCGAGGAGACCCATGTGCAGCCGCAGACCGCTCCCCGTCCTCCGGTGACGCAGATGATCGCCGGCATCCAGAACCGTGCGCAGGCCGTCGACCAGCTGCGGGCGGTCGCGCGTTACTTCCGCCAGACCGAACCGCACAGCCCGGTCGCGTATCTCGCGGACAAGGCCGCCGAATGGGCCGACATGCCGCTGCACAAGTGGCTCGAGAGCGTCGTGAAGGACGACGGCTCGCTGTCGCATATTCGCGAGCTGCTCGGGGTGAGGCCCGACGAGCAGTCGTGAGGACGGCATTCAGACCTGAGAGAGCGGGCCCGGCAGGCTCGCGATAACACAAGCAGGGACACGCATGAACGTGACCGAACTGGCCCAGGCGATCCGCGGCGGCCTGATTCAGCAGGACCGCCTGCTGAAGACGGACATCCCGGCGCTGCCGAACAACGCACTCGTGCCGCGCCGCGCCGTGACCCGTTCCGGGCTCGGCCGTGATTTCAGCGTCGCACTCGATCTGGTGTCGACCGCGAGCGACGTCGAACTCAAGACGCTGATCGCGCAACCGATGACGCTGTGGATCCAGCAGGCGGACAAGTCGTATCGGCCGATCAACGGCTATATCCACACCGCTCGACGGCTCGGCGCCGACGGCAGCCTGTCGAGCTATCAGCTGAGCTTCGCGTCGTGGATGCACTTCCTCCGGTTCCGCAGCGACATGCGGTACTGGCAGGACGCGTCCGTCGACGCGATCCTCTCCGATGTGTTCGACATGCATCCGCAGGCCAGGGGCCAATACCAGTTCGCGCTGTCGAAACCGTTGCCGTCCCGCTCGTATTGCCGGCAGAGCGAAACCGACTGGAATTTCGTGCACCGGCTGATGGAGGACGAAGGGCTGTTCGGCTTCTGGCGCCACAGCGACGACGGGAAGGCGCACACGCTCGTCATCACCGACGACCTGCATGCGGTGGACGCACTGTCGCCGGAGACCGTCAGGTTCGACCGCTCGGGCGCCGGCACCGAAACCGCCGGTTTCACGCAATGGGCCGCGTCGCGGACGTTGCAAAGCACGCTGCACACGACGCGCACGTTCGACTACAAAGCGCCGTCGTCGGCGGGCAGTCCGAACGGCACGACGTTGCCGACGAAGGCCGGCCAGGGCGACTTGCCGGGCCAGGCGGAAATCTACGAATACACCGGCGCGTACACGTATGCGGGCCAGGATCGCGGCGAACACCTGTCGACGATTCGGCTCGAGGAGTGGGAGTCGCGCGCGAAGCGCTTCTTCGGCGTGGGCGGCGTGCGCGCGATCGATGCCGGCCGGCGCTTCACGCTGGTCGACCATCCCGAGCACGATCGCGATTCGGCGAGCGATCGCGAGTTCGCGGCCATCGGCGTGACGCGCTACATCGAGAACAATCTGCCGGTCTCGGATCACGAAGCGAACTTCCCGCATAGCCTGCAAGACCTGCTCGCGCAGGCGAAAGCCGGCCACGGGCAAGCGGCTGCGTTCGAGGTCGGGCATGACGACGGTTCGGCAGGGTTCTATCTCGTCGAGGTCGAGGCGCAGCGCGCGAGCGTGCCGTATCGCAGCCCGTTCGAGCACCGCAAGCCGGTGATGCAGCTCGAGACGGCCGTGGTCGTCGGCCCGAAGGGCGAGGAGGTGTATACGGACGAGCTGAACCGGATCAAGGTGATGTTCGTCTGGGACCGGCAGAGCGAAGGCCGCGAGACGGCGTCGTGCTGGATGCGCGTCGTGCAGTCCGATACCGGCGGCGGCTACGGCGGCGTGCATATTCCGCGCGTCGGCGAGGAAGTGCTGATCGGCTACCTCGGCGGCGACTGCGACCGGCCGATCGTCATGCATCGCGTGTACAACGGCGCGGTCAAGCCGCAGTGGCATAGCGACGGAATCCTGTCGGGTTTCCGGTCGAAGGAGTACGCGGGCTCGGGACACAACGAGATGGTGCTCGACGATGCGACCGGGCAGAACCGCGCGCGCCTGTTCAGCAGTAGCGCGAATTCGCTGCTTCACCTGGGTTATCTGATCGAGCAGAACGGCAATACGCGCGGTGCGTATCTGGGCTCGGGGTTCGATTTGCGCACGGACGCGTACGGCGCGATGCGCGCCGGGCAGGGCCTGTATGTGACGACGCATCCGAAGCAGGCGAACAGCCAGCCGCTCGACGTGAGCGAAGCGAAGCAGCAGCTCGTCAATGCGGAAGGGTTGGTCGAGTCGATGTCGCAGGTCAGCGAAATGCACCAGGCCGAGAGTCTCGGCACCGGTCACGATGCGCTGAAGCAATTCACCGATGCGACGCAGAACAGCGTGGCGGGGGCGACGGCAGGCGGCGGCAGGACCGCCGGCGGCGGAACGGGGAATGCAAATGCGTTCAAGGCCCCCGTGATGCTGTTCGCGAGCCCGGCGGGGATCGGGGTGGCGTCGCAGCAGTCGGTGCATCTGGCCAGCGAGCAGCAGACCAATATCGTCAGCGGCCAGAGCACGTTCATCACCAGCGGGAAGTCGCTGATCGCCGGCGTCCGCGATCGCATCAGCCTGTTCGCGCAGAACGCGGGGATGAAGCTGCTCGCCGCGAAGGGCAGCGTCGAGGTTCAGGCGCATGCCGACAGCATCGAACTCACAGCGCAGAAGGTCGTGAAGATGGTGGCGGCGACCGAGGCCGTCGACGTGGCCGCCAAGCAGGAGATCCTGCTCACGTCGGGCGGCGCCTATATCCGGATCAAGGGCGGCAACATCGAGATTCACGCACCGGGGAAGATCGATTTCAAGGGCGCCCAGCACCCGTTCAGCGGGCCGACGAGCATGCCGTATCCGCTGCCCGCGATGCCGGGCGGCACGTGCAAGCAATGCGTGCTGAACGCGCATAGCGGGCGCGAATCGATGGTCGAGGCGGATTGATGGACGAAGTCAACGATACGGACGACGTCATCGAGATGGGCGTGGATGCACCCAACCCGCGCGAACCTGAATGGCCGGCATTCCTGGCGACGCTGAAGGCATCGCTGGCGCGCAAGACCGACGACGGGAGCGCAATGCAGCTTTACGTGCTCGTCGACACGCGCGGCTATCAGGAGCTGGACATGCAGCTCGCAGCGGTGCGCGGCCTGCGCCATGCATCGCTCTGGACCGATACCGGGCTGGATGCCTATACCGACATCGCACCGTACCTGATTGCGTTCGACCGTCAGGCGCTCGACGACGCAGATGCCGAACAGCATCGTGTGCTGCGTCAGTTGTGGCTGGACGCGGTCGATCTGCATGCGGTGACGTGGTTGTGGTCGACGTGGTCGTTCGACGCGCTCGATGCGCATCTGCGCCGGTACGTGAAGTACGCGCTGCCGAACGGTCGCGCGTACTACCTGTTTTTCTTCGACAACCATGTATTGGGGCGACTTCGACTGGCGTGGAGCGATACGCAGGCGCAGCAGTTTGTCGCCCCGTTCGACGAGATCCGGTATCGCGACCGGCGGCTCGATGAAGTCGTGTGGCGCAACGGCGCGCCAGCGATCGAAGGCTCGGTATCGGCAAGTCATGCACCCGACCTGAGCGAGCGGCAGCATGCGCGCTTGATCGAGCTCGGGTATCCGGACAAGCTCGTGCTGAAGTTTCGCGAGACGATGGCGGCGGTGGTCGACCATCTGTCCGATGCGGAACTGCATGACCTGGTGGTCGAGCAACTCGATCGCGCTGCCGCGCATGGGATTGCCGATGAAGCGGAATTGACGTGCTACGTGACGACGGGCGTGCTGGTCGCACCGCGGTTCGACCAGCATCCTGCGGTGCAGGCGTGCCTTGGGGCCGTGGCGCAGGGCGAGGCGACGCTCAATGACGCGCTGGCGACGATCGACGACGCGACGTGGGATGCGATTCGCGATGCGCACGAGCGGGAATCGCTGGAGATGCTTCGTGGCATGGCGTAGGTCCGCGCTGGGCATGTGCCTGCTTGCGACGGCGTTGAGCGCGTGCGGGAAACAGGAGCCGGTGTATAGCGGGATTTCGGTGATGGGCCGGAATTATCTGCCGTACAACCTGAGCGGTTTCACCGTGACGGACGCGTTCGGAAACAAGGCAAGCGGAGGCGGGGACGATCCGCCGGGTGCGGGCGGGGGGAGCGTGACGTGCTGCTACCAGCTCAAGGGCTCCGAGTTCACGGTCGAATGGAAGTACTACGACGCGGATCGGTGGACGATGGACGACGCGCACGAGCAGCGAGTCGAGACAAAAGTCGTGATGCCGTCGTCGGCTCTTCCCGAGAGGGTCGGCAGCCGTATTCTCGAAGTTCATTTCTATCCGGATCGACACATCGAGCTTCAGTTTCCCGGCGAACTTCTCGACGATTCCCGTATTCCGATCGTCGGCGTCTCCCGATGGATGGCGGCGCGCTATCAGGCACAACTGGACAGGAAATTTGCAGATACGGATGGGCAGTCGCATCGACGCATCGCACGTGCAGTGGCCGCTGCGTGGCTGAAATACCGGCTGACCGACCGGCGCGATCTCGAGCAATACGCGTACTTCGCCCTGCTTGTGAGCAGCCGGTTCGATTCGCATCCGACGGTTCAGCGCATCTTGCAGACTGCCGCCGGTCAACCCGGTACGTTCGCGCAGTCGATGCAGGCCCTGCCGAAAAGCGTGCTGTCCGCGC
Organism: Burkholderia sp. IDO3; assembly: GCF_003366075.1. Lineage (NCBI taxonomy): Bacteria > Pseudomonadati > Pseudomonadota > Betaproteobacteria > Burkholderiales > Burkholderiaceae > Burkholderia > Burkholderia sp. IDO3. The sequence continues at coordinate 430,736 of NZ_CP028963.1, forward strand.
TGGCGAGCGGCAGCTTCGAACCGGTGGCTGTTCCGGCGGTTCCAGACGGCTTGCTGCCGTCGACGCGTGTGGACGGCGCGTGACATGGTTGATTGCGCGGTGAGCGGTTCGGGCAATGAGAGAAGGGCGCCTGGCGCGGCAGGCGGAACGATATCGAGGCACGGGATATGCCGGCAACGCAGGTTGGACAATATTCAGGAAGGGAAGCACCAGTGAATAGTGCAACGAGATTTTCGAGGCTGGCGAGTCGTATCCTGGCAGGGTGTCTGCTCGTGTCGGCTATGGCGGCGTGCGGGAAGTCGGAGCCGACATATAGCGGTATTTCTGTCATAGGCCGAAATTACCTGCCGTACAACATGAGCGGTTTCACGATTACCGACGCATTTGGAAACGTGGCGAGTGGCGGCGGTGACGATCCGCCAGGGGCCGGTGGCGGAAGCGTGAAGTGTTGCTACAAGCTGAAGGGCACGGAATTCGCCGTCAAATGGAATTACTACGATGTCGACCAGTGGCATAAGGGCGACAAGCAGATGTTGCATGGTGAGGCGAAGGTATCCATGCCTCAGTCCCGGATGCCCGATGACGCGGGGGCCCGGATTCTCGAAGTGCATTTCTTCCCGGATCGGCATGTCGAATTTCAGTTTCCCGGCCAGTTGCTCGATGATGCACGCCTGCCGATCGTCGATGTCGTGAAGTGGATGAAGCAATATCAGACGCAACTCGATGGACGATACGACGAGCGCGAAGATCAGCAGTTTCGCCGTATCGCTCGTGTCGTCGCATCGGCATGGTTGAAATACCGTATGACCGATCGTGACGATTTGGAGCAGTACACATACTTCAATCTGCTCGTGAACAGTCGATTCGATGCATATCCCGACGCGCAGCGCGTATTGCGAGCCGCGGCCGGCCAGCCTGGCACATTCGCGAAGTGGGCGCTGTCGCTCCCCGGTCATGTGCGCTCGGAGTTGGCGAACGGGAAATTCGTGGCGGTGGCTACGCCCGCGATTGCCGACGGTTTGCTGCCGCAACCGCGTGTAGAGGAGAAGCCGCATGGCTGAGAAAATCAAGCTCGATCCGGACGATGCAACACCCACGTCGGTGTATTCACAACTGGTTTCCAGGAATGCGAATCTCTATCCGAAGGGCGATTGCATGCCATGCGGCGCGACGATTCGCATGGGTTTCTTCTTCGACGCATTTGGCCGTAACGCGGATCTCGACGACAAGGCGAGCTCCCGATACTCGAATATCTGCCGTCTATGGGACGCTCATCGCGATAACGACGACTCGCGTCGCCCGGCCAATCAGTTCTGGTACCGCTTCTACTATTCGGGGTTGGGCACTCCGCTCAACGAGTCCGCCAAGGCCAATGAGTGGATCAATGCGGGTGTGGCCGCGAGCAAGATGGCGGGAAAGAAGGCGTTGAGCGGGGCGAAGGCGGTCGCCCAGTCGTTCACGCGCGTCAATACGCCAATCAAGCAGGCCGATGTGAAAAAACGCGTCGGTGACGTAAAGAAGCAGTTGATCGACGACTTTCTCGACGGAGACTTTTCGCTTCGACCGATCGATAAGGCATTCCAGGATATTCGGAAGGACATCGAGCATATTCCAGCTCAGGCGCGGCGTGTCATGAACGTGTTGAATGCATCGTCTGAGCAATACTGGCGGCGCACCAAGGCTACGGGAACGCTGCTGTGGCGCAATGCGAAGAACGACTTCAAGAATAACGTCAAAGGAGCCCCCATGAAGGCGGGCTGGGCGGTCGCGCGCAGTCTTTTCGTTGGCATAGCGATGGAGAACGTGCCGATCGTGCGTGACAATGCCGTCATGGCGAAGGCGTTCGGAACGGGGGTCGATACTCGGTTGACGGCAGCCAAGGATCAATTCGAGGCTGCGTACATGGCCGTCAAGAAGCAGATGCCGAAAGTTCGGGTCATCGAAGTTTCGGTGTTCGGCGCAGACCGCGGGTGCGTGCTCGCGCGCGCGTTCATCAACGATCTGGCCGAGAAATACAAGCGAAGGGACGACATGGATCTCGCCATTGACGGTGTATCGATCGAGATCAAGTTCGTTGGTTTGCTCGATGCGGTTTCGTCCACCATGTCGGAAGAGGCCGGCGAACTGATCGGCATGGTTCCGTACCTGGGGATGATCAAGACCAGCTATAAGGATCGCTCACTCGGAATCCCGGCGAGCGTGCAGCGTTGCGTTCATTTCGCCGCGGCGCACGAGATGCGCTTCTATCAGCGTCTCGATAGTCTGGAGAACACCCGCGGGGAACAGTTCCTCTATCCCGGTACGAGCTGCGATGTCGTGGGCGGTGCGCCGAATGGTTCACTCGGCCTGAACGCCGAATTGATGCGGGTGCCTTTGCGCGACATGCTGATGGAAGCGCTGAAGGCGGGCGCAGTGATGGATACGATGGAGGATCTCTATCTCTACAAGAACGATACGTTCGACAGATTCACGATCGCCCAGCCCATCAACTGCAATGGCAAGCAATACCGCATCAAGCAACTCATCGATGCGTACCGCAAGCTCGTCCCCCGCAAGCCCGGCGCCGACTTCATGGAGGATTCGAAAGTCTTCATGCGCTGGATCGCGGCCCGCTACATGGATCCCGATTTTCGCCGCACGATTTCCGACCCCGTCGCCGACTGGAAGCGCAACATGAGTGATGCCGACCTGCAGCGCAAGACGGCGAAGTCGCAGCTCGACTGGGAGTTGCAGCGGCAAGGCATCAACATGAGCATGTTGGCCAGCCGCGGCCAGGAGGATCAGGCGAAACTGCGGGGCATGAAGGCGGCGAGCGACGCGGCGCAAAAGCGCTATGAGAAGCTGGTCGCGGAAGCGCCGAAGGACTATTCGACGGTCTGGGAGCGCCTCGAAAAGGAAGCGGCAAAGAAGCTGCGCCGCGCGTCGTATCAGGAGGGCCTGAAGCAATCCGCCGAGCGCATCCGCAACATGCCGGATTCGTGGGATTCCAATAACAAGGCCAGCGCGGATGCGGTCGAGGCGGCCATGTTGCCCGAAGCCGAGATGGAGCTCGTGTCGGCCTGGAAGGAAGGGGTCGAGGGCAAGCATCCGCTGCCGCCGGACGTCATGGCGCTGTTCGACATGCTCGTCCACGATACGTTGCTGACGAGCTGGCAGGACCATGTGCTGGCGCCGTCACTGTACTTCCGGACACGCGACAAGGACACGTTCGGGGCGAGCGATTTGGCAAAGGAGGCGGCGCGGCGCAAGAAAGACGATCTCGCCGCGGCACGGATCGACCAGGCCGCCAAGCAGAGCCAGGAATGGGCGAGGGGCTACAAGGGCGGGGCAACGCCTGCGCATTGACCGGCGTTGCGGGCTGGACCGGTGCGTCGAAAAGCGTCGGCGCACGGTTGCTCGGCATCGTGCCGGGGCGATCTGCAAGCAACTCGTCGGCGTATCGGAGGGCGATTCGGGCCGCGGCCTGATTCCAGGTACGCAGTCCGTTTCGACCCGGCGCGCGTGGTTTGTTTATCGACCGCCGTGCGGAAACGAGCACGATACGACGTGAGACCCGAAGCTGGCCTGCCAGCGCGGATCACGAACCGCCGACACGGTTCTGCGTGTGCCGAGCCTTTTGCCCGGTCGACTGTTTCTTCCGGTCCTCGATCCACGGCAACATCGAAATGCTCCCGGCGCTCAACATCAGGCCGCTGAGCAGCGCAAACGTGCCGAATCCCAGCTCGCTGGTCCACGCGCCGCGCACGACCGCATCATTGCGGCGTGCAATGCCAGGGAACAGCGGCGAAACACGTAGCCCGTCGCTGGCCGCAGCTGCGCAGTAGGTGTGGGTCAGCGTGGCGATCTGCTCGCGGCTGATTTCCGGGTCCGGTCCGCGTGAATACACCGGCGAGCCGGCCGGTTGCCAGGTCGTGTCGTATTCCATCGACCGGCCAGTGCCATAGCGGAATATCGCGTGGGCTTCCCATGTCACGTCGCGCTTGCCGTACCGCAGAGCGAGCTCGCATTGCTCGACCGCGACAGGGACACGGGGCCACGCCCGTGCGCGCAGGAGGATGGCCGAGTTGACGATGGAGATGGCGCCCACCAGCAGGAAGAGGGCGCCGAAGAACAGGATGAAGGCCGATCGCAGGCAGCGCATCGCGAGAGCCATGCGAGATTCCGGGATTCATCGGCGGGTATGTTCGAGCAATCCGGCTGCTGGCGGCACATGCGCAGTCCGTGTGCCGGCGCCGCGCCGCCGCAGCCTGGTACCACCGGGCGCGCTGCGTCGCTCGGCATTGAATCCCCGCCTACTGCCCCACCCGGAACTCGATCCGCCGATTCCGCGCCCGCCCATCCGCCGTGTCATTCGGCGCGATCGGCTGATCCGGCCCGACGCCCGTCGTCGTCATCTGCTGCGGCTGGATGTTCTTCGTGATCAGATAACCCTTCACCGCATCCGCACGCGCCTGGCTCAGCGCGATGTTCGACGTGCGGTTCCCCGAGTTGTCGGTGTGGCCGATGATGTCGACCGTGCGGTTCGGCATCTTCGCGAGCGCGGCCCCCATCTGGTCGAGGATCTGCTTGCCCTGCGGCGTGAGCGTCGCGCTACCCGTCTCGAACTCGATCGTGCGGTTCGCGAGCGTCTGGTCGAGCACGCCCTGTTCGGACGCCGACACGCGCAGCCCGTTCTTGATCGTGTACGTCGGATTCAGCGTGTTCGCCATGTCGCTCGCGAGTTGCTGGCGCTGCGCCTCGTTGTGCACCTCGCCCTTCATCTCGATCTGCGTGCCGTTGATCTTCAGCTGGCCCTTGCTGATCTGCTTGAGCTGCGCGCCGAGCAGCTTCTGCACGTTCGCGCTCCAGTTCGGCGGCGTCGCGACGTCGCCGACCTCGATCTGGTCGACCACGTTCGCCGCGCCGTAGGTGTCGCGCAGCTTCTGCAGCACGGCGGCCTTGGTCGCCTCGTCGGGCACCTTGCCGCCGACGACCACCTGGCCGGGCGTCGCGTTCGCGGGCGGCGGCACGATGGTGCCGGCGGTGCCGCGGATCACCGTGCCGGACGCCGTGGCCGGCGCGGCGCTGGCGTTCGTGTTCGCGGGCAGCGCGGCGGTCGCGACCGTGCCGTTGCCGACCGGCGTGACGGTCGCGCCGCCCGTGTTCTGCGCGTAGGCCGCGCCGCTGCCGACGACGCCGGCGGCGAGGAGGGCGGCAACGAAAGGCGAAAAGCGCGACAAGCGCGCGCGCCGGACGTGATTCGTGCGTTGCATCCCGTCAGCCTCCGATGAACGCTTCGCGGAACGCGTCGATGGCGACGCGCAGCGAGAGTTGCGGTTGGTCGAGGTAGCTGACGAGCTTGCTGATCTGCTGATCGTTTTGCGCATGGGCGTCGATCCACTCGGGATCGTCGATGTCGATGTTGTGGGCGGCGTAGGTTTGCGGATCGACGACGCTCAGCAGTGTCTTCGACGACGCGCCGTTGAAGCCGATGATCAGCCGTTCGCGCTCGGCGATCGTGCCGATGAAGATGGCGAGTTCGAAGTCGGCCTGCGCGACGAACGGCGCGATCAGCTCGAGCCAGAACGCGGCGACGAGGCTGCGATAGAACGGGTCGACCGGCAGCGGCAGCGTGAGGCCGCGCTCGATGTGCGACGAGCCGCTCTGCATCACGGGCCGCAGCAGCGAGCCGAGCGCGAGCATCGCGCCGCGCAGCCGCACGGGGTGACCGCTTTCGAGCAGCATCTGTTGCAGGCCGTACAGCGACTGGTGTTCGACGAAGTCGTTGAAGGTGCCGTCATGCGACGTGCCGGGGCCGCCGACGTCGATCGGCACTTGCGTGTCGCCGAGCGCCTGCAGCGCGCCGGGCGGCTCGTCCTTCGCGAGCAGCGGCGGGATCTGCGCGGCGACGCGCGACCACAGCCGCGCGAACGCGAGCGGGCTGCGCGCGAGGAACGCGAGCGGGCGGTCGACTTCGAGCGCGGTTGCGCCGAGGAACGGGAAGCGGCGCATCGACACGTCGTGGCTCGCGACCATGTGGCCCGCGATCGCGAGCTTGCTGCGCGAGCCGAGGAACGCGAAATGCATCGGCTTCGCATCCTCGTAGACGATCTTCCAGCGCGGATCTTCCGCGAGCAGTTCGAGCGCCTGCGCGATCCAGCGGTCGAGCGTCTGCAGCAGTTGCGGATTGTGCGCGCTCTTCACGAAGTCGCCGCGCGACGGAATCTTGCCGAAGTAGGCGATTTGCGCCTGGACGGTTTGCGTCATTGCGCCCCCTGTGCATTGTTTGCGGTGGCGGCCGTGACGGCCGGTGCTGCAGCCGGCGTGCCCGTGCCGGCCTGCGTCGCGTTCTGCGCGGCGCCCGCGCTCGCATCGGCGACCGACGACGGCAGTTGCAGGCCGCGCAGGCTCTGCTGCTGCGGCTGGTCGCCGCCGCCGCTCGTCGGTTGCGACGTGCTGATGATGCGCATCGTCACCGACACGTTCACGCTGCCCTGGACCCACGTGAGGTCGAAGGTGCCGTCCGGACGCCGCTTGCGCTGCGCCGAGTTGATCAGCTTCTCGAGACCGTAGCGGCCCGGCTCGTTGACGAGCTGCACCGTGCGGCCGTCGAAGGTCGTCGCGGACAGCGTCGCGCCCGGCGAGCCCTGCGGATTCGGCCACACGAAGTTGGTCCACTGCGGCGGCGTGTTGCGGTAACGCAGCTGCTGGCCGTCGATCGCGATCGTGTATTCCGTCGTGCCGGTGCTCGGCTGCGGCAGGATCTGGAACACGGTCTGCGGCTCGGATGCCGCGGCCGCGCCGCCTGCCGCGCCACCGGCGAGCGGGGCGACCCAGCGCGCGAAGCCGTTCGTGAAGTCCGGCGTGAGGCCGATGCCCATGTCGCCCCACGTGCGGGCGGCGAGCGTGTCGCCGCGGCGCACCGCGAGCGGGCCCAGCGTCGTGCCGACGAACTTCGCGATCGCGCCGTCCGGACCGAACACCTGCGCGATTTCACCGGCGCCGGCCTCGACCTTCGCGCTCGGCGCGAACGGGTACTTCGTCGCGAGCGAGCTCTGGAACGGCTGGTAGACCTGCGCGTTCCACACCTTGTTGACTTCGGCGCTGGCCGGCTGGATCACCACCGAGAACGCCTGCATCAGCGGCCGCACCAGCAGCGGACGCAGCGACTTGCGTTGCGAATCGGTGAGGCCCGTCAGCATCTGCTCGTCGACGAACTTCAGCGAATCGGCGAGTTCCGACCCGTTGCCGTCGAGCGTCTGCTGCATCAGCTGGCGCGCGCCGGGGCCGGGGTCGCCCTGGTTCTTGATCACGTTGAAGCGCGTGCGGACCTTCGACAGCGAGTCCATGTAGCCCTTGAGCATCGACGTGCCGTCATGCGTCGCGACGATCCGCGCGAGCCCGATGAACTCCTGGCCGATCGGACCCATCGGCACTTCGGCCGGATTGCCGTTGATGTCGATGTTCGCGGCTGCGATCTGGCCGGCCTGCGAGCGCGAGAACAACTGCTTGACCCAGTTCACGACACCCGTTTGCGCCTTCTTGATCGCCACGTTGGCGAGCGACGGGTTGTCCCACGACGTCTGGTCGTACGCGGTCTCGAGGATCTTGCGGATCGGCGAATCCTGCGGGTCGCCGAGGCGGTTCATCCCGTCGACGGCCTGGCCGAAGCTGCTGAAGCCCTGTACCGCAATGCCCTGCATGAACTTCTGCCAGTGCTGCGCGTACTCGGTCTTGTACATGCCGACGAGCGTCTTCTGGATCTGTTCGGGGCTGCCTTCCAGCGTCAGGTCGTCCTGCGTCGACGTGTTCAGCACCCAGTCCTTCGCCTGCAGTTCCTTGGTCGCCGCGTCGCGGATCGCCGGCTGCACGTAGTCGAACCACGCTTCGCGCGTGAACGTGCCCGGGATCGCATAGCTGCCGGCGATCAGGCCCTGGTTGCCGTCGCCGACGATGCGCGCGACGGTCATCGGCGCGAAGCGGGTCGATGCGCGTGCCTTGATTTCCTCATAGACGCGCTGGCGGGCCGGCATCCCGCGCACGACGTGGCGCAGGTTCTCGCGGGTCTGGTCGACGAGCGCGAGGTTCGCGTCGATCATCGGCCAGTCGTCGTCGTTCACGCGCGACAGATAGAACGAGATCATGCGCTCGGCGCTCTTGATCATCTCGTCGCGCGGCATGTTGCCGCGATTCGTTTCGAGCCAGCCGCGCCAGAAGCGCGCGAGCTGGTCGGTCAGGTGCGCCTGTTCGACGTGACGCTTGTCGGACAGCATCAGGTAGGTCTTCAGCGCGTTGTACGCGTCCTGCACGTTGGTCGGCGACGCGTCGCTGTACAGCCCGCCCTGCGGTGCAGCCGGCGGCTGCTGTGCGGTGTCCGTCGCGGCGGCCGCGGCGGACGCGCCTTGCGCGGCGCCGGCCAGCGGCGCGGCTCCCGGCGGGTTCGTCGAAACAGGCTGCGCGCCGCCCTGCACGGCGCCCGATTCGGGCGGGCGCGTCATCGGCACGAGCTGTTCGGGGTGTGCGTTCACGTCCTTCATGAACGACGCGAGATTCTGCGAGACCGGCGCCAGCAGGATCTGGCGCACGCCGTTGTAGTACTCGGTCAGCAGATGCTGTTCGAGACGGTCGCCCTGGTACAGGCCGAGCGACACCGACAGCGGCTTGTCGCGGCGGAACTGCTCGAGCTGTTCGATCCGGTCCTCGAGGATGTCCATCGCCTGCAGGCGCGACTGCAGGTCGTTGCGGCCCTGCTGCAGGCGCGTGACGTTGTCGAGGTCGGCCTGCACGTTCGTGACGAGCTGCTGGTTGCCGATCGTCGACCAGGTCCAGCCGCCGAGCGCGAGCGCGAGTGCGGCGACGAAGCCGAAGAAGGTCGCGTAGCGCAGCCGCGTCTTGGTCGGGCTCGCGAACTGGCGCACGGTCTGGCGATCCGCGAAGATCACCTTCGAGAACAGGTCGCGCAGGAAGAAGCCGTTCTTCGAGAATGCGCTATGCGGTTTCGGCAGCGCGTTCGCGTCGAGGCCGAAGCGGCTCGCGATGCGCTGCGCGGCGGCGCTGTTGGTTTCGCCTTCCTGCAGTGCGCTCGTGAAATAGAAGCCGCGGAAGATCGGCTTGTACTGGAACGGGTTGTTTTCGAACAGCGTCGCGAGGAACGCGCGCAGCGACGGCTTGATCGTCGAGAATTCGAGCGGAAAGCTCAACTGGCCCGGCGACAACTGGTTGCCGCGCGACAGCGACAGCTGCGCGACGCTGATTTCCTTCAGCCCTTCGTACAGTTCCTCGAAGTGCGTGTCGAACTGCGCGACGACGTCGCGCTTGTCGTCCGGCTCGTAGGGCAGGGTGGCGCCCCACACGCGGTCGTACTCGTGCTTGTCGCTGCTGCTGAAGAATTCGGTGAAGCCGGTGATCAGGTCGGCCTTCGTGAACATCACGTAGACCGGTGCGAACACTTCGAGCTTTTCCGTCAGTTCCTGAACGCGCTGGCGGAGGTTTTTCGCGAGGTTGATCGCAAATTCAGGGCGGTTGCCGGTGAGTTCGGCGATGCTGGCGGTGACGATGATGCCGTTGATCGGCGCCTTCGGACGGTAGCGCTTCAGCAGGCCGAGAAAGCCGAGCCATTCGCTGCGGTCTTCCTCGTGTACCGAATAGCGGCCGGCCGTGTCGAGCAGGATCCCTTCGGTCGTGAAGAACCAGTCGCAGTTACGCGTGCCGCCGATGCCGTGGATCACGGCGCTGTTCTTGTCCGCGAACGGAAACTGCAGGCCCGAGTTCAGCACGGCGCTGCTCTTGCCCGCGGCCGGATTGCCGATCACGATGTACCACGGCAGTTCGTACAGCGCGGAGCCGCCCGACACCTGGCCGATCTTCGACGTCTTGATCGTCTTCACAGCGTCGGACAGGCGCGTGCGCAGCACGTCGAGGTCTGCCGTCTTCGCATCGGGTGCGATCGCGGCGGCGGCCGGTGCCGCGATCTTGCCGGTTTCCGCCTGCTCTTCCAGCACCTGGCCGAGCTGCTGGTTCGCGCGCTTCACGCGCCAGCGGCGCCACAACGCGACGCCGAGCCACAGCACGAGGATCGCCGCGAAGGCGATCGCCGCCCACAGGAGCGGCAACTGCAGCATGTCGACGGCGATGAAGAGAATCGCCGCTAGCGCGACGATCCCGACGATCGAGAGCGTACGCGGATGAGTCAGCACGTTGAGGATGCGTTGCATAGGACGTTCAGGTTCCGGTGCGATTCGGTGAGGCGACGCAGGCGCGTCGAGCGGCAAGGGTGGCGCCGCGGTGTGTCGCCATGCTGTCAGACGGGATGAAGGGGGCTGGCATCAATGCGCTCGCGGCATCGGAGAAGGCGCGCGCATTAATGAAAGGACGCTGTGAGAATTAAAACGGAAGCGGCGGCCTGAAAAAATCGTGCAACGGAATGCCCGATCGATTGCGCCGCCCAAATAGTTTCCTGCCGGGTGATTAAAAAGCCCCATGCCGCCCTCATTATTTCTTGTACGACAGCCCTGACTAGCTGCCGCGTCCCAGTTTAAAACCGGGTTTATGGTATTCCACGTGCCCGAGATCCATCATCTTCCAGCGGCCCCCCCAGGTCAGGCCGACCTGCTCGGCAACTTGTCCGTACAACTGGTAGCCGCGCATCGCCCAGGGATCTTTCTCGGAAATGACCAGCTTGCCGTCGCGCAGGAATGCGTTGTCGGCCGCCAGCCCGAATTGGTGATAACTCTGGAAGGCCGCCGCGTTGGTCACGTTGGTGCCCATCTGCGCGAGCCGGTTCTGGCGTTCCGGGCTCCGATAACCTTCCAGCAGCGCCATTTCATAACCATATTGTTCGTGCATGATCTTGTAGACCAGCAGCAAACGCGTGCGGAAGTCGGGATCCAGCAGGTTCCAGTCGCGGCTCGCATCCTTCAGCGCCGGCCGTACCTGTTCGACTTCCTTCGTGGCAAAGACTTCAGGCGGCAGCGGCGGAGGCGGGACGAGCTGCTCGCCCTGCAGCAACGCGGCGATCTTCTCGTCGGGCACGCGCGCCGTGTCGTCGTACTGAAACAATTGCCGACCGCGTAACGCAATGGCCACCAATGGCGGCGTCGCAAGAATACCTGCCGATACCATAATCATCAAGCGCCGTCGAATCAGTAAATTTTGCGCATCACTTAATGCGTCGCGGGTAATGCTTGCCGATTTAACAATTCGACTTCGCGTACGCGCGGCGCGATCGTTCGCACGGCGCGTTAGACGGCCGTGAAACTGGGCGACGGATTCGAAAACGGTCGCGCGGATACCCGGTAAAAGCAACAGTGCCGCGACCGCGACGGCAAGGGCGAAATAGGCGACGAGTGCGACGGCAATCAACGAAATCCCCGGAAATTGGAATTGATTGTGTTTTGCAATGCTTGCTCTTAGAATCAGGCTGCTTTGAGAGGCCGGGCTATATTATCGCGGTGAATTAAACCAGGATTCAATGAGACGCTGAATGAGTGCGCCGGAAAATTCAAATTCGAAAACCCCGCCTAGCCTGCTGTCCGACAGCAAGCCGGCAGGCGAGGGTGGACCGCAGCAATCGCGCATTCTCGCGAATCTGGAAGGACGTGTCACGCCGCCGGCCGAATCGTCGCGCCGCTCGCTGAAGGGGCCGATCGCGGCCGTGGTCGCGCTCGTGGTCGCCGTCGGCGGCTGGGGCGCATGGCGCTGGCAGCAGCAATCCGGCGAGCCGGCCGTCGTGGCCGCCGCGCCCGCGCAGGCAGCCGCGAAGGCCGAACCGGCCAGCGGTGCCGCGCAGGTCGCGCAGAATGCCGCGTCGGCGGCGTCCGCCGTTCAACCGGCGACGATCGTCAACGAGGATGCCGCATCCGCGACCGTTGCGTCCGCATCGTCCGCGTCCGGCACGGACGACAGCCGTCTGTCGCGTGCGCTCGCGAACGGGGCCGACGATACGCCGGGCGCCGCTACCGCAGGCGCCGCCGCGGCAACGGCAGCCGCGGTTGCAACGACGAAAACCGCGAAAGCCGACGCAGCGAAGAACGACAAGGTCGCGGCACGCAGCAAGGCGGAGGCCCGCAAGCATCGCAAGGAACAGGCAGAGCTCGCGCAGGCGAAGAAGCGTCGCGAAACGGCGGCCCGTACCGGCGGCGCGCGATCGTCAGGGAAGGACGATCCGGATGCCGATCTGCTGGCGGCGCTCGTCGCGCGCACGAAACCGGCCGACAAGAAGGCCGCCGCGCAGAAGGCGCAGGCCGGGCCGACGAAGACGGCGGCCGCGACGGGCGGCTCGCTCGCCTCGCGCGTGAAGGACTGCTCGGAGCGTGGTTTCTTCGAGGATCAGCTGTGCCGCTGGCGCGTTTGCGAGGGCCACTGGGGCAAGGATCCGGCATGCCCGGCCGCCGCGCAGTCCGAGACGCGGCAGTAAGCTGCATTACACTACCGGTTCATCGCACACGCGCCGCCCTTGAGCGGCGCGTTGCTTTTGGGGCCGCGGGCGGCGCGCGCATCGTCGTGTGTGACAGTGTCACGCGAGCGTCACACGCGTCGTGCATACGTTTCCTTTCTTTTCCCGGCGTGGCGCCGCGATGCGCGATGCGCGGCGCGGTGCGCGCAGCATGACCTTCGACACGATGGATCTGATCGTACAGACTTACGGCGCCGATACGTCCGGCATGGTGTGCGGATTCCGCTTCGTCCCGGGCGGGTCGGGCGCAATGCTCGATGCCGACGCGGCCGCCGCGTGGCTGCATACGTGCCGCGGGCACGAGGCGGTGGCATCGGACGATTTCGTCTGGCTGCATTTCAATCTCGCGCACGGCGCGAGCGAGCGCTGGATGCGCACGCATCTCGGGCTGCCCGACAGCTTCTTCGAATTCCTGCACGAAGGATCGCGTTCGACGCGCATCGAGCAGGAGGACGGCGCGCTGCGCGCGATCGTCAACGACGTGATGTTCAATCTCGAGCTGACGCCGTCGGAAATCGCGACGCTGTTCGTCCATGTCGAGCGGCGCATCATGGTCACCGCGCGGCTCAAGCCGCTGCGCTCGGTCGATACGCTGCGCGCATGCGTGCGCGACGGCGAGCAGTTCCGGTCGCCGGCCGAACTGCTCGTGCACCTGCTGCACGACCAGGCCGACCTCCTGATCCAGATCATGCGACGCACGAGCGTCGACGTCGATCGCATCGAGGATCGCTTCCTGTCGCAGCGGCTCACGTCGAATCGCGTCGAGCTGGGTGCGATGCGCCGCACGCTGACGCGCCTGCAACGCATGCTGGCGCCCGAGCCCGGGTCGATCTTCCGGCTGCTGGCGAAGCCGCCCGCGTGGCTGCATGCCGAAGACGTGCAGGAGTTGCGCGAGTCGACCGAGGAGTTCTCGCTCGTGCTCGCCGATCTGTCGGGGCTCAACGAGCGGATCAAGCTGCTGCAGGAAGAGATCGGCTCGCGGCTCGACGAGCAGAACAACCGGACGCTCTTCACGCTGACGCTCGTGACCGTGATCGCACTGCCGATCAATATCGTCGCGGGCTTCTTCGGGATGAACGTCGGCGGTGTGCCGTTCTCGGAGAACAAGCACGGGTTCTGGCTGATGGTGCTGCTGGTGGCGGGCTTTACCGCGCTCGCCGCATGGTGGGCGTTTCGCCGGCGCGACGATCGCTAGCGGCGGCCGCATCACGCCGGCAACGCGTCAGCGCAGCAGCGTGATCGCGTGCTCGCCGATCACCATCCCGAGCAGGCCGACGAGCGCGACGAGCGGCGGGGCCGGCGAGCGCACGTGCAGCAGTGCGTACAGCACGCCGACGCCGAGGCCCACCGCAAGCGAAAGCAGGTAATTCATCATGGCGGTCTCCGTGCCGGGCGGCGTCACGGTTTGAGGATCACGCGCTCGCGCGCGCCGGCCAGCACTGCGCGATATGCATCGTGCGCGCGCTCGAGCGGGTACGTGTACGCCTCCTCGATCGGGAACGCGCGCAGCGTGCCGTTGCCGAAGCCGGGCGCGAGCGTATCGAGGATGTTCGCGACCGCGGTGCCGCCGAGCTGCAGCGAATCGACGCCGACGTACGTGTGCTGGCCGCGATAGAACGAGAAGATGTCGAACGGCACGCTGCGGTCGATCGTCGAGATGAAGATCTGGCGCCCACCGATCGCCATCGATGCGTTCGCCGCTTCGAAATACGGGCTGCCCACCGTGTTGTAGACGATGTCCGCGCCGTGCCCGCCGGTCGCCGCGCGCACCGCGTCGGCCACCGCTTCGCGCGAAGCGTCGATCACGCGCACGTCGCCCGATGCGTGGCCGCGATAGGCGCCGGGGCCGCGCTCGACGCCGATCACCGTTGCGCCGCGCGCGGTCGCAAGCTGGATCGCGGCCTGGCCGACCTTGCCGTTTGCGCCGAACACGAGCACGACGTCGCCGGCCTCGGGCATGCCGGCGCGCCGCAGCCCTTCGTACGCGGTGACGAACGGCACGCCGATGCCGGCCGCTTCGTCGAGCGTCAGCACGGCCGGCTTGCGGCGTACTTGCGCAGCATCGAGCACCAGCCATTGCGCATGCGAGCCGTCGCGCCCGACGCCGAGGTCGCCGCCCGAGCCCCATACCGGCGCACCGATCCAGCCGTCGGGGCCGCCGCGCACGATGCCGGCCCAGTCGCGGCCGGGCGTGCGCGGCCACACCGCATGCGGCATGCGCCCGAGCGCGGCTTTCACGTCGCTCGGATTGACGCCGGCCGCGCGCACCTCGATCAGCATCTGGCCGTCGCCCGGCACGGGCGGGTCGACTTCCCTGACGCGTGCGTCGAGCGACTCGATGTCGGGAGCGGGGGCGTCGAAGCGGATGCTGCGCATGATGATCTCCGTGAAGAGGGGCTGGCGCGCTGCCCGGCTGGCGGGCGCATGCAGCGGTGGAACAGGATGACTGGAGTCTAGTCGGCCGGATTTGACATGGAAATGTGCAAAGGCGAATGATTGCTTTGCATTTATTGCATAGCAATCCCGGGAGCCGGCATGGACGACTTTCTTTCTCCGCATCTGGCGCTGTTCGTCGACGTGGTCGACCAGCAGAGCTTTTCGGCGGCCGCGCGCCGGCTGGGCGTCGCCGCATCGTCGGTCACGCGGCGCATCGACCGGCTCGAGGCGCAGCTCGGCATCCGCCTTCTGCATCGCACCACGCACGCGCTTCGGCCGACCGAGGCCGGTCTGCTGCTGTACGGTCGCGCGACGCGGATGCTCGCCGAACTGCGCGGGCTGCAGGAGGACCTGCACAGCCAGCACGACGAGCCGAGCGGGCTGCTGCGCGTCGACTGTCCGGCACCGTTCGGCCGCAGGCACCTGATGGCCGCGCTGGCCGCGTTCATGCAGCGTCATCCGGCGCTGCAGGTCGACCTGTTGCTGACGGACAGCATGGTCGATCCGCAAGGCACGCGGCTCGGCTCCGACGTCGATCTCGCGGTGCGCATCGGCCCGCTGGAAGACACGCGCTTCGTCGCGACCGTGCTTGCGCCGCAACGCCGCGTGCTGTGCGCGAGCCCCGACTACGTCGCGCGGCGCGGCGAACCCGAATCGCCCGACGCGCTGTCCGGGCACGATTGCCTCGCGTGGCACGGCGCGCCGCCGCCGGGCGCATGGCGTTTCGACGGCCGCCGTCACGTGCCGTCGCAGCCGCGGTTTCGCAGCAACCATTCCGAGGCGCTGCTCGAAGCGGCGATCGACGGGCTCGGCGTCGCGCACCTGCCGACCTGGCTCGCGGGGGACGCGCTGCGCGACGGTCGGCTGCGTGCCTTGCTGCCGCGTTATGCGGCCGCGCCCGAGCCGGCGACGATCCACGTGCTGCGCCAGCAGGCGCGCGGCAGCGCACGCGCGTCGCGGCTGGTCGCGTTCCTCGCCACGTGGTTCGCGCAGCCCGCGTGGGATGCCGCGTGGGCGTGACGACATGATCGACGGCGTGCAATGAAAAACGGGCCCCGCGTGCGGGGCCCGTCGAACAGCGGGAAGCGCCGGCCGGCACCGCGGCGTGCGCGGCGCGGCCGGTCGAACGACAACGTTACTGAGCCACCGTCTTGCGCGGCTTGAACATGCCCTGGTAGCGCAGCGTCGGGCGCTCCTTCTCCACCGGCGCGATACCGCCGAAGCTCGGCGTCTGGCGCAGCTTCATCGCGGCCGGCGAAGCGACCGAGCCGATCGACGTCGAACGCGAAGCCGGCGCGAGGTTGTTCGCGACGAGCAGCGCGGCCTCGCTCTTCAGGTTCGCGAGCAGCACCGGATCGGTCGACGTGTTGATCTGCGTGAGCAGGCCGCTCCATGCCGCGTCGCTGTAGTTCACGACGTAGTAGTCGAGACCGCTCGGATCCGCGACCACGCCCGTGCAGCCTTCGATCCGCGTCTGCGTCTGCGTGTCCTTCAGCGCGAGCGTCGTGTGTTTCGCGAGACCTTGGCCGTACGCGAGCGTGAGCGGCACCGTCCATTGCAGGCCCGGATACGCGTTCTTGTTCGGGAACGGCTGCTGTCTCAGCGTGACGACCGTCTGGTTCTTCGTCAGGTCGCACTGCGTGTCGAGCGAGATCAGCGGCACGCCCGTCTGGCGCACGTAGCTGTCGCCGATCGGGCCGACCGACTGGCCGCTCGCCTTCGACAGCGCATCCCACAGACGCTTCGGCGTGCCGTTGCCGAACGAGTAGTCGACCAGGTACTGCTGCAGGCCGTGGCGCAGTGTCTGCTCGCCGAGATAGTTCTCGAGCGTCTTCAGCACGTGGCCGCCCTTGTCGTACGTGAACGCGCTCGCGCTCAGCACGAAGTCGTTCGACGCCCAGTCGTTGAAGTTCGGTGCGACCGGGAACGCGTTCGGGCCGATGTCGCGGTTGATCACGCGGTACTTGTTCTTCACCTGGTC
Organism: Burkholderia sp. IDO3; assembly: GCF_003366075.1. Taxonomy (NCBI): domain Bacteria; kingdom Pseudomonadati; phylum Pseudomonadota; class Betaproteobacteria; order Burkholderiales; family Burkholderiaceae; genus Burkholderia; species Burkholderia sp. IDO3. Next base: position 447,586 of record NZ_CP028963.1, read on the forward strand.
GAGCCAGCTGAACTGGTCGGGGAAGAACTGGATCGTCGTCTTCGTCTCGAAGAACGTCGCGAACGACTCGTTGAGCCACACGTCGTCCCACCAGTCGGTCGTGACCAGATCGCCGAACCACTGGTGCGCGACTTCGTGCGTCAGCACTTCATTGCCGTATTGCGACATCGGCTGGCCCGGCTGCGGCAGGATGTCGTCGGCGAATTCGAGGATCGAACCCCAGTTCTCCATCCCGCCGAAGTTCAGATCCTTCTGTTCCTTGAACGCGTCGTTCGCGGCGACTGTGTCGAACTTCGTCAGCGGCAGCGGGATACCCGTGTAGCGGTAGTAGAAATCGAGGGCCTGCTTGGTGCGGTCCATTGCCGGCTTCGCCCAGTCGCTCATGCCCGGCGGCGTGAACACGCGCAGATGCAGGCCGCCCTTGCCGCCCGGCAGCGGGCTCGTGAAATTGTCCTCGTAGGTGTCGAACATGCCGCCGCCGAAGAACAGCAGGTACGACGGCATCGGCGGCGTCTTCTCGAACTGCACGAGCTTGTAGCCGTCGCCGACGTTGGTCGACGGCTTCTCGGCCGCGTTCGACACGACGCGCCAGCTTTGCGGCACTTCGGCCGTCACTTCATAGGTCGGACGGAACGCGGGTTCGTCCCAGCCCGGGAACCACTGGCGCGCCAGGTTGGTTTCGCCCTGCGTGAGAATCGCGCCGCTCGTCTTGCCGTCGGTGCCCTTCAGGTCGACGCGGAAGACGCCTTCCGCCGCCGAGCAGCCCGGATACGGATCGTCGCCGCAGCTGCCGCCGGTCTTCGCGACCGGATCGTCATACGACTTGAAGTTGATGATGCCCGACCACTCCATGTGCAGCGAATAGTTGCCCGCCGCGATCGTGCCGCTGACCGGGCGCAACTGGTAGTAGTCGCCCTTGTCCTGCGGCGTCGCGATCAGCTGGATGTTGCCCGGCTGCAGCGTGATGCGGCCGTTCGTGAACTTGATCCGGTGGCCGGCGATCACGATGTTGTTGACCGGCTTCAACACCTTGATCTCGACGTCGGCGCGCCCGTCGAACGCGTTCAGCGCGTCGTTCGGGCGGAACCATAGCCGGTAGTTGACCGGGACGACGGTGTCCGGGAGCTCGACAGGCGGCACGTTCTTGTCGACGTTGGCGGTAGCCGGCGGAGGTGCGCTCGGCGGCGTGGTGACGGCGGGCGTCGAGCCCGGCTGCGGTGCGCCGGCGGAGCTGAGCGCGGAAGCCGAGCCCGTGCCGCCGTCGTCGCCGCCGCATCCGGCGAGTGCCAGTGCGGCGACGAGCGGCAGATAACGCATCTTGCGAATGTTGATCGACATGACTGAAACCTCGATTGTTGAAAGAATCGTTCAGTGCTGCGAAAACGCCGGCAAAAGCAATCCCCCGCCGTTAATCAACGGCGACGCGAAATGCCAGTGGCGGATATTCGAAAAAGACGGTCGACCGACTACGTGAAGGTAATCATGGTTTACTGCCCCCTCTGTGTTTTCCGGATATCGGTTAACTTGCCGGTTAAAAATGGCCGGGCGCGTGTTGTACTGAATTGATTTCGCGCGCACGACACGGGGCCGCCCGCCCGCTGCGGGCGCGCATTCCCTTTGCACCGACGACCCACGGGGCTGGCCGCACCAGGCCGCGCGACGGAAGGACGGCGTGTCGCCGTTCCGTAAAATCGCCGTCATGCGGTTTCAAGGTTTGTCGGCCTGCTCGAAGGATGCGTAAATATACTTGATGGTTTTGGGTAAAGGAAACGAAAAAATTAGAAGGCGCGTCTATTGGGTTTTTTGCGCGCGATTGAATGGTGAAAGGCATTAATCTGCTTTCTGTCTGGCTGTTGTTTTCGTAGTTTTAATCTATTAACGATCTTGCCGATAAGCGAAAACTACGAATCATGGCGTGGCCCGGCGCGCTCGGTACAATGTATCGATGATTCATCGATCGATTACGTCGAGGAGGCCTCCCGTGCCACGCGCCCTGTTCCGTATCGCGCCGCTGCGCGCCACGCTGCTGTTGTTCGCCGCCGTCCTCATGCTCGGCGGTTGCGCGGGGCTCACGCGCGAGCCCGTGAACGTGACCGTCGTCGGGCTCGACCCGCTCGTCGGGCAGGGTCTCGAGATGCGGTTCAGCCTGAAGCTGCGCGTGCAGAACCCGAACGACGCGCCGATCGAATACGACGGCATCGCGGTCGCGCTCGATCTGAACGGCACGCCGTTCGCGAGCGGGGTCAGCGACCGGACGGGCAGCGTGCCGCGCTTCGGCGAAGCCGTGATCGACGTGCCCGTCTCGGTATCGGCTTTCGCCGCCGCGCGGCAGGCGTGGAATCTCCCCGGCGCGGCCGCGAACGGCGAGTTGCCGTATGCGCTGCGCGGCCGGCTCGCCGGCGGCGTGCTCGGCACCGTGCACTTCAACGACGCCGGTACGTTGCGCATGCCGGCGACGCCGGGATGGGGCCGGTAGACGGCCCGCGCGCCGCGGCGCGATACCGGTGCGCTACCGGACGCGGGGCCGGACGAAGCGGCGCAATCGCGGCGCCGTTTGATCATTCCTGACGATCGAATTTCGTGAGCCTGACGTTTTGCGCTGCAATCGCGTTTAGACTGCCTTGGTCCGGAGGGCCGGACGACTTTTCCGAGAGGAGCACCATGGCAGCGAAATTCGTTATCAAGAAAGCGAGCGACGGGCAGTTCCTGTTCCACCTGAAGGCCGCCAACGGCGAGATCATTTTGCGCAGCGAGCTGTACAAGACCAAGGCGTCGGCGGAAAACGGCGTCGCGTCGGTGCGCAAGAACGCGCCGGACGACGCGCGCTACGAGCGCAAGACCGCGAGCAACGGTCAGTTCATGTTCAACCTGAAGGCCGGCAATCACGAGATCATCGGCACGAGCGAGCTGTACAAGGCCGAAGCGGGCCGCGAGAACGGCATCGCGTCGGTGAAGCAGAACGCGCCGGACGCGGCGCTCGACGACCAGAGCTGACATGCCGCGAGCCTCGGCGGGGGCGGTTGCCCCCGCTTTGCCGCGCGGGCAAAGCGCGGTATGGTGTGGTCCGCGCGGCGCCATCCCGCCGCCTGTCTGAAGCCAACCGTAGCCGAGCTCGCGTGACCGATTTTCCTGTTTTTCACTGGACCGACGCCGACGGCGCCGAACATGCCGTGCGCTGGCGCTCCGAAGCCGGCGTGCAGCCGCCCAGGCGCGCAGTGCCCGCCGACGACCGCGTGACCGCCGATGCGGCGTACCGCCTCGCATGCGAGGGCACCGCGCTTGTCTGGCAGGGCGACTTCCAGAATGCGCGCCAGCTCGTGCAGGCGATGGCGCGTCGCGTCGAACGCAAGCCGAAGAAGGCGAAGGCCGCGGCCGGCGTCGACGCCTTCAATCTGCACCGTCTCGCGCAATCGCAGCGCGCTCGCACGCTCGGGATGCTGCTGATCCCGCTCGACGCCGATTACACGATTGCGTTGCGCCGCGCGCCCGACGTACGCGCCGCGTGCGAGGAAGCATACGGGCCGGGCGGTGCGCCGTCGGTCGTGTCGCTGCGCGAGCTGCTCGGCCTCGTCGGTGCGCACGAGTGGCGCAAGAAGGGCGTGCCGATTCCGGCGCTCGGCGGCGCGCCGATCCATCCGCATTACGGCGTGTTCTCGCCGGTGCGCGGCGAATACGTCGAACTGGTCGCGCGCACGCAGCTGCCGGCGACGTCGCTCGCGTTCGACATCGGTACGGGCACCGGCGTGCTCGCGGCCGTGCTTGCATCGCGCGGCGTCGAGCGCATCGTCGCGACCGACCAGGATCCGCGCGCGCTCGCATGCGCGAGAGAAAATGTCGCGCGGCTCGGCCATGCCGATCGCGTCGAGGTGATCGAAGCCGACCTGTTTCCGGCCGGCCGCGCGCCGCTCGTCGTCTGTAACCCGCCGTGGGTGCCGGCCCGTCCGAGCGCACCGATCGAATACGCGGTCTACGACCCCGACAGCCGGATGCTGCGCGGTTTCCTCGCGGGGCTTGCCGGCCACCTCGACCCGGGCGGCGAAGGCTGGCTGATCCTGTCCGATTTTGCCGAGCATCTCGGCCTGCGGCCGCGCGACACGCTGCTGCAATGGATCGACGAAGCCGGCCTCGTCGTGCTCGGCCGCGAAGACATCCGCCCCGCGCACCCGAAGGCGGCCGACGCGGACGATCCGCTGCACGCGGCGCGGCGCGCCGAGGTCACGTCGCTCTGGCGGCTCGGCGCGCGGGCCTGATCGCGCATTTTCGGTAAACTATCGCCATTCCTCACGAATTCCCGCCGCCGGGCCGTGGTCGACCGACCGCCGCCCGGCGCCGCCTCACGATGTCGAACAAGACCTACGAAATCCGTCCGGAGCAGTCCGTCGAGCTGCTGAAGGAACTGCACATCCTGACCCGCGACGGCAAGCTGAACCAGGACAGCCGCCGCAAGCTGAAGCAGGTCTATCACCTGTTCCAGTTCATCGAGCCGCTGCTCGCGAGCGTGCAGGCCGACAAGGGCAGCGTGACGCTCGTCGATCACGGCGCCGGCAAGTCGTATCTCGGCTTCATCCTGTACGACCTGTTCTTCAAGCAGCAGCCGGGGCACGGCACGCCGGCGTTCGCGTCGCACGTGTACGGGATCGAGACGCGCGAAGCGCTCGTCACGCGTTCCGCCGAACTCGCCGCCCGGCTCGGGTTCGGCGGCATGTCGTTCCTGAACCTGTCGGTCGCCGATTCGATCACGTCGCCGAAGCTGCCCGAAACGGTCGATGTCGTCACCGCGCTGCATGCGTGCGACACCGCGACCGACGACGCGATCCGCTTCGCGCTCGCGAAACGCGCGCAGCACATCGTGCTGGTGCCGTGCTGCCAGGCGGAAGTCGCCGGCGTACTGCGCAAGAACAAGGGCAAGTCGCTCGCGAACGCGCTGACGGAAGTGTGGCGGCATCCGCTGCACACGCGCGAATTCGGCAGCCAGATCACCAACGTGCTGCGCTGCCTGCAGCTCGAGGCGCACGGCTATCAGGTCGGCGTGACCGAGCTGGTCGGCTGGGAGCATTCGATGAAGAACGAGCTGATCATCGCGCAGTACAAGAACCTGCCGCGCCGCAAGCCTGGCGAGCGGCTGAACGAGATCCTCGGGATGTTCGGGCTGGCCGAACTGAACGAGCGCTTCTTCGCGTCGGCACCTGCCGCAGAGGCCGGCGCGGCCGTCGAGCCGGCCGCGGACTGACTCGAGCCGGCGCGCGGCACGTCCGCCGCGCACGCGCCGGCCTTCGCGCGATGCGTCAGACGTCGTCGCCCGGCCGGCGCATCCATTCCCGCCAGCCGTCGTGACCGAGGCGGCGCAGCGTTTCCTGGTTTTTCTCGTAGATCGCGGACGCGTCCGGAAACGCGTCGACCGCGCGCGCGATGCTGTCCTCGCGCAGCAGATGCAGGATCGGGTACGGCGCGCGGTTCGTGTAGTTCTCGATGTCGTCCGGTTCGCTGCCTTCGAACCGGTACTCGGGGTGGAAGCTCGCGATCTGCAGCACGCCGTCGAGCCGCAGTTGCCGCACCAGCCGGTCGGCGAAGAACAGCACATCGTTGTAGTCGACGAAATCCGCGAACGCGCGCGGATAGATCACGAGCGCCGTGTCGACCTGCTGCGGATCCGCTGCTTCGAGCGCGCGCAGTTCGGTTTCGAGGTCGGCCAGGGCGTCCTCGAGCGTCGTCGCTTCGCTGATCGCATAGCGCACCTGCTCCTTCACGTAGACGCTTTTCGCGAATGGACACAGATTGAGCCCGATCACCGCGCGTGCGAGCCAGTGCCGCGTGGCGGCGAGGATGTCGTCGTGCGAGTCGGGGCGGGTATCGGTCATGGCGAAGGCAGCGGGGCAGAGAAGCGGCGAGGACCGCATTGTAGCGGGCACGCCGGGCTCGGGCGTGCGCCGTCCGTCACGCGCACGCGGCTTCGATCAGCTGCGTGACCAGCGCGGGCGCGATGCCGATCGGCGTTTCGCCGCGCCGGTAGGTCTGGCTGGCGGCGTAGATGCCTTCGATCACGAGCGCGAGCGCGTCGGCCAGCGCCTTCGGCTGCCGCGCGCCGGCGTCTTCGCAGAGCGCGACGAGCCGCCTCATCAACTGTTCCTTGTTCTGCGCGACGCGCTCGCGCGCCGGATGCGACGTGTCCGGAAATTCGGTCGCGACGTTGACGAACGGGCAGCCGCGATAGTCCTTCTGCGTCGCGCGCTCGGCGAGGTCGACGAAATACTGGATCAACTGCGCCTTCGGCTGGCCCGGATGCTTCGCGACGCTCGAATCGAGACGCTCGAAGAAGCACGCGTCCATCCGCTCCAGATACGCGAGGATCAGCTCGTCCTTCGACGAGAACTGCCGGTACAGGCTCATCTTGTTGACGCCCGCGCGCTCCACGACCGCCTCGACGCCGACCGCGCGCACGCCTTCCTTGTAAAACAGCTCCTCGGCGGCGCGCAGCAGGTGTTCCTGCGCGGCGGCGGCGGCGATGGGCCGGCGCGTGCGGCGTGCCGGCGGCTTGTTGGCGGCCTCGATGCCCGACATGATGACCCTCGACTGCGTGGTGAATTGCTTGACATGTTACCGACTGGTCACTACGATCGCAACACACTTGTGACTGATCGGTAACAATGCCGGTCGGATCGACAGACAAATGCCAGGTGTCGGCCCCAGGTCAGCCGATGCAGCGTGCGGCGGAGGTGGCCTGGTGGTGGGGTGGGCCGGTGCATGCGCACCGGGCGCGCCAACTGGAGAAAGAGAGCATGAACTGGGCAGTGACACGAATCAGAGGGCGTTTCCACTATGGATGGCTCGCGGCGGCAGTGGTTTTCCTGATCCTGCTGGCGGCGGCCGGCACACGCGCGACGCCGAGCGTGCTGATGGTGCCGCTCGAGCGCGAGCTCGGCTGGAGCCGTGCGACGATCTCGCTGGCGATTTCCGTGAACATCGCGCTGTACGGCCTGACGGGCCCGTTCGCGGCCGCGGCGATGCAGCGCTTCGGGCTGCGTCCGACGATCCTGACCGCGCTGGTGACGATGAGCGCGGGCGTCGCGCTGTCGTCGCTGATGACGCAGAGCTGGCAGATGGTGCTGATCTGGGGCCTGATGGTCGGCTGCTCGACGGGTGTGGTCGCGCTGACGCTGTCCGCGACCTTCGTCACGCGCTGGTTCCATGCGCGGCGCGGCCTCGTGATGGGGGTTCTGACCGCGAGCACGGCCACCGGCCAGCTCGTGTTCCTGCCGATGCTCGCGGCGATCGCGCAGCACCACGGCTGGCGGCCGGTCGTGCTGGTTGTCGCCGTGGCGGCCGCGATCGTGATTCCGCTGGTCGCGTTCCTGCTGCCCGAGCGGCCGGCCGACGTGCAGCTGCGCCCGTACGGCGAGCCGGCCGATGCACCGCCCGCGCCCGATGCGACGAAGGAAAACCCGCTGGCGGTCGCGTTCCGCACGCTGCTGACGGCAAGCCGCTCGCGCGATTTCTGGCTGCTGTTCTTCAGCTTCTTCATCTGCGGCGCGAGCACCAACGGCTATGTCGGCACGCACCTGATCGCGATGTGCAGCGACTACGGGATGACCGAAGTGCAGGGCGCATCGCTGCTGGCCGCAATGGGCGTGTTCGACTTGTTCGGCACGACGCTGTCGGGCTGGCTGTCCGACCGCTACGACAACCGCGTGCTGCTGTTCTGGTACTACGGGCTGCGCGGGTTGTCGCTGATCTACCTGCCGCACGCGTTCGGCATCGATTTCTTCGGGCTGCCGCTGTTCGCGATGTTCTACGGGCTCGACTGGATCGCGACCGTGCCGCCGACCGTGCGGCTCGCCACCGACGTGTTCGGCAAGGCTGCCGCGCCGGTCGTGTTCGGCTGGATCGTCGCCGGCCACCAGCTCGGCGCGGCGTTCGCGGCGCTCGGCGCGGGGCTGCTGCGCGCGAGCCTCGGCACCTATACGGTCGCGTCGATGATCTCGGGCGGGCTGTGCATCGTCGGCGCGCTGATCGTGCTGCGAATCAATCGCGGTCCGTCCCGCGCGGCTGCGCAGGCCGCCTGAACGTGACGATACGGCCGGCCGCGTGCGGGTGCGGCCGGTCAATGCAGGATCGGTGATTTGCATTGCGGGGGATCGGTGGGCGCGTGGCGGCTCAAGCGGTTATGCTTGCGGTTCGCCGGGCGTTCGCGCCCCTTCATCGATGTCAGCGAGGTACCGCATGTCCGTCAAACCTGCACCCACCACCGTTTCGATCCACGACCTGATCGCGGGCCGCTGGAGTCCGCGCGCATATTCGGACGAGCCGGTCGGCGCCGCCGATCTGCACGCGGTGCTCGAAGCCGCGCGCTGGGCGCCGTCCGCCTACAACGCGCAGCCGTGGCGCTTCATCGTATTCGATCGCACCCAGGACGAAGCCGCATTCAAGCGCGCCTTCGCGACGCTGGTGCCGTTCAACCAGGGCTGGAATGCACCGGCGCCGGTGTTGATCGCGGTGACCGCGCATACGCTCACGCCGAAGGGCGAACCGGCGCCGACCGCGCTGTACGATGCGGGCGCGGCTGCGATGTCGCTGGTGCTGCAGGCGCACGCGCTGGGCCTCGCCGCGCACCAGATGAGCGGCTTCGACCCGAAGGCGTTCCGCGATGCGTTCGAGATTCCGGCCGATGTCGCGATTCCGGCGCTCATCTCGCTCGGCCATTACGGCAACGTCGACAAGCTCGATCCGGTGCTGCGCGACCGCGAAAAGGCGCCGCGCACGCGTCATGCGCTCGGCGAAGTCGTCTACGCGGGTGCATGGAAGAAGGGCTTCGACGCCGCAGCCTGATTCCGCGCGCGGGCGGGCCTGCATCGTGCACTCCGTCCGCGCCTGCCACGGCCGCGGGTTACCCGCGCGCGATCGCCGCGTCCGCGAGCCGGTCGCGCGGCACCGGCGGTCGTCCCCGGTTGTGATCCGGCGGGCTTCATGATAAAAAGCCCGTCCTTTCCGTTTTCGCGCCGGCCATGCTGCGGCACCTTCCCATGACTTACTGCGCGATCGATTTCGGCACGTCCAATTCCGCCGTGGCGCTGCCCGACGGCGACGGCATGCGCCTCGCGCCCGTCGAGGGCGACCACCTGACGCTGCCCACCGCAATCTTCTTCAACAACGACGAGCAGACGGTCGAATACGGCCGTGCGGCGCTGGCGTCCTATATCGACGGCTTCGACGGCCGCCTGATGCGTTCGATGAAGAGCATCCTCGGGTCGCCGCTCGCGGAGACGACGACCGATCTCGGCGACGGCAGCGCAATGGCGTACACGGAGATCATCGCGCGTTTCCTGACGCACCTGAAGCGCAAGGCCGAGGCACGCGCGGGCGCGCCAATCGGCTGTGCGGTGCTCGGCCGGCCGGTGTTCTTCGTCGATGATGATCCGCGCGCCGACAGCCTCGCGCAGAATCAGCTCGAAGCGGCCGCGCAGTCGGTCGGCTTCAAGGACGTGCATTTCCAGTACGAGCCGATCGCGGCCGCGTTCGACTACGAGTCGCGCCAGCAGGCCGAGCGGCTCGTGCTGGTGGCCGACATCGGCGGCGGTACGTCGGACTTCTCGCTGGTGCGGGTCGGCCCGGAGCGGATGGCGCGCCTCGAGCGCAAGGACGACGTGCTCGCGCACCATGGCGTGCACGTCGCGGGCACCGATTACGACCGGCGCGTCGAGCTCGCGGCGATCCTGCCCGCGTTCGGCTACCGGTCGCTCGATCCCGAAGGGCGCGAGCTGCCGAACCGGATCTACTTCGATCTGGCGACCTGGCACCTGATCAATACGGTCTACACGCCGAAGCGGCTGGGCGAACTGAAGCTGATGAAGCACCTGTACCGTGAGGTACGGCAGTACGACCGGCTCACGCGCGTGGTCGAGCAGCGGCTCGGGCACGCGCTGATGGCGCGCGCGGAAGAAGCGAAGATCGGCGTTGCGGCGGGCGGGGAGACGATGATCGACCTGAACGACGTGGAAGAGGATCTGCAGATCGCGTTCGATGCGGATCGCCTCGTCGAGGCGAGCGTCGACGACACCGCGCGCATCGTCGATGCCGCGCGCGAGACGGTGCGGCTCGCGGGCGTCGCGCCGCGCGACGTCGGCGCGCTGTATTTCACCGGCGGCTCGACCGGCCTCGCGTTCCTGTCGGGCGCGCTGGCGGGCGCGTTCCCGGACGCGCAGCCGGTGTTCGGCGACCGTCTCGCGAGTGTCGCGACGGGGCTCGGCATCCACGCGCAACGGCTGTTCGGCTGAGCGAGTGCAAAAATCCAACACGGCCGACGGCCGTTCGGATGATCGGCGGCACCATGATTGGCGCCACCGGAAAACAAAAAGCCCCGCCGAAGCGGGGCTTTTTTACACGAAATATCGCGCCGAACTTAGACCGGACGGATGTTCGCAGCTTGCAGACCCTTCGGGCCCGTCTTCACTTCGAATTCAACCTTCTGGTTTTCTTGCAGCGTCTTGAAGCCTTCGACGCGGATTTCCGAGAAGTGCGCGAACAGATCGTCGCCGCCGCCTTCCGGGGTGATGAAGCCGAAGCCCTTTGCGTCATTGAACCACTTGACGGTACCGGTTGCCATGTTACTTGTTCCTAAAAAAATAAAACGGGGCCGAGGCCCATGGGTGCGGAAAATCAAGGAAGGGGGTAATAGGACCAACCGGAGTACCGTTGATGGGCGAACTACGAAAGAACCAATTCACTCGCCGCTTGAAATCCTGCAAAGTCATTTATACGGCTTATTGGATCGGCGGTCAACCGTATTTCCATACTGTCAGGGTTATTGCGGAGCTCAGGTTTACAAAGCTTGCACGCGATGCGAATTTTTTGTAGGGGCCGAACGATTTTGCCGCCAACTTGCAGGTGCAACCGTTAAACTACGCGCCGCGTGGACCCGGTTGCCCCGATCGGATGACGGGTCCCCCCAAGAATGCGTGCGCGGTGCTGTCCGAGCCGATCCCGGACCGCGGGCCGACCATGCTTTTTGAGACACAGGAGAGGATGTGAAGAGTTCTATTCAACGGAACATCGGCCCGTTTGCATTGATGCTGACGGGGCTGGGTTCGATTATCGGCTCGGGCTGGCTGTTCGGTGCCTGGAAGGCCGCGAAGATTGCCGGTCCGGCGGCGATCTGCGCATGGATCATCGGCGCGGTCGTGATTCTCGCGATTGCACTGACGTACGCCGAACTGGGCGCGATGTTCCCCGAGTCGGGCGGCATGGTGCGCTACGCGCGCTATTCGCACGGCTCGCTGGTGGGGTTCATCAGCGCGTGGGCAAACTGGATTGCGATCGTATCCGTGATCCCGATCGAGGCCGAGGCGTCGATCCAGTACATGAGCACGTGGCCGTATCCATGGGCGCATGCGCTGTTCGTGAACGGCGAATTGACGACACCGGGGCTGCTGCTGTCGGCCGTGCTCGTGGTCATCTACTTCCTGCTCAACTACTGGGGCGTGAAGGCCTTCGCGCGTGCGAACACGACGATCACGATCTTCAAGTTCCTGATCCCCGGCCTCACGATCCTCGGCCTGATGCTGACGAGCTTCCATTCGGAGAACCTCGGCACCGCATCGAATGCGACCTTTGCGCCGTACGGCTGGTCGGCCGTGCTGACCGCGGTCGCGACGAGCGGCATCGTGTTCGCGTTCAACGGCTTCCAGAGCCCGGTGAACCTGGCCGGTGAAGCGCGCAATCCGTCGCGCAGCGTGCCGTTCGCGGTGATCTCGTCGATCCTGATCGCACTCGTGATCTACGTGCTGCTGCAGATGGCGTACATCGGCTCGGTGAATCCTCTCGACGTCGCACAGGGCTGGTCGCACTTCAACTTCAAGTCGCCGTTCGCCGAGCTGGCGATCGCGCTGAACCTGAACTGGCTCGCGATCCTGCTGTACGTCGACGCGTTCGTCAGCCCGAGCGGCACCGGCACGACCTACATGGCGACAACCACCCGGATGATCTACGCAATGGAGCGCAACAACACGATGCCGAAGATGTTCGGCAACGTGCACCCGCTCTACGGCGTGCCGCGTCAGGCGATGTGGTTCAACCTGCTCGTGTCGTTCGTCTTCTTGTTCTTCTTCCGCGGCTGGAGCTCGCTCGCGGCGGTGATCTCGGTTGCAACGGTCATCTCGTACCTGACCGGCCCGATCAGCCTGATGGCGCTGCGCCGTTCGGCAACCGACATCGAGCGTCCGCTGTCGATCCCGCTGATGACGCTGATCGCGCCGTTCGCATTCGTCTGCGCGTCGCTGATCCTGTACTGGGCGAAGTGGCCGCTGACGGGCGAAATCATCCTGCTGATGGTCGTCGCGCTGCCGGTGTATTTCTTCTTCCAGGCGCGGTCGGGCTGGACCGGCTGGGGTGCCGACCTGAAGGCCGCATGGTGGCTGGTCGCCTACCTGCCGACGATGGCCGTGCTGTCGGTGATCGGCAGCAAGGAATTCGGCGGCCTCGGCTATCTGCCGTACGGCTGGGACATGCTGGTCGTCGCGGCGATCGCGCTGGTGTTCTACTTCTGGGGCGTGAACACGGGCTACCGGACCAAGTATCTCGACGAGCGCGAGTCGCACGACGAGATCCTCGAAGGGGTCGGTGCCTGACGACGCCTGACCTGCCGCTGGAATCGGCGGCGGCAGGAAGCGCAAAAAAGCCCGCCCGAGCATTGCTCGGGCGGGCTTTTTGTTTGGGCGCGCCGGCGGTGCGGCGGGGTTCAGGCGGCCGCGCTGGCGAACACGTAGTTCGTCATCGCGAGCACGCGCTGGTACGTGCCGAGCGACTGGATTCCGAGCTGGTAATCGTCATCGGCCGCGCCGAGTGCGGTGAACACCGGCAGCAGATGCTCGTCGGTCGGGTGCATCAGTGCCGCGTGCGGCGCCTGCCGGCGATAGTCGAGCAGCGCGTCGACATCGCGCGCGGCAAGCTTCGCCTCGAACCAGTCGGTGAATTCGGCGACACGCGGATCCGCATCTTCCGGCGCCGCGCCGAAATCGGCCGCGCGCAGGTTGTGCGTGATCTGGCCGGAGCCGATCACCATCACGCCTTCGTCGCGCAGCGGCCGCAGCGCACGGCCGAGCGCGAAGTGATGGGCCGCGTTCGCACGCGGCTGGATCGACAACTGCGCGACGGGCACGTCGGCTTCCGGGAACATCAGCAGCATCGGCACCCATGCGCCGTGGTCGAGGCCATGCTCGGTCGTCGCCGTCGTGATGCCCGCCGTGTTCAGCAGTGCGGCTGCCCGCTCGGCCACATCGGGTGCGCCCGGCGCCGGATAGCGGATCTCATACAGCGCCCGCGGAAAGCCGTAGAAGTCGTGGATCGTTTCCGGGTGCGCGGTGACGCTCGCGACCGGCTGCTGCGTGCCCCAGTGCGCGGACAGCATCAGCACCGCGCGCGGGCGCGGCAGCTCGGCGCCGAGGTGCGTGAATGCGCCGGACGGCAGCGTCGGGTCGATCGGCAGCGTGGGGGCGCCGTGGGACAGGTAGAGCGAGGGCAAGCGGTTCATGATGGAAGCCTGCAAAAAGGAGTTGCCAGTGACTATAGGCGCGCACCGGACATTGATAAACGAGTCCGGAAGAATTTGATTGGATCGTATTTGTCGGTAATCGGGGTGATTCCGGGCGTGCGGCACGCCTGCATCGTCTCGCGGTCGCGGGTTCGCGCCGGTAGGCGGTCGAATCGACGAAGATGCGTGCGCGATGGCGCCTGTACGTTGCGTGCGGCGGCTTACTGCGCGGGGCGGATGCCAGCCCACGGCGTCGTCATCGGCGCGTTGAGCGCGAACAGGTCGAGCACGCGCGTGGCGGTCTGGTCGACGAGTTCCTCGATCGTCTTCGGCATTGCGTAGAACGCCGGCAGCGGCGGAAACACGATGCCGCCCATTTCGGTCACGGCCGTCATGTTGCGCAGATGCGCGAGGTTGAACGGCGTTTCGCGCACCATCAGGACGAGACGGCGACGTTCCTTCAGCGTGACGTCGGCCGCGCGCGTGATCAGGTTGTCCGACAGCCCGTGCGCGACGCTCGCGAGCGTCTTCATCGAGCAGGGCGCGATCACCATTCCGTCGGTTGCGAACGAACCGGACGCAATCGTCGCGCCGACATCGCGCACGGAATGCACGACATCCGCACGGCTTTCGACGTCGGACTTCGACAACTTCAGTTCATGCTGGATGTTGAGCCAGCCGGCGTTCGAAACCAGCAGATGCGTTTCGACGCCGCCGGCGGCGCGCAGCAGTTCGAGCAGCCGCACGCCGTAGACCGCGCCGGTGGCGCCGGTGATCGCGACGATCAGCCGACGTGGCGGCGCGCTGGGAGATGCCATCGGAAAGATGGGTGTTACGCGGCGGCGAACAGTTGCTGCAGTTCGCCCGACTGGTACATCTCCATCATGATGTCCGAGCCGCCGACGAATTCACCCTTCACGTACAGCTGCGGGATGGTCGGCCAGTTCGAGAATGCCTTGATGCCCTGGCGGATTTCGTCGTCCTCGAGCACGTTGACCGTCTTGAACTGGTCGACGCCGCAGGCTTTCAGCACCTGCACGGCGCGGCCCGAAAAGCCGCACATCGGGAATTGCGCGTTGCCCTTCATGAAGAGCACGACCTGGTTTTCGTCGACGATTTGCTTGATACGTTGTTGGGTGTCCATGACTGACCTTGCGTTTGCGGGGCGTTAGATCGAAATGATAGCGGATTTCAACCGCTCGGGCCGGCCATCAGCCGGGCAGGCGGCCGCCTGTCGTGCGTTCGATCGCGGCCAGGTCGGCGAGCGATTCGACCGCGACGAAGCCGCGCGACTCGAGCAGCGCGCGGACGGCTTCGGCCTGGTCGTAGCCGTGCTCGATCCAGAGCGTGCCGCCCGGTTTCAGGTAGGCGCCGGCGCCTGCGACGATCGTGCGGATCGCGCTGAGGCCGTCGGCGTCGTCGGTGAGCGCGCCGCGCGGCTCGAAACGCAGGTCGCCCTGCGCGAGATGCGGGTCGTGCCGTGCAATGTAAGGCGGGTTGCTGACGATCGTGTCGAACGCGAGCACCGGGTCGAGCGCTGCGTACCAGTCGCTCTGCAGCCAGTGCAGCGGGCCGCCGGGGCGGTGCGCGTCGAGCAGCTTGTCCGCATTGCGCTGTGCGACGTCGAGCGCGGCCGGCGAACGATCGAGCGCCCACACGCGCGCGTCGGGGCGTTCGGCTGCGATCGACACGGCGATCGCGCCGCTGCCGGTGCCGAGATCGAGTACGGCCGGATGCGGCCGCCCGTCGATCGCATCGAGCGCGGCTTCGACGAGCAGTTCGGTTTCGGGGCGCGGGATCAGCACGTCGGGCGTCACGTCGAACGGCCGGCCGAAGAATTCGCGCATGCCGACGAGTTGTGCGACCGGCTCACCGGCCATGCGGCGTGCTTCGAGCGTGCGATAGCGTTCGATCGCGGCGGGCTCGAGCGGGGCGTCGCCGCGCGTGATCAGCTGCGTGCGCGTCCAGCCGAGCGCGTACGCGAGCAGCACGCGCGCATCGACCGCGTCGAGCGGCGAAGCGCGCAGCAGTTGGTCGGCGGTGAGGTCGGGCATCGCGGCCTCAGTCGGCGTCGCCGAGCGATGCGAGCAGTTCGGCCTGGTGTTCGGTGACGAGCGCGCCGATCAGTTCGTCGAGATCGCCATCCATGAGCGCCTCGAGGCGATACAGCGTCAGGTTGATCCGGTGATCGGTCATCCGGCCCTGCGGGAAGTTGTACGTGCGGATCCGTTCCGAGCGGTCGCCGGAGCCGATCAAGCTCTTGCGCGTCGCGGCTTCCTTCGCGTGCTGCTCGTGATACTGCTTGTCCTTGATCCGCGCGGCGAGCACCTTCAGCGCGCGATCCTTGTTCTTGTGCTGCGAGCGGTCGTCCTGGCACTCGACGACGATGCCGGTCGGGATGTGCGTGACGCGCACCGCCGAATCGGTCTTGTTGATGTGCTGGCCGCCCGCGCCCGACGCGCGGAACGTATCGATGCGCAAGTCGGCCGGATTGATTTCGATCTCGCCGATCTCGTCGGCTTCCGGCATCACCGCGACCGTACACGCGGACGTGTGGATGCGCCCCTGCGTCTCGGTCGCCGGCACACGCTGCACGCGATGGCCGCCCGATTCGAACTTCAGGCGCGAATACGCGCCCTGGCCGGCGATCCGCACGATCACTTCCTTGTAGCCGCCCAGGTCCGATGCGCTTTCCGACATCATCTCGACCTGCCAGCGCTGGCGTTCCGCGAAACGCAGGTACATGCGCAACAGGTCGCCCGCGAACAGCGCCGATTCGTCGCCGCCGGTGCCCGCGCGGATTTCCAGGAAGATGTTGCGGTCGTCGTTCGGGTCCTTCGGCAGCAGCATCTTCTGCAACTCGCCTTCG
Source organism: Burkholderia sp. IDO3 (assembly GCF_003366075.1). Taxonomy (NCBI): domain Bacteria; kingdom Pseudomonadati; phylum Pseudomonadota; class Betaproteobacteria; order Burkholderiales; family Burkholderiaceae; genus Burkholderia; species Burkholderia sp. IDO3. Next base: position 463,974 of record NZ_CP028963.1, read on the forward strand.
AGGTGGACCATGCGCTCGCGCGCGCCGCGAATCTCGTCTTCGGCGAAATCGCGCATCGACGCATCGGTGAGCAGCTCCTGCGCGGCCGCCTCGTCGCTGCGCGACTGGCGCCACAGCGCGTACTGCTCGACGACCGGGCCGAGTTCCGCGTGTTCGCGCGTCAGCTTGCGATACTGGTCGAGGTCGGCCGTGACGTTTTCGCGGCTCAGCAGGTCGTTCAGTTCGGCCAGCCGGGTGGACAGCTGGTCGAGCTTGCGTTGCATGCTCGTCTTCATGGTGTGGAGCGGCGCTCCCGGGCAAAAGGGTATTCGGAAAGGATAGGCCGAAGGCAGGCAACAACTGGCCGGCGGCAGGGCAACCGGGCGGCGCTAGTGGCCGGACTGGTCGTTCGAGCGCGGCGCGTGCTGGTAGAAGCCGCGCATCAGGTCGATCAGCGAATCGCGATCGGCGCCGTTCACGCGATTGAGCGCGCTCGTCGGGCCGTGGATCAGCTTGTTGGTCAGCGCCTGCGACAGCGCTTCGAGGACGGCGGCCGGATCGTCGCCGCGCGCGAGCAGCTTCTGCGCCTTCTCGACTTCCGCGCGGCGCAGCGCGTCGGCCTGCGTATGCATGTGACGGATCACCGGCACGACGCTGCGCGTGTCGAGCCATTGCATGAAATTCTGGACGCGCGTTTCGATGATCGTCTCGGCCTGCGCGACCGCGGCCTGGCGCGATGCGTTGCCTTCACGCACGATCGCGCCGAGATCGTCGACGGTATAGAGGAATACGTCCTTCAACTCGCCGACTTCCGGCTCGATGTCGCGCGGCACCGCGAGGTCGACCATGAAGATCGGCCGGTGGCGGCGCGCCTTCACCGCGCGCTCGACCGCGCCCAGGCCGATGATCGGCAGCGTCGACGCGGTACACGACACGATGATGTCGAATTCGTGCATGCGGGTCGGCAAGTCCGATAGCGGCATCGCACGGCCGTTGAAGCGTTCGGCAAGCCGCTGCCCGCGTTCGGCGGTGCGGTTCGCGACCACGAGTTCGCGCGGGCTTTGCGCGGCGAAGTGCGTGGCGCACAGCTCGATCATCTCGCCGGCGCCGATGAACAGCACGCGCTGATCCGACACCTTTTCGAAAATGCGCTGCGCGAGACGGACCGCGGCGGCGGCCATCGACACCGACTGTGCGCCGATCTCGGTCGTGCCGCGCACTTCCTTCGCGACCGCGAACGTGCGCTGGAACAGCTGGTTCAGATAGGTGCCGAGCGCGCCGGCTTCCGTCGCGGTGCGCACCGCGTCCTTCATCTGGCCCAGAATCTGTGTTTCGCCGAGCACCATCGAATCGAGGCCCGATGCGACGCGGAACGCGTGCCGGACTGCTTCCGACTGCGGCAGCGCATACACGTGCGGCGCGAGCTCGTCGACGGAAATCTGGTGATACTCGGACAACCAGCGAATCGCGCCTTCGCGCGCGGCCCGGTCGTCGGTCGCGCAATAGAGCTCGGTGCGGTTGCAGGTCGACAGGATCGCTGCTTCAGGCGCGTTGGGCGCCTGGGGGCCGAGGAACACGTTCTTGAACGTGACGAGAGCCGGCTTGATTTGCTCGAGCGGAAACGCCACGCGTTCGCGCAGGGCGACAGGCGCAGTGTGGTGATTGATTCCGATCGTGAGGAGTTGCATATCGAGGGCTATCGTTTAGCCCCATATTATAGCGTTTCAGCGATTTCCTCACTCGCGGCATACCGGGCATCAGCGTGGTGTGGCCTCGAATTTGGGGGCTCGATCGGTACGCGGTCGAGCTGATAGCCATAGCCGTAGAGCGGCAGGAGCCGGTAGCCGTGCTCGGGAAGCAGCTGTAGTTTGCTGCGCAACCGGGACGCATGGGTGTCGAGCGTACGCGACTTCATGTCGCGGCGGCGGCCCCAGACCGTCTCGAGGATATGGGCGCGCGACACGGGCCGCGACAGGTTCGCGAACAACAACTGCGCGAAGCGGAATTCCTTCGGCGTGAGCGCGACGGCCGCGTCGCCGAAGCGCACGATGCCGTGGGTCGCATCGAATGCGTATTCTCCATACATTTCGCGCGAACGGTTCGGCGGCCGCCGGACGCCGGCGCGGCGGCTCAGCGCATTGACCCGCGCGAGCAGCTCGGGCCCGCTCACCGGGCGCACCAGGCAATCGTCGGCACCCGCGTGCAGGCACGACACGATTTCGCTTTCGCGCGGCAGTTGCATCACGGCGATGGCCGGCAGCCCGGGCAGGACCGTCTGCGCCCGCGGAATGACTTCCTCGGCCGGCTGATCGCCGGCCCAACTGCCGGTGATCAGCATGTCGCAGGTATCGTTAGCGAGCCACGCGAAAAACGCCGCGCTGGACGAAAACGCATGACACACGTGACCGCCGGCGAAGAGCAGGCGGTTCAGGAGCGCAGCATGACGTGCCTCGGGATCGATCAGGGCGATTCGCATGTGGATTTCTTCAGTACGGCTGCCGGTGCGTGCTTGCCATAACGTCGGCTCGGCCCCTACACTCGAATGTTCGCGGCGCCCGGCTGGTCCAGGGTTCGATGGATGAATCGATGCTAGCCGCTGGCAACGTTCACGCCTATGGGACGAATCTGAATTTATAGAAGGCGTCGAATGAACTGGTTTGGAATCCTTGTCCTGGGGGCGGCCGTCGGGCTGTTCGGCCGGTGGCTGCATCCGATGCGGCGCACGGGGCGGCCGGCATGGTGGATCGCGGTGCTGGTCGGCATCGCGGGCGCGGTCATCGCGCGCATCGCCGGCAATCTCTCGGGGCTGTTTTACGATGGCGAGACGCTCGAATGGCCGGTCTGCACCGGCGTCGCGTTCCTTGCCGTAGCCGTGACGGTCGCACTGTCGGCCCGTCGCTGAATGCTTTCAGGTGAAATCATGAATGCCCGTCTCCCCGAAGTCTCGTCGGTGCCGGCCCGCATCGCGCTGCTGCGCGGCGCGATGGTCCGCGAGGACCTGGCCGCCTATCTCGTGCCGTCCGCCGATCCTCACCTGTCCGAGTACCTGCCCGAGCGCTGGCAGGCGCGCCGCTGGCTGTCCGGTTTCACGGGCTCGGTCGGCACGCTGGTCGTGACCGCGGATTTCGCGGGCCTGTGGGTCGACAGCCGTTACTGGGTGCAGGCCGACGCGCAACTTGCGGGCACCGGCGTCCAGCTGATGAAGATGATGGGCGGCCAGCAGAGCGCGCCGCACGTCGACTGGCTCGCGCAGAACGTGCCGGCCGGTACGACGGTCGGTGTCGACGGCGCCGTGCTCGGCGTCGCCGCGGCCCGCGCGCTGACGACCGCGCTGAGCGCGCGCGGCATCGCGTTGCGTACCGATTGCGACCTCCTCGACGCGATCTGGCCCGAGCGGCCGGGGCTGCCCGGCGACGCCGTGTTCGAGCACGTGGCGCCGCAGGCCGATGCGACGCGCGCGAGCAAGCTCGCCGAAGTGCGCCGCGCGATGCACGCGCAGGGGGCGCAATGGCATTTCGTGTCGACGCTCGACGATCTCGCATGGCTGTTCAACCTGCGCGGCGCCGACGTCAACTTCAACCCGGTGTTCGTCGCGCACGCGATGATCGGCCCCGATCGCGCGACGCTGTTCGTCGCCGACGGCAAGGTGTCGCCGGCGCTCGCCGCGTCGCTCGCGCAGGACGGCGTCGAGGTTCGTGCCTACGACGCGGCTCGCGCGTCGCTCGCGGCGCTGCCCGACGGTGCAACGCTGCTGATCGATCCGCGCCGCGTGACGTTCGGCACGCTCGAGGCGGTGCCGGCCGGCGTGAAGCTGGTCGAGGCCGTGAATCCGTCGACGTTCGCGAAGTCGCGCAAGACATCCGCCGAGATCGAGCACGTGCGCGTGACGATGGAGCACGACGGCGCTGCGCTCGCCGAATTCTTCGCGTGGTTCGAGCAGGCCGTGAACCGCGAGACGATCACCGAGCTGACGATCGACGAGCAACTCACGGCCGCGCGCGCCCGCCGCCCCGGCTACGTGTCGCCGAGCTTTGCGACGATCGCCGGCTTCAATGCGAACGGCGCGATGCCGCACTACCGCGCAACGGCCGAATCGCACGCGACGATCGCCGGCGACGGCCTGCTGCTCGTCGATTCCGGCGGCCAGTACACGAGCGGCACGACCGACATCACGCGCGTGGTGCCGGTCGGCACGGTCAGCGACCTGCAGCGCCGCGATTTCACGATCGTGCTGAAATCGATGATGGCGCTGTCGCGTGCACGGTTCCCGCGCGGCATCCGCTCGCCGATGCTCGACGCGATCGCGCGCGCGCCGATGTGGGCGGCCGGGCTCGACTACGGTCACGGCACCGGGCACGGCGTCGGCTATTTCCTGAACGTGCACGAAGGTCCGCAGGTCATCTCGCATTACGCGCCGGCCGAACCGTACACGGCCATGGAAGAGGGGATGATCACGTCGATCGAGCCGGGCGTATACCGGCCCGGCAAGTGGGGCATCCGGATCGAGAATCTGGTCGTGAACCGCGCGGGCGGGCAGACCGAGTTCGGCGACTTCCTCGCGTTCGAGACGCTGACGCTGTGCCCGATCGACACGCGCTGCGTGCTGGTCGAGATGCTGCACGAAGAAGAGCGCGCGTGGCTGAACGCGTATCACGCGACGGTGCGCGAGCGTGTCGGCCGGCATGTGAGCGGCGACGCGAAGGCGTGGCTCGACGCACGCACGCAACCGGTCTGACGCGACGCGCAACGCCGGCCGGACGACGGCCGGCATGGCAGAGAGGGCAACCGATGGCGGACACCGCGGTGATCGTGGTCGACATGCAGCGCGGGCTGGTGCAGCGGGCGCGGCCCGCGTACCGGCTCGACGACGTCGTGTCGGGTATCAACCGGCTGACGGCGGCGGCGCGTGCGGCGAACGCACCCGTGTGCTTCGTTCAGCACGACGGCGACGCGGACGACGACATCGTGCCCGGCACGCGCGGCTGGGACCTGCACGACGGGCTGATCGTCGACAACGACGACAGGCGCATCCGCAAGCGGGCGAGCGATGCGTTCCACGACACGCCGCTTGCCGCGCAACTCGACGGCCACGGCATCCGATCGGTACTGATCTGCGGCTATGCGACCGAATTCTGCGTCGACTCGGCCGCACGCCGCGCGGCACTGCTCGGCTACCGGACGATCGTCGTGTCCGATCTGCATACGACGAACGAGCGTGCGCATCTGTCGGCCGCGCAGATCGTCGCGCATCATCACTTCATCTGGGAAAACAACTCGCTGTCGGGCAACGCGGTGACGCCGCGTCCGCTCGCCGACGTGCTCGCCACGGAGTTCGCATGACAATCAAGGCGGTCGTGTTCGATTTCGGCGGCGTGCTGATCGACTGGAGCCCCGAGTACCTGTATCGGCAACTGATTCCGGACGAAGCCGAGCGGCGCTGGTTTCTGACGCACGTTTGCGCGATGGACTGGGTGGTCCGTCAGGACGGCGGCCAGACGATCGACGAAGGGACGAGCGAACTCGTCGCGAAGTTTCCCGAGCACGAGGCACTGATTCGCGCGTTCTACGCGCGCTGGCACGAGATGATCGGCGGGGTGCTCGACGACGGCGTCGCGCTCGTCGAGCGGCTCGACGGGCAGGGGATGCCGCTCTTCGGGCTGACGAACTGGTCCGCGCAGACCTTCCCGTATGCGTGGGATCACTTCCCGATCCTGCGGCGCTTCAAGGACATCGTCGTGTCGGGGCGCGTGAAGCTCGTGAAGCCCGATCCGGCGATCTATCACGCGATGCATGCACGGATCGCTCCGCATCTGCCGGGCATCGCGCCGCACGAACTCGTGTTCATCGACGACAACGCGAAGAACGCCGCGGCCGCGACGGCGCTCGGCTGGCACGGCATTCATCACACGAGCGCGGCGACGACCGAGGCGCGCTTGCGCGAACTGGGCGCGCTCGCATAGGCGGCGGCTGAAGGATTTTGCCGGATGAAAAAAGCGGGCCAGAAGCCCGCTTGTTGTTGCACCGATCCGGAAGCGGCCGCTTTCGGCATCCGGCTTCGCGTTACCGCGGCGCCGGATGCGCGGGCCGCGCCGTTCAGCGGCTGATCGGCTTGTAGCGCAGACGCTTCGGCTTCGCGGCTTCCTCGCCGAGGCGCGCACGCTTGTCGGCTTCGTATTCCTGGTAGTTGCCGTCGAAGAACGTGACCTGCGAATCGCCTTCGAACGCGAGGATGTGCGTCGCGATCCGGTCGAGGAACCAGCGATCGTGCGAGATCACCATCACCGAGCCCGCGAATTCGAGCAGCGCATCTTCCAGCGCACGCAGCGTTTCGACGTCGAGATCGTTCGACGGTTCGTCGAGCAGCAGCACGTTGCCGCCGGAGATCAGCGTCTTCGCCAGATGCAGACGGCCGCGTTCGCCGCCGGACAGGTTCCCGACGATCTTCTGCTGGTCGCCGCCCTTGAAGTTGAAGCGGCCGATGTACGCACGCGACGGCGTTTCGTACTTGCCGACCGTCAGCACGTCGGCGCCGCCCGAGATTTCTTCGAACACCGTCTTCGAGCCGTCGAGGGCGTCGCGGCTCTGGTCGACGTACGCGAGCTTCACGGTCGGGCCCATCACGACTTCGCCCGAATCCGGCTGTTCCTTACCGGTCAGCATCCGGAACAGCGTCGACTTGCCGGCGCCGTTCGGGCCGATGATGCCGACGATCGCGCCGGCCGGAATCTTCAGGTTCAGGTTGTCGATCAGCAGACGGTCGCCGAACGCCTTGCTGACGTTCTTGAACTCGATCACTTCATTGCCGAGGCGGTCGCCGACCGGAATGAAGATTTCCTGCGTTTCGTTGCGCTTCTGGTATTCCTGGCTGCTCAGCTCCTCGAAGCGGGCGATACGCGCCTTCGACTTCGCCTGGCGGCCCTTCGGGTTCTGGCGCACCCACTCCAGCTCCTTCTTGATCGCCTTCTGGCGTGCCGATTCCGACGCTTCTTCCTGCTTCAGGCGCTCTTCCTTCTGGTCGAGCCAGCTGCTGTAGTTGCCCTTCCACGGAATGCCGTGGCCGCGGTCGAGTTCGAGAATCCACTCGGCTGCGTTGTCGAGGAAGTAGCGATCGTGGGTGACGGCGACGACGGTGCCCGGGAAGCGCACCAGGAACTGCTCGAGCCAGTCGACGGATTCGGCGTCGAGGTGGTTGGTCGGCTCGTCGAGCAGCAGCATGTCAGGCTTCTCGAGCAGCAGCTTGCACAGCGCGACGCGGCGCTTTTCGCCGCCCGACAGATGCTCGATCTTCGCGTCCCACGCCGGCAGGCGCAGTGCGTCGGCCGCCACTTCGAGCTGCTGCTCGGGGCTGCCGCCGTCGCTCGACGCGAGGATCGCTTCGTATTTCGCCTGCTCGGCCGCGAGCGCGTCGAAATCGGCGTCCGGTTCCGCATACGCGGCGTAGATCTCTTCGAGCTTCTTGTTGGCCTGGAACAGGTCGCCGAGGCCTTCCTCGACGGCTTCGCGCACCGTCTTCGTCGGATCGAGCTGCGGCTCCTGCGGCAGGTAGCCGATGTTCAGGTTCGGCATCGGCGTTGCTTCGCCTTCGATGTCCTTGTCGACGCCCGCCATGATGCGGATCAGCGTCGACTTGCCCGAGCCGTTCAGGCCGAGCACGCCGATCTTCGCGCCGGGAAAGAACGACAGCGAGATGTCCTTCAGGATCTGGCGCTTGGGCGGCACGATCTTGCCGACCCGGTTCATCGTGAAAACGTATTGGGCCATTTGGATGTGAAAGTCAGAAATGGTTGAGACTGCCGCGCAGCGCGCGCGGGCGTGGCGGTATCGGGTGATTCGGTACGGAGCGTGCCGCGCAGGGCGCGGCGGTGTCGCCGCGTGCGGCGACGCGAGCGCGTATTGTACTTCGCCGCCGGCTGCCGCTGACACCGCACTGGCCATTCGGCCGACCCGCGTTCACAGCCACGCGGCGACGCCGCCGTGCCCCGAGCAGGTGCCGCGCCGATGGCGGCTGAAGCTGTACGCGCCGTCGCGGCAGCGCGCGCTTGCACCGTCGGGCACGCGCCCCGACTTCGAATGGGCCGGCGCATGCACGGTGTCACCGTCGCGATTGCGGTACGTGTCGTGCCGGTCGAGGTCGGCTTCGTTGCCGTAGCCGGGCGATGCGCGATACGCGTGTGCCGGAGTCGGCAGCGCGGCGCATGCGACGAACAGCGCGGCCGACAGGGTCGCGATGTGCGTCGCGCGGCGCAGCAGGGCAGGCAGGGTCTCTCTCCGCATGTTCTTGTCGATTGCGGGCCGGCGGCCCGCGCCGCATGTTAGCCGATCGGCAGCCTGTCGTTGCCGCCGCCGTGCGGTGCAGCGCCGCTACGCCGCGCCCGTCATCGATGCGGCGCCGTCGGCCCGCGCGGCGTCGAGAATCCACCGGCGGAACGCGGCGACCTTCGTGCGTTCCGCGTGGTGCGGCGGATAGACGAGGTAGTAAGCGAAATCGTCGAGCCATGCGATATCGGCAAGCTGCACGAGCCGGCCGCTCGCGAGCGCGTTGCGCACCATCGCCGCCGGCAGCAGCCCGGCGCCCTGGCCGGCGAGGATCGCCTGCAGCAACAGGCCCGAATCGTCGAACGCGGGGCCGCGCGGCGGACCGAAATCGTCGATCCGCTGCGCGTCGAACCAGATGTGCCAGCCCTTGCGCTCGGCGTCGTGCAGGTGCGGCCAGCCGGCCAGGTCGGCGGGCGTCGCCGGCATGCCCAGCCGCGCGACGAGTTCGGGCGCCGCGAGCGCGACGATCTCCACCGTCAGCAGACGTTCGCTGCACAGCCCGAGGTAGCGGCCGAGGCCGTGGCGAATCGCGACGTCCACGCCGTCGCGCGAGAAATCCGCGAGTGCATGGCTCGTGACGATCTGCAGATCGACATCCGGGCATGCGTCGCGGAACTGCGCGAGGCGCGGCACGAGCCACGCGGACGCGAAAAACGGCGTGACGCTCACCGTCAGCACGCCGCTGTCGGCGGCGCCCGATACGCGCTGCGAGGCGTCGGCGATCTGCCGGAACGCGTTGCGCACGGGCGGCAGGTAGTCGCGGCCCGCGGCCGTCAGCAGGATGCCGCGGTTCACGCGCTCGAACAGCTCCACGCCGAGATGCGTCTCGAGCGTGCGGATCAACTGGCTCACCGCGCCGGGCGTGACCGACAACTCCTCGGCCGCGGATTTCACCGACAGATGGCGGGCGGCCGCTTCGAATGCACGCAGCGCATTCAGCGGCGGCAAGCGGGAACGTTTCATTAAGTTTTTCTAAACCGAAAGACCGACGAAATATCGTTTGAGACGACGAGTGGGCGCGAGTACCGTTGCTACTGAAGATCGTATTGCCATGGCAAGGTTTCGCACAGCCGATGCGATCAACATAGTTCAACTATATCCACGACGCAAATGGACGCCGCCCGGCGGCTGGTGCGTCACAGACAGGAGCAACGTCATGAACCGCCCGCGCGCATCGCGCGTCTTCTACGGCTGGTATGTGGTGGCGGCCGCGTTCGCCGTCACGTTCGTCGGATTTGGCTGCGCGTACTCGTTCAGTGCGTTCGTCGAGTCGCTGCAGCGGGATTTCGCCGCGTCGCGCGGGCAGATCTCGCTCGTGTTTTCGCTGGCGGGCTTCCTGTATTTCGGTTTCGGCATCGTCAGCGGCCCGCTCGCCGATCGCTTCGGCTCGCGGCGGCTCGCCGTCGTCGGGATGTTGCTGACGGCTGCAGGCCTTGCGGCCGCCGGTGCCGCGCATACGCTGCTGCAGGTCTATGTCGCGTACGGGCTGGGTGTCGGCCTCGGCGTCGGCTGCGCGTACGTGCCGGCCGTCGGCGCGGTGCAACGCTGGTTCGTGCGCCGGCGTGGCTTCGCGTCGGGGCTCGCGGTCGCAGGGATCGGCGTCGGTACGCTCGTGATGCCTCCGCTCGCGTCCGCGCTGATTGCGCACGTCGGCTGGCGTGGCGCGTACGTCGCGCTGGCCGTGATCGCCGTCGTGGTGGGCGCGGGCATGTCGCTGTTGATCGAGAACGATCCGCGCGGGCGCGGTTTGTCGCCCGATGGCGATGCGGCGCATGCGCCGGCGGGCGAAGATCGGCGCGATGCCGCCGCAGCGGTGCTCGCCGGCGCGACGGTGCGCGAGGCCATCACGTCGCGGCCGTTCGCGAGCCTCTACGCGGCATGCCTCGTCTGCTCGTTCGGCGTTTTCGTGCCGTTCGTGCACCTCGTGCCGTACGCGCTCGATCACGGCGTCGCGCCGTCCACGGCGGTACTGCTGCTGGGTGCGATCGGCGTCGGCAGCACTGCAGGGCGCTTTTTCCTCGGCGGCCTCGCCGATCGCTTCGGTCGCCGCGCGTCGCTGCTCGCGATGTTCGCCGGCATGGCCGTCGCGCTCGTCGCATGGGCGGGCGCCGGCACCGTCGCGACGCTTGCCGCGTTCGCCCTCGTGTTCGGCGTGTTCTACGGCGGCTGGGTTGCCGTGCTGCCCGCCGTCGTGATGGACTACTTCGGCGGGCGCAACGTCAGCGCGATCATCGGCATCCTCTATACGAGCGTCGCGTTCGGCACGCTGATCGGGCCGGCCGCGGCCGGTTTCATCTACGACGCAGGCGGCGGCTACCTCGTGCCGATTCTTGCGAGCGCCGCCGCGAATGCGATTGCGTTCGCGATCGTTGCCACCACCGGGCGCGCATCGATGGCCGCGCGCGCGGCCGGTCGCTAGACGAATCAGGCGCGGCCGTCGGCTAGGCGCTGCCGACGATTTCCGCTACGGTGGCCGGGGCGTCGACCATCGACGCACGGAGGCGCATCGTGACATTCGACGAAGTCCGGCGGATCGCGCTGGCGTGGCGGGGTGTCGAGGAAGGCACGTCGTACGGCACGCCCGCACTCAGGGTGAAGGGCAAGATGCTTGCACGCCTGCGCGAGGACGGCGACACGCTCGTCGTGAAGGGTGTCGGCTCCGATGAGCGTGCGTGGCTGATCGAATCGGAGCCCGACGTGTATTACGTGACTGATCACTACGCGGGTTGGCCGATCGTGCTGGTGCGTCTGTCGGCGGCGCATCCCGACGCCGTGAAAAACCTGCTCCTGCGAGAATGGCGTGCAATCGTGCCGGCCAAATGGCAGGACGAAGGGGCGGGCGGCGCGAACTGAGTACGTGGTGCAGCGCGCTGCGGGACACGCGAACGTCACGGGTGCTGCGCGATCGCGACGATGCCGGCCGACGGTAATCGGTCGCTCCAGCGGCCCGCAATCAGGGGCCCGGCTGGACCAAGCGTTGCATCGTTTCGCATCGATGCAACAAGTGGTTCCATCGAAATTCTTCAATTGGTTCTTAGTGAAGAACCGTTTGATGCTTACACTCCTTCGCTTCGAAGGCGGCTGACCGACACAGCCGACGGAAAGGGCGCACGCGATGCGCCGGCGCCCCGTGCGCCGCATCGTACTTGCAGCTTCGCAGACTGCGTCGCGCACCCACCGGAACAGGCTTGATCCGGCTCCATGCCCGTATGCCGCGCACGCGCGGCGGGCAGCCGGATTCGACAACGATAACTCCCCACGCCGCCTTCAGCGACTACCGGTCGTACCGGAACCGTTTTTTGGAGAGAGACACATGAGTGGAAGCAAGACAGGCCTCGGCACCGGTCTGAAGCAGCGTCACGTGACGATGATGTCGATTGCCGGCGTCATCGGCGCGGGCTTGTTCGTCGGCTCCGGCCACGCGATCGCGGAAGCCGGCCCGGCTTCGATCCTCGCGTATGCGATCGCGGGCGTACTGGTCGTGCTGGTGATGCGCATGCTCGGCGAGATGGCCGTCGCGCATCCGGACAGCGGTTCGTTCTCCACCTATGCCGATCGCGCGATCGGCCACTGGGCCGGCTTTTCGATCGGCTGGCTGTACTGGTGGTTCTGGGTGCTCGTGATCCCGATCGAGGCGACGGCCGCCGCCACCATTCTCAACGCGTGGTTCCCGAGCATCGCGACCTGGCTCTTCGCGCTCGGCATCACGCTGCTGCTGACGATCACCAACCTCTTCTCGGTGAAGAACTACGGCGAATTCGAATTCTGGTTCGCGCTGATCAAGGTCGTCGCGATCGTCGTGTTCCTGTGCATCGGCGGGGCGGCGATCGTCGGCATCGTGCCGGCACCGGCCGTGTCGGGCGTGTCGAACCTCTTTGCGCACCACGGCTTCATGCCGAACGGCGCGAGCGCCGTGCTCGCGGCGATGCTGACGACGATGTTCTCGTTCCTCGGCACCGAGATCGTGACGATCGCGGCCGCCGAATCGGACAACCCGCAACGTCAGATCGTGCGCGCGACGAATTCGGTCATCTGGCGTATCACGCTGTTCTATCTCGGCTCGATTCTCGTCGTCGCGGCCATCGTGCCGTGGAACGATCCGCTGCTGCCGCAGCACGGCTCGTACCAGCGCGCGATGGAGCTGATCGGCATTCCGAACGCGAAGGCGATCATCGACGTGATCGTGCTCGTGTCGGTCGCGAGCTGCCTGAATTCGGCGCTGTACACCGCGTCGCGGATGCTGTTCTCGCTGTCCAAGCGCAAGGACGCGCCCGCCTTCCTGCATCGCACCGATGCGACCGGCACGCCGCGTGCGGCCGTGCTGGCATCGACCGCGTTCGGTTTCCTGACCGTGATCGCGAACTACCTGATGCCGGAGCAGGTGTTCGGCTTCCTGCTGGCGACGTCGGGTGCGATCGCGCTGCTCGTGTATCTCGTGATCGCGATCTCGCAGCTGCGGATGCGCAAGACGCTCGAATCGAGCGGCGCCGACCTGACGCTGCGGATGTGGCTGTTCCCGTGGCTCACGTGGGCGGTAATCCTGTTCATCTGCGGCACGCTGACCGTGATGTTCGTCAGCGAGGAGCACCGAATGGAAGTGGGGGCGACGGCCGTGCTCGCGCTGCTCGTGCTGTTTGCTTCGTGGCTGAACAAGCGTGGTCGTGATGCGCAAGCGGGCGCGGGGCGGCGAGTGTCGGCGATGTGATGGGGACGTGATGGAGTGGCGGCTGTGCTGAGCGTTTGCTGCCGGCTGGCGGGGGGATTCCCGTCTTGAAAATGGCCCGATCGGTATGTGCCGATCGGGCCATTTGTCTTTTACGAGTAAGCAGATGCGCTTGCCCTTGGCGATGCAGGCCGTTTCGCAACATGGCGCGTCATCGACATCTGGACTCACAAAATTCGAACTCGTCTGATTTCATAGGCAACGGCAACTTCATACATTGTTCGCTTCGACAACCGAAGTGAATGATGAAGTCGACTCGCGATTAGCGGTCGTGCCGGGAGGGTGACAGATGGCGAATGAGAGCATGCGATTGAGTGAAGCGGGCTGGGCCGAGCTGCGTCGGCGGGAAAGCGCGGTGATGGCCTACTACAACGATCAGGCAAACAACTGCACTTATGGTGTCGGGACGCTTGCTCATACCGGGCCGTGCACCCCGGAAGAATTGCGCAGGCCGGTTACGACGACGCAGGTGAATGCGCAACTCGCAGCCCGTGTCAGACGGGCGGAGGCCGCCGTGCGACGACATGTCTCAACTCGGCAATTGACGCAGGTGCAATTCGATGAACTCGTCAGCTATACATACAATGCCGGTAATACAGGCGCGCTGGCCGCGCTGCATTCGGCGAATCAGAGCGATGATGCTGGCGTGGTGTCACACATGATTCAGCTCGTCTGGATTCATCCGCGAGACGAGAACGGGCGTCGCCTGGCACCGGTCCGTTCGAACGGTCTTGTCAATCGGCGTCGGCTCGAATCGGCGCCGTTTCAGCCACAACAGAGGGCACAGTGAGACGGGCCATGATCGGTTTGTTCGTGCTGGTGTCGATGAATGCATGTGCCGGTCCGACGCCAGCCGACGAGATAGCAGCACGCAGTGGTTTGCCGGCAAGCGAGGTCAATGCGTTGCTCAGCGACTGCTATTCGAATCAGACGAGCATGAATTTCTGCGCTTGGCGCGATCAACTTGTCGCCGAGCGGGAATTGCAGCGCGTCGTCGATAAACAGGCGGGCGAGCAGCCGCGGCGCAAGAAGGCGCTCGACGCGCAGATCGCGAAGTGGAAGAGGGCGCGCGACGCATCATGCGAAAAATCGACGCGTAACGCATGGGGTGACGGGTCGATGCGTCCTGCGGCACGGGCGATCTGTGCAACGGAGGCGACGAAGGAAATGACGAAAAGATTGTCCGCGGGCGCGTCCCGCGAACCTTCATGAACCAATCCGGAATGGAAAAACTACTCGGATTTCAGCGTGCCGAAGAAGCTCTCCATGGCGGTGTTATCCGGGCAATTCCCCGTGCGCGACATGTTTTGCGTGAGCACGCGTTGCTGCAGTAGTGTTCGTACTTCTTCTTCAGACCCGCCGGACCGTGTACCCGATAGGCCACCACGACTTGCGGATCGTCGCCTCGTCGACGCCATGGCGCTTCGCCATGTCAGGGACCCGGTTTGACCGGACTCGTACTCCTCTGGCTACCTTGAACTGCTCCGTGTACTTGCTCATGGAAAACACCCCAAAGGTTGGATCGATATCCAACCTTTGGGGTGCGGTTCAGTTATGTCGGTCAGGCTTTTTTAGCGGATGCGATTGCCGGGAGATGTGCAAACGTCAACGCGAGAGACACGGACCGGGCGCAATTGGCGCGCAATATTCGAACTCGTCTGATTTCATAGGCAACGATTTGCTCCTACATTGATTACTCCGGCTACCGAGGTGAGTCGATGGATAAATCGATTTGGATTCCTTTGTTGATGCTCTGCATTAACAGGAAGTGCCTTTCGTTAGATTGGGCGATCGATACTCCGATGCGTTCATCGACTGTGTTGAAGTCAAAATGATGAGTCAGTGCTCGACAATTCGCGTCTGCATCGACTTCTTTGCCCACGACGGATACCAATTGAGCGGAACGTATTTCCCGGCAGTTGACGGTAATCGTTCCCCCGTACTCATCTGTCCCGCCACCGGGATTCGACAATCTTTTTATTTCCCGTTCGCGGATTGGCTACGTCACGACGGCTATTCGACGTTCGTATTCGACTATCGAGGAATCGGTGAGTCGCTCGATACGCGTCATGTTCGACAGTCATGCGCGCGGAAACAGGACTGGGGGGAGCGCGATATGCCTGCGGCGCTTGATTGGCTCCTCGGAAAAACCGGCGCGAGCGACGCACATTTGATCGGGCATAGCGCAGGTGCGCAACTAGTTGGCTTAATGCCGAATCATGCATCGGTTCGTTCTTTGTGCGCTGTCTCCGCATCGTCCGGATATATCGGCAACATCCGTTGGCCACAGCGTTTCGCGGCATTGGTGCTTGCGAATGCGTATGTGCCGATTTCCGCGCGATTGCTCGGCTACGTTCCGGCCCGGGTGCTTGGCTGGGGCGATGACTTGCCGCCATACGTGGGACTTCAATGGGCCCGGTGGTGTCGTCGACCAGGATATGTGGCAAACGAATTCGGAGCAGGAGTGATGCGTCACTACTACGACGAGTTTGCCGCGCCCGTCACCGTTGTGGTCGCAGCTGACGACCCGCTCGCCACGCCGGCCAATGTCGAAGACTGGCTGCGCCTGTTGCCGAAAACAGAGCGTCGCGTCCACGTGATCCATCCAGAAAACTCCGATGGTCGAGCAGTCGGACACGTCGGCATGTTCCGCCGCGAGCATTCGTCGTTGTGGCCGGAACTCACCAGAGGATTGCTGCGCTGACAGTACGTGTGGCTCGCATCCTTGCATCAGGAGACCACGATGGATGATTCAATCGACATGAAGGCACGTTTCAAGGCGGTCAGAAACGAGGCGAAGGAGACGCGCGCTTCGCTTTACCACCTCACGAATCAATGCAACCTGCGCTGCAAGGGCTGCTGGTTCTTCGAGAACGAGTTCGATACGGCGTCGCGTGAACTGAACGATGCACTTCGTCTCGAGCAGCGTGTGAGGGAAGAGGCGGAGCGTGGGATCAACGCGCCGTTATTGATTGGTGGCGAGCCTGCATTGCATCTCGATCGGATACGGATGTTTCGGAAATACATGCCGAAAGTGTCCGTATCGACGAATGGCCTTCGAAAAATCCCGTATGAAGGCTTCGAAGACATCACCATCGCTATTTCTGTATTTGGTGGTGGGCCGCTCGACGACGAGTTACGCGCGATCGGTCCGAACGGCAAGCGGTTCACGGGCTTATTTGACAAGGCGCTGGCAAACTACCGGGACGACGAGCGGGCGGGTTTCGTCTACGCAGTGACGATGGACGGTCTTGCGTATATCGAGGAAACGGTACGCAAGATTCGGGATAACGGAAATCGGCTGCTGTTCAATTACTACAGCCCATACGACGTCGACGGCCCGCTTCGCCAACATGGCGAGGAGCGGCTGTTGAACGTATTGCTCGATTTGAAGCAGAGATACCCTGAAACCATCGCAAGCCATCCCTATTATCTGGCCGCTCTGATGCGCGGGACGACCTCTTGGGGAGTATTCGATGGCGCGAGTTGCCCGAGCGTAAGTGAGGATCATCCGCGGAACGCGGATCGGCTCGCTTCTGGTTGGCCAGTACTGCCCAAGTTCAACGCGTATCGCGCCGACTTTGTTTCGCTGGCGCGCTGTTGTACATCAGGGGAGTGTGCGAAATGCCGTGACAGCCAGGCGGTGATTTCTTGGTTGCTGGTCAACGCCAGGCATGTGCTGCAGGAGGACGACGGGCTCCGGACATGGACGGAGGTTGCGGAGACCTATTTCAGTCAGTTTGTCTGGTCGAAATACCATCCGCGCAATCGTACCGAGGGCGTATCGATTTACGCAATGGAATGAATTTGGTATCGAACAGATGGCAGTCCACAAGCGCAACTTGATCGCATTCGAGCTTGCGGAATCTGCTGTAGCGAGACGGACACGCTAAAGCCCCGGAGGCGAATGCCGTTCAGTCAAGGTTTTTCCAAAGATATCGAACGGCATAATGAACTGGACAGGATTTGCCGGGCCGATCGCATTGGCGCTTGGACCGTTTGACGTCGATGAGCAGTTTGAGATGCTCAAGAAGCCGGTTGAGAGCGGCGGGAATCATTGGCTGCGTAGCGAGCAGCCACGGCGCAAGAAGGCGCTCGATGCGCAGCTCGCGAATTGGAAAAAAGCGCGTGATGCATCATACGAAAAATCGACGCGTAACGCATGGGATGACGGGTCAATGCGTCCTGCAGCACAGGCGATCTGTGCAACGGAGGCGACGAAGGAAATGACGAAAAGATTGTCCGCGGGCACCTCCCGCAAACCTTCATGAACCAGTGCGGAATGAAAAAAGGCCCGCTACTTCAGCGGGCCTTTCCGGATTGCCGCGACACTGCGAGAAGCAGTGTCTGTCGATGCATCAGACGTTGAACAGGAAGTTCATCACATCCCCGTCGTGCACGATGTATTCCTTCCCTTCGGCGCGCATCTTGCCGGCTTCCTTTGCACCCTGTTCGCCCTTGTACGTGACGAAGTCGTCGAACGCGATCGTCTGCGCGCGAATGAAGCCGCGCTCGAAGTCGGTGTGGATCACGCCTGCGGCTTGCGGTGCGGTGTCGCCGATGTGGATCGTCCATGCGCGCACTTCCTTCACGCCGGCGGTGAAGTAGGTCTGCAGGCCGAGCAGCTTGAAGCCCGCACGGATCACGCGGTCGAGGCCCGGCTCTTCCATGCCCATGTCGGCGAGGAATGCCTCCTTGTCCGCATCGTCGAGATCGGCGATTTCCGCCTCGATGGCCGCGCATACCGCGACGACCGGCGCATTCTCGCTTTCCGCGTACTTGCGCACCACGTCGAGGTGGGGGTTGTTCTCGAAGCCGTCATCCTTCACGTTCGCGACGTACATCGCCGGCTTCGCGGTGATCAGGCAGAACGGCTTGAGCAGCGCCTGCTCGTCGTCCGACAGATCGAGGCCGCGAACGGCCTTACCCTGGTCGAGGTGCGCGCGCACCCTCTCGAGCACCGCGGCGAGCTTCACCGCTTCCTTGTCGTTGCCCGACTTCGCAGCCTTCGAGTAGCGCGTGAGCGCCTTCTCGACGGTGCCGAGGTCGGCGAGCGCGAGTTCGGTGTTGATCACTTCGATGTCGTCGATCGGGCTGACCTTGCCGGCGACGTGGATGACGTTGTCGTCCTCGAAGCAGCGCACGACGTGCGTGATCGCATCGGTTTCACGGATGTTCGCGAGGAACTGGTTGCCAAGGCCCTCACCCTTGCTCGCGCCCGCGACGAGGCCCGCGATGTCGACGAATTCGACGACGGCCGGCAGGACACGCTCGGGCTTCACGATTTCGGACAGCGCCTTCAGGCGCGTGTCGGGCACCTCGACGATGCCGACGTTCGGCTCGATCGTGCAGAACGGGTAGTTCTCGGCAGCGATGCCGGCCTTGGTCAGCGCATTGAACAGGGTGGACTTGCCGACGTTGGGCAAGCCGACGATGCCGCATTTGAGGCTCATGGAATCCTTCGAACGGATGAGGCGGCGCGGCCGGACAAGGCACGGCGGCGCGGGAAAATAGGGACGGCCGGCGCTTGGGGCGCGGCGGGCCGACGTTCAGAAGCGCTATTGTACCGTGCCGGCGCACCGGTTTCCGGGCTCGATCCGAACGGCCGATGCGACGGGCCGCCGCGTGGCCGGCCGCGCCCGCGATTCTGCTGATTTCCCGCAAAGTCCGGCCGCGTAAGGGATTGGCCCCGCAGCTATAATGCCCGCCATGACTGCCCACCCTATCTTCGACGTCGCCGTGGTCGGCGGCGGGCTCGTCGGCAAGACGGCCGCGCTCGCGTTGACCCAGTCCGGCTACAAGACCGCGTTGCTGGCACAGCCGGCCGCGCCGCGCCCCGCCGATCTCGCGTTCGACACGCGCATCTACGCCCTGTCATCCAGCTCGCAGGCATTGCTGGAACGGCTGCGGGTCTGGCAGGCGCTGGACCACGGCCGGTTCGCGCCGGTGTACGACATGCGCGTGTACGGCGATGCGCATGCGGAACTGCATTTCTCCGCGTATCAGGCGTCCGTGCCGCAACTCGCGTGGATCGCCGAATCATCGCTGATCGAGACGTCGCTCGACGCCGCGCTGCGGTTCCAGCCGAACCTCACGTGGTTCGATGCGCGTGCGCAGGGCTTCGACGTGCGCGACGACTCGGCCATGCTCACGCTGTCGTCGGGGCACGTGCTCGAAGCGGACCTCGTGGTCGGCGCGGACGGTGCGCATTCGTGGGTGCGTTCCCAAATGGGGGCCAGGATCGAGCGGCGCGATTATCGGCAGACGGGCATCGTCGCGAACTTCAAGGCATCGCTGCCGCACCGCGAGACGGCCTACCAGTGGTTTCATGAAGGCGAGATCATCGCGTTGCTGCCGCTGCCGGACGGCCATGTATCGCTCGTGTGGTCCGCGCACACCGCACACGCGGATGAACTGCTCGCGCTCGATCCCGCGCAACTCGCCGCCGAAGTCGAGCGCGTGTCGCACGGCCAGGTCGGCACGCTCGAATGCGTGACGCCGGCCGCCGGCTTCCCGCTCGCGCTGCAGACCGTCGACAAGCTGATCGCCCCGCGCGTCGCGCTCGTCGGCGATGCCGCGCACCTGATCCACCCGCTCGCCGGGCAAGGGATGAACCTGGGGCTGCGCGACGTCGCGGCGCTCGCCGACGCGATCGCGAACAAGGAAAGCTTTCGCAACCTCGGCGATACCGTGCTGCTGCGCCGTTACGAGCGTTCGCGCCGCGAGGACATCCGCGCGCTGATGGTCGCGACCGACGGGCTGCAGCGGCTGTTCGCGGTGCCGGGTTCGTTCGCGAAGGCGGTGCGCAACGCCGGCATGGCGTTCGTCGGCGCGCAACCGCTCGTGAAGCGCTGGCTCGTGTCGGCCGCGCTCGGTTGAGCGAACCTTCGCGCACGTTGCCGGTCGGACAGGGTTCCGTTACGGCGTACACTGTGCCGTGCACTCCGATTGAGCTGAAGGAACAACTGGATGAAAAAAACGATCCGCATCGCGTCGCTGGCGCTGGCCGTCACGATGGCGACGCTTGGCTGCACCGCGCAGGCCGACCAAACCACCGACAAGCTGAAAGCGACGCTGCAAGCGCGTCTGGGCAGCGACGCGCCGATCAAGAGCGTGTCGAAATCGCCGGTCGCGGGGCTGTATGAAGTGAACCTCGGCTCGCAAATCATCTATAGCGACGCAGCCGGCGACTACGTGCTGCTCGGCGATCTCGTCGACACCAAGACGCACAAGAACCTGACCGATGCGCGCCTGTCCGATCTCAACAAGATCGACTTCACGAGCCTGCCGTTCGCGAACGCGATCAAGGTCGTCAAGGGCAACGGCGCGCGCAAGATCGCGGTGTTCTCCGATCCGAACTGCCCGTACTGCAAGCGGCTCGAGACGACGCTGCAGTCGATCGACAACGTGACCGTCTACACGTTCCTGTATCCGGTGCTGTCGCCGGATTCGACCGTGAAGTCGAAGGCGATCTGGTGTGCGACCGATCGCGCGAAAACCTGGCAGAGCTGGATGCTCGACCATCGCACGCCGTCCGGTGCCGGCACCTGCGATACCAGCGCGCTCGACAAGAACCTCGCGCTCGGCCGCGGGATGAACGTCACGGGCACACCGACGATTTTCCTGCCCGACGGCCGGCGCCTGCCGGGCGCGGTGTCGGCCGAGCAACTCAACCAGGCGCTCGCGTCGAGCAAGTAACCGACCGACAAGCCGGGCTGCATGACCCGGCCAGCGAGGGGCGCCCGCGGTACCTGCCGGCGCCTCTTTTCGTTTCCGCCGCCGTATTCCGTTCGATTTTCGACGATTGCCACGATGACCCAGCCGATCCGCTATTCGATTGTCCCGAAAGATCTTGCCGCGCACCTGTTCGAAGTGTCGGTGACGGTCGCCGATCCCGATCCCGAGGGCCAGCGCTTCTCGCTGCCGGTGTGGATTCCGGGCAGCTATCTCGTGCGCGAGTTCGCGCGCAACATCGTGACGCTCGCCGCGTTCAACGACGCGGGCCGCAAGGTGCGCATCGCGAAGACCGACAAGAACACGTGGCAGGCCGCGCCGGTGAACGGCGCGCTGACGCTGCGCTACGACGTGTACGCGTGGGATCTGTCGGTGCGCTCCGCCTATCTCGACGAATCGGGCGGCTTCTTCAACGCGACGGCCGTGTTCCTGAGTGTCGCCGGCCGCGAGGATGCGCCGTGCGAAGTCGACATCGCGAAGCCGGCCGGCCCGGCGTTCCGCACGTGGCGCGTCGGCACCTCGTTGCCCGAGGCGCGCGGCACCAAACGCTACGGTTTCGGCGCGTATCGCGCATCGAACTACGACGAACTCACCGACCATCCGGTGACGATCGGCGAATTCGCGCTGGCGACGTTCGATGCGCACGGCGTGCCGCACGACATCGTGATCGCCGGGCGCGTGACGCAACTCGACATGGAGCGGCTGCGCACCGACCTGAAGCGCGTGTGCGAAGCGCAGATCGCACTGTTCGAGCCGAAATCGAAGAAAGCGCCGATGGAGCGCTACGTGTTCATGACGCTCGCGGTCAGCGACGGTTACGGCGGCCTCGAGCATCGCGCATCGACCGCGCTGATCTGCAACCGCACCGATCTGCCGGTGAAGGGGCGGCCCGACACGACGGAAGGCTACCGCACGTATCTCGGCCTCTGCAGCCACGAGTACTTCCATACGTGGAACGTGAAGCGCATCAAGCCGGCCGCGTTCGTGCCGTATGACCTCGCACGGGAAAACTACACGTCGCTGCTGTGGCTGTTCGAGGGCTTCACGTCGTATTACGACGACCTGATGCTCGTGCGCAGCGGGCTGATGTCGCAGGACGAATATTTCGCGGCGCTCGGCCGCACGGTCGGCGGCGTGCTGCGCGGCACCGGGCGTCTGAAGCAGAGCGTCGCGGACAGCTCGTTCGACGCGTGGATCAAGTACTACCGCCAGGACGAAAACGCGACCAATGCGATCGTCAGCTACTACACGAAGGGTTCGCTGGTCGCGCTCGCGTTCGATCTCGCGATTCGCGCGCAGACCCGCAACCGCAAGTCGCTCGACGACGTGATGCGTCTGCTGTGGCAACGCTACGGCCGCGATTTCTATCGCGGCAGGCAGGCGGGCGTCGAGGAAAACGAAGTCGAGACGCTGATCGAGGAAGCGACGGGCGTCACGCTCGGCCGCCTGTTCGCCGACGCCGTGCACGGCACGCGCGACCTGCCGCTCGGCGAACTGCTCGCGCCGTTCGGCGTGACGCTCACGCCCGAACTCGCGCACGGTGCAGCCGCGAAGCCGACCATCGGCGCGCGCCTGCGCGGCGGCGCGGACTGCGCGCTGGCGGCCGTCTACGAAGGCGGTGCCGCGCATCGCGCCGGACTGTCGGCGGGCGATACGCTGATCGCGCTCGACGGGCTGCGGGTCACCGGCTCGAACCTCGACATGCTGCTTGCGCGCTACCGGCCAGGCGACAAGGTCGAGGTCCACGCATTCCGCCGCGACGAGCTGCGGACCGCGAAACTGAAACTGGACGGGCCGGAAGTCACGCGCTACCGGCTGACGGCGGCCGCGAAGCCGGCCGCCGCGCACAAGGCCCGGGAAGCCTGGCTGAAGGGCTGAACACGCAAGAGCGGGTTTGGGGCGCGATCATGGATTGTTCTGCTGCTGCAACAATCCGTCGCCCGTAACCCGCTTTTTCGCGACCATGCGGCCACGCACAATGGCGTCACTCGCGCTACCGAAGCGCAACCTAACTGGAGCCTGACATGACGACCATTCTGCAAATCAATTCCGCCGCACGCTCGCAAGGTGCGCAGTCCACGCTGCTGTCCAACGAACTGACGGCAAAGCTGCAACAATCGAACCCCGGTTCGAAGGTCGTGGTTCGCGACCTGCTGACTGACGCGCTGCCGCACCTCGACGAATCGGTGCTCGGCGCGTTCTTCACGCCAGCCGACCAGCGTAGCGCGGAACAGAATGCGATCGTCGCGAAGAGCGATGCGCTGATCGCCGAACTGCAAGCTGCCGACATCATCGTGATCGGCGCACCGATGTACAACTTCGGCGTGTCGTCGCAGCTGAAGACGTATTTCGACTGGATCGCACGTGCCGGCGTCACGTTCCGCTACACCGAGAACGGTCCGGAAGGCCTGATCAAGGGCAAGAAGGTTCATGTGGTGACGGCTCGCGGCGGCAAGTACCTGGGTACGCCGAACGACAGCCAGACGCCGTACCTGCGCTCGTTCCTCGGCTTCATCGGCCTGACCGACGTGAACTTCATCCACGCAGAAGGCCTGAACCTCGGGCCGGATGCGCAGAGCGCCGCGCTTGCCAGCGCACGCGAAGCCATCGCTGCAGCGTAAGGTCGATGCGGGTGCGTCGCACCCGTTGAGTCGCCCGGTTGAAAAAAAACGCCGCGCTCCGAAAGGGGCGCGGCGTTTTTGCGTGGTGCGGCGAAAGCCGGGGAAACCGTTACGCGAGCGTTTCGGCCACTTCCGGCAGGCGCCAGTCGATCGGCGGGCGGCCGGCTTTGACGAGATAGTCGTTCGCAAGCGCGAAGTGGCGGCATCCGAGGAAACCGCGGTGCGCGGACAGCGGTGACGGATGCGGCGCCTCGAGCACGCAATGCGCGCTCGCATCGAACAGCGCGCGTTTCGCCTGCGCATGCGCACCCCACAGCATGAACACGAGCCCGCGATGACGGCCGGCGAGTTCGCGGATCAGCGTGTCGGTGCATTGCTCCCAGCCGCGCTTCGCGTGGCTCGCGGCCGCGCCGCGCTCGACCGTCAGCACGGTGTTGAGCAGCAGCACACCTTGGCGCGCCCAGGTGTCGAGACAGCCGTGACGCGGCGTGTCGTGACCGAAATTCGCGGCGATTTCCTTGAAGATGTTGCGCAGTGACGGCGGCGTGCGAACCGCCGGCGGCACCGAGAACGCAAGGCCATGCGCTTGCGGCGTGCCGCGGTCGTCGCCGTGGTACGGGTCCTGGCCGAGGATCACGATCTTTACGTCGTCCGGGCTCGTCAGGCGCAGCGCGCGGAACACGTCGGTCGGGTAGACCGTCTTGCCGGCCGCGCGCTCGTCGTCGACGAAGCGGCACAGCGGCGCGTATGCGTCGCTGTCGGTGAAGGGTTTCAGCACGTCGCGCCAGACGGCCGGCAGCGCGTCGAATTGGGCGGCGAGGTGCGGGACGTCCGCGGCGGCCGGATGCGCAGCGGGAGCCGGGGCGGCTGCCGCGGATTTTTTCGCCGGCTTGCGCGCGGTTGACGGCGGTTCGGACGCCGGAGCGGGAACATCGTCGCGCGCCGTTTCCGGCACGGGATCGTCGAACAGCGACGCCTGCTGCGGCGTGCGGAGAGTCTTGCGGGTTGCCATGCGTGATGCGTGTTTATTGCGCGCGCAGCCGGTAGCCGCGCTGCGCCTTGCTGATGTTTTCGGGGGCGAGGCCCGGCAGCGCTTGCTGCAGTTCGGCGGCGAGCGTCGCGAGCGCCGCTTCCGGGCCGTCGATCAGTTCGAGTTCGATTTCACTGATCGGTTCGCGGCGCGTGTCGTTGCCCGCCTGGACGACGATCTCGCCGACGTCCACCGCGGCTTCGACGGTTGCGCCGGCGATTGCGATACGCCACAGCGTACGCGAAAAATCCGTCCGGAACAGCGCGTGCAGCGCGGTCGCCGCGTCGCGCAGCGCGATGGCGGCCTCCGGCACGTCGCACGCGGCGACGAGCGCGTCGATTTCGAGCGCGTCGCCGGCGACCGGCAGCTCCCATTCATGGCGACGATGCAGACCGGCTTGCGCGCTGCCGACGGTCTTGAACGTCTGCAGCCACCCGTGCGGCGTGCGGCGCACGCGCACCGCGCTCTTCGAACGGGCGAGCGCGAGATCGGGCGTGTCGTAGTAGACGTTCGCGAGTGCGATGACGTCGCCCGGTTCGCCGGTCAGCGTCTCGAAAAAGCGTCGTGCCGCGTCGGCCTGGCCGGCCGGCAGCGCGAGCTTGATTTCCCTTTCGATCGCCATCAGAAGAACATCCGTGCGAGCTCTTCGCCCGGCTGCTCGGCGCGCATGAACGCTTCGCCGACGAGGAACGCATTGACGTTCGCCGCGCGCATCGTGTCGACGTCGATGCGCGACAGGATGCCCGACTCGGTCACGACCATCCGGTCTGCCGGAATCATGTCGAGCATGTCGAGCGTGGTCTGGATCGTCGTCTCGAACGTGCGCAGGTTGCGGTTGTTGATGCCCAGCAGCGGCGTCTTCAGTGTCAGCGCCTGTTCCATTTCGTTGCGATCGTGTACTTCCACGAGCACCGCGAGGCCGAGCGAGTGCGCATACGCCTCGAGTTCCTGCATCAGCGGCGTGTCGAGCGCGGCCGCGATCAGCAGGATCGCGTCGGCGCCCATCGCGCGCGCTTCGAGGATCTGGTATGCATCGACGATGAAGTCCTTGCGCAGCACCGGCAGCGTGCAGGCCGCACGTGCTTCCTGCAGATAGCGGACGCTGCCCTGGAAGAACTGTTCGTCGGTCAGCACCGACAGGCACGCGGCGCCGTGGGCCGCATACGAGCGTGCGATGTCGGCCGGCACGAAATGCTCGCGCAGCACGCCTTTCGACGGGCTCGCCTTCTTGACTTCCGCGATCACCGCCGCGTTGCCGGCCGCGTTCTTCGCGCGCAGGGCGCCGACGAAGTCGCGCAGGTCGCGCGCGGAGGCTTCCAGTTTCAGTGCCTCGAGCGGCGTGCTGCGCATGGCCGCCGCGACTTCTTCGCGCTTGACGGCGATGATTCGGTCGAGAATGTCGCTCATGTGGATTCCTGCTTGATTCGTAAGGGGAGTCAGCGCTTGAACTGCTGTGTGAAGCGCACGAGTTCGTCGACCTTCGCGCGTGCCTTGCCGCTCGCGATCGCTTCGCGGGCGAGCTGGATGCCGTCCGCGATCGATTCCGCGATATTGGCCGCATAGAGCGCGGTGCCCGCGTTCAGCGTGACGATCTCGCGTGCGACGCCCGGCTGGTTGTCCAGCGCGCCGAGCAGCATCGTGCGCGATTCCTCGGCATTTTCGACCTTCAGCGTACGGTTCGACACCATCTGCAGGCCGAAATCCTCCGGATGGATCTCGTATTCGTGCACCTTGCCGTCGCGCAATTCGCCGACGAGCGTCGCGGCGCCGAGCGACACTTCATCCATCCCGTCCTTGCCGTACACGACGAGCACGTGCTGCGCGCCCAGACGCTGCATCACGCGCACCTGGATGCCGACGAGGTCGGCGTGGAACACGCCCATCAGCTGGTTCGGGGCGCCTGCCGGATTGGTCAGCGGGCCGAGGATGTTGAAGATCGTCCGCACGCCGAGCTCGCGGCGCACGGCCGCGATGTTCTTCATCGCCGGATGATGGTTCGGCGCGAACATGAAGCCCATGCCGGTTTCGGCGATCGACGCGGCCACCTGGTCGGGCTGCAGGTCGATGTTCACGCCGAGCGCTTCGAGCACGTCGGCGCTGCCGGACTTGCTCGACACGCCGCGGTTGCCGTGCTTCGCGACCTTCGCGCCGGCCGCCGCCGCGATGAACATCGACGCGGTCGAGATGTTGAACGTGTGCGCGCCGTCGCCGCCCGTGCCGACGATGTCGACGAAGTTCGAGTTGTCCTGCACTTCGACGTGATTCGCGAATTCGCGCATCACGGTCGCGGCGGCGGCGATCTCGCCGATCGTCTCCTTCTTCACGCGCAGCCCGGTGATGATCGCGGCCGCCATCACGGGCGACATGTCGCCGCGCATGATGAGCCGCATCAGGTGCAGCATCTCGTCGTGGAAGATTTCGCGGTGTTCGATCGTGCGTTGCAGCGCTTCCTGCGGGGTAATCGTCATCGTGCGTCTCCCGTCAGGCGGCCGGCGCGGCAGCACGGGCCGCTGCGCGATGCTGTTTCAGGAAATTCTCGAGCAGCGCATGGCCGTGCTCGGAGAGAATCGATTCCGGGTGGAACTGCACGCCTTCGATCGGCAGCGTCTTGTGACGTACGCCCATGATTTCGCCGTCGTCGGTCCACGCGGATACCTCGAGGCAATCGGGCAGCGATTCGCGTTCGATCGCGAGCGAGTGATAGCGCGTGACGTCGAAATGCTTCGGCAGATCCGCGAACACGCCACGGCAATCCGTTTCGATCCGGCTGACCTTGCCGTGCATGATGGTCTTCGCGCGCACGACGCGGCCGCCGAATGCTTCACCGATCGCCTGATGGCCGAGGCAGACGCCGAGGATCGGCTTCTTGCCCGCGAATTCGCGCAGCACGTCGAGCGTGATGCCCGCGTGCTGCGGGTTGCTCGGGCCAGGCGACAGGCAGAGGGTGTCGGGATTCAGGCGCGCGATGTCGTCGAGCGTGATTTCGTCGTTGCGGTACGTATGCACGTCCTCGCCCAGTTCGCCGAAGTACTGGACCAGGTTGTAGGTGAACGAGTCGTAGTTGTCGATCATGAGCAGCATGGTCAGTCTCCGTCAGAAGTCGCTATCGAGGCCGTCCTGGACCTGTTCGGCCGCACGCAGCACCGCGCGCGCCTTGTTCTCGGTCTCTTGCCATTCGGATTCGGGCACCGAGTCGGCGACGACGCCGGCTGCCGCTTGCACGTACAGGTTGCCGTTGTGGATCAGGCCCGTGCGGATCGCGATCGCGAGATCCATCTCGCCGGAGAACGACAGATAGCCGACGGCGCCGCCGTACAGCCCGCGCTTGATCGGTTCGAGCTCGTCGATCAGCTCCATCGCGCGCACCTTCGGCGCGCCGGACAGCGTGCCGGCCGGGAACGTCGCGCGCAGCACGTCGTAGTTCGTCATGCCGGGCTTCAGCTTGCCTTCCACCGAGCTGACGATGTGCTGCACGTGCGAGTATTTCTCGATCACCATCTTGTCGGTCACCTGCACCGAACCGATTTCGGCGATGCGGCCGACGTCGTTGCGCGCGAGGTCGATCAGCATCACGTGTTCGGCGATTTCCTTCGGATCGTTGAGCAGCTCGGTCGCGAGTTCCGCATCGCGCTCGGGCGTGTTGCCGCGCGGACGCGTGCCGGCGAGCGGACGGATCGTGACGATCTGGTCGTCGCCGCGTTTTTCCTGGCGCACCAGGATTTCCGGCGATGCGCCGACCACGTGGAAGTCGCCGAAGTTGTAGTAGTACATGTACGGCGACGGGTTCAGCGAACGCAGCGCGCGATACAGCGACAGCGGATTGTCGCGATACGGTTTCGTCAGTCGCTGGCCGACCTGGATCTGCATCAGCTCGCCGGCCGCGACGTATTCCTTCGCCTGGCGCACGGCGGCCAGATAATCTTCCTTCTTGAACTCGCGGAACGTCTCGGTGCGCACGCTCGCCGACGTCACGGGCGGCTGCACGGTCGTGCGCAGGCGCTGCTTGAGCTCGCGCAGGCGCTGCTTCGCCTTCGTATAGGCTTCAGGCTGGGCCGGGTCTGCGTAGATGATCAGATAAAGCTTGCCGGCGAGGTTGTCGATCACCGCGACTTCCTCGGTCAGCAGCAACTGGATGTCGGGCAGGCCGAGATCGTCGCGCGGCGCGGTGTTCGCGAGCTTCTTCTCGATGTAGCGCACCGCGTCGTAGCCGAAATAGCCGGCGAGGCCGCCGCAGAAGCGCGGCAGGCCAGGGCGCTGCGCGACCTTGAAGCGCGCCTGGAACGACTCGATGAATTCGAACGGATCGCCGTCGCGGGTTTCCACGACCTGACCGTCGCGCACCACCTCGGACACGCCGTTGCGGGTGCGCAGGAGCGTGCGTGCGGGCAGGCCGATGAACGAATAGCGGCCGAAGCGTTCGCCGCCGACCACCGATTCGAGCAGGAACGAGTTGGCGCCCGCGCGTTCGGGCTGGGCCAGCTTCAGGTAGAGGGACAGCGGCGTTTCGAGGTCGGCGAGCGCT
Organism: Burkholderia sp. IDO3; assembly: GCF_003366075.1. NCBI lineage: Bacteria > Pseudomonadati > Pseudomonadota > Betaproteobacteria > Burkholderiales > Burkholderiaceae > Burkholderia > Burkholderia sp. IDO3. The sequence goes on from NZ_CP028963.1 coordinate 492,899, forward strand.
TCCGCGATCAGCGGGATGCGGTTGTAGCCTTCGTTCGCAAGCGATTGGAATTCGAGTTCGGTCATGTTCCGGTCCTGTTCGGGACGAGCGGCGGAGTGCGCCAGGGATCACTTGACGCTGCGCGGGCTGCCGTCGGCGAAAGGGCGGTCGATCGAGAAGTGCCTGTTGCCGGCCGGCACTCCGGGCGTGAACGTCGCGAGCCTGCGGCCGATCCTGAACGCAAGCGTTCGGACGCGGTAGAACTCGAGGTGGTGCGACGGTCGGCGCGCGGATGCGCAGCGAGATAAAAAACGGCGCTGAAGACGTGCTTCAGCGTACCTCATCGAAGAGGTTAGCGCGACCAGCGACGCCAGGGCCAGGCTCCCCGGTCGATGCTGCTCAGACTCCGTTTTTTATTCAGAAACATGCGGATGGAAGAAATAATCAGATGGTTGGCCGGCCGGCGTTGTGCGCGGCGATCGCGCGGGCTGCGACCAGCAACGAATCGACTATACCATCCGAATTTATCGTTTGTATAGCTTTGCCGTGGTTGTAGCCGTACGGCACCGTCAGTGTCGCCATGCCGGCCGCGCGGCCCGCCTGCGCATCGTTTTCCGAGTCGCCGATCGCGACCGCCGCGTCGGGCGCGACGCCGAGTGCATCGCATGCCGTCAGCATCGGCAGCGGATCGGGCTTCTTGCGCGCGACGCTGTCGCCGCCGAGCACGATGCCGAAACGGTCGATCAGCCCGTATTGCTCGAGCAGCTCGACTGCGAAGCGGTGCGGCTTGTTCGTCACGCACGCGAGCCGGATGCCTGCCGCGCGCAACGCGTCGAGGCCGGCTGCAACCTCGGGGTAGAGGCGCGTGTGGCGGCCGTTGATTTTCGCGTATTCGGTCTGGTAGACCGCGAACGCGTCGTCGAAGCGCGCGTGCGCTTCGTCGGGCGTGAAGCGCGGCTTCAGCACGCTCTGGATCAGGTGCTCGGAGCCCTTGCCGATGTAGCCGATCACCTCGTCGCGCGACGTGGCCGGCGCGCCGAGCCGCGCGAGCATCCCGTTCAGCCCGGCCGTGAAATCGTCGACCGTGTCGACCATCGTGCCGTCGAGGTCGATCAGCGCCGCGTCGATGCGCGGCGTCGCGAAACGGATCGGGCCGTCGGCTTCGGCCGGTGCGTGACCGGCCAGCGAGGAATCGGTCACGGCGTCAGCTCCGCTCGACGGTGGCGAGCGCGGCGCGCATCTCGTCGATCACCTTGCGGTAGTCGGGCTTGCCGAAGATCGCCGAACCGGCGACGAACGTGTCCGCGCCGGCCGCTGCGATTTCCGCGATGTTGTCGGTCTTCACGCCACCGTCCACTTCGAGCAGGATCTCGCGGCCGGTGCGCTCGGTGTACGCGTCGATGCGGGCGCGTGCTTCGCGCAGCTTGTTCAGCGTTTCCGGAATGAACGACTGGCCGCCGAAGCCTGGGTTCACCGACATCAGCAGCACGAAGTCGAGGCGGTCCATCACGTGGTCGAGGTAGTTCAGCGGCGTGGCCGGATTGAACACGAGGCCGGCCTTGCAACCGTGATCGCGAATCAGCGACAGCGTACGGTCGATGTGATCGGAGCCTTCCGGGTGGAAGCTGATCAGGTTCGCGCCGGCTTTCGCGAAATCGGGCACGATCCGGTCGACCGGGCGCACCATCAGGTGCACGTCGATCGGCACCTGCACGTGCGGGCGGATCGCCTCGCAGACGAGCGGGCCGATCGTGAGGTTCGGCACATAATGGTTGTCCATCACGTCGAAGTGAATCCAGTCGGCGCCGGCGGCGACCACGTTGCGGACTTCTTCGCCGAGCCGTGCAAAGTCGGCCGACAGGATGCTGGGAGCGATGCGGAATTGAGTCATGACAGGGGAGCGGGGACGCTGCGGCGCAAAACCGCCATTCTACCGTCCGGCGACCCGGTGCGCGGCGACAGGCCGTGCGGTTGCGGCCCGATTCCGCATAGAATGCCGAACCAGTGCGGCGCGCCCGCGGCTCCGCCGCTCGAGTCGGCGCGGGCGGTTACCTACAGCGGAAACACCATGAGTCAGTATCAATTCACCGTTTCGGTGAAAACCAGCTACTTGCCGGAACAATCCGACCCCGATCGACGTCAATACGCATTCGCGTACACGCTGACGATCCGAAACACCGGACAGGTCGCGGCGCAGCTGATCGCGCGTCACTGGATCATCACGGACAGCGACAACCACGTGCAGGAAGTGAAAGGGCTCGGCGTCGTCGGGCACCAGCCGCTGCTGCAGCCGGGCGAACAGTTCGAATACACGAGTTGGGCCGTAATCGCGACGCCGGTCGGCACGATGCGTGGCGCGTACTTCTGCGTGGCGGAGGACGGCGAGCGGTTCGACGCGCCGGTCGACGAGTTCGCGCTGCACATGCCGCGCACGCTGCACTGAGCGTGCGGGAGCGGGTCAGCGCGGCTGGCGGTCGTTGTTGCGGGCGTGCTTCTTCCTGCCCGACGATGTCCACACGACGATGAAGATCAGCAGGGCAAGCGCTACGAAAGCTTCGAGCGCGAAGATGAGCATCGGATATTGGTCGAGAAAATCTGACATGGCGGTTTCCATCAAGAACGGACATTGTATGTGGTTTGGGCCCCGGGTGGCCGGCTGGATGGCGGCAGCCGCAGCGGCGGTACTGCTTGCCGCATGTGGCGGCGCGCCGACGCGGACGTCGGCGCTGAAGCCGCCGACCGGCGCGGCGATCGTGCCGGGGCAGATCGCTGCGAAGCGGCTCACGCCGGTTGCCTGGCAGCAGGTGCCGGGCTGGCAGGACGATTCGCTGATCGGCGCTACGGCCGCGTTGCGGCAGAACTGCGCGCGGCTCGCGCGTCAGCCGGCGTGGCAGCGCGCCTGTGCGGCCGTCGATCGCCTCGACGAGCTCGACGTCGGCAGTGCGCGCGCTTTCTTCGAAACGTATTTCACGCCGTTTCAACTGGCGAATACCGACGGCACGCTCGACGGGCTCGTGACCGGTTATTACGAACCGTTGCTGCACGGTTCCCGCGTGCGTCGCGGTCCGTATCAGTACGCGCTCTATCGCTGGCCTGCCGGTTATCGCGCCGGCGCCGCGCTGCCGCCTCGCGCGCAGCTCGAGCGCGCCGGCATCCTGAACGGCAACGAACTCGTGTGGGTCGACGATCCGATCGAAGCGTTCTTCCTGCAGGTGCAGGGTTCCGGGCGCGTGCTGCTCGACGACGGCTCGGTGATGCGGGTCGGCTTTGGCGGCACCAACAACCAGCCATACCGTTCGATCGGCAGGTGGCTGCTCGATCGCGGCGAGCTGACGCCCGCGCAGGCGACGATGCAGGGCATCAAGGCCTGGGCGAAGGCGAACCCGACCCGCGTCGACGCGTTGCTCGACACCAATCCGCGATTCGTGTTCTTCCGCGACATGCCGACCAAGGAAGATGCGCCGCACGGCGGCGCGGACGGCCCGATCGGCGCGCTCGGCGTGCCGCTCACGCCCGAGCGCTCGATCGCGGTCGATCCGTCGTCGATTCCGCTCGGTACGCCCGTGTTCCTGCAGACCACGCGTCCGCTCACGAATACGCCGATGAACCGGCTCGTGTTCGCGCAGGATACGGGGTCGGCGATCAAGGGCGGCGTACGGGCCGACTATTTCTGGGGGCTCGGCGACGACGCAGGCGATCTGGCCGGGCGGATGAAGCAGATCGGCCGGATGTGGCTGCTGTTCCCGAACTCGTGATGCGCGGTGGTGCCGGCCGATGCGACGTATGCCCGGCACGTCAAAATGAAACAGCCCGATCGGCTAGGCCGATCGGGCTGTTTTTCTTGGGGCCCAGGATGTTGCGCCGTGCGATCGGCGTGCTGCGGCGTGCGTCAGACCTTGCGCTTGTCGACGACGCGACGCGCCTTGCCGACCGAGCGCTCGATCCCGTTGACGGGCAGCACGTTGATCACGGCCGTCACGCCGATCAGCGACTTGATGTCGTGCGCGAGTGCCCGCCTGGCCGCGTCGATCGCCCCCGTGTCCGGGGCCGTTTCGGGGCACGGCTCGACGTTGAGCGTCAGCACGTCGAGCGGGCCTTCCTTCGTCAGTACGATCTGATAGTGCGGGGCGAGTGCGCGCTGCTTCAGCAGTTGCTCTTCGATCTGCGTCGGGAAGACGTTGACCCCCCGCACGATCATCATGTCGTCCGAGCGGCCGGTGATCTTTTCCATCCGGCGCATCGTGCGCGCGGTGCCGGGCAGCAGCCGCGTCAGGTCGCGGGTGCGGTAGCGGATGATCGGCAGCGCTTCCTTGGTCAGCGACGTGAAGACCAGTTCGCCGAGTTCGCCGTCCGGAAGTACTTCGCCGGTTTCGGGGTCGATGATTTCCGGGTAGAAGTAGTCTTCCCAGATGGTCGGGCCATCCTTGGTCTCGACGCATTCCGACGCGACGCCGGGGCCCATCACTTCGGACAGCCCATAGATGTCGACCGCGTCGATTCCCATCCGCTGCTCGATCGCGACGCGCATGTCGTTCGTCCACGGCTCCGCACCGAAAATGCCGATGCGCAGCGAGCTTTGCGCGGGATCGAGGCCCTGCCGCTCGATCTCGTCGGCGATCGACAGCATGTAGCTCGGCGTCACCATGATGATGTCGGGACGGAAATCCTGGATCAGTTGCACCTGCTTCTCGGTCTGGCCGCCGCCGAACGGAATGACGGTCAACCCCGCGCGTTCGGCGCCGTAGTGGGCGCCGAGCCCGCCGGTGAACAGCCCATAACCGTAGCTGACGTGGACCTTGTCGCCGCGGCGCGCGCCGGCCGCGCGGATCGAGCGCGCGACGAGATTCGCCCACGTGTCGATGTCGCGCGCCGTATAGCCGACGACGGTCGGCTTGCCGGTCGTGCCCGACGACGCGTGAATGCGCGAGATCTGGTCTTGCGGCACCGCGAACATCCCGAACGGATAGCTGTCGCGCAGGTCGCTCTTGGTCGTGAACGGGAAGCGCGACAGGTCGGAGAGCGTCTTCAGGTCGTCGGGGTGCACGCCCGCTTCGTCGAATTTGCGGCGATAGACGGGGGAATGCTCATACGCATGCCGGAGCGACCACTTCAGGCGCTCGAGCTGCAGCGCGGTCAGCTCGTCGCGTGAGGCGGTCTCGATCGGCTCGAGCGGTAGCGGGGTTGTCATGCGTGTCTCCAGTGTTTGTTATGAGCGAGCCGTGGATGTCAGCGATCTTCCGGAAGGACCGTGCCCTTGATCTGGGCCGATTTGCCGCGAAACATCGCGACGGTTTCGCCGGCCTGGTTCGTGACGCGGATGTCGTAGATCCCGTGCCGGCCGCTGCGCGTTTGCTCGATCGCCTCGGCCGTCAGCAAGTCGTTGCCGTGTACGGGGCGCAGGTATTCGATCGAACAGCCGGCCGCAACCGTATTCAGGTTGTACGAATTGCATGCGAACGCGAACGTCGAATCGGCGAGCGTGAAGATGATGCCGCCGTGGCAGGTCTGATGTCCGTTCAGGAACTCCGGTCGCACTCGCATCTGCAGGCGTGCGTACCCGGCGCGCACTTCGGCGATTTCCATCCCGAAAGCGCGGCTGCAGGCGTCCGCGTTGTACATGGCCTGCGCCGTGGCGCGGGCGAGCGAATCAGGGTCGAGCGTGTCGGTGGTGGTTGTCATGTCAACGCCCCTCGAAGCGCGGTGCACGCTTCTCGATGAACGCCTGGACGCCTTCCGCGTAGTCGTGCGACTGGCCGAGCTTGCGCTGCAGGTCGCGTTCCAGGTCGAGCTGCTGGTCGAGCGTGTTCGTGACGCTGTCGCGCATCGACTGCTTGATCGATGCAATCGCGAGCGTCGGCTGCTGCGCGAGCTGAGTCGCGACCTGACGGGCCGACGCGACGAGCGCGTCGTCGTCGACCGCGCGCCAGATCAAGCCCCATTGCTCGGCCTGTTCGGCGCCGAGCTTGTCGCCGGTGAGGGCAAGCCCGAGTGCGCGCGCCATGCCGACGCGTTGCGGCAGGAACCACGTGCCGCCCGAATCGGGCACGAGCCCGATCTTGACGAAGGCCTGGATGAAGCTGCTCGAGCGCGCGGCGAACACGAGATCGCATGCGAGCGCGAGATTCGCGCCGGCGCCGGCCGCCGTGCCGTTGACCGCGGCGATCACCGGAATTGGCATGCGCTGCAGGCGGCGGATCAGCGGATTGAAGTGCTCTTCGATCAACGTACCGAGGTCGGTGGCGGCTCCCGGCGTGAAGTCGAGGTCGGCCAGATCCTGGCCCGCGCAGAAGCCGCGCCCCGCACCTGTCAGGATCAGCGCGCGCGCGCCGGTTGCTTCGACGTCATCGAGTGCCGACTGCAGTTCGCGGTGCATCGCCCGCGTGAAGCTGTTCAGCTTGTCCGGACGGTTGAGCGTGATCGTGGCCACGCGGGCAGCCTGATCGATATCCAGCTGGATCGCCTGATATGACATGCAGTGTCTCCTTCATGACTTCGTTATAGGCGTGCGGCGCGACGGTTACACGCGTTCGATCGCGATCGCGATGCCCTGGCCGACGCCGATACACATCGTACAGAGCGCAAAACGGCCGCCCGTACGCTCGAGCTGGTGAAGCGCCGTGGTCACGAGCCGGGCGCCCGATGCGCCGAGCGGATGGCCCAGCGCGATCGCACCGCCGTTCGGGTTCACGCGCGGATCGTCGTCGGCGACGCCGAGCATGCGCAGTACTGCGAGACCTTGCGACGCGAATGCTTCGTTCAGCTCGATCACGTCGAACTGGTCGATCGTCATGCCGAGCTGGCGCAGCAGTTTCTGCGTGGCCGGCGCGGGGCCGATGCCCATCACGCGCGGCTCGACACCGGCGGTCGCCATGCCGACGACGCGTGCGCGGCGGCGCAGCCCGTACTGGTCGGCGGCTTCCGCGTTGGCGAGGAGCAGCGCGCACGCACCGTCGTTGACACCCGACGCATTGCCGGCCGTCACCGAGCCGTCCGGGCGCACGACGCCTTTCAGCTTCGCGAGCGCTTCGAGTGACGTTTCGCGCGGATGCTCGTCGACGGACACGACGAGCGCGTCACCTTTCTTCTGCGCAATCGTGACCGGCACGATTTCTGCGGCGAGCGTGCCGTCCTGTTGAGCGCGGGCGGCCTTCTGCTGACTGCGCAGCGCGAACAGATCCTGGTCGGCGCGGCTGATGTTGTAGTCGACCGCGACGTTTTCGGCCGTTTCGGGCATCGAGTCGACGCCGTATTGCTGTTTCATCAGCGGATTGATGAAGCGCCAGCCGATTGTCGTGTCGAAAATGGCGGCCTGGCGCGCGAACGCGCTTGCGGCCTTGCCCATCACGAACGGCGCGCGCGTCATGCTTTCGACACCGCCCGCGATCATCAGGCGTGCCTCGCCCGCCTTGATCGCGCGCGCGGCCGTGCCGACCGCGTCCATGCCCGAGCCGCACAGGCGGTTCAGCGTCGTGCCGGGCACGGCAGTCGGCAGGCCCGCGAGCAGTGTGGACATGCGCGCGACGTTGCGGTTGTCCTCGCCGGCCTGGTTCGCGCAGCCGTAGATCACGTCGTCGATCGCCGACCAGTCGACGTTGCTGTTGCGTTCGATCAGCGCCTTGAGTGGCACCGCGCCGAGGTCGTCGGCTCGAACGTCTTTCAGGGCGCCGCCGTAGCGGCCGATGGGGGTGCGAATCGCGTCGCAGATGTAGGCGTCAGTCATGGGGGTATCGATGGGCAACGAACCCGCCGGTTGGCGGATTCGTTCATGGTAGAGAACGTGGCGGCGTTTGCACGTCGGCCATTCGGGTTATGCCTTTTGGCCGGCTTCCGCGGGTGCTGCCTTCGGCGCAACATGGACGCGGCTTTGAACCACGCGGAACCGGTTGGCGACGAAGGCCGGATCGGCCAGCGCCGCGTTGGCGGCCGGGTTCGCGCCGGTGCCGTGGAAGTCGGAGAACGCGGCCGACTGGTTCACGAACACACCGCCCGTCAGGTTGATCGATAGCGCGACGCCGCCGCTCACCGCCGCATCGTGCGCAGCGTCGAGGATCCTGTCGTCGGTGCTGTAGACGGAGAGCGTCAGCGCGCCGTGCTCGGCGGCGATCTCGCCGGCGAGATCGAGCGACTGTGCGGTCGAGTCGGTCGCGATCACGAACGAAATCGGGCCGAACCACTCCTGCGTGAATTTTGTGCGGTCGGCCACGTCGAGCTGCAGCACCAGCGGCGTGTGCACGCGGGCGTCAGGGAAGGCGGGGTGCTGAAGCGCCAGGCTGTCGGCGAGCACACGGCCGAGCTTGCGGGCGTCGTCGATGCGCGCGGTCACGCCGTCGTTCTGGATCGCGCCGATCAGTTCGACCGAGCGCGCCGGGTCGCCAGTGAGCTTTTGCACGGAGACGGCGATTGCCTGGGCGACTTCGTCGAAGCTTGCATGACCATCCGCGGTGCGGATGCCGTCGCGCGGTACGTAGATGTTCTGCGGCGCCGTGCACATCTGACCGGAGTACAGCGCGAGCGAGAACGCGATGTTCTTGGCCGCGGCCTTCAGGTCGTCGGTCGAGTCGATCACGATCTGGTTGACGCCTGCCTTCTCCGTATAGACCTGCGCCTGGTGGGCATTGCGTTCGAGCCACGTGCCGTTTTGCGTGCTGCCCGTGAAGTCGATCAGTTTGATTTCCGGGCGCAGTGCGAGGTCCTGCACGAGTGCGCCGTCGTTCGGCTCGGTTGCGAGGAGCGTGACGACGTTCGGATCGAAACCGGCTTCGCGCAGTACGTCGCGCGCGATGCGGACCGTGATCGCGAGCGGCAGGATCGCGCCCGGATGCGGTTTGACGATCACAGTGTTGCCGGTCGCCAGGTCGGCGAACAGGCCGGGGTAGCCGTTCCACGTCGGGAACGTGCAGCAGCCGAGCACGAGACCGGTGCCGCGCGGCACGATCGTATAGCGCTTGTGCATCGCGAGCGGCGGGTTCTTGCCTTGCGGCTTTTCCCAGTGTGCGTCGGCCGGGATGCGGCGCAGTTCGTCCCATGCATAGGCCACCGCTTCGAGCGCACGGTCCTGTGCATGCGGGCCGCCGGCCTGGAACGCCATCATGAACGCCTGGCCGGTGGTGTGCATCACGCTATAGGCAATCTCGAAGCTCGCGCGATTCAGGCGTGCGAGGATTTCGAGGCTGACGCCGATCCAGGCCGTAGGGCCGGCTTCGCGCCACGCGCGTTGAGCGGCCGCCGCCGCGGCAATGAGTTCGTCGGGCGTCGATTTCGGATAGCGGATGCCCAGCGCGATCCCGTACGGCGACTGCTCCGCGCCGACCGTCTCGCCGGACGCCGGCTGGTCGAGCGCGAACGTGTTGTCGAGATGCGCTTTGAATGCGGCCTCACCATCGGCGTTGGCGCTTTCCCCGTACACTTTGGGACTCGGCATTTCGGCGAACGGGCTCCAGTACCCGCGGCTCTCGATGGCGGCGAGGGCGTGTTTCAGCGTGTCTTCGTGCTTCGTGAACAGTGCATGGGTCATGACGGCGGCCTGATGGACGTTGAGAGGAATTGGTTCGATTAATTAACCGACCGGTTGGTCGGAGAATGGTAGCATCAAACTATTCGCATGTGCGAGGCGTTTCTCATTTCATTGATCGAGGAGGAATAGATGTCTTACGAGAACATCCTGGTGGAGACCCGGGGGCGAGTCGGGCTGGTCACGCTGAATCGTCCGAAGGCGTTGAATGCGCTGAACGATGCGCTGATGGATGAGTTGGGCGCCGCGCTGAAGGCGTTCGATGCGGACGAGGGTATCGGTGCGATCGTCGTGACGGGGAGTGAGAAGGCATTCGCAGCCGGCGCCGACATCGGCATGATGGCGACCTATTCCTATATGGATGTCTACCGCGGCGACTACATTACCCGCAACTGGGAGACTGTCCGCGAGATCCGCAAACCGATCATTGCTGCCGTGTCGGGCTTCGCGCTCGGCGGTGGCTGCGAGCTCGCGATGATGTGCGACATCATCTTTGCGGCGGATACCGCCAAGTTCGGTCAGCCCGAGATCAAGCTGGGCGTGATGCCGGGTGCGGGCGGTACGCAGCGCCTGCCGCGTGCGGTGTCGAAGGCGAAGGCAATGGACATGTGTCTGACCGCGCGCTTCATGGACGCAGCCGAGGCAGAGCGCGCGGGGCTCGTATCGCGTGTGCTGCCGGCCGACAAGCTGCTCGACGAGGCGATTGCTGCTGCGACGACGATCGCCGAGTTTTCGCTGCCGGCGGTCATGATGGTCAAGGAGTCGGTGAACCGCGCGTACGAAACGACGCTGGCCGAAGGCGTCCATTTCGAGCGGCGGTTGTTCCATTCGCTGTTTGCGACGGAAGATCAGAAGGAAGGGATGGCGGCATTCGTCGAGAAGCGCAAGCCGGCATTCAAGAACCGCTGATCCTGCAGCCGCGGGACGGTGCCCGGTGAGCGGCAGGTAGCCGTCGCCGGTGCAATCCCTCGATGCCGAGATCCCAAAGCCTCCGTGCGCGGCAGCGCACGGAGGCTTTTTCAAAATATTTTCACAAAGGGGCTTGCGGAGATGGGGGCGGGTGCTTAGAATCACGCCTCTTTCGCGCTAACGGAAACACGGCGCGGGAGAAGAAGGAAGGGAAGCGGTGCGGTGAGGTTGCTGTCGAGCCTTGGCGCACACGGAGTGGAACCCCAGCCGTCGCGACGAAGCAGTTAAAAATGTTGTTGACGATCTGGAAAAAGCGGTTCATAATCTCGCTTCTCTGCTGCTGAAAACGCAGCGCTGCTGAGAAACACGAAGTTCCTCGCAGAAATGCTCTTTAAAAATTAACAGCCGATAAGTGTGGGCGCTTGATGGACGCGAACTGATCCTCGGATCAGATAGCGAAAGTATCAAGAGTCTCACACTAAAGTAAGTCAGGTTTATGAAGCAATTCATATTCCTGTCAGCTTTGAGTGAGCGACCGGTTCGAAAGAACCGAAAACAGTAACAGGTTTGAACTGAAGAGTTTGATCCTGGCTCAGATTGAACGCTGGCGGCATGCCTTACACATGCAAGTCGAACGGCAGCACGGGTGCTTGCACCTGGTGGCGAGTGGCGAACGGGTGAGTAATACATCGGAACATGTCCTGTAGTGGGGGATAGCCCGGCGAAAGCCGGATTAATACCGCATACGATCTCTGGATGAAAGCGGGGGACCTTCGGGCCTCGCGCTATAGGGTTGGCCGATGGCTGATTAGCTAGTTGGTGGGGTAAAGGCCTACCAAGGCGACGATCAGTAGCTGGTCTGAGAGGACGACCAGCCACACTGGGACTGAGACACGGCCCAGACTCCTACGGGAGGCAGCAGTGGGGAATTTTGGACAATGGGCGAAAGCCTGATCCAGCAATGCCGCGTGTGTGAAGAAGGCCTTCGGGTTGTAAAGCACTTTTGTCCGGAAAGAAATCCTTGACCCTAATATGGTCGGGGGATGACGGTACCGGAAGAATAAGCACCGGCTAACTACGTGCCAGCAGCCGCGGTAATACGTAGGGTGCAAGCGTTAATCGGAATTACTGGGCGTAAAGCGTGCGCAGGCGGTTTGCTAAGACCGATGTGAAATCCCCGGGCTCAACCTGGGAACTGCATTGGTGACTGGCAGGCTAGAGTATGGCAGAGGGGGGTAGAATTCCACGTGTAGCAGTGAAATGCGTAGAGATGTGGAGGAATACCGATGGCGAAGGCAGCCCCCTGGGCCAATACTGACGCTCATGCACGAAAGCGTGGGGAGCAAACAGGATTAGATACCCTGGTAGTCCACGCCCTAAACGATGTCAACTAGTTGTTGGGGATTCATTTCCTTAGTAACGTAGCTAACGCGTGAAGTTGACCGCCTGGGGAGTACGGTCGCAAGATTAAAACTCAAAGGAATTGACGGGGACCCGCACAAGCGGTGGATGATGTGGATTAATTCGATGCAACGCGAAAAACCTTACCTACCCTTGACATGGTCGGAATCCTGCTGAGAGGTGGGAGTGCTCGAAAGAGAACCGGCGCACAGGTGCTGCATGGCTGTCGTCAGCTCGTGTCGTGAGATGTTGGGTTAAGTCCCGCAACGAGCGCAACCCTTGTCCTTAGTTGCTACGCAAGAGCACTCTAAGGAGACTGCCGGTGACAAACCGGAGGAAGGTGGGGATGACGTCAAGTCCTCATGGCCCTTATGGGTAGGGCTTCACACGTCATACAATGGTCGGAACAGAGGGTTGCCAACCCGCGAGGGGGAGCTAATCCCAGAAAACCGATCGTAGTCCGGATTGCACTCTGCAACTCGAGTGCATGAAGCTGGAATCGCTAGTAATCGCGGATCAGCATGCCGCGGTGAATACGTTCCCGGGTCTTGTACACACCGCCCGTCACACCATGGGAGTGGGTTTTACCAGAAGTGGCTAGTCTAACCGCAAGGAGGACGGTCACCACGGTAGGATTCATGACTGGGGTGAAGTCGTAACAAGGTAGCCGTATCGGAAGGTGCGGCTGGATCACCTCCTTTCCAGAGCTTCTCGCCAAGTTGAGCGCTCACGCTTATCGGCTGTAAATTAAAGACAGACTCAGGGGTCTGTAGCTCAGTCGGTTAGAGCACCGTCTTGATAAGGCGGGGGTCGTTGGTTCGAATCCAACCAGACCCACCACCGTCTTAGCCGACGGTACACCCTGAGGCATATCTGTACATGGGGGCATAGCTCAGCTGGGAGAGCACCTGCTTTGCAAGCAGGGGGTCGTCGGTTCGATCCCGTCTGCCTCCACCAATCTTCAATGACAAGCGTTCGAACGAAGCGTCGTTCGAGTCTTTGTCATTGGCGATTGAGCCAGTCAGAGCGGTATGAGTAACACCATATCGGCTGTCGTTCTTTAACAATCTGGAAGAAGTAAGTAATTTGGATAGCGGAAGCGTCTTGAGATGGACGTGGAAGCTATCCGGGTTGTGATTGTATCGATGTATCTCAAGATGATTCGAACTCTATGTTTGACTCAATTTGGAATACGGCACAACGCGAGAACTCAACCTGTAACGAGACAGACTCGTTATAGGGTCAAGCGAACAAGTGCATGTGGTGGATGCCTTGGCGATCACAGGCGATGAAGGACGCGGTAGCCTGCGAAAAGCTACGGGGAGCTGGCAAACGAGCTTTGATCCGTAGATGTCCGAATGGGGAAACCCACTCCTTTTGGAGTATCCATGGCTGAATACATAGGCTATGCGAAGCGAACGCGGTGAACTGAAACATCTAAGTAACCGCAGGAAAAGAAATCAACCGAGATTCCCAAAGTAGTGGCGAGCGAAATGGGATGAGCCTTGCACTCTTTATTTGTATTGTTAGCCGAACGCTCTGGAAAGTGCGGCCATAGCAGGTGATAGCCCTGTAGGCGAAAGCAGTATGAAAGAACTAGGTGTGCGACAAGTAGGGCGGGACACGTGAAATCCTGTCTGAAGATGGGGGGACCATCCTCCAAGGCTAAATACTCGTGATCGACCGATAGTGAACCAGTACCGTGAGGGAAAGGCGAAAAGAACCCCGGGAGGGGAGTGAAATAGATCCTGAAACCGCATGCATACAAACAGTCGGAGCCTCGCAAGGGGTGACGGCGTACCTTTTGTATAATGGGTCAGCGACTTACGTTCAGTAGCAAGCTTAACCGTATAGGGCAGGCGTAGCGAAAGCGAGTCCGAATAGGGCGTTCAGTTGCTGGGCGTAGACCCGAAACCAAGTGATCTATCCATGGCCAGGATGAAGGTGCGGTAACACGTACTGGAGGTCCGAACCCACTAACGTTGAAAAGTTAGGGGATGAGCTGTGGATAGGGGTGAAAGGCTAAACAAACTTGGAAATAGCTGGTTCTCTCCGAAAACTATTTAGGTAGTGCCTCGTGTCTCACCTTCGGGGGTAGAGCACTGTCATGGTTGGGGGGTCTATTGCAGATTACCCCGCCATAGCAAACTCCGAATACCGAAGAGTGCAATCACGGGAGACAGACATCGGGTGCTAACGTCCGGTGTCAAGAGGGAAACAACCCAGACCGCCAGCTAAGGTCCCCAAATATAGCTAAGTGGGAAACGAAGTGGGAAGGCTAAAACAGTCAGGAGGTTGGCTTAGAAGCAGCCACCCTTTAAAGAAAGCGTAATAGCTCACTGATCGAGTCGTCCTGCGCGGAAGATGTAACGGGGCTAAGCTATATACCGAAGCTGCGGATGCACATTTATGTGCATGGTAGGAGAGCGTTCTGTAAGCCTGCGAAGGTGTCTCGGAAGGGATGCTGGAGGTATCAGAAGTGCGAATGCTGACATGAGTAGCGATAAAGGGGGTGAAAGGCCCCCTCGCCGTAAGCCCAAGGTTTCCTACGCAACGTTCATCGGCGTAGGGTGAGTCGGCCCCTAAGGCGAGGCAGAAATGCGTAGCTGATGGGAAGCAGGTCAATATTCCTGCACCATTGTTAGATGCGATGGGGGGACGGATCGCGGAAGGTTGTCCGGGTGTTGGAAGTCCCGGTCGCTGCATTGGAGAAGGCGCTTAGGCAAATCCGGGCGCAGGATTCAAGGGTGTGGCGCGAGCTCCCTAGGGAGCGAAGCAATTGGAAGTGGTTCCAAGAAAAGCCTCTAAGCTTCAGTCTAACGATGACCGTACCGCAAACCGACACAGGTGGGCGAGATGAGTATTCTAAGGCGCTTGAGAGAACTCGGGAGAAGGAACTCGGCAAATTGGTACCGTAACTTCGGGATAAGGTACGCCCTTGTAGCTTGATGCGCCTGCGCGCAGAGGGTGAAGGGGTTGCAATAAACTGGTGGCTGCGACTGTTTAATAAAAACACAGCACTCTGCAAACACGAAAGTGGACGTATAGGGTGTGACGCCTGCCCGGTGCCGGAAGATTAAATGATGGGGTGCAAGCTCTTGATTGAAGTCCCGGTAAACGGCGGCCGTAACTATAACGGTCCTAAGGTAGCGAAATTCCTTGTCGGGTAAGTTCCGACCTGCACGAATGGCGTAACGATGGCCACACTGTCTCCTCCCGAGACTCAGCGAAGTTGAAGTGTTTGTGATGATGCAATCTACCCGCGGCTAGACGGAAAGACCCCATGAACCTTTACTGTAGCTTTGCATTGGACTTTGAACCGATCTGTGTAGGATAGGTGGGAGGCTATGAAACCGGAACGCTAGTTTCGGTGGAGCCGTCCTTGAAATACCACCCTGGTTTGTTTGAGGTTCTAACCTTGGCCCGTGATCCGGGTCGGGGACAGTGCATGGTAGGCAGTTTGACTGGGGCGGTCTCCTCCCAAAGCGTAACGGAGGAGTACGAAGGTACGCTAGGTACGGTCGGAAATCGTGCTGATAGTGCAATGGCATAAGCGTGCTTAACTGCGAGACCGACAAGTCGAGCAGGTGCGAAAGCAGGTCATAGTGATCCGGTGGTTCTGTATGGAAGGGCCATCGCTCAACGGATAAAAGGTACTCTGGGGATAACAGGCTGATACCGCCCAAGAGTTCATATCGACGGCGGTGTTTGGCACCTCGATGTCGGCTCATCTCATCCTGGGGCTGTAGCCGGTCCCAAGGGTATGGCTGTTCGCCATTTAAAGAGGTACGTGAGCTGGGTTTAAAACGTCGTGAGACAGTTTGGTCCCTATCTGCCGTGGGCGTTGGATATTTGAAGGGGGCTGCTCCTAGTACGAGAGGACCGGAGTGGACGAACCTCTGGTGTACCGGTTGTCACGCCAGTGGCATCGCCGGGTAGCTATGTTCGGAAGAGATAACCGCTGAAAGCATCTAAGCGGGAAACTCGCCTTAAGATGAGATATCCCTGGGGACTAGATCCCCTTGAAGGGTCGTTCGAGACCAGGACGTTGATAGGTCAGGTGTGTAAGCGCAGTAATGCGTTCAGCTAACTGATACTAATTGCCCGTAAGGCTTGATCCTATAACAAGTCTGCCTTGTAGATCGGCGCGGTGCGAAGGCACTGAGCAGGATCCAGGCGACAGGTTGGATGCTCGTGTGTGATACACACAACCAAGATTACTGCTTCTTCCAGGATTGGTCGCGTTGCGAAGCAGCGCGGCAACCCTCTTTGCCTGATGACCATAGCGAGTCGGTCCCACCCCTTCCCATCCCGAACAGGACCGTGAAACGACTCTACGCCGATGATAGTGCGGATACCCGTGTGAAAGTAGGTAATCGTCAGGCTCCCTAAGCCGAGAACCCCCGCCCGAAAGGCGGGGGTTTTTGCATTTACGCGACGGAAATGCATGCGACGGTGTGGAAGCGATTCGGCCTTCAAATGCCGCCCAAGCAGGGGTGCCCGCCAAGCCACACCTCATACATACCGTTCGCGGCGTTGCCCATGCGCGCAGCTACATCTCGCGAAGCCAACAGCACCATCACGGGTGCATCCAGCGCGTCCTGAGCTGTTTCTACGCATATCTCCGTACATTTGCGCCCAAAAAACGCCCAAAAAGGCAATGCACCGGGCTCGCCGAGGCAACTCGCCGGCACCCTTCGTCATGTATTCGTCCGTCGATATTGCCGCACCAGTCTATCGAAGCCGCGTCGAGATCAACCATTCCCCCATTTCGCTTTTTCGCAAAACAGACCGGAAATCCGTGCGAAATGAAGCCTTATTCGGTACGGCCACGTAAAATTCGCGAATCTCCATCCCCGCACCCATAACGATGAACGCCGCCACCCAGATAGCCCGGGCCGTTTGCCCTCACGATTGCCCGGATACATGCGCAATGCGCGTGACCGTCGAGAACGGCAAGGCGATCAAGGTCACGGGCGATCCGGATCATCCGCCCACGCAAGGCGTGTTGTGCACGAAAGTCAGTCGATACGCTGACCGCGTCCATCATCCGGATCGCCTCACCGTTCCGCTCAAGCGTGTCGGTGCGAAGGGGGAAGGGCGCTTCGTGCCGATCAGCTGGAGCGAAGCATTCGATGAAATCGGTCGCCGCCTCGGAGAAATCGCCGCGCGCGCGCCGGAGGCGATCGTGCCGTACAGCTACGCGGGAACGATGGGGCTCGTGCAGGGCGAAGGCATCGCGCAGCGATTCTTCCACAAACTCGGTGCCTCCCGGCTCGAGCGTACGATCTGCGCGGCGGCCGGTGCGGCGGGCCTGCGCTACACGTACGGTGGCAGCGTCGGGATGCATCTCGAGCATTTCGAGGAAAGCGAACTGATCCTGATCTGGGGCGCCAATCCGATCGCATCGAGCCTGCATTTCTGGACTCGGGCGCAGGAAGCCAAGCGTCGCGGCGCACGCCTGGTCGCGATCGACCCCTATCGCTCGCTGACGGCCGAAAAGTGCCATCAGCACATTGCGTTGAAACCGGGCACCGACGGAGCCTTCGCGCTCGGCATGATGCACGTGCTGATCACCGAGGATCTGCTCGATCACGACTACATCGCGCAGCATACGCTCGGCTTCGATGCACTCAAGGCGCGAGCCTTGTCCTATCCGCCGGAGCGCGTCGCGCAGATCTGCGGTATCGACGCGTCGGAGCTCGTCGAACTCGCGCGTCGTTACGGCGCGACCCGCAAGGCATCGATTCGCCTCAATTACGGCATGCAGCGCGTGCGCGGCGGCGGCAACGCCGTGCGCGCGATCGCGAGCCTGCCCGCGCTGACGGGCGCATGGCGAGATCGGGCAGGCGGGTTGCTGCTGTCGTCGTCGGAATCCGCGCCGGTCAATCAGGCGGCGCTGCTGCGCCCCGACCTGATGCCCGGATGGCCGCACAAACTGCCGCGCATCATCAACATGAACGCGATCGGCGACGCGCTACTGCATCCGGGCGACACAGCATTCGGCCCGAAGGTCGAAGCGGTGATGGTCTACAACTCGAATCCGGTGGCTGTCGCGCCGGACTCGTCGAAGGTCGCGGCGGGTTTCGCGCGAGAAGATCTGTTCACCGTCGTTCTCGAGCATTTCAGGACAGATACGGTCGATTTCGCCGACATTGTGTTGCCGGCTACGACGCAGCTCGAACATCTCGACGTCCACAAATCGTACGGTCACACCTACGTGATGGCGAATCTGCCCGCGATTGCGCCGGTGGGCGACGCGCGGCCGAACACCGAGATCTTTCGCGGGATCGCGCGCAGCATGGGGCTCGACGAGCCCGCGCTTTATCACAGTGACGAAGACGTCGCGCGCGCGGCACTTCGTTGGGATGACCCCGCGCTCGACAGCGACTGGGACACACTGAAGCGCGCCGGGTGGCTCAAGCTCAACGTGGCGGACGCGCCGTTCGCGAACGGCGGCTTCCGCACGCCGTCCGGCAAGTGCGAGTTCTACAGCGCACGGCTCGAGCAGATGGGCATGGATCCGGTGCCGGACTACCTGCCGCCCTTCGAATCGAAGGAAGCAGCGCCGGAACTCGCCGCCCGCTATCCGCTCGCGATGATTTCGCCGCCGGCCCGGCACTTCCTGAACAGCACGTTCGTGAACGTGGACAGCCTGCGCAACACGGAAGGCCAGCCGCGTCTCGATATCCATCCGACCGACGCCGACGCGCGCGATATCGGCGACGGCGACCTCGTCCGCGTCTTCAACGACCGCGGATCGATGCAGGCGCTCGCGCGGGTGACCGATCGCGCGCGTGCCGGACTCGTCGTCGGGTTGTCGATCTGGTGGAAGAAGCTCTCGCCGGACGGCCGGAACGCAAATGAAGTGACCAGTCAGGCCTTGACTGATCTCGGCAATTCGGCGACGTTTTACGATTGCCTTGTGGAAGTAGAGCGGACTTGACCGGATTTATGCGTATGATCAGACGAATTCGTCTGAAAGTTCGAAGTGGGCATCTAACCCTGTTGTTTCTGGACGGGCGAGCCGCTACGATGCGTTTTAGCACGACCATTCGAAAATCTGTGAGGAGACGCGCGGCATGGACAAAATTTGGCTGAAATCGTACCCACCCGGCGTTCCAGCCGAAATTGACGCGTCTCCGTATCCATCCATTCCGGATCTCCTCGACGAAAGCTTCCGGCAGTACCGCGACCGCAAGGCGTTCGTCTGCATGGGCAAGAGCATCACGTATGGCGAACTCGACGCGTTGTCGCGCCAGTTCGGCGCGTGGCTGCAGTCGCGCGGTCTGAAACGCGGCGCGCGCGTCGCGCTCATGATGCCGAACGTGCTGCAGTATCCGGTGGCGATCGTCGCGGTGCTTCGCGCGGGCTACACCGTCGTCAACGTGAACCCGCTCTATACGCCGCGTGAACTCGAACACCAACTGAAGGACAGCGGGGCGGAAGCGATCGTCATCCTCGAGAACTTCGCGTCGACGCTTCAGGCCGTCATCGCGAATACCGCGGTCAAGCATGTCGTGGTCGCGTCGATGGGCGATCTGCTGGGCATCAAGGGCTGGCTCGTCAACTACGTCGTGCGCAACGTGAAGAAGATGGTGCCGGCCTGGCAGCTTCCGTCGTTTACGCGCTTCAAGGCCGCACTGTCGGAAGGCGCGCGGCAGACGTTCAAGCCGCAGAAGCTCGGCCCCGACGACGTCGCGTTCCTGCAGTACACGGGCGGTACGACGGGTGTCGCGAAGGGCGCGACGCTGCTGCACCGGAACATCGTGTCGAACGTGCTGCAGGCCGGCGCGTGGCACCATCCCGCCCACGAGAAGTACCCCGACGTAAAGCAGTTCGTGACGGTTGTCGCGCTGCCGCTTTATCACGTGTTCGCATTGACCGTCTGCGGCTTCCTGACGATGCGCACGGGCGGCATGGGGATCCTGATCCCGAATCCGCGCGACATCGGCGGCATGATCAAGGAGTTGAAGGGGTACCAGATTTCGACGATTCCGGCCGTCAACACGCTGTACAACGCGCTGCTGAATCATCCCGAATTCAACCAGCTCGACCTGTCGAAGCTCGTGATCGCCAACGGTGGCGGCATGGCGATCCAGGAAGGCGTCGCGAAGCGCTGGTACGAGAAGACCCATACCGCGATCGTCGAAGGGTACGGCTTGTCGGAAACGTCGCCGGTGGCGACCTGCAACCCCGTGACGGCGACCGAGTATAGCGGGACGATCGGCCTGCCGCTGCCGTCGACCGAGGTTGCGATTCGCGACGACGCGGGTAACGACGTCGCGCTCGGCGAACCCGGCGAGATTTGCATCCGCGGGCCGCAGGTCATGGCCGGCTACTGGAATCGGCCGGACGAAACCGCGAAGGTCATGTTCCCGGACGGTTTCTTCAAGACGGGCGATGTCGGCGTGATGGACACGCGCGGTTACGTGAAGATCGTCGACCGGAAGAAGGACATGATCCTCGTATCCGGCTTCAACGTGTATCCGAACGAGGTCGAGGATGTGGTGGCGTCGCACCCGGGCGTATTCGAGGTGGCGGCCGTCGGCGTGCCGGACGAGCACTCGGGCGAAGCCGTGAAGCTGTTCGTCGTGAAGAAGGACCCGGCACTCACCGACAAGGACATCCTCGCGTACTGCAAGGAGCGGCTCACCGGCTACAAGCGTCCGAAACTCGTCGAGTTCCGCACCGAGCTGCCGAAGACGAACGTCGGCAAGATCCTGCGGCGCGAACTGCGCGACGGCCGCGCGTAACACCGACGTCGAATGAACGAGCCCGGCATGTGCCGGGCTTTTTCTTTTGTGGCGGGCGAGCGGCAGATACCGTTGCCGCC
Source organism: Burkholderia sp. IDO3 (assembly GCF_003366075.1). Lineage (NCBI taxonomy): Bacteria > Pseudomonadati > Pseudomonadota > Betaproteobacteria > Burkholderiales > Burkholderiaceae > Burkholderia > Burkholderia sp. IDO3. The sequence continues at coordinate 513,535 of NZ_CP028963.1, forward strand.
GTCACCTGACGTGGCCTGAACGCCATGTGTTGGACGTGCGCCGACGGTGCTGACGGAACGCATCCCGCCGGACCGTCGGTGGCCGCTTCACCATCGAGCGCGGCAGTCGCTGCCGTACTTCAACGCGTGCGCGGTGCAGCGCCCGCGAGCCAATCGATCGGCGACGCATTGCCGCGAGACGCACCCCGAGCGCCGCCCCAGACTTTCGGACCGCAAAAGAAAAAGGCGCCCGAAGGCGCCTTCAATATGCTGCGGCTTGTCAGGCAAGCTGATTAGAACTTGTGACGGATGCCGACGCGCGCTGCGACCTGGTTGCTCGTGGTCGACGGGTCGAGGCCGTTGATCGAAGCCGTCGCCTTGATGACGTTGCCGTTCGCGTCGAGCGCGTTGCCCGATGCATGCTGATACACGCCGATCACGTAGACGTCCGTGCGCTTCGACAGGAAGTAGTCGATGCCCGCCGAGCCTTGATGGTATTTGGCAGCCGACGCGCCGTCGATCTTGCTGCCTTGCGTGTAGTCGTACGCTGCACCGAGGATCAACGCCGGGGTCAACTGATACTTGAAGTTGATTTCGCCGTTGTTGAACGTCGCGGTCTGGTTCACGAACTGGCCGGCCGAGAAGCCCTTGAACTTGATGTTCGAGTACGTCGCACCGATCGTCGCTGCACCGAACGTGTACGCGCCGCCTGCACCGATGACCTGGTACGTGTTCGCGTTGTTCGCATATGCGCCGTAGACCGGCGACGACACGGCCGTCGTTGCAGCCGACGAACCGTTGTTGAACATGCCGCCGAAGTTGCCCGGCGTGCGTGCGTTCAAGTAGCCGACGCCCAAGACCAGCGGGCCGTTGTTGTAGCCGGCGCCGAGCGACCAGACCTGGTTCTTCGAGAACTGGCCGGCTTGACCGCCGAAGCTGTACAGGCCGCCGAACGAGAAGCCGCCGTAGTTCTGGCTCGTGAACTTGACCGCGTTGTTTACGCGATAAGCGTTGTTGAAGTTGTCGAGGTCGCCCGGGTGTGCAGCGATATAGCCGCCCCACTGGTCGCCTGCCTCGAGCGGGCCGACGAAGTCGACGACGGAGTCGTACTGACGACCCAGCGTGACCGTACCGTATTGGCTCGACAGGCCGACGTAAGCTTGACGGCCGAACATCAGGCCGCCCTGGCCGAGCTTGCCGGAGTTGACGTCGAAACCGTTTTCGAGCACGAAGATCGCCTTCAGGCCGCTGCCCAGATCTTCGGTTCCGCGCAGGCCGAAGCGGCTGCCTTGCAGCACGCCGCTCGACAGGCCGTAGAGGTGGCCGCCCTTGGCGTTGTTGTTGAAGATGAAACCTTCATCGATGATGCCGTAAAGCGTCACGCTGCTTTGCGCATGGGCTGCGCCAGCAAACGCGCCCAGCGCGACGAGCGCAAGAAGCGACTTTTTCATTAACGGATCTCCAAGAATCACTGAATTATTTTTTGGCGGGGCGGATAGTTATGTTGTGTTGACGGGCCCCATCAACTTCACAAGAAGTCGCACGTAATGTAGCAAAACCGTTTTTTGCCACAAAGCGAAATGCCGCACCTCAAGGTCGCCATGTTTCCTTTATGCAACAATGGTTAAAATCACGGGTTAACCGCAATTTCCGCTGAATAATCAAGTCGGTTACGCAGCGGAACACGTGTCCTTGCCGCCCGCGGCAGCGCACGCAGCCAGGAGAAACAGGATGGTGTTGGATGAACTGATCAGCGAATTCGATCGCGGCCTGCGATCGTTGACCGGCGTGAGCCGGATGAGCCGCGCCGTGCCCGTGCCGGCGGAGGCGCCGGCCGGCGAACTCACGCCCGCGGAGCGCACGCATGCTGCCGGACTCATGCGCGTGAATCATGTCGGCGAGGTGTGCGCACAGGCGCTCTACCAGGCGCAGAAGCTGACCGCGCGCTCGTCGTCGTCGAAGGCGATGTTCGAGGAAGCCGCGCGCGAGGAGGAGGACCATCTCGCATGGACCGCGCATCGGCTGAAGGAACTCGATTCGCGCCCGAGCATGCTCAACCCGCTGTGGTACGTCGGCGCGCTCGCGATCGGCGTGGCAGCCGGTACGCTGGGTGACAAGGTCAGCCTCGGCTTCATGGCGGAAACCGAGCGGCAGGTCGAGAGCCACCTCGACTCTCATCTGTCCGAACTGCCAGTGACCGACACGGCGTCGCGCGCGATCGTCGAGCAGATGCGTGCCGACGAGGAGAAACACGGCAAGGCCGCGACCGACGCCGGCGGAATCGAACTGCCGCTGCCCGCGCGCATGCTGATGCGCGCCGCGTCGAAAGTCATGACGAGCACTGCGTACTATCTCTGAGATTTGGGCCGGGCGGCGCACGACGCCGCCCCGGTCCGCCGTCCCCGATACCGCCCGTTTTTTCCGCGTTTTCCCGCCCCCGAAAGCCCCGTCCGAACGCCAGTCTGGCCCGCCTTTCTCACGTATCACCTTCACAAGTTGCACTAGCTCATTCATTTATAACGGTTTTTGGAATGAGGGGCCGCATGAGCATGTTCGCGTAAGTCCTTGTTCTAACTAACAAAATTCGTCAAAAAACCGGGCCGCTCCCTTGACCGTGCCAAACCCTTCCTCTAAAGTGGGAGACAGTGTGAGAAAGTGTATTTTTGTGTGATTTGGCGGGCTATTCCGGCTAAATTCTGAGCATTGAGCGGGTGCTTCGGTGCCCTGAACGGGAGAGCGGAAAAGTGTTCCAAGGGGCGTCGGCGCTGACGCTCGATGCGAAAGGGCGGATGTCGGTGCCGGCTCGCTATCGCGAAGCGCTGCAAGGACAGGCAGAAGGACGGGTGACTGTGACCAAGCACCCGGACGGCTGCCTGTTGCTGTTTCCACGCCCTGAATGGGAAGTATTCCGCGCCAAGATCGCCGCGCTGCCGATGGACGCACATTGGTGGCGGCGGATTTTTCTCGGGAATGCGATGGATGTCGATCTCGACAGCGCGGGCCGGATTCTTGTGTCGCCCGAGCTGCGAATGGCAGCCGGACTGGAAAAGGAAGTCATGTTGTTGGGAATGGGTAGTCACTTCGAGCTGTGGGATTCGCAGACCTACATCGCGAAGGAGCAGGCAGCGATGGCGCAGGGCATGCCCGACGCGCTGAAGAATTTCACGTTCTGATTGCGGTGACGGAGACGCCCGCGATGGGAAACGAATTGCAGCATCGGACCGTGTTGCTGGACGAGGCGGTCGAGTCGCTCGTGACGCGATCGGACGGCATTTATGTCGACGGCACGTTCGGGCGGGGCGGGCATAGCCGCGCGGTACTCGCGCGGCTCGCGCCCACCGGACGACTGATCGCGTTCGACAAGGATCCGAGGGCGATCGAGACGGCGCAGCGCATCGAGGATGCGCGCTTCTCGATCGTGCATGACAGCTTTGCATCGATGCGCGACGCGCTTGCGGCGCGCGGCGTCGAGAAAGTATCGGGTGTGTTGCTGGACCTGGGCGTGTCCTCGCCGCAGGTGGACGATCCGGCGCGCGGCTTCAGCTTTCGCGCGGATGGTCCGCTGGACATGCGAATGGATCCGACGCGCGGCGAGTCGGCCGCTGAATGGCTCGCACGGGCATCGGTGCAGGAACTGACGGAGGTGATACGAGATTATGGGGAAGAACGGTTTGCTTTTCAGATTGCAAAGGCGCTTGTTGCTCGCCGGGCAGAGTCCGACCGTCTTGGGCCTCTCGACACCACGGGCGAGCTTGCCCAAATCGTGGGTCACGTCGTCAAAACCCGTGAGAAGGGCAAGGATCCGGCAACCCGCACCTTTCAGGCTATACGGATTCACGTCAATCAAGAGCTTGCGGACCTGCAAGTCGTACTAGACGCGGCATTGTCGTTGCTGGAGCAAGGGGGGCGGCTGGTGGTCATCAGCTTTCATTCACTCGAGGACCGGATCGTCAAGCGATTCATGCAGGCGCACGCGAGTGCGCCTGCGGTCGATCGTCGCCTGCCGATCCGTGCCGTCGATCTCCCGAGCCCGCCGCTCAAGATAATCAGCCGTCAGTTTCCGAGCGAAGCGGAAGTCGTCGCGAATCCGCGTGCCCGGTCGGCCGTGATGCGCATCGCGGAGCGCGTCACGCCATGAGCCGCTTCAATATCTTTCTGTTGATCATCGTGATGGGGTGCGCGCTGTCGGTCGTCAACTCGACGAATCAGCAGCGCCAGTTCTTCATCCAGTTGCAGCGCGCGCAGTCGCAGGAGCGTCAGCTCCAGCAGGACTACGCGCAGCTTCAGTATCAGCAGAGCGCGCTGTCGAAGACCTCGCGCATCGAGCAACTCGCGAACGATTCGCTGAAGATGCAGCCGATCACGACGGGCCGTACCCAATACCTGACGCTGCCGCCGGGTGCCGTGAAGGCGATCGACGCACCGATTCCCGCTTCGGCCGATGCGGCCACCAAGGGCAAGGGAGGCGCGCGATGAAACCGTCGCAAAAGCGCCAGAACGTGAAATTCTCGTCGAGCCCGGTGCTCGGCGTGCACCTGCCGATGTGGCGCTCGAAGCTTGTCGTGTTCCTGCTGTTCATGGCGTTCGTCGCGCTGGCCGCGCGGGCGTTCTGGATCCAGGGGCCGGGCAACGCGTTCTATCAGAAGCAGGGCGAAAGCCGCTACCAGCGGACGCTCGAGCTGCCGGCCACGCGCGGCAAGATTCTCGACCGTAACGGGCTCGTGCTCGCGACGAGCCTGCCCGTGCGCGCGATCTGGGCGATTCCCGACGCGGTGCCCGACGATCTCGACGCGGGCAAGATCAACCAGCTCGGCAAGCTCCTCGGCATGACGCCGAAGGAACTGCGCGTGAAGCTGTCGGAAGACAAGGGTTTCGTCTACGTCAAGCGCCAGGTGCCGATCGACGTCGCGGACAAGGTCGCGGCACTCGATATCCCGGGCATCTACCAGCGCAACGAATACAAGCGCTTTTATCCGGAAGGCGAGATCACCGCCCACCTGATCGGCTTCACGAACGTCGAGGACGAAGGGCAGGAAGGCGTCGAACTGGGCGACCAGAAGATGCTGTCCGGCACGTCGGGCGTGCGCCGCGTGATCAAGGACCGGATGGGGCACATCGTCGAGGACGTTGCCGAACAGATCCCGCCGCACAACGGGACGGACGTCGACCTGTCGATCGACAGCAAGATCCAGTACATCGCGTACGCGAACCTGAAGGCCGCCGTCGAGAAGTTCAAGGCGAAGGCCGGCGCGGCGATGGTCGTCGACGTGCGTACCGGCGAGGTGCTCGCGCTGGTCAACTATCCGACCTACAACCCGAACGACCGCTCGCACCTGACGGGCGAGCAGTTGCGCAACCGGATCCTCACCGACGTGTTCGAGCCGGGCTCGATCATGAAGCCGTTCACGGTATCGCTCGCGCTCGACCTGCATCGCGTGACGCCGAACACGCTCGTCGAAACGGGCAACGGGCACTTCGTGCTCGACGGCGCACCGATCAGCGACGATGCGGGCTTCGGCACGCTGACGGTCGGTGGCGTGATCCAGAAGTCGAGCAACATCGGCGCGACCAAGATCGCGATGACGATGCGGCCCGAGGAAATGTGGGATATGTATACCAGCATTGGTCTCGGCCAGGCGCCGAAGGTCGGTTTCCCGGGCGCCGCGGCCGGCCGCCTGCGCCCGTGGAAGAGCTGGCGCCGCATCGAGCAGGCGACGATGTCGTACGGCTACGGCCTGTCGGTGTCGCTGTTCCAGCTGGCGCGCGCGTACACCGCGATCGCGCACGACGGTGAAGAGATGCCGGTGACCATTTTCAAGACCGACCCCAACCAGAAGATCACGGGTACGCAGGTGTTCTCGGCGAACACCGCGCGCGAAGTGCGCACGATGCTCGAGACCGTGGTCGCGCCGGGCGGCACGTCGCCGGACGCCGCCGTGCCCGGCTATCGCGTCGGCGGCAAGAGCGGTACCGCGTACAAGCACGAAGGCCACGGCTACACGCGCAAGTACCGCGCGTCGTTCGTCGGGATGGCGCCGATGCCGAATCCGCGCATCGTGGTCGCGGTGTCGGTCGACGAACCGACCGCCGGCAGCCACTTCGGCGGCCAGGTGTCGGGCCCCGTATTCTCGGCGATCGCGGGCGATACGCTGCGCGCGCTGAACGTGCCGCCGAACATGCCGATCAAGCAGCTCGTCGTGTCCGACGATACGCCGGGCGCGCCTGCGGACAAGCCGGGCCCGCAGAAGCTGGCGGCAGGCGGCACCGCGAAGCATATGATCGTGTCCAGCACGACGCGTAATTCACCAGGAGTCGTTCGATGAGCGCCGCCCGCAGTTCCCATCCGGCGCATCAGCAGATCGCAGCCGCGCTCGCGTGGCTGCGTCAGCATGTGGCCCCCGCGGCGCAGTTGCATGCCGACACGCGCAGCCTGCAGGCCGGCGACGTGTTCGTCGGCTATGCGGTCGACGGGGCAGACAATCGCGCTTTCATTGCCGACGCGGTGGCTCGTGGCGCGGCCGCCGTGCTGTATCAGCCGGACGGTCTCGCAGCGGCACCGGCCGCGCCCGTTGCGCTCGCGGTGCCGGCGCTCGACCAGCTGGCCGGCGAGATCGCCAGCGGCTGGTATGGCGATCCGAGCGACAGCCTGCTCGCGGTCGGCGTGACCGGGACGAACGGCAAGACGTCGTGCACGCAATGGATTGCCGCCGCGCTGACGGCGCTGCACCAGCCGTGCGCGCTGATCGGCACGCTCGGCACCGGCATGCCGGGCCATCTGGTACCGACGGGCTTCACGACGCCGGACGCGCCGCAACTACAGCGCAGCCTCGCGCAACTGCGCGACGCGGGCGCGAAGGCCATCGCGATGGAGGTGTCGTCGCACGCGCTGCATCAGGGGCGGGTGAACGGTACGGCCTTCGACATCGCCGTATTCACGAACCTCACGCAGGATCACCTCGATTATCACGGCACGTTCGACGCGTACGAAGCCGCGAAGGCGAAACTGTTCGCGTGGCGCGGGCTGCGCGCTGTGGTCGTCAACCGCGACGACGCTGCCGGCCGCCGCCTGCTCGAGAAGCTGGCCGGCCGCGTGCGCACGATCGCATACGGGATCGGCGACGCGCAGGCACCTGACGCCGATCGCGAACTGATCGCGCTCGACGTGCGCGCGACCGCCACGGGCACCGCATTTCACCTGCGCTCGTCGTGGGGCGACACGGACGTCGAAGTCGGCACGCTCGGCACGTTCAACGTCAGCAACCTGCTCGCGGTGCTCGGCTCGCTGCTCGCGGCCGACGTGCCGTTCGACGCGGCGGTGGCCGAGATTGCACGGCTCGAGCCCGTCAACGGCCGGATGCAGCGTCTTGGCGGCCGCCTGCAGAACGACGAACCGCTGGTCGTGATCGACTATGCGCATACGCCCGACGCGCTCGAGAAGACGCTCGACGCGCTGCGCCCGATCGCCGCGGCGCGCGGCGGCAAGCTCGTCTGCATGTTCGGCTGCGGCGGCGATCGCGATGCGACGAAGCGCCCGCTGATGGGCGCGATCGCCGAGCGGCTCGCCGATGAAATCGTCGTCACGAGCGACAACCCGCGCAGCGAGGATCCGCAGCGCATCATCGACCAGGTCATCGCGGGCATGACCGCGCCCGATCACGCACGCCGCATCGAGGATCGCGCGAGCGCGATCCTGCAGGCCGTGCGCGGAGCCGCCCGCGAGGATGTCGTCGTGCTGGCCGGCAAGGGCCACGAGGCGACGCAGGAAATCATGGGCAAGAAACGCACGTTCTCCGATCAGGATCACGCGCGGCTCGCACTCGCGGCCCGCGCGACGCACGGCAAGGGAGGCGGCGAATGACGATGCTCAGTCTCGGCGAAGCCGCCCGCCTGATCCCGGGCGCCGCCGTTCACGGCGATCCGGCCACCACGTTCGAGCGCGTCTCGACGGACAGCCGCACGGTCGGCCCCGGCGACCTGTTCGTCGCGCTGAAAGGCGAGCGCTTCGATGCGCACGACTTCCTCGGCGACGTGGCCGCGCGTGGCGCGGCTGCGGCGCTCGTCGCGCATGCGCCGGAGGGCCTCGCGATGCCGGTCATCGAAGGTGGCGAAACGCGTGCCGCGCTCGGCGCGCTCGCGCACGGCTGGCGCAAGCAATTCGCCGTGCCGCTCGTCGCGGTGACGGGCAGCAACGGCAAGACGACCGTGAAGGAAATGATCGCGTCGATCTTCGCTGCGGCAGTCGGCGCCGATGCAAGACTCGCCACGGCCGGCAACCTGAACAACGACATCGGCGTGCCGCTGACGCTGCTGCGTCTGTCGGCCGCGCATCGCATCGCGGTGATCGAGCTCGGGATGAACCACCCGGGCGAGACCGAGATCCTCGCGCGCATCGCGGCGCCGACCGTTGCGCTCGTCAACAACGCGCAGCGCGAGCACCAGGAATTCATGGCGACGGTCGAAGCCGTCGCACTCGAACACGCGGCGGTGATCCACGCGCTGACGCCGGACGGCGTCGCGGTGTTTCCGGCGGACGACGCGTACGCCGGCATCTGGCGTGTCGCGGCGACCGGCAACCGGATTCTCGATTTCGCGCTGCACGACGCCGATCGGCAGGTCGATGCGCAGGTCACGGGCCGTCTGCACGGCGGCGAGCTTGCGATCGACACGCCGGCAGGCGCGGTGACGTTGCGGCTGCGCGCGCTCGGCGAGCACAACGCCCGCAACGCGCTGGCGGCTACGGCCGCGGCGCTCGCCGCTGGGGTCGAGCTGGCGGCGATCAAGCAGGGCCTCGAATCGTTCGAGCCGGTGAAGGGCCGCCTGCAGGTCCGGAAGGCGAGCGCCGGCAGTCTCGCAGGTGCGACGATCGTCGACGACACCTACAACGCGAACCCCGACTCGATGCGCGCGGCGATCGACGTGCTGGCCGCGCAACCGGCGCCGCGGGTGCTGGTGATCGGCGACATGGGTGAAGTCGGCGACGAAGGACCGGCATTTCACCGCGAGATCGGCGCATATGCGCGTGAGCGCGGAATCGATGCGCTGTTCGCGCTCGGCGACGCGTCGCGCGATGCCTGTACCGCATACGGCGGCACGGCCCGCCATTTCGGCGACGTCGGCACGCTGGTCGATACGCTGCTCGCAGCGGGCTACGGCGCGCGGGCGACGGTGCTCGTGAAGGGCTCGCGGTATATGAAGATGGAGCGCGTGGTCGACGCGCTGACGAACCAACCCGCGGCGGGCACGGTGCCCGCCGCACACTGAGTAGAAGGAAGGAAGCATGCTGCTGGCGCTGGCGCAATGGCTGCAAGGAGACGCAAGCTTTTTGCGCTTGTTCACGTACCTGACGTTCCGTGCGGTGATGGCCACCATCACGGCGCTCGGGATCGGGCTCGTGTGCGGACCGTGGGTGATCCGCAAGCTGACGCAAATGAAGGTCGGGCAGGCCGTGCGCAAGGACGGCCCGCAGAGTCACCTCGTCAAGTCCGGCACGCCGACGATGGGCGGCGTGCTGATCCTGATCGGCATCGCGGTCGCGACGCTGCTGTGGGGCGACCTGACGAACCGCTTCATATGGATCGTGATGCTCGTCACGTTCGGCTTCGGCGTGATCGGCTGGGTCGACGACTACCGCAAGGTCGTCCACAAGGACCCGCGCGGGATGTCGTCGCGCGAAAAGTATTTCTGGCAGTCGGTGATCGGCCTGTTCGCGGCGGTCTATCTTGCCTTCAGCGTGTCCGAGGCGAACAACGTGCGCGTGTTCGACCTGTTCATGGCGTGGGTGAGGAGCGGCCTGTCGATGGGGCTGCCCGCGCGTGCCGACCTGATGTTGCCGTTCCTGAAATCGATCAGCTATCCGCTCGGTGTCTGGGGCTTCATCGTGCTGACCTATTTCGTGATCGTCGGCGCGAGCAACGCGGTAAACCTGACCGACGGCCTCGACGGTCTCGTGATCATGCCGGTCGTACTGGTCGGCGCATCGCTCGGCGTGTTCGCGTACGTGATGGGTAGCTCGGTCTATTCGAAATACCTGCTGTTTCCGCACATTCCGGGCGCGGGCGAACTGCTGATCTTCTGTTCCGCGATGGGCGGGGCAGGGCTCGCGTTCCTCTGGTACAACACGCACCCCGCCCAGGTGTTCATGGGCGACGTCGGTGCGTTGGCGCTCGGCGGCGCGCTCGGCACGGTCGCGGTGATCGTGCGCCAGGAAATCGTGCTGTTCATCATGGGCGGCATCTTCGTCGCGGAAACGTTGTCGGTGATGCTGCAGGTGTCGTGGTTCAAGTACACGAAGAAGCGTTACGGCGAAGGGCGCCGCCTGCTGAAGATGGCGCCGCTGCATCACCATTTCGAATTGTCCGGCTGGAAGGAAACGCAGGTGGTGGTGCGTTTCTGGATCATCACGTTGATGCTGTGCCTGTTCGGTCTGTCCACCCTCAAGTTGCGGTAAAGGAAAGGTAACAAGGATGTCTGGCGAGATGTTTGGAGATCGGCAACGGCCGATGGTGCTCGTGCTGGGGCTCGGAGAGTCGGGTCTCGCGATCGCGCGGTGGTGCGCGAGGCACGGGTGCCGGCTGCGTATTGCCGATACCCGCGAGGCGCCGCCGAACCTTGCCGCGTTGCAGGCTGAAGGGATCGATGCCGAGTTCGTCGGTGGGCCGTTTGCGCCCGCGCTGCTCGACGGCGGCATCGAGATCGTCGGGCTGAGCCCCGGCCTGTCGCCGCTCGAACCGGAGCTCGCGGCGCTGATCGCGGCCGCGAACGAGCGCGGGATCGCGGTGTGGGGCGAACTGGAATTCTTCGCGCAGGCGCTGCGCGCGCTCGGCACGAGCGGCTACCAGCCGAAGGTGCTCGCGATCACCGGCACCAACGGCAAGACCACGACGACGAGCCTCACGGGCCTGCTGTGCCAGCGCTCCGGCAAGAAGGTTGCCGTTGCCGGCAACATCAGTCCGGCGATGCTCGACCGGCTCGCGGGTGCGATCGACGACACCGCGCTGCCCGACGTGTGGGTGCTCGAACTGTCGAGCTTCCAGCTCGAGACCGCGCGCACGTTCGCGCCCGATGCAGCGGCGATCCTGAACATCACGCAGGATCACCTCGACTGGCATGGCAGCTTCGACGCGTATGCCGCAGCGAAGGGCCGGATCTTCGGCGCGACGACGACGCGCGTGCTGAACCGCGACGACGCGGCCGTGATGAAGTTCGCACCGGCGGCGGGCGCCGCCGATGCGGCACGCACGGTCACGTTCGGCCTGAACGAACCGGCGCAGGACGGCGACTACGGGCTGTCGCGCGACAACGGCATCGCGTGGCTGGTGGAAGCGGTCGATCGCGATGCGCCGGACGAGACGACCACGAGCCGCCGGCGCAAGCGCGACGGCGCGCATACGCCCGACATCGCGCAGAAGCGCCTGATGCCGGCCGACGCGCTGCGCATCCGCGGGCTGCACAACGCGGCGAACGCGCTGGCCGCGTTCGCGCTCGCCCGTGCGATCGACCTGCCGGCCGCGCCGCTGCTGCACGCGCTGCGCGAATACCGCGGCGAAGCGCATCGCGTCGAAGTGATCGCGACGATCGACGACGTCGACTACGTCGACGACAGCAAGGGAACGAACGTCGGCGCGACGGTTGCCGCGCTCGACGGGCTTGCGCAGAAGACCGTGCTGATCGCGGGCGGCGACGGCAAGGGGCAGGATTTCGCGCCACTGGTCGCGCCGGTCGCGCGCTGGTGCCGTGCGGTGATGCTGATCGGCCGCGATGCGCCGGCGATCCGCGACACGCTCGCCGAAACCGGCGTGCCGCTCGTCGACCACGCGACGCTCGAAGACGCGGTGCGTGCCGCCGCCGATCTCGCCGAACCGGGCGACGCGGTGCTGCTGTCGCCCGCCTGCGCGAGTCTCGACATGTTCAAGAACTACGCCCATCGCGCGGACGTGTTCCGCGCGGCGGTGGATGAAATCGCCATCGACAAAGGAGCGACGTCATGAGCTGGTCCGATCGCCTCGTCTCCCGTTTCAACGATCGACGCGACACCGGCGGCAATGCCGCGGGCGGCCGCGTCGCATCGGCCACGCGCGCCGCGACGGGCGGCCTCGCGAGCGTCGTCAACGGCGTGCGGCCGAGCCGTTCGCGGATGCTCGACTTCGATTACTCGCTGCTGTGGGTCGCGATCGCGCTGCTCGGGCTCGGCGTCGTGATGGTGTATTCGGCGTCGATCGCGATGCCCGATTCGCCGAAATACGCGTCGTACCACGATTACGCGTTCCTGATGCGCCACGTCATCTCGCTCGTCGTCGCGTTCATCGCGGCGGTGATCGCGTTCCGCGTGCCGATCTCGACGTGGGACAAATACGCACCGCATCTCTTCCTGATTGCGCTCGTCGGCCTCGTGATCGTGCTGATTCCGCACATCGGCAAGGGCGTGAACGGCGCGCGCCGCTGGATTCCGCTCGGCATCACGAACATGCAGCCGTCGGAAATCATGAAGCTCGCGGTGACGATCTACGCGGCGAACTACACGGTGCGCAAGCAGGAGTACATGCAGAGCTTCGCGAAGGGCTTCCTGCCGATGGCGTTCGCGGTCGGTCTCGTCGGCGCGCTGCTGCTGCTCGAACCTGACATGGGCGCGTTCATGGTGGTCGCCGCGATCGCGATGGGCGTGCTGTTCCTCGGCGGCGTGAACGGCAAGCTGTTCGGCGGCCTCGTCGCGACGGCGGTCGGCACTTTCACGATGCTGGTGTGGCTGTCGCCGTGGCGTCGCGAGCGGATCTTCGCGTATCTCGATCCGTGGGACGAACGCTACGCGCAGGGCAAGGCATACCAGCTCACGCACTCGCTGATCGCGTTCGGCCGCGGCGAGTGGTTCGGCGTCGGCCTCGGCGGCAGCGTCGAGAAGCTGAACTACCTGCCGGAAGCGCATACCGACTTCATCCTCGCGGTGATCGGCGAGGAACTCGGTTTCGTCGGCGTGCTGGTCGTGATCCTGCTGTTCTACTGGATCGTGCGCCGCTCGTTCGAGATCGGCCGCCAGGCGCTCGCGCTGGATCGCACGTTCGCGGGCCTGATGGCGAAGGGCATCGGTATCTGGTTCGGTGCGCAGACCTTCATCAACATGGGCGTGAACCTCGGCCTGCTGCCGACCAAGGGCCTGACGCTGCCGCTCGTGAGCTACGGCGGTTCGGGCATCCTGCTGAACTGCGTCGCGCTCGCGGTGTTGCTGCGTGTGGACTATGAAAATCGCGTACTGATGCGGGGAGGGAAGGTATGACCGCGTCGCGACGCACGCTGATGGTGATGGCAGGCGGCACCGGGGGCCACGTGTTCCCGGGGCTCGCTGTCGCGCACCGGATGGAAGCGGCGGGCTGGCGCGTGGTATGGCTCGGCAATCCGGCCGGGATGGAAGCGACGCTGGTGCCGAAGCATGGCATTCCGATGGAGTACGTGCGTTTCGGCGGGCTGCGCGGCAAGGGCCTGAAGACCAAGCTGACGCTGCCGCTCAACCTGCTGCGCGCGTGCTGGCAGAGCCTCGGCGCGCTGCGCCGCGTGCGGCCGGACGTCGTGCTCGGGATGGGCGGCTACATCACGTTCCCGGCGGGCGTGATGACCGCGCTGTCGGGCCGTCCGCTCGTGCTGCACGAACAGAATTCGATCGCGGGCCTCGCGAACAAGGTGCTCGCGAAATTCGCGAAGCGCGTGCTGGTCGCGTTCCCCGGTGCGCTGCCGCACGCGGAATGGACCGGTAATCCGATCCGCGCGGAACTTGCGCGCACGGAAACGCCCAAAGCACGCTATGCATCGCGCAGCGGTCCGCTGAACGTGCTGGTCGTCGGCGGCAGTCTCGGCGCCGCGGCGCTGAACGAAGTCGTGCCGCGCGCGCTGGCGCTGCTGACGCCGGGCGAGCGCCCGCGCATCGTGCATCAGGCCGGCGCGAAACACATCGACGCGCTGAAAGCGAACTACGAAGCGGCCGGGTTCGCCGGCGACGACGACGTCCGGCTCGTGCCGTTCATCGACGACATGGCGAGCGCATACGCGGCGGCGGATCTCGTGATCTGCCGCTCCGGCGCGATGACGGTGTCGGAGATCGCGGCGGTGGGCGTGGCGGCGCTGTTCGTGCCGTTCCCGTACGCGGTCGACGATCACCAGACGACCAATGCCGCGTTCCTCGCCGATGCGGGGGCAGCGGTGCTGGTGCAACAACGCGACCTGTCGGCGGAACTGCTTGCCGACTGGCTGCGCGGCCAGTCGCGGGCGTCGCTCGCGGACATGGCGGAGCGTTCGCGCTCGCTGGCAAAGCCCGAGGCCACCGATGAAGTCGCGCGCGTCTGCGCGAAGGTGGCCGGCGCGAACCTGGAACAACTTAAATGAAACAACCCTCACGCTCACTTCGTTCGCTGCCCCCCGAGGGGGCGGTCAGCCTCCTTGGGGCGGCCCGGCGGAGGCTGACATGAAACACATCGTCAAACATATTCATTTCGTCGGGATCGGCGGCGCGGGCATGAGCGGTATCGCCGAAGTGCTCGTCAACCTCGGCTACGAGGTCAGCGGCTCGGACCTGTCGCGCAACGCGGTGACCGATCGTCTCGAGGCGCTCGGCGCGCGGATCGCGATCGGCCACGATGCGGCGAACATCGCGGGCGCGAACGCGGTCGTCGTATCGACGGCCGTGCGCTCGGACAACCCGGAAGTGCTGGCCGCGCGTCACCAGCGCGTGCCGATCGTGCAGCGCGCGGTGATGCTCGCGGAACTGATGCGCCTGAAGCAGGGGATCGCGATCGCCGGCACGCACGGCAAGACCACGACGACGAGCCTCGTCGCGAGCGTGCTCGCGGCGGGCGGGCTGGACCCGACCTTCGTGATCGGCGGCCGGCTGATCAGCGCCGGCGCGAACGCGCGGCTCGGCACGGGCGACTTCATCGTCGCCGAGGCCGACGAGTCGGACGCATCGTTCCTGAACCTGTATCCGGTGATCGAAGTCATCACGAACATCGACGCTGACCACATGGACACCTACGGCCACGATTTCGCGCGGCTCAAGCAGGCGTTCATCGAATTCACGCAGCGCCTGCCGTTCTACGGCAGCGCGGTCGTGTGCGTCGACGATCCGAACGTGCGCCAGATCATCCCGTTCATCTCGAAGCCGGTCGTGCGCTACGGGCTGTCGGCGGACGCGCAGGTGCGCGCCGAAGACATCGACGCGCGCGACGGCCGGATGCATTTCACGGTGATCCGCGACGGCCGCTCGCCGCTCGCGGTGGTGCTGAACCTGCCGGGCCTGCACAACGTGCAGAACGCGCTCGCGGCGATCGCGATCGCGACCGATCTCGGCGTGTCGGACGACGCGATCCAGCTGGCGCTGGCGGAATTCAACGGCGTCGGCCGGCGCTTCCAGCGCTATGGCGAGGTGCCGAGCGCGGACGGCGGCCAGTACACGCTGATCGACGATTACGGTCATCACCCGGTCGAGATGGCCGCGACGGTCGCGGCCGCGCGCGGTGCGTTCCCGGGCCGTCGCCTCGTGCTGGCGTTCCAGCCGCACCGCTATACGCGCACGCGCGACTGTTTCGACGACTTCGTCAACGTGCTGTCGACGGTCGACGCACTGGTGCTGACGGAAGTCTATGCGGCCGGCGAGGCGGCGATCGCGACGGCCAACGGCGACGCGCTGTCGCGCGCGCTGCGCGCCGCGGGCAAGGTTGAACCGGTGTTCGTCGCGTCGGTCGACGACGTGCCGGATGCATTGGCGAAGGTCGCGCAGAACGGCGACGTAGTGATCACGATGGGCGCGGGTTCGATCGGCGGCGTGCCGGCGAAGATCGTGCAGAACACGCAACAGAAGGGATGACATGAGCGGGATCGATCCGAAACGTTTCGGCAAGGTGGCGGTGTTGTTCGGCGGCGAATCCGCCGAGCGCGAGGTGTCGCTCACCTCGGGCCGCCTCGTGCTGCAGGGCCTGCGCGATGCGGGCATCGATGCGCATCCGTTCGACCCGGCCGAGCGGCCGTTGTCGGCGCTGAAGGACGAAGGCTTCGTGCGCGCGTTCAACGCGCTGCATGGCGGCTATGGCGAGAACGGCCAGATCCAGGGGGCACTCGATTTCTACGGGATCCGCTACACGGGCAGCGGCGTGCTCGGCTCGGCGCTCGGCCTCGACAAGTTCCGCACGAAGCTCGTGTGGCAGCAGACGGGCGTGCCGACGCCGCCGTTCGAAACGGTGATGCGCGGCGACGATTACGCGGCGCGTGCAACGGAGATCGTCGCGAAGCTCGGCCTGCCGCTGTTCGTGAAGCCGGCGAGCGAGGGGTCGAGCGTCGCGGTGCTGAAGGTGAAGGCGGCCGACGCGTTGCCCGCCGCACTGTCGGAAGCGGCGACGCATGACAAGATCGTGATCGTCGAGAAGAGCATCGAAGGCGGCGGCGAATACACCGCGTGCATCGCCGGCGATCTCGACCTGCCGCTGATCAAGATCGTGCCGGCCGGCGAGTTCTACGACTACCACGCGAAGTACGTCGCCGACGATACGCAGTACCTGATCCCGTGCGGGCTGCCGGCCGAACAGGAAACCGAACTGAAGCGCATCGCGCGCCGCGCCTTCGACGTGCTGGGCTGCACCGACTGGGGCCGCGCGGACTTCATGCTCGACGCCGCCGGCAACGCGTATTTCCTGGAAGTGAACACGGCCCCCGGGATGACCGACCATTCGCTGCCGCCGAAGGCCGCGCGCTCGATCGGCATCAGCTATTCGGAGCTGGTCGTGAAGGTGCTGTCGCTCACGCTCAACGACTGACGCAGGAACGGAACGACGTATGTGGAACAACGTTCGCCAACTCAACCTTGCCGCCAGCGCGCTGTACGCGCTGTTGCTGCTCGTGTTGGCGGCGGCCGGCTGCTACTGGCTGATCCAGCGTCCGACGTTCGCGCTGCGCGAAATCCGGATCGACGGCGACACCGAGCACATCAACACGCCGACGGTGCGCGCCGGCGTGGTCGGCAGGCTGAAGGGCAATTTCTTCACGGTCGATCTCGACACGGCGCGTGCCGCGTTCGAGCAGATGCCGTGGGTGCGGCATGCGAGCGTGCGGCGGGTGTGGCCGAATGCGCTGGCTGTCACGCTCGAGGAGTACAAACCGCTCGGGACCTGGGGCAGCGCGCAGCTCGTGAGCACCGATGGCGAGCTGTTCACCGCGAACCAGGGCGAGCTGGATCACGAACTGCCCGCGTTCGACGGCCCGGAGGGCAGTGCGAAGGAAGTCGTCACGCGGTATCGCGACTTCACGAACTGGTTTGCGCCGTTGAAGGCGGCGCCTGAAGAAGTGACGCTGTCGGCGCGTTACGCGTGGACGGTGAAGCTGTCGAACGGCATGCAGGTCGAACTGGGCAAGGAACGCACCAGCGAAACCCTGCACGACCGGAGCCAGCGCCTCGTCGCCGCATGGCCGGCTGTCACGGAGCGCTGGGGCAACGACATCGAGTACGCGGACCTGCGTTATCCGAACGGATTCGCGATTCGTGCGGCAGGCATGCGGTTCCTGACCGATACCGACAAGCGCAAGAAGTAACGAGAGATCACACGCAAGAGCACTTTATGAGCAAAGACTACAAGGATCTGCTGGTTTCCCTCGACATCGGCACGTCGAAGGTGGTGGCCATCGTCGCCGAGCTGAAGGGCGAAGGCCATTACGAGGTCATCGGCCTCGGCCAGAGCGAATCGAAAGGTCTGAAGAAGGGCGTGGTGGTCAACATCGAGGCCACCGTGCAGTCGATCCAGCGCGCGCTCGAGGAAGCCGAGCTGATGGCCGACTGCAAGATCACCAACGTGTTTACGGGGATCGCGGGCAGCCACATCCGCAGCTTCAACTCGAGCGGGATGGTCGCGATCAAGGACAAGGAAGTCACGCAGACCGACGTCGCGCGCGTGATCGAGACCGCCAAGGCGATCAACATCCCGACCGACCAGCAGGTGCTGCACATCCTCACGCAGGAATTCATCATCGACGGCCAGGAAGACGTACGCGAGCCGATCGGGATGAGCGGCATCCGCCTCGAGGTGAAGGTGCACATCGTGACGGGCGCGGTCAGCGCCGCGCAGAACATCGTCAAGTGCGTGCGCCGCTGCGGGCTGGAAGTAAACGACCTGATCCTGCAGCCGCTGGCGTCGTCGCTGGCCGTGCTGACGGAAGACGAGAAGGATCTCGGCGTGGTGCTGGTCGACATCGGCGGCGGCACGACCGACATCGCGATCTTCGCCGAAGGCGCGATCCGTCACACCGCGGTGATTCCGATCGCCGGCGACCAGATCACGAGCGACATCGCGATGGCGCTGCGCACGCCGACGCCGGATGCGGAAGACATCAAGGTCGGCTACGGCATCGCGAAGCAGGCGCTCGCCGATCCGGACGAAATGGTCGAAGTGCCGGGCCTCGGCGAACGCGGTCCGCGCACGCTGTCGCGCCAGGCGCTCGCCGCGGTGATCGAGCCGCGCGTCGAGGAGCTGTTCTCGCTCGTGCAGCAGGTCGTGCGCGAGTCGGGTTACGAAGAACTGCTGAGCTCCGGCGTGGTCATTACCGGCGGGGCTTCGATGATGCCGGGCATGGTCGAGCTCGGCGAAGACATTTTCCTGAAGCCGGTGCGCATCGGTGCGCCGGAATATGCGGGCGGCCTTGCCGACGTGGTGCGCAATCCGCGCTACTCGACGGCGATGGGCCTGCTCGTCGAAGGCAGTGCCCAGCGCATGCGCGGCCGCAAGGTCGCCGTGCAGTCCGGCAACGCGGGGCAGATCTTCTCGCGGATGAAGGAATGGTTCCTGAGCAATTTTTGAAAACCCTCACGGCTCGGCACGCCGAGCCTGCCCCCCGAAGGGGCCAGGAAAACATCGGGCGACCCGGCGTTTTCCTGGGGACGAAAGAAACGAATCGAAATTCGCGCTGGTGCCGGCGGCTGGCGCGCGACAGGGGGTTGCCCGATCTCCTGCCGAATAACGGCCGAGCAGGTTTATTTTCTTGACGGAGGCAACAATGGAATTCGAAATGCTGGAAACCGAAACCAACGGCACCATCATCAAGGTGGTCGGCGTTGGCGGCGCTGGCGGCAATGCCGTCCAGCACATGATCAACCGCGGCGTGCAGGGCGTCGACTTCATCGTGATGAACACGGACGCCCAGGCGCTGTCGCGTTCGCGCGCATCGTCGGTGATCCAGCTGGGCAACACGGGCCTTGGCGCCGGTGCGAAGCCGGAAATGGGTCGTGCGGCAGCGGAAGAAGCACGTGAGCGCATCGCGGACGCACTGCGTGGCGCGCACATGGTGTTCATCACGGCCGGCATGGGCGGTGGCACGGGCACGGGCGCAGCGCCGGTGGTCGCGCAGATCGCGAAAGAGATGGGCATCCTGACGGTTGGCGTCGTCAGCAAGCCGTTCGAGTTCGAAGGCGGCAAGCGCATGCGCGTCGCGGAAGCAGGCTCGCAGCAACTGGAGGATCACGTCGACTCGCTGATCGTCGTCCTGAACGACAAGCTGTTCGACGTGATGGGCGATGACGCCGAGATGGACAAGTGCTTCCAGTGCGCGGACGACGTGTTGAACAACGCAGTCGCGGGCATCGCCGAAATCATCAATGTCGATGGCCTCGTGAACGTCGACTTCGAAGACGTGAAGACGGTGATGGGCGAGCAGGGCAAGGCGATGATGGGCACGGCGACGGTCGCCGGCGTCGATCGCGCACGCCTCGCGGCGGAACAGGCCGTGGCGAGCCCGCTGCTCGAAGGCGTCGATCTGTCGGGCGCGCGCGGCGTGCTGGTCAACATCACGTCGAGCCGTTCGCTGCGTCTGTCGGAAACGCGCGAAGTGATGAACACGATCAAGAGCTACGCGGCGGAAGATGCGACGGTGATCTTCGGTGCGGTGTACGACGACGCGATGGGCGATGCATTGCGCGTGACGGTCGTGGCGACGGGTCTGGGCCGTGCGGCGAAGAAGCAGCAATCGGCTCCGATGACGCTGCTGCGCACGGGTACCGACAACCAGCCGGTCAGCGCGGTCTCGCACGGCTATGCACAGCCGCAACACGTCAGCACGGCCGACTACGGCGCGCTCGATACGCCGGCGGTGTGGCGCAACTCGCGCGAAACCGCGGCATCGCACGTGCAGGCGCTGCAGGAGAAGGGTGTCGACACGTACGACATTCCGGCTTTCCTGCGCAAGCAGGCTGACTGACGACGCACACACAGGCGAAGCCGCGACGGGGTCGCCGCGGTAACGCCGGCGTGACGGATGCCACGGACCACGACAGGCCGCGTCGGATGCGACGCCGGGCCGGGAGACGTGCCCTCTTCGCATGAGCGGAGCGGGATGGGACGTGCTGTCCGCAACACGCTGAAAACCGTATCGCTATGAGGGACCAGCCATGATTCAAGTGGGCGACGCGCTGCCCGACGCGCAACTGTTCGAGTTCATCGACGACGCGCGCGAAGGGTGCACGCTTGGGCCGAATGCCTACAGCGTGCGCGACCAGGTTGCGGGAAAGCGGGTGGTGATCTTCGGATTGCCGGGCGCTTTCACGCCGACCTGCTCGGCGCAGCATGTGCCGGGCTATGTCGAGCACGCCGAGCAACTGCGCTCGGCGGGCATCGACGAGCTCTGGTGCGTGTCCGTCAACGACGCATTCGTGATGGGCGCATGGGGACGTGATCTGCACACCGCGGGCAAGGTGCGCATGATGGCGGACGGCAGCGCTGCTTTCACTCATGCGCTGGGGCTGACGCAGGATTTGTCCGCGCGTGGCATGGGAATCCGTTCCCTGCGCTACGCGATGGTGATCGACGACGGTGTGGTCAAGACGCTGGCCGTCGAAGCGCCGGGCAAGTTCGAAGTGAGCGATGCGGCGAGTGTGCTCGCGACGTTGACGTCCTGATCGTGCGGTGCGCCGTTGCCTGACGGCAACGCTGCTCACCGGGCCTCAGGGCAGTTGTAACACGGGCCGATGACCGGAAACGCCTCCGTTCCGGGCATCGGCTCGTCCCGTATCGACGCGGGTAAACAGTCGAAACAGATTGATACGCAGTTTCAAACAGCGTTGAATAGGGAATTACGCTATAATCCCGCCTATCGAATATAACTCCTGATTGATATCTTCAATCAAGGCGAAGAACACCATGTTGAAGCAGCGCACCATCAAATCCATCGTGAAGACCGTTGGGATCGGTGTCCACTCGGGCCGCAAGATCGAGCTGACGCTCCGTCCCGCCGCGCCGGGCACGGGCATCGTCTTTTCGCGCGTCGATCTGCCCACGCCTGTCGACATTCCCGCCACGGCGACGTCGATCGGCGACACGCGGCTCGCGTCGGTGCTGCAGAAGGATGGCGTGCGCGTGTCGACGGTCGAGCACCTGATGTCCGCGTGCGCGGGGCTCGGCATCGACAACCTGTATGTCGACGTGACGGCCGAGGAAATCCCGATCATGGACGGCAGCGCGGCGACCTTCGTGTTCCTGATCCAGTCCGCCGGCATCGAGGAGCAGAACGCGCCGAAGCGCTTCATCAAGGTGAAGAAGACGGTCGAGATCCGCGATGGCGACAAGTTCGCGCGCCTCGATCCGTATTTCGGTTTCAAGCTGAAGTTCTCGATCGATTTCCGTCACCCGGCCGTCGACAAGACGGGGCAGGAGCTCGAGGTCGATTTCGCGAACACGTCGTATGTGCGCGAGATCGCGCGTGCGCGCACGTTCGGCTTCGCGCACGAAGCCGAGATGCTGCGCGAGATGGGACTGGCACGCGGCGGCAGCATGGACAACGCGATCGTCCTTGACGAGTACCGCATCCTGAACAACGACGGGCTGCGCTACGACGACGAATTCGTGAAGCACAAGATGCTCGATGCGATCGGCGACCTGTACGTGATTGGCCATCCGCTGCTCGCGTCGTACACGGCGTACAAGTCGGGTCACGGGCTGAACAACCGGCTGCTGCGCGAACTGCTCGCGCACGAAGATGCGTACGAGATCGTCACGTTCGACGATCCGCAGACCGCACCGAGCGGCTTCGCGTTCGACACGCAGACGGCCTTCGCCTGATCGGCATCCGGTACGAACGATAAAAAAAGCGACCTTCGGGTCGCTTTTTTGTTGCTGGGCCGCTGCCGGAGCGGCGCGCTCAGCGCGACGACTTCGCGCCGTGCCGCGCGGCCATTCGTGCCAGCGCGGCCTGCAGCGGCGACGGCTCGAGGTGATCGGCGAGGTCGCGCAACGCGGCGGCGCCGGCCGTCGTCATGCGCGCCTGCTTCACGTGCGGCGGTTCCGGCGCGTCCTTCGGCCGCACGCGCACGCGCAGCGCCGAAGCCGGCCAGCCGCGCTTTTGCAGATCGGCGAGCAGCCGCGGCTCGACCTGCCGCAGCCGGGCAGCGAGCGCATTGTGCGCGGCAAAGAGGGTCAGGGTGCCGTCCTTGATGGACCCCGGTTCGACATGATTCGCAAGATAGTCGGGCAGGAGCGCGGCGAGGTCGCGCTGCAGCGACGCGACCTGTTCGACGCCGGCGCGCAGCGCCGCGAACGCGTCGGTGCGGTTGAGCACTTCGGACACGGGTTGCGGGCGATGCGCGGCGAGCGGGCCGAAACGCTTGTTAAATCGGTTCATCGAGGCATTCTTCGGGCGCGCATGCGCGCGGACGTTGACGCCGATTGTACCCGCGCAGGCCTGCGTACGCGCGGCTTTCGGGCTGCCGGCCGTGTAGCGGCCCCGCTTGCCGGTGCGCACCGGGCGTCCTGCCGGGACACGGGCGCATGCGTTCCCGCGTGCTAAAATTCCTCGTTTGAGTCCACTAATTCGCTAAGCCGCCGAGGCTCGGGCGTCGGGGCGCGCATCACGCGCCGGGCGCCGGTGCTGCGACGCAGGGTCCGATCCGATGACAACCGGTTTTCTCCAGAAAATTTTTGGCAGCCGCAACCAGCGGCTCGTCAAGCAATACCAAAAGACCGTCACGACGATCAATGCGCTCGAAACGCAGATCGAGAAGCTGACGGACGACCAGTTGCGCGGCAAGACGGATGAGTTCCGCCAGCGTGTCGCCGGTGGCGAGTCGCTCGACAAGCTGCTGCCGGAAGCGTTCGCGGTCTGCCGGGAGGCGAGCCGCCGCGTGCTGAAGATGCGTCACTTCGACGTGCAGATGATCGGCGGCATGGTGCTGCACTACGGCAAGATCGCCGAAATGCGCACCGGCGAGGGCAAGACGCTCGTCGCGACGCTGCCCGTCTATCTGAATGCGCTCGCGGGCCGCGGCGTGCACGTCGTGACGGTCAACGACTACCTCGCGCAGCGTGACGCCGAATGGATGGCGCGCCTCTACAACTTCCTCGGTCTGTCGGTCGGCATCAACCTGTCGGGCATGGAGCACGAGCAGAAGCAGCAGGCCTACGCGTCGGACATCACGTACGGTACGAACAACGAGTTCGGCTTCGACTACCTGCGCGACAACATGGTCTACGAGACCGACGCGCGCGTGCAGCGGGCACTGAATTTCGCGGTTGTTGACGAAGTTGACTCGATCCTGATCGACGAAGCGCGTACCCCGCTGATCATCTCGGGCCAGGCCGAAGACCACACCGAACTGTACGTGCGGATGAACGCGCTGCCGCCGCTGCTCGAGCGCCAGATCGGCGAGGAGAAGGCCGACGGCACGGGCGTCGAGAAGCCGGGCGACTACACGCTCGACGAGAAGTCGCGCCAGGTGTTCCTGACGGAGTCGGGCCACGAGAAGGCCGAGCGACTGCTCGCCGAGTGGGGCCTGATCGGCGAGGGCGAAAGCCTGTACGCGCCGCAGAACATCACGCTGATGCACCACGTGTACGCGGCATTGCGCGCGCACACGCTGTTCCACAAGGATCAGCACTACGTCGTGCAGAACGGCGAAGTGGTCATCGTCGACGAATTCACGGGCCGCCTGATGGCGGGCCGCCGCTGGTCCGACGGCCTGCACCAGGCGGTCGAGGCGAAGGAGCACGTGAAGATCCAGAGCGAGAACCAGACGCTCGCATCGATCACGTTCCAGAACTACTTCCGCATGTACGCGAAGCTCGCCGGCATGACGGGTACCGCGGACACCGAAGCGTACGAATTCAACGAGATCTACGGTCTCGAAACGGTCGTGATCCCGACCAACCGTCCGCCGAAGCGGATCGACAAGCAGGACCAGATCTACAAGACGGCCAAGGAGCGCTACGACGCGGTGATCCGCGACATTCGCGAGTGCTACGAACGCGGCCAGCCGGTGCTGGTCGGCACGACGTCGATCGAGAACTCCGAGCTGCTGTCGCACCTGCTGAAGCAGGCGGGGTTGCCGCACGAAGTGCTGAACGCGAAGCAGCACGAGCGTGAAGCCGCGATCGTCGCGGAAGCCGGCCGTCCGAAGCGCATCACGATCGCGACCAACATGGCCGGTCGCGGTACCGACATCGTGCTCGGCGGCAACGCCGAGAAGCAGGCGACGTTCATCGACGCCGACGACACGATCCCGGCCGACGAAAAGGCGCGCCGCATCAAGCAGCTGCACGACGAGTGGGAAACGCTGCACGAGCAGGTGAAGGCCGCGGGCGGCCTGCACATCATCGGCACCGAACGTCACGAATCGCGCCGGATCGACAACCAGCTGCGCGGCCGCGCGGGCCGTCAGGGCGATCCGGGCTCGTCGCGCTTTTACCTGTCGCTCGACGATCCGCTGCTGCGCATCTTCGCGGGCGACCGCGTGCGTTCGATCATGGATCGCCTGAAGATGCCGGAAGGCGAGGCGATCGAGGCCGGCATCGTCACGCGCTCGATCGAATCCGCGCAGCGCAAGGTCGAAGCGCGCAACTTCGATATCCGCAAGCAGCTGCTCGAATACGACGACGTGTCGAACGATCAGCGCAAGGTGATCTACCAGCAGCGTAATGAACTGCTCGAAGCACACGACATCACCGAGACGATCTCGGCGATGCGCCACGGCGTGATCACCGAAGTCGTCCGCCAGTTCGTGCCGGCAGGCAGCATCGAGGAGCAGTGGGACGTGCCCGAGCTCGAGGAAGCGCTGCGCAACGACTGGCAGCTCGATCTCGCGATCCAGGAAATGGTGAACGAGTCGTCGTCAATCACGGCCGAGGAGATTCTCGAAGCCGTGACGACCGCCGCCGACGAGCAGTACGAGGCGAAGGTCGCGATGGTCGGCCGAGAATCGTTCAGTGCGTTCGAGCGTTCGGTGATGCTGCAGACGGTCGACCGCCTGTGGCGCGAGCACCTCGCGGCGCTCGACCACCTGCGCCAGGGCATCCACCTGCGCGGCTATGCGCAGAAGAATCCGAAGCAGGAGTACAAGCGCGAAGCGTTCGAACTGTTCGCCGCGATGCTCGAGGCGATCAAGCAGGAAGTCACGCGCATCGTGATGAACGTGCAGATCCAGTCGCCGGAGCAGCTCGAGGAAGCCGCGGAGCAGATCGAGGAGCGCAGCGGCCATCTCGAGAATGTCGAGTACCAGCACGCCGACTACGCGGAAGCCGGGCCGGTTGCGAACGTCGCGGCCGCCACGGCGGCTACCGCGACGGCCGACATGGTCGGCAGCGCGATGACCCACGGCAGCCCCGGCGGCGACATGCCGAAGGTCGGCCGCAACGACCCGTGCCCGTGCGGCAGCGGCAAGAAGTACAAGCAATGTCACGGGAAGCTGTCATGATCGGCGGCGGCGCGCTTCGCGCGTGCCGCTTCTTCGTTCGCAGCTTCGAGTCAGTGATGTGAGTTGCGGCGGCCCGCTCGTGCGGCCGCCGGTTCTTCCAATCGATGCCGGCGCATGCCGGCATTTTCCATCCGGCAGGTGTGCCCCATGGCTGTCAATTTTCCGTCGATCGATCCCGCCCAACTGCATCCCGTCGCCGGCGTTACGCTAGGCTGGGCGGAAGCGAACATCCGCAAGCCGAATCGCAAGGACGTGCTGGTCATTTCCGTCGACGAAGGGGCGGCGGTCGCCGGCGTATTCACCGAGAACCGCTTCTGCGCCGCACCCGTAACGGTGTGCCGCGAGCATCTGGCAAAGGTGCGTGCGGGCGGTGCGGGCATCCGCGCGCTCGTCGTCAATACGGGCAATGCGAATGCCGGCACCGGCGAACCGGGCCTCGTGAACACGCGCGAAACCTGCTCGGAACTCGCGCGCCTGGCAGGCATCGACGCCGCGCAGGTGCTGCCGTTCTCGACCGGCGTGATTCTCGAGCCGCTGCCGATCGATCGCCTGAAGGCAGGGCTGCCGGCCGCGCTCGCGAACCGCAAGGCCGCGAACTGGTATGACGCCGCGCAGGCGATCATGACGACCGACACGCTGCCGAAGGCGACGTCGCGCCAGGTGACGATCGACGGTCACACGGTCACGCTGACGGGCATCAGCAAGGGCGCGGGCATGATCAAGCCGAAC
Organism: Burkholderia sp. IDO3; assembly: GCF_003366075.1. Taxonomy (NCBI): domain Bacteria; kingdom Pseudomonadati; phylum Pseudomonadota; class Betaproteobacteria; order Burkholderiales; family Burkholderiaceae; genus Burkholderia; species Burkholderia sp. IDO3. The sequence continues at coordinate 539,933 of NZ_CP028963.1, forward strand.
ATGGCGACGATGCTCGGCTTCCTCGCGTTCGACGCGAACGTTGCGCAGCCGGTGCTCGACACGCTGGTGAAGGAAGTGGCCGACCGCTCGTTCAACTGCATCACGATCGACGGCGACACGTCGACGAACGACTCGTTCATCCTGATCGCGTCGGGCAAGAGCACGCTGCCCGCGATCACGTCGACCGATTCGCCGGCCTATGCGGCGCTGCGCGACGCGGTCACGCAGGTCGCACAGGTGCTGTCGCAACTGATCGTGCGCGACGGCGAAGGCGCGACGAAATTCATGACGGTGCAGGTCGAAGGCGGCAAAAGTGTCGCGGAATGCCGCCAGATCGCGTACGCGATCGGTCATTCGCCGCTCGTGAAGACGGCGTTCTACGCATCCGACCCCAACCTCGGCCGCATTCTCGCGGCGATCGGCTATGCGGGTGTCACGGATCTCGACGTCGGCAAGATCGATCTCTATCTCGACGACGTGCTCGTCGCGAAGGCCGGTGGCCGCAATCCGGCTTATCAGGAAGAGGATGGCCAGCGCGTGATGAAGCAGAGCGAAATCACGATCCGCGTGGTGCTCGGCCGCGGCGACGCGCAGGCAACCGTCTGGACGTGCGACCTGTCGCACGATTATGTGAGCATCAACGCGGATTACCGCTCCTGATCGGGGGCGCTCGAACGACATGGACAAGCTCGAACAGTTTCTGACGCGCGCGGAAGCGCTGCTGGGCCGCCTCGAGGGAATGCTGCCGCCGGCGCCGGCAGCGGTCGACTGGAATGCCGCCACCGCGTTCCGCTGGCGCAAGCGCCAGGGGCGCGGCTATCTGCAGCCGGTGTCGGCCACGTCGTCGATCACGCTCGACGATCTGCACAACATCGATCGGCAGAAGGGGTTGATCGACCAGAACACGCGACAGTTCGTGCAGAGCAAGCCGGCGAACAACGTGCTGCTGACCGGCGCCCGCGGCACCGGCAAGTCGTCGCTGATCAAGGCGTGCCTGAACGCGTATGCGAAGGACGGGCTGCGTCTGATCGAAGTCGACAAGGACGACCTGCACGATCTGGGCGACATCGTCGATCTGATCTCGCAGCGCCCGGAGCGGTTCATCGTGTTCTGCGACGACCTGTCGTTCGAGGACGGCGAATCGGGCTACAAGGCGCTGAAGGTCGCGCTCGACGGTTCGATCGCCGCGCAGTCGGACAACGTGCTGATCTACGCGACGTCGAACCGCCGCCATCTGTTGCCGGAGTACATGAGCGACAACGAGTCGTACAAGCATCTGCCGGACGGCGAGATCCACCCCGGCGAAGTCGTCGAGGAAAAGATCTCGCTGTCGGAGCGCTTCGGCCTGTGGGTCAGCTTTTATCCGTTCAAGCAGGACGACTATCTCGACATCGTCGGGCACTGGCTGCGCCATTTCGGCTGCCCGGACACGGAGATCGAAACGGCACGCGGCGACGCGCTCGTCTGGGCGCTCGAGCGCGGTTCCCGCTCGGGGCGCGTCGCGTGGCAGTTCGCACGTGACTGGTCGGGCCGCAAGGAGCAGGCATGAGCACGGATTCCGCAGCGGGCGCCGTGCGCGCGCCTGACGGCCGCAAGGTGACGGAGGTCGCGGTCGGCGTGATGGTGCAGCCGGATGGTCGGTATCTGCTCGCGCAGCGGTTGCTCGGCAAGCCGTACGAAGGTTACTGGGAGTTCCCGGGCGGCAAGCTGGAAGCCGGCGAGAGCGTCGAGGATGCGCTCGCGCGCGAACTGCACGAGGAACTCGGCATCGTCGTCACGGCCAGCCATCGCTGGCATACGCTCGAGCACGATTATCCGCACGCATACGTGCGGCTCTATTTCTGCAAGGTGACGGGCTGGACGGGCGAGCCGCACAGCAAGGAAGGGCAGGCGTTCGTGTGGCAGCAACTGCCGGTCGAGGTTGCGCCGCTGTTGCCGGCGGCGCTGCCGGTGCTCGAACTGCTGGAGAAGGAAGCGGCGTCGCAATGACGCCGTGGCGGCCCGCCTGAAAGGCGGGCCATATCGCTGGCGGGCGGGATCGCGCGCTGCTCAGCTGTCGCGACGGTCGTCGGTGCCGTCTTCCTCGGACGACGGACCTTCGTCGGACGAGCCGCCGATCCGGTACTTTTCCGCGGCCCATGCGCCGAGGTCGAGCTGCTTGCAGCGGGCCGAACAGAAGGGACGGAACCGATTTTCAGGCGTCCAGCGCACTTCTACGCCGCACGAAGGGCATTTCACAACGGTAGTCATACGAAACGTCGAACCGGCACGCGGCCGTTACAGATTGCACAGGGTCAGATGGAATGGCACGTCGATGTCCACCGCGCGCGGACGCACGTCGCCGTCCTGCATGGTGAACCGTACCCACAGCATGTATTTGTTTGCGCTCGCTTCGGGGATCACGCGCAGTTCCGGCGGCACACGTACCTGCATCAGCTGGTAGGTGCGGCCCGACAGCATCTGCTGATAGCTGCCCTGCATCGCCATCACCTTCGACGCCTGCCCCGATTCGCGTGCGAGCCGCAACACGATCGCCGCTGCGTCGCGCAGCGGCAGCAGCGGCATGATCCACTTCGCGATGTCCTGGCGCCGCTGTTCGGCGGGCCATTGCTGCCACGCATAGTAGGACGGCAGATCGAACTTGCACGTGCCGCCGGGAATCACCGCGCGGCTGCGAATGCTGGCAAGCCACTCGTTGTCGACCAGATGTTGCCCGGTCTTGCCCTGCATCTGCGCGAGATTGGCGAGCGTTTGCTCGATTTCGCCGAGCACGGCTTCGAGCGCGTTCTGTTCGATACCCGGATTGCCGCGAAAGGGGGCGAGCGTCTGGCGTTGACGTTCGAGCTCCTTCATCAGATCCGATTTCAGATCCGCGCGGCCTGTCACCTCGGCGATTTCGAACAGCGTCGTCAGCGCGATGTGGTGCTCACGCGGGTCCTCCTGAGCCAAAAAGAACGCGAAGCGCTCGAACAGGTCTTCGAGGCGCAACAGCGTGCGAATTCGCTCGTTGAACGGATACTCGTAAAGAATCAAGCGCGCTCGCCTCTCGGGGTAGGGATTGAAACAATGCAGGACATTCTAATGCTCACTCTCTACCCTAGCAACGCACCAATTTCGTACACCATCACGATCGCGCGCGCCGATCAGTGCGCGGCAGCCGCGAATCCGAGATAGCGTTGGTGCAATGCGTCGACTTCGGCGGCGAGCGCATCGGGCGTCGTCGCGTCGTTGACGATCACGTCGTCGGCCGCCGCGAGACGCGCTTCGCGTGTCGCTTGCCTTGCGATGATCGCCTCGACCTGTTCGCGCGTGAAACCATTGCGCCGCATCACGCGCGCAATCTGCGTTTCGACGGAACAGTCGACGACGAGCACGCGATTGCTGCGCGTCTTCCAATTACCTGACTCCACGAGTAGCGGCACGACGAAGATCACGTACGGGCCCTGCGCGTCGCCAGCTTCGCGATCGGTCTCGGCGCGGATCAGCGGATGCGTGATCGCTTCGAGACGCCGGCGTGCATCATCGTCGCTGAAAATCAGTGCGCGCATCCTGGCGCGATCGAGCGAGCCGTCGGCCGCGACGAAATCCGGCCCGAATGCCTGCTCGATCGCCGGCATCGCGAGACCTGCCGGAGCAGTGATGCGGTGCGCGATCAGATCGGTATCGACGAGCGATGCGCCGCGCGCGGCGAACAGATCGGCGACGGTCGTCTTGCCGCTGCCGATGCCGCCGGTGAGTCCTATTGCAAACATGTGAGCCTCCGCCGGGCCGCCGCCACGATGCGAATCGCGTCGCCACGACGCAGCGAACGATGCGAATGCGGGCGGCGTGTCATGTCAGCCGCCGAGCGCCGAATAAAAAGGGGTGCCGAAAAACAGCGTCGCGACGCCGCCTGCTGCCAGGAACGGGCCGAACGGAATCGGCTCCTCGAAGCGCATGCGGCCGCGCCACGTCGCGATGAGCCCGACGATCGCGCCCGTCACCGCGGCGAACAGCACGACCTGCGGCAGTGCGGCCCAGCCCATCCATGCGCCGAGTGCGGCGAGCAGCTTCAGGTCGCCGAAACCGATGCCTTCGATCCCGCGCAGCCATTTGAACAGCCAGTAGATCGACCACAGGAACAGGTAGCCGACCATCGCGCCGACCACGGCCGAACGCAGCGACGTGAACGTGCCGCCGAGGTTCAGTGCGAGTCCGGCCCAGAGCAGCGGCAGCGTCATCGAATCGGGCAGGTAGCCGGTCTGGATGTCGATCGCGCTCATCGCGAGCAATGCGGCGCATAAACCGAACGCGGCGAGTGCGGCGCCGGTGGGGCCGAATGCGGCGAGCGAACCGGCGGCGAGCAGCGCGCCGGCGAGCTCGACGAGCGGATAGCGCACGCCGATCGCGTGGCCACACTGCCGGCAGCGCCCGCGCAATATCAGATAGCTCACGAGCGGGATGTTCTCCCATGCACGCAGCACGTGGCCGCAATGCGGGCATGCGCTGCGCGGGCGCCACAGATCGTAGTGAGCCGGATAGCCGTCGTCGGGGGCGGCAGGCGTGTTGCCGGTCGCTTCGGCGATTTCCGCTTCCCACGCTCGCTGCATCATCACCGGAATCCGGTGCACGACCACGTTGACGAAACTGCCGACGCACAGACCGAGGACGACGGCGAACGCGTACTGCGCCGCAGGTGGCAGCAACGCCAGCGCGAGCAGCGTGCTGTCGGGCGAGTCGAAAACGGTGTACAGGGGCGCGGGCGTCATGGGCTCGGGTTGGAACTTTAAAGGCGACAGAGTCGGTTGCGATGCTACACCACGTTGCCCAACTGAAGGATGGGCAGATACATTGCGATCACGAGGCCGCCGACGAGTGCGCCCAGCACGATCACGATCAGCGGCTCGCCGAGCGCGGCGATCGCATCGAGGCGAGCGTCGAGCTGGCGTTCGCATAGCGCGGCGATGTCGGCGAGCATCGTGTCGAGCGCGCCGGTTTCCTCGGCGACGGCGATCGGCTGCACCACGTCGTCGGGGAAGCAACCTGCCTCCTGCATCGCGTCGGCAAGACGCGCGCCGCGCAGCACGCGTGCCGCGATGCGCGCGGTGGCCTGTTCGAACACCGGGTGGCCGGCCGTGCGTTCGAGCGTTGCGAAGGCATCGGCGAGCGGTACGCCGGCGCCGAGCAGTGTCGCCAGCGAACGGCACCAGCGCGCGGCCGCGAACCGCCTGAGTGCGCTGCCGAAGAACGGCGCGTTCAGCAGGCGTTGTGCGAGCGCGTAGCGCAGCGCCACCGAGCGTCGCAGCGCGTGATGCGTCGCAAGCCCCGCCGCTGCCGCGGCGGCGGCGAACGTGCCGCCCCAGGCCGATGTCGCGGATGACAGCGCGAGCAGAGCGCGGGTCGGCGCCGGCAGTGCTGCGCCGAAGCCGTCGAAGATCTGCCGGAACGTCGGTACGACCCAGACCATCAATGCAGCCGAGATCGCGAGCGCGAACAGGATGACGGCAGCCGGGTAGGCCAGTGCGGCACGCAGCTTGCGCCACTGGGCATCCGCACGTTCGCGATGCTCGGCGACGCGCGTCAGGACGGTGGCGAGCGCACCCGATGCTTCGCCGACTTCGATCAGTTGCCGATACAGCGTGCCGAACTGGAACGGATAGCGCGCGAGCGCGGCGGCGAAGCGCTGACCGCCGACGATTTCGCGCGCGAGGCCCGCCGCGATGCGCGGCAGCCCGTCACGCGTGCGCGTGCGGGCGAGCATGTCGAGCGACGGCGCGAGCGGCAGTCCGGCTTGCAGCAGGCTTGCAAGCTGACGCGTGAAGCGCGTGACGTCTCGTGCGCCGGCCGCTGGCGGCCGTGCCGTGCCACGTACGTCGAGTGCCAGCACCGCGATGCCGTCGCGCGCGAGTGCCGTGCGCGCCGCGGCCGCATCGAACGCGATGACGGTTCCGCTGCATCGCGTACCGTCGCGTCGACGGCCGCGCCACGTGAAGCGGGTTTCGTGTGGCGGCGTGCGCATGGCGATTAGGCGTCCGGGGTTGCGGCGAGTGCTTCCGCCATGCTCGTCGTGCCGTTGTGAACGTGCGCGAGCGCTGCATCGCGCAGGCCGAGCACACCCTCGGCCGCCGCGCATTGCGCGAGCGCGCCGACACTCGCGCGCGCCACGATGCGCTCCGCCATCTCCGCTGAAACCGGCATCGTCTGATGCAGGCCGATCCGGCCGCGATAACCGATGCCATGACAGGCGGCACAACCGCGCGCGACGAACGGGCGCCAACCGGATTCGAGGGCCGCCGAATCGCAGCCGGCTTCGCGCAGCACGCACGCGGGCGCGTCGGAGCGCACGCGGCAGGCGATGCACAGACGCCGAACGAGGCGCTGCGCGGTGACGAGGCGCAACGCGGCCGCGAGGTTGTACGGCGCGACACCGATGTCGAGCAGCCGCGCGACGGCCGCCGGCGCGTCGTTCGTATGCAGTGTCGACAGCACGAGGTGGCCCGTCTGCGCGGCCTTGATCGCGACGTCGGCCGTCTCCGCATCGCGAATCTCGCCGACCATGATGACGTCCGGATCCTGCCGCAGCAGCGCGCGCAACGCGGTCGCGAAGGTGAGGCCGGCCTTCTCGGCGACGCCGACCTGGTTGATGCCGTCGAGCTGGATCTCGGCCGGATCCTCGACCGTGCATACGTTGTGTGCGTCGCGGTCGAGCATCTGCAGCGCGCAGTAGAGCGACAGTGTCTTGCCGCTGCCGGTCGGCCCGGTGACGAGCACGAGGCCATGCGGTGCGCGTATCGCAGCCTCCATTGCAGCCGCCTGCCGTGCATCGAAGCCGAGGCGTGCGAGCGTGAGGTCGGGCGGCAGGGTTTCCAGGCGGCGCAGCACGAGTTTCTCGCCGAACAGCGTGGGCAGCGAGCTGACCCGATAGTCGCCCCGCATCCCGGCGTCGACCGCAATGCGCAGCCGACCGTCCTGGGGGAGCCGGCGTTCGGCGATGTCCATGCGCGCGAGCACCTTGATCCGCGTGACGAGCGCGTCGCGCAGGTGAGCGGGCGGTCGCGCATGTTCGTGGAGTACGCCGTCGATGCGCAGACGGATGCGCCAGCCCGATTCGAACGGTTCGACGTGGATGTCGGACGCATCGCGCACGCGTGCTGCGTGAAGCGTGTCGGTCAGCAACCGGACGGCGGGCGAATCGTCGAGCTGCGCCGCATCGAGCGGGCGGGCGCGCGATGCGGGCAATGTGTCGGGGGGAGCAGGCGAGCGCTCGGCATGCAGCGCCGCCGCGGGAGAGTTGAAATGCATGTGAGCCGGCGTGTCGGCCGCTTGTTGATCGTGACCGGTAAATGATCGCGGATCGTCGGCGGCGCCGGCAGTCGGCCGTTCGGCTAGCGCGCGGCGGCGCGTGCGCGCGTGCCGCGCGGCTTGAATAGCTTGACGGTGCGCACGGCCTGATCGTCGCTGCGCATCACCTCGAGCATCACGTCGCGGATTTTCACGCACACGTCGCCTTCCGGAATTTCCTCGAGGATTTCGAGGATCAGGCCGTTCAGCGTCTTCGGCCCGTCGGTCGGCAGTTGCAGGTGCAGCCAGCGGTTCAGTTCGCGCAGCGGCATGCTGGCGGCGACGATGCATTCGCCGTTCTCGTCCCAGCCGCCCGCGCGTTCGCTGCGCGGCATCGACGTCGTGAATTCGCCGATCAGCTCCTCGATGATGTCCTCGGGCGTGACGAGCCCTTCGAGTTCACCGTACTCGTTGACGACGAGCGCGGTACGCTGCCGGCTTTCCTGGAAATACTGGAGCTGCTGAACGACCGGCGTGCCCGACGGCACGTAGTACGGTTCGGCGAGCAGCGTGCGCAGCGTTTCGCGGTCGAAATCCTGGTTGTGCAGCGCGGTGAGCGTCTTGCGCACGTGCAGCACGCCAAGCACCTTGTCGATGTCGCCTTCGTACACGATCAGCCGGTTGTGATAGCAGGTCTCGAGCTGGTGCAGGACGTCGTCGAGCGGCGCGTAGAAGTTGAGCGACTCGATCTGGCGGCGCGGCACCATCACGTCGTCGACGGTGATGTTCTCGAGGTCGAACAGGTTGAGCAGGATGCTGCGGTGCTTGGTCGGCATGAAGCTGCTCGATTCGAGCACAATCGCGCGCAGCTCGTCGGCCGACATCCGCTGGTCGCGGCCTTTCTTCGTGTTGATGCGCAGCACCCAGAGCACGCCGTTCGCGAGTGCGTTGACGAACCAGACGACCGGCTTGAACACGCGCATCAGCGGCGCGATCACGAGGCTCGCAGGCAGCGCGATGCGCTCGGGATAGGTCGCGCCGACGATCTTCGGCGCGATTTCCGCGAACACGATGATCAGGAACGCGACGACACCGGTCGCGATCGACAGCGCGAGGTTGTTACGGCCGAACGTATGCAGCGCGAGCGACGTCGTCAGAACCGGGATGATCGTGTTGAACAGGTTGTTGCCGATCAGGATCACGCTGAGCAGCAGGTCGGTGCGGGTGAGCAGGCCCTGCGTGGTCTTCGCGCCGAGCGCGCCCTGGCCGGCGAGATGCTTCAACCGGTGACGGTTGAGCGCCATCATCGCGGTCTCGGAAATGGAAAAGAAGCTGGAGCAGAGGAGAAGCAGGAAGACGGCGCCGATTTGCGCCCATAAGGGAATTTGGTCCACGCGTCGGAAAGGGCAGTGAAGGACAGGAATGGAGGGAATATAGCAGAGGCCGATGGCCGGGATGTGTCGCGCATGGCGCAACGGCCCGTGCGAACGGGCAAAAAACGGGTAAAAAAAAACCGTGCACATGGTGCACGGTTTTTTCAAAATCTGGTCGGGGTGAGAGGATTCGAACCTCCGGCCTCTACGTCCCGAACGTAGCGCTCTACCAGGCTAAGCTACACCCCGATTTTTTGCCCTTCCAACTTCGCAGTTTTCGTTCAGATCGCTGCGTCGTCTCAAGCAAGAACGTAACTATAACGATGTTTTTTCTAAAAGGGAATACCTTGATGAAGAAATTTTTCGAGACAAGGTATCGCCTTCAATTCGCGGCGCGTTTACGACTGCCGCGACGTCGAATACGAGCACAGCGCGAGCAGGCTTTCCTTGTATATCGAATCCGGGAACGCGGCGATCGCGGCCGCCGCAGCCTGGGCTTCCTGGCGTGCGCATTCGAGCGTATGGTCGAGCGCACCCGAACGCGTGATCGCGTCGAAAATCGTGTTGAAGCGATCGGTGCCGCCCTGTTCGATCGCCTCGCGGGCGAGCGCGGACTGCTCGGGCGTGCCGCGTTCGATCAGATAGATGAGCGGCAGCGTCGGCTTGCCTTCGCGCAGATCGTCGCCGGCGTTCTTGCCCATCGCCTCGGCCGTGCCTGCGTAGTCGAGCCAGTCGTCCATGATCTGGAATGCGGTGCCGATGCGGCGGCCATACTCGGCCGCGGCCGCTTCGGTCGGCGCATCGGCGCCCGAGAGCACCGCGCCCAGTCGTGCCGACGCTTCGAACAGCTTCGCGGTCTTGTAGCGGATCACCTGCATGTAGCGGGTCTCGTCGACGTCCGCATCGTGCATGTTGAGAAGCTGCAGCACCTCGCCTTCGGAAATGATCGTCGTCGCTTCCGACAGGATCTCCATCACGCGCATCTTGCCGACGCCGACCATCATCTCGAACGAGCGCGAATAGAGATAGTCGCCTACCAGCACGCTCGCCGCGTTGCCGAACAGCGCGTTGGCCGTCTGCCGACCGCGCCGCAATTCGGACTCGTCGACGACATCGTCATGCAGCAGCGTGGCGGTGTGGATGAACTCGACGACGGCAGCCAGCACGTGCCGCTGGTGCGACGTCTCGCCGAGCGCGCCGGCAACGAGCAGCAACAGGGCAGGACGCAGCCGCTTGCCGCCCGCACCGATGATGTACTCGGCGATCTGGTTGATCAGCAGTACGTCGGACGCGAGGCTTTGCCGGATAACGCGATTCACCTGCTCCATGTCGCTTGCGATCGGAGCGAGCAGGTGGGCGGCGCTGAGGGTAGGGGAGGCGGTGGACGACGACATGATGATCGAAATGGGTGATGCGGCGGATTATAAGTCGAATCCGAGATATCCCGGTCTGCCGGACGCGCCGCAGCCGTGATTTTGGCCGTCTGGCCAGGGCTTGCGCGCGGCAATCGCGGATCGGTTTTGACTTCGGTGCTAACCCCATGTATAATCACGTGTTTTCCGCGCGTGGTGTGCGGAAAAATTGGATCCAGAGTGAGGTTCTCAATGTACGCGGTCATAAAAACCGGCGGCAAGCAGTACAAGGTTGCCGTTGGCGAAAAACTCAAAGTAGAACAGATACCGGCTGACATTGACGCTGAAATCACGCTCGACCAGGTTCTCGCAGTGGGCGAAGGCGAATCGATTAAGTTCGGTGCGCCGCTGGTCAGTGGGGCTTCCGTCAAGGCCACCGTTGTGTCGCACGGTCGTCATGCCAAGGTCACCATCTTCAAGATGCGTCGCCGGAAGCACTACCAAAAGCACGGCGGCCACCGCCAGAACTACACTGAGCTGCGCATCGACGCGATCAACGCGTAAGCGCCTCGGTAAAGGAGCAATCAGATGGCACACAAAAAGGCAGGCGGCTCTTCCCGGAACGGCCGCGACTCCGAGTCGAAACGTCTCGGCGTGAAAGTGTACGGCGGCCAGGCAATCAACGCCGGCGGCATCATCGTGCGTCAGCGCGGTACGCGCATGCACGCTGGCGAGAACGTCGGCATGGGCAAGGATCACACCTTGTTCGCGCTGGTCGACGGTCACGTCAAGTTCGCGACCAAGGGCGCGGACAAGAAGCATCTGGTCATCGTTGTCCCGGCGGCTGCCTAAGTTCAGGCACCCAAGGGCTTCGTAGCCGAAAGGCCCCGCAGTCTTCGCGGGGCCTTTTTTTATTTGGCCGCCGGGCGCATGTGCGCGCCGGCGGTTGTCGCCGAACCGGCGGGCAATTGGCTGAACGGCAGATTGTTCAAGCGCGCCGGCGCGCGGCACAATAGCGGAAATACTGGTCGGAGTAACGAATGAAGTTCATTGACGAAGCACGAATCGAAGTCATCGCCGGCGACGGAGGCGATGGCAGCGCGTCGATGCGCCGCGAGAAATTCGTTCCGTTCGGCGGGCCGGACGGCGGCGACGGCGGCCGGGGCGGGAACGTCTACGCGATCGCCGACCGCAACATCAACACGCTGATCGACTACCGTTACGCGAAGAAGCATCTCGCGCGCAACGGCGAAAACGGTCGCGGTTCCGATTGCTACGGCAAGGGCGGCGACGACATCACGCTGCGCATGCCGGTCGGCACGGTCGTCACCGACATGGATACAGGCGAGCTGATCGCCGACCTGACCGAGCACGACCAGCAGGTGATGCTCGCGAAGGGCGGTTCCGGCGGCCTCGGCAACCTGCATTTCAAGTCGAGCACGAACCGCGCGCCGCGCCAGAAGACGGACGGCAAGCCCGGCGAGCGACGCATGCTGCGGCTGGAGCTGAAAGTGCTCGCCGATGTCGGGCTGCTCGGCATGCCGAACGCCGGCAAGTCGACGTTCATCTCGTCGGTATCGAATGCGAAGCCGAAGATCGCCGATTACCCGTTCACGACGCTCGCGCCGAATCTCGGCGTCGTGCGGGTCGGCCCGAGCAAGAGCTTCGTGATCGCGGATATCCCGGGGCTGATCGAGGGCGCCGCCGAAGGCGCGGGCCTCGGCCACCAGTTCCTGCGCCATCTGCAGCGCACCGGCGTGCTGCTGCACCTCGTCGATCTGGCCCCGTTCGATGAGAACGTCGATCCGGTCGCGGAAGCGAAGGCGATCGTCGGCGAGTTGCGCAAGTACGACGAGGCGCTCTACGAGAAGCCGCGGTGGCTCGTGCTGAACAAGCTCGACATGGTGCCGGAAGACGAGCGCAAGGCGCGCGTCGCCGATTTCCTCGAGCGTTTCGGCTGGGACGGCCCGGTATTCGAAATCTCGGCGCTCACGGGCCAGGGCTGCGAAGCGCTCTGCTACGCGATCTACGACTACCTCGCCGAGCATTCGGAAGCGCATCGCGTGGCGGAAGAGGAAGATCTGGCCGCGGACGTCCGGTTCCGCGATGCGCCGCCCGCCGATGGCGGCACGACGCCCGGCGGCGACGCCTGAGCGGCTCCGACATGCACCGGGCGCGGCCCGGTGCCGGAATTTAATCGCGCCCGGCCGGGCAGGCATCAGATACAGGAGACAGCGCACGATGCGTTCGATCATCGCGGATTCGAAGCGACTGGTGGTGAAGGTAGGCTCGAGCCTCGTGACCAACGACGGCAAGGGGCTCGATCATGCTGCAATCGGCCGCTGGGCTGCCCAGATCGCCGCGCTGCGCGCTCAGGGCAAGGAAGTGGTGCTCGTCAGTTCGGGGGCGATTGCCGAAGGGATGCAGCGGCTCGGGTGGAGCAAGCGCCCGCGCGAGATCGACGAGCTGCAGGCGGCCGCTGCTGTCGGCCAGATGGGGCTCGCGCAAGTCTATGAGAGCCGCTTTACCGAACACGATATCCGCACCGCGCAGATCCTGCTCACGCACGCCGACCTGGCCGATCGCGAGCGCTACCTGAATGCACGTTCGACGCTGCTTACGCTGCTGCGGCTCGGCGTCGTGCCGATCATCAACGAGAACGACACGGTCGTCACCGATGAAATCAAGTTCGGCGACAACGACACGCTCGGTGCGCTGGTCGCGAACCTGATCGAAGGCGATGCGCTGATCATCCTGACCGACCAGTCGGGGCTGTTCACCGCCGATCCGCGCAAGGATCCGAACGCGACGCTGGTCGCGGAAGCCAGCGCCGGCGCGCCGGAACTCGAAGCGATGGCGGGCGGCGCAGGCTCGAGCCTCGGCCGCGGCGGGATGCTCACGAAGATCCTGGCGGCAAAGCGCGCGGCGCACAGCGGCGCGAATACCGTGATCGCGAGCGGGAGGGAGCCCGACGTGCTCGTGCGGCTCTCCGCGGGCGAGGCGATCGGCACGCAGCTGATCGCGCGCACCGCGCGGATGGCGGCGCGCAAGCAGTGGATGGCCGATCATCTGCAGGTGCGCGGGCATGTCGTGATCGATGCGGGCGCGGTCGAGAAACTGACCGGCGGCGGCAAGAGCCTGCTGCCGATCGGCGTGACTGGCGTGCAGGGCGCGTTCGCGCGAGGCGAGGTGATCGCGTGCGTCGGCCCGGACGGGCGCGAAGTGGCGCGTGGCCTCACGAACTACAGCAGCGCGGAAACGAAGCTGATTCACCGCAAGCCGAGCGGCGAGATCGAGACGGTCCTCGGCTACATGCTGGAGCCCGAACTGATTCACCGCGACAACCTCGTGCTGGTGTAACCGTTCGGCCTGGCATCGGCAAACGACAAAAAAGCCCGCATTACGCGGGCTTTTTCATTGCGGCGGGCAGCGGCCAGACGGCCCGTGTCGCTCGGTCAGCGCAGCTGGCTCATCGCGGTACGGTGGAACCGGACGTTCTCCAGAATCTGCTGGGTCGAGCCCTGCGGCATCTTGTTCGAGCAGAAGTAGTCCTGGTAGAGCGCGGCGTGATATGCATTCAACTCGCCGTTCTCGATGCGGCGCCAGTCGTTCTCGACCGTGCGATCCCAGCCGTCGTGATCCGAATTCAGGCCCGCATACTGGCGCCATTCGTAGGTGTCGCAGCGGATGCCTTCGTAGTTCACGTTGCGTGCGCCGGCCGGGCTCGTGATGACGACCGCATATCGCACGACGCCGTCGGTGCCGACCGCGAGCGACTTCGCATCGATGGCGAACTTGAGCGGCGTGTTCTGCGACACGTTGAACGGCAGCAGGTCGCCTGCCTGCGGCAGCGCAGGCAGCGTATCGACCGGGTTTTCCTTCCAGTTGCCCTGGCGGTCCAGCAGATACACGAACGCGCTGTCATCCTTGTTGGTCGGCGCCTTCGAATTCGCGCAGCCGGCCAGTGCGGCCGCTGCGGCGATCGATGCGAGCGCGAGAGCAATCGCTTTCAATATGCATTCCTCGTAAAAAAAGGGCGCGACACCAAGGTCGCGCCCGGTCATGCAGTCCGACTCGTCACTTGCCGATGATCACCTGGGGCGGCAGCTCGTCGAGCGTGCTCGCGTCCATTTCGATCTCCGAACAAACCACCGATGTGTCGACAATCGTCAGCGTCTGCTGGACCTGCGTGCCGATTACGCGCGGATAGCGCGACGGACGCGGCCCACGCGGCTTGTCGGCTCGCTGCGCCGGGCGGCGCAGGAAGCGCGACAGTTCCGTCAGCGCCAACTGATAGACATCCCGCTTGAACTCGATCACCGCATCGAGCGGCACCCAGTACTCGTTCCAGCGCCACGCATCGAACTCCGGGTGATCGGTCGCGCGCAAGCAAATGTCGCAATCGCGTCCGACCATCCGCAGCAGGAACCAGATCTGCTTCTGGCCGCGGTAATGTCCGCGTACTTCGCGTTTGATGAACTTGTCAGGCACCTCGTAACGCAACCAGTCGCGAGTGCGGCCGATTATCTTGACGTGTTCCGGATGCAAGCCCGTTTCCTCGTGCAGTTCCCGGTACATCGCCTGCATGGGGGTCTCGCCATACTTGATCCCACCTTGAGGAAACTGCCAGGAATGCTCGCGGAGCCGCTTGCCCCAAAACACCTCGTTGCGCGCGTTCAAGAGGATGATGCCGACGTTCGGGCGAAAGCCTTCACGATCCAGCATACAACCACCTTCGAATCCTTTAAAATTGCTTTGATTATAAACAGATAACGGGCGCTGCGCACCGTGACGGAGCGAATCCGCCCGGGGTGCATCGGCTGAATTGTCCCTGATTTGTCTGCTACGTCATCTGCGCCATCGCCGTTCGTCGCGCGCAGCTTTTTCACCTTGAAACTTTTTCGGGCGCCCCGCCTGGGGCGCCGTATTTGGAACCGTCCGCATGAAAGCTTCCCGTTTCTTTATCGGCACCCTCAAAGAAGCACCGGCCGACGCAGAGATCGTCAGCCACAAGCTGATGGTGCGCGCCGGCATGATCCGTCGTGTCGCCGGCGGCATCTATAACTACCTGCCGGTCGGCCTGCGCTCGATTCGCAAGGTCGAGGCGATCGTGCGCGAGGAAATGAACCGGGCAGGCGCCATCGAGCTGCTGATGCCGGCCGTGCAACCGGCCGAGCTGTGGCAGGAATCGGGCCGCTGGGAGCAGTACGGCCCCGAGCTGCTGCGCTTCAAGGACCGCAAGGACAACGACTTCGTGATCGGGCCGACGCACGAGGAAGTCGTCACCGATATCGCGCGCAACCAGATCAAGAGCTACCGGCAGATGCCGGTGAACTTCTATCAGATCCAGACGAAGTTCCGCGACGAGATCCGTCCGCGCTTCGGCGTGATGCGCGGCCGCGAATTCATCATGAAGGACGCGTATTCGTTCGACAAGGACGCGGCCGGCCTGAACGAGTCGTATCGCAAGATGTACGACGCGTACGTGCGCATCTTCACGCGCCTGGGTCTCGAGTTCCGCGCGGTCGCGGCCGACAGCGGCTCGATCGGCGGCAACTTCTCGCACGAGTTCCACGTGATCGCCGATACCGGCGAGGATGCGATCGCCTACTGCCCGACGTCCGAGTTCGCGGCGAACATCGAAGCGGCCGATGCGCTGCCGCTGGTTGCCGAGCGCGCGGCGCCGGCCGAAGCGATGGAGAAGGTCGCGACGTCCGGCAAGGCGAAGTGCGAAGCCGTCGCCGAGCTGCTGGCGATCCCGCTCGAGCGCACGATCAAGTCGATCGTGCTGGCCACCGACAACGAAGGCGCCGAGCCGACCATCTGGCTCGTGATGCTGCGCGGCGACCATGACCTGAACGAGATCAAGGTGTCGAAGCTGCCGGGTCTGAAGAACCACCGCTTCGCGACCGAGCAGGAAATCGTCGAGTGGTTCGGCACGCCGCCGGGCTATCTCGGCCCGGTCGGCACGAAGAAGCCGGTGAAGGTGATCGCCGATCGCACGGTCGCGAACATGAGCGACTTCGTCGTCGGCGCGAACGAGGTCGACTATCACATCGCGGGCGTGAACTGGGGCCGCGACCTGCCGGAGCCGGACGTCGCCGACGTGCGCAACGTGAAGAAGGGCGATCCGTCGCCGGACGGCAAGGGTACGATCGACATCTGCCGCGGCATCGAAGTCGGCCACGTATTCCAGCTCGGCACCAAGTACTCGGAAGCGCTGGGCGCGACGTTCCTCGACGAGTCGGGCAAGCCGCAGCCGATGCTGATGGGCTGCTATGGCGTCGGCGTCACGCGCATTCTGGGCGCGGCGATCGAACAGAACTTCGACGACAAGGGCATCATCTGGCCCGAGTCGATCGCACCGTTCGAAATCGTGCTGTGCCCGATGGGCTACGACCGCAGCGACATGGTTCGCGAGGCGGCCGACAAGCTGTACGCGGAACTGACGGCGGCCGGCATCGACGTGATCCTCGACGATCGCGGCGAGCGCCCGGGCGTGATGTTCGCCGACTGGGAGCTGATCGGCGTGCCGCATCGCCTGGTGATCGGCGAGCGCGGCCTGAAGGAAGGCAAGATCGAGTATCAGGGCCGCCGCGATGCCGAAGCGACGCTGCTGCCGGCCGACACGGCCGCGGCGACGGTGACGGAGAAGATCCGCGCCGCGCTCGCGCGCTGATCGCGGCAATCGGGGGACACGGTGGAATACACCTTCCTGTCGGCTACCGTGCTCCTCGTGCTGATCACGGATCCGCTCGGTAACATCCCGCTGTTCATTACGGCGATGCGGGACGTGCCGCGCGAGCGGCGCGTGAAGCTGATCCTGCGTGAAGTGGGGATCGCGTTCGTGATCCTGCTGTTCTTCATGGTGGTCGGCGACCGCTTCCTGCGGATGATGAGCCTCACCGACCTGTCGCTGCGGCTCGGCGGCGGGATCGTGCTGTTCCTGATTGCGCTGCGGATGATCTTCCCGCATCCGGACGGCGCGCTCGGCAGCGATCCGCGCGCGGGCGGCGAACCGTTCATCGTGCCGCTCGCGATTCCGGCGCTGGCCGGCCCGTCGGCGCTCGCGACGGTAATGCTGCTGACGTCGCAGGCGCCGGGCAAGATG
The DNA here is from genome assembly GCF_003366075.1 of Burkholderia sp. IDO3. Lineage (NCBI taxonomy): Bacteria > Pseudomonadati > Pseudomonadota > Betaproteobacteria > Burkholderiales > Burkholderiaceae > Burkholderia > Burkholderia sp. IDO3. The sequence goes on from NZ_CP028963.1 coordinate 557,029, forward strand.
CTCGAGTGGGTCGGCGCGCTGACGGTCACGATGATCGTCTGTGCGATCACGCTGGTGTTGGCCGAACGGATCCAGCAATGGCTCGGCGAGCGGACCGTCGCGGCGTTCGAGCGGCTGATGGGCCTCGTGCTCGTCGCGATCTCGGTCGAGATGCTGCTGGCCGGCATCCGGGCGTTCGTGCACCAGTTGTAACGTCGGCCCGCAGGCCGAAAAAAAGCGGCGCGCCGGGAAACCGGGGCGCCGCTTTTCTATCGTCGGGGCAGGGCGATCAGACGTTCGTGGTCAGCGCACGGATCGTCGGCAGATTGCGCCAGTAGCCCTTCGCGTCCATCCCGCAGCCGAACACGTAGCGGTCCGGCACCGAGAAGCCGCAGAAATCGGGGTGCAGCGGCTTTGCCTTCGCGAGCGTCTTCTCGCACAGCACGGCGGACATGAAGCGCTTCGCGCCCATGTCGAGGATGCGGTCGCGGATCGCGGCCATCGTTTCGCCTTCGTCGAGGATGTCGTCGAGCACGAGCACGATCCGGTCCTTCACCGATTCGCGCGGCGCGACGCGCCAGTGCATCTCCGGGCTGCCCTGCGTCGTGTTGCGGTAGCGGGTCAGGTGGATGTAGTCGAATTCCAGCGGGAAATCGAGATGCGGCAGCAGCATCCCGGTAAACACCGCGGCGCCGCCCATCACCGAGAGAACGAGCGGGAACGCGTCGCCGATCTCGGCGCGGATCGCGTCGGCCATCTTGGAGATCGAGGCGTTGACGGCATCGGCCGAGACGATCTCTTCGGAGTGGTCGAAAATGTGGAGGGCTTCTTCGCGGTTCATGTGTTCTGGCGGGCAGTCGGTATACAAATAAGAATGAAGCAGAACGGACGGCGCGCGCTACGGCAAAAACCCGCGCGCCGGCCGACGGACGGAATCAGCGCATGCCGGGCATCATGCCCTTCAGGCCGCGCATCATCTTCTGCATGTTGCCGCCCTTCAGCTTCTTCATCATCGTACGCATCTGGTCGTACTGGTTCAGCATCCGGTTGACTTCCTGCACCGGCACGCCCGCGCCGGCTGCAATGCGGCGCTTGCGCGTCGCCTTGATGATTTCGGGTTTCGCACGCTCGGCGGGCGTCATCGAGCTGATGATCCCTTCCATCCGGCGGATCGACTTCTCGGCCTGGCCCATGTCGGCGCCTGCCGCCGCCTGCTGGAACTGCGCGGGCAGCTTGTCCATCAGCGACGACAGGCCGCCCATGTTCTTCATCTGCGAGATCTGCGCGCGGAAATCGTTCAGGTCGAAGTCGCCGCCTTTCTTCACCTTGTCGGCGAGCTTTTGCGCAGCCTGTACGTCGACGCCGCGCTGCGCTTCCTCGACGAGCGCGAGGATGTCGCCCATGCCGAGGATCCGGTTCGCCATCCGGTCGGGGTGGAACACCTCGAGGCCGTCGAGCTTTTCGGCGACGCCGACGAACTTGATCGGCTTGCCCGTGACGTGACGTACCGACAGCGCCGCACCGCCGCGCGAATCGCCGTCGAGCTTGGTCAGCACGACGCCGGTGAGCGGCAGCGTGTCGCTGAACGCCTTCGCGGTGTTGACCGCGTCCTGGCCGAGCATCGCGTCGACGACGAACAGCGTTTCTGCCGGCTTCAGCGTGCCGTGCAGCGCGGCGATTTCCTGCATCATCGCCTCGTCGATACCGAGACGGCCGGCCGTGTCGACGAGCAGCACGTCATGGTAGTGGCGCTTCGCCCAGTCGACGGCGGCAACCGCGATGTCGACGGGCTTCTGGTCCGGTGTCGACGGGAAGAAATCGGCGCCGACCTGCTCGGTCACCGTTTTCAACTGCATGATCGCGGCCGGGCGATACACGTCGCACGACACCGTCAGCACCTTCTTCTTGTACTTCTCGCGCAGCAGCTTCGCGAGCTTGCCGACGGTCGTGGTCTTGCCGGCACCCTGCAGGCCGGCCATCAGGATCACGGCGGGCGGCGTGACCGCGAGGTTCAGCTCGGCGGCCTTGCCTTCGTAGTCGCCGCCGATCACCGCGGTCAGCTCCTTCTGGACCACGCCGACGAGCGCCTGGCCCGGCGACAGGCTGCTGATCACCTCCTCGCCGAGCGCCTTTTCCTTGACCTTGGCGATGAATTCGCGGACGACGGGCAGTGCGACGTCGGCCTCCAGCAGCGCGAGACGCACCTCGCGGAGCATCTCCTGGGTGTTCGCCTCGGTAAGGCGGGCCTCGCCGCGCAGCGTCTTGACGACGCGCGCCATCCGTTGAGTGAGATTGTCGAGCATGGGGAGCGATGGACAGTGGGGCCCGAAGGCGCGATGGAACCTGACAAAGGGAGCCGTCGCGGGAAGGGGGCCTAGTGTAAACTTCGAACATGGATATTGTACTGTATGCCCTCACCGCATTCCTGTACGGCGGCCTCGCCGTCGCAGGCTGGCGCACGCACCGCCAGGGCGCGACGCCGCTCGTCGCGAGCGTGCCGGCCGTGCCGGTCCCCGCGTCCGCCGCGTCGGGGATGAGCGGGGCCGGCCGCGCGCTGCTGTTTGCCGCGCTCGTCGCGCACGGCGTACTGCTGCACATGACGATCTTCCCGAACGACGCGATGATCTTCGGTTTCGCGTTCGCGCTGTCCGCGATGTTCTGGCTCGGCGCCGGCATCTACTGGATCGAGAGCTTTTTCTTCCCGCTCGACAGCCTGCGCCTGCTCGTGCTGCCGCTCGCGTGCGTCGCGTCGCTGCTGCCGCTCGTGTTCGGCGGCGTGCGGGTGCTGCCTTATGCCGCAGCGCCGCTGTTCAAGATGCACTTCCTGATCGCGAACATCGCATACGGCCTTTTCGCGATCGCCGCACTGCACGCGATCCTGATGCTGATGGTCGAGCGGCGTCTGCAGTCGCTGCGAAGCGGCGGACGCGGCGGCTCGACCGGCTGGATCGCGAGCTGGCTCGAAACGCTGCCGCCGCTCCTCACGCTCGAGAAGCTGCTGTTCCGGCTGATCGGCGCGGGCTTCGTGCTGCTCACGCTGACGCTTGCATCGGGGATCCTGTTCAGCGAACAGGTCGATGCGCGCGCGCTGCGGCTCGACCACAAGACCGTGTTCGCGGTGTTGTCGTGGCTGATGTTCGGCGGCCTGCTGGTTGCGCGCAAGACGTCGGGCTGGCGCGGGCGCGGCGCCGCGCGCTGGGTGCTCGTGTCGTTTGCCGCGCTGCTGCTCGCGTATGTCGGCAGCCGGTTCGTTTTCGAGGTGCTGCTGCACCGCTCCGTGGTTTGAACGCAGGTTTCCGATGCGACAGATTCTTCTCCTGATTCTTCTCTTCTTCGCGGGTTCGTGGATCGCGCGCAAGCTGCGCCAGGCCCAGGAGCACGCGCAGGCGCGCACCGGCCGCGGCGCCGGCTACGACGGCGCGCCCGGTCACGACGGCGCCGGTGCGGCACGCCCGAACGGCGATGCGCGCTCGCTGCCCGAACCGATGGTGCGCTGCGCCGAATGCGGCGTGCATGCGCCGAAGGGCGAAGCCGTCGTGTCGGACGGCGAGTATTTCTGCAGCACCGAGCACGCGCAGCGCCATCGCACGCACGCGAGCGGCCCCGACGCCCGATGAGCGACGCACCGCTGCTGTCGGTCGACGCGAACGGCTGGGTGCGCGAAGCGCGCCATGCGCCGTCGCCGAATTTCGAGGCGCGGCCCGCGGGCGCGGTGCCGACGCTCATCGTCGTGCACAACATCAGCCTGCCGCCCGGCGAGTTCGGCGGCGACGCGATCGAGGCGCTGTTCCTGAATCGCCTCGATTGCGATGCGCACCCCTATTACCAGCGTCACCTGCGCGGCGTGCGCGTGTCCGCGCACTTCCTGATCCGCCGCGACGGCGAACTCGTGCAGTTCGTGTCGTGCGACGAGCGCGCGTGGCATGCGGGCGCGTCGGCGTTCTTCGGCCGGCCGCGCTGTAACGATTTCTCGATCGGCATCGAGCTCGAAGGCGCGGACGACGTGCCGTTCGACGCGGCGCAGTACGCGACACTCGGCGTGCTCGCACGCACGCTTGCGGCGCGCTACCCGGTCGACGCGGTGGCCGGGCATTCCGACATCGCGCCGGGCCGCAAGACCGACCCGGGTCCGCACTTCGATTGGCAACGCTTCGCGGACGATGCCGGCTTTTCCGCCGAATACTTTCCTTTCCGTCAGCACTGAGCGCAGGGTTTTTGAGCCGGCAAAAAAAAATTTTCCGACCAATGCCTTGTCACGTCTGCCCGTCCGGGGGGCAGGGGTGATGTCAATACCTTTCGCGCAAATTCTCTGTTTTGACCTCTTCCGAATGTCCACTATACTTGGTGCCGGTTGAGTAGTTCTGTACTAGATATAGTGTGTGTCGCCGGGGAAATCCGAGCGGCACCGGCCGGCGGGCAACGCCGGCGGGCAGGGTTCTCAGGCGGCGCATCAGGCCGGGCGGTCCGGGCGTCGCGATCAAGCGCAGCGAACTTCGACGGGGCAGGGTATACATGACGAAGCACACGACCGGATCGGTTGTCGCGCATCGGCCGCACCGGTTTCCCCGACGTATCGCTCGCCTCTTACCGCTTGCGCACCGCATAGCGCAGCGTTCGTTTTAATCCGCGGTTCTCTCCGCACCATCCAACACCAGGAGCTTTGCATATGCAAACCACCGACAACGCGACGTCCCAGTACGAGAGCGCCTCGAGCCGTCCGCTCGGCGGGACCGAACAGGGCGCGCAGGGCCTCGCGCCGCAAGCCACGTTCGCCGACTACAAGGTGATCCGCCGCAACGGCAGCGTGGTGTCGTTCGAGCCTTCGAAGATCGCGATCGCGGTGACCAAGGCTTTCCTGGCCGTCAATGGCGGGCAGGGCGCGGCGTCGGCGCGCGTGCGCGAACTCGTCGAGCAGCTGACGCACAACGTCGTGCGCGCGCTCGTGCGCAGCCGTCCGAACGGCGGTACGTTCCATATCGAAGACATCCAGGATCAGGTCGAACTCGCGCTGATGCGCGGCGGCGAGCACAACGTCGCGCGTGCGTACGTGCTGTATCGCGAGAAGCGTCACCTCGAGCGCCAGCATGCGGGCGAGGAAGCAGCGGCAGTCGGCGGCGAGTCGAGCACCGGCATCAACGTCGTCGACAACGGCGTCACGCGCCCGCTCGACCTGAACGCACTGCGCGCGCTGATCGTGTCGGCATGCGACGGTCTCGGCGCTGCGGTTAACCCTGACCCGATCGTCGCGGAGACGGTGAAGAACCTGTACGACGGCGTGCCGATGAGCCAGGTCTACGACTCGGCGATCCTCGCTGCGCGCACGATGATCGAAAAGGATCCGGCGTACAGCCAGGTCACGGCCCGCATCCTGCTGCACACGATCCGTCGCGAGATCCTCGGCGAGGAAGTCGTGCAGGCCGAGATGTCGGCCCGCTACGCGGAATACTTCCCGCAGTTCCTGAAGCGCGGCGTCGACGCCGGCCTGCTCGACGACAAGCTGCTGCAGTTCGACCTGAAGCGTCTGGGCGAAGCGCTCGACGCGAACCGCGACCTGCAGTTCGGCTACCTCGGCCTGCAAACGCTGTACGACCGCTACTTCCTGCACGTCGACGGCACCCGCATCGAAATGCCGCAGGCATTCTTCATGCGCGTCGCGATGGGCCTGTCGCTGAACGAGATCGACCGCGAAACGCGCGCGATCGAGTTCTACAACGTGCTGTCGAGCTTCGACTTCATGAGCTCGACGCCGACGCTGTTCAACTCGGGCACGCACCGCTCGCAGCTGTCGTCGTGCTACCTGACGACGGTCGCGGACGATCTCGACGGCATCTATGAAGCGCTGAAGGAAAACGCGCTGCTGTCGAAGTTCGCCGGCGGTCTCGGCAACGACTGGACGCGCGTGCGCGCACTCGGCTCGCATATCAAGGGCACGAACGGCAAGTCGCAAGGCGTGGTGCCGTTCCTGAAAGTCGTCAACGACACGGCCGTCGCGGTCAACCAGGGCGGCAAGCGCAAGGGCGCGGTGTGCGCGTACCTCGAATCGTGGCACCTGGACATCGAGGAGTTCCTCGAGCTGCGCAAGAACACCGGCGACGATCGCCGCCGCACGCACGACATGAACACGGCGAACTGGATTCCCGACCTGTTCATGAAGCGCGTGATGGAAGGCACGGACTGGACGCTGTTCTCGCCGTCGACCTGCCCGGATCTGCACGACAAGTTCGGCACGGCGTTCGAGGCGGCTTACACGGCTTACGAAGACAAGGTCGCGCGCGGCGAGATCAAGCTGTTCAAGAAGATCCCGGCGCAGCAGCTCTGGCGCAAGATGCTCGGCATGCTGTTCGAAACGGGCCACCCGTGGATCACGTTCAAGGATCCGTGCAACATCCGCTCGCCGCAGCAGCACGTCGGCGTCGTCCACTCGTCGAACCTGTGCACGGAAATCACGCTGAACACGAGCGACACCGAAATCGCGGTGTGCAACCTCGGTTCCGTGAACCTCGTCGCCCACCTGGTGAAGCAGGCCGACGGCAGCTACGCGCTCGACCACGACAAGCTGAAGCGCACGATCAGCGTCGCGATGCGCATGCTCGACAACGTGATCGACATCAACTACTACGCGGTGCCGAAGGCGCGTAACTCGAACCTGAAGCACCGCCCGGTCGGCATGGGCATCATGGGCTTCCAGGACTGCCTGCACCTGCTGCGCACGCCGTACGCGTCGGACGCGGCGGTCGAGTTCGCCGACCGTTCGATGGAAGCGGTCTGCTACTACGCGTACTACGCGTCGACCGAGCTGGCCGAGGAGCGCGGCCGCTACTCGAGCTACCGCGGCTCGCTGTGGGATCGCGGCATCCTCCCGCAGGACACGCTGAAGCTGCTGACGGAAGCGCGCGGCGGCTACGTCGAGGTCGACACGTCCGAGTCGCTCGACTGGACGACGCTGCGTTCGCGGATCGCCTCGTACGGCATGCGCAACTCGAACTGCGTCGCGATCGCGCCGACGGCGACGATCTCGAACATCATCGGCGTGTCGGCATGCATCGAGCCGACCTTCCAGAACCTGTACGTGAAGTCGAACCTGTCGGGCGAGTTCACGGTGGTGAACGAGTACCTCGTTCGCGACCTGAAGGAACGCGGCCTGTGGGACGAAGTGATGGTCGCCGACCTGAAGTACTTCGACGGCATGCTGTCGCGCATCGACCGCATTCCGGCCGACCTGCGTGCGATCTACGCGACCGCGTTCGAAGTCGATCCGACGTGGCTGGTCGAAGCGGCATCGCGTCGCCAGAAGTGGATCGACCAGGCGCAGTCGCTGAACATCTACATGGGCGGCGCGTCGGGCAAGAAGCTCGACGAGACCTACAAGCTCGCATGGCTGCGCGGTCTGAAGACGACCTACTACCTCCGCACGATGGCGGCGACGCACGTCGAGAAGTCGACGGTCGCACACGGCGCGCTGAACGCGGTGCCGACGGGCGGTGCGGGCAGCGGCGGTTCGAGCAGCGGCGGCGCGCAAGGCGCAGCAGGCGGCTTCGGTGCGGCAGGCGGCGATGCATCGTCGGGTGCGGTCAATGCGGCACCGGCGCTCGCGCCGGTCGAAGCGGACGGTCCGGTGTGCACGATGCGTCCGGGCGATCCGGGCTTCGACGAGTGCGAAGCTTGCCAGTAACGCGGCGCGCGTTGACCTGAAGTAGGTTCGAGCGGCGCGCACGACAACCGATCGAGGTTGAAGTGTGCGCCGCTCTCAACTAAAAAAATGATAAGGAATCTGTAACGCGACACCTGCGTTGCAGTTACAGGCAAGCGATCGAAACATCCCCGACAGCGTCGCGTTTCGATCAGCGTTCGATGTGTCGAGCGCACCTCGCGAACCATGCGCGACACACGTCGCGCGCTGCATGAACGACGATGCGTTGCTCAAAGTGTTGTATCGAGGTCGCAACGCGAATCGAAAAAAGGATTTTTCGTGAGCGAACCCTTTTATCGCTCAGGAAAAGATGGTACAAACCGTTCTAAATTGATGGTGAGAATTTATGCTCAACTGGGATGACGAGAAGACTGCCGTAACCCCCGCGAGCGGAGCGCAGCAAAACGCGTTGCGCACCTCCGCCGGGATGGCTGTCGGAATGCAGGCTGCAACGCCTGCCGCCCATCAGGTCCGTGACATTTTCGAAGGCGATCTTGCGGTGCCGCCGCAAGCATCGGCCGTTCCCGCTGGCGGTTCCGAAGCGCGGGTCAATGTCGCCGACAAGCGCATCATCAACGGCCAGACTGACGTCAATCAGCTGGTGCCGTTCAAGTACAAATGGGCGTGGGAAAAGTATCTGGCGGGTTGCGCGAACCACTGGATGCCGCAGGAAATCAACATGTCCCGCGACATCGCACTGTGGAAAGACCCGAACGGTCTGACCGAGGACGAGCGCCGCATCGTCAAGCGTAACCTCGGCTTCTTCGTGACGGCCGATTCGCTCGCGGCGAACAACATCGTGCTCGGCACGTACCGCCACATCACGGCGCCCGAGTGCCGGCAGTTTCTGCTGCGCCAGGCGTTCGAAGAGGCGATCCACACGCACGCGTACCAATACATTGTCGAATCGCTCGGTCTCGACGAAGGCGAGATCTTCAACGCGTACCACGAGGTCACGTCGATCCGCGCGAAGGACGAATTCCTGATCCCGTTCATTCATACGCTGACGGACCCGGCCTTCAAGACCGGCACGCTCGAAGCGGATCAGAAGCTGCTGAAGTCGTTGATCGTGTTCGCCTGCATCATGGAAGGCCTGTTCTTCTATGTCGGCTTCACGCAGATCCTCGCGCTCGGCCGCCAGAACAAGATGACGGGTGCTGCAGAGCAATATCAGTACATCCTGCGCGACGAGTCGATGCACTGCAATTTCGGCATCGACCTGATCAACCAGATCAAGCTCGAGAACCCGCATCTCTGGACCGCGGAATTCCGCGCGGAGATTCGCGAGCTGTTCAAGCAGGCTGTCGAACTCGAATACCGCTACGCCGAGGACACGATGCCGCGCGGCGTGCTGGGTCTGAACGCGTCGATGTTCAAGAGCTATCTGCGCTTCATCAGCAACCGCCGTTGCCAGCAGATCGGCCTCGATCCGCTGTACCCGAACGAGGAAAACCCGTTCCCGTGGATGAGCGAAATGATCGACCTGAAGAAGGAACGCAACTTCTTCGAGACGCGAGTGATCGAGTATCAGACGGGCGGCGCGCTGTCCTGGGAATAACCCGCAGCAGCGAACCCGTCACATGATGGAGCAGCCGGCGGCCTCTCGGCCCCGGCCCAAGGTTTAGGAGCAAGAACGCCTGATGCAAAGCATGCCCGGTGCCTTAACGGCCCAACGACATGATCGGCACTTTGCGAACCCTTCAGTGGGATGGGCAAACTTCCCTCCGGAAAAAGCGGACGGCCGTGTGGCGGTCCGCTTGATCAAGCGATTAGGGGTGGCGGCGCGAGGTGCGCCGGCTACCGACTTGATTTGGCGCGCGAGGCCATGGGGTCACGCGCGCCATACCGTATTCATTAGCGTAAGCGCGCGGTATCCGCGTACGCCGATGAATAGCCCGCTTCGAAGCGCACGTCCTGAACAGCGTCCGCGGGAAGCGGGTTTTGACGAAGGGTGTAGTTTGAACTGACTCTCATCTGAACCTGAAGGAGAACAACATGGCTACTGCCAAGAAGAAACCGGCTGCTAAGAAGGTTGCTGCCAAGAAGACCGTTGCGAAGAAGGCTGCAGCTCCGGCGAAGAAGGCCGCTGCAGTGAAGAAGGTTGCGGCGAAGAAGGTCGCGGTGAAGAAGGTTGCAGCCAAGAAGGCAGCACCGGCGAAGAAGGCCGCAGTGAAGAAGGTTGCTGCGAAGAAGGTTGCAGCCAAGAAGGTCGCAGCTAAGAAAGTCGCGGTGAAGAAGGTTGCAGCCAAGAAGGCAGCACCGGCGAAGAAGGCCGCAGTGAAGAAGGTTGCAGCCAAGAAGGTCGCACCGGCGAAGAAGGCCGCTGCGAAGAAGGCCGCACCGGCGAAGAAGGCTGCAGCCAAGAAGGCCGCACCGGCGAAGAAGGCCGCTGCCAAGAAGGCCGCGCCTGCGAAGAAGGCTGCTGCGAAGAAGGCCGCGCCCGCCAAGAAGGCTGCCCCTGCGAAGAAGGCTGCTGCTGCACCGAAGGCTGCCGCGCCCAAGGCTGCCGCACCGGCGAAGAAGGCTGCTGCTCCGAAGAAGGCCGTCGTGAAGAAGGCTGCACCGGCAACCACCGCGTCGACCGCATCGGTCGCGCCGGCATCGGGCGCGAAGACCGCGCTCAACCCGGCAGCGGCATGGCCGTTCCCGACCGGCAGCCGCCCGTAATCGCGACTGACCAGTACCACCCGGACACTCACGTGGTGTCCGCGGGTTGAGTAGCGCTACTCAATCGGTCCCGCCATCTCGTTTGGATGGCGGGATTTTTTTCGTCCGTATTCTGCGTTCATGTGCCGGCCGGCACGGCCGAGCGCGGACGAAAAAAAACGCATGTGCAGCTTCGCACATGCGTTCGACCGCGGCTTGCGCCGCGTGCTGAGGATGCTCGTTAGTGCGTGACGCGCGTGACGCCGCCGCTCGACAGCAGCCGCACACGGTCGCCCGCGCGGAACATTTCGCCGCTCGTCGCCTGCGTGATCGAGCGCAGGTCGCCATTGTCGAGACGCACGGTGATTTCGACACCGTTCGCCGTGCTGAGGTTTTCGCCGACCGCGTTGCCTGCGACCGCGCCGACGAGACCGCCCGCGATCGCCGTCAGGATCGACCCCTTGCCGCCGCCGATCGCGCTGCCCGCGACTGCGCCGAGCGCACCGCCGCCGAGCGTGCCGATCGCGCTGCCGCCGCCGTCGGACTGGATGCGCACCGCACGGACGCTTTCGACCGTGCCCATGCGGACCGTCTGTTCGCGCTGTGCCTGGCCGACGCTATAGACGTCCGCCGAACCCGGCGGCGTGAAGCAGCCGGCCAGCGTCAGCGTGGCCGTCAGCATGGCCGCGAGCGTGAGGGTTTTTTTCGTCAACATCTGTGCTCTCCCACAATATTCATTTGAGACTGTAACCGAAGGCAGCCTCGAAGCGCGCATCGATTTCGGCGCGCGTCAGTGCGTAAGTCTGGGGCCCTTGGTGGGCGATCTTGATCGAGCCCATGAGGCTCGCGAGGCGGCCCGTGGTTGCCCAGTCGAGGCCATTCTCGATGCCGTACAGCAGGCCGCCCCGGAAGGCGTCGCCGCAGCCGGTCGGATCGACGACGCGCCCGGCTTGCACGACCGGAATCTGTTCTTCGCCGTTTTTGTGAAGAATGGTCGAGCCGTGTTCGCCGCGCGTGATGATCAGCGCCTGAACCCGGCTGGCGATTTCCTGTTCGGACCAGCCCGTCTTGTCGCTGACGAGCTTGCCTTCGTAGTCGTTGACCGCGACGAAGGTCGCGAGTTCAATGATGCGGCGCAGCGTCGCACCGTCGAACAGCGGCAGGCCCTGGCCCGGATCGAAGATGAACGGGACGCCGGCCTTCGCGAATTGTTCGGCGTGCTGGACCATCCCGTCGAAGCCGTCCGGGGCGACGATGCCGAGCTTCACGCCCGACACTTCGTCCGCGCGGTTCAGATGCGACTGCATCATCGCGCCCGGGTGGAATGCGGTGATCTGGTTGTTGTCGAGGTCGGTCGTGATCATCGCCTGCGCGGTGTGCGTTTCGGGCACCACGCGCACGCTCGCCTTCGACAGCCCGAGGGCATCGAGACGCTCGAGATAGCGGTCCGCGTCGTTCGCGCCGACCGTTGCCATGATGCGCGCATCGCCGCCGAGCATGTGCAGTGCGTAAGCGATGTTCCCCGCGCAACCGCCGAATTCGCGACGCATCGTCGGCACGAGGAAGCTCACGTTGAGAAGGTGAACCTGGTCGGGCAGGATGTGCTCGCGAAACCGGCCTTCGAAGGTCATGATGTTGTCGTAGGCGAGCGAGCCGCAAATCAGCGTAGTCAAGGCGTGCGTTCCTGTAGAGAGCAAAGGGAGGCGGCCGCCCGGCCGGTGCGAAGGGCCCGTCGGGCCTCGCGCGGCAGGGCCGGGCGGCAGCGGATTACTTCAGTGCGGCGAGTGCTGCGTCGTAGTTCGGCTCGTCCTTGATCTCGCTGACGAGTTGCGCGTGGATCACCTTGTCCTGCGCGTCGAGCACGACGACCGCGCGTGCGGTCAGGCCGTTCAGCGGGCCGCTCGTCACGTCGACGCCGTAGGCGTTCGCGAATGCGCGGCCGGCGCGGAACGTCGAAGCCGTCACGACGTTCGACAGGCCTTCGGTCGTGCAGAAGCGCGTGGCGGCGAACGGCAGGTCGCCCGACACGACGATCACGACCGTGTTGTCGAGCGACGATGCGGCTTCGTTGAACTTGCGGGTCGACGTCGCGCAGGTCGGCGTGTCGAGGCTCGGCACGATGTTCAGCACCTTGCGCTTGCCGGCGAAGCTGGCGAGCGACACGTCGGCGAGGTCCTTGCCGACCAGCTTGAAGTCGGGGGCTTGCGAGCCGACGGCCGGGAACGTGCCGGCGAGATCGATCGGGTTGCCACCCAGCGTAACTTTGCTCATGTTCGTGCTCCGAATTAGCGCGCCCCTCGGGCGCGCGGGTTGAGACGGCGCGCATGCGCGCGCCGCGGTGCGTCACGGATAGAAGATCTGGACGCGGAAATTCGATGCGGGCGTGCCGTTCGTTTCGAGACGCACGACCATCGTCTGCGTCGTGCCGGCCGGCAACCCGGCGTCGATCGGCGTGCCCGGGCGCACGTAGTCGCGCGGCGCGAGCACGCGGCGCACGGTCACGTGATTGGTATCGTCGAGCAGCGTGAGCTCGAGCGACGGGTACGCGAGCGCGACGCGGTAGCGGTTCGTCAGCGGCACCTTCAGTTCCAGCACGCGCGGGCCGTCGAGCTGGCGCAGGTCGGTCGCGTCGAGCCGCAGGCCGTTGATCGCGCGCGGCGGCGCGACCGTGCAGCCGAGCGGCGCGCACGCCTGCCGGAACCAGTCCTGCGTGACGGGCCAATGGATCATCAGCGCCTCACGCTGCCACCATGCGAGCTGTGCGACGAGCAGCACCGCGAGCGCGGCGGCGACCAGGCCGCCGAAGAAGCCGCCGATCACCCCGCGTTGCCGCGGTGCGGGTGTCTCGCGCGTGACGGCGAAGTGCGGGCGGTCGTCGTCGGTCAGCGTGGCGGGGAACGGTACGGCGGGTTCGTCGGCGGTCGCGGCCGGCGCGGCGGCGGGTTCGTCCGAGTGGATGCCCGGTTCCGGCGCCGCTCGCACCGGCGTGAATGCGAAGCGCGGTTCGCGCGGCGCGCGTTCGTCGTCGGGCGCGGCGAAGTGTGCGTTGCCGACGGGTTCGGCCGCATCGGCGGCAACCTGTGCATCGGCATCCGACGGAGTGTGGGCGACGAAGCGCGGTTCGCGCGGGTCGTGCCCGGCCGACGGTACGGACGACTCACCGGTTTCGTACGGAGTCGGCTCCGGTTCGGCCGGTTGAGCGGTGGACGTGAAAGCGTGCGGTTCGGCAGGGGCGGGCGAGATCGGCGCGGGCGTGCCGGTCAGGTGAACGACGCCGGCCTCCGTGGCCGGCAGCGCCAGCGGCACCAGCGGTTCGGTGCGCACGGTCTGCACGTTGTGCTGCAAAGACGGGGCGACGCCGGCGTCGAGCCACGGCGCCCACATGTCCCAGCCTTCCGGCTTGTAGTCGGCATCGGCGGGCGCCGGTTTGGCGGGCGCAGCGGCGGTGAAGAGGCGCGCCGGCGCGGTGTCGTGTTGCGTGCCGGCGGCAGCCGGCTCGGCCGGTGCCGCTTCGGTCAGCGCCGGCTCGGGCTGCTGCGCCAGTTCGGGAACGAGCGATTGCGACGCGTTGAAGACCTGCTGGCAGTGCCCGCAGCGCACGAGCCCGTCATGCAGCGAGAGCTGTTCCTGCTGCAGCCGGAAGACGGTTTCGCAATGAGGGCAGCGCGTCGCAAGAAGCATGTCGAGCCGGGCGGCCTGCTGGCCAGAGTGAGGGACAGCGCTATTCTAATGGCTTTCCCGCCGGGTTCCGGCGAGGCATACCCAACCTTCGTGTTCGCGCCAGACCGAGATGTCGACGTAGCGCGCATAGACGGCCGCGACTTCGTCCGCCTGGCGGGCAAGCACGCCCGACAGCGCGATGCGGCCGCCCGGTTTCACCTTCGACGCGAGCATCGACGCCATCAGCTTCAGCGGGTTCGACAGGATGTTCGCGACGACGATGTCGAACTCGCCGGCCGGGCATGCGTCGGGCAGCCCGTACGTGACTTCCGCACGGTTGCGTTCGCTGTTCTGCCGGGCCGATTCGACGGCCTGCGGATCGATGTCGATGCCGACGACGGGGTTCGCCCCGCATTTCTGCGCGAGGATCGCGAGAATGCCCGAGCCGCAGCCGTAGTCGAGCACCGACTGGCCGGGCTTCACCGATTGCTCGAGCCATTCCATGCACAGGCGCGTGGTCGGGTGGCTACCGGTGCCGAAGGCGAGACCGGGGTCGAGTTCTAGGATCAGCGCGTCGGGATCGGGCGCGTCGTGCCAGGACGGTACGACCCAGATCCGCTCGCCGATCGGGATCGGCTCGAATTGCGACTGCGTGAGCCGTACCCAGTCCTGCTCCTCGACTTCACGAACGTCGAACTTCGGCGTCTCGGCGACGCCGATTTCGTTCGCGGCCGCCGCGAGCAGCACGGCCGGCTCTTGATCGGGCGACAGCAGCGCGATCACGCGCGAGTGCTGCCACGCGGTACGATCCGGCACGAGGCCCGGCTCGCCGAAGAGCGGCTGTTCGTCGGGCGTGTCGGCGTCGGCGTCCTCGACGGAAACCGACAGCGCGCCCAGTTCGAGCAGCGCGTCGGACAGCGCCTCCGCATGCTCACGGGCCAGTTCGACGACGAGTTCGCGATAGCTCATGCTTTACGCTTCTTCCGGTGCGGCCTGCTGCTTCTGGGCGAGCCGGTGTTCGAGGTAGTGGATGCTGGTGCCGCCTTCGACGAACTTCGAGTCGATCATCAGCTCGCGGTGCAGCGGGATGTTGGTCTGGATGCCTTCGACGACCATTTCCGACAGCGCGATGCGCATCCGGCGGATCGCCTGGTCGCGCGTTGCGCCGTAGGTGATCAGCTTGCCGATCATCGAATCATAGTTCGGCGGCACGAAATAGCCATTGTAGGCATGCGAGTCGACGCGCACGCCGGGGCCGCCCGGCGTATGCCACGACGTGATCCGGCCCGGCGACGGCGTGAACTTGAACGGATCTTCGGCGTTGATCCGGCATTCGATCGCATGGCCGCGGAACTGGATGTCGCGCTGGCGCAGCGCGAGCTTCTCGCCGGCCGCGATGCGGATCTGTTCCTGCACGATGTCGACGCCCGTGATCATCTCCGACACCGGGTGCTCGACCTGCACGCGCGTGTTCATCTCGATGAAGTAGAACTCGTTGTTCTCGTACAGGAATTCGAACGTGCCCGCGCCGAGATAGCCCATCTTCTTGCATGCGTCCGCGCAGCGGTCGCCGATGCGGTCGATCAGGCGGCGCGGAATGCCGGGTGCCGGCGCTTCCTCGATCACCTTCTGGTGGCGGCGCTGCATCGAGCAGTCGCGCTCGCCGAGCCAGATCGCGTTCTTGTGCGCGTCGGACAGCACCTGGATTTCGATGTGGCGCGGGTTCTCGAGAAACTTCTCCATGTACACCTGCGGGTTGCCGAACGCACGGCCGGCTTCCTCGCGGGTCATGTTGACCGCGTTCACGAGCGCAGCCTCGGTGTGCACGACACGCATCCCGCGGCCGCCGCCGCCGCCGGCTGCCTTGATGATCACCGGATAGCCGATCGTGCGCGCAATCTTCACGATCTCCTTCGGATCGTCCGGCAACGCGCCTTCCGAGCCCGGCACGCACGGCACGCCGGTCTTGATCATGGTCTGCTTCGCGGTGACCTTGTCGCCCATCATGCGGATCGTTTCCGGGCGCGGGCCGATGAACGTGAAGCCCGACTGCTCGACGCGTTCCGCGAAGTCGGCGTTCTCCGACAGGAAGCCGTAGCCGGGGTGGATCGCCTCGGCATCGGTGACTTCCGCGGCGCTGATCAGCGCCGGCATGTTCAGGTAGCTCAGGTTCGACGGAGCCGGGCCGATACAGACGGCTTCGTCCGCGAGGCGCACGTACTTGGCTTCCTTGTCGGCTTCCGAGTAGACGACCACCGTCTTGACGCCGAGCTCGCGGCACGCGCGCTGGATGCGCAGCGCGATTTCACCGCGGTTGGCAATGAGGATTTTTTCAAACATAGCGAGTATTCGTCTCTTCGAGGGGCGCGCGAACGGCGCCTGGCGAGCATCGGCGGCGCGCGGCCGGCAGGCCGCGCGGCGGGCTTAGCCGATCACGAAAAGCGGCTGGCCGTATTCGACGGCCTGGCCGTTCTCGACGAGGATTTCCTTGATCACGCCGGCCTTGTCCGACTCGATCTCGTTGAGCAGCTTCATCGCTTCGATGATGCAGATGGTCTGGCCTTCCTTGACCGTGTCACCGACCTGGGTGAACGGATCCGCGCCCGGCGACGGTGCGCGGTAGAACGTGCCGACCATCGGCGACGTCACGATGTGGCCTTGCGGCACGGCGGGCGCGGCAGCGCCTGCCGGCGCAGCAGCCGCGCCTTCGGTCGGCAGTGCGGCCGAAGGGGCCGGTGCGCTGACCTGCGGGGCAAATCCGGCCGTCTGCTGGACATAGACCGGCGGCGCATTCTTGACGATACGCACCTTGCCTTCGCCCTCCGTCACTTCCAGTTCCGAGATGCCGGATTCGGAAACGAGGTCGATCAGAGTTTTCAGCTTACGAAGATCCATCGGGAATTCCCCTTTCAATACGTGAAAGCGCCGGGCGGGACCGGCGCTGAATCTAGATCGCGAAATCAGCCGCGCGACGCGCCTTGCAGCTTGTCCAGCGCGTACTCGAGCGCGTACAGATAACCTTTCCAGCCCAGCCCGCAGATCACGCCTTCGGCCTGGTCGGAAAAGTAGGAGTGATGCCTGAACGCTTCGCGGCGGTGCACGTTCGACAGGTGAATCTCGACGAACGGGATGCCAACGCCGGCGATCGCGTCCCGGATCGCGACGCTCGTGTGCGTATACGCGGCCGGATTGATCAGGATGAAGTCGGTTTGTTCCTGCCGTGCGGCCTGGATGCGGTCGACGAGCGCGCCTTCATGGTTGCTCTGGAACGACGACAGCTCGGCACCCGCTTCCTGGGCGCGCGCGGCAAGCGCCTGATCGATCTGCGCCAGCGTGACGTGGCCGTACACCTCCGGTTCCCGGGTGCCGAGAAGGTTCAGGTTGGGGCCGTGCAGCACCAGCAATCGTGTCATGGTCGCTTCTATTTCTGCGGAATTGCGCGAACTTTAGCGCTATTTAGAGAATTTTGTCTAGTTTTGCCGAACGGCCGGGCGTGCCGGGCCTGCAAGAATTACCGGTGCGGATGCAAAGTATCGGCGAATTGACGTGAAATTGCGGCGATCGACGCACAAATCGCCGCCAACGTCCGGACGGCCGTTCCGGTCGATCACAACGCGTCGAGGGTCTTTTTCAGCTCGGCCGGCTGGATTTGTCCCAATTTTGTCTCGCGAATCTTGCCGGTTTCGTCGATGACGACCGTAAACGGCAGCGCGCCGGCGGTATTTCCGAAATTGCGGGCCAGATCGGCGCCCGCGTAACCGCTGACGAAAACCGGGTAGTCGACCTTCACTTTCTGCAGGAAGTTCTTCACGTTCTGGTCGGAATCGACGCCGATCCCGATGAAGCGGATGCCTTTCTGCTTGTATTGATGCGACAGCGCGACAAGCTCCGGCATCTCCTCGACGCACGGGCCGCACCACGATGCCCAGAAGTTGACGACCACTTTCTGGCCCTTGAACGACGCGAGCGACGCGGGCTTGCCGTCGACGCCCGTGAGCGACGCGGCCCAGAGCTGATCGACCGGGCTGCCCTGCGCGGGCGCGGCGACGGCGACGGCGTCGTCGGCGCTGTCGCCGTGGAACCAATGGCCGGCGGCGATCCCGCCGGCGACGGCGGCGGCCGCGACGACCGCGAGCGCCAACATGCGTTTCATCATCATCGTTGAATCATTCCGGTTCGGAAGGGGCGTTGCCTGCCTCGACGAGCGCGCGCAATGCGGCAGCGTCCGCGCGGGCGACCCGGCCACGCGCGTCGGCCTTGACCGCGCCGCGCAGGTCGTCGCTCGCGTAGAGCGCGACGTGGATGCCGATCGCGTCCACGTCGCGCCGCGGGCGCCACAGGAAGCTGAGCGTCTCGACGTCGGCGCGACCGGCGAAATGCCGCGTCTCGGACACGTCGTACTGAACGTTCTGGTTCAGCAGGTAGATCGCGACGTCCTTCGGGTTGTCGGTGAATATCTGCAAATGGATGTCCGAATGCGCGTTCGCGGTGCCGTTCAGCACCGCGCCCGTTACATAAGGATTGAACTCCGCGAGCCGGCGCATCCAGTCCAGCGCGATTTCGCGCAGCCGGCGCAGCTCGTCCGGTTGCGTGTCGCTCTGGAACAGGGCGAGGTACTCGCGCAGTTCTTCCTCGATCAGATCGTTATCCGGCAGCCATTCGCCGGCAACGCGCGTGTCGCCGAATAGCTGGCGCGCGGCCTTGCGTTTTGCGCTGGCGTAATCGAGGCCGTCTTCCGCGATCAGGCGGGCGGCGGACTGGGCGATTTCCTCGCGGGCGCGCCGCGGGTCGACAAGGGGTTTGCGAGACATGATCCGGCAATCATACTCGATCGCTGCCATGCCCGAACGCGCTGCGGCCGCGCGCCGCCCGCCGCGCCGGCCGGCACCCGCATCCATCGTTCGGGCCGCCGGGCACGGCAGGCCGTCAGTTACAATGACGGTCTTTGTGTCGCGGCGAAAGTCGTTGACCGGACGTCGGCCGCACGGCCTGTCCGGTGCGCCGCTGACCTTCCTTTCCGAATCGACGGCGCCCGGCGGCGCGAAAGCATTCATCTATGCACATCCACATTCTTGGCATCTGCGGCACCTTCATGGGCGGTCTTGCCGTGCTCGCGCGCGAGGCGGGCCACACGGTGACGGGTTGCGACGCGGGCGTCTATCCGCCGATGAGCACGCAGCTCGAGGCGCAGGGCATCAAGCTGATCGAGGGCTACGGCGCCGAGCAGATCGACCTGAAGCCCGACCTGTTCGTGATCGGCAACGTCGTCACGCGCGGCAATCCGCTGATGGAGGCGATCCTCGATCGCGGCCTGCCGTACGTATCCGGCCCGCAATGGCTTGGCGAGCACGTGCTGGCGGGCAAGTGGGTGCTGGCGGTCGCGGGCACGCACGGCAAGACGACCACGTCGTCGATGCTCGCATGGCTGCTGGAGGATGCGGGCCTGAACCCGGGTTTCCTGATCGGCGGCGTGCCGCTGAATTTCGGCGTGTCGGCGCGGCTGACCGATTCGAGCTTCTTCGTGATCGAGGCCGACGAATACGACACGGCGTTCTTCGACAAGCGCTCGAAGTTCGTCCATTACCGGCCGCGCACCGCGGTGCTCAACAATCTCGAATTCGATCACGCCGACATCTTCCCGGATCTCGCCGCGATCGAAACGCAATTCCATCATCTCGTGCGCACCGTGCCGGGCGTCGGCCGCATCGTCACGAACGGCCGCTCGGATGCGCTCGAGCGCGTGCTCGCGCGCGGCTGCTGGAGCGAAGTCGAGCGCTTCGGCGTCGACGGCGGCTGGCAGGCGTTGCCGGCCGAGGACGGCGTGCCGGTCGACGAGCGCTTCGCGGTGTATCGCCACGCCGAGCGCGTCGGCGAAGTCGCGTGGCAGGTGCAAGGCGATCACAACCGGATGAACGCGCTCGCGGCGCTCGCGGCCGCGCGCCACGTCGGCGTGCCGCCCGCGCAGGCGGCCGAATCCCTCGCGTCGTTCCGCAACGTGAAGCGGCGCATGGAAGTGCGCGGCAGCGTCGACGGCGTGACCGTCTACGACGACTTCGCGCACCATCCGACCGCGATCGAAACCACGATCGCCGGCCTTCGCGCACGAATCGGCCGCCAGAATTCCCGCATCCTCGCCGTGCTCGAGCCGCGCTCGAACACGATGAAGCTCGGCGTGATGAAGGCGCAACTGCCGGCGAGCCTCGCCGACGCCGATCTGGTGTTCGGCTACGGCGCGCCGACCGGGCGCGATGCGCTCGGCTGGAACCTCGGCGATGCGCTCGCGCCGCTCGGCGACAAGGCGCGCGCGTTCGACGATCTGCATCTGCTGGTGAAGTCGGTCGTCGAGGCCGCGCGTCCGGGCGACCACGTGCTCGTGATGAGCAACGGCGGTTTCGGCGGCGTGCACCAGAAGCTGCTCGACGCGCTCGGGAGCCGTGCGTGATCCTGTATCTGCACGGGTTCCGCTCGTCACCGGAGTCGCAGAAGTCGCGGCTGCTCGCCGCGCACATGGCCGAACTCGGCCGCACGAGCGAGTGGCGCTGCCCGTCGCTGTCGGTGTCGCCGCTCGACGCGATCGCCGTCGCGGAGGCCGAGGTGGCCGGTGCGCGCGACGTGACGGTGATCGGCAGCTCGCTCGGCGGCTACTACGCGACCTGGCTGGCGGAAAAGCACGGCTGGAAGGCGGTGCTGCTGAATCCGGCGATCGTGCCGCAGCGCGATCTCGAACACTATCTGGGCGAACAGCCGCTGTGGCACGGCGGCGGGTCGATCGTCGTCGAGCGCCGGCACCTGGACGAGCTCGATGCGCTGCGCGTGCCGGCGATTTCGCGGCCCGAACGCTACTATCTGTTCGCGGCGACCGGCGACGAAGTGCTCGACTACCGCGAGATGCTCGCCCATTACCCGGGCGCGAAGACGCGCGTGATCGAAGGCAGCGATCACGGAATCAGCGAATTTGCCGACTATGTCGACGACGTTCTCGCTTTTTGCGACGACAGAACGTCATGAACCCGGCGTCATGCCGATCGAATTCCCATCATCATGCGGCGCCGCCGATGCGGCGCCCGGCAGTCTGAACGAGAGTACTGAGTGAACGTTTTCTTCGAGGAATCGGGCAGTTTCAAGGCGGGCAGCGTGCTGTCGCGCCAGGGCGACGCATTTCAGGTCGAGTTGCCCGGCGGGCGGCGGGCGAAGGTACGCGCAAAGGACGTGCTGATCGAATTCGAGAAGCCGGCCGCGGGCGAACTGATGCAGGAAGCCGATACGGCCGCGCAGCAGATCGATCTGGATTTCCTGTGGGAATGCGCGCCGGCCGAGGAGTTCGCCTATACGGCGCTGGCCGCGGAGTACTTCGGTGCGGCCTACGGCCCGGTCGAGCGCGCGGCGCTCGTGTTGCGCCTGCACGGCTCGCCCGTCTATTTCCGCCGCAAGGGGCGCGGGCAGTACCAGCGCGCGCCGGAAGAGCAGCTCAAGATGGCGCTCGCATCGCTCGAGCGCAAGCGCCAGCAGGCGCTCGTCCAGGCGCAGTATGAAGAGGAACTGAAGGCCGGCAAGCTGCCGGAAGCGTTCGCGGGCAAGGTGCTCGGGCTGCTGACGCGGCCGGACAAGAACGCGATCGAATACAAGGCGCTCGAGGCCGCGGCCGGTGCGCGCGGCGTATCGCCGGCGCGTCTGATGCTCGACTGCGGCGGCATCGAGTCGCCGCGCGCGCTGCATGAAGCGCGTTTCCTCGCGGAATTTTTCCCGCACGGCACGGGCTTCCCGGCCGTCACGGTCGGGGCGCTGCCGGACGACCTGCCGCGAGCGGACGTCCAGGCATTCTCGATCGACGACATCACGACGACCGAAATCGACGATGCGTTCTCGGTCGAGCACCTGTCCGACGGTCGCGTGCGGATCGGCGTGCACATCGCGGCGCCGGCGCTCGGCATCGTGCGCGGCGACGCGGTCGATGCGATCGCGCGTGCGCGCCTGTCGACCGTCTACATGCCGGGCGACAAGATCACGATGCTGCCGGACGACGTCGTCGACGTGTTCACGCTGAAAGAGGGCGACTACCGCCCGGCGCTGTCGCTGTACATCATCGTCAATCGCGACACGCAGGACATCGTCGCGAACGAGACGCGTGCCGAACTCGTGTACGTGAAGAACAACCTGCGTCACAACACGCTCGACGAACTCGTCAACGAAGAGACGCTCGCGGCCGGCACCGGCGACTACCCGCACAAGGACGACATCGCCGTGCTGTGGCCGCTCGCGCAGGCGCTGTTCGAGAAGCGCCAGGTTGCGCGCGCGGGCTACGGCCTGAAGCGCGAAGTGCAGCGCAACACCGACTACAACTTCTACGTCGAAGGCGAGCACGTGTCGATCACGCCGCGTCGCCGCGGCTCGCCGCTCGACCTGATCGTGTCGGAGCTCGCGATCCTCGCGAACTCGACGTGGGGCGCGTTCCTGCACGATCACACGGTGCCGGGCATCTACCGCTCGCAGCGCGGCTTCGGCGCGCCGGGCCCGAAGCGCACGCGGATGCAGACGACGGCCGCGCCGCACGAAGGCCTCGGCGTCGCGCAGTACGCGTGGAGCACGTCGCCGCTGCGCCGCTATGTCGACCTCGTGAACCAGTGGCAACTGCTCGCGTGCGTGCAGCACGGCGTCACGGCGAAGCTCGCCGCGCCGTTCAAGCCGAAGGACGCCGACCTGTACGCGGTCGTGCAGGGCTTCGACGACACCTATACCGCGTATGCCGATTACCAGCGCCGGATGGAGTACTTCTGGTGCCTGCGCTGGCTCGCGCAGGAGCAGAAGAAGCAGGTCGTCGCGAGCGTCGTGAAGGGCGATCTCGTGCGTCTCGAGGAAATCCCGCTGCTGCTGCACGTGCCGGGGCTCGGCGTACATGCGCGCGGCACCCGCGTGCTGCTCGACGTGATGTCGCTCGACGAGCTGACGATCGAGGCATCGGTGCGACTGCTGAACGTGCTCGACGCGCCGACCGTGACGAGCGGTGACGCGGCCGACGACGACGAAGAGGCCGAAGGCGGCGATGACACGCTGGTCGACGCGGCGGACGCGTCGGCCGAAACCGAAGCCGAAGCGCTGGCCGAGGCGGACGGCGCGACGGCCGAAGGCGGCGATGCCGCGAGCGGCAACGGTAACGGCAGCGAAGAGGGGCGAGCATCATGAGCGCGGCCGTATCGACGGGGGGCGCCGACCGTTATGTCGTGTTCGGCAATCCGGTGGCGCACAGCAAGTCGCCGTTCATCCACACGCAGTTCGCCGCGCAGACCGGCGAGGCGATCGTCTACGAACACCGGCTCGCGCCGGTCGACGGCTTCGAGCCCGCCGTGCGCGCGTTCATCGCCGAAGGCGGTCGCGGCGCGAACGTGACGGTGCCGTTCAAGCTCGACGCGCATGCGCTCGCCGACACGCTGTCGCCGCGCGCGGCGGCAGCGGGCGCGGTGAACACGCTGCGCATCGACGCCGACGGCAGCATCCACGGCGACAACACCGATGGCGTCGGCCTCGTGCGCGACATCGAACTGAATCTCGGCGTATCGCTGGCGGGCGCACGCATCCTGCTGCTCGGCGCGGGCGGTGCCGCGCGCGGCGTAGTGCTGCCGATGCTCGACCGCGCGCCGCTGTCGATCACGATCGTGAACCGCACGGCGAGCAAGGCCGAGACGCTCGTCGGCCAGTTCACGCAGGCCGCGCACGATGCGGGCTGCGTGCTGTCGGGCGGCGGCCCGGAGGCGGTGCGTTCGGAGCGGTACGACGTGATCGTCAACGCGACGGCCGGCAGCCTCGATGCGGCGCTGCCGGAGTGCGACCCGGCCGCGTACGGCGCGGGCACGCTCGCGTACGACATGATGTACGGCGCGCAGCCGACCGTATTCATGCAGCATGCGGCGTCGCTCGGCGCACGCACGGCCGACGGCCTCGGGATGCTGGTCGAGCAGGCCGCCGAATCGTTCTTCATCTGGCGCGGCGTGCGGCCGGACGGCGCGCCGGTGCTCGCGGCGCTGCGCCAGGCGCTCGCCGCGAACTGAGCGGAGCGCGGCACGTGGTGGCGGTGAGCGACGCGCAGCGCACGCGGACGGTGAGCCCGGCCCGCTGGATCGTCTATGCGGGTTCGGTGTTCGCGGGCGCCTGGCTCGCGACGCAACTGTTCTATCTCGCGCAGATCGCGTTGTGGTCGTTCATCGATCCCGGTTCGACCGCATTCATGCGCACCGACGCATGGTGGCTGTCGCGCGAGAATCCGCCCGCGCAGATTCGGCACCAGTGGGTGCCGTACGACCAGATCTCGCGCAACCTGAAGCGCGCGCTGATCGCCTCCGAGGATTCGACGTTCGCGACCAACAACGGCTACGACGTCGACGCGATCCTGCAGGCATGGGAGAAGAACAAGGCGCGCGGCCGGATCGTCGCGGGCGGTTCGACGATCACGCAGCAGCTCGCGCGCAACCTGTTCCTGTCGCGCGAGAAGAGCTACATCCGCAAGGGGCAGGAGCTCATCATCACGTGGATGCTCGAGACGGTGCTCGACAAGGAGCGGATCTTCGAGATTTATCTGAACTCGGTCGAGTGGGGGCGCGGCGTGTACGGCGCCGAGGCCGCCGCACGCTATTACTACAAGATTCCCGCAAGCCGGCTCGGCGCATGGCAGTCGGCCCGCCTCGCGGTGATGCTGCCGAAGCCGCGCTGGTTCGACACGCATCGCGGCTCGGCCTACCAGGCGCAACGCGCGGCCGTCATTGCCCGCCGGATGGGCGCGGCCGAACTCCCGCAATCGCAGTGATGCAGTGAGCGGCGCGCTCGCGCCGCCGCATCGTCCGTTTCGCTGCCGGCGCAGCATTGGTGCGCTGCAGCGCATTCATGTCGCCCGCATTTCGGGCCATATCCATTAGACGAATCCGTCTATTTCGCTTGACTGAACGATGCCGGCAGCCGCGTGATTTTGTTTGCCGATATGGCACGAAATCCGTGAGTTTTTAGTGCTTCCAGATAAACGCGGCATGCGTTGAAAGGCGGATGAAATTAAATGGTTCGCCAATCGAAGCATTGTTGAAAGGTGTGCGCTGCACTGGCTTCGGGCCAAATATTTCCAAATTTTTCAAAGCCCACCTGCTCGCGTATATTGGCCGGCGCCTCGGCTTATCGGCCGCAATCGAGGCGGGGGGCGGCTTACCCGGCTGCTCGACACAAAAAACATTCGAGAGAAGGAAAGCAACGATGCCAGCGAGCAAAGCGAAGCTGTTGTTGGGGGTTGTGTTCTCTTCGCTGATTCTGACGGCCTGCAACGACGACGTGACGTCGTCCGCTGCGACAGGCGCCGACAGTTCAGCCGATCCCGCCGCCCAGGCGGACAAGCCGTACAACGATCCGAACAGTTATTCGTCGAGTGCGACCGCGTCGCTCGACGCGTCCGCCGCGGTCGAAAAGGCCGCCGTCACCCATCACACGATCACGCTGAACGGCCAGACGATCCGCTACACGGCCACGGCCGGCCACCTCGTCGCGCGCAATCCGCAGACGGGCGCGCCCGAAGCATCGTTCTTCTACGTCGCGTACACGGCCGACAACCAGCCCGCGGCGAAGCGGCCCGTCACGTTCCTGTACAACGGCGGCCCCGGCTCGGCATCGGTGTGGCTGCATCTCGGCTCGTTCGGCCCGAAACGGATCCAGACAGGCGACCCGAACGCGAACACGTCGACGTTCCCGTTCGTCGACAACGCGGAAAGCCTGCTCGACACGACCGACCTCGTGTTCGTCGACGCGATCGGCACCGGGTACTCCGAAGCCGTCGCGCCGAACACGAACCAGACGTTCTGGGGTGTCGACCAGGACGGCGGCGCGTTCCGCGACTTCGTCACGCGTTATCTCGCGGTGAACCAGCGCAACGATTCGCCGAAGTACCTGTTCGGCGAGTCGTACGGCACGCCGCGCACCGACGTGCTCGCGAACCTGCTCGAGACGGCCGGCGTGAACCTGGCCGGGATCGTGCTGCAATCGTCGATCCTGAACTACAACGCCAACTGCGACATGGCGAGCGACTATGTCGGCAACTCGAACAACGGGTCGAGTCCGGTCAGCTGCGCGGGCTTCGTGCCGTCCTACGGCACCGTCGGCGCGTACTACCAGCTCGACAATCCGAACCCGTCGAACCTGCCGCAGTACGCGGACCAGATGCGCCTGCTGACGGCCGGCAGCTACGCGCCGGCGGTGAACGCGTATCTCGCGAGCCACACGCCGCCGTCGCCGACGCTCGTCACGACGATGGTGAATTCGACCGGCGTGAAGCAGGCGCTGTGGAACGCCGACTTCAACGTGATCCCGACCTTCTTCGACAACAGCTTCCAGGTGTCGCTGATCCCGGGCACGCTGATCGGCCGCTACGACGCGCGCGTGAACGTGCCGTCGTCGAGCCCGCTCGCGTCGGAAGGCGACCCGTCGAGCACGTACATCACGAAGCCGTTCACGGACACGATCGGCGCCTATCTGCCGAACGTGCTGAAGTACAGCGCGCAGTCCGCGTATGCGCTGAGCAGCAATGCGATCAACACGTGGGACTGGACGCACGACGGCCTCGCGATGCCCGACACGATCCCCGATCTCGCCGCGGCGCTCACGCTCAATCCGTCGCTGAAGGTGCTGTCGCTGAACGGCTATCACGACATCGCGACGCCGTTCTACCAGACCGAGCTCGACCTCGCGCGGCTCGGAACGCAACCGAACCTGACGATCAAGGACTATCAGGGTGGACACATGGTCTATCTCGACGATACGTCGCGCCCGCAGGAGAAAGCCGACCTCGTGACCTTCTACAACGCGGCCGCGCACTGATGCGATGTGCGGGCCTGGCGACGCGCGCCCGGGGCGGCGCCGTTCGCCGGCCGTCGACGACCTCATTCCAGACTGGAGCCTGACATGAAGAAACGTTTCATCGTCGTTGCCGCGGCGCTTGCATGCGGCGGCGTTGCATCCGTATCCCTGTCCGCGTTCGCGCAGGCGAGCGACGCCGTTGCGCCGGCGCGTGCGCGCCAGGCGCAGCTCGGCGATCCGTACGTGCCGCCGGCCGCGCGCAAGCCGACCGCCGGCACGCAGACGACCGGCGCCGCACTGCACGCGCAGGTGGTGCGCAAGCTCGCGCGGCAGTTCGGCGCGGCCGACACGCAGAACACCGGTTCGATCACGCAGGCGCAGGCGCGCGCGGCCGGCCTCGGCTATGTCGCGAACCACTTCCGGCAGATCGACGCGAGCGGCAGCGGCCGCGTGTCGTTCTCCGACGTGCAGCGCTACGTGCAGGCGCGCAGCGCGAACCAGCAGTAAGCGCGCCGCGCATGAACAAACGGGGGCGGAACCTGCGACGCGGCGGGTTCCGCCCCCGCGCGCATGACATGGCCGTTTCGCGACGGTCGGCATGCTTTTCGCCGTTTATCTCATTATCTGGACAACGCATTCAAATATTGGAGGCGAATGCGTGCGCTCCTACAATCCGAAGCACATCGACAGCTTCGGACCCACGCATCGCGCGGCGCCCGACGTATACGGAGACACCTTCCATGAAGTTCGCCGGGCGCTTTCCTCGGTGCATCGACCGCCGCCTTGCCGCGTCGCCGGACGTCGTTCCGGCATTGCGACAACGGCTTCACCGATTCCGTTGAAGAAGCCTGTTCCATGACCAAGATGCCCGACTCCCTCGCTCTCGACGCCCGGCGCGCGACGCCGGACGATGCGCCGCTCACGGACAGCATCGGCGCGACCAGCACGCCGCTCGACCTCGCCGCGCAGCAGGCCGGCACGCAGACGCTGCTGCGCGGTCTCGCGATCCTCGAGGCGATCGCCAACGGCGCGCGCGACATGCGCGCGATCGGCGCCGCGCTCGGCACGACGCGCAGCACGACGCACCGGCTCGTCAGCAGCCTCGTGCAGGCGCGCTACCTGCGCCAGGTGCAGGGCGGCTACCTGCTCGGCCCGAAGCTGATCGAGCTCGGCACGATCGCGCTCGAACAGATGCCGCTCACGGCGGTGGCGCGCCCGCACCTCGAGGCGCTCGCGGAAGCGACGCTCGACACGATTCACCTCGGCGTGCGCGACGGCGACGACGTGCTGTACATCGACAAGATTCCCGGCACGCGCGGCCTCGAGATGCGCTCGCGCGTCGGCCACCGGATGCCGCTCGCATCGACCGGCATCGGCAAGGCGATGATGCTCGACCTCGATCCGGATCTGTGGCGCTCGCTGTTCGAGGCCGCACGGCGCGCGCTGGCCGGCGTCAATTTCAAGCCGGACAACCGGCCCGAAACGAGCGGGTTCCTGCAGCGCATGGCGCACTACGCGGCCGGCGGCTATACGTTCGACCTCGAGGAAAACGAGGCGTCGATCCGCTGCGTGGCCGCGCCGATTCGCGACGCATCGGGCGCGATCGTCGCGGCCGTGTCGGTCGCGAGCACGATTCCGTACATGCCGCACGACCGGATGGACGAACTGATTCCGCTCGTGCAGCGCGAAGCGCGAGCGATTTCCGCGGAACTGGGCTGGAGCCCGCCGCAGGGTACCCGCAGGATCAAACGATGACCCATTCGACCCGGACCGTTCCGGACGCCCGTTCCGCCGCACCGTCGCTGATCGCGCTCGACTGGGGCACGACGTCGCTGCGCGCGTATCTATTCGACGCGCACGGCGCGCTCATCGACACGCGCAGCCGCGCGGCGGGCGTGATGCACGTGCCGGCCGGCGGCGCGCGTGCGTTCGACGTCGTGTTCGAGGAGGCGTGCGGCGACTGGCTCGACCGTGCGCCGGGCGTGCCGGTGCTGGCCGCCGGGATGGTCGGCAGCGCGCAGGGCTGGCGCGAGGCGCCGTACGTCGAGGTGCCGGCCGGCGCCGACGCGCTCGTCGCGGGCCTCGTCACGGTGACGACGTCGCGCGGCACCACGGTGTCGATCGTGCCGGGCGTGATCGCGACGGGCGATCTGCCCGACGTGATGCGCGGCGAAGAAACGCAGATATTCGGCGCACTCGCGAACGATCCCATGCTTGATGCCGATCGTTCAGGGGTACTGATCGGCTTGCCGGGCACGCACGCGAAATGGGCCTGGGTGAAGGGCGGACTCATCGAGCGCTTCCAGACCTTCATGACGGGCGAACTGTTCGCCGCGTTGCGCGACCACACGATCCTCGGCCGCACGATGCGCGCGAGCGCATCAGGCGATCGCGCGGCGTTCGCGCGCGGCGTGACGGTGGCGCGCGGCGCGCAGCGCACCGGGCTGCTCGCGACGATCTTCAGTACGCGCACGCTCGGCCTGACCGACCGGCTCGCTCCCGATGCGCAGGGCGACTATCTGTCCGGCCTGCTGATCGGCCATGAACTGAACGCGCTCGACGCGATGCTCGCGGAGCGCGGTGTCGCGCTCGCGAACCAGCCGCTGCTGCTGATCGGCGACGACGGCTTATGTGCGCGCTACGTGGATGCGCTGCGCGTGTTCGGCTGCATGCATGCGCGCGTCGTCGCGCAGGCGACCGAGCGCGGACTGTGGCGCATTGCATCGCGCGCCGGGCTCGTGCGTGCGGACGGCGAGCCCGTCTGCGCGGACCAATGAACTGACTGAAGAGGAATTGCCGATGTCGTCCGACCTTACACTGCCCGCGCCGTACACGCCGCACGCCGCACTGATGCGCGCGTTCGACGCGTGCCCGCTGATTGCGATCATGCGCGGCATCACGCCCGCGGATGCGGCCGACCACGGCCATGCGCTGTACGAAGCCGGCTTCCGGATCGTCGAAGTGCCGCTCAATTCGCCCGATCCGTTCGACAGCATCGCGGCGCTGCGCCGCGCGTTGCCGGACGACATGATCGTCGGCGCGGGCACCGTGCTGCGCGCCGAATTTGTCGACCGTGTGCAGGATGCCGGCGGCACGCTGATCGTGATGCCGCACAGCGACGCGGCCGTGATTCGCCGCGCGCGCGAGCGCGGGCTCGCGAGCGCACCGGGCGTCGCGACGCCGACCGAAGCGTTTGCCGCGCTCGCGAACGGCGCCGACGTGCTGAAGATGTTCCCGGCCGAGCAGCTCGGCGTGCCCGTCGTGAAGGCGTGGCGCGCGGTGATCGACCGTGCGGTGCCGCTGATTCCGGTCGGCGGCATTTCGCCGGACAACATGCAGCCGTTTCTCGCGGCCGGCGCCAACGGTTTCGGGCTCGGCTCGGCGCTGTACCGGCCCGGTCAGCCGGCGGACGCGACCGCGGCGAACGCGCGCGCGTTCCAGGCCGGCCTGCGCGTCGCGCGCGGCGGAGCCGCATGATGGAACGCCTCGCGGGCAAGGTCGCGATGGTGACGGGCGCGGGCCGCGGGATCGGCGCCGCGATCGCGCACGCGTTCGCTCGCGAAGGCGCGGCCGTCGCGCTCGTCGATCTCGATTTCGCGCAGGCGCAGCACACGGCCGCCGCGATCGCACGCGACATCGACGGCGCGCGCGTGCTCGCGCTGCGTGCCGACGTCGCGCAGCAGGCGTCGGTGCGCGACGCGCTCGCGCAGACCGAAGCCGCGTTCGGCCCGCTCGACGTGCTCGTGAACAACGCCGGCATCAACGTGTTCGCCGATCCGCTGACGATGACGGACGACGACTGGCGCCGCTGCTTCGCGGTCGATCTCGACGGCGTGTGGCACGGCTGCCGCGCGGCGCTGCCGGGCATGGTCGAACGCGGCCGCGGCAGCATCGTGAACATCGCGTCGACGCATGCGTTCCGGATCATCCCGGGCTGCTTTCCGTATCCGGTCGCGAAACACGGCGTGCTGGGCCTCACGCGCGCGCTCGGCATCGAATACGCGGCGCGCAACGTGCGCGTGAACGCGATCGCGCCGGGCTACATCGAGACGCAGCTCACGCGCGACTGGTGGGATGCGCAGGCCGACCCGGCCGCCGCGCGCGCCGAGACGCTCGCGCTGCAGCCGATGAAGCGGATCGGCAAGCCGGAGGAGGTCGCGATGACGGCCGTGTTCCTCGCATCCGACGAGGCGCCGTTCATCAATGCCGCGTGCATTACCGTCGACGGCGGGCGCGCGGCGCTGTACCACGACTGACGCAACGATTCGAAAGACCGCACGTGCGACGGCCGCGCGCACGCTGCGTCGAAACCAACAAGCGGCTGCATCCTGTTCGATGAAGACAAGGAGACACTGGAGATGAAACGCAGAACGTTCGTAACGCTGGCCGCTGCGGCCGCGGTGGTGATGGGCAGCCCGGTTGCGCACGCGTCCGACCCGGTCAAGATCGGCTTCCTGGTCAAGCAGCCGGAGGAGCCGTGGTTCCAGGACGAATGGAAGTTCGCCGAGATCGCCGCGAAGGACAAGGGCTTCACGCTCGTGAAGATCGGCGCGCCGTCGGGCGAGAAGGTCATGAGCGCGATCGACAACCTCGCCGCGCAGAAGGCGCAGGGCTTCATCATCTGCACGCCTGACGTGAAGCTCGGGCCGGGCATCGTCGCGAAGGCGAAGTCGCACAACCTGAAGATGATGACGGTCGACGACCGCCTCGTCGACGGCGCGGGCAAGCCGATCGAATCGGTCCCGCACATGGGCATTTCCGCCTACAACATCGGCAAGCAGGTCGGCGACGGCATCGCGGCCGAGATCAAGAAGCGCGGCTGGGACATGAAGGACGTCGGCGCGATCGACATCACGTACGAGCAGCTGCCGACCGCGCACGACCGCACGAGCGGCGCGACCGACGCGCTGGTGGCCGCGGGCTTCCCGAAGGCGAACGTGATCGCGGCGCCGCAGGCGAAGACCGACACCGAGAACGCGTTCAACGCGGCGAACATCGCGCTCACGAAGAACCCGCAGTTCAAGCACTGGGTCGCCTACGGCCTGAACGACGAGGCCGTGCTCGGCGCGGTGCGCGCGGCCGAAGGGCGCGGCTTCAAGGCCGACAACATGATCGGGATCGGCATCGGCGGGTCCGACTCGGCGCTGAACGAATTCAAGAAGCCGCAGCCGACGGGCTTCTACGGCACCGTGATCATCAGCCCGAAGCGCCACGGCGAGGAAACCTCCGAGCTGATGTACACGTGGATCACGCAGGGCAAGGCGCCGCCGCCGCTGACGCTGACGACCGGCATGCTCGCGACGCGCGACAACGTGTCGAAGGTGCGCGAGGAGATGGGGCTCGCGTCGAAGTAAGCGGCCCGCCGGCTGCCGCGGCGATGCGGCGGCCGGCGGTCGATCGATCCGGAAGTGGGGAGACGACGTGTCAGCGGCACTGCGTTTTGACAATATCGGCAAGGTCTTTCCCGGCGTGCGCGCACTCGACGGCATCTCGTTCGACGTGCATGCGGGCGAGGTGCATGGCCTGATGGGCGAGAACGGCGCGGGCAAGTCGACGCTGCTGAAGATTCTCGGCGGCGAATATCAGCCCGATGCGGGCAGCGTGCTGGTCGACGGCCAGCCCGTGCATTTCTCGAGCGCGGCTGCGTCGATCGCGGCCGGCATTGCGGTGATTCACCAGGAGCTGCAATACGTGCCCGACCTGACGGTCGCGGAGAACCTGCTGCTCGGCCGCCTGCCGAACGCGCTCGGCTGGGTGAAAAAGGGCGAGGCGAAGCGTCACGTGCGCGAGCGGCTCGCGGCGATGGGCGTCGATCTCGATCCCGATGCGAAGCTCGGGCGGCTGTCGATCGCGCAGCGGCAGATGGTCGAGATCTGCAAGGCGCTGATGCGCAACGCGCGCGTGATCGCGCTCGACGAACCGACGAGTTCGCTGTCGCATCGCGAGACCGAAGTGCTGTTCAAGCTCGTCGACGACCTGCGCGCGCAAGGCCGTGCGCTGATCTACATTTCGCACCGGATGGACGAGATCTACCGGTTGTGCGATGCGTGCACGATCTTTCGCGACGGGCGCAAGATCGCGTCGCATGCGTCGCTCGACGACGTACCGCGCGAGCGGCTCGTCGCCGAGATGGTCGGGCGCGAGATTTCGGATATCTACCATTACGCGCCGCGCGCGCTCGGCGACGTGCGGTTTTCCGCCGAAGGCGTCGACGGCCCGGCGCTGCGCGAACCCGCGAGCTTCTCGGTGCGCGCGGGCGAGATCGTCGGCTTCTTCGGGCTGGTCGGCGCGGGGCGCAGCGAACTGATGCGGCTCGTGTACGGCGCGGACCGCCGGCGCGCGGGCGTGCTGACGCTCGACGGCGCGCGCATCGACGTGAAGCACACCGGCGACGCGATTCGCCACGGCATCGTGCTGTGCCCGGAGGACCGCAAGGAAGAAGGGATCATCGCGATCGCGTCGGTCGCGGAGAACATCAACATCAGTTGCCGCCGCCATTCGCTGCGCGCGGGGCTCTTCATCAACCGCAAGGCGGAAAGCGAAACGGCCGACCGCTTCATCCAGCGGCTGAAGATCAAGACGCCGAACCGGCGGCAGAAGATCCGCTTCCTGTCGGGCGGCAACCAGCAGAAGGCGATCCTGTCGCGCTGGCTCGCGGAGCCCGACCTGAAGGTCGTGATCCTCGACGAGCCCACGCGCGGCATCGACGTCGGCGCGAAGCACGAAATCTACGACGTGATCTACCGGCTCGCGGAACGCGGCTGCGCGATCGTGATGGTGTCGTCGGAACTGCCGGAAGTGCTCGGCGTGTCCGACCGCATCGTCGTGATGCGCGAAGGCCGTATCGCGGGCGAGCTGCCGCGCGAACAGGCGAACGAGCACTCGGTGCTGAGCCTCGCGCTGCCGCAGACGAGCGCCGTCGAGGCGGCCTGAGGCCGCGCGGGGTGGCCTGGGCCGGCCCCGCGCGGCGTACGACATTCGAATCGATCACGCGCGGCGCGGGCCGCGCGAAGCAGGAGCAGGAGACACCATCATGCAAGTCAGGGAAAACCTCGCCAGCGCGGCCGTGAAGCCGTCGGCCGACACGCTGGCGCCCCAGCAGAGCGACCGCCAGAAGTGGTGGCAGCACCTCACCGAATACAGCCTGATCGCGATCTTCGCGGTGATGTTCTTGACGATGTCGCTGACGGTCGATCACTTCTTCTCGATCGACAACATGCTCGGTCTCGCGCTGTCGATCTCGCAGATCGGGATGGTCGCGTGCACGATGATGTTCTGTCTGGCCTCGCGCGACTTCGACCTGTCGATCGGCTCGACCGTCGCGTTCTCCGGCGTGCTGTGCGCGATGGTGCTGAACGCGACCGACAACACGTTCGTCGCGATCGTCGCGGCGGTCGCGGCCGGCGCGGCGATCGGCTTCGTGAACGGTGCGGTGATCGCGTATCTGCGCATCAACGCGCTGATCACGACGCTCGCGACGATGGAGATCGTGCGCGGGCTCGGCTTCATCGTGTCGAAGGGGCAGGCGGTCGGCGTGTCGTCGGATACGTTCATCGCGCTCGGCGGGCTCACACTGTTCGGTGTATCGCTGCCGATCTGGGTCACGCTGCTGTGCTTCATCGCGTTCGGCGTGCTGCTGAACCAGACCGTCTATGGGCGCAACACGCTCGCGATCGGCGGCAACCCCGAGGCGTCGCGGCTCGCGGGGATCAACGTCGAACGCACGCGCGTGTACATTTTCCTGATCCAGGGCGCGGTGACGGCGCTCGCCGGCGTGATTCTCGCGTCGCGCATCACGTCGGGCCAGCCGAACGCCGCGCAGGGCTTCGAGCTGAACGTGATCTCCGCGTGCGTGCTCGGCGGCGTGTCGCTGATGGGCGGCCGCGCGACGATCTCGGGCGTCGTGATCGGCGTGCTGATCATGGGCACCGTCGAGAACGTGATGAACCTGCTGAACATCGACGCGTTCTACCAGTACCTGGTGCGCGGTGCGATCCTGCTCGCGGCGGTGCTGCTCGACCAGTTGAAGAACCGCGGCGTACGCGACTGACCGATTCCACGGAGACGATCCGCATGACCATCGAAACTTCCGCGCACGATCCGCACGCCGCGAACCGCGCACGCTACGCGCGCTATCCGAGCCTCGAGGATCGGGCGGTGCTGATCACGGGCGGCGCGACCGGCATCGGCGCGGCATTCGTCGAGCACTTCGCGCGGCAGGGCGCGCGCGTCGCGTTCGTCGATCTCGACGCGCAGGCGGGCCGGGCGCTCGCGGAAAGCCTCGCGCAAGAGCCGGACGTCCGCCACGCGCCGCTGTTCCTGCCGTGCGACCTGACCGACATCGACGCGCTGCGCGATGCGATCGACGCGATCCGCGCACGCATCGGCGCGATCGCGGTGCTCGTGAACAACGCGGCGAACGACGTGCGTCACGCGATCGGCGACGTGACGCCCGCCTCGTTCGACGCGGGCATCGCGGTGAACCTGCGTCACCAGTTCTTCGCGGCGCAGGCCGTGATCGACGACATGAAGCGGCACGGCGGCGGCGCGATCATCAATCTCGGCTCGATCAGCTGGATGCTGAAGAACGGCGGCTACCCCGTCTACGTGATGGCGAAGGCGGCCGTGCAGGGGCTCACGCGCGGGCTTGCCCGCGATCTCGGCCCGTTCGGCATCCGCGTGAATTCGCTGGTGCCGGGCTGGGTGATGACCGACAAGCAGCGCCGGCTGTGGCTCGACGACGCGGGCCGCGCGGCGATCAAGGCCGGCCAGTGCATCGACGCCGAGCTGCTGCCGGACGATCTCGCGCGGATGGCGCTGTTCCTCGCGGCCGACGACAGCCGGATGATCACCGCGCAGGACGTGGTGGTCGACGGCGGCTGGGCCTGAGCGTTCGCGCGGGATCGCGCAACGAACCGTATCGTTTCTTCGACGAAGGAAAGGAGTTCATCATGACCGCCACGTCCTCGCGCGCATCGTCGTCCACGAGCCAGTCGCGCCGCGCGCGCCTGGCTGCCGCCTCGCAGCCGGTCAGCGCCGGCCCGCAGACCGCCGCGTTCGCGCAGGGCGTCGGCGCCGCGCACGCGGCGGCCGTCACGCTGTCGAACGCATCGCTGCGGCTCGACGTGCTGCCGCATCTGGGCGGCGGCATCGCGCGCTTCGACTGGCGCGGCGACAACGGCGCGCTGGTGCCGGTGTTCCGCCGCTGCGAGCACCCGGAAGCCGCGACGGACCCGAACGAGCTCGCGTGCTATCCGCTGCTGCCGTACTCGAACCGAATCGGCAACGGTCATTTCGAATGCGACGGGCGCAGCGTGGCGGTGCCGCGCAACCGCCGCGACGAGTCGCTGCCGATTCACGGCGACGGCTGGCTCGCACCGTGGCAGGTGGACGACGCGACCGACACGACGCTGCAGCTGTCGCTCGATCGCGCGAGCGGCGCGCCGTATGCGTTTCGCGCGATCCAGTCGTTCGCGCTCGACGATACGACGCTGTCGATCGCGCTGACGATCGAGAACGCGGGGCGCGCACGGCTGCCGTTCGGGCTCGGCGTGCATCCGTTCCTGGTGCGCGACGATGCGACCGAGCTGGCCGCGGCGGCCGGCGGGCTGTGGCTGTCGGATGCCGATTTCCTGCCGGTGCGGCACGTGAGCGTGCCGCCGGCCTGGCAGTTCGGCGTTGCATATCCGCTGCCGGCGGCGCTCGTCAATCATGCGTTCACCGGCTGGGGCGGGCACGCGACGGTGGGCTGGCCACGCCGCGGGCTGTCGATGACGGTGGCCGCCGACGCCGATGCGTACGTGCTCTTCACGCCGCCGGGCAAGGATTTCTTCTGCTTCGAGCCGGTCGATCACCCGATCAATGCGGTGAACCTGCCGGGCGGCGGGGCCGCGCACGGGATGACGCTGCTCGCGCCGGGCGAGCGGCTCACGCGGCGTTTTTCGTTCACCGTCGAGCGGGCCGATGCGCGCGTCGATGCGGCCGCGCGCGAGGGACGCCGGCGACGCGGGTAAAATACGCGGTCTACCAACGGTTTGCCGCGAGTATCCGCCATGTCTTCCCCGCTTACTTTCATCGAATCGCTGCGCGCCGCGTGGCAGCGCACGAATTCGCTGCTGTGCGTCGGCCTCGATCCCGAGCCGTCGCGCTTTCCCGTGCAATTCGACGGCCAGCCCGATGCGATCTTCGAATTCTGCCGGCAGATCGTCGACGCGACCGCGCAGTATGCGAGCGCGTTCAAGCCGCAGATCGCGTACTTCGCCGCGCACCGCGCGGAAGATCAGCTCGAGCGCCTGATTGCGCACATCCACCTCCAGCACCCGGGCCTGCCCGTGATCCTCGACGCGAAGCGCGGCGACATCGGCAGCACGGCCGAGCAGTACGCGCGCGAAGCGTTCGAGCGCTATCGCGCGGACGCGGTCACCGTGAACCCGTACATGGGCTACGATTCGGTCGAGCCGTACTTCGAGCACGATGGCAAGGGCGTGATCGTGCTGTGCCGCACGTCGAACCCGGGCGGCTCGGACCTGCAGTTCCTCGAAACGAACGCGGCCGGCCATCCGGGCCGGCCGCTGTACCAGGTCGTGGCCGATCTCGCGGCGAACAAGTGGAACGCGAAGAACGGCCAGCTCGGCCTCGTGGTCGGCGCGACGTTCCCGAAGGAAATCGAGATCGTGCGCGGGATCGTCGGCGACATGCCGCTGCTGATCCCCGGCATCGGCGCGCAGGGCGGCGACGTGCAGGCGACCGTCAACGCGGGCCGCACCGCCGACGGCACCGGGATGATGATCAACTCGTCGCGCGCGATCCTGTACGCGAGCAACGGCGAGGACTTCGCCGAAGCGGCGGCGCTCGCCGCACAGAAGACCCGCGACACGATCAACGCGCATCGCTGATTGCGGACGCCAAGGGTCGCCCGCACGGGCGACCCGCTCCGGCAGGCCCGCGCCCGCGGGCCTGTGCCGCGTTCTCCGCCGTTCCCCTCCGCTTTCGTCTCCCGCCCGTCGCTTGTTCCCTCCCGCCGCATTGGCGCACGCGAACAACTTCCCGTCGCTTCCGTACCGCATGTCGGCAATTTAGTCGCGCGATGCTGCCGTTTGTCATCGATCCGTAACCAAAATGTCAACAAAGGGAGCGACGCCATGCCCAAGCTGTCCCGCCATCTCCTGAGCGCGCTTGCCGCGTCGTTGTGCATGACGTTCGCCCACGCGGCGGACCTGTCGCACTGGCCGGCGGACAGCGCGAAGGCGCTGAACGCGATGCTCGCCGAGCACGCGAACCGCGGCGACTACGCGGTGTTCGACGCCGACAACACGACCTACCGCTACGACCTCGAGGAATCGCTGCTGCCGTATCTCGAGAACCGCGGCGTGCTCACGCGCGACTCGCTCGACCCGTCGCTGAAACTGATCCCGTTCAAGGATTCCGCCGACTACAAGGAGTCGCTGACGAGTTACTACTACCGGCTCTGCGAGATCGACGACCTGGTCTGCTACCCGTGGATCGCGCAGGCGTTCGCGGGGCTGTCGCTCGCCGACCTGAAGCGCCACATCGACGCGATGCTCGCCGACGGCAAGCCGGTGCCGATCCGCTACTGGCAGGGCGACAAGGTGGTCGACGGCGCGGCGAACCCGCCGCGCTTCTTCCGCGGGATGCAGGAGCTGTACAACGCGCTGCGCGAGAACGGGATCGAGGTGTACGTGATGACGGCCGCGCACGAGGAGCTCGCGCGGCTGGTGCTGTCCGATCCGAAGTACGGCTACAACGTGAAGCCGCAGAACGTGATCGGCGTGACGACGCTGCTGCGCAACCCGGCGACGGGCGCGCTGACGACGTCGCGGCTGCAGATCAAGGCCGGCAAGTACGACGAGGCCGCGAACCGCAATCTCGTGATCACGCCGTTCCTGATGAACCCGATGACGTGGTACGAGGGCAAGCTCGGCTCGATCGTCGGCTGGATCGACCAGTGGAAGAAGCCGGTGCTGGTCGCGGGCGACACGCCGACGTCCGACGGCTACATGCTGCTGAATGCGACGGACATTGCGCGCGGCGGCGTGCGCGTGTGGGTGAACAAGAAGGACAAGCAGATGGCGCAGATCCGCGCGTGGTCGGACGAATCGGCCGCGCGGCAGAAGGCGCTCGGCCTGCCGGTCACGGCGGACAAGAACTGGATCGTCGTGAAGCCCGACGCGATCCAGTAAGCGGGCAGGGGGCGCTTGCCGCCCCGCCGTGTTCCGGACGGATCAGCTTTCGCGTTCGTCCAGCAGCTTCAGCAGCCCGCGCAGCGCATGCGCGGCCGCCTGCGTGCGGATCTGCTCGCGGTCGCCCTTGAACACGAGCGTCTCGACGTCGGTATGCAGCCGGTTGCTCCACCCGAACGACACGGTGCCGACCGGCTTCTTCTCGCTGCCGCCCGCCGGGCCGGCGATGCCGGTGACGGACAGCGCGACCTGCGCGCGGCTGTTGCGCAGCGCGCCTTCGGCCATCGCGCGGGCGACGGGCTCGCTGACGGCGCCGTGTTTTTCGATCAGGTCGGGCGGCACGCCGATCATCTCGCTCTTGGCCTGGTTCGAGTACGTGACGAAGCCGCGCTCGAACCACTGGCTGCTGCCGGAGATGTCGGTGATCGCGGCGGCGATCATGCCGCCCGTGCAGGATTCGGCGGTGGCGAGCGACAGGTGCTCGTCACGCAGCTTGTTGCCTGCGCGGATCGCAAGCTGGTGGACGACGGAATCGGTTGGCATGCGCGTCGGGAAACGAAAGTCGGGAAATCGGTCAGTCGATGACGGAGCGCCACACGGCAATCACGAGCAGCGTCATGAAGGCGGCGATCAGGTCGTCGATCATGATGCCGAAGCCGCCGGTCATGCGGCGGTCGAAATAGCGGACCGGCGGCGGCTTGAGCATGTCGAACAGGCGGAACGCGACGAAGGCCCACAGCTGGCCGACGAAGGTCGCGGGCGTGACGAACAGCATCACGAGCCAGACCGCGACGATTTCGTCCCAGACGACGGGGCCCGGATCGGTCGCGCCCAGCCTGCGTGCGGTGAAGCCGGTGATCCACGTGCCGCCGACGAACCCGAGCGCGATCAGCGCCCACCATTCGGGCACCGTCAGATAGCGGTTCAGCACGACGAACGTCAGCCAGCCGAACAGCGAGCCGAACGTGCCGGGCATGAACGGCGCAAGGCCGCTGCCGAAGCCGAGCGACACGATGTGCGCCGGGTGCGACAGCATGAAGCGCGCGGTGGCGCGCTGCGGCACGTTCCGCGCGGCGCCGGGCGTGGCCGCGGTGTGCGCGGTCGTCGGGTCAGTCTGCATGGAAGTGATCGAAACCGTGCAACGTGAGCGTCAGGGGCGTGCCGGCGGCGTCGCGCCACGCGATCGCGGGCTGCTCCGACGGCGACGACAACGCGCGTATTGTACCGACTCGCGTGACCCGAACCCCGGCGCCGGCGCCGGCTGCGTCGACCGCCGCACGGGCCGCGACGGGCGCGGTGAAGCACAGTTCGTAGTCGTCTCCGCCCGCCAGCGTGCATTGGCGCTGCACGGCGGGCGGCAGGGTCGCGAGCGCGGCCGAGCGCGGCACCGCGTCGGCGTCGATGTCGGCGCGCACGTTCGAGCGGGTCAGGATGTGCCGCAGGTCGCCGGCGAGGCCGTCCGAGATGTCGAGCGCCGCGTGCGCGACGCCCGCCAGCGCGAGACCGAGCGCGATGCGCGGCTCGGGGCGCTCGAGCGCCTGCCGGAACGCCGCGGCTTCGGCCGCGCCGGCGGTCCATTCGCCGCGCGCGAGCCCGAGCCCGGCGCGCGCGTCGCCGAGCGTGCCGGACACCCAGATGTCGTCGCCGTCGCGTGCGGCATCGCGACGCAGCGCGGCATCCGGCGCGACTTCGCCGAACACGGTCACGCACAGGTTCAGCGGCCCGCTCGTCGTGTCGCCGCCGATCAGCTCGCAGCCGAACCGCTCGGCGAGCGCGAACAGGCCGTCGCTGAATGCCTCGAGCCACGCCGCGTCGGCGCGCGGCAGCGCGCACGCGAGCGTGAACGCGCGCGGTTCGGCGCCCATTGCCGCGAGATCCGACAGGTTCACCGCAAGCGTCTTGTGGCCGAGCGCGTCGGGCGCGACGGTGGGGAAGAAGTGGCGGCCTTCGACCAGCATGTCCGTCGAAATCGCCAGCAATTTTCCGGATCGCGGTGCGATCAGCGCGCAATCGTCGCCGATGCCGAGCGTCGACGCGCGCGGCCCCCGGGCTGCACGGCGTGCGAAGAAGCGGTCGATCAGCGAAAACTCGGAAAGGGCGGCTGGCACGGCGGGGAATCCGAAGTAATTGGGGGAACGGCATTGTACGAGGCGAACGGCGGCGTTCCTGCACCGTTCAGCCCATTTTTGTCGCGGCTGTTGCACCCGAATCGCCGGTCTGACGGGCTTCGATTGGCGCTACAATGCCGTCGAGCAGTCATTCTAATCCGCCCGTCCCAAGACACATGTCGACCCAAGCCTCCTCCAAAGCCAAGCTCCGCGAAGCCGCTCTCGACTATCACGAATTCCCGACCCCGGGGAAGATCGCGATCGCTCCCACCAAGCAGATGATCAACCAGCGCGATCTCGCGCTCGCGTATTCGCCGGGCGTCGCGTATGCGTGTGAGGAAATCGTCGAGAACCCGCTGAACGCCGCGCGTTTCACGGCGCGCAGCAACCTGGTCGGCGTCGTCACGAACGGCACGGCGGTGCTCGGCCTCGGCAACATCGGCCCGCTCGCGTCGAAGCCGGTGATGGAAGGCAAGGCGGTCCTGTTCAAGAAGTTCGCCGGCATCGACGTGTTCGACATCGAGCTGAACGAGTCGGACCCGCACAAGCTGGTGGACGTGATCGCCGCGCTGGAGCCGACCTTCGGCGGGATCAACCTGGAAGACATCAAGGCGCCGGACTGCTTCATCGTCGAGCGCGAAGCGCGCAAGCGGATGAAGATTCCGGTCTTCCACGACGACCAGCACGGCACCGCGATCGTCGTGGCCGCGGCGGTCACGAACGGCCTGAAGGTCGTCGGCAAGGACATCAAGAAGGTCAAGCTGGTCGCGTCGGGCGCGGGGGCTGCCGCGCTCGCGTGTCTGGACCTGCTGGTCGACATCGGCCTGCCGCTCGAGAACATCACGGTGACCGACCTGGCCGGCGTGGTCTACAAGGGCCGCACCGAGCTGATGGACCCGGACAAGGAGCGTTTCGCCCGCGAAACCGACGCGCGCACGCTGGCGGAAGTGATCGACGGCGCGGACATCTTCCTCGGCCTGTCGGCTGCCGGCGTGCTGAAGCAGGAGATGGTGAAGGGCATGGCCGAGCGCCCGCTGATCCTCGCGCTCGCGAACCCGACCCCGGAAATCCTGCCGGAACTCGCACTCGAAGTGCGCCCGGACGCGGTGCTCGCGACCGGCCGTACCGACTATCCGAACCAGGTCAACAACGTCCTGTGCTTCCCGTTCATCTTCCGCGGCGCACTCGACGTCGGCGCGACGACGATTACGCGTGAAATGGAGATCGCGGCCGTCAATGCGATCGCCGAACTCGCGCAGCACGAGCAGAGCGACGTCGTCGCGACCGCGTACGGCATCCAGGATCTGTCGTTCGGGCCCGATTACCTGATTCCGAAGCCGTTCGATCCGCGCCTGATCGTGACGATCGCGCCGGCCGTCGCGCAGGCCGCGATGGACGGCGGCGTCGCGACGCGCCCGATCGAGGACATGGACGCGTACAGGCAGCACCTGCAGCAATTCGTGTATCACAGCGGCACGACGATGAAGCCGATCTTCCAGATCGCGCGCGCCGCGTCGGAAGAGAAGAAGCGTGTCGTGTTCGCGGAAGGCGAAGAAGAGCGCGTGTTGCGCGCCGTTCAGATCATCGTCGACGAGAAACTCGCGAAACCGATCCTGATCGGCCGCCCGGCGGTGATCGAGCACCGTATCCAGCGCTACGGCCTGCGTCTGACGCCCGGCACCGACTTCACGGTGGTCAACACCGAGCACGACGAACGCTACCGCGACTTCTGGCAGACGTACTACAAGCTGATGTCGCGCAAGGGCATCAGCGAGCAGCTCGCACGCGTCGAGATGCGCCGCCGCACGACGCTGATCGGCTCGATGCTCGTGAAGAAGGGCGAAGCGGACGGGATGATCTGCGGCACGATCAGCACCACGCACCGCCACCTGCACTTCATCGACCAGGTGATCGGCAAGCGCGCGGGCTGCAGCGTGTACGCGGCGATGAACGGCCTGGTGCTGCCGGGCCGCCAGATCTTCCTCGTCGACACGCACGTGAACGTCGATCCGACCCCGGAGCAGCTTGCCGAGATCACGATCATGGCGGCGGAAGAAGTGCGCCGTTTCGGCATCGAGCCGAAGGTCGCGCTGCTGTCGCACTCGAATTTCGGCACGAGCAACGCACCGTCGGCGCAGAAGATGCGCGATACGCTCGCGATCCTGCAGGAACGCGCGCCGGAGCTGAAGGTCGACGGCGAAATGCACGGCGACGTCGCGCTCGACGCGGCGCTGCGCAAGGAAATCCTGCCGGAATCGACGCTGGAAGGCGAAGCGAACCTGTTGATCCTGCCGAACATCGACGCGGCGAACATCGCGTACAACCTGCTGAAGACGGCTGCCGGCAACAACATCGCGATCGGGCCGATCCTGCTGGGCGCCGCCCAGCCGGTTCACGTGCTGACCGAATCGGCGACCGTTCGCCGCATCGTCAACATGGCGGCGCTGCTGGTCGCCGACGTGAACGCCTCGCGCTGACCCCGAACGCATGCGCCGTGCCGGTCGAACCGGTGCGGCGCGTCGGGAAAAATTGTAAACAAAAGCAAAAAGAGGCGTGCCCGCAATGGGCACGCCGTCGGGCACGGTGCGAACACGCTTCCCGCAAGCAACAGCAGCATCTCTCCACTCTGGGTAACGAGCGTGGCAAGGAGGCAGGGTCTCGCCATGCGAGAGATGCCGTTCGCATTTTATCCTATGCAAGATAAATGTAGTCTTGTTTAGGTAAAAAATGTCCGATTCGGTGCGGCCTGCGGCTTTCGATACCCAAACGAACATTGATTCGTGCGGACAATAGCGCTACGCTAACGCCTTTGTTGGTCGTCAACTACTTGATTTAACAGCGGGAACCCTGGTTCATGGCACGCAAGTGGCTCCGCAACGGCGCGCTCGCGTCCGTCTTCGCGATGTTCGCGATGGGTATCGTCGGCACCCCGACGGGCAGTCTGGTTTCCGCCGCTTATGCGCGGCAGGCCGTTTCGGCCGACATGGCCGTCGGCGGGCTCGATACGGTCCCGACCGCCCGTCTGCCGCGCGAGGCCGTGACCACGCTTGGCCTGATCGGCGCCGGCGGCCCCTATCCGTACGAGAAAGACGGCGTCGTATTCGGCAACCGCGAGCGGATCCTGCCGAAAGCGAAGCGCGGCTTCTATCACGAGTACACGGTGCCGACGCCGCGCGCGCGCAATCGCGGTGCGCGCCGGATCGTCTGTGGCGGGCCGTTGCGCCGGGTCGACAACTGTTACTACACGGACGACCACTACAACAGTTTTAAACGTATTGTTGAATGACTTCGGGAT
Organism: Burkholderia sp. IDO3; assembly: GCF_003366075.1. Lineage (NCBI taxonomy): Bacteria > Pseudomonadati > Pseudomonadota > Betaproteobacteria > Burkholderiales > Burkholderiaceae > Burkholderia > Burkholderia sp. IDO3. The sequence continues at coordinate 601,426 of NZ_CP028963.1, forward strand.
GAACGGAATGAGCGACTCCATCTACGCGCACGATACGGCGGCGGCGGAACTGTTCGCGGCCGGCGACGGCAATCTGTTTCAGCGCGTGATGCAATTGCACGCGGCGGCACAGGCTGGCGGCGCGCCGGCGCAACAGGAAGCCGAGCCCGGGCTTTCATCGAACGAGGAGCCTATGAGCCTTTTCACGACCGTGCGACCCAATCTCGTGCAGTCGATCCGCGCGTTCCGCGTGCAGGATCTCGCCGACGAAGCCGGTCGGCTCGGCCAGCATTTCCTGTATGCGTATTGCGGCGCCGCGCAGTCCAAGCAGGAGGTGATGGAGACGATCGCGACGTCGTTCCTGTTTCCGAAGCATTTCGGAAAGAACTACGACGCGCTGTACGATTGCCTGACCGACCTCGTCGCGAAGGCGGGCGCCCAGCCCGGTTTCGTGATCGTCCTCGAAGGGCTGCCGATCGCGCAGAAATTCGACAAGGAAGGGCGCGAGACGCTGCTCGACGTGTTCCGCGAAGCCGCCGAATTCTGGGCCGAGCGCAAGGTCGCGTTTCGCGTGTTCTATTCGTTCGCGTAAGCGCGAAACCACTGGCCGCTCGCCCGCGGCCGATGCGATAAAAAGCCCGCGTCGCGCGGGCTTTTTATCGCATCGGCCCGCCGGGATCAGGCCGCGCGCGCCGCGTGAACGGCGCCGGGACGCATCACCATCCGCCCCACCGCGCGGCCAGCGCCGCGAGCACGGCCGCGCCGGCGGTCTCGGTGCGCAGCACGCGCGGGCCGAGCGACAGCGCGGTGAAGCCGCGCGCACGGGCCGCCTGCTCCTCGTCGGGCGACAACCCGCCTTCCGGCCCGATCAGCAGCGTGACGGTCGCGGCAGGCGGCGCGTCGGGCAGCGATGCGAACGGGATGCTCGCACGCGGCGACAACAGCAGCCGCAGTTCGCCGTCCGCCGGTGCGGCCGGCAGCGTATCGAGCCACGCGCCGAAGCCGCGCACGTCGGCGACGTCGGGCACGCGGTTGCGCCCGCATTGTTCGCACGATGCGCGCACGACGCCGCGCCAGTGCGCGACGCGCTTGTCCGCGCGCTCGCCCGACAATTTCACGACGCCGCGTGCGGTCGACAGCGGTACGACCGCCGCGACGCCGAGCTCGACGGCTTTCTCGATCACCCAGTCCATCTTGTCGCCGCCGGCGATGCCTTGCGCGAGCGTCACGCGATAGGGCGGCTCGGCTTCGGCCGAATCGAATGTCTCGATCTGCGCGAGCGCGCTGCGCTTGTCGATCTCGACGAGCCGCGCGCGGTACTGGCCGCCGCTGCCGTCGAACAGCGCGAGCGCGTCGCCCGGCTGCAGGCGCAGCACCTGCGCGTGACGCGCGACGTCGGCCGGCAGCGCAAGCGTCGCATCGGCGCGCAGCGCGGTCTCGACGAAAAAGCGCGGCACGGCCGCGGTGGTGGTGGCTTCACTCATGCGTGGTGCGGCTCCGCTCATGTGCGCAGGCGGCGCGCGAGCGCCCAGCGGTAGCCGTCGAGATCCTCGATCTGGGCGAAGCGATCGCCCCAGAACTGGTCCTGCGGCGCGGTCAGGGACTTGGCGCCCGCATCGAGCGCGCGCTGCCAGGTGGCGTCGACGTCGTCGACATACAGATAGAACGACTGCGGCGCGGTTGCGCCCGCATGCTTCGGCGTGAGCGCGGTCGAGCCGAATGCGCCTTCGGGCGCGAACATCACGATCAGCTGGTCACGGTAGGTCATCTCGACGTGCATGATCGCGCCATCCTCGTCGAGCACGTCGCGCAGCGCGAAGCCGAATGCGGCCTTGAAGAACTCGATGGCCGCCTGCGCATTGCGGACAGCCAGGTAAGGCGTCAACCAAGGCACGTCGGCCGGACGTGGATCGGTCATGAAAATCTCCTGTCGAACGAACAGCGGGGGCGTGCGGGTGCTTCGGCGGGCGTCCGGCAGCGTTCCGGGGCTGCCTGCTTGCGCTCCGGCGGCGCCCCGGTCACAGGCCGGGCGCGGACGCACGCGCAATGGAACAGCGGAACGATGCGGCCGCCCGGAAGCTCAGCGGCGAACGCCCAGTGTATCGCGCAGCGCGCGTGGCAGGGCAAAGAGGGACGCATGCAGGCGCGCATCGTAGTAGCGCAAGCCGTGCACGCGGCGCGCGGCGAGACGTTCGTCGACGTCGTGCGCGAACAGCGCGGCCGCGTCGAGCGTGTCGCTCGCGATCGCCATCAGCCATTGCGAGCCGTACAGCGGCACGTGCGCCGACAGCGGATCGACCACCGCGAAGCACGCGCGCAGGTCGTCGAGCAGCGCGGCGATCCGCGACGCGTGGAACACGGGCGAGCCGAGGTGCATCGAGATCGCGCCGCACGGCGTCAGGATCCGCTTGAGCCGCGCATAGAACGCGCGCGTATAGAGGCCGGCGGCCGGCGAATCGGGCGGCGTGAGATCGAACACGACGAGGTCGAAATGCTCGACGGTCGACGCGACGAAATGCGCGGCGTCGCCGATCACGACCTCCACGCGCGGGTCGTCCAGCGCGCCCTGGTGTACATCGTCGAGATAGCGGCGGGCCATGCCGACCACTTCGTCGTCGAGCTCGGCGACGACGATCCGCTCGATGCACGCATGCTTGAGCAACTGGCGCGCCGCGCCGCCGTCGCCGCCGCCGAGCACGAGCGCCTTCCTCGGGCACGGATGCGCGAGCGCGGCCGGGTGCGTCATGCACTCGTGATAGACGTATTCGTCGCCGACCGACGTCATCGGCCGGCCGTCCAGCGTGAACAGGCGGCCGAGCTGCGGCGTTTCCCACACCTCGATGTGCTGGTGCGGCGACGCGACGTGCGCGAGCCGCCGGGCGTTCGGGAAGCCGTAGGTGGCGTCGGGCGTCGGGTGAAAAAGGAGGGTCGTGCTCACGGGCGGGGCCGCTCAGGGCAGGCAGTTCCGACGTCTGAATTATAGGAGGCGCGCGGTTCGACGGAAAAGCGTGCCGGAACACCGCGCGCCGACAAGGGAAATGTCGGTCCATCTGTTAAAATGACGCGCTTTGCAGCCCCGTCCGTAGGCTCCGTCCGCTTCGCGTCCGTCAGGCGCCGCATCGCGCGCCCGGAACGATCGACGCTCGAGCTTCCGGATGCCGCCGTGCCCCCGTTTCCTCGACTCGTTCTCCGGACTCGACATGACGACTTCGTCTCCCGCCTCCACCACCCTGATGGCCAACGCGATCCGTGCGCTCGCGATGGACGCCGTCCAGCAAGCGAACTCCGGCCACCCCGGCATGCCGATGGGCATGGCCGAAATCGGCGTTGCGCTCTGGTCGCGCCACCTGAAGCACAACCCGACGAACCCGCACTGGGCAGATCGCGACCGCTTCGTACTGTCGAACGGCCATGGCTCGATGCTGCTGTACTCGCTGCTGCACCTGACCGGCTACGACCTGCCGATGGAAGAGCTGAAGAACTTCCGCCAGCTGCACTCGAAGACGCCGGGCCACCCGGAATACGGCATCACGCCGGGCGTCGAGACGACCACCGGCCCGCTCGGCCAGGGTCTCGCGAACGCGGTCGGCATGGCGCTCGGCGAAGCGCTGATGGCGGACGAATTCAACCGTGACGGCGCGAAGATCGTCGATCACCACACGTACGTGTTCCTCGGCGACGGCTGCCTGATGGAAGGCATCTCGCACGAAGCCTGCTCGTTCGCGGGCACGCTGAAGCTGAACAAGCTGATCGCGCTGTACGACGACAACGGCATCTCGATCGACGGCGACGTCGTGAACTGGTTCCACGACGACACGCCGAAGCGCTTCGAGGCATACGGCTGGAACGTGATCCCGAACGTGAACGGCCACGACGTCGACGCGGTCGACGCGGCGATCGCGAAGGCGAAGCTGTCGGACAAGCCGACGCTGATCTGCTGCAAGACGGTGATCGGCAAGGGCGCGGCGACCAAGGCCGGCGGCCACGACGTGCACGGCGCGGCGCTCGGCGCGGAAGAAATCGCGAAGACGCGCGCGGCACTCGGCTGGACCTGGGAGCCGTTCGTGATTCCGCAGGAAGTCTATGCGGCATGGGATGCGAAGGAAGCCGGCAAGCGCGCCGAAACCGAATGGGACGCGACGTTCGCCGCCTATCGCGCGAAATTCCCGGCGGAAGCCGCCGAATTCGAGCGCCGGATGGCCAACAAGCTGCCGGCCGACTGGGCCGAGAAGGCAGCGGCGATCATCGCCGGCGCGAACGAGCGCGGCGAGACGGTGGCGACCCGCAAGGCGTCGCAGCAGGCGATCGAAGGGCTTGCCGCGGCGCTGCCCGAACTGCTCGGCGGCTCGGCCGACCTGACCGGTTCGAACCTGACGAACTGGAAGGCATCGAAGGCGGTGCGCGCGAATCCGGAAGGCGCGGGCGTGCTGCTCGGCAACCACATCAACTACGGCGTGCGCGAATTCGGCATGAGCGCCGCGATTAACGGCCTCGCGCTGCACGGCGGCCACAAGCCGTTCGGCGGCACGTTCCTGACGTTCTCCGACTACAGCCGCAACGCACTGCGCGTCGCCGCGCTGATGAAGGTTCCGTCGATCTTCGTGTTCACGCACGATTCGATCGGCCTCGGCGAAGACGGCCCGACGCACCAGTCGATCGAGCACGTGTCGAGCCTGCGCCTGATCCCGAACCACGACGTGTGGCGTCCGGCCGACACGGTCGAGACGGCCGTCGCCTGGACCCACGCGATCGCCGCCGACCGTCCGTCGAGCCTGATCTTCAGCCGCCAGAACCTCGCGTTCAACCCGCGTACCGATTCGCAGATCGCGAACATCGAGAAGGGCGGCTACGTGCTGAAGGACTGGGACGAAGAGATCGTCGCACGCAAGATCATCCTGATCGCGACGGGCTCGGAAGTCGAACTCGCGATGAAGGCGATCGAGCCGCTCGCGCAACAGGGCATCGCGGCCCGCGTCGTGTCGATGCCGTCGACCAACGTGTTCGACCGCCAGGACGCCGAATACCGCGAACGCGTGCTGCCGCACGGCGTGCGCCGCGTCGCGATCGAAGCGGGCGTGACCGCGTTCTGGCACAAGTACGTCGGCCTCGAAGGCGGCGTCGTCGGGATCGACACGTTCGGCGAATCGGCGCCGGCCGGCGTGCTGTTCAAGTACTTCGGTTTCACCGTCGAGCACGTCGTCGAGACCGCGAAGGCCGTGCTGGCCTGAAAGCATTCGCGACGCGCGCTCCCCTCGCGCGCGTCGCACCGTGAAGCTGCACGCAACGAATTTTTTTCAGCCATCAGGAGATAGACCATGACGATCCGCGTCGCAATCAACGGCTACGGCCGCATCGGCCGCAACACGCTGCGCGCGTTCTATGAAAACGGCAAGAAGCACGATCTCGAGATCGTCGCCATCAACGATCTGGGCGATGCGAAGACCAACGCGCACCTGACCCAGTACGACACCGCGCACGGCAAGTTCCCGGGTGAAGTGTCGGTCGACGGCGACTACCTCGTCGTGAACGGCGACAAGATCCGCGTGCTGGCGAACCGCAACCCGGCAGAACTGCCGTGGGGCGAGCTGGGCGTCGACGTCGTGATGGAATGCACGGGCTTCTTCACGACGAAGGAAAAGGCCAGCGCGCACCTGAAGGGCGGCGCGAAGAAGGTGATCATCTCGGCGCCGGGCGGCAAGGACGTCGACGCGACGATCGTCTACGGCGTGAACCACAACGTGCTGAAGGCCGAGCACACGGTCATCTCGAACGCATCGTGCACGACGAACTGCCTCGCGCCGCTCGTCAAGCCGCTGAACGACCAGATCGGCCTCGAAACCGGCCTGATGACGACGATCCATGCGTACACGAACGACCAGGTGCTGACCGACGTCTATCACGAAGACCTGCGCCGCGCGCGTTCGGCGACCCACAGCCAGATCCCGACGAAGACGGGCGCTGCGTCGGCCGTCGGCCTCGTGCTGCCGGAACTGAACGGCAAGCTCGACGGCTACGCGATCCGCGTCCCGACGATCAACGTGTCGGTCGTCGACCTGTCGTTCATCGCGAAGCGCGACACGACGGTCGAAGAAGTCAACGCGATCATGAAGGAAGCATCGGAAGGCGCGCTGAAGGGCATCCTCGGCTACAACGACGCACCGCTGGTGTCGATCGACTTCAACCACAACCCGGCTTCGTCGACGTTCGACGCCACGCTGACCAAGGTGTCGGGCCGCCTCGTCAAGGTGTCGAGCTGGTACGACAACGAGTGGGGCTTCTCGAACCGCATGCTGGATACGGCAGTCGCATTCGCGAACGCGAAGTAATCCCGCACGTTGCGCGGCCGCCGCAAGGCGGCATGGGCAGCGAACGAGCCCGGCCGGGTTTTCCGGCCGGGCTTTTTTTCGCCCCGCGTCATGGCCCGGCGTTGGCCGTCACGTGCTCGAGCGCGTCGACGAACGCGCGTTTGATCGCGCTGTCGAGGTCGGTCCACGCGAGACCGATGCCGGTGCGGTGGCCCGCGAGGTCGAGCGGCCGCGCGAGCACGTTCGGCGGCAGCGCGCTCGCCGCTTCCGCCGGAATCAGCCCGATCCCCATCCCGGCTGCGACGAGCGCGAGCATCGTCGTGAATTCGCCGAACTCCTGCGCGATCTCGAGCGTCGTGCCCGCGCGGCTCAGCGCGAGCAGCATGTCGTCGTAAAAGCCTGGCGCGTAACGGCGCGCGAGCACGAATGCAGGCTGGCCGCGCAAGGCGTCCGGCGCGATCGCTTCGTGCGCGGCGAGCGGATGGTCGAGCGGCAGCGCGACGACGAAGCCTTCCTCCAGCACCACGCGCGTGTCGATACCCGCATACGCGGCCGGCAGCCGGATCATTCCGAAATCGATGCGGCGGTCGCGCAGCGCCGCGATCTGGTCGGGCGTCGGCATGTCCTTCAGTTCGAGCGTGATCAGCGGGTAGCGCTCGCGCATCGTGCGCAGCACGGCCGGCAGCAGCGCGGGCAGCACCGACGACACGAACGCGATGCGCAGCGTGCCGATCTCGCCGCGGCTCGACAGCCGCGCCATCTGCTCCGCGCGCGCGGCCTGCTGCAGCGTCGCCCGCGCTTCGGGCAGGAAGACGCGCCCGGTGTCGCTGAGTTCGACCTTGTGGCGGTCGCGCTCGAACAGGCGCGCGCCCAGTTCGTCCTCGAGCGCCTTGATCTGCATGCTCAGCGCGGACTGCACGATGAACAGGCGCTGCGCGGCGCGCCCGAAATGCAGCTCTTCCGCGAGCGTGACGAAGGCGCGCAATTGCTTGAGTTCCATGGTCGGCGGCCGGCAAGGGACGGTAATCGGATTTCATGATAACCGGATCAAAAAAGACCATTGGCGCGATGCCCGGCCGAGCGCCGAAGATAGCCTCAACGCGAGACCGGCCGCGACGGGCGGTCGGCTCGCCTGGTTTGAGGAGACATGCATGACCCACGCGCTTGACCGGTTCCGCCTCGACGGCCGCCGCGCACTGATCACCGGTTCCGGACGCGGGATCGGGCTGACGCTCGCCCGCGGGCTCGCCGAAGCCGGCGCGGCGATCGTGATCAACGATCGCAATGAGCAAAAGGCCGCGACGCTCGTGCGCCACTTCCGCGAGGAAGGGTTCGCCGCCGATTACGCGGTGTTCGACGTCGCCGAGCACGCGCAGGTGCGCGCGGCGATCGACGATTTCGAGGCGCGCGTCGGCGCGATCGACATCCTCGTGAACAACGCGGGCATCCAGCGCCGCGCGCCGCTCGACGCATTCGAGCCGGACGACTGGCACGCGCTGATGCGCGTGAATCTCGACGGCGTGTTCAACACCGCGCAGGCGGTGGCGCGCCACATGATCGCGCGCGGCCGCGGCAAGATCATCAACATCTGTTCGGTGCAGAGCGAGCTCGCGCGGCCGACGATCGCGCCGTATGCGGCGACGAAGGGCGCGGTGCGGATGCTGACGAAAGGGATGTGCGCCGACTGGGCGCGCCACGGCATCCAGGCGAACGGCCTCGCGCCCGGCTATTTCGAAACCGAACTGAATCGTGCGCTGGTCGACGACGCGGCGTTCTCGGACTGGCTGTGCAAGCGCACGCCGGCCGGCCGATGGGGACAGGTCGACGAGCTATGCGGCGCGGCGATTTTCCTCGCGTCGGCGGCGTCCGATTTCGTGAACGGCCAGACGCTGTTCGTCGACGGCGGGCTGACCAGCGCCGTCTGAGCGGTGGTGCTTGGCGCCGCGTGCGCAGCACCGTCGAGCCGGTTCGGGCCGGCATCCGAATTCCCAGAAGAGCCCGCCGCACGAGCGGGCCGATGTCCGGCGCATCCGGCGCCGGGTTCCGGAATGGAAGGCAGGAGACAGGAGACAACGATGGATCGCAATACCCCGCGGCGCGATGCAATGCCCGCCACGTCGGCCGACACCGCCGAGCGGCACGGCGTCGACCAGAAGCAGCTCAACCGCGCGGCATGGACCTGCTCGCTCGGCAGCGCGCTCGAATACTACGATTTCGCGCTGTACACGCTCGCGTCGGCGCTGGTCTTCGGACCGCTGTTCTTTCCGTCGCAAACCGTCGAGACGCGGCTGATCGCGAGCTTCGGCACGTATTTCGTCGGCTTTGCGGTGCGCCCGCTCGGCGGCGTCATCTTCGGCGTGCTCGGCGACCGGATCGGCCGCAAGTTCGTGCTGACCGCGACGGTGCTGCTGATGGGCATCGCCAGCACGCTGATCGGCGTCCTGCCGACCTATGCGAGCGCCGGCTACTGGGCGCCCGCGCTTCTTGTGCTGCTGCGCATCCTGCAGGGCCTCGGCGCCGGCGCGGAGCAGGCCGGCGCGGCCGTGCTGATGACCGAATACGCACCGCCGGGCAAGCGCGGCTTCTACGCGTCGCTGCCGTTTCTCGGGATCCAGCTCGGCACGGTGCTCGCGGCGGCCGTCTATTTCCTGCTGCTCGCGAACCTCGACCACGTCACGGACGGCTGGGGCTGGCGCGTGCCGTTCCTGTTCAGCGCGGTGATCGTCGCGGTCGGGGTCTACATGCGGGCGCGGCTGCACGAGTCGCCGACCTTCGTGCGGCTCGAGAAGCGCGCGCAGGTATTGGCGAATCCGCTGAAGAGCGCCGTGCAGCACTCCAAGCGCACGTTGCTGATCGGCATCGGGCTGCGGATGGCGGAGAACGGCGGCTCGTCGATCTACCAGGCGCTCGCAATCAGCTATCTCGCCGGGGTGATCGGGATGAAGGGGCCGATCGGCGCGCTCGCGCTGGTGTGCGCGGCCACCGTCGGCGCGTGCACGGTGCCGCTCGCGGGGCGACTGAGCGACCGCTTCGGCCGGGTGCGCGTGTACCGCACGTTCGCGTGGCTGCAGCTCGCGCTCGCGTTCCCGGTGTGGTGGATCTTCAGCCAGGGGAACGTGGTGGCCAGCGTGATCGCGATCTCGGTCGCGCAAGGCTTCGCGAACTGGGGGATGCTCGGCGCGCAGGCCGCGCTGCTGCCGGAACTGTTCGGCGCGCGGCATCGCTACATGGGCGTGTCGTTCGCGCGTGAAGTGTCGGCCGTGCTCGCCGGCGGAATCGCGCCGCTGATCGGCGCGATGCTGATCGCGACCGTGATCGCGCTGCACGGCGGCGATCACGCGGCCGGCGTGCATGCCTGGGTGCCGATCGCCGCATACCTGGTGCTGCTTACGCTGATCACGCTGTTCACCACCGCGCGGATGCCGGAGACGCTGAACCGCGATCTCGACGATCCGCTCGACGCGGCGCAGGCGCAGCCGGCCCCGGATGCCGAACCGCTCGCGCGGCACGCATGAGCGCGCTGCCGGGCGGCTGACGCGGCCCGGCACGCACGCCGATTTCAACTTATTTCGACAGGAGCAAGCGCAGATGGCGCACGATTCGACCCGGCGGCCCGAGCTGCTGATGACGGGCCCCTACCAGCCGTGGGACGACGCATGGCTGTCGACCGGCTATCACGTTCACCGGCTGTGGGAGGCCGCCGACCGCACGGCGTTTCTCGCCGAACACGGCGCCGGCGTGCGCGCGATCGCGACGCGCGGCGACCTCGGCGCCGATGCCGCGCTGATCGCCGCACTGCCGCGGCTCGAGATCATCTCGTGCTACGGCGTCGGCACCGACGCGATCGATCTCGCCGCGGCCCGCGAGCGCGGCATCCGCGTGACCAATACGCCCGACGTGCTGACCGGCGACGTCGCCGATCTCGGCGTCGGGCTCACGCTCGCGCTGCTGCGCCGGATCGGTGCCGGCGACGCGTACGTGCGCTCCGGCGCATGGCGCGACGGCGACATGCCGCTCGTCACGCGCCTGTATGGCAAGCGCGTCGGCATTGTCGGCTTCGGCCGGATCGGCACGACGCTCGCGCGCCGGTTGTCCGGCTTCGACGTCGAGCTCGGCTATTTCGACGTCGCGCCGCGCGCGGACAGCCCGCATCTTTTCTTCGGCCAACTGACCGAGCTGGCCGGCTGGTGCGACGTGCTGATCGTCACGCTCGCGGGCGGCGCGTCGACGCGCCATCTCGTCGACGCGACCGTGCTCGATGCGCTCGGCCCGCACGGCTATCTGGTGAACGTGTCGCGCGGCACGACCGTCGACGAACCCGCGCTGCTCGACGCGCTCGAGCGCGGCGCGATCGCCGGCGCGGCGCTCGACGTGTTCTGGAACGAACCGAACATCGACCCGCGTTTCCTCGCGTTGCAGAACGTGCTGCTGCAGCCGCATCATGCGAGCGGCACCGTCGAGACGCGTCAGGCGATGGGCTGGCTCGTGCGCGACAACCTCGCCGCGCACTTCGCCGGCGCGCCGCTGCTCACGCCGGTCGTCTGAGGAGGGTGGTCATGCGTATGCGTTGCATGTGTGTCGTGATCCACGGGCCGAACGACCTGCGGCTCGAAGAGCAGGACGCCGGCGAGATCGGCCCGGGCCAGGTGCGCGTCGATGTCGCGATGGGCGGCATCTGCGGCTCCGACCTGCATTACTTCCGGCACGGCGGCTTCGGCGCGATCCGGCTGCAGCAGCCGATGGTGCTCGGCCATGAAGTGGCCGGCACGGTGGCGGCGGTCGCGCCGGACGTGACGGCGGTGAAGGTCGGCGATCGCGTCGCGGTCAATCCGAGCCGCCCGTGCGGCGCGTGCCGCTACTGTCTCGAAGGGCTGCCGAACCAGTGTCTCGACATGCGCTTCTACGGCAGCGCGATGCGCATGCCGCACGTGCAGGGCGCGTTTCGCAACGCGCTCGTGTGCGACGCCGCGCAGTGCGTGAAAGTGGCCGATCACGTGCCGCTGTCGCTCGCGGCGCTTGCCGAGCCGTTCGCGGTCGGGCTGCACGCGGTGTCGCGGGCGGGGCCGCTGATCGGCCGGCGCGTGCTGGTGTCGGGGTGCGGGCCGATCGGCGTGCTGGCCGTCGCGGCGGCGCGCGTGCACGGCGCGGCGGAGATCGTCGCGACCGACGTAGTCGATGCGCCGCTCGACGTGGCGCGCGCTCGGCGCCGACCGGACGATCAATGCGGCGACCGACAGCGGCTGGGTCGCCCGCTACGGTGCCGACAAGGGGACGTTCGACGTGATGATCGAGTGTTCCGGCAATGCGCGCGCGCTGCGCGACGGCCTCGACGTGATGCGGCCGCGCGGCGTCGTCGTGCAGCTCGGGCTCGGCGGCGACGTCAGCCTGCCGCAGAACGTGGTGGTCGCGAAGGAGCTGTCGATCTGCGGCTCGTTTCGCTTCCATGCGGAGTTCGCACTCGCGGTGCAGTTGATCAATGCGGGGCGCGTCGATCTCGCGCCGGCCGTGACGCGCGTGTTTCCGGTGCGCGAAGCGAACGATGCGTTCGAGCTGGCCGGCGACCGGCAGCGCGCGATGAAGGTGCTGATCGATTTCGCTGACGCGACGGCGTGACCGCCCGCCGAGGGCGCGACGGCGCGCATGCAGAAAAGGCACGCCCGCGATGCGCGGAGCGTGCCTTTTTGTTGGGCGGCGCGAAAGCCGGTTACTGCGTGACTTGCCGCACGCCGACGCGCTGCGATGCGAGCCACAACGCGATCAGCACGCCGGACAGTGCCGCCCCGGCGATGCATACGCCGCGCCAGCCGTCGGCACCGTACGCGACGCTCGCCGCGAACGATCCGAACGCGCCGCCGATGAAGTAGCTCGTCAGATAGATCGTCGTCACGCGGCTGCGCGCGTTGCCGGCAAGCGCATAGATCACGCTCTGGTTCGAGATGTGCATGCCCTGCACGCCGACGTCGAGCAGCAGGATGCCCGCGATCAATGCGACGAGCGAGTGCGCGCCGGTCGCGATCAGCGCGAACGAGGCGAGCACGGCCGCCGCGAACAACCCGGTCGCCGCGTTGCCGTGGCCGCGATCGACGAGCCGGCCGGCCGACGTCGCCGCGAGCGCGCCCACCGCACCGACGATGCCGAACAGCCCGATCTGCCCTTCGGAGTAGCCGTACGGCGGCTGGCTCAGCAGGAACGTGAGGCCTGTCCACAGCAGGCTGAAGCACGCGAACACGAGCGCGCCGTAGGTGGAGCGCAGCGCGATCAGCGGCTGCGCGCGCACCAGCGCGACGAGCGACTTCATCAGTGCCGCGTAGTCGAGCCGCGCGTGGCGGCGATCCTTCGGCAGCTTCACCGCGAGCACGGCGGTCAGCGCGAGGATCATCACCGCGGCGATCGCGTACACCGCGCGCCAGCCGAACCCGTCGGCGATCGCGCCGGCCGCGACGCGCGCGAGCAGGATCCCGAGCAGCAGCCCGCTCATCACGGTGCCGACCGCGCGGCCGCGCGTGCGCGCGTCGGCGAGCGACGCGGCGAACGGCACGAGCAGCTGCGTCGAACAGGTGACGAAGCCGAGCGCGATGTTCGCGACGACGAACATCGTGAAGTTCGTGCTGAACGCGACGGCTACCAGCGCGATCACGTTGAGCACGAGCAGCCGCACGATCAGCGTGTGGCGGTTGACCGCGTCGCCGAGCGGCACGATCAGCAGCAGGCTTGCCGCGTAGCCGAGCTGCGTCAGCGTGACGAGGTAGCCGAGCTCGGCGGGCGGGCGGCCGAAGCTGCGCGCGATCGCGGCGAGCAGCGGCTGCGCGTAATAGATGTTGCCGATGACGATGCCGCACGCGCACGCGAACAGCAGCGTCATGGCGCGGGTCAGTGGGGGATGGTTGTCGTGATGCGGTTCCATGGTTGCGAAAAAACGGCGGCGGCCGGCGGCGCGGGGGCGGCCGGCTGCGCGGGGATTGCGGAAATCGGGGCCGGCGCAACGGATCGGCGATGGGCCGATGCGCGCCGGGCGGAGCGTGGCCGGCGCCCGGGTGGGGCGCCGGCGGATCGTCGTGCGGCGCGGGGCAGGGCGGGCCCGGGCGTGCCGCTCCGGTGCGGCGGCGGGCGCCATGCGCGGGAGCGGAAGTGCGTATGATGCGGGAATCGAAGCATAGCGTCCAAGACTGGATCATTATGCTATTCATTGGTGCAGCCAATACCTGAACCGCGCATGCTACTTCGCCACATCCGCTATTTCCTGGCCGTCGCCGAGCAGCGCAGCTTCACGCGCGCGGCCGACGCGCTGCATGTGTCGCAGCCGACGCTGTCGCAGCAGGTGCGCCAGCTCGAGGACATGCTCGGCGTGCAGCTGTTCGACCGCTCGGGCCGCACGGTGCGGCTCACCGAGTTCGGCGAAGTCTATGCGCGCCACGCGCGCGCGGCGCTGCACGAACTCGATACCGGCCAGCGCGCGCTGCACGACGTCGCCGATCTCGGCAGCGGTTCGCTGCGGCTCGCGATGATGCCGACCTTCGCGGCCTACCTGAGCGGCTCGCTGATCGACGCGTTCCATGCGGATTTTCCGAACGTCGCGCTGACGATCGACGCGATGCCGCAGGAGCGCATCGAGGCGCTGCTGGCCGACGACCGGCTCGACGCGGGCTTCGCGTTCATGCCGCCGCGCGCGCCGGACATCGACGCGCTGCCGTTGTGGGACGAGCCGCTCGCGCTCGTGACGGGCCGCACGCATCGCCTAGCCCGCCGTCGCCGCGCGCTGAGCCCGGCCGAACTCGTCGGCGAACCGCTGGTGCTGCTGAGCCGCGCGTTCGCGACGCGCGAAAGCATCGACCGGTATTTCATCGAGCAGGGGGCGCAGCCGAAGATCGCGATCGAGACGAACACGGTCAGCGCGGTGCTGGAACTCGTGCGCTGCGGGCGGCTCGCGACGGTGCTGCCCGATGCGGTCGCGCGCGAGAGCGGCGATCTGTGCGCGCTGGAGATCGATCCGCCGCTGCCGGCGCGCACGGCCGCACTGCTCACGCGCAAGGGCGCGTACCGCAGCGTCGCGGCGCGCGCATTCATCGAGCGCGCGCTCGCGTATCGCGATCCGTCGGGAGGATGACCGGGATGGCCGGCGACCGGTTGCGGCGCCGGCCGCGCGGGCGGTGCTCAGGCGCTCAGGCGTTCAAGCGCTCAGGCGCGCGGCGTCGGGAAGAAGATGCCCGCGCGCTGCGCGGCGTTGGCGATGTGCGTCTCGATCGCGGTGCCCGCGGCGGCCGCATCGCGGGCAATCAGCGCATCGACGATCGCGCGGTGTTCGTGCCACGTCGACAGCAGCAGCTCGCGCCGGTAGAACGGCATGCGCTGGCTTTCCTTCATGATGTCCGCGCTGCTGCGCAGTACCGATTCGATCGCCGCGTTGCCCGCGAGATGGATGATCCGCATGTGGAAGTCGAAGTCGAGTCGCGACGCCTCGTCGAGCGCGCTCTCGGTCAGCGCGACGTGCAGGTCGGCGAGATTGTTTTCGAACCATGCGATGTCGTCGTCGGTGACGACGTGTGCCGCCATGCGCGCGGCAAACCCTTCGAGCGCGTAGCGCATCTGGTACGTGTCGGGCGGCGACGACTGCTCGGCGAACCGCCACGCGTGGGCGGCCGTTGCCTGCGCGCTTTCGACATAGACGCCCTTGCCCGCGCGGATGCGCAGCATCCCGAGCGCCTCGAGCGTCGACAGCGCCTCGCGCAGCGACGCGCGGCTGATCTCCAGCTCCTCGGAGAGCTGCCGCTGGGCCGGCAGCAGGCTGCCGACCGGATACACGCCTGCCTCGATCCGGTCGCGGATCGTCGAGATGGCGGCGTCGGTCACGGTGTGTGGAACGTTCTTCATGATGTGAGCGATGGCCGGTCTGACCAGCATTGTAATCCGCACGCAGGCGGTGCATGAGCGACCTACGGGAAAGCCACGATCCGCCCCGATCCGGTGCATGCCGGCCCCATGCCGAGGGGCGGGAAATCCCTATTTGATCCGTCCTTGACGCGACTATATCGGCTTCCTACTATCCACCATAACATCACTGGTCTTACCAGTATGAACAGACGAAACTGCAACCGTTGGATCGGGAGAGCGCCGTGTCGAAATTCCTCAATTCGCTGTTTGGCCGGGTAGTCGTCGCACTGATACTGGGGGTCGCGCTTGGCGCGTTCTTCCCGCATTTCGCCGAGTCGTTGCGACCGCTCGGCGACGGCTTCCTGAAACTCATCAAGATGGTCATCGGCCCGATCGTGTTCTGCGTCGTGGTCAGCGGGATGGCCAATGCGGGCGACCTGAAGAAGGTCGGCCGGGTCGGCCTGAAGGCGGTCGTCTACTTCGAGGTGATGACGACGATCGCGCTCGGCATCGGGCTTGCGCTCGCGTGGCTCACGCGCCCGGGCGTCGGGATGAACATCGACCTGCGCTCGCTCGATGCGGCGTCGCTCGCGTCGTATGCGAAGAACGCCGAAAGCCTGAAGGACACGGCCGGCTACCTGATGAAGATCATCCCCGAGACCGCGATCGACGCGTTCGCGAAGGGCGACATCCTGCAGATCCTCGTGTTCGCGGTGCTGTTCGGCTCCGCGCTGTCGCTGCTCGGCGACAAGGCGCAACGCGTGAACAGCCTGATCGAGGAACTGTCGCACGTGTTCTTCCGCATCATCGGCTTCATCATCAAGCTCGCGCCGCTCGGCGTGCTCGGCGCGATCGCGTTCACGACCGGCAAGTACGGCGTGGCATCGCTCAAGCAGCTCGGCTATCTCGTCGCGGTGTTCTACCTGAGCTGCTTCGTGTTCGTCACGGTCGTGCTCGGCATCGTGATGCGCCTCGCGGGCTTCTCGGTGTTCAAGCTGATCCGCTACCTGCGCGAGGAACTGTCGATCGTGCTCGGCACCGCATCGTCCGACGCGGTGCTGCCGCAGGTGATGAGCAAGCTCGAATACATGGGCATCAAGGATTCGACGGTCGGCCTCGTGATTCCGACCGGCTACTCGTTCAACCTCGACGGCTTCTCGATCTACCTGACGCTCGCCGTGCTGTTCATCGCGCAGGCCACCAACACGCCGCTGTCGACGCATGACCTGATCGTCGTGCTGCTCGTGTCGCTCGTCACGTCCAAGGGCGCGCACGGGATTCCGGGTTCGGCGATCGTGATCCTCGCGGCGACGCTGTCGGCGATCCCCGCGATCCCGGTGCTCGGCCTCGTGCTGATCCTGCCGGTCGACTGGTTCGTCGGCATCGCCCGCGCGCTGACCAACCTGATCGGCAACTGCGTCGCGACGGTCGTCGTCGCGGTGTGGGAGCACGACATCGACCGGGCCCGTGCGAAGCGCGTGCTGAACCGCGAACTGCGCTACGTGCCGGCCGACGAACAGGGCCGCGCCGCAACGGTCGCGGGCGACCAGGCCCACGCGCTCTGAGCGCGAGTGCGCGCGGCGCGGCTTCCCCGGCCGTCCCGCGCGATGTGAATGACATGCGACCGGCGCGACCATGCGCCGGCGCTTTCCAAAATCTCTGGAGACGACATGGCAGCCCCCATCCTCGATCCGAACGCGCCGGCCTTCACGCGGCGCTACATGAACCTCGCCGATCCGCGCTTGGGCGCGCAGGCGCTCTTCGCCAGCGACGAATTCTTCGCGCCGAAGGAGCGCATGCTCGATCCCGAGCCGGCCGTTTTCATTCCCGGCAAGTACGACGACCACGGCAAGTGGATGGACGGCTGGGAGACGCGCCGCAAGCGCACCACCGGCCACGACTTCTGCGTGGTGCGGCTCGCGCGGCCCGGCGTGATCTACGGCGTCGATCTCGACACGAGCCACTTCACCGGCAACTTCCCGCCGGCCGCGTCGATCGAGGCCTGCGCGGTGGACGGCGACACGCCGCCTGACGACGCCGCATGGCGCACGATCGTCCCCGCGACGACGCTGCAGGGCAATTCGCACCACTACGTGAGCGTCGACGACGCGCAGCCGGTCACGCATCTGCGCGTGAACCTGTATCCGGACGGCGGGCTCGCGCGGCTGCGCGTGTACGGCCAGCCGCAGCGCGACTGGCGCCATGTGCCGGCCGGCGAGCTCGTCGATCTCGCGGCGATCGAGAACGGCGGCTACCTGGTGGCGGCGAACAACCAGCACTTCGGGCCGGCTTCGCAGATGCTGATGCCGGGGCGGGGCGCGAACATGGGCGACGGCTGGGAAACGCGGCGCCGCCGCGAGCCCGGCAACGACTGGGCGATCGTCGCGCTGGCGCGCCCGGGCATCATCCGGCGCGTCGAGGTCGATACGGCGTTCTTCAAGGGCAACTTCCCCGACCGCTGTTCGCTGCAGGCCGCGCACGTCACGGGCGGCACCGACGATTCGCTCGTCACGCAGGCGATGTTCTGGGCCGAACTGCTCGGCGAGCAGAAGCTGCAGATGGATCACGTGCACACGTTCGACCTGCTCGCGGCGCTCGGCCCCGTCACGCACGTGCGCTTCAACATCTTCCCGGACGGCGGCGTGTCGCGCCTGCGTCTGTGGGGCGAGCCGGCTTGACGGAGGGCGAAGGCATGAGCGGACCCCATATCCTGCGCGTCGAGCGCCTGACCCGCGAGGCGTTCGCGCCGTTCGGCGACGTGATCGCGCTCGAAGGCGCGCGGCATTTTCCGATCAATGGCGGTACGACCGAGCGGTTCCACGATCTTGCGGCGATCGACGTCTGCGCGGACGGCGGCCGGCCGCTCGTCAGCATGTTTCGTGCGCAGCCGCGCGCGCTGCCGGTCGCGATCACGCTGATGGAGCGTCATCCGCACGGCAGCCAGGCGTTCATCCCGCTGGCGGCCGTGTCGCGCTACGCGATCGTCGTCGCGCCGGCCGGCGAATTCCGGCCCGACGCGATGCGTGCGTTCCTCGCCGAAGGCTGGCAGGGCGTGAATTACGCGAAGGGCGTGTGGCACCACCCGCTGCTCGCGCTCGACGCGGTCAGCGATTTCGTGATCGTCGATCGCGGCGGGCCGCAGCCGAACTGCGACGAGATCCCGCTCGACGACGCGTGGGCGCTGGAGTTCGAACCGGCCTGCGCGAGCGCGGCCTGACGCGCGGCGCGGCCGGCATCGGGCGCCACGCCGTGGCCGGTGCGCGGCCGCATGCTCGAGAACGTTTCCATCCGGGTCCGTTTGTCACGCGGGCCGCGTCACATCGATCCTGTCCCGAAAACGACACGGCCCGGGCGGCGAGATGCCGGCCGGGCCGTCGCGCATGCGTGAATGGTGCGGATCAGTGCTTGCGGTGCGGGCAGTTCTCGGTCGTGCAGGAACCGTACATCGCGAGCGAGTGTTCCTGGAGCCGGAAGCCGCGTTCCTTCGCGATCGCTTGCTGGCGGCTTTCGATTTCGGCGTCGAAGAACTCTTCGACGCGGCCGCAATCGAGACACACGAGGTGATCGTGGTGCGAACCTTCGTTCAGTTCGAACACGGCCTTGCCGGATTCGAAGTTGCTGCGCGTGAGCAGGCCCGCCTGCTCGAACTGCGTCAGCACGCGGTAAACCGTGGCGAGCCCGATGTCGAGCTGTTCGTTGAGCAGGTTCCGGTAGACGTCTTCGGCCGTCAGGTGACGCACGGGGCTCTGCTGGAAGATCTCGAGAATCTTGAGGCGCGGTAGGGTGGCCTTTAGCCCGATATTCTTGAGATCCGTCGGATTGGTCATGGCTAGGCATCCCTAGAGTACAATGCAGGGCTTCAATGTTACCGGCTTTTCGCCGTTCCAGAAACACGCGCGGCTCGCGACGCGGGCCAGCACGGTGACGGAAATGATCCCAGAATCTCTTTCGCACTTTCAGAGGAGTCGCATGCGGAGTGCCATCATCGCTGCCGCCGCCGTTGCCGCGCTGGCTGGTTGTTCGTCGTACGACAGCGTGACGCAGCGCATCGCGCAGAGCATCACGCCCTATCGGATCACTGTCGTGCAGGGCAACTTCGTGTCGCAGGAAAAGGCCGCGCAGCTGCAGGCCGGGATGTCGCGCGAGCAGGTCCGCGCGCTGCTCGGCACGCCGCTGCTGACGGACATGTTCCATGCCGACCGCTGGGATTACCTCTTTTACTTCAAGCGCGGCTCGACGGCAGTCGTCCAGCAGCGCGACCTCGTGCTGACGTTCTCGGGCGACCGGCTCGCGAGCTGGTCGGGTGCCGAGAACCTGCCTTCCGAACTCGACCTGCTGGCCGATATCGACGGCGATCGCGGCGGCAAGAAGGCGAAGGCGGCAGCCGCGGCGAAGCGGGCGTCCGAAGCCGCTGCCGCGAGCGCCGCGCAGGCCACCGCTGCTGCTGCCGCGAGCCCGGTTGCCGAGCCGGCATCCGGCGCGGCGGTCGACCAGGACGCGAACGCGCAGGCCGCACGCGCGGCGAACCGCGCGACCAACCAGGTATCGGGGCAGGGGGCGGCCGCACGCCGCTTCACGCCGTCCGCGCAGGTCTCGAGCGGCGCACCGGTGCCGGGCGGCCAGCCGCCGGGCGTGGCGCCGGCGATCCAGCCGCAGTTCCAGTTCCATCGTCCGCCGCAGCCGAACGTGTCGAACGACACGGCGCAGCCCGTCGGCCCGCAGGGCTCGGACACGCTGCAGAACCAGCCGCTCACCGCGCCGGCGCAGTAAGCGGCCGGCGTGCGGAAACGGGGCGGCGTGCGCCGCCCGCCTTTAGACCTGTCGTGTAGAAAGCCATGAAGATTGCGATTGCCGGTGCATCGGGCCGTATGGGCCGGATGCTGATCGAAGCCGTTCTCAACGATTCCGACGCGCAGCTCGTCGGCGCGCTCGACCGCGCCGATTCGCCGTTCCTCGGCCAGGACGCGGGCGCGTTCCTCGGCAAGGAAACCGGGATCAAGCTGACCGACGACCTCGACGCCGTGTTCGCGCAGGCCGACTACCTGATCGACTTCACGCGTCCGGAAGGCACGATCGCGCACGTCGAAGCCGCGCTGCGCCACGACGTGAAGCTCGTGATCGGCACGACCGGCTTCACCGCCGAGCAGAAGGCGGAGCTGCAGGCCGCGGCAGGCAGGATCGGCATCGTGTTCGCGGCGAACATGAGCGTCGGCGTGAACGTCACGTTGAAGCTGCTCGAATTCGCGGCGAAGCATTTCTCGCACGGCTACGACATCGAGATCATCGAGGCGCATCACCGTCACAAGGTCGATGCGCCGTCGGGCACCGCGCTGATGATGGGCGAGGCCGTCGCCGGCGCGCTCGGGCGCTCGCTCGACGAATGTGCGGTGTACGGCCGCCAGGGCGTGACGGGCGAACGCGATCCGTCGACGATCGGCTTTGCGGCGGTGCGCGGCGGCGACATCGTCGGCGACCACACCGTGCTGTTCGCCGGGATCGGCGAACGGATCGAGATCACGCACAAGTCGTCGAGCCGCGTGTCGTACGCGCAGGGCGCGCTGCGTGCGGTCCGCTTCCTGTCGGCGCGTGGCGCCGGCCTGTTCGACATGCAGGACGTGCTCGGCCTGCGCTGACCCTCACGGGGAAACTCCGATGGCCATTCCCACCGGCGTTGTCCACTACCTCGAAAGCGGCGATGCGATCACGCACGCCGTCGCCTACGTGCTGCTGGCGATGTCCATCGCCAGCTGGTGCTTCCTCCTCATGAAAGCCTGGCTCCTGGTCCGCGCGAAGCGGCAGGGGCCGCGCGCGCTCGCCGCGTTCTGGCGCGCGCCGTCGCTCGACGCGGGCATCGCCGCGCTCGTCGGCGCCGATCGCGAACGCGTGTTCGTGCCGCTTGCCGAAGCCGCGCGCGACGCGGCCGACGAACACGATCCGGCCGCGCTGGCCGCGCGCGTGGAGCGCAGCGAACGCGTGCTGCGCGCGCTGCGTCACGCGATGCTGCGCTCGCAGCGCCGGCTCGAGTTCGGCCAGGTGCTGCTCGCGTCGATCGGCAGCACCGCGCCGTTCGTCGGGCTGCTCGGCACCGTGTGGGGCATCTATCACGCGCTCGGCAGCATCGCCGCGAGCGGGCAGGCGCAGATCGAGAACGTCGCGGGGCCGGTCGGCGAAGCGCTGATCATGACCGCGTTCGGGCTCGTGGTCGCGATTCCCGCGGTGCTCGCGTACAACATCCTCGGGCGGCTCGTGCGGCAGCTCGCCGAGGAGCTCGACGGCTTCGCGCGCGACCTGCACGTGTTCGTCTGCGCGCAGGGCGCCTGACGCGCGGCCCGGAGGAACGACCATGGCATTCGGCGGACTGGAGCACCACAAGACGTCCGCGCCGATGGCGGAGATCAACATGACGCCGCTGATCGACGTGATGCTCGTGCTGCTCGTCATCTTCATCATCACCGCGCCGCTGATGACGCACGCGATCCGGCTCGATCTGCCGAAGGTCGCGGCCAGCGTCGCGCGCGACACGCCGCAATCGGTCACGCTGTCGATCGACGACGCCGGCAAGCTGTTCTGGGACGACACGCCCGTCGCGCTCGACGCGCTGCCCGCGCGCTTTCGGGCCGCCGCCGCGGGCGCCGCGCCGCCGGAGCTGCGGCTGCGCGCGTCGCGCGCGACCCGCTACGACGTGATCGCGCAGGTGATGGGCGCCGCGCAGGCCGCGGGGCTCACGCGCATCGGCTTCGTCACCGACATGCCGCCGGCGGGCGCCGCCGCGCCGGCCGCAGCGGGCGCGAAACGCTGACCGGCCGGCCGCCTGCGCGTCCGGCGCAGGCCGGAATGCGTGCCGGCCCGCGAGACCGTCCGTGCCGCCCGCCACGGACGGTATAATCGTCGTTTCCGCCCGGTCGGCAGGGTTTCGCCGGGTAACCTGGAGCCCCTCCGCTGGAGACCTTCCGGGTTACCCGGCGAATATCCGGACCATGAGGCAGGCCCGGGAACCGGGAGCCTGCCCGCGCCGCCGGGCTGCCCGATTTTCGTCCACTTCCGCGTGCCCGCCCCGTGGCGCGCCGCTTAAAGCCTAGTCCGAACCACACCATGCACGAGAGATACGTACCCGCCGACGTCGAAGCCGCCGCCCAGGGCGACTGGCGCGCAGCCGATGCCTACAAGACGAAGGAAGACTCGCAGAAGCCGAAGTTCTACTGCGTGTCGATGCTGCCGTACCCGTCCGGCAAGCTGCACATGGGTCACGTGCGCAACTACACGATCAACGACGTGATGTACCGCTATCTGCGGATGAACGGCTACAACACGCTGATGCCGATGGGCTGGGACGCGTTCGGGATGCCGGCCGAGAACGCCGCGATGGCGAACGGCGTGCCGCCCGCGAAGTGGACCTACGACAACATCGACTATATGAAGGGCCAGATGCAGTCGATGGGTCTCGCGATCGACTGGTCGCGCGAAATCGCGACGTGCAAGCCCGACTACTACAAGTGGAACCAGTGGCTGTTCCTGAAGATGCTCGAGAAGGGCATCGCGTACAAGAAGACGGGCACCGTGAACTGGGACCCGGTCGACCAGACCGTGCTCGCGAACGAGCAGGTGATCGACGGCCGCGGCTGGCGCTCGGGCGCGCTCGTCGAGAAGCGCGAGATCCCGATGTACTACCTGCGCATCACGCAGTATGCGGATGAGCTGCTGAACGACCTCGAAGGCCTCGGCTGGCCCGAGCGCGTGAAGATCATGCAGCAGAACTGGATCGGCAAGAGCTTCGGCGTGAACTTCGGCTTCCCGTACGAACTCGACGGCGAGAAGGCGCTCTTGCGCGTGTTCACGACGCGTGCCGACACGATCATGGGCGTCACGTTCTGCGCGATCGCGGCCGAGCATCCGCTCGCCACGCGCCTCGCGCAGGGCAAGCCGGAACTGCAGGCGTTCATCGACGAATGCAAGCGCGGCGGTGTCGCCGAGGCCGACGTCGCGACGATGGAGAAGAAGGGCGTCGCGACGGGCTTCACGGTGTCGCATCCGCTGACGGGCGAGCCGGTCGAGGTCTGGATCGGCAACTACGTGCTGATGAGCTACGGCGAAGGCGCGGTGATGGGCGTGCCGGGCCACGACGAGCGCGATTTCGCGTTCGCGAAGAAATACGACCTGCCGATCAAGCAGGTGATTTCGAGCGAAGGCCAGGCTTACTCGCTCGACGCATGGCAGGAGTGGTACGGCGACAAGGAAACTGCGGTCTGCGTGAACAGCGGCAAGTACGACGGCCTGCGCTATGCGGATGCGGTCGACGCGGTCGCGGCCGACCTGAAGGCCGGCGGCTTCGGCGACAAGCAGGTCACGTGGCGCCTGCGCGACTGGGGCGTGTCGCGCCAGCGCTACTGGGGCACGCCGATCCCGATCATTCACTGCCCATCGTGCGGCGACGTGCCGGTGCCGGAGCAGGACCTGCCGGTCGTGCTGCCGGAAGACCTCGTGCCGGACGGCTCGGGCAATCCGCTCGCGAAGTCCGAAGCGTTCCTGAACTGCGCGTGCCCGAAGTGCGGCGCGGCCGCGAAGCGCGAAACCGACACGATGGACACCTTCGTCGATTCGTCGTGGTACTTCTCGCGCTACACGGCGCCGGACGCCGACACGATGGTCGACGCGCGCACCGACTACTGGATGCCGATGGATCAGTACATCGGCGGCATCGAGCACGCGATCCTGCACCTGCTGTATTCGCGCTTCTGGACCAAGGTGATGCGCGACCTCGGCCTCGTGAAGTTCGGCGAGCCGGCGAAGAACCTGCTCACGCAGGGGATGGTGCTCAACGAAACGTACTACCGCGAAGACGCGGCGGGCAAGAAGACCTGGTACAACCCGGCCGACGTGACGGTCACGCACGACGACAAGGGCCGCCCGGTCGGCGCGACGCTGAACGCGGACGGCCAGCCGGTCGTGCTCGGCGGCATCGAGAAGATGTCGAAGTCGAAGAACAACGGCGTCGATCCGCAGGTGCTGATCGACCAGTACGGCGCCGATACCGCGCGCCTGTTCACGATGTTCGCCGCGCCGCCCGAGCAGCAGCTCGAGTGGTCGGGAGCGGGCGTCGAAGGCGCGAGCCGCTTCCTGCGCCGCGTGTGGAGCTTCGGCGCGGGCAACCGTGACGCGCTCGCCGTGCGCGCCGGTTTCGACGCGGCGGCGCTCGGCGACGCCGACAAGGCGCTGCGCCGCGAGATCTACAGCGTGCTGAAGCAGGCCGATTTCGACTACCAGCGTCTGCAGTACAACACGGTCGTGTCGGCCGCGATGAAGATGCTGAACGCGATCGACGGCGCGAAGGGCGCGACGCCCGCCGTGCTGCGCGAGACGTACGGCGTGCTGCTGCGCGTGCTGTACCCTGTCGTGCCCCACGTCACGTTCGAGCTGTGGAAGGCGCTCGGTTACGCGGACGAATTCGGCCCGCTGCTCGACGCACCGTGGCCGAAGGTCGACGAAGCCGCGCTCGAGCAGGCCGAGATCGAACTCGTGCTGCAGGTGAACGGCAAGGTGCGCGGCGCGCTGAAGGTCGCGAAGGACGCAAGCCGCGAGGCGATCGAAGCCGCGGCGGTGGCCGACGAAGCGTTCGCGAAGTTCAGCGACGGCAAGCCGGCGAAGAAGATCGTCGTCGTGCCGGGCCGTCTCGTGAACATCGTCGTCTGACGGCCGCTGGCCGTCGGGCGCACACAGAAGGAGCGAAGGTGATCCGCAGATCGTTTTTGGTGCTCGTCGGCAGCGCGGTCGCGCTGTCGGCATGCGGCTTCCAGCTGCGCGGCCAGCAGGACTACGCGTTCAAGCGGCTGCTGGTCGCCGGTGCGCCGGCGGCCGTCGGCGCGCGGCTCACGCGTCTCGTCGAGGCCGGCAGCGACACGAAGATCGTCAAGTCGGCGGACGACGCCGACGCCGTGCTGCGCATGTGGGAGTCGCGCGGGCAGAACACGCTGACGCTCAACAAGTACGGTTCCGCGCAGGAATATGCGCTGTACTACACGCTGAACTACACGCTGACGAGCAAGGACGGCACCGTGCTGATCCCGGCGAGCGCGATCGCGCTGAACCGCGCGATGACGTACAGCGACCAGTACACGAACGCGAAGGCGCAGGAAGCCGACATCCTGTACGCGGACATGCAGAACGATGCCGTCGACCAGCTGATGCGGCGTCTCGCGATCGTCCATTCGCTGACGCCGGCGCCGCAGGACGTGGTGCCGGGCGTGGCGCCGGGGGCGCCGCTGCCGCCGCCGCCGCTCTGATCGCCGGCGCACGTACCGATGCAATTGCGACTTGATGCGCTGGAGCCGCACCTCGCGAAGGGGATGGCCGGGCTCTATACCGTGTATGGCGACGAGCCGCTGCTCGTGCAGGAAGCGTGCGACCGCATTCGTGCGGCCGCGCGCGCGGCCGGCTTCACCGAGCGTTCGGTGCATACGGTCGAGCGCGGCTTCGATTGGAGCGTGCTGCTCGGCGCGACCCAGGCGATGTCGCTGTTCGGCGAGCGTCAGCTGATCGAGCTGCGCATTCCGTCGGGCAAGCCGGGCAAGGAAGGCGCCGATGCGCTGAAGACGCTCGCGGCGACGCCCAACCCCGACGCGCTGATGCTCGTCACGTTGCCGCGGCTCGACGCGGCAACGCAGAAATCCGCCTGGTTCACCGCGCTGCAGAACGGCGGCGTCGCGCTGAAGATCGATCCGGTCGACCGCGCGCAACTGCCGAACTGGATCGGCCAGCGCCTGTCGATGCAGGGGCAGCGCGTCGCTCCCGGCGACGACGGCCGGCGCGCGCTGCAGTTCATCGCGGAGCGCGTCGAGGGCAACCTGCTCGCCGCGCACCAGGAAATCCAGAAGCTCGGGCTGCTGTATCCGCAGGGCGTGCTGGCGTTCGAACAGGTGCACGACGCGGTGCTGAACGTCGCGCGCTACGACGTCTTCAAACTGAACGAAGCGATGCTCGCCGGCGACGCCGCGCGGCTCGCGCGGATGATCGACGGGCTGAAAGGCGAGGGCGAGGCGATCGTGCTCGTGATGTGGGCCGTCGTCGAGGAGTTGCGCACGCTGCTGCGGATCAAGCGCGGCGCGACGGCCGGCAAGCCGCTGGCCACGCTGCTGCGCGAGAACCGCGTGTGGGGCCCGCGCGAGCGGCTGATCGCCCCCGCGTTGAACCGGGTGTCGGAAGGCGTGCTCGAGAAGGCGCTCGCGTTTGCCGCGAAGCTCGACCGGCAGGTCAAGGGGCTGTCGGCCATTGCGCCGGGCCGCCGCACGCAGGACGATCCGCCGCCTGACCCGTGGGACGGCTTGTTCCAGCTCGCGATGACGGTGGCAGGCGAGCGCGGCGAGCGACCGCCGACCGCGGGTCGCGTGCGGCGCTAGGGTCTAGACCCTTGGCCTCGGCGGGCCGTCAGCGCCCGCAGCGCAACCCGCTTACAATATTTCGATAGCCGGCGCGGCCTTTCCTGCTGCCGCGCTGCACGCTTTTCCCGAATTTATGCCGCGCCAAGCGGCTCGCTTCTCGAGTCACACGATGGATATCGACCAGTACATGACGGATCTGGGCCGCCGTGCCCGGCACGCTTCCCGCGCGATGGCGCGCGCCAGCACGGCCGCGAAGAACGCGGCGCTCGACGCCGTGGCCCGCGCGATCGAGCGCGATGCGCAGGCGCTGAAGGATGCGAATGCACGCGACGTCGCTCGCGCGCGTGAAAAGGGGCTCGATGCGGCGTTCATCGATCGCCTCACGCTGTCGGACAAGGCGCTGAACACGATGGTCGAAGGCCTGCGCCAGGTCGCGTCGCTGGCCGATCCGATCGGCGAGATCGGCAACCTCAAGTACCGCCCGAGCGGGATCCAGGTCGGCCAGATGCGCGTGCCGCTCGGCGTGATCGGCATCATCTACGAGTCGCGCCCGAACGTGACGATCGATGCGGCCGCGCTGTGCCTGAAGTCGGGCAACGCGACGATCCTGCGCGGCGGCTCCGAGGCGCTCGAGTCGAACGCGGCGCTCGCGAAGCTGATCGGCGAAGGGCTCGAAGCGGCGGGCCTGCCGCAGGACGCGGTGCAAGTGGTCGCGACCGCCGATCGCGCGGCGGTCGGCAAGCTGATCACGATGACCGAATACGTCGACGTGATCGTGCCGCGCGGCGGCAAGAGCCTGATCGAGCGCCTGATCAACGAGGCGCGCGTGCCGATGATCAAGCACCTCGACGGCATCTGCCACGTGTATGTCGACGATCGCGCCGATCTCGCGAAGGCGCTGACGGTGTGCGACAACGCGAAGACGCATCGCTACGGCACCTGCAACACGATGGAGACGCTGCTCGTTTCGAGCGGCATCGCGGCAACGCTGCTGCCGCCGCTCGGCAAGCTGTATCGCGACAAGCAGGTCGAATTGCGCGTCGATGCGGCCGCGCGCGCGGTGCTCGCCGATGCCGGCGTCGGCCCGCTCGTCGATGCGACCGAAGAAGACTGGCACACCGAATATCTCGCGCCGGTGCTCGCGATCAAGGTCGTCGACGGCCTCGACGCGGCGATCGAGCACATCAACCATTACGGCTCGCACCACACGGATGCGATCGTCACCGAGGATCACGACCGCGCGATGCGCTTCCTGCGCGAAGTCGATTCGGCGAGCGTGATGGTCAACGCGTCGACGCGCTTCGCGGACGGCTTCGAATTCGGCCTCGGCGCGGAAATCGGCATTTCGAACGACAAGCTGCACGCACGCGGCCCCGTCGGCCTGGAAGGGTTGACGTCGCTGAAGTACGTCGTGCTCGGGCACGGCGAAGGCCGCCAGTAACCGTAAAGCGAGGCGCACAACCGATGGCAATGCTCTGGGTCAAGACGTTCCATATCGTTCTGATCGCCGCGTGGTTCGCGGGGCTGTTCTACCTGCCGCGCATCTACGTGAATCTCGCGATGGAAACCGATCCGGCCGCGGTGCGGCGTTTGCTGCTGATGGCGCGCAAGCTGTTCCGCTTCATGACGTTCATCGCGGTGCCGGCGCTGGCGTGCGGGCTGTGGCTCTGGCTCGCGATCGGCATCGGCCAGGGGCAGGGCTGGATTCACGCGAAGGTGACGGTGGTGCTGTTGCTGGTGATTTACCACGCGTATTGCGGGCACTTGCTGCGGGTGTTCGAGCGCGGCGAGAACACCCGCACCGACAAGTGGTATCGCGTGTTCAACGAACTGCCGGTGCTCGGCATGCTCGCGGCGGTCGCGCTGGTCGTGATCAAGCCGTTCTGATTTCGCTGCACGGTGTCGCCGCCCCTCCGGCCGGCGCGCGATACGCAAAAATGGCGCTCCTCGGGGCGCCATTTTTCGTTTGCGCGTCGTGCGCGTTCATTCCTTGGCCGGGTCGTCGATCCGGCGGCGCGTGATCGCTTCCTTCGCGCGGCCGACCCGCTCCATCAGCGCGGGCCCGCGCGACAGCGCGACGCCGACCGCGAGGATGTCGCCGATCGCGAGATGCGACATCCGCGACGTCATCGGCGAGAACACGTCGGTTTCCTCGGCGACGTTCGACGCGAGGCTCACCGTCGCGAGCTTCGCGAGCGGCGAATGGCTTTGCGTGATCGCGACGACCTTCGCGCCGCATGCGAGCGCGGAGCGCGCGGCATCGACGATGTCGCGCGTGCGGCCGGTGTTCGAGATCGCGACGACGACGTCGTGCGGCCCGAGCAGCGCCGACGACATCGAGAACGTGTGCGGGTCCGAATACGCGACGCTCGGCACGCCGAGCCGGAAGAACTTGTGCTGGATGTCCTGCGCGGCGATGCCCGAGCCGCCGGCACCGTAGAACTCGATGCGCGACGCGTTCGACAGCAGCGAGATCGCGTCGGCGACGCTGCCGGCCGACAGGCTGTTGCGCACCTCGATCAGCGCGCCGATCGTGCGGTCGAACACCTTGCCGATGATGCCGGGCGCCGGTTCGTCGGGCTCGACGTCGCGATACACCGACGACACGCCGGGCGCGACGCTCTGCGCGAGCCGGATCTTGAATTCGCGAAAGCCGCTGCAGCCGAGCGCCTGGCAAAAGCGCGCGATGGTCGGCTGGCTGACGCCCGCGCGGGTCGACAGCTCGGTCATCGCGAGGTCGAGCACCTCGCGCGGGGCGGCGAGGATGTAGTCGGCGAGCTTGCGCTCGGACGGGCGCAACTCGGCGCGGATCGCTTCAATGCGAGGCAGCATGGGACGGCAGATGAAAATCGGGTTCGGATGAGCGAGTGTATCGCAATCGAATTGTAGAAAATCTACAAGAAAAGACCAGCTCTTTTGTCGGTCTTTCTTCCGGTGCGTGATGAGGGGAATTAGGGTTTTCACTAGGTAAAGCCTTGCTGGTAGCGGGAATAAGGGTTGCGCGCGTGTCGATCCGCATTGCGTGCTTGTAGTTTTTCTACTAGACTGGCTTCGTTCGTTCGACGTACTCGATCGTCCCCACGATTCCAACCGCCGGTGTCGTCCGGCATACAGGAGCGCCCAGCATGACGTCGCTGCACCCCACTCTGGCGAAAGTCACCGAACGCGTGATCGCCCGCAGCCAATCGACCCGTTCCGCCTATCTGCAGCGCATCGACGGCGCGCAAGGCAAGTTTCCGGCGCGCGGCGCGCTGTCGTGCGCGAACCTCGCGCACGGCTTCGCGGGTCTCGAGGGCAGCGACAAGTTCCAGATCAAGGCGATTCGCGAGCCGAACATCGGCATCGTGTCCTCGTACAACGAGATGCTGTCCGCGCACGCGCCGTACAAGGATTTCCCCGACATCATCAAGGCCGCCGCGCGCGAGCACGGCGGCGTTGCGCAGTTCGCCGGCGGCGTGCCGGCGATGTGCGACGGCGTCACGCAGGGCAACCCCGGGATGGAGCTGTCGCTGTTCTCGCGCGAGGCGATCGCGATGGGCACGGCGATCGCGCTCACGCACAACATGTTCGACGCGGCGCTCTGCCTCGGCATCTGCGACAAGATCGTGCCGGGCCTGCTGATCGGCGCGCTGCAGTTCGGCCACCTGCCGACGATCTTCGTGCCGGCCGGCCCGATGACGAGCGGCCTGTCGAACGACGACAAGGCGAAGATCCGCCAGCAGTTCGCGACCGGCCAGGTGGGCCGCGACGCGCTGCTCGAAGCCGAATCGGCCGCGTATCACGGCCACGGCACCTGCACGTTCTACGGCACCGCGAACAGCAACCAGATGCTGATGGAGCTGATGGGCCTGCATCTGCCGGGCTCGGCATTCGTTCATCCGCACACGCCGCTGCGTACCGCGCTCACCGCCGAGGCCGCGCGCCGCGTGCTCGACCTGACGGTGGAGCGCGGCCAGTACACGCCGATCGGCCACGTGGTCGACGAGAAGGCGATCGTCAACGGGATCGTCGCGCTGCTCGCGACGGGCGGGTCGACCAACCACACGCTGCACCTCGTCGCGATCGCGCGCGCGGCCGGCGTGCTGATCGACTGGAACGATTTCGATGAACTGTCGGTCGCCGTGCCGCTGCTCGCGAAGATCTACCCGAACGGCAAGGCCGACGTGAACCACTTCCATGCGGCGGGCGGCGTCGCGTTCCTGGTGCGCAACCTGCTCGAAGGCGGGCTGCTGCACGAAGACGTGACGACGGTCGCGGGCAAGGGGCTGTCGCACTACACGAAGGAGCCGAAGCTGATCGACGGCAAGCTGACGTGGGTCGACGGCACGGCCGAAAGCCACGACACGAAGGTGCTGCGCGGCATTCGCGAGCCGTTCCAGCCGGACGGCGGCCTGCGCCTGATGCAGGGCCGGCTCGGCCGCGGCGTGATCAAAATTTCGGCGGTCGCGCCCGAGCACCGCAAGGTGACGGCGAGCGCGATCGTGTTCGATTCGCAGGAAGCCGTGCAGGCGGCATTCGATCGCGGCGAGCTGAAGCGCGACTTCGTCGCGGTGGTGCGCTTCCAGGGCGCGCGCGCGAACGGGATGCCCGAGCTGCACCGTTTGACGCCGCTGCTCGGCGTGCTGCAGGATCAGGGCTTCCACGTCGCGCTCGTCACCGACGGTCGCATGTCGGGGGCATCGGGCAAGGTGCCGGCGGTGATCCACGTATCGCCGGAAGCGCTGCTGGCCGGCCCGCTCGGCAAGGTGAAGACGGGCGACACGCTCGTGATCGACGCGGACGCCGGCGTGCTCGACATCGAGATCGACGCGGCCGAATGGCAGGCGCGCCCGGTCGCGCAGCCGCTGCACCAGGCCGACAACGAAACGGGTTTCGGGCGCGAGCTGTTCGGCGTGTTCCGCGCGGCCGCCGCGCCGGCCGAGCAGGGCGCATCGGTTTTCGGGACGCTGGTCGGCGAAACGGCCGTCCACGTCGCCGCATGAATTTCAAGGAGCCAGATCAATGAAGACGATTGCTGAAATCGTGAAGCTGGGCCCGGTCATTCCGGTGCTCGCATTCGACTCGGTCGAGCAGGGCGAACACGTGTCGCGCGCGTTGCATGCGGGCGGCGTCAAGGTGCTCGAGATCACGCTGCGCACGCCGGCGGGTCTGGAGGCGATCCAGCGCGCGAGCCAGCTCGCGGACGACATCGTCGTCGGCGTCGGCACGATCACGAAGCCCGAGCACTGCGCGCAGGCGAAGCGCGCGGGCGCGAAGTTCGGCGTGTCGCCGGGCCTGACGAAGGACCTGCACCTCGCGTCGCTCGACGCGGACCTGCCGCTGCTGCCGGGCGTGATGACGCCGAGCGACATCATCCAGGCGCTCGAATTCGGCTACGAGACCGTCAAGTTCTTCCCCGCGCAGCAAGCCGGCGGCGTGCCGATGCTGCAGGCGTTCCACGGTCCGTTCCCGGCGCTGAAATTCTGCCCGACGGGCGGCATCACGGTCGAGAGCGCGCCGAATTTCCTGAAGCTGCCGAACGTCGTGTGCGTCGGCGGCTCGTGGCTCACGCCGAAGGCCGCGCTCGCCGCGCAGGACTGGGCCGAAGTCACGCGTCTCGCGCAAGCCGCGAGCCAGCTTCCCCGGTAAGACTTGTACGAAATGGTGATTTAACCCTCGGTAAGCAGGCGCTTAGTGCTTGTTTTACCGAGGGTTTTTGCTGATGGAACCGGTTCTATCCGCGGGCCGTAAAGATAAGTAAAATTCAGCGTCCTCACGGGGTGGGTACCCCCCGTGTTTCGGAGACCTGCATAGCCGGGCATACTCGCTACAACTCGCCCGGTTCGAACAATCCAAGGAGGAGTGCCACATGGGGGCTGTCCAAGGCAGCATGCTGCTCGTATTCACGCTGATCGCGATCGCCGCGCTGATCCTGATGATCGCGCGCTTCAAGATCTACCCGTTCCTGGTGCTGATCATCGTTTCGCTTGGCCTGGGTCTCGCCGTCGGCATGCCGATGGACAAGATCGTCAAGTCGTTCGAAGCGGGCACCGGCGGCACGCTCGGCCACATTGCGATCGTCGTCGGCCTCGGCACGATGCTCGGCAAGATGATGGCCGAATCGGGCGGCGCCGAACGGATCGCGACCACGCTGATCGACTGGTTCGGTGAAAAGAACATCCACTGGGCGATGATGTTCGTCGCGATCATCGTCGGCCTGCCGGTGTTCTTCGAAGTCGGCTTCGTGCTGCTGATCCCGATCGCGTTCAACGTCGCGAAGCGCACCGGCAAATCGCTGCTCGTCGTCGGCCTGCCGATGGTGGCCGGCCTGTCGGTCGTGCACGGGCTGATCCCGCCGCACCCGGCCGCGCTGCTGGCCGTCCAGCAATACGGCGCCGATATCGGCAAGACGATCGCGTTCGGCCTGATCGTCGGCGTGCCGACCGCGATCATCGCCGGCCCGCTGTTCGCGCTGACGATCTCGAAGTTCGTGAAGCTGCCGGAAAACAACCCGCTCGCGTCGCAGTTCGTCGATACGCACTCGAACGGCCGCACGCGCGAGCTGCCGGGCTTCGGCATCACGCTGTTCACGATCCTGTTGCCCGTCGTGCTGATGCTCGTCGGCAGTTGGGCCGACCTGGTGTTCGCGCCGAAGTCGCTGCCGAACAACCTGCTGCGCTTTGCCGGCAATTCCGACGTCGCGCTGCTGATCGCCGTGCT
Organism: Burkholderia sp. IDO3; assembly: GCF_003366075.1. NCBI lineage: Bacteria > Pseudomonadati > Pseudomonadota > Betaproteobacteria > Burkholderiales > Burkholderiaceae > Burkholderia > Burkholderia sp. IDO3. The sequence goes on from NZ_CP028963.1 coordinate 634,649, forward strand.
GGTGAGCTTCTTCACGTTCGGCAAGCTGCAAGGCTTCAACCGCGACCAGATCCAGAAGTTCTGCGGCGAGTGTCTGGCGCCGATCGCCGGCATCACGCTGATCGTCGGCGCGGGCGGCGGCTTCGGCGGCGTTCTGCGCGACAGCGGGATCTCGCAGCAGATCGTCGAGACCGCGAAGCACGCGCACCTGTCGCCGCTGCTGCTGGGCTGGTTCGTCGCGGCGCTGATGCGTCTCGCAACGGGCTCGGCCACGGTCGCGATGACGACGGCCTGCGGCATCGTCGCGCCGATCGCCGCCGCGGCCGGCACGACGGTCAGCCCGGAACTGCTGGTGCTCGCCACCGGCTCGGGCTCGCTGATCTTCTCGCACGTGAACGACGGCGGCTTCTGGCTGATCAAGGAATACTTCGGGATGACGGTCGGTCAGACGTTCAAGACCTGGTCGTTGCTCGAAACCATCATCTCCCTGCTGGGTCTGGGTTTCACGCTGCTGCTGAGCATCGTTCTGTAACAAGGGGTAGTCAATGATTCTGATCGCAATGGGCGTGTCGGGTGCGGGCAAGTCGCGAATCGGCGAAATGCTGGCGGAACGCCTGGCGTGCAGCTATACCGACGGCGACGCGTTTCACAGCGCGGCGAACAAGGAAAAGATGCACCACGGCATTCCGCTGACCGACGACGACCGCTGGCCGTGGCTGCGCACGATCCGCGCGGCCATCGAGGAAAAGCAGCATGCCGGCGAGACGGCCGTGTTCACGTGCTCGTCGCTGAAGCGTTCGTACCGCGACGTGCTGCGCGGCACCGACACCGACGTGCGGTTCGTGTATCTGAAGGGTTCGTTCGAGGTGTTGCACGAGCGCCTGAAGACCCGCACCGGCCATTTCTTCGATCCGTCGCTGCTGAAAAGCCAGCTCGACACGCTCGAGGAGCCGGGCGAGGACGAAGCGATCGTGGTCAGCATCGAATTGACGCCCGAACAGATCGTCGACGAAGTGATGGTGAAGATCGGCCTCGCGCAGCAGCACTGAGCGCGGTGCGCGGCACGCGTCATAACTGGAAAAGGCGCCCCCGGGCGCCTTTTTCGTTGGCGGCGAGCGCGCCGCTCAGGCTGCGCGGGCGTGTTGCGCGATGCCGTCGAGCAGCACGTCGAGCATCGTGTCGTGCACGGCGGCCGGATCGAGCTGCGCATACAGCGGCGCGGCCGACTTGACGAGCGGGTGCTCGGCGTCGGACAGCGCATGCATCTCCGCGAGCTCGACGTCGTTCGCGGGCCGCGTGAGGCCGCCGGCCTCGGCGGCGGCGAGCCCGATCACGCTCGCATACCAGCCGACGCATACCGACGGCAGCGCCGTGCGCGCAATGCCGGCGTCGACGAGTGCGCGATGCACCGCCTCGATGTGCGCGAGATCGGCCGGGCCGGTGCTCATGTGCCGCTGCAGCAGCGCGAACGCGGCCGGGTGGCGCAGCGCGAGCGCGCGGTACTGGCGCGCGAGATCGCGCAGCCGCTCGCGCCACGGCAACGTATCGTCGACCGGCACCAGCGAGCGCGACAGCGCATTCGCGATCGCGCGGCTCAGGCCGTCCTTTGACTTGAAGTGATACAGCACGCTCATCGGGTCGCAGCCGACCGACTGCGCGAGCTTGCGCACGCTGAATGCGGCTTCGCCGACTTCTTCGAGCAGCGCGAGCGCGGCCGCGACGATCGCGTCCTTGTCGAGGCCGCGCGGGCCTTGAGCGGGTTTGTCTTTCATGGGGAAGGCGAGGCGGGCGGCTGTCATCTTGACGAAAGCGTATTCTACGCTGTAGAATTATTTCTGCGGTGTAGAAATTGGGTGTCCCGGCACCTTTCAATGCGTGCTTTGCACGGTCCGGGATCCAGGCAGACACGAGCGTGCCTGCCGTCAACACGGGCCATCGCGCCCTTTATCTCGTTGACACCCAAGTGGAACCGGCTGCCCCACCCGCGAAGCCCAGAAGCAACGAGGCTCTTCGACAGGCGGCCCAAGACCATGCAAGTGCAATCATGACTTCCAGCAACACACCCCTAATCCAGGGCGAATCGCGTTTCGACCAGACGCAACTGAACATCGAGAAGGACAACTGGAACTGGTGCGATCCGTCGCGCTACGACGGCGGTCGGCCGGCCAACTGGTACGAGGCGTCGCTGTCGCACCATGAAAACAGCGCGCCGCTCGCGCACGACGCCGTGTGCGACGTGCTCGTGATCGGCGCCGGGCTGCTCGGCGCATCGGCCGCGCTGCATCTCGCGGAAGCGGGCGTCGACACGATCCTGGTCGACAAGCACCACGTCGGATCGGCCGCGTCGGGCCGCAACGGCGGCCAGCTCACGCCGGGCCTCGCGCGCTGGGAAGCGGCCGACATGATCGACCACCTGTCGCACGACGACGCCAAGCGGCTGTGGCGCTTCGCATCGGCCGAGTCGATGGACCTGATCGATGCGATCGGCGCGCGTTACGCGCTCGATCTCGATCGCCGCCGCGGCCACGTGACGGCGGCAGTCCACCCGGGCCACATGAGCGCGCTGCTCGACGGCGCGGACGCGCGCCGCCATCTCGGCGACGCCGGCGTGACGCTCGTCGGCCGCCATCAACTGCACGACGAATACGTGCGCTCCGGGCTGTACCACGGCGCGGCGATCGACGCGATCGGCGGGCAGCTCCATCCGCTCGCGCTGGTGCGCGGCCTCGTGCACGGCTTCCGGCTGAACGGCGGCGCGCTGTACGAAGGCACCGAGGTGCTCGAACTCGACGAAACGCCCGCGGGCGTGGTCGCGACGACGCCGGGCGGCACGATCACCGCCCGCAAGGGTGTCGTGCTCGCGCTGCACAACACGACGTTCCGGCTGCTCGACGGCGCTGCCGCGACCACCGTGCCGTTCTTCACGTACGTGAGCGTGACGGCGCCGCTCGACGTCGACGTCGCGACGCTGATGCCGGCCGGCATGCCGGTGTACGACACGCAGTTCCAGATCGACTACTACCGGCCGGTGCGCGGCAACCGCCTGCTGTTCGGCGGGCAGGGCACCGGCACCTGCTGGGCGCAGCCCGACGTCAACGCGTACCTGCTGACGCGGCTGAACACGGTGTTTCCGCAGCACGACGGCCGCTTCGCGCTCGACTACTGCTGGAGCGGCGTCAGCGACTTCACGCTGAACGGCGCGACCGACAGCCGCAAGACCGACGGCCGCGTGCCGATGTACATGGTGCAGGGCTGGAGCGGGCACGGCGTCGCGCAGACGGTGCGGATCGGCAAAGCGATCTGCGACGATTTCGTCGGACGCAACGACGACTTCTCGATGCTGACGGGCATCGACCATCGCGAGATTCCGCTCGGCCGGCAACTGTCGCCGATCGCGATTCCGGCCGCGAAGGCGGCGATGAGCGTGATGAGTGCGCTGAATCCGGGGCGGATGATCTCGTTCTGAGCCGACTGCGGCAGACAACAAAAAGCCCGATGCGATCGCTCGCATCGGGCTTTTTTCCGTCCGGCGACGGCGGCGCTTACGCGATTCGCTTCGCGAGTTCGACGGCCTTGCCGATGTACGACGCGGGCGTCATCGCGAGCAGGCGGTCTTTCGCATCCTGCGGGATCGCCAGCGTGCCGACGAATTCCTGCAGCGCTTCGCGCGTGATGCCCTTGCCGCGCGTCAGTTCCTTCAGCTGCTCGTACGGGTTCTCGATGCCGTAGCGGCGCATCACCGTCTGCACCGGCTCCGCGAGCACTTCCCAGCAGTTGTCGAGATCGTCGTTCAGGCGCTGCGGGTTCACTTCGAGCTTGTCGAGGCCGCGGATCAGCGAATCGTACGCGAGCAGCGAGTAGCCGAGCGCGACGCCCATGTTGCGCAGCACCGTCGAGTCGGTCAGGTCGCGCTGCCAGCGCGACACCGGCAGCTTGTCGGCGAGGTGGCGCAGCGTCGCGTTCGCGAGGCCGAGGTTGCCTTCCGAGTTCTCGAAGTCGATCGGGTTGACCTTGTGCGGCATCGTCGACGAGCCGATTTCGCCGGCCTTCGTCTTCTGCTTGAAGTAGCCGACCGAGATGTAGCCCCACACGTCGCGGTCGAGGTCGAGCAGGATCGTGTTCGCGCGGGCGACCGCGTCGAACAGCTCGGCCATGTAGTCGTGCGGCTCGATCTGGATCGTGTACGGGTTGAACGTGAGCTTCAGGCGGTTTTCGATCACGTCGCGCGAGAACGCTTCCCAGTCGAATTCCGGATAGGCGGACAGGTGCGCGTTGAAGTTGCCGACCGCGCCGTTCATCTTGCCGAGGATCTCGACCTTCTCGATGCGCGCGATCGCGCGTGCGAGGCGCGCGGCGACGTTCGCGAGTTCCTTGCCGAGCGTCGTCGGGCTGGCCGGCTGGCCGTGCGTGCGCGACAGCATCGGCTGTTCGGCCAGCGCGTGCGACAGCGCGACGAGGCGCTGGTACACCGTGCGCAGCGCCGGCACGATCACGTGCTCGCGCGCGCCGGCGAGCATCATCCCGTGCGACGTGTTGTTGATGTCTTCGGACGTGCACGCGAAGTGGATGAATTCGCTGGCCTTCTCGAGCTCGGCCTGACCCTTCACCGATTCCTTCAGCCAGTATTCGACGGCCTTCACGTCGTGGTTCGTCACGCGCTCGATTTCCTTGATGCGCGCGGCGTCGTGCGCGGTGAAGCGCTCGGCGAGCTGCAGCAGGAATTGTTCGGACGCGTCGGAAAAGCGCGGGACTTCCGCGAAGCCGGCGCGCGACAGCGCGATCAGCCAGTGCACCTCGACGGTGACGCGGTGGCGCATGAAAGCGGCTTCGGAGAGCCAGTCGCGCAGCGCTTCGGTCTTGCTGGCGTAGCGGCCATCGATGGGCGAGAGCGCGGTGAGGGCGAAAAGCGTATCGGGACGAGTGTCGGACATGATCGGGCGGGCCTTGGAGCCGGGGCGAACGAAGGGGGAGGAGAATCCGGCATTTTACCATTGGCGCGGGTCGAGCCCGGCCGACCGGAGCCGGCCGCCGCCGCGACGGGCGATCGGCGCGCGCACGGCGCCCCGGCGGGCGGGTGCAGCGCGTCGCCGGGCGATGCGGCAGCGGGCGGCGGAGCATGGATGATGCCGTCGGCCGGGCCCGCCCGCCGGTAGAATGCAGGCTTCTTCCCGATCGCTGCCGCGCCCGCCTGCATGGAACTGAAATGGCTCGAAGACTTCGTCTCGCTCGCGGAAACGCGCAGCTTTAGCCGGTCCGCCGAACTGCGGCACGTGTCGCAGCCCGCGTTCTCGCGGCGCATCCAGGCGCTCGAGGCGTGGCTCGCGACCGAACTGATCGATCGTTCGGTCTATCCGACGCGGCTCACGCAGGCCGGCCAGATCTTCTACGAGCAGGCGTTGACGATGCTGTCGCAGGCGCACGAGGCGCGCACGCTGCTGCGCGGCCACGTCGGCGCGCCGGTGCCGACCATCGAGTTCGCGGTGCCGCACACGTTGTCGCTCACGTATTTCCCGCGCTGGCTGCAACGGATCGAGGCGAAGATGGGGCAGGTCCACACGCGGCTGCGCGCGCTGAACGTGCACGACGCGGTGCTGTCGCTCGTCGAGGGCGGCTGCGATCTGGTGATGGGCTATCACCACCCGAGCCACCCGGTCGCGCTCGATCCGGCTCGCTACGACATGCTGGTGCTCGGCGCGGAGCCGATCAGCGCGTTCTCGGCGCCGGGCCGTGCGGGCCGGCCGCGCTACACGCTGCCGGGCACGGCCGATGCGCGCGTGCCGTACCTGTCGTATACGCCGAACGCGTATCTCGGCCGGATGACCGAAGTCATCGTTGCGAACGCACCGACGTCGCTGTTCCTCGACCGCGTGTACGAAACCGACATGGCCGAAGGACTGAAGGCGATGGCGCTCGCGGGGCACGGCGTTGCGTTCCTGCCGCACAGCGCGGTCGAGGACGCGGTGGCCGGCGGCCGCCTGATCCGGCTCGACCGCGCCGCGCGCGGCGGCACGCATCCGTTTACGCTGACGATGGAGATCCGCCTGTACTGCGACAAGCTCGCGCTGCAGGGCGACGATCCGCGGCAGAAGCTCGTGCGCGCGCTGTGGGAAGTCGTGCGCGACGAGCTGCGCGAAACGGCGGATTGACCGCAACCGGCCGCACATTCGCTGACGACCGCCTTGCGGCGCCTGTCGGACGGCTGTCCGGCGGGCGTTCCGCATATTCCCGGAACGATTTTTTGCGCACGCGATGCACGACCGATCGCGTGCGTTCTTGCGCAAATCGACCGCAGATTTGCGAAAAATCGCGATCATGCAAGAAACGCATAATCGAATAAGCAAACGGCATTGGATAAAAAAAACGGGTTTTTCGACAATGTGCGCAATCCGTTGAACGTTGGAGCGTCCATGTCTTCGCAACTGCAGTCCATCCCGTCCTACCTTCACGCCGACGATCTCGGCCCGTGGGGCAACTACCTTCAGCAGGTCGATCGCGTCGCACCGTATCTCGGTTCGCTGTCGCGCTGGCTCGAAACGCTGAAGCGTCCGAAGCGCATCCTGATCGTCGACTGCCCCATCGAGCTCGACAACGGCACCGTCGCGCACTTCGAAGGGTATCGCGTGCAGCACAACGTGTCGCGCGGTCCGGGCAAGGGCGGCGTGCGTTACCACCAGGACGTGACGCTGTCGGAAGTGATGGCGCTGTCCGCCTGGATGTCGGTGAAGAACGCGGCCGTGAACGTGCCGTACGGCGGTGCGAAGGGCGGCATCCGCGTCGACCCGCGCAAGCTGTCGCGCGGTGAACTCGAGCGCGTGACGCGTCGCTACACCAGCGAAATCGGCATCATCATCGGCCCGAACACCGACATTCCGGCACCGGACGTCAACACCAACGAACAGGTGATGGCGTGGATGATGGACACGTACTCGATGAACCAGGGCCAGACGTCGACCGGCGTCGTGACCGGCAAGCCGATCTCGCTCGGCGGTTCGCTCGGCCGCAAGGAAGCGACGGGCCGCGGCGTGTTCGTCGTCGGCTGCGAAGCGGCGAAGAAGAAGGGCCTCGAAATCGAAGGCGCGCGCATTGCGGTGCAGGGCTTCGGCAACGTCGGCGGCATCGCGGCGAAGCTGTTCCAGGAAGCGGGTTCGAAGGTGATCGCGGTGCAGGATCACACGGGCACGATCTACCAGCCGGCCGGCCTTGATTCGAACAAGCTGCTCGACCACGTGGCACGCACGGGCGGCGTCGCGGGCTTCGAAGGCGCCGAGCCGATGGCCAACGACGAGTTCTGGACGATCGAAACCGACATCCTGATCCCGGCGGCACTGGAAAACCAGATCACCGAGAAGAACGCGGCGAAGATCCGCACGAAGATCATCGTCGAAGGCGCGAACGGCCCGACGACGACGGCGGCCGACGACATCCTCGGCGCGAACGGCGTGCTGGTGATCCCCGACGTGATCGCGAACGCGGGCGGCGTGACCGTGTCGTACTTCGAATGGGTGCAGGATTTCTCGAGCTTCTTCTGGACGGAAGACGAGATCAACCACCGTCTCGAGCGCGTGATGCGCGAAGCGTTCGCCGGCGTGTGGGCGGTCGCGGAAGAGCACAAGGTGTCGGTGCGTACGGCGGCGTTCATCGTCGCGTGCAAGCGCATCCTGATGGCGCGCGAAATGCGCGGCCTGTACCCCTGATCCGTCATTGCCGATCGTCGATCGGTTGACTACGATCAAAGCATGACGCAATCCACCCGGTTGCGTGCATGAGCCCTCGCGGGCGGTGCCGAATCCGGCACCGCCCGCGTGCGCATTCGGGGTGCCCGAAGCCGGGAGGACGGCTTCGCACAGGGCGATTCGTAGTGCGGTAAACAACCAGTTCTTTCAAAAATATTACTTTGATACACTGGCGCGGGTTTTAGCCAAGGAGATGACCAAAATGAAATACCACAAGGCAGTCCTGATGGTCGCGGCGCTGTGCGCGTTCGCGAGCGGCGCGCATGCACAGGAGACCGGCACGCTGAAGAAGATCAAGGACACGGGCGTGATTTCGCTGGGGCATCGCGAATCGTCGATTCCGTTCTCTTACTATGACCAGAACCAGCAGGTCGTCGGCTATTCGCGCGAATTCCAGATGAAGGTCGTGGACGCGGTGAAGAAGAAGCTGAACCTGCCGAACCTGCAGGTCAAGAATATCCCGGTCACGTCGCAGAACCGCATCCCGCTCGTGCAGAACGGCACGGTCGACATCGAGTGCGGCTCGACGACCAACAACGCCGAGCGTCAGCAGCAGGCCGCGTTCTCCGACACGATCTTCGTGATCGGCACGCGCCTGATGACGAAGAAGGATTCGGGCGTCAAGGACTTCGCGGACCTGAAGGGCAAGACGGTCGTGACCACCGCCGGCACGACGTCCGAGCGGCTGCTGCGCAAGATGAACAACGAAAAGCAGATGGGCATGAACATCATCAGCGCGAAGGATCACGGCGATTCGTTCAACACGCTGGAATCGGGCCGCGCGGTCGCGTTCATGATGGACGACGCGCTGCTCGCGGGCGAGCGCGCGAAGGCGAAGCAGCCGGGCGAGTGGGTGATCGTCGGCACGCCGCAATCGGAAGAGGCGTACGGCTGCATGATGCGCAAGGGCGATGCGGACTTCAAGAAGGTCGTCGACGACGCGATCTCGCAAGTCGAGAAGTCGGGCGAAGCCGCGAAGATCTACGCGAAGTGGTTCGAAAGCCCGATCCCGCCGAAGGGGCTGAACCTGAACTTCCCGCTGTCCGATTCGATGAAGAAGCTGTACGCGAACCCGAACGACAAGGCGCTCGACTGACCACGCGGCCGTTGATGCAGAAATGACGCTACTGAAACGGAAGAGGCCACGCTTCTTCCGTTTCTTTTTGCTGGAGTCTTGCCCATGTCTTACCACTGGAACTGGGGCATCTTCCTGAGCCCCGTCTCGACCGGCGAGCCGACGACTTATTTCGGATGGCTGATGTCCGGCTTCTGGGTGACGATCGAGGTGTCGCTCGCCGCCTGGGTCATCGCGCTGATCGTCGGTTCGCTGTTCGGCGTGCTGCGCACGGTGCCGAACAAATGGCTCGCCGCGATCGGCACCGTGTACGTGTCGATCTTCCGGAACATTCCGCTGATCGTGCAGTTCTTCGTCTGGTATCTCGTGATACCCGAGTTGCTGCCTGCGTCGATCGGCACCTGGATCAAGCAGTTGCCGCCGACCACGCAGTTCTTCACCGCATCGATCATCTGTCTCGGCCTGTTCACGGGCGCGCGGGTGTGCGAACAGGTGCGCTCGGGCATCAACGCGCTGCCGAAGGGCCAGCGCGCGGCCGGCCTCGCGATGGGCTTCACGCAATGGCAGACGTATCGCTACGTGCTGCTGCCGGTTGCGTACCGGATCATCGTGCCGCCGCTCACGTCGGAGTTCCTGAACATCTTCAAGAACTCGGCGGTCGCGTCGACGATCGGCCTGCTCGACCTGTCCGCGCAGGCGCGCCAGCTCGTCGACTACACCGCGCAGACCTACGAGTCGTTCATCGCGGTCACGCTCGCGTACGTGCTCATCAACCTCGTGGTGATGGCGTTCATGCGCTGGATCGAAGGCCGCACGCGGCTGCCCGGCTACATCGGAGGCAAGTGATGCATCAGTTCGACTGGAGTAGTATTCCCGGCGCGATACCGACGCTGTGGTCGGGTGCGATCGTCACGTTCAAGATCACGCTGATCGCGATCGTCATCGGCATCGTGTGGGGCACGCTGCTGGCGCTGATGCGGCTGTCCGGCGTGAAGCCGCTCGCGTGGTTCGCGAAAGCGTACGTGACGGTGTTCCGCTCGATCCCGCTCGTGATGGTGCTGCTGTGGTTCTTCCTGATCGTGCCGCAACTGCTGCAGGGCGTGCTCGGGTTGTCGCCGACGATCGATATCCGCCTTGCCTCGGCGATGGTCGCGTTCTCGCTGTTCGAAGCCGCGTATTATTCCGAGATCATCCGTGCCGGCATCCAGGCGGTGCCGCGCGGACAGGTGAACGCCGCGTTCGCGCTCGGCATGAACTACGCGCAGGCGATGCGCCTCGTGATCCTGCCGCAGGCGTTCCGCGCGATGGTGCCGCTGCTGCTCACGCAGGCGATCGTCCTGTTCCAGGATACGTCGCTCGTGTACGTGATCAGTCTCGCGGACTTCTTCCGCACGGCCGCCAACATCGGCGATCGCGACGGCACGACCGTCGAGATGGTCCTGTTCGCGGGCGCATGCTATTTCGTGATTTGCTCGTTGGCGTCTGCTCTCGTCAAGGGTCTCCAGAAAAAGGTCACAAGATGATTTCCATCAAGAACGTTTCGAAGTGGTACGGCCAGTTTCAGGTCCTCACCGACTGCACGACCGAGGTGAAGAAAGGCGAGGTGGTCGTCGTGTGCGGTCCGTCGGGTTCGGGCAAGTCGACGCTGATCAAGACCGTGAACGGCCTCGAGCCGTTCCAGCAGGGCGAGATCCTCGTGAACGGCCAGTCGGTCGGCGACAAGAAGACGAACCTGTCGAAGCTGCGCTCGAAGGTCGGGATGGTGTTCCAGCATTTCGAGCTGTTCCCGCACCTGTCGATCACCGAGAACCTGACGCTCGCGCAGATCAAGGTGCTCGGCCGCGGCAAGGACGAGGCGAACGAGAAGGGCATGAAGCTGCTCGACCGCGTCGGCCTGAAGGCGCATGCGCACAAGTTCCCGGGCCAGCTGTCGGGCGGCCAGCAGCAGCGGGTCGCGATCGCGCGCGCGCTGTCGATGGACCCGATCGCGATGCTGTTCGACGAACCGACGTCCGCGCTCGATCCCGAGATGATCAACGAAGTGCTCGACGTGATGGTCGAGCTCGCGCAGGAAGGGATGACGATGATGGTCGTCACGCACGAAATGGGCTTCGCGAAGAAGGTCGCCCATCGCGTGATCTTCATGGACAAGGGCGCCATCGTCGAGGACGACCGCAAGGACGATTTCTTCTCGAATCCGAAGTCGGAGCGCGCGAAGGACTTCCTCGCGAAGATCCTGCACTGAGCGTTCGCAACGCGTGCGCGCCTGGTGCGCGCCCATGAAAAAACCGCCTGGCCAGCCACCAGGCGGTTTTTTTTCGCCCGCCGCCCGCCGCCCGTGGACTGCGGCGGACGGGCTCGCGCGTCACGCGTTACCAGCTGTAGCGATAACCGACCTGGCCGGTGATCCCGCGCCGGTAGTCGCCGCCGATGTTGCGCGCGTATTTCGCGTTCGCGTACAACTCGCCCGACTTGCCGAAGCTTGCGGTCACGCCGATGCCGAGTTCGTACCACGTGCGGCCCAGGTGCGTCGCGAACGGCGTGCCGCCGACGACGGTCTGGCCCGGCGACAGGAAGTCGTGCAGCACGTCGGCCGTGAAGTACGGCGTCGCGGCGCCGCCGCCCGCGTTCGCGTCGAGGTTCGGCCGGAAGATGCGTACGCCGACGCGCCCGCGCAGCGCGTTGGTCGTCGTGCCCGACACGGCCGACACGTTGTCGTTGAACCCGTTGAGCTTCAGGTACTGGTACATCAACTGCGCCTGCGGCTCGACGGCGATCGGCGTGCCGCCGATCCCGAACGGCTTGCCGACTTCCTGCGACAGCGCGACGCCGAAGCCGTTCTGCGACGCCTCGTTGCCGTAGCTGTCGCGGTAGCGGTTGCCGTAGTGCGTGACCTGGCCGACGCTGTCGAAGTATGTGCCGTCGGACAGATAGCGCGTCCAGTAGCCGCCGATACTCTGCGCGTGCATTTCGACCGAGCCCGTCGATGTCGACAGGTCCTGCGTATCGGCGCGCGCCAGGTCGCTGAAGCTCGCGTTCGCGATGCCGATGCTCGCCGTCACGCCCGCGTGCGTGCTGCCGCCGGCGCTTGCCTGGTCGAGCGTCCAGTCCTTGCCGAACTGCGCGAAGAACGTGCGTTCGTCCGCCGCGAAGCGGCCCGCGTTCGCATCGAGGCTTTGTCCGCCGATGCGGCCCCATACGCCGTCGCGGTTGCCCGGCGCCTGCTTCTCGAGGTTGTAGATGTCGCCGACGCGTTCGTGCAGTCTGCCGAGCGTCGAGAAGCCGTAGTCGACGTTCAGCAGCGGCGTCATCGCATAGCCCGCGACACCCGGACGATAGGCGAGATTGCCGTCGTTACCGTTGCCGTTGCCGGTGCCGGTCGGATCGACCGGGTCGCCGGGATCGGTCGGGTCGGTCGGATCGAGTTGCGAGCGCAGGTACCAGCCGTTGGCGTCGCTTTGTCCGCCGCGATAGAGACGGTATTCGTACGCGCCGGCCTGCACCGGGCCCGCGAGATGGAACGCCGATGCAGTCGTCGTGCCGCCGTTGGCCGTGACGACCACCGGAATCCCGTCGCCCTGCGTCTGCGCGCCGCTGCCGGCCGTGTTCGCGATCTTCAGGCCCGTCGTGCCGCTCGCGGCGCCGCCTTTCACGATCAGCTGGTCGGTCGGCGAGTTGTCGGCGCCGAGGTAGGTGTTCAGCGCGATCGTGCCGCCGTTGCCGACGTAGCTGCCGGTCGTCAGCGTCCGGTAGCTGCCGGCCACCGTCGGCGCGCCCGACGGCGCGGCGAATGCGACCAGGCCCGCGTTGTTCAGGCTGCTCAGCACCGAGCTGTCGGTCATGTGCCACGTGCTGGTGGTGTCGACGCTCAGCGCCACCGGATCGATCTTGCCGGTGAGCGTCGTGCCGTTCGTCAGGAACACGTTGCCGGTGCTCGACGCGTCGGACACGATGTCGCCGGTCAGGTTCACGGCCGACGCGTTGAAGGTCGCGTTGCTGCCGTTCGCGAGATCGAGCAGCGTGCCGTTGCCTGCCGTCACGACCGTGCCGTTGCGCACCGCGATGTCGACCGTGCCGCCGCGTGCGGCGAACGCTGGCCCGGCGACCGAGGCCACGCTGCCGCCGTCGACGAGCACCGAGCTCGTCGCGCCGGTGGCGGACGTATCGGTGCTCAGCACGCCGGCCGTCGCGCCCTTGAGCGTCGTGCCGGTCAGCGCGAGCACGCCGCCGCCGTCGACGGTCGCGCCGTTGCCGGCCGTGCTCGCGATCGACGAACCCGTATCGCCGATGCGGCCGCCGTTCTGCGCGACGAGGCCGTCGGCTGCCGCGCCCGTCGTGGAGAGCTTCGTGCCCGACAGCAGCGCGGTCGCGCCGCTGTCGGCGACGATCGCGTTCGCGCCGGCGCCCGTCGTCGCGACGGTCGTGCCGTTGGCCACGAGCGTTGAATCCGCACCCGACACGAAGACGCCGCGCGCGGCGTCGCCGGCGGTGCGGATGACGGTCGCCGCATCGGTCGCGATGCGCGCGCCCGCGCCGGTCGACGACAGCCCGTCGGCGCCGTTGCCGGTCGTGCCGATCTGCGTGCCCGACAACGCGATCGTCGTATGGGTGCCGAGGTTGTCGATGCCCTTGCCGGAGCCGCCCACCGCGATCGACGTCGCGCCGGCCGCGATCCCGCCGTCCGACACGCTCGCGTCGATCAGCACGCCGTCGGCGCTGCCGTTCGCGACGACGGTGCCCGCGCCCGACAGCGCGACCGATGCGCCCGCGCCGGTCAGGTGCACGCCCGCGACGCCGTCGTCCGCTTCGATCGTGCCCGCGTTGGTCAGCGTTGCCGACGCACCCTGCACGAGCGCGCCGGTGCCGTTCGATACGCGAATCGACGATCCGTTGTTCACCGTGCCGAGCGTGCCGACCACGACGCCCGTCGAGCCGGCGCCGGTCAACAGCACCGTGTTGTGGTTCTCGAGCGTGCCGAGATTCTGCGCGACGAAGCCCGTCACGCCGGCCGTCGACGACGTGACCGCCGCGTCGTTGGTCAGCGTCGTCGCCACCGGCGCATCGACGCTTGCGCCGGTGAGGTCGTGCGCCTGGCCGTCGACGACGCCCGCGATCGCGCCGCCCGCATTCAGGTTGATCGTCGCGCCTGCGTCGATCGTGCCCTGCGCGCCGCCTTCGAGCGTCACCGCGATGCCGTTCGCGCCGTTGACGTTGTAGACGGCGTCGCCGGTTGCGAGCGTGGTGCCGGCGCCCGTCGCCAGTACGCCGCGTGCGCGCTGGCCGTTCACGTCCGTCGTCAGCGTGCCGGCTGCCGACGAGCCCGTATAGGCGGCGCCGCCCGCGATCCGGAACAGCGTCGAGTCGTCGGTATCGACGCTCAGGCGTTGCGCGGCGACGTTGATGTTCGAGCCCGCGCCATACGCGTAGAAGCCGATCTGGTTCGTGCCCGACATGAAATGGGGTACGGCGTTCGCGCCGACGTCGATCGTCGCGCCCGAGCGTGCGTGGACGCCGATCGCGCCGTTCCCCGTCAGGTTGAGCGTGCCGTCGAGCGTGGCCTTGGCGAGCGGCCCTTCGGCCCACACGCCGTAGTTGCGCATGTCCGATGCCGGATCGAGCGCGCCGGCGACGTCGATCGTGCCGGTCGACGTCGCCGCCGTCGCGACCGAGCCGGTGCCGACCACCATGATGCCGATGCCGTTGACGCCGTTCAGCGTGATCGTGCCGGTGTTCGTCACGGTCGCCGCGGTGTTCGCCGCGAGCATGCCGACGTTCGCGAGCGGCGTGCCGGTCGCCGCGCCGTTCACGGCGATCGAGCCCGCGTTGAGCAGCGTGCCCGACGACGAGCCGATGCTCGCCATCCCCGCGCCGTTTTGCGTCTGCGAGCCGATGACGATCGTGCCGAGGTTGCTCGCGGTGCCCGATGCGCCGAGCAGGACGCCGTATCCGTGCGCGGACAGCGCGACGTCGCTCGCGGCGGCGGCGGGATCGTACTGGGCCGCGCGACCGAGGTAGATCGTGCCGCCGGCCTCGTTCGTGAAGTTGCCGCCGGCCGCGAAGCCGCCGATCACCTGGCTGTCGAGCGTCGTCGCGTTGACGCCGACGTTGATCGTGCCCGCGTTCGATGCGCTCGCGCCGCTCGTCACGGCCACCGCGTAGTTCTGCAGGTCCGGCTGGTCGCCGTCGAGCGTCCACGCGCCGACGTTCATCACGCCGTTGTTCACGAACGTGGTGCCCGCGCCGCTCGCGTACACGCCGCTGCCTTCCGTGTACGCGTGGAAGTCGAAGTTGCTGGGCGGCGTGCTGCTGCCGGTGTCGACGTTGTCGCCCGATGCGTATCCGGACGAAATCACGCCGTTGTTGACGCCGCTCGCGCCGCTCAGCAGGCGCACCAGCGTGAAGTCGCCCGACAGGCGGCCGTCGTTGATGAAGTGCGCGCCGTTTTCCGCGAGGACGGCCGAGCTGGATGCGATCGTGTTGGTGCCGCGGAAGTCGATCTGGCCGTCCTTGTCGATGTGCAGCGTCGCGTTCGCGCCGGTGCCGTGCATCACCGACAGGTGATCGATCGGCAGCGCGTTCTTGTCGCCGGCCGATACGTCGTTCGCGTACTGGAAGGTTTCCTGCGAGTACGCGACGGCCTGGCCGAACGCGGTGTCGTAGGCGGTCTGCGAACCGAGCGCGCCGCTCTGGACCGAGCGTACGAGGAAGTCGTTGTACGCGGCGAGCGAGGCGGCGTCGGTGACGGTCCACGTGCTGCCGTCGAACGCGGTGAAGGTGCCCGCATAGGCCGGCACGTCGAGCTGCAGGTTGCCGACGGGGCCGCCGCTCGCGAGATAGTCGCCGGTGCCCATCCAGATCTGGTTGCGCGAGTTCCAGTTCACGACGCTGGGCGCCGAGCCGGTGCCGTCCGCGAAGGTCAGATCCGTCTGCTTCGGCGCAATCGAGATCGCGTTGCCGGGTGCGTCGGGCGCGTTCGCCGGATTGCCGATCGATACGTTCAGCGTGCCGCCGGAGCTTTCGACGGTGCCGATGCGCGTGTTCACGTACTGGTTGCCGTTCACGTCGTGGTAGACGGGCACGTTGGTGGAGCCGGCCGTCGACGCGGAGAACGCGGACGAATCGTAGGTCGCGACCGACGTATGGGTGCCCGTGATCGAGTCGGGCGTACTGACGCTCTGCGTCTTGCCGCCGAGCGACAGCAGCGCCTGGTTTGGGTTGCCCGACACGATCGACGTGCTGCCGATCGGCGCGAGCGTATAGCCCGGGTCGCCGCCGGCGCCTGTCCAGGCGCCGCTCACGCCGACGGTATCGCCGCCCGACACGGTCGTGGCGCCGGCCAGGTTGCTGTTCGCGGTCGGGCTGAAGCTGCCGAGTGCGCAACTGCCGCCGCTTGCGACCGCCGAATTGTCGCCGCAGGTCGACGCGTACGCGGAGCCGGCCGACAGCGCGGCCAGCGCGGCCCCGAGCGCGGCCAGGCGCAGCGGCGAGCGGCGGAGCGCCGCGCGGCCGGCGTCGCGACCTGCGCCGGATGTGCTGCCCGAACGCTTGCCGCGCGCCCGTGCGGTTTCCCCGACCGCGATCCAGCAGCCGGCGGTTTCGCTCCATATCGATCGAAATGAGTGATTCACGACATACCCCACTTTCTTTTTTTGAAGTGATATTCACCGCGCTGCGGTGAAAGCGCATTCCGCGGTCGAAAAATGGCCTGGACGGGCTGCGGCGGCCATTGCCGATTTCGCGCCAGTCGTGATCCGTTACACCGAGGATGGACGGAGTCTACTAACCGGAATGGCGGGTGATTGTCAAAAAAACAAGGAGTGTGGTGATAATGCCGATTTCACCGTGTATTTTTGAATTATGTGGTTAATCGAACTGAAAGCCTTGGTGGACAAGGGTTTGAGGTATTTTTTAAAGATTGTTTGCCGATGTCTGGATCGGTGATCTGACGCACCGATCGCGAAAGATTTCTGGGTTAGAGTCGGGCTTCCGGATTATATTTCTGAAATCCGGGTGTTCAATTTGTTTCGCATATGGATTATTTTCGCTTGAAAATTAATTAAATCAAGCGAATGTTGTGCAAAGCCGATTCGGCGGGCCGGATTGTGGTTCGGATGACACGAAAGCCGAAAAGGACGGGGCCGGGCGGCGCGATTTTCCATGGCGGCGCGTGTTGTCCGATGCGATGCGCGGAAAGCCGCATACGCGACTATCGCGCTGCGCGGCGGCGGGAAAGGAGGCGGGGAAGGGCGCGAGCGCGCCCGCTCAGAAGTCGATCGAGTCGTCGGTGTCGTCCGCGGCACCGGCCGCGAGCGCTTCGCGACGTGCCGTGCACGGCGCGGACGCCGACGCGTCGAGCGCCGGATTGCGAAGCTTCTCGAGCACGCGCTGGGGCACCGGAATCTGCATCCGCGCGGCGACGTCGCCGCACTGGAACATGATCAGCTCGCCCGGCTCGAACGACGTCCAGACCTCGTTGTCGGTCAGCGGCTGCGTGGCGATCACCGCGACGCGATCCTCGGGCGTCGTGTATTTCGCGAAGTCGATCGACAGGTCTTCGTCGACCAGGTGCGCGGTCGAGAACGGCCAGCGGCGCACGAGGTAGTGCAGCCGCGTCGAGCAGTGCGCGAAGAGCGCCTGGCCATTCGACATCAGGAAGTTGAACACGCCGTGATCGGTGATGCCGCGCGTCAGTTCGCCCACGCGCTCGAACAGCTCCGGCAACGGCGGCTGCGCGCCCGGGAATGCTTCGCGCAGCCCCTGCATCAGCACGCAGAACGCCTTTTCGCTGTCGGTCGTGCCGACCGGGTGGTAGACGCTGCCGTCGAGGTCGGGTTCGTAGTCCTGCAGATCGCCGTTATGCGCGAAGATCCAGTGCCGCCCCCACAGCTCGCGCATGAACGGGTGGCTGTTCTCGAGCAGGATGTGGCCCTGCGTGGCCTTGCGGATGTGCGCGATCGTGTTCTTGGACTTGATCGGGTAGCGCTTCACCATTTCGGCGATCGGCGACGTGGCCGAGGCCTGCTGGTCGATGAACAGGCGGCAGGCCTTGTCCTCGAAGAACGCGATCCCCCAGCCGTCGGCATGGTGGTCGGTGAGCCCGCCCCGGGCTGCGAAACCTGTGAAGGAGAATGTGACGTCCGTCGGTGCGGCGCAGTTCATTCCTAGCAGTTGGCACATTTTACTTGGGGGCGGGAGGCTGAAGCGGGGTAACGAACCGGGTGAACCCCGGTACAATGCGTGTTCTAGCATATCACCGAGCCTCGAGCGGTAAAAAGCGGATTCCGCCGGCCGAAGGCCTCGTGTTGCGGTTTGCCGTCAGTCGGTCCGCGCACGCGCGTTCCGGCCCCGCAGATGGCCAGCCCGTTCCTCACGACGCCTCTCCTATGACTGCCTCGAACGCTTCCTCCCCGGCGACGCTCACGCTCGCCCGTCCCGACGACCTGCACCTGCACCTGCGCGACGGCGACATGCTGGCCGCGGTGCTGCCGCACACCGCCCGCCAGTTCGCCCGTGCGATCGTCATGCCGAACCTGAAGCCGCCCGTCACGACCACCGGGCACGCGCATGCGTATCGCGAGCGGATCCTGGCCGCGCTGCCGGCGGGCATGGCGTTCGAGCCGCTGATGACGCTGTACCTGACCGACAACACGGCGCCGGACGAAATCCGCCGCGCGCGCGACAGCGGCTTCGTGCACGGCGTGAAGCTGTATCCGGCCGGCGCGACGACGAACTCGGACCACGGCGTCAGCGATCTCGCCAAGTGCGCGAAGACGCTCGAAGTCATGCAGGAAACCGGCATGCCGCTGCTCGTGCACGGCGAGGTGACCGATCCGGCGATCGACATGTTCGATCGCGAGAAGGTGTTCATCGACCGCGTGATGACGCCGCTGCGCCGCGATTTCCCCGGCCTGAAGGTGGTGTTCGAACACATCACGACGAAGGACGCCGCCGACTACGTGCGCGACGCCGATGCGGCGCCGGGCCTGCTCGGCGCGACGATCACGCCGCAGCACATGCTGTACAGCCGCAATGCGCTGTTCGTCGGCGGGATTCGTCCGCATTACTACTGCCTGCCGGTGCTCAAGCGCGAGACGCATCGCGTCGCGCTCGTCGAAGCCGCGACGTCGGGCAACCCGCGCTTCTTCCTCGGCACCGACAGCGCGCCGCATGCGCGCGACGCGAAGGAAACCGCGTGCGGCTGCGCAGGCTGCTACACGGCGCTGCACGCCCTTGAGCTGTATGCGGAAGCGTTCGACCAGGCCGGCGCGCTCGACAAGCTGGAAAATTTCGCGAGCCGCTTCGGCGCCGATTTCTACGGGCTGCCGCACAGCACCGAGACGATCACGCTGCGCCGCGAGAGCTGGGAACTGCCGCGCGAGGTGTTCGCGGGCGACACGCCGGTCGTGCCGCTGCGCGCCGGCGAAACGATCGGCTGGAAGTTTGCGTGAGCGGCGCGCCGCCGCGCGGGGCCGGCCTGACGGCCGGCGTCGCGGCGGCGGATTTTGCGCGGATCGACTGGTCCGCGCCGTGGCTCGCGCATTACGCGGAGCCCGGCCGCACGCTCCAGGCGGCCGCGCTCGAGGGCGAGGCCGCGCTGCTCGATGCGCTGAACGGCGCGCTGCGCGACGGTGATCAAGCGAGCGGCCGCGGCAGGCCGCTGCGCTTCGTGCCGCAAGGCGAACTGCCGTCCGGCATCGCATACGAAACCCATATCGCCGACACCGGCGGTGTGCCCACCCGTCACAATCTTCACGACTTCTTCAATGCGCTCGTCTGGTTCGCCTATCCGCGCACCAAGGCCGCGCTGAACGCGCGTCAGGCCGCGGCGATCGACGCCGCGGGCGGTGTCGGCCCCGTGCGCGGCACGCTGCGCGATGCACTCACGCTGTTCGACGAGAACGCCGCCGTGTTCGTGACGGCCGACCCGGCGCTCGCCGACGCGTTGCGCAGGTTCGACTGGCAGCGCTTGCTGATATTGCGGCGCGCGATGCGTGGGGCACGCGCTGCGAGACGCGGCTCGTCGGCCATGCGCTGCTCGAACAACTCGTCGCGCCTTACAAATCCTGTACCGCGCACACGTGGATCATCGAAGTGAGCGCGGACTATTTTTCGTGGTCCGACGCCGCGCGCGCCGCGCATGTCGATGGGCGGCTCGCCGGCGAACTGGCGACCCGCAACCTGACGAGCCGCGATTTTTCACCGCTTCCGGTGCTCGGCGTGCCGGGCTGGTGCGACGCGAATGCCGCGCCCGCGTTCTACGACGATCCGGACGTTTTTCGCAGCGGCCGCCGTTCGCGCGCCGCCGGCAGCGGCGCGCAGTGCTAGAATGCGCACCGCAAAGCAGGCCAGGCAGTCGCGGCCTCGCCGCCTTCGGGCAGGCGGGGGCGAGGAAAGTCCGGACTCCACAGGGCAGGGTGATGGCTAACGGCCATCCGTGGCGACACGCGGAACAGGGCAACAGAAAGCAAACCGCCGATGGCCCGGCGCAAGCCGGGATCAGGTAAGGGTGAAACGGTGCGGTAAGAGCGCACCGCGGCGACGGCGACGTTCGCCGGCACGGTAACCTCCACCCGGAGCAATTCCAAGTAGGCAGGCGCGCATTTTCGGATGCAGGACGGGGCCCCCGTCTCGTCTGCGGGTAGGAAGCTTGAGCGCGTCAGCAATGGCGCGCCTAGAGGAATGGCTGCCACGCGTTGCGCGCTTCGGTGCGCAGCGCGCACAGAATCCGGCTTATCGGCCTGCTTTGCCGCTCGAATACGAAAGGGCCGGCGCTCCACGGGGAGCGCCGGCCCTTTTTTTCAGGTTCGCGCGCCGGGCGTTCAGCCCGCGACGATGTCGAACGAATGCGTGAGTTCGGCCGTCTTCGCGATCATGATCGACGCGGAGCAGTATTTGTCGTGCGACAGGTTGATCGCGCGCTCGACCGTGGCCGGGTTCAGGTTGCGGCCCGTGACGGTGAAGTGGAAGTGCACCTTCGTGAACACCTTCGGATCTTCGCTCGCGCGCTCGGCCTTCAGCGTGACCGAGCAGCCGGTCACTTCCTGACGGCTTTTCTTCAGGATCAGCACGACGTCGTACGCGGTGCAGCCGCCGGTGCCGACCAGCACCATTTCCATCGGGCGCGGCGCGAGGTTATGGCCGCCGCCTTCCGGCGCACCGTCCATCGCGACGAGGTGGCCGCTTCCGGTCTGGGCCGCGAACGCCATGCCATCCTGACCCATCCAGCTTACTTTGCATTCCATGCTTGCACTCCAGCGTTGCCTGATTCGGATTCGATCCGGCATTGTAGCCCGCTGCGCAACGGTCGGCTGATGCGCTGCACGACGCGAAACGCCGCGCCGGTGGATGCGGCGCGCGGCGGGGTGCCGAACGGCGATTTCCCCGCAATCTTTAGGGGTTTTGCTCTAGATGGGACCGATTCCCGATCAGGCGTGGGTTGCTCAGATAATTGATTTCAAAGAAGAAAATGATTCGGTTCGACGTTTTTCCGAGATTCCGCATTATGGTGCTCGATTTCGTAATGCAAATTTTCTTGTGAAGTCGGCCGCGCGTTCGTATAATGAGCCTCATTGGTTGTCGCGCTGCGGCAACTTCCGCATGTCTCCTCCACCCTCCTCCAAAGGTGGATTAAGCCCGAACCAGCCGTTCGGGCTTTTTTTCGTCCCATGCAAACACTGGTGCCCAGTTTGCGCGCACCGAAACCACGCTCCGAACCGATTACGCGGGTTGCGCGGGTTGTCGTGCGGCGGGCTGCGACGCTGCGTCGGGCGATGCGGATCCGGGACGGGCGGCCGGCGCGGGAACGTGTGCGGCGGACGCATGGCCGTGGCCGCGCGCGCAGAAATGGCGCACGCGTTCGCGGACTGCGCGCAGGCGGGCGATGCGATCTTCGGCATGGGCGCCGCGGGCATCGGCGATGCGCGCATCGAGTGCGTCGAGCTTGGCCTCGCAACCGGTGCGGGCGGCGACGGCGGGCGCCGCGGCGGCCAGCAACGCGGCTGCGAGAAAGGGCGTAAGTCGTTGTTTCGTCATGTTTGTTTGTTGTTTTCCTGAGTCGACTGGTCTCGCGCGGCGAGGTTCGGCGCCACGCGTCGATGGGTGCCGCCGCCGGGCGCTCGGTTCGCCTGGCTTGTCGGGGCACGATCGAATTCTGGCCCATTTCGCGCACGGCCGGCACGGGGCGTGGATTCTCTTTGACCGCGCTGCGGTATTTCCTTTATAATTCAGGGCTTTTCCGCATTCATGCCCACGGAAAAAGAACAGGGAGAGCCTGCACCGCGCCTCGAAGCGCACACAGACAAGCAGGAAGAACACATCGGGCAAAGCATTTTTTTTGGATCGATCATGAAGACGTTTTCCGCAAAAGCCCATGAGGTGACGCGCGAATGGTACGTGATTGACGCGACGGATAAGGTTCTCGGCCGTGTTGCCAGCGAAGTGGCACGCCGTCTGCGCGGCAAGCACAAGCCTGAGTTCACCCCGCACGTCGACACTGGTGATTTCATCATCATCATCAACGCAAGCAAGTTGAAGGTCACGGGCAACAAGACTCTGGACAAGAAGTACTACCGTCACTCGGGCTACCCGGGCGGTATCTATGAAACGACGTTCGGCAAGATGCAAGAACGCTTCCCGGGCCGCGCGCTCGAGAAAGCGGTCAAGGGCATGCTGCCGAAGGGCCCGCTCGGCTACGCGATGATCAAGAAGCTGAAGGTCTACGCAGAAGCGACGCATCCGCACTCGGCTCAACAGCCGAAGGCGCTCGAGATCTAAGGGGAGCCCACATGATCGGTAACTGGAACTACGGTACGGGCCGCCGCAAGAGCGCAGTCGCACGTGTCTTCATCAAGGCTGGCAAGGGCGACATCATCGTCAACGGCAAGCCCATCGCTGACTACTTCTCGCGCGAAACGTCGCTGATGATCGTGCGTCAACCGCTGGAACTCACGAACCACGGCCAGACGTTCGACATCAAGGTCAACGTCAACGGCGGCGGCGAAACGGGTCAGGCAGGCGCAGTGCGTCACGGCATCACCCGCGCGCTGATCGACTACGATGCAACGCTGAAGCCGTCGCTGTCGAACGCAGGCTTCGTCACGCGCGATGCACGTGAAGTCGAGCGTAAGAAGGTTGGTCTGCGCAAGGCACGTCGCGCAAAGCAGTTCTCGAAGCGTTAATTTCGCTTCCTGGCCGCGCCGCTTTCGGGCGGCGTTCGCCGAAAAAACCGCCAGCTTTCGCGCTGGCGGTTTTTTTATGTCCGCGCGGCGGCGCGCCACGGGCGGCACCGCGCATTGAAATCAACAAGAACCTATTGATTTCATGGACATCAGCACGATCTTCTGATCGGCCCTACAATAGCGGCTAAAGCTTTTTGGAGAGTTCGCATGAACGCTGTTACCGAATCCGCAGCAACGACCACCGATATGCCGCTGCCGTTCGTCTTCACCGACGCCGCGGCCGACAAGGTCAAGCAACTGATCGACGAAGAGGGCAACCCCGACCTGAAGCTGCGCGTGTTCGTGCAGGGCGGCGGCTGCTCGGGCTTCCAGTATGGCTTCACGTTCGACGAGGAAGTCAACGAGGACGACACCGTGATGAACAAGAACGGCGTCCAGCTCCTGATCGACTCGATGAGCTACCAGTACCTGGTCGGCGCCGAGATCGACTACAAGGACGACATCAACGGCGCGCAGTTCGTGATCAAGAACCCGAACGCCACGACCACCTGCGGGTGCGGCTCGTCGTTCTCGGTCTGAGCGCACGACGGATCCTGTCCGGTTCAGCGGAATGAAAAACGGGGCTTGATGCCCCGTTTTTTTCGCCCATGCGCGGCGTGACCGCGCAGGGTGCGTCAGCGCGGATACAGTGCGCCGAGCACACGCTCGCCGGCGGCACCGGTCACGCTTGCGAGATTGCCGGGCTGGCGCGCGGTGAAGCGGTAGCCGAGCCACGCGAACGCGAGCGCCTCGACCTGTTGCGGCGGCACGCCGAGCGCGGCCGTCGTGTCGACGGTCGCCGGTACGCCGGCTTTCTGCAGTGCATCCCTGAGCGCCGCGAGCAGCACCGGATTGCGGGCGCCGCCGCCGCACACGAACACGGCCTTGCAACCCGCTGCGTGCTGTGCGATTTCGCGAGCGACCGAGACGGCGGTGAGCGCCGTCAGCGTCGCCTGCACATCCTCCGGCGCAACCTGCGCAAAACCGGCGAGCTTCGCGTCCAGCCACGCGGGATTGAACAGGTCGCGGCCGGTGCTCTTCGGCGGCGGTGCGCTGAAATACGGTTCGTCGAGCAGCGCGTCGAGCAGCGGCGCGTGCACGGTGCCGCGCGCGGCGAACTTGCCGCCGTCGTCGTACGCCTTGCCGAGGTGACGGGTTGCCCACGCATCGATCAGCGCATTGGCGGGCCCGCAGTCGAAGCCGCGCACGTCGCCGCCTTCGCCGGGCAGGATCGTGATGTTGCTGATGCCGCCCAGGTTGCAGACGACCCGCGTCTCGCCCGGCGCGCCGAACACCGTCGCGTGGAACGCGGGCGCGAGCGGGGCGCCATGGCCGCCGGCGGCCACGTCGCGGCTGCGGAAATCGGCGATCACGTCGATATGGGTGAGTTCGGCGAGCAGTGCCGGATTGTTGAGCTGGCGCGTGTAGCCGCGCTCCGGCCGGTGCCGCACCGTCTGGCCGTGCACGCCGATCGCGCGGACCCCGTCGCGCGACAGCCCGGCCGTGCGCTGCAGTTCGTGGCAGCACACCGCGTAGCGTGCGACGAGCGCGTTCGCCGCGACCGATTCGCGGTCGATCTCGTTGTCGCCGGGCTGCTGCAGCGCGAACAGCGCGTCGCGCAGCGATTGCGCGAAGCCGACGAACGCTTCCGCGAGCACGACCGGCGCGCGGCCGGCCTCGAAACGCACGGCGACGCCGTCGACGCCATCCATGCTGGTTCCCGACATCAGCCCGAAGTAGATGCCGTCGGCAGGATGGGCGGGTTGCGGATGTCGTTGCGGCACGTTGGGTTCTCCTGGATCGTGCGGTGCGGGCCGATGCCGCGCGCCTTGCGCCCGATTATCCGCGCAACCTGACGCGTCGTTAAGCGATGCACGCGCAAGTTATGGGAAAATCCCTGTTTTTGCGACATTCTTCCTGGCACCGATGAGCACCGAACCCAGTTCCAAGCCTGTTTTCCCGATCACCGACGAAGTCCGGCATGCGCTCGCCGTCACGAAGCGCGGCGTCGACGAGCTGCTGATCGAGGAAGAGTTCGCGCAGAAGCTCGCGCGCAGCGCGGCCACCGGCACGCCGCTTCGTATCAAGCTCGGCCTCGATCCGACCGCGCCCGACATCCACATCGGCCATACGGTCGTGCTGAACAAGATGCGTCAGCTGCAGGACCTCGGCCACACGGTGATCTTCCTGATCGGCGATTTCACGTCGCTGATCGGCGATCCGTCCGGCCGCAACGCGACGCGCCCGCCGCTCACGCGCGAACAGATCGAATCGAACGCGAAGACCTACTTCGAACAGGCCGCGCTCGTGCTCGACCGCGACAAGACCGAGATCCGCTACAACAGCGAATGGTCGATGCCGCTCGGCGCGGACGGAATGATCAAGCTCGCGTCGCGCTACACCGTTGCGCGGATCCTCGAGCGCGAGGACTTCACGAAGCGCTTCCAGGGCGGCGTGCCGATCTCGATCCACGAATTCCTGTACCCGCTGATGCAGGGCTACGACTCGGTCGCGCTGAACGCCGATCTCGAACTCGGCGGCACCGACCAGAAGTTCAACCTGCTCGTCGGCCGCGAACTGCAGAAGCAGTACGGCCAGGAACAGCAGTGCATCCTGACGATGCCGCTGCTCGAAGGCCTCGACGGCGTCGAGAAGATGTCGAAGTCGAAGGGCAACTACGTCGGCATCAGCGAGAAGCCGACCGACATGTTCGGCAAGCTGATGAGCATCTCGGACACGCTGATGTGGCGTTACTTCGAGCTGCTGTCGTTCCGCAGCCTGGACGAGATCGCCGGCTTCAAGCGCGACATCGAGGGCGGCCGCAACCCGCGCGACTTCAAGGTGCTGCTCGCGCAGGAAATCGTCGCGCGTTTCCATTCGCAGGCCGACGCCGAGCGTGCGCTGGAGGACTTCAACCACCGCGCGAAGGGCGGCGTGCCGGACGATATCCCGTCGGTCACGCTCGCGGGCGCGCCGCTCGCGATCGGCCAGTTGCTGAAGCAGGCGGGCCTCGTGCCGTCGACCAGCGAAGCGCTGCGCAACATCGAGCAGGGCGGTGTGAAGATCGACGGTGCCACCGTGTCCGACAAGGGCCTGAAGGTCGAGGCCGGCGAGTTCGTCGTCCAGGTCGGCAAGCGCCGCTTCGCACGCGTCACGCTGACCGCATGATCGCGCTGATCCAGCGCGTGAAACGCGCCGACGTGCGCGTCGGCGACCGCACGACGGGCGAGATCGGCGCGGGGCTGCTCGCGCTCGTGTGCGCGGAGCGCGGCGACACCGAGGCCGCGGCCGACAAGCTGCTCGCGAAGCTGCTGGGCTACCGCGTGTTCAGCGACGCGGCCGGCAAGATGAACCTGCCGGTATCGAACATCGACGGCGCGGGCCATGCGGGCGGGCTGCTGCTCGTGTCGCAGTTCACGCTTGCGGCCGATACCAACAGCGGGCTGCGGCCGAGCTTCACGCCGGCCGCGCCGCCGGACGAAGGCGCGCGCCTGTTCGACTATTTCGTCGCGGCCGCGCGGGCGCGTCATCCGGTCGTCGAGACGGGCGAGTTCGGCGCCGACATGCAGGTGTCGCTGGTCAACGACGGCCCCGTGACGTTCTGGCTGCAAGTGCGGCCCTGATTCTTTCCCGGAGACGTGCCGCGATGGCCACCACGCAGATTCTGTTCATTCGCCACGGCGAGACGGCCTGGAACCGCATCAAGCGCATCCAGGGCCATATCGACATTCCGCTGGCCGACTCGGGGCTCGCCCAGGCGCAGCGGCTTGCCGCCCGGCTCGCGCGGGAAGCGCGCGAAGGCCAGCGGCTCGACGCGGTTTATTCGAGCGACCTGATGCGTGCGCAGCAGACCGCGCAACCTTTCGCCGATGCGCTCGGGTTGCCGCTGCTGTTGCGCGAAGGGCTGCGCGAACGCGCGTATGGCGTGTTCCAGGGGCATGACAGCACCGAGATCGAGACACGCTTTCCGGACGCCTATGCCGCATGGCAGACCCGCGACCCGGGCTTCGCACCCGACGGTGGCGAGTCGCAGCGCGAGTTCTATCACCGCGTGTTGCATGCGCTCGAACCGATCGTCGCCGCGCATCCGGGCGGCCGGATCGCGTGCGTCGCGCACGGCGGCGTGCTCGATTGCGTGTACCGCTTTGCGAACGGTCTCGACCTGTCGGCGCCGCGCAGCTATCCACTGCTGAACACGAGCATCAACGTCGTCGATTACGTCGATGGCCGCGCGCAGGTCGTACAGTGGGCCGACGTGTCGCATCTCGATGCCGAGAGCGACGACGACGGGTATCGCAAGGTACTCTGATCGCGCCGGCCCCGTCCGGCGCGGCCGGCCGGGGCCGCTTCCTCGCAGTGCTTACTGCGGCAGCGCGTGGCGCGCCTTGTAGTCGAACGCGTACGCGATCTTGCCGGGCTTGTCGGCCGTGATCGGCTGGCGCAGCTTGTCGAACTCCCCCTTGCTGTATTTCTTCCCGCCGTTGATCGCATCGGCGCGCCCGAGGTCGGCGCCCGTCTTGCCGTCGATCAGCGGGTCCGTTGCCGCGACCATGAGCGTCGACGCATTCCAGACCGCGTTCAGGTAGCCGGTGTCGGCCTTGGCCGGATCGGGATCGGTCGTGCCTGCGCGTGTCACGTCGTAGCTTGCGAGCGAGAACGTGCCCGGCTGCGCGCGCAGCCAGTCGGCCCAGTAGAACTCGAGATAGTCGGTGGATTGC
This sequence comes from Burkholderia sp. IDO3, assembly GCF_003366075.1. Taxonomy (NCBI): domain Bacteria; kingdom Pseudomonadati; phylum Pseudomonadota; class Betaproteobacteria; order Burkholderiales; family Burkholderiaceae; genus Burkholderia; species Burkholderia sp. IDO3. The sequence goes on from NZ_CP028963.1 coordinate 662,370, forward strand.
GCGGGCTTGCTGTAGCCGATGTCGCGCGTGAAATAGACGAGCGAACGGTAGCGGTCGTTCGTCATCCCGAGCTTCAGGCCGAGGCCGCTCGGCAGTTGCGCGGTCGTGATCGGTTTGCCTTCGCCGTCTTTCAGGCGCACGTAGCCGCGGCTTTGCATCTGCTGCCAGAACGCATCGCCCGAGTAGTCGCTCAGGTTGTCCTTCACGACGACGTGCACATGCAGCGCCGCACCGCCATCGGGCGTCTCGTAGTAGGTCGACAGGCCGTGATGGCCGTCGGTCAGGTACAGCGTATCGCCGTTCGGGCCGATCACGACCGGGTTCAGCACCGAGCGGTCGCGCGCGTTCGCGTCGGTCGTCGTGCACGTGTAGCTCGCCGTGTCGCGCAGCGTCGACTGTGCCGTGTAGCCGCTCGATGCGACGCCGCCGAGGCCTTCGTCCGCGCAGAAGTCGTCGAATTTCTTGTCCGGCTGCAGTTCGTAGCGGCCGAGCTTGTAGTAGATCTGGTCGTAGCCGATCGCGCCTTGCGTCGGGCGCAGATCGCCGAGCGTCACGTCGACCAGGTCGCCGGCACGGGCGGTTTTCCATTTGCCCGGTTGCGGCGTGACGGTGGCGGGCGGCGTGGGTGTCGTGGGCGTCGTGGCAGTGCCGTCGGACGGGGTTTGGGTGTCCGTGTGCGCGACGGCGGCGACGTCGTCGCCTCCGCATGCGGCGAGCGCGAGAAGGGTGGACAGGCTGGCGGCCAGGGCAAAACGGATCGGCAGACGTGACATCGCGGGCATCGGGAATCGGTCGGGTTGACGAAACGCCGCGCGGACGATTGACGTACTGGACGTGCGACCGTGCGCGGGTGCGAGCCCGTCAGCTTGTCACAAGTATTTGACAGCAAATTGAAATGATCGGAGGGATCGTCAGCCGGGCGGGTTGCTGTCGGGCGGTGTGGCGCTCGCGCGGCGCCGCGCCCGTTTCGAGACGCCGTTGACGAGCGCCCAGCGCAGCACCGGCGCGACGGCCCGTACGCCGGGCCGCACCAGCACGCGCCGCAGCGGCGCGAGCGCCGACAGGCCGAGCATCTGTTGCGCCCACGGCGGTAACAGGTCGATGCCGGCGTGCATCACCAGCGTTGCGGCGGGCCGCAGCGCCGGCTTCGCGACGGGGGCGTTCAGCAGGATGCGCATGACTTCGAAGGTGCGCGGGCCGGCTTCGAGTTCGGGCTGCATGCGCTCGAGGTAGGCGGCGACTTCCGCGCGCGAGCGCGGCACGGCCAGCGCGCCGAGCCGCTCGGCGATCTGCGCGGTTTCCGCGTAGTAGCGATCCTGAAGTTCGCCCGGCAGCGCCGGATTCACATAGCGCAGGTGCGCGGACAGGAAGCTCGACACCTCGGCGACATGAACCCACGTGAGCAGCGCCGGATCGTCGGCCCGGTACACGCGGCCGTCGGGCGCAGTGCCGGACACGCGCAGGTGAATCGCCTTCACGCGCTCGATCAGCGCGAGCGCGTCCGCGCGGCTGCCGAACGTGGTGCCGGATATGAACGTCGCGGTGCGACGCAGCCTGCCGAGGATGTCGGTGCGAAACGACGAGTGATCCCAGACGCCCGCGAGCGCGAGCGGGTGGAGCGCCTGCAGCAGTAGCGCGGAGACGCCGCCCGTCATCATCGATGCGAAATCCGCATGCACGCGCCAGCAGACGGCATCGGGGCCGAACAGCCCCGGGTCGCCCGGCGGCGACGAATAATCGAGCGACGGGCCGCTGCCGGTGGTCAAGTGCGTGATGCCGGCCGCGACCCGCTTGCGGATCGGTTCGACCCAGCGCGGGCCCGGAGCGGGCGCGGCGGGGTGAGGGCTGGGCGGCGTGGTCATGGCTGAGCGGTCGGCCGGCCGGCTACTTGCCGGCGGGCGTGTCCCACGCCCCGCGTTCGGGGTTGCCGGCATCGGGTGCGGAAAGCCCGAAGTGGCGGTAGGTGAGCAGCGTCGCGACGCGCCCGCGCGGCGTGCGCTGCAGGAACCCCTGCTGGATCAGGTACGGTTCGAGCACGTCTTCGATCGTGTCGCGCTCTTCGCCGATTGCCGCGGCGAGGTTGTCGATGCCGACCGGGCCGCCGTCGAACTTGTGCAGGATCGCTTCGAGCAGCTTGCGGTCCATCAGGTCGAAGCCGACCGGATCGACGTCGAGCATCGCGAGCGCGGCGTCGGCGACGGCGGCCGTGATCTGGCCGTCGGCCTTCACTTCCGCATAGTCGCGCACCCGCCGCAGCAGCCGGTTCGCGATCCGCGGCGTGCCGCGCGAGCGCTTGGCAATCTCCAGCGCGCCGTTCGGATCGATCTGCGCGTTCAGCAGCGACGCCGAGCGCCGCACGATGCGCGACAGTTGCTCGGCATCGTAGAACTCGAGGCGCGCGACGATCCCGAAACGGTCGCGCAGCGGGTTGGTCAGCATCCCCGCGCGCGTGGTCGCGCCGACGAGCGTGAACGGTTGCAGGTCGAGCTTCACGCTGCGCGCGGCCGGCCCTTCGCCGATCATGATGTCGATCTGGTAATCCTCGAGCGCCGGATACAGGATTTCCTCGACGACCGGCGACAGCCGGTGGATTTCGTCGATGAACAGCACGTCGTTCGCTTCGAGGTTGGTCAGCAGCGCGGCGAGGTCGCCCGCGCGCTCGAGCACGGGGCCCGACGTCTGGCGCAGGTTCACGCCCATCTCGCGCGCGATGATGTGCGCGAGCGTGGTCTTGCCGAGACCCGGCGGCCCGAACAGCAGCACGTGATCGAGCGGCTCGGAACGGCGCTTCGCGGCTTCGATGAAGATCTCGAGCTGGCCGCGCACCTTTTCCTGGCCGACGTAGTCGTCGAGCTGGCGCGGCCGCAGCGCGCGTTCGAACACCTCCTCGTGCGACGAGGCGGGCGTGGCGGCGATGATCCGCTCGGTGGCGAGTTTGTCGGTTTCAATCATGCGGCCATTGTACCGCGCACCGTCACCCGGCCGAACTGGCCGAACGGCCGACTGGCGCGCGCCGCACGGCGGCGCGACACTGGCTCCGACAGCCCGTTCGGGCGCCTGCCCGGGCCGCCGTTATACCTTCGACAGTGCCTTGAGCGCGAGCTTGATGCCTTCGGACACGCCGGTGCCGGCCGGCACGTTCTTGATCGCGGCGAGGCCTTCCTTTTCGGAGTAGCCGAGCGCGAGCAGCGCATTGAGGATGTCGGTCGCATGATCGGACGGCGACGCGGCGCCGGCGAGCGCACCGAGGTCGGCGCCGAGCTTGCCCTTCAGCTCGAGCAGCAGGCGTTCGGCGGTCTTCTTGCCGATGCCGGGCAGGCGTGTGAGGCGCGCGGCGTCCTGCATCGTCACGGCCTGCGCGAGCTCCTGCACGCTCATGCCGGACAGCACGGCAAGCGCCATGCGCGCGCCGATGCCGGTGATCTTCAGCAGTTCGCGGAAGGTCGTGCGCTCCTGCGGCGTCAGGAAGCCGTACAGCAGGTGGGCGTCCTCGCGCACGATCTGCTGCGTGAGCAGCACGACGCGTTCGCCCGTTTGCGGCAGGTTGTAGAAGGTGCTCATCGGCACGTCGATTTCGTAGCCGACGCCGTTGCAGTCGACGAGCAGGTGAGGCGGATTCTTTTCGAGCAGGATGCCGGCGATGCGACCGATCATGGATGGCGGGAAGCGAGGAAGAAAGCGCGAGTGTAGCGCAGGTGCGGCGCGATGCCGATGGATTGGCCGTCAGGCCGCCGTGCCGGGTGACGGATGTGCGGGATGCAAGCCGACAGCGGGCAGGGCGAGCCGCACGGGGTGCCGGTGTGACGCGAAGCGCCGTATGTCGCACCGGGCGATTGCCGCGTGTTACGGCGTCAGCCGACGAGGCGCCCGCGCCGCACGCGCAGCCCTTTCTTCGCGAGCGCCGGCGCGAGGCCGCTGATCGTGCCGAGCGTGTTGCCGCTGTGCGCGTGGCAGATCGCCATGCCGAGCGCGTCGGCTGCGTCGCTGCCGGGCTGGCCGGACAGGTTGAGCAGCCGCGTGACCATTTCCTGCATCTGCGACTTGGTCGCGCGGCCGTAGCCGACGACGGCCTGCTTCAACTGCAGCGCCGTGTATTCGGCAACTGGCAGGCCGCCGGCGACGAGCCCGCAGATCGCGGCGCCGCGCGCCTGGCCGAGCAGCAGCGTCGACTGCGGGTTCACGTTGACGAACACTTGTTCGATCGCGGCCTGGTCGGGCGCGTGTTCGCGCACGAGCGTCGAGACGCCCTGGAAGATCGTGCCGAGCCGGGTGGCCAGGTCGGCCGTGGGTGTGCGGATCACGCCGCTGGCGACATAGGCGAGCCGGTGGCCGCTGACGTCGATGACGCCGAAGCCGGTGACGCGCAGGCCGGGGTCGATGCCGAGAATTCGCATGAGTGAGGACAAAAACCTGATGCAGCGATACTACAACGAATGGTGCGACGCACCGGCCGCATGGCCGTGTGCGCAGGCGCCGCGCAATAAAAAACCCGGCGGGCGCGATGCCGCCGGGTTGTCGTGCCGAGGCCGCGCGGGCCGCGTGCGATCAGTGACGGAAGTGGCGCACGCCCGTCAGGACCATCGCGATGCCGTGTTCGTCGGCCGCGGCGATCACTTCGTCGTCGCGCATCGAGCCGCCCGGGTGGATCACGCAGGTCGCGCCTGCCGCCACGACGACGTCGAGACCGTCGCGGAACGGGAAGAACGCATCCGATGCGACGGCCGAGCCCGCCAGCGTGAGGCCCGCGTTCTGCGCCTTGATGCTCGCGATGCGTGCGGAATCGACGCGGCTCATCTGGCCTGCGCCGACGCCGAGCGTCATGCCGTTGCCGCAGAACACGATCGCGTTCGACTTCACGTACTTCGCGACGCGCCATGCGAACAGCAGGTCGTCCATTTCCTTCGTGCTCGGCTGGCGCTTCGTGACGACGCGCAGCTCGCTCGGCTGCACGTTGCGCGAATCGAGCGATTGCACGAGCAGGCCGCCGCCGACGCGCTTCAGGTCGAATGCGTTATGGCCGTCGCCGAGCGCGATTTCGAGCAGGCGCACGTTCTGCTTCGCGGCGAACACCTGCTTCGCTGCGTCCGAGAACGACGGGGCGATCAGCACTTCGACGAACTGCTTCGCGACGGCTTGCGCAGCCGCTTCGTCGACTTCGCGGTTGAACGCGATGATGCCGCCGAACGCCGACGTCGGGTCGGTCTGGAATGCCTTCGCGTACGCATCGGTCGAGTCGTTGCCGACCGCGACGCCGCACGGGTTCGCGTGCTTGATGATCACGCAGGCGGGCGCGTCGAACGTCTTCACGCATTCCCACGCCGCGTCCGAATCGGCGATGTTGTTGTACGACAGTTCCTTGCCCTGCAGCTGGCGGTAGTTCGCCAGCGCGCCGGCCGGCGCCGCGAGGTCGCGGTAGAACGCGGCGCTCTGGTGCGGGTTCTCGCCGTAGCGCAGGTCCTGCACCTTGTCGAACGCCATGTTCAGCGTGGCCGGGTAGGCGCTGCGCGATGCGTGTTGCAGTTCGTCGGTCAGGCTCGTCAGGTAGTTCGTGATCGCGCCGTCGTATTGTGCGGTGTGCGCGAACACCTTCGTCGCGAGACGGAAGTTGGTCGCGTAGCCGATCGCATTGCCGTTCGCCTTCATTTCGTCGAGCACGACTGCGTAGTCGGCCGGGTCGACGACGACCGTCACGTCGCGGTGGTTCTTCGCCGCCGAGCGCAGCATCGTCGGGCCACCGATGTCGATGTTCTCGATGGCGTCGGCGAGCGTGCAGTCATCCTTCGCGATCGTCGCGACGAACGGATACAGGTTCACGACGAGCAGGTCGATCGTCGGGATGCCGTGCTGTTCCAGCGCCTGCATGTGCTCGGGCAGGTCGCGGCGGGCGAGGATGCCGCCGTGCACCTTCGGGTGCAGCGTCTTCACGCGCCCATCGAGCATTTCCGGGAAGCCCGTGTAGTCAGCCACTTCGGTCACGGGCAGACCGGCGTCGGCGAGGAGTTTCGCGGTGCCGCCCGTCGACAGCAGCTTGACGCCGAGGTCGGACAGCGACTTCGCGAAGTCGACGATGCCGGTCTTGTCGGAAACGGAAATGAGCGCTTGCTTGATCATGATGGAACCACCAATAGCCAGGGAAACGGGGACGGGACGGCCGCCTACAGCAGGCCGTGCTGCTGCAGCTTCTTGCGCAGCGTATTGCGATTGATGCCGAGGTACTCCGCGGCGAGCGACTGGTTGCCGCCGGCCTGTACGAGCACGACTTCGAGCATCGGCTTTTCGACGCAGGACATCACCATTTCATAGACGTCGTGCGGATTGGAGCCGTCTAGATCCCGGAAATACACGTCCAGGCTCTCGCGGACACATTGTTCGATGTTGTGCTTGCTCATGCTGCTAACTGGTTATGGTCGTCCGACTCGCCCTGGCCGTTTTCCTCTTCGTCATCGACGTAGACGAGGTGGTCCGACAGCGCCTTTTGCGCCTCGAAGAATGCATTGACGGCGGCGAGCTGCTCGCGGGTGGAATCGAGCGTGTTCATTCGGTGCCGGAAGCCATTGGCACCGGAAAGGCCGCGAGTGTACCAGCCGATGTGCTTGCGCGCAGTACGGACGCCCGTGAATTCGCCGTAGAACGCGTAGTGGTCTTCCAGGTGTTCGTTCATCACGTGCTGGATCTCGTCGATCCGCGGCGGGGGCAGCAGCTCGCCGCTTTGCAGGAAATGATCGATTTCGCGGAACAGCCACGGCCGGCCTTGCGCGGCGCGACCGATCATCAGCGCATCGGCGCCGGTTGCATCGAGCACGGCCTTCGCTTTTGCCGGCGACGTGATGTCGCCGTTCGCGACGACGGGAATGCGCACGGCCGCCTTCACGGCCGCGATCGTGTCGTACTCGGCGTCGCCGCGGTAGAGGTCGGCGCGCGTGCGGCCATGCACGGTCAGCATCGAGATGCCGGCGGCTTCGGCCAGGCGCGCGACGGTGATCGCGTTCTTGTGGTCGCGATCCCAGCCGGTGCGGATCTTCAGCGTGACGGGCACCGCGTCGGGCCCGGTGCCGACCGCCGCGACGACGGCCTCGACGATCCGCTGCACGAGCGGCTCGTTCTGCAGCAGCGCGGAGCCGGCCGCGACGTTGCAGACCTTCTTCGCCGGGCAGCCCATGTTGATGTCGATGATCTGCGCGCCGTTGTCGACGTTGTAGCGGGCCGCTTCGGCCATCATCGCCGGATCGGCGCCCGCGATCTGCACCGCGATCGGCTCGACTTCGCCTTCGTGGTTTGCCCGCCGCATCGTCTTCGCGCTCTTCCACAGCTGCGCGTTGGACGCGACCATCTCGGACACGGCGTACCCGGCCCCCAGCCGCTTGCACAGCTGGCGGAACGGACGATCCGTCACGCCGGCCATCGGGGCGACGAACAGGTTGTTACGCAAAACGTGAGAGCCGATAACGGGCATCGCAATGGCACCGCCCGCGAGCGCGGGGCGTCGCGGGCCAAAAAGGGCGGAGGGAAAACGCGCATTTTACCGTATTCCCATGCCCCGCCGATTTGACCCGGTTTGAGTAGCGTGGCCGCGCGCAATGCGCGGCGCGTCGCGCGTCAGTTGCGCTGGCCGAACATCATCTGGCGCGCGATGGCCTTCTTGAGCGGCGGCACGAATTCGAGCGCGGTGAGTGCCGCGCCGCGCAGCAGCGGAAGCGGGCCGGCATCGACCGTGAACAGGCGCGCGAGCGTGTCGGTCGCGCCGATCGTGAAGCGGCGGTCGAGCGCACGCCGCGCGTTGAAGGTGGCGAGCGCGGTCGCTTCGAAGCCTTGCGCGGACAGCGCATCGACGAGCGTGTGCGCATCGCGCAACCCGAGGTTGAGCCCCTGGCCCGCGACCGGATGCAGCGTTTGCGCGGCGTTGCCGACGATCGCGACGCGTCCGCTGACGAGCGTTTGCGCGGCATTCAACCCGAGCGGGAACGACGCGCGCCCCGCGATCGCGACGAACCGGCCCATGCGCTCGCCGAATGCCGTGCCGAGTTCGCGCAGGAACGCGTCGTCGGGCAGGGCGGCGCGCCGCGCCGCTTCGTCGGGCGTGCAGCACCACACGAGCGAGTATTCGGCCTGGCGCGGGCCACCAAGCGGCAGCAGCGCGAGCGGGCCTTCGTGCGTGAAGCGCTCCCATGCGACGTGCGGGCGCGGTGCCGAGACCGTGACCGTGCCGACGATCGCGGTCTGTCCGTAGTCGCGCTGGTGTTTGCCGGTATCGGCCTGCTGTTCGTGGAACAGCCCGCCTTCGGCGTTGACGACGAGGCGCGCGCGCAGCGTGCGCTCGCCTTGCGGGCCGTCGAGCGTCAGCGTGACGCCGTCGGCGTCCTGCTGCGGTGCGCGCGCGGTGGTCGACGTGAGCCAGTCGATGCGCGTGCCGTGCACCGCGCTCGCGAGCGCCTGCACGATCGAGCCGTAGCGCACGACGTAACCGAGCGCGGCGAGGTCGTGCTCGTCGCGGTCGATCAGCGTGCGGCCGAAATGGCCGCGCTGCGAAACGTGGATGTGTTCGATCGGCGTCGCGTCGCCAGGCCATGCGAGCGTGTCGAGCAGCACGCGGCTGCCGTGCGACACGGCGATCGCGCGCGGATCGTTCGCGCTCGCGGCCGGTTCGCGTGCGTCGATCAGCGCGATCGACGCATGCTGCGTCGCGCTGCGTCGCGCGAGCCAGCCGGCGAGTGCGAGCCCGACGGGGCCCGCGCCGACGATGGCGAGGTCGTAGTCCGGCGTGGCCGGGGAGGAAGCGGTCGTCATCAATGTTCGTGAAACGGGGTAACGGTCAACGGCAGCCGACGGCGGCCCGCTGCCGGTCGACGAAGGCGCGGCGGCCGGCTCATGCGCCGTGCGTCGCGCCCGCGCGCATCAGTGCCTCGATCTCGGCCGCCGCAACGGGGACGTCGCGCGTCATCAGCTCGCAGCCGTGCTCGCGCACGATCGCATCGTCCTCGATGCGGATGCCGATGTTCCAGTATTCGGACGGCACGTCGTCGGCGGCGCGCACATACAGGCCCGGCTCGACGGTGAGCGTCATGCCGGGCTTCAGCGTGCGCCACGGCAGCATGCCGTTCGCGTCGCGCGCGGCGAGCCGCTCGCGGTAGTCGCCGCAATCGTGCACGTCCATGCCGAGCCAGTGGCCGGTGCGATGCATGTAGAAGCGCGCGTACGCGCGCTCCGCGATCACGTCGTCGACGTTCGCAAAGCGCGTTTTCGGAATGATGCCGGTATCGAGCAGCCCCTGGGCCAGCACGCGCACGGCCGCGTCGTGCGGCGCCTCGAACGGCACGCCCGCGCGCGTCGCGTCGATCGCGGCCTGCTGCGCGGCGAGCACGATGTCGTACAGCGCGCGCTGCGCGGGCGAGAAGCGCCCGTTGGCCGGGAACGTGCGCGTGATGTCCGACGCGTAGCCGTCGAGTTCGCACGCGGCGTCGATCAGGATCAGGTCGCCGTCCTGCGCGGCCGCGTTGCCGGCCGGGTAGTGCAGCACGCACGCGTTCGCGCCGGCCGCGACGATCGAGCCGTACGCGGGCGCCTGCGCGCCATGCTTGCGGAACGTATACAGCAGCTCGGCCTCGAGTTCGTATTCGCGGACCCCCGGGCGGCACGCCTGCATCGCGCGGCGATGCGCGAGCGCGGAGATGTGCGCGGCACGCATCATGGTCGCGAGCTCGTGCTCGTCCTTCACGAGCCGCATGTCGTCGAGCAGCGGCGTGAGGTCGAGCAGCGCGTCAGGCGCCGCGACGCCCGTACGGGCTTGCGCGCGTACCACGTCGACCCAGCCGGCGAGCTGGCGCTCGAAGTCGGCCGACGCGCCGAACCGGTAGTGCACGGTGCCCGCGTCGGCGAGCAGGCGCGGTATCTCGGTGTCGATCACGTCGACCGCGTAGGCCGCGTCGAACCCGAACGCGTCGCGCGCGGCTTCGGGGCCGTAATGGAACCCTTCCCAGATCTCGCGATCGGCATTCTTCGCACGGCAGAACAGGATCGATTCCGGCGCGCCATGCGACGCGGCCGCGTTCAGCACGAGCACGGCATCGGGCTCGGTGAATCCTGTCAGGTAATGGAAGTAGCTGTCGAACCGGTACGGGAACGCCGTATCGCGGTTGCGCAGCATTTCCGGCGCGGTGGGGACGATGGCGACGCCGCCGCCCGCGGCACGCAGTGCGGCAAGCACGCGTTCGCGGCGCTGGCGGTAGACGTCGATGGCGAGGGCGGTATCGAGGGGCGCATTCATCGTGCGATTGTAGCGCCGCCGGACGCGACGCGTGAGAGCGGCGGCCGCGAGCCGCGCCGGAAGGGGCCGGGCGGCGGCTGTTGCAAACCATCCACAGGCCGGACGGGCGATTTTCTACCCGGCCACGCCGGCCGGTTATGATCGGCGACAACGTATACTCTCGGCAGTTCCCTTAAAAAGGCAGATGATGAAATTAATCGGTTCGCTCAGCAGCCCGTACGTCCGAAAGGCGCGGATCGTGCTCGCCGAAAAGAAGATCGACTACAAGCTGGAGCTCGAGAACGTGTGGGCGCCGGAGACGGATATTCATGCATCGAACCCGCTCGGCAAGGTCCCGTGTCTCGTGATGGAGGATGGTGCCGCGGTGTTCGATTCCCGCGTGATTTGCGAATACGTCGATACGCTGTCGCCGGTCGGCAAGCTGATTCCGCCGTCGGGGCGCGAGCGCGTCGAAGTGCGTTGCTGGGAAGCGCTGGGCGACGGCGTGCTCGACGCCTCGGTCGCGATCCGTCTCGAATACACGCTGCGCGACGAGGCGCAGCGCAGCGCGAGCTGGATCGCGCGTCAGCAGCGCAAGATCGACGACGGTCTCGTCGCGATGTCGCAGGGCCTCGGCGGCAAGACGTGGTGCGTCGGTAATCATTACACGCTCGCTGACATCGCACTTGGCTGCGCGCTCGGCTATCTCGACTTCCGGATGCCGGAGCTCAACTGGCGCGACCACCACCCGAACCTCGACAAGCATTTCGCGAAGCTGTCGCAGCGCCAGACGTTCGCCGACACGCTGCCGCAAGGCTGAGCACCGCCGGCTGCGTATTGGGCAGACAAAAACAAAAGCGCCCCGCGGGGCGCTTTTGTTTTGGCGGTTTTGGCGGACCGCCCGGGCGACGGGCGATCCTGCGCATCCGACGTTACTCGATCGATGCGTAGACGGTCTCGCCGAGCACGAACGAATCGCTGCGCGAGATCGGCCACCACTTGTCGTACAGCGTATAGCCGCAGGTCTGGCCGCCGAGCAGCGCGCCCGGCTTCAGGTACTTCAGCAACTGCGACATCAGCCGAACTTCGTGCGGCGCGACGCGCTGCACGATGTGATGCGCGCGCAGCTCGGACGGATGGCCGAGGCCGGCCGCCTGCACGAGTTCCTGCAGCGCGTGCAGCGTGTTGCGGTGGAAGTTGTACACGCGCTCGGCCTTGTCCGGCACGACGAGCGCGCGCTGGCGCACCGGGTCCTGCGTGGCGACGCCGGTCGGGCAGCGGTCGGTGTGGCAGTGCTGCGCCTGGATGCAGCCGACCGCGAACATGAAGCCGCGCGCCGAGTTCACCCAGTCCGCGCCGATCGCGAGCGTGCGCGCGATGTCGAACGCGGTGATGATCTTGCCGCTCGCGCCGATTTTCACGCGGTCGCGCACGCCGATCCCGACGAGCGTGTTGTGCACCAGCAGCAGCCCTTCCTGCAGCGGCACGCCGACGTGGTCGGTGAATTCGAGCGGCGCCGCGCCGGTGCCGCCTTCCGCGCCGTCGACGACGATGAAGTCCGGCACGATGCCGGTTTCGACCATCGCCTTCGCGATCCCGAAGAATTCCCACGGATGGCCGATGCACAGCTTGAAGCCGGTCGGCTTGCCGCCCGACAGCGTGCGCAGCCGCTCGACGAATTCGAGCAGCCCGCGCGGCGTCGAGAATTCCGAGTGCGTGGCGGGCGAGATGCAGTCCTTGCCCATCGGCACGCCGCGCGTCTCGGCGATCTCGGGCGTGATCTTCGCGGCCGGCAGCACGCCGCCGTGACCCGGCTTCGCGCCCTGCGACAGCTTGATCTCGATCATCTTGACCTGCGGCTCGGCGGCCTGCTTCGCGAACTTGTCCGGGTTGAACGTGCCGTCGTCGTTGCGGCAGCCGAAGTAGCCCGACGCGATTTCCCAGATGATGTCGCCGCCGTTTTCGCGGTGGTACTTCGACAGCGAGCCTTCGCCGGTGTCGTGTGCGAAACCGCCTTTCTTCGCGCCCAGGTTCAGCGAGCGGATCGCGTTCGCGGACAGCGAGCCGAAGCTCATCGCCGAGATGTTGAAGATCGAGATGTCGTACGGCTGCGCGCGATTCGCGCCGACGCGGATGCGGAAATCGTGGTTCGGCAGCTTCGTCGGCGCGAGCGAATGGCTGATCCATTCGTGCGCGACGGCCTTCACGTTCAGCTCGGTGCCGTACGGACGGTTGTCGGCGACGTTCTTCGCGCGCTGGTAGACGAGGCTGCGCTGCGCGCGCGAGAACGGTTTTTCGTCGGTGTCGTCCTCGACGAAGTACTGGCGGATTTCAGGCCGGATGAATTCGAACAGGAAGCGGAAGTGGCCCCAGAGCGGGTAATTGCGCAGGATCGCGTGACGGTCCTGGTTCAGGTCGTACACGCCGAGCGCGACGAGGGCGACGGGGATGATGATCCACAGCCAGGAAAGCATGTGGGCCGACGCGAGGGCGGCCGCCGCGACGAGCAGCAGGATGGCACACCACATCGCGAGGTAGCGTCGAGAAAGCATGGGGGGGACTCCGTAAGAATCTTGAAATGCCGCCATGCGTACGCTGCGAAGGCGGCGCGCCGGCCGCGACGAAATCGTGTTCCGCCGGGCGCGGCGTGCCGCAAGTCTAAACCGAATGGATGTCAGCGTGCGTCGGCGAACGCCGGCGCGTGGCCTTCGGGGGCGACCCGACCGGGCTGGCCGGTGGCCGCGGACTCGATGATGCCGCCGCCGAGGCAGATTTCACCGTCGTACAGCACGGCCGACTGGCCGGGCGTGACCGCCCATTGCGCATCGTCGAACGCGAGCGAGAAGCGTGCTTCGCCTGCCGGGCCGGGTGCCGCGACGCCGAATGCGCACGCCGCATCGGCTTGCCGGTAGCGCGTCTTCGCGCCGCACGAGAAGCCTTCGGCCGGCGGCTCGCCCGCGACCCAGCTCACGTTGCCGGCGACGAGCTGCCGCGACAGCAGCCACGGATGGTCGTGGCCCTGCACGACGTACAGCGTGTTCGACGCGATGTCCTTCGCGGCGACGAACCACGGTTCGCCGCTGCCGTCCTTGCTGCCGCCGAGGCCGATGCCCTTGCGCTGGCCGAACGTATAGAACGCGAGGCCGATGTGCTCGCCGATGACCTTGCCGTCCGGCGTCTTCATCGGGCCGGGTTTCGTCGGAAGATAGCGGTTCAGGAAGTCGCGGAACGGCCGTTCGCCGATGAAGCAGATGCCGGTCGAATCCTTCTTCTTCGCATTCGGCAGCCCGATCTGCGCGGCGATCTCGCGCACCTTCGTCTTCGGGATCTCGCCGAGCGGGAACATCGTCTTCGACAGTTGCGCCTGGTTTAGCCGATGCAGGAAGTACGACTGGTCTTTCGTATGATCGAACGCCTTCAGCAGTTCGAAGCGACCGTCGCGTTCGCGCACGCGCGCATAGTGGCCCGTCGCGATCATTTCCGCGTCGAGCGACATCGCGTGATCGAGGAACGCCTTGAACTTGATCTCGGCGTTGCACAGCACGTCCGGATTCGGCGTGCGGCCGGCCGAGTATTCGCGCAGGAATTCGGCGAACACGCGGTCCTTGTATTCGGCCGCGAAATTCACGGCTTCCACGTCGATGCCGATCAGGTCGGCCACCGACACGACGTCGATCCAGTCCTGGCGCGTCGAGCAGTATTCGCCGTCGTCGTCGTCTTCCCAGTTCTTCATGAACAGGCCGACCACGTCGTACCCCTGTTCCTTCAACAGCCACGCGGTCACCGACGAATCGACGCCGCCCGACATGCCCACTACTACACGGCGCTTGCTCATTTGTTCACCGCCTGACGGTCGAATGCGTCCGGACGCGGCGCGACCGAATGCGTGTGCACGAAATCGAGCGGAATACGCCGCCCGGCGAGATAGTCGTCGACGCAGCGCATCACCGCGGGCGAGCGGTGCCGCTCGCTGCAGGCGCGCAGTTCGTCGGCGCTCATCCACAGCGTGCGGACGATGCCGTCGTCGAGCGTGTGGCCCGGCAACGGCTCGCCGACCGTGCCGCAGAACGTGAAGCGCAGATAGGTCGCGCCGGCGGTGCCGGGACGCTCGTAGTGCGCGAGATAGACGCCGACGAGCGCGTCGGGAACGAACGGATGTGCGGTTTCCTCGAGCGTCTCGCGGATCACGGCGTCGGCGAGCGTCTCGCCGGCTTCGAGATGGCCGGCCGGCTGATTGATGCGCAGGCCCGTCGAGGTTTCTTCCTCGATCACGAGAAAGCGGCCGGCGCGCTCGATCAGCGCTGCGACGGTCACGTGCGGGGTCCAGATTTCGGGTTTCATGGTTCGGCATTTTACCGGTTGCGCCCGGACGCTGCCGGCCATGTGCTCAGACGAATCCGACCCCGATCGTTCGTCCGGCGCAGGCGGCTCGCCTGCATTGCCGCGCCGCGAATGGGCGGCCCGGCCTGCCGGTGGCAGCGGCGAGCCGGGGGCAGGGGCCCCGCAATCGCCAGCCGAATCGTGCCCCGTTTTTCACGGTGCGACGATCCGGGCGACGCACGCGGCGATCGTATCCCGCACGCGCACGATTGCCGGGTCGCGCTGCGTGCTGGTGCGCCAGCCGATCTCGACCGGGTAGCGCGGCAGCTCGACCGGGCACGCGAGCGCGCGCAGCGACGTCGATCGGGCGATCGCGCGGGCGGCGTGCGCCGGAATCGTCGCCACCGCATCGGAGCCGGCGAGCAGATACGGCAGCGCGGCGAAATGCGTGGT
Organism: Burkholderia sp. IDO3; assembly: GCF_003366075.1. Lineage (NCBI taxonomy): Bacteria > Pseudomonadati > Pseudomonadota > Betaproteobacteria > Burkholderiales > Burkholderiaceae > Burkholderia > Burkholderia sp. IDO3. The sequence goes on from NZ_CP028963.1 coordinate 677,383, forward strand.
CGACGCCGCGACGCGGCGCTTGTGACCGAGCGCGGCCAGCGCCTCGTCGACGATTCCGATCACGCCGCCCGACGACACGAGCAGGTGGTCGCGCTGCAGGAAATCGTCGAGCGCCAGCGTGCGCGGCGCGCGAGCGCGGCCGGCCGGATCGATCAGGCACGCGTAGCCGCCGGTGGCGGCCGCACGCCGGCTGAGCCCGTTCGCCGAAAACCCGCCCGACGCGATCGCGAGATCGACGCCGTGCCGCAGCAGCGCGTCGCCGGCGATGCCGCTGTGCGTCTGCCGGAAGATCAGCCGGATCCCCACGGCTTCCTGCGCGACCGCGTCGATCAGCGCACGGCCGAGCGCGATCTCGAAGTCGTCCGACAGACCGATCGAGATCGTGCGGCCGATGCGCTCGCCGCCGTCGGCCGCGATCGCCAGGCTTTCGCGGCAGCGGTCGAGCGCATCGGACAGGATGGGCTTCAGTTCGTCGGCGCGCGGCGTTGGTGCGAGGCCGCGACCGGTGCGCACGAACAGCGGATCGGCATAGATCACGCGCAGCCGCGCGAGCGCCGCGCTGACGGCGGACTGCGTGAGGCCGAGCCGCAGCGCCGCGCGGCTCGCGCCGCCTTCCTCGTACAGCGCCTCGAACACTTTCAGCAGGTTCAGGTCGAGACCGGCGATATCATCTGCGTTCATGTCAGTTATCGTTGTATCGATTTGATCGATGACATCATATCGATAAAGATGGCGTCACCCCATTCATCCGGAGACGCCCTCATGCCCACCTCAGTCATCGCCGCGCTGCAGATCGGCGCATCGCCCGCCGGCACGCGCGCCACGCTCGACACGATCCTCGGCTACGAAAGCGCGATCCGCGACAGCGGCGCATCGCTCGTCGTGCTGCCCGAGGCCGTGCTCGGCGGCTATCCGAAAGGCGAGATCTTCGGCACGCGGCTCGGCTACCGGTTGCCCGAGGGGCGCGATGCGTATGCGTGCTACGCCGCGCAGGCGATCGACGTGCCGGGGCCGGAAACCGACGAGCTGGCCGCGCTGTCGCAGCGCACGGGCGCGAGCCTCGTGGTCGGCGTGATCGAGCGCGGCGGCAGCACGCTGTACTGCACGGCGCTCTTTTTCGATCCGCGTGACGGGCTCGTCGCGAAGCACCGCAAGCTGATGCCGACCGGCACCGAGCGGCTGATCTGGGGGCAGGGCGACGGCTCGACGCTGCCGGTGGTCGACACCGCGGCCGGCCGCGCGGGCGCCGCGATCTGCTGGGAGAACCACATGCCGCTGCTGCGCTGCGCGATGTACGCGAAAGGCGTGCAGATCTGGTGCGCGCCGACCGTCGACGAGCGCGATCTGTGGCAAAGCTCGATGCGGCACATCGCGCACGAAGGGCGCTGCTTCGTCGTGAGCGCATGCCAGGTGCAGCCGTCGCCGCGCGCGCTCGGCATCGACGTGCCGGGCTGGGATCCCGAACGGCCGCTGATCCGCGGCGGCAGCGTGATCGTCGGGCCGCTCGGCGACCTGCTGACGGAGCCGCTGATCGGCGAGCCCGGGCTCGTGACCGCGCGCATCGATACCGACGAACTGGTGCGCGCGCGTTACGACTTCGACGTGGTGGGGCACTATGCGCGCGCCGACGTGTTTTCGCTGCACGTCGACGAGCGGCCGAAGCGTCCGGTGGTGTTCGGGGAATGACGGGCGTTGCCGGGGCGTGCATGCCCCGGCGAACGAACGGCGGCAGCGGCCGCCGCGCGTGTCAGCGCATCGGCGCTTCCGCGATCCGCATGTAGTCGGCGATGCGCCGTCCTTCCATGTCGGGAAACTGCTCGTGCACGGTGATATCGCCCATCCGCGCGATGTCGAAGGTGCGGAAGTCGTCGCGCAGCTCGCACCACGCGCCGATCGTCCAGCGTCCGCCCCAGTAGACGAGCCCGAGCGGCCACACGCGGCGTTGCGTATGGGCGCCGAGCCGGTCGCGGTAGCCGAAGCTGACGACGTGGCGCGTGTCGACCGCCTGGTGGATCGCGTCGACCTTCCCGCAAAACGTCTCGTCGATGTGGAACGACGGGGCGAACACCGGCAGGCGATCGAGCGCCGTGCGCTTGTCGGCCGGCATCGCGGACGCGATCTTCGCGAGCGCCGAGCGGGCGCCGCCGGCAAAGCGCGCGCCGCCCCAGGTTTCGAGCATGCGCGCGCCCACAGCGAGCGCCGCGAGCTCCTCGGCCGTGAACGTGAGCGGCGGCAGGCTCGCGTTGCGGTTCAGCCGGTAGCCGATGCCGGCTTCGCCTTCGATCGGCACCCCCGACAGTTGCAGGTCGCGCACGTCGCGATAGACCGTGCGCGGCGACACCGACAGCCAGTCGGCGAGCTGCTGCGCGGTCGTCAGACGCCGTCCGCGCAACAGCTCGGCGATCTGGAACAGACGGTCGGCACGGCGCGTCATGACTGCACCTCGACTCCAACGGCTACGGGGACTTCGCGATGATAGCGCCGCGCCGGCCCGGTCGCCGGTGCGCTCAGTGGCATTTCGGCGCGTGCAGGCCGACGCGGTTGCCTTCGGTATCGATCAGATAGCCGATGTAACCGTAGTTGTTCGGCAGCTCGACGACGGTGCCCTGCACGACGCCGCCCGCGCGCTTCACGCGTTCGAGCGCCGCGACGACCGACTCGCCGGCGTTCAGGTACACGAGCACGCCGTTCGCGCTCGGCTTCATCTGCTGCGGATCGAACACGATGCTGCCGCCCGTGCTCGACGCTTCGTGATCGAACATGGCCATCGGCACGCCGCCGATGACTTCGCGCTGCAGCGTGGTTTGCAGCACGGTTTCGTAAAAACGGATCGCGCGATCGAAATCCAGGGACGGAATGTCGAACCACGCGATCGCGCGTTCCAGGGTTGCGGTTGCAGTTGCGGACGTCACGACGAGCTCCTTGTTGTTCGGGTTCTGAATGGAAACCAGCCTTGCATTGCGCCGGGATTGCAGTGTGATCGCGTGCTGCTGACAGCGTGCTGTCAGTAGTCATCGCGGTGCCGACACGCGGCGGTTTCGGCGGGCAGCTTCGGCGGGGGGCGGCCGGGCGGGCCGTGCTGGCGGGGGATCGAAAAGGGGGCGGGTGCGGCACCGCGAGCATCGGCGCCGCGCAAAGCAAAACGCCCGGCGGGTGCCGGGCGTCGTCGGGATGTCAGCAGGCGGCCGCAGTGGCCGTCTTGCGTGTCTCGTGCGTCACGCGTCGCCTTCCGGCGCGGCCGGACGTGCCTTCACGCTGCCGGCGATCAGGTCGAAGCGGAACAGCCGGCATTCGAGCGCGCCGTTGAACAGCGGCGTCTTCGCCGATTCGCGCAGCCGCAACTGGCCCGGCAGCGAACGGTCCGACGTCAGCAGGAACGCCTGCCAGCCGGTGAAGCGCTGCTTGAGCGCATCGCCGAGCGCGTTGAAGAACTCGCTGTCCGGCGCGTCGGTGTGCGTGCGGCGGAATGCGTCGTCGTTGCCGCGGTTGCGGCCCGTTTCACGCACCTCGCCGCGCGCGCTGCGGCCGCGCACTTCGATCCGCTCGCCGTACGGCGGATTCGCGAGGATGATGCCCGGGCCGTCGCACGGCGGCGTCATCCCGCGCGCGTCGACCTGCTTCAGCCATACCGACGGCACGCCCGCGCGTTCGAGGTTCGCGCGGGCCTTCTCGAGCATGTCGCCGGAGATGTCGCTGCCGTACACGCCGAGCGCATCGCGCTTGCCGCGCGCCGCGCGCTTCGCGTCGAGCGCCGGGACTTTCAGGCCCTGCCAGGCGGTGATGTCGTACTGCTTGAGCTTTTCGAAGCCGAAGCGGCGCTCGACGCCCGGCGCCACGCCGAGCGCGATCTGCGCGGCTTCCGCGAGGAACGTGCCGCTGCCGCACATCGGATCGTACAGCGCCGTGCCGGGCGTCCAGCCCGTCAGGCGCAGGATGCCGGCCGCGAGGTTCTCGCGCAGCGGCGCCGCGCCCTTGTCGAGACGCCAGCCGCGCTTGAACAGCGGCTCGCCCGATGTATCGAGGTACAGCGTGCATTCGGTGGCCGTCAGGAACGCGAACACGCGCACGTCCGGCGCACCGGTGTCGATGCTCGGCCGCGAGCCGGTCTTCTCGCGCATCCGGTCGCAGATCGCATCCTTCACGCGCAGCGTCGCGAATTCGAGGCTTTTCAGCGGCGACTTGATCGCGGTGATGTCGACGCGCAGCGTCTGCGTCGACGCGAACCAGCGTTCCCACGGCTGCTCGAGCGCGAGCGCGTAGACGTCCTGTTCGTTGCGGTACGGGCGGTGCGCGATCTTCAGCAGGATCCGGCTCGCGATCCGCGAATGGAGGTTCGCGGCCATGCCGGCGGCCCAGCCGCCGCCGAAATGAACGCCGCCCGGCACCTGCGCGCCCGCGGTGAACGGCGCGCCGTTCAGATGACGGCCGGCGATCTCGGCCAGCTCGGCGGCAAGCGCCGCTTCGAGGCCGCGCGGGCAGGGAGCGAAGAATTCGTACAGGGTGGGCGAGGACATAAGGCGGGTGAGGACGTGCAAAAGTCCACTATTGTACGCGGCGCGGGCGGCCGGAGCCGGCGTGGCGTCCGATTCGGGACGCGGGCGCCGACATGCGGGCCGCCTGCGCGCGCCGGGTGGCCCGCGCGGCGATGCCCGGCGGGGGCACCGCGCGGGCGTCGGGCTGTCAGTGCGAGCCGGGCTGGCCGGCCTGCGCTGCCGGGCCGCCGGCCGGCCAGAACAGCGCGGACGGCTTCGACAGCACCGTGCGGACGATCGCGGCGACCAGCGCGCGCACCTTGGTGCGGCGCAGGCTGCGCGAGCGCACGGCCATCGTGAACGCGAGCGCGAAGCTCACGAGCACGTTGAGGATCGCCATGCTCAGCACGCCGGCGCACGCCCACCACAGCTCGGGCGTGCTCAATGCGTTCTTGCCGAGCACGCCGAGCGCGACGCCGATCGAGCCGGCCGACAGCGTCACGTGCCGCACTTCGAACGGGAACAGGAACACCGTGACGATCGCCGGGATCAGGCCGAGCATCAGGCCGAGGCCGACGTTCGCGACCACGCCCGCGACGTTCGAGCGGCAGAAGTGCGCGAGCTTCGCGGCGCCGGCCGCGCCGAGCGTGAGCCGCAGCCGGCGGTTGTACGCGAGCGCGTCGCCGACCCGGTGCAGCACGAACCAGTTGTCGGCCCAGCCCGCGAGCAGGCTCGACGCCCACAGCAGCACGCCCGTGAGCGCCGCATAGAACGGCGTCGGGCCGACCAGCGAGAACGAGTGCAGCGTCGCGTGCGCCTTCTCCGGCGAGATCAGGTTCGCGTGCAGCACGTTGCCCGCGAACAGCTGCACGAGCAGGCACACGGGCAGCACGACGAGCACGTTGCCGGAGATCGCCGCGGCCTGCGTGCGGATCAGTGCGATCACCGACGCGACGAATGCCTTCACGCCTTCTTCATGGCCGGTGTCGTCGAGCTCGCGCGCGAGCGTCGGCGCGGTCATCGCGGGCTGCTTGGTCGCGAGCGTGAAGTGCAGGAAGTGCATCAGCATGAAGCTCGCCGCATAGTTGACGCCGGCGAGCAGCCCTTCGAGCATCGACTGCAGGTGCGCGCCCGTGATCGCGAACTTCACGCAGACCGTCGCGACGGTGACGAGGCCGCCGCCTGCGGCCATGCGCAGCATCTTCAGATACTCGGCGCGGCCGCGCGAGATGTAGTGCTCGCCGGTGTCGGCGTTGGTCTCGACGAGCTTGCGCGCGAACAGCGAGAAGTTGCTGCGCACGAGGTGCGACACGCTCTGGCTGTTCTGGTTCGCATCGACGAGCTCGGCGGTCAGGCGCGCCATGCCGCGCAGATCGTCGCGGGCCATCCACGCGTTGAGCAGCATCTCGGCGCGCAGGATCCGCATGCGCATGCGCTCGACCTGGAACACGATGTCGACCGACACGCCGTTGCGGTACAGATGCGCGAACACGTCGTCGACCGCGATCCGGCATTCGTCGAGCAGCACGCGCAGGTAGTTCACCTCGTGCAGCAGCTTGTTCGGATCGCCGCCGTCCTCGACGGCCGCGTGCGCGGTCTCGACCGCGAGCATTGCACGCGTGAGGCGGTAGAACGGCTGTGTTTCGAGCGGCTTGCGCGCGTCGCCGTCGGACAGGCGGCTGCGCACCGTCTGCGACAGGCCGGTCGAGCTGATCTGGCAGGTCAGGTTGTGCAGCGCGGCCAGCAGGTCGCGCGAGAACGAGCCGGGCTCGTGGCGTTCTTCTTCGGTGACGTCGAACGAGATCAGCGCCGCGAGGCGTGCGAGCAGGTCGTCGGGCAGCGCGTCGATCCATTGCGCGTCTTCCGGCGTCGGGAACATCAGCGTGAACAGCGCCGTCAGCTCGCGGCGGTTCGGCGCGGGCGGGATCAGCGACGAGTCGATCCGCTCGAACAGCGCGCCGAAGAAACCGGAGTGCACCGGCATGCCGGCGTCGCACAGCAGCGAGATGCCGTCGCACTCGCGCAGGACGCCGCGCACGATGCGCGCGGCGTGCGACTTCCACGCGGGATTGCGGTCGAGCACATGGAGCAGATAGCGCAGCCGCGCGTGCGCCGGATACGCGCGCGTGTCGATGTCGCGTTCGGCAGGCGCATCCTGCGCGGCCTGCATCGCACCGTTGCGGCGCAGCCAGTGCGCGAGCTCGATCAGCCATTCGCTGCGCTCGGCGTACGACGCATCCGCGTCGGCGTGCGCGAGCAGGGCGTCGAGCTGGTGGCCCGCATTGCGCGACGCGCGCCACTTCTTGATCAGGGTCGTCAGGGAACGAAACATAAACGGAATAGCGAAAGCCCTGGACGGGCGGGTTCGGGATGCCGGCCGGGAATGCGGCGCGGCGCCGGGGAGAACGGATGAGGCTGGTCGGGCTGCCGGGCGATGCGCGGCAATCCGCGATGCGGCTGCCCCGATGCGGTGCATGCGGACACGCGTGCATCGCATCGGGAGACGCGACGATCGGACCGGACGCGGCCCGATTGCCGCTGGCTGACGCGCACGACCGACGGGCGGTGCGAGCCTGAAAGTGCGTAGGATCGTCAATCGGGCGCGAAAACGCAAGCCGACCGCGTTGCGTGGTGCCGGTTCCGGCGGATTTTGACAAACAATGCAAAGCGGCCATTCGGCCGATGCGTGCGCGTCGACGCCGGCCGTGTCGACGAGAACAGGGCGCTCGCGTGTGCGGCTGGCCGCGGATGCCGCGCGATGCCGATGCGTGTTATCGGATGCGCCGCCAGGCCCGGGCGGCCACACGGACGAACGCATCGCACGTTCGTCCGTGTCGTGCGCTTACGCGCCGGACTTGCCCGTCGCGCCCGCGTCGCTGCCGGCCGTCGGGTTGGCCGGGCACGGCACGCCGGGCGCCGTGGCCGTCTTGCTGCCGGATGCGGTTGGCGTACCGCGCCGTGCCGCCATCGCGCGCACGCCGGCCGCGGCCTGCGATGCAATCACGTCGAGCGCGCGCCGGTGGCCGGCGACGAGCGCGTCGTAACCGTCGGCGACGGGTTCCGCGACGCTCGTGCGGCACGTCATCACCGCCTGCGTGGCGAGCGAACGCACGCTCCACACCGCATCGATCGCCGCCCGCTTGCCGGGCCACGATTCGAAGCGCTGCACGTTCACGCTGATGCGATAGACGGGCACGCCGGGCGGGTACGCGGCGTTCGCGACGTCGATCGTGCCGAGCTGCGCGGCGAGATCGTCCGACAGCGCGCGGCGGATCTCGTCGGCGGGCGGCGCGGCCCAGCGCTCCTGTTCGAGCACGTCGACCTGCGCGGTGTTCTTCTGCACGACCAGCTGGTTCTTCGCGACCTGTTCGGGCACGCCGACGGACGGCACCTCGATCAGGAACGCCGGATTGGCGGGCGCGGTGCGTACGGCCGCCGTGGCGTCGGCCGGGCTCAGCGTATAGAACCGCGCGGGCGGCGAGCTGCATGCGGCGAGCGCGAGCGCGGCGCAGAGTGCCGCCGCGCCGCTCGCGAGCGCGTTCATGCGGGTCGTCGTCATTGTTGATCTCCTGGCTTGCCCTTGATCAGCGATTCGGGATGGCGCTCCAGATAGTCGGCGAGCGCGTTCAGCGATTGCAGCGTGCGCGTGAGTTCCTTCAGCGCGCCGCGCACGTCGGACTGCAGCGGCGAATCCTGCTGCAGCGTCGCTTCGGCGGTCGAGAAGGTCTGCTTCGCGGCCGACAGCGTGTCGCGCGCTTCCGGCGCGACCTGCGTGTCGAGTTGCTTGAACAGCTTGTCGGCGTTCGACAGAGCGCTGTTCAGGTTCGCGCCGATCTGGTCGAACGGCACCTTGTCGAGCTTCTTCGCGATGTCGGCGACCTGCAGCTGCAGCTCGTCGAGCGTGTTCGGCACGGTCGGCAGCTCGAGCGGCTGGCGCGTCGCGTCGATCTTGGCGGCCGGCGCCTTCGGGAAGAAGTCGAGCGCGACGTACAACTGGCTCGTCAGCAGGTTGCCGGTGCGCAGCTGGCCGCGCAGCCCGTGCTGGACGAGCCGCTCGACGATCTCGCGGCGGGCCGGTTCGCCCTTGCTCTCGATCGTTTCGCGGAAACGTCGGCCAAGCCGCTCCGGATACACGTTCATCGTCACCGGCATCAGGAAGTTCTTCGTCTTCGGATCGAATTCGATGCCGATGTTCGTGACCTCGCCGAGCACGATGCCGCGGAAGTCGACCGGCGCACCGACGCCGAGCCCGCGCAGCGACTGATTGAAGTTCATCACGACCTGCAGCGGCTGGCCGTCCGGGTCGCGCATCGCGTCGGTCTCGTCGGAGCCGAGGCGGAACGTCGTGTTGTTCGGCGCGATGGCGCCGCTGTCCTGGTTCGGCGGCGTCTGGAACGCAATGCCGCCGAGGATCACCGTCGCGAGCGACTGCGTGTTCAGCTTCAGCCCGCTCGAATCGAGCCGCAAGTCGACGCCGCTCGCCTGCCACCAGCGCGAGTTCACGCCGACGTACTGGTCGTACGGCGCATTGACGAACACGTTGAACGTGACGCCCGTGCCGTCCTTGTCGAGCGAGAAGCCGACCACCTGGCCGACCTGCACGCGGCGGTAGTAGATCGGCGAGCCGATATCGACCGAGCCGAGCGAATCGCCGCGCAGCACGTACTGCGTGCCCTTCTGGTCGCCCGTCACGGCCGGCGGTGTCTCGAGGCCGGTGAAGTCGGTCTGCGAATCCTGCCCGTGGCCGGCGTCGACGCCGATGTACGCGCCCGACAGCAGCGTGCCGAGCCCCGACACGCCGGTCGCGCCGACGCGCGGACGCACGATCCAGAAGCGCGAGCCCTTGACCGCGAAGTCCTCGGCTTCCTTCTTCAGCTGCACCTGGACGAGCACGCGCGACAGGTCTTTCGACAGCTTGATCGTCTTGACCATGCCGATCTCGACGTCCTTGTACTTGACCTGGGTTTTGCCCGGTTCGAGTCCTTCGGCGCTGTGGAAGCTGATCGAGATTTCCGGGCCGCGCTCGCGCACGGACTTGATCACGAGGCCGATGCCGATCAGTGCGGCGATCAGCGGCACGAGCCAGACGAGCGACGGCAGCCAGCCGCTTTTCGTCGAGATCGTCGGATCGGGCGGCCGGGACGCGTCGTTCTGCGGGCCTTGCGGACTATTCATGGTGTTTCCCTGAGGTTTCGACTGGATCCCAGATCAGGCGGGGATCGAACTGCATCGACGCGAGCATCGTCAGGATCACGACCGAGCCGAACGCGAGCGCGCCGGGGCCGGCCGTGATGACGGCGAGCGAACGGAAATGGACGAGCGCGACGGTGAGCGTCACGACGAAGATGTCGAGCATCGACCAGCGGCCGATGCGCTCGACGATCCGGTACAGCCGCGTGCGCTGCAGCGGCCGCCACGCGGTACGCCGCTGCGCGCTGATCACGAGGATCGTCAGCACGCCGAGCTTGAGCATCGGCACGAGGATACTGGCGACGAACACGACGACCGCGAGCGGCCAGTCGCCCGAGGACCAGAACAGCACGACGCCGCTCATGATCGTGTCCTCCTGCGAACCGACGATCGACGACGTGCGCATGATCGGCAGCAGGTTTGCCGGAATGTACAGGATCACGGCCGCGAGCAGCAGCGCCCACGTGCGCATCAGGCTGTTCGGCGTGCGGAAATGGAGTGCGGCGCCGCAGCGCGTGCAGTGCGCGTGCGGTGCGTCGACCGTCTGCACGAGCCCGCAGACATGGCAGCTGGCGTAGCCCTCGCGGGCGGCGGTGGGCGTCGTCATCGGCGGGCGGCTTCCGGCAGCGGCGCGGCATCGTCGGGCGCGGCGGGCGAGCGGCCGGCGCGCAGGTCGTCGGCGATGTCCCACAGCGTGCGCGGATCGAACATCAGCACGACGGCGATCATCAGCGTGAGCGCGCCGAACGCGAACAGCGCGGCTTCCGGCACGACGCGCGCGAGGCTCACCATCTTCACGATGGTCACGAGGATGCCGAGCATGAACACCTCGATCATCCCCCACGGGCGCACGAGCTGGATCGCGCGCAGCACGGCATTGAAGCCGGGCGGCACGACGCCGCGGCGCATCGGCAGCAGCAGGTACAGCAGCGCGGCCATCTCGACGAGCGGAAACAGCACGGTCGAGCAGAACACCATCACGCCGACGATCGCCATGTCCTGGCGCCACAGCGAATCGATTGCGCCGATCAGCGTCGTCTGCACGCGATTGCCGTTCACGTCCATTTCGAGGATCGGAAACGTCTGCGCGATGACGAACGTGATCAGTGCGGCGAGTGCAAGTGCGCAGATGCGCTCGAGTTGCGCGGCGCTGTTGCGGTAAAGCAGCGCGTCGCAGCGCGGACAGCGCGCGATTTCACGGCCGGTGAGACGCGGTTTATGCAACAGTGCGTCGCATTCGTGACAGGCAATCAGGTCGTATCGTTGCATGGGAGAAGCGGTTGTGCGACGGGCGGGGGGACGCGTCGACGGGGCCGGAACCCGCGCCAATCTTACCAAAACGCCTTTTTCGGCGTGTCAACGTTCGGTTACCGGGTGACTGGTCGGTAACATGGCGTAAACATGGCGGCCCGCTGACCTGCCTGTTCTCAGAGTCCGCGCCCTTCAAAAGGTTGCGGTAGCATGGCGCCCTTGACAAGCGTCGGACGAATTTGCCGGCGCAGCCGTTCGCTCAACTGAGGAATCCAAGATGGCACCGAATCCGCTGTCGGCCAAGCCGGCACGTTACACGCAGACCGCGATCGCGTTGCACTGGCTGATCGCGCTGCTGATCGTCTGCGGCTTCGCGCTCGGCTGGGTGATGACGGACATTCCCGGTTTCACGCCGACGAAGCTGAAGTACTTCTCGTGGCACAAGTGGATCGGCGTGACGGCGTTCGCGCTGGCCGTCGTGCGCGTGCTGTGGCGCGCGACGCACGCGGCGCCGCCGCTGCCGGGCAGTACGCCGGCGTGGCAGCGTGCGGTGTCGCACGGCGTGCACATCCTGCTGTACGTGCTGATGCTCGTGATTCCGGTCACCGGTTACCTGTACAGCTCGGCATCGAACATCCCGGTCGTCTACCTCGGCATCGTGCCGCTGCCGCGCCTGATCGATCCCGATCCGGTGCTGAAGGAAACCTTCAAGACACTTCACGTGTCTTTGAATTACATTTTGCTTGCGCTCGTCTCGTTGCACGTGCTCGCGGCGATCAAGCACCAGCTGTTGGACCGCGACGGCCTGCTGTCGCGAATGCTTCCCTTTGCCAAATGAAGGATCTCATGAAAGTGTCTTTCTCCCGCTCCATGCTGACCGCGTTCGCCGCGGTGTCACTTGTCGCGTCGGCCGCGGCGCACGCCGACGTCGATCTCGCGAAGAGCAAGGTGTCCGCCGTGTCGAAGCAGATGAACGTGCCGACCGAAGGCGCGTTCAAGAAATTCTCCGCGCAGGTGAAGTTCGACCCGGCGAAGGCCGCGCAGGGCAGCGCGCAAATGACGATCGACGTGGCCAGCTACGACCTCGGCGACAAGATGTACAACGATCAGGTCGCGGGCAAGGACTGGTTCGACGCGAAGACGTATCCGCAGGCGACCTTCGTGTCGTCGGCGATCGCGCCGGCGGGCGGCAACAAGTACAACGTGACCGGCAAGCTGACGATCAAGGGCAAGGCCGAGACCGTCACGGTGCCCGTCACCGTCACGCAGAACGGCGCGACGCAGACCTTCGACGGCGTGCTGCCGATCAAGCGTTCGACGTTCAACGTCGGCACCGGCGAGTGGAAGGACACGTCGGTCGTCGCGGACGAAGTGCAGATCAAGTTCCATCTCGTCGCCACGAAGTAAGCGACGGGGTGCCGCATGACCCGAATGCCGCGCGAGGGCGCGGCACCGTTCCAAGGAGAAAGAGTTGAAAAAGCATCTGATCATCGCCGCGGGCGCGCTGGCCGCTTCGCTGTCGTTCTCGGCCTTCGCGGAGAGCGCGACGTACCAGTTCGATCCAAGCCACACGTACCCGAGCTTCGAGGCCGACCACTTCGGCGGCCTGTCGGTCTGGCGCGGCAAGTTCGACAAGTCGAGCGGCACCGTGACGCTCGACCGCGCGGCCAAGACCGGCACGGTCGACGTGACGACCGACATCGCATCGATCCACACCGGTAGCGCGAAGCTCGACGAGCACCTGCAGACGCCCGACTTCTTCGACGCGGCCAAGTACCCGCAGGCGAACTACAAGGGCACGATCAAGTTCGACGGCGACAAGCCGGTGGCGGTGGTCGGCAACCTGACGCTGCACGGCGTCACGAAGCCGCTGACGCTGAAGATCGATTCGCTCAAGTGCATGCCGCATCCGATGCTCAAGCGTGAAGTGTGCGGCGTCGACGCGGTTGGCGAATTCAGCCGCGACGATTTCGGCCTCGACTACGGCAAGCAGTACGGCTTCAAGATGAAGACGAAGCTGCTGATCACGGCAGAAGCGATCAAGCAGCAGTAACGCGCCCGGCCGGGCCGGCCGTTGCGTGGGTGCTTCGGTTCGTCGGCCCGTCGCGTGCCAGCCGCCGCGCTTCCTTTCAAGGAGCGCGGCGGCTTTTTTTTGCGCGCCTATAATCGTCGGCACAGTTCGCGGCGCGGCAACGGGCGCGTCGCACGGAACATACAACGACAAGGAGATCGCCGATGCACGCCGTCACGCAATCCAGCTCCGTTGCCTCGTCGCCGCGCGTGTGGCGCGCGGTGGTCGCCGCGTCGATCGGCAACGCGCTCGAGTGGTTCGATCTCGTCGTCTACGGCTTCTTCGCGGTCACGATCTCGAAGCTGTTCTTCCCGTCCGGCAACGACACCGTGTCGCTGCTGCTCACGCTCGGCACGTTCGGCGTGTCGTTCTTCATGCGCCCGCTCGGCGCGATCGTGCTCGGCGCGTATGCCGACCGCGCGGGCCGCAAGGCCGCGCTCACGCTGTCGATTTTGCTGATGATGGCCGGCACGCTGGTCATCGCGGTGCTGCCGACCTACGGGACGATCGGCGTCGCGGCGCCGTTGATCCTCGTCGTCGCGCGGCTGATGCAGGGCTTCTCGGCCGGCGGCGAGTTCGGCAGCGCGACCGCGTTCCTCGCCGAGCACGTGCCGGGCCGGCGCGGCTTCTTCGCGAGCTGGCAGGTCGCGAGCCAGGGGCTCACGACGCTGCTTGCCGCCGGCTTCGGCACCGTGCTGAACGCGCAGCTCACGGCCGACCAGATGGCCGCGTGGGGCTGGCGCGTGCCGTTCTTCTTCGGGCTGCTGCTCGGGCCCGTCGCGTACTACATCCGCTCGAAGGTCGACGAGACGCCCGAATTCCTCGCGGCCGAAAGCACCGCGAGCCCGCTGCGCGACACGTTCGCGTCGCACAAGGCGCGGCTCGTCGCCGCGATGGGCGTGGTGGTGCTCGGCACCGTCGCGACCTATCTCGTGCTGTTCATGCCGACCTACGGCGTGAAGCAGCTCGGCCTCGCGCCGTCCGCCGCGTTCGCGGCGATCCTCGTCGTCGGCGTGATCCAGATGGCGTTCGCGCCGCTCGTCGGCCACTGGTCCGATCGTTACGGCCGCGTGCGCGTGATGCTCGCGCCGGCGGTCGGCATTCTCGTGCTGATCTATCCGGCGTTCGCGTATCTGGTCGCGCATCCCGGCTTCGGCACGCTGATCGCGCTGCAGGTGCTGCTCGCGTTCCTGATGACCGGCTATTTCGCGGCGCTGCCGGGCTTGTTGTCCGAGGTGTTTCCGGTGCAGACGCGCACGACCGGGATGTCGCTCGCGTATAACGTCGCGGTGACGATCTTCGGCGGCTTCGGGCCGTTCATCATCGCGTGGCTGATCCGCGCGACCGGGATGAAGACCGCGCCGAGCTTCTACCTGATGTTCGCGGCCGTGCTGAGCCTCGCGGCGCTGATCGTGCTGCGCCGGCGGTTCGGATTCCGGTGAGCGGGCGCGCGGCGGCGCGTCAGCTGTCGCCGCGCTCGCAGACCGGCTGCGCCGGCATCAGTTGCGCGGGCGCGTCGATGGTCTGCACGGGCCCGCCGGCGAGTGCCGCGAGCGCCTGCCGCAACTGCCAGTCGGCGGCCGTGCCGAATTCGCGCTGCGGCAGCGCCGCGCTCTTCGACGTATCGACCTTCGCGCGCGTTCGCTCGTCGCGCAGCTTTTGCCGCGCCGTGCGCACCTGCGCGAACGGATCGGGCGCCAGCCGGTCCGCATACGGCGCGCGGGCGAGATCGACTTCCCGGTACCACAGCAGCACGCCGTCGACGTCCGCGTCGCGGCGCGGCGGCACGAGCCAGTCGGGTACGACACCGTAGCCGTCCATCGGGCAGCCGTTCGGCCGCAGGTTGCGCGCGAACGTGAAATTGAGCCGCGTGCCGTCGATCAGGTCGACGCCCGTCTGCGCCAGCCCCTTCCCGTAGGTCGGCATCCCGAGCAGCCGCGCGCGGCCGAGATCCTTCAGTGCGGCCGCGGTCGCTTCGGCGGCCGAGGCGCTCTGGCCGTCGACGAGCACGACGAGCGGCACGGTACGCCACCAGTCGTCGGCCTGCAGCGGCGCGAGCGGATCCTGGCCGTGCATTACCGGCAGCTCGTAGTCGGGCCAGTTGGTCGTGAAGCGGCGGCGTTTCGTCCCGTCGCGTTCGAGCGTCACCATCGCGGTACGGTCGCGTCCGGCGAACAGCGCGGTGATGCCGATCGCCGCATTCAGCGCGCCGCCGCCGTTGATGCGCAGGTCGAGGATCACGCCTTTCACCGGCGGCCCCGCGCGGCGCGCGGCCTGCACCGCGTCGATGTAGCTGCCGACCGCGGGCTCCGGGAAGCTCGACAGCCGCGTATAGAGGATATCGCCGTCGAGCCGCTTCGCGGTCGCCGGATGCGGCCTGACGATCGCGCGCACCGGCGCGAAGGTCAGCGTGGCAGCGTCCGGGCCGCGCCGGACCGTGAGCGTCAGCGGCACGCCCGCGTCGCCCTTCGCGAGCTTCACGACTTCGCTGCTGTCGATGCCGACCACGCTTCGGCCGTTCATCGCGACGACGAGATCGTCGGGCCGCACGCCGGCCTGCTCGGCGGGCGCATCGGGGATCACGTCGATGATGTGCAGTCCGTCGGGCCGCGTCTCGAACACGATGCCGATGCCCGGCGTGCCGTCGCGCGCGCGGCGCTCGTCTTCGCGCTGTTGCCGGTGCTCCTTGGCGTTGAAGAAGCGCGCGTACGGCAGCGTCTTGATCCCGTCGTGCACGGTGGCGTCGAGCAACGCGCCGATGTCGACGTCGGTCAGGTGCTGCTTCTTCAGCACCTCGACGGCGGCTTTCAGTTCGCAGAGCTGCGGTTCCCAGTCGGGCGGGCAGGGCGACGGTTGCGACGCGGCAGCAGGCGGGGAAGCGGGAGGCAGGGCGGCGGCGGGTGCGGACGCGGATTGCGCGCGGGCAGCCGATGCGCATGCAACGAACGCAGCCGCTGCGGCGGCACCGGTACTCCAGGCGACGATGCGACGAACGACACGTGTGGCAGGCATCATGAGGACCGCGGCTTCGACGGGTGGCGGGGCGGGAGGCTCATGCGATTGTAGCCGACGGCCCGTGCCGTCGCGCCCGGGGGGCAGCGGGCCGCGGCGCGCGCATGAAAAAAAGGCCGGTCCGCGAGGGACCGGCCTTGGGGTATCCGTCGAAACGGCGCGGCGCTTAAACCTGCGCGCCCGCGTTCGGATCGTCCGGATCGTGCGCGGCCTTCTTTTCCTTGAGCAGGTCTTCGCGCTTGATGCCGAGCCACATCGCGAGCGAGCCCGCGACGAACACCGACGAGTAGATACCGAACATGATGCCGACCGTCAGCGCGAGTGCGAAGTAGTGCAGCGTCGGGCCGCCGAAGAAGAACATCGACAGCACCATCATTTCCGTCGACGTGTGCGTGATGATCGTACGCGACATCGTGGTCGTGATCGCGTGGTTGATCACTTCCTGCACGTTCATCTTGCGTTCGCGGCGGAACGTTTCGCGGATCCGGTCGAAGATGACGACCGACTCGTTGACCGAGTAGCCGAGCACCGCGAGGACCGCCGCGAGCACCGCCAGCGAGAACTCCCACTGGAAGAACGCGAAGAAGCCGAGAATGATCACGACGTCGTGCAGGTTGGCGATCACGCCGGCGACCGCGTACTTCCATTCGAAGCGGAACGACAGGTAGATCACGATGCCGATCACGACGCACGCGAGCGCGAGCAGGCCGTCGGTCGCGAGTTCACGGCCGACCTGCGGGCCGACGAACTCGACGCGCTGCAGCGTGACGTCCGGGCTCTGCGCCTTCAGCGCGCTCATCACCTGGTCGCTCTGCTGCGCGGACGTGAGGCCCTGCTTCAGCTGCAGGCGGATCAGCACGTTGCGCGACGTGCCGAAGCTCTGCACCTGCGCATCGGCGTAGCCGAGCTTGCCGAGCGTATCGCGCACGGGTTCGAGCTGCGCGGCCTGCGGGTACTGCACCTCGATCACCGTACCGCCGGTGAATTCGACGGACAGGTGCAGCCCGCGGTGGAACAGGAAGAACACGGCGGCGAGGAACGTGACCAGCGAGATCACGTTGAACACCAGCGCGTGCCGCATGAACGGAATGTCTTTACGGATGCGGAAAAATTCCATGGCTTGTTCTCCGGGGCCTTATTGGGTCGAGCCCGGTTTCTTCGGCGACACGCCTTGCTGCGCACGGTTGCGCAGCTGCGGCTTGCCGGCGCGCGGCGCGTTGCCCTTCGCCGGAGCGGCGAGCTTCGCGGCGCGTGCCGTGTCGGTCGATTCGTCCGCCGCGGCGAACGATGCGCCGGCGGCGGCGCCTTCCGGCTTCCACACCTGGCCGATCGCGAGCGACTTCAGCTTCTTGCGGCCGCCGTACCAGAGGTTGATGATCCCGCGCGAGAAGAACACGGCGGAGAACATCGACGTCAGGATGCCGAGGCAGTGCACGATCGCGAACGCGCGAACCGGGCCCGAGCCGAATGCGAGCAGCGCGAGGCCGGCGATCAGCGTCGTGACGTTCGAGTCGAGAATCGTCGCCCACGCATGCGCGTAGCCGGCCTGGATCGCGAGCTGCGGCGGCTGGCCCGCGCGCAGTTCCTCGCGCACGCGCTCGTTGATCAGCACGTTCGAGTCGATCGCCATACCGAGCGCGAGCGCGATTGCCGCGATACCCGGCAGCGTCAGCGTCGCCTGCATCAGCGACAGCACCGCGACGAGCAGCAGCAGGTTCACCGACAGGCCGATCACCGAGACCACGCCGAACAGCATGTAGTACGCGATCATGAACACGGCGATCGCGCAGAAGCCCCAGATCACCGAGTGGACGCCCATCTTGATGTTGTCCGCGCCGAGGCTCGGGCCGATCGTGCGTTCCTCGATGATGTCCATCGGCGCGGCGAGCGAACCGGCGCGCAGCAGCAGCGCGAGGTCGGCGGCGGCCTGCGGCGTCGGCTGGCCCGTGATCTGGAAGCGGTCGCCGAGTTCGGACTGGATCGTCGCGACCGTCAGCACTTCGCCCTTGCCCTTCTCGAACAGCACCATCGCCATCGGCTTGCCGATGTTGTCGCGCGACACCGAGCGCACGGCGCGGCCGCCGGCCGAGTCGAGGCGGATGTTGACCGACGGACGCTGGTGTTCGTCGAAGCCGGCCGACGCATCGATGATGCGGTCGCCGGTGAAGATTACGTCCTTCTTCAGCAGCACGGGCACCTGGTTGCCCTGCGTGAACAGCTCGTCGCCCGGCGGCACCGGGTCGTTCGGGTTCGGGTGGGTGTTGAGCGGGTCGGCGAGACGCGCTTCGAGCGTGGCCGTACGGCCGATGATGTCCTTCGCCTTCGCGGTGTCCTGCACGCCCGGCAGTTCGACGACGATGCGGTCGTTGCCTTGCTGCTGCAGGATCGGCTCGGACACGCCGAGTTCGTTCACGCGGTTGTGGAGCGTCGTCAGGTTCTGCTTGAGCGCGGCGTCTTCGACGGCTTTCTGCACGGCCGGCGTGAACGTGCCGACGACTTGCGTGCCGCCGCCGCCGGGCTGCGTCGCCCATTGGAGTTCGGTGACCGATGCGGCGAGCACCTTGCGGGCGTCGTCAGCCGTTTGCGGGTCGCTGAAGTTGACGACGACGGACTGGTCGACGCGGCTCACGCCGCCGTCGCGGATGTTCTTGTCACGCAGCAGCGTGCGGGCGTCGGACGCGTCGGAGTCGAGCTTCTTCGTGAGCGCGCCCGTCATGTCGACCTGGAGCAGGAAGTGCACACCGCCGCGCAGGTCGAGGCCGAGATACATCGGCAGCGCGTGCAGTGCGGTCAGCCAGCGCGGCGACGCGCTCTGCAGGTTCAGTGCGACGACGTACTGCGGATCGTTCGGGTCGGCGTTCAGCGCTTTCTGCAGCAGATCCTTGACGCGCATCTGCGTATCGGTGTCCTTCACGCGCACGCGGATGTTCGCGTTGGACGCGGTGTTCTCGAAGGTGATGTCGTCCGGCTTGATCTGCCCGGATGCGAGCGCGGATTCGACCTGGGTCAGCGTGGTCGAGTCGAGCTTGACCGTGGCCTTGCCGCTCGACACCTGCACCGCCGGCGCTTCGCCGAAGAAGTTGGGCAATGTGTACAGAAAGCCGATGGCGAGCGCCACGACCATCACGACATATTTCCAGAGTGGGTAACGATTCATGAGGGGGCCGAACGGGTGGTTGGCGTGAAAGCGTCGCGTCCGGCGCCGCGGCGGCCTGCTCTCTCAGGCAGACACGGCGCGGGGAGCCGGACGCTCGGTGAAAGCCTTACAGCGACTTGATCGTGCCCTTCGGCAGAATGGTCGTGACGGCAGCCTTCTGCACGGTGATTTCGGTGCCTTCGGCGATTTCGACGCCGATGTAGCCTTCGGTGACCTTCGTCACCTTGCCGACGAGGCCGCCGCTCGTGACGACTTCGTCGCCCTTCGCCATGGCCGCGAGCATGTTGCGGTGTTCCTTCTGGCGCTTCATCTGCGGACGAATCATGATGAAGTACAGCACCGCGAACATCAGGATGAGCGGCAGGAAGCTCATCAGGCTCGATTCGGCGCCACCGGCACCTTGCGCGAAGGCATTGGAAATGAACGGCACGTTGGTCTCTCCGTAGGGGAAGATCGAAAAATAAGCCGGTTATTCTACCACCGGCCCCATGTGCAAACGGCGTGGCAAATGCGCTTTCGGATCAAGCTGTTAAAGCGCGAACCGGCACCGTCGCGACGCGTTTGGAAAGGCAATTGTAATATTTGGCGGTCGTGACCGGCACGTGGAACGCATTATTTAGTACGCGTCCTATGTGGCGGACCGCCGCGCGAGCCGCGGGCAGCCGGCCCGTCAGTCGACCCCTCTTGCGCGATCCTCCGCGAAGCGCTGGCGGAACGCGTCGAACGTGTGGGTTTCGATCGCGTCGCGCATGTCGCTCATCAGCTGCAGGTAGTAGTGCAGGTTGTGGATCGTGTTCAGCTGCGCGCCCAGGATTTCGCCGACGCGGTGCAGGTGGTGCAGGTAGCCGCGCGAGAAGTTCTGGCACGTGTAGCACGTGCAGGTGGAATCGAGCGGCTTCAGCGAGTTCTTGTGCGTCGCGTTGCGGATCTTCACGTCGCCGAAGCGCGTGAACAGCCAGCCGTTGCGCGCATTGCGGGTCGGCATCACGCAGTCGAACATGTCGACGCCGTTCGCGACGCCCTCGACCAGGTCTTCCGGCGTGCCGACGCCCATCAGGTAGTGCGGCTTGTTGGCCGGCAGCTTCGGGCCGACGTGCCGCAGCACGCGCATCATGTCTTCCTTCGGCTCGCCGACCGACAGCCCGCCGATCGCGAGGCCGTGGAAACCGAGTTCCGACAGGCCCGCGAGCGATTCGTCGCGCAGATCCTCGAACATCCCGCCCTGGACGATCCCGAACAGCGCGTTCGGGTTGCCGAGCCGGTCGAACTCGTCGAGCGAGCGCTTCGCCCAGCGCAGCGACATGCGCATCGAGTCGGCCGCTTCCTTGTGCGTCGTCGGCACGCCGTTGGTGGCGTACGGCGTGCATTCGTCGAACTGCATCACGATGTCGGAGTTCAGCACCTTCTGGATCTGCATCGACACTTCCGGCGACAGGAACAGCTTGTCGCCGTTGATCGGCGATGCGAACGTGACGCCGTCCTCGGTGATCTTGCGCAGGTCGCCGAGCGAGAACACCTGGAAGCCGCCCGAGTCGGTCAGGATCGGCTTGTTCCAGCCCATGAAGCCGTGCAGCCCGCCGTGCGCGTCGATCGTGTCGAGGCCCGGGCGCAGCCACAGGTGGAACGTGTTGCCGAGGATGATCTGGGCCTTGATCTCGTGCAGCTCGCGCGGCTGGATCGCCTTCACGGTGCCGTACGTGCCGACCGGCATGAAGATCGGCGTTTCGACCACGCCGTGGTTGAGCTTCACGCGGCCGCGGCGCGCATGGCCGTCGGTCGTCAGCAGTTCGAATTCGAGCCCGTTGGCGGGGCGGTCCTGCACGGGGGCGTGCGTAGCGTGGGATGAGCCTTCGGTCATCGCGTCATTCTCCTTGCTACCGGAAAACAGTCCGGCGCATGTTGGGACATGCCGCCGGGAGCCCGGCGGCGGCGGAAAGCGGGTGCGCGCGAGCGTCGCGCGCAACGTGAAAACGGGGCACGGCGGCCGTGCGGTGCGCCGGCTCTCGTGCGTGCGGTGCCGGTGGGGCCGGATGCGCTTACGCGCGCGGCGCCTCCGGCGTGTCGCGCCGCGTGAGCAGCATCGCGTCGCCGTAGCTGAAGAAGCGGTAGCGTGCGTCGATTGCGTGCCGGTAGGCGGCGCGGATCGTCTCGACGCCCGCGAACGCGGACACCAGCATCAGCAGCGTCGACTTCGGCAGGTGGAAGTTCGTGACGAGCCGGTCGACCACGCGGAAACGGTAGCCGGGCGTGATGAAGATGTCGGTCTCGGCCTGCGTCGCCGCGAGCGGGCGGCCCGCTTCGCCGGCGCTGCGCGCCGCGGCTTCGAGCGCGCGCATCGACGTCGTGCCGACCGCGATCACGTTGCCGCCGCGCGCGCGGGTCGCGGCGATCTTGTCGACGAGCGACTGCGGCAGGTCGTACCACTCGCTGTGCATCTTGTGCTCGGCGATGTTCTCGACGCGCACCGGCTGGAACGTGCCGGCGCCCACGTGCAGCGTGAGCGTCGCGCGCTCGACGCCCATCGCGTCGAGCTGCTCCAGCAGCGGCTGGTCGAAATGGAGCCCGGCCGTGGGCGCGGCGACCGCGCCCGGGTTGCTCGCATAGACCGTCTGGTAGCGTGTCTCGTCGTTCGCGTCGGCGTCGTGCGCGATGTACGGCGGCAGCGGCAGGCGGCCGTGCTGCTCGATCAGCGTGAGGCACGGCTCGGGGAAGTGCAGCGTGAAGAACGGCTCGACACGCTCGCCGACCGTCACGTCGAACGCGTCGGCGAGGCGCAGCGTCGTGCCGGCGCCGGGCGACTTGCTCGCGCGGATCTGCGCGAGCGCCGTGTGCGTGCCGGTCACGCGCTCGATCAGCACCTCGATCTTGCCGCCGCTGGCCTTCTGGCCGAAGAAGCGGGCCTTCAGCACCTTGGTATCGTTGAAGACGAGCAGGTCGCCGGGCGAGATGCACGACGGCAGCTCGGCGAAATGGCGGTCGACGAGGCGCGCGGGCTCGACGGCGCGATCCACGTCGAGCAGGCGGCTCGCGGTGCGATCGGGCAGCGCGGTTTGCGCAATCAGCTCGGGCGGCAGATTGAAATCGAAATCGGAAAGCGTGAACATGCGGGCTGGTTCGAAACGGCCGGCGGGCGCCGCCGACAGGGCGGAAACGCGTAAATGGGGCGCACGAGCCGCTATGATGGCGGGATGCGCGGCCTGGCCGGCGTCGTTCGTTCGGACGACGGAAAGCCGCTATTGTACTTGCCTTGCGAAGCACCCAGACGATCCGATGCCTGTGTCACCACGCCGTTCTACTGCCGCCGTTGCCGATTCCGCCGATCCGTTCGACGCGGAGGATGCCGCGCCACCCGCGCGAAGCGCGGGGGAGCGCGGTGCCAGGGAGCGCGGTGCGGCGTCGCGTCGCGCCGGCCCGAAGCGCGGCGCCGACGGGCGGCTCGCGCAGCCGGCCGCCGCCGCGCCCGACGTCGAACCGGGCGCGGGCGGCGACGAAGCGGACGCGTCCGGCGCATCCGCCACGAAACGCAAGAAGAAGCCGGCCGCCGACAAACCGGTGAAGACCGCCGACAAGCTCGCGAAGCTCGGCCTCACGCGCTCGATCGATCTCGTGCTGCATCTGCCGATGCGCTACGAGGACGAAACCACGCTCACGCCGATCGGCGAACTGCTGCCCGGCGGCATCGCGCAGACCGAAGGCGTCGTGTTCGACAACGAGGTCGCATACCGGCCGCGCCGCCAGCTCGTCGTGAAGATCCAGGACGACGACGGCGAGCATCTCGTGCTGCGTTTCCTGAATTTCTACGGCTCGCAGGTCAAGCAGATGGCCGTCGGCCAGCGGCTGCGCGTGCGCGGCGACGTGCGCGGCGGCTTCTTCGGGATGGAGATGGTGCATCCGGCGGTGCGCGTGGTCGAGGCCGACGCGCCGTTGCCGCAGGTGCTCACGCCCGTCTATCCGAGCACGGCGGGCGTGTCGCAGGCGTATCTGCGCAAGGCGATCGAGAATGCGGTCGAGCGCACGCCGCTGCCCGAGCTGCTGCCGCCCGAGATCGTGCGCGACTACCTGAAGCCGCTCGGCGTGCCGTCGCTCGAACAGGCCGTGCGGATCCTGCATCACCCGGGCGTCGATTCGGACGAAGCCGCGCTGATGGACGGCTCGCATCCGGCGTGGACCCGCATCAAGTTCGAGGAGCTGCTCGCGCAGCAGTTGTCGCTCAAGCGCGCCCACGAGGAGCGCCGCACGCGCGCCGCGCCCGCGATGCCGCGCCGCGCCGCGAGCGACGCCGATGCGCTCACCACGCGCCTCTACGCGGCGCTGCCGTTCACGCTGACGGGCGCGCAGGCGCGCGTCGTCGACGAGATCGCGCACGACCTCACGCTCGCGCACCCGATGCAGCGGCTGTTGCAGGGCGACGTCGGCAGCGGCAAGACGGTCGTCGCGGCGCTGGCCGCCACGCAGGCGATCGATGCCGGCTACCAGGCCGCGCTGATGGCGCCGACCGAAATCCTCGCGGAGCAGCACGCGCGCAAGCTGCGCGCATGGCTCGAGCCGCTCGGCGTGACGGTCGCGTGGCTCGCGGGCAGCCTGAAGGCGAAGGACAAGCGCGCGGCGATCGAGGCCGCGGCGCTCGGCACCGCGCAGCTCGTGATCGGCACGCACGCGATCATCCAGGACACCGTCGAATTCGCGCGGCTCGGCCTCGTGATCGTCGACGAGCAGCACCGCTTCGGCGTCGAGCAGCGTCTTGCGCTGCGCGCGAAGGCGGCGAATGCGGCCAACGGCGCACGCGATTTCCAGCCGCACCAGCTGATGATGTCGGCCACGCCGATTCCGCGCACGCTCGCGATGACGTATTACGCGGATCTCGAGGTGTCGACGATCGACGAGCTGCCGCCGGGCCGCACGCCGGTGCTGACGCGCCTCGTCGGCGACGCGCGGCGCGACGAGGTGATCGCCCGCGTGCACGAAGCCGCGCTGACCGGCCGCCAGGTGTACTGGGTGTGTCCGCTGATCGAGGAGAGCGAGACGCTGCAGCTGCAGACCGCCGTCGAGACCTACGAGACGCTGGCCGCCGCACTGCCCGAACTGAAGGTCGGCCTCGTGCACGGCCGCTTGTCGCCGGCCGACAAGGCGGCCGTGATGGAAGCGTTCACGCGCAACGAGGTCCAGCTGCTGGTCGCGACGACCGTGATCGAAGTCGGCGTCGACGTGCCGAACGCATCGTTGATGGTGATCGAGCACGCGGAGCGCTTCGGCCTCGCGCAGCTGCACCAGTTGCGCGGCCGCGTCGGGCGCGGCACCGCGGCGTCGGTGTGCGTGCTGCTGTACACCGGCCCGCTGTCGCTCACGGGCCGCGAACGGCTGAAGACGATGCGCGAGACGACCGACGGTTTCGAGATCGCGCGGCGCGACCTCGAAATCCGCGGCCCCGGCGAATTCCTCGGCGCGCGCCAGTCGGGCGCGGCGATGCTGCGCTTCGCGAACCTCGAAACCGATGGCTGGCTGATCGACCCGGCCCGCGATGCCGCGTCGCGGCTGATTGCCGCGTATCCCGACATCGTCACGCAGCATCTCGCACGCTGGCTCGGCGCGCGCGAGCAGTATCTGAAGGCTTGATCCGCCCATTCAGGGCCGGATTCCGAACCGTCGGCGAGCGTATCCCGATGCAGAGAAACTTGGCGAACCGGTGTCAGTCGGTGTATAAATTAAACCTATCGCCTGTATATCCCTGATTGACCCACAATGACGCTGACTGAATTGAAATACATCGTCGCGGTCGCGCGCGAGCGGCATTTCGGCCGCGCGGCCGAAGCATGCTTCGTGAGCCAGCCGACGCTGTCGGTGGCGATCAAGAAGCTGGAAGACGAGCTCAACGTGCAGATTTTCGAGCGCGGCGCGAGCGAGGTGAGCGTGACGCCGATCGGCGACCAGATCGTCACCCAGGCGCAGCGCGTGCTCGAGCAGACCTTCGCGATCAAGGAGATCGCGAAGCAGGGCAAGGACCCGCTCGTCGGCCCGTTCCGTCTCGGCGTGATCTATACGATCGGGCCGTACCTGCTGCCGACGCTCGTCAAGCAGATGATCCAGCGCGTGCCGCAGATGCCGCTGATGCTGCAGGAGAACTACACGCTGAAGCTGCTCGAACTGCTGAAGCAGGGCGAGATCGACGCCGCGATCATGGCGCTGCCGTTCCCCGAAACCGGCCTGATGGTGCGGCCGCTGTACGACGAGCCGTTCGTCGTCGCGCTGCCGGCGGGACACCCGTGGGAGAAGCGCGAAGAGATCGACGCCGAGGATCTGAAGCAGGAAACCATGCTGCTGCTCGGCAACGGCCACTGCTTCCGCGATCACGTGCTCGGCGTGTGCCCGGAGCTGATGCGTTTCTCGCAGACGGCCGACGGCATCCAGAAGACCTTCGAAGGCTCGTCGCTCGAGACGATTCGCCATATGGTTGCGAGCGGCGTCGGCATCACGGTGCTGCCGCGCATGTCGGTCGCCGAGATCGGCCCGCGCGCGAACGGCCCCGATGCCGAACTGCTGTCGTACGTGCCGTTCAACGAACCGGTGCCCGATCGCCGGGTCGTGCTGGTGTGGCGCAAGAGCTTCACGCGGATGCCGGCGATCGACGCGATCAGCGAGGCGATCGCCGCGTGCGATCTGCCGGGCGTCGCGAAGCTCGACATGCCGGCGACGATGAACTGACCGGGCATGACGCATACCGGTGCCGGACGATGAACGGGGTCTTGCGACCCCGTTTATTTTTCCCTATCGAATAGATAAAACTAATTAAATTCAAATATTTGATAGATGCACATAGAATCTTCTACACGGATCGGCGTCGCAGCGACGGCCGATCCGCACGCTGAATGCAAGCGTCAAAGGAGGATGTCATGATGCGGTCGGTATTGCAGCACGCGCAGCGGAACATCCCGTCGCGCGACGAGGTCGTAAATCGAGCCAGGGCCGCGGCCCGCAGCCTGCGCCCGATTGCGTTCGCGTATCTGGCGGATCGTGTGTACGGCGGATGAGTGCCGCCGCACGCCGGTCCCGTGTTCCCCCGATTCATCCGCTGTCCAGCCATGAGGGAGCCTTGCATGTCCGACGTCACGAAACCCGCACCGAAGGCCGCGCCTGACACCCCGTAGCACGACAGGGCCAACCTGTTCCGTTTCATCCCCCCGCAATGCTCCACGAACCGCGCCCGGCACGTGGGGGCCTACGAGCAAGTAAAGGAGAAAAGCATGTCGACCGAATCGAAATGTCCGTTCAACCATACGGCGGCCGGCGGCACGTCGAACAAGGACTGGTGGCCGAATCAGCTGAACCTGAACGTCCTGCACCGGCACTCGGCGCTGTCCGATCCGATGGACAAGGATTTCGACTACGCCGAGGCGTTCAGGAAGCTGGATCTCGCGGCGGTGAAGAAGGACCTGCACGCGCTGATGACCACGTCGCAGGACTGGTGGCCGGCCGACTTCGGCCACTACGGCGGCCTGTTCGTCCGGATGGCATGGCATAGCGCCGGCACGTACCGCACGGCAGACGGCCGCGGCGGCGCGGGCGGCGGGCAGCAGCGCTTCGCGCCGCTCAACAGCTGGCCGGACAACGTGAGCCTCGACAAGGCGCGTCGGCTGCTGTGGCCGATCAAGCAGAAGTACGGCCGCAACATCTCGTGGGCCGACCTGCTGATCCTGACCGGCAACGTCGCGCTCGAATCGATGGGCTTCAAGACGTTTGGCTACGCGGGCGGCCGCGTCGACACGTGGGAACCGGACGACGTGTACTGGGGCTCGGAAAAGATCTGGCTGGAACTGAGCGGCGGCCCGAACAGCCGCTACTCGGGCAAGCGTGACCTCGAAAGCCCGCTCGCGGCCGTGCAGATGGGCCTCATCTACGTGAACCCGGAAGGCCCGGACGGCAACCCCGACCCGGTCGCAGCCGCGCACGACATCCGCGAGACGTTCGCGCGGATGGCGATGAACGACGAAGAGACGGTCGCGCTGATCGCGGGCGGCCATACGTTCGGCAAGACGCACGGCGCCGGTCCGGCGTCGAACGTCGGCCCCGAGCCGGAAGCCGCGGGCCTCGAAGAGCAGGGTCTCGGCTGGAAGAGTACGTTTGGCACGGGCAAGGGCAAGGACGCGATCACGAGCGGTCTCGAAGTCACGTGGACGTCGACGCCGACGAAGTGGAGCAACGACTTCTTCAAGCATCTGTTCAGCTACGAATGGGAACTGACGAAGAGCCCGGCCGGCGCGCACCAGTGGGTCGCGAAGGATGCCGGCGACGTGATTCCGGATGCGTTCGACGCGTCGAAGAAGCACCGCCCGACGATGCTGACGACCGACCTGTCGCTGCGTTTCGACCCGGCGTACGAGAAGATCTCGCGCCGCTTCTACGAGAACCCGGCCGAGTTCGCCGACGCGTTCGCGCGCGCCTGGTTCAAGCTCACGCACCGCGACATGGGGCCGCGTGCGCGCTATCTCGGCCCGGAAGTGCCGGCCGAACATCTGCTGTGGCAAGACCCGGTCCCGGCCGTCGACCACAAGCTGATCGATGATGCCGACGTCGCGGCGCTGAAGGCGCAGGTTCTCGCAACGGGGCTGACCGTGTCGCAGCTCGTGTCGACCGCGTGGGCGTCGGCCTCGACGTTCCGCGGTTCGGACAAGCGCGGCGGCGCGAACGGTGCGCGCATCCGCCTCGCGCCGCAGAAGGACTGGGAAGTGAACCAGCCGGCTGCGCTCGCGACGGTGCTCGGGACGCTCGAAGGCGTGCAGAAGGCGTTCAACGACGCGCAGACGGGCGGCAAGAAGGTGTCGCTCGCCGACCTGATCGTGCTGGCCGGTGCGGCCGGCGTCGAACAGGCCGCGAAGCGTGCGGGCGTCGCGGTGACGGTGCCGTTCGCGGCGGGCCGGACGGACGCGTCGCAGGAGCAGACCGACGTCGAAGCGATGGCCGTGCTCGAGCCGGTGGCGGACGGTTTCCGCAACTACCTGAAGCACGCGTACAAGACGCCGGCCGAAGCGCTGCTGGTCGACAAGGCGCAGTTGCTGACGCTGAACGGGCCGGAGCTGACGGTGCTGGTCGGTGGCCTGCGTGTGCTCGGCGCGAACGTCGGCGACGCGAAGCATGGCGTGTTCACCGATCGTCCGGGCGCGCTGACCAACGACTTCTTCGTGAACCTGCTCGACATGGGCACGGAATGGAAGCCGGCGTCGGCCGCGAACGACGTGTTCGAGGGGCGCGACCGCGCGACGGGTCAGGTGAAGTGGACCGGCACGCGCGTCGACCTGATCTTCGGCTCGCACTCGCAACTGCGTGCGCTCGCCGAGGTGTACGGCAGCGCGGACGCGAACGAGAAGTTCGTGCGCGATTTCGTCGCGGCCTGGAACAAGGTGATGAACCTCGACCGCTTCGACCTCGCATGAATGTCGCGATGCGGTAGCGCAGTCACGTTGTAACGTGAAACGGCCGGTCGCACGACCGGCCGTTTTTTCTTCCGCTGTTTCTTGAAGGAGTGACGACCATGACGCAAATGATGCTGAACATGCGTGCCGCGGCCGCGGCGCCCATCCTGCGATCGCCGGGCGAGCTGGCGCGGCGCATCGTCGGTTTCGCGATCGTCATCGGCGGCGCCGCGGAGCTGGTCGCGCAGGCGCTGCATGCGATTGCGTCGCTGGCCGGCCGCTGAGCGCGGCGATCGGCCCGTACCGCGGACGGCCCCGCGCGCGGCGGCTTCAAGGGGCCTCATCAGGCCGCCGGCGGCGCATGCGGGCCCGGCGGCAACCGGGCGCGAGCCGTGTCGACATGACGGGAACCACCGCTCGGCTCTAAAATGCCGGGATTCTCTTCCCGGTGCTTCGCCATGCTTGCCCGCTTTCCCCTGTACCTGCGGCTCGTCCGGATGGACAAGCCGATCGGCAGCCTGCTGCTGCTGTGGCCGACGCTCAACGCACTGTGGATCGCATCGGACGGCCATCCGCGCTGGCCGCTGCTCGTGATCTTCGCGCTCGGCACGCTGCTGATGCGCTCGGCCGGCTGCGCGATGAACGACTACGCCGACCGCGATTTCGACCGCCACGTGAAGCGCACGGCCGACCGGCCGCTGACGTC
Organism: Burkholderia sp. IDO3; assembly: GCF_003366075.1. Taxonomy (NCBI): domain Bacteria; kingdom Pseudomonadati; phylum Pseudomonadota; class Betaproteobacteria; order Burkholderiales; family Burkholderiaceae; genus Burkholderia; species Burkholderia sp. IDO3. The sequence continues at coordinate 706,646 of NZ_CP028963.1, forward strand.
GGGCAAGATTCGCGCGTGGGAAGCCGTCGCGATCGCGGTGGTGCTGTCGTTCCTCGCGTTCCTGCTGATCCTGCCGCTCAATACGCTGACGAAAGAGCTGTCGGTGGTCGCGCTGTTCGTCGCCGGCTCGTATCCGTTCATGAAGCGCTTCTTCGCGATTCCCCAGGCGTATCTCGGCATCGCGTTCGGCTTCGGCATCCCGATGGCGTTCGCGGCCGTGCAGGACACGGTACCCATGCTGGCGTGGGTGATGCTGATCGCGAACATTTTCTGGTCGGTCGCATACGACACCGAATACGCGATGGTCGATCGCGACGACGACATCAAGATCGGCATTCGCACGTCCGCGCTGACGTTCGGCCGCTTCGACGTCGCGGCCGTGATGGCCTGCTATGCGGTGACGCTCGGCATCTACGTGTGGATCGGCGTGACGCTCGGCTTCGGGCTCGCATACTGGGCCGGCTGGGCCGCGGCGGCCGGCTGCGCGCTGTATCACTACACGCTGATCAAGGATCGCGAGCGGATGCCGTGCTTCGCGGCGTTCCGGCACAACAACTGGCTCGGCGGCGTGCTGTTCGCGGGAATCGCCGCGCATTACCTGCTGGCGGGCATCGCCGGCAACTGATGCGGCCCCGCGCCGCGGCGCGTGCACGCGTGCAGTCAACAAAAAAGCAGCCCAGGGCTGCTTTTTTGTTGGCGCTGCCGGGCGAGCCCGGCGGGCGTCGTGACGCTTATGCGCGACCGAGTTCGTCGCCCATTTCCTTCGCGCGCGCTTCGGCCGCGAGCGCGCCGCGCACGATCGCTTCCTTCACGCCCTGCGCATCGAACGATGCGAGCGCGGCGGCCGTCGTGCCGCCCTTCGACGTCACGCGCTCGCGCAGCACGCTCGCCGGTTCGCCCGATTGCGCGGCGAGTTGCGCGGCGCCCGTGAACGTCGCGACCGCGAGCGCGCGGCCCTGTTCGTCGTTCATGCCGAGGCGGCGCGCGGCTTCCTGCAGCGCTTCGATGAAATAGAACACGTAGGCCGGGCCGCTGCCCGAGATCGCCGTGACCGCGTCGAGTTGCGCTTCGTCGTCGAACCATACGATCTCGCCGACCGCGCCGAGCACGTTCGATGCGAGTTCGCGACCGGCCGCATCGACGCCCGGCAGCGCGGCAAGACCCGTCACGCCCATGCCGACCAGCGCGGGCGTGTTCGGCATCGTGCGCACGACGCGGGCGTAGTCGCCGAGCCAGCGGGCGAGATCGGTGGCGCGGATGCCGGCTGCGATGCTGATCACGAGTTGCGACTTCAGATGCGGCGCGAGGGCCTGCGCGACGTCCTTCAGCACTTGCGGCTTCACCGCGAGCACGATCGCGTCGTATTCCGCGAGCGTCGCGTCGATGGCCGCGCCGGTGCGGATGCCGAATTGCTGCGCGGCGCGCGCGCGGACGTCTTCGTTGACGTCGATGGCATACAGGCCGTCGGCGGCGACACCGCGTTTGATCAGGCCGCCGATCAGGGCCGTGGCCATGTTGCCGCCGCCGATGAATGCGATTTTCATGATGTCGAATTGAGCGAGTAGGTGAACGGGAAAGAGCGTGGGGTTCAGTGCGAATAGTCGCGCGCGCCGAAGATCGCGGTGCCGACGCGCACGATCGTCGCGCCTTCGAGCACGGCCGCTTCGAGATCGGCGGACATGCCCATCGATAACGTGTCGAGCGGCAGCCCGTCGGCGCGCAGCGTGTCGAACAGCGCGCGTAGCGCGCGATGCGGTGCACGTTGCGCGTCGGTGTCGCCCGCCGGTTCGGGAATCGCCATCAGGCCGCGCAGGCGCAAGGCTGGCAGCGCGGCGACCGCGCGCGCGACCTCGGCGACCTCGGCCGGGGCGACGCCGCTCTTCGACGCCTCGCCGCTGATGTTCACCTGCACGCACACGTTCAGCGGCGGCAGGTGAGCGGGGCGCTGTTCGGCGAGGCGCTGCGCGATCTTCAGCCGGTCGACCGAATGCACCCAGTCGAAGCGCTCGGCCACGGGGCGCGTCTTGTTCGATTGCAGCGGCCCGATGAAATGCCATTCGAGCGCGGCGCGCAGGTCGGCGAGCGCGTCGATCTTGTCGATCGATTCCTGCACGTAGTTCTCGCCGAACGCGCGTTGTCCGGCCGCATGCGCGGCGCGCACGTCGTCGGCGGGAAACGTCTTCGATACGGCGAGCAGCGAGACGGTGGCGGGATCGCGGCCGGCCGCGCGGGCGGCGTCGGCGATGCGGCGATGAACGGATGCGAGACGGGCGGCGAAATCGGACATGACGGACACGGAAGCAGGCACAGGAAGCGAATGCGGCACGGCACGCACCGCATCGATCCGGTCATTATACGGACGGGGCGCCGTGCGGGGCCGTCCGTCCGCGTTAGCCGTACAGCAGATGCTCGACGAGCTGGATCCAGTGCGCGACCGGAATTTGCGTGCCGCTTTGCAGATGCGCGATGCAGCCGACGTTGCCGGACACGATCATCTGCGGCTCGAGCGCCTGCAGCTTCAGCAGCTTCTGCTTGCGCAGCCGGTACGACAGCGACGGCTGGGTCAACGAATACGTGCCCGCGGAGCCGCAGCACAGATGGCTGTCGGCCGGCAGCCGCACGTCGATGCCGAGCGTCTCGAGCAGGCGCTCGACCTTGCCGCGCGACTGCTGGCCGTGCTGCAGTGTGCACGGCGGATGGTACGCAACGGTGTGGATCGCGCGGCGCCGCGCGAGCGTCGCGATCTCGGCCTCGAACGCCAGCAGCACGTCCGAGATGTCGCGCGTGAGCGCGACGATGCGCTGCGCCTTCTCCGCGTAGGCCGGATCGTCGCGCAGCAGGTGCGCGTATTCGAGCACCGTCGCGCCGCAGCCCGATGCGTTCATCACGATCGCCTCGGCGCCTTGCTCGACATGCGGCCACCACGCGTCGATGTTGCGGCGCGCGTCGGCGAGCGCTTCGTCGTGATAGTTCAGGTGCAGGCGGATCGCGCCGCAGCAGCCCGCGTCGGGCGCGACGATCGTTTCGATGCCGAGCGCATCGAGCACGCGCGCGGTCGCGATGTTGATGTTCGGCAGCATCGACGGCTGCACGCAGCCGCCGAGCATCAGCATCTTGCGCGGATGCGTGCGCTGCGGCCATTCGAGCAGCCGCGCGCGCGGCGGCACCTTGTCGCGCAGCCGTTTCGGCAGCAGCGGCCGCACGTGCTGGCCGAGCCGCATCACGGGGGAGAACAGCGCCGCGTTCGGCACGAGGCTCGCGAGCACGCGGCGCACGAGCCGCTGCTGCACGGGGCGATGGACCTGCGCCTCGACGTGCTTGCGGCCGATTTCGACGAGGCGGCCGTACTGGACGCCCGACGGGCAGGTCGTTTCGCAACTGCGACACGTGAGGCAGCGATCGAGGTGCTGCTGTGTGCTGCGCGTGACGGGCGCGCCTTCGACCATCTGCTTGATCAGGTAGATGCGCCCGCGCGGGCCATCGAGTTCGTCGCCGAGCAACTGGTAGGTCGGGCAGGTCGCGGTGCAGAATCCGCAATGCACGCACTTGCGCAGGATCGCGTCGGCCTCGTCGCCGTCGGGCGTGTTGCGGATGAAATCGGCGAGGTTGGTTTGCATCTTGGAGATCTTAGAGATCGGGGTAGAGCCGGCCGCGGTTGAAGATGCGCGCGGGATCGAACGCGGCTTTCAGCCCGCGATGGATTTTCATCAGCGGCGCGGGCAGCGGCGTGAACACGCCCGCGCTACGGTCATACGAATCGCCGGCGCGGAACAGCGTCGCGTGGCCGCCGGCCTGCTTCGCGCTCATGCGTACCGTCTGCGCATCGGCGTCGGTGATCCACCAGCGCTGCGCGCCGCCCCATTCCATCAACTGGGTGCCGGGCAGGTGCATCGGTTCGGTGATCGACGGCAGCGACAGGCGCCACAGCGCGTAGCCGGGCGGAATGCCGTTGAAGAACGGATCGGTGTGCTCGCGCAGGCCGGCCCAGAAACGCTCGGCCTCGACCGCGTCGACGACTTCGCCGCCGAGCAGCGTCTTCGCGGATTTCACGGCGGCCTCGGCGCCCGACAGGCGCAGCACGAGGGTGCCGTTGCGCCAGCCGCTCGCGCTCACGGGCAGCGGATGGCCGCCCCATTCGTTGAGCTTGCGCACCGCGTCGGTCGCGGTCATCTCGAACTTCAGCGTGACTTCGGCGACCGGCACCGGCAGCACCTTGATCGACAGGTCGAGCATCAGCCCGAGCGTGCCGAGCGAGCCGGCCATCAGCCGCGATACGTCGTAGCCGGCGACGTTCTTCACGACCTGTCCGCCGAAGCGCAGCAGTTCGCCGCGCCCGTTCATCAGCGTGACGCCGAGCACGAAATCGCGCGGCGCGCCGCAGGTCGCACGGCGCGGGCCCGCGAGGCCGGCCGCGACGCAGCCGCCGACGGTGGCCGCGCGGCCGAAGTGCGGCGGCTCGAACGGCAGCATCTGGCCGCACTCGGCAAGGACGGTTTCAAGCTGTGCGAGCGGCGTGCCCGCGCGGACCGTGACGACGAGTTCGGCCGGGTCGTACGACACGATGCCCTGAAACGCACGCGTGTCGAGTATTTCGCCGTCCAGCGCCTGGCCGTACCAGTCCTTGGTGCCGCCGCCGCGAATCCGCAGCGGCCGGCCGTCGGCACTGGCCGCCCGGATGCGCTCGGCCCATCCGGCGACGATGTCGTCCTCTTCCATGTTCTGTTGCTGCCTCGTTGTTGTCCGGTCGATTGTACCGGGGTGGCGCGAATGCACATCGCGACTATCCCTAAGCTCCGTATCACGAAGGCATGCAGCCGCCGCTGCGCGCACGGCCGGCGCGGGCAGGGCGATCCGTCGCGGCCCGCGCGCCGGCACGGATCGCGCACCGCGTGGCGCTTTCGGGAAACCGCCGGGCCGCCCCAGGTTTTCCGCCCCGAAGGCAGTCCCCTCGGAGGATGACCCCCTCGGAGGCCCGGCCCGGCGCGACAGGTTCCGGGGCGCTTAGAAGCGCGGCAGGTCCGGATGCGGCAGCAGCCCGCCGCGCACGTGCTGCCGGCCATATTCGGCGCAGCGCGCGCGGGTCGGGATCCCCTTGTCGGGATTGAGCAGCCCGGCCGGATCGAAGGCGCGCTTGACCGCGAAGAACGCGTCGCGCTCCTGCGGCGAGAACTGTACGCACATCGAATTGAGCTTCTCGATGCCGACGCCGTGCTCGCCCGTCACGCTGCCGCCGAATTCCACGCAGCACTCGAGGATTTCGGCGCCGAACTGCTCGGCGCGGTGCAGCTCGTCCGGATCGTTGGCGTTGTAGAGGATCAGCGGATGCATGTTGCCGTCGCCGGCATGGAACACGTTGATGCAGCGCAGCCCGTAGCGTGTTTCGAGCTGTTCGATGCGCGCGAGCAGCGGGCCGATCGCGCGGCGCGGCACGGTGCCGTCCATGCAGTAATAGTCGGCGGAAATGCGCCCGGCGGCCGGGAACGCGTTCTTGCGGCCCGACCAGAAGCGCAGCCGCTCGCTTTCGTTGCGCGACACCTGGATGCGCGTCGCGCCGTGCTCGCGCAGCACGGCCATCATGCGGACGATCTCTTCGGCGACTTCTTCCGGCGTGCCGTCCGATTCGCACAGCAGGATCGCCTTCGCGTCGAGGTCGTAGCCCGCGTGCGTGAACGCCTCGACGGCCTGCGTGGCCGGCTTGTCCATCATTTCGAGCCCGGCCGGGATGATGCCCGACGCGATGATCGCGGCGACCGCCTCGCCGCCCTTGACGACGTCGTCGAAGCTCGCCATCACGAGCTGCGCGGTCTGCGGTTTCGGGATCAGCTTCACCGTCACCTCGGTGACGATCGCGAACATCCCTTCGCTGCCGATCATTACCGCGAGCAGGTCGAGGCCCGGCATGTCGAGCCCGAGCGAGCCGAATTCGACGATCTCGCCGTCGATCGTGACCGCGCGCACGCGCATCACGTTGTGCACGGTCAGCCCGTATTTCAGGCAGTGCACGCCGCCGGAATTTTCCGCGACGTTGCCGCCGATCGTGCAGGCGATCTGCGACGACGGATCGGGCGCGTAGTACAGCCCGTAAGGTGCGGAGGCTTCCGAAATCGCGAGGTTGCGCACGCCGGGCTGCACGGTCGCCGTGCGCGCGTACGGATCGACTTCGACGATGCGCGTGAAACGGGCGAGCGACAGCACGACGCCGTTCGCGATCGGCAGCGCGCCGCCCGACAGGCTCGTGCCCGCGCCGCGCGGCACGATCGGCACTTCCATGCGGCGGCAGATCTGCACGATCCGCTGCACCTGCGATTCGGTTTCCGGCAGCGCGACCGCGAGCGGCAGCCGGCGGTAGGCGGACAGGCCGTCGCATTCGTACGGCGCGGTGTCTTCGTTGCGATACAGCAGGCAATGCGTCGGCAGCACGGCCATCAGCGCCTGCACGACTTCGCGCTGGCGCTGCGCGCGCGTCGCGCTCGACAGTTCGACGGAAGCGTTCATGGAGTCTCCTGCGGGCAGCGCAGCGTCACGCTGCGCTGCCGTCTCAACACGTGAAGATCTTGCCGGGATTCATCAGATTGCGCGGATCGAGCGCGAGCTTGATCGCGCGCATGACGTCGATCGCGTTGTCGCCGTGCTCCTTCGGCAGGAAGCGCATCTTGTGCAGCCCGACGCCGTGTTCGCCGGTGCAGGTGCCGCCCAGACGCAGCGCGCGCTCGACGATCCGGTCGTTGATGCGTTCGGCTTCGTCGATTTCCTCGGGTTTGTCGGGATCGATCAGGATCGCCACGTGGAAATTGCCGTCGCCGACGTGGCCGACGATCGGGCAGGGCAGCGACGATGCGCGCAGGTCGGCTTCGGTTTCCTCGACGCACGCGGCGAGCTGCGAGATCGGCACGCACACGTCGGTCGTCACCGCGCGGCAGCCGGGTTTGAGCTGCAGCATCGCGAAGTATGCGTTGTGACGCGCGGCCCAGAGCCGCGTGCGATCTTCGGGCCGGGTCGCCCATTCGAAGCCCTGACCGTTGTTCTGGCCCGCGAGCGCCTGGACGAGTTCGGCCTGCTCCTTCACGCCGGCTTCGGTGCCGTGGAATTCGAAGAACAGCGTCGGCGCTTCGGTGAGCGTGAGGTTCGAGTGGCGGTTGATCGAGCGCACGGCGAGCGCGTCGACGAATTCGACGCGCGCGATCGGCACGCCGATCTGGATCGTCTCGATCACGGTGCGCACCGCGTCGCCCATCGTCGGGAACGTGCAGATCGCGGCCGACACGGCTTCGGGCAGCGGATGCAGGCGCAGCGTGATCTCGGCGATCACGCCGAGCGTGCCTTCGGAGCCGACGAACAGGCGCGTGAGGTCGTAGCCGGCCGACGACTTGCGCGCGCGCGAACCCGTCTTCACGACGCGGCCGTCGGCGAGCACGGCGCTCAGCCCGAGCACGTTCTCGCGCATCGTTCCGTAGCGCACGGCGTTGGTGCCCGATGCGCGGGTCGCGGTCATCCCGCCGATGCTGGCGTCGGCGCCCGGATCGATCGGGAAGAACAGGCCGGTGTCGCGCAGCGCCTCGTTGAGCGCCTTGCGCGTGATGCCCGGTTCGACCGTCACGGTCAGGTCTTCGGCGTTGATCGACAGCACGCGGTTCATTTCCGACAGGTCGAGCGATACGCCGCCGCGCACGGCGAGCAGGTGGCCCTCGAGCGACGAGCCGGCGCCGTACGGGATCAGCGGCACGCTGTAGAGCGCGCACAGCGACACGACCTGGCGGATTTCGTCGGCGTTGTGCGCGAACACGACGGCGTCGGGCAGTTGCGGATCGAACGGCGATTCGTCGCGGCCGTGATGGGCGCGGACGGCGTCGGCGGTCGACACGCGCTCGCCGAAGGCGGCGCGCAGCGCATCGAGCATCGCGGGCGGGAGGGGGCGGCGCGTGGCGGCCGGCGTGGCGGGATGATTCATGTATGTCTCCTTGGCGGGGCGCAGTTGGCGCTGTTGCGCCGGCCACGCGCCCATGCTTTGCGATCGACCGGACCCGGCGCATCGCGCCTGCCCGATCCCGCACATCGATCGCTTGTATGACGGATGCCGCTGCGACGCGGCGTCGGCTCATTCTACGCTGCAACGTCCGCTGCGGCCCCCGCCGCGGGCTGCGATAATCGCGTTCCAACGCAACCGGGCCGCGTCGCGGCCGCGCACGAGAGGACATTCGCATGGGCAACCGCTTGAGCAAGATCGCCACGCGCACGGGCGACGATGGCACCACCGGCCTCGGCGACGGGCGCCGCATCGGCAAGGACGACGCGCGGATCGCCGCGATCGGCGACGTCGACGAACTGAACTCGAACCTCGGCGTGCTGCTCGCCGAGCCGCTGCCGGACGACGTGCGCACGGCGCTCGTCACGATCCAGCACGACCTGTTCGATCTGGGCGGCGAGCTGTGCATTCCCGGCCATACGGTGCTGGACGACACGCATCTTGCACGCCTCGACCGGTGGCTGGCCGACTACAACGCGACGCTGCCGCCGCTGAAGGAATTCATCCTGCCGGCCGGCGCGCGCGCGGCGTCGCTCGCGCACGTGTGCCGGACAGTGTGCCGCCGCGCGGAGCGCTCGATCGTCGCGCTCGGTCGCATCGACACGCTCAATGATGCGCCGCGGCGTTACGTGAACCGGCTGTCGGATCTGCTGTTCGTGCTGGCGCGCGTGCTGAACCGCGCGGGTGGCGGCTCGGACGTGCTGTGGGAGCGCGGACGCGTGCGCTGACGCGCGATGTCGTTTTTCCGCACTGCGACAATTTGTCCGAGGGGCGTCGATTTTTAAACATGTATTGTATGTGCATGTTTAACGGAGAACGAACATGACCCACATCACCGCTGACCAGATGGCCCGTGTGAAGGCCACCGCCCCCGTCCTCGCCGAGCACGGTGCGACGATCACGAAGCATTTCTACCAGCGCATGTTCGCGCGTCATCCGGAACTGAAGAACCTGTTCAACCAGACGCACCAGAAGACCGGCAGCCAGCCCGAAACGCTCGCGAAGGCCGTCTATGCGTATGCGGCGAACATCGACAACCTCGGCGCGCTGGGCGGCGCGGTGTCGCGCATCTCGCACAAGCACGCAAGCCTCAACATCCGTCCGGAGCATTACCCGATCGTCGGCGAGAACCTGCTCGCCTCGATCGTCGAGGTGCTCGGCGACGCGGTCGACGCGGAAACGCTCGAAGCATGGCGCGTCGCATACGGCCAGCTCGCGCGGATCATGATCGGCGCCGAAGCCGACCTGTACGCGAACGCGGCGTGGAGCGGCTTCCGCCCGTTCAAGGTCGCGCGCAAGGTGCGTGAAAGCGACGAGATCACGTCGTTCTACCTGACGCCGGCCGACGGCGGCGCGGCGCCGAAATTCGAACCGGGCCAGTACATCTCGGTGAAGCGCTTCGTCGGCGATCTGGGTGTCGACCAGCCGCGCCAGTACAGCCTGTCCGACGCGCCGCACGGCAAGTGGCTGCGCATCTCGGTGAAGCGCGAATCGGGCAAGGCCGAAGCGGTGCCGGCCGGCAAGGTGTCGACGCTGATGCATGACGGCGTCGAAGAGGGCGCGATCGTCGAAGTGACGGCCCCGATGGGCGACTTCTCGCTGAAGCGCGATGTCGATACGCCGGTCGTGCTGATCTCGGGCGGCGTCGGCATCACGCCGATGATGTCGATGGCGTCGACGCTGGTTGCGGAAGGCAGCAAGCGCGAAGTGCGGTTCGTCCACGCATGCCGTTCGGGCGCGGTGCATGCGTTCCGCGACTGGCTGAACGACACGGCGCGCGAGCATGCGAACGTCAAGCGTACGGTGCTGTACGAACTGGTCGGCCCGAACGACCGCGTGGGCGTCGACCACGATCTGGAAGGGCGCCTGACGCTGGAGCGCGTGCAGCAATACGCGCTGGTGCCGGATGCCGACTATTACATCTGCGGCCCGATCGCGTTCATGAAGGCGCAGCGCGATGCGCTTGTCGCGCTCGGCGTCGCGCCGGAGCGTGTGAATACGGAGATCTTCGGCTCGGGCGCGCTCGAGTGATGGCTTGACGACTGTTTTCCGGCCTATGAGCAAAGCCCGGCGCGAGCCGGGCTTTGCTTTTTGTCGGGGGCAGCTGCCGCCAGGCGGCCAACCTGTTTGCGTCCGTCAGTTCCCGCTGCCGCGCGCGACGCGGCGTGCCTTCACCGATTCCGCGAGGCCTTCGAGCACCTTCACGCTGTCGTCCCACGCGATGCATGCGTCGGTGATGCTCTGGCCGTAGGTCAGCGGGCAGCCTTCCTTCAGGTCCTGACGCCCCTCGACCAGGTGCGACTCGATCATCACGCCGACGATGCGCGAATCGCCGGCCGCGACCTGGCGGCCGATGTCCGCGCACACGGGGATCTGGTTCTCGTGCTTCTTCGAGCTGTTCGCGTGGCTCGCGTCGATCATCAGGCGCGCGGCGAGGCCGGCCTTGCCGATGTCCGCGCAGGCGGCGTTCACGCTTTCCGCGTCGTAGTTCGGCGTCTTGCCGCCGCGCAGGATCACGTGGCAGTCCTCGTTGCCGGCCGTCGACACGATCGCCGAGTGGCCGCCCTTCGTCACCGACAGGAAATGGTGCGGCTGCGACGCGGCCTTGATCGCGTCGACCGCGATCTTCACGTTGCCGTCGGTGCCGTTCTTGAAGCCGACCGGGCACGACAGCCCCGATGCCAGCTCGCGGTGCACCTGCGACTCGGTCGTGCGCGCACCGATCGCGCCCCACGAGATCAGGTCGGCGATGTACTGCGGGCTGATCATGTCGAGGTATTCGGTCGCGGCCGGCAGCCCCATCTCGTTGATCTGCAGCAGCAGTTCGCGCGCCGTGCGCAGCCCGTCGTTGATCTTGAAGCTGTTGTCCAGGTGCGGATCGTTGATGAGCCCCTTCCAGCCGACCGTCGTGCGCGGCTTCTCGAAGTACACGCGCATCACGATTTCCAGCTCGCCCGCGAAGCGCTCGCGCTCCTTCACGAGCCGCCCCGCGTACTCGACCGCCGCCTTCGTATCGTGGATCGAGCACGGCCCGATCACGACGATCAGCCGGTCGTCCATCCCGTGCAGGATGCGGTGCATCGACTGGCGCGAGTTGTAGATCAGCTCGGATGCGGCTTCGGAGCACGCGAATTCGCGGATCAGGTGGGCGGGCGGCGTCAGTTCCTTGAGTTCGCGAATGCGGACGTCGTCGGTATTGTGCGGGGGCATGCTGTTTCTCCTAATGTTCCGGGGCGCCGTTCGGTCAGTGCGCGTGCGGCAGATTCATCAATTCAAGCGATTCAGTGGTTTCGGTCGGGGCCGCGGAATCCACTGCGGCGGCGACCGGCTGGCGAAGGGCGAAAAAAAACCGCCGGGTTCGCCGGCGGTTTTTTCGGGAATTTCGGTTGCGCTTTACGCGCCATCAACCCTCTCGATCCGCCAGCGGTCTGAGATGCCAAAAAAAGTAAAAATAAAACTTGGCGGACATGACGGAGATTTGGTTCGTCAAAAAAGTTGATTCGGAATTTATACCCCGTCGCCGCGCGGCTGGCAACTAGGGATGCTCGAAAATGCGGACAATCCGCGCATTTTCTTCAAAATGCGCGGATTGTCTGCGCCGTGATGCGGTTATGCCGTGCCGCCGACGGTCATCTTGTCGATCCGCAGAGTCGGCTGGCCGACGCCGACCGGCACGCTCTGGCCTTCCTTGCCGCACACGCCGACGCCCGAGTCGAGCGACATGTCGTTGCCGATCATGCTCACGTACTTCAGCGATTCCGGGCCGCTGCCGATCAGCGTCGCGCCCTTCACCGGGTAGGTGATCTTGCCGTTTTCGATCATGTACGCCTCGGACGCCGAGAACACGAACTTGCCGTTCGTGATGTCGACCTGGCCGCCGCCGAAGTTCACCGCGTACAGGCCGTTCTTCACCGACGCGATGATTTCCTGCGGATCCTTGTCGCCGTTCAGCATGTACGTGTTGGTCATGCGCGGCATCGGCAGCGCCGCGTACGACTCGCGCCGCGCATTGCCGGTGACGGGCATCTTCATCAGGCGCGCGTTCAGCGTGTCCTGGATGTAGCCCTTCAGAATGCCGTCCTCGATCAGCGTCGTGCACTGCGTCGGGTTGCCTTCGTCGTCGATGTTCAGCGAGCCGCGGCGGTTCGGCAGCGTGCCGTCGTCGACCACCGTCACGCCCTTCGCGGCGACCTGCTCGCCGATCCGGCCGGCGAACGCCGACGAACCCTTGCGGTTGAAGTCGCCTTCGAGGCCGTGGCCGATCGCTTCGTGCAGCAGCACGCCCGGCCAGCCCGGCCCGAGCACCACCGTCATCGCGCCGGCCGGCGCGGGGCGGGCGTCGAGGTTGACCAGTGCCGCGTGCACGGCGTCGTCGACGTAGCGCGACAGCACGTCGTCGGTGAAGTAGCCGTAGTCGAAGCGGCCGCCGCCGCCGCCGGAGCCGATTTCGCGGCGGCCGTTCTGTTCGGCGATCACCGTGACCGACACGCGCACGAGCGGGCGGATGTCGGCGGCCAGCGCGCCGTCGCTGCGCGCGACCAGCACGACGTCGTATTCGCCCGCGAGGCCTGCCATCACCTGCGTGACGCGCGGGTCGCGGCCGCGCGCCATCTGCTCGATGCGCTCGAGCAGCTTGACCTTGGCGGTCGCGTCGAGCGACGCGAGCGGATCGGACGGCAGGTACAGGTCGCGGCCCGAGATGCCCTTGAGCGACGCGGCCGCCTTGATCTTCTGGCGGCCGCCGCCGGCCGCCGCGATCGCCTTGGTGGCCGCGGCCGCCTGGGCGATGGCTTCCGGCGACAGGTCGTCGGAGTAAGCGAACGCGGTGCGCTCGCCCGCGACCGCGCGCACGCCGACGCCCTGGTCGATGCTGAAGCTGCCCGACTTCACGATGCCTTCCTCGAGGCTCCACGCTTCGCTGCGGGTCGCCTGGAAGTACAGGTCCGCGTAGTCGACGCGATGCGTGAAGATGTCGGCGATCGTGCGCGTGAGCAGGCTCTCGTCGAGGCCGTACGGCGTGAGGAGGATGTCCTTCGCCAGCGCAAGGTTGCGGATGCCGGGTTCGATGATGTTCATGCGGGTATCGAGGGTTCTCAAAAAGTTGTCGGGTGCGTTCTGGGCAGATGGGTTTGGCCGGGCGTCGTTTCAAGCGCCGCGGCGCTTCGGCGGTTCAGGCCAGCACGCGATGCCGCCACGCGGGCAGGCTCTGGCGCACGTCGGCGATGCGTTGCGGATCGATGACGCCGGTCACGACGCTCGCGCCTTCGTCGCGAACCGCGACGATCTCGCCCCATGGGTCGATCAGCATGCTGTGGCCCCAGGTGCGCCGGCCGTTCTCGTGCTTGCCGCCCTGGGCGGCTGCCAGCACGTAGCATTGATTCTCGACGGCCCGCGCGCGCAGCAGCATTTCCCAGTGCGCGCGGCCCGTCGTATACGTAAACGCCGACGGCACGACGATCAGCGCGCAGTCGCCCATCCTGCGGTACAGCTCCGGAAAGCGCAGATCGTAACAGACCGACAGGCCGACCCGCCCGAACGGCGCGTCGAACGCGACGACCGTGCTGCCCGCGCGGATCGTGCGCGCCTCGTCGAACGATTCGTCGCCTTTCTCGAAGTTGAACAGGTGGATCTTGTCGTAGCGGGCCGCTTCGTGGCCGCTCGGGTCGAACACGAGCGTGGTGTTCAGCACGCGATCGGGCTCCGGCGCCTTCAGCGGCAACGTGCCGCCGATCACCCAGACGCCGTGTTGCTGCGCGGCCTCTGCGAGAAAGCGCTGGATCGGGCCGTCGCGGTAGGGTTCGGCGAGCGCGAGCTTGTCGGTGTCGCGATAGCCCATGAAGCAGAAATACTCGGGCAGCAGCACGAGTTGCGCGCCTTCGCCGGCGGCTTCCGCGATCAGGCGGCGTGCCTCGGCGAGATTGCTCGCGACGTCCGGCGTGCTCACCATCTGCAGCGCGGCGACCCGCAAGGGCGTGGCGGAACGGGTGTGATCGGTCATCGCAGGATCGATTGCGTAATAAATGGGGTGCGGCCCGGCACCATGCGCGGATCAGTGGCTCGCCGCATTGGCCGGCCCGTGGTTCATCTTACCCTGATCGCCCTGCACCCGCTCGATGTGCGGATGCGCCCACGAGCCGGTGATCGAGTAGTCGAGCGCGAACGCGTGCGACAGCGTTTCCGACAGCGCGTAGTTCGCGGCCAACACGCCGACGCCGAGCAGCGGGTTGATGATCGCGGCCGCGATCGCCGCCGTGCCGGCGCCGATCTTCGGCGCGACGTGCGCGTGCAGGTCCTGCGTCTCGGTGCCGAGGTCGACCGCGCCGCGCACCGTCACGTTCGCCGGCGCCGTCGTCATCGAGAAGTCGTCGGTGCGCGCGATCCCGTTCGAGATCCGGCCGGTACCCGTGATCTTGTCGAACGGCAGCCCCTTGCCGACCACGTCGCGGAAATTCAGCGTCAGGAAGCGTGCGAGGCTTTGCAGGCTCAGCACGCCGAGCAGTTTCGCGGCGCCCGGATCGACCTTCAGGATCTGGCCGTGCTCGAGATCGAGCGCGACCTGGCCGCCGAACGACGGGAAGTCGACCGCGGTCGGGCCGCCGCGCCAGCCGACCTTGCCCGTTATCGTGCCGTGGCCGTCCGCCAGCGTGCGCGGCAGGCCGACGCGGTCGAGCAGCGCGCCCGCATTGCCGATGTCGAGCTTGAAGTCGAACACGCTGCGGCGCGGCGCGTCGGTTTCGTCGACGCCGCGGGCGAGCGCGCGGCGCGACGTGCGCCAGTTGCCGGTTGCCGTCAGCTTCGCGGCCGGGTTCGCCAGTTCGAGCTTGTCGAGCTGCCACACCGGCGCGCCGTCCTCGTCGATGTTGCGTGCATTGACGACGAGCCGGCCGATGTCGTGATCGTGCGCGACGACCTGGTCGACGATCAGGTCGACCGACGGCATCGGTCGGTCGGTCGGCGTCGGCAGGTTCATCGCGCGGCCGACGAGGTCGTGCTGCGCGCTTTGCGGAATCACGAGTTTCGCGAGCCGCGCGTTCAGCACGCCCGCGCCGTTGTGGCCGCCGCCCGGCGCCCACGACAGATAGCCCGATACCTGGTTCGACGCGACGTTCGCCTGCCACAGCTCGTCGACGTGCGACGCGCCGACGATCACGTTCTCCCAGTTGCGCTTGAGCAGCTTCAGCGTGCCGAAGTGGAGCGCGAAGCGCTTGGGCGTGAAGCTCGCGAAGTCGACGCGCGGGGTGCCCTGCGGCTGCGGTTGCGGCGTGCGCGCCGCGTCCGGCTGCAGCGTGCGGGCCAGCGCGAGCCACGCGTCGGCATCGAGTTCGTCGACGTCGACGGCCGCGCTCACGCCATCCTGCGGCATGTCGGGCATCCGGTGGATGCCCATCGCGCCGCGCACCGCGCGCAACGGCTCGCCGGGCGTCGCGTCGAGCAGGTAGCTCGCGGACACCGGGCCGAGCGTCAGGTCGGCGTGCTCGAGGCGCTTGCCGTCCGTCCGGGCCGCCGGCTGCAGCGTGAAGTGGAACGGCATCGGCGTGCCGGCCGCCTTCGCGAACGGCGCCGGGAAGTTCAGGGCGACGCCCGTCAGGTCGGAATGCGCGGTGACTTCGGGCAGCCGGCCCGGCGCGCCGCGCACGGCGAGCTGGTACGGCGCGTCGCCGACCACGTGCTCGAGCAGCGCCGCGGCCGGGCCGCGCAGGTTCAGGCCGCGCGCGGCGTCGAGCGCGAGTTTGCCGTCGACGTCCACCGCGTACGGGCCGTGCGACTGGAATTTGCCGCTCGCGCGCACCGGTCCGCCGAGGAAGCGCCCCGACAGGCCGTGCAGCGATGCGCCGGCCTCGGTGAAGCGCACGCTGCCGCGCAGCGCGGACAGCGGCGGCACGCCGTCGGTCGACAGCGTGTTGCCGCCGAACGCGAGCGCGCCTTCGACGTGCGTATGCGGATGCGGCACGTGCTGCGGAATCGTGATCTTCAGCGCGAGCGACGCCGGGCCCTGCGCATCGATCCGCTGGCCGATGTGCCCGCTCATCGTGCCGAGCGAGCTGTTGTCCGCGTAGTCGATCAGGTCGGCGAGCGGGCCTTGCGCATGGCCGTCGATGATGAGCGGCGACTTCGGCGGATTGCCGAGATCGTCGATGCGGCCCATGACCTTCGTCAGCACGACGCGCTTGTAGTGCGCACGCGCGATGTCGAAGTGCAGCTTGTTCTGCGCGAGCTCGAACACGCCGTCGATCCCGTCGAGCGCCGGCCAGACGCTCGGCGTGCCGTTCGCGAGCTTGCGCGGCGGGTAGGGCGTCGGCTCGAAGCGCCCGCCGGTGAACGGCGCGACGATGTGGAACACGCCGGCATCCGGCTCGTGTTCGAACGGGAATTTGTCGAGCGGGCCGCGGGCGACGATCGACGCGCCCTTGGTCACCTGGCCGCCCTGCAACGCATGGCCGAGATAGTCGCGCAGGTGATCGGACATCCCGGTCGGCAGGTAGCGCGGAATGCGCGCCACCGACGCGCGCGCGAAATCCGCGCGCAGGTTGAGCGAGCCGCGCCCGTGGCCGGGGTTCGTGTACGTGCCCGACACGGCGATCTCGGCATCGGGGTTCGAGACGAGCAGGTCGGGCAACGTCACGTCGACGCGCGCGTGCTTGTCGCCCGGCGCCGGCGTGACGACCCATTTCGCGTTGCCGCGCAGCCGGTCGAAGGTCAGGCGCGGTTCGTCGAATTCGCCGGGCACCGTGACGGCCGCATTGACCGTGTCGAAGTGCGCGGTGCCGCCCGTCTCGTTCGCGTCGATGCGGCCCCACAGATTCTCGACGCCCGGCCAGCCGGCGCGCGGGTGGCCGCGCGGCGACAGCCCCGGCGGCGGTTCCTGCGCGGCGACGCTGATGCCCTGCAGGTCGCCGAGAAAGCGGTAGCGCACGATCGGCGCGGCGCCGGTGCGCCGCTCCTCGTCGGCGAGGTCGGCCCGCGCCGGCTTCGCGCGTTCCACCTCGATGTGATAGTTCGACACCATCCCGCGCGGATCGAGCTTGATCAGCTCGTTGCGCAGGCGCGCCGGCAGCGGCAGCCCGCGAATGAACTCGCTGAGGATGCCCAGATCGACGCGATCGCCCACGACGCTCAGCAACTGCCCCTGGTCGACGGCCGGCACGCGATAGCGGGCGGTCAGCGTCGACAGCGCGAGCGAGCGGGCGAGCGGCGTGCCGTCCGGAAGCGGCGGCTGGTCGAGCTCCGCGTTGAAGCGTGTGAGGTGCAGCGTGTAATCGCGCCCGGCGTCGAGCGCCATGTCCCAGCCGAAACCGACCGTCGGCACGTTGAGGCGCGGCTGGGTCGGCCGCACCTGCAGCACGACGTCGGCGCCTTGCAGGTCGCCGCCCGCCGAGCGCAGGTGGCCGTCCTGGAAGGTCGCCCAGATCGCGTTGTCGATGCGGCCCGCATGGGCCGTCAGCGGCAGGTCGAGATAGCGGCCGAGCGTTTGCAGGTCGACGGGGCCCGTCGACAGATACGCGTCGCCCGTCCAGTTCGACGGCTTGCCGATCGGCGCGAGCCGCTTGTGCGTGAAGCGTGCGCGGAAATCGAGCGGGCCGAGCAGCAGCGTGCCGTTCGCGGGCGCCTGCAGCGCGGCTTTGTGGATGCGGCCGTCGTTGAGCACCGCGAGCCGGATGCCCGACAGCGCGAGTACGGGCGCATCGTGCTGCGCGTCGCGCCAGCGCAGCGTGCCGTTGCGCAGCACGATCGCTTCCTGTTTCAGCAGCCAGGTGCCGAAGGTGTCGCTGCCGCCGTGGGTGGTTGCGACGCCGACACCCGCGACGCTCAGCGAGCCGTCGGCCGCGCGCGCGATCACCAGATCGGGGTGGTCGACGATCAGGCTCGACAGCGCGGGCGACAGCCGCAGCAGCGACATCCACGACAGCGCGGCGGTCGCATGCGGAACCGACAGCGCGATCCGGCCGTCACGGCCACGGATGGTGAGGTTGGCGACTTCGACGCCCGGCTGCATGCCGGACCAGTGCGGAGACAGTTTGCCGATCGAAAGCTGCGCGTGGAGCTTGTCGGACACCGCGCGCTCGATGCGCGGGCGGAATTCGTCGATGCGCGGCAGCAGCACGTAGCGCAGCCCGAGGAACGCGCCCGACGCGACGAAGTAAGCGCCGACCCCGACCGCCAGCGTCACCCTGAACACGCGACGCAGGACCGGATGATCGTGCTTCGGAGGTCCCGCTTCGGGCGCAGCTACGGCGGATTCCTGACGGTCGGACATGCGGCGGACGGGCGGCGATATGGTAGTTTTGCAGACTGACGTTGAAATGTATCACACGGGTTCGTGCCGGCGGCCGTTGCGGCAGCTCGGCACGGGCTTTCCGGCGCGCGGTTTCGCGGCGGCGCACGTGCGTCGCGCGACACCGCGCCGAGTCCATGGGGCCTGTCGGCAGCGGGGCGCGCACGCGTTTCCCGGCGCGGCGGGCCTTACCGCCAGGCCCACTTCTCGATGACCGACGCTTCCGCCCTGATCAGCCCGTCCTACTCCCGCTATATCGCCCGTGCGGCTGCCGCGCGTCCCGCGCTGTCCGACCAGATCGCCGCATGGGCCGCCGCGCCGCTCGGCCGTCCGCAGATCGACGCGCGCCTGACCGAGCTGCTCGTGCCGCCGGCCGGCTCGGCCGCGCCGAGCGACGAGCAACTGAAGCGCGCGCTGCGGCAGTTGCGCGCCGAGGTGTTCGGCGCGGTCGCGGAGCGCGACCTGCGCGGCGTCGCGGACGTCGCCGAGGTGACGTCCGCGATGACCGATCTCGCCGAAGCGGCCGTGCAGCGCTCGCTCGCGCTGCTGTCGGCCGAACTCGAGGCGATGTACGGCGAGCCGCGCGGCGCCGACGGCCAGCGCGTGGTGCTCGGCGTGGTCGGGATGGGCAAGCTCGGCGGGCGCGAGCTGAACGTGTCGTCGGACATCGACCTGATCTTCGTCTACGAGGACGACGGCGAGACGACCGGCGGCACGCGCGCGCCGCTGTCCACGCAGGAATACTTCACGCGGCTCGGCCGGCGCCTGATCGGCGTACTGTCCGAGGTCACGGCCGACGGCTACGTGTTTCGCGTCGACATGCGGCTGCGCCCCAACGGCGATTCGGGGCCGCTCGTCTGCAGCCTCGGGATGCTCGAGGAATATTTCTACGTGCAGGG
The DNA here is from genome assembly GCF_003366075.1 of Burkholderia sp. IDO3. Taxonomy (NCBI): domain Bacteria; kingdom Pseudomonadati; phylum Pseudomonadota; class Betaproteobacteria; order Burkholderiales; family Burkholderiaceae; genus Burkholderia; species Burkholderia sp. IDO3. The sequence continues at coordinate 725,841 of NZ_CP028963.1, forward strand.
GCGCGAATGGGAGCGCTACGCGTGGATCAAGGGGCGGCTCGTGTCGGAAGGCGACAGCGACGCCGCGCAGCGGCTCGAGTCGCAGCTCGAGGCGATCGTCAAGCCGTTCGTGTACCGCCGCTACCTCGATTTCGGCGTGATCGGCGCGATCCGTTCGCTGCATCAGCAGATTCGCCAGGAAGCCGCGCGCCGCGCGTCGATGCGGCCCGACAAGGCCGACGACATCAAGCTCGGGCGCGGCGGGATCCGCGAGATCGAATTCAGCGCGCAGGTGTTCCAGTTGATCCGCGGCGGTCAGGACGCGGAGTTCCGCGTGCGGCCGACGCTCGCGGTGCTGCGCCATGCGCAGGCGCGCGGGCTGATCGGCGAGGACGTGCGCGAGCGCCTGACCGATGCGTACAACTTCCTGCGCACGCTCGAGCACCGGCTGCAGTACCGCGACGACGCGCAGACGCATGCGATGCCGGTCGACCCGGACGAGCGCGCGGCGCTGGCCGCGTCGCTCGGCTTTGCCGACTACGCGGCGCTGATGACGGTGCTGGATGGCCATCGCACGTTCGTCGAAGCGCAGTTCGACCAGATATTCGCCGACAAGGTGAACGGCGGCGGCCCCTGTGCGGCGGGCGAAGATACGGCGGCCGCGTGGATCTGGAGCAGCGCGCTCGCCGACGACGGCGAGGACGACACGCTGCTCGCCCGCCTCGGCGGGCTGGGCTTCGCCGATCCGGCCACGGTGCTCGCGCGGCTGCGTGCGATCTGGCAGTCGTCACGCTACTCGGGCCTGCCGGAAAAGAGCCGGCAGCGCTTCGACAGCGTCGCGCAGCGCGCGCTCGAAGCCGCGCCACGGATCGACGCCGCGCGCCGTGACGACACCGTCGTCCGGTTGTTCGACCTGCTCGAGACGGTCAGCCGGCGCGGCGTCTATCTGGCGCTGCTGACCGAATATCCGGCCGCGCTCGACCGCGTGCTGTCCGTGCTCGGCGCGACGCGCTGGGGCGGCGGCTACCTGATCCGCCACCCGCAACTGCTCGATGAGCTGCTCGACGACGAAGCGATCGCGAGCCCGTTCGACTGGCCCGCGTTCAAGGATGCGTTGCGTGCGCGCCTCGCGGCGGCCGACGGCCCCGAGCAGCAGATGGACCTGCTGCGGCACGCGCAGCACGCGGAGGTGTTCCGCATCCTGCTGATCGACCTGGCCGGGCAGTTGTCGGTCGAGCATGTCAGCGACCGCCTGTCCGAGCTGGCCGATGCGGTGCTCGACGTGACGATCGAAGTGGTCTGGTCGCAGCTGGCGAAGCGCCATCGCGACGTGCCGAAGTTCGCGGTGATCGCGTACGGCAAGCTCGGCGGCAAGGAGCTTGGCTATGCCTCGGATCTCGACCTGATCTTCCTGTACGACGATCCCGACGAGCGCTCGGCGGACGTCTACACGACGTTCACGCGCCGGCTGATCACGTGGCTCACGACGGCGACCGGCGCGGGCGCGCTGTTCGACATCGACCTGCGGCTGCGGCCGAACGGCGAGGCCGGGCTGCTCGTCACCGATCTCGACGCGTTCCGCCGCTACCAGTTGCGCGAGGGCGATGCGGCGAACACCGCGTGGGTGTGGGAGCACCAGGCGCTGACGCGCGCGCGCTACAGCGCGGGCGACGCGCAGATCGGCACGGACTTCGAGGCGATCCGCCACCAGGTGCTGACGACGCCGCGCGACGGGAGCGTGCTCGCAAAGGAAATCGTCGACATGCGCGGCAAGGTGTTTGCCGGTCATCCGAACCAGACCGAGTTGTTCGATTTGAAGCACGATCGCGGCGGGATGGTCGACATCGAGTTCATCGTCCAGTACTGGGTGCTGCTGCATGCATCGAGCGATGCCGAGCTGATCCGCAACACCGGCAACATCGCGCTGTTGCGCGAGGTCGCGCGCTTCGGGCTGATGGGCGAGGACGAGGCCGAGCGCGTCGGCGCGGCGTACCGCAAGTACCGGAAGCTGCAGCACAAGCTGCGGCTCGACGGGATGGAGAAGGCGCGGGTCGATCCGGCCGTGGTGGCCGACGAGCGGGCGGCCGTGACGGCGCTGTGGGCGCGCGTGTTCGGGGCGGTTGAAACGAACGTTTGAGTCAGGTGTTTGAGGCGGTCGTTCGAATCAACGGGGCGGGCAGGGCGGACGCGATCGCGTGCCGCTTCCCGCAAAAAGACCGGCACATGCGCCGGTCTTTTTGCATTCGGCCGATGGGTGCCGGTGTCAGGCCGCCAGCATTTCCTTCGCGTGCTTGCGCGTCGTCGCGGTGATCTCGAGGCCGCCGAGCATCCGCGCGACTTCCTCGACGCGGCTTGCCTTGTCGAGCGGGTTGACCGACGACACGGTGCCGCCGCGGTCGTCGGCGCCCTTCGCGACCTGGAAGTGATGGTCGCCGCGCGCGGCGACCTGCGGCAGGTGCGTCACGCACAGCACCTGGCGGTCGCGCCCGAGCTGGTGCAGCAGGCGCCCGACCACTTCGGCGACGCCGCCGCCGATCCCCGTGTCGACTTCGTCGAAAATCAGCGTCGGCGTCGGGCTGGCCGCGCTGGCGATCACCGCGAGCGCGAGGCTGATCCGTGCGAGTTCGCCGCCGGACGCGACTTTCGCGAGCGGCCGCAGCGGCACGCCGGGGTGCCCGGCGACGCGGAATTCGACCTGCTCGAGCCCGTGCGGGCCGCCGTCGGCGAGCGGGACGAGCGCGACTTCGAAGCTGCCGCCCGCCATCGACAGTTCCTGCATGCCGGCCGTGACGGCCGTGCCGAGCGCCTTGGCTGCGTGCGTGCGCGCCTTCGACAGGCGGTTCGCGTCGTCGAGATAGGTTTCCCGGGCCTTTGCCTGCGCGGCTTCGAGCGCGCCGAGGTCGGCGGCTGCGTCGAGCGCGGCGAGCTGTGCGCGGCGGGCCGCGTGTTCCTCGTGCAGCGTGTCGGGCGGCAGCCGGAACTTGCGGGCGGTCGAGTGCAGCGCATCGAGGCGCGTTTCGACCTGCGCGAGCCGGGCCGGGTCGAGATCGAGACGCTGCGCGTAGTGCGACAGCGAATAGACGGCTTCCTGCAACTGGATCTCGGCCGGTTCGAGCGACGCGAGGGCATCGCCGAGCCCCGTGTCGTAGTCGGCGAGGCTGCGCAGCTTCGACACGATCGCGCCGAGCTGCGGCAGCATCGCGTCGTCGGCCTCGGACAGCGCATTGAGCGCGCCCTGCACGCCGGCGATCAGGTTTGCCGAATGCGACAGCCGTTTGTGCTCGCTGCCGACTTCGTCCCATTCGCCCGGCTGCGGCGCGAGCTTGTCGAGTTCGGCGAGCTGCCACGCGAGCTTTTCGCGCTCGAGCTGCAGTTCGCGCTCGTGCGCCTTCGCGGCGTCGATCGCCTGCGTCGCGTCGCGCCATACGCGCCACGCGCGGGCGACGTTCGCGGCATCGGCGACGAGCCCCGCGTGCGTGTCGAACAGTTCGCGCTGCGCGTCGGGGCGCATCAGCAACTGGTGCGCATGCTGGCCGTGGATGTCGACCAGCATCTCGCCGAGTTCGCGCAACTGCGCGAGCGTCGCGCTGGTGCCGTTGATGAACGCGCGCGAGCGGCCGTTCGCGTCGATCACGCGGCGCAGCATCACGGTGTCGTCGGCGTCGAATGCATGTTCGTCGAGCCAGCGCGCGACACGGTCGTGCGGCGTGAATTCGGCGGTGATGTCGGCGCGGCCGCAGCCGGCGCGCACGACGCTCGCGTCGGCGCGTTCGCCGAGTGCGAGCGCAAGGGCGTCGATCAGGATCGATTTGCCGGCGCCGGTTTCGCCGGAAAAGACGGTAAAGCCGCTGTCGAATTCGAGATCGAGCGCGGCGACGATGACGAAGTCGCGAATCGAGAGGTGGCGGAGCATGGTGTCGGGCGTGGGTGCGTCAGGACGCCTTGTCGTCTTCGTTCGATGCGTGTTCGTTCCAGTGCAGCTTCTTGCGCAGCGTCGCGTAGTAGCTGTAGCCGATCGGGTGCAGGAACGGCACCGTGTGCTTCGAGCGGCGCACTTCGATCGTGTCGTTCAGTTCGAGCGCGGTAAACGACTGCATGTCGAAGTTCACGTTGACGTCGCGGCCGCCGACGATCTGGATCGCGATCTTCGAATCGTCGGGCAGCACGATCGGCCGGTTCGACAGCGCGTGCGGCGCGATCGGCACGAGCACGATGCCCTGGAGTTGCGGATGCAGGATCGGGCCGGCCGACGACAGCGCGTAGGCGGTCGAGCCGGTCGGCGTCGCGACGATCAGGCCGTCCGAGCGCTGGTTGTACATGTACCGGCCGTCGACCGACGCGCGCAGCTCGACCATCCCGGAGAAGCCGCTGCGGTTCACGACGACGTCGTTGAACGCGATCGCATGGTAGATCGGTTCGCCGTCGCGCATGATCCGCGCTTCGAGCAGCGAGCGTTCCTCGCGCTCGAACTTGCCCGACAGGATCACCGGAACGAGCGCCTGCATGTCGGCAGCCGCGATGTCCGTGATGAAGCCGAGCCGCCCGTGGTTGATCCCGATCAACGGCGTCTTGTACGGCGCGAGCTGGCGGCCGATGCCGAGCATCGTGCCGTCGCCGCCCAGCACGACCGCCACGTCGGCGCGCGCCCCGATTTCGGCCGGGGTGAGCGCCGGATAGCCGGTGATGCCGATTTCGCGCGCGGTTTCGCCTTCGAAGACGACCTCGAAGCCCAGCTTCGCGATGCAGCCAGCCAGCGTGGCGAGCGGCTCGGCGATGCCGGGCGTGTTGCTGCGGCCGACGAGCGCGACAGTGTTGAACTGATTACCGGTTTTCATGCCGGCATTACACCATAGCTCGTTGACGAAAAGAACCGGCTGTGCGCCGGCGGGGCCGGATCGGCCAGCCCGCCCGACGCAGGCCGCGGCCACTCGCCGTGGTCGCGCGGTTGCGCTAAAATTTTCCACCATGCTAGATCCTCGCGCACGAACCCTCCTGAAAACCCTGATCGAACGGTATATCGCCGACGGTCAGCCGGTCGGCTCGCGTACGTTGTCCCGTTACTCCGGGCTCGAGCTGAGCCCGGCAACGATCCGCAACGTGATGTCCGACCTGGAGGAGCTCGGCCTCGTGTCGAGCCCGCACACGTCGGCCGGCCGCGTGCCGACGCCACGCGGCTACCGGCTGTTCGTCGACACGATGCTGACGGTCGAGGCGCCGATCGACGCCGAGGCCGTGGCGCGCCAGGTGCAGAACACGCTGCAGGCCGGCGAGCCGCAGCAGCGGGTGGTGGCGGCCGCGGCGAGCGTGCTGTCGAACCTGTCGCAGTTCGCGGGTGTCGTGCTGACACCGCGCCGCAGCCACGTGTTCAAGCAGATCGAGTTCATGCGCCTGTCGGACAAGCGCATCCTGCTGATCATCGTCACCCCCGAGGGCGACGTGCAGAACCGGATGCTCGCGACGCCGCGCGATTATTCGCCGTCGCAGCTCACCGAGGCGTCGAATTACATCAACGCGCACTTTGCCGGCCTGTCGTTCGACGAGGTGCGCCGCCGCCTGCGCGACGAGATCGACCAGTTGCGCGGCGACATGACCACGCTGATGCATGCGGCCGTGACGGCCAGCACCGAGGTGCCCGACACCGAGGACACCGTGCTCATTTCCGGCGAGCGCAACCTGCTCGAAGTGGCGGACCTGTCGTCCGACATGGCGCGGCTGCGCAAGCTGTTCGACGTTTTCGACCAAAAGACGGGCCTCCTGCAACTGCTCGACGTGTCGAGCCACGCCCAGGGCGTGCAGATTTTCATCGGCGGCGAATCGACGCTCGTGCCGATCGAGGAAATGAGCGTCGTCACCGCGCCTTACGAGGTGAACGGCCAGATCGTCGGCACGCTCGGCGTGATCGGGCCGACCCGCATGGCGTACAACCGCGTGATCCCGATCGTCGACATCACCGCGCGCCTGCTGTCGCTCACGCTGAGCCAGCAGTAACCGGCGCCGATACCGTTCCGCAATCGTGCCGCGGCGCCGTGCGCGCCGCCAGTCGGCCGAACGGCCAGCCGACCGGAGCGAGGCGGCCCGCTATAATTGAGGGCCGTTCGACTGCGTGCCCCGAGCACGTTCCTGCCCATGCGTTTCGATCTTGAGCCGCCTTCGAGTACCGCGGCCGCCCATCGCATCGGCGTGCTGCTGATCAACCTCGGCACGCCCGACGCCCCGACGCCGCGCGCGGTGCGGCGCTATCTGGCCGAATTCCTGTCGGATCCGCGTGTCGTCGAAATCCCGCAGGCCGTCTGGCAGGTGCTGCTGCGCACGCTGATCCTGCCGCTGCGCGGGCGCGCGTCCGCGAAGAAATACGCGGCCGTCTGGATGCCCGAAGGCTCGCCGCTGCGCGTGTACACCGAGCGCCAGGCCGAAGGCGTGCGGCACCTGCTCGCATCGAACGGCTATCAGGTGAAGCTCGACTACGCGATGCGCTACGGCAGCCCGAACATTGCGCACGCGCTCGCGCAGTTCAAGCGGGCGGGCGTCGAGCGCGTGCTGCTGATGCCGATGTATCCGCAATACTCCGCGTCCACCACCGCGACGGCGTTCGATGCCGCGTTCGCGGCGCTCGCGCGGATGCGCAACCAGCCGGAAGTGCGCACGGTGCGGCATTACGCCGACCATCCGGCCTATATCCACGCGCTGGCCGAGCAGGTGCGCCAGTATTGGGCGCAGCACGGCCGGCCCGATTTCGCGGCCGGCGACAAGCTCGTGCTGAGCTTTCACGGCGTGCCGAAGCGCACGCTCGACCTCGGCGATCCCTATCACGACCAGTGCCAGCAGACGGGCGCGCTGCTGATGGCCGCGCTCGGACTGTCGACGCTCGAATGCCGCGTAACCTTCCAGTCGCGCTTCGGCAAGGCCGAATGGCTGCAGCCGTACACGGCGCCGACGCTGCGCGAGCTTGGCGAGGCCGGCGTGCGGCGGGTCGATGTGTTCTGTCCCGGTTTCACGGCCGATTGCCTGGAGACGATCGAGGAGATCGGAATGGAAGTGCGCGACGAGTTCATCGCGGGCGGCGGCCAGGCGTTTCACCGGATTCCGTGCCTGAACGGCGCGCCCGCGTGGATCGGCGCGATCGGCGAGATCGTCGCCGAGAATCTGCGGGGCTGGCCCGTGAAGGCGGCGCAACCCGAGGCGGTGAACTGAAATGACGGCTCGGCCGCGGCTCGCACGGCGTTCGCTACGCCGCGAGTGGGCGGCCCGGCGGAGGCTGACATGAATTACAGGATTTCGACGGAACCCGGCGCGAAGCTGCGCATCGACAAATGGCTATGGTCGGCCCGCTTCTTCAAGACCCGTTCGCTCGCGTCCGACGCGGTCGACAAGGGGCACGTGAAGATCGGCGGGGCGTCGGTGAAGCCGGCGAAGGAAGTGCGTGTGGGCGACGAGGTCGAGATTGCGATCGACGGTATCGTCTGGCACATTGCCGTGCTCGGCATCTGCGACGTGCGCGGGCCTGCCAGCGTCGCGCAGACGCTTTACGAGGAAACGGAAGCGGGGCGCACGGCGCGGCTCGCCGAACTCGAGCGGCGCCGCACGTATCGGGAGCCGGCGGCGGAGCTGCACGGCCGCCCGACCAAGCGCGACCGGCGCATCATCGACAGATTTTCTGGTGAGCGCTGAACATGTGATCGAACGTCGCCAGCGCGCTTCCGTACTCGGTTGTGCGGTCGGTGACGGCTCCGGACAGGCAGATGGTGGTGGTGCCGGCAATCAGTACCAGCGCGACCACCGATATGGCAAAGGTCAGTTTCACGGTACTCGCCTCGAGAAGACAATGACTGCGGCGCCAGGTGGGTGTCAGGCGGCGGTCAGCTAGGGTAAACGCGCTTTTTCCGACGCGTGAGTGCAGTGTAGTGCAGCCCCCTGTGCCCAGCTAGTACTTGCCGGGTAAGGGTTGTTACAGGCCGTTTCGTCCGATTTGGCGGCAAATGCGTGCAATCTGGCGACTTGTCGCGCGGTTGTTTCGCGGCGGTGGCGAATGCCGGCGAATAACCTTCTTGAAATCGCAGTTTTCGCCCCTATCTGCATCTGCAATGTGCGGTGCCGCCGGCATACGATCCGGCGGTTGCCGATTTGGCTTCAACCTCTAATCGACTTTCAGCGACATGGAAAACACGCAAGAGAACCCGGCTACCCCATCGGCCGAAGACATCGGCAGCGAGAAGCAGGCGGCGCAAGGCGCCGCACCCGCCGCCGAAGCCGCCGACGCGGCGCTCGCGGAGGCTCAAGCCAAGGTCGCCGAGCTGCAGGAGAGCTTCCTCCGGGCGAAGGCCGAGACCGAGAACGTCCGCCGCCGCGCGCAGGACGACGTCTCGAAGGCACACAAGTTTGCGATCGAGAGCTTCGCCGAGCACCTGCTGCCCGTGCTGGACAGCCTCGAAGCAGCGGTCAGCGACACGTCCGGCGACATCGCGAAGGTGCGCGAAGGCGTCGAATTGACGCTGCGCCAGCTGACGAGCGCGCTCGAGAAGGGCCGTGTCGTCGCGATCAACCCGGTTGGTGAGAAGTTCGATCCGCACCAGCACCAGGCCATTTCGATGGTGCCGGCCGAGCAGGAGCCGAACACCGTCGTCACCGTGCTGCAAAAGGGCTACACGATCGCCGACCGCGTGCTGCGCCCGGCGCTCGTCACGGTCGCCCAGCCGAAGTAAGGCTGCCGCGATGGTTCCCGCCGGCGTCGACCCGGCCGCGTTCGACGCGTTCGGCATGCAGGCGCTGGCGCCCGACACGTTCGATGCCGGCATCGCCGGCGACGCGCTCGCCGTGGTGTTCTTCTGGGGCGTCGACTGCTTCAACTGCGAGATCGCGAAGAAGGCGATGCTCGCGCAGTCCGATGCGATCCGTGCACTGAACCTGAAGTGGTTCCATTGCAACGTGTACGAACACCCTGAGCTGGGGCGCCGCTTCGGCCTGCACGGTGTGCCGACGTGGTTCTTCTTCCACCGCGGCAAGCGGCTCGGGCGCGCGACCGGCTGGCATGGCCTCGCGCAGTTCCAGGCGGCGGTGTCGGCGGCGCGCGCGAAGGTCGCCGCGGCGGCCGGCGAGCCGCGCGATCCGGCTGCCGGCGGCGATTGAAAAAATTTAATACCCGCATCGCTTGCCGGGTCTTGAAAACGGATCGGCCGGACGCATTTCGGGAACAGAGTTGAATTCTGGCGCGCGAAACTGCCCAAAAAAGTGGCGTTTCGCGCAGCAAACAAGCATTTCTGGAGATTAGGAAAAATGGGAAAGATCATCGGTATTGACCTCGGCACCACGAACTCGTGCGTCGCCATCATGGAAGGCAACCAGGTCAAGGTCATCGAGAACTCGGAAGGCACGCGCACGACGCCGTCGATCATCGCCTACATGGACGACAACGAAGTGCTCGTCGGCGCGCCGGCCAAGCGCCAGTCGGTGACGAACCCGAAGAACACGCTGTTCGCGGTGAAGCGCCTGATCGGCCGCCGCTTCGAAGAGAAGGAAGTCCAGAAGGACATCGGCCTGATGCCGTACGCGATCGTCAAGGCCGAGAACGGCGACGCATGGGTCGAAGCGCACGGCGAGAAGCTCGCGCCGCCGCAGGTGTCGGCTGAAGTGCTGCGCAAGATGAAGAAGACGGCCGAAGATTACCTCGGCGAGCCGGTCACGGAAGCCGTGATTACGGTGCCGGCGTACTTCAACGACAGCCAGCGTCAGGCGACCAAGGACGCCGGCCGCATCGCGGGCCTCGAAGTCAAGCGGATCATCAACGAGCCGACCGCAGCCGCGCTCGCGTTCGGTCTCGACAAGGTCGAGAAGGGCGACCGCAAGATCGCCGTGTATGACCTCGGCGGCGGCACGTTCGACGTGTCGATCATCGAGATCGCGGACGTCGACGGCGAAATGCAGTTCGAAGTGCTGTCGACCAACGGCGACACGTTCCTCGGCGGCGAGGACTTCGACCAGCGCATCATCGATTACATCATCGGCGAGTTCAAGAAGGAGCAGGGCGTCGACCTGTCGAAGGACGTGCTCGCGCTGCAGCGCCTGAAGGAAGCGGCCGAAAAGGCGAAGATCGAGCTGTCGTCGAGCCAGCAGACTGAAATCAACCTGCCGTACATCACGGCGGATGCGTCGGGTCCGAAGCACTTGAACCTGAAGATCACCCGCGCGAAGCTGGAAGCGCTGGTCGAAGATCTCGTCGAGCGCACGATCGAACCGTGCCGCATCGCGATCAAGGACGCCGGCGTCAAGGTGTCGGACATCGACGACGTGATCCTGGTCGGCGGCCAGACCCGCATGCCGAAGGTCCTGGAGAAGGTGAAGGAGTTCTTCGGCAAGGATCCGCGCCGTGATGTGAACCCGGACGAAGCCGTCGCAGTCGGCGCGGCGATCCAGGGCCAGGTGCTGTCGGGCGACCGCAAGGACGTGCTGCTGCTCGACGTGACCCCGCTGTCGCTCGGCATCGAGACGCTCGGCGGCGTGATGACGAAGATGATCAACAAGAACACGACGATCCCGACGAAGCACGCACAGGTGTATTCGACGGCGGACGACAACCAGTCGGCCGTGACGATCAAGGTGTTCCAGGGCGAACGCGAGATGGCGGCAGGCAACAAGCTGCTCGGCGAGTTCAACCTCGAAGGCATCCCGCCGTCGCCGCGCGGCGTGCCGCAGATCGAAGTGACCTTCGACATCGACGCGAACGGCATCCTGCACGTCGGCGCGAAGGACAAGGCGACCGGCAAGGAAAACAAGATCACGATCAAGGCGAACTCGGGCCTGTCCGACGCTGAAATCGATCAGATGATCAAGGACGCGGAAGCGAACGCAGCGGAAGACCACAAGCTGCGCGAGCTGGCTGATTCGCGCAACCAGGGCGACGCGCTGGTCCACAGCACGAAGAAGGCGCTCACCGAGTACGGTGACAAGCTGGACGCGGGCGAGAAGGAAAAGATCGAAGCGGCGCTGAAGTCGCTCGAGGACGTCCTGAAGGACACGTCGGCCGACAAGGCGGCGATCGACGCGAAGGTCGAGGAACTCGGTCAGGCTTCGCAGAAGCTCGGCGAAAAGATGTACGCCGACATGCAGGCCCAGCAGGCAGGTGCGGCCGGCGCGGCGGGTGCAGCGGAAGGCGCGGCCCAAGCGGGCGGTGCGCAGCAGGCTGCCGACGACGTCGTCGACGCCGAGTTCAAGGAAGTGAAGAAGGACTAAGCCGGGTTGCCATGGCACCGCACGCCGCGCGCGAGACGCGCGCGGCGCGGCTGAACAGCGGTCTGTCTTTCCTTCCGGATGGCCGGATCGACTCCACGCCTGGCGGGCTTCGCGGCCCTCCGGGCACATTTGTTTTTTGGCGGGTGCTGCGCGAGCCGTCCGCGGACGGCGCAGCGCCAGACGAGTCGAGAGACTTTACTGCGGGCGAAAGGAGCCGCCGCGTGCGTGACGCGCGACGGCACAGTGAATCGATATGGCGAAACGGGATTACTACGAGGTTCTGGGCGTCGCAAAGAATGCGAGCGACGACGAAATCAAGAAGGCGTATCGCAAGCTTGCGATGAAGTACCACCCTGACCGCAATCCTGACAGCAAGGATGCGGAAGAGCATTTCAAGGAAGTGAAGGAAGCCTATGAAATGCTGTCGGACGGCCAGAAGCGCGCGGCGTACGATCAGTACGGCCATGCGGGCGTCGATCCGAACATGGGCGGTGCCGGCGGGCAGGGCTTCGGCGGCTTCGCGGATGCGTTCGGCGACATCTTCGGCGACATCTTCGGCCAGGCTGCGGGCGGCGCCGCGCGCGGCGGCCGTGGCGGCCCGCAGGTGTATCGCGGCGCCGATCTGCGCTACAGCATGGAGATCACGCTCGAGCAGGCCGCGCACGGCTACGACACGCAGATCCGCGTGCCGAGCTGGGTATCGTGCGAAGTCTGTCACGGGTCGGGCGCGAAGCCCGGCACGAAGCCCGAAACCTGCCCGACCTGTCACGGCCAGGGCACGGTGCGCATGTCGCAGGGCTTCTTCAGCATCCAGCAGACCTGCCCGAAGTGCCACGGCACCGGCACCTACATCCCGGAACCGTGCGCGCACTGCCACGGCTCGGGCAAGGTGAAGGAAACCAAGACGCTCGAAGTGAAGATCCCCGCCGGCATCGACGACGGGATGCGGATCCGCTCGGCCGGCAACGGCGAGCCGGGCATCAACGGCGGGCCGCCGGGCGACCTGTACGTCGAAATCCACATCAAGCCGCACTCGGTATTCGAGCGCGACGGCGACGATCTGCACTGCCAGATGCCGATCCCGTTCACGACCGCCGCGCTCGGCGGCGAGATCGAGGTGCCGACGCTGGCCGGCCGTGCGTCGTTCCCGGTGCCGGAAGGCACGCAGTCGGGCAAGACGTTCCGTCTGCGCGGCAAGGGTATCAAGGGTCTGCGTTCGAGCATCGCGGGCGATCTGTATGTGCACGTGCAGGTCGAGACGCCCGTGAAGCTGACCGACCAGCAGCGCGATCTGCTCAAGCAGTTCGAGAAGTCGCTGGCCGAGGGCGGTGCGCGTCACAGCCCGCAGAGCAAGAGCTGGTTCGACCGCGTGAAGAGCTTCTTCGAGTAACGGCATGACTGAAGGCAACGAGAGCGCGTCGTTCGCGCTCTTGGACGATTGCGACTCGACCGCGTCCGCGCGGTCGAGTCGTTTGTATTCGGGTTTCGTGCGCGAACGCGTGTGTACGGATCCCGCGCGGCTCGACGAACTCGATGCGATCGTCGCGCAGGACTTGCGCGACGGGCTGCATGCGGTTGTCGTCGGCGATTACGAATTCGGACGCAATCTGGAAAGAGCGCAGCCGGGCGATGCCCCGCTGCGCTTTTTGCTGTATGCGCGCTGCGAGCGCCTGTCGCGCGACGAAGTCGACGCATGGCTCGCGCAGCAGGACGGCGGCGGCGCGCCGTCGATCGCGGGCGTCGCGCACGTCGCGAAGAGCGTGTCGCGCGATGCGTTCGATGCGGCGATCGCCGCGGTGCACGACACGTTGCGCGCGGGCGACTCGTATCAGATCAACTACACGTACCGGCTGAATTTCGACATGTTCGGCCCGCCGCCCGCGCTGTACCGGCGGCTGCGCGCGCGCCAGCCCGTGCGCTACGGTGCGCTGATCGCGCTGCCCGACGGTGCGTGGGTCGTGTCGTGCTCGCCGGAGCTGTTCGTCGAAAAGCACGGCGACGTGCTGCGCGCACGGCCGATGAAGGGCACCGCGCCGCGTTCGGCCGATCCGCGCGAGGATGCAGCCGCCGCCGCGTTCCTCGCGAGCGATCCGAAGAATCGCGCGGAAAACGTGATGATCGTCGACCTGCTGCGCAACGACGTGTCACGGATTGCGCGCACGGGCACCGTCAAGGTGCCGGCGCTGTTCTCGGTCGAGCCGTATGCATCGGTGTGGCAGATGACGTCGACGGTCGAGGCCGGCTGGCGTGACGGCACGACCTTCGCGCAGATGCTGCGCGCGCTGTTTCCGTGTGGATCGATCACCGGTGCGCCGAAGCACAAGACGATGGAACTGATCGATGCGATCGAGTCGACGCCGCGCGGGCTCTATACAGGCGCGATCGGCTGGCTCGACGCGTCGCACGACGGCGCGGCCGGCTGCGGCGATTTCTGCCTGTCGGTGGCGATCCGGACGCTGACGCTCGCTCCGGCCGGTGCCGACAGCAGCATGGGCGACGCGGCCATTGCCGATGCCGATGCAGGCCGGCGACGCGGCAGGATGGGCGTCGGCGCGGGCATCGTGCTCGACAGCGTCGCGGCCGACGAATATGCGGAGTGCGAATTGAAGGCACGCTTCCTGACCGATGCCGATCCCGGCTTCCAGCTGTTCGAAACGACCGCCGCGACGCGCGCGGACGGCATCCGGTATCTCGAACGTCATCTCGCGCGGCTGCAACGCAGCGCGGACGCGTTCGGCTTCCGCGTCGACACCGATGCGCTGCGCCGCGAGATCGACGCACGCTGCGCGGTGCTCGACGGCGATGGCCCGTACCGGATGAAGCTCGCGCTCGCGAAGGACGGCGCGGTCGAGATCATTGCTGCGCCGCTGAAGCCGCTGCCCGCAGGGCCGGTCGGCGTGATGCTCGCGTCGGCTCACGGCTTCGCGCCGACCCGCACCGACGACGCGCTGCTGCTTCACAAGACGACGCGCCGTGCCGAATACGATCGCGCGTGGCAGGCGGCCGAGGCGCTCGGCGGCTTCGACATGCTGTTCTTCAACGAGCGCGGCGAGCTGACCGAAGGCGGGCGCTCGAATGTGTTCGTGAAGATTGGCGGTGCGTGGGTGACGCCGCCGCTGTCGTGCGGCGTGTTGCCGGGCGTGATGCGTGGCGTGCTGCTCGACGATCCGGCAGTAGGCGCACAAGCGCGTGTGCTGACGCTCGACGATGTGCTGAACGCGGATGAGTTGATGATCTGCAATGCGTTGCGCGGGCCGATGGCAGCGCGGCTGATTCACGGCAGCGCGCCGGCCTGAACGCGGATTACTGCCGCGGCGTACATTGCCAGCTTTGTACGATGGCGTGCCCGCGTCGGTAGCGCGCGACGCAAGTCTGTGCCTGTTTGCCCAGTGGCCGTGCGATCACGACGCTCGTATTACCGTAGTCACACGAGACCCAGTAGTCTTCACGGTTTTCGGCGAGCGACCAGGTATCAATATCGCTTTTGGATTCGGAGCGCGAGCGGTTCGGCAGCAATGACATCATCCGGTCCGGCGGCCCTGACCAGAAGGTGACGCTGGTAAGCGGATAGGTGCTTTGCGTATCGAAGTTTTTCCAGCCATCGGGCGGTTGACCGTCGAGCTGCTGGGTAACGGCGAGGCGTGCGGGGCAATCTGCTGTCGCAGCGGACGCGGGGAATGCGAAGAGCGAACTGTATGCGAGTGCGGCGATGACGAGCAGTCGATACGGTGTCTGGCGGATGAACATCGTCATTTCACGACCGAAACAACGGCCGTTTTTGTCCTTGCCCTTGAACGGAATGCCTCTTCTCTGAATGGCTTTGAGTGAGCACCATTGTTCAACGACATGGATACCGCGCACATCCTGGCCCGGATAGAACGCCGCATGATTGCCATGCGATCGGCCGGGTAGCGATCGTTCTCGAACGTTGCAATGACGTTCCTGCGCGCATACTCCGCCGCCGGCCAGCTGTTGCCCGACGAGTTCAGCCGCCTTCTCATGCACGTGAGCCATCTTTGACTACGCCTTCGATTGACGAAGGCTTGATGGTCGCAGTGACGAAGGCGAGAAGAAATAGGACGAGTTAGAAAGTACGTGTTGTCCGGCAATGCGGTACGAGAAACTGCGTGCCGTATTGCCGGCCGCGCCAGCGAGTGTGCCGCAGCGACCGGCGGCAGCGCGCCACGGCGCTGCCCGCCCGATCAGAACGTGTGTTCCGGGCCCGGGAACGAGCCGTCCTTCACCGCACCCACGTAAGCTTCGACAGCCGCCTGGATGTTCGGCTGGCCCTGCATGAAGTCCTTCACGAAGCGCGGACGCTTGCCGGGGAAGATGCCGAGCATGTCGTGCAGTACCAGCACCTGGCCCGAGCAATCGAGGCCCGCGCCGATGCCGATCGTCGGAATCTTCAGCATGTGCGTGACTTCGGATGCGACCAGCGTCGGCACCGCTTCGAGCACGACGAGCTGCGCGCCCGCATCCTCGATCGCGCGCGCATCGTGCAGCAGCTGCGCGGCGCCGGCTTCCGTGCGGCCCTGAACCTTGAAGCCGCCGAACGCATGCACCGACTGCGGCGTGAGGCCGACGTGCGCGCACACCGGCACCGAGCGTTCGACGAGGAAGCGGATCGTGTCGGCGAGCCATGCACCGCCTTCGAGCTTGATCATCTGCGCGCCGGCACGCATCAGCGCGACCGAGTTCGCGAACGCTTCGGCCGGCGTGCCGTACGTGCCGAACGGCAGGTCGGCGACGACGAGCGCCCGCGGCTGCGCACGTGCGACGCAGGCGGTGTGGTACGCGATGTCTTCGAGCGACACCGGCAGCGTCGTCGTATGGCCTTGCAGCACATTGCCGAGCGAGTCGCCGATCAGCAGCACGTCGGTACCTGCACGATCGAGCAGCGCGGCAAAGCTCGCGTCGTAGCAGGTGAGCATCGCGATCTTCTCGCCGGCCTCGCGCATTGCCTGCAGCTTGGGCACCGTCACGGCAGGCCGGCTCGATTCCTGGAGATAGGTCATGGGAAATCCGGTTCGATAGGTGAAAAACGACAGGCGAGGACGCGTCAGCGCGTCGTCTCGCCCTTGACGAAGAATTCCTTGCGGCCGCGCATCGTGTCGATGCGCTCGATCAGCAGCGCGAGGTCTTCGGGGGAATCCAGCGGGTTCAGGTGTTCGGCTGCGACCGTCAGCACCGGCGTGCGGTCGTAGTGATAGAAGAATTCGTTGTATGCGTCGACGAGCGAGCGCAGGTACGCATCGCTGATCTGCAGCTCCATCGGCAGCCCGCGCTTCTGGATGCGCGAGAACAGCACTTCGGGGCTTGCCTGCAGGTAGACGACGAGATCGGGCGCGGGCGCCTGCGGCACCTCGACGTGCATCGCGATCGACCGGTACAGCTGCCATTCGTCTTCCGGCAGGTTCAGGCGCGCGAAGATGTCGTTCTTCTGCGGCATGAAGTCGGCGATGACGGGGCGCCCCGTTTCGAGCGCGGCGGTCAACTCGCGCGCCTGCTGCGCGCGTTGCAGCGCGAACGACAGCTGCACGGGCAGCGCGTAGCGCGCGGTGTCGCGATAGAAGCGCTCGAGGAACGGATTGTCCTGCGGGCGTTCGAGCAGCGTCTGCATCGACCAGCGCTCGGCGAGCAGGCGCGCGAGCGTCGTCTTGCCGACGCCGATCGGGCCTTCGATCACGAGGTAGCGGTGCGGGGCGCGCAGGTCGGGCGCGGTGACGGTCAGCGGAGTCGGATTCATCGGCAGGGGTTCTTGTCGGCGTCTGCGCCGGCGGCAAGGGCCTTCTGCATCAGGCATTGACAGGTCTGCACCTTCTCGACGCGCTGGTCGGCGACGGCGGCGAGATAGGCGTCGGCGCGGCCGCGCGCGGGGATGTCGAGCGTCGGCTCGATCTCGACGAGCGGTACGAGTGCAAATGCGCGATCGGTGAGGCGCGGGTGCGGGACGATCAGGTCGGGTTCGTCGATCGAGTCGGCGCCGAACAGCAGGATGTCGAGGTCCAGCGTGCGCGGCGCGTTGCGATACGGGCGCTCGCGCCCGAAGTGATGCTCGATCTTTTGGCAGAGCGCGAGCAGCTCCCGGGCCGACAGCGTCGTGTCGAGCTTGACGACGCAGTTGTAGTAATCGTCGCCGCCCGCTTCGAAGGGCGCCGTGCGATACAGGCTCGATTTGCCGAGGATCGAGATGGTGCGCTGCTGCGCAAGGCACACCACCGCGTCCTTCAGGGTCTGGCGCGCATCGCCGAGATTCGCCCCCAGTCCGATATATGCAACCGTCATGGCATCACTTCCTACGTCGTTCGCCGGCGAGCGCGTCAGTCGTCGGAACCGCCTGCGGTGTCCGGCGCCTGCTCGGCTGCGCCTTCGCCCTGCTGGCGGTTTCGCGCGCCGCCGCGGCGGCGCCGCTTGCGGGGCGATTTTTCCTTCGAGCCGCCCTGCGTGAGGAGTGCCTCGCGCGCGGCTGCGTCGCCTTCGATGAAATCCGTCCACCACTGTCCGACTTCGGCTTCGAGCTCGCCGGATTCGCAGCGTAACAGGAGGAAATCATACCCCGCTCTAAACCTTTGGTGTTCCAGCAGCCGCATCGCGCTGCGGCCCGAGCGTTTTTCGAGGCGCAGCTGCAAGCCCCAGATTTCGCGCATGTCGGCCGAGTAGCGCTTGTGGATCGCGAGTTTCTCGGTCTGCATGTCGAGCACGTCGTCCATCGCGCGATGGAGCGCCGGCACGGGGATTTCGCCTTCGGCCGTGTATTGCTCGAAGCGCTGGCGCATGTCGTGCCACAGCAGCGTCGCGAACAGGAAGCCCGGCGACACCGGTTTGCCGGCGCGCACGCGCGCGTCGGTGTTGTTCAGCGCGAGCGTGATGAACTTCTCGCCCTGCGGCTGTTCGAGCACGACGTCGAGGAGCGGCAGCAGCCCGTGGTGCAGGCCTTCCTTGCGCAACTGCTTCAGGCACGCGAGCGCGTGGCCCGACAGCAGCAGCTTCAGCATTTCGTCGAACAGGCGCGCGGCCGGCACGTTGTTGATGAGATCGGCGAGCGCGTTGATCGGCTCGCGCGTGTGCGGCTCGATCTCGAAGCCGAGCTTCGCCGCGAAACGCACGACGCGCAGCATGCGCACCGGGTCCTCGCGGAAGCGCGTGGCCGGATCGCCGATCATCCGCAGCAGACGGGCGCGCATGTCGGCCATCCCGTCGTGGTAGTCGAGCACCGTCTGCGTCGACGGGTCGTAGTACATCGCGTTGATCGTGAAGTCGCGGCGCGCGGCGTCTTCGTGCTGTTCGCCCCATACGTTGTCGCGCAGCACGCGGCCGCTCGCATCCACCGCATGCGTGCGGCGATCGAGCTCGTCACGCTTGAGCCGCTTCGGCGGCTCGCTCGCGGCCGCCTCGGGCGGCGCGTCGACCAGCGCGCGGAACGTCGACACTTCGATCAGCTCCTGGCCGAACTGCACGTGGACGATCTGGAAGCGGCGGCCGATCAGGCGTGCGCGGCGGAACAGGCGCTGCACCTCGGTCGGCGTCGCGTCGGTCGCGACGTCGAAATCCTTCGGCGCGATGCCGAGCAGCAGGTCGCGGACGGCGCCGCCGACGATGAATGCGCGATAGCCCGCCTGTTGCAGCGTGTCGGTCACGCGCACGGCGTTCCTCGAGATCAGCGACGGGTCGATGCCGTGCACGCTGGCCGGCACGACGGTCGGTTCGTGATTGCTGCGCGATTTCTTCGCGGCGCTGCCGCGATGCCCCTTCGCGGGGCGTGCAGCGGGCGCCGTTTCGTCGGCGGGGGCCTCGGCGGGCGACGTTTGTTCGGTGCCGTCCTGGCCGAGCAGCTTGCGGATGAATTTTTTGATCACGACGTTCAGAAGAGATCGAGGATGCGCCAGCCGCGGTCGCTTGCATGCGCGCGCAGCGTGTCGTCGGGGTTGGTCGCGATCGGGTCGGTGACTTTCTCGAGCAACGGGATGTCGTTGTGCGAGTCGCTGTAGAAATAGCTGTGTTCGAAGTCGCCCCAGTGCTTGCCGAGCGACGCGAGCCACGCTTCGGTGCGCACGATCTTGCCTTCGCGGTAGCTCGGGGTGCCCGTGGGCCGGCCGGTGTACGGCGAATCGGGATGCCCGTCGGTCGTTTCGACCTCGCATGCGATCAGCGTGTCGACGCCGAATGCGGTGGCGATCGGACGCGTGATGAATTCGTTGGTCGCGGTCACGACGCAGCAGAGGTCGCCGGCGTCGATGTGCTTGCGCACGAGTTCGAGCGCGGCGGGTGTCATTGCGGGACGGATCACTTCATGCATGTACTGCTCGTGCCATTCGGCGAGTTGCGCGCGCGAATACTTCGCGAGCGGCGTGAGCATCGCGCACAGGTATGCATGGATGTCGAGCTGGCCGGCCTTGTAGTCGGCGAAGAACTGATCGTTCTGACGCGAAAAGCTTTCCGCGTCGACGATGCCGAGCTTCACCATGAAGCGGCCCCATTCGTGGTCGCTATCGGTCGGGATCAGCGTGTGATCGAGGTCAAAGAGTGCCAGATTAGTCATGGAAGCGCATTTTACTCGAAGCGGTTCGGGCCTGTGCCCGGCGGTGCGATGTCGTCGCCGGGACGGGCCAGCATCCGGCGCAGCAGCGGCAGCGTGACGGCGCGTTTCTGCTCGAGCGAGAAGCGGTCGAGCGCGTCGAGCAACGCCATCAGGCTCGGCATGTCGCGGCGGAAATGGGTGAGCAGGTAAGCGGCGATGTCGTCGGTGAGCGCGATGCCGCGCTCCTTCGCCGCGAGCTTGAGCACGGCGATCTTGCCGGCGTCCGACGGCGGCGACAGGTGGAACACGAGCCCCCAGCCCAGGCGCGTGCGCAGGTCCTCGCGCACGTCGAGCGCGAGCGGCGCCGCGGGGCCTGCCGCGACGAACGCGCTCGACGGGTGTGCGCGAACCTCGTTGAACAGGTTGAACAGCGCGACCTGCTGCGCGTCGCTCATCCGGTCGCAATCGTCGATCGCGTAGATGCCGATGCGCGGGTCGAACGTGAACGCGCCGAGCGGGCTTTGCGGCGTCAGATAGCGCGCGTAGCCGTACGACGCGTCGCTCACGAGCGCCTGCAGCAGGTGGGTGCGGCCGCTGCCGGGCTCGCCCCAGATGTAGAACGATCGATCCGGCACGGGCCCCGCCGCGAGCGCGAGGTCGAGCTTCTGGAGCCGCGAGACGAGCTCGTCGTTCTCCTCATTCATGATGAAGTTGTCGAACGTGGCGGGCGGCGGCGTGCCGAGATCGAGCGTCAGTTGACGGGACACAACAGTCACAATGCGGGTCGGTTGAAAAAACGCGTGCCGTACGCCGGGCACGCGCGCGGGGATGCCGTTCCGGGGTTGGCACGCGCGGCCGCACGCACGGCGGCACGCGCGTTTCGGCGCGGCTCGCGTAGCGATGAAAACGGGGACGTGTCGACCAAGATGCAATCCCTGACGATTCGGTGCTGGGAATTCCGGCCAACGGGCCGGCTTCGGGTAAAATCGCATTTTACCGACCTTCTCGCATTCCCCCATGAATCCTCCGAAATCCGCTCCCGACGCTCAGGGTCTGTCCTACCGCGACGCAGGCGTCGACATCGACGCGGGCGACGCGCTCATCGACAAGATCAAGCCTTTTGCGAAGAAAACCCTGCGCGACGGCGTGCTCGGCGGCATCGGCGGGTTCGGCGCGCTGTTCGAAGTGCCGAAGAAGTACAAGGAGCCCGTGCTCGTGTCGGGCACCGACGGCGTCGGCACCAAGCTCAAGCTCGCCTTTCATCTGAACAAACACGACACCGTCGGCCAGGATCTCGTCGCGATGAGCGTGAACGACATCCTCGTGCAGGGCGCCGAGCCGCTGTTCTTCCTCGACTACTTCGCGTGCGGCAAGCTCGACGTCGACACGGCCGCAACGGTCGTCAAGGGCATCGCGCACGGCTGCGAACTGTCGGGCTGCGCGCTGATCGGCGGTGAAACGGCCGAAATGCCGGGCATGTACCCGGACGGCGAATACGACCTGGCCGGTTTCGCGGTCGGCGCGGTCGAGAAGAGCAAGATCATCGACGGCAGCACGATCGCCGAAGGCGACGTGGTGCTCGGCCTCGCATCGAGCGGCATCCACTCGAACGGCTTCTCGCTCGTGCGCAAGATCATCGAGCGCGCGAACCCGGATCTGTCCGCCGATTTCCACGGCCGCTCGCTGGCCGACACGCTGATGGCGCCCACGCGCATCTACGTGAAGCCGCTGCTCGCGCTGATGCAGAAGCTGTCGGTCAAGGGCATGGCGCACATCACCGGTGGCGGCCTCGTCGAGAACATTCCGCGCGTGCTGCGCGAAGGCCTCACCGCCGAGCTCGACCAGAACGCCTGGCCGCTGCCGCCGCTGTTCAAGTGGCTGCAGGAGCACGGCGGCGTCGCCGACGCGGAAATGCACCGCGTGTTCAACTGCGGGATCGGGATGGCCGTGATCGTCGCGGCGGCCGATGCCGACGCAGCGATCGCCGACCTGACGGCCGCCGGCGAACAGGTGTGGAAGATCGGCACCGTGCGTGCGAGCCGCGAAGGCGAGGCGCAGACGGTCGTGGTCTGACGCAACACGCAATGAATGCAGCAGGGAAAGCCGCCCGGAGTCGATCCGGGCGGCTTTTTTTTCGGGCATCGCTTGGGTAACGAGCCTGCGCGTGCGTCAGGCTGTTGCGCGGCCGTCCAGCACGCGTTCGAGCGCATCCAGCGCGTGCGCCGTCGCGTCCGGCGCGACGCAGTCGACCACGACCCGCTCGGGCATCGCGCGCAGCCACGTGATTTGCCGTTTGCACAGCTGGCGCGTCGCGAAAATGCCCTTGTCGCGCATGGTTCGATAGTCGGTGTCGCCATCGAGGAATTCCCACGCCTGCCGGTAGCCGACGCAGCGCATCGACGGCAGGCCCAGATGGAGATCCTCGCGGCGGCGCAGCCGCTCGACTTCGTCGATGAAGCCCGCGTCGAGCATCGCGTCGAAGCGTTGCGCGATGCGTGCGTGCAGCACGGCGCGGTCCGACGGTTCGAGCGCGACCGGCACGAAGCGGTAAGCCGCGGCCGCGTCGTCCACGGGGCGGGGCGCGGCGAGCAGCGCCGACATCGGCTGCCCGCTCAGCATGAACACTTCGAGCGCGCGCTGGATCCGCTGCGAATCGTTCGGCGCGAGGCGCGCGGCCGTCGCGGGGTCGACCTGCGCGAGCCGCGCATGAAGCGCCGGCCAGCCATCGCGCGCGGCATCGGCATCGAGCGCCGCGCGCACGGCTGCATCGGCGGTCGGCAGGTCGTTGAGCCCTTGCGTGAGCGCCTTGTAGTACAGCATCGTGCCGCCCGCGAGCAGCGGCGTGCGGCCGCGCGCGGCGATCTCGCCGATCAGGCGCAGCGTGTCCGCGCGGAAGCTGGCCGCCGAATACGCGTCGGCCGGGTCGATGATGTCGATCAGATGGTGCGGCACGCTCGCACGTTCGTCGCGTGTCGGTTTCGCGGTGCCGATATCCATGTCGCGGTAGACGAGCGCCGAATCGACGCTGACGATCTCGATCGGGCGACGCGCGGCGAGCGCCAGCGCCGCGGCCGTCTTGCCCGATGCGGTGGGGCCGAGCAGGCAGGCGATCGTCGTCGGTTGGTTCTGCGGTGAAGCGCTCATTGCCCGCGCATGAAGAGGCGGTCGAGATCGTTCAGCGTGAGCTGATACCACGTCGGCCGGCCGTGATTGCACTGGTCCGCGCGTTCGGTCGCTTCCATCTGGCGCAACAGCGCGTTCATCTCGTCGAGCGTCAGGCGCCGGTTCGCGCGCACCGCGTGGTGGCACGCGAGCGTGCCGAGCAGTTCGTGCTGGCGCTCGGTGAGCACGCGCGAACCGCCGAATGCGTGCAGATCGGCGAGCACCGCGCGCGCGAGCGACTGCAGGTCCGCATCCTTCAGCAGCGCGGGCACCGCACGGATCGCGAGCGTCGTCGGCGACAGCACCGCGAGGTCGAAACCGAGCGATTCGAGCGTGTCGCGCTCTTCCTCGACCGTGCCGATCTCGACCGGCGTCGCCGTCATCGATATCGGCAGCAGCAGCGACTGCACGGCCACCGAACGGTCGGCGAGCGCATTCTTGAACTGTTCGTACAGGATCCGCTCGTGGGCCGCGTGCATGTCGACGATCACGAGGCCGTGCGCATTCTGTGCGAGCACATAGATGCCGTGGATCTGGCCGAGCGCGAAGCCGAGCGGCTGCTCGTCATGCGGGCTGGCGGCGATCGGCGATGCGGCGAAGCCCGGCAGCGGCGCGGCCGGCGCGCCCGTCGAATCGTGCGCGCCGCCGGTCGTGCCGTCCGGCGTGCCCGCGCCCGTATCCTTGCGGCCGAACAGCGCATCGTAGAGCGCGAGCGGTTGCGCGACGGGCAGCGTGCCTTGCGTCATGCGCGCCTGGCGCATCCACGTGTTGCCTGCCGACGACGGCGACGACGGCGACGAGAAGCCGCTGCCGCCCGTGCCGGTGGCTGCGCCCTGGCCGAGCGGCGTATTCAGGAACGACGCGGGGCCGGCGGGCGCCGGTTCGAGATGCGCGGCATGGCCGCCCGCGGTGGTTTCCGGCGACGCGCCCGCATGGCGGGCCAGTGCGCGCTGCACCGCGTGGAAGACGTATTGGTGGATCGAGCGCGAATCGCGGAACCGCACTTCGATCTTCGACGGGTGCACGTTCACGTCGACGGCTTCGGGCGGCAGGTCGAGGAACAGCACGTACGACGGGTAGCGGTCGCCGTGGAGGACGTCTTCGTATGCCGCGCGCACGGCGTGCGTGAGCAGCTTGTCGCGCACGAAGCGGCCGTTGACGAAGAAATACTGCTGGTCGGCGCGGCCGCGGCTCGCGGTCGGCAGGCCCGCGCAGCCGTAGACGGCAAGCGGCCCGGCCTGCTCGTCGAGCGGCAGGTGCGCGGTGGCGAAGCTGTCGCCGAGGATCTTCGCGACGCGCTGCGCGGGCTCGGTCGCGTTCCAGTGCTCGACGGCCTTGCCGTTGTGCAGCACCGAGATCGCGACGTCCGGCCGCGCGAGCGCTGCGCGGCGGATCATTTCGAGGCAGTGGCCGAACTCGGTCTGCTCGCTTTTCAGGAATTTGCGGCGCGCGGGCGTGTTGAAGTACAGCTCGCGCACCTCGATCGTCGTGCCGACCGCGCCGGCCGCCGGCGACAGCGCGCCGGTGGTCGCATCGATCTTCATCGCATGCGCGACGTCGGCCGTGCGGCTCGTGATCGACATCTCGGCGACCGATGCGATCGACGCGAGCGCTTCCCCGCGAAAACCCAGCGTGGCGACCGCCTCGAGCTCCTCGAGCGAGCGGATCTTGCTGGTCGCGTGGCGCATCAATGCGAGCGGCAGCTCGTCGGGCGGAATCCCGCAGCCGTCGTCGGTGATCGCGATGCGCTTGACGCCGCCTTCTTCGAGGACGATGCGCAGCGTCGTCGCGCCGGCGTCCATCGCGTTCTCGAGCAGTTCCTTGACGACCGACGCCGGGCGTTCGACGACCTCGCCCGCGGCGATCTGGCTGATCAACTGGTCGGGCAAGGGCTGGATCGCGCGCAGCGGGCGCGGAGCAGGGGCGGGCGCGGCGCCCGCGGCCGTTTCGGTGATTTCGGACATGGCCGAATTATAGCGAGGCGGCGGATGCTTGCCGGCGTGGCCGACGGTTACGTTTTTTCACGGAGCCTTAAGGTAGTTTCGGTATCATGACTCCGTTTCGCGCGCCGCCTTGCGCGGCGGGCACTTTCCGCTTTTTCGGCCGTTCCGGCCCTTTCGCCTTCGAGGACTCGCATTTGGATACGCTGCTTCATTTCGTCAATCTGGTCCTGCATATCGACGCGTTCCTCGGCGATTTCATCCGACAGTACGGCGCATGGGTGTACCTGGTGCTGTTCCTGATCGTGTTCTGCGAGACCGGGCTCGTCGTGTTGCCGTTCCTGCCCGGCGATTCGCTGCTGTTCATCGGCGGCGCGTTCGCGGCGACGGGCGACATGAACGTCGGCGCGCTGATCGTGCTGCTGCTGGTCGCGGCGATTTCCGGCAATACCGTGAACTACCTGATCGGCCGCTGGATCGGGCCGAAGGTGTTCAATACCCATATTCCGGTGCTCGAGCGCTTCCTCGACCGCGCCGCGCTGCAGAAAACCCACTCGTTCTACGACAAGCACGGCGGCAAGACCATCGTGCTCGCGCGTTTCATCCCGGTCGTGCGCACGTTCGCGCCGTTCGTCGCGGGGGCCTCGTCGATGAGCGTCGCGCGCTTCCAGCTGTTCAACGTGCTCGGCGCGGTGTTCTGGGTGCTGCTGCTGGTGCTGCTCGGCTACTTCTTCGGCAATATCCCGTTCATCCGTCAGTACCTGAACGTGATCGTGCTGGCCGGGATCGGCGCGGCGATCGTGCCGGTCGTGCTCGGCGGGCTGTGGAAGATGGTGCGTGGGCGCCAATCGGGCGGTACGCAGAAGACGGGCGGCCGCTGAGGCAGCGCATTTCTCGTCGGTCTTCGGCGCAATAAAAAAGCGTGGCAGTTGCCACGCTTTTTTTCGTCCTTGCAATTCCAGCAATTCCAGCAATTCCAGCAATTCCGGCAATTGCCGGCGGGCGCTGCCGTCACGCGTTACGGTGCGAGATCGGCGTTTCGGGCGTCGGGTATTGCGCGTCGCGGAACGTCTCGAGGATCACGCGGTTGGTGTCGCAGTACACCTGCCAGTAGTTCTCCGGCTGCGTCGACGGGCGCACGAACAGCAGCGGGCCTTCCGGCGTGAATTGCAGCACGCCGACGTCCGGGGCCGGCACGTTCAGCACGTTCGGGATCGACTGGATCTGCGTCTTCAGGCGGTTGATCGCATCGGCTGCATCGACGCCATTCGCGATCTTCGCGGTCAGGTCGACGCGGCGGTGCGGCGTCGCGCTGTAGTTCGCGATGTTGTCCGAGAAGATCTTGTTGTTGCCGACGATCGTCACGACGTTGTCGGCGGTGATGATCGTCGTGCCGAACAGGCCGAGCTCCTTCACCGTGCCGGTGACGCCGCCCGCGCTGATCACGTCGCCGATCTTGAACGGGCGCAGTACCTGCATGAACACGCCGGCCGCGAAGTGGGCGAGCAGGCCGCCCCAGGCGGTGCCGATCGCAAGGCCGAGGCCGGCGAGCAGCGCGGCGAACGACGTGGTCTGCACACCGAAGATCTGCAGGATCGCGAGGATCAGCAGGATCGTCAGCAGCACGCCGACGACCGAGGTCAGGTAATCGGTGAGCGTCGGGTCGACCTTGCCGCTGCGGCGCACGACCCTGCCGAGCAGGCCGGTGCCGAGGCGGATCGCCCACCGGCCGATGAACCACAACACGATCGCGGCGAGGAGGTTCAGGCCGAAGTCGAGGCCGCGGGTCATCAGGAATTGCTGGGCGGTTTCCAGGTTCAGCATGGGAGCTCCTAAATGGAAAGGGGCCGGCTGGCGGCTTTTCGACGGATGGTTATAACCGAAGAGAAGGTGCTCGATGATGAAAGAGTGTTAAAGGCCGGGCGCGAAAAAGCCCGGATTTCCCGATTGTCGAGCGGTCGTTTGGGCAAAATATTCTATGAACGGTGCGCGCGTTCAGCGGTGCATATCGGATAATGCTGCCGAAATTATCACTATCCCAAGCCCTATTTCTCGATCATGGCGACACAAAAAAACGGGGTTCCGCGCTGCGTGCTGATTACGGGTGCCACGGGCGGCATCGGTTCAGCGCTGGCGGAGGAATACGCGCGTGCCGGCACGGCGGTGCTGATTCTGCACGGCCGCAAGACTGCGCTGCTGCAGCAAGTGAGCGATGCGTGCACGGCGCTCGGCGCGCGCGTCATCACGGCCGCATTCGACGTGCGCGACCACGATACGTTGCGCAACTGGGTCAGCGAGATGAGCGAGACCGAAGCGCCCGATCTCGTGATCGCCAATGCCGGGGTCAATATCAACACCGGCCCCGGGCATCAGGGCGAAGCGTGGGACGACATGCACTGTCTGCTGGACGTGAACGTCAAGGCCAGCATGGCCACCGCTCATGCCGCGATGCCTGCGATGCGCGCACGCCGCGGCGGCCAGATCGCGTTGATCAGCTCCCTCGCCGCATGGCGCGGATTGCCCGAGACGCCGAGCTACAGCGCGAGCAAGGCCGCGGTGAAGGCGTACGGAGAGGCGATGCGCGACGGGCTGGCGGCCGAAGGCGTGAAGGTCAACGTGATCATGCCGGGCTATGTGGAATCGCAGATGTGCTTCGATATGCCGGGCCCGAAGCCGTTTCTGTGGAAAGCGCCGAAGGCGGCGCGCGTGATCCGCGTCGGCCTGAGTACCAATCGTGCGCGAATCAGCTTTCCATTCCCGCTGAATCTCGGGTGTTTCCTGCTGGCAGGACTACATCCGGCCGTGTCCGGCTGGTTCCTGAGCCGGCTGGGTTACGAGTAAGCGTGATTTGCTCGGGCGCGGTGTGGATGATCCCGACCGACTGAGCGGCAGGCCGCTGCAGCAGTGCCTGCGCGGCCACGCGCAGCGCATGGAGGCGCGCCGGGTCGCCGGCCAGCGCGCATAGCGCTTCCACCCAGCTTTGCGGATCGTTGTCCAGCAGCAGGCCGTTCTCGTCGTGCCGGATCACCTCTTGATACGGGCCGGCGGCGGCATACAGTCCCACGGCCCGGCAACGGGCGATGTCGTAGGCCTTCACATGCGCGCGGGCGGCGTTGAATTCCGACGGCAGCAGCGGGGCGAGGCCGATATGGCCGTCGAGCAGGCGGCAATGGCCGCGGTAGTTGGCCCAGTCCATCGGATGCACGACCCGTGTGCGCGGCAGGCCGCGATAGAGCACATTCACCGCATGCGAGCCGATCAGCTCGAAATGGACGTTCGGACAGCGCGCGAGCATTTGCGCAATGATCGGCTGCAGCCACGAGATCTCGGCTTCGTGGGCGGCGCTACCGTGATAGAACACGAGGATCGGCGATTCCGCCAATGCGTTGCGCACCCGCTGCGTGCGCGCATCCTCGGGCAGCGCGCGCGGCGTCACGAGGGTGGCGGCGCGTTCCGGATAGCGATCGCGCAGCGCCTGCGTGGAAAACCAGTATTCCGTCGCAAGGTCGCGGATGTCCGCCGTATGCGCATGACAGTACTTGCGGAGTTTTTTCACGTACGGCCGCGGCAACCCGTTCCACGACCGCGGATGCAGCAAGTCGTCGTCCATGAAATAGACGATGCGTGCCAGTTGTACGCGGCGAATGCGCAGCGCCCGCGCCCATCGCGCATTCAGATAGCGGATGATGATGACCGCCGTCCCCGGCGCGAGATCGCCCGGCTCCGGAACTGCGCTGTCCAGGTTCTTGTAGACGACCGGCAGCCCGAGCTCCTGCAGGCGCGGGAGCACGTAATAATCCGTGGACGGATTTTCGCCTTGATGCAAAACCAGCCAGCGCTGCACCGCCGTGTTGTGACGGAGGTGAGACGGGCCGTGCGCCGATTTTCGGTATAGGAGCCTGCGCAACATCAGGATATTAAATACGTCTGGTTGGTCGGTGCGTGTCGCCGCGGCCCATGCGGAATCGGTCTCGACATGCGCTGCGACTTTGATTTACCGGTGATTCGGGGATTCTAAAGACATTTGATTGTGTGTGCGTTACCGACATTGTCAAATTTATATGGGGTCATCTTCGTAACGAATTAAATCCGCAACCTGCCGGCGTTTATGCATGCGGTGCGGGCGGCTGTCGCGCGTGCCTCCAGAGGCCGGTCGGCGGCGGGCAGGCGGCTCCCGAGCGAATAAATCGGATTTCCGGCGGTTTCGAGCGGCCGGCCCGTTAAAATACCGGCCACGAGCCGGCCGGGTAGCGGCGAACAGTAGGCAAGTACAATGCGATTGCGTCAGCAGCGTGAGGAAATGCACGGCGATCACGTGAATTGCGTCCATGATGAGCATTGCTGCCGCCGGCGGCGGGTTGCATGAACCGATACTCGACTGCCCGCTCGACACGAAGAACCTCATGAGCACACCGATATTTCATTATTCCGGCTTCGCGGCAAAATCTTTCGCTTTCGGCAATTGCCGGATCGC
Organism: Burkholderia sp. IDO3; assembly: GCF_003366075.1. NCBI lineage: Bacteria > Pseudomonadati > Pseudomonadota > Betaproteobacteria > Burkholderiales > Burkholderiaceae > Burkholderia > Burkholderia sp. IDO3. The sequence continues at coordinate 755,140 of NZ_CP028963.1, forward strand.
GCGGACGCTTGCGGCCATATTTGCCGAGGCTCGTGTCTTTGACTGATTTTTCTGTTGCCCGGGGCGAAGTCGCCGGACAGGCGCTGCCCGATGCGTTGACGGGTTCGCTGCCGATTGCCTATACGCAGGCACCCGGCGTGAACCGCATCCCGACGCTTGCCGCGTTGCTCGACGATTTTCAGTTGCACTACCGGTCGGTTGGCCAACCAGTGGCCGGCGCGGGTGTGCTCGCCTGGGGGCGTCGTCCGAGCGCGCTGGCTGCGCAGCGCTATGCGCAGAAGCACGGCCTCGCCGTCTATCACGTCGAGGACGGCTTTTTGCGCTCCGTCGGACTCGGCAAGGACGATCCGCCGCTCGCGATCGTTTTCGACGATGTCGGGCTTTATCTCGATGCGAGCCAGCCGTCGCGGCTCGAGTCGCTGATTGCGCAGCCGCTGCGCGACGACCAGATCGTGCGGGCTCGCGCACTGGCCGCGGCGTGGCGGGACGGCCGCGTGTCCAAGTACAACCATAGTCGCGACCTGGGACGGGCATTGCCCGATGGGTGTGTATTGGTCGTGGACCAGACGCGCGGCGATGCATCGATCTCCTGCGGTCTCGCCGATGCCGCCAGCTTCCACCGGATGCTGGAGGCCGCGCTGCACGAGCATCCCGATCGCACGATCCTGCTCAAGGTTCATCCCGACGTCGTGTCCGGCCGCAAGCACGGTCACTTCGATCTCGACGCGGTGCGCGCGATGCCGCGCGTGCAGGTGCTGGACGACAACGTGCATCCGGCCAGCCTGCTGCCGCTGGTGCGCGAGGTGTATACCGTCACGTCGCAACTCGGCTTCGAGGCGCTGATGTGGGGATTGCCGGTGCGTGTCTTCGGCATGCCGTTCTATGCGGGCTGGGGGCTGACGCGGGACGCGCTGCCGGCGCCCGCGCGACGCGGTGCGGCCACGCTGGAACAACTCGTTCACGCGGCGCTGATCGATTACTGCCGCTATGTCGATCCGGAAACCGGCAAGCGCTGCGAGGTCGAAACCGTGCTGGCATGGCTCGCGTTGCAGCGCCGGATGCGACAGCGATTTCCCGTCGATATCGATGCGCTCGGCTTTTCCGGCTGGAAGAAGGACTACGTGCGTCAATTCTTCGACGGCAGTGCCGTTCGTTTTCGCTGGCGCGTGCCGCGGGCGATCGATCGCGCCGTTGCCACATGGGGGCGCAAGCTCGACGACCGGCTCGCACCCGCGCTGCCCGCAACGCAGAAGGTCATTCGCGTCGAGGACGGCTTCGTGCGCTCCGTCGGCCTCGGGGCCGATCTGACTCGTCCGCTGTCATGGGTGCAGGACGACGTCGGTATCTATTACGACGCCACACGGCCTTCGCAGCTGGAAACGCTGCTCGCGCAAACCGCGTTCACGCCTGACCTGCTCGCGCGCGCAGCAGCCCTGCGCCAGGCCATTTGCGACGCGGGCATTACCAAATACAACCTCGGCGGACACGCGAACTGGGTTCGTCCGGAGGGCAGGCGCGTGATTCTTGTGCCCGGACAGGTGGAGACCGATGCGTCGATCCGCTTCGGTGCGTCCGGCATTCGCGGCAATATGGATCTGTTGCAGGCCGTGCGTGCCGCCAATCCCGATGCTTATCTACTGTACAAGCCGCACCCCGACGTGATGGCCGGCCTGCGCAAGGTGGGGCGAGGAGAGGACGACGCGGCGCGGTGGTGCGACGAGACGATCGGCTCGGTGTCGTTTCACCAGTTGCTCGGCAGCGTGGACGAAGTCCATGTGCTGACGTCGCTGGCCGGATTCGAAGCGCTGTTGCGCGGCGTGAAGGTGGTGACTTATGGGCAGCCGTTCTATGCGGGCTGGGGCGTGTCGCACGATGCGGGATTGACGGAACCGGTGCGTCAGCGGCGCAACCGTGTGCTGACGCTCGACGAACTCGTTGCCGCCGCGCTGATTTTATATCCCACGTATGTCAGCAGAACGACGAAACGCTTCACCACGCCGGAGCGTGCGTTGCAGGAACTCGTCGAATGGCGCGCTATGCCACGGGTGCCACGTTGGCGGCATTGGGTTGCGCGGCTGTTTCGGGAGGCTTAGCAACCGGGCGCGTACCTGCCGGCTCGATGCCGCTGCCTTTCAACGAACCGAAGATCGGAACGTTCGACCGCAGCGCGCGATCGAGCCGGGGAGGCGGATCGACAAAGGCACCGTGGCCGTTGACCTCGTCTTTCATCACGCGGCGCACGATTTCGACGCACGCCGCATCGCGGCCCGCGCGGTTGTAGAACGAGCCATGTATCTGGACGGTGGCGGCAATCGCTGCCACGAAGTCGTTGAGCAACGGCTTATTGACGCGCTCGGGCCTGGTCCAGAACGTTTCCAGCGAACCCTGGTGCGTGAGCCCCGCAATGTCGTACATCGCCATGCCGAGCACCTTCACCGGGCAATTGGCGCGCAACGCATGCAGGCCCACGGTCGAATTCACCGCAATGACACCTTTGCTGTGCTTGATCGTGCGCTTGAGGTCGCAGTCCGTCACGGCAATGACGCGCGACGCTACGTCGTAGCGTTTTGCCGTGCGCGCGACGAATTTCTCCCAGCGCTCCATGCCATTGTCGAGCGGATGCAGCTTGATGATCAGCGAGCCGTCCTGCGGAGCGTGCTGTGCGAACGATGCAATGACTTCCTCAATCACTTGCCGCTGATCGCTGTACGCGGAATTGGCGCGCAGCTGGTAATCGGCCTGCATTTGCAGCGCGAGCATCCAGTAGCGAGCGTCCGAGTGGCGCAATACGTCGGCGGCGGCGACCCGCGCCGGCTCATGCAGGCGCTGGCCGATCATGCGCGGCAGCCAGCGCAGATAGTCCAGTAACGGCAGGTAATACTTGTCGGTGCGATAGAGCGGGAAAAAATATGGCACCAGCGAGGTCAGGAGGTTATAAAGCACCTCGTTGAACGCTTCTTGCCCGAAACTGTGCGAATAGTGCTTGGTGTCCGGCTTGAATGGCCCGACACGGCGGGCAATTGCGCGGATCGCCTTCGGGTCGGTGGGGAAGTGCGACAGCGTGCCCATGCCGCCGCGCTCGAGGGTGAGCCAGTCGGGGCGCAAGTAGCCGAATTCGATCGAGTACGTGCGAATGCCGAGCGACTCGGCGACTTCACGCGCGACCGCATGATAGGGCAGGCGGTCGGCAAAGTACATGATGTCGGTGATCTCGTGACGCACCAGATAATCGCGCAGAAAGTCCGCCCAGCGGCTAAAGCGGCCGCGGTAGTTGACCGCGCCCGGTTTGCGCCAGTAGGCCCAGTCCCCCAGGGAAAGATTGATCCGATGCGTGCGCACGAGTGCGGCATCGAAGTGATCGCTCAATTGGCGCCAGAAAAGCGAGGGAGGCCCCTGGAGAAATAGTATGGATCTGCGCATGTTTGATACTTCTAGGTTTTTCTAGTCTTCCTCTGGCCGTGAATTATAATCGCGGATCCTAAGTTGCGACATGATTAAGGCAGGTAGTGAAGAAGTGGCGGCTGAAATCGTTCATAAGGAGAGTTGGCGTGCTGCCACGGCCTGGCTTATAGAGGGCCAAGTGGTTGGTAATGTCAAGGCTTGCGTGGCTACTGTCGTGCTGACGATGCATGATGATCGCACGCAGGCGTTAAAAGTCTTAATCAGCAGTAAGGGCCATATCCAGGAGCTGGTCAAGACTCCTGCAGCCGTGCGGACTGTCCATTTGCTCATGGACAACGACGATCTTCCCCTTCAAGTCCGATTCCTTCGGCATCGCCGTCTGAGTTCCGCAGAGTACCGCTTGCGGCAGTTCTGGCGGGCGGTGAACACGCTGTACAAGCAACCGATGCAGCGTTGCGTCCGCGCAGGACTTACACCGGTCACCCTTTTCCGCGATCTTGATCACGCATACGACGTGGCGTGCCGTTTTCGTGCGAACGTGTATCGCGCAGGTTACGCAGGGTGGTATCAGGAGTTCTATGCTATTACCCCGGCGGACCGTGCGTTGATGGCTCGTCGCGCGAAACGTTGGCAAGATTCACCAATATTTAATATTTCGCTGGGGGTGAGCCGGCAAACTACGCAGACTGATATCGATGTGACGCGCGCCAGTTTGCAGGCGCAGACATATCGACACTTTAAAGTCGAGGTGCGAGACGATTTCTCGGACGATTTAACCCGGTTGATTTCGACACCGGTCGCTGAGAACTCCTGGCACCTTGTTATCCGGGCTGGAGTGATGCTCTCGGAACAGGCGCTGTTTTGCCTCGCAGATGCTGTCATCAAAACACCCGATGCCGCTGTGGCTTATGCCGATCACGATGTTGTGGGGGCGGACGGCCAACTGCGCGATCCCGTTTTCAAGCCGGACTGGTCTCCCGAACTGTTGCGTTCCACTAACTATATCGGCGACGCCTTTGTCTGGAACGGCCGGTATGCCGATCGCTTGCAGGAATTCGGCGCGGATGTGACAGATGCCAACGTGATGCACGCTTTGCTATTGGCGCTGAGCGAACTCGGCTCGCCGATGGTTCACGTGCCCGCACCGCTCTGGCATATGACACCCCGGGATGAACAGGATGATGGCGCGGGGACGGTTCGTGCAGTGGCCGCGCATCTGCGGCGCATGGGCGTGCGTGCGGAAGTTGAAAGCACGGGGCCGGGCCGTTGCCGGGTGCGTTATCCGGTAGCCGAGCCGGCACCGTTGGTCAGTATCGTCATTCCTACGCGCGATCAGTTGGGGCACCTACGCCGCTGCATCTCCAGCGTGCTGGAGAAGACGCGCTATGGGCCGTATGAAATCCTCGTTGTCGATAACCAAAGCATCGAACCCGACGCACTGGTTTACCTGCAGAGCTTGAAGCAGCTAGCCAATGTTCGGGTGTTGTCGTTTGATGAGCCGTTCAATTACTCGCGCATCAACAACATGGCGATCGCCGAGGCGAAGGGGGAACTTGTGTGCTTACTCAACAACGACACCGAAGTGATTTCGCCTGATTGGCTAACGGAGATGGTTGGTCACGTGTTGCATTTCAATGTTGGTGCTGTAGGAGCCAAGTTGCTTTATAGCGACGGCACCGTGCAGCATGCAGGTGACACTGTAGGCCCGGGCGGCTGCGCAAACCATCTTCATTCTGGCATCGGACAGCGTGCGCCGGGTTATGCTGGTAGAGCGCAACTGACGCAAGACCTGTCCGCCGTAACGGCTGCTTGCTTGGTCACAAAGAAAAATCTTTACCAAGCATTAGGTGGCTTGGACGAAGAGAATCTCAAGGTGGCTTTTAATGACGTCGACTATTGTTTGCGTATTCGAGAGTCGGGGCTTCGTATAGTGTGGACGCCTCATGCTTTGCTATATCACCACGAGTCTGTCTCGCGCGGAAAGGATGAGACGCCAATTCAAATAAGGCGAGCTAGAGCTGAAATCAAGCATATGAGGACGCGTTGGGCGCATGTAATGAGTCATGACCCCTTCTATAATCCGAATTTAAATTATCTGCAACCGGATTTCTCTTGTAGTGCGACGCCTATCGTTTTGCGCCCTTGGCTGCATGATGAAAGGCGAGTTGGCTAAAATATCAATGTATTTTTTTGTAAAGAAAAATCGAGAAAATGATCATCGGTAATATAAAAAAATATAGGCTCTTTATTGGCATAGTTGTTGTGCCTATGTTGCTGGCTATCATTTACTACGTCTTCTTGGCGAGAGACCGGTACATAAGTACATCCCAAGTGGTGGTGAAGAAGGTCGGCTCAGACGGCGGCGGAGGCGCTACCTCTGCACAAATGCCTGGTTTGGCCGTGTTATTGAGCGGTGGGATGTCTAGCTCAATTGAAGAAACCCTCTACGTTCGTCAATTTATTCTTTCTCAGGATATGTTGAATATTTTGCAGAGGAAGATAAATTGGAGTAGCCATTACTCGGGTAATATTCGCGATTTCTGGTTTCGTCTATCGCCGAATGCTTCGCAAGAGGAGTTATTCAAATACTATCAGCGTGTGGTAAAGGCTAATATTGACGAGCAGACAGGTTTGCTGACAATTGAGGTGCAGGCATTTGATAAAAAATTTGCCGAAAAGACATTGGCTGTAATTATTTCAGAAAGCGATCAGTTTGTTAACGATATTTCGCATCGCCTCTCTCGTCAGCAAGTTGATTTTGCTGAGGAGGAGTTGGAGCGTTCGCGCCGGACATTTGAAGTCAAGAGGGATTCGCTCTTGCATTTTCAAAGCAACAACAATATGTTGGATGCGCAGCAAACTGCGCTAGCACAAAATAGTGTGATTACCGGGTTGCAAGCAGATTTGACGAAGGCGAGCACCACGCTGAGAGGTATGCGGGCGAGTCTTAGCGAGGATAGTCCTCAAGTTAGACAGCAAAAAATTCAAGTTCAAGCAATTCAACAGCAAATTATCGCTGAACAAAAGAAGTTGATTGCAAGAAATTCAAGTGGCCAACTTAACGTGGCGGCATCCAAGTACCATAATCTGGAGATAGATGCTGGTATTGCCGAGGATACCTACAAGGCGGCGGTTACCTCGTTAGACAATGCTCGTGTCGAGGCGGTCAGAAAGTTGCGCAGTTTGATAGTAGTGGTGAATCCCAACATGCCGGACGAATCACTTCTGCCCAAACGACTGTATGGACTGTTCACAGTGCTTGTTATATCGTTGTTGGTTTATGGAATCACATTATTTGTTATCGCAACGATAAATGATCATAAAGACTGAATGGAAGAGTACTTCGAGATGAGTAAAGCATTGGCATCTAATAATTTGGGTCCGAAGCGCGTGCGCTATGCAATGGGGGCGACGCTGCTCTCTTGTCTCGTGACTTTAGGTGGGTGTGGGGCGATTTCTGGTGCTGGTCCGCTTATGACCAGTATTACCTCGGATAAGAAAATGAATAACGGAGATTATCCTTATCAGCTTATTGATCTTTCTCCGAGCAATATAGTCGCATATATGAAACCGGCAGAAACAGCCCCCTTAAGGAAGGTGGCCGCACCGATTGTTCCTGAGGTGCGTTTGCTTCCTGGTGATGTACTGAAGGTAATGATTTCTGATGATAACGGAACTGAAAATACCGTATTCGCTCCTCTCGCTAAGGGGGGGACAATTTTTGGTCAAGTGCGTGTTGACGCGAAGGGGAGAATTTCACTTCCCTATATGGGGGCGAAGAAAGTCAGTGGTCTCACCTTAGCGGACGTGGAAGACGTGATTCGGCGAGGCGTTATGGGACGTGCTAGCGAGCCTCAGGTGCATGTAGAGCTAGTCGGTGACTTATCCGGATCCGTTTTAGTTGCGGGTGCAGTCAAGAACCCTGGGCGTTTCACATCATTGCAAGGGCCTCTCACGTTGCTGGATGCGATAAATCAGGCAGGAGGGCCATTATTGGATCCTTATCTGATTAACGTGACTCTGCGTACTGGTAAGACGGTGGACGTCTTTAATTACCAGGATTTATTGTCTGGAAACAATATTTCGGTGCCACCGAATTCGGAAATTGTCCTGGAGCGATCACGTAAGCGCTTTGTGGCCATGGGAGCTGTAACGCAGCCGGGGCTACACGATTTTCCTTCGGCTTCCCCTACTCTGCTTGAGGTGTTGGGTTCGGTAGGAGGTCTGAGTGAACATATGGCTAATCCGAGTGGGGTATTTGTATTCCGCTTGGCTCAAGGAGATGACGGCGGGAAGTCCAAGGCAGAAGTGTTTCGCCTTGATATGCGAGAGCCGGTTTCAATGTTTCTCGCAAAAAGCTTTCTTGTTCAATCGGACGATACAGTGTATGTAACGAATTCGCCTGTTTACGAGATGCAGAAGATAATTGGGCCAATTGTCCAGGTGCTGGTTTTGGGTCGATCTGTAAGCAATTACTAACGGAGGCAGCGATGGAGAAATTAGAATCTACGTTCAAAATTCGACGCTCATCGCTAGCAATCGTCAAATCAGTAATGTTTGCGCTCTTTATGCGCGAAATGCAGACTCGGTTCGGCGCGCGGAGAATGGGTTTCTTGTGGGTCCTTATGGAGCCACTAGCGATCTTGGCCATTATTTTGGTGTTTCACACCTTTGTTAGAACTATTCAGTTATCCGGTGTGGATGTTGTGATGTTCATGGTCAGCGGCATCGTTCCATTCCATATGATGCGAAATATTGCATGGAGAGTGTCCGATGGTTTGACGGCGAATCAAGGGTTATTTTCGTATCGACAGGTAATGCCATTCGACGCCTTTGTGGCGCGATTGATCGTCGAAATATGCATGTATTCCTGCGCCTATATAATAATTTGTTTCTTTTTGGCAGTTTGGTTTGATCATGATGTTTTAGTTAACGATCCGCCAGCCTGGATATGGGCGCTGGTGGTGGGGATATTTCTCTCGTTCGCATTTGGTGTGCTCTTTGCGATCATTGGTCATGCCTTTCCGGCTGCCGCACGACCGTGCAAGTTGGTATATATCCCGTTATATGTCACTTCGGGCGTGTTTTTTCCAATATCAAAAATTCCACCTGATAAAATGCCACTTGTGGAGTGGAATCCGTATGTTGAGATCATTGAGAGCATTCGTGCGGCGATGTTTGATGGGTACTCTCAATCAAGTATTTTAAACTATAATTATCCGCTTGTTCTGTCGCTTGTGCTCATGTTTATTGTGATGGTGCTATATAGGAGCAGGCGCCAAATTTTACGGGTGCCTCCGATATGATTGAACTATCAAATCTCACGAAATCGTATGTGACGAAGCAAGGAAGGAAGTATATTTTTCGAGATCTCTCCTTCCTTGTTCCGCCGGATAGAAATATCGCTCTGATCGGTAGAAACGGCGCGGGGAAAAGTACGCTCATGCGCTTGTTGTGCGGCACAGATGTCCCCGACAGCGGGAAGATAATTACTGATAAGAGAATATCCTGGCCAGTCGGACTCGGCGGAGGATTTCAAGGGTCGCTCACCGGTAGACAGAACGTGAAATTCATATGTCGAACCCTCGGTGCCGAGGGGCCGCAAATGGAAAAGATAATCGCATATGTTGAGGAATTTGCTGAGCTTGGGGATTATTTTCACCAACCAGTGAAGACCTATTCGTCTGGCATGAGCGCGAGATTGCGTTTCGGAATGAGTTTGGCATTCGATTTCGATTACTACATGGTCGATGAGGCGATGTCGGTTGGAGACGCTCATTTTAGAGCGAAAGCAGAAGAAGAGTTTAAGCGACGTACTGGGAAGTCAAATTTAATACTTGTCACGCACGGTATGGGGCAAGTTAGGAAGCTGTGCGATATCGTTCTTTTGTTGCGTGATGGGCGTGTTGACGTTTTTGAGGATGTCGAAGAGGGCATAAGCGCTTATTCAAAGATTTAAGTCCGTTGGCACCGATTTTTGCGCGGGACCTTCGGGAATTTAGAATAATGAATATGATGTGCAGATCGAGGGAAAGGAAATGAGCAAAGGGAATGACGTGCGTCATCAATTCAGGAAGGGCGAAACTGGCAATAAAGAAGCCGAGGGTAAAGAGATGTCTGACAAAGCGGATGTGCCCCGGAAAGCCGGTGGTGGAATTTGGAAGAAATTACGGAGAGTCGCTGGCTATTCAGTAGACGATATTGGTGGTAAGCCGGCAAATCGAGACGCCGTTCTGATTCAAAATTCTGGATTGTTTGATGTCGATTGGTATCTGACGCAGTATCCTGACGTGGCCGATGCTGGGGTTGATCCGCATCTGCATTATCTACTTCATGGTGCGGTTGAAGGAAGAAACCCTGGGCCCAATTTCAACACATTTTATTATCTGGATAAATATCCGGATGTGGCGCAAGCGAAGATAAATCCGTTGGTCCATTTCATTCGGCATGGAAAAGGTGAAGCAAGAAGTGCTTTTCCAAACGAGCGGGGTGATGTGGTTGCAAAGAAGCGCGCCAGCGATGCAAGAGCGATCAAGATTGAGCACGCTGAACGTAAAGGGACTCCGAGTATTGAGGTGAAAGTTTCTGAGGAGCGGGAGAAGTTAATCAAATCCGCTGATGAAGTGGTTTCGCAAAAAGAAAGCGCGTCTTTGGAACGTAATGTAAAGAAAATCGATAGCAAAATATCCACGTCATCGGGTGCACAAAAATCAACCGCCTCAAGTCGCATCAAGGGCAATGTGGACGTTGTTGATGAAAAGGGCGTGACTGGATGGGCTATTGACACATCCAAACCCGGGCAGCGGATAGAGGTGAAATTGCTGGTCGAAGGGCAGGCGATTTTCTCCATTGATACATCGATTAATCGTCCTGATGTTTCACGCGCGGGTATGGAAGGAAAGATTGCGGGGTTTTTTATTCCTTTTCCACCAGGACTGCTGGAAAAAGGGCAAAAAATCGAAATTCGTGCCGGAGGAGGCACTCTGAGGAATGGAGTTCGGGTAATCGAAGACGCTCGGCCCAAAGGATCAACTCCGCTGTCGGAGTATCTGCCTTCGCTCCAGAGAGGGGATGTTCTACCGGTTACAGTAATTGTACCTGTATACAATGCTTGGGAGGCTGTATCTCTGTGCCTCTCGTCTCTGGCGGCAAACCTAACTTCCGATGTTGAAGTTCTGGTCATGGATGATGCGAGTCCCGATCCGCGGATTTCGCAACTGCTCAAAGAATATCAGGCGGTGTCCGGGTTTCGAGTCCAGCGAAATTCTGTCAATCTCGGTTACACGCGAAATATTAATGCCGCGATAAATTTGTGCCCTAATCGGGATATCGTCTTACTTAATAGTGACACGACAGTTACCAAAGATTGGCTTCGAAATATGCAATACTGCGCTTATGCGCAGTCGAGAGTCGCTACAGTCACTGCTCTTTCGGATAATTCTGGGGCATTTTCTGTTCCCGAAATTGGGCAATTTAATCCTTGCCCTCCGCATTTGAGTCCTGAAGATGTTGGGTATGTCGTAAGGCAAAGCGGTGCCGGCGTCGGAATTCCAGTACCTACGGGTAATGGATTCTGTATGTATATAAGAAGAGCTGCCCTAAATGAAATAGGAGCATTTGACGAAGAAAAATTTCCTCGTGGATACGGAGAGGAAAATGAATTTTGCATGCGCGCCGTCTACGCCGGTTGGGTAAACGTCGTTTGTGATAAGGCTTATGTGCTTCACCAGCGATCACAAAGTTTTCAAGGTGAAAAGACGACGCTTATTGCCGCGGGATCGAAGCAAGTTCTCCAGGAGTATCCGGAGTATAAAGTTTTAACCCGACGTTTTTCTGATATGGAATTTTCACTTCTTCGGGCTCGGATTCGAGGGCGTCTAGCATCGGCGCGTAGAAGGAATATTTTACCCAGAATTCTTTACGTTATTTCGACTCAGACTGGTGGTACGCCTCAGACCAATATGGACTTGATGCGTGCGATGCAAGGTCGATATGATTGCTGGCTTTTGCGCTCTGATGGCATGCGGGTAACGCTTTCGCATCTGCGAGGAAGCGAGCTCGTTGAAATTGAATGTAAAGATATTTCTCAAGAAATTGATCCGTATACGCACCGCTCTGCAGAATACGATCGAATGGTCCTGGATATGATGTATCGCCACTCGATTGACTTGCTACATATTCGACATATTGCTTGGCATAGTGTTGGACTCGCAGAGTCGGCTAAAGCGTTGCATATTCCGGTTATATTTTCGGCGCATGATTTCTATGGTGTATGTTATTCGGTTAACTTGATCGATGCCGACAACAAATACTGCGGAACAAAGCTATCAGGCGCGAAATTAAATCCACTGTGGCCGAAGCATAACATTCCGGACGGCTTTTCTGTGCGCTGGCGCAAGACTATGCTCGGCTTTTTGGAGTCTTGTGACCAACTCATTACGACAACTCCATCTGCGGTTTCGATATTTTCGGACGTCTACCCAAGTCAGGGGGGGAAATTTAATGTTATCCCTCACGGTCGAGACTTTTCCTCATTTGCGATGCTTGGGGAGGCTCCCCGTGCCGGAGAACGCATTCGAATTCTTATACCAGGGAATATTTCTGTAACGAAAGGTGCTCTGATATTGGAGAAAATGGCGCAACTCGATACGAAGGGTATATTTGAATTTCACTTTCTCGGAAACGCAATATCTCAGTTGAAGCATATCGGGGTGCATCACGGAATCTATGCGAGAAATGAGTTTCAAGATAAGGTCGCCTCAATCAAGCCGCACATTGGTCTAGTTCTGTCAATTTGGCCAGAGACGTACTGTCACACTTTGACCGAAATGTGGTCCTGTGGAATTCCGGTGCTTGGAATTGACCTTGGAGCGGTCGGTGATCGTATTCGTTCGACCGGCGGCGGATGGTTGATGCCTCCGAGTTCGTCCGCTGAGGAAGTTTTTTCTTACATTAATCGTCAACTTAGTGATGGTGACGGTTATAGTAAAAAATTACAATCTATTAGGCATTGGCAGGACACCGAAGGTAGTTATAACACCACTGCTAATATGGCGACGCAATATCGATCGATTTATCGATCGGTGATGAAGCCGAAGAAACCGCCGATGCTCCGTTTGGGTATGTTGCTTAAAGGGGTGAGTCGCGGACGACATTGGCCCACGGCTCATATTAGAGTTCTTCGTCCGTTAGCTGCTGCTGCAGCAACGGGTGAATTGGATGCTCGTTCGGTTTCGGTTCCTTGGCTCCTTGCGGGCGGTGTAACTCAACTAGACGCACTTTTGATACAACGGGATGCGTTAAAACCAGAGGATGCTGCTCGAGTTTTAGACGCCTTGGATAAGGCTGGATTGCCTTGGATTTATGAAATAGACGACATGTTGTGGGAGTTGCCTGCGCAGCATAAAGATCATGGAGTTGACCGAGCTCAGGCCTCATCTATTTTGAAGTTGGCTGCTCGGGCGTCAATGGTTACATGCTCGACGGATATCTTGGCGAGTGAGTTGAGATCTGTTGCACGAAATGTGCAAGTAATTCCAAATGCCTTGGATGAGGATCTTTGGTGCGCTCCATTAAATCAGAATTTAGTGGATAAGGTTGCCAAGGAATATAATTTCAAAGATGGGCGGCAGCGATTAATTTATATGGGATCGAAATCTCACGCCGCTGATTTGGAAATGGTGGAGGCTGCCTTGGCTAAGGTAAAGGCGGAGATGCCCAACTTACATATTATTCAAATTGGCGGCGGTAAGCGCCTGTCGATGGGGGATGAAATCGAGCGACCGGAATCATTGTTTGAGTATCATGATTTTGTTCCATGGTTCCGAGCGGTTTGCGCGAATTCGACAATTGCGATTGCGCCATTAGTTGATAATGAATTTAATAGGAGTAAGTCTGATATCAAGGCAATTGATTACGCTCTGGTCAGTACTCCGGCGGTATACAGCAAGGTTCCGGCTTATAAGAGTGTCCTCAATGGGCAAACGGGATTGGTCGTCGAAAATAACCCAGATGATTGGGCCCGCGCAATATTGAAGTTGCTCAACAGTAAGCAATTACGGACTCATATTAGGAAGAATGCTCTCGAGAAGGCGCGATTGCTACGAAAAAGTGGTATCGCCGATCAGTGGTTGAGTGCAATTCGAGACGTTGCGATGATGAGAGAGAATAGCGTGAATTCGAAGGAAGTATAATTTAGTAACTTGCTATGGAAGAGCAGGCCGTGCTTTTATCGTGGTGACTATCGATTTAAGTTGATGTCTAGAGAGTGTAAAAAATGGTTAGATCAAAGCGATATATGGCAACGTGGCTATTCCTTCTTTGGGGGAGCACGGCCTGGACGGCATCGGAAGGTGCGGTTTTTCCTGATTGTCAGAAAGTTACGCCCGAGGTAGCCTCGGGTGGTATGAGTCGGTATGTCGTGGATCAAGGATGGTCCGGGACTCTGATTGGCTATGAGGGGATAAGCGATGGGCGAAAAATCTATACTGCATATTATGATAAGGATCGATGGTTGACGGTAGCGAGTCTTGAACCGTCAACGAATATGTTTTGTAAGATTCGATTGTCTTCGAGATTTAGCGGATGGGATAGCCATAAGTATCCTAAGCTTGCCTTAGATGCCCATGGGATACTTCATGTGGCTGCTAATATGCATGATTCACCTTTGGTGTACGCGCATGCTCAACAGCCGGGAAGTATCGAGGGAATGAAATTGGATGCGATGACAGGGTTAAATGAAGATCGAGTGACGTATCCAGTTTTCCTCCGGGCGAAGTCGGCAGGACTGCTGTTTTTTTATCGAGATGGAAGCAGCGGAAACGGACTATGGTATGTAAATCATTTTGTAAAAGGAAAATGGGTTCGATTGGTTGATAAGCCGATTTATGAGGATAGTTGGTCTGGGCGAAGCGTTAGTGCCTATCCATCGTCACCGTTCCTTGATTCTGACGGAATTTATCATATCGCCATTGTGTGGCGTGAAAATCGCGACGTTAAATCAAATTTCGCAATTAGTTACGTGAAAACGCCGGATTTTATTAATTTCTTTTCGGCGAAGGGCGCGCGACTGACTTTGCCTATTTCTCCAGATTCTAAGTCTTTGGTGATGAATCCAGGCCCTTCCGAGGGATTGGGAAACAACGCACGAGTTGTCGCTGGAGAAAACGGCAAGCCTATCATATTTTATACAAAATATGACGAGGAAGGTCGAAATGGGGCCTATGTAGCGAGTTACAGCGGCGGAACCTGGATCGATAAACGATTGGATTCGTCTAACGAGCGAATAGCTATACAAGGCACTGGTTCGATAAAAATGCCTGTTGAATTTGAGAACGAAGGGAGTGATGCCGGTCAACAGCAGGTCTCTGTTTATGTGAAGATATTGGGTAAGCCTTTGTCGAGATATGTGATCTCGACTATTGATTTATCTAATAGAAAATATCTAATTCAAACCGAAAAATCTGCAAAAACTACCGCCTTGACAATCCCAGGAGGTATGGAGAATTCGGCGCCGCTAAGTGGTCCGGTGTATTTGGGAGTAAGCGGGACAGGTAAAAAAATTGGGGCGATACGATATTACGCACAGCTTCCAAACGGAGATAAGCCGCGTGTATGTACGAAAAAGTTCCCTATGGCTTGTAATCCGGTGCCGTCGCCGATTGAAATTGATCTAAATGCTGTAAATTAATATGTTTGTTGAGTATTGGTTTTGTTTTCTGGAGGTAAGGTGATAATGCTAAAGTCGGTGCCGAGGGAGGTCGAATGAGAATTGGCCTCGTTGCTATTGCAAAAAATGAAGGGCGCTATCTTGCGGAATGGATTTCTTATCATCTCGGCCTCGGGTTTGATTATATAGCAATATATGATAATGAAAGTGATGATGGATCGGATAAGATAATCGATGAGCTGTCTGGTTTTCTTCCCGTTAAAAGAATATTCTGGAAGAATGTTAATGGCGTTTCCGCGCAGCAGTCCGCATATAATGATTTTATTAAGAATCACGCGGGCGGATTTGATTGGCTGGCATACTTCGACCTTGATGAATTTCTGGTTGTGAAGGACGGGCGAAGTTTTAGGGATGTTATGGGAGCTTTCCCTGATGATGTGTCAGCTATTGGAGTAAATTGGCTGACGTATGGCAGTTCAGGAAAACTGGATTCGGATTATGATCTCGTGACAAAGGAATTTAAATGGGGGAGGTTTCGAGATTTTGATAATAATTACCATATCAAAACTTTGCTAAAACCGGATCGGATCTTGAAAATGGAGGTTCATCATTGTGAGGTTATTTCTGGAAAATACATTCGCCCGAATGGCGATTTGATTGATTTTCCGAAGAAAAATGGTATTTCTGATAAAATAGATCATAGTGTTTTTCAGTTAAATCATTATCAAGTGAAATCGAGGGGCGAGTTTGTGAAGAAAATAAATAGAGGACTTGCTAGCGTTCCCATTGATAACGCATCACATTTCAGAAAGAATTTCGATGCGCTATTTAAGAAAATAGATGTTCAAGAAGAGATGTATCATGAAATTGATGAGTCTTTTTTTGAGGGTGAATTGTATAACCGTTGCCGCAGCGTTGGTGAGAAACATCTGATCTCTGAATGAAAATTTTAATCGCGGCACGTCGTGATATCGGGTTGTTAATTCGATAATTTTTGTTGAGTGGTGTCATAAGATTGCTCAAAAAATAATCCCTCTCCTTGTGTTGTTGAGAGGGGAAACACTTTGACAGCGCGGGACCGAGCTGCGAAGCGACGGCTCGATTCCTGTATCGCTAGACATTTGCGAGTTTACGGGGTTGGAGCGAAGCTGCCGGTCGATCCATTGATTCCGACGTGCTCGAGTGCGGTCGGTTGGACGGGGTCTGGCTTTGTAGGTCCGTATGCTGAGCGAGTTGTACTGCGGAACGCCGCGCGTGTACTCTATCGGAAGCGCGGGCGTTAAGTATGTGATTGCTGGCACGATGGTTACGGAAAGGGAGCCACCCGTCCTACCTTTATATGCTGAGGCTGCGCCAGAGCTGTGAAGGCGCTCTTACAGGATGGTCCAAAGTTGCCGAAGAATAACAGTCGCGCGATGCGCCCCGTCTGAAGAATCAGATTGATCCTAGTGTGTACGCAGGGCAATGCTAAGTGCAAGAGGCGTTGCGGACATTGTTTGTGCTCGCATTGCTTCGATGCGGACCGACGGCAAGATACTCATGCTATTGATAATATATCGTCTTAGCGAGTAAGGTGAGTTGTTCTGAGATGATTATTTGCGATCACTCCAGGTAAAAAATTTAGATATTCGACTTTTATTTGCGGGAGTGGGGAGCTCAGGGCTGGCGTTGATCATTGCGGACAAGTTATCCATTTCGGCCTTTGTTGCGATGGAAAAATGAGCTGCTATTAGGCATTCCTCGTCATTGCGATCGTGGTGTAGAAAGTATCGCTTATGCTTAATGCGCCCTTCCTTTGAAGCGCTCCCGCGTTTACTTTTTCCAAGCAAAAACTCTTCTAGTGATTTGGTTGCGTAATGATTGACTCTCACGCCATCCCATATGACAGAGTTGCTTAAGCCATTTCCATGCTTGATGTGTGGAACGATATCTCGCTCGTTCGTCGTAACGTATCGACCAGATTCTAAGTTTACGTGATGCGGGTTGTGAAAATGAAGTGCTCTGTCGGGACGCACTATTGTCTTGTAGTGATGATTTACCGTGCATTCCCGCTTGGCGCGACGAGTAAAGCGATCGATGACAAGACCATCTTCGATGAAAAGATGGCCGGACGAACCGAAATTTGCCCAATTGACGGCAATTGCCGATACGGACGGATCCGAAAAAATTTTGTCTATTATTGGCGTGACGGTTGACGCTCCATCTGTCGGGACAAGAAATTCATCGGCGTCAATAAAGGCAATGGCGTCGCAGCTTTTTCTGGATAAATCCAGCAGTGATGCGTAGGCAGGTAGTTGTGGTTTTTGATTCTCGATAGTAGGAAAATCAATTAGTGTGACAATCCCGCAATTTTCGAGAGCAGCGAGCATGTCGCGAGTTCCGTCGGTGCTGTCGTTATTCGCGATGAAGAAGTGAGTGACTCCGATTATTCGATGGTAGGCAATCCACTCCAATAAACTATCGGCTTCGTCCTTTACAATGCCGGCTATACCTAATTTAATCATAATTTACCCTATATTAATTGAGTTAATGGGGTGCGGTTTGGGTTAATTAGATTGGTGTGTATAGCTCCCAGCGATTTATTTGAGATGTTCTCAGGCTGAGTTTTCCATTCCTTTCGGTGCTGACGACTTGTTTTCCATCCGATAGTGCGACTCGACCATTGGTGAAACGGTAGTGTATAACAGACTGCAGAGGAGTGGTGGTGTCTTCGGTGCCAAAGGTCACGGAAGTAGAGTCGTAGACGACAGCTAAGTTTCGTACGCGCAAAACACCAGTATTGAATTGTTTTTCTATTGATGCTATTTCCCACTCATCTGATTGGTGTTGAAGTGTGTTGGCATCCATTGCTTCGATTGCGCCCGTTTTCGTGTTCTTGCTAAGAATTTTCCCATTCCAGCTGACCAGTGCAAGATGCTCTTCTGAAATCGCCTGATTTATCCAATTGGGTCTTAGGTTATTTATTTTATTTCCATTAAATGTATGAATTCCATTTCGGTATTCGCTTAGGGTTGCGAATTTTACTTTATGGATATCCGTTTTTCTTGATATATGTTTAATTGCCTTGAGTGAATGGGGTTCCCATCTTGGTGAAATTAGTGTTTCTATGTAAAATTTATTTTCTATCTTTAATGAATTTGTTTTTTTTCGAACTGCGATAAGATTTTCTTTGTTGGGGTTTTCTGAGTAATTTAGGATGGCCAGAAAAAAGTCCGACCCAGCTAAGATCGATGTCGCATGATGGTCCGTGAAGCAAAGCGGTATTCTGTGCGTTTCCGGGTATATGCTTTTTATGTACTGCGCGTGTGATTCATCTATCGGATGACGAGGATCTGACACCATTACTATAGTGCCAGTAATGTCGCTTTGGGCGATCGTCATCTCTTTGTTCAAAATCGGATCAAATAAATCGCAATACCGATGGTCGTTTATTATCTCGGGGTCGATGGTGGCTTGAGGTACGTAAGCTATGGTCCGAGTGAATTTTAAGAGTCTTGAATATTTGATAGCGGCATAGCCTCCCATCGATCCTCCGTACCCAATTATTTGGCAGGATGCCGATATTTTGGAGAATAAAACTTGTGCTGCGCGATTTATGGATTCTTTGGGGTACCAATTTGGCCGTTTTGCCATAATTCCGACGAAAGAATATCCGGTTTTGGTGATAAGTCGTTCCCCCCAAAATAGATCTTGGCCTTTTTTGTGGAGATTCGATTTGTCTCCAAAGCATATTATTACGACGTCGGTTTTTTTGAGACTTG
The DNA here is from genome assembly GCF_003366075.1 of Burkholderia sp. IDO3. Classification (NCBI taxonomy): domain Bacteria; kingdom Pseudomonadati; phylum Pseudomonadota; class Betaproteobacteria; order Burkholderiales; family Burkholderiaceae; genus Burkholderia; species Burkholderia sp. IDO3. The sequence continues at coordinate 773,971 of NZ_CP028963.1, forward strand.
GAGTGTGCTTGCAGATTATATTTTCGTCTTCGAAAAAAAATTCGCTTTCTTGCATTGCGTGTACCTCATTGAGGAGCTCGACCGTATGTTGTGGGGGCGTCCTGAATTCTTTGTGCACCGATGGGTGTTCTCGCGATGTCGCCGGGCATTAGGAGCAGTGCGACTGCAACTACTGTGTCGAAATCGCATCTGATCATCGCCGGCATATCTATTTTTTTGCGCTGATATGGGCGGCTGATCGAACTGCACTAACATAACATCGGAACTCCATACGGGTGCTTAGTGAATACGATGCCAAGCGGAAAACCTCCTGGCGTGTGAGTTACTGAGAATCAATTTCATTGAATATGCCGGCATCACGCACGCATTCGATAGCGACCTAAGTAAAGAGATCTACATGCAAGGTATGGAATTTTTTGATCTAAGGCCGGCTAGAGGCGGCTCCTAAATTTTGCTAATCGCTTCCGAAAAGATCCCGCGTATAAACTTTTTTTGCTACATCTTCTAACGATGTAGCAATACGATTGCTGATAATCACATCCGATTCCGTCTTGAACGCCTCAAGATCCTCGACGACTCGCGAATGGAAGAACTCCGATTCCTTCAGCGCAGGCTCGTACACGATGACCTCCACGCCCTTCGCCTTGATCCGCTTCATCACGCCCTGGATGCTTGACGCCCGGAAGTTGTCGGACCCGCTTTTCATGATGAGGCGATAGATCCCGACCACCTTCGGCTTGCGACGCAGCACGTCTTCAGCGATGAAGTCCTTGCGCGTCGTATTCGACGCCACGATCGCCTGAATCAGGTTCTGCGGCACGGCCTTGTAGTTGGCGAGGAGCTGCTTGGTGTCCTTGGGCAGACAGTATCCACCGTAGCCGAACGACGGATTGTTGTAATGGCTACCAATCCGCGGATCAAGACAAACCCCGTCGATGATCTGCCGCGTATCCAGCCCGTGCGTCGCCGCGTAGGTGTCGAGTTCGTTGAAGTACGACACACGCATCGCGAGGTAGGTATTCGCGAAGAGCTTGATGGCTTCCGCTTCCGTCGAGTCGGTAAAGAGGACCGAGATGTCCTTCTTGATCGCGCCTTCCTGAAGCAGTTCGGCGAACACCTTGGCTCGTTCCGATTGTTCTCCGACGATGATTCGCGACGGATGCAGGTTGTCGTGCAGCGCGCGACCTTCGCGCAGGAATTCGGGGGAGAAGATCACTTGATCGCAATCCAGCTCCTGTCGAACCTTCGCCGTGTATCCGACCGGCACGGTCGACTTGATCACCATCACCGCACGCGGATTGATCGCCTTCACGTCCCTGATCACGGCTTCGATCGAGCGCGTATTGAAGTAGTTGGTCTCCGGATCGTAGTCCGTCGGCGTGGCGATGATGACGTAGTCCGCCCCTTCATAGGCCTCGTGCTTGTCCAGCGTCGCCCGGAAGTTCAGGCGCTTGTTCGCGAGATAATCCTCGATCTCGGTATCGATGATCGGAGACTGCTTGCGATTGAGCATCTCCACTTTCTCGGGAACGATGTCCAGTGCGACGACTTCGTGGTGCTGAGCGAGCAGGATACCGTTGGAAAGCCCGACATAGCCGGTGCCGGCGATAGCGATTTTCATGAGTCGTTGATTGATTTGGAATTGGAATGGACCGCGTACTCAACGTACCGGGACTATCGTTTCTCGAGCAACCCCTTCATTGCCTGCACGGTCTGGTCGATCTGCGCTTCACTATGCGTGCAAGCGATGAAAAACCTCAACCGCGCCGACTGCTCCGGCACCGCCGGATAAAGAATGGGCTGCACATTGATTCCTTGTTCGAACAGGGCGTCCGACCACTTGGTCGCCCGTAGCGAGCTGCCGAGAATCGCCGGAACGACAGCAATTCCCGCGCTGCTGCCCGTATCGATTCCCACCGCCTTGGCCTGCGCAAGAAAATACTGCCCGCGCGCCTGAAGCGTGGCCACGCGCTCGGGCAATTCCAGCATGCGCCGCAGCGCTGCGAGCGAAGCGGCCGCAACCGGCGGTGGCATTCCCACGCTATACAGGAACCCCGGCGCCAGAAATTTCAAATGCTCGATGAGCGCCGTCTCGCCGGCAATATAGCCGCCGCAGCCGGCCAGCGATTTGCTCAGCGTGCCCATCCAGATGTCGACGGCATCGCCGGCAAGGCCGAAGTGCTCGCGAATCCCGCGCCCCGTCTTGCCCATCACGCCCAGCGAATGGGCCTCGTCCACCATCAGGAACGCCCGGTGACGGCGCTTGATGTCGACGAAGCGCGGCAGGTCGGGGTAGTCGCCGTCCATGCTGTAGATGCCTTCCAGCACGATCAGCACGCGCTCGAACTGATGCCGCTGTTCCGTCAGCAGCCGCTCGAGCGCATCGGCGTCGTTGTGCGCGAACGAAAAGCGCTTCGCGCCCGACAGCTGGATCCCCTGCAGCACGCTGTTGTGGATCAGTTCGTCGTGAATGACGAGATCACGCGGCCCGAACAGGTAGCCGATCGTCGTCACGTTGGCCGCATGGCCGCTCACGAACGTGATGGCGTCGTCCACGCCGTACAGCTCGGCGAGCGCGCGTTCGAGCTCGCGGTGGATCGGCCGTTCGCCCGACACCAGGCGGCTCGCGGATACCGACGTGCCGTAGCGGTCGATCGCATCTTTCGCGGCTTGCGAGACGACGGGGTCGCCCGACATGTCGAGGTAGTTGTAGCTGGCGTAATTGACGTACGTATGACCGCCGATGCGGGTTTGTGCACCGGCCGTCCCTTCATGCAGCTTGAAGAACGGGCTGCGCAAGCCAAGGCGCGCCGCGCCGTCGCTCATGATGCGCAACTGCCGATAGCCCGGATACTGGTCGAAGCGCGTGTAGGCTTCCGGCACGGAAGCCGCCGTCCTGCGGCCCGCCGCCGGCGCGGCCGCGGGCTGCTCGCGCCCGGCTTCACGCAGCTTGCGCTCGAGCGCCTGCTGAATGAGCTTGTTCTTCAGGGCCGAGGTGAGGCCCGGCAGTCCGGTGGTTTTGGTCTTGCTCATGTCGCGCTTATCGGATCATGCGTTCCGGCTTGTGGCCGGCTTCTTGTGCAGCCTTGATTTCGTCGGTGAACTCGGCGATCGCTTCGCTGGAAACATCCTCGGTATGCTGGGCCACGACGTGCGCAACCTGCTGGGCAACGGTGTCGGGCTCGGCCGGCTCTTCGCCGCGCAGCACCTCGATCAACCGCGTGGCCAGCTTGGTCATGGTGGGGCTCTCGGAGAGTGCCATCACCGGCAGCCGGACGCCGAAGCGGCTTTCGAGCGCCACCACGAGCTCCACACCCATCAACGAATCGAGGCCCATATCGTAAACCGAACGATCGGGGTCGATCTTGTCCGCGGGTACGCGCAGGATCTCGCTGACTTCGTGCTTGATCATGTCGACCACGGCCGGGTGCAGCTCCTCGTCGTTCAGCGTGGCCAGCAACTCGGCGACGTCGTCGCTGCCGTCCTCGTCCTGATGCGACGTTGCCGCGTCGCGCGCGACCCAGGCGAACTTGGGCGTCTGCGCGCTCGGCAGGAAGCGCGACAGCGCACGCCAGTCCAGTTCGAGCACGCCGAGGTCGCCGACGTTGCCCAGCAGCATGTCTTCCAGCGCATCGAGCGCCGTCGCGGCGGGCAGGGCGCTGCCGCCCATGCGGTTTTGCAGCGCGTCCTTGACCTTCTGGTTGCGCGCGAGGAAGCCGGCATCGGCAATCGCGCCCCAGCGCGGGCTGGTCGCGGGAAGCCCGCGTGCGCGCCGCAGGCGGGCCAGCGCTTCGAGCCAGCCGTTGGCGGCCACGTAGTTCGATTGCCCCGGGTTGCCGAACAGCGTCGTGCCCGACGAATGAAACACGAAGAAGTCGAGCGGCAGTGCGCAGGTGAGTTCGTCGAGATGCAGTGCGCCGACGATCTTGGGCGCCATCACGCGTTCGATTTGCGCGGCGGTTGCGCCGCGCACGAGCCCGTCGTCGATGACCATCGCGGCGTGCACGATGCCGCGCAGCGGCGGCATGTGCGCATCGACGTGTGCAAGCAGCGCGGCGAGCGCTGCGCGATCGGTGACGTCGCACGCGGCGGCATGCACGTCCACGCCGCGTTCGCGCAGCGCGGCGATCGCTTCCTTTGCCTCGTCCGATGCGGGGCCGCTTCGGCTCGCGAGTACGAGGTGGCGCGCGCCCTTGTCGGCCAGCCATTGCGCGGTGCGCAGGCCGAAACCGGACAGGCCGCCGGTGACGAGATAGCTGGCCTCGTCGCGCAAACGCAGTTCGTCCGCGGGGGCGGCGGCTTGTGCCGCCGCGCTTGCCTGCAGGCCTCGACGATAGGTCACGACGATCTTGCCGATCTGGCGCGCCTGTTGCATATGGCGGAACGCGTCAACGATATCGTTTGCATCGAAGGCGTGATAAGGGAGCGGACGGAGCACGCCCTCCTCGAACAGCGCCATCATCTCGCCGTACAGGCGTCGCGTCAGGTCCGGGCGCTTCGACATCAGCTGGTCGGCGTCGATGCCGAAGTAGCTGATGTTGTTGCGGAACGGACGCAGGCCGATGCGCGTGTTTTCGTAGAAGTCGCGTTTGCCGAGTTCCAGGAAGCGGCCGAACGGCTTGAGCGCGCGCAGGTTGCGGTTGATGGCTTCGCCCGCGAGCGAATTGAGCACGACGTCGACACCTTCGCCATCGGTCGCGGCGAGGATCTCGTCGGCGAACTCGAGCGAGCGCGAATCGTAGATGTGCTTCACGCCCATCAGGCGCAGGAAGTCGCGCTTCTCGTCCGAGCCCGCGCTCGCGTGAATCTCCGCGCCGATCCATTGTGCGAACTGGATCGCGGCGATGCCGACGCCGCCGGCCGCGCCGTGGATCAGCACGCGCTCGCCGGGCTCGAGCCGGGCGAGGTGGTGGAACGCGTAGTAGACGGTGAAGAACGTGCTCGGAATGGTGGCCGCGGCCTCGAACGACAGGCTGCGCGGAATGTGCGACAGCGCGCTCGACTGCGTGACGACGCGGTTGCCGAAGCTGGCCGGCCCGAAGCCGACGACGGCGTCGCCCGGCTTGTATCCGGTGACCTTGCGGCCGACGCGCTCGACGACGCCCGAGAACTCGAGCCCGAGCGTCGGTCCGGCAAAGCCGTTTTCGATCGCTTCGTCGGACAGCAGGCCCAGCGTATACATCACGTCGCGGAAATTCAGGCCGGTGGCTTCGACGCGGATCTGCAGCTCGTCCTCACGCACGTCGGGCAACGTATGGGCTTCCCAGCGCAGGTTGCGCAACTGGCCGGGCACCTCGAAGCCGAGACGCAGCGCGGTATCGGTCGCGGAAGCGGGTGTCGCCGGCGCTGCGGAATGCGGGCGCGGATTCTTGCGCAGACGCGGCGCATAGCGCTCGCCCGCTGCGCCGAGCGCGACTTCCTGTTCACCGTCCGGCCACAGCAGCTCGCGCGCGAGCGCGTCGAGCGGCACCGGTTCGGTTTGCGGCAGGTCGACGAGGCGAACGTCGAATCCGGCGGCCTCGTTGATCATCGTACGGCCGTACAGCCATAGCGAAGCGTCGTTCAGCGTCGCGTAGCGGCTGCTCGGCGCGCTCGGCAGGAACGGTGCGGCGCCGGCCGTCAGCAGCCACAGCGTGGTCTTCAGGCCCGCGCGCTCGCACGCCGATGCGAGCCCGGCGGCCAGCGCGCAGCGCTGCACCTGGGCTTGCAGCAGGCGTTGCGGATCGTCGCCGTCGGCGAGGTTCGCGCCGTATGCGAGGCCCGCGAGATGCACGATGCCACGAATGTCGCCGAGCTCGGCTTGCGCGCGCTGGAGTACCGCATCCAGCTGCTCGGGCGTGACGTCGGTCTCGACGCGCACCGGCAGGCGGCGACGGCTCGACAGATGGTCGGCGAGCTTGCGTGCGGGGCCGGATTCGCCGGCCGTGTGCGCATCCGAGAGAATCAGCCAGCCGCCTTGAGGCGGTTGCGGCTGCGCGACGGCGGCGGCTTCGACCGGCAAGCCGGCCGCGAGCAGATACGGGCCGCACGCGCTTTCCGGTGCGAGTTCCAGCGGCTCGTCACATTCGAGGCCGAGTTGCGCCAGCTCGGTTTGCCAGTAGGCGGCCGTGCGTTGCGGCGAGACCGGCGTGCCGTCGGCGCGCTTGGCCCACCACGCGGCATTGCCGCCGAAGATGAAGTCCATCCACGCGGCCGGTTGCGTGCCCCACAGCAGCAGCGTGCCGCCGGGCTTGAGGCGGTTCGCGCCGTATTGCAGCGCCAGCCGGGCCGCATCCGGGTTGCCGAAGTCGCAATGGAAGACGATCAGGTCGGCATCGCGGCCCGGGCTTGCCGCACTCGCATCGATCCGCTGGACCGACAGCTCCGGGCAATGCTCGCGCAGGCGTTCAGCGTGTTCGAGCGCTGCATCCTCGGAGCTGGCGTAGCTGAAGTCTGCCACCGCGAAATCGAGATGGCGGCACAGGTCGGCGGTCGCGCGAGATGCGCCGGCGCCGATTTCCACGATGCCGACGCGCTGCTCAGGCGCGCGCGCGACCAGCGCCTTCTCGAGGTGCGCGCTCAGCGTGTCGGACAGCCGCTGGTTCGCTTCATCGCCCAGCACGTAGTGCGTGAGCTCGACGGGCGTGACGTCGCGCGGGCAGACGTTGGCCCACGCGGCCGAGCCGGTCAGCAGGGCCGGCAGGTGCAGGCCGACACGGCCGGTCGCGTGAACCAGCGTGAAGTAGTCGGGGTATTCGCGCAGCAGGCTGTTCCAGATGTCGCCGGTGCTGGCGCCGTCGTCTTGCGGCACATCGATCTGCCAGTCCTGCGAATCCGGCAGGCGGCGCGCGCTGCGGCCGAGCGCCCAGTCGAGCAGCGGGGCGGCGTGCGGTGCGGCATCGCGACAAGCGGTGAGCGCGGAGGCGTCAAGCCGGCCGTCGGTCGACAGCGTCAGCAGCGCTTCGGCGGCATAGCGGTCGCACAACGTTTCCAGCAGCGGATCGACTTCCTGCGCATAGCGTTCGAGCAGGCCGTCGGTCGCGATGGAGCGGACCGTCGCGCGCAGCGCGGGCTGCAGCGCGTTGCGTCGCAGCGCGGTATTCGCGGGTTGCTGGCTCTGCGGATGCGGGCTCGGTGTGGCGGCGTAGTCGAGGAACGAGAGCGGCTCGGTGTGCGCCTTCGCCAGGCGCACGCTACGAAAGCGTGCTTCGCTGACGGCCGCGATCTGCTGCCCGTGTTCGTCGAAGATCGCGAATTCGGCGGTGAGCGAATGCGGCGCCCGCTTCAGCAGGCGCGCACGCACGCGGTGCGGCGTGCCTTGCCCGGCGCGCCAGCGCAGCCGGCCGATACGGGTCGGCACGAACGCGATGCCTTGTCCCAGTGACGGATCGTCCTTCAGCATCTGGATGATGAGCTGGAACGTGCAGTCGAGCAGGGCCGGGTGCAGCAGGCTGTGGGGCAGGCTGTCGGCCAGCGCTTGCGGCGCGTGCAGCACGGCCACCACGCTTTGCGGCGATTCGAGCCAGCCGTGCGACACGGCCTGGAAGGCCGGGCCGTAGTCGAGTTCGGCCGCGCGTGTCAGCGCGAGGTGCGTAGCGCCGGTGAAGTCGGGCTCGCGTTCGGGCAGCGCCGGCGCGATTTCGGCCAGTTGCTGCGCGTTCGCGCCCGACAGCAGGCGGCCGCTGGCGTGCACGGTCCACGGATCGGTGCTGCCGACCGGCTTGCTGCGCAGCCTGAAGCGGCCGTCGCCTTCGTCGAGCGACAGGCGGGTGATCTTGCTCGGCGCGGTGGACAGCAGCAGCGGCGCATGAATCTCCAGTTCCTCGATGTCCGCGTGGTCGCCGGGGTGCCATTGAAGCGCGGCGGCGAGCGCGATTTCCGCGAAGCCGGAGCCCGGGAAGACGGTCGCGTGGCCGACCACGTGGTCGGCGAGCCACGGCTGGAGCAGCGTATCGAGCTGGTTTTCCCATGCAGGTTGGGTCTGCTGGGTCATCCTGTAGCCGAGCAGCGGATGAACGCGACGGCGGCCGAGCTGGTTCAGCGACTCGGTGGTGACCGGGTGCCAGTAGCGCTCGCGTTGCCATGCGTACGAAGGCAGTTTGGCGCGGGCCGCGTCGCTCGGGAAGAACCGCGTCCAGTCGATCGGCGCACCGCTGATCAGCGTTTGCGCGGCGGCTGCCTGCACGCGCTCGGGCGCGTCGTCGGTGCGGCGGCCGGTCGGGATGCAGTGACCGGTCTTGCCGTGCTGCTTGAGCGTTTCGTTGATGTAGTTGCGCAGCACGGGCGCCGGGCCGACTTCGATCAGCACGTTGCTGCCTTGCGTGACGAGACTGTCGAGCGCCTGCTCGAAGCGCACCGGCACGCGAATGTTGCGCCACCAGTAGTCGGCATCGAGCGCGGTGCCGTCGAGCTCGGCGCCGGCGACGGTCGAGAAGAACGGCACGCTCGCGCGCTGCGGCCGGATAGGGGCCAGCGCCTGCTTGAGCGGGGCTTCGATCGGATCCATCGCACTGCTGTGGAACGCGTAATCGAGGTCGAGCTGCTTGTAGAATACGCGGCGCTCGGCGAGCACCTTGCCGACCTGCTCCAGCGCGTGCGGCGCGCCGGCCAGCGTGGCGCCCTTGGCGCTGTTGTAGCCGGCGACGCACAGCGCGTCCTGCAGGCCGAGTTCGTCGAGCAATGCGGCGGTGGCGACGCCGTCGATGCCGACGGCCGCCATGCGTCCCTTGCCCTTCGTGAGCCCCTGCTGCTGGCTGCGGTGATAGATGACCGCGACGGCATCGGCGAGCGAGAGCGCGCCGCATGCCCACGCGGCGGCGACTTCGCCGACGCTGTGTCCGACGACGGCGGTGGGTCGCACGCCTTGCTCGGCGAGCATGCGCGTCACGCCGACCTGCAGCGCGAACAGCGCGGGCTGCGCGATTTCGGTGCGCTCGTAGATGCCGTCCTGCGCGTCGCGTTCGAACAACGCGTTGAGCGACCAGTCGGCGAGCTCGGCGAACATGCGATCGATTTCGGCGATCGTCTGCTTGAAGACCGGGTGCGCGAGCAGCTTGCTGCCCATCCCCGCCCATTGCGAGCCGTTGCCGGAATACACGAAGACCGGGCCTTGCGCGTCGCGCACGCCGACGCCTTCGTGGATCGACGGGTTCGCCGCGTCGTCGGCGCCGAGCTGCTCGAGCAGCTGCGCGACATGTTCGCTGTCGGTGCCGAACACCACCGCGCGCTTTTCGTGCCAGTCGCGACGCAGCGCGGCTTCATGCGCGACGTCGTACAGCGCCGGTGCGCCCGGGCCGCGCAGCGTGTCGGCAAGCTTGCGGGCGTTGGCCTGCAGCGCCGCGCTGCTGCGGCCGGTGACGATCATGGGCACGGCGGCCGTCGTTGCCGCTGCCGCGCGCGTATCTGGCGTGCCGGCCGCTTCGGCGGGCGTTTGCAGGATCACGTGCGCGTTGGCGCCGCCGAAACCGAACGAATTGACGCCGATGGTCAGCGTGCCGGTTTCGCGCAGCGGATACGGCTTGGTCAGGACTTCGATGTTCCAGTCGTCGAAGCGGATGTTCGGATTGAATTCCTTGATGCCGATCGTGCCCGGCACCACGCGATGCTGGAGGCTGTAGATCGCCTTGACGAGCCCGGCGACGCCGGAGGCCGCTTCGAGGTGGCCGAGGTTGCTCTTGACCGACCCGATCGGCAGCGGCGCATCGGCGGCGCGGCGCTGGCCGAGTGCCTGCCCGATTGCGCGGGTTTCGATCGGATCGCCGACCGGCGTGCCGGTGCCGTGGGCTTCCAGATAATCGATCGCGCTCGGCGGAATGCCGGCCTGCTCGTAGACCTGGCGCATCAGCGCGGCCTGGGCGTCCACGCTCGGCACGGTCAGGCCGGACTTGCGGCCGTCGGTGTTCACCGCGGTGCCGGCCACGACGGCGAGGATGCGGTCGCCATCGGCCACGGCCTGGTCGTAGTCCTTCAGCAGGAACAGGCCGCCGCCTTCCGAGCGCACGTAGCCGTCGCCGGACGCGTCGAAGACCTTGCAGCGCCCGTTGGGCGACAGCATCGACGCCTTCGAGAACGTGATGAAGCCGTACGGATGCAGGTGCAGGCTGACGCCGCCCGCGATTGCGTGGCTGATTTCGCCGTTGGCGATCGCGCGGCAGGCGAGGTGGAAGGCCACCATCGCCGACGAGCACGCGGTATCGACGGCCAGGCTCGGGCCGCGCAGGTCGAAGACGTAGGACAGGCGGTTGGCCGCGATGCTGGCCGTATTGCCGGTCGCCATGGACGCATCGACCGTCGCGAGGTCGTCTGCCATCCGGTACGAATAGTCGGCGCTGGCGATACCGACGAACACGCCGCAGTCGCTGCCGCGCAGCGACGAAGGCTTGATGCCGGCGCTTTCGATGCTTTCCCAGCCGAGTTCCAGCAACAGTCGTTGCTGCGGGTCCATCAGTGCGGCTTCGCGTGGCGAAATGCCGAAGAAATCCGCATCGAAACCGGAGACGTCCCCGATCGAACCTGCGGCGAACGTGTAGGCGGTACCGGGATGCTCCTTGGCTGGATGCAGATAAGCATCTTTCGACCATCTGCCAGCTTCGACTTCGGTGACGCAGTCCTTGCCGTTGAGCAGGTCGTTCCAGTAGTGACGACTATCTGTTCCAGGAAATCGAAACGCCAATCCGACTAAAGCGACGCATTTGCTCATGTGCTTGTATCTTTCTTACTGGCTGACTGCGTGATTTCCCTGTTATTGCATGCGAAAAGCAAAGCGGCCCGGGGGTTGTACGGCAGATGGGAGAGGAGACTGACCATGCCCGCCAGCTTTGGACATGGACGCGACCCGCGATTTTATCTCGAAAATTATGTTTCACCCTAGAACGTCTCGAAATTTGCGGACCGGTCTGATGCGGTATGGCAACGCTGCCCGGTTGAAGGGGCGGATCGGCGCGAGGATGTAAACAGTCCTAATCAATATCTCGTTATTGCTTCCGGTCAGTGATGCAAATGGTGCTCGTCAAACGCCTGTTTGATACGCAACCGGATGGAATGAGGAATATTTTGCTGCAAGAGGGGTGGTTGCGACGCCGAAATGGGTATTTTTTGCTGGTTGGCGGCGCGATGACGTCCCGGCGTGCCGGCGCCGAATTTTGCGGCGCGACGCACATTCGAATCGGAATGCTGTGTGCGGATATTCGCAGCGCGGATAACATTGCAACCGGAATGACCAGAATATGAATTCCGTAATAATGCGAAATAATCCGCCAGCCGCGATTCAGCGAAAAGCGGCTGGCGGCGCGCTTTAAATCTCTTTCATGCAGAGTTCGAGCGCGGTTTCCCAATCCGGTGCGCCGAGGCCGAAGTGTTCGGCCAGTTTCGCATTCGACATGCGGGAATTGGCCGGGCGTGCCGCGGGCGTCGGATAAGCGCTGGCGGGAATGGGCGCCACCGACGGCTTCTTCGGGAGATTCGACAGACGGAAGATCGCTTCCGCGAATCCGTGCCACGACGTCGAGCCGCCCGCGCACAGGTGATAGACGCCGGAATGCGTGCGCCACCAATCGTCCCGGCCGGCCGTGCCCGCACCGATGGCCTGCGCGGCTACGTTCGCGCTCAGCGCGGCGATCGTCTTGGACCACGTGGGCGCGCCGATCTGGTCGGCGACGATCTTCAGCTCGTCGCGCTCGGCGCCCAGGCGCAGCATGGTCAGCAGAAAGTTCTTGCCGCGCGTGCCGTACACCCAGCTCGTGCGGAAGATCAGGTGCGCACATCCCGATGCCGCGATCGCCTGTTCGCCGGCGAGCTTGGTTTCGCCGTAGACGTTTTGCGGATCGACGGAATCGTCCTCGACGTACGGGCCATCCTTCGTGCCCGCAAACACGTAGTCCGTCGAGAAATGAATCAGCGCCGCGCCGATGCGTGTGGCTTCTTCGGCGAGTACCGCGGGCGCTTCCGCATTCAGGCGCGTCGCCATTGCGACCTCGGTCTGCGCCTGGTCCACGGCCGTATAGGCGGCCGGGTTGACGATCAGATCCGGCTTGACCTCGCGCACGACGTCGCGCACCTGATCGAGGTTCGACAGGTCGAGCCGGCTGCGATCCAGTGCGACGACCTTGCCGAGACCCTGCAGGCTGCGTGCGAGCTCGAACCCGACCTGACCGTTGATACCGGTGAGCAGGATGGTCCGCTGTGCGGGGGATTGCATGGCGCCGCTCATTCGTAGCACTCGGCTTCGACGAGTCGCTTGCCCGCCGCGTCCTTCGCCGCCAGCACCGGCTCGCCGTCGAACGGCCATTGAATGCCGATCTCCGGATCGTTCCACAGCAGGCTGCGCTCGTATTCCGGGAACCAGTAGTCGGTCGTCTTGTACAGGAATTGCGCGGACTCGGACAACACCACGAAGCCGTGCGCGAAGCCGGGCGGCACCCACAGCTGACGATGGTTGTCGGCCGACAGCGTCACGCCGACCCACTTGCCGAAATTCGGCGAACTGCGCCGGATGTCGACCGCGACGTCGAACACTTCGCCCTCGACCACGCGCACGAGTTTGCCCTGCGCGTGTTCGATCTGGTAATGCAGCCCGCGCAGCACGCCCTTCGCCGAACGCGAATGGTTGTCCTGCACGAATTCGACGCCGGTTTCGACGAGTTCCGCGAATTCGCGGCCGTTGAAGCTCTCGTAGAAGTAGCCGCGCGCGTCGCCGAACACCTTCGGCTCGACGATCTTGACTTCGGGGAGTGCCGTAGCAGTTACCGTGATGGCCATGCGACCTGATCCGTAAGAATGTTCAGCAGATATTTACCGTAGCCGTTCTTCGACAGCGGTTGCGCGAGCTTCTGCACTTGCTCGGCATCGATCCAGTGACGGCGGTACGCGATTTCTTCGGGGCAGGCGACGACCAGGCCTTGCCGCTTCTGCAGCGTTGCGATGAAGCTCGCCGCCTCGATCAGCGAATCGTGCGTGCCGGTGTCGAGCCACGCATAGCCGCGCCCCATGATCTCGACGTTCAGCGCGCCGTCTGCAAGATAGCGCGAATTGACGTCGGTGATTTCGAACTCGCCGCGCGGCGACGGCTTGATGTCGGCCGCGATGTCGCACACGCGGTTGTCGTAGAAGTAGAGACCTGTGACGGCGTAGTGCGAACGCGGTTTTGCCGGCTTCTCTTCAATCGACAGCGCGCGGAATTCGTCGTCGAACTCGACGACGCCGTAACGCTCCGGATCGTGCACGTGATACGCGAACACCGTCGCGCCCGCGTCCTGTGCGTCCGCGCGCTCGAGCTGCTTCGCGAGATCGTGCCCGTAGAAGATGTTGTCGCCGAGGATCAGCGCCGACGGATCGTTGCCGACGAAATCCTTGCCGATCACGAATGCCTGCGCGAGACCGTCAGGCGACGGTTGCACCGCGTACTGGATGTTCATCCCCCACTGGCTGCCGTCGCCGAGCATCGATTCGAAGCGCGGCGTGTCCTGCGGCGTCGAGATGATCAGTACGTCGCGAATGCCCGCGACCATCAGCGTCGACAGCGGGTAGTAGATCATCGGCTTGTCGTACACCGGCAGCAGCTGCTTCGACACTGCATGCGTGATCGGATACAGCCGGGTGCCGGATCCGCCGGCCAGAATAATGCCCTTGCGTGCCATGTCCATTGCCCTTACGCGCGATGCGCGTAGTTCGTTGCGACCCATTTCCGATAGTCGCCCGAAGCGACTTCGTCGGCCCATTCCTGGTTGTCCAGGTACCAGCGCACCGTCTTCGCGAGGCCGGTTTCGAACGTCTCGGCGGGCTTCCAGCCGAGCTCGCGCTCGAGCTTGCGCGCATCGATCGCGTAGCGGCGATCGTGGCCGGGGCGGTCCGTCACATAGGTGATCTGGTCACGATACGAACCGGCTGCCTTCGGGCGCGCCTGGTCGAGCAGGTCACACAGCGTGTGCACGACTTCCAGATTCGTTTTCTCGTTCCAGCCGCCGACGTTGTACGTTTCGCCGGTCCGGCCGCGGGCGAGGACTTCGCGGATCGCCGAGCAATGGTCGCCGACGTACAGCCAGTCGCGCACGTTCTGGCCGTCGCCATAGACCGGCAGCGACTTGCCGGCGAGCGCGTTCGCGATCATCAGCGGGATCAGCTTCTCGGGGAACTGGTACGGGCCGTAGTTGTTCGAGCAGTTCGTGGTCAGCGTCGGCATGCCGTACGTATGCTGGTACGCGCGCACGAGATGGTCCGAACCTGCCTTGGTAGCCGAATAGGGGCTGTTGGGCGCGTACGGCGTCGTTTCGGAGAATTGCGGGTCGGTGGGCGACAGCGAACCGAATACTTCGTCGGTGGACACGTGCAGGAACCGGAATGCGGCCTTTTCGGCCTCAGGCAGCGTATTCCAGTACTGACGCGCCGCTTCGAGCAGCGTAAAGGTGCCGACGACATTGGTCTGAACGAAATCGGCCGGGCCGTGAATCGAGCGGTCGACGTGGCTTTCAGCAGCGAAGTGCAGCACCGCGCGCGGCTTGTGCTCGGCGAACAGCGCGTCGAGTGCGGCGCGATCGCAAATATCCGCCTGCGCGAACACGTGCTTCGGATTTCCCTGCAGCGATTTTAACGTTCCCAGATTGCCCGCATAGGTCAGTTTGTCGACGTTAAGAACCGATTCGTCCGATTGACGCAGCCAATCCAACACAAAGTTGGCACCGATAAAACCGGCGCCACCAGTAACCAATATCATGTAGCCTCTTTTTATGTTAACGGCAGGCAATACTGCCGTGCTCTCGTTGTGGACATCGCCCTCGGTTGACGCGGGACGAACAATATCAAGAAACTGCGCGGACCCGCCCGGAGTGGATGGACCAGCCTGATCGCCGCGTATTCTAGGGCATCCGCATGTAGCGCGCATGTCGCCCGGCAATTCGCGTTGCAAGACCAAATTCTCTATGCTCCGGCGCCCCGCATGGCGCCGTCGTGCCCGTCGTATCGCTACTTTCCATTGAATTTTCCAAGACTCGCCGGACGTGCGATCGCACGCAGACATTGCGCGGATTGCAGCGACGAACTGCGGCGGGACTCGGTGCCGATTACAGTGGGAGTTGTTGCGATACTAAAAGGCGGCGGTAACTATAGCATGCTCGATTCGCGCATAACGAGAGTCGTCTGGTTTATGTCGCGATTTAAGACGACCGTGTTTTTTTACCGGTATGGGGTTTTGCGATGCGCTCACCGCGGCTTCGCTTGCCGGCTTTTCGCCGATTCCGGTTCGCGCCGGACTCGTGTCGCACGGTGTGGCCGGCGTCTTGAGCGCCTTGCAGCCTATTTGTGCCGCGGATTGAACGGCCGCTGCTGGACGTCGGCGCCATGCGCGACGATCGCCATGCTTTCCGGCACTTCCTCCCACGCGCCGCGCAGGTCGACGAGCGGCTCCGACACGACCATGAACGCGTCGTCGCCGGCTTCGGCAATACGCGGATTGTGCGGATAGAGTTCGTGCAGATGCTTGAACGACGTGCTGTGGAACAGCGAGCGCGATTGCCGCTCGCTCGAATAGCGCACGGCGATGATCCGGTCGCCGTCGGTTGCGCAGATCGTCATGTTGAGCGGCTCGGCGACGCGATACCGCGCGGCGGTTTCCTCGACCACGCCGACCATCCGCTCGAGCGCCGGCAGCGGCATTTGTTCGAGCCCGTACGTCAACGCGAGGCGGAACATCAGCTCGGAGTCGGTCGAGCCTTCGAGCGTCGGGAACAGCGCGGGGTCGACCTTCATCGTCAGGTCGCGGCGCAGCTTGTGGAAATCGCGGATCAGCCCGTTGTGCGCGAACAGCCAGCGGCCGTGGCGGAACGGGTGGCAGTTGGTTTCCTGCACGGGCGTGTCGGTTGCCGCGCGGATGTGCGCGATGAACATTCGCGAGCGGATCGCGCGTGCGGCCTCGCGCAGGTTGCGGTCGTTCCACGCGGGATGCACGGAGCGGTAGCGAAACGGAAGTTCATCGGGATGGCCGTACCAGCCGATGCCGAAGCCGTCGCCGTTGGTCGTCGTGGCGCCCAGCTCCGAATGCAGGCTCTGGTCGATCAGCGAGTGCTTCGCGCGAAACAGCACGGTTTCGAGATGGATCGGATTACCCGTGTAAGCGAGCCAGCGGCACATGGCATGCTCCTTCGCGATGAATCGTTCGCGCATGGTAGCCGACTTCGCGGCACACCCGAAGGCGATTCGCGGCGGCCCCGGCCGATCGGCCGAGGCCGCCGCAATCGTCATGCGGTGCGTTGCGCCGGGTTGTGCCCGGCTGCGATCGTCAGTCGCCGAGCGCGTCCATCACGCGCGCGGAATACACGAGCGCCGCGCCCGCATTCATCGCGATCGCGACGCTGAGCGCCTCAGCCACTTCCTCCTTGGTCGCGCCATGCTTCACGGCGTCGGCCGTATGTATCGCGATACAGCCGTCGCAGCGCGTCGTGACGGCTACCGCGAGCGCGATCAGCTCGCGCGTCTTCGCATCCAGATGGCCCGTCTTGGCGCCGGCGCCGGACAGCGCCTTGTAGCCGGCCAGCGTATCGGGCGACAGCTTGGCGATTTCGCCGACGCGCGTCGAGAGTTCCTTCCGGTATTCGTTCCAGTTCAGCATGATGTGTCCTTTAGAAATGGTGGAGCGGGGCGGCGGATGCCGCGATCTCGGGCGATGCAGAGCTATTCTGATCGCTCGCGCTGAGGGTTTCGATACGCTAGAGTGTCAATTTTTAGTGCAATCGTCTCATGGATGCATTGAGTCAACTGTTGTCGCTGGGCCGTAGCCATGTCGAGTTGGACGTGCGCTGCCTGCTCGACGGCTCCTTCGCGATGCCGCACGATCCGTTGCCGCCGGGTGAAGCGGTGTTCCATCTGTTGCTGGCGGGAACATGCCTGATGCGTACCGCCGACGGGCGCACGCTGCGGCTGGCCGACGGCGACTTCGTGCTGCTGCCGGCGGGCGACGCGCACGACCTGTCCGATGTCGGGGGCGGCCGGGCGAAGTCGGCGCCGCTGCGCGAACCGGTCGCGGCGGGCGGCGCGGTGCTGCCGGTCACGTCGAATCTCGATCCCGCCGAACCGGGCGGTGCGAGCGTGGACTTGCTGTGCGGACGCTTCGTCTATGCGCGCGGCGCCGGCGAATTGCTGATGCGCACGCTGCCGCGCGTGCTGCACGTCGGGCTGCGCGAAGCATCGGGGCTTGCGTCGCTGCAACTGCTGACGAGCGTGCTGCGTGCCGAGGCATCGAATGCGCAGCCGGGCGCACGCGCGATCGTGAATGCGCTCGGGCAGGCGCTGCTCGCCTATGCGCTGCGCGCATACGGGCGCGACGCAAGCGTGCCGGCCGGCTGGCTCGCGCTCGCCGCCGACGCGCGGCTCGGCCCGTCGGTCCAGGCCGTGCTGCAGGCACCGGCGCAGCCGTGGACGGTCGAATCGCTCGGTGCGGCATCCGCGATGTCGCGGGCGACCTATGCGCGGCATTTCCGCGAGAAGGCCGGGATGAGCGTCGGCGCGTTCGTCGCGCAGATCCGGATGATGCATGCGTGCGCGCTGCTGCAGGATACGCAGCGCGGACAGGCGGAGATCGGACAAGCGGTCGGCTATCAGTCCGAGGCGGCTTTCGGCAAGGCGTTTCGCGCGGTGCTCGGCACGACGCCGGGGCGCTGGCGGCGCGCGCAGCGCGGCGCGTAAGACGGCAAACGCGCCCGCCGTGCGGCGCGACAAAGCTGCTACCATGCGCGAAACGCGTGCCAGCGAAGCGCGTTTCCGAACAAGAAACAAAAAGAGAGAGGGCAACAGCAATGAACCAGACCACCATCCAGCAGCCGTCGTTCGCATTCGTCGCGGCGTCGTGGGCCGCGCTGATCGCCGGTTTTGCCGCATTCCTGATCGGCCTGTGGAACGCCGGCATGCAGCTCAACGAGAAGGGCTACTACTTCACCGTGCTCGTGTTCGGCCTCTATGCGGCGATTTCGCTGCAAAAGAGCGTGCGCGATCGTGCGGAAGGCATTCCCGTCACCAGCATCTATTACGGGCTGAGCTGGGTCGCCCTGCTGCTCGCGATCGCGCTGCTGATCGTCGGCCTCATCAACGCGACGCTGCAGTTGAGCGAGAAAGGGTTCTACGCGATGTCGTTCGTGCTCGCGCTGTTCGGCGCGGTGACCGTGCAGAAGAATACGCGCGACATGCAGAGCGCGAAGCCGCGTTTCGCCGACGCAGATTCCACGCCGTCCGTGACCGAATGAGCGCACGCGGGGCGGGCGGCCGTTGCGGCCGCGCGTCGCGCGACAACCCTCGCGGCGGGCAGCAGGCGCCGGCGCACCGCCGGATTTCCGTACGCCCGATTCATCCGTGCCGCCGCGCATGACGATGGAGACATTCCGGATGCCAGACGATATGCAACCGATGCACGACACGTGCGCGGCCGCCCGTTCCGTGGCGAGCCGCGCGGCGCTCGTGCTGGAGACCAACAACCTGCGCGGCGGCGCCGGCATCGCGCAGGCCGTCGAGAGCCTGAAGCGCCTCGTGTCCGCGCTGTCGAACCAGACGGTGCCGCCGGCTTCGCTCGCGCAATGGATCATCACGCACGACGGGTTGCCCGCCGACGCATGCGCGCAGATCGCCGCGCTCGCCGGCCGCCCGATCGACTTCGTCGAGATCGACGCGAGCACCGGCTACTACGAGGCGAAGAACGAAGGATTCGATCGCGTCGATGCGGCGCGCTGCGACGTCGTCGTGTTCGGCGATGCCGATTGCCGGCCGGCCGACGACTGGCTCGAGCACCTGCTCGCGCCGTTCGCGCGCCACGGCGACGACCGGCCCGTCGCCGTGGCGGGGCGCACCAGCTACGCGCCGAACGTGCTCGGCGTCGCGCTGACGTCGATCGACTTCATGTACTTCCCGAGCCCGCTGCGCGACGGCGCGACGCGCAACTTCTACGCGAACAACGTCGCGTTCCGGCACGACGTGTTCGCCCGATTTCGGTACGAGCCGCTCGACGGCGTGTATCGCGCGCATTGCCAGGTGCTGGGGCTGCGGATGCAGGCTGCCGGCATCGCGATCGAGTTCGCGCCGTGCGCGCACACCGAGCACCGGCTGCCGGACACGCGTCGCGAATCGCTGAAGCTGCGCTGGATGCGCGGCGAGGACAGCGTCGGGCTCACGCCGTATCTCGTGAATGCATATCTGCCGCGTGCGTGGCAGTGGTTCGGTCGCAGCGGCCCGCTCGCCCCGTTCTGCGTGATGGCGATGCGGCTCGGCTACAGCCTGCGCGCGCTCGATCACCAGCAGTTGCCGCGGCTTGGCTTCATCCGTTACGTCGCGGCCATCGGGGTGACGATCGGCGCGTCCGCGGTCGATACGCTCGGTGCGCTTGCCCGCGGCTTCGGATTGTCCGGGCGCGGGGCGGCGCGGCGCGATCTCGAAGCGCTGTCGTATCACCGTCGTTGAGCGACACCGCGCCACGCCTCGCGGTAAACCCACCACGACCCGACTTCCTCCAGACGACCATGTCCTCATTCGCTAACCGTGTTGTCTGCCTTGCCCTGTTTGCCGCCAGCGCCGCCGCTCATGCCGCGCCGGTCGATCATGCGGGGCGCGGGATCTACCACTTCGCGTCGCAAAGCGGCTGCCCGTTCGCGCGTGCGACGGCGACGGACTGCAATCGCGTCGCGCTCGATGCGCCGGACGTTCATGCGAGCGTCGATACCGATACGCATACGATCGTCTTTTCGAGCGACGCGGCGCGCCGCACGAAGGACGTGCTCGGCGACGTGCTGCTGCAGGGCACGGGCGTCGACGGCGACGGCCAGCGCGTGCCGCTGAGCGTGCACGTGCTGTTGCGTCGTGACGGCGCGAAATGGAATCGCGACGTGTACGTTCATGCGCCCGTGCACGGCAAGTTCACCGACGTCCGGATCGATCCGTATCGCGTGCGCGTGAAGGAGCGCGGCGGCGAGCGCGACGTGCTCACGCCGGACGAAACGAGCGCGCTGTTCGCGCATCCGTCGTTCGCGTCGCGGCTCGCGCGGCATCTCGTGAAGGTGCGCGCGACCGATCCGAAGCAGCCGGCCGCCGACGACATCACGATCGCGCTCGGCGTCGGCAAACTGACCCAGTCGGTCGCGCGCGCGAGCTTCACGTCGAACGGGCCGCGCGACGGCGATATCGCCGGTGCGCTCGCGTCCGGGACCTGGGCGATCCGTCTCGATGTACTGAGCGACCACATCCCGGTGTGGGTGGCGCAGCGTGAGCTGTTCCTGTTCGGGCTCGACGGCAGCCCGCTCGTGAAGACGCTGCGCGAGCGCGGCTTCGCGAAGAACGACCGGATCGAACTCGGCGCGCGCGACGGCAGCGGCTATCTGCGCGTGAACGGCCACGAGGAGGCATTCGCCGGCGCCGGCGCATCGGCCCATGCGTTCCTGCAGGAAAGCTTCGTCGGCCTGATTCTCGGCTGGCATCGCGATCCGGCCGCGGCGTCCGCGGCGGCGTCGGCCGTCGCGCCGAAGGTCGCGCGTTCCGCGCCGGGTGTGCCGGCATGATGCCGGCCGGCGAATGGTCGGCGTCGCCGCACGCCGCGCCCGACGAAGGCTTCGCGTGTCTCGAGCAGCGCGTGCCGCGTGGCGCCGCGCGCATGCGCGCGTATCTCGTCGACCGGATCAAGCGCGCGGCGATCCGGCGGCTGCATCGCAGCGCGCACGGCGAGCGCTGGATCCTGCGCCTGTACCTGATCGGCGAAGAGGCGACCGAGTGCGCATTGCTTGACGAATGCACCGGGCAGCCGCCGGACTGGCTCGCACTGCGGCTCGAGCAGCATCTCGCGGACGAACGCCGCCACGCGGCCGCGTTCGCCGACGCACTGCGCGTGCGTGGCGTGACGGCCGCGGCGGGCCCGCGCGAACCGGACTGGGCGACCCGGCGCAAGATCCTCCGGTGGCGCCGGCTCGGGCGCCGCTACGCGCCGCACTTCGCGCAAGGCGCGCTGGTGCCGACCTACGCGACGGGCCTGTGTGCGGAGCAGATGGCGATGCGCGTGCTCGCGCGCCACTGCGCGACGCTCGGCGAAGCGCATGCACTGCATCCGCTCTTCGCTCGGGTGCTGGCCGACGAGGCGCGGCATGTGCGACTCTGCGCGGATACGCTGCGCCGCATCGTCGCGCCGTCCGAGGTCGTGCATCTCGCGGCGCTGCTCGACGAGATCCGCACGATCGAGGCCGGATTCGGCGTGACGGGTGCGCTGGCGATGTACGCGGCCGGATGGATTCAGTGGTGGCGTCCGGGGGCGCGCGCATGATGTTGCGCATCGTCTATCTCGCGACCGCCGATGCGCGCGGTCATCTGATGCGCGCGCAACTGCTCGTGCATGCATTGCGCGCGGCCGGTGCACAGGTCGACGTGCTGACGACGTCCGACGCCGGGCAGGCCTTCCTGTCCGCATTCGGCATCGAGGCCGCCGTGCTGTCGCGTCACTATGCGGTGCAGTTCGACACGCGGCAGAACATGCTGCGCGATGCGACGGATCGCAACGTCGCGCACTACGTATTCAGGCCGACGCGGATGCTGCGCGACATCGCGCGGCTACACGCGATCGTCCGCGACGCCGATCTCGTGATCAACGATTCGTTTCATCCGGCGCTGCTGTTCATGGGCGCGGTGCCCGGCTGGCGCGGTCGCATCGTGCACGTGTATGGCGGCAGCCTGCGCGGCGCGCTGACCGCGAACTTCAACGGACGACTGCCGCGCATGCTGGCGCGTGCGTTCTCCCGGATCGTCGACTGGCAGATCGATTCGGCGCTGTGTTGCATCGAGCACGACTTCGCGTGCGACGCGATCGATGACGTGCAGGGTTCGCGCATGCGCTACCGGTTGCCGACACCGGTGCCGGTCGTCGGCGAATGGCCTGCATCGGAGCCGGCCGCCGCGGCCGTGTATCTGAATCCGCACTTCAGCGACGTCGCGCTGGCCGATGCGCTGTCGGCGGGACTGCACGATGCGGGGCTGGCCGCGCACCGCGTCGGCGAAGGCTATGCCGCGCACGATGGCTGGACCGGCGTCGACGCGGACTGGGCGACGCGCGCCGCGCATGCGCCGTTGATCGTGTCGGCGCCGGGGATGGCGGCGCTGTCGATTGCGCGCGTCTATCGCAGGCCGATCCTGCTCGTGCTGACCGACCAGCCCGAGCAGGCGAGCAACGCCGCTCGCGCCGCCCGGTTGCAGCTCGTGCATCGCATCGTCACGTGGCGCGGCGATGCCGCTGCGTTCCGGCAGGACATCGCGTACGCGGCGAGCGCGCTGATGCACGACGCCGGCACGCGCGCCGCAACGGCCGACGGTCGCGAACATGCGCGCTCGCGCGTGGACGGATGGACGTCGCGTATCCTCGCGTTGCGGCCGAATGCACGGCACGCCGACGCCGACGCCGATGTCGACACGCAACGCGAGGCGCCGGCATCGCGATGAACAGCCTGTCGTCTATCGATCGCCGGCCCGATCTGCGGCAGATGCTGTCCGCGGCATTCGGGATGGCCGCGGGGCTCGCCGTCTTCATCCTGCTCGAGCGTGGCGTCACGCCGCGCTATGTGTTCGCCACCGCGCTCGATGAGCGCATTCCGTTCATCGCGTGGTCGTGGTTCGTCTACGTCGGCTTCTTTCCGTTCGTGATTGCGCTTGCCGCCTATGCGCGGCCGCCGGCGTTCGTCGCGTTCAGGGACGCGGTGCTGATCGCCTTCGTCGCGGGGATCGTCTGCTTCCTGCTGTTTCCCGAAGCGGTGCCGAGGCCCGACGTCGCGGAGATCGGCAATGCGTTCGTGCGCCACCGTCTCGCACGGATGTGGCGGCTCGATCTCGCGGCCAACGGCTTTCCGAGCCTGCATGTCGCCGTCACGTGTCTTGCGTGCCGGATGCTGACGGAGCGGCGCCGTGGCGTACCGATCGCGATCGGCGTGCTGATCTGCGCGTCGACGCTGACGCTCAAACAGCATACGGTCGTCGACGTGCTGGGCGGCGTGGCGCTCGCGATGGGCAGTGCGATATGGGTCGAGCGGCGCTCGGTGCGCGGGAGGCTCGCATGGCGCAAGTGAATCCGCACGCCGGGTCGAACACCGCGCTCTCGCGCTTCGTGCCCGACGCCGCGCTGTTCCGCGTGAAGCCGTCGCGCGTCTGCGCGGCGCTCGCGGGCGACTGGATGCTGATCGCCGCGGCGTTTGCGGCGGCGATCGCGTTTGCGCACCCGCTCGTGTACGTGTGCGCCGCGATCGTGATCGCGCGCAGCCAGCTCGCGCTCGCCGTGATGATGCACGAAGGCGCGCACGGGCTGCTCGCGCGAAACCCGCGCGTCAACGACATGCTGGGCCAGTCGTTCGCCGCCGGCCCGCTGTGGTTGTCGTTGCGCACGTATCGCGCCGGTCATCTGAAACATCATCGCGCGCCGATGCAGGCGGACGATCCCGTCGCGCTGCTGTTCGGCGTTCACGACTATCCGGTGTCGCGCGCGCGGCTGGCCGGCCGCCTGCTCGCTTACGCGTGCGGGATCGGCTACGTGACGAGCGTCGTGAAGCTCGCGCGCGGTGCGTTTGCCCATGCGTTGCCGAAGGTCCGCAAGTCGCGCGCGTATGCGGCGTGGGAGCTTGCGTCGATGCTTGCCGCGAACGGCGTGCTGTTCGCCGCGCTCGCGACGGCCGGACATCCGCTGCTGTACGTCGGCCTGTGGATCGTGCCGTCGGTCACGCTGCTGCCGCTCGCCGGGCAGGTGCGTGCGATCTTCGAACATGCGGGATTGCCGGCTTGCGCGGATCAAAGCCGCAACGCACGCACGATCGGCCGGCGTTCGTGGCAGACGTTCCTGTTCGGCCCGCACGCGATTCATTTCCACATCGAACACCATCTGTTCATGCGGATGCCGTTCCATCACTTGCCGGCCGTGCATCGGCAACTCGTGCAGCGGCAGTTGCTGCCCGACGGCAACCTGTATGCGGGATACGGGGCGGTGCTGCGCGACGTGAGCGCGCACACGATCCCTGCCTTCGAGGAATCAACAGAGTGAGCGTCGATTTCAAGTTGCGTGTGCTGTATCGCGCGGTGATTGCCGTGCCCCTGGCGATGCTGGCCGCGGACGTCGTCGCGCAGGCGGAGCCGGCGAAGGCCGATGCGCCCGCTGCCATTGCGGTCGGCAAGCATCCCGCCGGCATCGCGTTCGGGCCGGACGGCAAGCATCTGTACGTGACCAGCAACGGCGACAACAGCGTCGCCGCGATCGACGTCGCGGCGCGGCAGCGCGTGCGCGACTTCGGCGATCCGCCGGCAAAGGCGCCCAATGATGGTTGTCCGGACAACTTCTGTCGCGGAATGGGCGCGACGGATATTGCGATCGCGGCCGACGAGCGCCATGCATACGTCAGTTCGATGCGCGCGGATGCGCTGGCGCGGCTCGATCTCGACAGCGGCCACGTGGATGGCGTCGCGAAGGTGCAGCGCTTTCCGCAGGCCGTGGCCGTGTCGCCGGACGGCACGCGCGCGTATGTGCTGAATGTGGTCGCCAATTCGGTTTCAGTTGTCGATCTCGACACGTTCCGCACGCTCGGCAAGCCGATTGCGCTCGGCGGCGGGAATGCCGGCAATCAGCCGTTCGGGCGGCCCGCGGCGCTGGTCCTGTCCCGCGACGGGCAGCGCCTGTTCGTCACGAACGGTGTGGCAAGCAGCATCGACGCATTCGATACGCGCACGCGCGCGCAGGTCGGCACGATTCCCGATGCGGATGCCTACGACCTGGCCGTCGAGCCGGGCTCCGGTGATCTGGTCGCGCTGTTTCGCGACGGTATCGCGGCCTATGACGCGAACACGCTGCGTCCGCGCCAGGCGGCGCAGTATTGCCGCGGGCTGACGAGCTACAACTTCGCGCTCAGCCCGGACGGCCGCGCGGTGGCGTTCAGCCTGCCGCAGGAGAACACGGTGCTGGTCGCCGACCGCGCGACGGGCATGCTGCGCGCCGCATATCGCAGCGGCGAATGGCCGCTCGCGCTGGCCTTCAGTCCGGACGGCAGCCGCCTCGCGGTGCTCAATGCAAGCCAGTCCGGCAGCGTGTCGCTGTTCGACGTGCGCGATGCCGGCACGCTGAGCGACTACGTCGCCGCCAGCGGCGAGCTGTTTTGCCGGCCGGCCGCGGAGGGCGCGTTGCAATGAAGAAGGCAAATCGTTCGGCAACTGGCGGGAACGGCATGGGGAAGGGGAACACGATGATCTGGAACGTGAACGGTATCGGCATGCGCATCGCAACGTGTGCGGCCGTGACCGTGCTGCTCGGTGCGTGCGGCAGTTTTCCGCCGGCGGGCGGGCCGTCGCTCGAATGGGTGGCCGGCACGCCGGGCTCGGAAGGCAATCTCGACGGCAGCGGTACGACGGCACGCTTCGCCGGCAGCCTGAGACTGCACGCGGATCGCGACGGCGGCGTGCTGGTGGTGGACACGTACGCATCAACCGTGCGACACATCGATGCGCAGGGCCATGTGACCACGCTCGCCGGCAGGAGCGGCGTGCGCGCGTATCGGGACGGTGCGTCGTCCGCCGCGCGCTTCGACCAGCCGGGCGATGCTGTGCGCGCGCCGGACGGTACCGTTTATGTGGCCGATACCGGTAATTCGCTGGTGCGTGCGATCCGGCCGGACGGTACCGTCGCGACGATCGCCGGCGTGCCGGGCAAATCGGGCGATGCCGACGGTCCGCGCGGCGTCGGCCAGCTCAACCAGCCGGACATGATCGCGCTGGACGGACAGGGCCGGTTGTGGACGCTCTCGCGGTATTCCGGTCATTTGCGAATCGTCGGCACGGACGGTTCGGTCGCGACCTGGACGCCGCAGTCCGACGGCGATTGCACGCTGTCGGGGCTTCGCGCGATCGCGGCGAGCCCGACCGGCGAGATCTGGGTGACCGATGGCAAGACGTTCGGCCACGTGACGCCGACCGGCGATGCGCCGTTGCCCGCGTGCAGGACCGGTGGTGCACCGGACGGCATCGATACGGCGAGCGACGCCGCGGCTGCAGCGGCGGCTGCCGCGGCCGCGGCTGCGGCGGCAGCGATGCGCGTGCCGCCCGAGCCCGGCCCGGTGGCGGCACTGGCCGGCGCCGTGCCGTTCATCGGCTCGGCCCCGGCCGCCGGGACCGACAAGCAACCCGACGCGAGCGATACGCAGGACGATTCTGGCTACATCGCGCTCGCGTTCGACGGCGCCGGGCGGATGATCGCCGCAAGCGCACGCTCGATCGTGACCGTCGGCGCCGACGGCAAGCCGACCGTGACGGTGCATGTCGCATCGCCGGCGCTGCACCGCGGCCGCTCGGACGATCGCGATCTGACGTCGCTCGCGATCGACGGCTCGGGGCGTCGGCTGGTGACGACGGGCAGCGGCGAGGTCGTGCTGCAGGCGGCGCCGGACGGTCGTCTGCTCGCCTATGCAGGCACGAGCAACCGCAGCGACGCGTTGCTGGTGACCGACTCGAAGTTCGTGCCGTTGCCGGGATCGGTCGACGACGATTTCGCGGTCGCCGCCGATGGCACGATCTATTACGTCGACCGGCTCGACGACGCGATCTATCGGATCGCGCCGGACGGCAAGAGCGAGCTGTGGGCCGGCGCGCCGGACGGGAAGGGGCGTGCCGACGGGCCGCGTTCGAGTGCGCGCTTCCGTTATCCGTCGGGGCTTGCGCTGGATGCGTCGGGCAATCTCTACGTGGCGGACAGCGGCAATGCGCTGATCCGCCGCATCGATCCGCAGGGCAACGTGCAGACGGTGAGCGGCAAGCTCAGCGACGAGACGCGGGTCGACGGCCCGTTCGCGCAAGCGACGTACTGGCGGCCACGCTATCTGCGCTTCGATCATGACGGCCGGTTGTACGTGCTCGACGACAGTCCGTATATCGGCAGGCGCGGCGCCCGTATCCGGCGGCTCGATTTCTCGACGGGAACGGTCACGACCGTTGCGCGCGATGAACAGCAGTACAAGATTCCGCGTGACGAGGTCGAACGTTTCGTCACGAGCCGCCGGATGCCGGGCAGCTACGAGGATCTCGCGATCGGTCCGCAAGGACAACTCTTCGTGCTGAGTCGCGACGTGATCTGGCAGATCGATCCCGCGACCGGCGAACACCGGATTCACTTCCTGCCGGGGCCGTGGCCGGCCGCGGAACATGCGTATTACGGCGCGCTCGCGAAAGCGGAGTCGCGCGACGAAAAGGACCGGCTGACGAACAACCTGATCAGTTGCGACTGGACATGGTGCATGCCGGATCGCATCGCGGCCGATGCGAGCGGCAACGTGTACGTGAGCGATAGCGGTAACCACACCGTGCTGCGGATCGATCCGAAGGGCGACGCGGCGGTCATCGCGGGGCAACTCGGTTCGCGCGGCAATCGTGCGGGTACGCTGCCGGGTTCGTTGAACCGGCCGGCGGGGATGGTCGTCACGCCACGGGGCGATCTGTACGTCGAAGTCGGGGACGAGGGGATCATGCGGTTGCGCGCGCCGGCAGCGGCGACGGGGCAGGTGCCGGTTGCAGCGGCGACGACATCGGAGAACGCCGTGGAGGCCAACGCACGACAGCCGTGACGAACAACAGGGCGATCGACGCTTGCAGGCGCGTGATGCCGCACCGGCGAGCGGCGTCGCCTGGCAAGCCTGTACGTGGCGTCGATCCGCGTGCAGTGCGCTTTCTTCGGCGGCATTGCGGGCAGGGAAGGGTCACCGTGCCCCCGCAAAAGCAACAGACGCAAAAAAGCCTCCGCGAGGGAGGCTTTTTGCACTATCGAAGATAGTTGGTAGGGTGGGAGGGACTCGAACCCTCGACTCTCTGATTAAAAGTCAGATACTCTAACCAACTGAGTTACCACCCCACGTTCTTGAAACCGGTTCTGTCGGGTTCGTTGCTTTTGCAACTTGTCAAGCGACCCAAAGAGCAAAAGATTATAGCGGCGGGTTGTTGGACTGTCAACAACCCGTCACGATAATTATTTGATGCTTTCGAGCTTGCCCTGCGCCGTCTGCGCAGCGTTCGACCCGGCGTACTGCGACACGACCTGCTCGTACGTCTTCTTCGCGGCCGCCTTCTGGCCTTGTTCGAGCTGGTTCGTGCCGATTGCGACGAGGGCGTCGGCCGCGCGCGGATGCTGCGGATACTTGCTCACGATCGCTTGCCACGTCGCCGTGGAGCCGCGATAGTCGCGCAGTGCGTATTGCGCATTGCCGAGCCAGTATTGCGCGGTCGGCTGGTACGGGCTCTGCGGATACTTCGCGATGAAGCTGCGGAACGACGCCGACGCCGCCTTGAAGTTACCGTTGCGGAACTGCTGTTGCGCCGCGTTGAGCGCATCCGTTTCACCCGGCTGCACGGTGCCTTCGACACCATCGATCGTCGCCTGTTGCGGCTCGAACTTCTTGAGCCGCGTGTCGAGATCCTGGTAGTACTCCTTCTGCTGCCGTTCGAGCGTCGTCAGCCGGTTCGTCAGATCCTCGTTCTCGCCGCGCAGCGTCGCGACCTGCTGGTTCAGCTGGTCGAGACGGCCGGATTGATCGAGGATCGTACGCTGGGCGGCCGACAACTGGCTCGCCAGGTTGTCGGTTTTGCTGCGCAGATCGAGCACGGCGCGGCGCGCTTCGTTGTCGTCGAACACGCCGGCGTGCGCCGGCGCGGCCGACCACGCCGCGCCAACGACGCAGAATGCCGCGGCAACGCGCAGCAGGGATACACGGTGCGTCATACGGCGAACCTTCCGTTACTTACTGTTGGTAGACGAGGTCGGCGCGACGGTTCTGCGCCCACGATGCTTCGTCGTGACCCGTTGCTTGCGGCTTTTCCTTGCCGAGGCTCACGGCTTCCATCTGCGAGTCGTTCACGCCGAGCAGTGCCATCGCGCGGCGCACGGCTTCCGCACGCTTCTGGCCCAGCGCGAGGTTGTACTCGCTCGTGCCGCGTTCGTCGGTGTTGCCCTGGATCAGCACGTGACGCTGCGGGTGGCTCTTCAGGTACTGAGCGTGTTGCTGCAGCAGCGGCTGGTACTCGTCCTTCACCGAATAGCTGTCGAAATCGAAGTAGATGCTGCGCTTCGCGAGCGGGCTGTTCGGATCATTCAGCGGATCGACGTTCACTTGTGCGACGTTGTCGGCGCTCGGCTGCGTGCTCATCGCGCCCGCGTTGTTGGCCTTGTCGTCGAGCTTCACGCCCGACTTACACGCTGCGAGCGTGCCGATCATCATCACGGCCAGGGCCAGACGAACTTTTTTCGACATCATGGTTACTCTCCTTGTGGTCATTGCATGAAGGGCCCCCACGACGGCTCACGAACGGAGCCGCCCTGGACGGACAGGATCTGCGGCGGCGCGCTGCCGTCGGAAGGCACGGCGGCCAGTACGTTGCGCCCGCCCGACTGGGTGGCATAGAGGAGGTACTGACCGTTTGCCGCGAAGCTTGGCGATTCGTCGCGATTCGTATTGGTGATGGCGTTCGCCGCGCCCGTTTGCAGATCCTGAACGTACAGCTTGAAGCCCCCGCCCGTGCGGGAGATGTAAGCGAGCAGCTTGCCGTCCGGGCTGATGCGCGGACTGGTGTTGTAGCTGCCGGTGAAAGTCACGCGTTGCGCGGCGCCGGCGCTTTCGCCTTGCGCGGGCATCCGGTAGATCTGCGGCGCACCGCCGCGATCGCTCGTGAAGTAGATCCAGCGGCCGTCCGGCGAGTAGAACGGCTCGGTGTCGATCGAGCTGCTCTGCGTGAGACGACGCAGGCCGCCGCCGTTGGAGTTGACCGTATAGATTTGCGTATTGCCCGTCAGCGACAGCGCGACCGCGAGCGTGTTGCCGTCCGGCGACCACGCCGGCGCGCTGTTGTTGCCCTTCTGGTCGGAGACCATGTAGCGGCGGCCGGTCGGCAGGTCGTGGATGTAGACGATCGGCTTCTTGCGCTCGAACGACACGTACGCGACCTTCGTGCCGCTGGGCGACCACGCCGGCGAGATGATCGGCTCCGTGCTCGACAGCGCGATGCGCGCGTTCTGGCCGTCGGAGTCCGAGATCTGCAGCTGGTAGCGGTTGCCCGTCTTGATCACGTACGACAGGCGCGTGGCGAATACGCCGCGCACGCCGAGCAGCTTCTGGTAGATGTAGTCGGCGATCTTGTGGCCGGCCGTGCGCAGCGTGTTGTCGTTCGCCGTCAGCGACAGGCCGCCGAGGCTTTGCTGCTTCACGGTGTCGTACAGGATGAAGTTCACCTTGTACTGGCCGTTCGCTTCGCGGTTCACACTGCCGGCGACGAACGCATTGGCGCCCTTGGCCTTCCATGCGCCGAGATCGACCGATGCGGTCTCGGGCACGGGCGTGCTGCCCGCGTCGATATTGGTGAATTTGCCGCTACGGGCGAGATCCGCGCGGACGATCGACGTGACCTGCTGCGGCAGGCCTGCCTCGTTCGCGAAGTTCGCGGTCGCGATGGGGAACTGGGTCGAACCGACGCCGGTGATCAGCACGTTGACCTGCGCATTAGCGGTGCCGCCCGCGGCAATCAGACACGAGGCCACGAGTGCCCTGAAACCTAGCTTCGTCATCAAACTCATGCTTCTTGCTTCCCGTATGACTTGAATCGCTGCGCAACGGCAGAGACAGTAAAAATACCCGATTCGTTCCCGTCTGACAGCGACGCCCGGAGTGTAAGCGCATTTCCGTTCACTCCGCCGCCTTGAAGGTAATCGTAATGTCTGATGGGGTACGACCGTTAGAATCGGGTGGCAACGGGACCGATGCCTGGATCGCATTGACCACGGCTTGATCCCACCCCGAATTTCCGCTCGAACGGCGGATCGAAACGCTCAGCACGTCGCCCGACGGTGTGCAGCGGATCGCGACGACGGTCGTCAGGCCGGCGCGCTCGCCGCCCCAGACGATGTTCGGCTTCACGCGGCGACGCACCTTGTCAGGATACCCGGGCGACGCAGCATTGCCGCCGGAACCTGTGCCGGTGCCGCTGTGCGCGAGGCCCTGGCCGCCGCCTTCGCCGGCGCCTGCCATGCCCTGCATCTGCGCGAGGCGTGCATTCCGTTCCTGGTCGAGCTTCGCTTTCGATGCCGCGTCGGCTTTCGCGCGGGCCGTCGCTTCGGCCTTCGCCTTGGCTTTGGCCTGTGCCTGGGCTTCCGCCTTCGCCTTCGCGGCTGCATCGGCCTTGGCCTTCGCCGCCTGCTGGGCCTCGAGCTGCGCCTGCTTCTGCTGTTGAAGCTTCTGCTGCTCGAGTTTTTGCTGCTCGACGAGCTGCTGTTGCTTCAGCTTGTCCGCCTGCTTCTGCTTGTCGCGCTCGGCCGCCTTTTGCGCGGCGAGCGCGGCGGCCTGCTGGGCGGCGAGCTGCGCGCGCCGGGCTTCGTCTTCCTGCTGCTTCAACTGCTGCGCGCGGCGCTGTTGCTGCTCGAGCAGCGCTTCACGCGCGGCCGCTTCCTGCTGCCGCTTCTTCTGCTGCAGCGCGATGTCGGCCTGCTCGTCGCGAACGGGCGGAGCGGGCGGGGCCAGCTTCGCGGGCGGCGGCGGCACGACGGGGCGCGGCGTGGGGACGTCGGGCACCTCGGTCCACAGCTCGGCTTCGGCGCCGGCCGGCGTGCTGTTTTGCCACTGCACGCCGTGATAGAGAAACAGCGCGAGCAGCACGTGCATCAGCGCGGCGAGCGCGAACGCACGCCAGGTGCCGCGCTCGCGAGGGGGCTGAGGCGGGTAGGCGTTGCTGCGCGTGGATTGCTGCCGGTTCATTGCGATTTGACGAGGAGGCCGACGCGCTTGACGCCGCGCGCCTTCAGATCCGACATCACGGTCATGACTGCATCGTACTGCACGGTCTTGTCGGCCGCGATCACGACCGGCTGGTCGGGATGGTCGGCCTGGCGGGACGAGATGAAGCTGTCGAGCTCGGCCTTGGTCATCGTGTCTTCCTGCGTCGCGCCGGAGTCGCCCTTGTACTTGACGCTCATCGTGCGGTCGGCCTTGATGTTGACGACGACGGGCGGCGTCTGCTCCTGCGGCGCGGCATTGCCGACGGTCGGCAGATTGATGATCGACGGGGCGACGAGCGGTGCCGTGACCATGAAGATCACGAGCAGCACGAGCATCACGTCGATGTACGGCACGACGTTGATGTCGGCCATCGCACGGCGCCCGCGGCCGCCGCGCATGCTGGATCGAATGGGACTTCCTGCCATGGCGCGCTCCTTACTGGGCCTGACGCTGCAGGATGTTCGAGAACTCTTCGATGAAGGTCTCGAAGCGGATCGCGAGGCGGTCGATGTCGTGCGCGTAGCGGTTGTACGCGACGACTGCCGGAATCGCGGCAAACAGGCCGATCGCGGTGGCGACGAGCGCTTCCGCAATGCCCGGCGCGACGTTCGCGAGCGTGGCCTGCTGCACGTTCGCGAGGCCGCGGAACGAGTTCATGATCCCCCACACCGTGCCGAACAGACCGATGTACGGGCTGACCGAGCCGACCGACGCGAGGAACGCGAGGTTCGCTTCGAGCACGTCCATTTCACGCTGGAACGACGCGCGCATCGCGCGGCGCGCGCCGTCGAGGACGAGGCCCGGATCGCTGATGCGTTTTTCCTTCGCCTTCAGGAATTCGCGCATCCCCGATTCGAAGATCCGCTCGAGCGCGCCGATCGTATGGCGGTTGTTGGCCGCGCTCTGATACAGCGCCTGCAGGTCGCCGCCCGACCAGAAGTCTTTTTCGAAGCGCTCGGTCTGCGCGCGCGCGCGGCGGATCGCGAACCACTTGCGGAAGATGAAGGTCCACGACATCAGCGACAGCAGCAGCAGCAGCCCCATCACGGCCTGGGCCAGCACGCTCGCGTTGAGGACGAGGGAAATGATCGACAGGTCTTGAGAAGTGTTCATAGAGGTTTGAGTAACGTCCCTTCGGGGCGCCGGGTATGCGTGCGGCGCGGCGCGCCGGCCAGGCCTGGCGCCGAACCTTGCTTAGTATCGATTCAGGAAGGCAAGTTCATGGGCATTGTCTAAACGGTGCTCATGCGAGCTTCGTTGACAATACAGTCTGCCCGGTGTCGATGACGGGCCCGCGGTGCAGCGCGTCGAGTACGACCGGCGGGATCGCCGCGGGCCGAATGCCGGTACGGTCGACGCAGCCGAGGCGGATATGTCCGGCCACGAGCAGCGTGTCTCCACGCCACGCTTCCTGCGTGAATTCCACCGATGCGCGGCCGATGCGTCCGGGCCGGTTCGTGATCGCCAGTGCGTCATCGAGTCGCGCCGGTGCGCGGTAGTCGAGCGACGTGCTGCGCACGATGAAGATCGCGCCGGTGTCGTCGGCGAGCCGACGCTGGTCGATGCCGCACGCGCGCAGCCATTCGGTGCGGGCGCGCTCGAAGAATTTCAGGTAGTTGGCATAGAAAACGATGCCGCCTGCATCGGTATCCTCGTAGTACACGCGCACCGGCCAGGTAAAGCCGGAGGGCGCGTCCGGGGAGCGGGTAGGCTGAGTCATGGCGCGCATTCTACCGGAAGGGCGGGGCCGGATTCGTAACCGATTCGTAACGGAATGTAGTACGCGGTAGCACGCCGCGGGCCCGCCTCAGGCAGGGCCCGCGGTGCCTCCGGCGCGTCAGCCGCGATGGATCGTGAGACCCGCCGGCGCCTGCGCGACCGGCATCATCTCGATCGTGTTGATGTTGACGTGCGCGGGGCGCGTCGCGATCCAGTAGATCGTGTCGGCGATGTCCTCGGCCGTGAGCGGCTGGACGTTCTGGTAGACGTTTGCCGCCTTCGTATCGTCGCCGCGGAAGCGGACGTTCGAGAATTCCGTGCCGCCGCAGAGGCCCGGCTCGATGTCGGTTACGCGCAACGGTGTACCGATCAGGTCGGCGCGCAGGTTCAGGCTGAATTGTCTGACGAAGGCCTTGGTCGCGCCGTAGACGTTCCCGCCCGGATACGGATACATGCCGGCAACCGAGCCGAGATTGAAGATGTGGCCGCGACCGCGGGCGATCATGCCGGGCAGCAGCGTGTGCGTGACGGTCACGAGGCCCGAGCAGTTCGTGTCGATCATGGTCTGCCACTCGTCGAGGCTGGCCTTCTGGGCCGGTTCGACGCCGAGTGCGAGACCGGCATTGTTGACGAGCACGTCGAGCGCCGCGAATTCGGCGGGAAGGGCTGCCAGCACGGCTTCGACGGCCGCGCGGTCGCGCACGTCGAGCTCGATCGGCAGCAGGGCGTCGCCGAGTTCTGCCGCGAGTGCATCGAGACGATCCTTGCGGCGGGCGGTTGCGACGACGCGATGGCCGCCCTTGACGAAAGCTCGGGCGATGGCGGCGCCGAAGCCGGCGGACGCGCCTGTGACGAACACGATCATTGCTGCTCCTGGTCGGTAACAAAGTGGCGGATAGTATCCCGCAAGCCTACTGAGATTGCCGCACCGCGGCAAGGCGGCGAAGCGTTCCGGTACGGGTGCGTAGAGTCTGGCCCTTATTGTTTCGGGGCGGCTGCCGCGCGGTTGCCTATTCATGACGCATCCAATACACTAACGCGCTCATCACCCCTGCGTGACTGGCGATAGAACCCTTCGGGTTCAAGGTGGAGCATCCCACCGTGAAGCGCGGGGCATCGTTTTTGCCGTTCGCCTGGGCAGCCGTTGTGCGCCGTTGCGTGCATCGCCGGTGGCTGTCCTGCCTCGCGTCATACGGATTCTTCCGCCACGTCGAGCTGGTCCCGCCAGCAGCGCAATGTACTCGGCCACCCCGGTCAACCTGTACACACTTAACGGAAACCGTATGTTTGACAGAGCCCAAAGCACCATCGCGAACGTCGATCCCGAACTCTTTGCAGCGATCGAGCAGGAAAACCGCCGCCAGGAAGAGCACATCGAGCTGATCGCGTCGGAAAACTACACGAGCCCGGCCGTGATGGCCGCACAGGGCTCGCAGCTCACGAACAAGTACGCGGAAGGTTATCCGGGCAAGCGCTACTACGGCGGCTGCGAATACGTCGACATCGTCGAGCAACTGGCGATCGACCGCGTGAAGCAGCTGTTCGGCGCGGAAGCCGCTAACGTGCAGCCGAACTCGGGTTCGCAGGCGAACCAGGGCGTGTTCTTCGCGATGCTGAAGCCGGGCGACACGATCATGGGCATGAGCCTCGCGCACGGTGGTCACCTGACGCACGGCTCGCCGGTGAACATGTCGGGCAAGTGGTTCAACGTCGTCAGCTACGGCCTGAACGAAAACGAAGACATCGACTACGAAGCCGCCGAGAAGCTCGCGCAGGAGCACAAGCCGAAGCTGATCGTCGCGGGCGCATCGGCGTTCGCGCTGAAGATCGACTTCGAGCGTCTGGCGAAGATCGCGAAGTCGGTCGGCGCCTACCTGATGGTCGACATGGCGCACTACGCCGGCCTGATAGCAGCCGGTGTGTACCCGAACCCGGTGCCGCACGCGGATTTCGTGACGACCACCACGCACAAGAGCCTGCGCGGCCCGCGCGGCGGCGTGATCCTGATGAAGTCCGAGTACGAGAAGCCGATCAACTCGGCGATCTTCCCGGGCATCCAGGGCGGTCCGCTGATGCACGTGATCGCCGGCAAGGCCGTGGCGTTCAAGGAAGCGCTGTCGCCGGAATTCAAGGAATACCAGCAGAAGGTGGTCGAGAACGCACGCGTGCTGGCTGAAACGCTGGTCAAGCGTGGGCTGCGGATCGTGTCGGGCCGCACGGAAAGCCACGTGATGCTGGTGGACCTGCGCGCGAAGAACATCACGGGCAAGGCTGCGGAAGCGGCGCTCGGCGCAGCGCACATCACGGTGAACAAGAACGCGATCCCGAACGATCCGGAAAAGCCGTTCGTCACCAGCGGCATCCGCCTCGGTTCGCCGGCAATGACGACGCGTGGCTTCGGCACGGCGGAAGCCGAGACGGTCGGCAATCTGATCGCCGACGTGCTCGAGAATCCGGAAGATGCAGCGACGATCGAGCGCGTGCGCGCGCAAGTGGCCGAGCTGACCAAGCGTTTCCCGGTCTATCGCTGATCGACGATGCGCTGCCCGTTCTGCCGGCATGAAGACACGCAGGTCGTCGACTCGCGCGTGTCCGAAGATGGCGCCGCGATTCGTCGGCGCCGTCGCTGCTCGGCTTGCGACAAGCGTTTCACGACGTACGAGCGGGTCGAACTGAACCTGCCCGCCGTCGTGAAGAAGGATGGCAGCCGCACGGAATTCGACCGTCGCAAGATCGTCGCCAGCATGCAACTCGCGCTGCGCAAGCGGCCGGTTGCGGCTGACGCGATCGACGCGGCGGTCGCCCGTATCGAGTATCAACTGCTCGCGACCGGCGAGCGTGAAGTGCGTAGCGAGAAGCTCGGCGAACTTGTGATGAACGAGCTGCGCGGCCTCGATACGATTGCCTATGTCCGTTTCGCATCGGTATATCGCCGGTTCGAGGACGTCTCCGAATTTGCCGACGTGATCGAAGAGTTCCGTCGCGCGTCCCCCTCCAAGCCTCCGCGTAAGCGCTGACGCGCTGCGTTCGTCCATCGTCTTCTCCGTGGGTTCGATTCGCGCCGATTGTGTCGGTCGCGATCGCATGTCGCCAGTCGGCCGTTCGGCAAATGGCGTGCGTCCGCATGCGTCGCTACAGTCGTCGCATCACGTTGGCGGAGGGCGATGGCGATGGGGCGGCACCGGCAGGGAGTGGTTGAAAAAGGCGGGCGACACTGCGGCGGGTTCACGCTCGTCGAGCTGATGGTTGCGATCGCGCTCGTGGTCGGGATGGGGCTCTACGCGGCGCCTGCCTTCGATCAGTGGCGCATGCGCGAACGCGTCGATGCGCGTGCCCGCACACTGCTTGGTGCGTTGTCGTTCGCGCGCACCGAGGCGGCGCGTCTCGGCGTGCGCGTCACGCTGTGCAGGGCCGGGCGCGACGGTGCCTGCGTGCGTTCGGGCGAGCGTTGCGGCCCTGCGGAGTGGTCGTGCGCCTGGATCGTCAGCGGGCAGTTCGACGGGCAGTCGCGCGTGCTGCGGCGATATCCGCATGATGCGGAAATCGCCGTCGCGGGGGCCGCACACGATCTCGCGTTTGCACCGCCTGCCGGTCAGGTGATCGGCGGAATGCGTCGTTTCGAATTGCGTCCGCAGCGTGAGTCGCCGGGAGACGACGCGGCACGTGTGTCGCGGTGTATCCGGATAGCGGCGGGCGGCCGCGCGCGCGTCGTCGCCGGCCGGTGCGACGCGGCATGAGGTGGGGGATGAGGCGCGGCATGAAGCGCGTGCGCAAATCGACACGCGGCACGTCGTTGCTCGAAGCGGTGCTGGCCATTGCGCTGCTCGCGGTCGTGATGCTGGCGGTGGCCGGCAGCCAGCTCGCGATGGCGCGTGCGCAGCGGGCGACGATCTGGCGCGAGCGCGCGCTGTGGCTCGCCGATGCACGGATCGAGCGCCTGTACGTCGCTGCAACGGCCGACGACAGCGTCGCGGCGCTCGTGGCCGCATCGTTGCCGGGCGGCACGATGACGCTCTATCGCGGCACGGGCCACGTGCGGTACGCGATCGTCGGCTGGCGCGACGCCGACGCGGTGGCGTCGATGCGATGCGAAGCGGCGGGGGTGACGACCAAGCCACCGTCGTGCGTGCGGATTCCGTTTCGGGAGGCCGACGCCGATGAACGCTGATCGCCGCATCCGCGCACATACGTTGCTCGAAGTGCTGGTCGCGATGACCGTCGGTCTGCTCGTGCTTGCCGCAGCCGGCGCGTTGTATCACGCACAGCGCGTCGCACAGCGACGGGCCGAGGACGGCTTCCGGATGCGCGATGCAGCGGCGACCGCGCTGACACTGATCGGTCAGCAGCTCCAGATGGCCGGCTTTCGCCCGCTCGATGCCGAAGCGGCGCCATCGTTGTCGCCGGTATTCGGCTGTTCGGCCGCGCGTGTGCGAGGCGACGGCGCGCAGGTGCGGTGCGAGGCCGTGCGCGCCGCGTCGGACGCGGTGCTGATCCGGTATGTCGGCGACACCGTGTCGACATGGCCGACGAGCGGCGCCCAGGTATCGGACTGTCTCGGGCAGGGTGTTGGCACGGCCGGTGAGCGGCCGCTCGTGGAAAACCGTTTCGACGCGCACGTGAGTCCGTCGACGGGCGAGCCGGAGTTGTACTGCGAAGGGAGCGGGCGCCCGGGCACGCCGCAACCCGTCGTGGCTGGGATCGATCAGTTGCGCCTGCGCTACCTGCGTCATGCAGACGTGCAGTTCGTGAACGCAGAGGCGATGCCCGCCGGAGGCTGGCACGAGGTCGTCGCCGTGCATGTATGCGTCCGGGCACGCGGCGAACCGATGCGCGAATCGATGAGCCATGTCGATTGCGACGGTCGCACGGTCGTTGCGCGGGACGGTCGCGCGCGTCTCGTGCTGCACCGGATCGTCGCGTTGCGAAACGCCGCGTTCGCAATGGCCGAGCCCGAGCGCGAACGTGACGCAGCGCATGCCCACGAGGCGTTCCGATGAACCGTGCAAACGAGTGCGTGAACGAACCGGCAATGCGAGGCGCGGCAGGACATGTCCGCGAAAGCACGATGGAGGCTGGCGGCACGCAACGCGTGATGGGCGGCACATGCATGAGCCGACGCGAATGGCGTACAGGCGGCCGATCGGCAAACCGGGTCTGGCGCCGCGATGCCGGCCTCGCATTGCCCGCCGTGATCGCGGTCGGTGCGGCGGTCGCGGCGCTGACCGGCACATGGTTCGAAGCCGCGCTGACGGAGTCGCGCCGCGCGCGTGCATTGTCGGATCGGCTGATCGCCTTCCACGCGGCCGATGCGGCGTTGACCGCCTGCACCGCACGATTGCTCCGCGGTGCCGCGCCGTATGTCGACGCAGCCGCCTCGCACGTCGAGCCGGACGCGTGGCGGCGCACGCCGGCGCTCAGCGCTGCCGACGCGTTCGCACCGTTCGCTTCGTGGCCGATGGCCGCACAGCCGCCGCGATGCCTGATCGAGGCATGGCGTGGAGCAGGCCCGCCGGGGAGTCGCGCATACCTCGTCACCGCGCGGGGCGTCGGCGGCCATGCATCGAGCGTGGTCTGGCTGCAAAGCCAGGTCGCGCTGCGTGACGGCCGTATCGTTGCAGAGCGCTGGCGTCGCGTCGCGGCGATGCATCAATGAACAGGCGTACGCTCACGCGTCCACCGGCGGCATTCACGCTGGTCGAACTGATGATCGTGCTGGCGATCGTCGCCGTACTGGCCGGATGGGGTATCCCGTCGTATCGCGAGCACGTCGCGCGCGTGCATCGCGCGTCCGCGGTTGCCGCACTGTATCGCGCGGCTCACTATCTCGAGACGCTCGATGGCACGCCTCCCCCGGCGTTGCCGGAGGCGCTGGCGCATGCGCCTCCGGACGGGCGGCCGGTCTATCGCGTGGCACTCCGCCGCCCGGGCGGCGACGATGCTTCGGTAGTCTACGAACTCGTCGCGAGCCCGCTCGACACCGGCCCGATGCGCGACGACCGGTGCGGCGCATTCACGCTGCGCTCGGACGGGGTGAAAGGGAATACAGGATCGAGCGACGGCAGTGCCGATGGGCAGGACGGGACATGCTGGGGCGTACGCTGAACGCGCACCGAAGGCGCGCGACGACGCATGCAACACATGCGCATGCGCGTCCGTCGTCGTGCGTCAGTCGTCGTTCGCGGCGCTGCCGCGCTCGTCGCGCGACTGCTTCCAGATCCGGTAGATCTCCCATGCGGCGAAGCCGACGGTCCCCCACTTCAACGCGGGGCCGGCGCTTGCGCGCAGCAGCGAGCGCACGGGTTTCGCGAGCACGAGCGATGCGAGCGAACTCAGCATCGGATACTGGTTGACGAGTTGGCCGAGGCTCGCGTTCAGGTTCTTGGCGGACTGGCTGAACTTGCCGGTCGACAGGCCAGGCACGAAGACCTTGAGCCAGCTGAAGCGCGTGACGGCGTGGCGCATTTCGGCGGCGGCTTCGGCAAGCTCGAGCCGCTCGACCTCGGAGCGCAGGATCAGCAACTCCTTGCGCAGCGCGCGATGCTGCGATGCGCTCCAGTTCGATCGCGACGAATGGGAGCGGGATGAATTGCCCGTAACGTTCTGGCTCATGGCGCGTCGGCGAAGTAGGTGAGAGGGACGAACGCGGGTGCGTTCACGGCTTGCCGCGGAACATGTCGCGGTCTTTCTCGAGTTCGTGCAGCGTCGCCTCGAACACGGTCGGTGCATCGCGCAGGCCGGAGCGCGCCTTCAGCGCACATACGATGCCGCCGACGGCGTACACCGCGGTGATCGCGGCAAGCGATTGCCAGCGATAGGTGTCCCAGAACGCGATCGCGACGAGCACGGTGAGGCTGATGAGCGCCATCGTCGCGAGCATCATGGCCGCCAGCCCGAGGAACAGTACGCCCATCAGGCGCTCCTTCTCCTCGGCGAGTTCGATGCCCACCAGTTCGAGGCGCGTTTGCAGAAGGCCGATCGCGGAGCCGACGAGGCGGCGCAGCGGCCCCTGGCCGGACGGCTGCGGGTTGGTGTCTGTCGTCATGGATGAGGCGCTTGCGCGCGCAGTGAGCGGCTAAGTCAAAGCCGGCTGGTGGCGAACCGCCGGCCTGGCTTGAGCACCCCTGTGCCGCCGCGGGCGGCACAGGGGGCGGAACGGCGTCGAGCGCGTTACTTGCGGTTGATCAGCAGACCGACCAGCACGCCGATGCCAGCAGCGACGCTGATCGACGTCCACGGATGCTCGTGCACGTAGTCGTCGGTCGCGCGCGCGGCCTTCTTGCCTTTTTCGACCACCACGACCTGAACGTCGGTTGCCTTTTCCTTGGCCTGCTTCAGGCGCGACATGGCTTTCTCGCGCAGTTCGGCCGCACGGTCGCCCGTGCTGCTCGCCGCTTGCTTGAGCAGATCTTCGGCGTCCGCGAGAACGGTTTTGATATCCGACATCAGTTTCTCCTTGTTGATTTCCGACATTGCAACTCCCTTCATGCTGTCATGCTGCAGGTTCACATCGTAGCGAAACGCCTGCTTGCTGGCGAGCCGGGAAGATGCAGGACG
This sequence comes from Burkholderia sp. IDO3, assembly GCF_003366075.1. Classification (NCBI taxonomy): domain Bacteria; kingdom Pseudomonadati; phylum Pseudomonadota; class Betaproteobacteria; order Burkholderiales; family Burkholderiaceae; genus Burkholderia; species Burkholderia sp. IDO3. Next base: position 814,986 of record NZ_CP028963.1, read on the forward strand.
GCGGTGCCAGCCCACATGGTAAACGACTTGTAATCATCAACAGAGCCGCAAACGATGCGAAAAGTTTCCCGTGCCGCCGCCCGTCTCGCTCCCGACCAGGCAAAAATGACAAAAAAGTATGAATATCAAACGGAATAATCGTTCGCATGTCCCATTGCTTCCCGTAAGCTGATGGACTGTCCCGCGCCGACAGCGCGCGGTTTCAACCAGCATCGTTCGAGGAGGGAACATCATGAGTCTGCGTCTTGGCGACATCGCACCGGATTTCGAGCAGGAATCGAGCCTGGGCCCGATCAAGTTTCACGAGTGGCTGGGCGACGGCTGGGGCGTCCTGTTCTCCCACCCGGCCGACTACACGCCGGTGTGCACGACCGAGCTCGGGCTGACCGCGAAGCTGAAGGGCGAATTCGAGAAACGCAACGTGAAGGTGATCGCGCTGTCGGTGGACGGCGTCGAGTCGCACAAGGGCTGGATCAACGACATCAACGAGACGCAATCGACGGTCGTCGGCTTCCCGATCATCGCCGATGCTGACCGCAAGGTTTCGCAGCTGTACGACATGATCCACCCGAATGCGAACGAAACGCTGACGGTGCGCTCGCTGTTCGTGATCGATCCGAACAAGAAGGTGCGGCTCATCATCACGTATCCGGCCAGCACCGGTCGCAACTTCGACGAAGTGCTGCGCGTGATCGACTCGCTGCAACTGACCGACAATTACAAGGTCGCGACGCCCGGCAACTGGAAAGACGGCGACGACGTCGTGATCGTGCCGTCGCTGCAGGATCCGGAAGAGCTGAAGAAGCGTTTCCCGAAGGGCTTCAACGCAGTGCGTCCGTATCTGCGCCTCACGCCGCAGCCGAACAAGTAAGCATGCGCCGCCGCATCGGCGGCGCGTGACACGCGACACGCGCGAGCGCCGACGAAAACGGCCCGCCCGGCAGCGATGCCGGGCGGGCCGTGTCTTTTCAGCGTATGCGCCGCCGGCGGGGTGGCGTGCCGGCGTGTCGCGCGCGATCGATCAGAAGAATGCCTGGATGCCCGTCTGCGCGCGGCCGAGAATCAGCGCGTGGATGTCGTGCGTGCCTTCGTACGTGTTGACCACTTCGAGGTTCACGAGGTGACGGGCGACGCCGAACTCGTCCGAGATGCCGTTGCCGCCGAGCATGTCGCGTGCGAGCCGCGCGATGTCGAGCGCCTTGCCGCACGAGTTGCGCTTCATGATCGACGTGATCTCGACGGCCGCGGTGCCTTCGTCCTTCATCCGGCCGAGACGCAGCACGCCTTGCAGGCCGAGCGTGATTTCGGTCTGCATGTCGGCGAGCTTTTTCTGGATCAGCTGGTTCGCGGCGAGCGGCCGGCCGAACTGCTTGCGATCGAGCACGTACTGGCGCGCGGTGTGCCAGCACGACTCGGCCGCGCCGAGCGCGCCCCACGCGATCCCGTAGCGCGCCGAGTTCAGGCACGTGAACGGGCCGCGCAGGCCGCTCACGTTCGGCATCAGGTTCTCTTCGGGCACGAACACTTCGTCGAGGACGATTTCGCCGGTGATCGACGCACGCAGCCCGACCTTGCCGTGGATCGCGGGCGCCGACAGGCCCTTCCAGCCTTTCTCGAGGATGAAGCCGCGGATCGCGTCCTTGCCGTTTTCTTCGAGTTTGGCCCACACGACGAACACGTCCGCGATCGGCGAGTTCGTGATCCACATCTTCGCACCGGACAGTGAGTAGCCGCCGGGCACCTTCTTCGCACGCGTGACCATGCTGCCCGGGTCGGAGCCGTGGTTCGGCTCGGTCAGCCCGAAGCAGCCGATCCATTCGCCGGTCACGAGCTTCGGCAGGTATTTCTGCTTCTGCGCGTCCGAGCCGAATTCGAAGATCGGCACCATCACGAGCGACGACTGCACGGACATCATCGAGCGGTAGCCGGAGTCGACGCGCTCGACTTCGCGCGCGATCAGTCCATAGCTCACGTAATTGAGGCCGGGGCCGCCGTATTCCTCGGGAATCGTCGGGCCGAGCAGGCCGACTTCGCCCATCTCGCGGAAGATTGCGGCGTCGGTGCGTTCATGGCGGAACGCCTCGGTGACGCGCGGCGCGAGCTTGTCCTGCGCGTATGCGTGCGCGGCATCGCGCACCATCCGCTCTTCTTCGGTCAGTTGCTGGTCGAGCAGCAGCGGATCGTCCCAATGAAAAGTTGCAGCACTCATCGTGTCATCTCCTGTCGGCCAGAGTTGGCGCTTTAGCGCTTACTCTGGCCCCATGCTTCGCGGTCGGCCAGAGTCGGCACTTCAGCGCTTACTCTGGCCCCATGCTTCGCAGTCGGCCAGAATCGGCGCTTCAGCGCTTACTCCGATCCCGTGCTTTGCGGTCGGTCCCGGGGTGGCGCTTCGCCGCCTGGCCCCATCTCTAAAGTTTGCTTGACTGAAGTTCCGCTGTGCGGAACAATGTTTTGCAAATCGAACCCAGTGTAGCATCAGATGACGTTTTCAACCATCGACGAAACCATGATCGACGAACGCAAGTTCGTCGTGGCACTCGCGCGCGGGCTCGACCTGCTGCGCGCATTCCGGCCCGGCGAGACGATGCTCGGCAATCGCGACTTCGCGGAGCGCACGGGGCTGCCGAAGGCGACCGTGAACCGGCTCGCCTATACGCTGACCGTGCTCGGCTACCTGCGCTACGACGAGACGCTCGGAAAGTATGCGCTCGACGCCGGCGTGCTGTCGCTCGGCTACGCGCTGCTGTCCGGCTCGGGGACGATCGATCTCGCGCGGCCGCACATGCAGGCGCTCGCGCGCGAGATCGGCGCGGCCGTGTCGCTGGGCTGCCGCGACGGGCTCGACATGATCTACCTGGAGACGATCCGCAGCGAAACGGCGCTTACGCTCGGGCTCGCGCCCGGTTCGCGGCTGTCGATGCTGACGAGCTCGATGGGCCGCGCGTACCTGGCCGTGCAGCCGGAGGACGTGCGTCGCGCGCTCTATGCGGATCTGCACCGGGCGGCCGGCGGCGCGGCCGACGCGGATGCGCTCGTCGCGGCCGCGCAGCAAGCGGTGGCGGAGTTCTCCGAAGGCGGGTGCTGCTATTCGTTCCGGGCGTGGCACATGGACGTGAATGCGGCGGCCGTGCCGTTTCGCGAGCCGCGCGAAGGGCGCTGGCTGATCCTCAGTTGCAGCGGGCCCGCGTCGTCGATGGACGAGGACGTGTTCCGCACGCAGGTGGGACCGAAGCTGAAGGCGCTCGCGCAGCGGCTCGGTCCGACGGCCTGAACCGCGGCGAGCCGCGACAACGGCGGAGGGGGCCGGCGCGGGTTGAAGGTTGAATCGCGCGCGAACCGCGCTCATCATCGTTCGTTCGCATCCCGACGACGAGGTTCGCAATGTCCCACCCCGAGACGATGGAAGGCGGTTGCGCATGCGGTGCGATCCGCTACCGGATCGCGTGCATTCCGGCCGACGCCGGCTTCTGCCATTGCCGGCTTTGCCAGCGCACCACCGGCGCGGCGGTCGTTGCGTCGGCGTCGGTGCCGATCGATGCATTCGCTTACCTGCAGGGCGAGCCGACGGTCTATGCGTCGAGCGCGTGGGGCGAGCGGCGCTTCTGCGGGCGCTGCGGCGCGCAGCTCGAATACCGGCTGGCCGATGCGCCGAAAACCGTCGAAATCAATTACGCGACGCTCGACGAGCCGTCGCGGCTGCGTCCGGCGTGGCATGTCTGGTATGGGGATCGTTTCCCGGGCATCGAGATCGACGACGATCTGCCGAAATACGACGATGGCGGACGCGACTAGCGCGCGGTCGTCCGGTGGCCGCGAGCAGGTATCGGAGCGCACGCGCGCTCAATGCGCATTCGACGTTTCCGCTTAATAGCCAGCGCTTGACAGCCGACGAACCGGCCGGCATCGAGCCGCGAGCGACGAAGCGCACCGGCGCCCCGGCCGCCGAATCCACCATCGGGCCTGCGGCCCCACGCACGCGTCTGCCGCTCCCCGCAATCAGGCCGTGACGACCTTCGCGAATACCGGCCCCTGCATGAACCGCACGTCGTGCTGGCGCAGCAGTTCGCACTGCGTCTCGTCGACGACGCCGTCGAAAATCAGCGGAATCCGCACGCGCTGCGCATAGGCGACGAGCGCCTTGACCATCCCGTCGCGCAACGCGATGCCTGCATCCATCTTGATGTAGTCGGGCCGCGCCATCTCCGATTCGACCGCGAGGATCCGGCCCGGGTCGGGCAGCTTGTCCGCGACCTTGAAGCCGTGATGCTGGTAGCTGCGCGTGAGATACCCGAGGAAGGTCTTGTGCGCGACCGCGACCGCCGGCAGCTCGATCACGATCCGCTCGGTCGGCAGCCCGAAGCGCTGCAGCACCGACGAGAAATGCTTGCCGTGGTCGTACTTCACGCTCTTGAGCAGCCGCTCGTGCACGCGCAGGAACAACAGCCCGTGGCGCTGCGCGCCGAAGAAGTTGATGGCGTGCAGCGCGCGCGACAGCCGGTCGATCGCGACCAGCGTCTGGTCGTCGATGGCCGAGTCGACCGGGTCGTGCGGGGCGCCCGTGACCAGCGTGACGGCCTGGAAACCGAGTTCGTCGCCGTAGCGCTCGATCGCGTCGGCGAACGACGTCGACTGCGGCACGCCGGGCATCGTCACGTCGTAGATCGGCTCGTAGGCGCTCGCGAGCATGCGCTCGGGCAGATTCGCGCACGCGGTGCCGCCGTCGGCAAGCGCGAGGTGTTCCCGCAGGTAAGGCAGTTGCCCGGCACGGGCGACCAGCTCGGGGATGGTGGGCGGAATCATCGGCGTGAAAAGGAAAAATGGCGGCCGAAAGGGGCCGCCTCATATCTTGATATTAGCAGCGCGCGCCGCGCTCGGCTTGGCGTTTCACTCATAACGTTATCCCGTCCCTGGACCGATGGCTAGGGTTTACGTTTATTTCACTATTCGTAATTGGTTTTACTATTCGTAAATCCAAGATTTGACGCCGATCAGGAAACGCGGCGTTCGGGCGCCCCGGAATGGCGCCGTTCCGATTCGAATCAACAGGAAGCAAGGAGCGAGACGTGGCGGTTGACTGGAAGTGGACGCAGAAGGGCGGGCAGGGGCGCGGGACGAACCCGGGCGCGACGGTGAAGCAGCGTGCGCCGGCGCGCGCGCGGCAGGGTTGAGCAGCGGATGGCGACCATGAGCATCGATTACCAGACGCTGAAGTTCGAATACCGGGCGCGCGCGGCGCGAGCCGGCGGCGAGGACGCGGCCGTGCACCCGGTGATCGTCGTCGGTGCGGGCCCGGTGGGCCTGTCGGCCGCGATCGATCTGGCGCAGCAGGGCGTGCCGGTCGTGCTGCTCGACGACGACGACACGCTGTCGACGGGCTCGCGCGCGATCTGCTTCGCGAAGCGCACGCTCGAGATCTTCGACCGGCTCGGCTGCGGCGAGCGCTTCGTCGACAAGGGCGTGAGCTGGCACGTCGGCAAGGTGTTCCTGCAGGACGAGCAGCTGTACGCGTTCGACCTGCTGCCCGAGGAAGGGCATGCGCGCCCCGCGTTCATCAACCTGCAGCAGTACTACGTCGAAGGCTATCTGGCCGAGCGCGCGTTCGCGCTGCCGAACATCGACATCCGCTGGAAGCACAAGGTGACGGACGTCGCGCAGTCGGCGGAACACGCGGCGCTGACCGTCGAAACGCCGGAAGGCATCGAGACGCTGCGCGCGCGGTACGTGATCGCGGCCGACGGGTCGCGCAGCCCGATGCGCGCGGCGATGGGGCTGGAGAGCCGCGGCCGCACGTTCAAGGACCGCTTCCTGATCGCCGACGTGAAGATGAAGGCGGAGTTTCCGACCGAACGCTGGTTCTGGTTCGATCCGCCGTTCCACCGCAACCAGTCGGTGCTGCTGCATCGCCAGCCCGACAACGTGTGGCGCATCGACTTCCAGCTCGGCTGGGACGCCGATCCGGTCGCCGAGAAGCAGCCGGAGCGGGTGATCCCGCGCGTGCGCGCGCTGCTCGGGCCGGAGGTCGAGTTCGAGCTCGAATGGGTGAGCGTGTACACGTTCCGCTGCCAGCGGATGGATACGTTCCGTCACGGCCGCGTGCTGTTCGCGGGCGATTCCGCTCACGGCGTGTCGCCGTTCGGCGCGCGCGGCGCGAACAGCGGCGTGCAGGACGCGGACAACCTCGCCTGGAAGCTGAAGCTCGTGCTCGACGGCCGCTCGGACGACCGCCTGCTCGACACTTATGCCAGCGAACGCGAATTCGCGGCCGACGAGAACATCCGCAACTCGACGCGCTCGACCGACTTCATCACGCCGAAGAGCGCTGTGTCGCGCGTGTTCCGCGACGCGACGCTGAAGCTCGCGCGCGACTGCGAGTTCGCACGCAAGCTCGTGAACAGCGGCCGCCTGTCGGTGCCGGCCGTGCTCGCCGATTCGCCGCTGAACACGCCGGATCGCAGCGGCGACGCATTCGCGTGCGCGATGCGCCCGGGCGCGGCGGCGGCCGATGCGCCGGTGCGCGCGCAGGGCGCGTCCGGCTGGCTGCTGCAGCATCTGGGCGACGGTTTCGCGGGCGTGCTGTTCGGGCTGCCGGGCGATGCCGCCGCGCTCGCGCAGGCGCTCGACGGCCTCGCGCTGCCGGTGCGGCCCGTGCTGGTGGTGCCGGCCGGCCACGCGCAACCGGTGCCCGGCGTCGACGTGGTGGAGGACGTCGACGGTTTCGCCGCGCAACGCTACGACGCACAGCCCGGCACGTTCTATCTGCTGCGCCCCGATCAGCACGTGTGCGCGCGGACGCGCACGCTCGAACGCCAGGCAATTGCCGACGCCCTGGCGCGCGCGACCTGCGCATGCTGAGCACGGCATCGAACACGACAACGACACCGGAGACACCCGTCATGCCCCGACTCGATACCCGCCCGCGCCTGGCCGATCCGGACGCGTTCTACGAAGCGCTGATCGACATGCATCGCGACCTGTCCGACGCGGACAGCCAGCTCGTCAACGCGAAGCTGATCCTGTTGCTCGCGAACCAGATCGGCGATGCCGACGTGCTGCGCGAGGCGATGGCGCTCGCCCGGCAGGGCGTGACGCCGCCCGCGCATCCGGCCGCCGAGGTCGTGCAATGAGCGCGGCGCCGGCCGACACGCGCGTGCTCGAAGTCGAGCACGTGATCGACGAGACCCATCGCCCGGGCTTTCACTGGATGCTGCTCGTGCTGTGCGGGCTGTGTCTCGTCATCGACGGCTTCGATGCGCAGGCGATGGGTTACGTCGCGCCGAGCGTGATCGCCGAATGGGGCGTGCCGAAGCAGGCGCTCGGGCCCGTGTTCAGCGCGAGCCTGTTCGGGATGCTGCTCGGCGCGCTCGGGCTGTCGGTGCTGGCCGACCGGATCGGGCGGCGCCCGGTGCTGATCGGCTCGACGCTGTTCTTCGCGGTGACGATGCTCGCGACCCCGTTCGCCGGTTCGATCCCGGTGCTGATGGCGCTGCGCTTCGTCACCGGCCTCGGCCTCGGCTGCATCATGCCGAACGCGATGGCGCTGGTCGGCGAGTTCAGCCCGGCCGCGCATCGCGTGAAGCGGATGATGATCGTGTCGTGCGGCTTCACGCTCGGCGCCGCGCTCGGCGGCTTCATCAGTGCCGCGCTGATTCCGGCATTCGGCTGGCGCTCGGTGTTCTTCATCGGCGGCGCGGTGCCGTTCGTGCTGACGATCGCGATGCTCGCGCGGCTGCCCGAGTCGCTGCAGTTCATGGTGCTGAAAGGGCGCGACGCGCAGGCACGCGACTGGCTCGCGCGCTTCGCGCCGCAGGCCGGCATCGACGCGAACACGCGGCTCGTCGTGCGCGAGCGCGCCGCGAGCGGCGCCCCGGTCGCCGAGCTGTTCCGCCACGGCCGGCTGCCGGTCACGCTGCTGCTGTGGGCGATCAGCTTCATGAACCTGATCGATCTGTACTTCCTGTCGAACTGGCTGCCGACCGTGATGCGCGACGCGGGCTATTCGCCCGGCACCGCCGTGATCGTCGGCACGGTGCTGCAGACGGGCGGCGTGCTCGGCACGCTGTCGCTCGGCTGGTTCATCGAGCGCTACGGCTTCGTGCGCGTGCTGTTCGCCTGCTTCGCGTGCGCGGCCGTCTCGGTGGGGCTGATCGGCTCGGTCGCGCATGCGCTGCCGTGGCTGCTGCTGGTCGTGTTCGCGGGCGGGTTCTGCGTGGTCGGCGGCCAGCCGGCCGTGAACGCGCTCGCGGGCCAGTATTACCCGACGTCGCTGCGCTCGACCGGCATCGGCTGGAGCCTCGGCATCGGCCGGATCGGCTCGGTGCTCGGGCCGCTCGTCGGCGGACAGCTGATTGCGCTGAACTGGACCAACGGCGCGCTGTTCCATGCGGCCGCGGTGCCCGTGCTGTGCTCGGCGCTGTTCGTCCTCGGCCTGGCCGGCGTAACGCGGCGAAGCGGCGCGCAGGCGCCGAACGCCGCCATGAATTGATGGAGAAACGAAACGATGACGCTTGACCTGTCGAAACCGGCGAGAGCCGGCTACCTGAGCGGTTTCGCGAACGAATTCGCGACCGAGGCGCTGCCCGGCGCGCTGCCGCACGGCCGCAATTCGCCGCAGCGTGCGCCGTACGGCCTGTATGCGGAGCAACTGTCGGGCACCGCGTTTACCGCGCCGCGCGGGCACAACCGCCGCTCGTGGCTGTACCGGATCCGGCCGGCGGCCGTGCATCGGCCGTTCGAGCCGTTCACGGGCGTGCAGCGGCTCGTGTCGGAATTCGGCGATTCGGCCGACGTGCCGCCGACGCCGCCGAACCAGCTGCGCTGGGATCCGCTGCCGATGCCGGTCGAGCCGACCGATTTCGTCGAAGGGCTCGTGACGATGGCCGGCAACGGCTCGGCGGCCGCGATGAACGGCTGCGCGATTCATCTGTACGCGGCGAATCGCTCGATGCAGGACCGTTTCTTCTATAGCGCCGACGGCGAACTGCTGATCGTGCCGCAGCAGGGGCGGCTGTTCATCGCGACGGAATTCGGCCGGCTCGACGTCGAACCGTTCGAGATCGCGGTGATCCCGCGCGGCGTGCGTTTTTCCGTCGCGCTGCCGGACGGCGAGGCACGCGGCTATATCTGCGAGAACTTCGGCGCGCTGCTGCGTCTGCCCGACCTCGGCCCGATCGGCTCGAACGGGCTCGCGAACCCGCGCGACTTTCTGACGCCGCAGGCGGCTTACGAGGATCGCGAAGGCGCGTTCGAGCTCGTCGCGAAGCTGAACGGGCGCCTGTGGCGCGCGGACATCGGCCATTCGCCGTTCGACGTCGTCGCGTGGCACGGCAACTACGCGCCGGTCAAATACGATCTGCGCCTGTTCAACACGATCGGTTCGATCAGCTTCGATCACCCGGATCCGTCGATCTTCCTCGTGCTGCAGTCGCAAAGCGACACGCCGGGCGTCGACACGATCGACTTCGTGATCTTCCCGCCGCGCTGGCTCGCGGCCGAGGATACGTTCCGCCCGCCCTGGTTCCACCGCAACGTCGCGAGCGAGTTCATGGGGCTCGTGCACGGCGCGTACGACGCGAAGGCTGAAGGCTTCGTGCCGGGCGGCGCGAGCCTGCACAACTGCATGTCGGGCCACGGGCCGGACGCGGACACGTTCGAGAAGGCGTCCGCGGGCGACACGACGAAGCCGCACAAGGTCGATGCGACGATGGCGTTCATGTTCGAAACCCGTACGCTGATCCGGCCGACGCGCTACGCGCTCGACACCGCACAGCTGCAGGCCGACTACTTCGAATGCTGGCAAGGCATCAAGAAACACTTCAATCCGGAGCAGAGATGAGCGATACCCAAGACTGGCGCGCGACGCTGGACCCCGCCCGCAAGAGCTGGCTCGACACGGCGAACGATCCCGCCTGCGATTTCCCGATCCAGAACCTGCCGTTCGGGATCTTCAGCGATGCGAAGCAGTCGGCCCGTCGTGCGGGCGTCGCGCTCGGCGACCAGATCGTCGATCTCGCCGCGCTCGCGCATGCGGGCCTTGTGACGGTGCCGGCCGGCGCCGATGCGTTTGCCGCGCCGACGCTCAACGCGTTCATCGCGCTCGGCCGCGATGCGTGGCGCAGCGTGCGCGTGCAGCTGTCGGACCTGTTTTCGCGCGACAACGCTCGGCTGCGCGACGACGCCGCGTTGCGCGCGCAAGTGCTCGTCGCGCAGCGCGACGCGACGCTGCATCTGCCGGTCGACATTCCCGGCTATACCGATTTCTATTCGTCGAAGGAGCATGCGACCAACGTCGGTTCGATGTTCCGCGATCCGAAGAATGCGCTGCTGCCGAACTGGTCGGAAATGCCGATCGGCTACAACGGCCGTGCGTCGTCGGTGGTCGTGAGCGGCACGCCGGTGCGGCGTCCGAACGGGCAACTGAAGCTGCCCGATCAGGAGCGCCCGGTGTTCGGCGCGTGCCGCAAGCTCGACATCGAACTGGAAACGGGTTTCATCGTCGGCCAGGGCAACGCGCTCGGCGAGCCGATCGCATGCGAGGATGCCGAAGCGCACATCTTCGGGATGGTGCTGCTGAACGACTGGAGCGCGCGCGACATCCAGCAGTGGGAATACGTGCCGCTCGGCCCGTTCAATGCGAAGACTTTCGCGACGACGATCTCGCCGTGGATCGTCACGCTCGACGCGCTCGAACCGTTCCGCGTCGCGCAGCCCGAACAGTCGCCGCAGCCGCTCGCGTATCTGCGGCACGCGGGCAAGCACGCGTTCGACATCGCGCTCGAAGTGACGCTGCGCGCGGAAGGGGCCGCCGAAACGACGTCGATCTGCCGCACCAACTTCAAGCACATGTACTGGACGATGGCGCAGCAGCTCGCGCATCACACCGTTGCCGGCTGCAACACGCGCGTGGGCGACCTGATGGGTTCGGGCACGATCAGCGGGCCGACCAAGGATTCGTTCGGCAGCCTGCTCGAACTGACGTGGAACGGCAAGGAACCGCTCGCGCTGAACGGCGGCGGCAATCGCGCGTTCATCGAGGACGGCGACGAGCTCACGCTCGCGGGCTGGTGCCAGGGCGACGGCTATCGCGTCGGCTTCGGCGCGTGTGCCGGCAAGATCCTGCCGGCACGCAGCGCGTAACCGGCCGCGGCGCGATACGTCGCGCGCGATTCGCCGGAGCAGGGCGGCCCGCATTGCGCAGGCCGTTTTTGTTTGGCCGGTGGGCGGCGTCGATATGCCGATACGTCGACTGTCGCGCGCCGACCTGCGCCGGCATCAGACCGCGCGCCGCAGCGCGGTGCGTCGTTCCCACAGCGCGGCCGCGACGAACGCGGCGACGCACACGACCAGCACGCCGACCAGCGCGTTGCTGCCCAGTTGCTCCATCAACGCGCCCGCCACCAGCGGGCCGCCGAAGCTCGCGGCGCTCCACGACGCCGACACGAGCGAGCTCGCGGTGACGAGCGCCGAGCCGCGGAAGCGTTCGCCGCACGCGACGAGCGACAGCGTGTAGATGCTGCCGGCGGCCGCGCCGAGCACGAACAGCAGCGGCCAGCACAGCCACGGATTCGCGATCACCAACGGCAGCAGCGGCAGGCCCGCGAGCACGATCCAGCCGGCGCCGAGATGCACGCGTTCGCGCCCGAGCTTGTCCGCGAGCCAGCCGATCGGGAATTGCATCGCGGTATCGCCGAACAGCATGATCGATGCGAGCAGCACGGCGGTCGCGCTCGCGACGCCGTGATCCATCGCGTAGAGCGGCAGCAGCGACAGCGCGAGCGTATCGAACAGCGCGAAGAAGCCGGTGCCGATGATCAGCGCGGGCATGCGCGGCAGCACGGCGAGCCAGCTGTCGTGCGCTTCGTGATGCGCATCGTCGCCGGCGAGCGGCGCGCGCCGGATCGTCGCGAGCGTCGGCAGCGCGAGCAGGAACAGCGCGCCGCAGAGCGCAAAGCGGATGCTGGTCGCGCCGGCGATCTGGCTGACGAGCACGGGGCCCGCCATCTGGAACAGCGTGAAATTGGTCGCGTAGATCGCGACCACGCGGCCGCGCGTCGAATCGTCGGCGAGCTGGTTGACCCACGCCTCGCCGATCGTAAACAGCAGCATCAGCGCGGCGCCGCACAGCACGCGCAGCACGCCCCACACGATCAGGTTCGACGTGAACTGCATCAGCGCGGTGGCGGCGGCGAGCAGCACGACGGACACGACGATCGCGCGGCGCGCGCCGATGCGCCGCGCGAGCGCGGTGACGAACGGGACGATCGCGAGGCCGCCGAGCGCCTGCGCGGCGGTCAGCATGCCGACGACGTTGGTGCCGTGCCCGGCCTCGGTCAGCGCGAGCGCGGTGAGCGGCAGCGTGGCGCCGGTTCCGAGACCGACTACCGCGACGCTCAGGATCAGCGCGAGGAAATCACGATTGAGAATGGCTTTCATCGGCCGCGATGCTACACCGCGGGCCCTGAAAGGTCCATGAAGGCCATCAGCATCGAATGGCGTTGTGCGCGCAACGAACGCCGCGGCGCGCGAGCGGGGCGCCGCGCATCAAATGTATTCGGTCGGCGCGGCCACCGGGCGGCGTTCGAGCGAGGCCGACCACAGCGTGAGCGCGAGCGCGGCGACGGCCATCGCGGTGCCGACCCACGGCAGGTTCACGAGCGACACGCCGGAGCCGATCGCCACCCCGCCGAGCCACGCGCCCGTCGCGTTGCCGAGGTTGAACGCGCCCTGGTTCAGCGTCGACGCGAGGTTCGGCGCGTCGCTCGCGCGATCGACGATCATGATCTGCAGCGGCGGCACGATCGCGAACGCGAGGATGCCCCACACGAAGATCGTCGCGAGCGTCGCGAACGGCATGTGCATCGTGCCGGCGAACAGCGCGAGGACGATGCCGATCAGCGCCAGCGTCGCGATCAGCGACGGCATCCGGCGCCAGTCGGCGAGCTTGCCGCCGAGCGTGCCGCCGACGGTCAGGCCGAGGCCGAACAGCAGCAGCACGTAGGTGACCTGGTGCGGCGAGAAGCCGGTCACGTCCTCGAGGATCGGCGTGATGTAGGTGAACACGCTGAACAGGCTCGCGGACGCGAGCACGCTGATGCCGAGCACCATCAGCACCTGCGGATGCTTGAGCACGCTGAATTCGCGCGTGATGCTGGTGTCGGGCATCGCGAGGTGCTTCGGCAGGCAGACCGCGAGCGCGGCGGCCGCGGCGATGCCGATGCCGGTGACGGCCCAGAACGTCGCGCGCCAGCCGTACGCCTGGCCGAGTGCGGTGCCGAGCGGCACGCCGAGCACGTTCGCGAGCGTGAGGCCGGTGAACATCAGCGCGATCGCCTGCGCGCGGCGGTTCGGCGCGACGAGGTTGCTGGCGACCACCGAGCCGATCCCGAAGAACGCGCCGTGGCAGAACGCGGTGACGACGCGCGCGGCCATCAGCACCGTATAGCCGGGCGCGATCGCGCAGAACAGGTTGCCCGCGATGAACAGGCCGATCAGTCCCATCAGCGCGCGCTTGCGCGGCATCTTCGCGGTGACGATCGCGAGGATCGGCGCGCCGATCGTCACGCCGAGCGCGTAGCCCGACACGAGCATCCCGGCGGCCGGAATCGACACGCCGAGGTCGCGGGCGACGTTGGGCAGCAGCCCCATGATCACGAACTCGGTGGTACCGATTCCAAAGGCGGCGACGGCAAGGGCGAAAAGAGGTAAAGGCATCGCGGTGGCGGGCTACGGAAAGAGCCGCTGCCGGGACCGGCGCAGGATGCGCGGGACGGGCGGGCGGAGGACATCAGCCGCGATTCTACTTCAGTGAAAACCCCTATGCTTGGGGCCAAAACGGATGTTGTCGGCGTGCGACGAAAACGCGGCTGCGGTGCGCCACAGTGTGGGATTTCGCCGGGTTCAGGCGGGTATCGGTCGGGTATGTCGGGTCGGAACGAAGCCGGCGAGCCGGCCTCGGCGCATATCGCAGGCGGTTCGTCCGGCTAGCGGCCGGGTAGGGCCGCGTTCGGTACGGCGACGGGGGCTTCGTCGGCTGAGGCGATCTTGGGCGACGGCGACGATCCGGTTATGACCGTGGACACGGTGGGCGCGGTGGTCGCGGCTGCCGCGCAATCGGAGGCGGTGGAGGTGGCCGGCGCGTCCCAGCCGTTTTCGAACAGGCACGCTTCGATCGGCATCCGCGCGGCCCAGCGTTCCTCCTCGAGCATCGGCTTCGCGTAGAACGCGTCGACGTGGCCGACGCACAGCACGGCGATCGGCTTCGCGCCGGCCGGCATGCCGAGCAGCGTGCGCAACGCATCGACGTCGAACAGCGACACCCAGCCCATCCCGAGCCCTTCGGCGCGCGCGGCGAGCCACATGTTCTGGATCGCGCACGCGGCGGACGCGAGATCCATCTCCGGCAGCGTGCGGCGGCCGAACACGTGGCGCTCGCGGTCGTCGGTCAGCGCGACGACCAGCAGTTCGCCGCATTCGCGCACGCCCTCGACCTTCAGCCGCATGAATGCGTCCTGCCGTTCGCCGAGCGCGTCGGCGGTCGCGCGGCGCTCGGCCTCGATCAGTGCGTGGATCGCGGTGCGCAATGCGGGATCGGTGATGCGGATGAAGCGCCACGGCTGCATGAAGCCGACGCTCGGCGCGTGGTGCGCGGCGCGCAGCAGCCGCGCAAGCGTGGCCGGATCGACCGGCGCCGGCGTGAAGTGGCGCATGTCGCGCCGTTCGAAGATGGCACGGTAGACCGCGGCGATGGCGGAGTCGTCGAAACGCATGGGCGGCGCAAGCAGGGAGAAATCCGCGCAACGATAGCAGACGCCGCGCGCGCGGCGTTACTTCAGTCGAAACAAAATGACGGATCGTTGACGGATCGCGTATGCCGAACGGGGTGAGTCAGCGGCCCGGCGTGACGACGTTGGTCGGCGCGCCCGCGTGCCACGCCTCGATGTTCAGCAGCGTCGTGTGCGCGATTTCGGCGAGCGCCTCGCGCGTGAAGAACGCCTGGTGCGACGTGACGATCACGTTCGGGAACGTCAGCAGGCGCGCGAGCACGTCGTCCTGCAGCGGCAGGTCGGAGTGATCCTCGAAGAACAGGCCGCTTTCCTCCTCGTACACGTCGAGCCCGAGATGGCCGAGCTGGCCGCTCTTGAGCGCATCGATCAGCGCCTGCGCGTCGACGAGGCCGCCGCGCCCCGTATTGATCAGCATCGCGCCGTGCTTCATCCGCGCGAGCGTCTGCGCGTTGATCAGATGGTGCGTCGACGGCAGCAGCGGGCAGTGCAGGCTGACGATGTCGGCATGGCGCAGCAGTTCGTCGAGCTCGACATAGCGCGCGCCGAATGCGATCAGTTCTTCGTCGTGCGGCGGCATCGAGTGCGCGAGCACGTGCATCCCGAAGCCCATCATGATCTTCGCGAACACGCGGCCGATCAGGCCGGTGCCGATCACGCCGACGGTCTTGCCGTGCAGGTCGAAGCCGAGCAGGCCGTTCAGCGAGAAGTCGCCTTCGCGGGTGCGCGCCACCGCGCGCGGCAGCCGGCGATTGAGCGCGAGGATCAGCGCGACCGCGTGTTCGGCGACCGCATGCGGCGAATACGCGGGCACGCGCACGACCGCGATGCCGAGCCGTTCGGCGGCCGCCAGGTCGACGTGGTTGAAGCCGGCCGAGCGCAGCGCGATCAGGCGCGTGCCGCCGTCGGCGAGCCGTTCGAGCACGGCCGCGTCGACGGTGTCGTTGACGAACGGGCAGACGACGTCATAGCCGTGCGCGAGGATCGCGGTTTCCGCGTCGAGGTGCGAGGGCTGGAAGTGCAGCCGATAGCCGAACTGCCGGTTGGCGGCGGTAAACGAGTCGTCGTCGTACTGCCGGCTGCTGAACAGGATCACGCGCATGCTGCACCTCCGATGGCTGTCGGGGGCAGTTTACTGCAGGCCCGTGACGATATCGGCGCGATCGGGGCCGCGCGGCGGGCGCAGGAAATCGTAGCTCGTCCGCTCGCGCGCCGCCTGCACGCCGAAGTGCTCGAGCGCGTGCTCGACGAAGCTGCGCGTGCGAGCCGGCACATATTGGCGATTGGGATACACGAGCGACAGTTGCGCGTCCGGGTCGTCGATCCGGTAGCCGGGCAGCAGCCGCACGAGGGCGCCGCTCGCCAGTGCGTCGGCGACGCACGATTCGGGCAGCATCGCGATGCCCGAGCCGGCCGCGGCGGCGGCCTGCACGAGCGCGAGCTGATTGACCGTGCAGGTCGGGCGCAGCGTGACCGAATGCGTGACGCCGTCATGGCCGACGAGCCGCCACGCGGGCGCATGCTGATGCGGGGCGAGCGCGACCCAGTCGTGGCCGGGCAGGTCGTCGGGGCTGCGCGGCTCGCCGCGGCGTTCGAGATAGGCGGGCGCCGCGCATGCGACGAACGGGTTCGGCGTGAGCGCATGACCGATCAGCGTCGGGTTGCCGTCGAGCCGGTTGCCGGTGACGATGCCGACGTCGTAGCCCGAATCGAGCACGTCGAGCGGCCCTTCGGCGACGGTGAGCTGCACGCGCAGTTCGGGGTAGCGGTGGCGGAAGCTGCTGACGAGCGGCGTGAGCGCCGGCGGCGACAGCAGGCCCGACGCGACGACGCGCAGCGTGCCGGCCGGCTCACGCACCGCATGCGCGACCGACGCCTCGAGGTGGTCGAATTCCTCGAGCAGCGCACGGCAGCCGTCGAGGTAGCGCAGCCCCGCCTCGGTCAGCGACAGGTTGCGCGTGGTGCGGTGGATCAACCGCGTATTCAGGTGCGACTCGAGCATCGCGATCGAACGCGTGACGAGCGCATTGGACACGCCTAGATGGTGCGCCGCGCGCCGGAAGCTCTGCTGCTCGGCGACGCAGACGAACACACGCATGGTCTGAATCTGGTTCATGGCTCGCGTATTTCTGGCCCGGTTGATTGATTTATGGTTGTGATTTTTCGTCGCCCGCCCTGGAAAACCGTCGCGCGACCCCGGTTCTCGTTCGTATCGAAAAATCGATTTTTGATTCCGCAGACGATTGTTCATGACGGAAGCGATATCCGTCAACCTGAGAAAAGGGGCGGGTTGCGGAAAATCGAAATCGCAGGTATCGGTTAAACGGCGCCAGGCCGCGCGGGCTCAATGACGATAGCGGAGGACGTATTGGGGGTGCGCACGGGTTGGTTGAATATTTCTCATTAAAAACAGTCTGTTGGATGTAATTTCGTGCAGCCGTGTGCGGTAATGGGTGAAATCGGTCACCAATAGATGCCGTGATAATGGATGTTTTTTGGCGTCCCGGTTTTCGCGGGCCGATTGCCGCTGCGCGATTTTTATCGTGATGCCGGATATTGCGGTCGGTAGATGTGTGGCGCTCAACGAGCGGCATCGGGGAATCGTCGCGATATTGCCGGAGTAAATCGCGCGGATCGAACCGCAAATGGAACCGATTCGCATGCGGACCGCGATTCCCGGTCAATGCGAAATGCAATCGCGCGGCGCGTGCGCGGCTGCTGGCCCGGTCCGCCGACCGGGCCAGCGTCACGCTGTCCGGCCGTGCGTGCCTCTTGCGCGCAGCCGCGGAACGCGGAATGATCGATCAGTTCGCCGTGCCGTGCGGCGGGCGACGTCCCGGCGTTTTCTTCCTTCCATTTTTGCCAGCCATGTCCATCGATTACTCGCCGATTCCCTGTCCCGTCGTCGTGCCGCTCGACGCGATCCTGCCCGAAGAACCGCTGCTGATGATGGGCGCCGGCCCGGTTCCGATCCCGGCCGCCGTCGCGAAGGCGAACACGATCGTGATCAACCACCTCGGCGCGACGATGGCGAAGATCATCGAGCAGGTGAAGGAGATGGCGCGCTACGTATTCCAGACCCGCACGAAGTGGGTGCTCGGCGTCGCCGGCCCCGGTTCCGCCGCGATGGAAATGGCGATTTCGAACCTCGCATGGCGCGGCACGCGCGTGCTGTCGATCCGCAACGGCTTCTTCAGCGCGCGGATGGCCGAAATGGCCACGCGCGTCGGCGCCGACGTCGCGATGCTCGAAGTGGCCGACCGCTCGGTCGCGAGCCTCGACGAGATCGCCGACGCGATCGCGCGCGAGCGGCCCGAGATCGTCACGATCGTGCAGGGCGAGACGTCGAACACGGTGTGGAACCGCGACCTGCGCGACATCGCGGCGCTCGCGAAGGCGGCCGGCGCGCTGGTCGTCGTCGATGCGGTGTGCACGCTGTCGACGATGCCGCTCGAGATGGACGCGTGGGGCATCGACGCGGTGATCACGGGCGGTCAGAAAGGGCTGTCGTCGATCCCGGGCGTGTCGCTGATCGCGTTCTCGGATGCCGCATGGGAGCGGATGAAGCATCGTCCGGAGCCGAACGCGCACTGGTGCCTCGACATGGCGCTCGCGGAGAACTTCTGGCACAACGCGGGCTATCACTACACGGCGCCGGTGTCGGGCGTGCTCGCGCTGCACGAGGCGCTGCGGCTCGTCTGCGCGGAGACGCTCGAAAGCCGCTTCGCGCGCCATCTGCGCTGCTCGCTCGCGCTGCAGTCGGGCGTCGAGGCGATGGGGCTCACGCTCTATGCGCCGAAGGATTGCCGGCTCAATTCGGTGGTCGGGATCGAGACCCCGGAAGGGCTGACGCCGGGGATGGTTTGCGGCCATATCTCGAAGCAGTACCAGGTCGAGATCTCGGGCTCGTTCGGTCTGCCGATCGTGCGGATCGGCCAGATGGGCGAGCAGTGTCGCGAACACAACCTGTTCCGGACGCTGCATGCGTTCGGCCGCACGATGGTCGACCTGAAGGTGCCGGTCGACCTGCCGGCCGGCGTGGCGGCGCTGGAGCAGGAACTGTCGCGGCGCGGCGCGTAGCGCGTAAACGGGAAGAAGGGCGTGCCGGGTGCGCTTCGCGCAGCCAGCCGCGGCAACCGGCGTGCGGCGCTCAGCCGCCCTGCATCGCGCGCCGGTACGCGTTCGGCGTCGTGCCGTGCGCGTCGCGAAAGCGATGGCTGAAGTGGCCGGCATTCGCGTAGCCGCATTCGGCCGAGACCTGCGCGAGCGGCAGCGACGTCGTGCGCAGCAGCAGGCGCGCCCGCGCGAGCCGCTGCTCGGCGACCCACGCATGCGGCGCGCGGCCGAACGACAGCCGGAACATCCGCGAGAAGTGGTATTCGGACAGCGCGGCGACGTTCGCCAGTTCGCCGAGCGTCAGCGGCTGCGACAGGTAGCTGTCGATATAGTCGCGCACGCGGCGGCGCACGGCCGGCGCGAGCCCGCCGCGGAACGGCACGTCGGTGCGCGTCGTGCTCTGGCCGCGCAGCAACTGGCTCAGCACGTCGTGGGCGGCTTCGTTGACGCGTAGCCGCCCGTCGGCATCGTCCCAGCGCTCCAGCGCGAGCGACCGGAACTGCGCCGCGACGCGCGCATCCTCGAAATAGGTGCGATCGGCGAGCTTCAGCTCGCGCGGTTCGCGATCGAGCTCGCGGATCGCGCGCTGCGTGAAGTGCTCGGGCAGGAAGTACAGGTGGATGAAGTGCATCTCGCCGCGCACCCACCAGCGCGATTCATGGTCGCCCGGCAGCGCGCACAGCAGGCTCGGCGCGCCGTAGCGCTGCACGCGCTCGCGCTCCGTCCGGTAGCCGCCGTCGAGATAGCACGACAGCGTGTGGTGGCCGGGCTGCTCGTAGATCGTTTCGCTTTCGTCGGTGATGCGCGTCCATTCGGCGATCGCGAGATGGTCGCCGAGCCACGCGAAGCGCTCGAGCGTCGCATTCGCCTCGGCGAGCGTCCGGCACACCGACTGCAGGCCGAACGGCATGGCGCCGCCGGCCAGGGCGGCGGCGGGATCGACGGGCGGGGCGTGCAGGGGCGAACTCATGATGCGCCGAGTATAAGCGCGTGCGCGACGCGCCGTGCGGCGGGCCGAAAAAGACCGCAATTCCGGACAATCCGCGCGGGCGGGGCGGCCGCATAGTCGGCGTCCGTTTCACTCGTTTCGCTGCATCGCCGCCATGAACCTGTCGCTTTATTTCGTCACCGTGCTGATCTGGGGCACCACCTGGATCGCGATCAAGTGGCAACTGGGCGCCGTGCCGCCGCCCGTGTCGATCGCGTGGCGCTTCTGGCTTGCGGCCGCCGTGCTGTTCGCGCTGCTGCGCGTGATGCGCCGGCCGGTCCGCCCGCCGCGCGAAGCGTGGCGCTACCTCGTCGCGCAGGGCTTCGCGCTGTTCTGCCTGAACTTCCTGTGCTTCTATTACGCGGAGCAGGTCGTGCCGAGCGGGCTCGTCGCGGTGATCTTCTCGACCGCGCCGCTGCTCAATTCGATCAACGGCCGGCTGTTCATGGGCCGACCGCTGCGGCCGTCCGCGATCGCCGGCGCATTGCTCGGGCTGACCGGCATCGCGTGCCTGTTCTGGCAGCAGATGGCCGGCCATCTGAACGATCACGCGACCTGGACGGGCCTCGCGATCGCGTTCGCGGGCACGATGTGCTTCTCCGCCGGCAACCTGCTGTCGAGCCGGATGCAGTCGATGGGGCTGCACCCGCTCGCGACCAACGGCTGGGCGATGCTGATCGGCGCGGCGATCCTGACGGTCGGCAGCGCGGTGGCCGGGATGCCGTTCATGATCGATCCGAGCCCGCGCTATCTCGGCGCGCTCGTGTATCTCGCGGTGCCCGGTTCGGTGATCGGCTTCACCGCGTACCTGACGCTCGTCGGCCGGATCGGGCCGGAGCGCGCCGCGTACTGCACGGTGCTGTTCCCGATCGTCGCGCTGGCGGTGTCGACGGTGTTCGAGGGCTACCAGTGGTCGCCGCTCGCGGTGGTCGGGCTGCTGCTCGTGCTGGCCGGCAATCTCGTTGCGTTCGATCTGACGCGGCGGCTGTTTTTGCGGGCGGCCTGAGCTGGCATGACGCGGGCCGCCGCACGGCATGGCCCCGGGGTCATCCGAAATGGTTGACTCGGTTGACTTGGTTTAGATTCGAGGCTAGGCTGGATCCTCCGGCTGTGTCAGGAGGTGAAGATGGCCACGCACGCTCATGCGCTTGAAGGCGCGGATGCGATTCTCGATGTCGAGACCGAGGAGGCACTGCGCAGTGCCGTGGGCGCCGCAACCATGCTCGGCCCGGATCGCGCCCGTGCGCTGCTCAGGCTGTCGGACGAGCAACTGGGGCACCTGTTCAAGGTGGGCATCGCACAGGTCATCGATCTGGCCGGTACGATCACGTTCGGCATCGCGGCGGCCGCGACGCGCGACAGGAAGCCGTCCGGCCGGAAGAAGGGCGCGACGGATACGCGCACCGGTGTCGCCGTCGCCGATCTGGAGCGGTGCGCACAGGCCGAACGCCACGTGCTGGTTGCGGACGGCAAGCTATTGCCGGCCGCGCAAACCTGGACCGGGCTCGGCATGACGCGGCAGGCGCTCAGCAAGGCGGTGGCATCGGGGCGCATTTTCACGGTCGATGTCGGAACCGCGCAGTACTACCCAGCGTTCTATCTGGCGGGCAATATCGACCGCAAGGTGCTGGGGAGGGTGACCCAGCGTCTCAGCGGCTTGCCCGGATGGAGCAAATGGCAGTTCTTCACGACGCCCAAGGCGTCCCTCGGCAATGTCACGCCGCTGGTGGCGCTGTCCCGCGGGAAGGTGGACGAGGTCGAGCGTGCCGCCACGGCGTTCTCGGAACGCTAGGAGGCGTATTTGCTGACGGCGCCGGGGGAACATTTCGCGAGTGCGACGCTGGCAACCCGCGAGGTGGAGCCGACGGCGCTGGTTCGCATTTCGCGATACGCGACCGGCGAGCCGTACTTCGGCAAGTCGGGCGGCAACCGCTTCGACGATCCGCGCAAGCGGCGGCGGTACGGCACCAGCTATTTCGGTTTCGATCTGCATTGCGCTTTCGCCGAGACGGTGCTGCACGACGAAGTTGCGGATCTGGTGAAGGGCGGCTTTCCGCTCGTGACGACCGAACTCGACCGCTACGTGCTGTCATTTGACGGCGCGCCGTTGACCGTGGCCGTCCTGCACGGCTTGTCGCTGAAAAACCTGGGTGGCGACGGCGCGTTGTCGACCATCGTGCCGTATGGCGTTCCGCAGCAGTGGTCGCTTGCCGTATATCGGCATCACCGGCGGGTCGACGGCTTTCTATACATGTCACGCCATCTCAATACGTCGGAGGCACTCGTGCTCTTCGATCGTGCCGCCCCCAAGCTCTCGCTCAAGGACGCCGTTCCGTTCCGGCGTCATCCTCAAGCCGTCCGCGTGTTGCAGGACTTCAACGTGTTGCTGCGCTGAACGGCGTTGCTTCCGTGGCGACGCGGCTCAAGCCGCCGCGCCGCTCCCCTCGACCCGCGCCTGCCGCTGGTACAGCACCATCGACAGCGCCACGCCGGCCGCCGCGGCCACGGCCGCGAACAGGAACACCTGCGGATAGCCGAACGCGCCGGCGACATAGCCGGCGAGCGGGCCCGTGATGCCGAGCGACAGGTCGAGGAACACCGAATACGCGGAGAGCGCCGCGCCGCGGCTCGCCGGCGGCACCAGCGCGACGGCCTCGACGCCGAGCGCCGGGAAGATCAGCGCGAAGCCGAAACCGGTCAGCGCGGCGCCGATGAGCGCGACGTGCGGCACGGGCGCGAGCCACAGCAGCACGAGGCCCGAGCATTCGAATGCGAACGACACGATCGCGACGCGGAAGCCGCCGTACGTCTTGATCGTGTTCGCGAACAGCAGGCGCGCGCCGATGAACAACGTGCCGAACACGGTCAGCGACAGCGCGGCGTTCGGCCAGTGGCGCGCCGCGTAGTACAGCGTGACGAAGGTCGCGATCGAGCCGAAGCCGGCCGAGCCGAGCGCGAGGCCGAGGCCGTGCGGCAGCACGCGGGTGAACACGCTCGCATACGACATCCGTTCGCCGTGCACGAGCGGCACGGAATCGATCATGCGCGCGAGATAGAAGCCGATCGCGGCGAGCGCGATCACGATCACGCCGATCAGCGCCGGATTCAGCGTATGCGCGATCGCGACGCCGACCGGCGCGCCGAGTGCGAGCGCGCCATAGGTGGCGATGCCGTTCCACGAGATCACCTTCGCGTTGTGCGTGACACCGACCCGGCCGATGCCCCACAGGATCGCACCCGTGCCGCACAGGCTCTCGCCGACGCCGAGCACGAGCCGGCTCGCGACCAGCAGCACGAGACTCCCGACCGGCCAGTGCGCC
Organism: Burkholderia sp. IDO3; assembly: GCF_003366075.1. Taxonomy (NCBI): domain Bacteria; kingdom Pseudomonadati; phylum Pseudomonadota; class Betaproteobacteria; order Burkholderiales; family Burkholderiaceae; genus Burkholderia; species Burkholderia sp. IDO3. The sequence continues at coordinate 838,187 of NZ_CP028963.1, forward strand.
AGCAGCAGCGCGACGAGCAGCAGCACGCCCGAGATGCCGCAGCCGATCAGCCCGCGCAGCACCGTCTGCTTCGGGCCGAGCGTATCGGCGAAGCGCCCGGCGAGCGGCCGGGACGCGAGCGTCGCGAAATACTGGACGCTGATCGCGCCGCCCGCGACGATCGCGGAAAAACCGAGGTCGTCATGGACGAAGCCCGGCAGCACCGCGAGCGGCAAGCCGATGGTCAGGTAGCAGATGAACGTGAAGCAGACGACGGACACGATTTGCAGCGTGACGGCGAACCCGCTGCGCGGCGGTGTGGCGGAATCGGTGGACATGGGGTCTGAACGAATGAGCGAAACGAAACGGAAGGCGGCGAAAAACGGAATCGGGATTTTCCCATGGAACCGGTTTTGCTGCATGTACCGTTTAGTTAATGAAGGCCCGTTTTAATCGGCGACAGATCGGTGGCGGACCCATGCGGACGCGCGTGAAAACCAGGCGGGGCAACGCGCGGCGGGCGCGCCCGGCGGCCCCGGCGCGCATATCGCGGCAGTTATATGGGCCTCATGCGTGATGGGCTATGGGTTGCGGAATTTGATGGTGATAGCGTGCAAACTGTCAGAAAGACGTCGGTCGAGCGCTGAGCGCAGGCCGCCTTGCCCCCACTTGAAGAATGATAGAGACATGAGTGAGCCGATCCGCTTCTACCATCGTCACGCAGTCCGCGAAGTCAGCGGCGCGGACGTCACCCGCACCGTGCTGCAGTATCTGCGCGAGGACGCGCACTGCACCGGCACCAAGGAAGGCTGCGCGGAAGGCGACTGCGGCGCGTGCACGGTCGTCGTCGGCGAGCTGACCGACGCGGGCACGGTCGCGTTCAAGGCCGTCAACGCGTGCATCCAGTTCCTGCCGACGCTCGACGGCCGTGCGTTGCTGACGGTGGAAGACCTGCGCCAGCCGGACGGTTCGCTGCATCCGGTGCAGCAGGCGATGGTCGATTGCCATGGCTCGCAATGCGGGTTCTGCACGCCCGGCTTCGTGATGTCGATGTGGGCGCTGTACGAGAAGCATGGCCACGAAGGCTGCGGCAGCGCGTGCGCGAAGGCGAAGGACGTGCCGACGCGCACCGAGATCGCCGATGCGCTGACCGGCAACCTGTGCCGCTGCACCGGCTACCGGCCGATCGTCGACGCGGCGGTGCGCATGTTCGACGCGACCGGCGAAGGTGCGCCGCAGCCGTCGGCGACGGTCGACACGGCCGTGCTCGCCCGCACGCTCGCGTCGCTCAAGCGCGACGACACGTTCGCCTACACGACGGCCGACGGCGCGCAATTCGCGGCGCCGCGCACGCTCGACGCGCTGGCCGCGCTGAAGGTCGAGCGCCCCGCCGCGCGGATCCTCGCCGGCAGCACCGACATCGGCCTGTGGGTCACCAAGCAGATGCGCCGGCTCGACGACCTGATCTACGTCGGCCAGATCGCCGAGTTGCAGCAGGTCGTGCACGGCGACGACTGGATCGAGATCGGCGCGGGCGTGACGGTCGAAAAGGCGTACGCGGCACTTGCCGGCACGTATCCGGAGCTGACCGAGATGTGGAAGCGCTTCGCGTCGCTGCCGATCCGCAACGCGGGGACGATCGGCGGCAACGTCGCGAATGGCTCGCCGATCGGCGACTCGATGCCCGGCCTGATCGCGCTCGGCGCGCGGGTCGTGCTGCGCGGCGGCGACACGGTGCGCGAGCTGCCGCTCGAAGCGCTCTACACGGGCTATCAGCAAAAGGACATGGCGCCGCACGAATTCGTCATCGGCGTGAAGGTGCCGACCCGCACCGGCGCGCGCGCGAAGCTGCAGTTCCGCACCTACAAGCTGTCGAAGCGGTTCGACTCCGACATCTCGGCCGTGTGCGCGGCGTTCGCGTTCATCGCGGACGGCGACCTGGTGCGCGAGCCGCGCATCGCGTTCGGCGGGATGGCCGCGACGCCGAAGCGCGCGACCCACACGGAAGCCGTGCTCGACGGCGCGCAGTGGCACGAAGCCACCGCGCAGGCCGCGATGCAGGCGCTCGAGCGCGACTACCAGCCGCTGTCCGACATGCGTGCGACGAGCGCGTATCGCCTCGATACCGCGAAGAACCTGATGATCCGGTTCTGGCTGGAGACGCGCCCGCACGATCCGCTGCCGCCGCAGGCGCTGAGCGTGCGTGAAGTGGCCGCCGAAGTTGCCAGCGACGCGGCGCGCGTCTGACGAGGGAGAACACCGAACATGAACCAGCAAGCAGAACCGTTCCTGAGCACCCTCGATCCGCAGGCAGACGCCGCGCAGGTGCACGTGTCACGCGCACACGAATCCGCCCACCTGCACGTGAGCGGACGCGCGACCTACACCGACGACATTCCGATCGTCGCCGGCACGCTGCACGCGGCGCTCGGATTGTCGGCGAAGCCGCACGCGCGGATCGTGTCGATGAACTTCGACGCGGTGCGCGCGACGCCCGGCGTGGTCGCCGTGTTCACGGCCGACGACATTCCCGGCGTCAACGACTGCGGCCCGATCATCCACGACGACCCGGTGCTGGCCAAAGGCATCGTGCAGTTCGTCGGCCAGCCGATGTTCATCGTCGTCGCGACGTCGCATGAAACCGCGCGGCTTGCCGCGCGCCGCGCGCAGGTCGACTACGAAGAGCTGCCCGCGATCCTGACCGCGCAAGAGGCGCGCAAGGCCGAAACCTACGTGATCCCGCCGCTGAAGCTCGCGCGCGGCGACGCGGCCGCGCGGCTTGCCGCCGCGCCGCACCGCGAGTCGGGCGAGATGCTGCTCGGCGGCCAGGAGCAGTTCTACCTGGAAGGGCAGATCGCGTACGCGGTGCCGAAGGACGACGACGGGATGCACGTGTACTGCTCGACGCAGCACCCGAGCGAAATGCAGCACCTCGTCGCGCACGTGCTCGGCGTCGCGTCGCACAACGTGCTGGTCGAATGCCGCCGGATGGGCGGCGGGTTCGGCGGCAAGGAATCGCAGTCGGGCCTGTTCGCCTGCTGCGCGGCGCTCGCCGCGTGGAAGCTGCTGTGCCCGGTGAAGCTGCGCCCGGACCGCGACGACGACATGATGATCACCGGCAAGCGCCACGACTTCCATTACCGCTTCGACGTCGGCTACGACGACGACGGCCGCCTCGACGGCGTCGCGCTCGACATGACGTCGCGCTGCGGCTTCTCGGCCGACCTGTCGGGCCCGGTGATGACGCGCGCGGTGTGCCACTTCGACAACGCGTACTGGCTCGGCGACGTCGACATCGCCGGCTATTGCGGCAAGACCAACACGCAGTCGAACACCGCGTTCCGCGGCTTCGGCGGCCCGCAGGGCGCGTTCGCGATCGAGTACATTCTCGACGACGTCGCGCGTTCGCTCGACCGCGATCCGCTCGACGTGCGCTACGCGAACCTGTACGGCAAGACGGAACGCAACGTGACGCCTTACGGCCAGACGGTCGAGGACAACGTGCTGCAGGAGCTGCTCGGCGAGCTCGAAACGACGAGCGGCTACCGCGCGCGGCGCGCGGGCGTGCGCGAATTCAACGCGCGCAACACGGTGCTGAAGAAGGGCATCGCGCTCACGCCGGTGAAGTTCGGCATCGCGTTCAACGTCACGCACTTCAACCAGGCCGGCGCGCTGGTGCACATCTATACCGACGGCTCGGTGCTCGTGAACCACGGCGGCACGGAGATGGGGCAGGGGCTCAACACCAAGGTCGCGCAGGTCGTCGCGCACGAGCTCGGCATCCGCTTCGGCCGGATTCGCGTGACGGCGACCGACACGAGCAAGGTCGCGAACACGTCCGCCACCGCGGCGTCGACGGGTTCGGACCTGAACGGCAAGGCCGCGCAGGATGCGGCGCGCCAGCTGCGCGAGCGCCTCGCGGTGTTCGCCGCGAAGCAGTTCGGCGACGGCAAGGTCGATGCGGCCGACGTGAAGTTCGGCAACGATTTCGTGTGGGTCGGCGGCACGAGCGTGCCGTTCGGCGAGGTGATCGCGAAGGCATATCTCGCGCGCGTGCAGCTGTGGTCGGACGGTTTCTACGCGACGCCGAAGCTGTACTGGGATCAGTCGAAGCTGCAGGGCCGGCCGTTCTACTACTACTCGTACGGCGCGGCCGTGTCGGAAGTCGTGATCGACACGCTGACCGGCGAAATGCGCACGCTGCGCGTCGATGCGCTGCACGACGTCGGCGCGTCGCTGAACCCGGCGCTCGACATCGGCCAGGTCGAAGGCGCGTTCATCCAGGGGATGGGCTGGCTCACGACCGAGGAGCTGTGGTGGAACGCGGGCGGCAAGCTGATGACGCATGCGCCGTCCACCTACAAGATCCCGACCGTCAACGACACGCCGCCCGAGTTCAACGTGCGGCTGTTCCAGAACCGCAACGTCGAGGACAGCATCCACCGTTCGAAGGCCGTCGGCGAGCCGCCGCTGCTGCTGCCGTTCTCGGTGTTCTTCGCGGTGCGCGATGCCGTGGCTGCGGTCGGCGACTACCGGGTGAATCCGCCGCTCGACGCGCCGGCCACCGGCGAGTCGATCCTGCGCGCGGTGTGTGCGGTGCGTGCGGCGAGCGCCGCGCGGGCAGGCTGAGATGAAACGACCCCCACGCTCACTGTGTTCGCCCGGGGGGGCGCAGTCCCCCCGTCTCTCGAACGCCGATTTCCATGCCTGCGGGGCGGCCCGGCGGAGTCCGACATGAACGGGCCCGCCCGCTCGCTGCGTGCCGCGTCGCATGCGCCCGTCGCCGGGTGCGACGGCGCGTGCGCAAGCACATCGGACTACGCGTTCGCGCAAGGCACCGGCCGGCGCAACCGCGCGAGCGCCGCGCCGCCGCCGATGCACATCGTGCTGTTCGGCGCGGGGCACGTCGGTCACGCGCTCGTCACGCTGCTCGGCGCATTGCCGTGCGTCGTGCAGTGGGTCGACACGCGCGACGAACTGTTCCCGGACGAATGTCCGCCGAACGTGCAGCCGGAGCCGACCGACACGCCGGAGGCCGTCGTCGACGCGGCGCCGCCCGGCACGTACTTCCTCGTGATGACGCACAACCACGCGCTCGACTTCTCGCTCGCCGCGCAGATCATGCGGCGGCGCGACTTCGCGTACTTCGGGATGATCGGCTCGCGCACCAAGCGCGTGAAGTTCGAACGCCGGCTCGCGGCGCGCGGCGTCGATCCGGTCAGGCTCACGGAGATGGTGTGCCCGATCGGGGTCGCGGGCATCGTCGACAAGGCACCGGGTGCGATCGCGGTGGCCGTCTGCGCGGAACTGCTGCAGGCGCGCTCGGGCACGCCGGTCGCCGATGTGAAGGCGGCCGCGGCGGGCCGCCTGCGCGACGACGTGAGCTGCACGCGATAAGCGCCTGCGCGACGCGCCCGCGCGCGTTTTTGCATACACTGCACGGAATGCGCGGCATGGGGCCGCGCATTTTTTCATGCAGGCACCATGTCCGATCATCAGGTCTATCTCGACGCGCTCGATACGAGCCTCGTCGTCATCGAACGCTGGCTAGCCGGCGTCGACACGTCATCCGCAGCGCTCGACGTGCTGATCGCGCCGTTCTCCGACGATTTCACGATGATCATGACCGATGGTCGCGCGCTCGATCGCGACGGCACGCATGCGCTGTTCGCGACGCTCGGCGGCGTGAAGCCCGGGCTGCGCATCACGTTGTCGGAAATCCGCGTGCTCGCGGCCGATGCGTCGCATGCGGTGCTCACCTATTTCGAGGCGCAGCGTGCGGCATCGGGCGAGCTGCCCGCGCGTCGCGCGACGGCCGTGTTCGCGCGCGACGCGGCAGGCGTCGTGCGCTGGACCCATCTGCAGGAAACGACCTGCGCGGCGTGAGCGAGCCGCGCGGGCTGAAGGCGAAGGCCCGTGCGGCCGTGTGTGTCAGCGCTTGCGGCCGCGCTGCGCCGTCAGTTCGTCGGACACGCTCTGCATCAGCGCGCACAGCCACGCGATATCGGTCGGGCGATCCGGTTGCGGATGCGTGAGCAGGTAGCTCTTGATGCGCGGAAACGGCACCGGCGGCGTGACGACGACGAGCGGCAGCAGTTGCGCATAGTGCGTCGCGAAGCGGCGCGTCGTCGTGAAGATCAGGTCCGATTGCAGCAGCACCTGCGGCACGATCCCGAAGTACGGCAGCGTCGTCACGATTCGCCGCGTGAGACGGGCGCGCGCGAGGCCGATTTCGATCGCGTTGCGTTTGTCGCCGGTGTACGGCGTCGGCGCCACGTGCGCGGCCGATGCGTACGCTTCGCGTGTGAGCGGCGCGCGCGCGAGCGGATGCGCGTCGCGCATCAGGCACACGATCGTGTCGGAGAACAGGTCCTGGCGCGCGAAGTGCGGGTCGGGTTTCGGCCAGTTGCCGATCACGAGATCGAGCGCGCCCGATTCGAGCGCGCCCGCGTGATCGAGCGCGGGATTCAGCGAATCGATTTCCAGATGCGCATGTGGCGCCGCGTCGCGAAAGCGCTCGATCAGCGTCGGCATGAAGAAGTCGTTCAGGTAGTCGGGCGCGGCGACGCGGAACGTGCGCCGCGCGGACGACGGATCGAAGTCGCCGTGCGGCGTCGCGATGAAGTCGACTTCGCGCAGCGCGCGCGACGCCGCGCCGAGCAGCGATGCGCCGTATTCGGTCGGCACCATCCCGGATTTGCCGCGCACGAGAATCGGGTCGTTCAGCGTTTCGCGCAGCTTGCGCAGCGCGGTGCTGATCGCGGGCTGGGTCTGGTTCAGCCGCAGCGCGGCTTGCGTGACGCTGCGCTCGAGCAGCAGCGTGCGCAATACGCGCACGAGCCAGATATCGAGCGAGGCGGTACGGTCGTCGTCTTCCATCGGTACGGGTCGATTCGGGGATGCGTAACCTTACCGCAGCCGCGCGTTGCCGTGCGTGATACCGGCCATCACGCACGGCCCTTCGGCAGCGTGCTGATCCGCTTGACCTCGCGCGACTCGAGCCAGTTCGGCGTGCGCGCGCAGTACAGCACCATCGGCAGCGCGTCCTCGCCCCAGAACAGCTGCTTGTTCATCCAGAAAGTCGGCACGCCGAACACGCCGAGCGCGATCGCGTCGTCGGTGTTGCGGCGCAGTTGCGCACTCGTTTCCTCGAATTCGATCAGTTCGTCGCCGTGCCCGACGCCGACGCGCTCGCACAGCGCGGCGAACCCGTCCGGCGTCGACGGATCGTTGCCGTCGCGCCAGATGAAGCGGAACATTTCGCGCACGGTCGCGATGTCGGCGCGCAGCGCGATCGCGAGGCGCAGCACCTTGTCGGAATCGAACGGATGCGCGGGCGGCATCTTGAAGCGGATGCCGAGCTGTTCGGCGCGAAACAGCGCGTGACGGTACGTGAACACGCGTTTGGCCGGGACGTCCGCGCTCGAGCGCTGCCCCCAGTGACGTTGCAGGTCGGGCAGCGACACGGCGACGGGTTCGAACGGCACGTCCGGCCATTTGTCGTGTTGTTCGAGCAGCAGGTAGGAGAACGGCGACACGAAGTCGAAGAACCAGGCAGGCTGGGCAGTGTCGAGGCCGGTTGTCATGGGCGGATCTCCAGAGGGTGGGGCGTGCGCGCCTGGCGGCGGCCTTCATGTTACGCGGTGGCGCGCGGATGCAGCAATGATCGCGGATCGTCCGCTCATGCGGAACCGGGAGTCGCCCGAGGGGGCGCGCCGGCCGGCGGCGACGTGTCGCCGGTGTCGGCGCCGGGCGTGTCTGCCGTCGTGTCGCGATCTTGCGCGGTGAGCCGCTCGCGCACGAAGCCGATGTGCTCGCGCAGCACATAGAACTGTCCCGCATACGCGAGCGGCATCTTCATCCGGTTCACGGCTTCCTCGATGTCGTCGAGCTCGTCGAGCAGCGCGACGCGTTCCTCGGCCGTATGCTCGCCGAGCGCGCTGCGCTCGAGCGCGATCAGCGCGCCGTACCAGCGGTAGATGCGCGAGCGCACGCGCCAGCCGTACAGCGACGGCACGAGCCGCAGCCCCGGAATCAGCACGACGATCAGCGGCACCACCACGACGAGCAGCCGGTCGACGAGACTCGCGACCCAGAACGGCAGGCGCCGGTACAGGAAGGTCTTGCCCGACTTGTAGTAGCGCGCCGCATCGTCCGACAGCGGGAAGCCGCGCGTGATCGGCGACGGGAATTCGCCCGCGTGCTGGAGGATCGTCGCGTGGCCGTGCACTTCGCGCGCGGCCTCGATCAGCAGGTCGGACAGCGCCGGATGCAGCGTGTCGCGCGCGACCAGCTCGATCGTCGGTGCGACCGTATGGATGTCGGCGGGCGGCAGGTTGCGGCCGAGATCGTAGACGCCCATCGGCAGCGTGATCGCGGTCAGGTACGGGAAACGCCGCGCGTACGCTTCGGCCTGCGTGAACGAGTACACGTGCACGCCGGGCGCGCGGAACAGCTTCGCCATCACCGGGATCTGTGTCGAGTCGCCGGACAGGAACGCGGCGTCGATTTTGCCGTCGAGCAGTTCGGTCGCGGCGTCTTCGCCGGCGGTCGGCAGCAGTTCGGTCGAACCGCCCGGCACGATGCCGTTCATCTTCAGCAGCGCGAGGCTCAGCTCGCGCGCGCCGCTGCCTTCCGAGCCGAGCGCGAGCCGCTTGCCCTTGAAATCGGACAGGCGCGCGACGATCGGGCCGCGGTACATGATCGCGAGCGGCACGTAGCCGATGCTGCCGAGCGACACCAGCTGTTCGTCGCGCTCCTTCGGGCCGATGCCGCTCTGCACGAAGCCCACGTCGACCGGCGCGTTCGGGTTCGACAGCCGCGCGAGGTTCTGCGCGGATCCTTCGGACGACTCGACGTCGAGCGTGATGCCGTTTTTCGCGAGGATCGTCTTGTATTTCTGCGCGGCGTTCCAGTACGTGCTGCCGGGCGGCCCGGACGAAATCACGAGGGTGGACGGCGGCGCGGGCTGGATCAGCTTGACCGCGAGCCAGACGGCCGCCGCGGCGAGCAGCACGGTAGGGCCGATCGACAGGGCGAGATCGCGCCACGACACCGCGACGAAGCGGGCGAGGATGCGGCGTGGCGGGCGAGGGCGGGCAGGCTTCATGGAATCGGCGGATGACACGGGTGTGACGCATCGATGGCGACCGTCACCGACGATGCACGCGGTGCACGTTCTGGCGGCGATGGTACCCGGTTTCGCCGCGCGTGCGCGAGCCGGGCGCCGCGGCGCGGCTGTGCGCCCACGTCGGCGGGCGGGCGCGCGTCAAAAGCTTTGCGCTTCGGCGGGCGCTGGATTACATTGTGCGACGCAGCCGCGCCCGATTCGCGCGCGACCCGGCACGCAATGAGACCGGGCGCGTCCGGCCGGCGGCTGTCCGGCCCGGCCGGCCCGCATTCGCGCGCGCCGGTCGCCGGCCCGTGTCGCCTCTCTCGCATCGCCGTGGAAATCATCGGCCGTCCCGCCCGTTTGCGCGCGGGCCGGCTGCCTTTGGGGGTTTCCGGCCGTACTGTGCACGGCCGTTCCGGAGTCACAAGGAGATAGCATGAAGTCGATCGTGTTGAGAGCGTTGGGTGTTGCGGCCGTGGCGGCCTGTTTGACGGGCAGCGTCTACGCGCAGTCGAGCGATGCGGCGGCCACCGAAGCGCCGGCCGCGGCGACGAGCTCGCCGAAAGCGGCAGCCAAGACCGCGAAGAAGGCGAACCGCAAGCTGGGCTACGCGGTGCGCAAGGCGATTACGAAGGATGGCGGCGTGAACGTGGCGAACCTCGTCGTCCGCTCGAAGGGCGGGGCGATCACGCTGGAGGGCACGGTGCCCGATCAGGCACAGATCGACAAGGCGGAAGCCGCGGCCAAGGGCGTGAAGGGCGTGACGTCGGTCACGAACAAGCTGACGGTCCAGCAGCAATGACGCCGGGCGGCGGCGCGCCAGCGCCGTCCGCGCCCGCTTGCAGGCGGGCCCCGGCATACCGGGGCCCGTTTGCGCTTCAAAGGCCGCGAGCCGCGCACGACGCGGCGGCGGACCCATGACGAGATCGAGAGGGCGGCAATGACGACGCACGGGTGGGGCAGTCGGATTCTTCTCGGCGCGGCGCTGGCCGCGGCGACGATGCTCGGCGCCTGCAACGGCGACGATTCGGGCGAACGCAACCGGTTGCCCGGCTTCGTGTCCGGCAGCGTGCGCACGACCGCCTATGACGGCGCGAGCGACGACCTGCTGACGGCCGGCCTCGGCAAGACGGGCCTCGCCGCCGCCACCGCACCGGCATTCGCGAATCCGTCGCGGCCGACGGGCGCCGAACTGCGCCGGGTCGCGATCTGGTCGAACTACCGCGCGCTCGTCGACATGAGCGTCAACGGCGGCTACGGCCGCTTCTGGGGGCCGAACGTCGACCTCGACGGCAACGACACGCTCGGCGAAGGCAGGATCCCCGGCACCGAATATCTCGCGTACGCCGACGACGGCAGCGGCCGCAAGAACGTGACGCTGCTCGTGCAGGTGCCCGCGAGCTTCGATCCCGCGCAGCCGTGCATCGTCACGGCGACGTCGTCGGGCTCGCGCGGCGTGTACGGCGCGATTTCGGCGGCCGGCGAATGGGGGCTCAAGCGCGGCTGCGCCGTGGCGTACAACGACAAGGGCGGCGGCAACGGCGCGCACGAGCTCGGCACCGACACGATCACGCTGATCGACGGCACGCTCGCCAACGCGGTGCTGGCCGGCAACGCCAGCCTCTTCACCGCCAACGTGACGAGCGGCGATCTCGCCACATACAACAGCCGCTTTCCGAACCGCTACGCGTTCAAGCACGCGCATTCGCAGCAAAATCCCGAGCAGGACTGGGGCCGTGCGACGCTGCAGTCGGTCGAATTCGCTTACTGGGCGCTCAACGAACGGTTCGGGCCGCTGCTCGACAGCTCGCATCGCGGCGTGCGCTACCATCCGGGCGACATCACGACGATCGCCGCATCCGTCAGCAACGGCGGTGGCGCCGCGCTCGCGGCGGCCGAGCAGGACACGCGCCGCTGGATCACGGCGATCGTGGTCGGCGAGCCGCAGATCAACGTGCGGATGGCGGCGAACGCGCTCGTGCGCGAAGGCGGCCAGCCGGTGCCGTCGTTCGGCCGGCCGCTGGCCGATTACGCGACGCTCGCGAACCTGCTGCAGCCGTGCGCGGCCGCATCGGCGTCGCTCGCCGGCGAGCCGTACCTGAGCGCGCTGCCGCTCGCCACCACGCAGTCGATCCGCACGCAGCGCTGCGCGACGCTCGCGGCGGCGGGGCTCGTGTCGGGCGCCGATACGCCGAGCCAGGCCGCCGACGCGCTCGCGCAACTGCACGCGGCCGGCTATCTCGCCGATTCCGACCTGCTGCACGCGCCGATGTGGGATTCGCAGGCGATTCCGGCGATCGCGGTCACCTATGCGAATGCGTACACGCGCTCGCGCGCGACCGACAACCTGTGCAATTTCAGCTTCGCGACCACCAGCGCGGCGACGGGCGCGGTCGCGCCGCCCGCGGCGTCGCCGATGCCGGCCGTGTTCGGCCTCGGCAACGGCGTGCCGCCGACGGCCGGCATCGATCTCGTGTTCAACACCGGCGCGGGCATCGATCACCGGCTCGCGACGCCCGACGCGAGCTTCGCGGGCGCGCTGTGCCTGCGCCAGCTGTGGACCAACGGGATGCTCGACATGCCCGCGAACGTCGACGCGGTGCGCGTGAACGCGAACCTGCAGGGCAAGCCGGCGATCATCGTGCAGGGCCGCAGCGACGCGCTCGTGCCGGTGAACCATGCGTCGCGCGCGTACGTCGCGCAAAACGGCATCAGCGAAGGCGGCCGCAGCCAGCTCGTGTTCTACGAGGTGACGAACGGCCAGCACTTCGACGCGTTCCTGCCGGTGGCGGGCTTCGACACGCGCTTCGTGCCGGTTCACTACTACAACCTGCAGGCGCTGAACCTGATGTGGCGGCACTTGAAGAACGGCGCGCCGCTGCCGCCGTCGCAGGTGATCCGCACGGTGCCGCGCGGCGGCACGCCGGGCGCCGCGCCCGCGCTGACGAGCGCGAACCTGCCGCCGATCTCGTCGTCGCCCGGCGCGAACGCGATCACCGCCGGCGCCGGCACGATCGACGTGCCGCTCTGACGGCGCCCGGCGCGCCGCACGCCCGAAGCCGGACAGTCGTCCGGCTTTTTTCTTTTCAGCGTCCGGAATCGGTTCCGCTCGATTTTTTATCCGAATGGCTTGCCCTGTAACAAATTATTACTTTACGGCGGAAAACCCGGAATCTAATATGCGCCGATATTTTCACTTAATTTAATAAATTACCGAGAGACAATAATCCTTTCCGCATAATTAACCGATCCTTTCGATTTTATTAAGTCGATTCGAGCAGCGACTGGCCGTTGTTTTGCGATTGGCCGGCCGCTCGTCGACGGGGATCGTTCGTCTGTTCGAAGCGAGGCCGCCTTGTCTGGCGGGCTTTGCGGGGGAGGTTTTTGCCGTTTGCTTTATGGCGCGTACGGATTGCCGCCTGAATCCGTATTGCTGCGGATTATTGAATTGTCGTTCGCAATGGAATGGATTCCATTGCGCAGTCGCGAAATATGGGTGGGGTAAATCATGCCGGACGGTATTCGCTGATCCGGTAAAAAACTCGGGGTGCGTCGCATAACGAATGCATTCCGGTGCGGAGCGCCGGCGCAAATGATCCTTTGCGGTCGGCGGTATTTATCGTTCTGTTCGAGAGGCAATAATGACGACACTGAAGTCCTTGAAAGACGGTTTCGCGCTATTTGGAACGACACTGGGCGTGCCGCTCGCCGCAGCCGCGGCGGCGGCGCTGCTCGTCACGGGGTGCGGCGGCGACGACGGATCAGGGCCGTCCGCCGCGACCTCCGCGGCGGCCGCGACGACGTCGAACGGCAGCACGTCGGCCAGCGCCGACGCAACGGCGGCCGCGGCCGACCAGCCGTACGTCGACAACGACGTGTACGGCACCGGGCCCGACGATGCGGTCACGGACTCGACCGAAGGCGCGGCGGTCGTGCACCGCCAGGTCGGGATCGGCGGCAAGACCATCAAGTACACGGCTACCACCGGCCACCTGACCACCATCGACCCGACCACGTCGGCGCCGAACGCGAAGATGTTCTACGTCGCGTACACGCAGGACAACCCGGATCCGTCGAAGCCGCGCCCGGTCACGTTCTTCTACAACGGCGGCCCCGGCTCGTCGTCGGTCTACCTGCTGCTCGGTTCGTTCGGGCCGAAGCGCCTGCAGTCGTCGTTCCCGAACTTCACGCCGCCGGCCCCGTACAAGCTGCTCGACAACCCGGACAGCCTGCTCGACCGCACCGACCTCGTGTTCATCAACCCGGTCGGTACCGGCTACTCGGCGGCGATCGCCCCGGCGAAGAACAAGGATTTCTGGGGCACCGACCAGGACGCGCGCTCGATCGACCGCTTCATCCAGCGCTACCTGACCAAGTACTCGCGCTGGAATTCGCCGAAGTTCCTGTACGGCGAGTCGTACGGCACGGCGCGCAGCGCGGTCGTGTCGTGGGTGCTGCACGAGGACGGCATCGACCTGAACGGGATCACGCTGCAGTCGTCGATCCTCGACTATGCGAATGCGCTGTCCGCGCCGGGCACGTTCCCGACGCTCGCGGCCGATGCGTTCTACTGGAAGAAGACGACGCTCAACCCGACGCCGACCGATCTCGACGCGTACATGATCCAGGCTCGCAACTACGCGGACAACACGCTCGCGCCGCTCGCGCAGAAGCCGAACCCGCAGGACGGCGGCTTCCTGAATGTGCGGCTGAACCTGAACCTGCAGACCGCGCAGCAGATGGGCTCGTACATCGGCACCGATCCGACGTCGCTGATCCAGACCTTCGGCAACCCGGCCGCGCTCGGCAACGTGCCGTCGTCGGACGACAACCCGCCGTACACGTTCTTCCTGACGCTCGTGCCGGGCACGCAGATCGGCCAGTACGACGGTCGCGCGAACTACACGGGCAAGGGCATCGCGCCGTACATCCTGCCGAACTCGGGCAGCAACGATCCGTCGATCACGAACGTCGGCGGCGCGTACACGGTGCTGTGGAACAGCTACATCAACACCGACCTCAAGTACACGTCGACGTCGTCGTTCGTGGACCTGAACGACCAGGTCTTCAACAACTGGGACTTCAGCCACACCGACCCGACCGGCGCGAACAAGGGCGGCGGCAATACGCTGTACACGGCCGGCGACCTGGCGGCGACGATGAGCGTGAACCCGGACCTGAAGGTGATGTCGGCGAACGGCTACTTCGACGCGGTCACGCCGTTCCACCAGACCGAGCTGACGCTCGAGCAGATGCCGCTCGATCCGACGCTCAAGGCGCAGAACCTGACGATCAAGAACTACCCGTCGGGCCACATGATCTATCTGAACGACGCGTCGCGCACCGCGCTGAAGGGCGACCTCGGCAGCTTCTACGACGGCATCCTCGCGAACCGGAGCGCGCTGCAACGCGTGCTGAAGCTGCAGGCGCGCACGCAGCAGCTCAAGCAGCAGCAACTGCAGCAGCAGGGGCGGTAAGCGTCGCGCAGCGATCCGTGCGGCCCGGCCTCGTGCCGGGCGGCGCGGGTGTGCGATGCCCCGGATGGACGACAGCCCGATCGGCGCAGGCCGGTCGGGCTGTTTTATTTGATCGGACGAATGCCCGGCAGACGATGCGCGGGCCGTTGATGACGAAACGCTGGCGGCGGAGAAACGGGCGGTTGCGTTCGGGCGTTCAGGCGAGCACGAGCCGCACGCCGACCGCGACGAGCGTCGCGGCGAGCAGGTTGCGCAGCAGGCGCTCCGGCGCACGCGCCGACAGCAGGCTGCCGAGCACGATGCCGGGCAGCGAGCCGAGCAGCAGCGACAGCAGCATCGACCAGTCGACCGAACCGAGCAGCCAGTGGCCCATGCCCGCGACGAGCGTGAGCGGCACCGCGTGCGCGATGTCGGACCCGACGATGCGGGTGGTCGCGAGCGTCGGGTACAGCAGCAGCAGCACGGTGACGCCGATCGCGCCGGCGCCGACCGACGTCATCGACACGAGCACGCCGAGCACGACGCCGGTCAGCACGGTCGACCACAGCGTGCGCGCGGGGCTGGGGGCGAGCGGATTGCGTGCGGCGAGCGCGGTGAGCTGCGGCCGGAAGATCAACGCGAGCGACGTGAGCAGCAGCGCGACGCCGAGCACCAGCTGGATCACCCGCGCGGTGCCCGGCGCATTCATCCCGTGCGTATGCATCGCCCACAGCGTAATGGCCGCGGCCGGGACGCTGCCCGCCGCGAGCCGGCCGGTGATGCGCCAGTCGATCGACCCCTTCAGCCCGTGGACGAGCGTGCCGGTGCCCTTGGTCGCGGCCGCGTACAGCAGGTCGGTGCCGACTGCCGTCGCGGGATGGACGCCGAACAGCAGCACGAGGATCGGCGTCATCAGCGAACCGCCGCCGACGCCGGTCAGGCCGACGAGAATGCCGACGAACAGGCCGGACAGGGAGTACAGCAGATCGATATGGGGAAGCGACATCGGAAGCAGGCGGTTATGCGGCGTTCGGCGGCGGCGCGCGGCTGCTGCGCGCGCGTCAAAGTCTGCCATTGTCGCAAAAGTGGCGCTTCGGTGTACGACTACGTTAAAAATCGGCCGGAGAAGCCCGCCGGGCGGGCGGTTCGTCGTGCGTGAAACGGTCGTTTGAACGTGTGTCGGGCCCGAAGGGCGACGCACGTGCCGCTGGCCGGCTATCGGGCGGCGGGGCAGGGCCGTACGGAACAGCGGGCGAGGCCGGGGGCGCGGCGGCGCGTGTCCCGGCCGGCCGTCAGTGCATCGCGGGGCCGACGCCGGCGACCGCATCCTGGCGACGGATGCGCAGCGCGAGGCCGAGCAGCCCGGCGGCAGCGGCGAACGCCGCGCCCACCGCGAACGCGGCGTGGTAGCCGCCGTTCAGCGCCTCGAGCGGCGCGGCATGGGCGGCAGCCAGCGCGTCGCTGCGCGCGGCCGCAAGGCTCGCCAGCACGGCCAGGCCGAGCGCGCCGCCCATCATGAATGCGGTGTTGACGATCCCTGACGCGAGCCCGGAATCGGCCGGATCGACGTCGTTCATCGCGGCCAGCAGCACCGGATTGAACGCGACGCCCGCACCGATGCCGAGCAGCGTCATGCCGGGCAGCACGTGCCAGACGAAGCCGCCGTCCGCCGGCGCGCGCGCGAACAGCGCGAGGCCGCACGCCGCGATCAGCAGGCCGGCGGCGATCGGGCCGCGGATGCCGAAGCGCATCACGATCCGCGCGGACAGCCCGAGCGAGAACGCCGCCATGATCAGGTTCGCGGGCAGGAACGCGAGGCCGACCTGCAGCGGCCCGTAGCCGAGCACGCGCTGCATGTAGAGCGCGGACAGGAAGAACCACGCGAACAGCGCGGCCGCCCACAGCACGCCGATCACGTTCGCGAGCGCGACGTTGCGCGCGGCGAACAGCGTGAGCGGCATCAGCGGATGCGCGACGCGCGCCTCGATCGCGATGAACAGCGCGAGCAGCGCGACGGCCGCGCCGATCAGCACGACGGTCTGCGTCGACAGCCAGCCGGCCTCGTTGCCGCCGACGATCCCGTAGACCGCGAGCATCAGCGACGCGGTGACGGTGATCGCGCCCGCGACGTCAAGCCTCGCGGCGTCGGCGGGCGCGCGCATGCGCGGCAGCAGCGCGACGCACATCGCATAGACCGCGATGCCGATCGGCAGGTTGACGAGGAAGATCCAGTGCCACGACAGCGTGCTCGTCAGCAGCCCGCCGAGCAGCACGCCGATGCTGCCGCCGCCCGCGCACACGAAGCCGTAGACGCCCATCGCGCGCGCCCGTTCGCCGGGCTCGGTGAACAGGTTCATGATCAGCGACAGCGACACGGCCGACACGATCGCGCCGCCGAAGCCCTGCACCGCGCGCGCGGCGATCAGCATCGTCTGCGATTGCGCGAGGCCGCATGCGAGCGATGCAAGCGTGAACACGACCAGGCCCGCGAGGAACATGCGCCGCTGGCCGTACAGGTCGCCGAGCCGGCCGCCGAGCAGCAGGCAGCCGCCGAACGTCAGCAGGTACGCGTTGACGACCCACACGAGGGCCGTCTCGGTGAAATGGAGATCGGTGCTGATCGACGGCAGCGCAACGTTTACGATCGTGCTGTCGAGCACGATCATCAGCACGCCGAGGCAGAGGACGATCAGCGCGTACCAGCGCTTCTCGCCGTGAATCCCGTGGGTCATGGGCTTGCAGCCTTCTTTGTGATAGGTATTTGAAAGGCTGCATTGTAGACGTCATTCGCGCGCGCTTCCTGCCGGTTTGTGGCAGCAGCGACGCGTAGTGACGGGCGCGCTTCGCACGACGGCGTGGCGCGCGCCGGGCGCCGGGTTGTTATCCGCGCGGCGGCAGTTCGCAGCCGTCCGGGCCGCAGGCGGCGGCGTCGCCGGTCAGCTCGACGATGCCGCCGTCGCGCCATGCCTGGTCGAGCGCCTGCGCGAACACGTCCGCCGGTTGCGCGCCCGACACCGCGTAGCGGCCGTCGAACACGAACAGCGGCACGCCGCGTCCGCCGATCTGCTCGGCGAGCGCGATGTCGGCCTCGACTTCGTCGCGGTAGGCGTCGCTGCGCAGCACCGCTTCGGCAGCCGCGCGCTCCAGCCCGGCTTCGACCGCGAAATCGAGCAGTGCCGCGTGGTCGAACAGCGAGCCGTGTTCGCAGAAATACGCGCGGTACAGCCGCTCGGTCAGCGCATGCGCGCGCCCCGTCGCTTGCGCGAGCTTCACGAGCCGGTGAGCGTCGAACGTGTCGCCGGCGAGCGTGCCGGGCAGGTCGTAGTCGAGCCCGACGCTCGCGGCCGCGTCGGTCACCTGGCGCAGCATCTGGTCGACCTGCGCGGACGACATCCGGTACTTGCCCGCGAGCATCGCCTCGACCGGTTCGACCGGATGGCCCGGCATCAGCCGGTACGCGCGCAGCACGACCTCGACGTGCTCGGCGTGCGCGAACGCGGCGAGCGCCTCGTCGAAGCGGCGCTTGCCGATCCAGCACCACGGGCAGATCAGGTCGGACCAGATTTCGACGGTCAGGGGCAGGCGGGCAGTCGGGGCAGCGGTGGTCGGCATCGGAACTCCGGGCAGCAGAAAAAGTGTAACTGAAACTATATCACTTTCCGGCTTCGAGGCTGGGGCGCGGCGCGGCCGCGTTGCCCGACACTGCCCGCGCGGGCAGGCGGTATCCGGCGCGCGCCGGTGCGACGCGCGGCTTGCCGGCTTACGCGTCGTCCTGCGCTTCCTTCAGATGCTTCAGGTGCTTGTAGACGGTCGCGCGGCCCATCCCGAGCACGTTCGCGACATAGTTCGCGGCGCTCTTGCCGCGGAACGCGCCTTCCGCATGCAGCGCCTCGACGAGCTCGCGCCGATGCTCGCGCGTGAGCCCGTTCAGGCCGACCTGACGCTCGCGCAGCCAGCCGTGCAGGAACGTGTTGATGCGCTCCTGCCAGTCGTCGCGGAACAGCTCGTCGGGCTGCGCGACGACGCCCGCGCCCTTGATGAACACGTCGAGCGTCGTGCGGACGTCGTCGAACACCGCGATGTTGAAGTTGATGCACATCATCCCGGCCGGGTGGCCTTCGTCGTCGAACAGCACGTTGCTCACGCAGCGCATGCGCCGTCCGTCCCAGTTCAGCTTCTCGTACGGGCCGATCACGCGCTCGCGCGCCGAATGATCGATTTCCTCGAGCGCCGAGTCGTCGCCGACCTCGCGCTTCGACAGGTTGTTCGCGAGATACAGCACGGTCTGGTCGTGCAGGTCGTGGATCACGACTTCCGCGTACGGGAAGAACAGCGCCGCGATGCCGTCGGCGATCGGTGCGTAGCGGGTGAGCAGCAGGTCTTTGACGGGGGATTGCTTCTTGCGCATCGGAATCGCCATCTCGGGTGAGCGGGGGCCGGGCGGTGCGTCGGCGCGGCGCGCCGGCGTGCCGTTGGCCGGCATGTCCGTGCGCGCACGCGCCGCCGCCGCGGCGGTTGCGCCATTGTATCGGCCCCGCGTGCGCGTGACGCTCATGCGCGCGTCAGCTGCGTGTACAGCGCGTGCGCGATCGCGATGTCCTCGAGTCCGAGGCCGATCGAGCGGAAGAACGCGTGACGCGTGCGCGACGGCGCCGCGCAACTGCCGGCGACGAGCGCGGGCAGGTCGCCGACGATCCGCTCGGGCGACCAGCCGTGTTCGGCCGCCGCGAGCTGCATCTCGCCCGCGCTCGCGGGCGTCGTCTGCCGGTAGTCGCAGTACACGTCCATGCCGGGCAGCCATGCGGGCGGGATTTCGTGTGCGCGCGCGACGTTGGTGCTGATCGACGTGACGAGCGCGGGGCGCGTGAGCATGCCGTCGGCGAGCACCGGCGTGCCCGACGACGTGCAGAGCATGACGACGTCCGCGTCGCGCACGCACGCTTCGATGCTCGCGGCCGGCTGCGCGCGCGGATCGATCCGCGCGAGCGTCGCCTGCAGCGCGGCGTCGCCGGCGAGCGCCGGCGAATGGACGCTGATCGATGCCCAGTCGCGCAAGCCCGCGGTGTGGCGCAGATGCGCGAGGCCGACCGCGCCCGTGCCGATCACGGCGAGCCGGCGCGCATCGCGCGGCGCGAGGCAGTCGACCGCGAGCGCGGTCGTGCCGGCCGTGCGCTCGACCGTCAGCAGCCCGGCGTCGCACCACATCAGCGGCTGGCCGGTGCGCATCGACATCAGCGCGGTCCATGCGGTGACGATCGGTTTCCCGTCGGGTTTGCCGCCGGTCACGATGTACGGCGACAGCTTCGCGCCGAACACCTGTTCGTCGGCGAGCGCGCCGAGGTACGTGATGAAGTCGCCGGCCTGTTCCGGGAACAGCGTGAGGGTTTGCGGCGGCTGCACCGCGCGGGCCGACGCGAGCGACGCGAACATGCGGCGCAGCGTGCCGAGCACGTCGAGCGATGGCAGCGCCGCGCGCACCGCGGCTTCGTCGACGGTCAGCGGCAGGGTCGGGGCGGGTTGCGTCATGGCACTTCTCCGGTCGGGAGCCGGACAACGCAGTCTCGAAAGACGGCGTCCGGCGATGTTCGTGATGGATTAAAAGTCTAATATAGACAAAAAAGTCGGGTGAGTTTTTCTTTTCGGGACGGGAGGGTTCCGGCAGTTTTTGGAAAAACATCGACAAATCAACGGCATTCTTTGCACCCTGCAGTATTTCGACAGGCAGCACCCCGGTCCGGATTATCGTATCCCCTATAGTCTATAGTAGACTAAGAGTCTATATTTGACGTGCAGACCAGCGTGCCGCCGCACGGCGCCATGCGACCGGTCTTCATCGCCTCAATCCAGAACCGAAGGATCTCCGTCATGAACTGGAAGCTTTCCCTTTGCGCCGTCGCGGCGCTTGCGTGCGCGGCCGTCACGGCCCACGCGGAACAGACCACGCTGCGCTTCGGGATCGAAGCCGCCTACCCGCCGTTCGAGAGCAAGACGCCGGCCGGCCAGTTGCAGGGTTTCGACGTCGACATCGGCAACGCGGTGTGCGCGAAGCTGAACATGAAGTGCGTGTGGGTCGAGAACGCGTTCGACGGGCTGATTCCGGCGTTGCAGGCGCGCAAGTTCGACGCGATCAATTCGGCGATGAACATCACCGCGAAGCGCAAGCAGAGCATCGACTTCACGCCGGCGATCTACGTGGTGCCGATCGTGATGGTCGCGCGGCGCGGCTCGCCGCTGCGGCCGGATGCGGCGAGCCTGCGCGGCAAGCACGTCGGCGTGCTGCAGGGGTCGTCGCAGGAGGATTTCCTGAAGGCGCACTGGGCCAACGCGGGCGTCGCCGTCGTGTCGTATCAGGATCAGGACCAGATCTACGCGGATCTCGCCGCCGGCCGTCTCGACGCGGCCGTGCAGGAAGCGCAGACCGCGCAGGACGGTTTCCTCGACAAGCCGGCCGGGCGCGATTACCAGATCGTCGGCGATCCGCTGAAGGATCCCGCGACGCTCGGCGAAGGCACCGGCTTCGGGATGCGCAAGGGCGACAAGGCGCTGCAGGCGAAGATCGTCGGCGCGCTCGATGCGCTGAAGAAGGACGGCACGCTCGGCGCGCTGTCGCAGAAATACTTCAAGCGCGACATCGTCGCGAAGTAAGCCTCCCCGCGCGCCGGCCGCGGGGCCGGTGCGCGTCGCACCGAATCTCGACGCAGTACGGAAAAGCATGGATTTCGACGTCATCGTTCTGGGGGCCGGCATCGTCGGCGTGTCGTCGGCGCTGCATCTGCAGGATCGCGGGCTGCGTGTCGCGCTCGTCGACCGGCGCGCGCCCGGCGAGGAAACGAGCCACGGCAATGCCGGGCTGATCGAGCGCTCGTCGGTCGTGCCGTACGCGTTCCCGCGCAGGCTCGGCACGCTGCTGCGCTACGCGCGCAACCGCTCGGTCGATCTCTATTGGGACTACAAAGCATTGCCCGCATATGCGGGCTGGCTCGCGCGCTTCTGGCGCGAATCGTCGCCGCAACGGCTCGCGGCCGCCGCGCGCGACATGCTGCCGCTGGTGGCGGCGAGCGTCGTCGAGCACGACGCGTTGCTCGCGCGCACCGACGCGCAGCCGCTCGTGCACGACGGCGGGTGGATCGAGGCATTCCGTTCGCCCGCGCTGTTCGACGCGGAAACGCGCGCGCAGCAGCGCGTGGCCGACGCGCACGGGTTGCGCATGAGTGTGCTCGATGCACGTGCGCTGCGCGATCGCGAACCCGGCATCGGCGATGCCTTCTGCGGCGCCTTCCACTGGCAGGATCCGAAGACCGTGTCGAGCCCGGGCGGGCTGACGAAGGCCTACGCGCGGCTGTTCGAGCGCGACGGCGGCACGTTCGTGTCCGGCGACGCGACGACGCTGGCGCAGGTGCGCGACGGCTGGCAGGTCGATACCGCGCACGGTCCGGTGTCGGCGAAGTCGGTCGTGGTGGCGCTCGGGCCGTGGTCCGATCACGTGTTCGCGCCGCTCGGCTACCGGATTCCGCTGCGCGCGAAGCGCGGCTATCACATGCACTACCGGCCGACGCGCACGCCGCTGAACGTGCCGGTGTGCGATACCGAGGAAGGTTTCGTCGTCGCGCCGATGGAAGGCGGCCGCCTGCGGCTCACGACCGGCGTCGAGATCGCGCTGCGCGGCGCGCCGCCGACCGGCGTGCAGCTTGCGCGCGCGGAGCCGCTCGCGCGCGACGCGTTCGGCATCGGCGAGCGTCTCGACCCGGCGCCGTGGCTCGGGATGCGGCCGTGTACACCCGACATGCGGCCGGTGATCGGGCCTGCGCCGCGCCATCGTCATCTGTGGTTCGCGTTCGGCCATTGCCACCACGGGCTCACGCTCGGCCCCGCGACCGGGCGGCTCCTCGCGGAAATGATGACGGGCGCGCCGACCTACATCGATCCGCATCCGTATCGCCCCGCGCGCTTCGGCTGAGCGCGCCGGACCGTGGCGGCCGCGCATGCGGCTCCACGATTGTTCGTCGAGCCGGCCGGAGCGATGGTCGACTGGATTGACGCGCGAGCGCAAACGATCCGCGTAATCGGGCGGAAAGAAATCGCGAAATAGAAAAATCCAGAAATCGCGATTCATCAATGTAGTCACCATTGCGATGAAAAGCGGAACGGGAAGTCCGCCCGGGCAATCCGGCATGTACCGGAACACGTTACCGCAGCCTCGCAAGCGTTACGTTACATCGGCGTTCCGCACGCCTTCTTCGTCGGACGGTCAAGCCGATCCGGCGCGCCCGTTTGCCCGGAAATTCCTGAAAAACCCGTCATTGGCTTGCAATGAGCCAACGAATGAATCCGCTTCGTCGCGGTGGCACGCTTCGTGCAATCGGTCCCCATGCTGGATTAACGGAGTGCCAACCGAGACGGGGTAGCGATGCGGCAAAAACTCAAATTGACGGGGATGGCGTTGTCGGTCGCGACGGCGTTCGGCGGGCTCGCTTCGGGGGCGGCCATGGCCGAGTCGCTCGGTGCGCTGCCGATTCCGCAAGCGATCGTCAATCCGCCGGCCAACAACGTATCCGTCGGGCTGGTCGCGACGGCCACGTCGCCGCTCGGTTCGGTTGCCGTGGTGACGGGCGCATCGGGTTCGGTTCCGACATCGCTCGGCAATCCCGGCCAGGCGCTGTCGGGTGCGGTGAGCGGGCTGACGGGCGCGCTTGGCGGCAGTGGCGGCACGGTGACGCCGCTCGCGCCGGTGCAGGGCGTTGCGAGTCAGGTGACCGGTGCGCTCGGCGGCAACAACCCGGCTGGTGCGTTGGGCGGCGCGCTGAATACGGGGGCGGGCGCGTTGAGCAACGCACTCGGCACGGCAACGAGCGCGCTGGGTAACGCCGGCGGCGCGACGAACCCGCTGGCGCCGCTTCACGGTGCGGTGAATCAGGTAACGGGCCCGCTCGGCGGCGGCAACCCGGCACGCGCGCTGACCGGCGCATTGGGCAACCTCGTCGGCAGCAATCCGGCAAATGCACTGACCGGTGTCCTGGGCACCGTCACCGGCGCGTTGGGCGCCGCCGGCAGCGCGACCCCGATCGCGCCGCTCCAGAGCGTCGTCGATCAGGTCACGGGCACGCCGGGCAGCGGCAACCCGGCCGGCAGGCTGGGCAACGCGGTCAATACGATCGCGGGGACGCCCGGCAACGCCGGCGGCACATCGAATCCGCTCGCACCGGTGCAAGGCGCCGTCACGCAACTCGCCGGCACGCTGGGCAGCGATAACCCGGCAGGCGCGATAACGGGCGCGGTGAACTCGCTGACCGGCACGCTCGGCAACCTCGGCGGGTCGGACCCGCTCGCGCCGGTACAGGGTGTCGTGAATCAGGTCGTCGGCACGCTGTCCGGTGCCGGCGCCGGCAGCGGCAGCCCGATCACGCCGATCACGAACCTCGTCGGCGGCCTGCAGAACGCGCTGCCGACGAGCGGCAACGCGGCAGGCGCGCTCACCGGTGCGCTCGGCTCGGTGCGGGGCGCGCTCGGCAACCTCGGCGGCTCGAATCCGCTCGCGCCGGTGCAGGGCGTCGTGAACCAGGTCGTCGGCACGCTCGGCGGCAGCAACCCCGCGGGCGCGCTGAGCAACGCGGTCAACTCGGTGACGGGCGCGCTCGGCAATCTTGGCAATCTCGGCGGCTCGAACGCGCTCGCGCCGGTGCAAGGCGTCGTGAACCAGGTCGTCGGTACGCTGTCGGGCGCCGGCGGCGGCAACGCGGCAGGCGCGCTGACCGGTGCGCTTGGCTCGGTGACGGGGGCGCTCGCGAACGGCCCGGCGGCGCTCGGGCAGGCGGCCGGCTCGCTGCTGTCGACGGGCACCAATGCGACGACGGCGGTCGTCAACGCGGTCGGCACCACGCTGGGCACGGCGCTCGGTTCCGTGCCGGGCCTGTCGGGCGCGTCGCACCCGGGCGGCGGCTCGGCGAACAACCCGCTCGCACCGGTGTCGACGCTGCTTCAGTCGGTGACGGGCGCACTGCCGAAGTAACCGGCGCGAACGCGCGGCGGCGACGCATCGTCAGCCGCGCGAACCGGGTCGCGCAACGCGGCATGACAGCAATGTCATGCCGCGTTTTCGTTGGATCCCCGAATGCGTTCGTCGGATGAATGGCCGGTGCGTGCTTGCCGCCCGCCACATTGCGGGGCGGTATGGAATAACCGGCCGGGCCCGTCCGTTTACATACCGAGTCGCGGCGCGATCGAGCGGCGGGATAATGGTCATGACGAAGTCGACCGTCCCGTGCGTCGGCGCCGTGCCGTCATGCCATGCCAGGGAGAACGGGAATGAAGACGATGCTGTTCGCCGTCGCGCTGACTGCCGCGATCGCAAGGCCCGCCGCCGCGGAGCCGCCGCAGACCGTCGACGGGAAACTGATCGACGAAGATCACATGACGCTGTACGTGTTCGATCACGACGCGCCGGGCAAGAGCACGTGCACCGGCGCGTGCGCGGTCAACTGGCCGCCGGTGCTCGCCGACGGCTACGACAAGGCGTCGGGCGCACTGAGCCTCGTGGTGCGCGGCGACGGCAAGAAGCAATGGGCATATCACGGCCGCCCGCTGTATCGCTGGAAGATGGACCGCAAGGCCGGCGACGCGGGCGGCGACGGGGTCGGCGGGATGTGGCACGTCGCGCGTCCCTGAGCGACCGACGGAGTGACGGCGCGGCGACGCGCGAGGCATCCGGATGAGCTACGAATCGGATCTGCTGGTATGGCTGCCGCATCTCACGCGGTATGCGCGCGCGTTGACGGGCGACCGGGCCTGGGCGGACGATCTCGTGCAGGACACGCTCGAGCGCGCGCTGAACCGGCCGCCGCGCGATGGCGGCAACCTGCGCGCGTGGCTGCTGACGCTGCTGCGCCACCGCTTCATCGACCAGTTGCGCGCGCGGCGCGAGTTCGCGGTCGACGATGCGACCGCGCCCTGGCAGACGATGGCTGCACCCGATGACGAGGTCGGCGGCCTGATGTTGCGCGACGTGCAGCGCGCGTTGTACCGGCTGCCGGTCGAGCAGCGCGAGGTGCTGCTGCTGGTCGCGCTCGAGGAATTGAGCTACCGCGACGCAGCACAGGTGCTGGGCGTGCCGGTGGGGACGGTGATGTCGCGGCTGTCGCGGGCGCGCGAACAGATGCGTGCGCTACTGTCCGGCGAGCAGCCCGCGCACCGCGCGGCTGCACTCAGGGTGATCGGGAAGACATGATGGACGACGATCCGCGCAGACCTTCGAACGACCGGGACGACGGCGCCGATGCATCGGCCCAGCTGCTGTCCGCGCTGCTCGACGGCGAGCTGTCCGGGGCGGCGCGCCGCGAGGTGCTCGAGCGGCTGCAGGCCGATCCGCGCGAAGCCGGCCGATTCGCGCATTACGGCGCACAGCGCGATGCGTTGCACGCGCTGTTTCCGTTGCCGGCCGCCGCGCCGGCGCTGTTCGTGCAGCGGCGCGCGTCGCGCCGGCGCGGGGTCGCGTATGCATTCGCGGGGCTGGCGGCCGGGCTGGTGATCGGCATTGCGCTGCATGCGGGCTGGACGGCGTTCGGCGTCCAGCCGGCGTTTGCCGCGCGCGCGGATGCCGCCTATGCCGTATATGCGGTCGATCGCGACCATCCGGTCGAAATCGACGCCCGCGATCCGGCGCGTCTGGGCGGATGGCTGTCCGCGCGTCTCGGCCGGACCGTGCGTGCGCCGTCGCTTGACGAATACGGCTATGCGCTGCTGGGCGGTCGCCTGCTGCCGGGCGACGCGGGGCCGGCCGCGCAACTGATGTATCAGCGTGCGGACGGCGCGCGCGTGACGTTGTACATGACGGCTTACGATGCGCGGCGGCTCGCGCCGCAGGCGATGTCGGCGGATGGCCGCTACACGTATTTCTGGTCGGATCGCGGCATGGGTTATGCGCTGTCCGGCCGAGGCGACGAACGGCGGCTGCGCGCGCTCGCGATCGACGCGTGCGGCGCGCTCGGCGGGCCGACGGATGCATGGAAGGGATGACGCGCGCGGCACCGGCAGGGAGCAAGGCATGAACGCGAAGGCGGCTATGACGTTGGCTGTGGCGGTACTCGCGGCAGGCGTGGGGCTCGCGCGGGCGGACGGCGATGCTCCGGTTCGCGTGCCGGTCGACGCCGATGGCGTGCAGCGGGTGAGCATCGTCGGCGGCAGCTATTTCTTTCGTCCGAACCACGTGATCGTCCGCGCGCACGTGCCGGTCGAACTGACCGTATCGGCCGAACCGGGTCTCGTGCCGCACAGTTTCGAAATCGATGCGCCGCAGGCCGGCATCGCGATGCACACCGAACTGGCCACGACGCCGCGCACCTTCCGCTTCACGCCGACGGCGCCCGGTCGTTTCGCCTACTATTGCATGCATCGGCTGCTGTTCTTGCGCAGCCATCGCGAGCGCGGGATGGAAGGCGTGCTCGACGTCGAGGCGGCGCCATGATCGCCGCATTGCTGGCCGCGAGCCTGATAGGAGCGAGCATGACAGCCGATCCCGTGACCGTCGCGCAGGCGCATTTCGACCACGTCCAGTCGTACCGCGCGACGATTCGCGCGTCGGGGAGAAGCGGCGAGCACACCGAGATTCACTACGCCTACCTGAAACCCGGCTTCGTCCGGATGGATTTCGTGTCGCCGCATCACGGCGCGGTGCTCGCCTACGATCCCGGCGAAGGCAAGGTCCGGCTGCGTCCGTTCGGCGAACACGCACTGCCTGCGCTGACGCTGTCGCCGTCCAATCCGCTCGTGCGCGATCGCAGCGGCCACCGTGTCGACCACTCGGACGTCGGCGCGCTGCTGCGCAACGTCCATGCGCTGCAGCAGGGCGGGGCGACGGTGACCGCGGGCGAGGAAACCGTCGGCGGCCGCACCGCGCTGCGCGTATCGGTGACGGGCGCGCCCGCGCATGCGATCCACGGCGTGCATCGCTACGAGCTGTGGCTCGACATCGAGGACGGCTTCCCGTTGAAGGTCGTCAGTTTCGCGGATGGCGACGGTGAGCCGCTCGAAACCGTGACGCTCGACGACGTCGAGATCGACGTCGCGTTTCCCGCACGCTTTTTCGCGCCCTGATCGCGCTTCATGCACGCGCACGACACGCCGGAGGCGGCATGGCGGAATACCGGTTTTCGACGACGTGGCGCGTGGATGCGCCGCTCGCGGTCGTCTGGGAGGCGATCTACCAGGTCGACCGCTGGCCCGACTGGTGGAAGAGCGCCGTGCGGACCGTCGAGATCGAGCGCGGCGACGCCCGCGGCGTCGGCGCGCTGCAGCGCTATACGTGGAAGGGGGCGTTGCCGTACCGGCTGACCTTCGACATGCGCGTGCTGCGCATCGAGCCGCCGCGCGTGCTCGAAGGCCGCGCGAGCGGCGCGATCGAAGGCGACGGGTGCTGGTCGTTCGGCGCCGACGGCACGCGCACCGTCGTGCGCTACGACTGGCACATCCGCACCCGCGAGCGCTGGATGAACTGGCTGGAGCCGGTTGCGCGCCCGCTGTTCAGATGGAATCACGACGTCGTGATGCGCGAAGGCGCGAAAGGCCTCGCGCGCCGGCTCGGCGCCGAAGTCGAAACGGACGGCCGCACCTTCCGGCCGGCCGCGGGCGCGGACTGCGCCGACGTGTGAGCCGGCGCGCCGGTCAGCGCGCGTAGGCCATCACCGCGCCGTCGACGACGAGCGCGACGCGCGCGCCGACGGCCGGACACCGATGTCCCGGCACGCGCGCACGTACGAGCGTGTCGGCATCGGCATCGAGCCGCACGAGCACGTCGGCGTCCTGCCCGGCGAACTGCGTGGCTTCCACCCGCGCGGCATGACTGCCCGCGGTGCCGGCCTGCGCGGCGGGCACGATGCCGATCTGTTCCGGACGCAGCATCGCGTCGGCCGGCCCGTCGGGCAGCGGCGCGACGAGCGGCAGCTCGCCGAGCACGCAGACGATGCGCCCGTCGCGCACGCGGCCCGCGAGCAGCACGGCCTGCCCGACGAACGACGCGATGTCGCGCGTGACGGGCTGCCGGTACAGCGTCTGCGGCGCGGCGGTCTGCACGAGCCGGCCCTGCCACATCACCGCGACTTCATCGCCGAGCGTCATCGCTTCGGGCTGATCGTGCGTGACGAGCACCGACGTCGCGCCTGCCGCGGCGAGGGCATCGGCGACCGCGCTGCGCGTTTCGTGCCGCAGCGACGTATCGAGTGCGGAGAATGGCTCGTCGAGGATCACGAGCGACGGTTCGGGCGCGAGTGCGCGCGCCAGCGCGACGCGCTGCTGCTGTCCGCCGGACAGTTGTTGCGGCATGCGGCTCGCATACGATGCGGGCAGCCCGACCATCTCGAGCAGTTCGTCGACGCGATGATGACGTCGGCGTGCCGCGCGCGGCAACCCGAACGCGATGTTGTCGGCCACCGACAGATGCGGAAACAGCGCGCCTTCCTGCGGCACGTAGCCGATCCGGCGCTGCTCAGGCGGCAGATGGAGGTCGGGCGCGGCCACGCGCCGGCCGTCGATCTCGACGGTGCCGCGCTCGGCGTGCTCGAAGCCGCACAGCACGCGCAGCAGCGTCGTCTTGCCGCTGCCGGACGGGCCGAGCAGCGCGAGCCGCGAGCCGCGCCGTACCGTGAGGTCGATATCGTGCAGGACGGTATGCGATCCGAACGATTTGGACAGGCCGTGGATGCGTAATTCGCTCATGAGCGGTTCCGGGGGAAAGAGGGCGGTGCGCTCAGTGGCGCACCGACGCGCGGCCGAGCAGCAGGAACAGCAGGCCCGACGCGCCCAGCGACAGCGCGACCAGAAGCGCCGCATACGGCGCCGCGGCCGCGAACGCGAGCGTCGCCGTATCGCTCCACACCTGCGTCGCGAGCGTGCGCGTGCCGATCGGCGACAGCAGCAGCGTCGCGTTCAGCTCCGTCACGACCGAGATGAATACCATCGTCGCGGCGGCGCCGAGGCCCGGCGCCGCGAGCGGCAACACCACGCGCGTGAGCGTCGCGCGCCAGCCGAGACCGAGCGCGCGCGCGGTTTCCTCGAGCCGCACCTGTACGTGCGACAGCGCCGCGCGCACGCTCACGATCGCGAGCGGCAGGAACAGGATCGCGTAGGCGGCGACGAGCGCCGGCGCGCTCTGGTACAGCGGTTGCAGCAGCCGCACGGTGATCGACACGATCGCGAGCGCGACGACGATGCCCGGCACGCCCTGCACGGTCATCGCCGTGCGTTCGAGCAGCGTCGCGACGCGGCCCGGGTGGCGCACCAGCAGGAACGCGAGCGGCAGCGCGAGCAGCGTCGTCACGGCCGCGGCCGTGAGACCGTAGCCGGCCGAGGCGAGCGTGGTCTGCCACAGCAGTTCGGGCGACACGTCGGCCGGCGTGACGGCCGCCGCTCCCTGTTGCGTGAGCCAGTAGCCGATCATCGCGAGCGGCACGCCGAGCGTGGCGAGCGCAACGGCGGCGAACACCGCGGCGACGGGGCCGCGCAGCCTGCCGAGCGGATAGCGCATCGCGACGCGGCGTGCGGCGCGGTGCGTATGGCCGTAGCGTGCCTGGCCGCGCGCGCGCGCCTCGACGGCCAGGCACAGCAGGCACAGCGCGATCAGCACGCAGCCGAGCAGCGATGCGCCGCCACCGTCGAACGCGGTGCGGTATTCCGCGTAGATCTCGGTCGTGAAGGTCCGAAAGCGCAGCAGCTGGAACGCGCCGAACTCGGACAGCACGCCGAGCGCGACGAGCAGCATGCCGCCGCACAGCGCGGGGCGCAGTTGCGGCAGCACGACGCGAAAGAAGGTATGCCACGGCGAGCAGCCGAGCGTGCGCGCGCTTTCCTCGAGCGCGGGATCGAGCTCGCGCAACGCGGCCGCCACCGGCAGGTAGACGAGCGGAAAGTACGCGGACGTCAGCACGAGCAGCGCGCCGGTGAAATCCTGCAGGTCGAGGCTCAGCGACACCCACGCGTAGCTGGTGATGAACGGCGGCACCGCGAGCGGCGCGGCGGCGAGCGCGGCCCACAGCGGCCGAGCGGGCAGGTCGGTGCGCTCGATGAACCACGCGAGCGCCGTGCCGAGCAGCGCGCACGCGAGCGTCGCGGCCAGCGTGATCGACAGCGTGTTGACGAGCAGTTCGCCGACGAGCGGCCGCCACAGCAGCTCGATCGCATCGTCGAAGCCGAAGGTTGCCGCGCGGTACAGCGTGAAGCCGAGCGGCAGCAGGATCGCGAGCGGCCCGCACGCGGCGGCCGCGACGAGCGCACGCGACGGGCGCCGCCGCGTCGCGGTGCGCTCGCCGTCGGGTGTCGCGCGGGCCGTGCCGGACACGGCGTCGCTCATGGTCAGAGGAGACCCGCCTGGCGCAGCAGCTTGCCGGCCTGGCTGTCGTCGCCGAGCTGATCGAACGTCAGCGCCGGCGGGTGCAGGTCATTGAACGGCTTCAGGATCGGATCGGGCGCGACGCCGGGCCGCAGCGGATACTCGAAGCTGATATGACCGTCGGCCATCAGTTTCTGTGCGCGCGCGCTCACCAGATACGCGACGAACTTCTGCGCGTCCGCCGGGTGCTTCGATGCCTTCAGCACCGCGGCGCCCGACACGTTGACGGCCGCACCGACGTCGCCGTTGGCGAAGTGATGGATCGCGCTCTTCGTCGACTTGTCGCCGAGCTCCGCGTGCAGACGTGCCCAGTAGTAATTGTTGATCACGCCGGTCAGGACGCCGCCGCGGTTGACGGCCGCCGTCACGCCTTCGTCGTCGTCGAAGATCTGCGCGTTGGTCTTCAGGCCCTTCAGCCATTGCAGCGTCGCGGCCTCGCCGTGCAGCGCGAGCACGGCGCTCACGACCGGCAGGAAGTCGGCGTCGCTCGGCGCGATGCCGACCTTGCCCTTCCATTCGGGTTTCGCGAGGTCGAGCAGCGATGCGGGCAGTTGCTGCGGCTGGATCTTCGCGGTGTTGTAGACGAGCACGTTCTCGCGCGCGAGCACGCCGACCCAGTTGCCGTCGGCCGGGTTGAAGCGCGCGGGCACCGCTTGCAGCGCGGCGCCGTCGGTCTTCGCGAGCAGGCCCTTGTGATCGAGCAGCACGAGTTCCGGCGAGTTCTCGGTGAAGTACACGTCGGCCGGCGTGCGGTCGCCTTCCGCGACGAGTTGCGCGGCGAGCGCCGGGCCTTCGCCCGAGCGCACCTTCACGGCGATGCCGCTCTCTGCTTCGAAGTCCTTGACGAGCTGGTTGACGACCTGCTCGTGCTGCGCGTTGTACAGCGTGAGCGTGGCCGCGTGCGCGGGCATGGCATGCAGCGCGCCGGTCAGCATGAGCGCGGCGGCGGCCGCGGAGATCAGGTGCCGCAGCGGGCGGTTAACGGGTGAAGTATTCATGTCGTGGTCGTAGGTTGCATCCGGACGGGCCGGCAGGAAATGCGTCGTACGTCGTCGCGCCGTCAGGCTTCGAACAGTGCGGCGCCGATGTAGGAGCCCGGTTGCGCGCCCGGCGGGCACGCGAAGATCGCGCTGCCGACGTGCGTGGTGAACTGGTTCATGATGTCCATCTTCGCGAGCTTCTCGTTGATCGGAATGAAGCCGTGGCGCGGGTCGCGCTGGTGCGCGACGAACATCAGCCCCGCGTCGTACTCGGTCTGCTGACGCCACGGCGGCCAGCGCTCGATGTAGAAGTTCGTGCTGTCGTTGTACGAATACGCGCGGCGCAGGATCTGCGCGCCGTTGTTCAGTTGGGGCGATGCGAGACGCGCGTGCGCGTTGTCCGGGATGACCGAGTTGCCGTCCTTGTCGACCGCGTCGAGATCGAGCGCTTCGAACTCTTCCTTGCCGCCGAGCGGCGCGCCGCTGTACTTCTTGCGGCCGAACACCTGCTCCTGAAAGCCGAGCTCGGTGTTGTCCCAGTGCTCGAGCGTGATGCGGATGCGGCGCACGACCGTGTAGGTGCCGCCGTTCATCCATGCCGGGCCTTCGGCGCCGGCCCACACGAATTTGTCCATCGAGCCCGGATCCTTGCTCGACGGATTCATCGTGCCGTCCTTGAAGCCCATCAGGTTGCGCGGCGTCTCGCCCGGCTTGCCGGACGTGAAGCCGGCCTGGCCCCAGCGCATCTGCACGGTCTTGCCGCCGAGCCGCACGAGCTGACGCACCGCGTGGAACGCGACCTGCGCGTCGTTCGCGCACGCCTGGATGAACAGGTCGCCGCCGGTCTTCTCCGGGATCAGCTGGTCGCCGTTGAAGCGCGGCAGATCGACCAGCGCGGCGGGGCGCTGCTTCTCGAGCCCGTAGCGGTCCTTGCCCGCGAGCGTGAACATGCCGGGCCCGAAGCCGAACGTGATGGTCAGCCGCGACGGGCCGATGCCGAGCGCGTCGCCCGAGTCGGCCGGCGCCGCCTCGTCCGCGCCGTTCGCCGGCAGCGGCTGCGCGGTTTCGCCACGCGCGAGGCGCGCGGCCGCGTCGGTCCACGTCTTCAGCAGCGCGATCACGTCCGCGCGCCGGGTCGTCGCGAGGTCGAGCGCCGCGAAATACGCATTGCGCTGCTGCGGCGTCGCGATGCCGCTCTGGTGCTTGCCGTAGAACGGCTCGATGTCGTCGTCGTGCGCGTGCGGGGACGGCGCGGCCGTCTCGGCCGCGCACGCGGGCGGCATCGCGCCGGCGGCGAGGCTCGCGGCCACCGCCGCGCCGCCGGCCTTCAGGAAGCCGCGGCGCGCGGGGCGCGACGGCGGGTTCAGATCGTCTGCCATGATTCGTTCCGTTACTTCGCGAGCATCAGCGTGTTGACGTCGTCCTGCACGTAATAGAAGCCGTCGCCCTCGGGCGTCATCGCGATCCCGAACAGGTCGCCGTTGCCCGGCGGCGATTGCGCCTTGTCGGTGTCGATCCAGCGCGCGTACAGCTGCTTGCCCGCGACCGGGTCGATTTCGACGACCTGGCCGTTCTGCGCATTGGTGGCGAGCAGGTGGCCGTTCGGCGCGGTCGCGAGCGCGAGCGGGCGGCGCAGGAAGCCGTCGGCCGTGATCTGGCGGCCGACGCCTGCGCTGGTGTCGCGCGTGAGCGGATCGTCGATCTCGACGATCCGGTTGCCGATCGCGTCCGACACGTACAGCTTCTTCTGGTCGTCCGACAGCGCGAGGCCGGTCGGGCCGACCAGGAACACGCCCTTGTCGGCCTGCGCGCCGAGGCCGCTCGCGATCACCGTTTCCTGCTTGATCGCGGGCGGCTTGCCGGCCGGCACGTCGACGTCCAGGCGCAGCACGGTCGCCTGCTTGTAGACGGGCGGGTTGCCGTCCGCGCCGCCGACGCCGAAGCCGGCCATGCTGACGAACAGCGTCGCGCTGTCGCCGCGGTCGACCACGGCCATGTTGCCCCACGGGTCGTTGATGTTCGGGCTCGACCACGTCGACGCGACCTTGCCTTGCGGGTCGAGCACGATCAGGCAGCCGGCGCCCTTGGTGTTGGTCGTGCCGTCGTTGCTCGGCGTGCTGCCGACGATCACCCAGCCGGACTTCAGCATCGTCATCGCGGTCGACAGGCCGATGCCGCCCGGGCATGCCTTCAGGTCGCGCGGGATCGTCGCGAACACGCTCATCTGCTTCGTCGACGGGCGGTAGTCGACGATCGTGCTGCCGGTGCCTTGCAGGTTCGCCGAGTTGTTGAAGTTGTCGACGAGCACGTCGCCCGCCTGGACCGTGCCGGCCGATACCGGCGCGACCGCGATCGCATACGGGTTCTGGTCGCCGTTGTCGGGCACCGTGTTCACGAGCAGCGCGTGGCGATGCAGCGTTTCGAGGAAGCCTTGCGGCTCGGCGAGCGCGCCGGCGGCGGCCGTCAGCGCGGCAGCGGCCAGTGCGCCCGTCGCGAAGCGGCGAAGCAGGGCGGATTGATTCATCTGGGTCTCTCCTGGGAGCGCGCCGCCCGGGCGGCGCGCGAAAAACGGGTGACGTGGGCGGCGTTCAGAACGTGATGGTCGTGCGCGCGCCGAGCACGAACGTGTTGCGCAGCGGCTGGGTCGCATCGTTCGGGTTCTGGCCGGCGCCGGCATTGAACGTGTACTGCGCATCGGCCTGGATCACCCACCACGGGTTCACCTGATACTGGTAGGTGGCCTCGATGGCCGTTTCGCGGGTGCGCACGCCATACGGGCCGGCCGCGGCCATCTGTGCGGCCTGGTCGAGATCCGTCACGTGGCTGCCGACCTGGATGTATGTGACGGCGAGGCCGACGCTGTCGTTGTCGCGGCCGTCGAACGGCCCTTTCAGCACGATGCCCGCGTTGGCCGAGAAGCTCACGAGGTTGCGGTCGCCCGGCGCGCCCATCACGCGTGCGAACACGCCGAGGCTCTTCGCGCCGGTCGGGTCCGGGCGCCAGATCATCTGGTCGGCCACCGCGTAGAAGCTGTAGTCGCCGTGATGCTGCTGCGCGATGCCGTTCGATGCGGTGCTCGCGAGCGACAGCCCGTCGGTGCCGACGTTCTGATCGGCGAAGCGGCCGTTGTGATACCAGACGCCGATCTTGTAGGTGCCCGGCAGCCCGTTCGACTGGCCGGTGTCCATCTCGCCGTCGGCCGGCTGGTTCAGCGCGTACTGCAGCTCGCCGATATAGAGCGTGCCGTTGTGCAGGTTGAAGTTCGTGCCGCTCAGGTTGTTCGGGTTGTTGCCGAGCGGATCGCCGTCGAACACGCCCGCGAGTGCGGTGAGCTTCGGCGTGATCTGGCCGCGCACGCGCACGCCCAGGCCCGCGAGCGGATACGCGGGGCCGCCGTTCGGCAGATCGTACGACGGCAGCGCGGGCCAGCCGAACATCGTGTTGACGAACGTGTTCGCGTACGTGCTGACCATGAATTCCTGGTCGAGGCTCTGCTGACCGATCTTCACGTCGACGCGCTTGTCGAGGAACGACTGCTGGTACCACAGCTCCCAGAGGCGCGTCGTGTCCTGCGCCTCGATGCCGCTCGCGGTGTTGAGCGTGCCGAGGTTGCGCGCGCTCAGGTTGGTGCCGTGGATCTGCAGCGCGCTGACGTTGAAGGTGCCGCCGGGCAGGCCGATCGCCTTCTGCGTGTCGACCGTCAACGTGGCCGTCGTGAGCCCGTCGTACGCGCCGCCGCGATTCAGGCCGCCGCGCAGGTTCGCGAGGTATTCGCTGGTTTCGGTGATCTGCAGCGTCGCGCCGTACTTGCCGAGCCACGGGCGGATGCCGCCCATGTCGCCGAGCAGGTTCTGGCGGGTCCAGATGCCGGTCCACATGTTGGTCGGCTGGGCCTGGATCGAGAGGTCGGCTTCGGGCGCTTCGGGCTGCGCATCGACCGGCGTGTCCGCATAGGCGCCGGCGCAGGCGAACGTCGCTCCGGCGACGAGAACCGCGCAGGCGGCGGGGCGCATCCGGGCGCGGAGGCGGTCTCCATGGCGCGACGCAAAGGTCATATCGAATCCCTGGCTCTAATTAGTGTGGAGTCCTGCTTGTCGGTCGCTGTCCGGACGCTCGGCACCTGTCGGTCGGAGCACGAAAACGAACGCAACGCGGCGCATCGTAGGAGTGTCAAATGAGAAAGTCAATGTAAACGAGAATGATTCTCATCTAAATTACTGAATGTAATGGGAGGCCTTACGGATGGGGCTTCGCGCGTGTTTAGCAACGCGCTAAACCGTAAATATCGGCGTAATGCAATTGATTGGTTCGATGCGGGCCGATGTCGCGGCGAGGAGGGGGCGCGACGGGCCGGCGGCGGGCGCGAGCGAGGGCGTTGCAGTGGACGGAATCGGCGTCCGTGCAGGCTTTGCGACGCGATGTCGCCGGACGCAGGAACTCCGTGCTTACCCGGTGTCCAAACGGGGCTGAACGACTTTCGGGGCGAGCCGCGCGCGCCGATCAGGCCGGTTCGGGTTTCCCATGTTTTTGTTTTAAAAGGGGTTTTCGTTGTGGTTGCGTGCTTTTCCGCCTGCTTTGCCGCGCCGAAAATTCGTTCGGCCTCCCTTCTTGAATTTGTCAAAACCCGTCCATATAATTAGCACTCGCTGCACGAGAGTGCTAACAATTCTCTGCCGGGCGATCCGCCGGGCAGATTCCCTAAGCGTTCTTCAATCTCAGTCAAGAGAGGAGTGAATATGAACCTTCGTCCTTTGCACGATCGCGTGATCGTCAAGCGCCTGGATCAGGAAACCAAGACCGCCTCGGGCATCGTGATCCCCGAAGCTGCTGCTGAAAAGCCGGATCAAGGCGAGATCCTCGCGGTCGGCCCGGGCAAGCGCGACGACAAGGGCGCACCGATCGCGCTCGACGTGAAGGTCGGCGATCGCGTCCTGTTCGGCAAGTACGCTGGTCAGACCGTGAAGGTCGACGGCCAGGAGCTGCTGGTCATGCGCGAAGAAGACATCATGGCCGTGGTCAACGCGAAGTAAGCGTCCACTGACGGTACATATTCCCAAGAATTCAAGGAGTTAGAAGATGGCAGCTAAAGACGTCGTATTCGGCGATTCCGCCCGTTCGAAGATGGTCGAAGGCGTGAACATTCTCGCCAACGCAGTCAAGGTCACGCTGGGTCCGAAGGGCCGCAACGTCGTGCTCGAGCGCAGCTTCGGCGGCCCGACGGTCACCAAGGACGGTGTGTCGGTCGCGAAGGAAATCGAGCTGAAGGACAAGCTCCAGAACATGGGCGCGCAAATGGTCAAGGAAGTGGCTTCCAAGACCAGCGACAACGCAGGCGACGGCACGACGACGGCAACCGTCCTCGCGCAATCGATCGTTCGCGAAGGCATGAAGTACGTCGCATCGGGCATGAACCCGATGGACCTGAAGCGCGGCATCGACAAGGCAGTCGCAGCGGCTGTCGAAGAGCTGAAGAAGATCAGCAAGCCGTGCACGACCAACAAGGAAATCGCACAGGTCGGCTCGATCTCGGCGAACAGCGACTCGTCGATCGGCGATCGCATCGCTGAAGCGATGGACAAGGTCGGCAAGGAAGGCGTGATCACCGTCGAAGACGGCAAGTCGCTCGCCGACGAACTCGACGTCGTCGAAGGCATGCAGTTCGACCGCGGCTACCTGTCGCCGTACTTCATCAACAACCCGGACAAGCAAGTCGCCGTCCTCGACAACCCGTTCGTGCTGCTGCACGACAAGAAGGTGTCGAACATCCGTGATCTGCTGCCGGTGCTCGAGCAAGTCGCGAAGGCTGGCCGTCCGCTGCTGATCATCGCCGAAGACGTCGAAGGCGAAGCGCTCGCAACGCTGGTCGTCAACAACATCCGCGGCATCCTGAAGACCGTTGCGGTCAAGGCGCCGGGCTTCGGCGATCGCCGCAAGGCCATGCTGGAAGACATCGCGATCCTGACCGGCGGTCAAGTCGTCGCGGAAGAAACCGGCCTGACGCTCGAGAAGGCAACGCTGGCAGAACTGGGCCAGGCGAAGCGCATCGAAGTGGGCAAGGAAAACACGACGATCATCGACGGCGCAGGCGAAGCCGTGAACATCGAAGCGCGCGTCAAGCAAGTTCGCACGCAAATCGAAGAAGCGACGTCGGACTACGACCGTGAAAAGCTGCAAGAGCGCGTGGCCAAGCTGGCCGGCGGCGTGGCAGTGATCAAGGTCGGTGCTGCGACCGAAGTCGAAATGAAGGAAAAGAAGGCACGTGTCGAAGACGCACTGCACGCAACGCGCGCAGCTGTGGAAGAAGGCATCGTGGCAGGCGGCGGCGTTGCGCTGATCCGCGCTCGCACCGCGATCGCAGCCCTGACCGGCGCGAACGCCGACCAGAACGCCGGCATCAAGATCGTGCTGCGCGCCATGGAAGAGCCGCTGCGCCAGATCGTCACGAACGGCGGCGAAGAAGCCAGCGTCGTGGTGGCGGCAGTTGCTGCGGGCAAGGGCAACTACGGCTACAACGCAGCAACGGGCGAGTACGTCGACATGGTTGAAGCCGGTGTCGTCGACCCGACCAAGGTCACGCGCACCGCACTGCAGAACGCAGCTTCGGTTGCCGGCCTGCTGCTGACGACGGACGCAGCTGTCGCAGAACTGCCGAAGGAAGACGCACCGATGCCGGGCGGCATGCCGGGCGGCATGGGCGGCATGGGCATGGACATGTAATCGACTTCGGTCGATGGTGTCCGGGGCGCGCAGCGATGCGCGTTCCAGCCAAAAGAAAAGACCCGCAGCGATGCGGGTCTTTTTTTATTTGTCGCGCGCCATTCGCGGCGTGCGCGAAAGAAGGGGCGGATGTGCCGCCCCGACGCGATGGTGGGCTGTGCTTCGACGGCGCGGCGGCATGTGGCCGCCGTGCGTCAATGCCGGTGCGACGTCCTCGGTACCGGATCGGCCTTCACGGCCGGCGGCGTATCCGCGTCGTCGTTGCTGCGGGCCCAGAAGAACCGGTCGGGCAGGTACGCACCCATGCCGGGACGGAACGCGTCGCGCACGGCCTGATACAGGTACTCCTGCGCTTCGCGTACCGCTTCGGGCGGCTCCTGGCCGTTCGCGAGCAGCGCGGCGATCGCCGCGCCCAGCGTGTCGGTGATGCCCATCAGCCGGTGCGGCGAGCGATCCCACATGTCTTCGCGCAGTTGGCCTTCCTCGCCGTACAGCGTGTTGACGAGCCGGTGCGAGCCCGTCTCCGACGACAGGATGTACTCGCAACCCTGCGCGAGCAGGTGCGACACGGCCGCGTCGAGATTCGGCGCTTCGGCATCGCCGTCCGGCTGCGCGAGCGCGATCAGCGTCGCGTAATCGGCAACGAGCAGCGTCGTCTGCGGCGCGAGCAGGTCGGCGATCGATTCGCGCAGGTCGTCGGCGGCGAGCACGTGCTCGTCGTCGAGCGTGAAGTCCGGCGCGAGCACGAGCGGCACGCCGTCGTAATCGGCGACCACTTCCGCGATCGCGCTCACGACTTCCGCGCGCGTCGCCGCGCCGATCTTGAATGCGGCGACCGGCATGTCCTCGAGCAGCATGCGCGCCTGGGCGGCGACGACATCGGGATCGAGGCCGGTCACTTCGTCGCAGGCAGCCGAGTCGCGCACGGTATAGCCCGTCAGGACGGACACGCCGTGGCAGCCCATGCTCGCCAGGGTCATCAGATCGGCTTGGAGGCCGGAGCCGCCGGTGGGATCGGACAGGCCGAAGGTGAGGACGATCGGAGGGGCGTTGCTGGACATGTAAAAATGGGGCAAGAAAAAAACGGGGAAGCGACGGAGGTGCGGACGGCGAGGCGAAATGGGCCATTTCGGGCCCTGTGTTGCCCGGCAGGCCGCACTTTGCAGCCATTATGCGGCGGAATCCGGCCCGCACGACGGATTTTTTAGCGCAGCGCAACGTAGTTGCCGTACTCCAGTGCGATTGCTAGGCAGTCCGGCCCCGACACGGTACCATCATGGCTCCCGAATTTACCGACTTTCCCGACGCGGCTTAAGATGGAATACAAGAGCTGGATGTGCCTGATTTGTGGCTGGATTTATGACGAAGAAGCGGGGCTGCCCGAAGAGGGCATCGCCCCGGGCACGCGCTGGGAAGACGTCCCGATCAACTGGACGTGTCCCGAGTGCGGCGCTCGCAAGGAAGACTTCGAGATGGTCCAGATCTGACCGGACCCTTGGCCCACGGACACACCGCTCCGGCCTCGCGGTTGCCCGGCGCTCGCGCGCCGTGGCCGGCGCGAGCGACTTGACGATGACAGGCGCGCGTGTCCATGACGGCCGACCCGGCGAACGTTCCCCATCCTGATGCACTGCCCAACCCTCGCGGCGGGG
Organism: Burkholderia sp. IDO3; assembly: GCF_003366075.1. Lineage (NCBI taxonomy): Bacteria > Pseudomonadati > Pseudomonadota > Betaproteobacteria > Burkholderiales > Burkholderiaceae > Burkholderia > Burkholderia sp. IDO3. Next base: position 878,455 of record NZ_CP028963.1, read on the forward strand.
CGGTGCGCGCGGCCGACGCGTCACTCGCGGCGGCCGCCGACGCATTTGCGCGTCGCGACGACGCGGTAGCGCCGCTTGCGGCCGCCGCGGCGGTGCTCGCGGAGGCCGGCTGGCTGCCGGCCGCCCGGTTCGCGGGGCAGTTGTCGGCCGCCGCGCCGCTGGTCGTCACCGAGCCGACGTCTGCCGTCTGGCGCATCGCGCTCGACGATTTCCGCGCGGCCGTCGCGCGTCACAATCTGCGCGAGCTGGCCTGCTCGCCGGTTCTCTTCGAACATTTCCGCGCGTTGCGTGCGCAAAGCGCGGCGGATCTGCGCGCCAGCGCGCCGCTCGACGCGCTCGCGCTCGTCGGGCGCGCGGTGCCGCCGGCGACGCTGCGCGCGTTGCCCGATACCTTCGCGAGTCGCGCCCGCGCCCGCTACGAACAAGCGCTGCTCGCCGTGCTGCGCACGCCGCAGGGCACGCCGGACGCGGCGCTCGACGAACTCGATGCGACCCTGACCGCGCTGGCCGACGGCGTGCCGTACGACTTCTGGCGGCTGGCCGCCGCGTGCCTGCGCGCGCTGCGCGCCAGCGGCGCCCCCGAACTGAAACGTTTTCTCGCGCGGACCAACCTGCTGCTCGGCGAGCACGCGCAAGGCCGGCGCAGTGCGCCGCCCGCGCTCGTGCGCGAGACGCTTGCGCTGCTGTGGCGCGATTTCGCGTTGTTCGGCGCGGCCGCCGAGGATGTCGCGCTCGTCGACGTGCTGCACGACTACGGGCTGACGGTGGACTGGCACGTCGCCGGCACGCCGGCATCCGAGGCGTTGTGGGAAGCCGATGCCGCGCGCGCCGAGCATGACGCGGTCGCGGCGGCGCCGACCCGCACGCTCGGTGTCGTGACCGTCAACGCGCATGCCTATGAGGATTTCCTGCAGACGGCCGATGCGTCGATGGCCGATCTCGCGGCCGCGCCGGCCGGGGCCGATGCGGGCGCCGCATGGCGCGCATCGGCCGCCGCCTATCGGGTCGGGACGGCCGCATGCGCGCTCGGGCTCGGCCACGCGGCGCTGCTGGCCGATACGCTCGGGCTCGCGTGGCGCCGCGCCGCGCACGGCGTGCCGCTCGCCGACGGCGGGCTCGACGCGCACGCCCGCGCGTCCGACATGCTGCGCGCCGCGCTGCTGAAGATCGCGGCGGGCGTCGCGCCGCCGGACCTGACCGCGGCGTCCGGCGCGCTCGGCGCGGCGCTCGACCGGGCCTGACCCGCAACGGGGCGCCTGCACGGCGGCGGCCCTTGTCGCGCGGGCCGGCAACACGCTGCCGACAGCACCCGCGCGCGTGTTAGAGTGCCGTGTGATCCGCGCGCGTCGTTGCCAGCGTCGCGCGGCGTTGCTTGTTGATCGCGGCCCGGTCAGGTCGCGGCGTCTTTGCTAAAATTCAAACCATGTCAAAGCCTTCCGATCGCATCAATCTCACCAACCAGTTCCTGATCGCCATGCCGAACATGGCGGATCCGACGTTTTCGGGAACGGTGGTCTATCTTTGCGATCACAGCGAGCGCGGTGCGCTCGGCCTCGTCATCAATCGTCCCACCGACATCGATCTCGAATCGCTGTTCAACCGCATCGACCTGAAGCTCGACATCGAGCCGCTGCTGCACATTCCCGTGTACTTCGGCGGCCCGGTCCAGACCGAGCGCGGCTTCGTGCTGCACGAGCCGGTCGAGGGCGCGAACTACAACTCGTCGATGTCGGTCGACGGCGGGCTCGAGATGACGACGTCGAAGGACGTGCTCGAGGCGGTCGCGACGGGCACCGGCCCGAAACGTTTCCTGCTGACGCTCGGCCATGCGGGCTGGGGGGCAGGGCAACTCGAGGAAGAGATTTCCCGCAACGGCTGGCTGACCGTGGCCGCCGATCCCCGCATCGTGTTCGACACGCCGGCCGAGGAGCGCTTCGAAGCCGCGCTCGGCCTGCTCGGCGTCAGCTCGTCGATGCTGTCCGGCGAAGCAGGGCACGCATGAGTGGCGCGAGCGCGCGCGATGCGACGCTCCTGGCGTTCGACTACGGCGAGAAACGGATCGGCGTCGCGATCGGCAATGCGCTGACGCGCTCGGCCCGGGCGCTCGTCGTGATTCCCAACCTGAATCGTGAGCACCGCTTCAACGCGGTCGGCGAACTGCTGGCCGAATGGCGGCCGGACGCGCTCGTCGTCGGGCTGCCGATGCATCCGGACGGCACGCCGCACGAGATGACGCAGCAGGCCAAGCGCTTCGGCAACCAGCTGAACGGCCGTTTCGGGCTGCCCGTCACGTGGGTCGACGAGCGCTATTCGTCGGTCGAGGCCGAGGCCGGGCTGCGCGAGCGCAACGTGCGCGGCCGCGCGCGGGCCGAGATCCTCGATGCGGAAGCCGCGCGCGTCATCCTTCAACAGTATCTCGATCAATTGTCCGACCATGAGCACCATTGATGCCGACGCGCTTTATCGCGTCCTGCTCGACCAGATCCGCGGCGCATACGGCACGGCCTTCGCCGAACCGGGCGGCCCGCGCCTCGCCGGCATTTACAGCGGCGGCGCATGGCTCGCCGAGCGCCTCGCGCGCGATCTCGGCGCGCCGGCGTTCGGCGTCGTGAACGTCGCGCTGCATCGCGACGACTACGCGAAGAAGGGGCTGCACAGCCAGGCGAGTCCGACGGCGCTGCCGTTCGAGGTCGACGGTGCGCGCATCGTGCTCGTCGACGACGTGCTGTACACCGGCCGCACGGTGCGCGCCGCGCTCAACGAGCTATTCGACTACGGCCGCCCGGCCGCGGTCGAGCTGGCGGTGCTCGCCGATCGCGGCGGCCGCGAGCTGCCGGTTGCCGCGCGCTTCGCGGGCGGCACGCTCGACGTGCCGGCCGATGCGACGCTCGTGCTCGCGCGCGACGAAGCCGCGCAGCTCACGCTGCATATCGAGGCCCACAGCGAGGCGCGCGGCGCCTGAGCGAATCGCGAAACCGTATCCCGGGCCGCCGGTTCACGCCGCGGCCCGTTTGCATAGTTGGAATCACGCACACCATGACCACCGACACCACTGGCCGCACCGGCAATCCCGCGACGGCCGCGAGCCCCGAGCGGTTCCGCTACGGTTTCCTGAAGGGCAACCCGCAGCTCACGAAAAACGGCGAGCTGAAACACCTGCTGTCGATCGAGGGGCTGCCGCGCTCGATCGTCAACCATATTCTCGATACGGCCGAGCAGTTCGTCAGCGTGACGGACCGCGAGGTGAAGAAGGTGCCGCTGTTGCGCGGCAAGTCGGTGTTCAACCTGTTCTTCGAGAACTCGACGCGCACGCGCACGACCTTCGAGATCGCCGCGACGCGCTTGTCGGCCGACGTGCTGAACCTGAACATCAATGCGTCGTCGACGAGCAAGGGCGAGTCGCTGCTCGACACGATCAACAACTTGTCGGCGATGCATGCCGACCTGTTCGTCGTGCGTCACGCGTCGAGCGGCGCACCGTACCTGATCGCCGAGCACTGCGCGCCGCACGTGCACGTGATCAACGCCGGCGACGGCCGCCATGCGCACCCGACGCAGGGCCTGCTCGACATGTACACGATCCGCCACTACAAGCGCGACTTCACGAAGCTGCGCGTGGCGATCGTCGGCGACATCCTGCATTCGCGCGTCGCGCGCTCGGACATCCACGCGCTCACCACGCTCGGCGTGCCGGAAGTGCGTGCGATCGGCCCGCGCACGCTGCTGCCGGGCGGTCTCGAGCAGATGGGCGTGAAGGTGTTCCACAACCTCGACGAAGGGCTGAAGGGCGTCGACGTGATCATCATGCTGCGCCTGCAGAACGAGCGGATGAGCGGCGCGCTGCTGCCGTCCGCGCAGGAGTATTTCAAGACCTGGGGCCTGACGCCCGAGCGCCTCGCGCTCGCCGCGCCCGACGCGATCGTGATGCACCCGGGCCCGATGAACCGCGGCGTCGAGATCGATTCGCAGGTCGCCGACGGCCCGCAATCGGTGATCCTCAACCAGGTCACGTTCGGCATTGCCGTGCGGATGGCGGTGATGGGCATCGTCGCCGGCAACAGCGACTGAGCCCGCTTTCGCGCATCCTTGTTCAGGCATTCAACGCAATCAACGCAATCACAGACAGCGCATGAAGATTCATATCCAAGGCGGCACGCTGATCGACCCGGTCGCCGGCACCGAACGGCAGGCCGACGTATTCGTCGCGGACGGCAAGATCGCCGCGCTCGCGGCGGCCGGTACGGCGCCGGCCGGTTTCAACGCGGACAAGACGATCGACGCGGCGGGGCTGATCGTCGCCCCCGGCCTCGTCGACCTGTGCGCGCGGCTGCGCGAGCCGGGCTACGAGCACAAGGCGACGCTCGCGTCCGAGATGGCCGCGGCCGTCGCGGGCGGCGTCACGACCCTCGTGTGCCCGCCGGACACCGACCCCGTGCTCGACGAGCCGGGCCTCGTCGAAATGCTCAAGTTCCGCGCGCGCAACCTGCACCAGGCGAACGTGCATCCGCTCGGCGCGCTTACCGTCGGCCTCAAGGGCGAGGTGATCACCGAGATGGTCGCGCTGACCGAATCGGGCTGCGTCGGCTTCACGCATGCGAACGTGCCGGTGCGCGACACGCAGGTGCTGCTGCGCGCGCTGCAGTACGCGAGCACCTACGGCTACACGACGTGGCTGCGTCCGCTCGACGCGTTCATCGGCCGCGGCGGCGTTGCCGCGAGCGGCGCGCTCGCGTCGCGGCTCGGGCTGTCCGGCGTGCCGGTCGCCGCCGAGACGATCGCGCTGCACACCATCTTCGAACTGATGCGCGTGACGGGCGCGCGCGTGCACCTCGCACGCCTGTCGTCGGCGGCCGGTCTCGCGCTCGTGCGCGAGGCGAAGGCCGAGGGGCTGCCCGTGACGTGCGACGTCGGCGTGAATCACCTGCATCTGATCGACGTCGATATCGGCTACTTCGATTCGCAGTTCCGGCTCGACCCGCCGCTGCGCAGCGAGCGCGATCGCGAAGCGATCCGCGCGGCGCTCGCCGACGGCACGATCGATGCGATCTGCTCCGATCACACGCCGGTCGACGACGACGAGAAGCTGCTGCCGTTCGCCGAAGCGACGCCCGGCGCAACGGGCCTCGAACTGCTGCTGTCGCTTACCGTGAAGTGGGCCGACGAAACCGGCACGCCGCTCGCGCAGGCGCTGCGCCGCATCACGGCCGCACCGGCCGACGTGCTGCAGTTGCCGGCCGGCCGTCTCGCCGAAGGCAGCGTGGCCGACCTGTGCGTGTTCGACCCGCGCGCGCACTGGCGCGTGGAGCCGCGCGCGCTGAAGAGCCAGGGCCACAACTCGCCGTTCCTCGGCTACGAGCTGCCCGGCTGCGTGCGTGCGACGCTCGTGGCGGGGCAGGTCGCGTTCGAGCGCCACTGAACCACGCCGGATCTTCGCCATGATCGCTCTTCGCAAGCTGCGACTCGTTGTTCACCTGCTGCGCGGCATGGCGACCGTCGCGCTGTGCTTTTCGCGCGTGACGCCCGCGCGGCGCGCCGAGATGACGCGTCGCTGGTCGGTCAGGATGTTGCGGATCTGCGGGATGCGCATCGTCGTCCACAACGACGGTGCGCGGCTCGATGCGAGCGCGCTCGTGGTCGGCAATCACGTGTCGTGGCTCGATATCTACGCGATCAATGCGTGGCGGCCGACGCCGTTCGTGTCGAAGGCGGAGGTGCGGCAGTGGCCGGTCGTCGGCTGGCTCGCCGAGAAGCTCGATACCGTGTTCCTGCAGCGTGAAAAGCGCACCGAAGCGATGCGGATCATGCACGAGATGGCCGAGCGCCTGCGCAACGGCGGCTTGATGTGCGTGTTCCCGGAGGGCACGACGTCGGACGGGCAGGCGCTGCTGCCGTTCCATGCGAACCTGTTCCAGTCGGCTGTGTCGGCCGGCTGCGCGGTGCAGCCGGTCTGCCTGATGTACGAGGACGCGCAGCAGCGGCAGTCGGTCGCGCCGGCCTATACGGGCGACCTGTCGCTCGGGAAGTCGCTCGACATGGTGTTGCGCGGCGGCCCGCTGATCGTGCATCTGTACGTGTGCGATCCGATTCCGCCGGGCGGCGATCGCCGCACCACGTCCGCCGCCGCGCGCGACGCGATCGCGGCCGCGCTCGAGACGTTGCAGGCGAAGGTCGGCAAGCCGTCGCCCGAGTCGCTCGCGGAGCTGGAGGCGCATGCCTATCCGGCGACTGAAGTCGGCGCCGGTGCGTCGCACGACGCGGCGACCGACGAACCGGTGCCGGGGCGCGAGAGCTGAAGCGTCGTTGCGCAGCGCGAGCTGCGCGGGCTACTCGCCGCCCGGCGAGCGGCACGCTTCGCACTGCACCTGCGTGACCGTACGCTGTGCCGGATCGGCCGTCAGTCGCACGGCCGACAACTGATTCCCCCATACGCATCCCGAATCCAGCGCGACGACATTGTCGCGCAGCATCAGGCCGAGTGCGGCCCAGTGGCCGAACACGACCGTCACGTCCTGCGTGCGGCGACCGGGTACGTCGAACCACGGCAGGTAGCCGGGCGGCGCGCTGTCGGGGCCGCCATTCGCCTTGAACTCCATCGCACCGTCCGGCGTGCAGAACCGCAAGCGCGTGAATGCGTTGAACGCGACGCGCATCCGGTCGCGCTTCTTCAGATCCGGGCTCCATCGATTCGGCTCGTTGCCGTATAGCTGCCGCAGCGTGTCGCGCCAGTCGGGCGCGCGCAGTGCACGCTGCAGTTCGTCCGCGAGTTCGAGCGCGAGCGTGGCGTCCCATTGCGGCAGCACGCCTGCATGGACCATCAGCATTGCGTGTTCGAAGTGCGCGAACGGACGATGACGAACCCAGTCGAGCAGCGCGTCGGCATCGGGTGCGTCGAGGATCTCGCCGATGGTATCGCCCGGGCGTTCGGTACGAATGCCTGCGGATACCGCGAGCAGATGGAGATCGTGATTGCCGAGCACGACGGTCGCGCGCGGGCCTAGGTCGACGAGCGCGCGCAGTGCGGCGAGCGAGCCCGGTCCGCGGTTGACGATGTCGCCCGCGATCCAGAAAGGCGTATCGGCCGGGGCTGAAAGCTCTTCGAGCAGCGACTGGAAAGCAGAATGACAGCCTTGAATGTCGCCAATGGCGATGGGGGTGCGGGTCATGAGCGGAAAGTTGTTACAAAACCTATTGCCGAGTGAAAAGCGGGCATGGCGGCAGGGCAGCCGTATGTGCCGTCGTCTGACAGTTTAACCTATTGATTTGGCAAGAAGTTTTGATGGGTCTTCGGGTTCGGAGCACTGTTTCAAGTTGTTAGCGGCATGGCTTTTGCGCAATGCCGCTTCCTATAATCGACGCTTCCTTAACAAAATTAGCATTTCATGACTTTGGCGATCTCGGTGAACAGTTAGAATTCCCGCCTTGAGTGACGCGCAAGCTGGCGTCGTCGCTTTCAGAATCTGTGGCGGCACGTGCTCGAGGCCTGCCGTGTATGACTTAAGGGAGCCTCATGATCCTGGTGACGGGCGGCGCGGGTTTTATCGGTGCCAACTTCGTACTCGACTGGCTGCGTCGATCCGACGAAGCCGTGCTCAATGTCGACAAGTTGACCTATGCGGGCAACCTCCGCACGCTGCAGTCGCTCGACGGGAGTCCGAAGCACGTGTTCGCGCGTGTCGATATTTGCGACGGCGCCGCGCTGCGCGCGCTGTTCGACGAACACCAGCCGCGCGCCGTCGTGCATTTCGCCGCCGAGAGTCATGTCGATCGCTCGATCCACGGCCCGGCCGATTTTGTTCAGACCAATGTCGTCGGTACCTTTACGCTGCTCGAAGCCGCCCGCGCGTACTGGAACGATCTCGATGCCGCGGGCAAGAGCGCGTTCCGCTTTCTGCACGTTTCCACCGACGAAGTATTCGGTTCGCTGTCGTCGACCGATCCGCAGTTCTCCGAAACGACGCCGTATGCGCCCAACAGCCCGTACTCGGCGACGAAGGCCGGTTCCGATCATCTCGTGCGCGCCTATCATCACACGTACGGCATGCCGACGCTGACCACGAACTGCTCGAACAACTACGGTCCGTACCAGTTCCCCGAGAAGCTGATTCCGCTGATGATCGCGAACGCGCTCGCCGGCAAGCCGCTGCCCGTGTACGGCGACGGCCAGAACGTGCGCGACTGGCTGTACGTCGGCGACCACTGCAGCGCGATTCGCGAAGTGCTCGCGCGCGGCGAACTCGGCGAAACGTACAACGTCGGCGGCTGGAACGAGAAGAAGAACCTCGAGGTCGTGCACACGCTGTGCGACCTGCTCGACCAGGCGCGTCCGAAGGCAGCCGGTTCGTATCGCGACCAGATCGCGTACGTCACCGACCGTCCCGGCCACGATCGCCGTTATGCGATCGACGCACGCAAGCTCGAGCGCGAACTCGGCTGGAAGCCCGCCGAGACGTTCGAGACCGGCCTCGCGAAGACGGTCGACTGGTATCTCGGCAACCAGGGCTGGGTCGACGAAGTCTTGTCCGGCGAGTACCGGAAGTGGGTCGAGACGAACTATGCGCAGCGCGCTTGAGGACTGACGTCATGGCACGTAAAGGCATCGTTCTCGCGGGCGGCTCCGGCACCCGGCTGTATCCGATCACGCATGCAGTGTCGAAGCAGTTGCTGCCGGTGTACGACAAGCCGATGATTTATTACCCGCTGTCGACGCTGATGATCGCCGGCATCCGCGACGTACTGATCGTCTCGACACCGCAGGACACGCCGCGCTTCGAATCGATGCTCGGCGACGGCAGCCAGTGGGGGATGAACATCCGGTACGCGGTGCAACCGTCGCCGGATGGTCTCGCGCAGGCGTTCACGATCGGCCGCGATTTCGTCGGCAACGATCCGTCGGCGCTGATCCTCGGCGACAACATTTTCTACGGGCACGATCTCGCGAAGCAGCTCGAACGTGCGTATGCGCAGGAAAGCGGCGCGACCGTGTTCGCGTATCACGTGCACGATCCCGAGCGCTACGGCGTCGTCGAGTTCGACCAGGCATTCCGTGCGCTGTCGATCGAGGAGAAACCGGCGAAACCGCGTTCGCACTACGCCGTCACCGGTCTCTACTTCTACGACAACCGCGTGTGCGACATCGCGGCCGACATCAAGCCGTCGCCGCGCGGCGAACTCGAAATCACCGACGTCAATTCGCGCTATCTTGCAGACGGCGCGCTGAACGTCGAGATCATGGGACGCGGCTATGCATGGCTCGACACCGGCACGCACGATTCGCTGATCGAGGCGGCAGGCTTCATCGCGACGCTGCAGAAGCGGCAGGGGCTCATGGTCGCGTGTCCCGAGGAGATTGCGTACCGCAAGCGCTGGATCGACGAAGAGCAAGTGCTGAAGCTTGCGCAACCGCTGTCGAAGAATGCTTACGGGCAGTATCTCCGGAACCTTCTGACGAATCAGGTCGCATGGCTATCCAGGTAACGGCAACGGCGCTTCCTGAAGTCAGGATCATCGAGCCGAAGGTGTTCGGCGACGCGCGCGGCTACTTCTACGAGAGCTTCAACGGCCGCGAATTCGCGGAACTCGTCGAGACCGGCGTCGAATTCGTGCAGGACAACCATTCGCGTTCGGCGAAGGGCGTGCTGCGCGGGCTGCACTACCAGATCGAACACGCGCAGGGCAAACTCGTGCGCGTGGTCGAGGGTGAAGTGTTCGACGTCGCGGTCGACATCCGGCGCAGTTCGCCGAATTTCGGCAAGTGGGTCGGCGTGACGCTGTCGGCCGACAACCATCGTCAGCTGTGGGTGCCGCCCGGCTTCGCGCACGGCTTCGTGGTGCTGTCGGAGGCGGCGCAGTTCCTGTACAAGACGACCGACTACTGGTTCCCGGAATACGAGCGCAGCCTGCTGTGGAACGATCCGGAGATCGGCATTCAATGGCCGTTCGACGGCGAGCCGGTGCTGGCGGCGAAGGATGCAGCGGGCAAGCCGCTGAACGAGGCAGAAGTCTATGCGTGACGGCGGCCATCGTCAGCCGACGATCCTCGTGACGGGGGTGAACGGCCAGATCGGATTCGAGTTGCTGCGCACGCTGCAGGGGCTCGGCCGCGTGGTGCCGTGCGACAGGTCGATGCTCGACCTGTCCGATCTCGATCGCGTGCGGGCCGTCGTGCGCGAGCTGAAACCGTCGCTGATCGTGAACCCGGCCGCGTATACCGCGGTGGACAAGGCCGAGACCGACATCGACGCGGCACGGCGGCTGAATGCCGACGTGCCGAGCGTGTTCGCGGAAGAACTGGCGCGTATCGGCGGCACGCTGATTCATTACTCGACCGATTACGTGTTCGACGGCACGCAGGCGCGCCCGTACACGGAAAGCGATGCGACGAATCCCGTGAACGTGTATGGCGCGACGAAGCTGGAAGGCGAGCAGGCGATCGCGGCCGCCGGCTGCGCGCATCTGATTTTGCGCACGAGCTGGGTGTATGGCCGGCGCGGCAGGAATTTCCTGCAGACGATGCTCAAGCTCGGCGCCGAGCGCCCGGCATTGAACATCGTCGCGGATCAGGTCGGTGCACCGACCTGGGCGAACACCATTGCCGCCGCCACGGCACACATCGTCGCGCAGGGCGCGGCGGCGGCCGACGCGCACTGGTGGGCGCGTCGCACGGGCATCTATCACCTCGCGTCGGCCGGTGCGACTTCGTGGTGCGGCTTTGCCGACGCGATCTTCGCGACCGCGATGGCCGGATGCACGCCGACGGTTGCGCCGATCGCGTCGAGCGACTACCCGACGCCGGCGAAGCGACCGGCCAATTCGAGGCTGGCGCTGGACAAGCTGACCGCGACGTTTGGTCTGCGGATGCCGGACTGGCGCGATGTGCTGCAACTGTGTCTGACCGGGTGATTCAAGGGTTGGGGGTGTACGAAGGGCGCGGGCTGGGCGGTTTTGCCGCGACTCTCATTTTCGATTGGTGACAATGCATACGGATCCGGTTTATTTCCTTCATATTCCCAAAACGGGGGGATCGTCGCTCATTTCTTTCCTCGAGGATCAGTACGACAGGGAAGACGTGTGCCCGGCGCAGGTCCTCGAGGAGCTGTTCGCGCTGCCGCGGGAATCCGTTGACAGGTACCGGCTGTTTCGCGGGCATCACTGGCACGGCATCGAGTCGTTCGTCGGACGAAACCTGACCCACCTCACGATGCTGCGGGATCCGGTGCAGCGAACGGTGTCGTGGTATCTGCATGCGCAGCGCCACGACGATACGTATCGTCATCGGCGGATGAACGACGAGAAGTGGTCGTTGCTGGATTTCGTTCGGGATCCTGAAACGAACTGGGACATCGTCAATACGCAGACCCTCTTTCTCGCGGCCGACTTCGACTACGAGAAGCTGATGCGCGATCCGATCGGCTACGGTCGCGAGGCGGTCAAGGAATACGCATCGCGCCGGCACGACCGGACGTTGCTCGACCGCGCGAAAAAGCGGCTCGAATCGTTCGCGTTCTTCGGTATCACCGAGCGCATGCGCGATTCGATGAACCTGCTCGCCTATTCGATGAACTTCTGTCCGAGGTTCGCGACGCCGCGGCTCAACACGTCGTCGGACCGGCCGGTCATGCACGGGCTGTCGTTCGAGGAAGTCGACGCGATTAACGAACTGACCGCCCTGGACCAGGAACTCTATGCGTGGGGTTGCGCACTGTTCGAGGAGCGTCATGGCGATATGGTTCGCGCGTTGCTGATCGAGCGTTTCGAACAATCGGACACGTTGCGCAAGAATTCCTGGCATGCGCCGCTTTCGGCGCAGGCAAAGGCCGGAATCGCGGTGACGGTGCTCGACGCGCCGTCGACGGTTGCCGCGGGCGCGTCGTTTTCGGTGCGCGTTCGCTTGTCCAACCGGTCGAACTTTCAACTGGCCAGCCGTGCGCCGACTCCGGTGCACGCGTCGTATCACTGGCTCGACCGCACGCGCTCGCAGGTCGTGGTGTTCGACGGCGAACGAACGAGGCTGAAGGCCTCCATGATGCCGGGCGAGGCGCAAGATCTGCAGGTGTCGATCGTGGCGCCGGCCGCGGCCGGGCGCTACGTGCTGCGGCTGACCCTGGTTCAGGAAGGCGTCGCGTGGCTCGACGACGGTCAGTCGGGTGCATTCGGCGATGTCGAGGTGACCGTCCGGTAAGGCCCGTTCGACGGGTACGGCGCTTTTGTCGCCGCCGGCGCAAGCCGGGCCGCCCGATCGCCCGGCGCAGGCATCCGGGCCTTGCGTGGCGGCGGTTCCCGGCGCCCGGCCGGTTCCGAAGGCGGCAGTTCGCCAGCTATAATTCCGGCTTGGTCCGGCCGGTCGCGACCGGCCGGCAGGCACGCCGGTGGTGGTTTGATGTAAGTGGCGAAGGTGTTTGCTTCGCCAGCGGATACTAAATCTGGAGTGAATGTGATGTTAATCCCCGTCATCCTGTCCGGTGGTGCCGGCACGCGGCTTTGGCCCGTCTCCCGCGAAGGGCACCCCAAGCCGTTCATGAAGCTTGCCGACGGCGAGAGCCTGCTGCTGAAGACGTACCGACGGGCAGCCGCGGCGGTCGGCCAAGATGCCGAGTCCGCATGCGCGGAACTGCTGACGGTCACGAACCGCGACTACTACTTCATGAGCAAGGACGAGTTCGTCTGCGCGGCGCTCGGCGATCAGCAATCTGGCGTATTCATGCTCGAGCCGTCCGGCCGGAACACGGCGCCCGCCGTCGCGATGGCGGCGCACCACGTGGCGGAAAAGTACGGGCGCGATGCGCTGATGCTGGTGCTCGCGGCCGATCATCTGGTGCAGGATCAGCAAGGATTCTCCGCAGCCGTTGCAAGCGCGGTCGAACTGGCGAAGCAGGGCAAGCTGGTGACGTTCGGTATCGTGCCGACGTGCCCGGATACCGGCTTCGGCTATATCGAGGCCGGCGAGCAGATCGGCAACGGCCGGGTCGTGCAGCGCTTCGTCGAGAAGCCCGATGCGGCGAAGGCCGCCGAATACCTGGCGACGGGCAATTATCTGTGGAATTCCGGCATGTTCTGCTTCGCGGCGGGCGCCATTCTCGACGAGATGGCCCGTCACGCGCCGGACGTCGCGGCGGCTGCCGAAGCATGCTGGGCGTCGCTGCAAGCCGACAAGGCAACCGCGCAGATGCTCGAGATTCCGGCCGAATCGTTCCAGAAGATGCCCGACATTTCGATCGACTACGCGGTGATGGAGCGCTCGTCGAACGTCGCGGTGGTGCCGTCCAGCTTCGGCTGGAGCGACATCGGCTCCTGGGGTGCGGTGCGCGACCTGGTGGCGCCGGATCAGGACAGCAACCGTGTCGTCGGCGATGCGATCTTCGTCGATAGCCACAATACCTACGTGCAAAGCCCGGATCGCGTGGTCGCGGCAGTCGGCGTGGCCGATCTGATGATCATCGATACGCCGGACGCGTTGCTGGTCGCGCATCCCGATCGCGCGCAGGACGTGAAGCAGGTCGTCGCCCGGCTGAAGAAGCGCAATCACGATGCGTACAAGCTGCATCGCACCGTGAGCCGGCCGTGGGGCACCTACACGGTGCTGGAGGAAGGGCCGCGCTTCAAGATCAAGCGCATCGAGGTCAAGCCGGGCGCGAGCCTGAGCCTGCAGATGCACCATCACCGCAGCGAGCACTGGATCGTCGTGTCGGGGATGGCCAAGGTCGTCAACGGTGACCGCGAAATCTTCGTGCGCACCAACGAGTCCACCTACATCCCGGCCGGGCACAAGCATCGCCTCGAGAATCCGGGCGTGCTGGATCTCGTGATGATCGAGGTGCAGAGCGGCGAATACCTTGGGGAAGACGACATCGTTCGTTTCCAAGATGTGTACGGGCGGGCTTGATGCTGGGCATGCTGAGAGCCCTGTGGGCGTATCGCGGCTTCATCCTGGGAAGCGTCAAGCGGGAATTCCAGTCCAAGTACCGTAATTCCCTGCTGGGCGCCGCGTGGACGGTCCTCAACCCGCTCGCGATGATCGTCGTCTATACGGTGATTTTTTCGCGGGTGATGCATGCCCGGCTGCCGGGCGTCGACAGCGGCTTCGCGTACAGCATTCACCTGTGCGCGGGCGTGCTGCCGTGGGGGATGTTCGTCGAGATCGTCAGTCGCGCGCAGAACGCGTTCATCGAGAACGCCAACCTGATCAAGAAGCTGAATTTTCCCCGGCTGTGCCTGCCGGTGATCGTGGTGGCGAACTCGCTGATCAACTTCGCGATCGTGTTCGGGCTGTTCGTGGTATTCCTGCTGGTCACCGGCAACTTTCCCGGCGTGGTGTTCGTGGCCGTCATTCCGCTGCTGATCGTGCTGACGCTGTTCGCGATCGGTCTCGGGATCACGCTCGGCGTGCTGAACGTGTTCTTCCGCGACGTCGGGCAGTTCTTCAACATCGTGCTGAATTTCTGGTTCTGGCTGACGCCGATCGTCTATTCGGTCGACATCCTGCCCAAGCAGATCCAGGCCGGGATGCAGTTCAACCCGATGGCATCGCTGGTCGAGTCGTTCCAGGTCGTGATGATGCAGGCCAGGTGGCCCGACTGGTCGCAGCTCTGGTTCGTGACGGCGCTGGGCGTCGGCCTGTGCCTGCTCGGCTTCAGCCTGTTCCGCAAGCATGCGGGCGAAATGGTGGATGAACTCTGATGGGCACCATTACCGTTACCAATCTGGGCAAGGCCTACAAGCAGTATCCGACGCGCTGGTCGCGTCTCGTCGAATGGATGGACCCGCGCCGCAAGCCGCATCACACGCTGCACTGGGTGCTGCGCGACGTGAGCTTCTCGGTGAAGGCCGGCGAGGCGCTGGGCATCATCGGCATCAACGGCGCGGGCAAGAGCACGCTGCTGAAGATGATCGTCGGGACTACGCAGCCGAGCGTCGGCAGCGTGACCATGACCGGCCGCGTTGCCGCGCTGCTGGAGCTCGGGATGGGGTTTCACCCGGACTTCACCGGGCGCCAGAACGTGATGATGGCCGGGCAGCTGCTCGGCTATTCCGTCGACGAGCTGCTCGCGCTGATGCCGGAAATCGAGGCGTTCGCCGAAATCGGCGAATACATCGACCAGCCGGTGCGCGTGTATTCGAGCGGCATGCAGGTGCGTCTGGCGTTCAGCGTCGCGACCGCGCGCCGGCCCGACGTGCTGATCGTCGACGAGGCGCTGTCGGTCGGCGATGCGTATTTCCAGCACAAGAGCTTCGACCGGATCCGCGAGTTCCGCAAGCTGGGCACGACGCTGCTGATCGTCGCGCACGACAAGGCGGCGATCCAGGCGATCTGCGATCACGCGATCCTGCTGAATGCGGGACGGCTGGAGATGCAAGGGCAGCCGGAAGTGGTCATGGACTACTACAACGCGATGCTGGCCGACCGCAAGGATCACGAGGTCCGGCAGGAGAAGCTCGAGAGCGGCGCGGTGCAGACGGTGTCCGGCACCGGCGAGGCAGTGATCGACGCAGTCGAGCTGCTGGACGAGTCCGGTCAGCCTATCGAGGTTGCGGGCGTCGGGCAGCCGGTCGCATTGTGCGTCAAGGTCCGGTGCGTGGAGGCGATCCCCGAGCTGGTGGTCGGCTACATGATCAAGGACCGGCTCGGGCAGACGGTGTTCGGCACGAACACGTATCACCTGAAGCAGGTGCTGGTCGGTCTCGATGCGGGACAGACGATCGAGTTGCGCTTTGAATTCACGGCCAATCTCGGCGTCGGCAGTTATTCGGTTGCGGTCGCGCTGCATACGGGCGACGCCCATCTTGCCAACAACTACCAGTGGCGCGACCGCGCGCTGGTGTTCAACGTCGTCAACATCAAAATGCAAGACTTTGTCGGCGTAGCCTGGTTGCCGACGACGGTGCGGAGCTTGCCATAGTGGATAGTTTTTATCGTGCGTTTGAAGATCGGTATCGGGGATCGCGCAAGCTGATCAAAAGCCGGCTGACGAACTACTCGCCCTTCTTTCAGCCGCTCGCGGCGCGTTATCCGGGCGGGAAGACCTTCGACCTGGGGTGCGGCCGCGGCGAGTGGCTCGAGCTGATGGTCGAGGCCGGCTTCGAACCGATGGGGGTCGATCTCGACGCGGACATGCTGGAAGCCTGTCGCGAGCGCGGGCTGCCGGTTCAGCAGGGCGATGCGATCGCGTATCTCGCGTCGCTCGAATCGGATAGCCACGCGCTGATCTCGGCGTTTCACGTCGTCGAACACGTGAGCTTCGAGCAGCTGGGTGTGATCGTCGCCGAAGCGCTGCGCGTGCTGAAGCCGGGCGGCCTGCTGATTCTCGAGACGCCGAATCCGGAAAACATCTCGGTGGCGACGACCAATTTCTACATGGATCCGTCGCACCAGAAGCCGATTCCGCCGCTGTTGCTGTCGTTCGTCGCCGAGCATGCGGGCTTCGATCGCGTGAAGGTGGTTCGTCTGCAGGAATCGCCGGAGCTGCGCGATGCCGCGACACCGGTTCAGTTCCTCGACATCGTGCGCGGCGCGAGCCCCGACTATGCGATCGTCGCGCAGAAGAACGTGGAATCGACCGAGGGCGCGTTCGACGAAGCGTTCGGCGCGGAATACGGGCTGACGATCGATACGCTGATCCAGCGTTACGAAACCCGCCTGACGTCGAACGTTTCGCAGATCGGCGGTCGCGTGCAGCAGATGGGTGCGCGGCTTCAATCCATCGAAGGTCAACTGCGGCTCGCGGAAGGGCGGCTGCAGCTCGCCGAGGATCGTAGCAGGTTCGCCGAAGAACAGCGCGTGCTGGCGGAGCAAGTGCTGCGCGAGGTTGAAGCGCGCGCGCAGCATGCCGAGGAACTGGCCAGGCTGGCCAGCTCGCGGGTCGTCGATACGCAACTGCTGCATGTCGAGGATCGGTGCCGGCAGCTCGAGGCGCAGCTCGCACTGGCCGAGAGCAAGCTGCACGAGGCCGAGGCGCGTGCGCAGCACGAGCAGGCCGTGGCCCAGCAGACCCATGCGCATTTGCAGGCCGTCTATCGGAGCACGTCGTGGCGCGTCACCGCGCCGCTGCGGTGGGTGAGCCTCGGCCTGCGCGGCAAGGGACTCGGGCCGCTCAAGCGGGCCGTGAAGCAGCAGGTGAAGCGGGTGGTGCGCTACGCGTACCGGCAGCCCGTGCTGCGCCGGCTCACGGTGGCCGTGCTCAATCGCGTGCCGGGCCTGAAGGCGCGTCTCGTGCCGTACGTGGCGGCCGCAGCGGCCAGCCAGCCCGTCGGCACCGCGTCGACGCATATCCGTATCGACAATCTGGACGCGCATGCGAATCGCATTCACGCGAGCCTGGTCGCTGAATTCGACCGGCTGAAGCAGGAGAAGAACTGATGCGCATTGTTATCGACATGCAGGGTGCGCAGACAGAAAGCCGATTCCGCGGAATCGGTCGCTACGTACTGGGTTTTGCGAAGGGCGTCGCGCGCGTGCGCGGCGAGCACGAGGTCGTACTGGTCCTGAACGGCATGCTGCGCGAATCGATCGAAGCGATTCGCGCGGAGTTCGAGGGGCTGCTGCCCCAGGAAAACATTCGCGTCTGGCAAGCGATCGGACCGGTCGAGGAAGTGATCGACGACAACGTCACGCGCCGGGAAATCGCGGAGCTGAGCTGGGAGTCCTTCCTCGCGAGCCTGCGGCCGGACGTCGTGCACGTCGGCAGCCTGTTCGAAGGCGTGACGGGCTACGGCGTATCCAGCGTCGGCCAGCTCGATCACGCAACGCCGGTCAGCGTGACGCTGCACGATCTCATTCCGCTCGTGCACGCGAAGCGATATCTTGATCCGCACCCGGTCACCTCGCGGCACTACTACCGGAAGATCGGCTATTTGCAGAAGGCGGCGCTGCTGCTCGCGAACTCCGAGTTTTCGCGGCAGGAAGGCATCGAGTATCTGGACTATCCGGCCGAGCGGATCATCGCGGTGTCGTCGGCCATCGAGGATTCGTTCAAGCCGATCTCCGTCGATGCGGCCGAGGCCGACCGGCTGCGCCGGCAATTCGGGATCAACGCATCGTTCCTGCTGTACACGGGCGGTGCGGACGAGCGCAAGAACCTGCCGCGACTGATCGAGGCGTACTCGCAGCTGTCCGGCACGCTGCGTGCGAAGGTGCAGCTGGTGTTCGTGGGCAAGATCCCGGAATCCGTCAAGGCCGAGCTCTACAAGCACGCGGCACAGTTCGGCGTCGGAGAGTCCGAACTGAAGTTCACGGGCTTCGTCAGCGATGCGGATCTGCACGCGCTATACGCGATCTGCGACGCGTTCGTCTTCCCGTCGTGGCACGAAGGATTCGGTTTGCCGGTGCTCGAGGCGATGGCGTGCGGTGCGCCCGTCATCTGCGCGCACGCGGGCAGCCTGCCGGAAGTCATGGGCTGGCAGGATGCGATGTTCGACCCGATGGATGTGCCGGCGATGTCGCGCAAGCTGGCCGAGGTGCTGGAGGATCCGGCGTTCCGCCAGAAGCTGCGCGAGCATGGCCTCGTGCAGTCCGGCAAATTCTCGTGGGATGCAGTGGGCCGCCGGGCGTTCGCCGAATGGGAAAAGCTCGCTGCGCCGCCCCGGCCATCGTGGCTCGAGCAGTCCCGTTCCCAGGAGCACCTGATCGAACTGGTGGCGGCCAAAGCCGCCCGATCGGCGGATCGCAACATGCTGGTTCCGCTCGCGGCATGCCTCGCGCAGAACGAGAAGACGGGCTATGTCCGGCAGATCCTGGTCGACGTGTCGGAGTTCTGCCAGAACGATGCGGGCACCGGCGTGCAGCGGGTCGTCCGCAACTACCTCGACTGCCTGCTCAAGCATCCGCCGGCAGGGTATCGCGTCGAGCCCGTCTATGCGACGCTGACCCACGGGTATCGGTATGCACGCCGCTTTACCCAGAAGTTCCTCGGCGCACCGGTGGACGAATCGATTCGCGACAGCGACGTGCAATGGCAGCGCGGCGACGTGTTCCTCGGTCTCGACATGCAGCACTCCGTGCAGATCGCGCAGGCGGCCTTCTATCAGAAGCTTCGGCAGCAGGGCGTGTGCGTGAAGTTCCTGGTCTACGACCTGCTGCCCATCGAGTTCCCGGAGTATTTCTTCGACGCGAACCTGAAGACGATGCACGAACGGCTGCTGGCCGTGATGGCCACGACGGACGGCACGATTTGCATTTCCAAGGCGACTTCCGACGCGCTGCTCGCGTGGATTCGCGACAAGAACATCCCGACGTCGCCGAACTTCAGCAGCACGTGGGCGCACATCGGCGTCGATTTCCCGGACGTGGTCGAAGGCGGGCTGCCGCCTGACGCCGCGACGGTGATCGCCGCGATGCAGCGCTGCCCGAGCTTCCTGTGCGTGTCGACCATCGAGCCGCGCAAGAACCAGGCGCAGGTGCTGGAGGCGGTCGAGGCGTTGTGGGCGGCAGGGCAGGACGTCTGCCTGACCTTCGTCGGGCGCCTGGGATGGAAGATGGACGCGCTCGCGGACAAGATGCGCAAGCATCCGGAGTTCGGCAAGCGTCTGTTCTGGCTTGCCGGCGTCGACGACAACTACCTGATCAGCCTGTACAAGGCGGCCAGCGGGCTGGTCGCCGCCAGCGTCAACGAGGGTTTCGGCCTGTCGCTGATCGAAGCCGCGTACTACGGGCTGCCCGTCATCGCGCGGGACATTCCCGTGTTCCGCGAGGTGGCCGGCGACGGCGCCTATTATTTCGGCGGGAATTCGGCCGGCGAACTGGGCACGGCGCTCGCGGCATGGCTCGAACTGTACCGGCTCGGCCAGCATCCGAAGCCGACCGGCATTTCGTGGCTGAACTGGGAAGACAGCACGGCGCTGCTCGCGTCGCGGCTTCTGGACGGCGTATCGAACACGCGCCAGTTGCTCGTCGATATTTCCGAGCTGGTGCAGCGCGATGCGCGCAGCGGCATCCAGCGCGTCGTGCGCAGCATTCTTCGGGAGTGGGTGCTGCAGCCGCCCGTAGGCTATCGTATCGAGCCGGTGTATGCGACTGCCGACCAGCCGTATCGTTACGCGAGAACATATATGGCCCGCTTCCTCGGGAAGGAAGACGATTCGCTGACCGACGACCCGATCGAATACGGCCCCGGCGACGTGTTCCTCGGGCTCGATCTCGCGCCGGCGGTCGTGCCGCATTACGCGGGCTTCTATCAGAACCTGCGCGAGCAGGGCGTGCGGGTCAAGTTCGTCGTCTACGATCTGCTGCCGCTACGGGACAACCATTTCGAGCAGCACGTCGTCGACCACTTCGTGCGCTGGCTGGACGTCGTCGCCGAAAGCGACGGTGCGCTGTGCATTTCGAAGGCGGTCGCCGATGAATTCGAGGACTGGATGGCCGGGCGCAAGATCGCGCGGCAGCGTCCGTTCGCGTTGGACTGGTTCCATCTGGGTTCCGATATTGCGAACTCGGTTCCGACCACCGGCATGCCGAAAAACGCGGCAAGCGTGCTGGACGCACTGGCGGCGCGTGCCAGCTTCCTGATGGTGGGCACGCTGGAGCCGCGCAAGGGCCACGCACAGGTGCTGGAGGCTTTCGAGCAGTTGTGGGCGGCCGGCGTCGACGCCAATCTCGTGATTGTCGGCAAGCAAGGCTGGATGATGGACAATCTGGCGAACCGGCTGCGGTCCCACACGGAACGGGACCGCCGGCTGTTCTGGCTGGAGAGCATCAGCGACGAGTTTCTCGAGAAGGTGTATGCAGCGAGCGGTTGCCTGATCGCGGCGTCCACCGGCGAGGGTTTCGGGTTGCCGCTGATCGAGGCGGCTCAGCACGGCGTGCCGATCCTGGCGCGCGACCTTCCGGTCTTCCGCGAGGTGGCTGGCGAGCACGCAGCGTATTTCACGGCAAACGACGCGTCCGCGCTGGCCGGTGCGATTCGCGAGTGGCTGGCCGGGAAGGCGGCGGGCACCATTCCGGTGTCGACCGGCATGCCGTTTCTGTCGTGGCGGCAGAGCGCGGCGATGCTGACCGAAAAAATATAGGGTCGGGGCGAGTCCGACGGTCCGGCTTCACGTGGACCCGGCGTATTGAATAGTTCTGTTGAAACGAGTTTGAGGGGATGATGAAGACTTCCATTATTACCGGCATCACCGGTCAGGACGGTGCCTACCTTGCGCAGATTCTGCTCGAGAAAGGCTATACCGTTTACGGCACCTACCGCCGCACGAGCTCGGTCAACTTCTGGCGCATCGAGGAACTCGGGATCGCGAAGCACCCGAACCTGCATCTGATCGAGTACGACCTGACCGACCTGTCCTCGAGCATTCGTCTGCTGCAGACCACGGGCGCGACGGAAGTCTACAACCTGGCCGCGCAGAGCTTCGTCGGCGTGTCGTTCGACCAGCCGGTCACCACCGCGGAAATCACCGGGATCGGCCCGCTGAACCTGCTCGAGGCGATCCGCATCGTCAACCCGAAGATCCGCTTCTACCAGGCGAGCACGTCGGAGATGTTCGGCAAGGTGCAGGCGATTCCGCAGATCGAGTCGACGCCGTTCTATCCGCGCAGCCCGTATGGCGTGGCCAAGCTGTATGCGCACTGGATCACGGTGAACTATCGCGAGAGCTACGACATCTTCGGCTGCAGCGGGATCCTGTTCAACCACGAGTCGCCGCTGCGCGGCCGCGAATTCGTCACGCGCAAGATCACCGACTCCGTCGCGAAGATCAAGCTCGGCCAGCTCGACGTGCTCGAACTGGGCAACATGGACGCGAAGCGCGACTGGGGCTTCGCGAAGGAATATGTCGAAGGGATGTGGCGCATGCTGCAGGCCGACGAGCCGGACACCTACGTGCTGGCCACGAACCGGACCGAAACCGTGCGCGATTTCGTGCGCATGGCGTTCAAGGCGACGGGCGTCGACCTAGAGTTCAAGGGCAGCGACGTGAATGAAACCGGCGTCGATGTGGCGACCGGCAAGACGCTGGTTCGCGTCAATCCGAAGTTCCATCGCCCGGCCGAAGTCGATCTGCTGATCGGCAATCCGGAGAAGGCGAAGCAGAAGCTCGGCTGGGAGCCGAAGACGACGCTCGAGGAGCTGTGCGCGATGATGGTCGAAGCGGATTTGCGTCGAAATGAACGCGGCTTCTCGTTCTGACGCCCCGCGCGCCCTGGTGACGGGGCTCGGCGGCTTTACCGGCGATTACCTCGCGCAGTCGCTGCGTGCGGCCGGCTATCGCGTGTTCGGCACCGCGCACGGCGCCGAAGCGACGGGCGCCGACATGTACCGCGTCGACTTGTGCGACCGCGCCGCGCTCGCGCAAGTCGTCGCGGACGTGCAGCCGGACGTGGTCGCGCATCTGGCCGCGATCGCGTTCGTCGCGCACGGCGACGCCGATGCGATCTATCGCACCAACGTGGTCGGCACGCGCAACCTGCTGGAGGCGCTCGCGAACCTGGAGAACCGTCCGAAGGCGGTCCTGCTGGCGAGCAGCGCCAACATCTACGGTAACGCGGCGGTCGAGGTCATCGACGAATCGGTCGAACCGAATCCGGCGAACGACTACGCGGTCAGCAAGCTGGCGATGGAGTACATGGCGCGTCTTTGGCGCGACAAGCTGCCGATCGTCGTCGCGCGTCCGTTCAACTACACGGGTGTCGGCCAGTCGCCGCAATTCCTGCTGCCGAAGATCGTCGGCCATTTCCAGCGCGGCGAGCGCGTGATCGAGCTCGGCAATATCGACGTCGAGCGCGATTTTTCCGACGTTCGGCGCGTGGTGGACGCCTATCGGCGCCTGCTTCAACTGGCACCGGCCGGCGGCGTGTTCAACGTATGCTCGGGCCGTGCCGTATCGCTGAAGGCGGTGATCGCGATGATGGAACAGATCGCCGGCTATTCGATCGAGGTGCGCGTCAACCCGGCATTCGTGCGGGCGAACGAAGTCCGTCGTCTGCAGGGTGACGGTGCGCGCTTGCAGGCCGCCGTCGGGCCGCTCGAGGACATTCCGCTGGAAAGCACGCTGCGCTGGATGTTTGGCGGAGGGCGGGGGTGAAAGTCGGTTTCGGCACGACCGCCCTCGCGCGCAGCAGCGCGCATGGCGGTGTCGACGGCATCGGGTCGTATACGCGTGAACTGGGGCGGGCGCTGCTGGCGCACGGCGGGATCGACCTGGTTCCCGCCGGCTTCGGCGCGGTCGTCGGCAGCGATGCATTTCCGGGCGCCCGGCCGCCCGTGAACCTGGGCGGGCACGCGGTCGCGACGGTGCTCGGCGCCGTTACCCCGTGGTCCTGGGTCGACACGCAGGCGTTGCGCGCCGAGCGCGTCGACGTTTTCCATGCGACGGATCACCTGATTCCGAAGCTGTCGGGCACGCCCGTGATCGCAACGCTGATGGATGCCATCCCGTTGTCGCATCCGGAGTGGACGACGGTTCGCCTGGCCGCGCTGCGCCGCTGGCTGCTGCGGCGTTCCGGGCATTGGGCCGATCATGTGATCACGATCTCCGACTATTCGAAGCGCGAAATCGTCGAGCATTTCGGCATCGCGCCCGACCGGATCTCCGTCGTTCCGCTGGGCGTGCATCCGCGCTTCTTCGAGCGGATCGACGCGGCCGAGCGGGCCGCGGTGCTGAAGCGGCTCGGCCTGCCCGAGCAGTTCTTCCTGTGCGTCGGCACCTTGCAGCCGCGCAAGAACCTCGAGCGGGTGGTCGACGCCCACGCGAGCCTGCCTGCCGCATTGCGTCGCGATATCCCGCTGGTTATCGTCGGCCGTGCCGGGTGGGGCTGCGACCAGCTCGTCGCGCGCCTGAGCGCGGACGAAAGCGGCAGCGTGCGCTGGCTCCAGTATCTGCCCGACCACGACGTGCGTGCACTGATGCAGTCGGCCACCGCGCTCGTGTTCGCGTCGCTGTGCGAGGGTTTCGGGCTGCCGGTCGTCGAGGCGTTCGCGTCGGGGCTGCCGGTGATCGCATCGAATACGACGTCCGTTCCCGAAGTCGCGGGCGGCGCGGCGATCCTGGTCGACCCCGCCAGCACCGGCGACATCGCCGACGGGATGCGCGCGATCGTCGAGCAACCGGGCAAGGCCGCCGCGCTGCGCGAAGCCGGGCTTGCGCGTGCGCGCGAACTGAACTGGCCGGCCTGCGCGGCGCAGACCCTGGCCGTCTACGACGCCGTCCTGCGCGGGACGCGTCGTTCATGAATGAATTTGCTGCGAGGAGTACCGCGTGAAGTTGGGGGTGGATATCACCTGGATGGTGGGCAACTACCGCGGCATGGGGCGGTTCGCCCGGCAACTGGTGGCGCCGGTCGGCGCGTCGGTCCTGGGCCTCGCGCCGGACGGCGTGAGCGCCGACGAATGGCCGTGCGTGAGCGGCGGCCGCGGTTTCTTCCCGTGGTGGGAGCAGGTCGAGCTGCCGCGCCTTTGCCGGGAACAGAAGCTCGACTATCTGCTGTGCCCGTACAACACGGGGCCGCTGCGATCGATCGGCAACACGCGGCTGATCGCGGTCGTTCACGACCTGATCTACATGAAGCCGTGGAGCGTGCTGCCGCCGGCGAGATCGCTGTACCAGACCGCCGGACGCGTCTATCGCCGGCACGTGGTGCCGCGGCTCGCGCGCCGGGCGGACGTCCTGCTGACCATTTCGCGATTCACGCAGCGTGAACTGGTGGAGACGCTCGGATTGCGCGAGGCGGACGTACAGGTCATTCCGTGCGCGATTTCGGACGACTGGTTCGCACCGCCGCTGAGCCGCGCGGAGCGCGAGCCGTATCTGTTTACGGTGGCGGGCGAAGTGCCGAGCAAGAACGTCGACCGGCTGCTGCAGGCTTTCGCGGTCGCGCGGCCGGCGCTGGACGACGACGCGCGGCTCCGGATCGCCGGCATCAAGGTCGAGCATCACGCGCATTTTCTCGAGCGCGCGAATGCGCTCGGGATTGCGAGCCACGTCGAGCTGCTCGGCTACGTGTCGCGCGACGAACTGCGCGAGCAGTACCGGCGAGCGCGTGCGTTCGTGTTTGCTTCGCTGTTCGAAGGATTCGGGATTCCGCCGCTGGAAGCGATGGCGTCCGGCACGCCCGTCGCGTGCAGCAACACGACGTCGATCCCCGAGATTGTCGGTACCTGCGGCCTGCAGTTCGATCCGTATTCGGTGGAAGACATGGCGGAGCAGATCCGCCAGGTATGGTGCGACGACACGCGCTTCGAGGTGGCGTTCGGCGACGGGATGGACCGTGCGCGGACCTTTTCCGAATCCGCCGTCCGTCCGAAGATCGAGGATTTCTGGGCGCGCCTGTCATGAGCGAAAACAAGAAGAAGCTGCTGGTGCTGACGCCGCGGTTTCCGTATCCGGTGATCGGCGGCGACAAGCTGCGGATCTATCATCTCTGCAGGATGCTGTCGCGCCGTTACTCGCTGACGTTGCTGAGCCTGTGCGACAGTCAGGAAGACATGCATGCCGAAGTGCCGGCCGACGGCGTGTTCGACCGCGTCGAACGGGTCTTTCTGTCCCGGGCGCGTTCGTACGTCAATACGCTGCTCGCGCTGCCCACGCGCACGCCGCTGCAGGTGGCGTACTACCGCAGCAGCGCGTTTGCGGCGGCCGTGTCCCGGCTGCTGCCGTCGCATGACGGCGCGTTCGTGCATCTGGTGCGCTGCGCGGAGTACGTGCGCAAGTCGGACAAACCGCGCGTGCTCGAAATGACCGACGCGATCTCGCTCAACTACAGCCGCGTCAAGCAGCTCAGGAAAGCACGCGGGCTGAAGTCGCGCGTGTTCGGCATCGAGGCGAAGCGCCTGCTCGACTACGAGCGCACGATCGTCGACGACTTCGATCTGTCGGTACTGGTGTCGAAGACCGATCGCGATTACCTGTTTCCCGGCGAGTCGGGCAAACGGGTGATGGTGTGTTCGAACGGCGTGGATCTCTCCGGCCTGCCGTATGCGGCGCGCAGCATGGCGAGCCGCTTGCTGGTGTTCATCGGCGACATGCGCACGGTGCAGAACCAGGACATGTGCCATTACTTCGCCGAAGCGGTGCTGCCGTTGCTGCGCCGGCGTGCCGACTATCGCTTTCGGATCGTCGGCTCCATCGCGCCCGCGCTGGCCGAGCAATTCCGCGCGTACGACGGCGTCGAGGTGACCGGCCGCGTCGAATCGGTCGCGCAGGCCGCGGCCGACGGCGCGATCGGCGTGTGCCCGATGCGGATCGGCGCCGGCGTGCAGAACAAGATCCTCGAGTACATGGCGCTCGGACTGCCGGTCGTCACGACGTCGCTGGGGCACGAAGGGCTGAGTGCGAAAAGCGGGCAGGACCTGCTGATCGCCGATACGCCCGAGGCGTTCGTCGAGCGCATCGAGTGGCTCGTCGCGCATCCGTCGGAGGCTGTGGAGATGGCCGGTCACGCGCGGCAGTTCGTCGAGCGCGAACATGGCTGGATCGAGATGACCCGCGCGCTGGTCGAGCGGGTGGATGCGCTGCTGGCCGCCGGCCCGGCGCGTTAGCCGGGCGGCGGGTATGCCGTCGGGATGGCTCAGCTTTCGTGATGCCGGAAGCTGAACTTCTTGTGGCCGATGTAGCTGGAGAAAACCGGGACGATCACGCCGACCAGGTGGGCGATGTCCCGGTCATGCCAGTGCAGGCCGAGTCGCGGAAAGACGTAGTACGCAAGACCGACGCTGACGAGCCACGTCTGAAACACCGCGACCAGGTTCACCAGCGTGAAGAAGAACGCCGAGCGCCCCGTGGACTGCGTGCTTTTCTTGAAGACGAACAGCTTGGCCAGGATGAACGCCGTGATCATGCCGGTCACATAGGCGACGACGATCGCGGCCGAGTAGGGCATCCACAGGTTGTAGAGAATCCGGCTGCCCCAGTTGACGGCCGCGGCGAAGCCGCCCGTCAGCAGGAACAGCAGGAATTCCCGGGAAACGAGGCCGCGCTTCGCGGTTCGGGCAATGTCGGTCATACCATTCTGGCCATTTCGCGCGCGAGCCCGATGCTCTCGGAGATGCCGCGGTCTTCGGGGTAGTAATACGACGTGTCGGCGACCAGCAGGCCCTGCACGGGCAACTGGATCGGTGGCAGGCGATCGGCGAAGCCAGGCTCGCACACCGGTTGCGCGAAGCGGTAGCGGCTTGCACGCACGTCGATGAAATCGTCGGGCGTGATCGCGGGGTTGATCTTCATCAGGTAGCGCTTCACCTTGTCGATGAAGGCCGTATCCGGCTGCTGGTAGACCGGATGTTCGCCCGGCACGTAGAACGGGACGTACACGACGTGCGCATCGAGCGGGCGCAGGTTCGTGTATTCGACGATCCCTGGAATGTCCATGTCCGGATCGTTGGTGTTGAGCCAGAAGTTCTCGGTGACCGGCTTGCGCAGCTTGGCGATCACGCACACCACCGCGACGTTCTTCACGCTCGCGAATTTTTCCAGGATGTCCGTCGGGAGATCGGGCATCACGCGCGGCACGTACGGCAGCGGAATGGTGCTGATGACCTTGTCGAACGCGAGCGACTCGCCGCCCGCCTCGACGCCGGCGACCTTGCCGTTCTCGATCAGCACCTTGCTGACCGGCGTGCCGAGCCGGAATTCGCCGCCGTTCGCTTCGATGTAGCGGCGCATGCCTTCGAGCAGCGTATCCGAGCCGCCGTCGAGGTAGCCGAGTTTTTCCTTGAAGAGGTTGTAGCGCGACCGGCCGATCCGTCGCACGCGGCTCCAGATCCACGCGGCGGAGAGGCTGCGCGCGTGATCGTAGAACTTGTAGTCGAACAGGCGGCGCCACAGCACTTCCCACGCTTCCTCGCCCACCCAGCGGCGAATCCAGCCGGTCGCCTCGAGCTTGTCGAGCGGCTTCCAGTTGTCGCGGCGCGTGCAGAGAAACGCGTGCAGCCCGTAGCGGATCTTCGCGGTCAGGCCGAGCCCCTTGAACTTCAGCAGTGCGATCGGATTGCCCCACGGCTGCACGCGATCCTGGTAGAAGTACCCCATCTTCGTCTCGCGCCAGTGCATCTTGTCTTCGAGGCCGAGCTCCTGCAGCACCTTCAGGAACGCGTGATCGGAAATCGCGTGGAAGTGGTAGTAGCGCTCGATCGAGAGCCCGCCGAAGTCGAAGCATGCGGCCATGCCGCCGACACGGTCGTCTGCCTCGAAGATCACGGGCTTGCGCCCGTCCTTGACGAGCTGGTAGGCAACGCCGAGCCCCATGGGGCCGGCACCGAGGACGGCAATACGGTCTGCGCTCATGGCTTTAGAACTCTAGTGCGATGTGGCTGTAGGTCGGGTCGTTGAAGGTTTCGGTCATGGCCTTGGCGAGCGGCGTGGCCTGGATGCCGAAGATGCCTTCCCAGTCGATCACCTCGAACTCGTCGCCAGCGGTGAGCGCCTTCAACTGATCCGCGGTGAACGGCGGGTTGCTGTCGAACAGCGCGTAGATCTTCAGCAGCACGTAGAACAGGCCGTACGGGATCTTCACGATCGAGCAGCGTGCGTGGGTCGCGCGCTTGATCTGACGAATCAGGTCGATGTAGTCGACGCGCTCGAGCCCCGTGATGTTGAAGGCCTGTCCGGCCTTGCCGGAGCGGATGCAGCTGATGATCACGTTGCAGAAATCGCCGACGTAGAGCGGCTGGCGCATGTAGCGGCCGCTGCCCGGGATCGGGAACACCGGCACGCGGTGCATGAAGCGCGACAGCCAGCCGAGGTGCTTGCGGTCGAACCAGCCGAACATCAGCGTCGGGCGCAGGATCACGCAGTTGATGCCCGATGCGGCCACGATCTCTTCCTGCTCGCGCTTGGTTTCCGTGTACCAGTCGTCCCCCACGGAATTGACCACCGACGAGCTGATATGCACCGTATGGGGAATGGCGTAGCGCTTGATCACCTCGAGCACGTGCTTCGTCGCCGTGATGTTGTTGCGCACGAACGGCTCGCGGGTCGGCGCGCCGATCTGGGCCTGCAGCATGACGACCGTGTCCGCGTGTTCGAAATGCTTGTCCCAGTCGCCCGGCTCGGCGAGATCGGCGAACACGGCGGTGACGTCCGGATGCACCTGGCGCAGCACGTTCAGGTTCGCTTCGTGCTTGTCGAGCACGACGATGTTCGAGTAGCCCTGCTGCTTCAGGCGGGCGACGAGGTTCTGACCGACCAGGCCGGCGCCGCCAGGGAGGACGATACGGGTTTGATTCATGATTTCGGATGTCTGCATGAGAGGGGCGGGCGCGTCGCGGTCGTTACAGGGACAGGCGCTTGAAGACGAACTGCGGCACCGAGCGGATGATCAGCATGATCAGCGACCAGAAGCACGGCGTATACAGCACGTTCTTCTTCTTCTCGATGGCCCGGGTGATGTCCTTCGCGACCTTCTCCGGCGACGCGACGAG
Organism: Burkholderia sp. IDO3; assembly: GCF_003366075.1. Classification (NCBI taxonomy): domain Bacteria; kingdom Pseudomonadati; phylum Pseudomonadota; class Betaproteobacteria; order Burkholderiales; family Burkholderiaceae; genus Burkholderia; species Burkholderia sp. IDO3. The sequence continues at coordinate 907,791 of NZ_CP028963.1, forward strand.
CGGGCCGGGCAGCGGCAGCCCCGCCGTCATCGCGGTGGCCACGAAGCCGGGCTTGATCGTGACGAGGTGGACGTCGGCCTTGTAGAGCCGTGCGCGCAGGCCTTCGCAGAACGTGGCGAGCGCGGCTTTCGCGCTGCCGTACAGATAGTTGGACGGGCGGCCGCGGTCGCCGGCGACCGAGCCGATCACTGCGATCGCGCCGCTTCGTGCCGCCTCGAGCGTGTTCGCGATCGTGGTCAGCAATGCGATCACCGACGTCGCATTGGTGTTGAATTCGCGCACGGCAACGGCAGGGTCGGCCTGGCATAGCGCCTGGTCGGGCAGCGTGCCCGGTGCGACCAGCACGATGTCGGGCGCGCCGTCGAACGCGCGCCGGCAGTCGTCGAGCATCGCGGTGTGCTGCCCCAGTTCGTTGATGTCCAGCGTGTGCGTGGCCGCGAGCGTCGCGCCGCGGGTCAGCAGGTCGTCGGCCACTTGTTGCAGGCGCTCAGCGTTGCGCGCGACCAGGAACAGCCGGGCGCCCTGAGCGGCCCAGACGCGTGCACAGGCCATTGCAATGCCTGAGGTCGCACCTACTATCAGTATCTTTTTCTGCATGGTCATGTACGGGTGACGCGATCCCAAAAACGGGAAAGCAGCGCGGGATCGCGCAGGGTTTCGACCTGTTCCCAGTCCGGATAGGCCGTCCGGAAGTCCTGGCCCGTCATATGGGCGTCCTTCGCCGGATAGATTCTTCCCGCGGCCTCGCGGACGATGGTGTCGAGGACGGCAAAGAGCCGGCGGTTCTGTTCGTCGCGCTGTGGAAAATCGAGCGCGAGCGACGTGCCCTCCATCGGGAACGACAGCAGCCCGGGCGACCGGACGTCTCCGCAACGCTTCAACACGGCCAGAAACGATCCGGTTCCGCTGTCGGCGATCGCGCGCAGCATGTCGCGCGTCGCATCGCGGGCCACCGCGCGCGGCACGACGCATTGATATTGCTGGAAGCCGCGGCGCCCGTAGATCCGGTTCCACTCGAGCAGGCCGTCCAATGGATAGAAGTACTGGTCGTAGCTGACGGTGGAGCGGACTTCGCGGGTCTGCTGGCGGTGATAATACAGGCCGTTGAACGCGCGCAGGGTCGCCTTGTTGAAAATCGGCGCCGGAAAGGTGAACGGCACCGTGCGTTTTCCGCGCCGGTCGACTTCCAGCGGCCCCTCGCTCGCATGGTCGCCGATCATGAAGATGCCGCGCCCGAGTTGCTCGCCCCGCCCGAGGCAATCCACCCAGGCGACACTGTATTCGTGCACGGGATCGTAGGCTTCCGACAGCGCGAAGAACTCGTCGAGATCACCGAAGCGGATGCTGGTCACGTCGATGCGGCTCGACCGGATGGGCATCAACTGGATCTCGGCCCACTGGATCAATCCGGTCAGGCCCAGGCCGCCGATCGTCGCGGCATGGAGCGTTGCGTTCGCGTCCGCCGCGCATTCGAGCATCGCGCCGTCGCTGCGGGCCAGCATGAAGCGGCGCACATGACGGCCGAACGTGCCGCGCACGTGATGGTTCTTGCCGTGCACGTCGTTCGCGATGGCCCCGCCCAGCGTCGCGTATTTGGTCCCGGGCGTGACGGGCAGCATCCAGCCGCGCGGTATCGCGACTTCCAGAATCTGCTCGAGCGTGATGCCGGGCTCCGCGCGCAGCACGCCCGTTTCCCAGTTCGCGCCGATCAGCCGGTCCAGCGAGCGGGTTCGCAGCACGTGGCTGGAAGCGGCCAGGCAGCTGTCGCCGTAGCTTCTGCCGTTGCCGTAGGCGAGCGTGGTTTCATGCGCGCCGACGACACCTGCCCAGGTTCCGGGCAGGTCGTTGCGCCACGCAACGTCGTGCGGGGTTTGCGGGTGGGCGGGGTAGCGTCCCCATGAAAGCACCGTGCGCATGGTTCAGATCGCCGCCCAGAACACCAGGCCGCACAGGCCGATCACGACCAGGCTCAACCGGTCGCGGACCGCGAAGATGATCGGGTCGTCATGCATGTGGCCGCGGTGCGCGAGGATCCAGGTCCGGCTGATCCAGTAGAGCAGCAGCGGACACGCGAGCCAGATCAGCTGCGGGTGACGGTAGAGGTGTGCGGTCTTCGGGTCCTGGATGTACATCGCCAGCACGAGCACGGACAGATAGCCCGAGGCGCTGCCCAGCGACGAGACCAGTTCGAGATCGCTCGCGACGTAACCGCGGCCGCGCGACTGAGTCAGCCCGCGCTTTTTCATCGACAGCAGTTCCGCGTAGCGCTTGACGAGCGCGAGGCTGAGGAAGATGAACATCGAGAAGGCCAGCAGCCAGAACGTCAGATGTGTCGCGATGGCCGTTGTGCCCGCAACGATCCGCACCGTATAGAGCAGCGCGAGCACGACGACGTCGACCATCACCAGGCGCTTGAGTACCGCCGAGTAGGCCAGCGTCAGCGCGTAGTAGCCGAGCAGCACCGCCGAGAAGCGCCACGGCAGCGCGACGTATGCGAGCGCGAACGCGCCGACGAGCAGCGCAGGAAACGCGGCCAGCCCCCACACGAGCGGCAGCGCGCCGGACGCGAGCGGGCGCCGGCATTTGGTCGGATGGTGCCGGTCGTCCTCGAGATCGAGCAGGTCGTTGAGCAGATAGACGCTCGACGCGCAGAGGCCGAAGGCGACGAACGCCAGCGCCGCATTGACGATCAGGTGGGGCGAGCCCAGCATGTGTCCGGCAAGCAGCGGCACGAAGATCAGCAGGTTTTTCAGCCACTGATGCATGCGCAGCGACCGGGCCCACGTTTTCAGCGCCGGCGGACGGGATTCGAACACACGCTCGACGTTGCCGGCTTTTTCCGCCGCGCGCTTGACGGCGGCCGGTGCGTTGACGACGTACGCACGCTCTGCTGCCTGCCAGACCGGAAGATCGTCGCGCGAGTTGCCGGCATAGTCGAAGCCATGTTCGCCGAAGCGGGCGACGAGCCGGTCCCGTTTCCGATGCGCGGACAGGTTGACCTGGTCGTCGGTCGCCAGGACTTCGTCGAACAGCGCGAGATGCTCGGCGATTGCGTGCGCGTACTTCTCGTGGCTGGCGGTGGCCAGCACGATCGTGCGTCCGTTCGCGCGTTCGTCCTTGAGCCACTCGACGATCTGCGGATCGAACGGCAGCACGCTGACGTCGAGATCGGTCTCGGCGGCCAGCCGCGATTTGAGCACGGGCTTTCCGCCGCGGAGCAGCCACGCGAGCGGCGCGTGGCAACGAAGCGGCGAAGACTTCAGGTAACAGAACCCGGATTCGATCAGGATGTCCGAACGAAGCAGGGTGCCATCGAGGTCAACAACGAGCGGTCTGCCGATCATAGTTAGGTGCTGCAGTGGCGGGTCGAATCAAACAGCATGAGCAGACGGTTTCAAGTACCTTCGAACTCGCGTCAACGGGCGAGGCCGAGTCCGTATAGCGACACGCCGAGTGTGCGCGGATCGTCGGACAGGCCGAGGGATCGGGGAGACACGATGTCGGGATCGACGAAGCGGATATCGAGTCGGCCCTGATCCACCCGTTCGATCGGGATGCGAATCGTCTGCCGCGGCGTGTTGGCGTCGAACGTGGCGTGGTAAGCCGGGGCGCTGTTCACATAGATCGTCAGATGCTGGGCGGAATTCGGGCGCGGCAGGAATGCGCCGAGATCCAGTTGCAGGGTGCCCGAGTATCCGTTGTGTACCTTCAGCAGCAGGTGGGCTTCGTTTGCTTGCATCCAGACGAATTGCGATTCGACGGATGACCAGCCGCCATTGAGCACGGATGCGAACAGGCCCGGCTCCTTTTCGGCTGAAATGAAGCCGAGTTCGGCGTAATCGTCAGGATATCTCCTGAGCAGCAGACCCGCTCCGTCGATATCCGTGGGAGCGCGATCGCCCGCCGACGAGTTGGAAACCTCATAACCCGCGTTGTTGGCGATTTCGCTCGGCGTACATTGCGCGTCTTTCGTATAACTAATGTGCCAGTTCTGGTTGATGCAAACCAGATCGGTTCCGGAGCGTTTTGCATAAATCAGGAGCCCTAGGGTCGTCTCCCATATATGTGCGGGGTTCGGCTTGGTGTCCAGATTGAGCACGATTCGCCCGTTCGGCTTCGTCTGCTCGAGCGAGTTGTACAGGTGGGCGATGCCCGGTTCGTTATAGAAATTCGCGTAATCCGGGGTGTTGTTGATCTTGACTACGGTAGCAGTGAGGAGGACCGGTATCGCGATTGTCGCCACCAGCCTCAACGGCCGTGGCGGGCATGCGCGCGTTACCCATGTGACGAGCAGACCCGCCGTCAGTGCGGGAACCGAATAGTAGAAATAGCCGATGTATTTCTGATTCAGTTCATCGACGCCGAACTTCGAGTAAAACAGCATGGCCGCCGTCGCCGCAGCGAGCGTGGCCAGCAAGGCAACGCCGTTGCCGGGAGCGGCGCGCCGCTTGCCGAAAATGGTGCGGGCGAGAATCACGCCCATTGCGAGTACCGCTACAACGAATACCGTGGTGCTTCCCCAATATCCGCCTGAATACCGGAGCATATTGCCGAACGTATTGGCATGATGGTGCCTGCCGAACGAAATATAGCTCGCCACAGGCCCGGGAAAATGGCGGATGGTTTCGATGATCAGCGGAACGAAAAAGAGAAACAAAACGAAAATAGCTCGGGCAACCGCTCGGCCGTTCGTTTTCCAGTATTCACGGGAAAAGATGTACTGGTCGCGTCCAAGCTTGTCACGCTGAAGGTGGTTATAGAGCAGCAGTAACGTGAAAATGATTCCCAGCGTGGACACGAACGACACATGCCCGTTGATCAGGAATCCCGCGCTCAGTGCCAGCGGCAACAGCGCGTCGGTTTTGCCCGATGCGAATCTGGACGCAGCGACCAGCGCGGTCGCAAACGGGAAGAAATAGAGCTCCGGAAACCACATTCCGGCAAAGAACTGGAAATTCTCCCGAGCGACCACGTATAGAAATACGGCCATCATGAGGCCGGCGTAACTTGTCGAGCCGGCGATGGTTCTGAGCATGCGGAAAATGATGGTGATCCATGCGGCGTTATACAGAATCACCGCCACCATTTGCCCGGAGAACGCCGACGGAAGCAGGCGCGTCCAGTCGTGAAAGAGCAATTCGCCGAATGCCAGCACGTACAGAATTGCCGGCCCGGGATGATAGAACCCGACTCGGGAATAATTCCCGACAAATAGATCGAGATGCTTTGCTTTCTGGATCAGAAGGCTATTTGCTGCGAAATCTGTTGCTTCGAGATTGTGAACGTTGATCAAGTGCCAATTGATCAACAGCAACGTGAGCGCAACGGCAAAAAAAATCAATAAGTCAAGAAGAGGGCTGATTTTTATGGATGGATTCTTGATTTGCTGATTTTCGTGTGCGTTCAATATGGATCCCATGGGCAGCTTTATTGTGCAACGCGTCCTAACGCCCGGCGATGCCGGGTCGGCTGTCATATAGTGAAACGGTCGCTATCATGCAGTAAAAAACACGATTTTTCAACCACTTGCGCGCGTATGGATAGTAGTCTGAATGGAATTTGAAAGGGGGTGGTCCGACGCACGGGGTGTGCTGACGTGATCGATTTGTCCGCCCGAGCAGCCGTCCCGGCGAGCTTTTCGCGTTGAGCGCAAGAAGGTGGCGAGGGCAGCCGGTATACTGCCGATCTGTTGGGCATCCCAGCCTGATTCAAGCATGGAAAAGATGCGCTTCGGTCCTGTCGCGCGCCGCGCCCATGCTGCTTCCTCAACCGCTTTGCCTGGAAACATCGCCGATGCATGTCGTGGTAACGGGGGCGAGCGGCTTCGTGGGCCGCGCCCTGTGCCGTACCCTGGTCGAGAACGGTCATCGGGTGACCGGCCTCGTGCGCCGCGCCGGCACCGCGCCGGCCGGCGTCGACGAATGGGTGTACACCGGCCCCGAATTCGCCGATATCGAAACGCAGTGGCCGGCCTCGGCCCGTGACGCCGACTGCGTCGTGCATCTCGCCGCGCGCGTGCATGTGATGAACGACGCCGCTGCGGATCCGGACGCCGCGTTTCGCGCGATGAACGTCGAAGGCACGCTGCGCGTGGCCGCAGCCGCGCACCGGCATGGCGTGCGTCGCATCGTGTTCGTCAGCAGCATCAAGGCCATCGCCGAAACCGACGGCGGCCAGCCGCTGCGCGAGGACAGTCCGGCCCGCCCCGAAGATCCGTACGGCCGTTCCAAGCGCGATGCCGAAGTGCGGCTTCGGCAATTCGGCGACGACACCGGCCTCGAGACGGTGATCGTCCGGCCGCCGCTGGTGTACGGCCCCGAGGTCCGCGCGAACTTCCTGAGAATGATGGACGCAGTATCGCGCGGCGTGCCGCTGCCGCTCGGTGCAATCACCGCGCGCCGCAGTGTCGTCGGCGTCGACAATCTCGTGGACGCGTTGCTGCGCTGCGTGATCGATCCGCGCGCGGCGCGCGAATGCTTCCACGTCGCCGACGACGACGCGCCGTCGGTCGCCGGCCTTCTGCGCATGGTCGGCGACGCGCTCGGCCGGCCGGCGCGGCTCTTTCCGGTGCCGCTCGCCGCGCTGCGGCTCGCCGGCCGCCTGACCGGCCGCAGCGCCGCCATCGACCGCCTGACCAGCAGCCTGCAGCTCGATACGAGCCGCATCCGGCGCGTGCTCGGCTGGCAACCTCCCCATACGACCCGACAGGGTCTCGAAGCGACCGCCGCATGGTATCGTTCGCGCGATACCCAGAACTAACCAACATGTCTTTCCCGATCTCCACGTGGCCGGCCGCGTTCGCCCTGGCCCTGGCCGCGGCCGTCGCATCGACGGCCATCCTGCGCGTGCTGCTTGCGACCGGTCTCGCATGGCGGCTGGCCACCGACATTCCAAACGATCGTTCGCTCCATACGCTGCCGACGCCGCGCGTGGGCGGATGGGGCATCGTGCCCGTATGCGTCGTCGCGCTGCTGGCGCTTGCGCCGCGGCTGGGACTGATCGCGGCCGCGGCAGCGGGGCTTGCCGCGCTGTCCCAGATCGACGACCGGCGCGGGCTGCCGGCGCGCGTGCGGTTCTCCGCACACCTCGCCGCGGTCGTGGCGCTGGTCGCCGTCTATCCCGCTGCCGCGCCGTGGTGGCTGCTGGCCGGCGTGGGCTTCGTGATGGTCTGGCTGACGAACCTGTACAACTTCATGGACGGCGCGGACGGTCTCGCGGGCGGGATGGCGCTGTTCGGCTTCGGCGGCTACGCGGTCGCGGCGCTGGGCGGCACGAATCCGTCGTCCGACCTCGTCGTGGCCGGCGCGGCTGCCGCCGGCGCGGCGCTCGGCTTTCTTCTGCTGAATTTCCATCCGGCGCGGCTGTTTCTCGGCGACGCCGGTTCGATTCCGCTCGGCTTTCTCGCCGGTGCGCTCGGCTACTGGGGCTGGCGCACGGACGTGTGGCCCATCTGGTTTCCGGCGCTGGTGTTCTCGCCCTTTATCGCAGACGCATCTGTAACACTTTTGAGACGTCTGTTACGCGGAGAAAAGTTCTGGCAAGCGCACCGGGAGCATTATTATCAAAGGATGGTTCGATCGGGGGTTGGCCACCGTCGTACCGCTCTCTATTGGTACCTCATCATGCTCGCAGGCATAATCGTCGCCGTGTGGGCAAAGGGCCGCCCTGAACTGCAGCAATGGCTGTCGTTCGTTGCTTGGTACGGCGTCCTGGCATGTGTCGGATTGGTGATCGACATGCGTTGGCGCCGGTTTCAGTCGGCCGCAAAAAACAACTCGTGAGGTTTCCCGCCGATGTTGCGATCCAAAGCATCATGGCTGTCGCTGAGTGCTTTCCTGTTCGACCTGATGGCGGTTGTGGCCGCCTGGTTGTTCGCTTATCTCGTCCGTTTCAACGGCAGTATTCCGCCTGACTTCCTGAGCGGCGGTTCGACCGCGCTCTTCTGGGTGCTGCCGGTCTACGCGCTGATGTTCCACGTGTTCGGCCTCTATCGCGGCCTGTGGGTGTTCGCGAGCCTGCCCGATCTGATGCGGATCTCGAAGGCTGTGATCGGCGGCGGCGTGATCGTGATGATCGGCGCCGTGATGTTCCAGCCGTCGCCGATCATTCCGCGCTCGGTGCTGCTCGTGTCGCCGCTGATGCTGTTTCTCGCGATGGGCGGCGCGCGTGCGCTGTATCGTGCGACCAAGGAGTTCTACCTGTACGGCGGACTCGTCGGGCAGGGCAAGCCGATACTGGTGCTCGGCGCGGGGACGGCCGGCGCGAGCCTCGCGCGCGAGCTGTCGCGTTCGGGCGAATGGCGGCTCGTGGGCCTGCTCGACGACGACGTCACCAAGCAGGGCCGCGAAATCTACGGCTACAAGGTGCTCGGCTCGTTCAACGACCTGCAGCACTGGACCGACGCGATGAAGGTCGAGTACGCGATCATCGCGATTCCGTCGGCGTCCGTCGAAACGCAGCGCCGCGTCGCGACGCTATGCGTGCGCGCCGGCATCAAGGCGATGGTGCTGCCGTCGCTGACCGCGCTGATGCCGGGGCAGGGCTTCCTGTCGCAGGTGCGGAACATCGACCTCGAGGATTTGCTCGGCCGCGATGCGGTGACGATCGACACGCCGCACGTCGAGGCGCTGCTGCGCGGGCGCGTGGTGATGGTGACGGGGGCGGGCGGCTCGATCGGTTCCGAGCTGTGCCGGCAGATCCTCCGCTTCAAGCCGGCGCAACTGGTGGCGTTCGATCTCTCCGAATACGCGATGTACCGGCTCACGGAGGAACTGCGCGAGCGCTTCCCCGACCAGCCGGTGCTGCCGATCATCGGCGATGCGAAGGATTCGCTGCTGCTCGACCAGGTGATGTCGCGCTATGCGCCGCACATCGTGTTCCATGCGGCCGCCTACAAGCACGTGCCGCTGATGGAAGAGCACAACGCGTGGCAGGCGCTGCGCAACAACGTGCTCGGCACGTACCGCGTCGCGCGCGCGGCGATCCGCCACGACGTGCGCCATTTCGTGTTGATCTCGACCGACAAGGCCGTCAATCCGACCAACGTGATGGGCGCGAGCAAGCGGCTGGCCGAAATGGCCTGTCAGGCATTGCAGCAGACGAGCGGGCACACCCAGTTCGAGACGGTGCGTTTCGGCAACGTGCTCGGCAGCGCGGGCAGCGTGATTCCGAAGTTCCAGCAGCAGATCGCGAAGGGCGGCCCGGTGACGGTCACGCACCCCGAGATCACGCGATTCTTCATGACGATTCCGGAGGCATCGCAGCTCGTGCTGCAGGCCTCGAGCATGGGCCGCGGCGGCGAGATCTTCATCCTCGACATGGGCGAACCGGTCAAGATCGTCGATCTCGCGCGCGACCTGATCCGCCTGTACGGTTTCTCGGAAGGGCAGATCCGCATCGAGTTCACGGGGCTGCGTCCCGGCGAAAAGCTCTACGAGGAATTGCTCGCGGACGACGAGGCGACGACGCGCACGCCGCACCCGAAGCTGCGCATCGCCCGCGCGCGCGAAGTGCCGGGCGGCCTGCTCGACGAACTGCTGCCGTGGCTGATGCAGAATCGCGTGCTGAGCGACGACGAGGTGCGGCGCGATCTGCGGCGCTGGGTGCCGGAATACCAGTCGACGGTGGCGCCGGTGCTGCAGAGCGTGCCGGCGGTGCGCGCGGTATCGAACGAGTAAGTCACCGTCGTGCGAAACAAAAAACGCCCCGCGGGGCGTTTTTTTTGTCTGGCGAGAACCGCCGGCCGACATCGCTCAGTGGCTGCGCTTTTCCTTCCTCACGACCATCCAGCGCGGCACCCGGAACCGCACGATGCTGATGTACAGCCATACGTAGGTGAGCGCGAACAGCACGACGAACACGAACAGGTGCACCGTGTGCCGCCAGAACAGCGTCGCGGGAATCACCGCGATCAGGCACAGCAGCCACAGGTACGGCGACGTCAGCGAGTTGCGGCGCGTGAGATCGTGCGCGTGCTTCGTGCCGACGGCCCAGCGCATCAGCCGCTTGTACACCAGCATGTGCAGGTGCACGCCATCCGGAATGCCGGGCGACATCCCGCGAATGAATTTCTTCCGGTAGATCGAGAAGCAGGTCTCGAAGATCGGGTACATGAACAGCAGCACCGGGTACCACGCGGACACTTCGCGGTTGCGCATCACGAGCATGATCGCGAGCTCGGCGAGCATGAAGCCGATGAAATACGCGCCGCCGTCGCCGAGAAAGATCAAGCCGGCCGGGAAATTCCACAGGAAGAACCCGAGCACCGCGCCCATCATGATGATCGACGCGGACATCACGACCGGGTCGCCGACCTCGAACGCGACGTACGCGAGCGACGCGAACATCATGAAACTGACCATCGACGCGAGCCCGTTGAAGCCGTCGATGATGTTGATCGCGTTCGCCAGCGCCGCGACCGCGAGCACGGTGACGAACGCCGAAATGGCCACGTAGCGGAGCAGGAAGTCGAGCGGCGGCACGCTGATGCGCGTGACCGCGATGTTCAGCAGCCAGAACGCGAGCGCGGCCGCGGCCATCGTGCAGAGCAGCCGCGCGCGCGGCGACACTTTCTTGGTGAGGTCCTCGACGAGCCCCGACAGGAACGCGGGCATCCCGCACGCGACGATGCCGAGGATGCTGCCGGCGATCGTCGGGTAGCGCTGCGTCAGCAGCAGCGCCGACGCGACGACCCCGGTGAGGATCCCGATGCCGCCGACGCGCGGCACCGGCCGCACATGGAATTTCTGCACGCCGGCCAGGTCGCTGTCGATCGAGAATTTCTCGTGCAAATGCGCGTAGCGCACGATGAACAACGTGACGAGCAGGGAGACGATAAAGCCGGACGCGAAGCTGAGCATGGGATCGCTCGAAAAATGGACAGCGGATTATACAAAACCGCGGGGGTTCCCCTCCTGCCATTTCCAGTGGTCGGCGCACATCTCGTCGATTCCGAGCGTCGCACGCCAGCCGATCAGGTCGGCCGCGGCCTGCGGATTCGCGTAGCACTCGGCGATGTCGCCCGGGCGGCGCGCGACGAGTTCGTACGGCACCGCGCGGCCCGACGCCTTTTCGAACGCGCGCACGACTTCCAGCACGCTGTAGCCCTGGCCCGTGCCGAGGTTCACGACGAAGCTCGCATCGCGCGTCGCGAGCGCGTCGAGCGCGGCGATGTGCCCCTTCGCGAGATCGACGACGTGAATGTAGTCGCGCACGCCGGTGCCGTCCGGCGTCGGATAGTCGGAGCCGAACACGCGCAGCTTCTCGAGCTTGCCGACGGCGACCTGCGCGACGTACGGCATCAGATTGTTCGGGATGCCGGCCGGATCCTCGCCGATCAGCCCGCTCGCATGCGCGCCGACCGGGTTGAAGTAGCGCAGCGTCGCGATCCGCCACGACGGGTCGGACACCTCGAGATCGCGCAGGATCTGCTCGGCGATCAGCTTCGACTGGCCGTACGGGTTGGTCGCGGAGAGCGGGAACGATTCGTCGATCGGCGAGCGCTCCGGCACGCCGTACACGGTCGCCGACGAGCTGAACACGAACTGCCTGACGTTGCGCTCGCGCATGACCTTGAGCACGGCGAGCAGGCCGCCGAGGTTGTTCTGGTAGTACTCGATCGGCTTCGCGACCGACTCGCCGACCGCCTTGAGCGCCGCGAAATGGATCGTGCCGGTGATCGGGTGCGCGTCGAACACCTTCGCGAGCGCGGCTTCGTCGCACACGTCGATCGGGTGGAACGCGGGCGTCCTGCCCGTGATCCGCTCGATGCGCCGCACGGACTCGGCCTTGCTGTTGACGAGGTTGTCGACGATCACGACGTCGTAGCCGTTGTCGAGCAGCTCGACGGCCGTGTGCGAGCCGATGTAGCCCGCACCGCCGGTGACGAGGATGGTGCCTTTAGCGGTCATTGCTGATGCGCTCCTTCAAAGTGTGATGCCCGTCAACGAATGGATGGTCTGTCGGTAACGTTCGACGACATGCTGCTCGTCGAATTCTGCCGCGACTTTTTGTCGGCCGCGTGCACCCATGGCTTCGCGCCCGGCCGTGCCGAGCTCGACCATGCGAATCAATTGTTCCGCGAGGCTCGCGCTGTCGCGCACGCGGCACAGGAAGCCCGTTTCGCCGTCGGCGACGACGTCGCGGCAGCCCGGCACGTCGGTCGCGACGATCGGGCGGCCCATCGCGGACGCCTCCATCAGCGTGCGCGGCACGCCCTCGCGGTACGACGGCAGCACGACGCAGTCGGCCGCCGCGATATGCGGGCGCACGTCGTGCGCCTCGCCGAGATAGTCGATGACGCCTTCGCCGACCCATGCGTCGACATCCGCGCGGCCGATCGCGCTCGGGTTGTCGACACCGAGCGGCCCGAGCAGCTGGAAGCGCGCATTCGGGTAGCGCCGGCGCACGACGCGCGCGGCTTCGACGTATTCGCGCACGCCCTTGTCCCACAGCAGCCGGCCGATCAGCACGAATACCGGCGCGTCGCCGGCCGGCAGCGGCACCGGCGCGAACTGTTCGAGATCGACGCCTTCGCCGTGCAGGAGCCGCGCGCGTTCGGGGTGGGCGAGCAGCTTCTCGTCGGTGAAGGTGGCGAGATCGTCGCGGTTCAGGAACCAGACTTCACGCGGGAAGCGGAACGCGAACCGGTACAGGCGCTTCGCGACGCTCGCCGCGCGGCTTTTCTGGATGAAGACATAGCCGAGCCCCGTCGTGACCGCGATCGACGGCACGCGCGCGAGCCACGCCGCGACCGACCCGTAGATGTTCGGCTTGATCGTGTAATGGAACACGAGATCGGGCGCGAGCGCGCGGTAATGGCGCACCAGCGCGGCCAGCGTGCCGAGGTCCTCGCGCGGGCTCGTGCCTTTCGATGCGACCGCGAGCGCGACGTAGCGGCAGCCCATCTGCTCGAGCAGCGGCACGGTGCGGTCGTGCGGTGCGATCACGATGACCTCGGCGCCGCGCGCGACGAGCGCCCGGATCAGCCCTTGGCGGTAGGTGTAGATCGCCCAGGCCGTGTTGCACACGAGCGCGATGCGCAGCGGGGAGGTAGCGGACATGAAAAAAAGGAAAAATAAAGCGTCGAAAATGCCGGCTTGTCGGCTAGGCGGACGGCCGCGCGGCGAACAGCGCCTGCTTGATCCGCTGCAGCGTCCGGTACGGCGTCACGAAATGCAGCAGGTTCTTGGCGAGGCCGGCCCAGTCGTACGGGTTCAGCGCGTTGAAGTGGCGCAGCAGCAGCGACAGGGTCGACATCAGCTGGCGGCGGCGCTTGGTCGCGCTGATCCCGCCCTCGTTGAGCTCGTAGTAAAGGCCGAGCTCCGGCAGGTTCGCGCAATCGTAGCGTTGCATTAACCGTAAAAAAAGATCGAGATCCTCGGCCGCGCGGTACTTCGCGCGATAGTTGCCGACTTCGCGCACGGCATCGATGCGCAGCATGACCGACGGATGCACGAGCGGCGAGCGCAGGAAGCGCGTGCGGCGCAGCGCGCGCGGATCGGCGGGCGGCGTCAGCATGAAGCGCGGCTCGCCGGCGCGCGACACGACCTGGGTCCACATGCCGACGCAGGCTACGCGCGGGTGGGCGTCGAGATATGCACGCTGCTTCGCGAGGCGCTGCGGCGCGGCGAGGTCGCCCGCGTCGATCCGGGCCGCATAGCGGAAACCGCGCGCGGCGAGCGCGTCGATGCCGGCCTGGAGCGCGCGCTCGATGCCGCCGTTGCGCGGCATGCGCAGCACCTCGATCTCGAGGCCGGGCAGCGCCGGCGCGACGATCGGCGGCGTGCTGCCGTCGTCGACGATCAGCACGTGAACCGGCGCGTCCTCGCGAAACGACGCGAGGGTCCGGGCGACGTCGTCGTGCCCGTTGTAGGCCGGCATCAGCACGGCCACGTCGTCGAGCGGGAGCGGGCAATCGGGAGACGTCATGGGCGCAGCTTGAAACGAATGTAATAAAAATTAACGGTGGCCGCCGCGACATAGCCGGCCGCGAGCCCGACGAGCGCGCCGTACAGGCCGAGCCGGGGGATGGCGAACACGTTGACGAGCGCGGCGATCGCGAGCGCGAGCACCCATTTCGCCAGCAACACGAATTTTGCTTGATATTTGAGAACGATAAGATTGCCTATCGCCTCGATGCCGGCCGGCACGGACAGCCAGACGGCCCAGCGGAAGATGTCGACCGACGCCTCGTAGCCGTGGCCGAACACCTTGCCGACGATGAGCGGGGCGGCCGCGTCCAGCACCAGCGCGCCGGCTGTCATCAGCGCGGCGGTCATCGCGATCAGCCGGACGATGTTGCGGCGCAGCCGCGCGACGTCCTGCACGCGGTACACGAACGCGGGCGCGATGGTCTGCGCGAGCATCAGCGCGAGCGTGATCCAGTTCTCGTTGAGCTGCTGGGCCGCCGCGTAGCGGCCGAGGTCGGCGAACGACACGTGGCGCTCGAGCATCAGGCGGTCGAGCTTCAGGAACAGGTACATGCAGATCAGGCCGAGCCAGAACACGGTGCCGGCGGTCGCAAAGTGCCTGAACAGCGGTTTGTCGAACGTCCAGCCGAGCGTGCCGCCGTTACGATGGCGGTAGTAGAGCAGCAGCGCGAAGCCGATCGCGGCGGCCTCCAGCGCCCACAGCCACGCGAAGCGGGCCGGGCCGGCGGCCGCGCGCACCAGCAGCCACACGAGCAGCGCCTTCGCCAGCGCCGTGACCATGCTGGTCACGAGCTGCGGCTTGCTGTAGGTCATGCTCTGCAGCCACGCGTTGATCACGCCGACGAACGGCTCGCGAAACACCATCGTGACCGCGAGGCCGGCGAGCATCGCGCCGACGAGCGGATCGAACGCGCCCGCGCCGATCGCGATCCAGGTCGCGATCAGCGCGACGGCGGACACCCCGATCCGCAGCGCGAATGCGCTGCCGAGCACCGCGCCGAGCTGGGCCGGCGGACGCTGGACGATGGTCGGAACCAGGATTTCGGCGCCGCACACCCAGGTGAGCGGCGCCAGTACGAGGAGAAGCGTATTCGCATACTGCCATTTGCCGAACACGTCCGGCCCGAAATAACGGGCCAGAAGGCCGCTGATCGCGATCGCGACGCCGATCTGCGTCAGCCGTTCGAGCCCCAGCCAGACGAGGTTTGCGACGGCCTTCGCGACGTCCGGGTTGCCGAATCGTTTCAGCATGCGGGACAGCCGCACGCGTGCGAAGCAGCCGGGAAGGCGCCCGGGGACGGCAGATTGGCGGCAGCGGCGGAACGGCTAGGCATTAAAATGGGCGCAATGCGCGTCATCAAAACCTGCAATTATAAGTTGGAACGGGGCCGCTCCCGCCGTCCCGTTCCTCGTTGCGCGGAGCCCGCATGTATCATGCCGGGCACACGCACGAGGCGGCCAGATTACTTTTCATGCACGCAACCGAGAGAGAATCGATGATCTCCCAATCCATCTTCAAGGCATATGACATTCGCGGTGTGGTCGGCAAGACGCTCGACGCCGACACGGCGCGCGGGATCGGCCGGGCCTTCGGCAGCGAAGTGCGTGCCCAGGGCGGCGACGCGGTCGTCGTCGCGCGCGACGGCCGCCTGTCGGGGCCCGAGCTCGTTGGCGCACTCGCCGACGGCCTGCGTGCGGCGGGCGTCGACGTCGTCGACGTCGGCATGGTGCCCACGCCGGTCGGCTATTTCGCGGCGAGCGTGCCGCTCGCGCTGAAGGATGGCGAGCGCCGAGTCGATTCGTGCATCGTCGTCACGGGCAGCCACAACCCGCCCGACTACAACGGCTTCAAGATGGTGCTGCGCGGCGCGGCAATCTACGGCGAGCAGATCCAGGCGCTGTACCGCCGCATCGTCGACGCGCGCTTCGAGACGGGCAGCGGCTCGTACGAAGCGTTCGACGTCGCCGACCAGTACCTCGAGCGCATCGTCGGCGACGTGAAGCTCGCGCGCCCGATCAAGCTCGTCGTCGACGCCGGCAACGGCGTCGCGGGCCCGCTCGCCACGCGCCTGTTCAAGGCGCTGGGCTGCACGCTCGTCGAGCGCTTCACCGACATCGACGGCACGTTCCCGAACCACCACCCGGATCCCGCTCACCCGGAAAACCTGCAGGACGTGATCCAGGCGCTGAAGGACACCGACGCCGAACTCGGCTTCGCGTTCGACGGCGACGGCGACCGCCTGGGCGTCGTCACGAAGGACGGCCAGATCATCTATCCGGATCGTCAACTGATGCTGTTCGCCGAGGAAGTGCTGTCGCGCAACCCGGGCGCGCAGATCATCTACGACGTGAAGTGCACGCGTCACCTCGCGCAATGGGTGAAGGCGAAGGGCGGCGAGCCGCTGATGTGGAAGACGGGCCACTCGCTCGTGAAGGCGAAGCTGCGCGAGACGGGTGCACCGCTGGCGGGCGAGATGAGCGGCCACGTGTTCTTCAAGGATCGCTGGTACGGCTTCGACGACGGCCTCTACACGGGCGCGCGCCTGCTGGAGATCCTCACGAAGACGGCCGACCCGAGCGCGCTGCTCAACGGCCTGCCGGACGCGATGAGCACGCCCGAACTGCAGCTGTGGCTCGACGAAGGCGAGAACTTCCGCCTGATCGACAAGCTGCAGAAGGAAGCGAAGTTCGAAGGCGCGGACGAAGTGGTGACGATCGACGGGCTGCGTGTCGAGTATCCGGACGGCTTCGGCCTCGCGCGTTCGTCGAACACGACGCCGGTGGTCGTGATGCGATTCGAAGCGGAGACGCGCGAAGGGCTCGAGCGCATCCAGGCGGACTTCCGCCGCGTGCTGACGGCCGCGAAGCCGGACGTCAAGCTGCCGTTCTGAGTTCGCGCGGCCTGCGGGCCGCGACCGGCGCGACGCCCGGGCCGACGGCCGGGCGATTCGTCGCGCCATTTCCGAAAAAGCGGCGCACGCGTACTGCGTGCGCCGCTTTTTGCCTGTGTGGTTCACCGGGCGCGATAAAATCGCGTCTTTATGCCTGTCGCCGGCTGTCCGCCGGCGTTTTTTCAGCGTGCAAAAGATCCTGATCGTGCGCGTGTCGTCGCTGGGCGACGTCGTGCACAACATGCCGGTGATCGCCGATATCCGGCGACGCCACCCCGACGCGCAGATCGACTGGCTCGTCGAGGAGAGCTTCGTCGACCTCGTGCGGCTCGTCGACGGCGTGCGTGAAGTGCTGCCGTTCTCGCTGCGCCGCTGGCGCAAGAAGCCGTTGTCGGGCGCGACGTGGCGCGAGATCCGCGCGTTCCGCAAGCGCCTCGCGGCCGAGCAGTACGACCTCGTGATCGACTGCCAGGGCCTCATCAAGACGGCCTGGGTCGCGAGCTGGGCGCACGGTCCGCTCGTCGGCCTCGGCAACCGCACCGACGGCGCGGGCTACGAGTGGCCCGTGCGCTTCTTCTATCGCAAGCGCGTGCCGATCGCGCCGCGCACGCACGTGGTCGAGCGTTCGCGCGAGCTCGTCGCGGCCGCGCTGGGCGACCCGGCGCCGACGCCGGCCGACCCGGTCGACTTCGGCCTCGACACGCGTGCGGCCGCGCTCGCGGTCGCGGCGCTCGGGCTGAACCTGCCGGTGCCGTACGTGGTGTTCGTGCACGCGACGTCGCGCGCCGACAAGCAATGGCCGGACGCCGCGTGGATCGAGCTCGGCCAGGCGCTCGTGCGGCGCGGCGCGTCGCTCGTGCTGCCGTGGGGCAACGACGCGGAGCGCACGACCAGCGAGCGGCTGGCTCAGGCGTTCGGCGAGGCGGCGATCGTGCCGCCGAAGCTGTCGCTGCCGGCCGTGGTCGGCCTGATCGACGGCGCCGCCGCGACGGTGGGGGTTGATACAGGTCTGGTTCATATCGCGGCCGCGCTGAAGCGTCCGACGGTCGAACTGTACAATTTCTCGACGGCCTGGCGTACCGGCGGCTACTGGTCGCCGAACGTCGTCAATCTCGGCACGGCGGGGCAGCCGCCGTCGATCGCGCAGGTGAAGGCGGCGCTCGCGGGCTTCGGTCTGCTGTAATGCCCGTCATGCCTGCCTTGTCTGTCACGCACGCGAATCGACCATGAGCGAATCCCAGATCATCGAAGTCCCGTCCGCCGACTGGAGCGGACACAACCTGTCGGCGCCGCGCGAGCAGTTGCTGGCCGCGGTCGAGGAAGGCAAGGTGCTGTATTTCCCGCACCTGCGCTTCGCGATCGAAGGCGGCGAGGAAGCGCTGCTCGATCCGGCGCTCGCCGATCCGAAACGCAAGAACATCAGCCTCGCGCCGAACGGCGGCGCGCTCGCCGGCGTGCTCGGCGACAGCGTCACACAGTCGGCCGTGCGCGCGCTCGTCGCGCGTTTCCAGCATCAGGCGGGCACGCTCGTCGACGGCCTCTTTCCCGAATACCGCGGCAAGCTGCGCGTCGCGCCGACGAGCCTGCGGCTGATGCAGGTCGAGACGCGCCAGACGTCCTGGCGCAAGGACGACAGCCGGCTGCACGTCGACGCGTTCCCGTCGCGGCCGAACTACGGCGAGCGGATCCTGCGCGTGTTCACCAACGTGAACCCGGCCGGCCAGCCGCGCGTGTGGCGCGTCGGCGAACCGTTCGAGGACGTCGCGAAGCGCTTCCTGCCGAAGATCCGGCCGCAGTTGCCGGGCGCGGCGTGGCTGCTGAACCTGCTGCACGTGACGAAGTCGCCGCGCAGCGCATACGACCACCTGATGCTGAACCTGCACGACGGGATGAAGGCCGATCTCGACTACCAGAAAACCTGCCCGCAGCAGACGATGCCGTTTCCGCCGGGCAGCGTGTGGATATGTTTCTCGGATCAGACTTCGCACGCTGTGATGTCCGGCCAGTTCATGCTCGAGCAAACCTTCTTCCTGCCGGTCGACGCGATGGTGCGCCGCGAATGCGCACCGCTCGGCATTCTCGAACGCCTGCAGGGCAGGGCGCTGGTTTGAGCGCGCACCGCATTCGCCGCGCCGGAGCCCGCGCATGCTGAGGGCGATCTATCGCGCGCTGTGGTGGCTCGTCGCGCCGGTCGCCGTCATCCGGCTCTTCGTGCGTTCGCGCAAGGAGCGCGGCTATCGCGAGCATGTCGGCGAGCGCTTCGGCCACGTCGCGGGCCGCTCGCCGGACGATCGCGCGCCGCTGGTGTGGGTGCATGCGGTGTCGGTCGGCGAGACGCGCGCCGCACAGCCGCTGATCGATGCGCTGATGCGCGCGCGTCCCGATGCACGCATCCTGCTCACGCACATGACGCCGAGCGGGCGCGCCACCGGCGAACAGATCTTCGGCGGTCGCGTGCTGCGCTGCTACCTGCCGTACGACATGCCCGGCGCGGTGCGGCGTTTCCTGCGCGCGTGGCGGCCGACGCTCGGCCTCGTGATGGAAACCGAGGTATGGCCGACGCTGATCGACGAGTGCCGCCGCGCGGACGTGCCGCTCGTGCTGACCAATGCGCGGATGTCCGCGCGTTCGTTCCGGCGCGCGGCGAAGTTCGGCGCGGCGGCGCGCGACGTGTTCGGCGGTTTCGCGCGCGTGCTCGCGCAGAGCCCGGCCGACGCGGAGCGGCTGTCGTCGCTCGGCGCGCGCAACGTGACGGTGCTCGGCAACCTGAAGTTCGACATGACGACGCCGCCGGAGCTGGCGGCGCGCGGCCACGCGTGGCGCGATGCGATCGGCGCGCGGCCCGTGTGGGTCGCGGCCAGCACGCGCGAGAACGAGGAAGCGCTGGTGCTGCAGGCGTTCGCCGCGATGCGTACGCCCGGCGCGTTGCTGATTCTGGTGCCGCGTCATCCGCAGCGTTTCGCCGAAGTCGAGGCGCTGGTCGAGCGCGGCGGGCTCAAGTGCGTGCGGCGCTCCGCGTGGGCCGCCGATGCGGCCGCGCTTGCCGCCGGCCGCCCGGCGGCCGAGCCGCTGCCGGCCGACGTGACGGTGCTGCTCGGCGATTCGATGGGCGAGCTCGGCGCGTACTACGCGGCGGCCGACATCGCGTTCATCGGCGGCAGCCTGCTGCCGCTCGGCGGGCAGAACCTGATCGAAGCGTGCGCGGTCGGCGTGCCGGTGTTGATCGGGCCGCACATGTTCAACTTCACGCAGGCGAGCGCCGACGCGGTCGCGGCCGGTGCGGCGATGCAGGTCGCCGATCCGCTCGATCTCGCGCACGTGCTCGACGCGCTGTTTGCCGACCATGCGCGACGCATCGCGATGGGCGCGGCCGGCGCGGCGTTCGCGTCGCGCCATCGCGGCGCGACGGCGCGTTCGGTCGACGTGCTCGCGGCGCTGCTGCCGCCGGTCGAGCGCGGCGCGCACGTGACAGATGGCGCGCAGGACGCGTCCGACGACTAGACGCAGGCGGCGCAATGCCGCCGGAGCAGGCGAGGCGGCCGCGGGTGCCGCCTTGCCGCTCAGACCGTCAGCAATCCCTTCCTTTCGATGAACGCGACGACGTCCGCGACGCCGTCGAGCGCCTTCAGGTTCGTCATCACGTAAGGGCGCTCGCCGCGCATCTTCTTCGTGTCGGACGCCATCACGTCGAGATTCGCGCCGACGAGCGGCGCGAGGTCGGTCTTGTTGATCACGAGCAGGTCGGACTTCGTGATGCCGGGGCCGCCCTTGCGCGGAATCTTCTCGCCGCCGGCGACGTCGATCACGTAGATCGTCAGGTCGGACAGCTCGGGGCTGAAGGTCGCCGCGAGATTGTCGCCGCCCGATTCGATGAACACGATGTCGGCATCGGGAAAGCGCGACAGCATCCGGTCGACGGCTTCGAGATTGATCGACGCATCCTCGCGGATCGCCGTGTGCGGGCAGCCGCCCGTCTCGACGCCCATGATGCGCGCCTCGGGCAGCGCACCCGCGACCGTCAGCAGGCGCTGGTCTTCCTTCGTGTAGATGTCATTCGTGATCGCGACGAGGTCGTACCGCTCGCGCATTGCCTTGCACAGCATTTCGAGCAGCGTGGTCTTGCCGGAGCCGACCGGGCCGCCGATGCCGACGCGCAGCGGCGGCAGTTTCTTGGTGCGGCGGGCGGAGGAGGGAGCGAATGCGTTCATGGCGGGTATCGGATTCAGGAGCGGAACAACCGCGAATACTGGGTTTCGTGCCGCGCGGACAGGATGCCGAGCTGCGGCGCAAAGGTGTTGATCGCGTCGGGCGGCGTGGCGAGCGCGCGGCGCACGGCCGCGTCGATCGCGCCGCGCAGCGCGACGATGATGCGCTGGCCCGCGAGCTGGCCGAGCGGCACGGCCTTCAGCGCGGCCGACGTCTGGTTTTCGACCCAGCCGAACGCGTACGCGGCGAGCGTCGCGTCGGCGCCGGCGTCGTGCGCGGCGGCTGCATAGGCGAATGCGGTCGGCAGCGCGATCGGCGACAGCGACGCGAGCGTCGCGCGGCGCGCGGCATCGCCCCATTCGAGCGACGCGCAGAGCTGCGCGAGCGACCAGCCCATCTGTTCGGTCTCGCGGCGCAGCTCGGCCGATTCGCGGCTCGCGACGAACCACGCGTTCTCGCGTGCCAGCGCATCGGCGTCGTGCGCGTGCCAGCGTGCGAGCTGGTGCGCGAGGAACGGCAGCTCCCCGTGCGCGAGCACGTCGGTCAGCCCGCTCGCGATCCAGTCGCGCGCGGAGTCGGCATCGCGGATCAGGTTCGCGTCGAGCGCGGCTTCGAGTCCCTGCGAATAGCTGAACGCGCCGATCGGCAACGCGGGCGACGCGAGATGCAGCAGCGCGACGAGCTCAGTGGTGGTCATGGCCGTGGTGGCCGTGCGTGCAGCCCGGACCATGCTGATGATCGTGATCGTGATCGTGATCGTGCGAGTGCGAGTGCGAGTGCGAGTGGCCGTGGCCGTGGCCGTGGTGCTCGCCGAATACCTGCTGCGCGAGCGCATAGTCTTCGGCGAACGTCGCATCGTGCCCGTGCCTGTGACCGCCGCCGTACGCACCGGCTTCCGGCTGGAACGGCGCGCGCGTCTCTTCGACCTGCGTGCCGAGCCGGCGCAGCATGTCCGCGAGCACCGGGTCGGCTTCGAGCTTCAGGTAACCGTCGCCGATCTCGACCGGCGTATGGCGGTTGCCGAGGTGGTACGCGGCGCGCATCAGCGTCAGCGCGTCGGCCGCGCGCACGCGCAGCACCGTTTCGGGGGCGGCGGCGACGCGCACGAGCGCGCCGTCGTCGGCGACCAGCACGTCGCCGTCGCGCAGCACGGTGCCGCGCGGCAGCAGGACCGCGACGTCCTCGCCGGTGTCGAGCGTCGCCGCGAGGCGGCTCTTGCAGCGGGCGTCATAGGCGAGCGTGAGGGTCGGCGCGCGCGCGACGAGCGACGCGGCGAGCTTCACGTTCGGGGCAATGCGTTTGTCGAGGGTGCGCATGGAACGAGAACCGGCAATCAGAACAGGAAATAGCGCTGCGCCATCGGCAGCACCGACGCGGGCTCGCAGGTGAGCAACTGCCCGTCGGCGATCACGTCGTAGGTTTCGGGATCGACGCTGATCGACGGACGCCATGCGTTGTGGATCATGTCGGCCTTCGTCACGTTGCGGCAGTTGCGCACCGGCACGATGCGCTTCGCGAGCCCGTAGCGTTCGGCGATGCCCGCATCGGCGGCCATCTGCGATACGAAGGTCAGCGACGTGCGCGCAAGCGCACCGCCGCGCGTGGCGAACATCTCGCGGTAGTGCACCGGCTGCGGCGTCGGGATCGACCCGTTCGGGTCGCCCATCTGCGCGACCGCGATCATCCCGCCCTTCAGGATCATCGACGGCTTGATCCCGAAGAACGCCGGCTCCCACAGCACGAGGTCGGCCCACTTGCCGGGCTCGATCGAGCCGACTTCGTGCGCGATCCCGTGCGTGATCGCCGGGTTGATCGTGTACTTCGCGACATAGCGTTTCGCGCGGAAGTTGTCGTTGCGCGCGCCGTCCTCGGGCAGCGCGCCGCGCTGCACTTTCATCTTGTGCGCGGTCTGCCACGTGCGGATGATCACCTCGCCGACGCGGCCCATTGCCTGCGAGTCCGACGACAGCATCGACAGCGCGCCGAGGTCGTGCAGGATGTCCTCGGCCGCGATCGTCTCGCGGCGGATCCGCGATTCGGCGAACGCGAGATCCTCGGCGATCGACGGATCGAGGTGGTGGCACACCATCAGCATGTCGAGGTGTTCTTCGAGCGTGTTGATCGTGTAAGGGCGCGTCGGGTTGGTCGACGACGGCAGTACGTTCGCCTCGCCGCACACCTTCAGGATGTCGGGCGCGTGGCCGCCGCCCGCGCCTTCGGTGTGGTACGTGTGGATCGTGCGGCCCTTGAACGCGGCGACCGTCGATTCGACGAAGCCGGCTTCGTTCAGCGTGTCGGTGTGGATCGCGACCTGCGTGTCGGTGTCGTCGGCGACCGACAGGCAGTTGTCGATCGCGGCGGGCGTCGTGCCCCAGTCCTCGTGCAGCTTCAGGCCGATCGCGCCGGCGGCGACCTGCTCGACGAGCGGCTGCGGCAGGCTCGCGTTGCCCTTGCCGAGAAAGCCGAGGTTGATCGGCCAGCCGTCGGCCGCCTGCAGCATCCGCTCCATGTGCCACGGGCCCGGCGTGCAGGTCGTTGCATTGGTGCCGGTGGCCGGCCCCGTGCCGCCGCCGAGCATCGTCGTGACGCCCGATGCGAGCGCCTCGTCGATCTGCTGCGGGCTGATGAAGTGGATGTGGGTGTCGATGCCGCCGGCGGTGACGATCAGCCCTTCGCCGGCGATCACTTCCGTCGCCGCGCCGATCGCGATCGTCACGCCGGGCTGGATGTCGGGATTGCCGGCCTTGCCGATCGCGGCGATGCGGCCGTGCTTGATCGCGATGTCGGCCTTCACGATGCCCCAGTGATCGAGGATCACCGCGTTCGTGACGACCGTGTCGGGCACGTCGGCGGCCACGCGCTGCGACTGGCCCATCCCGTCGCGGATCACCTTCCCGCCGCCGAACTTCACTTCCTCGCCGTAGATCGTGTAGTCGCGTTCGATCTCGATCAGCAGCTCGGTATCGGCGAGCCGCACGCGGTCGCCCGTCGTCGGCCCGAACATTTCCGCGTACGCGCGGCGGCTCAAGCGTAGTGTCATGTTGCTGTTCCTGAAGAGCGGGGCGCTTACAGCGGCCCCATCACCTTGCCCTGAAAACCGTAGACGACGCGCTCGCCAGCCAGCGCGACGAGCTCGACGGTGCGCGTCTGGCCCGGCTCGAAGCGCACGGCCGTGCCGGCCGCGATGTTGAGCCGGAAGCCGCGCGCGGCCGCACGGTCGAACGACAGCGCGTCGTTGACTTCGAAGAAGTGGTAATGCGAGCCGACCTGCACGGGGCGGTCGCCGGTGTTCGCGACGACGAGCGAGAGCGTGGCGCGGCCCGCGTTCAGTTCGTGTTCGCCGTCGTCGGTGAGGATTTCGCCGGGGATCATGCGCGGGCCTCGGTCACGGAATCGGGTGGTGGACGGTGACGAGCTTCGTGCCGTCGGGGAAGGTCGCCTCGACCTGGATGTCGGGGATCATCTCGGGGATGCCTTCCATCACGTCGTCGCGCGTGAGCAGCGTCGTGCCGTAGTGCATCACCTCGGCGACGGTCTTGCCGTCGCGCGCGGCTTCCATCAGTGCGGCGGTGATGAACGCGACCGCTTCCGGATAGTTGAGCTTCAGTCCGCGCGCACGGCGGCGCTCGGCCAAAAGGGCCGCCGTGAAGATCAGCAGCTTGTCCTTTTCTCGGGGAGTCAGTTTCATGAAGGCAATCGTTCAGGAAAACGTAATTTTTATCGGTGCTCAGGGTTCCGGCGAATGCGCGGGTCATCGTAGCACCGCGCCGTTTTTCGTGCGTCGTGTATCCGTTATGTAAGCAGCAAGGTATGTGCCATGTCGTCGGCGCGCACGGCCATGCGCGTTCGTGGTGCGCGATGCATGAAGCGCATGCAGCGCCGACGCCGCGCTGCGCCGAAATGGTGCGCGCCGTGTATGGCGCGCTCAGGTTTGCCAGATTCGCAACGGCCGTGCGTCGACGCCGTGCACGATCGGCCGCAGGTGCAGCCAGCAGTCGGTGAAGAGGCGCTGCAGCGCTTCCATCGACGTCGACAGCGCGCGCACCAGCACGACGCCGGGCGCCACGCAGGTTGCGCCCGCGCGCAGCGTGTCGTCGAACGGCAGTTGCGCGGCGAGTGCTTCGGCGAGCGCGGCGTCGCACGTGGCGCCGGCCGCCCACAGCGTGCCGTAGGCGGGGAAGCCGGCGAGGCCCTGCAGCGCGCCGCGCAGCGGATCGCGCGCGTCGAGCAGCGCGCGCTCGGTCCACAACGGCCGGCCGTCGGCGTCGACGAGCGCCGACGTGGACGCGATGCGGCCCGCCGACCACGCTTCGCCGGCTGCCTGCCGGCCGAGTTGCGTCGCGTCCCAGCCGATCGCGCTCGCGCCCGCGCCGAGCGTCACCGTGAAGTCGAGCGTGGCGTGCGCCGCGTCGAAGAACAGGTTGTTCTGCGGCAGCCAGTCGAGCTTTGCGTGCGCGCCGAGCGCGATGCCGATGCGCTGGGTCGCGTCGAGGCCGTTCGACTTGTACCACTTGGTCGCGCCGGGTGTCGTCAGCACCGCGTGCGTGCCGTCGCCGAGCGCGATGTCGACGTCGAGCCGGTCGCCGCCCGCGACGCCGCCCGGCGGATGGAGGATCACCGCGTGGCAGATCGCATCGCCTTCCGGATACAGCGGCCGCTGCACGCGCAGCGGGCCGTCGTGCAGCCGATGCGCGAGCGTCGTGCGCGCGCCGTGCCGTTCGAAGCCGAGTTCCAGGCGGCCGTGCCACGACTTGGCGATGGCGGGGCGGGACAGCGAGGCGTGGGAGTCGGGAGCGGACATCGGCGGGAAGCGGGAGGACGGAGGAGCAGGCGCGGGCGCGGCGGACGTGGATGCAACCGCAACACTATACGATTCAGCTTTCGCGTGGCTGAATGCGGCGTGGACGACTGGCGGCAGCGCCGACGCTTGCCGGGCCGTTGCCGCCCGGCACCGTCGCGCGCCGTCTGCGTCGCTACACGGCGATCAGCTCGCGCACGCCGTTCGTTTCCATGTCCCGCGCATCGCCGCCCGCGACGATCTCGCCGCGGCTCATCACCCAGTAGCGATCCGCGATCGAGCGCGCGAAGTCGTAATACTGCTCGACGAGCAGCACGGTCATCTTCGATTCGTCGACGAGCTGGCGCAGCGTGCGGCCGATGTCCTGGATGATCGACGGCTGGATGCCCTCGGTCGGCTCGTCGAGGATCAGCAGTTGCGGCTCGCTCATCAGCGCGCGACCGATCGCGAGCTGTTGCTGCTGACCGCCCGACAGGTCGCCGCCGCGCCGGGCGCGCATGTCCTTCAGCACCGGGAACAGGTCGTAGATGCGGTCGGGCACCTTCGACGGCGCGCGGCGGCTTGCCGCGCCGACGAGCAGGTTCTCCTCGACGGTGAGACGCGGAAAGATGTCGCGGCCCTGCGGCACGTACGCGAGCCCGGCGGCGACGCGCGCATACGGCGGCAGCGCGCCGAGCGCCGTGCCGCGCCACGACACGCTGCCGCTTTTCGCTGCGACGACGCCCATCAGGCAGCGCAGCAGCGTGCTCTTGCCGACGCCGTTGCGGCCGAGCAGCACGGTGAGCTTGCCGTCGTCGGCGGCCAGCGTCACGTTGCGCAGGATATGGCTGCCGCCGTAGTACTGGTTCAGTGCATCGATCTTCAGCATCGCATCATCGTCCGAGGTAAGACTCGATCACCGCGTCGTCGCGCTTGACCTGATCGAGCGTGCCTTGCGCGAGCACCGCGCCTTCGGCCATCACCGTCACGCGGCCCGTGTCGCCCGCGAGCGCCGCGACGAAGTCCATGTCGTGCTCGACGACCATCATCGAGCAGGTGCCGCGCAGCGTGTTCAGCAGCGCGGCGAGTTCCATCGTCTCGTGGTCGGTCATCCCGGCCGCCGGTTCGTCGAGCAGCAGGAGCGCCGGGCGCTGCATCAGCAGCATGCCGATCTCGAGCCGCTGCTTCTGCCCGTGCGACAGCTCGCCGGCCGCGCGATACGCGTCGCTTTCGAGGCCGATCAGCGCGAGCGTCTCCTCGATCTTCGCCTGCGCATCGCGGTCGAGCCGCGCGCGCAACGACGCGAGCCAGCCCTTGTCGGTCTGCATCGCCAGTTCGAGGTTTTCCCACACCGGATGCTGTTCGAACACGGTCGGCTTCTGGAACTTGCGGCCGATCCCCGCCCGCGCGATTTCCGGCTCGTTCATCCGCGCGAGGTCGAGCGTCTGGCCGAGAAACACCTTGCCCGCGTCGGGACGCGTTTTGCCGGTGATCACGTCCATCATCGTCGTCTTGCCCGCGCCGTTCGGGCCGATCACGCAGCGCAGCTCGCCCGCGTCGATCTCGAGCGACAGCTTCTTCAGTGCGCGAAAGCCGTCGAAGCTCACTTCGATGTCCTCGAGGTAGAGGATCGTGCCGTGCGACGTGTCGATGCCGGGCGGCACGACGCGGCCCATCGATGCGGTGCCGCTGACGGTCAGCCCGTCGTCGTCGGGCGGTGGTGGCGTGAACTGGTAGAGCGCCGTGCCGTTCATCCGCGTTTCCCCTTTGCGAGTAGCGTGTCGACGAGGCCCATGATGCCGCGCGGCAGCAGGAGCGGCACCAGCACGAAGATCAGGCCGAGAAAGAACAGCCAGTATTCGGCGAAGTACGCGGTGAAGAAGCTCTTCGCGCCGTTCACCGCGAACGCGCCGACGATCGGCCCGATCAGCGTGCCGCGCCCGCCGACCGCGACCCAGATCGCCATTTCGATCGAGTTGCCGGGCGACATCTCGCCGGGATTGATGATGCCGACCTGCGGCACGTACAGCGCGCCCGCGATCCCGCACAGCACGGCCGACAGCGTCCACACGAACAGCTTGTACGCGAGCGGGCTGTAGCCGAGGAACATCAGCCGCGTCTCGCCGTCGCGCACCGCGGTGACCACGCGCCCGAGCTTGCTGGCGACGATCGCGCGCGCGACGAGGAACGCGAGCACGAGCGTCGCGAAGGTCAGCAGCAACAGCACCGTGCGCGTGCCGGGCGACGTGATCGGAAACCCGGCGATGCGCTTGAAGTCGGTGAAGCCGTTGTTGCCGCCGAAGCCCGTTTCGTTGCGAAAGAACAGCAGCATCGCGGCGAACGTCAGCGCCTGCGTGATGATCGACAGGTATACGCCCTTCACGCGCGAGCGGAACGTGAAGAAGCCGAACACCCACGCGAGCACGGCCGGCACGAGCACGACCAGCGCGAGCGCCCAGGCGAGATGCTGCGTGCCGCTCCAGTACCACGGCAACTGGTGCCAGTCGAGGAACACCATGAAGTCGGGCAGGTCGCTGCCGTACTTGCCGTCGCGGCCGATCTCGCGCATCAGGTACATGCCGATCGCATAGCCGCCGAGCGCGAAGAACAGCCCGTGGCCGAGGCTCAGGATCCCGCAGTAGCCCCACACGAGATCGAGCGCGAGCGCGGCGATCGCGTAGCACATCAGCTTGCCGGCGAGCGTCATCGCGTACGCGGACAGATGGAACGCGCTCGACTCCGGTGCGACCAGCGCGGCGAGCGGCACGCCGATGCCGATCGCGACGCACAGCGCGACGAGCGCGAGCCATGCGCGGCGCGACAGCAGTGCGGGGCGGGGCGGCAGGCCGAGCGCGAAGCGTTCGCCCGCGCGCGCGGCGGCCGCGGCAGGCTTCGGCGCGTCGGCAACCGGGTTCGACAACGAATCGGTGATTGAAGGTGAAGTCATGTCAGGTCAGGCCTCCGCGCTGCGTCCCTTCGGGGCGAACATGCCCTGCGGACGTTTCTGGATGAACAGCACGATCATCACGAGCACCGCGATCTTCGCGAGCACCGCGCCCCAGAACGGCTCGATCGCCTTGCTGACGAGGCCGAGCCCGAAGCCGCCGAGCACGGTGCCGGCGATCTGGCCGACGCCGCCGAGCACGACCGCCATGAACGAATCGATGATGTAGTTCTGCCCGAGGTCGGGCCCCACGTTGCCGATCTGCGACAGCGCGCAGCCGCCGAGGCCCGCGATGCCCGCGCCGAACGCGAACGCATACGCATCGACGCGCGCCGTCTTCACGCCGACGCACGCCGCCATCCGGCGGTTCTGCGTGACCGCGCGCACGAACAGGCCGAGCCGCGTCTTCGTCAGCACGGCCCACGCGACGAAGACCACCGCGAGCGCGAACGCGAGGATCGCGAGCCGGTTGTACGGCAGGATCAGGTTCTGCATCACGGTCACGCCGCCGCTCATCCACGACGGGTTCACGACCTGCACGTTCTGCGCGCCGAACAGCATGCGGGTCGCCTGGATCAGGATCAGGCTCACGCCGAAGGTCGCGAGCAGCGTCTCGAGCGGGCGGCCGTACAGGTGCCGCAGCACGAGCCGTTCGAGCACGATGCCGACCAGTGCGGCCGCCGCGAACGACGCGGGCACCGCGACGAGCGGATACCAGTCGAACGCGGCCGGCGCATAGCGCTGGATCAGCGTCTGCACGACATAGGTTGCGTACGCACCGATCATCAGGAATTCGCCGTGCGCCATGTTGATCACGCCGATCAGCCCGTACGTGATCGCAAGGCCGAGCGCCGCGAGCAGCAGCACGCTGCCGAGCGACAAACCGGCGAACATGGTGCCC
Source organism: Burkholderia sp. IDO3 (assembly GCF_003366075.1). NCBI lineage: Bacteria > Pseudomonadati > Pseudomonadota > Betaproteobacteria > Burkholderiales > Burkholderiaceae > Burkholderia > Burkholderia sp. IDO3. The sequence continues at coordinate 937,441 of NZ_CP028963.1, forward strand.
GCGATCTCGCCGCGGCGCTGCAGCGTGTGCAACGCATCGAGCCCTTGCTGCGCGGCGTCGCGCACCTGCGCGTCGGGCTCCGCATAGCTGCCGTCGGCGTTCTTCGCGACGAGCGGGCGCAACTGCTCGATCATGTCGAGATCGTGGCGCGCAGCCACCACCTGCACGGCTTCGAGGCGCTTCGCCGGATCGGCGTCGTGCAGCGCGGCGATCGCCCACAGTGCGTCGAGGCGGCGCTTCAGCGCGGGATCGGTTTCCTTGGCGCGTGCGCGGTCGATCATCGGCTTGAGCGCTGGGTCGGGCGACTTCAGCAGCGCGTCGATCGCGTCGCGACGCGCGGCGACATCGGGCGACGCGAGCGCGAGACCCGACAGCGCGCCGGCGATCTTCGTGCGCAGCAGGTTGTTCAGCATCACCGGCTGCGCGTCGCCGGCCGGCGTCGCGGCCTGCGTGAGCGCATCGTGCGCGGTGTCGCCGGTCTGGATCAGCAGGTGGCCGTCGCCGGTCGCGAGCGCATCGCCGGTCGACAGCGCATTGAGCAGCGCGACGGCGCGCGGATCGGCATCGGTCGCGAGCCGATCGACTGCGGCCGCTTTCGCGTCGAAGTCGTCGCCGGCGAGTGCGGCGGCATCGGCGGCCGTCAGCGCGAATGCGGCGCGCGGCAGCATGCCCGCCAGCGCGGCACAGGCGACGACCGCGACGGCGGCGCGGCGAAAGCGTGTAGGCATCGGGAGATCCTGTCGGGCGTAGGAAAGCGAATTCATGTGGCAGTGCGTGCGCGAGCGCGGTTCGTTACCGTGAGTGCCGGCGGTCGCGCACGTATGTGCAAGCGAAACGCCGCACCGAAGTGCAGCGCTTCGCTTCGCATCGCATCAGGCCAGCGCGGCGCGCTGCCGGCGCAGGAACGCTGGAATCGAGCTGACGATGTCCGGCTTGCCCTGGTTGCCCGCGATGAACGGGCTCCACGGCTGCGCGCGGACCACGGTCTTCGTCTTCCACACGACGTTGAACTGTCCGTCGCCGCGGATCTCGCCGATCATCACCGGCTTGTGCAGGTGATGGTTGCCGTCCATCGCGAGCGTGAAGCCCGACGGCGCGGCGACCGTCTGGCCGATCATCGCGACGCGCACCTTGTCGACGTCGGTGCTCTTCGCCTTCTCGACGGCCTGCTTCCACATGTGGATGCCCACATAGGTCGCCTCCATCGGATCGTTGGTCACGCGCTTCGCGCCGCCCGGCAGGTTGTTCGCCTTCACCCACGCGGCGAACTGGTCCTTGAACTTCGTGTTGGTCGGGTTCTTCACCGACATGAAGTAGTTCCACGCGGCGAGATGGCCGACGAGCGGCTTCGTGTCGATCCCGCGCAGTTCCTCCTCGCCGACCGAGAACGCGACCACCGGCACGTCGGTCGCCTTGATCCCCTGGTTGCCGAGCTCCTTGTAGAACGGCACGTTCGAATCGCCGTTGATCGTCGACACCACGGTCGTCTTGCCGCCCTGCGCGAAGTTCTTGATGTTCGCGACGATGGTCTGGTAATCGCTGTGGCCGAACGGCGTGTAGACCTCCTGAATGTCGGCGTCCTTCACGCCCTTCGATTTCAGGAACGCGCGCAGGATCTTGTTGGTCGTGCGCGGATATACGTAATCGGTGCCGAGCAGGAAGAAGCGCTTCGCGCCGCCGCCTTCCGCGCTCATCAGGTATTCGACGGCCGGGATCGCCTGCTGGTTCGGCGCGGCGCCCGTGTAGAACACGTTGCGCGACATTTCCTCGCCTTCGTACTGCACCGGGTAGTAGAGCAGGCCGTTCAGCTCCTCGAACACCGGCAACACCGACTTGCGCGACACCGACGTCCAGCAGCCGAACACGCACGCGACCTTGTCCTGCGTGAGCAACTGGCGCGCCTTCTCCGCGAACAGCGGCCAGTTCGACGCGGGATCGACGACCACCGGCTCGAGCTTGCGGCCCATCACGCCGCCGTTCTTGTTGATGTCGGCGATCGTCATCAGCGCCGTGTCCTTCAGCGACGTTTCGGAGATCGCCATCGTGCCCGACAGCGAATGCAGGATGCCGACCTTGATCGGGCCCGTGCCCGCATCGGCCGCGTGCGCGAACGGGCTCTTGCCCGCCAGCGCGAGCGCACCGGCCATCGAACCGAACTTCAACAGACTGCGACGTTTCATCGGGTTCCCCTTGACGTGTTGGATTGGCGTGCGCCGTGACGGCGCCTGCATCGGGGTAACGCAAGGCATGTGCCAGTCGCGCGGATGCACGCCGGGCGTGCCTGTGCGGGGAGGGCGCGGGGCGTCGGCGCGGTGCGCATGACGCGTCGTGCAGCATGTACGACCCGTTGCGGTGCGTGCGTGCGCAAATGGTGCACGGCGTGCGTTCGTGTTCGAGCGCGGGCATCGCCGGCTGAACGGCGTGCACGATGTGACGGCTGTCGCGGGCAGCGAGACCGCGCGACATCGTCATCGCATGCTACGGGGGCGGGGGGCGGGGAGTGGGGCAGGGCGAAAACAGAAACGGGCGCGCCATGCGCGCCCGTTCGGCGGATCGGTGCGGCCGGCGGCAGCGTGCCGGTCGACGTGGCGGCGCGCGATGCGCCGCCGGGAAGGTCAGGTGCTCAGTAGCGCGGCACGGACGGATCGACGTCGCGCGACCACGCGTCGATCCCGCCTTGCAGGTTGTACAGCTTCGTGAAGCCGCGCGATTCGAGGAACATCGCGACTTGCGCGCTGCGCATCCCGTGATGGCACACGCAGACGATTTCCGCTTCGTCGTCGAGCTCCTCGCTGCGCGCGGGGATCTGCTGCATCGGGATCGACATGCTGCCGGCGATCTGCGCGGTCGAGATTTCCCACGGCTCGCGCACGTCGAGCACGATCGGCGCGGGACGTGCCGAATCGCGAAGCCATTCCGCGAGCATCGCAGGCGTCAGGATCTGCATGGGGCCGCCGCTCAGAACTTGAAGCGCGACGGTTCGATCGCGTTCACGAGGTGGTCGACGTAGGTTTCGAACACGTCGGCGACACGGTACTGCTTGTCGTCGATGCGCGTGATGATCTGCGCCTTCATCACCGGACGGCCGCCGACGAATGCCGACAGGCGGCCGCCGACCTTCAACTGCTCGAGCAGTTGCTGCGGCACGAGCGGCAGGCCGCCGGCGACACAGATCACGTCGTACGGCGCCTTGTCCGCCCAGCCGAGCGACCCGTCACCGAGCAGGACTTCCGCGTTCGTCACGCCGTCGTTGCGCAGGTTCTCTTCCGCGAACTTCGCGATGGCCGGATCGATCTCGATCGCCGTCACGTGCCGTGCGCGGTGCGCGAACAGCGCGCTCAGGTAGCCGGAGCCCGCGCCGATCACGAGCACGTTCTCGTGCTTCTTGACCGCCAGTTCCTGCAGCACGCGCGCTTCGACGCGCGGGAACAGCATCTTCGCGTGGCCGCCGGGCAGCGGCAGCTCGAGGTCGGCGAACGCGAGATCGCGATGTTCGGGCAAAACGTATTTTTCACGCTTGACGATCGACAGCAGACCCAGGACGTCGAGATCCAGCACGTCCCACGGCCGGATCTGTTGTTCGATCATATTGAAACGCGCGTTTTCGATATTCATGGTGTGGTCACGCAGCCAGGTCGGCCGTCAGCGGGGATAGAGAAACTTCGTAATTGTACCAAACGGGGCGGCGACCAAGCCTGCCGGCCGCGTGCAACAGACCTTTACCCTTTGCTCTTCTTGATCTGCGCTTCGAATGCGAGATCCAGCTTGCTCGCCTTGCGCGGTTTTTTGGGGCCGAATTCGTCGACGAACTTGACGAATGCATCGAGCGGCAGCGGCTCGCAGCGCTTCTCGGCGGTGCCGCCGGAGCGGTCGACGAGGTAGAACAGGCCGCCGGCCACCGCGACGGCCGCGAACTGCGGGTTGCCGGAGCGGGTTTTCAGGCGTTCGACTGCGTTGGTTGCTTTGGTGGTGCGCATGGGGCGGGTTCTTGCAGGGGCGTCGAGCCCCTAACTGTATCAAACCCGCCACCCGCCCGCGGCCGCGCGGTATCAGACGGTGCGCGAATAGCTGTGCCGCGGCGTCTGGCCGAGATACGCGTCGAACGCCATCGCGATATTGCGCACGACCATCCGGCCGGCCGGATGGATCGTCAGGCGGTCGGCGGCGATCGTCAGCAGCGTGTCGCGCTCGAACGGGCGCAGCGCGTCGAGCTCGCGCGCGAAGTGATCGGCGAAGCGGATGCCGTGCGCGGCCTCGATATGCGAGAACGGCAGTTCGAGGTTGCACATGAGCTGCGTGATCACGTCGCGGCGCAGCCGGTCCTCGGGCGTGAGCCGCACGCCGCGCGCGATCGGCAGCCGGCCCGCGTCGAGCGCGGCGCCATAGGCCGGCAGGTCCTTCGCGTTCTGCGCGTAGACGTCGCCGACCTTGCCGATCGACGACACGCCGAAGCCGACGAGATCGGTATCGGCCCGCGTGCTGTAGCCCTGGAAATTGCGCTGCAGCGTGCCGTTGCGCTGCGCGCGCACCAGCTCGTCGGACGGCCGTGCGAAGTGGTCCATCCCGATGTACACGTAGCCGGCCGACGTCAGCATGTCGATCGCGAGGCCGAGCAGCGCGATGCGCGTGGCGGGCGGCGGCAGCGCCGCGTCGTCGATCTGCCGCTGCATCTTGAACAGGTTCGGCATGTGCGCGTAGCCGAACACCGACAGCCGGTCCGGCGCGAGCTCGATGATCGTCTCGAGCGTGCGCGCGAACACGGCGACCGTCTGGTGCGGCAGCCCGTAGATCAGGTCGACGCTGACCGAATGGAAGCCCGTCGCGCGCGCGGCGCTCAACAGGTCGGCCGTCATCGCGAGCGGCTGGATCCGGTTGATCGCCTGCTGCACGACCGGATCGAAGTCCTGCACGCCGAGGCTCAGCCGGTTGAAGCCGATCGTGCGCAGGTGGACGAGCGTCGCGGGCGTGACCGTGCGCGGGTCGATCTCGATGGAGAACTCGGCGTCGGCGTCCGGCGCGAGCGTGAAGTGTTCGCGGGTGGCGGCCATCAGCTCGGCCGTTTCGGCGTCGGACAGGAAGGTTGGCGTGCCGCCGCCCCAGTGGAGCTGCGTGACCGGGCGGGCGGGGTCGAACAGTGCGGCCTGCAACGCCATTTCCCGTTTCAACTGGTCGAGGTACGGGCGTGCGCGGCGGCGGTTGTTCGTCGCGATCTTGTTGCAGCCGCAGTAGAAACAGGCCGTGTTGCAGAACGGGATGTGGACGTACAGCGACAGCTCGCTCGACGACGCACCGGGATCGCTCGCGGCGCGCACGTAGTCGGCCGGGTCGAAATCGTCGCGAAACTGCAGTGCGGTGGGGTACGACGTATAGCGTGGCCCGTTTGCGCCGTATTTCGCAAGCAGATCGGGACGGAACATCGTGTCGGCAGAACCGGAACTCATGGTGGTCTCGCGCTTTCTGGATGCTTTCGAGTATATAAACGCGCGTTTGGCCTGCATTGTGTAATAACGTCGCAGCCGGCGGTGGCACAATGCGCAGTGGGCTGCCGCACCCCGCGTCCGGTTGCCGCACCGTTTTTTGTTGTTCGTTCGAGAGAGCCGAGTGTCCGTCGAAATGCCTGTTCGCCCGGCGCCCGCCGATGTCCCGCCGCCGCATGCGTGTCGCGAGGGGTGCGGCGCGTGCTGCATCGCCCCGTCGATTTCCAGCCCGATTCCGGGCATGCCGGACGGCAAGCCGGCCGGCGTGCGCTGCGTGCAGCTCGGCGACGACCTGCGCTGCCGGATCTTCGGCCGGCCCGAGCGGCCCGCCTGCTGTTCCGGGCTGCAGCCGTCCGCCGAGATGTGCGGTGCGTCGCGCGACGATGCGCTCGCGTGGCTCACGCGCCTCGAAGTCGCGACGCAGCCGTCCGGGGGCGCCCGCCCGGCGCGGTAGCGCGCCGCCGCCGCGCCGTGCGGGCACCGCGTCGGACGCCGTCAGCGCGCGCATGGAACCGCCAGCCCGCGCCGCCGCACTAACGTGGGTCCATTGCCCCGCCATGGGCCGGAGCCGATAGCCAGCCTGCCGCTCCGCCCGACACAGGAGATTTCCAGCATGACCGCACCTTGCACGCCCGGCCGGCGCCGTTTCCTCGCCGTCTGCGCCGGCGCCATCGGCGTGTCGGTATCGCTCGCCGCCTGCGCGTCGACGTTCCCGTTCATCCCCGATCACTACACGTTCTCGCGCGGCGACGTGCAGAAAGCCGTCGCGCGCAAGTTTCCGTACCAGAAGACGGTCGCGCAGGTCGTCGACGTGTCGCTCGTGAATCCGGCCGTCAACCTGCTGCCCGACCAGAACCGCGTTGCCGTGCAGCTCGACGCACACTTCGCGAGCCCGTTCCTGCGCGAACCCGTGAGCGGCAAGTTCACCGTGTCGGGCCAGCTCGCGTACGACGCGCCGAGCCGCTCGGTCGTGCTGAAGGCGCCGGCCGTCGACAGCCTCGTGCTCGACGGCGACGCGCAGATGTATGCGCAACAGGTCGGCGCGGCCGCGGGCCTGCTCGCGACGCAAGTCCTGACCAACTATCCGATCTACACGTTCAAGCCCGAACAACTGCAATTTGCCGGTGTGAACTACGAACCCGGTACAATTACGATTCTTACAAACGGCATACGCGTGGCGATCGTCGAAAAGTGACGATGCACCGCGCGCGGCCGGGTGGGCCGCGGCGGTAATGCGGCCCTTTCTTTCGACCACTTCGGAGTTGGGCCACGGATGGACTGGATCCTGATCTGCAAGGCATTGATCCTCGGCGTTGTCGAGGGGCTGACGGAATTCCTCCCGGTATCGAGTACCGGTCACCTGATCGTTGCCGGCAGCTTCCTGAACTTCAACGACGCGCACGCGAAAACCTTCGACGTCGTCATTCAGTTCGGCGCGATCCTCGCCGTCTGCTGGGAATACCGGCAACGGATCGTATCGGTCGTGTCCGGCCTGCCGGGCCGGCCCGACGCGCGGCGCTTTACGCTGAACGTCGTGATCGCGACGATTCCCGCGATCGCGCTCGGCCTGCTGCTGGAGAAGAAGATCAAGGCCGTGTTGTTCTCGCCGGTGCCGGTCGCGTTCGCGCTCGTCGTCGGCGGCGCGATCATCCTGTGGGCCGAGGCGCGGCAGCGCGAGCGCAGCGAGCCGCCGCGCGTGCAGTCGATCGATGCGCTCACGCCGCTCGATGCGCTGAAGGTCGGCATCGCGCAATGCTTCGCGCTGGTGCCCGGCATGTCGCGCTCGGGCTCGACGATCATCGGCGGGATGCTGTTCGGCCTCGATCGGCGCGTCGCCACCGAATTCTCGTTCTTCCTCGCGATTCCGATCATCTTCGGCGCGACGCTCTATGAAACCGTCAAGGACTGGCAGGCGTTCACGGTCGACTCGATCGGCCTGTTCGCGCTCGGGCTCGTCGCGGCGTTCGTCAGTGCGTTCGTCTGCGTGCGCTGGCTGCTGCGCTACGTCGCGACGCACGATTTCACGGTGTTCGCGTGGTACCGGATCGCGTTCGGCCTGTTCGTGCTGCTCGTCGGCTATAGCGGGTGGCTGAACTGGGCGTGACGCCGGGGTGACGCGGGCGCGTATCCCATGCAAAACGGCCCGATCGGCAGATGCCGGTCGGGCCGTTTTTTCATGGCGCGGCGCGCCGCGTGCGATGCGCCGCTGCGGCGGGATTCAGCTCGCGCGCTTGCGGAACACCAGATCCCACACGCCGTGGCCGAGCCGCAGCCCGCGTCGTTCGAACTTCGTCACGGGGCGGTAGTCGGGGCGCGGCGCGTAGTCGGCGGCCGTGTTTTCGAGCGACGGATCGGCGCCGAGCACTTCGAGCATCTGTTCGGCGTAGTTCTGCCAGTCGGTCGCGCAATGCAGGTACGCGCCGGGTTTCAGGCGCGACGCGAGATGCGCGACGAGCGGCGGCTGGATCAGCCGGCGCTTGTGGTGGCGCGCCTTGTGCCACGGATCGGGGAAGAAGATGTGCACGCCGTCGAGGCTTTCGGGCGCGAGCATGTGCTCGAGCACTTCCACGGCGTCGTGCTGGATGATGCGGATGTTCGGCAGGTCCTGCTCGCCGATCAGCTTCAGCAGCGCGCCGACGCCCGGCTCGTGCACTTCGACGCCGAGGAAGTCGTCGCCCGGGCGGTGTGCGGCGATTTCGGCGGTCGATGCGCCCATCCCGAAGCCGATCTCCAGGATGCGCGGTGCGCTGCGGCCGAATATGGCGTCCCAGTCCGGGATGTCCGGTGCGTACGGCACCACGAAGCGCGGGCCCAGATCGTCGAGCGCGCGGCGCTGGCCGGTCGACACGCGGCCGGCGCGCGTCACGAAGCTGCGGATGCGGCGGCGGTGCAGCGGATTGACTTCGTCGGCGCCGTCGGCGGCTTCGTCGGGAAGGGCGGCATCGTGCGGCGGCTGGCCGGCTTCGTTCGGATCGTCGTGCATCATCGGTGACAGAGAAAGGCTGGGTTCGGGCGAGGGCCCCGTTGCGCAGCAGTGTGGCGGATGAACCGGCACATGGTACAAAAAAGCCGCCTTCGACGAGGCGGCTCATGCGCAGGCTGCAGTGCAGCAGAAAGTGGAGCGGGCGATGGGAATCGAACCCACGTCATCAGCTTGGGAAGCTGAGGTAATGGCCATTATACGACGCCCGCAGAACGCGTAATTCTACAGGGGTTTGGGTGGGGATGGCAAGCGGGCGGTTTGGGGCGGTGGCAGCGAAACTGGCATCGCTCGATGCTGGGGCGGTGGCGTCGCCTAGGAGTATGCTTTGGTAAGCGGCTATCGATATTGCCAGTGTCAAACGACTCGAGACGCCCGGAGATCATGACCGACAAAGTTCATCGCAAGATGTACAGTCGGCTGCACGAGTGCTAACGTATGGCTTTTAGCCACTCGTACAGAATGACGTGAATAACAAATATTTGACCACAATTGATAATCCGGGTTCGATAATAACAGCTATTGATGCTGCTGTTCGTTTTCCTGAGATTTTGCAGGTTTGCAACGCGAAATACGCGCCTGATATCGATAATTTTAAGAGATTGGTGGGTGTTGCGGAGAATAGCGCGGACCTTCTTGGGCGCATAAGATCTTCTGATTTCACGTCTGAGCAACGTATGTCGTTGCTCAAGATGTTTAGGCGTTGCGTCTCCCCTGTGCTCGATACCGAAATGGCGAAGAAAATTACTAAGGTGTCGACGCAAACTCTAGTCGAAAATTTGGGACACACGTTTAAAGCGATTGAGGTTTTGCGTCGGCAGTTCGCAAATCTCTCTCGTGATGAGGAGGCTGCTCTTGCAGCACTAATTGGTGAGTATGATACTCGTGGGCAACTGGGGTATCTCTTAACGGATCGTTTTTTTTCTTGGTTTGAAGGGGCCCTTGGTAACACCTTCTCGATCGAAGGTCCGCGAGGTGCGGGACGTGATATCGAACTTTCTACGGTGTATAGTGACTACGTTGGAAGATTTCCGTGTGATTTCGTAATTCGTTCTTGCGGTGACGACGCCGTTCGGGCGATTGGTTTTGCTCGATATGATTCGACTAGAGGAGGTGCGCAATCGGACGATCGTACGGGTGGTAACTCTGATAAAGTAAGTAAGGCGAAGAAGTTTTGCGAGGAATTTGGTAAAGCGTTTCGAATTATCTTTGTTTCAGATGGACCTGGCCTTGCGCATGGCGATACGTGGTCGGAGGCGTGTGAATTGGATGGCGGGTGGGATGGTAACGTGAGAGTTACCACCCTCAAAACCGCGCCATATCGTGTCGATAAATTTTGGCTAATGGGAACTACCGGAGAAATTCACGTAGCTCACTGACCTTCTCTGGGTAGGCCGTCGAGATTTCAGAATCAACATATACATTGAAGTCGACAGCCCCGCTCTCGTGACGCAGGGGCTCCATATCTTCTTCAGGAAAGAGGCTGTGATTTGACTCTCGTGTTACAAAATCCCCCATTGGCTGGCGCCCCTTCATCAAGCGACTGATAGTAGTCTTGGCTGCAGCAAAGGATTCATCGATCCCGATCCAGCGCCTCTGAAGGACCTCGGCGGCATGAAGCGTCGAGCCTGATCCCGAAAATGGATCTAAAACAAGAGAACCTTCTGAGCTGCTCGCACTGACAAGCATTTTCATCATCTCAAAGTTTTTTTCCGTTGGGTATCCGGTGACTAAAATGCTCTGGTGATGTGCATCCCGAAAATCTTCCCAGTAATCAGTCAATGCGATCCGCTTACCTTCCGTTAAGTAGACCTTTCGTCGAGGGTTTCCGGTTTTTGACCAGTGAATCTCTCCTGCTGCATCCAATTCTTCAAGTTTCGCAGGGGTATATTGCCAATGCTTGCCGGTTGGTGGTAATACCCCTCTCCATGCCATGCCTGTCTCGCCATTCCTGGTCCCTGGTGCGTGGACCGGTACAAGCTTATACTGACCTCGTAAATCGACTTTTGAATATTCTTTGGCAATCCATTCGTCAGTGGCTGATTTGGTTGGTTGATTCCAAACGTAGTCGTTGGTCTTTGTGTAAAAAAGTATGTAGTCGTTCAGATTCGCAAATTGATGTTGCGTGAAATTCTTGCTGCTACATTTGCGTCGAGAAATTATGTTGCGAAAGTTCTTTCGACCAAATACCTCGTCCATGATCACCTTGAGTTCAGTCACCATTTGATGCCCTATGTGGACATAGATCGATCCCTTGTCGTCTAAAATTTCTTTCATTAAGACAAGGCGGCGGCGCATGAACTCGAGGTATGCTGCATCGTCCAATACATCATGATATGCATGTTCCTGTTTCCGAGAGGAAAAGGAGCGTCCGGTTGCATAAGGAGGATCGAGATAAATCATCTCGGCTTTCTCTCGAGACTCAATTATGGAGTGCAGTCCGAACCAGTTGTCTGACCAAATGAAGCTGTTCGCGTGTATAAAACGCTGCTCTATAAGTTGATCATCGGATAGGCGCCTGTATGCAGATACGACAGGCGTCAAGATTTCGGAAATCGGCAGTTTTCCAGGGTAGCTCAGTTGTGCTTCGGTGCCTGCGGGTGGTAGGGGCGGGGACGAGTGATGTGATCTAGTCGCTCGTACTGAGTCGTCACCAGTAAGCTCTGCTTTGTTCAAACCGACGGCCATGTTCTTCAAAAAAATGGTAACCAGAGTTGGTGAGTCTATGTGCGAGCTCTCGCAGTGTCAACGGAGAGAGGCGATCGGGTTGGCATTGTTAGACGAAAGGCCGAGTGTCCTCCGTATCCGGGAGGGGGCGAGGTAGGGATGCCGTAAAATTTGGGGCGGGAGCACGATGGGGATTGTTTTCACCCAGTTGTCGGCGACTGCGGATTCGAAGATGGTCGTCACATGAACGATACTCAACAACAAAACGACTTCCCGCCGCTTACAATCGATCAGATTCGCGATCTGGCCGCCGCGATCCGAGAGGATTTTGGAGGCAGCCTCTCGCGAGCAGGTTTCACTGACAGCTTGCTGATGCTTCTCGAAAACGTTCCGGAAGTTAAGGCAGGCGAGGTGTCGACTTCGCTGATCGACCCGGCATGGGATGAGTACGTTCGATATCGTTTCGAATCCTGACCCTACTTGCGCCGCTTGCTCCTATAGGGATGCTTGGCCTTGAGCATGTCAGCGAATTGCTGGACGAAATTCACGACGAGTTCGCGCTCGTTGCTATCCAATCCATCGAGCGCATCTGCGATCATCGCGAGTTGGTCGTCCGGCCGTTTCGATCCTCGTTGCAATAGCTGATCTACCGAGCATTCCAGCGCGTCGCTGAGCTGTTGAAGCCGATGTAAGGTCGGTACGCGCGTTCCCCTTTCCCACCTGCTGACCGCTTCCTGTTCCAGGTCGATCAATTCCGCTAACTTGGCTTGGGTAAGGCCGAGTGCTCGGCGTCGTTCAGCAATGGCGGTTCCGACGCGGGCGGCAAGCAGCGCGTCTTGGTTGTCATCAGTGGGCGGGGCGGAACGTGTAGTCATAGAACCATATGGTGGTCTTCATTCCGATTACGATGAACGTCCATATTGGAATGTAACATTCCAATATGGTTGAATTCAGTGGAGCTTTGACGTATCGTGCGGGGGATGCCTGAGCGGTCGGGGAAGTGCACGAATTCCGGCAGGCAGGTGGCTGCTGGAAGGGCGGTGGCCTTGTTGGGATCAGAAAAACTAATGAACTATGACCACGAACGATTCACTTTCCCGATTTCACTCCTTCATGGCCGTCTACGAGGGTTGCCGAGCTTCGGCACTGGGTAACGCGTTGCAGATGACGCCGATGGCGGCACGGGCGCTCAGTTTGATTTGTGCGTTTCCTGGCATGACCTTGCATGAGTTGAGTTGCGTCCTCGGCGGTAGTCAGGGGCAGGTGATTGGAGCTGCATTCGACCTTCAACATCTCGGATACGTCGAGATGAGCGAGGAGCGAAACGACGACCGTCGCCGGGTTCTGAGTCCGATCAGAGAGCGAATGTTTGGCTTCGACGGCTATCAGCGACTCGTCGGCAATCTCGCGGCCGACGCAGGAATTACCGGTCAACTGGAGGTGCTATTGCCGTTGTTCCAGGACGTGCTGACGAAGGCGCTGGAGGAGTTGCAGGGCGACGCACAGAATGTCCAGTATCAGGCGCAACGCCGGATTTTGGCGCGCGTCGCGTGAGTATCGTTGTCGGTACGAATTCAGGCAGGCGTTGGAAGAGCGTGGGTTTTGAAAGCCGTCCTGTCGAATAATTACAAGATTCATGCGAAGGTTGCATATGAAAGAAAACATAAGTTGCGACTGTCCTCACTGTTTCATGCCGGTCGATGAATCGGCGACCGTTTGTCCTTACTGCACAAGAGATATTCCCAATCCATCGGGTGTGGTACTTGGTGATCCGATGGGGGATATTGCGGAGGCGTTGATTAAGCTCGGCATATGGACCGTTATATTCAGCATAGCTATATGTACCACCATTAGTGAGCTAGATTTACCAATGCCCAGTGGGGACTGGGTTCTGCTTCTGATCATCCTGGTTGCGCTCGTCATTTCTTGTTTTCTCTACAAAAAGCTGCCGCCGAAGTATTGATGATGGTTCTGACAAAAAAATTGAGTGGGCGCTATCACGGGTTACGAGTGAGGCATGACATGGTGTTCGAACGATGGCTTCGAGGCGCGCTCTGTTCGAAAGTGCCGGAGCAAATGGGCGTAATGTCAATCGACTCGCTCGACAGACAGTGGGTATTTGTTACCGTCGTGGACGGCTATCTCATCGCGAAGTCGAAGGACGGCAAAGCCGTACTGATGGGCCGCATGGGCAAGCGTGACGATGGCAAGTTTTGCATCGAAGTCTCGGTGCGCGCTGAAATCGAAAACAAGAGGCTTCGGAATTACGAGTTATGGCATGTAGATCCAGCGGATGGGTACCATCATGTCCGACGACTAGATGAAGTCTTGCAGGCCGCGCCAGCCTGATGGAGGCAGGATTCTCCGGGATTCCCGATACAGGGAATCCCGGTTATGTACGCCTATAATAAATTCTCAAAGTGTCCTAAATTCAGAGACGTCAAGGCCGGGAAAACCCACGTTTCATGCGGGTTGCAGCAGCGAATCGATGACCTTGACCGCCTTTCGACTCGCGTCATTCGGGCTTAGGTGGGCGTAGCGCTGTGTCATCTTCGGGTCGCTGTGGCCGAGCAGCACCGACACCTCATAGAGACTGACGCCCGCTTTGACGAGTTTGCTTGCGAACGTATGTCGGAGCGTGTGCAAGGTGACGCGCCCACCGCGCTCCTTGACGAGAACGGGATCGTTGAGGCCAGCGCGCTCAATCGCCTTCTTGATCGACTTCGTGCTATAGCCACGTTCGTTGCCGGTGCGATCTTCGAACACATAGCGCTGCCCCGTTCGGCGTTCTTCCCATCGGCGACGCAGGATCGTTTCGAGGCGAGAGGTCATGTGCAGCACATCCTCGTTCCGAACCTTGCTCCGATAGAGGCTGATCGTGCTGGCGTCGATGTTGATCGCCGACCACGGAATATTCGCGACCTCCGAGTAGCGACACCCCATATCGAGCAGGAAAACCGTGATGTCGTAGTTGTCCTGCATATTCCGCGTCATTTCGGGTGTTAGCGGTTTAGACGCGTTTATACGCGCTCTAAGCCGTTCCGGATCGAGTTCGCGCAATAACGCCGACTCGTCGTTAGAATCCAGATATCGAAGCCTATACGAAGTCCGAAGCTCGGGAAAAACGATATCTCGATTGACTTTGAATCCGAGCTTTGCCATCTCGTTGATGGTCGCGCGCAGCAATCCGATTTCATGCTTGATCGTCGCCGGCTTGTCGCCTTCGGCCTTGCGCTTCGCGACGAGAAGATCGAAATCGCGCGTCTTCAGTTCATGCAGCAGCGTATCGGGCGACATGCCGTAGCAGGGGAGCTTGGCCTTCGTCCGAGGATGGAGCTTGTAGCCGAGCGTCTTCCGGACGATCGAGCACATGTTCCGGTGATAGGACGTTTCGCTCCGTGCTTCGACATATTGTTCCAGCGCATCCTTGAGCGAGATGGGCTGCGCATCGCCGAGATACTGTTCAGCGTGAGCTCGGTTGCGCATCTCGCGTTCGACCTGAGCGGCCTTCGTCTTGTTCGGCGTCCCGGTTGAGCCGAAGAACTTCTTGCCCTGAATCTGGAACTGGTAGTACCAGTTCTTGCTGTTGTTTCGACGGATGAGCGTCATAGTGTTACTCCTTACGGAATGTAATTGATGAGCAACACCATCCGGTCAGAGACGGGGCATGACAACAGCTTTCGCCCATGCCACCGAATAAATTGTCCGTGGAGAGTGGGGATGGCAGCCGACGACCGACGCCGAGTGCATCGATCATCGGTCGTCGCAGATAAGACGCCCCTTTATCAACACAGAGAATGACTTATCCATATTCAATGAACACCCCGCGCACTGGTCGCGCCGAGCGAACGAGAAGAAAGGTAGATGAAGGGATTGAGCGGAACTATCGTCGTTGATGACGTCGATTCCCGGTCGTCGCAGATAAGTCGCCGCTTTAACAACACAGAGAAAACACTTATCTACATTCGTTGAACATCCGCGCACTTGTCTGATCGGGCGCTCCGCTCCAGATCAATGATTTGACAATCGGGGGCCCGATCCTGTAGCCTGCCGCCTTGGCTCGAGGAGTGAGCAAGCGGCGGACAGAACGCGTACCGGTCGTGCAAACAAACACGATACGGACGCGGGATCCATTACCCATCCAGCAACGGGAAAGACTAAAACCGTACGTTGCTCTAGGTTCTCTCAAGAACCTGGCCCAGTGAGAAACCGGGCAGTTGGGAAAGATAGTGCACTCGGACCAGTTAGACCGAACGATTTTCAGATCGAGCGGTGTTGCTGGTCGGTGGTTCTATCTTGTGTCTGCGCTTCCTCCCTGAAGCCCGGAACCATTAGCCAAATCTTTCATTTTTTATGGAGATTTGTCATGGTTCAGAAAGATGTTCTTCCCGCATTCCCGCAGCAAAGTGCCGTCGCAACGAGCGATGCGCAAAATCCCGGCTCCCCCATCCCCGTATCCAGCGTTGCGACGCTGAAGGTCGCGATCAATCGGCACGTCAGGAACAAGATCGTTCCCGGTGATGACATGGGTTGGTCGCACGCGACCTATAAATTCGTGAATTGCGAGCTTGCCCCCGACGATTTCATTGATGAAGTGACGTCGGGGTTCGCCTTCTGCGCGTGGTTGAAAGGGCCCAGGAAGTCGAAGAATTTCCAGTGCATGCAGGTCCTGGCGGTCGATATCGACTCCGGGCTGACGATTGGGGACGTGCTCGCGCACCCATTCTTCCAGAAGTTCGGATGGTTCATCTACACGACGCCGAGTCACCGTGCGGATGCTCCCCGTTTCCGGATTGTGTTCCTGATGGAGCGGCCCATCGAGACGGTGAAGCGGATGAATCTCGCGTACACCGGCATCATTCGCATGTTCGCGGGCGACCGGTCGTGCACGGATGCGAGTCGGTTGTTCTATGGTTCAGAAGGTTGCGAGGTCCATCGCGTAGACCGCGTGCTTCCGATGGAGCAGGTCGAGTATGTGATCGAACTGGGCGAGAACGTGATTCACAACGACGGGCGGGCGCTCTCTGACAATGACTTGGCAAATAGCAGGTCATCGGTCGTCCTTGACCGGAACGAGATGGTGAGGACGGAGGACGACGGAATCTATCTGCTTGATGAGTTGAAGTCGGGAACGCGCGTCTTTTGTCCTCGTCACCTTGACCAGCACGCAAGCGCGTTCGTCGTGACGTCGAGAGTCGGACAGAATGGGGTGTATTGCAGTGCCTGTGCGCAAACCTTCTGGCCGAAGTGGAACCAGCGCTCGCACCTCCAAGAGTATGATTTTTATTCGTTCGAAGATGGGTTGATCGAGATTGATTACGACGAGCAGCAGCATCCGTCCGAATGGCTCGATGAAGACGCCCCGGTCGAATACCGGGATGTGATCGATGAGAAGTCTGTGTTCGTTCGGGATGCGCGGCTTCTCGGCGAGGCTGGATTTCCGCCGTTCGTGGACGGTGTCAACTGTGTTCGGAGTCCAAAGGGAACTGGGAAGACCTTTCTGCTGGAACGGGCGGTAGAACAGTGGAAGGCGGAGGGAAGGTCCGTCCTATTGATCGTACACCGTCAGGTTTTGGCGGAATCTCTGGCTGCCCGTCTCAAGATGCACTGTTATCTGAAGAAGCTGGAGAGCTACGAGGACCGCGATGAAGTGTTGAAGTACTGCGTGGTGTGTCTCGATAGCCTATCACGCTATCTCAATCCTGTTCGACACAAGTACGACGTGGTGGTGATTGATGAAACCGAGCAGGTGTATTCACATGTGTTGTCGGACACCCTCGCCGGGAACAAGCGGAAGTATTGTTTCAACCTGTTGCACCTCTATATCCGCCGCGCGAAACAAGTTGTCCTGTGTGATGCCGACCTCGGTTGGCTGACCTTCAATGTTACGGCACTCCTTCGTGACGATGTGGGTCCTGTGCGTTGCTACGTCAATCGGTTCCGGAAGAACCAGGACCCGATGCAGCCGAGGCATGTTGTGCATCTCTACCATAACGCGACGCAGCTGCTCGACTATGCGATTTCCGTTGTCGGTGCCGGTGGAAAGCAGTTCATCGCATGCAATTCGAAGGACAGGGCGAAAACGATCAGGAAACTCGTGTTGAAGCGGTACGGAGACCGTGTCAGGATTCGGATCATTACGTCGGACAACTCGACTACTGAGGAAGGGCGTAGGTTCATCACGACGATCAAGGAAACATCGGCTGACTACGATGTGCTGATTGTTTCGCCGTCTGTCGGGACGGGCGTGGACATCAACATCCCCGATCACCTGCCCCAGTTTACCCACGTGTTCGGATTTTTCGATGCAGCAGTAACCACGCATTTCGAAATGGACCAGCAACTTGCACGGGTGCGTAATATGCGGGATCAGCATGTCTGGATTTCTTGGGCGCACCTGTATCTGGAGTACGAGGTTGATGCAGTTCGTCGGAGCATTTTGTCGAGGGGAGAACTGCCGGAGGTGCTGAAGGGGTACGATTGGGAAGGACGTCCTCAATACTATGAGGATGACAAATTGATTGAGGTCTATGCTCAGGTAAAGTCCATGCGTCACGCGTCGCTCAACAATGTCCGCGATCACTTCGTTGGATTGAAGAAGCGTGAGGGCTGGGAGATTCGGGATGCTTTGCACAAAGCAGAAGATGAGAGGGCGCTGAACAAGGAATACTTCGGAGTGAAGAAACAGGTTGTAGAAGACGAGTATGTGTTGATTGCGTCCGCGCCCAGAATTTCCCACCAGCACTACGTCGAACTGTGCGACAAGCAGACGGTGACCATCGACGAGAAGGCGCAGATCGCCCGTCATCAGATCGAGAAGTTCTATGGTGTGAAAGAGGTGACGGTTGATCTGGCTCGGCTGGACAACCGCGGGCGTTTTCGCAATTGCGTGCGGTTCTATTCGATATTTTTCGCCAACAAGTACCAGCGGAACCGGTTCGCCCTGGATGAGCAGAGTGTGTCGGTAACGGAGCGCGACGATTACGGCCGGAAGTGCAAACTGCTGAAGACGCTGCTTCGTGCTGCGGGTGTGGTGGACGAGAATGGTAAGCTGGATAAGTTCGCCGAGTTCGAGATGAAGACGCTCGGTGCATTCGTCGATGCTGTGGAACTGCATGTTCAACAGATTGGGCTGGAGCTTCAGGTTCGTGTTCGCGACGACTTGCGGGAAAAGCCAATGCTTCAACTCAAGGGACTCCTAAAGCTGATCGGTCTCGATACTGCGAAGAGGAGCAAGTACGAGGGGCCGAAGAAGATTTACAAGTACACACTTAATCATGAATCTATTGAGTTGATGGACATGTATCGGGCGACCTTCATGAAAGGGATGATGGAGGTGCGGGTCCAGCAAAACCTGCTTGAGGGCGGCAGCATGATGGTTGTGACCGAGACACCCGAAAAAACGAAGCGGATGAAGTTTGCGAAGGTCGATAGGAAGCCGGTGAAGAAGTGGGAAGAGCTCACCTCTCATCAGCGTCGTCAGGAACTGCTCAAGACGCGGAGGATGCCAAAGTTTCAACCAATCGAGCCGAGTCCGTTTGATAGGGATGAGGGCATCATTCCGCTCAGTCCATCCGACGATTGATCGTTATGAAGATCAATTGCCGCGATGATCAGTGATTTGTAGATAAGTGTTTTTCTTGTGTTGATAAAGCGGCGACTGATCTGCTCGAACGACGGGGCTAGCCATGAGTTGGCCCCGTGATTGAATCTTAGAAAGCTGATGATCTGGCTAGGAAATATGTAGTAAATCAAGGGGATAGGAGGGTGCGGAGGCGGGTGGGGTGAAAGCTGCCGCTGTTGCCTCGCGATTCTGCAAGTTCAGCATCGAAGTTGTCGACCGAGCCGTATGACTTCCCGATCATCGGCGCGGCCCCCTGGTGATAGCACCCAACGATCAGTAATCGGTATCCTCTTCATCATCCTCGGGAAAGTACACGCTCGGATCTCCGAGCACAGACATTTTTTCTAATCGTTCTTTTCTTTCGTCTTTGTCCAATTCCCCGTAGAGGTGCTCCAAGGTATCAACTACATAAGATTTGGCGGAATCAGATTCAAAGCACTGCAGATATTCTTGAGCTTCCGCTGGATCGAACTCGAGAGGCTGAATATCTTTCAGGAAATTGAATAGACCTGTATCGGCATTGGAGTTCATGAAAAATATCAAAAGTTCTTTCCATAAAACTTCTTCTGTGGGTACGTCAGCCTCCCCGAGGAAGACGGTAAACGCCCTTGAGCCGTAGCGTACCTCGTAGGTATAGATATTCAGGTCATGAGCTCGATCTCTGATAATCTCGTATAGAGAATTGGAGATCTTTATAACTGTTCTGCGAATAAACTGACGATAGCGATCCTCGTTTTTGGTCGCAAAGAGTCCCATGGAGTCCTGTTCGATTTCAACATTCAGGAACTTGTTGAGAAAAGCGTATAAGCTTTCTCTTTCCTTGTCCATTGAAAATATGGAATTTAGGGAGAATCTATCGTATCTGTGAGAAATGTAAAATTTGCTTAACAGCGAGAGAATTGCGATATGAGGGTCGCCAAAGTTGAGTTTGGTGTGTGATTTTATTCGATTAAGGAGGTCGACATGATTGTGGGTTATGAGGGATTTTTCCAATGCCTCTTGATCTGTTTTATCATTGTGCTCAAGCAGAACTACTACTATTTTTAGTAATCGCTCGAGACCTACCGATAAATTATAGAAGAATTCGAATATTTCATCTGTGTGATCTAGCGAGCGCATTTCGTGAAAGCGTCGAAGCCCGTTGTATATGAACGTTCCCGCGATACTGAGTTCATCCCCTAGGTTGAAATTTTTCCATGCATCTTGCGGTCTCATTCGTGTCCCCGGTAGTAACTTCAATTACAAAAAATAGTACCTGCATTCGCTGGCCGATGCTCGCTTTGTCCGTGGCCATCGGGCGAGATATGTGCAGGCATAGCAAGAAAACAACATCTCCTGGTGCGGGCTCGTTCGATTTTAGAGCCGGTGTGCATACACGGTTGGTGCGGAGATTGAAAGCGGCTCACTTGTCGGATCGAAACTCCGGGACGGCCCTACGGAAGAATCCTAGAAAGCTGATGATCTGATTCGGAAATCCCCGGTAGATCAAGGGGATATGGGAGAAGCGGGTGAGGGTGACGTGAAAACTGTCACTGTTCCTCGATGGATTCCGCGGTGGTGACCGTCATGACCGTCGTGATTGCACGGTCGCCGTTGCCGTTAAGGGCGATCCGATGGACCCTGGCCGCACTTTCAACGAATGGAGTACGATCATGGTCGATCAGAAGCAGGGTGCAACGAGCAAGGACGAGAAAGCGAGCAAGCCGGTTAGTACGGACCAAAAGCCGGTGATCTCGGCAGCCAGTTCGACGGGAAACGATACCGCAGCGATGACGGCACCGGCTGCGCCGACGAAGATGGAACTGGCGACCGAAATCTACAAGCGGATGCGAACCGTCAAAGACGTGGCTCGGAAAGATATCGTCGAGAAGTTCATCGCCGAGGTGAAGCTGACGAAAGCCGGCGCGAGTACCTACTATCAGATGATCAAGGACAAGCACGAGCCGATGGGCAAGAAGTGACGTTTGGTTGGGCGCATCGTTCAATGAAAGGCTCCTGCGGGAGCCTTTCATTTTTCTAGCTCCCCGGCGTTGATGCGCGCCGCTTGCTGAGGTGCCATCGTTTCAGGTGTTAACCTGCTCGACCAAGTTCCGTGGTAGCGCGCTCGATTAAAGGAAGAACGCGGGCAGAGACTTCGTCCATCTGATCTGACTCGAGCAACGCACGCTCTCGTTCGAGTTGGATCACCTTGTCAGGATTGAACGAGTCGCTGGGGTCTTCTGCGCATAGGATGACTTGTGCGTTTGCTGGCGTTTTGCTCGCCAATAGCCCCATCACGCGCTCAAGATGCTTCCGGTCCTGGGCATTTTGGTTCGGCGAGTCGATGACAATTGGACTAGGCAAGAACGACTCCGCGCTCTTCATCACCGTCCAAAGTGCACCGTAATACGCTACCACCGACCGAGGGCCAGGGCTACCTGAGTCGGTTGGTCGCTTGTTGAGTTTCCAAGTGCCTACGTTGCTAAATTCGGGTACGTCGGCGACTACGAGAAGTTCTTTGAATGTTTCTCTGAAGATCCTGAGAGGTTCACCGGTATCATGGTTCTTCATAAGGTGATCAAGCTCAATCTTGAGCCCTCGGATAGTCTCTGCGGTAGCGGTAGCAGCCTTCTGGATGCTTGCTATCTCCGCATCGAGTGCCGACTCCGCCGCCTCAGCCCCGTGGCTCTTCACCACGTCCTCAAAAGTTCGGCGACCACGTTTGACCGCCAAGATATTCGACACCTCGACGTACTGCGTACGTAGGGAAGCAGCTTCTCGTCTCGACCTCGACATGCGCGCACTGACAGAATCCAGATTCTGCCGTAGGCGCTCTTTCAGTCGGTAAAGTTCGCGCGCATCCTCCGCTAGTTCCAAGAAAGTATGAAACGATGCATCGTGTTCTGCATGACATGTCGGACACCGAAACGTGCCTTGCTCCGCTGTTGCCGACGATACGCTTTTAAAGTCAGCTTCATGCTCGCGCAGCGCGGCCTCCGCCAATCGAATTTGGTCCGTAATTTGTCTGGATAGTTCTTGTCCCTCGACAAGTTCACTGCGAACCTTATCCTGCTTGGTACCCAATTCAGTAGCGAGTTTCGCGAGTTCGTGGACTTCTCTTTCAAACCCCGCAGTCGACAACTTTACATGTGATGCCTTTAGCGACCGGCGAAGCCGAAGCCGAGTTCGCTGTAATGTGCTTGCTTCCACATCCAGCTCCGTCAGCTTGCTTTTTGCCGTGCGCTCGCGTCCTTTGAGTTCAAAGTACTGAAAAGGCCTTACTTGAGCGAAATATTCGAGCGTGTGGGGAATGGCGCTTGAGTCGAACTGTTTCAGGCTCTTGAAAGTATCCCAGTTGCCGAAGAACGAGCCGTCTTGATTTATATAAAATGGTAGGAAGAACATCGACGGCGTTGCTGCTCGCAAATTCTCTTCCCTGTCCATCAGCTGCAAGTGAAAGCCAACGGCTTCCGAAAAAATCTCATTCCAGCGAGCGCTGCTTGTAGTGACTCCCAGTAGCTGCTGGCCGCGAAAGAGCGCCTTTAGATCGCCACGGCGAATTGTCGTGAAGGCTATGTCGTTGACGGAAAAATCAACGGCAACGATCGCCGAGTAGTCCCAGTTTCTTAGATCCCCAGTAGGTTCTGCGTCAAATGCCCGGAAGAGGGATTTGATAATTGTCGATTTCCCCGTCGAGTTTCCGCCCAGCAGTAACGTTTTCCGCGGATGGAACGTCTCGCTGTATGCTTTCTGCTCGTTCTCCGAGCAGATGCTTATTTTGTTGAATCGCAAGCTTTGCATTGGTCTTTTTTCGTATGGCTCGAAGAATTAGGCGAACGTTTGGCTTGTCCATGCTTGGACCATCCCGTAAATAGCTAATGCGCGTATTCGCGCGACGGTTTCGTCTGGAAGAAATCCCTTGAGGCAACTTTCGGCGGCCTCGAATTCTTTTACGGTCGACCAGGATTCAGCTTCTGCTGTTGCGCTCACGGCGCGTAGTGCAGCCCAGTCGACGTTGGCGATGGATAGTTCGCCACCGGTGACTTTCAATCGAGCGAGTTCGGTGAGGGCGACTTCTATCCTCATCCGATCACGTGTGTGCCACTCGAGAGCTGATGCAAGCTCCTTGAGCAGAGTTTCACGTCGACCTTGCTGATCAGGCAGCAGTTGTAGCGCGGCGAGTGCGTCGTTGAACTGCTTCTTGCTGTAACCGCGCTTACTGACCAGTTCTTCCCACGTCTGGCATTTGGACGTGTTGCGTGAGGCGGTCGCTAGTTTTGCGAATAAGGCGTCCACGAACGAGTCAGCCTGTGCCGCATGTGCGATACTGAGCTTCTTGAGGAATCCGTGAGCAACCCCGATGACATGTACTCGCATGTCGTTGACTTCGATAGGTGCATACCGAAGGCCAATTTTCTGAAGAGGAATGGCCGCTGCTGGTACCGAATGGGCTGTTGCTGCACTGTCACGAAAATTAGACTGCCTTTCAACCTGCAGGTCTGCCAAGGAAAGATAGTCCATCTGAAGAGCAGTCCCGCCCGCAGCAAGTTTGACGTTAAATCGTGCGTTGGAGACGAACTCGGCGCTCGCCGACAGCATCTTAAAGCCGAGTACGGATTTCACAATCTTCGCGAGTGGCGACGCGGGTTTGACCTGCTTTCCCTTTTCGGTGAGACCAGCTAACGAGTTGAGGTCCCAAACGCTGCCTTCCTTCTTCTTGAGTTGGTATAGTGTGATCGCCGCAGGTGCCGCCGGGTCGTCTATGCGAGCGACGTCTTGAACATACTCTAGAATAAAGAGGTAGTCGTTTGTGCCGACTTCGGTCAGCGTTATCAACTCGCTTATGAGCCAGAATCGGGCGAAGTCGTTGCCCTTGTTTCCGTGCCCACCCCCGAATTCATGCAGACCGTCATCGTTTTCAACCTGACAGAGCTCCACGATTGTTGCGGATGACGCCATGCCTTTCCTCCTACTTGCTGTTACGGAGCCATCAGTTGATTGCGTCTAGTCGCGCGCTCACAGAAGCCTCGTTAGCCCAATAGTAAGCGATTCGGAGTAGTCGTGACAGCCGTTGTGTTTGACAATCACAGACATGATGCGGTACCCGTCGCGCCGGAGCGACGTCAACGCTTATTTCCTACGCAGCATTGCCTTAACGGCTACTGTGCGCTTAGTGTTCCGTTGTTTACAAGCTATTTTTCGCCAGACGACGATGAAGAATGGGGGGGAGATCTAACGTCAATACTTTTCTTTTTCCCCATACCATCGGAATGCCGAGGTGACTACGTCGGCTCAAAAATAATCAACGTATCAGACTGTTATGAGTGTAAAAATAGAACCAGATCTCCCCGGAAAATCCGAAGCAAGCCAAATGTTATGGCTGGGTTCGGCCTATGCGAGTGCTGCTAAAGTTTTGGTGGAATCGATGGTCGATGATAAGTTCGATCAAAATCATGCAAATGTGAGGGTAATTCTTCACCTTTGCAGGCATGCCCTTGAGCTTTTTCTAAAAGGGGCGATTGGCTTGAGAACTGGGGGTATTCCTAGAAATACGCATCGACTTGCTTCGCTTTTTGATCAGTACAAGATTCTGTATCCATCCGGAAAATATCAATTTTCGTTTCCATTTTCGGAGCAGGTGTTTTTGGCAGACGACATGTTTCCTGAAACGATTGAATCATTTCATAGGACGCACGATCAAAGATTTCGATATCCTTCTGATTCTAAGGGAAATGTTTTTGATGGTTTCGAGATCTTTGATCTCAGTTCTCGAGCGGATGCCATAGCGGATTTTTGGCAGCGGCTGCACCTTATTGGCACGGGCCTAGCATGGGAGGATACCTTCGGTGCCTAGGGTAATTCGTGATGAGTATTGCTTCCGAGAGATGCGGCACTGGTTGATATTCTGTGCGACAGGATCAATGATCGATGCGCTCTAGGGGGGATATTGATTGCGGTGCTGCTTTGATGGACATCTATATCGTCAGCTTCTTGCGATTGGCGCTGGCGTGAAAACTGGCATCGCAGTGAATCCCGCATGAACAGCGGTTCTTAGTGGAGCCGGGAGAAATTATGACGTTAGAACGCGCGTGATTAGTGGTTTTGATTAACGCGCTGGGGCTTGGGAAGCTGAGGTAATGGCCATTATACGACGCCCGCAGAACGCGTAATTCTACAGGGTTTGGCGGCCGTGTTGCAAGCGAGGCGTTTTGGCCATGCGCAAACGCACTGCGCGTTCCTCGATGGCGGCCCCATTCCCCGGCGATTCCGCGAACGGGGCGGGGCTGTCACGAGGGGCTGAACCAGAACCAGAGATAGCGCCAGGGGCACTCACGCGAATCCGGTCAACGTCGAACGCAACGCGCCTGCCCCGCGCCCGCCAGGCCGCCAGTGTCGAAATTAGACGAGTCGGTGTCGGAAGCATACAAGCCCCGATGTGGCTTTCGAACTAACGTGACAGACCTCTTACCCGATCGTTTGTCTGGAGCCGACATGTCCGATTTCATCACCGTCCTGCGCGAAACCTGCCCGACCCCGGTCCTTGACGCGACCAAGTGGAAGCGCATCGGCGGCGATCCGCACACCGTGAACCTCAACGCGTACCTCTCGAAGGACGGCAGCAAGATCATGGGCACGTGGATCTGCACGCCGGGCAAGTTCGAGGTGAACTACGAGAAGTGGGAGTACTGCCACTTCCTCGACGGCTACTGCATCATCACGCCGGAAGGCGAGGAGGCGGTGCATTTGAAGGCCGGCGACGTGTTCGTGATCGAACCCGGCATGAAGGGGACGTGGGAAGTGGTGGAGACGGTGCGCAAGTACTTCGTGTTCGCCTGAGCGGCCGCGCAGGTTCAACCGACGCATAACGCCGCGGTCCGGATACCCTCGCGATCCGCGGCGTCTCTCGTCCCGGCCCGTGCATGCGGCAAGGGCAGCACGGGCCGTGCACGCATCAAACGATGCGACGATTTCACCGCTTTCCCGTACCCGTGAACCGGGGTTTCAACCGGGACGGCAAGCCGGCGACACCGGCTCAATAAAACTCGTTGCGATTCGGGAACAGCTCGCCCAGTGAGGTGGCGCGCTGCGCCGGATCCGGTATCTCGCTCAAGGCGCCGGGTGCCTGACGCTCGCGATACGCGCTCGGCGACATCCCGTATGCCCGCCGAAACTCGCGCCCCAGATGCGACGCATCGGCAAAGCCGCAGCCCGCCGCGATCTCGGAAATGTTCTTGTCCAGATGCATCAGCATCCATGCGGCCGTACGAATCCGGATCGCCCGATAGCAGGCGGCCGGCCCGCTGCCGGTCGCTTCCCTGAACAGGCGTTCGAGCTGCCGCGCCGAAAGATCGAGCCTGCGCGCCAGCTCGTCGATCGTAATCGAGTGGCTGATGTGTTGCTCCATCAGCAGGATCGCGCGCTTCACCTTCGGATGCGCGTTGGGCGCGACACCGGGCGGATGCGGTTGCGGCGCGCTGACCGTCTCGCGTCCGTCGACCAGCAGGATGCGAAGCGCCTTGTAGACGATCGACGGCTCGATGTGCCGGACCAGGATCGCGGCGGCGACGTCGATCGATGCACGCCCGCCGGAGCAGGTCACGCGCCGCCCGTCCAGCACATAGAGGCGGTCGGACACGACGAGGTTCGCATCGACGGACGGAAACCGCTCGATGAAGTCCCAGTAGTGAAACCAGCTGATGCAGATGCGATGCCCGGCCATCACGCCCGCGCGCGCAAGCGCGAACGCGCCGGTGCAGATGCCGACCAGCATCGAGCCCGCCGACGCGGCAGCGCGAATGAATTCCAGCGTGGCCGCGTCGAGTTCCGAGCGGGCATGCAGCAGCCCGCCGACGACGACCACGTAGTCGAACGCCTGGTTCGAACTCAACGATTCCCACGCGGGGATCTGGATGCCGCAACTTGCGCGAACGGGGGAGGTCATGTCTCCCAGAATCGTCCATGACAAGCGGACCGGCCGGCTGTTGTCGCCTTCGTCGGCCGCGAGCCGCAGCACGTCGATCATGCCGGAGAACGCCGTCAGCGTGAAATTCGGCAACAGGATGAAGCCGAACCGGATACGCGTCGGTTTGTCGGATTCCGGGGGGCTTGCGACGGGCGAGGGGTGAGTCATGACGATGCACTGATCGGGTAACTGCTGACGCAGAAGCGGAACAAGGCGCCAGCGCGATTCCAGATGAATCGCAGATGGCCGGCCGACACGGGCCGCGGACTTCGACTCGGGGTTCCGCGCACCCCGGGAACGACGCGGCCCGGACGTCGTCGTCCGGGCCGGGCCGCAAAAATCATCGTTGCGCCAAGGGCGTCGGCGAAGTGCGCGACGCGCACTCGACCGACGGGCAGGCAGCGGTTTCCCGTGCCTGCATTCACGCTCGGGCCAGTCTTCAGGCCGACGATACGCCGCGACGGCCGAGGCTCGATTGCGCGTCGCGGCTACGCTGGTTCAGCCGCGCGGCGATCAGCACGAACACGGCGAGCACGCCGGTCGCGGCAACTTCCATCCGGTGGCCGTTGAGGAACAGCATCGTGACGAGCGTCCCGCAGATGAACAGGATGACCGCCCACGTGAGCCACGGGAACAGCCACATCCGCAGCGTCAGCGCCGCACCGGTCACGTCGAGCATGCGGCGCATCCGCAGTTGCGACACCGCGATCACCAGATACACGAGCAGCGCGATCGCGCCCGACGTTGCGATCAGCACGTTGAACACCTGCTCCGGCACCACGTAGTTCGCGATCACGGTCAGGAACGCGAACGCGGTCGATGCGAGCACGGCCGCGCGCGGCGTGCCGGTCGAATCGGTGCGCTGCAGGAACGCCGGTGCGTCCTTGCGCTTGGCCAGCGAGAACATCATCCGCGACGCGGTGTACAGCGCCGAATTCAGGCAGCTCGCGACCGACACGAGCACGATCACGTCGATGATCGCCTTCGCATGCGGCACGCCGATCAACTCCATCACGCGCTGGTAGGAGCCGTGCACCGGCAGCAGCGGATCGTTCCACGGCACGATCGCGGTGACGAACAGGATCGAGCCGAGATAGAACAGCGAGATGCGCCAGATGACCGAATTCGTCGCGCGCACGATCTGGCGTTCCGGGTTCTCGGATTCGGCCGCGGCAATCGTCACGATCTCGGTGCCGACGAACGAGAACATCGTCATCAGCATGCCCGCGAACACCGCGCCGATCCCGTTCGGCATGAAGCCGCCGTGGCTGACCAGGTTCGAGAAGCCCGATGCGTGGCCGCCCGGCAGCAGCCCGAACACGGCCGCGCCGCCGATCGCGATGAACACGGCGATCGCGACGACCTTGATCAGCGCGAACCAGAACTCGAATTCGCCGTAGTTCTTGACCGAGAAGAGGTTGGTCACCGTCAGCAGCAGCGTGACGCCGAGTGCGAAGACCCAGGTCGCGATGCCCGGGAACCACGCGTTGAGGATGGTGGCCGCGGCCGTCGCCTCGATCGGGATCACGAGCACCCAGAACCACCAGTACAGCCAGCCGATCGTGAAGCCGGCCCAGTGGCCGATCGCGCGATCGGCATAGGTGGAGAACGAACCGCTGTCGGGATGCGCGACGGCCATTTCGCCGAGCATGCGCATCACGAGGACGACGAGCGCGCCCGTCAGCGCGTAGGCGATCAGCGCCGCCGGTCCGGCCGCCGCGATGGCGTGCCCGGAGCCGACGAACAGGCCCGCGCCGATCACGCCGGCGATCGACAGCATCGTGACGTGGCGTTGCTTCAGGCCTGTTGCCAGGCCCGTGTGACTACCGTTCATGTCATCCTCCAATCCATATTTCTATTGTCCGGCCCGCGTTCCGATGAACCGCGCCTTTCCAGGATGGCGACGCGGCGCGTCGGCACGCCGTTGCCAGCCTGGCGACATGTATCTTCTCGACACAAAACCTTGCGATCTAGAAAATATCCGACCGCCACCCATAACAAATGCGACGCACTGTTGATCGGCGACGACACGGATACGCGCCGCGCCGATCGGCGGGCGAGAAACGACCGGATGACGGCGGTGTGGCGCCTGCTGTCGGGTGTCGACAACATTTGCTGATTTCGGAGGGGATGGGCGAGCGTCCGGATGACGGTTTGAATCGACCGGCCGGGCATTCGGCGACCGATGCGATTCAAATTCGCGTGTGGAGATCGCGGACAGATTTCGTCCGGAGGAGCGGTCGCTCCGCGAACGCTCCTCCGGGAAGCGCGTGTTACGCGATCCTTGGCAGCAGAAGAATGATCGGAGAGGGGAGGAGCCGGTTGCAGCCGAAGGAGACGCTCACTGCGCGATGCCGAGTGCTTTCTCGATCGCGGCAATCAGCCTGAACGCATCGTTCTGTCGATCGAAATCGACTTCGCATTTCGTCAACGGAAAAAATGCAGGGTCTTCGACGGGCGGCTGGTACACGACGTTCTCCTAGTACAGCTTGCGAGGCGGCAGCAGCCGTTTGGCTCGCAGGCGTTGTCTTGCGACGGCACTGGCTTTCTTTCGCTTGCGCTCGGTCGTGGGTTTTTCATAGCCGGTGCGACTGCGTAATTCCCGGATCAGGCCCGTCTTCTCGATGTCTCGACGGAAGCGCCTCAGCGCGACATCGACAGGTTCGTTGGGCTTGAGGATGATGGTGGTCATGTAGATCCTATTCTGAAACTGCTTGAGGAAAGAGGTTAGCCGAGCCGCGTCATGACGGCGCTCGCTATCTCGTCGGATTCGAATTCCGAGTAGCCGGCACCGATCGACAGCGCACGTACCGCAGCGAACATCTGCAACTCGGGTTGGTGACGCTGTGCCGACCCGTCGAGGCCGTCGGAGGGTACGCCGTCGGCCCAGGTGACTTCGCGTCGTCTGACCAGGTCGATGAGTTCATCAATAATCATTTCGTGCTCCGGATTAAATGTCGGGGGAGCGGTCGAAACAGGCAGCGTCAGTGCGTGTTGGCGAAGAGCGGTTGCTTGCCGTCGATGATTTCCTCCGCATAGCGAAGGGACGCCCGGCGTGCATCGCCTGCCGAGATGAACGGCGCGTTGTCGAGCAACCGGAACGTCTCGCTGCGTGTCAGCGTGTCGGCGGTGCCGCGCAGACAGATCTTCACGGCTGCGTCGAACCCGTTTTCGTAGTTGTGCGGGTTGCCGTGCTGCGATGAAACGTGCGGATAAATCAGCGGATAAATCTCGAAGCCGCGATACAGATGCATGCTCATGATGGACTCCTGGGTTCGATCGCGACGAATCGCGTGGACGAACGCAACCGACCGGTATCACCGAAGCGCGGTGCGACGGGTGGGGCGAAAGGGGCAACAATGCGTGCGGATGAAGACGCGACGCAGCGGGGGTGCAGATGGCGGGGCGAGGGGTCGGTGAAATGACGCAGTCTCGGACGAATTCATCATACGCGCTTCGCGTCGGAAGTCCATCTTATTCTCGGCTGTGCAGGGGGGCGGTGCTCGTATTCGATGGGTTCGCTGCACGTTGTGTGCGATGCAATGTTCGTCGGGACTCCGATGATGAGCGGCCCGATTCGGGCGACGTCGAACGATGCCGCGTGATGTCGCGAGGGTGTGTCGGTCACGTACGCGCAGGACGTCATGCACGCGATCGAGCCCCCGATCGGTGCTGTCGCGTTCAACGCGCATCGATCGCGAAGCGCACGGCAAAGCCGAGCATCGTCACCGCGACGAACAGGTCGAGCATGCGCCACGCCAGCACGCGGGCGAACCACGCGCGGCAGGCGCGTGCACCATACGCGAGCATCAGGAACCATACGAGCGATGCCGTCATCGCGCCGAGCGCGAACGGCATGCGCGCGGCTGGCGCATGGTTCGCGATCACCGTGCCGATCAGCAGCACGGTGTCGATCCACGCATACGGATTGAGCAGCGAGACGGCCGCGGCCGCGAGCAACGTGCGCGAGCGCGTCGCGCCGTATCCGGCGCCATCGGCATCCACGTGGCCGGGCTGCCGTCGCCGGATCGCGGAGCGCAGCGAGAGCAGGCCGTAACCGGCGAGATACGCGATGCCGGCCCACAGCGCGGCGGACACGATGGCCGGATGATGCAGCAGCAACGACGACAAGCCGTGCGCGCCGAGCACGATCAGCAGCGCGTCGCTGCCCGCGCAGACGATCGCAATGGAGAGCAGATGGGGGCTCGAAATCGAGCGTTTGATGACGAAGGCGTCCTTGGGGCCGACCGACGTGAACAGGCCGGCGCCAAGCAGCAGACCTTCCAGGAAGGCAGAGGTGTCGAGCACGAGCGGGCCGACAACCTCTTAAGCTGAACCGGTGATGGTTACGATGCGACCCACATTAAGGGGCGGCGGAGGGCGTTGTCAATGTTCGGCGCACCATGCCGCACGGTGCGCTCGCGCACCCGTCATCTGCCGCCTGCCGCCGCGTTGCGGCGACGAGCGCCGCGCATGCCGTCAGCCGGCGGCGGCGTCGCCGAGATTGAGCGCGACGAGGGCGCAGACGGTCAACGCGATGCCGACGAGCTTCAGCGACGATACCGATTCATCGAAGCAGACGATGCCGATGACGGCGGTGGCCGCCGTGCTGGCGGCGGCCCAGCTCGCATAGGCGAGCCCCATTTCGACGCGCTTCGTCGCGAGCGCCATCAGCCAGACGGCACTCGCATAGCAGACGATCGTGATGGCGGACGGTAGCGGGCGGGACAGGCCGGCGGAGCATTTCAGGCCGACGGAGCCGAGTACTTCGGCGACAACGCTGATGCCCAGCAAAAGCCAGGCGGACTGGAACGGGGACACGAACGGGCTCCTTCCCCCGACGCTTATACCGAGCGGCGAGGAGAAGAGCAGGTGTCAGCGGTACCCAGGATGAAAGGAGCTTAGCGCGTGCGGCGGCGTTGCGCAAGGCACGGGCGATGCACGACGTGCGTCGCGCGTCACGCGTGCCCGGCATTTCCTGCCGCCCACTCCGGCCGGCGTCCGAGCGTGTCGAACAGCGCGACGATTTCCGCCTTCACCTTCTGCACCGCATTGCTGACGAGCGCCGTGTCGTGCCAGCACAGCGACAGGTCGCGCACGAACAGCCGGTGCGCGACCGTCGACAGCTTGAGCTTGCGTTCCTCGATCTCGACGTGCGCGGCCGTCCACGGCAGGATCGTCACGCCGAGCTGCGCCATCACGGCCGCGAACAGGAGCCCGGTCGAACTCGCCTCGAAGCCGATCTGGTACGACAGCCCGGCTTCGCGCATCGCCCAGTCGACGCGGTTGCGGATCGTGTTCGGCGCGCTCGGCAGCACGAGCGGCAGCCGCGCGATCGCGTCGAGCGGAACGGGATCGTCCGGCACCGGAAAGTCGGGCCACGTGATCAGGTACAGCGTTTCGGTCAGCAGCCGGTGAATCGCGATGCCGCGCGTGTCGACCGCATCGACGACGATCGCGAGGTCGAGCCGCGCGCGTTCGAGCAGCGTGTCGAGATCGGCGCTCGGCGCCTCGATCAATTCCAGCATGATCCCCGGATAGCGATCGCGCACGGCGCGCGCGAGCGGGATCGCCAGCACGCGCGCGGTGCTCGACGGCATCCCGACCGTCACGCGGCCCTGCGGCGTATCGGCGTCGCGGCGCAGCAGCTCGCGCGTGCCGTCGGCCTGGCGCAGCAGTTCGAGCGCGTGCCGGTACAGCGTACGGCCCGCGGCCGTCGGCGCGACGCCGCGCACGCTGCGCTCGAGCAGCTGCATCCCGAGATCCTGCTCGAGATTGCGCATCTGCTGGCTGACCGCCGGTTGCGCGACGTGCAGCGCTTCGCTCGCATGCGTGACGTTGCCGCATTCGACGACCTTCACGAAATAGCGCAATTGCCTCAGGTCCATTGCCGCCGCCTCCCGATTCAAACCATAAGCCAATCCGATCGAGCAAGATGAATATCATATTTTTCGACGATCGCTGACATTTCTATACTCGTCTCACAAAAGAGTCCGCAGGCCGGCCATCCCGGACCGGACGCGGCACCGGAGCCGGCTCGGCCGGCAAGGAGACGAAGATGTTCAAGGCGATCGACGCGCCGGCGGCCGGCGCGAAGCCGCGGCGCACGCCGCTCACGCGCGAGCAGGTCAAGGGTTTCTGGGCCGTGTACGCGGGCTGGGTGCTCGACGGCGTGGACTCGGTGATCTACGCGCTCGTGCTGATTCCCGCGCTGACCGAACTGCTGCCGGCGTCCGGCATCGCGGCGACGCCCGCGAATCTCGGGATGTACGGCTCGATCCTGTTCGCGCTGTTCCTGATCGGCTGGGGGCTGTCGTTCATCTGGGGGCCGCTCGCCGACCGCTTCGGCCGCGTGCGCACGCTCGCCGCGAGCATCCTGATCTATTCGGTGTTCACCGGTGCCGCCGCGTTCGTGCACGACGTCTGGGTGCTGGCCGCGTGCCGGCTGATCGCCGGGATCGGCGTCGGCGGCGAATGGGCGCTCGCGGGCACCTACGTCGCCGAGAGCTGGCCGGAGGATCGCCGCAAGATGGGCGCCGGCTACCTGCAGACGGGCTATTACTTCGGTTTCTTCATCGCGGCCTGCCTGAACTACACGATCGGCGCGACCTACGGCTGGCGCGCGATGTTCCTGTGCGGGCTCGCGCCGGCGCTGCTCGCGGTCTTCACCGTGATGCGCGTGAAGGAGCCGGGGCAGTGGCGCCGGCACGACGTGCGCGACGGCGACGCGATGCACGCGAAGCGCGTGCACCCGCTGCGCGAAATCTTCGCGCCGGCGCTCCTGCGCCGCACGTTGACGAGCGCGAGCCTGGTCGGCGTCGCGATCGTCGGGCTGTGGGCCGGTTCGGTCTACGAGGCGAGCGCGGTCAGCACGCTCGCGGCGCGCGCCGGCATCGACCATATCGGCGCGATGCGGCTCGCGTCCGTCGGCGCGGCGATCCTGTCGTGCACGACGATCGTCGGCTGCCTCGTCGCGCCGTGGCTTGCGGAACGGGTCGGCCGGCGCGCCGCGCTCGGCGTGTATTTCGCGGGCATGGCCGCGGCGATCGTGTTCGCGTTCGGCTGGGCGTTCTATCAGCCGAACGGGCTCGGCGCATTCATGGTTTCGCTCGCGTTCCTCGGCTTCTTCGGCGGCAATTTCGCGATCTTCTCGTTGTGGCTTCCGGAGCAGTATCCGACCCGCGTACGGGCGACCGCATTCGCGTTCAACGCATCGGTCGGCCGCTTCATCGGCGCGGGCGTGAACTTCGTGCTCGGCGCCGCGATTCACGGCTACGGCTCGCTCGGCGTGCCGGTCGCGTGGACCGCGGCCGTGTTCGGCCTCGGCATCCTGATCCTGCCGTTCGCCGTCGAAACGCGTCACCAGACACTGCCGGAATGAACGGCGTGCCGGCGTCGTCCGGCTATCAGCAACATCTCGTCATCAATATCAGGAGTCCGGAATGCAGGCATTACAAGGAATCAGGGTCGTCGATCTGAGTCGCGCGCTGTCGGGGCCGTTCTGCTCGATGGTGCTCGCCGATCTCGGCGCCGACGTGGTCAAGGTCGAGTCGGGTCCGAACGGCGACATGAGCCGCGCGTGGGGGCCGTTCGATCGCGGCGTGAGCACGTATTACCTGTCCTGCAATCGCAACAAGCGCGGCATCTGCGTGGATTTCCGGCAGCCGGCCGGCATCGATGTCGTGCGCCGGCTGATCGCGCAGGCCGACGTCGTGATCGAGAACTTCAAGGCCGGCACGATGGACGCGATGGGGCTCGGCTACGACGTACTGAGCGCGCATGATCCGCGGCTCGTGATGGGCAGCGTGACCGCGTTCGGTCCGCGCGGTCCGCTGCGCGACTGGCCGGGTTTCGACCAGATCGCGCAGGGTTACGCGGGGCTGATGAGCCTCACCGGCTTCCCGGACGGCGAACCGACCCGCACGGGTACCGCGATCGGCGATCTCAGCTCGGGGATGTGGGTCGCGACGGGCGTCATCGCCGCGCTGTACGAGCGCGAGCGAACCGGGCGCGGCCAGCATGTCGGCACGTCGCTGCTCGAAAGCCTGGTCGCGCTGCTGAGCGTGCACGGGCAGCGCTATCTGAGCCTCGGCGACGTGCCGCGCCGCACCGGCAACGCGCATGCGGTGATCGCGCCGTATGGCGTGTTCGAGACGGCCGACGGGCCGTTGAACCTCGCGCCGATCACGACCGACATGTGGCTGCGGCTGTGCCAGTTGCTCGAGCTGCCCGAATTGCCGAACGACGCGCGGTTCGCGACCAACGATGCGCGCGTCGCGAACCGCGATGCGTTGAAGGTATTGCTGGAGAGCCGGTTGCGTACGCGCGGCAAGCGCGAATGGACGCAGCGTTTCGTCGAGGCCGGGCTGCCGGCCGGGCCGATTCATACGCTCGACGAGGTGTTCGCCGATTCGCAGCTCGCGCATTGCGGGCTCGTCGAACCGGTCGCGCATCCGACGCTCGGGACGGTGCGTCAGGTCGTGACGCCGCTCGGCGCGATGGGCGACGCCGAGCCGGCGCCGCGCACGCGCCATGCGCCGCCGCTGCTCGGGGAGCATACGGTCGACGTGTTGCGCGAAGCCGGCTACGACGACGATGCGATCGATGCGTTGCTGGCCGAGCGCGCGATCTTCCAGGCCGAAGCCGCAGCGGAGGCCGTGCAATGACGGACGTGACGAAACAGGCGGCGCCGTCGGGCGTGACGGTCGACATGATCGGCGAGCGCATCGCGCGCGTGCGGTTCTCCAATCCCGCGCGGCGTCATGCGCTCGACGCACCGCTCCTCGATCGGTTGGTGACGTGCATCGATGCGCTCGCCGCGCAACGCCCGGCGCCGATCGTGATTCTGTCGAACGACGGCAACGGCGACGTGTGGAGCGCAGGCCACGACCTGCGCGAACTCGCCGACGACCGCGATCCGCTCGCCTACGACAAGCCGCTCGAACGTGCGCTGCGGCGGATCCGGACCTATCCGGGCGCGGTCATCGCGGCGGTCGCGGGCTCCGCATGGGGCGGGGCGGTCGATCTCGTGATGAGCTGCGACCTCGTCGTCGCGGAGCGCGGTGCGCGTTTCGCGATGACGCCCGCGAACATCGGCCTGCCGTATTCGACGAGCGGCCTGCTGCGCTTTTACGACAACCTGCCGATCCACGTCCTGAAGGAGATGTTCTTTTGCGCGCAGCCGCTCGATGCCGAGCGCGCCGCCCATCACGGGCTCGTGAACCGGCTCGCGGAAGCCGGCGGCGTGGACGATGCCGCGCTCGATATCGCCCGCACGATTGCCGCGAAGGCGCCGCTCGCGGTGCACGCGGTGAAGGAGCAGTTGCGCGTGCTGCAGGATGCGCGGCCGATGCCGGTCGACGCATTCGAGCGGATCGCCGAGCTGCGTCGGCAGGCATGCGACGGTGCGGATTTTGATGAAGGGTTGCGCGCGTTCGCGGAGCGGCGCGCGCCGGTGTTTCGCGGCATCTAGGTCATGCGGCGGCGTGACAGGCGTGTGCGAGCGGCGGCGAAGAAGCGTTGCGTCATTGCTCGCATGCCGGTGCGTGTCGCGCATCGCATCCCGATGCGCGGGCGCTTTCGGTCAGCCGAGCGCGTGTATGCCGATCAGCAGCAACGCGCCGAGGACGATCAGCAGCAGCGCGTGAATGCGCGTGACCATCACGCACACCGTCGACGCAACCGCGATCGCCCGCGCGGGCCAGCCGCCGTCGAGCGCCTGCAGCAGCACCCAGACCGACGCGAGGATCATTCCGGCCGCGACCGGGCGCAGGCCGGCCTCGAGCGCGATCTGCCAACGCGCGCCCTGATGCCGTCGCCACAGGTGCGCGACGCCGTAGATCAGGAACGCGGTCGGCCCGAACAGCGCGAGCGTCGCGATCACCGCACCCCAGAAGCCCGCGACCTGCCAGCCGATCAGCGTCGCGAGCAGCGAGCCGGGCCCCGGCGCCATCCGCGCGATCGCGAAGTCGTTCACGAACTGCGTGGCCGTCATCCAGTGATGGACGTCGACGACCTGGCGCTGGATGTCGGCGACGATCGCCTGCCCGCCGCCGATCGTCGCGATCGACAGCGGCGCAAACACGCCGAAGAGGGCGGCGTAGCGCGACATCGCATTCATCGGTCGTCGCGCCTCGCAGAGGAAGGCTCCGCGCGGCGGTATTCGAGCGCAACGCTCAGCGTGCCGCCGATCAGCACGGTCCACACGAGCGGCCAGTGCAGCACGGCCACCGACACGAACGTGAGCGTCATCACCGCGAACGGCAGCACGCGGCGTGGCAGCCGGCGCACCGCGGTGATCGCCATCGAGATCGACAGCCCGATTGCCGCGGCGGCCGCGCCGGCGAGCGCGACATGCGTGAGCGTAAAGCGCGTGAGGGTCGAGAATGCGACGCCGAACAGCACGATCAGCACGGCCGGCGGCGCGATGATGCCGGTGAAGCCGGCCACCGCGCCGCGCCATCCGGCCAGCCGGTAGCCGATCCAGATCGCGAGGTTCTTCACGTTGACGCCCGGCAGCGCCTGCGACAGCGCGAGCCCGTTGAGGAACGCTTCTTCGTCGATCCAGCGCCGCTCGTCCACGAAGTCGCGCATCATGCGCCCGCTCAGCCCGCCGCCGAAGCTGGTCAGGCCGATCTGCGCGAATGCGATGAACAGCGCGAGGACGCCGGGTGACGGTGGATCGCCGTCGGGCGGCGCGGGCGGAGTCGAGGTGGCGGGCGGAAGCATCGGACGGACTGGCGCGACGGTTGGGCAATCGCCCATGGTAGCAAGCGGTGCCTGTCAGCACGCTGACATCGGCGCCGCGAGGTTGTCGGCGCAACGATCGGGGCGCGGTGCCGTCGCCGCTGCGCCGGCGCGAGTCCGTTATCGGCGCAAGCAGGCGGGCGCTAGGCGCGCACGACCGTCACGCCGGCGGCCTCGATCGGCTCGGTCAGCGCCGCGTCGGTTTCCCGTTCGACCACGATGGTCTGCGCGAGCGCAAGCTCGCCGATCACGAACTGCGATGCCGCACGCAGTTTGGACTGCGAGGCCAGCACGACCGTCTCGCCCGCGCGTTCGGCGAGCGCACGCTTGATCGCCGCTTCCTCGAAATCGCCGGTGCTCAGCCCCGCGACCGGATGAACGCCGGTGACACCCATGAAATACAGGTCCGCGTGGATGCGCGCGATACTTTCCATCGCCGCGGCGCCGACCGACACGATCGAATGCTTGTACAGCCGGCCGCCGATCAGGATCACGTCGATCGACGGATGCGCGGCCAGCGCGACGGCGACGCTCGGGCTGTGCGTGACGATCGTCGCGCGCAGGTCGGGCGGCAACTGGCTGACGAGCAGCGCCGACGTCGTGCCGCCGTCGACGATCGCGACCTGCCCGGGCGCGATCATCTGCGCGGCCCGGCGCGCGATGCGCCGCTTTTCCTCCGGTTCGAGCGCCTCGCGCTGCGCGAACGGCGCGACGGCCGGCGACGCCGGCAGCGCACCGCCGTGCACGCGCTGCAGCAGGCCTTCGGCGGCCAGCTCGCGCAGGTCTCGGCGGATCGTGTCTTCGGACACGCCGAATTGCACGCTCAGTTCGGCGGCCAGCACCTGGCCGTCGCGCGCGAGCGCATCGAGGATCACCTTCTTGCGTTGGGTCGTCAGCATCGGGATTGCACGAAAATTCTTGAAATTGCACGAATATGCACGTTACCATGCGATCCGTCTCTTGTCGAATGGGAGGCCGCCATGGCCGCAACGCGGGACCGCGTCCGCATCGTCGATACGACGGTGCTGTCCGATGACTGGTATGTGCTGAAGAAGGTGACGTTCGATTTCCTGCGCCGCGACGGCACGTGGCAGCGCCTGAGCCGTGAAACCTACGATCGCGGCAACGGCGCGACCATCCTGCTGCGCAACGCCGCGACGGGCGACGTGCTGCTCACGCGGCAGTTCCGGATGCCGGCGTTCGTCAACGGGCACGACGGGATGCTGCTCGAAGCCGCCGCCGGCCTGCTCGACGATGCGACGCCCGACGCGCGCATTCGCGCGGAAGCCGAAGAGGAAACCGGCTATCGCGTGCGCGGCGTGCGCAAGGTGTTCGAGGCGTTCATGAGCCCGGGTTCGGTCACGGAGAAATTGCATTTCTTCGTCGGCGAATACGATGCGTCGCTGCGCACGGGCGACGGGGGCGGCATCGCGGAGGAGGGCGAGGATCTCGAGGTCGTCGAGATGCCGCTGCAAGCGGCGCTGGACGCCGTCGAGCGCGGCGAGATCGTCGACGCGAAGACGATCATGCTGCTGCAGTACGTCGCGCTGCGGGAGTCCGCGGGTGGGCGCGCCGCGACCGCGTGACGAAGTCGCGGCACGACGCTCGAACGGGCGTATGATCGCGCGACGCCATTCGCGCGCCCCGTTCGACGCTACCGC
This sequence comes from Burkholderia sp. IDO3, assembly GCF_003366075.1. Taxonomy (NCBI): domain Bacteria; kingdom Pseudomonadati; phylum Pseudomonadota; class Betaproteobacteria; order Burkholderiales; family Burkholderiaceae; genus Burkholderia; species Burkholderia sp. IDO3. The sequence continues at coordinate 976,538 of NZ_CP028963.1, forward strand.
AGCTCCATCATGTCGCTTGCCGATTCCACGCCTTCCCTCGCATCCGCCGCCGACGGCGGCGCCACGCAATTGCCCGCCGAACGCGTCGCGTCCGCCGTCGACGCGCTCGCGCGCGCCGATGCGCTGCTCGTGACGGCCGGAGCCGGCATCGGCGTCGATTCCGGGCTGCCGGACTTTCGCGGCACGGACGGCTTCTGGCGTGCGTATCCGGCGCTGCGTCACGAGCGTTTCGAGTTTCACGAGATCGCGTCGCCGCAGGCATTTCGTGCGCATCCGCAGCTCGCGTGGGGATTCTACGGGCATCGTCTCGGCCTTTACCGGGACACCGTGCCGCACGCGGGCTTCGCGATCCTGCGGCGCTGGATGGATGCGATGCCCAATGGCGGCTTCGTGCTGACGAGCAACGTCGACGGCCAGTTCCAGAAGGCCGGTTTCGATCCGGCGCGCATCGTCGAAATCCACGGTTCGATTCATGCGATGCAGTGCCTGCGCCCGTGTTCGGACGACACGTGGAGCGCCGCGCCATTTACGCCGGACGTCGACATGGCCACGTGCCGGCTGGTCGGCGAGCTGCCGCGCTGCCCGCGTTGCGGCGGCCTCGCACGGCCGAACATCCTGATGTTCTGTGACCGGGGCTGGCTCGGCGCCCGCCATGAAGCTCAGGAGCGTGCGCTCGAGAGCTGGGTCGCGCAGGCGGGGCGGGTGGCCGTCGTCGAGATCGGCGCGGGCACCGCGATTCCGACGGTGCGCATGCTGAGCGAACGCCTCGGCGCCGACGTGATCCGGATCAACGCACGCGAAGCCCATGCGCGCCGTGCGGACGTGATCGGACTGAAGGGTGGCGCGCTCGCGACGCTCGCCGCGCTCGACGCGGCCTGGCAGCGCGAATGAGCCGGCCCGCGACGCAATCTGGCGGGCGCCATTGCGCGCGCCGTCGTTGCAGGCGCGCCGCGAATCCGCATACAGTTCAGCCAGTGCCAGCCGTGCGTGCGCCGTGCGCGTCCGGGAACCGGCATTGCCCCCGGGCGACCGGGGCCGGCGGCTGAACCCAGCCGCATGACCGACCGGGAGCGCCCGTGTTCTATTCGATCGTCGCGATCTTCGTCGGCGCCGGGCTCGGCGCGTTGCTGCGCTGGTTTCTGAGCCTCGCGCTCAACGCGTTCTTCCCTGCCGTGCCGCTCGGCACGCTTGCCGCGAACCTGATCGGCGGCTACGTGATCGGTGTTGCTGCCGTCGTCTTCACGACCCGCGTCGGGCTGCCGCCCGAGTGGCGGCTGTTCGTGATCACGGGTTTCCTCGGCGGGCTCACGACGTTCTCGACCTATTCGGTCGAAGTGATGACGCACGCGGTGCAGGGCGAATTCGGATGGGCGTTTGCGGTGGCTGCCCTACACTTGACTGGATCGTTCACGCTGACGGCGCTCGGCATGTGGACCGCGCGTGCGTGGTTCGCGGCCGCCTGAGCGCGCCGGCACCGGAGGAGGCGATGGACAGGGTCTTCTTGCGCTTCTACGTGCACGAGCACCATCGGCTGCACTGGAAGCCGGTGTGGGAATACTTGCTCGAGGAAGCGAACCGGATGGGTGTCGCGGGCGGTTCCGCGTTTCGTGCGATGGCCGGCTTCGGCCGGCATCGCGTGCTGCACGAGGACCGTTTTTTCGAACTGCAGGGGTCGCTCGCGATCGAGGTCGAATTCATCGTCACCGAAGACGAAGCGCAGCAGTTGCTCGAGCGGCTGTCGCGGGAGAAGGTGCGCGTGTGCTACGCGGTGATTCCGGCACGCTTCGGCGTGATCGATACGCTCGACGCGCCGCCGGCGCAGGGGCCGGCGGCGTAATCCGTCGTCAGATGCCGAACATCGTCAGCGACACGGCGGCGCGCGTGACGATCATCAGCAGCACCTGCACGATCACGAACAGCAGGATCGGCGACAGGTCGATGCCGCCAAGGTTCGGGATGATGCGGCGCAGCGGGTTCAGGAACGGCGCGGTGAGCTGATAGAGGATCGGCATCGCCGGCGAGCGCGGATTGAGCCACGACAGCAGTGCCATCAGGATCGTCATCCAGATCACGAGATTGAGCGCCCACTTCACGACGGTGAGCAGCGCGACCACGACGAGCGTTGCGATCACCGAGGCCGGATCGAAGCCGGCCATCAGGACCATCAGCACGACGTACACGAGCGCCGTGAGCAGCGCGGCGACGATGCTCGCCCAGTCGATGCCGCGCACGCCCGCGATCACGCGACGCAGCGGCAGCACGAGCCAGTTGGTCGCCTGCAGCACGGCTTGCGTGACGGGGTTGTACGGCGGCACGCGGACGGCCTGCATCCAGACGCGCAGGATCAGCGCGGCGCCGAACAGCGTGAAGAGGGTATTGAGCAGAAAACGGGCGATCTCGCCGAACATCGTTGGCATCCTTTTTATACAGTCGAGTAGCGTGCGGCCGCCAACGCCGGATGGCGGCGCATCGGCCGACACCTTATCACGCCTCGTCTTGCGACGGGGAGGGGTGCCCGGTGGTGCGCGCGAGCGACGTTTCGACGGCCTCGGCGAGCGCCGGCAGCGAGGCCGGCGGCGCGGCGCGCTTCGCCGCGAGCGCGACCGCGCGGCGGGTCATCAGTGCATACAGCGTCGCATGATCGCCGCCGCGTGCTTCGAGCAGCGCGAGCTGGCGCTCGACGATGCCGGTGTCGCCGCGCGAGACGGGGCCGGCGAGTGCATCCGCGAGGCCCTTGTCGCGCGCGGTCTCGATCGTGCCGGCGAGCATCGGCAGCAGCGCGCGCAGCGCGGCCTGTTCGTCGAAGCCGATGCCGCGCCACAGCTCGACCGCTTCCGACAGCCCGCACAGTGCGAAGCTCGCCGCGTAGTGCGCCGCCGCGTGATAGAGCATCCGGCCGCCGGCCGGAATCGACAGCGGATGGCAGCTGAGTGCGGCAGCAAGTCGCATCAGCGTCGCGTGCAGCGCGCCGTCGGCTTCGATCGTGACCGAGCAGCCGTCGATGCGGGCGAGGTCGGCGTCCGTGCCGCCGAACAGGTAGAGCGGATGGAAGCCGCCGGTGGCCACGCCCTGCCGTTTCGCCGGATCGAGCAGGTCGACCGACGATGCGCCGCTGCAGTGGACGAGCGCCTGGCCGGCCGCGCGCGACGCGTCGACATGCAGCGCCGCGGCGGTCGACGCGAGATGGTCGTCGGGAACGGTCAGGAAGATCAGGTCGGCGGCGTCGACGACCTGCTGCGGCGTGTCGACTGCCCGGCAGCCGTCGATATCCGCGGCGAGCGCCTCAGCCGATCCGGCCGTGCGGCTCGCGATCGCGACGACCGGAAAGCCGGCCTGCGCGAAACGTCGTGCGACGCAGCGCGCGAGGCGGCCGGCGCCGATGAAACCGAGGCGGGGTGTGTCGGGGAGGGGCATGGTGGGTCAGGAAGCGGAAACGGCGCAGCCGCCAGTATCGCAGGAATGGTGCGGCGGCCGCGAAAGGGTGGTTTCGGTGCCGATGCGCGGCGGTCGAGGTCGGCACGCGCGACGCGTTCCGGCGCGATGCGCGTATCGGGATCATCGCGGAATGCAGGCCCTTTTATCCGGCCCCGAATCACGTGGCGCCCGCGTCCCTCTTGAATTGTCGGCGTCTTGTCTCAAATTTGTAATCGTTCATTACTGAAGCGCTCCCGCCACACGCATCGACTCCGGTAAGACTGACCGTCCGGCGCGTTGCGATCTTGCCGCTCGGACGGAATCGCGCGACCGGCAAGGGTTGCCGCGGATGCGCAGGCCCGCGCCGCAGCATCGATGCGACCGCGTGCAATTGCAATTTGCAACAAATGCGCGATACGCGAGGGGCGGGTTTTCGCTACATTGCATCCATGCGACGTGCACGCCCGCCGTTGCCGACAGGAGCGCATAAATGACCGCTCCAGCAGGAGAATCGAAGTGAAAAAGCTCATTCCGTTCATCGCCGCCGCCGCGCTGGGCCTGGGTGCCGTAAGCGCCGCGCAGGCCCACGTGTCGATCGGGGTCGGCATCGGTATCCCGGTCGCACCCGCCTATCCGGTGTACGCACCGCCGCCGCCGGTGTACTACGCGCCGCCGCCTCCGCCTGTCTATTACGCACCGGCGCCGGCCTACTATGCGCCGCCCGTGGTCGTCGGCGGCTACTACGGACGTCCGTACTGGCGGCGTGGTTACGGCGGCTGGGGCCATCACGGCTGGCATCGCTGATCCGTCCCGCGCGGCCTGACCGCGCGCGGCAAAACGGCGCAACGTCCCTCGCGGGGCGTTGCGCCGTTTTTCATTGGGGCGGTGGCAGCGGTCGCGGTTGGGTGCCGGGCCGCCGCATCGCGGTTAGACCGCGTGGGCAATCAGGTCGCGATAGCCGCCGACGATCACGCTGTACGAGAAATACGCGAACAGCAGCGCCGACGCGACGTGGCACGCGCGCATCAGCCCCGCGCCCGCGCGCTTGCGGCCCTGGCTCGCGAGCGTGCACATGAAGAGCGTCCATGCGAGCCCGCCGAGGAAGAAGCCGGACAGGAACACCGACGCCGTCGCCGGCGTGGTCGCACCCGCTTTCGCGATCAGCGCGCCGCCGACCGCCGCGAACCACAGGATCGCGCTCGGCGACGACATCGCGAGCAGCATGCCGCGCATGAAGCTGCGCCGGGCGCTGGCGCGCGGCTGCGGCGCGTCGTCCGCATCGCCGTCGCTGGCCGCGCCGGCCGGCGCGAGCGCTTCGCGCACCATCTTCCACGTGAGGAACAGCAGCACCGCGCCGCCGCCGATCCACACGATCCAGCGCACCGCCTCGAACTGCAGCAGCACGGCCATCCCGGCGAGCGCGAGCGCCGCGTAGACCAGATCGCCGACGCACGAGCCGACGCCGAGCCAGAAGCCCGGCCGGAAGCCGTGCGACAGCGTCAGCGACAGCATCGCGACATTGACGAGACCGATGTCGAGACACAGCGACAGCGACAGGAAAAACCCGTCGGACAGCATCGAGGCGGGGGGGAAGCTCATCGTCGTTCTTGTTGAGGCGTTCAATGCGCGGGCCGGCGAGCGCCGGCCTCGCGGGCTTACAGTCCGATCTCCTGCCAGAGCCGGTCGACGCGCGCCTTCACGGCGGCATCCATCTCGATCGGGCGGCCCCATTCGCGGTTCGTCTCGCCGGGCCACTTGTTGGTCGCGTCGAGCCCCATCTTCGAGCCGAGGCCCGCGACGGGCGATGCGAAATCGAGATAGTCGATCGGCGTGCTGTCGACCATCACGGTGTCGCGCACCGGATCGACGCGCGTCGTGATCGCCCAGATCACTTCGTTCCAGTCACGGATATTCACGTCCTCGTCGACCACCACGATGAACTTCGTATACATGAATTGCCGCAGGAAGCTCCACACGCCGAACATCACGCGCTTCGCGTGGCCCGCGTAGCTCTTCTTCATCTGGACGATGGCCATCCGGTAGCTGCAGCCTTCCGGTGGCAGGTAGAAGTCGGTGATCTCCGCGAACTGCTTCTGCAGCAGCGGCACGAACACCTCGTTGAGCGCGACGCCGAGCACGGCCGGCTCGTCGGGCGGCTTGCCCGTATAGGTCGAGTGATAGATCGCGTCGCGGCGCATCGTGATGCGCTCGACGGTGAACACGGGAAACCACTCCTGCTCGTTGTAATAGCCGGTGTGGTCGCCGTACGGGCCTTCGAGCGCGTGTTCGTACGCAGCGGACGCGTTGCCGGCCGGACGCGGCGGCGCGCCGGCCGGGGCAGGGGCGGGCGTGCCTTCCTGCGGATGGATGAAGCCTTCGAGCACGATCTCCGCGCGTGCGGGCACCTGCAGCGTGTCGACGCCGGGCGTCAGGCACTTCGCGAGCTCGGTGCGGCTGCCGCGCAGCAGGCCGGCGAACTGATATTCGGACAGCGAATCGGGCACGGGCGTCACGGCGCCCAGCGTCGTGGCCGGATCCGCGCCGAGCACGACGGCGACCGGATACGGCTTGCCCGGGTTCTTCAGCGCGAATTCGCGGAAGTCGAGCGCGCCGCCGCGATGCGCGAGCCAGCGCATGATCAGTTTGTTGCGGCCGATCAGTTGCTGGCGGTAGATGCCGAGGTTCTGGCGGGACTTGTTCGGTCCGCGCGTGACGGTGAGCCCCCACGTGACGAGCGGCCCCGCATCGCCCGGCCAGCAGGTCTGGATCGGCAGCTTGTTGAGGTCGACGTCGGCGCCTTCCCAGACGATCTCCTGGCACGGCGGCGACGACACCGATTTCGGCGCCATGTCCCATACCGCCTTCGCGAGCGACAGCAGCTTGCCGGCGTCCTTCAGGCTCCTGGGCGGATCCGGCTCCTTCAGCGCGGACAGCAGCCGCCCGAGATCGCGCAGCGAGCCGAGCGCGGCATCGTCGCCTGCATCGACGCCCATCCCGAGCGCGACGCGGCGCGGCGTGCCGAACAGGTTGCCGAGCACCGGAAATGCGTTGCCGGGCGGCGCGTTGAACAGCAGCGCCGGGCCGCCGGCGCGCAGTACGCGGTCGCACAGCTCGGTCATTTCGAGCACGGGCGACACGGGTTGCGTAACGCGCCGCAGTTCGCCGAGCGCCTCGAGGCGCTGGATGAAATCGCGTAAGTCTTTGTATTTCATGAAGAAGGTCCGGGCCACCCGCATGACGGGCAGCAATGGGCGGGCGCAGCGGCCGGCTGCGGCCCCGAATCGACCGACGATTTTACCCGGGGCGCCGCGCACACGCCCGATAGAGAAAAAAGTTGACCGCGCGCAAAGCCGCTACGGCAGGGGGACTGACGTTCTGAAGGGTGATTTGAAATTACTTTTTGTTATAATTTTGAGGTTTTATAGTGTTGACGATCTATAAAACCCTGCTAGAATCCGCTCACATTGGTTGCAGGGTAAAAGGCTTCGAGCCGCCAATCACCGATCTTTGACGCAGCGCGTCACCGTCCGCCGAAACCTGCACGGCGTATCGACGGCCTTAGTTGTAGTCCTAGCCAGCGCCACCAGACGCTGGTTTTTTGCGTGAGTGCCATCGCGTATGCCCGCCTCGCCCATTGTGCGAAGGTGCCGGCCCTCTTACACCCTGGCCTCGAACGGTCTTACACCGTTTCTCCGATGCCTGCGCGTCCCGACCAAGGCGTGCGGCGTCGTGATTCCGCGGCGCGTATTCTGTCTCGCCATCGAGCTGAGCGAGCCGCACGAGTCATGTTCATGGGAGATGATCTGAATGAACGCTTGGTTATCGTGGCGTCCCAGTGAGCAGCATGCGCAGTTCGTGCGCGGTGTGCTGCGTCGCGGGACGCGTGTCAGTCACCATCTATTCAGCGTCGTCGGCTGTTGCGCTGTCGCGGTTGCGCTTGCCCTGTGGCTGCTGCCGACCGTGCGCGGTTCGCTCGCGGCGAAGCTGATGCCGGTCGTGTCCGCGGCCGTGCAGGCCGGTCCGGCCCGTCTGCTGACCGGCCATCCGCTGCCGAACTTCGCGCCCGCCGGCGCGCAGCCGCAGCAGGACGATCCGCCCGAAACGGATGCGCTCGCAGTCGGCCTCGACGTCGCACCGGAACCCGCCGCGCAGAACGATGCGTCCGATCCGGCCCGCAACGGCCCGTCGCCCGTCGCACTCGCGAAGCTGATTCCGGCCCAGCGGGTGCCGGTCGATGCGCGCGACGATCGCGCGCTCGCGTCGAACCGCCAACAGGCGCTCGTCGCGACCTACCTGTCGCGCCGGTATCGCGTTGCTCAGGAGCCGCTCGGCCAGCTCGTCAAGGCCGCGTTCCAGACCGGTCACGACGTCGGCCTCGATCCGCTGCTGCTGCTGTCCGTGATGGCGATCGAATCGGGTTTCAACCCGTACGCGGAAAGCGGCGTCGGCGCACAAGGCCTGATGCAGGTGATGTCGAAGGTCCATTCCGACAAGTTCGAATATTTCGGCGGTACCGATACCGCCCTGCAGCCGCTCGCGAATCTGCAGGTCGGCGCGCTCGTGCTGAAGGACTGCATCGCACGCGGCGGCTCGCTGGCGACCGGCCTGCGTCTGTACAACGGTTCGACGAACCCGGACGACACCGCATACGGCTCGAAGGTCATGGCCGAACGCGGTCGCCTGCGCGACGTTGCCCACGGCCGCAGCGTGCCGATCAATGCGCCGCAGGCGCCGGCTCAGCCGTCGAAGCCGATCGTGACCGCGGCCGTGACGGTAGCGGCAGGCGGCGCGAAGCGCGTGCATGCGACGCTCGACGCCGCACAGCCGCTCGCCGCGAAGGGCACCGCTGCCTCGAAGGGCGCGCCGCAGCAGGACGACGCGAGCGTCGACACCGTGAAGCAGGCGCACGACGACCATTCGGAGCTGGGCGCGTAACGTCAGGCAGCTCCAGCTGGACGACTCAAGGAAAAAGGCACCCGATTCGGGGTGCCTTTCTTTTTTGCGCGTGCCGGCCGAGACGGGCCCCGGGCCCTGCGTCAGCGCTGACCGAACAGCGTTGCGAGCCGCTCGACGGCCTCTTCGAGGCGCGAGTATGCGGTCGCATAGGACAGCCGGATATAGTCGCGCGGCGCATGCACACCGAAATCCATGCCAGGCACCAGCACGACGCCCGCGTCGTGCAGCATCGCCTGCGTGAGCGCCGCGCTGTCGCCGGCCGCCGGGTGGGCGACGCCGCCGCAGTTCGCATATACGTAGAACGCACCGTCCGGCATCACGGGTACCGTGAAGCCGAGCCGCTCCAGCGCCGGTGCGATGAAGTCGCGGCGACGCTTGAATTCGAGCCGGCGCGCCTCGTAGATCTCAAGCGTCGACGGCTCGAAGCAGGCGAGCGCCGCGTGCTGTGCGAGTGCGGAAGGGCAGATGAACAGGTTCTGCGACAGCTTTTCGAAGGTGCCGACGAGCGCCGGCGGCACGACCAGCCAGCCGAGCCGCCAGCCGGTCATGCTGAAGTATTTAGAGAAGCTGTTCACGGTGACGACGTCGTCGCCGTACGACAGCGCCGACACGGGCGCCGCGTCGTAGCTGAGCCCCTGATAGATCTCGTCGACGATCGTGAAGCCGCCGCGTGCGCGCACGGCTTCGACGATCCGCTTCAGCTCGTCCGGTTCGAGCGACGTGCCGGTCGGGTTCGACGGCGACGCGAGCAGCACGCCGCGCGTGCGGCTGCCCCAGCGCGTGCGGACGTCGTCCGCGGTGAGCTGGAAGCGCGCTTCCGGGCCGCTCGGCACGAGCACCGGACGGCCTTCGGCTGCCGCGACGAAGTGCCGGTTGCACGGATACGACGGATCGGGCATCAGCACCTCGTCGTCGCGGCCGACGAGCGCGAGGCATGCGAGCAGCAGCGCGGCCGACGCGCCGGCCGTCACGACGATCCGTTCGGGGCTGATCTTGAGGCCGTAGGCGCGCGCATAGTGCGCGGCGATCGCTTCGCGCAGCGGCGCGATGCCGAGCGCGCTCGTGTACTGCGTGACGCCGCGGCGCAGCGCGGCCGCGGCTGCCTCGACGACGGGTTCCGGCGCGGTGAAGTCCGGCTCGCCGATACCCATGTGGATAACATCGCGCCCGGAGGACTCGAGCTGCTGTGCCTCCTTCATCAGTTCCATCACGTAGAAGGGCTGGATCGCGTCGACGCGTGCGGCGAGCGTGATGAGCGAATCGGCGGTGGTATTCATGGGGCGGGCGGAGCGGAGAGCGGAGGGAGAACGAAAAACGGGCGCTTGCGCGCCCGTCCAACTACGGAATCAGCCGTTGCGGCGTGCCTGCGTTTCAGCAGGGCGCAGCTTCGCGGCGAGCTTGTCGAGCACGCCGTTGACGTACTTGTAGCCGTCGGAGCCGCCGAACGTCTTCGCGAGTTCGACTGCTTCGTTGATGATCACGCGGTACGGCGTTTCGACATGGTGCGTGAGCTCGAACGTCGCGATCAGCAGCACGGCGCGTTCGACCGGCGACAGCTGGTCGACCGGACGGTCGAGCGACGGCGTGAGGGCTTCGACGAGCGTTGCATGCTCGCGAATCACGCCGTGCAGGATCGCGTCGAGCAGCTCCTTGTCGGCCTTGTCGTAACCGAGCGCGCCGCGCAGTTGCGCGTCGATCTCGCCGGAGGACGCGTTCGACAGCAGCCACTGATACAGGCCCTGCGTCGCCAGCTCGCGCGATTGTCGGCGGGCGCTCTTCTTCATGCGCGCTCCTCTTCGTCGTCTTCGTCTTCTTCTTCGTCCTCATCCTCGTCGTCGCCGAGCTGGTCGAGGGCCATCGTCAGGTTGGCCATCTCGACGGCGACGCGTGCGGCGTCACGACCCTTTTCGGTCATGCGCGCGACGGCCTGCTCGTCGTTTTCGGTTGTCAGGACCGCGTTTGCGATCGGCAGGTTGAAGTCGAGGCCGATGCGGGTGATGCCCGCGCCGCTTTCGTTCGACACGAGTTCGAAGTGGTACGTCTCGCCGCGGATCACCGCGCCGAGCGCGATCAGTGCGTCGAACTGGCCGCTTTCGGCGAGCTTTTGCAGCGCGAGCGGGATTTCCAGCGCGCCGGGCACCGACACGAGCAGCACGTCTTCACCGGAGACGCCGAGGCGTTCGAGTTCTTCGACGCATGCATCGGCGAGGCCGTTGCAGACGGGTTCGTTGAAGCGGGATTGCACGATGCCGATACGCAGGCCGTCGCCTTCGAGATTCGGTTGGTATTGTCCGATTTCCATGATCTGGTCCGTGGTGTGGATGAACGGTTATAGGGCGAAAGCGCCGTGGCGGGTTACGCGTTGGACGCCGGGCAGGACTTGGCTTCGCCGCCGGGCATCGGAATGAAGCCCGTGACTTCGAGGCCGTAGCCGGACATGCTGCCCAGCTTGCGCGGATTCGACAGCACCTGCATCTTGCCGACGCCGACATCGCGCAGGATCTGCGCGCCGATGCCGAACGTCTTGAAATCCACCGGCCGGCGCTTGAGCGCGGCGGCCTTCTCTTCCTCGTCGAACGCCTTGAAAACGTCGATCAGGTGTTCCTTCGTGTCGCCGCAGTTGAGCAGCACGATCACGCCGAGGTCGCGCTGCGCGATGTCGCGCATCGCGGCGTCGAGCGTCCACGAGTGGGTCGAGATGCTCGTCTCGAGCAGATCGAGCACCGACAGCGGCTCGTGCACGCGCACCGGCGTGTCGACGTCCGGCGACGGCGTGCCGCGCACCAGCGCGATATGCGGCGAGCCGCTCGGCTGGTCGCGATACAGCACCGTGCGGAACGTGCCGTGCGCGGTCTGCATCGTGCGCTCGGCGATTCGCTCGATGATCGATTCGGTGCGGCTGCGGTACTGGATCAGGTCGGCGATCGTGCCGATCTTCAGATCGTGCTCCTTCGCGAACTCGAGCAGGTCGGGCAGGCGCGCCATCGTGCCGTCGTCCTTGATGACCTCGCAGATCACCGCGGCCGGCGTGAGGCCGGCGAGCGCGGTGAAGTCGCAGCCGGCCTCGGTGTGGCCGGCGCGCACGAGCACGCCGCCCGGCTGCGCCATGATCGGGAACACGTGGCCTGGCTGCACGATGTGCTCGGGGCGCACGTCGTGCGCGACCGCCGTGGCGATCGTGTGTGCGCGGTCGGCGGCCGAGATGCCGGTCGTCACGCCTTCGGCCGCTTCGATGCTGACCGTGAAGGCGGTGCCGTACTGGGTGCCGTTGCGATAGGTCATCAGCGGCAGGTGCAGCTGCTTGCAGCGTTCCTGCGTCAACGTCAGACAAATCAGGCCGCGGCCGTACTTGGCCATGAAGTTGATCGCTTCCGGCGTGACGAATTCGGCGGCGATCACGAGATCGCCTTCGTTTTCGCGGTCTTCTTCGTCGACCAGGATCACCATCCGGCCGGCTTTCAACTCCGCGATGATGTCGAGCGTGGAGGCGAGCGTCATAAGGGGGCGAGAAAGAGGAAAGTGCGTATTTTACGCCAGCCGGACCGCGTTTCGGCTGGCACCGGCTGTGCGCGGCCGGCGAGCGCGCCGCAAAGCGGTGCAACCGGCTTCCGGCACGGGGCCGTTCATGCTGTCGCGGCCCGCCCGCGCAAGCGGGCGGCCGCGAGCCGGGCCGGGCCCGGGCGGGGCGTCACGCGTGCTCGTTGCGGCCGCCGAGATAGTCCAGCTTGCCGAGTTCGACGCCGCTGTGGCGCAGGATGTCGTACGCGGTCGTCACGTGGAAGAAGAAGTTGGGCAGCACGAAGTTCAGCAGGTACGACTGGCCGGTGAATTCGATCGGGCCGACGCGCATCTTGAGCACGATCTGGCGCGTTTCGCTGCCGTCGATCTGCTCGGCGTCGAACCCTTTCAGATAGTCGATCGTTTTCTGGATGCGCGCGTGCAGCTCGTCGAAGCTCTGCTCGACGTCCGGGTAGCTCGGGATATCGGTGCCGGCGAGCCGCGCGGCGCAGCCCTTGGCCGTGTCGGTCGCGATGTAGACCTGGCGGACGAGCGGCAGCATGTCCGGATAGAGGCGTGCGCCGATGAACACCGACGGGTCGATCTGCTTCTCGGCCGCATGCGCCTGCGCCTTGCCGAGGATGTGCTGCAGGTTGGTGAGGCCGCGGATCAGGACGGGCAGCGAAGCCTGGTACATCGAGATGGACATGGGGACGACTCCTTGAGGAAGAGGGGCAGCCGGTGCGCGGCGCGCCGTGTGTCGCGGCGCCGAAACCGCTGCCGTTGCATCTTAGCGCGACGCGATGACCCGTGCGCGTCGTTGGCCGTTCGGCCAGGTGTCGGGACGGACCGGGGCACGGGCGTCGAGCGATCGGCCCGTCGCGAGGCAGGGAAGCGCGGGCGGAATCAGGGTAGCCGGGCGGGCCGGACGCAGACGGCCGGCGAATGGCCCGGCACGAGGCGGCTTCCGCTCGTCCTCCGGGCAACGTCGGGCTGAACCGCCCGCCGCCGTTCTGTTTGCCGGCGGGAACCGGTCAGTCAGTCCTGGTGCACGCCCTGCGACGCCGACATCATCCGCTCCACATACCGCGCGATCATGTCGACTTCGAGATTGACCTTGTCGCCGGCCTTCACGTGCCGCAGCGTCGTGACTTCGACCGTATGCGGAATCAGGTTGATCGAGAACTCGCAGCCGTCCGCGCGATCGTCGACCGTGTTGACGGTCAGGCTCACGCCGTTGACCGTGATCGAACCCTTGTACGCGAGATAGCGGCCAAGCTCGCGCGGCGCGACGATCCGCAGTTCGCGCGATTCGCCGACCGGCGCGAAGCGCGTCACGGTGCCGAGGCCGTCGACGTGGCCCGACACGATGTGGCCGCCGAGCCGGTCGTGCGCGCGCAGCGCCTTCTCGAGGTTCACGTCGCCCGGCTGCGCGAGGCCGACCGTGCGATTCAGGCTTTCGCGCGACACGTCGACGTCGAAGCCGGCTTCGGTCTTTTCGATCACCGTCATGCACGCGCCCTGGATCGCGATGCTGTCGCCGAGCGCGACATCGGCGAGGTCGAGGCCGCCTGCCTGCACGGTCAGGCGCACGCCCGCGTCGGCCGATGCGCCCAGTGGGTTGATCGATTCGATGCGGCCGACGGCCGCGACAATTCCCGTAAACATCGTGGCGATCCCGTTCAGTGAGTGGCGGGGGACGGCGCGATACGCGCCAGGATCCGCAGATCGTCGCCGATCCGCTCGACGCTGTGGAACGCGAGTCGCGTACGGGCGTCGAGGCTCGCCGGCGCGGCGAGGTCGAACATGCCGGTCGCGTCGCTGCCGAGCAGGCTCGGCGCGAGATAGACGAGCAGCTCGTCGACGCACTGTTCGCGCAGCAGCGAGCCGTTCAGCTTGTGGCCCGCCTCGACGTGCAGCTCGTTGACGCCGCGCGCGCCGAGCGCCGCCAGCATCGCGGGCAGGTCGACCTTGCCGTGCGCGTTCGCGAGCGGCACGATTTCCGCGCCGCGCGACTTCAGCACGTTCGCGCGGACTTCGCCGGCCGCATCGAGCCGGCCGCAGAAGATCAGCAGCGGCGCGCCTTCGAGCAGCCGGGCATCGAGCGGCAGGTCCAGGCGGCTGTCGACCAGCACGCGTTGCGGCTGGCGCGGCGTGTCGATGCCGCGCACGGTCAGGAGCGGGTTGTCCTCGCGCACGGTGCCGATACCGGTGAGGATCGCGCACGCGCGTGCACGCCACGCATGACCGTCGAGGCGCGCGGCCTCGCCGGTGATCCACTGGCTTTCGCCGGACGGCAGCGCGGTGCGCGCGTCGAGCGACGCGGCCGTCTTCATCCGTACCCATGGCCGGCCGCGCGTCATCCGCGCTACGAAACCGATGTTTAGTTCGCCCGCTTCGCTCGCAAGCAGCCCGCAGCGCACGTCGATGCCCGCATCGCGCAGCATGCCGAGGCCGCGTCCCGACACCTGCGGGTTCGGGTCTTCCATCGCCGCGACGACCTTCGCGACGCGCGCTTCGATCAGCGCGTTTGCGCACGGCGGCGTGCGGCCGAAGTGGCTGCACGGCTCGAGCGTCACGTACACGGTGGAGCCGGCGACGTCATGGCCGCGCGCACGCGCATCCTTCAGCGCCTGCACTTCCGCGTGGTCCTGGCCGGCCGGCTGCGTGAAGCCTTCGCCGATCACGTCGCCGTCCTTGACGATCACGCAGCCGACGCGCGGGTTCGGCGCCGTCGTGTACATGCCGCGCGCGGCGAGCGCGAGCGCCCGCTCCATGTGGGCGAAATCGGTATCCGAGAACATGCGTGCGGACCCGGGTCAGGCGGCGAGTGCCGCGAACGCGCGGCGCGCGGCCGCGAGCGTCGCGTCGATCACCGCGTCGTCGTGCGTGCTCGACACGAAGCCGGCCTCGTACGCGGACGGCGCGAAGTACACGCCTTCGTCGAGCATCAGGTGGAAGAAGCGGTTGAAGCGCTCGATGTCGCTCTTCGTGACTTCCGCGAAGCTGGTCGGCACGCGCTCGGCGAAGTACAGGCCGAACATCGCGCCGATCGAGTCGGCCGCGAACGGCACGCCGGCCGCGCGCGCTTCGGCCGCGAGGCCGTCGGCGAGGCGCTTCGTCTGTGCGGTGAGCGCGTCGTAGAAACCCGGTGCCTGGATCAGTTGCAGCGTTTTCAGGCCCGCGGCGACCGCGATCGGGTTGCCCGACAGCGTGCCGGCCTGGTACACGCCGCCGAGCGGCGCGAGGTGGGCCATGATGTCGCGGCGGCCGCCGAACGCGGCAGCCGGCATCCCGCCGCCGATCACCTTGCCGAGGCAGGTGAGGTCGGCCGTGATCCCGTAGTGCGCCTGCGCGCCGCCGAGCGCGACGCGGAAACCGCACATCACCTCGTCGAAGATCAGCACGGCGCCGTGCTTCGTGCACAGCGCGCGCAGCGCGTTCAGGAATTCCGGGGTGCCACGCACGAGGTTCATGTTGCCGGCGACCGGTTCGACGATCACCGCGGCGATCTCGTCGCCGAACGCGCCGAACGCTTCTTCCAGCGCGGCGACGTTGTTGTATTCGAGGACGGTCGTGTGCTTCGCGATGTCGGCGGGCACGCCGGCCGACGTCGGGTTGCCGAACGTCAGCAGGCCCGAGCCGGCCTTCACCAGCAGGCTGTCCGCGTGGCCGTGATAGCAGCCCTCGAACTTCACGATGCGGCTGCGGCCGGTGAAGCCGCGCGCGAGACGCAGCGCGCTCATCGTGGCTTCCGTGCCGCTCGACACCATCCGCACCTGTTCGATCGACGGCACGAGCTTGCAGATTTCCTCGGCGATCTCGATCTCGGCCTCGGTCGGCGCGCCGAACGAGAAGCCGTTGGCAAGCACGTTCTGCACGGCCGACAACACGTCCGGATGGACGTGGCCGACGATCATCGGGCCCCACGAGCCGATGTAGTCGATGTACTGCTTGCCGTCGGCATCCCAGAAATACGGGCCTTGCGCGCGCGACACGAAGCGCGGCGTGCCGCCGACCGAACGGAAGGCGCGCACCGGCGAGTTGACGCCGCCCGGAATGGTCTTCTGGGCGCGTTCGAAGAGGATCTGATTGTTGGACATGAGCGAAACCTGCGAGAGAAGGGCGCGGGGGCCTGTGCACGGGCCGCGGCGCCTGGGCGGAACGATCGTCCGATTGTACCGGAGACGCGCGCGGCGGGCCCGCGGCGGGGTCTGCGGCCTTTCGGCGCGTTGGGGAAATCGGGGGGTGTCGATCCGGCCCGTTTATCGTGGCGGCTTGCGCTTGCCGGTCAGCTCGGCCCAGCGCTTCTCGAGCGGGCCTTCGACCATCGGCTTGATCGACGTGCCGGAACTTTGCGCATCCCAGGTCTGCACCGAGTACGGATGCACGCGCAGCGCGTCGCGCGGAATCACGACGTCCTGATGGGCGTCGACCAGCCAGTCGTAGACGAAGTCGATGCATAGCCGGTAGCCGCGTTTGGTTGCCGGATCGGGCACTTCATAGGGCGCGCGCGTCACGTAGCCCGAACCGAACACGCCCTTCGGCTCCTTCGCGACGCGATGCAGGAACACGCGGTCGCCCGGCAGGATGCTGCGTGCGAAGCCGCAACCCCAGACGTCGTGCACGGCCTCGCCGGCCTTCACGCGCGCGGCGACGTCGGGCAGTTCGGGCCACGGCCATTTCTTGGGGCTCCAGATCAGCAGGAAAGCGGTCATCGGTTCGGTCGTGCGGTTGAATAGGTCAGACGAGAGCGCGGCAGAGTCGCAAGCTTAATCGAATCCGCCCGCGACCCGCATGCGCGGCGCTCGCCGGCCTTGCGCCGCAGGGCGGCCAGCGGCATGCGAGAAAGTTGCGCGTACAATCATGGGCCTGGGCGCGCCGCATGCGGCGCGGCCTCCCGTCTTCACCGCCCGCGTGCCCCGATGCGCGCGGGCTCCCAATACGGATACCCATGTCCCACGTCGTCCGGCGCCGGCCCGATGCCCGGCTGATCCTGTTGCTCGGCGCGCTCGCCGCCTGCGGGCCGATCGCTACCGACATGTACCTGCCGAGCCTGCCGTCGATCGCCGACGGTTTCTCCGTGAGCCCCGGCGCCGCACAGCGTACGCTGACGAGCTTCATGGCCGGCTTCTCGATCGGCATGCTGCTGTACGGCCCGCTGTCCGATACGTGGGGGCGCCGCCCGGTGCTGCTCGGCGGCATCGCGCTGTTTACGCTCGCCAGCATCGGCTGTTTCGTGTCGGGCTCGATCGACATGCTGATCTTCGTGCGCTTCCTGCAGGCGCTCGGCGCGGGCGCGGCGTCGGTGCTCGCCCGCGCGATCGCGCGCGACGCGCACGAGCCGACCGATGCGGCGAAGGTGCTGTCGATGGTCGCGATCGTCACCGCGGTCGGGCCGTTGCTCGCGCCGCTGATCGGCGGCCAGATCCTGCGCTTTGCCGGCTGGCGCGGCGTGTTCGTCGTGCTGGCCGTATTCGGCGCGCTGTGCGCGGCGACCGCGTACCTGCGCGTGCCCGAAACCTGGCCGAAGGAGCGTCGCAAGAGCGCGGCCGTGCTCGCGTCGTTCGCATCGTACGGGCGGATCCTGTCCGATCCGGTCGCATGGGGGCACATGCTGTGCGGTGGGATGGCGTTCGCGTCGATGTTCTCGTACATCACCGCGACGCCGTTCGTGTACATCGAGTATTTCCACGTATCGCCGCAGCACTACGGGCTGCTGTTCGGCCTGAACGTCGTCGGGATCATGATCGGCAACTTCGCGAACACGCGGCTCGTCGGCCGCATCGGCTCGCTGCGCATCATCGCGGCCGCGTCGCTCGTGAGCTGCATCGCGTCGCTCGCGGTCGCGCTCGTCGCGCTGACGGGGTGGGGCGGGCTGTGGTCGATCGTCGTATGCCTGTTCTTCGTCGTCGGCGTGGTCGGGATCCTGTCCGCGAACTGCACGACCGACCTGATGCACCGCTATCCGCACAACGCGGGCGCGTCGGCGGCCGTGTTCGGCGCGATGCAGCTCGCGCTCGGCGCGCTCGCGAGCGTCGCGATCGGCGTACTGGCCGACGGCACGCCGTTCGCGATGGGCGTGACGATCGGCATCGCGGGCGTGCTGTGCTTCGTCGGCCGCTATCTGGTGCTGCGCTGGCATGGGCGGCCCGTGCCGGCCGGGGCTTGATTCACGTCCGCATTATTTGGCGCGGTCTGACGAGCGATTGTCGAGTCGATAGCTACGCTTCGAGTTGATCACGAACCGCTTGACCTGGGCATCGAGTTCCTGGCTGTGGTACAGGTCCAGGCATTTCAAGAAATCAAACCTGACGCCTTTGATTTCGGATTCGACGATCGGATTGCGATAGTCGCGTGCAAGAAAACGATTGACCAGCGATTTGCCCGCGTCGGGGTTCCGTTCCAGATCGAAGTCGGTCCAGTCCATCAGTGCACTGGCGCTGCTTCCCGCGTCCATCGTCGCGGACGGTTCATTCCGATAAGCGGTCGCGATGCATTCGGCGAGCACCATGTCCTTGTAGTTCTGCGCGTAGGTTCGGGCGCCGGCTTGCGGCGACGACGTTGTATCTGTTGCATGGCCCGATTGCGCCGCTAACGTCAGTGCCCCCAGCATCGCATACCGGAGCAGCGGATTTTGTCTCATGGCAGACTCCAGCGGTGTGCACCGATCCAACACATCGCCTAAAAAACAAACCGGTCTATTTGGCGAGGTGCAATCAGCGCGGCAGACTTTCCAAGCGCTGATGGTTCCATTCTCCATCCAAAATAGCCTGATAGAGCATGCCTAGAGTCAGTGGTACTTTGTCATATTTTTCTCGGCGTTTTCTGGAGAAAGCCATCCGTGCCACTTCAATCAAGCTAAAGCCCTCTCCTGAGAAGTAGCGATTGAACTCAAAATCTCCAACTTGCACCGGAAATTTATCGAAGAAGCTCTCCATAAACTCGACCGCATCGTCGCCAGTGATATCCAAATCACCCTCGACGGCATGATCTTTTGTGAGAATTTTTTGGGGACTAACACCGGCCTCCCTTCTCACAAAATCCTCAAACTCGTTCCATGTAAACTGGCTCATCAGAACACCTTGTCCTCAGGCTTAACAAGCGCGTTATAGCGCGACACGGAACGAATGCTGATCATCGTGACATCGTTGGCAGCAATGACCCAGCCAACGACAGGAACCGCGCGCCCAACGAAAACCCCAATGTTTCTTACCAGAATGAACCTCAAGCGCTTAACGCTGGCGTTGGTCAGCGTCGGGAGGATCTTCTTCTTCAAATCGTAGTCCAGATACTTGCGACTCAATATCGACGCAACAGAAGTACCCGGCGTGGTACCAAAGGGCTTTGCTCGTGTTGGCAGCCAATTTTGACCGGCCACAATGGCAACCACTGCTGCTACATCGTCAACACCAAGCTCCTTGCATGTCTCGTCGATAAAGACAAGGAAAAACAGCTCCATCGGCGCGAGATTTCGATGTGTACCAAAGTCATAGGTGTTGTTCATTATAGTATTCCTCTCTCAGGCTATCGACGAGGCTGAAGCCACGAAGAGAACGATCCCCTGCCTATCGTCCAGGGTGCGGCCTCCCAGCGAAGGCGGGAATTTGATCACTCCTGCTTTGCCCCATCGCTGGATATTGGTGGCCACGTTGCCCCAATCGTTCGCGCAACCTTCTCCGCAGAATTTATCGGGGCGTAAATTCGCATTGCTGCTGCCCATGCGGCTGAAAAACGTGGTCTCGGCATATCCCTCTCCGCAAACTGGATGAACGTGATGCTGTCGATGCCAATCCGGGGTCTTTGAGAAACGCATCATTTCTCGCGTCGGACCGAGATGGCGACATCACACGGAGTGAAGGAATTTACCGAGCCTGGGCAACGGCTGACAATTGGACTGGTTCGAAAATGGACGTGTGTACGAACGTATGACGTCACGCGCAGCCATCGGCAGAAGGCGCGTCGATGATTGCCGAGTCGCTATGGCTTGTGGCGGCGCCGCTCATGCGAAACACCCCGAACGCCGGGCCTGAATCCAGCGTTCGGGGTGTCGTGCACCGATGGTGTTTCGCCGAAGCGTCAGTCCCGCGCGACGTCCTTCGCGCCCGGCGACGCACCGTGGCTCAACCAGTCGAGCACGTCGGCCGTTTCGTCGTCGCTCGCGCGTGCCCGCGCCTGCGCGACGGCCTCGGGCAGCTCGCCGTTCGTCGACGCGCGGCGGATCGCGACGCCCACCGCGAGGATGTCGATCATCAGCAGATGCAGGATCCGCGAGATCATCGACAGCTGCGACTCGCGCATCTCGATGTGGTCGGTCTCGAGCGCGACGGTCGCGCGCTTCGCGAGCGGCGTGTTGCTCGACGTGATCGCGATCACCTTCGCGCCGGCCTGCATCGCGACCTCGAGCACGCGCAGCAGCTCGGGCGCGCGTCCCGACTTCGACACCGCGACGATCACGTCGCCCTTGCCGAGCAGCGCAGCCGACGCGGCCTGCATGTACAGGTCGCCGTACGCGATCGTCGGAATCCCGAACCGGAAGAACTTGTAGTGCGCGTCCTGCGCGACGATGTTCGAGTTGCCGAGCCCGTAGAACTCGATGCGGCGCGCACTGTTCAGGATCTCGATCGCGTTTTCGACATGCTCGAAATTCAGGTGCTCGCGCAGTTGCAGGATCGCGGATACCGTATTGTCGAGCACCTTCGCGCCGAAGTCGGTGGCCGTATCGCCGAGATGCACCTGGCTGTGGCTCATCGGGATCGTGCCCGTGAGGCCGGTCGCGAGCTTCAGCTTGAAGTCGGACAGCCCCTGGCAGCCGAGCGAGCGGCAGAAGCGGATCACCGTCGGCTGGCTCACGTCCGCCTTGCGCGCGATGTCGACGATCGGATCGTTGATGATCGAGCGCGGATGGTTCAGCGCGAGATCGGCGACGCGGCGCTCGGCCGGCGTCAGCGCGTCGCGCATCTGCCGGATCCGCTCGAACACGGCCGACGATGCGCCGCCCGAACGGTTCGACAACTGCTCGGCGAGAATCGCCGATACGCCGAGGAACGCCGGATATTCGGCGGTGATCAGGTAGGTCGGAATGTTCTCGAGATAGTGCGTGAAGCGGCCCTTCGCCTCGAAGCGCTCGCGAAACGACGAGCGCGTGAACAGTTCGCCGAGCTTCAGTGCGACGCCGCCACCGATATAGACGCCGCCGAGCGCGCCGAGCGTGAGTGCGACGCTGCCCGCGAACGCGCCGAGGATCCCGCAGAAGCATTCGACCGTCTCCAGCGCGAGCGCGTCGCCGGTATGCGCGCGCTCGACGATCTCGACCGTGTCGACGGTGGCGGCGACGCGCTTCTTGTCGCGCGCGGCGAGCGCGCGATAGATGATCTCCATGCCGGGGCCGGCGCACACGCGCTCGAACGACACGTGCGGAAACTTCTTGCGCGCGTACTGCAGCACGAGATCCTCGCGCTCGTCCTGCGGCGCGAACGACGCGTGGCCGCCTTCGCTGCCGAGCGCGATCCAGCGGTCGTCGGCGGGAATCAGCCCCGACACGCCGAGCCCGGTGCCGGGCCCGAGCAGCCCGATCACGCTGTTCTGGCGGCGCGCGCCGCCGCCGATCTGCACGCGCTGCGCATCGGTGAGGCCGGGCAGCGCCATCGCGAGCGCGGTGAAATCGTTGACGACGAGCAGCGTGTCGAAGCCGAGCGCGCGGCGCGTCGCCTCGATCGAGAAGCTCCAGTCGTGATTGGTCATCGTGACCTGGTCGCCGTCGACCGGGTTCGCGATCGCGATCGCCGCGTGATTCACGCGGCTGATCTTCACGTCCTTCAGATATTTGCGGATCGCGTCGGTGAGCGTCGGGTAGTCGGCGCCGGGATAAACGCGGATCTGCGTGATCTCGCCCGGAGCGGTTTCCAGCGCGAAGCGCGCGTTGGTGCCGCCGACGTCCGCGAGCAGGCGCGGGCCATCGGCATGCTGGCCCGCGACGACGGCCTTACTTTGCGCACCAGTAGACATCGAGCTGGGTCCCCTTGTCGTTGGCCAGTTGGGAAATCGCGTTCTTCTGCAGCGACGCGGCCGCGGCGTCGAGCACGTCGCGTTTGCGGCTGCCGGCGATCAGCAGGAAGAGCCGGTCGACGCGCTTGAGCGCATCGAGCGAAAAGCTCACGCGCGCATGCGGCGCGGCGCCGGGATGCACGGCGACGAAGCGTTCGGGCGTGACGATCGCGTGGTCCCATTCGGGCGCGTCCGCGAAGATCGATGCGGTATGGCCGTCTTCGCCCATGCCGAGCACCGCGACGTTCGGCACGCGATGGTCGGCATTCGCGTTGAGCGCGGCGACGTGCGCGTCGAGCGACACGCGCGTGTCGACGAGCGGCAGGAAGCGGGCAGGGGCCGCGGCATGCTGCAGCAGCGTGTCGCGCACGAGGTGCGCATTGCTGGCCGCATCGTCCTCCGGCACCCAGCGGTCGTCGACCAGCGTGACGTCGACGCCGGCCCAGTCGAGCGCCGCGTGCGACAGCGTTTGCAGGAACGGGCGCGGGCTGGTGCCGCCGGACACCGCGAGCGTGGGGCGCGCGGGGCCGGCGAGCGCGGCGCGCAGCGCATCGCCGACGGCGCGCGCGAGCGCTTCGCTTTGCGCTTCCTGGGTGTCGAAAGCGTGGATCTCGATCACATCTCCTCCGGACTGCTTTGTCTGTTCAATTCGTGCGAATCGTGGGGCGCGTTGCCGCGCGCATTCGCGCACGCGGCAACGGTTTGCATCAGTTTTCTTCTTCGAGCCAGCAGGTGTCGTGCTGCGCGAGCATCGCGCTCGCCGCGGCCGGCCCCCACGTGCCCGCCGCGTACGGCTTCGGCGGCTTCAGCGAGCGCGCCCATTCGTTCAGGATCGGCTCGACCCAGCGCCATGCGGCTTCCTGTTCGTCGCGACGCACGAACAACGCAAGACGGCCGTTGATCACGTCGAGCAGCAGGCGCTGGTACGCCTCCATCTGCCCTTCCTTGAAGAACCGGTCGAACGCGAGGTCGAGGTGCACGCTCGCGAGGTTCATCCCTTCGCCGGGCTGCTTCGCGAGGCAGTACAGGCGAATCGTCTCGTTCGGCTGCAGCCGGATCACGAGGCGGTTCGAGCCGGCGCGCAGCGCGGTCGGCCCCAGCGCCGAGTGTGGCACCGGGCGGAAGTTGACGACGATCTCCGCGACGCGGTCGGCCAGGCGCTTGCCGGTGCGCAGGAAGAACGGCACGCCCGCCCAGCGCCAGTTCTCGATCTCGACCTTCAGCGCGACGAAGGTTTCGGTCTGGCTGTCGGGCTTCACGCCCGGCTCGGTTGCGTAGGCCGGCACCTGCGCGCCCTTGATCACGCCCGCATGATACTGGCCGCGCACCGCGACCTTGCCGATGTCGCGCGGATCGACGGGCTTGAGCGCCCGCAGCACGCGCAGCTTCTCGTCACGCACGGAGTCGGAATCCATCGAGTGCGGCGGCTCCATCGCGACGATCGACAGCAACTGCAGCAGGTGGTTCTGCACCATGTCGCGCAGCGCGCCCGTATTGTCGTAGAAATCGCCGCGCGCCTCGACGCCGAGCTCTTCCGCGATGGTGATCTGGATGCTCTCGACCCATTCGCGGCGCCACAGCGGCTCGAACAGCGCATTGCCGAAGCGCAGCGCGAGCAGGTTCTGTACCGGCTCTTTCCCGAGGTAGTGGTCGATCCGGTAGATCTGGCCTTCCGCGAAGATCTCGCCGACCGCGTCGTTGATCGCATTCGACGACTTCAGGTCGTAGCCGAGCGGCTTCTCGAGCACGATGCGCGCGCCTTCGTTCAGGCCGACCGACGCGAGCGCCTTGCAGATCGGCACGAACAGCGACGGCCCCGTCGCGAGATAGAACACGCGGATGCCGGGCAACTGCGCGACCGCGTCGCGCAGCACGACGTAGTCTTCCGCGCGGCCGAGGTCGAGCTTCACGTATTCGATGCGCTCGAGGAAGGATTTCCATGCGCTTTCGTCGAAGGCGTTGCCGGCCGCCTTCGCCGCGTGCGGCTTCACATGCGTGTCGACCCATTCGAGATAGCCGTCCCGATCCGATTCGTGCCGTGCGACGGCAACGATCCGGCCGCTTTCCGCGAGCATGTTGCCGCGATGCGCTTCGAACAGCGCGGGCAGGATCTTGCGCATCGACAGGTCGCCGGTGCCGCCGAAAAGTACGAAGGTAAAGCTGGAATCGGTATGCATGTGTCTCCGCCGGTTGGGGTGCTGGGAAGCGATCCGTAGTGCGATAAAAATATTTTTGACACTGAATTGTAGTTTAACTACAATCCGCCGCAAGGGGTAGCACCTGGGTGAAGAAAAAAAGAAGTGCGGTCGATGAACTGCGCGAGCTTCGCCTTCGGGAACGCCTTGTGCCGAATGTTATCGGACATTGACGGAGCGCATCGTCTGCGCACCGTCGACCCCGGGCTCGCGCCGCGGCATCGCGGCGGGCCAGAAACACAAAGAGGAGACACGCCGTTGAATCTCGATTCACGCTTTCTGTAAGAGCCCGGCCGGTCATCGGCCCCGTACGCTGCATGCGTCCCGCGGCTCGATTTCCCCGTCGTTTATCAAGAAGCCGGTTCCCGTTCAGGGAACTTCACGAGTTGATTCAGTCTGGAGGAGATAAGTAATGAAAGTTCGCTCGATCATGGGCGCGCTCTGCGCGGCAGGTCTGATGGCTGGCGCCATGGCGGCGCAGGCGGCCGAGAACGTTACGGTGCTGCACTGGTGGACCTCGGGCGGCGAGTCGAAAGCCGTCGGCGTGCTGAAGGACGACATCCAGAAGCAGGGCTACGTGTGGAAGGACTTCGCGGTCGCGGGCGGCGCGGGCGCGGCGGCCATGACCGCACTGAAGACCAAGGTGATCAGCGGCGACGCACCGTCGGCCGCGCAGATCAAGGGCCCGCTGATCCAGGACTGGGCCGACCAGGACGTGCTCGTCAACATCGATTCCGTCGCCGGCGACTGGAAGAAGAACCTGCCGCCGGAAATCGACAAGATCATGCAGTACAAGGGCCACTACGTCGCCGCGCCGTTCTCGGTGCACCGCGTGAACTGGCTCTATATCAACAAGGCCGCGCTCGACAAGGTCGGCGCGAAGGTGCCGACCACCTGGCCCGAATTCTTCGCGGTCGCCGACAAGCTGAAGGCCGCCGGCATCCAGCCGGTCGCGATGGGCGGCCAGCCGTGGCAGGACCTGACGTTGTGGGAAGACGTCGTGCTGTCGCAGGGCCCGGCGTTCTACAAGAAGGCGCTGGTCGATCTCGACCAGGCTACGCTGACGTCGCCGCAGATGCTGTCGGTGTTCGACACCGTGCGCAAGATCCAGGGCTACTTCGACGCCGGTCGTAACGGCCGCGACTGGAACCTCGCGACCGCGATGGTGATCAACGGCAAGGCCGGCATGCAGTTCATGGGCGACTGGGCGAAGGGCGAGTTCGAGAACGCCGGCAAGAAGTCGGGCAAGGACTACATCTGCGCGCCGGTGCCGGGCACCGCGAGCTCGTACACGTTCAACGTCGACTCGTTCGTGTTCTTCCAGCAGAAGGGCCAGAAGGCCGCGACGCCGGGTCAGCTCGCACTCGCGAAGACGATCATGACGCCGGACTTTCAGGAGCAGTTCAGCCTGCTGAAGGGCTCGATTCCGGTGCGCCTCGGCGTGAAGATGGACAAGTTCGACGACTGCGCGAAGAAGTCGTACGCCGACGAGCAGGTCGCGATCAAGTCGGGCGGCTACGTGCCGTCGCTCGCGCACGGGATGGCGCAGAACGACGCGACGGCCGGCGCGATCACCGACGTCGTGACGAAGTTCATGAACTCGCAGCAGGATTCGAAGAGCGCGGTCGCCGCGCTCGCGAAAGCCGCGAAGGTGAAGTAAGCGCGACAGGCGCCCGGCCGGACACGCACGATCGGCCGGGCGTTTTTGCATGTGCAGCAAACGGGCTCGCCCGCGGGCCCGCGCCGTACCGGCGCTGGCCCGGCCTGCGTCGCCCTCGTTCCAGGAGTCGAATCAAGTGGCTGCCCCTCTTAGCGGAAACGGATCCGGCGCTGCCGCCGCACGGCGCACGTCGCCGATGTCGGCCTTCGCCGATCGCTGGATTCCGAAGCTCGTGCTCGCGCCGAGCGTCGCGATCGCCGTGGTGTTCATCTACGGCTTCATCCTGATTACCGGCTATCTGTCGCTGACCCGGTCGCGGCTGTTGCCCAACTACGAATTCGACGGCTTCGGCCGTTACACGGACCTGTTCCAGAACGACGTGTGGTGGACTTCCGCCGCGAACCTCGGCTGGTTCGGGATTCCGTTCATCGTGATCTGCGTCGCGCTCGGGCTGTTCCTCGCGATCCTGCTCGACCAGAAGATCCGCACCGAAGGCGCGCTGCGCGCGATTTTCCTGTACCCGATGGCGCTGTCGTTCATCGTGACCGGCACCGCGTGGCAGTGGATCCTGAACCCGGGCCTCGGGCTCGAGAAGGTGATGCACGACTGGGGCTGGACGAGCTTCTCGTTCGGCTGGCTGGACGATCCGGACAAGGCGATCTTCTGTATCGTGATCGCCGCCGTGTGGCAGTCCACCGGCTTCGTGATGGCGCTGTTCCTCGCGGGGCTGCGCGGCGTCGACGGCGAGATCTTCAAGGCTGCGCAGGTGGACGGCGCGACGCTGCCGACCATCTACCGCAAGATCGTGATTCCGAGCATGCGCCCGGTGTTCTTCTCGGTGCTGCTGATCCTCTGCCACATCACGATCAAGACCTTCGACCTCGTCGTCGCGCTGACGGCGGGCGGCCCCGGCACGTCGTCGTCGCTGCCGGCCATGTTCATGTACACGTTTTCGTTCAACCGCGGCCAGCTCGGGCTGGGTGCCGCGTCGTCGGTGATGATGCTCGCGACCGTGGTCGCGGTGCTGGTGCCGCTGATGTATATGGAATCGAGGAGCACCCGCAATGCAGCCTAAGATGACGATCAGCCGGGCAGTGATCTATGCGGCGCTGATCCTGTTCGCGCTGTATTTCCTGTTTCCGATCTACGTGATGCTGTCGACGTCGTTCAAGGATCTCGACCAGCTGCGCACCGGCAACCTGCTGACGCCGCCGACGCACTGGACCTTCGATCCGTGGATCAAGGCGTGGAGCGGCGCGTGCACCGGCGTGCGCTGCGACGGGATGAAGCCGTTCTTCCTGAACTCGCTGCAGATGGTGATTCCGGCCGTGCTGATCTCGTCGCTGATCGGCGCGTTCAACGGCTACGTGCTCACGCACTGGCGCTTTCGCGGCGCGGATGCGCTGTTCACGATGATGCTGGTCGGCTGCTTCATTCCGTTCCAGGTGATCCTGCTGCCGATGGCGCGCCTGCAGGGGATGCTCGGCCTCGCCAACACGATTCCGGGCCTCGTGTTCGTGCACGTCGTGTACGGCATCGCGTTCACGACGATGTTCTTCCGCAACTTCTACGTGAGCGTGCCGGCCGAGCTCGTGAAGGCCGCGCGCATCGACGGCGCGGGTTTCTTCACGATCTTCACGAAGATCCTGCTGCCGGTGTCGCTGCCGATCTTCATGGTGTGCCTGATCTGGCAATTCACGCAGATCTGGAACGACTTCCTGTTCGGGATCGTGTTCTCCGGCGTCGATTCGATGCCGATCACGGTCGCGCTGAACAACCTCGTCAATACGTCGACGGGCGTGAAGGAATACAACGTCGACATGGCCGGCGCGATCATCGCCGCGCTGCCGACGCTGCTGGTCTACGTCGTCGCCGGCCGCTACTTCGTGCGCGGCCTGACGGCGGGCGCGGTGAAGGGGTAAGCGCGGCTTCATCCCGATACGACGAACCGGCCGCGCACGACGCGCGGCGCATCGAAACGAACCCGACGCGGCGCCGCAGTGCGCCGCGCGAGACGAGACAGAGGATTCACAGCATGGCAAGCCTTTCCATCCGTGACGTGTACAAGACCTACCCGAACGGGGTGCCGGTCCTGAAGGGTGTCGACATCGAGATCGAGGACGGACAGTTCCTGATCCTGGTCGGCGGGTCGGGCTGCGGGAAATCGACGCTGCTCAACATGATCGCCGGGCTGGAGACCGTCACGAGCGGCGAGATCTGCATCGACGGCAAGGTCGTCAACGACCTGTCGCCGAAGGATCGCGACATCGCGATGGTGTTCCAGTCGTACGCGCTGTATCCGTCGATGACGGTGCGCGAGAACATCTCGTTCGGCCTGAACATCCGCAAGGTGCCGAAGAGCGAACAGCAGCAGATCGTCGAGCGCGTGTCGTCGATGCTGCAGATCCAGCATCTGCTCGACCGCAAGCCCGGCCAGCTCTCGGGCGGCCAGCGCCAGCGCGTCGCGATGGGCCGTGCGCTCGCGCGCGACCCGTCGCTGTTCCTGTTCGACGAACCGCTGTCGAACCTCGACGCGAAGCTGCGTATCGAGATGCGCGCGGAAATCAAGCTGCTGCACCAGCGCCTCGGCACGACGATCGTCTACGTGACGCACGACCAGATCGAGGCGATGACGCTCGGCGATCGCATCGCGGTGATGAAGGACGGCGTCGTCCAGCAGTTCGGCGCGCCGCAGGAGATCTACGATTCGCCGTCGAACCTGTTCGTCGCGGGCTTCATCGGCGCGCCGCCGATGAACTTCATCAACGGCAAGCTGGTCGAGCAGGGCAGCGGGATCGCACTGGAGATCGACACGGGGCTCGCGCGCAGCGCGCTGAACCTGCCGTTCGACGCGGCGAAGCTGAAGTCGCACGTCGGCCGCGAGGTGATCCTCGGCCTGCGCCCGGAGCGCATCACCGACGCGCGCAGCGCACACAACGGCGAGGCGTCGAACCTGCAGCCGATCGACGTGCGCGTCGACGTGACCGAGCCGACCGGGCCGGACACGCACGTGTTCGCGCAGGTGAACGGCAAGCGGATCGTGAGCCGCGTGCATCCGGCCGCGAATCCGCAGCCGGGGCAAACGCAGTCGCTGCTGTTCGACGTGTCGAAGGCGGTGCTGTTCGATCCGGCGTCGGAAGAGCGGATCGCGTGACGCAATTCCGCTTGGGGCTATCGATGAGTGTCCGGGTCACACATGGGTTTGTGCTCGTCGATTGCCCCGGCGCAAGCCAGGTCGCTGCATTTGCTGCAGCTTCAGCCTTCACGCTCGATGGCTGGGAGTGCACGTTGCAATCATGGATTTGGCAGCGACAAAAAATACGAACCGATCGCGTGTAGCATTGGCATGAACATGAGGCATGCGAAGACGGCCGGGAAATAAAGCTTCGAGCGGCGTACGCTGGAAAACAAACCGGCTACTGCGACGAGCAAACATACGCTCGCGAGAGCACCAAATAGATCGCTATCAGCGATCACCGAAAAAAACGCACGCATGTCCGTTCCACGGGTTACTGGTTGAATGTAGTGAAATTCCACCTATACAGCTGAAACTGCTTCAGAAAGTCTTTGACTTCGGCACCTGTCGTCCTGTTTCTGTAGTCCCACCCATCCTCGCCAGGCGTGTAGAGGCCGTTTTCGACGCCCATACCTGCATAGCTGTCGCTTTGCGGATCCGCGCGATTTCGGCCAAATATCCGCATGATTGTCGTGAACGGACGAACGATCACGCCGCTCGAATTACCTTGCATGATCGCAATGGACGACGGTGATACCGCCGTGACCATTTGAACGTGGTGTCCGATACCAGCGCGATCATTGGCCTGTACGAGCATATCTCCGGGCAGGAGCGACTCCGGTGTCAGAAGCCGGACGGTATTCGAACCCGCGCGCTGTACGTCTGGCGCGCCAAAAGTCAGCGATACCATATCGGCGAAGCCGTACATTGTCGAATCGTATCGTCGGTGCTCGGGTTCGCCGTAGATTTCCATATTCCGATAGCTTCGCACGCCGGTCGTCAGGTTGAGCGGCAGCCCGCGCAATGCAGAAAACTGGATGAGCAACCGTAGTGCGAAGTCCTCGCACGTAAATCGATTTGCGCGCGTGCTTCCATTTCGATCCCAATACGTTTCCGCGTGGATTTGCGCTGCCAGTTGTGGGACGGTGCGGTGGTATTCAGCAATATCGGCATCGGTCCATTTGCGGACGGTTTTCCAGAATGTATTGAACCGGGCAGTAACCGGCTTCGGTGAAGCATCGCTCGTTGGCGTCGTTGTGCGCGCTGCGACCCGCTTGTATCGATCACCGTCAGGAGAGATGTGAGTATGTTCCGGCATGGCTATTGGGCGAGATAGATTGTTATGTTTTCAGCGTGCGGCACCGAGGCGAGCAGGTGCGTTTGTCCCAGTTCATCCGTCGTGCCGTATTCGAATGCTCCCGTGCGACGCTGCAGTGCATATCGGGTCTGGCTCAGCGGGTTGCCGGCAGCGTCCTGAAGAACGAAGCGATCGTCATAGGTGAGCGGCACGGTTGCCGGGAGGGACGACATCGCACCGGCTGAGGGCGATATCCTCATGTCGTGTCCGGTTTCTTCTATTTTCCATTTGCGCCCGTATCGTGAGTCGATACGTGGAGGACGTTCACAGTGGCATCGGACCCAATCTCCGCTCAGGGCTTGAACTCTTCCTCCGCAAGTGAAGTCGCGTAATCGCTTTTTGTTCGGGTTGCTGGGCGCTGCCTCGATTGTGCCGATGCTTTCGCAGGAGCTACACCAGGCACGTTGTCCGACGAACGTGATTCTCCGCAGCTTGCCGTCGTCACCCAGGATCGTTCCGCATTTGCCTCCATCGAGTACGTAGCCACCACTGTCCAGCGGATCGTCTTCAACTACCGCATAAAAGATAGCCATGCTCTTGCCCCTCGTTTGCAATCATGGGGCGGAACGTAGCACGGACCTGTGCAGCGATGAAAGGTGAATGTAAAAATTCGTGTCCGTATGCAATGGCTCGTTTGGGCCGGAATTACGAACGTGCAACGACAAGGGGCTACTCCTGCAGCCTCTTGGTTTTTGTGGGCGGTTTGCGCTCAGTGCGGCAGCCGCACGTCGAACTTGAACGTGACGAGTCGCGCGACGAGGGTGAAGCCGGTCGCGAGCAGCACGCTGTAGACCAGGTCGCACTGCAGCCACACGAGCAGCAGGTAGAACCAGCCGCCGACGAACGCGCACGTCGCATACGGGCGCGAATCGCGCAGGATCAGCGGAATGTCGTTGCACAGCACGTCGCGGATGATCCCGCCGACCACGCCGGTGATCACGCCCATCATCACCGCGATGAAGCGCGGCATCTCGGCGTCGAGCGCGATCGCCGTGCCGGATATGCTGAAGATGCCGAGCCCGATCGCATCGGCGATCAGCAGCATTCGTTCGGCCGACAGCCGCGACAGCATCCGCAGCAGGAACGGCGCGAACAGCGCGAGCACGAAGATCGCGATCACGTAGTCGTCGTGCACGACCCAGTAGAACGGGCGGCGTTCGAGCAGGATGTCGCGCAGCGTGCCGCCGCCGAACGCGGTGGCGAGCGCGACGACGAACGTGCCGACCGAGTCGAGACGGTTCTTGCGCGCCTCGATGAAGCCCGAGATCGCGAAGGCCAGCGTCGCGATCGCCTCCAGTATCGAGATCGCGAGCGTCAGCCTAGGATGCGGCACGCGGTCCCCGATCGGCGCCTGCCGCCAGCGGCTGCAGCAGCACGAGCACCGCGCCTGCGCCGCCGTCGTGGCCGCGGGCCTCGCAGAACGCGATCACTTCTTCCTTCTGCACGAGCCACGCGCGCACCTTGCCTTTCAGCACGGGTTCCTTGCCGATCGAGCCGAGCCCCTTGCCGTGGATCACGCGCAGGCAGCGCAGCCCTTTCTTGCCGGCCTCGCGGATGAATTCCGCGAGCGCGTCGCGCGCCTCGTCGCGCCGCATCCCGTGCAGGTCGAGCTGCGCCTGCACGATCCACGCGCCGCTGCGCAGCTTGCGCACGACGTCGCGGCTGATGCCGGGGCGGTGGTAGTACAGCGATTCGTCGCTGTCGAGCAGCGTCTCGGGATCGAATTCGTCGGACAGCGTCGCGTTCAGCACGTCTTCCTCGTCGCGCTGCGTCTGCTTCGGCACCGGATCGGGCGGCGTGCGGCCGGACGACGCGCGCGGCGGCGCATTCAGCGGCCGGATCGAGCCGATTTCGTTGCGGAACAGGTTCGCGTCGGCCTCCGCCTGACGGGTGGCCTTCGCGGTTTCGACGCGCTCGCGCTCGCGGCGGTCGGCTTCGCCTTGTAGCGACTTGCGCAACGCGCCGAGGCCGGCGAGCCCCTGGCCGCGCAATGCGGCGGGGTCGGGCGCGCTCGGCGGCGCGACGGGCGCGGGATTCGCGGGGCAGGCGGCGATCTGCCGCTTCGCGGGATCGCTCGGATGGGGCTGGTTCTTCGCCATGATTCGGTAACGGGGCAGGCGCGTTCGGGCGCGCGGGCACAAAAAAGCCGCTGCGCGGCGGCAGCGGCTTGTCCGGCAAGGCCCGCTTCGCGGCAGCGGACGCCATTGTAGCGCCCGGCGCCGGCAGGCTTGCGGCTTACTTTTTGTCGTGCAGGCTTTCGAGGTAGCGCTGCGCGTCGAGCGCGGCCATGCAGCCCGTGCCGGCGCTGGTGATCGCCTGGCGGTACACGTTGTCCTGCACGTCGCCGGCGGCGAACACGCCTGGCACGCTCGTCGACGTCGCGTTGCCGTGCAGGCCGCTCTTCGTCAGGATGTAGCCGTCCTTCATCTCGAGCTGGCCCTGGAACAGGTCGGTGTTCGGCTTGTGGCCGATCGCGACGAACACGCCCTGCACGGTGAGGTCCTGCTTCTCGCCGGTCTTCACGTTCTTGATGCGCAGGCCCGTGACGCCCGAATCCTCGCCCGTCACTTCGTCGAGCACATGATCCCACTTGATGTCGACGACGCCTTCCTTTTCCTTCTCCAGCAGGCGGTCGATCAGGATCGGCTCGGCGCGGAACTTGTCGCGGCGATGAATCACCGTGACCTTCTTCGCGATGCCCGTCAGGTAGAGCGCTTCCTCGACGGCCGTGTTGCCGCCGCCGATCACCGCGACTTCCTGGTTGCGGTAGAAGAAGCCGTCGCAGGTCGCGCAGGCCGACACGCCCTTGCCCATGAACGCTTCTTCGGACGGCAGGCCGAGATACTGCGCGGACGCGCCGGTCGCGATGATCAGCGAGTCGCACGTGTATTCGCCCGAGTCGCCGATCAGCCGGATCGGCGTTTCGTGCAGTTTCGCGGTGTGGATGTGGTCGAATACGATTTCGGTGTTGAAGCGCTCCGCGTGCTCCTGGAAGCGCGCCATCAGTTCAGGGCCTTGCACGCCCTTTGCGTCCGCCGGCCAGTTTTCGACGTCGGTCGTCGTCATCAGCTGGCCGCCCTGCGCGATGCCGGTGATCAGTACCGGGGACAGGTTGGCGCGTGCCGCGTAGACGGCAGCCGTGTAGCCGGCGGGGCCGGAACCGAGAATCAGGACTTTGGCGTGTTTGGGCGTGGACATGTGCGAATCCGTAAAAGGCGGCCGCGGCGGGCGGGGTAAGGCGCGCCGGACGGTCTGGGTTGACCGGGATGCCGTCATAGATGGGTATCAGACGCGCATTATAAAGGCCCCGTTGCTGCGCTGCCGAACGAGAGTTTCAATCGCGGCGATAGCGTTTCCCCGCCGGGCTGCGCGCCGCGGCGGGGCGGGCGGCACGGGCAGGCTGGAAGGCGCCGGGGCCATTCGTCCGGCGTGCGCGGCGCCGAGATTGGCACCCGGGCCCCGTTATGTAACCGTCATTTACACTTGACGGCCCGGTGCAGCGTTTACAATAAGCGGGATCGAACGACAGGCGGGCACGCAGCCCGTCCTCTTTATACGGATTCATGGCAAAAGCTCCTTATTCCGCCCAGGCACAGGCGTTGCCGCACCGGATGTCGAAGCTCCTCACGGAGATCCGCTGGATTCTCCAGGTCGCGCTCTGCGCCTTTCTGGTGATGGCCCTGTTGAGCTACAGCCGGCGCGATCCAAGCTGGACGCATGCAGCGCAGGTGGATCACATCTCGAACTGGGCCGGGCGCGTCGGCGCATGGACGGC
The DNA here is from genome assembly GCF_003366075.1 of Burkholderia sp. IDO3. Classification (NCBI taxonomy): domain Bacteria; kingdom Pseudomonadati; phylum Pseudomonadota; class Betaproteobacteria; order Burkholderiales; family Burkholderiaceae; genus Burkholderia; species Burkholderia sp. IDO3. Next base: position 1,010,456 of record NZ_CP028963.1, read on the forward strand.
CGACATCATCCTGCTGCTGTTCGGCTTGTCGGCCTACTGGCTGATCGTGCCGCTCGGGCGGCGCATCGCCGTCAACTACCGGCGCATCACACGTCACGAGGCCGTCGCCGACGAGCCCGAGCGGCCGATCGGCTGGCTCACCGAAATCCTGTCGTTCGTGCTCGTCGTGCTCGCGTGCGACGGCATCGAGGCGATGCGGATGTGGTCGCTGAAGGTGCAGCTGCCGCGCGCGCCGGGCGGCGTGATCGGCGAGGCCGTCGCGGGCGCGATGTCGCATGCGTTCGGCTTCACCGGCGGCACGCTGCTGCTGCTGATCCTGCTCGCGGTCGGCCTGTCGCTGTATTTCCGCTTCTCGTGGCTGTCGGTCTCCGAGCGCGTCGGCGGCGCGATCCTGTCCGCCGTCACCGTCGCGAAGCTGCGCCGCGAAGCCGAGCGCGATCGCAAGCTGGGCGAGGCCGCGGCCGTGCGCCGCGAAGGCAAGGTCGAAGAGGAGCGCGTGCGCATCGAGGATCACGAACCGGTGACCATCGTGCCGCCGGTCGTCACGCCGGCGAAGTCCGAGCGTGTCGAGCGCGAGCGCCAGGTGCCGCTGTTTACCGATCTGCCGGGCGACTCGACGCTGCCGCCGGTGTCGCTGCTCGATCCCGCGCCGAAGACGCAGGAAGCGATTTCCGCCGACACGCTCGAATTCACGTCGCGCCTGATCGAGAAGAAGCTGAAGGACTTCGGCGTCGAGGCGAGCGTCGTGGCCGCATATCCGGGCCCGGTCGTCACGCGCTACGAGATCGAGCCGGCCACCGGCGTGAAGGGCAGCCAGATCGTGAACCTCGCGAAGGATCTCGCGCGGTCGCTGTCGCTCGTGTCGATCCGCGTGGTCGAGACGATCCCCGGCAAGAACTACATGGCGCTCGAATTGCCGAACCAGCGTCGCCAGACGGTGCACCTGTCCGAGATCATCGGCTCGGAGGTCTATGCGGCGGCGTCGTCGGCGCTCACGCTGAGCCTCGGCAAGGACATCGGCGGCAAGCCGGTGTGCGCGGATCTCGCGAAGATGCCCCACCTGCTGGTGGCCGGCACGACCGGTTCGGGCAAGTCCGTCGGGATCAACGCGATGATCCTGTCGCTGCTGTACAAGGCGACCGCCGAGCAGGTGCGCCTGATCCTGATCGACCCGAAGATGCTCGAAATGAGCGTCTACGAAGGCATTCCGCACCTGCTGTGCCCGGTCGTCACCGACATGCGCCAGGCCGGCCATGCGCTGAACTGGACGGTCGCGGAGATGGAGCGCCGCTACAAGCTGATGAGCAAGCTCGGCGTGCGCAACCTCGCGGGCTACAACAACAAGATCGACGACGCGGCGAAGCGCGAGGAAAAGATTCCGAATCCGTTCAGCCTGACGCCGGACGATCCGGAACCGCTCGGCCGCCTGCCGAACATCGTCGTGGTGATCGACGAGCTGGCCGACCTGATGATGGTCGTCGGCAAGAAGGTCGAGGAGCTGATCGCGCGGATCGCGCAGAAGGCGCGTGCGGCCGGCATCCACCTGATCCTCGCGACCCAGCGTCCGTCCGTCGACGTGATCACGGGCCTGATCAAGGCGAACGTGCCGACGCGGATCGCGTTCCAGGTGTCGTCGAAGATCGACTCGCGCACGATTCTCGACCAGATGGGCGCCGAGTCGCTGCTCGGGATGGGCGATATGCTGTACCTGGCGCCCGGCACCGGGTTGCCGGTGCGCGTGCACGGCGCGTTCGTCGCCGACGACGAAGTGCATCGCGTCGTCGAGAAGCTCAAGGAGCATGGCGAGCCGAACTACGTCGAAGGGCTGCTGGAAGGCGGCACCGTCGACGGCGACGAGGGCTCGGCCGGCGCGGGAACCGGCGAAGGCGGCGACGAGTCTGATCCGCTGTACGACCAGGCGGTCGAGATCGTCATCAAGAACCGCCGCGCGTCGATTTCGCTCGTGCAGCGCCATTTGCGGATCGGCTACAACCGCGCGGCGCGGCTGCTCGAGCAGATGGAACAGTCGGGGCTCGTGTCGGCGATGTCGTCGAGCGGCAACCGCGAAATTCTTGTGCCGGCGCGCGACGCGGAATGAGTCCGCGGCGCCCGCAGCGCCGGCCACCCAGGGAGAAAACCGCATCATGCAGCAACTTTCGTTCGTCCGTTCCCTTCGTTCGACGCGGCGCTGGCTCGGCGCGGCGTTCGCCGGCGCATCGCTGATGCTCGCGGCGACGCACGCGTTCGCGGGCGGCACCGAGCAACTGAAGGCCTTCGTGTCGCAGGTGCGTTCGGCGAAGGGCGATTTCACGCAGCAGATCGTCAAGGCGCCGAGCAAGGCCATGAGTGCCGCGAGCGCCGCGCAAGCCATGCCGAAGCCGACCGACAATTCGAGCGGCACGTTCGTGTTCTCGCGTCCGGGCAAGTTCATCTGGACGTACCAGAAGCCGTACCAGCAAGTGCTGCAGGCCGACGGCGACAAGCTCTACGTGTACGACCGCGACCTGAACCAGGTCACCGAGCGCAAGCTGAACGGCGCACTGGGCGCGAGCCCGGCCGCGATCCTGTTCGGCAGCAACGATCTCGACAAGAACTACACGCTGCGCGATGCAGGCGAGAAGGGTGGCATCGAATGGCTCGAGATGTTGCCGAAGGCGCAGGACACGCAGTTCCAGCGGATCGGCATCGGTTTTCGCAACGGCACGCTCGCGGCGATGGAGCTGCACGACGTGTTCGGTAACGTCACGCTGCTGACGTTCACCAACATCCAGACGAATCCGCCGCTGAAGGGCGATACGTTCAAGTTCGTCGTGCCGAAGGGCGCCGACGTGATCACCGGCTGACCGGCACCGCGCCGTTCTGCTGACAAGGGCCTGCCGGCGACGGCAGGCCCTTGTCGCTTTCGGGCGCGGGCACCGGGCGCGGGCACCAGACGCGGCGGCGGGTTCGCGCGGCTGTCATAATGTCGAGTGCGGCGGCCCGTTCGGCCGCCATTGTTTGATGTGGAGCGAGGGTTCATGTCCGACCTGTTTCAAGTCGAGCCGCGCCGGCCGCTCGCCGAGGCGCTGCGGCCGAAGACGCTCGCCGAGGTGATCGGCCAGACGCATCTGCTGGGCGAAGGCAAGCCGCTGCGGCTCGCGTTCGAATCCGGCAAGCCGCATTCGATGATCCTGTGGGGGCCGCCCGGCGTCGGCAAGACGACGCTCGCGCGCCTCACCGCGCTCGCATTCGACTGCGAGTTCATCGCGCTGTCCGCGGTGCTCGGCGGCGTGAAGGACATCCGCGAGGCGATGGAGCAGGCGAAGGACACGCTGAACCGCACCGGCCGCCACACGATCCTGTTCGTCGACGAGATCCACCGTTTCAACAAGGGGCAGCAGGATGCGTTGCTGCCGTTCGTCGAGTCGGGGCTCGTGACCTTCATCGGTGCGACGACCGAGAACCCGAGCTTCGAGGTCAACTCGGCGCTGTTGTCGCGGGCGCAGGTCTATGTACTGCAGTCGCTGAACGACGACGAGATGCGCCAGTTGCTCACGCGCGCACAGGAAATCGCGCTCGACGGCCTAGCGTTCGACGACAAGGCGATCGACACGCTCATCGGCTACGCGGACGGCGACGCTCGCCGCTTCCTGAACCTGCTCGAGCAGGCGCAGACGGCCGCGTCGTCCGCCCGCGTCACGACGATCGATGCCGATTTCGTCAGCAGCGCGATGACGCTGAACGCGCGGCGCTTCGACAAGGGCGGCGACAATTTCTACGACCAGATTTCGGCGCTGCACAAGTCGGTGCGCGGGTCGAGCCCGGATGGCGCGCTGTACTGGTTCTGCCGGATGATCGACGGCGGCGCGGATCCGAAATATCTCGCGCGGCGGATCGTGCGCATGGCGTGGGAAGACATCGGCCTTGCCGACCCGCGCGCGCTGCAGATGGCGAACGACGCCGCCGCGACCTACGAGCGGCTCGGCTCGCCCGAAGGCGAGCTGGCGCTCGGGCAGGCGGTGATCTATCTCGCGTGCGCGGCAAAGAGCAACGCGGGCTACAACGCATTCAACCAGGCGATGGCGTTCGTGAAGCAGGACAAGTCGCGCGAGGTGCCCGTCCATCTGCGCAATGCGCCGACCAAGCTGATGAAGGAGCTTGGCTACGGCCACGCGTACCGCTACGCGCACGACGAGCCGAACGCGTATGCGGCCGGCGAGACGTATCTGCCGGAAGGCATGCGCGAGCCGCACTGGTACAAGCCGGTGCCGCGCGGGCTCGAGTCGAAGATCGCCGAGAAGCTCGCGTGGCTGCGCGAGCTCGATCGCGAGGCTGGCAAGAAGGGCTGACCGGCCGCGCATGGTCCGACGGCCGGCGCTGCCCGGGGTGCGTCTAGCGCTTGCGGCCCGGCTGTTTCTTCCAGTACCCGAACGGCTCCTCGTGGCATTCGATGTCGAGCTCCGCGACCCGTGCGTGCAGGCGCTCCTGCGCATCGGCGATCGCGAGGTTGTAGATCGCCGGTGCGATTTCCTCGACGAAGAAGTGCAGCAGTGCGCCGGCCTGGATGTTGCCGATCGGCTCGTCCATGTTTTCCGTGAAATAGCGTTGCAGCGACGCGATTGCGCGGTCGCGAACATCCTTGTCCAGTTCGATGCCCATCGTGTTCCTCGGGTGACGGTGATGCGAAAGCGGATGCGTTGCCCGCCGCACTGCGCCGGGCCGGCGCGGCTGTTGCGCGCTTCGCGGTGGCGCCGTGCGATGCGATCCGCCGGCCGCCGACGCACGGGCCGGCTACGCGATACTGCCACGCTGATCGCCTGTTTGCGGCATTGTCCGTCCGGCCAGTGCCGTGGCGGCCCCGCGGTGCGTTAGAATTCCCGTCCTACACAACGATTTTCCAAGTCCTCCCATGCTCGACATCCAGTTGCTGCGCAAAGACCTCGACGGCGTCGCCAAGCGCCTCGCCGATCGCGGCTACACCCTCGACGTCGCCGCGTTCTCCGCTCTCGAAGCGGAACGCCGCGCGATCCAGACCCGTACCGAAGAGCTCCAGGCGCGCCGCAACAGCCTGTCGAAGCAGATCGGCGCGATGAAGGGGAAGGGCGAGGACACGTCGGCCGTGATGGCCGAAGTCGGCGGGATCGGCGACGAGATGAAGGCGGGCGAAGCCAAGCTCGGCGAAATCCAGACGCGCCTGTCCGACCTGATGCTGGGCATGCCGAACATCGCGCACGACAGCGTGCCGGTCGGCAAGGACGAGGCCGACAACGTCGAGGTGCGCCGCTGGGGCACGCCGCGCCAGTTCGACTTCGAGGTGAAGGATCACGTCGACGTCGGCACGCCGCTCGGTCTCGATTTCGAAACCGGCGCGAAGCTCGCCGGCGCGCGCTTCACGATGCTGCGCGGCTCGATTGCCCGTCTGCACCGCGCGCTCGCGCAGTTCATGCTCGATACGCACACGCAGCAGCACGGCTACAGCGAGACGTATACGCCGTACATCGTGAACCCCGAGATCCTGTACGGCACGGGCCAGTTGCCGAAGTTCGCGGACGACATGTTCCGTGTCGAGAAGGGCGGCGCCGAGAACACGATCACGCAATACCTGATCTCCACGTCGGAAATTTCGCTGACGAACACCGTTCGCGAATCGATCGTCGAAGGCTCCGCGCTGCCGATCAAGCTCACCGCGCATTCACCGTGCTTTCGCTCGGAAGCGGGCTCGTACGGCCGCGACACGCGCGGGATGATTCGCCAGCACCAGTTCGACAAGGTCGAAATGGTGCAGGTCGTCGCGCCGGACGCGTCGTATGCGGCGCTCGACGAGATGGTCGGCCACGCGGAAGCGATCCTGCAGAAGCTCGGCCTGCCGTACCGCGTGATCACGCTGTGCACGGGCGACATGGGTTTCTCCGCCGCGAAGACGTTCGACCTCGAAGTGTGGCTGCCCGCGCAGAACACCTATCGCGAGATCTCGAGCTGCTCGAACACCGAGGCGTTCCAGGCGCGCCGGATGCAGGCGCGTTTCCGCAACGCGCAGGGCAAGCCGGAACTCGTGCACACGCTGAACGGTTCGGGCCTCGCGGTCGGCCGTACGCTCGTCGCGGTGCTGGAGAACTACCAGAACGCGGACGGTTCGGTCACGGTGCCGGAGGCGCTGCGTTCGTACATGGGCGGCATGGAGCGTATCGATGCGCCTGCGCAGGCGTCGTGAGATTGCCGAACGATCGGCTTTCGAGGGCCCGGCAAAAAATTTGCAAAAAGGGCTTGTGAGTTTCGAAGAGATCGTTCTATAATCTTTTCTTTCCCGGAAACGACCAGCCGGGAAATGAAGCAGCAAGGAAGGAGAGGTGGCAGAGTGGTCGAATGTACCTGACTCGAAATCAGGCGTACGGTTTCCCCGTACCGTGGGTTCGAATCCCACCCTCTCCGCCAAAATACGAAGCCCCGTGATCCGAAAGGATCACGGGGCTTTTCGTTTGGGTCGCCCGGTGGGGCCGCCGCGCGTCGCAATTCGGCCGACGTGATCGCAGCGCGTCACCTCTTCAGCTTCAGCCTTCGCATCGCGCGCCGTTAACACGGGGCGGCGGCGGGCGTCTTCCTGCGCCGTCGCCGTTTCCCGTCGATTCAAGGTCCCATGAAGCTGAGCTACAAGATTCCCCTCGCATTCGCCGTTGCGCTGCTGCTGATGTTGTGCGGCGCGCTGTACGGTATCCGCATCCTCAACCAGTCGATCGATACGTTCGCGAACGACGTGCAGACGCACGTTGCCGATGAGCGGCTCGTGTCGGCGACGCTCGTGCAGTTCAAGCTGCAGGTTCAGGAATGGAAGGACACGCTGCTGCGCGGCAAGCAGCCCGACAAACTGGACACATACTGGCAGGCATTCCAGACGCGCGAGCGCACGGTCGATACGCTCGCCGCGCAGCTCGTCAACCGGTTGCCGCCCGGCCAGAGCCGTACGCTCGTCGAGCAGTTCATGCGTGCGCATGCGGCGATGGGCGACGGCTATCGCCGCGGTTTCGACGCGTTCAAGGCATCGGGCTTCGATCCGACGGCAGGCGATGCGGCGGTGGCGGGCGTCGATCGCGCGCCGGCCGCGCTGCTCGAGCGTGCCGCGAAGGCGATCGCCGACGAGAGCGCTACCGTGTCGGCCCACGCGAGCCGCGACGCGCAGCACGCGAGCGCGGCGAGTGTCGTGCTGATGTTGATCGTGCTCGGTGTCGCGATGATCGGCGCGTTCCTGTTCAGTCGCGCGATCCTGCGGCCGCTCGATCGCGCGGTTGCCTGTGCGCAGGCGGTGGCGGGCGGCGACCTGACGCGCGACGTCGATGCCGCAGGCCGTGACGAGATCGCCGACCTGCTGCGCGCGTTGCAGGCGATGCAGGCGAGCCTGTCGGGCGTCGTGCACGAAGTGCGCTCGCATGCCGAGTCCGTCGCGGCGGCGAGCGCGCAGATCGCGTCGGGCAATCACGACCTGTCGGCGCGCACCGAGGCGCAGGCTGCGTCGCTCGAGGAAACCGCGGCCAGCCTGGCCGAGCTGACCGGCGTCGTTCGCCAGTCGGCCGAGCACGCGACGCATGCGGCGCAGCTCGCGCGCGATGCGTCGGGCATGGCGTCCGCGGGCGGCAGCGTGATGGCGCAGGCGGTCGACACGATGAGCGGGATTGCCGACAGCGCGGCGAAGGTCGGCGAGATCATCGCGGTGATCGACGGCATCGCATTCCAGACCAACATCCTCGCGTTGAACGCGGCCGTCGAGGCGGCGCGTGCCGGGCAACAGGGGCGCGGCTTCGCGGTCGTCGCGGCCGAGGTGCGCACGCTCGCGCAGCGCAGCGCGGCTGCCGCGAAAGAGATCAAGGCACTGATCGGGCAGTCGACGCAGCGCGTCGATGCGGGCGCCGCGCTGATCGGCCGCGCGGGCGAATCGATACGGGAGATCGTCGGAGCGGTGCAGCGGGTCACGACGATCGTCGGCGATATCTCGTCCGCATCGCAGGAGCAAAGCGGCGGTATCCAGCAGGTGAACATCGCGGTCACGCAGATGGATGAAGCGACGCAGCGCAACGCCGCGCTGGTCGAGCAGGCGTCGGCCGCGACGCAGGCGCTGGCCGAACAGGCGAGTGCGCTGCGGCAGGCGGTAGCCGTGTTCAGGCTGCCGCAAGCCGCGTAACGGCATCGCCGGCGAGCGCGGGAGCTTCGTCGTGCCGCGTTGCCTTATGCCGCGGCCGGATACTGCGCGAGCACGCGGTCGCGGATCGACGGCTTGATGTTCGACTGCGCCATGTTGCCGCCGTAGTGCGCGACGACGCGCGGATTCATCACGCGATACCAGAGCGGCGGCACGTACGCGAACAGGATCATCGTCGCGTAGCCGGCCGGCAGTTGCGGCGAATCGTCGAAGTGGCGCAGCGCCTGGTACGAGCGGGTCGGGTTCGCGTGATGGTCGGCGTGGCGCTGCAACTGGTACAGGAACAGGTTCGTGACGACGTGATTGCTGTTCCACGAATGCTGCGGCGTGCAGCGCTCGTAACGGCCGTTCGGCAGCTTGCGGCGGCCGAGGCCGTAGTGCTCGACGTAATTGACGACTTCGAGCAGCGACGCACCGTAGACGGCCTGGATCACGAGGAACGGGATCACGATCCTGCCGGCCATCGCGATTGCGATGGCCCACACGACGACGGTCATCGCCCACGCGTGCAGCACCTCGTTGCGCCAGCTCCACGGCGAATGCCCGAGCCGCTCGAGGCGCGCCTTTTCGAGTCGCCACGCCGAGCGGATGCTGCCGGTCACCGTGCGCGGCAGGAACGCCCAGAACGATTCGCCGTAGCGCGCGCTTGCCGGATCCTCGGCCGTCGCGACGCGCACGTGATGGCCGCGGTTGTGTTCGACGAAGAAATGCCCGTACGCGACGGGCGCGAGCGTGATCTTCGCGAGCCAGCGCTCGAAGCGGTTGGTCTTGTGGCCGAGTTCGTGCGCGGTGTTGATCGAGATGCCCGTCGCGGCGCCGAGCGACAGCGCGAAGCCGACGTAGTCGTACCACGTGAGCGCATGCGTGCCGACGATCCACACGCAGGTGAAGAACGCGACGTATTCGACGAGTGTCGCGAGGTAGACGATGAAGCGGTAGTAGCGCTCCCGTTCGAGCTGCGGGACGACGGTTTCGGGCGGATTGTCCCGATCGTCGCCGATCAGCGTGTCGAGGACCGGAATCACGCCGAATGCGAACAACGGCCCGAACCACCAGAACACGTGCAGTCCCGTCGCAAGCGCGAGCTGGGCCGCGAGGATCGGCAGCGTGATCGTCAGCGCGCCGAGGAGCCACAGATAACGTTTGCCATCCGACCAGTTCGAGGCCGATCCGTCCGTCATTGCCATTGTCTCCCTCCTTTGGACCGCCTCCGGCGCGCAGGGGCGCCGGGCGGCCGCATGTCTGTCGCCGTTCGAATCGTCGTCGGTGCGCGACACTGCGCGCGGCCCTGGATCGGAAGTCCGGTTGTGCCAGTTATACGACCGTCGCGCACGCTTTCCAAACCCCGGCGCTAGGCATGAAACTCCAAACGGCGGGTTGCGCGGGACGCAGGTGGGGAGGGGCCGGCAGCGGGTGATTGAAACAGCGCGACACGAGCCGGATCGGCTCGCACGGCCCGGGTTCTGGTCTGACGAATACGCGAACCACACGGGTGAGTTTTCCGGCTTCGTGCATCGCAACGAATGTTGCGATGCAATAATCGGCGTGCGGCAGCGCGTTGTAGACCCTCGCTGACGGATACATATATTACGATCCATTACGGGCCGGGCGGCGAAATACCGGACGCTCGCCGCGCGAATGTCCTGCACGACAAAGGCGAGCGGGGTGACATGTCCGGATCGCACTTCGGACTCGCGCGCTTCGCAGCCGATCGACGCACGAATGCTGCACCTGCACACCCGTGCGGGCGGCGTTGCCTGCCGCCTTTTGATTCGCGCTGCCATTTGAAAATAACGATTTGACTCATGCCCCGCTTTCGGTTGAAGCTAATAACTTGCTGTCCGAAGGGGGCTGTGCCTGCATGAGTTCGACCTTGACCGTTCGTCGTATCGCTGCCGACCAGGGTGGCGTGTATCGCGAACTCCGCGCCGCATCGCTGCGTGAGCCCTACGCGCCCGGTGAAGCGCCGGAGGCCGAATTGCTGAACGTCGATTCCGACGCGGCGGCGGCCATCGCCGCGCTGCGCGCCGCATCCGACGAGTCGACGACTTTCCTGCTTTACACCGAAGGCCATCCGGCCGGCATGATCGGCGCGTATTTCGACAATACGCCCGAGCGGCGCGCGTTCGTCAGCGAGCTGTGGGTCGCGCACGCAGTGCGCCATCTGCGCGGCGGCGTGCTCCTGCTCGAAACGGCCACCGGGTGGCTGGCCGAACGCGGTGCGCAGGACGTCTACGCATGGATCGCCGATGCGAACCGCAACGCGATCCGTTTCTACGAGCGCGCGGGTTTCGGCAATACCGGCGAGCATGCGCCGATCGCGCGGATGCCCGGCGCGATGAAGTCGCTGTTCGTGTCGCGCGTGAACACGCCCTGACGGATGAACGCGCGGGCCGCCCGGCGCGCTCAACGCCTTGCCGCGCGCCGGCCCGGCCTGCCGGCGGTGTGTTCGCCGCCACCCAAGTCCCAAAAATAATGGCTGTACGCGTGGACGCCTGTAAAATACGCAAAAATTTTTTGCAGAGTGTCCATGTCGCTTAAAAAATCGCCATTCTTCGAGCTGCGCAGCGGATCGGTCGATACGTTGTTGTTCACCGTGAAGACGACCGATCTCGATGCGTTGCGTGCCGAACTGGTCAAGCGCTTCGAAGCGACTCCCGAGTTTTTCGCCGATGATGTCGTCGCGATCGACGTCCGCCGCCTCGCGGACGGCGAACGCGTCGCGCTCGCCGACATCCGCAAGATGCTGAACGACGTGCGGATGCGACCGGTGGGCGTTGTGGCGCTGCCGGCGCAGGGCTGGGCGGCAACTGCCGGCCTGCCGTTGCTCGAAGCGCGCGATCGCCGCGTGTCGGCCGCGAAACCGGTCGAGGAAGCGGAGCCGGTGCCCGTCGTCGAGGCGCCCGCTGCTGCGGCGGCGGCCGAATCGGCGTCCGAGCCTGCTCCGACGCCGATTCAGGCCGGCGGCCAGACGCTGGTGATCGACCGGCCGCTGCGTTCGGGACAGCAGATTTACGCGAAAGGAGACCTCGTGGTGCTCGCGCCGGTCAGTCACGGCGCCGAGATCATCGCGGAAGGCAATATCCACATCTACGCGCCGTTGCGCGGCCGCGCACTCGCGGGCGTGCACGGCAATCACGACGCGCGCATTTTCTGCACGTGTCTCGAACCGGAACTGATTTCGATCGCGGGTATCTATCGAACAACCGAGAACCCGTTGCCCGCCGAGATATTGGGCAAATCGGTGCAGATCCGGCTCGAAGAGGAAAAACTGATGATCGAACCGCTGCGCCTGACGTGATTCACGCGGCACGCTCCGGATCGATCGGCTCTCATTGACGAACACAGGGTATTGGGTAAATGGCAAAAATCATCGTGGTGACCTCGGGCAAGGGCGGCGTGGGCAAGACGACGACGAGCGCGAGCTTCGCGTCCGGCCTCGCGCTGCTCGGCCACAAGACGGCCGTGATCGACTTCGACGTCGGCCTGCGCAACCTCGATCTCATCATGGGCTGCGAGCGTCGCGTCGTGTACGACCTCGTGAACGTGATCCAGGGCGAAGCGAACCTGAACCAGGCGCTGATCAAGGACAAGAAGTGCGAGAACCTGTTCATCCTGCCGGCGTCGCAGACGCGCGACAAGGATGCGCTCACGCGTGACGGCGTCGAGAAGGTGCTGAACGATCTGGTTGCGATGGACTTCGAATACATCGTCTGCGATTCGCCGGCCGGTATCGAGGCGGGTGCGCTGCACGCGATGTACTTCGCGGACGAAGCGCTGATCGTGACGAACCCGGAAGTGTCGTCGGTGCGCGACTCGGACCGCATTCTCGGCATCCTGTCGTCGAAGACCAAGCGCGCGACCGAAGGCAAGGATCCGATCAAGGAACACCTGCTGATCACGCGTTACAGCCCGAAGCGCGTGAGCGAAGGCGAGATGCTGTCGCTCGAGGACATCAGCGAGATCCTGCGCATCAAGCTGATCGGCGTGGTGCCGGAATCGGAAGCCGTGCTGCATGCATCGAACCAGGGTCTGCCGGCCGTGCATCTCGACGGCACCGATGTCGCCGAGGCATACAAGGACATCGTTGCGCGCTTCGTCGGCGAAGACAAGCCGCTGCGTTTCACCGAATACCAGAAGCCGGGCCTGCTGCAGCGCCTCTTCGGCAGCAAGTAACGGAGGTCGCTCATGTCCATCCTTTCGTTTCTCCTCGGCGAGAAGAAGAAATCCGCGTCGGTCGCGAAGGAGCGCCTGCAGCTCATCATCGCGCACGAGCGGGTCGGTGGCCGGCCGCCGGCCGATTACCTGCCGGCGCTGCAGAAGGAGCTGGTCGCGGTCATCTCGAAGTACGTCCATATTTCGAACGATGACATCCGCGTGAGCCTCGAGCGCCAGGACGATCTCGAAGTGCTCGAAGTCAAGATCGAGATTCCGCAAGCCTGACCCTTGCCGTGTCCCACCGCACGGCGGCACATGCCGCCGTGCGCGTCTTACGCCCTGTTGCACTTTCGGGCACGCCGTAACACGGCCCTTGTCGGCCGTCAGCCGTCCTCCCGCATTGAACGAATACGCCCGCGTCAATTGTTCAATCAGGAGGTTGTGATGGCTGTCTCTACCGTTCAACGTCGTATCGTCTCGCTCACGCTGTTCGCCGCGGGCCTGTCAGCCGTTGCCGCACCGCTCGCCGCGCGCGCGGACGAGATCATCGTCGGCGCGCCGGTGCAGGTGCAGTCGGCCCGAATGGTCGTCGCCGAGCCCGTGGCCCTGCGCACCGGGGAAGTCGTCGTCGTCGCGCCGAATGCGCCGCCGCCCGTGCGCTACGAGGTCGTGCCGGCGACACGCGTCGGCTATGTGTGGGAGCGCGGCCACTGGCGCTGGGATCATGGCCGCTACGTATGGATCGGCGGTCACTGGGAAGCCGAGCGCGTCGGCATGCACTGGGTGCCGGGCCATTGGGATCAGCGCGGCCCGAACTGGTTCTGGACACGTGGCCACTGGGCTTGACGGAGGGCGTGCGATGAAACGAACCGCAATCGCCATCGCGCTCGTCGCGATCACGCTGGCCGGCTGCATCGTCGTGCCGGCCCGTCCCGTCTACTACCGGCCGGCGCCGGTGGTGATCTACTGAGCGTCGCGCGGGCCCGGCTGTGCCGGGCCATGCGTGTCCGGCGCAGCCGGCGCGTCGTCGTGCGTCGTCGCTGGCGTGCTCACCGCGCCGTTGTCGTGTGCCCGGGCGTCCGCCTCGCCGCCATTTTCGTCGCGCAGCGTATCGAGCGGATCGGCGGGCGCGGCGTCCGCATCCTGCGGCTCGGTGACGCTGCTCGCAGCCGCCGGCGCTGCCGTAGCGGCAGCGGCTTGCGCAGCGGCCGCGGGCGGTGCGAGATAGCGCTGCGCCAGCGTTTCGTACAGCGGCGGCGCGAAGAAGCGTGCCATGCGGCTCGACACGAGCGCGGTGGCCATCAACGAAATCACGAGCGCGTGGCCGTTGATCATCTCCATCACGATCACGAACGACGTGATCGGCGACTGCGTGACCGCCGCGAGGTAGCCGACCATCGCGAGCGCGATCAGCATCGGCAGGCTCATGTCGCCGAACACGAGGTGCAGCAGGTTGCCGAAGCCGGCGCCGATCGACAGCGACGGTGCGAAGATCCCGCCCGGAATGCCCGGCAGGTACGACGCGACCATCGACACCATCTTCAGGAACGGATAGAACGCCGAAAGCCGTTCATGGCCGTCGAGCAGGCCGCGTGCTTCGGCATAGCCGCTGCCGAACGTCGTGCCGCCCGACACGATGCCGACGACGGCGATCACGAAGCCGCACAGCGCCGCGAATGCGATCGGGCGCTCGCGATACAGGCCGAGCACGCGTGCGGGCAGCCAGCGTCCCGTGTTGAGCAGCAGCCAGCTGAAGAGGCCGCCGGCGATCCCCGTGACGATCGCGGTGACGAGCACGGCGACCGCGAGCATCTTCGGAAAATGCTGGCCGGCGTCGATCGTGCCGAAATACGTGTAGTTGCCGTTCAGCCCGAGCGCGACGACACCGGCGAGGATGATCGCGGTGATCAGCACGCCGCTTGCGCGCGCGGAGAAGCTGCGGGTCAGCTCTTCGATCGCGAACACGATCCCGGCCAGCGGCGTATTGAATGCCGCCGACAGGCCGGCGGCGGCGCCGGCGAGCACGAGCTGCCGCTCGATCTGCGCATTGGAGCGCGGGTAGAAGCGCCTCAGGTTGAACATCAGCGCGGCACCGACCTGCACGGTCGGCCCTTCACGGCCGATCGTGAAGCCGCCGAGGATGCCCATGAACGAGATCAGCACCTTGCCGAACAGGATGCGCAGCGTCAGCAGGCGTGCGCCGAACGCGCTGGGGCGCGCATGCAGCGTCGCGATGACCTGCGGGATGCCGCTGCCCTCCGCACCCCGAAAGAAGCGGCGCGTAAGCCATGCCGACGCCGCGGCGATCGCCGGCGTCAACACCAGCGGCAGCCACGCGGCGTGGTCGCGCATCGTGCGAAACGTGTCGTAGCCCCAGTCGATCAGCCGCGCGTACAGCACGGCCGCGAGACCCACGGCGATCGCGCCGAGCCAGAAGACGCCGTACTGGCGCCAGATCCGCACCGAGCGGCGGGTGAGAGCGGGAAACAGGGCGGGAAGGGCGGGGCGGGGCATCGGCGACGGGCCGGCGGACAAAAAGGGCATTATAAAAAGAACCGGATGCGCATGGGCGCTCGACAAATTTTCACGAAAACGATGCACTTTGTTGCAAATGTAATGGCGATGTAATGCCTTTGGGTGGGCAGCGTCGTTAGCATGCCGAAATGGCATGCTCCTCCCCACAGGAAACGTGAAACGCATCCTTATCGTGAAAGTGACGTCGCTCGGCGATGTCGTCCAGACGCTGCCGGTCGTCGCGGATCTCCACCGGGCTTTTCCGGGCGTGACGGTCGATTGGGCCGTCGACGAGTCGTGTGCCGAAGTCGTGCGCTGGCATCCGGGCGTGAGCCACGTGCTCTGCGCGCCGCTGCGGCGGTTCAAGAAGCGCCGGAACCGCGGCGACCTGAAGGCGATCTCGGCATCGATCGGGGCGCTGCGCGCGCACCGGTACGACGCCGTCATCGACCTGCACGGCGTCTACAAGAGCGCGATCATTTCGGCGTTCGCGCGGGCCGCCCGCCGGGTCGGCTATCAAACCCAGGATCTCGGCGAGACGGGTGCGCGCTTTGCGTATTCGCATCGCTTCGGCCCGCGCCCGGACTGCGACGCGTGGCACGGCATGCGCGTCAGCGCCGGCGAGGCGCTCGGCTATGTCCCCGAAGGGATCGCTGCATACGGCATCGTGGCGCCGCAGGACACGAGCCTGCCGGCCGCCGTGACCGACGGCGCGCCGTTCATGCTGCTGTTTCATGCGACATCCAATCCGGACAAGAAATGGCCGGCCGACCACTGGGCCGCGCTGGCCATGCAGATGATGGCGCGCGGCGTGCGCGTGCTGGTGCCGTGGGGCTCGGCCGCCGAACACGACGACGCCCAGGACATCGCCGCACGGGCCCCGGGCGCGGTCGTGCTGCCCGCGATGTCGGTGCGGGAACTGGGCGCGGCGATCGGCCGGGCCGCGCTCGTAGTGGGGGTCGATACCGGATTCGTGCACATGGCGCACGCGCTGCGGCGGCCGACCGTGATGATTTTCGTCGCGACGTCGCGCCACCACTGCGGTATCGGCGGCGCGCCGAATGCGCTGTCGATCGGCGAGCCGGGCACGGTGCCGTCCGTTGCGCAGGCGCTGGACGCAATCGATACGGTCGGTCCGGCCTACGATGCGCGCCCCGTGGCGCTGACGGCCTGACGAAGCCGCGGTGCCGGTTCAGGCCAGCAGCGCCTCGACCGTGATGACCGCGGCGATGGCCGCCATGTTCGCGAGCAGTGCCTCGAACAGCAGGCCGCGCCAGGTTTTGGGCCGGAAGCGCAGCGCGAGCAACAGCGCGCCACCCAGCGCGAGCGCGAGGATCAGGACGAGGTCGGCGTTGTCGAGGCGGATATTCATCGCGGCGGCTCCTTCGGGAAGGGATCCCGGGGGCGCACGGCGGCGCCCCCTGAATCGAGTATAAGCAGCGCCGGCCGCCGCACAACCCGGGTCGTCCCCGACGCTCAGAGCAGCGACGAGTCGCGGGTTTCGCGCATCAGCAGCACGCCGATCAGGCTGATCGCCGCCGCCACCGACACGTAGCCGCCCACCCACGACAATCCGCCGCGCGCGGCGAGCAGTTGCGCGATGTACGGCGCGATCGACGCGCCGAGGATCCCGCCGAGGTTGTACGCGACGCCCGCGCCCGTATAGCGGACGTTGGTCGGGAACAGTTCCGGCAGCAGCGCGCCCATCGGCGCGAACGTCACGCCCATCAGGAACAGCTCCAGCGTCAGGAACAGCGCGACGAGCGGCATCGAGCCGCTGCCGAGCAGCGGTTCCATCGCGAAACCGGACAGCAGCGCGGCGATTGCACCCACCACCAGCACCGGCTTGCGGCCGAAGCGGTCGGAGGCCCAGGCCGACAACGGCGTCGCGAGCCCCATGAACACGACGGCGAGACACAGCAGGCCGAGGAAGCTCTGGCGCGGAATATGCAGCGCCGACACGCCGTACGACAGCGAGAACACCGTCGAGATATAGAACAGCGTGTAGCAGACGACCATCGCGAGCGCGCCGAGCAGCGTCGGCTGCCAGTGTTGCGAGATGAGCGTCGCGACCGGCACGCGCACGCGTTCGTTGCGATCGAGCGCGGCCTGGAAGGCGGGCGTCTCGGTGATCTTCAGCCGCACGTACAGGCCGAGCGCGACGAGCACCGCGCTGACGAGGAACGGGATGCGCCAGCCCCAACTGCGGAATTGATCGTCGGACAACGACAGCGCGAGTGCGAAGAACAGCCCGTTCGACATCAGGAAGCCGACCGACGGCCCCAACTGCGGGAACATGCCGAACCAGCCGCGCTTGCCTTGCGGCGCGTGCTCGGTCGCGAGCAGCGCCGCGCCGCCCCATTCGCCGCCGAGGCCGATCCCCTGGCCGAAGCGCAGCACGCACAGCAGCACCGGTGCGAGTGCGCCGATCGTGTCGTAGCCGGGCACGAAGCCGATCGCGGTGGTCGATACGCCCATTACCAGCAGCGACGCGACGAGCGTCGATTTGCGGCCGATGCGGTCGCCGAAGTGGCCGAACAGGAACGAGCCGATCGGCCGCGCGATGAACGCGATGCCGAACGTGACGAATGCCGACAGCGCCTGTGCGGTCGCGGAGCCGTGCGGGAAGAACACGGGGCCGATGACGAGTGCCGCGGCGGTTGCGTAGACGTAGAAATCGTAGAACTCGATCGCGGTGCCGATGAAGCTCGCGAACACGATGCGCCGGTGGCTGACGGCGCCGGCCGAACCGGTTGCGTGCGCAACGGCCGGGGGGGATGCGGACATGGAAGTCTCCGTTTTGTCGTTGGGGCGGTCGGCTGATGCGTCCGAGCAGGCGGGGCGCCTGCCGGGAGCGGCCGAACGGATGAAGCAAGTGGCGGCATGGACGCGCGCCGTGGCGCGTACGTCACCCGCCGGTCGACGATGGAGACGGATAGGTCGCCCCGCCCGGTGCCGGCGTGGTCGGTTCGCTTGCCGGGTGCGGCGCGCGAACGCGCGCGCGGCAGGATGGCCGCGCGATTGCGGAAAATTATAGCCAGCGCCGCTGCATAGCGGCAATCGCAGGCGGGCGAGGGGTCAGTCGAGCGACTGCGCCTGCGCCGACGCCGTACTCTGCAATTGGAACCGGCCGTCGTCGTTGAAGAGCCAGCCTTCCATCATCTCGATCCGGCCGTTGCCGTCGAGCAGTTTCGACGGCGGCGGCGGCAGCGGTGCCGAGCGGCGCAGCGATGCGAGCGCGAGCGCTTCGGCCTCGCTGTCGCCATTGCTGCGATAGACGGATGCGTTGACGAGGCGGCCACTGCGGTCGACGGTGAACGAGACGACGACGAGCGAGCGCAGCATCGCCTGCGGCGTCCCGTGCGACATGCCGGACGGATTGCGCTCGGCGACGCGCTGCGCGACTTCCACGCGATACTGGTCGATGCTCGCGCTGCGGGTAACCGACGGAATCGTCAGGATCGAGTGCAGCGATGGCGGTGTAATCGTGCAGGCGGCAAGCATGGCTGCGGCGACCAGCACGGCGACACGCGGCCGGTCGAGGTTCGGACGGGGAAGTGGGCGCATGGGACGATCGCCGGCGGGTGACTATAAAAAAATGATAGGCGTGCCGACGCCGCGCGATATCGGGAGAAACGCATAACGCACGGCCGGTAACGTCGCGATCGCTGATGACGACGCTGCCCGGCGCAGCCGGTGTGCGCTGCAATGTGACGCGACATATGACGGTGCGGGCGTGACGCGCACCGGCGATGCGTGCATGCGGTCGGCCCCGTCAGTAGCCGTGCGTCACGAGTGCGAGCACCGACAGGTCGGGATGCGTGCCGTCGATGATGCTCTTGCCGAGGTGTACGGCTTCGTGGACGGCTTCGTCGATGCTCGCGAAGCTTTCCTCGCCGTCCGCGTGGAACGGCACCGCATGCCCGGGCAGCGCGGGATTCGCGCCCGGATGGCATACGTAGCCGGTGTAGGTGTAGCGCGTGTCGCTGCCGGGGGCGGTGCCCGGCACGACATGGATCTCGAAACCTTCGTAATCGACGTGTTCCGTCGGGGTCGACAGTTCGGTCATGGCGATCTCCGTGTGCCGCACGCACGGATGGCGCGAGCGGCATCGAGTACGCGGCGGCGGTCGTGTCGCCGTGCTGATCGAATTCTAGGCGATGGCGGCGCGGCCCGTGAGGCTTGCGCGCATCGCCTGCGGCAACGTCGAGCGTGCCGTGTCGCGCCTTACCGCGTGCAGCGTGCGTCCTTGCGCTGCACGACGAGGATCACGGGATACTTCTCGCCGTGATCGAGTTCCACCGGTGCGACGACGGTGAGCGTCGCCGGATCGGAATCGTCGTACACGCTGACCTGTTCGTTGCGGATATAGGTCACGCCGGTGCAGTTCGACGCGCGCCCGTCATCCGACACCTTGCACTGGATCTCGTTGTCTTTCAGGTAGTTGTACGGCGTCGGGCTCGCGAGGTATTCGCGCAGGCTGCGCGGCGAGCCGCCGACGCCCTTCACGTACGCGATCGCGCACGACGGCGTTTGCGCGTCGCTGGCGGCCGCGGTATCGGCCGCGGTCGCATGCATGCTCGCGGCGGCCAGCAGGGCGACGAACGACGAGGCGATGTAGGACTTCATGGCGGGGGTTCCCGTTTCGCGAATCGGAGCGCCGGATTGTAACGGCATCCGGCGGGGCGCGTCGGAACGCAGGGGGAGGGATGCGCGCGCGGGCAAACAAAAACCCCGTCATTCGATGAATGGACGGGGTTTGGCGAACTGCCTGGCGGAAGCGGTGAGATTCGAACTCACGGACAGTTTCCCGTCGCCGGTTTTCAAGACCGGTGCCTTAAACCGCTCGGCCACGCTTCCACACGAGGCGGCATTGTAACCGAAATGCCGCGTCGTTTTTCTTCAATCGTCGCGCAGGAACAATTCCTGCAGGTCGTTGAGGAAACGCTGGCCGAGCGGCGTCGGCGCGATCTGCGCGAAATCGCGCGTGATCAGCCCGCGCCGCTCCGCTTCCTGCAGCGCCGGCTCGATCGTGCCGATCGGCAGCCCGGTGCGCTCGACGAAGCTGTGCACGGGGAAGCCCTCGACGAGCCGCAGCGTGTTCAGCATGAACTCGAACGGCAGGTCGCGTGCGCCGACTTCACGTTCTTCCTGCACCGGCGTGCCGGCCATTGCTTGCTCGATGAAGGTCGCCGGATGCTTGTAGCGCGCCTGCCGCAGGATCCGGTTCGGGAACGACAGCTTCGTGTGCGCGCCCGCGCCGATCCCGAGGTAGTCGCCGAAGCGCCAGTAGTTCAGGTTGTGCTTGCACTGATGATTCGGCTTCGCGTAAGCGGACACTTCATAGCGTCCGTAACCGGCCTCGGCCGTGCGTTCGTGAATCCATTCCTGCATGTCCGCCGACGCGTCGTCGTCGGGTACCGCAGGCGGAAACTTCGCGAACATGGTGTTCGGTTCGAGCGTCAGGTGATACAGCGACAGATGCGGCGGCGCGAACGACAGCGCGGTCTCGATGTCGGTCCGGCACTCGTCGAGCGTCTGGTTCGGCAGCGCGAACATCAGGTCGAGGTTGAAGTTGTCGAACGTCTTCGCGGCGATCTCGACGGCCGCGCGCGCCTGCGCGGTGTCGTGAATGCGGCCGAGCGCCTTCAGATGGGCCTCGTTGAAGCTCTGGATGCCGACCGACAGGCGGTTCACGCCGCTCGCGCGGAACTGCGCGAACTTCGCGGCTTCGAACGTGCCCGGGTTCGCCTCGAGCGTGATCTCGGCGTCGGCATCGAGCGGCAGCAGCGCGCGCACGTCCGACAGCAGCCGGTCGAGGCCGGCGGCCGACAGCAGGCTCGGCGTTCCGCCGCCGATGAACACCGTGTGCACCTGCCGCCCCCAGACGAGCGGCAGCGCCTGCTCGAGGTCGGCGCGCAGCGCGTCGAGATACTCGGTTTCCGGAAACCGCTCGCCTTTCCATTCGTGCGAGTTGAAGTCGCAGTACGGGCACTTGCGCACGCACCACGGGAAATGCACGTACAGCGCGAGCGGTGGCAGCGACGTGAGCCGCACCTGCCCGGGCGACGTGAACGTCGCGACGACGCGCGCGCCGGTTTCTGCGGCCTGGCTCATGCGTCCTCCGGCAGCGAATGCGTGGCGAAGACGGTCATGCGGGTTCCTCTGCGAGCCGCGCGAGCAGCGCCTTCAGCGCGAGCGCGCGGTGGCTGTGCGTGTTCTTGACGGCCGGTTCGAGTTCGGCCGCCGTCGCGCCGAGCGCCGGCAGGTAGAAATACGGGTCGTAGCCGAATCCGTGTTCGCCGCGCGGCGTGTCGACGATCTCGCCCGTCCAGCGCCCTTCGGCGAACAGCGGCTCGGGATCGTCCACATGGCGCACGAGCGCGAGCACGCAGCAATAGTATGCGCGTCGATCCTCGACGCCGCGCAACTGCTCGACGAGGTACGCATTGTTCGCCGCGTCGCCCTTGTCGAGGCCCGCGCGCTGCGCATAGCGCGCCGAATAGACGCCCGGTGCGCCGTGCAGCGTGCGCACGCACAGGCCGGAATCGTCGGCGATCGCCGGCAGGCCGGTGAGGCGCGACGCATGGCGCGCTTTCGTCAGCGCATTCTCGATGAACGTGCCGAACGGCTCTTCCGCCTCGGGCACGGCCAGGTCGCCCTGCGGCACGATCTCGATGCCGACCGTCGAGAACAGCGCGGTGAATTCGCGCAGCTTGCCGGCGTTGTTCGACGCGAGCACGATGCGCGACAGCGGCGCGACGGTGCGATCGTCAGACATGGGCGGCGCCCAGCACGTCCTTCTGCAGCTGCACGAGCTGGCCGATCCCGCTTTGCGCGAGGTCGAGCAGCGCGTTCATCTCGGCGCGCGAGAACGGCACGCCTTCGGCGGTGCCCTGGACTTCGACGAAGCCGCCGGCGCCCGTCATCACGACGTTCATGTCGGTGTCGCAGCGCGAATCTTCCGCGTAGTCGAGATCGAGCACGGGAGCGCCTTCGTACACGCCGACCGAAATCGCGGCGACGTGGTCGGTGATCGGCGAGCGCGCGAGCTTGCCGGCGGCGATCAGCTTCGACACGGCGTCGTGCGCGGCGACGAACGCGCCGGTGATGCTCGCCGTGCGCGTGCCGCCATCGGCCTGGATCACGTCGCAGTCGATGTGGATCGTGCGCGGGCCGAGCGCTTCCAGATCGAACACCGCGCGCAGCGCGCGGCCGATCAGGCGCTGAATTTCCTGCGTACGGCCCGTCTGCTTGCCGCGCGCGGCTTCGCGGTCGCTGCGCGTGTGCGTCGCGCGCGGCAGCATCCCGTATTCCGCCGTCAGCCAGCCTTGCCCGCGATCGCGCAGGAATTCGGGCACGCGCTCGGCGACGCTCGCGGTGCAGATCACCTTGGTGTCGCCGAATTCGACCAGCACGGAGCCTTCGGCGTGTTTCGTGTAGTGGCGCGTGAGGGCGACCTTGCGCAGTTCGTCGGCGCGACGGCCGCTCGGGCGGGAAAGGGAAGACGTCATGGGGAAATCGTGGACGGAGGAGGAAACCCCGATTCTAGCGCCGAACGGCATCCGTGCCCGGCGGGGTGGGGCGCAAAAATGGGATAATGCGCGCTTCCCGCCCCGCGCCTTGCGACGCGCCGGGCGCCTCGACATATTCCGCCCGCAAGGGCATCCAGACGGCGAGACGAACCATGATCTACAGCATGACGGGCTATGCGAGCGCGACGCGCGAACTCGTGACGGCTACCGGCAACGGCGGCACCAGCGTGTCGGTCGAACTGCGTACCGTGAACTCGCGCTTCCTCGACCTGAATTTCCGCATGCCGGACGACGTGCGCGCGTGCGAACCCGCGCTGCGCGAAATGCTGATGAACAAGCTGTCGCGCGGCAAGGTCGACGTGCGCATCAACCTGCAGCGCGGCGAGCAGAGCATCGGCGCGGGCGCGCTGAACCAGTCGGCGCTCGGCCAGCTCGCCGAGCTCGAGCGCTCGGTGCTCGATTCGTTCCCGGGCGTCGGCCGCCTGCGCGCGGGCGAGATCCTGCGCTGGCCGGGCGTGCTCGCCGAGAGCGGCGTGTCGGCGGAAGCGATCCGCGACGCGGTGCTCGCGTGCGGCAAGGAAGCGATCGGCGAGCTCGTCGTCGTGCGCTCGCGCGAAGGCGCGCAACTGGCGACGATGCTGCTGTCGAACGTCACCGAAATGGAAGCGATCGTCGCGCGCATCACGCCGCTCGTGCCGGAGCTGATCGCGAAGCATCAGCAGAAGATCGTCGAGCGGCTGCAGGAAGCGCTCGGCATCGCGGCGCCCGAAGGCAGCGCGCCGATCGTCACGCGCGAGGAAGCCGCGGAACGCATTCGTCAGGAAGTGACGATGTACGGCATCCGGATCGACATCGCGGAAGAGCTGTCGCGACTCACCGCGCACCTGAACGAAACGCGTCACGTGATCGAGAAGGGCGGCCGCGTCGGCAAGCGTCTCGACTTCATGATGCAGGAACTGAATCGCGAAGCAAACACGCTCGGCTCGAAGGCGGCGGCGAAGGAACTGGCCGACGCATCGATGGCGCTCAAGCTGTTGATCGAGCAGATGCGTGAGCAAGTGCAAAACCTGGAGTAAAAGAGATGCAACAATCCCCACGCTCACTACGTTCGCTGCCCCCCGAGGGGGCGGTCAGCCTCCTTGGGGCGGCCCGGCGGAGGCTGACATGACCGAATCCACTCGCGACGCGCACGCGTCGCATTCGCTGCACGGCGGCGTCTATCCCGGCAACCTGTTCATGGTCATCGCACCGTCGGGCGCCGGCAAGTCGACGCTCGTGAACGCGCTGCTGTCGAAGGACAGCGACATCTGCCTGTCGATTTCGTACACGACGCGCAAGCCGCGCCCGGGCGAGCAGGACGGCCAGCACTATCACTTCACGACCGTCGAGGATTTCCGCACGCGTCACGCCGCGCACGAATTCCTCGAGAGCGCGGAAGTGCACGGCAACTATTACGGCACGTCGCGCGTCTGGATCGAAGAGCAGATGATGAACGGCCATGACGTGCTGCTCGAGATCGACTGGCAGGGCGCGCAGCAGGTGAAGAAGCAGTTCCGCAACGCGGTCGGCATCTTCATTCTGCCGCCGTCGCTCGATGCGCTCGAGGAGCGTCTGAAGAAGCGCGGCCAGGACGAACCGAACGTGATCACGCGACGCCTGCTCGCCGCGGGCAGCGAGATGGCGCATGCATCCGAAGCGGAATACGTCGTGATCAACGAGAATTTCGATCGCGCGCTGTCCGAGCTCGAGTGCATCGTCGCGGCGACGCGGCTGCGCTTTGCTTCGCAGTACGCGCGACACGCGGAGCTGTTCATCGAGCTCGGCATCCATCTGCCCCACGCGGAATGACGCGGGGGCAGAGGGACATAAGGTAGAATAAGGACTATATTCAGAAGGAATTACCAACATGGCTCGCATTACCGTCGAAGACTGCCTGAAGCAAATCCCCAATCGCTTCGAACTGGCGCTCGCCGCCACCTACCGCGCGCGGCAGCTCGCGCAAGGCCATACGCCGAAGATCGAAAGCCGCGACAAGCCGACCGTCGTCGCGCTGCGCGAGATCGCGTCCGGCCAGGTCGGTGTGGAAATGCTGAAGAAGGTGCCGGTGTAACGCGCATCCGGCCCGTTCCAGCCATGTAATCCACGCGCGCAACGACTCGACCTGGAGGCGAATATGAGCACCACCCCATCGTCCGCCTCCGCGGATTCGATCACCGAAGCCACGGCCCAGTCGCCTGCGCGCCAGTACATCGACGCGGTCCTCGAACAATCCTTCCGGCATCTGTTCGGGCCGACCGCCACGCCGGAGCAGCCGCGCAAGCACGGCGTCGTTTCGATCGCGAAACTGACGACCGCGCTTGCCGAGTATCTCCCTCCGGAAGAGATCAAAGAGGTCAAGGCGGCGTTCCACTTCAGCGACGAAGCCCACCTCGGTCAATATCGCCAGAGCGGCGAACCCTACATCACCCATCCCGTCGCCGTCGCGGAAATCTGCGCCGGCTGGAAGCTCGACGCGCAAGCCGTGATGGCCGCGCTGCTGCACGACGTGATGGAAGACCAGGGCGTGACCAAGAGCGAGCTGGCCGAACGGTTCGGCCCGAAGGTCGCCGAACTGGTCGACGGCCTGTCGAAGCTCGACAAGATGGAGTTCCGCAGCCGCGAGGAAGCGCAGGCGGAGAACTTCCGCAAGATGCTGCTCGCGATGGCGCGCGACGTGCGCGTCATCCTCGTCAAGCTCGCCGACCGTCTGCACAACATGCGCACGCTCGGCGCGGTGCCGATGGAGAAGCGCCGCCGCGTCGCGCGCGAGACGCTCGACATCTATGCGCCGATCGCGCACCGCCTCGGGTTGAACAACACGTATCGCGAGCTGCAGGACATGAGCTTCGCGAATTTCAACCCGCATCGGTACGCGACGCTCGAGAAGGCCGTGAAGGCCGCGCGCGGCAACCGCCGCGAAGTGATCAGCAAGATCCTCGAGGCCGCGCAGCGCGCGATGACCGATGCGAAGATCGACGCCGAGATCACCGGCCGCGAAAAGACGATCTACAGCATCTATCGCAAGATGCGCGACAAGCAACTGTCGTTCTCGCAGGTGCTCGACGTGTACGGCTTTCGCGTCGTCGTCGAGAGCCCGCTCGACTGCTACACGTGCATCGGCGCGCTGCACGCGCTGTACAAGCCCGTGCCCGGCAAGTTCAAGGACTACATCGCGATCCCGAAGATCAACGGCTATCAGTCGCTGCACACGACACTCGTCGGCCCGTTCGGCGCGCCGATCGAGTTCCAGGTGCGCACGCGCAAGATGCACGAGATCGCCGAGGCCGGCGTGGCCGCGCACTGGCTGTACAAGAATGGCGGCGCGGATCTGAACGACGTGCAGAAGCGCGCGCACCAGTGGCTGAAGTCGCTGCTCGACATCCAGAGCGAAGCCGGCGATTCGAGCGAATTCCTCGAGCACGTGAAGATCGACCTGTTCCCGGACGCGGTCTACGTGTTCACGCCGAAGTCGAAGATCATGGCGCTGCCGCGCGGCGCGACGGCACTCGATTTCGCGTATTCGATCCACAGCGATCTCGGCAACCAGTGCGTCGCGGTGAAGATCAACAACGAGTTGCTGCCGCTGCGTACCGAGCTGAAGAGCGGCGACATCGTCGAGGTGATCACCGCGCCGTATTCGAAGCCGAACCCGGCGTGGCTCGGATTCGTGCGCACCGGCAAGGCGCGCTCGGCGATTCGTCACTACCTGAAGACGATGCGCCTGAATGAGTCCGTGCAGCTCGGCGAGCGGCTCGTCGATCAGAGCCTGAAGGGCTACGGGCTCGCACTGGCCGATGTCGCACCGGAAGTATGGGAAAAGCTCGTGCAGTGGACGGGCAACAAGAGCCGCCAGGAAATCTTCGCGGACATCGGCCTCGGCCGCCGCGTCGCCGCGGTGATGGCCAAGCGCATCGAAGTGCTGATGAGCGGCCGCGATGCGGACGACGACCTGCCGAAGTCCGAGCGGCATCCCGCGCACAATGCGCCGCCGGTCGTCATTACCGGCACGGAAGGGATGTCCGTGCAGTTGTCGGCATGCTGCCGACCGATTCCCGGCGACGCGATCATGGGCTATATCGGCATCGGCCTCGGGATGGCGATTCATACGACCGATTGCCGGGTCGCGCAGCGTATCCACCGCCGCGATCCGGGGCGCTGGATCGATGTCGAGTGGGCGCCGCAGCCGGGCCGTCTGTTCGACGTCGCCGTGAAGGCGCTGGTGAAGAACACGAAGGGCATCTTCGCGCGCGTCGCGGCGGACATCACGTCGGCCGACGCGAACATCGTGCATATCGCGATGGACGAGGATCTGACGCACGAATCGACGGTGCTGCGCTTCGTGATCCAGGTCAGCGACCGCGTGCATCTGGCGAACGTGATGCGGCGCGTACGGACCAATCCGGACGTGATGCGGATCATGCGCGAACGTTCGACCGACGACAGCGTGCATGCGCGTCACGACGGCGGCATGCGCATCGAGCGGGAGCGGCAGGACTACTGACGCGACGCGAAGCGTTGCGGCGGGGACGACGGCGGCCACGGGCCGCCGTTTTTGTTTGTGGTGCGATCGAAACGGATGCGTGTCGCGGCGGTTCGTTGCGTCGAGCGGGGACCGGGGAGCGGCCGTGGTCGGGAAGGCGAGAAAGCGGGGCGGAAAAAGAAAAAGGGCCTTCCCGGAGGAAGGCCCTTCTGAGGTGGCGCGGCTGGCAGGATTCGAACCCACGACCCCTTGGTTCGTAGCCAAGTACTCTATCCAACTGAGCTACAGCCGCACGCAAAGCGGTACTACTTCAACTGTCGGAACCTTCTACGGTGGGAAGATCCCCAAAAAGGTGGCGCGGCTGGCAGGATTCGAACCCACGACCCCTTGGTTCGTAGCCAAGTACTCTATCCAACTGAGCTACAGCCGCACGCAAAACAAAAATACTACTGCATCGAACTGAAAGGGCCTTCGGTTCGGAAGGCCCTCGAAAAAAGTGGCGCGGCTGGCAGGATTCGAACCCACGACCCCTTGGTTCGTAGCCAAGTACTCTATCCAACTGAGCTACAGCCGCACGCAGAAGCGGAAGTATAGCAGGGTTGTATAAAAAGGGAAGCCTTATTCGCAAAATATGTCACCCGATCCCGCAGGGCCGCCTTCGTGTACCCTTGAGACATCGGTCATCCATGTATTGAATCTGCATCATGAACAAGGCGTTTGTCAAAGAGTCGGACGGCGACGACGACGATCTCGACCCGGGTCAGCCCGCGATTCCCGCGGGCGCGAAGAACTACATCACGCCGGCCGGTCACAAGCGGCTCAGGGACGAGCTGCTGAACCTCATCGACGTCGAGCGTCCCGAGGTCGTGCGGCTCGTGTCATGGGCCGCGTCGAATGGCGACCGGTCGGAGAATGGCGACTACATCTACGGCAAGCGGCGGCTTCGCGAGATCGACCGCCGCATCCGCTTTCTGACGAAGCGGCTCGATCTTGCCGAAGTCGTCGACGCGAGCCGGCAGGAGAGCGTCGACCAGGTGTTCTTCGGCGCGACCGTCGATTACGCGACGCCCGACGGCGAAGATCATACGATCACGATCGTCGGGATCGACGAGGTCGATCTCGATCGCGGTTGCGTCAGCTGGATTTCGCCGGTTGCGCGCGCGCTCATCAAGGCGAAGATCGGCGACACCGTCACGCTGATGACCCCGGCGGGGCCGCAGCCGATCGACGTGCTCGACGTCCGCTATCCGGCGCGAAGCGACGCGTGAGCGTTTGGCCGGCCTAACGGCGCTGCCGCACCGCGCCGCCGAAACGAAAAGCGCCCCGGGCGGGGCGCTTCGTCATGGCGGTCCGGGCCGAATGGTTGCGACGATTGCTTAGAAGCGGT
Organism: Burkholderia sp. IDO3; assembly: GCF_003366075.1. Lineage (NCBI taxonomy): Bacteria > Pseudomonadati > Pseudomonadota > Betaproteobacteria > Burkholderiales > Burkholderiaceae > Burkholderia > Burkholderia sp. IDO3. Next base: position 1,038,736 of record NZ_CP028963.1, read on the forward strand.
GGCGCATGCCGGCCGTGACGGCGATCTGCTTGTTGGTCGACGATGCGGTGCCGAGCCCGTTGATGTTCGCGCCGATCGCAAGGCCGTCCGCATTCACCCGCTGGTATTCGCCCTGCAGATACAGGTCGGTGCGCTTCGACAGCGCGTAGTCGGCCTGCAGGTTGAACTGGTGCCAGCTCGGCGTCTGGCCGTCGAGGCGGCTGTCGGTGTACGTGTACGAGCCTGCCAGCGAGAACGCCGGTGTCAGCGCGTAGCGGCCGTTGATTTCGTAGTTGTTGAAGCGCGTGCCGCCGGCGAGCGGGATGCCGTTCGACACGCCGGATTGTCCGGCGCTGATGCCGGACGAATCGGTCAGGCGCGTCTGCGTGAACACGAATCCGGCCGTCGCGGGCCCGAACGTGTAATTGAGGCCCGCGCCCCACGTGCGCTGACGGCTGGCGGCGAACGTCCAGTCGCCGGCCACCGCGCCGGGATCGCTGGTCGCGAGCGCCAGCGAGTTGATGTTGTTGTTCAACTGCATGTACGCGGCCGCGACGTTGAAGCCCATGAAGCTGTACGACGCGCCGACGCTGTACGCCCGGTTGTTCGAGAAGTCGCTCGAGTTCGAGAAGCCGTACAGCGCGCCGAACTTCAGGCCGCCGTAGTTCGCGCTCTGGTACTTGACCGCGTTGTTGATCCGGAACGAGTTGTTCAGGTTGTCGTTGTCGAACGGATGCGCGAACTGCGTGCCGCCGTACTGGGTGCCGGTCAGCGACAATGGGCCGAGGAAGTCGACGACGCTGTCGTACTGGCGACCGAGCGTGAGCGAGCCGTAGCTGTCATGCACCAGGCCGACGAACGCCTGGCGGCCGAACTCGCGGCCGTTCTGCTTGAGGGTGCCGTTGTTGATGCCGAAGCCGTTTTCCAGCGTGAAGATCGCTTTCAGGCCGCCGCCGAGATCCTCGGTGCCGCGCAGGCCCCAGCGGCTGCCGTTGATCGAGCCGCTCGTCTCCTGCCACGCACTGTGACCACCCTGGTTGTTCGTATAGGTGATGCCTGCATCGATCAGGCCGTACAGCGTGACGCTGCTTTGCGCATGCGCGGCGGTGGTGCACACGCTCGCCAATGCTGTGACGATCAGGGTCTTCTTCATGATCTGTCTCCAAACAGGATGATGTCGATCGAGCCTGCTGCGGGCATTGGCGGCGGCACGGTCCGGCGATGCCGGATGCGCGGGGGCGGCTGCCCTTGTCGGATATCCATTTGCAGTGTACGGATCGCGCGGAACGCAGACGAAAACTGCTTCGGGAAATACTGTATTTTGAATCGCGCAAGAATCGGTGGGAACGCCGAAAGCCATGCTGGTCAAGGCTTTGTGGCAATGCAGCAGGAACAAATGGCGATCAGGAGTCCGGAGTGTGCGTTGCGCGATCGCGACAAGCGATCACGACCGGGCGCAACTGGCGCTGGCCCGATTATTGACACATCGGCAATAGAGGTTTGTGCGAGCCATGGATAATGAAAGGATGTTCTCTCGCTATACTGCGATCTCTGCTTTCCGAAGCAGACTTTTTCGTTGACGGAAAAGATCTCCAAACCTTTGTCGGCGCGACTTCCCAGTCGCGCTTTTTTTTTGCCCCGCCGTTCCGATCGCTACTGCGCGTATGAGCGCCGCTTGCGCTTGGCGGTCGGCTCCGTATCGTCGGCGTCGGCTTGCAGCGGCGTGTACGTCCAGTCTTCCATCACGTAGTGGCGCGCATCCAGCGGCGACGCAAGCAGGTTCTGCCAGTGGTCGCCATGCCAGGTCGGGTCGAACTCGGTGTCGCACGGTGCTTCACGTGCGGACTCGGCCAGGGCGCGGGACTTGCGGCGTACGCGCCCGAGCCGGCTCGCGAAGCGCTTGATTCCGTCCAGCCACATGACCGTCTCCCTCCGTCGGCATTGCATGAGGATCGCAACGTCCCCCGTTTTCCGCAACCCGGAAAAAACCCGAGGATTTTACCGAGTCGATTTGTCCCCGGTAGGTTTTGCGCGTCGTTGATTATCTGCGATCCTATCCCGGTAACATTGACAGGTTTTTGATGCGAATCAATTAATAAAAGGCGGCGGTGTGCCGATTCCAGTGGCATTGATGTTTTTTTGATAAAGCAGTCGCTAAAAATTTTCTTGACGCACCCGGATTTTCCAATTTATAAAGTCAGCACTCCGTCCCTGTGTGGAGCGCTGGTGGGGGTATCGGCGCGATGTCGCGGGATTACGGGAGGCGGCTATAAACGGTAGCTTTTTTGATCTAAACGAGTGGGGAACGAAGGTATGGATACCGGTATCGTAAAATGGTTTAACGATGCTAAAGGTTTCGGTTTTATTACGTCCGACAATGGCGGCGAAGATTTGTTTGCACACTTCTCCGAAATCCGGATGGAAGGTTTCAAAACGCTGAAGGAAAACCAACGTGTTTCCTTTGACGTGAAAGTCGGGCCGAAAGGCAAGCAGGCAGCGAATATCCAGGCGGTCTGACGCGCCACGCAGTGCCGATCACGTCCGGCCCCCGCTTAGGCGGGGGCTTTTTGCTTTTATGGGGAAGAATCTTGTCGGCCGGCCGATTCCGCTTCGGGCTGGTCGTGAGCACGCATGCCGGTGCATACTCACGGAAGCATCGTTTCCCTGTCTTTTCATGTCCGATTCCCGTCCGTCCGATCCCGCCAGCGAACAGCCGCTCGTCTTCGTCGATCTTGAAACCACCGGTGGCTCGTCCGCCGAGCACCGCATCACCGAAATCGGCGTGGTCGAAATCGGGCCGCTCGGCGTATCGACGTGGACGACCCTCGTCAATCCGGGGCAGTCGATTCCGCCGTTCATCCAGCAACTGACGGGCATTTCGGACGAGATGGTGCGTGATGCGCCGCCGTTCGCCTCGCTCGCCTCCGCGCTGTTCGAACGGCTCGACGGCAAGCTGTTCGTCGCGCACAACGCGAGCTTCGATCGCGGCTTCCTGCGTGCCGAATTCGAGCGTGCGGGCATTGCGTTCAATCCCGACGTACTGTGCACGGTGCGGCTGTCGCGCGCGCTGTTTCCGCGCGAGTCCCGGCATGGGCTCGATGCGCTGATCGAACGGCACGGCCTCGTTCCTGCCGCGCGACACCGGGCGCTCGCCGACGCCGATCTCCTGTGGCAGTTCTGGCGGCAGTTGCACGAGATCGTGCCGCTCGAGCGTCTGCGCGACCAGATCGCGCGCACGACACGCCACTTTCGCCTTGGCGGCGACCTGACCGAGGCGTGGCTCGATACCGCGCCGGCCGGATGCGGCGCGTACGCATTGTTCGGGGAGGGCGATGTGGCGCTTTACGTCGGCCGCAGCGTGCGCGTGCGCCAGCGCTTGCGTGCGCTGCTCACGGGCGAGCGGCGGTCGTCGAAGGAAATGCGGCTGGCGCAGCAGGTGCGCCGTGTCGAGTGGCGCGAGACCGGCAACGAGCTGGGCGCGATGCTCGCCGAAGCGCAGTGGATCGCACGGCTGCGGCCGTCGTACAACCGTCGGCCCGCAGCCGACGCCGGCCGGGCAGGCAACGCACCCTGGCCGTTCGACGGCCCGGTGGCATTCGAAGCGAGCGGCGAGCGCCGCTTCTTTCACGTGATAGATGGCTGGCGCTACCTCGGCGTGGCCGAATCGCTCGATGCGGCCCTGCAGCTCGTGGTCGACGGCGCGGATGGCCCGTTCGAGCCCCATACCCATCGTCTGCTGCAGACCCAGCTCGCGCGCGGCCTGCAACTGATTCCACTCGCGACGCTCGCGCCCGCCGACTGAGCGCCGCGTGTTGCGGCGTCGTGGCCGGGCGTCGTCAGCCGATCGCGCTGGCGCCGCCGCCGGCGCATACGTGCGACAGCGCGGTGCCGAGCGCCTGAGTTTGGGTCGAGTCGTAGCGGGTGAGCGTTTTCCAGTTCGCGATGCTGCGCGCGAGCCGTGCCTGGCAATCGGGTGCGTCGCGCAGCGGTGCGACCTGTGCGAGGCCCGCGAGCATCTTCTGCGTCAGCTGGTCGAGCGCCGGCCGCGTGCTGGTCGCGAGGTCGGGCGGCGCGCCTTCGGGCGGTCGCGTCGCGCGCCACGTTGCGAACAGCGCGTCCTGCACTTCCTTGCTCGCGGCGATCTGATCCTCGAAGAACGTCCGTGCGAACGCCGGATCCACGCCGCTCTGTCCCGCACGCTTTTCCACCGACGATAGCAATGCCGCTTCGCGCGGCCGATCCTCGATCGCCTTGTGATTCGCCCATTTCCATCGCGCGACGGGCTCGGCGAGCGCGAGCCGCTGCGATGCGAGTGCGACGAGGTTGGTGAGTGCGGTGTCGTCGCCGTCCGCATGGGCAACGTGCGGGGACGAGAAGAGGGCGACGCCGAGCGCGGCGACAGCGAGGCTGGCACGAATGGCTTGCTTCATCGGAACGATCGGGAGAGCCGGGAAGGCCCGAGGTGTAAAACGAGAAGGATAGACGAAGACAGTCGCGCGGCGGAGCGTCGCGACAGAAGAATCAGCGGGCGAGCTGATCCGGCACCGTCAGGTCGTTGCAACCCGGGTGCGAGGTGATCTGCGCCGAAAACGCAGCGATGAACCGCACGATATCGATCGACACGTGGCGGTTACAGAACGGAACGTAGGTTCACTTCGGCGAGTACAGCTTGTGCTGCTCGTCGAAGAATGCCCGGACGTGCTCGGGCAATTCGGCGAGGAATTCCACGCCGACGGGTTCCGGATCCGGGCTCATCACTTGCTCGGGCGGGGGCATGCGAGTTGGTCTTTCGTCCATGGTCATTTCTCCAGCAGGTTCAATGATTATCAACCTCGGCCTTGGATTTGTGCCAGTGGCGAATCGTTAGATTTTGTCTCTGTTGTATTAACGGCACATGCGCTGCTGCGCGCCGTGCAATGCCGACTATTGCACGCGGCAGAATCGGCAACAATCGGCCGCTTGTTATACTTGCGCGCACTTTTTCCTGGACCGCGATGCAACGAACGACGCGATGGATCGGCCTCGTATGGCTGGCGCTGGTACTGAACGTACTGTCGCCCGTCGTCGGCTACGCGCGTCTCGCGTCGAGCGGTTCCGGCGAGCTCACGCTCGACCTGTGCAGTGCGACCGGCGCCCGCCAGGTCGTGCTGGCCCAGTCCGGCAGCGATCAGGACACGTCGTCGCTCGATCATGCCGGCGTGCCGCACTGCGTGTACTGCCCCGGCTTCGCGGCGAACGTCGCGCTCGGCACGAGTTTGCCCGTGCTGCCGGGCTTCGTGCGCGCGTTCGCCTACCGGGCGGCCGCGCCGGCCGTTCCCGACTTCCCGCGCAAGGGCATGCGTCTTGCGCAGCCGCGCGGCCCGCCTGAAAGCGTCCCGATCTGATTGATATCGTCCGCGCGCCCTAGTGGCGCGCGTGCCGCACGCGGCCCGATCCGCGCGCCGCGCCGTCCGTGCGCGGGGCGTCGACTCGCGTCCGGCGGCGCCCGGTCACGTTTTCAGGAATTCATCCATGTCGTCTACCTTCGCCGCGCGACCGTCGCGCGGTCGGCTCGCACTTGCGTGCGCGGCCGCTTTTGCCTGGCCGGCTGCACAAGCGGCTTCGATCGACGGCGCGTCGTCCGATCCGGCACCGGGTGGCGCCGGCCATCCGGCCCGCAGCGCTGCCACGGTCGCCACGGTTGTACCCGCGCCGACGGGCGACACGCTGACCGCGGTCAGCGTGACCGCCCAGCGGCAACCCGTCGATCCGAATACGCCGGCCGTCGTCGAGTCGATCACGCGCGAGCAGATCGACGCGCATACCAACGTCACCACCGAGGACGCGCTGAAGTACGCGCCGAACCTGATGGTTCGCAAGCGCTACATCGGCGACCGCAACAGCGTGTTCGCCGGCCGCGACTTCAACGAATTGCAGAGTGCTCGCGGGCTCGTCTACGCCGACGGCCTGCTGCTGTCGAACCTGCTCGGCTCGAGCTACGCGTATCCGCCGCGCTGGTCGCTGATTTCCCCCGACGATATCGCGCGCGTCGACGTGCTTTACGGCCCCTTTTCCGCGCTGTATCCCGGCAACGCGATCGGCTCGACCGTGCTGCTGACGACGCGTCGCCCCGAAAAACTCGAGGCGTCGCTGTCGACGCAGTTCTTCACGCAGCGCTACCACGACGGCTACGGGGTCGCGGACAGCTTCGGCGGCAACCACCAGACTGCCCGGATCGCGAACCGCGTCGGCAAGTTCTGGTTTTCGCTGTCGCTCGACCGGCTGGAGAACGACGGTCAGCCGATGCAGTATGCGAGCCCCAATGCCGCATACAACCCGAAGCTCGGCGCTGCGGTGCCCGTGACGGGCGCGGCGACCGACATCGGGCCCAACGGCTCGCCGCGCACGATCGTCGGCGCGCAGACCATCGAGCGGACCGAGCAGCTCAACGAGACGGTCCGGATGGGTTATGCGTTCACCGACCACGTCGACGCGACGCTGACGCTCGGACACTGGGAGAACCACTACCGGCAGCACGGCGAAACTTTCCTGCGCGATGCGGCCGGCAATCCCGTCTACGGCGGCAACGTGTCGATCGGCGGTCAGAACATGACCGTCGCGCCGAGCGCGTTCGCGCCGCAGCAAGGCGACCAGGAGAACTGGCTCTACGCGCTCGGCCTGAACGGCCGGCTCGATTCGGGCTGGCGGTTGTCGGGCGTGGTGTCGGCGTACGACGTGTCGCGCGACGTGCTGCGCGCCGCGTCGACCGTGCAGGGCGGCGCGGGCACGCTGTTCCAGGGCGACGGCACGGGCTGGCGCACGCTCGACCTGAAGGCCGAGGCGCCGGAAGTGAAGGGCCACACGTTCACGTTCGGCTATCACTACGACAACTATTTCCTGCGCAACATCACGTACAACACGGCCGACTGGCTCGCTGGGCCGACCACGTCGGTCGCGAACGTCTATCAGGGCGACACGCGCACGCAGGCGCTGTTCGCACAGGATGCGTGGCGATTCGCGCCCGGCTGGCTCGCGACGCTGGGCCTGCGCTACGAGCGCTGGGATGCGTACGGCGGCGCGCTCGGCAACACGAACGGCACGCTCGGTTATGCGGACCGCGGCGCGAACGCGCTGTCGCCGAAGGTCGCGGTGCAATGGGACGCGACCGACGTCTGGCGTTTCCGGCTGTCGTTCGCGACCGGCACGCGCTTCCCGACGGTCGGGGAGCTGTTCCAGGGCACGATCTCGAACAACGCGATCGTCAACAACAATCCGAACCTGCGGCCCGAGAAGGCGATCGACTGGGACTTCACGGCCGAGCGCGACGTGGGCGTGGGCGTCGTGCGTGCGAGCGTGTTCCAGAGCGATCTGCGCGACTCGATCTACAGCCAGACGACGGTATCGGGTGCATCGAGCATCACCAATATCTCGAACGTCGACCGGGTGCGCGCGCGCGGCGTCGAACTCGCGTTCAGCGGCCAGAACGTCGGGCTGCGCGGGCTCGATATCGACGCGAACGTATCGGCAACCCATGCGCAGATCCTTGCCGACGCCGCGAACCCGGCGTACGTCGGCGCGCGCTTTCCGCGCATCCCGCGCATGCGCGCGAACCTGCTCGCGTCGTATCGCTTCGACGAGCACTGGCTCGCGAGCGTCGGCGTCCGCTATTCGGGCCGCCAGTTCAACACGCTCGACAACAGCGACGTGAATCCGGACGTCTACGGCGGCACGAGCATCTTCACGATCGTGGACCTGAAGGCGCGCTACCGGTTCGACCGTCACTGGACCGCGTCGGTCGGCATCGACAACCTGACGGACCGTCGCTACTACGTATTCCACCCGTATCCGGGCCGCACTTTCTATGGAGAATTGAAATGGTCGCTGTGAAATCGTTCGCGGCAGGCTGCGCGCTGTGGCTCGCGGCGCTGTCGCCCGCCGGCGCGCACGATGCGCCGAAGGCAGCCGATCCGCATGCCGCGCACATGAGCATGCAGGCGGCATCGGCGCAACAGAAGCAGCCGCTCGCGACCGGCGCCGCCTTCGACGCGCGGCATCGGCTGTGGGTCGCATGGGTCGAAGGCGCGCACGTCGTCGTCGCGCATTCCGGCGATGCGGGCCGGACGTTGTCCGCGCCCGTGATCGTCAACGCGATGCCGGAGCCGATCTATACGAGCGCGGAGAATCGGCCGAAGGTCGCGACGAGCCCGGATGGCCGCGCGGTGTACGTGTCGTGGTCGATGCCGCTCGATGCGCCGTACACCGGCATGGTGCGCTTCTCGCGTTCGCTCGACGGCGGCGTGACCTGGAGCGTGCCCGTCACCGTCCATCGCGACCGGCAGGCGATCACGCACCGTTTCGACATGATGGCGGTCGACCCGGCCGGCAACATCGCGATCGCATGGATCGACAAGCGCGATCTCGTCGCGGCGAAAGCGGCGGGGCAGGCATACGAAGGCGCGGCCGTGTACTACGCGGTGTCGCGCGACGGCGGCGCGTCGTTCGAGCCTGAGCGCAAGGTGACCGACCACACGTGCGAATGCTGTCGCATCGCGATGGCGATCGACCCGGCCGGACATATCGAAGCCGTGTGGCGCAACGTATTCCCGGGGCAGATTCGCGATCATGCGCTGGCGGTGTTGCCGGTGTCGGCATCGGCGCCCGTCGTGCCCGTCCGTGCGACGTTCTCGAACTGGCATGTCGAGGCGTGCCCCGAGCACGGGCCGGCACTCGCGATCACGCCGGACGGTACGCGCCATCTGGCGTGGTTCGGCGTCGTCGACGGTCGTGCCGACGTGTTCTATTCGCGCATCGGCGCCGACGGCCGGCCGCTCGGCACGCCGTGGGCATTCGGCGAGAATCCCGCGGTGCCGGCCGAGCAGGCGTCGCATGCGGCGCTCGTCGCGCACGGCGATGTCGTCTGGCTCGCGTGGAAGGCGTTCGACGGCGAAACGATGCAGATCAAGCTGCGTCGCTCGGACGATCGCGGCGAGCATTGGTCGGTGCCGCGCGTGATCGCGGCGACGGCGGGTGCGAGCGACAATCCGCAATTGCTCGACGATGCCGGGCGCATCTACCTGTCGTGGCGTACGCGGAACGACGGCTATCGGCTGATTCCCGTGGAGGGCGCGCAATGAAACGGCTGATTGGATTGCTCTGCGTGGTACTTGCCAGTGTGCCGGCGTGGGCCGGCGAACTGCAGCCGCTGCATGCGGCCGATGTGGCGAAGCTGTATGCGAGTGCGCACGAACGGTCGCTCGCGATCGAGATCTGGTCGCTCGATTGCGGTTACTGCCGCGAGAACGCCGCGCACCTCGTTACATGGCAGCGCCGGCATCCGGACGTGCAGCTCGCCATGGTCGCGATGGATGCGTACGACGACAACGGTGCGGCGATCGCGCAGGCGCTTGCGCAAATGAACCTGCCGCCGCAGGTCGCGCAGTATGCGAATGCGGAGCCGATGCCCGAGCGTTTGCGCGCGGCGCTCGATGCGGGTTGGCGAGGGGAGATGCCGCGTACCGTGTGGATCGGACGCGATGGCGCACGTGATGCGCGCAGCGGCTTGCTGACGACCGACGTGCTCGACGGCTGGCTGCAGCGCGGCAAGCGCCGCTGAAACGGGCGGCGGCGCGCGGGGGATGCCGCGCGCCGCGTCGATGCAAAAACGCGCCCGAAGGCGCGCGAGAAGATCGTCAGGCCGCTCGCCTGAATAGCCGGATCACGAACAGCAGGATCACGGCGCCGATGACCGCGATGATCACCGAGCCGATGAAGCCGCTGCCGATGCTGATGCCGAGCAGCCCGGCAAGCCAGCCGCCGATCACCGCGCCGACGATACCGACGATGATGTCGACGATCAGGCCGAACCCGCCGCCCTTGACGAGCACGCCCGCCAGCCAGCCGGCGATTGCGCCGATGATGAGCCACATAATCAAGCCATGAGTCATGGTGATCCTCTCCTTTGTTGAGTCGAAATGACCGGACGTCGGCTGTTTCGCCGCAAGCTACGTGAGGGCGGCATTGCGACTGCCGCGCCGCCCACGCAATGTAACGCGATAGACGGGTCGGAATCGTTAAGTAATGTTATGCACCCTTAACCGGTTTTTCCAGGGGATTCGTCTGCCTACGGCGCGGCGCGTGCGCAGACGATGAGCGGTGAAATGAATTTGTAATGTTCGGGCGGCAGAAGCGGTGCGATTGCGTCGTGCGTCATCGTCCGGGCGTTGGCGCCGGTTCGGCTGCCTCGGGCAGGCCGTCGCCGGCCTCGTCGATCAGTCGGGTGACGGTTGCGGCGTCGCCGATCGTTTCGATTGCGAGCAGTGCGAAGCGGGCAAGAAAAAGCGATGCGCCGGTTTCGCCGATGCGCGTCATCGTGCGGCACAGATCGGTATAGAGGGTGTCGCGTTCGGTGTCGGTCATCATGCGTTCTCCTGAAGGTCGGACGACGTGCGCGGGTGGAGCGCGCGGTCGAGGGCATTGCCGAGGTCGTCGGCGCGGGCGTCGTGCCAGCGGCCGAGTACGTGGCCGTCCGGCCGCACGAGATAGACGGTGCCCTCGCGTGCGCCGTACAGGTCGAACAGCCGGCCGTCGGCATCGTAGCCGCGGCACGCGCGGTATCGCGGTGCCGCGCGCCGTGCCAGCGTGACGAGCGAGAACGGCAGTCCGGCGTCCCGCAGGCGCCGTTCGAGTTCGACGAGAGACGGGCGGGGCACGCCGTCGGACGTGAAGCACAGCGCGGTGAAGCGCGGGCCGACGAGATCGGTCAGGTGGCCGGGGGTTGCGCCGTCGTCATGCGATGCCTGCAGCATCAGCGGACATTCCGCGAGTACCGTGCCCGGCGCCGGCCCGGCCGAAAACGCATCGCGCTCAGGCATATTGAGCGGCGACGCGGCATACGCGATCGCGGACGTCTGGCGCGGATTGATCAGCGAACGCAACGCCGGATGCCGGACCGCGAGCGTCAGCACGGCCTTGCGCATCAGGTCGAACGCGAACGACGGCGGCGCCATGAACTCGGTGCTTTTCGTGCCGTAGCGCAGGTTCTCGTGCGTCGCGAACACGCGTTCGTCCGAATAGCTGTCGAGCAGCGCGTCCGATGCGAGGCCGCGGATCACGAACGCCAGTTTCCACGCGACGTTGTCGGCGTCGTCGATGCCCGAATTCGCGCCGCGCACACCGAAGATCGGCACCAGATGCGCGGCGTCGCCGCAGAACAGCACGCGATCGTGCCGGTAGCGCTCGAGCGTCAGGGCGTTCGCCTTGTAGATCGTGATCCAGATCGGCGATCAGTCGCCGCGCTCGCCCATCATGTCGAGCAGGTTCTGCACGCGCGGGATCACGTTTTCGGGTTTCACCGCGGCGTCGGGATCCTCGTCGTCGCGCAACTGGTAGTCGATGCGCCAGACGTCGTCGGGCTGCTTGTGGACGAGCACCGTCGAGCCGGGGTTCGACGCCGGGTCGAAGTACGCGAGCCGTTCGGTCGGCCGGTCGCTGTCGAGCGCGATGTCGACGATCACGTAGCGGCCTTCGTAGCGCGTGCCGTGAAGCGACAGGCCGAGCGCATCGCGCATCGTGCTGCGTCCGCCGTCGCTCGCGACGATCCAGTCGGCGTCGAGCGCATAGCTGCCGAGCGGCGTATCGACGTCCAGACGCGCGCCGTCCGGATGCTGCGTCACGCCCGCGACCTTCGTCTGCCAGCGGATCTCGATGAGCTCGGGGCGGCGCAGCGCGGCGTCGAGCAGGAACTGCTCGATGTGATATTGCGCGAGGTTCACCATCGGCGGCAGCTTCTGGTTCTCGTCCTGCGGCATCGTGAAATGCAGCACTTCGTCGCGGCGGTAGAAGCTGCGCCCGCCTGCCCACGGCAGCCCGACGCGCAGGAAGTCGTCGAGCGCACCGAGCCGCTCGATGATCTCGAGGCTGCGTCGCGAGATGCAGATCGCGCGGCTGCCGTGGCAGACCGAATCGTCCGCTTCGAGCAGCACGCTGCGAATGCCGTGGTTCGCGAGGCCGAGCGCGACGGCGAGCCCGACCGGGCCGCCGCCGACGATCGCGACGCGGTGTCGTTGCGTATCGACGCCGTCGCTGCAGGCGGGCAGATGCGCAGGGTAGCGTTCGGCGACGAACGGGTATGGTTTGAATTCGATGGCCATCGTTGGCTTCCGGGTTGCAGTGATCGAATGCGCACGCAATCGCGCGATGCGTGCGGCAGGTCGATGCAGTATGGAAGCCGCGCCGGGCGCGGCTGTCCCCATTCCGGGTACAGCGAACGGCAGCCGGCGGGCCGGGATTTACCCCGATACGGTCAGGACCGGCGGGCCGCGTTCAGGGTTGCAGGCACAGCGCAAACAACTGACGCTGGCTCGAGATGCCGAGGCGCCGGTACGCTCGCTTCTGGTAGGTGACGACGCTCGATGCCTTCACGCCGATCGTCTCGCCGATCTCGTGCGCGGTCTGGCCTTCGAGTACGCCGCGCAGCACGTCGAGTTCGCGCTTGGACAGCGCCGGGCATGCGGTGCGCAGCCGCGCGAGCATCAATTGCGGGATACCGATCTGCGCCGAACCGGCGAGCGTGTAGTGATGCTGGGCGGCCTGCGCGATCAGCGGCGCGAGCGTTTCGATGGCCGCGATTTCGCGCGGCTGGAATGCGCCGCTTCGATGCGCGCGATACAGGTTGATCGACAGCCAGGTCGAATCGTTCGGCTGCATCAGCAGCGCGAGACGATCGGAGACGTCGGGGCCGCGATAGCAGGCCGCGCGGTACGCGTCGTGGCCGATTTCATCGCCGGCCTGCTGATGCAGCAGCACGTCGCGGCGATGCGTGCCGCGGTGTGCTGCCGATACGATCTTCTGATTGCCGTCGAGTGCGTAGAAGTGTCGTGCATAGGTGTCGGCGACATCGCGCAGGTAGCGGCCGCCGCGATGATCGGCGACCGACATCGTGCGCGGCCGATTGCCGAACTCGTACGCGAAGATCGTGCACTGCGTGACGCACAGCGCATCGTCGAACAGCTTCAGGATTTCGCCGGCGAACGCATTCGGCTCGCTGCCGCCGATCGCGGCGACGAGACCGGTCGCGCGGGATACATCCAGCTGCCCGCTGAGGTTCGGTCGCTCGAGACGCCAGGTGCGCATGATGCTCGGGAAGGGCGGGTGATCCGGCGATTGTAATCGGCGGTGCGCGGCACGTGAGTCGGGAGATGCCCGCAAGCGGTATCGGCGGGGAGAGGGCGTGCGTGCGATTTCGTGGATCGGAAATCGCAGCCGGAAACGTGACCCGAAAAGAGAAAAGGCCTGACAAGCATCACTTGTCAGGCCTTTATATCTTGGTGCCGGAGATAGGAGTCGAACCTACGACCTTCGCATTACGAATGCGCTGCTCTACCAACTGAGCTACACCGGCAGCAGAGAAATGAAATTATATGGTCAAATCCGAGATCTTGGCAATAGGTTTTGCGAATTTTTTTCAGCTTGCTGCTGCTTCGCGAAACCATCGATCCGGCGAACTGCCCGCTTTCACTTCACTGCGATGCAACCGGTTAGGGCCACATCGCGAAGGCGCGATTGTACTGACGTCTCGCACCTTCGTCTAGTGCTGCAGTGCAAATTTACTTGCCGTCGGTGTGATAGCCGGTCACACGCTCGACTTCGTTCTTCGAACCGAGGAATACCGGCACGCGCTGATGCAGTCCGGTCGGCTGCACTTCCATGATCCGCTGCGTGCCCGTCGTCGCGGCGCCGCCTGCCTGTTCGACGATGAACGACATCGGATTCGCTTCGTACATCAGGCGCAGCTTGCCCGGACGATCCGGCGTGCGCTTGTCGGCCGGGTACATGAAGATGCCGCCGCGGTTCAGGATCCGGTGCACGTCGGCAACCATCGATGCGATCCAGCGCATGTTGAAGTTGTCGCCGCGCGGGCCTTCCTTGCCGGCATTCAGCTCGTCGACATAGCGCTGGACCGGCTCGTACCAGTGGCGTGCGTTCGATGCGTTGATCGCGTATTCGCGCGTATCGGCCGGGATCTGCATGTTGCTCTGGGTGAGCACCCATGAGCCGACTTCGCGGTCGAGCGTGAAGCAGTTCACGCCGTTGCCGGTCGTCAGCACGAACACGGTTTGCGGGCCGTACACCGCGTAGCCGGCCGCGACCTGCTCCGTGCCGGGCTGCAGGAAGGATTCCTCGGTGGCCTGCTTGCCGTCCGGGCAGCGCAGCACCGAGAAGATCGTGCCGATCGACACGTTCACGTCGATGTTCGACGAGCCGTCGAGCGGATCGAACACGAGCAGGTATTCGCCGCGCGGGTAGTTCTCCGGGATCGGGAAGAACGTTTCCATTTCCTCCGATGCCATCGCGGCGAGGTTGCCGCCCCATTCGTTCGCGTCGAGCAGGATCTCGTTCGACAGGATGTCGAGCTTCTTCTGCACTTCGCCCTGGACGTTTTCGCTGCCGGCGGTGCCCAGCGCATCGCCGAGCGCGCCCTTCGACACGTTGTAGCTGATTGCCTTGCACGCGCGGGCGACGACTTCGATCAGCAGGCGCAGGTCGGCGGGGAGGTTGTTGGTCTCACGTTGCTGTTCGATCAGGAACTTGGACAGCGTGGTGCGGCGGGCAATGGACATGACTGACTCCGAAAGGCCAAAAATCCTTGAATTGCCGCAATTTTACCTGTCGTGCTTCCCGACCCGCCGGCTTTTTTCGTCCCGTTACACGGCCGGGCGGCTGAAGCGGCCGGGGTGCGGCGGGCATGGCGCAGCAGATGCACGCGGCAGCGGCGGGAAATCCGGGCGGCTGGCGCGGTGTCCGGCTCCGACCCCGCCCGCGCTCATGCAATCACGCAAGCAACAAAAAAAGCCGGCGCCGCAACGGGGCGGCGCCGGCTTCGTCACGCACCAACGCGACGCGGGAGTGCGGGTTACGCGAGCGCCTTCTCGACGATCTCGCGCACGTCGCGCGATTTCGCCCCGGCGGCGACCTGCTCGAGCGCTTCGCGCATCCGGTCGCGCAGCGCCGGCGTGAAGCGGCGCCACAGTTCGAGCGAGCGTGCGAGGCGCGCGGCGACCTGCGGGTTGATCGCGTCGAGCGCGAGCACCTGTTCGGCCCAGAACGCGTAACCGGAGCCGTCTGCCGCGTGGAATTGCGCGGGGTTCGCCGCGCAGAAGCTGAAGATCAGCGAGCGTGCGCGGTTCGGGTTCTTCAGGTTGAACGCGGGATGCGCCATCAGCTTGCGGACCTTCGCGAGCGTCGGCTGGGCGGGTGTGCCGCGCTGGGCGGCCTGCATCGCGAACCACTTGTCGATCACGAGCGCTTCCTTCTCGAAGCGGCGGTAGAAGTCGTCCAGCGCACGTTCGGCCGCATCGTTCGCGCCCGAGGCCGCGGCCGACAGCAGCGCGCCGAGCGCGGCCGCGCGATCGGTCATGTTGTTCGCGTCGTCGTACTGCGCGGTCGCGATGCGCACGGCGTCGGCCGGATCCTCGAGTTCGGCGAGATACGCCAGCGCAAGGTTCTTCAGCCCGCGGCGGCCGGACGCTTCGGGCGTCGGCTCGTAAGCGCCCGGCGTCTGGTGCTGCTCGTACGCGGCGAGCCACTCGGCGCGCAGCGCGGTCGCGAGCTGACGGCGCACGAACTGGCGTGCGCGGTGCACGGCAGCCGGATCGGCTTCGGCCATCTGGTCGGCCAGATAGGTTTCCGACGGCAGCGTCAGCGCGAGTTCGCGGAACGCGGGCGACAGGCTCGCGTCGGTCAGCACGCGGCGGAAGGCGGCGACGAAGTTCTCGCCGAGCGCGAGCGGCTCGTTCGCGGCGGCGCGCGCAGCGAGCGTCAGCAGCGCGCGCGTCGCGAGCCGCTGGCCGGCTTCCCAGCGGTTGAACGGGTCGCTGTCGTGCGCGAGCAGGAACGCGAGGTCGTCGTCGCTGTAGTCGTACTCGACGATCACCGGCGCCGAGAAATTGCGCAGCAGCGACGGCAGCGGCTGTTCCGGCACGTCGACGAATGTGAATGTCTGCTCGGCGCCGGTGAAGTCGAGCACGCGCGTCGTGCCCGCCGCGGCCGCTTCACCGTCGAGCTGCAACGGCAGGTCGCGGCCGTCGCGACCGATCAGGCCGATCGCGAACGGAATCAGCAGCGGCCCTTGCTGCGTCTCGCGCGCGGCCGCCGACGCATCGCCGTAGCCTTGCGCGAGCGTGACCGTGTAGCGGCGCGCGGCTGCGTCGTACGCGGTGCGCACCGACACGCGCGGCGTGCCGGCCTGGCTGTACCAGCGCTCGAACTGCGCGAGGTCGTGCCCGTTCGCGTCGGCCATCGCGTGGCGGAAGTCGTCGCAGGTCACCGCATGGCCGTCGTGACGCTTGAAGTACAGGTCCATCCCCTTGCGGAACCCGTCGCGGCCGAACAGCGTCTGGTACATCCGCACGACTTCCGAGCCTTTCTCGTAGACGGTCATCGTGTAGAAGTTGTTGATCTCGACGTAGCTTTCCGGGCGCACCGGGTGCGCCATCGGGCCCGCGTCCTCGGCGAACTGCAACTGGCGCAGCACGCGCACGTCCTCGATGCGCTTGACCGCGCGGGCCGCCGATTCGACGGCGTCGCCCGCGGCCATGTCGGCCGAGAATTCCTGGTCGCGGAATACCGTCAGGCCTTCCTTCAGGCTCAGCTGGAACCAGTCGCGGCAGGTCACACGATTGCCGGTCCAGTTGTGGAAGTACTCGTGGCCGACCACCGATTCGATGTTCGCGAAGTCGGTGTCGGTCGCGGTCTCGGGGTTCGCCAGCACGTACTTCGTGTTGAAGATGTTGAGCCCCTTGTTCTCCATCGCGCCCATGTTGAAGTCGCCGACCGCGACGATCATGAAGCGGTCGAGATCGAGCTCGAGGCCGAAGCGTTTTTCGTCCCAGCGGATCGAGTGGATCAGCGAATCCATCGCGTGACGGGTCTTGTCGAGATCGGCCGGTTCGACCCAGACTTGCAGCAGCTTTTCCTTGCCGGAGCCGGTCGTGATCTTCTCCTCGATCGCGACGAGCTTGCCCGCGACGAGTGCGAACAGGTAGCTCGGCTTCCGGAACGGGTCTTCCCACTTTGCGAAGTGGCGGCCGTCGGGCAGTTCGCCCGAATCGACGAGGTTGCCGTTCGACAGCAGCACCGGATACGCCGTCTTGTCGGCGCGCAGCGTGACGGTGTACGACGCCATCACGTCGGGGCGATCGAGGAAATAGGTGATGCGGCGAAAGCCCTCGGCCTCGCACTGCGTGAAGAAGTTGCCGCTCGACACGTAGAGACCGGACAGCGTCGTGTTCTGGTCCGGCGCGCAGGCGCTGTCGAGCGTCAGTTCGAACGCGTCGGGCACGTTTTCGACCGTCAGCCCGTGTTCGTGCGCACGCACCGCGCCGTACGGCGCGCCGTCGAGATGCGCGCCGACGAATTCGAGCGCTTCGCCCATCAGTTCCAGATGCGGGGCGGGCGCCGCGTCCGGATTGCGGCGCACGCGCATCGTATTCCTGACGATCGTACGGGCCGGTGCGAGATCGAATTCGAGTGCGACGGAATCGATGAGGAACGCCGGCGGCGTGTAGTCGGCGCGGCGGATCACGGTGGAGGAGGCGTTGTCGGACATGGTCGTCGAGATCGGTGGAGTGGGGATCGGGCCCGCCACGCGGGCCGGGCGAATCGGCCCATTGTACAAAGGCTTGCGGCCGCGTGCCGGGCGAACTTTTTACCGGTTCCGGCTGTCCGCGTATTATCGGCATCCCGTGCGCTTCGCGCGGTGCGACGAACGGGTGACGGATCGACGAGGATCGACATGAAACGCGAATGGATTCAACGCGGTGCGGGCTGGGCGGCGGTGCTGTGCGTGGCGCTGCTGACGGGCTGCACGAGCTACGTGACAACGCAGGTCACGGCCTTCTCCGACTGGAGCGGCAGCGACGCGACACGCACTTATGCCTTCACGCGCACCGATGCGCAGAAGCACAGCATCGAGCAGTCGACCTACGAGCCGATCGTCGCGAACGAGTTGTCCGCGTATGCGTTCCGGCAGGTGCCGACGGCGCAGGCGCGCTATCTGGTCGGGCTCGCGTATGGGGTCGGCAGCGATCTCGTGACGGTGCCGCAGCCGGTTTACTACGATCCGTGGTTCATGGGGCCGGGGCCGTACTGGCGAGGCGGGCCGTGGGGCCCGTGGGGGCCCTGGGGGCCGATGCCGGCCGGCTACGTCGCGCAGACGTACCAGGTCTTCGACTACACGCTCGGCATCCGGATCACCGAGCGCGCGACCGGCAAGGAGGTCTATAACGTGACCGCGCGCACCACCGGCGACAACGGCGCGCTGATGTATGCGATGCCGTTCCTCGTGCGCAGTGCGCTTGCCGATTTCCCGCTGGCGAACGGCGCGATCCGCACGGTGCGGCTGCCGGTCGACAAGCACGGCGGGCCGGCGGCGCCGCCGGCCGCGAACGAGCGTGCGGTGCCGGCCGTGCCGGCATCGGGCGCGGCGGTCGCGAAGTAACGCGCGACATCGATATTCGGCGCGGCCGCCCGGCCGCGCCGCGCCCGCGTGCGTCAGATCCCGACGCCGAACAACGCCAGTGCGCCGAGCACGACGAACAGCACGGCCGCGATGCCGTGCACGAGCTTCGTCGGCAGGCGGTGCGCGAAACGGTCGCCCAGCAGGATCGCGGGCACGTTCGCGAGCATCATCCCGAAAGTCGTGCCGGCCACGACGCCGATGTAATCCTGGAAGCGCGCGGCCAGCGCGACGGTCGCGATCTGCGTCTTGTCGCCCATTTCCGCGAGGAAGAACGCCACGAGCGTCGCGCCGAACACGCCGAGCCGCGAGCGCGTCGCATTGGCTTCGTCGGCATCGAGCTTGTCGGGCACGAGGATCCACAACCCCATCGCGATGAACGAGAACGCGAGTGCCCAGCGCATGATCGACGGCGTGACGAGCACGCCGAGCCATTCGCCGAGCGCACCGGCGAAACCGTGGTTGACGAGCGTCGCGACGAGCACGCCGAGAATGATCGGCATGGGCTTGCGATAGCGCGCGGCCAGCACGAGGGACAGCAGTTGGGTCTTGTCGCCGATTTCAGCGAGGGCGACGGCGCCGGTGGAGATCAGGAAGGCTTGGGACACGTATGGGGTTCCGCGGGCCGGTGTTGTGCGTGCGAGCGACGATCCGCCGCGCGCCGGGCCCTGAAGCGGCGCGCAGTGAACCATCGGTCTCGCCAGGCCTCGGTGGCTGCGTCCGCCATGGCCGAACGGCCAAGTCTGTTGACGGACGCCTCCGTCACGATGCGCGCCGGGGGCGCGGGACATCGAGCGGAGCGGCTACTCCCCAATGAGCGGCGAATTCTAGCACGGCGCGCGCCGTGTGCGGCGCATCGTGCGAATCCGGCGGCTCCGGCATGCGCGACAGCGTACGCCGGAGCCGGGCGGGGCAAACGGACGTTACGCGGAGGCGCCGCGTGCCGCGCCGCGCTCGTGCACGAGCCGGCCGGCCGCGTACGTGCGGTACACGGCGCGGTCGTCGCCCAGCAGTGCGAACGCGAACAGCAGTTCCTCGAGCGAATCCGCGCGCTTGGTGCGGCGCGCGAGCAGCGGCGTCGCCTGCGGGTCGAGCACGACGAAGTCGGCTTCCGTGCGCGGCGCGAGCGTGCCGACGGTATCGGCGAGGTCGAGCGCCTGCGCGGCGCCGGCCGTCGCGAGCCAGAACATGCGCGTCGCGCTCAGGTGGTGGCCCGACAGCCGCGCGACCTTGTGCGCCTCGTTCATCGTCTGCAGCATCGAGAACGACGTGCCGCCGCCGACGTCGGTCGCGAGCGTGACCGGCACGTCGTATTCGCCGGCCTTGTCGAAGTCGAACAGGCCGCTGCCGAGGAAGAAGTTCGACGTCGGGCAGTGTGCGACGACGGTACGCGTTTCGGCCATCCGGCGGCGGTCTTCGTCGTCGAGGTGAATGCAGTGGCCGTACACCGCGCGCGGACGCAGCAGCCCGTAGCGATCGTAGATGTCGAGATAGCTGCGGTGGCCGGGGAACAGCTCGGCGACCCATTTCACTTCATCGACGTTTTCCGCGACGTGACTCTGCACGAACACGTCCGGGTGGCGGCGCGCGAGTTCGCTGCATGCCTCGAGCTGCGCTTCGGTGGAAGTCGGCGCGAAGCGCGGCGTGAGCGCGTACATCTGGCGGCCGTGGCCGTGCCAGCGGTCGATCAGCTCGGCGCTGTCGTCATAGCCCGACTGCGCGGTGTCGCGCAGGAATTCGGGGCAGTTGCGGTCCATCAGCACCTTGCCCGCGATCATCCGCAGGTCGCGCGCGTCGCTCGCCGCGAACAGCGCGTCGGCCGACTGCTTGTGCACGGTGCAGTAGACGAGCGCGCTCGTCGTGCCGCACGCGAGCAGTTCGTCGACGAAGAAATCGGCGACTTCGCGTGCATGCTCGGGATCGCCGAACTGGCGCTCGGTCGGGAACGTGTACTTGTCGAGCCACGGCAGCAGGCCGGGTGCCGGCGACGCGATCATGTCCGTCTGCGGATAGTGGATGTGCGTGTCGATGAAGCCGGGCACGATCAGCTTGTCGCGCAGGTCGTGGACGACCGCGTCGCGCGCGAGCGTCGCGGCGAGCTTCGCATAGGGGCCGGCCGCGACGACCTTGCCGTCGTCGACGATCAGGAGGCCGTCGGTCTCGTAGTTCGCGGCCTGGCTCGACTGCGCCGGGTCGCCGTTGAAGGTCAGCAGCTGGGAACGGAAAGCGGTTTGCGTCATGACGAATGGTCCTGCATCAAGGTAAGGCGAACAGAAGAAAACGGTCGGCGCCGGGCGCGCGACAGGGGGACGGCGCGCCCGGCGCCCGCACGCGGCGGCGATGCGCGGGCGGCACGGGTGCGAAGCCTGGCGCGCTGCGGGCTGCGATGGCACACACGAGCGCAGCGGCCAGGGCAGCCGGCACATGATTGCCGACCGGCAGCGCCGCGATTGCAGTGGCCATCGCGACCGGCACGGCGACGAACGGCACGACGAGCCGCAACGACAGGCGTCCGCGAGCGACGGCGGACAGCCTCGTCGTCATGCTTGCGACGGATGCCATGCCCGCATGCACGCACGGTGCACGGGGGGCGCGGCGCAGTGCCGGGCCGGCCGTCGCGAAGCGGATGTCGTTGCGGTGTTTCATCTGTCTGGTGAACCTCGATGCCGGCGCGTTATGCGGCCTGCCAGTACGTATCGAGACGCGCGATCAGCGCATCGCGCTGCGCGGCGTCGACGAACGACGCCTCGAAACCGTTGCGGATCACCGCGTGCACTTCGGCGTCCGTCAGTTGCAGCCCGTCGACGGTGGCGAAGTAGTTGTCGTTGACGTAGCCGCCGAAATAGGCCGGATCGTCGGAGTTGATCGTCACCGCGACGCCGCGATCGAGCAGCGCCTTCAGCGTGTGCTTCGCCATGTCGTCGAACACGCACAGCTTCAGGTTCGACAGCGGACACACGGTGAGCGCCGTGCGGGTGCGCGCGAGGCGTTCGACGAGTGCCGCGTCCTCGATGCTGCGCACGCCGTGGTCGATCCGGTCGACCTTCAGCACGTCGAGCGCTTCGTAGATGTAGGCGGGCGGGCCTTCCTCGCCCGCATGCGCGACGAGCTTCAATCCGAGCGCGCGCGCCTCCTCGAACACGCGCGCGAACTTCGTCGGCGGATGGCCGAGTTCGGACGAGTCGAGGCCGACGCCGATCAGGCGATGGCGATAGCGCTCGAACAGCGGCAACGCGGATTCGAACGTCGCGAGCGCGTCGTCTTCGGACAGGTGGCGCAGGAAACACAGGATCAGCTTGCTCGACAGCCCGCGCTGCTCGGCATCGGCGAGCGCGCGGTCGATGCCCGCGACGACCGTGTCGATCGGCACGCCGCGTTCGGTGTGCGTCTGCGGATCGAAGAACAATTCGGTGTGGACGACGTTGTCGGCGAGCGCGCGCTCGCAGTACGCGGCCGTCATGTCGTAGAAATCCTGCTCGGTCAGCAGCACGCTCGCGCCGGCGTAGTAGATGTCGAGGAACGACTGCAGATCGGTGAACGCGTACGCGGCGCGCAGCGCGTCGATCGAGTCGTATGCGAGCTTCACGCCGTTGCGCTGCGCGAGCGCGAAAATCAGTTCGGGCTCGAGCGAGCCTTCGATATGGATGTGCAGCTCCGCCTTCGGTGCGCGGGCAATCTTGTCCTGGAATGTCGGGGTCATGGCGTGGTTCTTGGTCGGTCAGAATGTAGGGGAAGCCTGCGCGGGCGCATTCGCCTCGACGGCCTGCAGCAATTGCGCGGCCACCGAGATCGCGATCACTTCGGGCGCCTTGTCGATGATGCCTTCGACGCCGATCGGGCAGCGCATCCGCGCGACCTGGGCGGGATCGATGCCGATCGCGGCGAGACGGTGATCGAACTGCACGCGCTTGGTGTGCGAGCCGGTCATCCCGAAGTACGCATAGTCGCCGCGTCGCAGGATGCGCTCGGCCAGCACGAAATCGAGTGCGTGGTCGTGCGTCATCACGACGAAGTACGCGTGCGGCGGCGCCGCGTCGACGGCATCGGCCGGGGCGGCGAGCGCGTCGATCGCGAGATTGCCGATGCCGGCGAGTGCGTCGGCCGGCGGGAACACCGCATCGGGCCCGTCGATCCAGCGCACGTGGCACGGCAGCGTCGCCAGCACCTTCACGAGCGCGGTGCCGATGTGCCCGGCGCCGAACAGCACGACGGGGAATGCATACGGCGCGATCGTTTCGGTCATCAGCGACACGCCGCCGGTTTCCCACAGCAGGCAGTCGGCACGCGCCGCCTGCGATTCGGGTTCGCTCAGCAGCGGCGCGCCCGGCGAGGGGCCGAATGATACGCTACGCACGGTCGCGACGCCCGCCGCGACACGCTTCGCGAGCGACATGATCCAGCCGAGATCGCCGACGTCGAGCCGCTCGAACGCGAGCACGACCGCGCCGCCGCAGCACTGGCCGAGGCTCGGGCCGAGCGCGAGCCGTTCGAGCCGGCGTGCGTGGGGGACGTGTGCGCCGTCCTTCAGCAGATGCCGCGCGATCTCGATCGCTTTCCATTCCAGATGACCGCCGCCGATCGTATGGCGGGCCGTGTCGCGCGTGATGAGCATCTTGGTGCCGGCCTCGCGCGGCGCGGAGCCGTCGGTGTGCGCGACCGTCACGAGCACGGCCGCTTCCCCGTGCGCGAGCAGTTGCTGCAGATCGCCGAGCCACGCTTCCATCAGCACGCTCCGTTCGGGACGACGCGGCACGACACGCGGCGCGGGCTGGCGGACGTGGCGGCAACGAGGACGGACGGGAGCGGGGCGGGCCGGCCGCACGGCTGATGCGGGGCGGCGACAATGCGCCGAGGGCGCGCGCGAACGACGCCGCGGGACGTGCGGACGCCATGAAGGTGACGGATGCGGATGGTTTGCGTTGTCATGATGAATCCAGTCGACATTGCGGATCGGGCGCGCGTTACGCAGGTGGTGAGACCGCCTGGCCTCGCGCACGTAGATCGCCATCCAGCCACGAAGATAGCACCGCAAAGCGACGGGAACATCGCCGGACGGTGATCCGGGCTATCAGACGGCGATCATGTCGATCATAGGCCCGCCGCGCGGGATCGGGGCGCCGATGCGCGTGCATCGGGCGCAAACGTACGTGTGGCGGGGCGCGAGCGCGATGTCGTTCGATGCGCGTTCGCCCGGACATCCGGGCGGCGGCGAGGGTAGGTGTTTACGCGCGGCGCGCGGAATGCGCACCGCTCGGGAGGCTGCCGGCACGGCCGGGCGAGCGGAAGCCGGCTGCGCGGCGCCGACCGGCAGGACGGGCCGCGCGCTGCGGGCGCTTAGCCTGCGAGCTTGCGGCGATGGCGCCAGAGGCTCGACACGACGGCGATCAGGATCACCGCGAAGCCGATCAGCGCCCAGCCGGGCAGCAGGATGCCGAAAATCGGCGGGTAGACCGTCTCGCACAGGCCGGCGACCTTGAACATGCCGGGGAACCAATGTGCGGGCGGCAGGCTGTCGACGATCGGCTGCAGCGTGTCGAAGCCGCAGCTGAAGCCGGGATTCATCTGGATCGACAGATGCCGTGCGGCCGTGCCGACGCCGGCGGCCGCGGCGATCGCGATCAGCAGCTCGAGCACCCAGATGCCGCGCCAGTTGCGCATCCCGGCGGCGAGGAACGCGAAGATCCCGATCGCCGCGAAGAAGTAGCGCTGGATGATGCACAGCGGGCACGGGTCTTCGTTCTTCACGTATTGCAGGTACAGCGCACCGGCCAGCAGGGCGATGCACACCCATCCGAGCAGCATTAGCAAGCGGCGTTCACGGCGGAGGGCGAGCGTGTAGTCGTTCATGTCGGCGGGATTCCTGTCGTTGGTCGGTCCGATGATCAATCGCGCGATTTTAGCGCGAACGATCCGGCACGAAACCGACGGCGTACATGCGGCAACCCGCCGCACGTGTTGCATGCGCCGCCCGGGCCGCCGTCATTTCGCTTGCGAGGTTACCGGATCGTGTTCAGCACGGCTTCGACCGACTGGCCGATCGCGAGCAGCGCGTCGTCGCGATGCGGCGCGGCGGCGAGCATCAGGCCGACCGGCGCCGTATCGCGCGGATGGCACGGCAGCGACAGCGCGCACGCGTCGAGGAAGTTGAATGCGCTCGGGTTGCGCAGGATCAGCGCGTTGGTGCGCGTGAATTCGGCGTCGTCGGCTTCGAGTTCGGCGATGCGCGGCGGCACGACCGGCACCGTCGGCGCGACGAGCGCGTCGAAACGCGCCCAGACCGTGTGCGCCGCTTCGTCGAGCATGGCCGCGCGCGCGGCGAGCAGGTCGAGATAGTCGGCCGCGCTCGCGGGTTCGCCCTTCAGGATGCGCGACAGCACGCGCGGGTCGTATTGGTCGCGATGCTGCGCGAGCAGCGGGCGATGCCACGCGTATGCCTCGATCGGCGAGAAGCCGAAGCGGTTGATTTCCGGCAAGCGGTCGAGCGCTGAAAAACGGACTTCCGTGACGATCGCGCCGGCGGCTTCGAGGTGCTTGAGCGACGCGTCGAGCGCGGCGGCGACGTCGGCATCGACGCCGTCCGTCACATAGTTCGTCAGCACGCCGAGGCGGACGCCTTCCAGCGGCCGCGCGGCCGGCACGTGCGGTTCGAGGCCGGCGAGCATCCGGTCGACGAGCGCGCAGCATGCAACGGTCAGGCCGATCGGGCCGAACGAGTCGAGCGTGGTCGACAGCGGCACGCCGCCTTGCGTCGGAATCCGGCTCGCGGTCGGCTTGAAGCCGGTGAGCCCGCACAGCGCGGCCGGAATGCGGATCGAGCCGCCCGTGTCGGTGCCGAGCGCGACGGCGGCCATCCCGTCCGCGACGGACGCGGCCGCGCCGGACGACGAGCCGCCCGAAATGCGCGCATCGCCCGGCACGTCGCGATGGTACGGCGAGCGCGGGGTGCCGAAGTGCGGATTCAGCCCGAGCCCCGAGAACGCGAATTCGCTCATGTTGGTGCGGCCGACCAGCACCGCGCCCGCGCGCTTGAGCCGCGCGACGGCGACCGCATCGGCCTTCGCGGGCGGCGCACCGTCGAGCACGCGCGAACCGGCCCGGGTCACCTGGCCCGCGACGTCGAACAGGTCCTTGACCGACACGGGGATGCCCGCGAGCGGCGACAGCACGGTGCCGGCGGCGCGCAGGCGATCGTGCGCATCGGCGGCCGCGCGTGCGTTGTCGGCGTCGACTTCGGTGAAGACGGCGGCGCCCTGGCCGGACGGGGCGGCGATCCGGTCGAGGGCAACGTCGACGAGCGCGCGGCTCGTGGTCCGGCCGGCGGCGAGGTCGGCGGCGAGCTGGGCGAGCGGGGGGAAGGGCGTGAAAGTGGTCATGAGCGGCTCAGGGGCGAAGATGTTGGACAAGGGCGGCGCGAAACGAATCGATATGACGTTCGACGGCCGAGCGTGCGCCGGCGGCGTCGCGCGCGGACAGCCGCTCGAACAGTTCCCGGTGTTCGCGCTGGACATCGGATAAGTGATGCGGCTCGGACAGCGTGACGAACCAGAAGCGCAGCGAGCGTTCGTGCAGCGCGCGCAGGACTTCCGCGAGGACCGTGTTGCGGGCCGCCGCGGCGATCGCCTGATGAAACGCGCGGTCGAGCTCCATCATGCCTTCGACGTCGTGCGTGTCGACGCATGCCTGCCCGTCGTCGAGCAGCGCGGCCATGCGGGCGAGATCGTCGGGCGTCGCGTGGCGCGCCGCGAGTTCGACGCAGTGCGCTTCGTTGATGCGCCGCACGTCGATCACCGACACGATGTCGTCGAGCGACAGCGGCTGGACCATCAGTCCCTTGCGCGGCATCACGGACAGCAGCCCTTCGAGCACCAGCCGGTGGACGGCCTGGTGCACGGGCGTGCGTCCGATGCCGGTGCGCGCGACGAGGTCGGCTTCGTTGAGCGCGGCGCCCGGCTTCAGCCGCATCGTGATGATGTCGCGCTGAATCAGCGCGTAGGCGCGATCGGCGAGGCTGACCGCCGAGGCGGCAGGGCGGTCGCGGAGCGCGTCGGTCAGGGCGTTCATGCGGACGGCGGCGCGGCGGCCGGGCGGGGCGCGATCATGGCGCGGGAATCGGGAGCGTGGACGATTCGTGAATATTATTGTGATATATCACTGGTGTCTAGTGCGTGCCCGGGAAGGATCAGGCCGCCGCCCAATAAGGGCCGGGACGGTTGTGCCGCCGCATGCGACGACTTGCAACAATATCGACAGGATGTTGCAGGTTTGCCGCGCGATCGTGCACTGAAGCATAATGAATCCTCGTCAATCCAATACGCGCGAGCGACGTACCAGACCATCGTCATGAGCGAAAACACGCCTCCCCCGGCCGGTCTGCCCGGCACCTCTTCCGCTTCTTCCGATTCCCCACGTTCCGATCCGGCGAAAACGCCCGCCGTGCCCGCCGCGCAGGTTGC
This sequence comes from Burkholderia sp. IDO3, assembly GCF_003366075.1. NCBI lineage: Bacteria > Pseudomonadati > Pseudomonadota > Betaproteobacteria > Burkholderiales > Burkholderiaceae > Burkholderia > Burkholderia sp. IDO3. Next base: position 1,065,661 of record NZ_CP028963.1, read on the forward strand.
TGCCGCGCAGAACGTCGCCGAGGACGGCGCATCGCCGGTCACGGCGGCGTCGGAGCCGGGTGCGCCCGGTGCGACGGGCGCCGCCGCTGAAGGCAATGCGGCGCCGCCGAAACCCGGCGCACCGCCGCCCGGCTTCGGCGCGCCGCCCGATTTCGACACGCCGCGGCCGCCGCCTGCGAGTGCGCAGAATGCACCGCCGGCCTACCTGAAGCACAGCGATACGCCGTGGTCGGTATTCGGCCGGATCGTCGCGGCGCGTGCGCGCCGGCTGTTCGACCGTGCCGGGCAGCGCATCACGCAGCGTACGCTGCGCATCGGCGTGTCGGCGCGGATCTTCCATCCAGAGCCGGGCGCGAAGGGGCTGCGCGGCAAGACGCTGCAATATCTCGAGGAATCGATCGCGCACTGGGTGATGTCGCGCGACGTGCTCGTGTTCATGATTCCGACGGTCGGGCATCAGGGCATGCTGCATCCGAGCAACATCCGCCTGCGCGACTACGCGAAACATCTCGACGGCCTGCTGCTGCAAGGCGGCGCCGACGTGTCGCCGCAAACCTACGCGGCGTCGGATGCGCACCCCGAATGGCCGGGCGACCGTGTACGCGACATGTACGAGCTGGAGCTGTTTCACGAATTCGTCGAGTCCGGCAAGCCGGTGCTCGGCGTGTGCCGCGGCTGCCAGCTGATCAACGTCGCGTTCGGCGGCTCGCTGTACCAGGACATCGCGACCGACGTGCCGACCGCGAATCCGCACGTGAGCGAGCATTACGACCAGCATCGCCACGCGATCCGCTTTCCCGACACGTCGACGCTCGCGAGCATGTTCCCCGGGCGCAGCGAAGCGATCGTCAACTCGATCCACCATCAGGCGATTCGCGATCTCGGCCGCGATCTGAACATCGAGGCCGTGTCGGCCGGCGACGGGATCATCGAGGGCATTCGCTACCGGCGCGCGCCGTTCGTGGTCGGCGTGCAATGGCACCCGGAGTTCCATCGCGCGGGCGGCGCCGAACTGCTCGATTGCACGCCGCTGCTCGATGCATTCCTGCGCGCGGCGCGCGAAACCCGTCTGTAGCAAGCGCGGGCGCAATATTGCTGGAAGGCCGGCCGCATCCCGCCATGTTCGGGATGCGGCCGTCCGGTTTTGAACGATAATCGCGAGTTCCGATTCGTTCGCCGGAGTCTGACGTTGGCCTTCCGAAATTTCCCTTCCGCACGATGCGCAACCTGGATCGTTGTGATGGCTGCCTGCGCGTACGCGAGCGCCGCGTGGTCCGCCGACGCGACCGCGCCCGTAGCGGGCACGCGCCCCGCGGTCACGAGCCTGAGCGGCGATGCGGCACCGGCTTCGGCGTCGTCCGCGACCGACGCCGGCACGCAAGGCAACGTCGCCGAACTCGCGCAGATGCTGCACGGCGGGCGCCTCGTCGAGATGCGCACCACGTACAACGGCAGCTATGGCGCGAGCCTGATGTTCGATCCGGACGAGATGACGTATTACGTCGCGCTGTTCCAGGACAAGCATCTGTGGCGCGTGATCAAGTCGCAGGAAAAGAATCGCGCGGAGATGGTGTATGCGAACTTCGTCCAGCAGACGGTCCAACTCGCGGAGGTCGAGATCCGGCGCACCGAATTGCAGGCGCAGAAAGCGTTTCTCGAACGCGTGATTGCGCTGCAGGCGACCCGCGCGCAGCAACTGCAGGCCGATCTGAGCGTCGCGCGCAGCCAGCAGGCCCAGGTCGCGCAGCGGCAGAAGTCGGCGCAGGAACAGACCCAGGCGCTGCAGGTCGAGAAGCGGGCGGCGCAGATCCAGTTGCGCGATCTGCAGGAGCAGGTGCGGCAACTCGAGCGGCAGGCCGAAACGGGATTGCCTGCGCGCAAGTGACGAAGTGACGATACGCCGGTCCGGTGGATCGGCGAACGGACGAAACCCGGCGATGCGTGCTTCGCCGGGTTTTTTATTGGGCGGTCGTCAGCGCTCGGGCAGCGGCGGGAGCGCCGCGATGTCCGGCCGAAACCGGCGGCGGGCGTGCCGGTTGTCGATACGGAAGATCCGGCACCCGCGATCGACCGATCCGATTCGGCGTACTTGTCGGGGCGACGCGTACGAGCCGCGGGAAACCACGGTAACTGCAGGCCGGGTACAAGGCAATTGTCGGCTTCGCGTGGCATCATTTGCGGACGATGCCGGCACGCATCGATACGCGACGTGCTGCCGGCTGACAGCGATGTCCGTGCCCCCGATCGGCGTGACACGCATCGTCGGATCCACACGGCGCAAAGCTTGCGCCAGCCGAGCTGAGAGAAAAACATGTCCACTGCCTCACACGCCGTCGAGCAGGAATCGAAAGTCCGTACCGTTTTCCGGGTCGTCAGCGGCAATTTCCTGGAAATGTACGACTTCATGGTCTACGGGTATTACGCGTCGGCCATCGCGAAAACGTACTTTCCGAGCGGCAATGCGTTCGCGTCGCTGATGCTGTCGCTGTCGGTGTTCGGCGCGGGCTTCCTGATGCGGCCGGTCGGCGCGATCGTGCTCGGTGCGTACATCGATCATCACGGCCGCCGCAAGGGGCTGATCCTGACGCTCGGGCTGATGGCGCTCGGCACGCTCACGGTCGCCGCGGTGCCCGGCTATGCGACGATCGGCGTGCTCGCGCCGGCGCTCGTGCTGCTCGGCCGGCTGCTGCAGGGCTTTTCGGCGGGTGTCGAGCTCGGCGGCGTGTCGGTCTACTTGTCCGAGATCGCGACGAAGGGCCACAAGGGGTTCTATACGTCGTGGCAATCGGGCAGCCAGCAGGTCGCCGTCGTATTCGCCGCGTTCGTCGGCGTGCTGCTGAATCGCGCATTGCCGGCCGAGGACATGAGCGCGTGGGGCTGGCGCATTCCGTTCCTGATCGGCTGCCTGATCGTGCCGTTCCTGTTCCTGATCCGGCGTTCGCTGAAAGAGACCGACGAGTTCCTCGCGAAGCGCCATCGTCCGACGATGGGCGAGATCATGCGCTCGATGCTGGAGAACTGGGGCGTCGTGATCGCCGGCATGGGGATGGTCATCATGACGACGGTGTCGTTCTACATGATCACCGCGTACACGCCGACGTTCGGCAAGGAAGTGCTGCACCTGTCGTCGCTCGACGCGCTCGTCGTGACCGTCTGCGTCGGCCTGTCCAATCTCGTCTGGCTGCCGCTGTCCGGCGGGCTGTCGGACCGTATCGGCCGCCGCCCGGTGCTGATCACGTTCACGGTGCTCACGCTGCTGTCGGCTTATCCGGCGGTGCAGTGGCTCGTCGCGGATCCGTCGTTCCTGCGGCTGCTCGCGGTCGAGCTGTGGCTGTCGTTCCTGTACGGCTCGTACAACGGCGCGATGGTCGTCGCGCTGACCGAAGTGATGCCGGCCGACGTGCGTACCGCCGGCTTCTCGCTCGCATACAGCCTTGCGACGACGATCGGCGGTTTCACGCCGGCGATCTCGACGCTGCTGATTCACCAGACCGGCAACAAGGCCGCGCCGGGGCTGTGGCTGAGCGTCGCCGCGATTTGCGGGCTGATCGCGACGCTCGTGCTGTATCGCACGCCCGAGTCGCGCAACCAGTACAAGGCGGCCTGACACCGCAGGCGACGCCTCGGAATCGTGTTGAATGAAAAAGGGAGCGCAGCGCGCTCCCTTTTTTCGTATGCGATCGGGCGTTCAGGTATTCAGCCGTCGCGTAGCGTGTCGGCAACAGCCGTCGCCACGTCGAACCATTGCCCCGGTGCGGGCTGACGAGCGAGCGTGGCTTGCGGATACCACGGGCAGTCGCGGCGGGTGAACCACCGCCAGTCGGCAGCGAACGGCAGCATGATCCACAGCGGCTTGCCGAGCGCGCCGGCGAGGTGCGCGACGGCAGTATCGATCGTGACGACGCCGTCGAGCCGTTCGATCAACGCGGCCGTGTCGGCGAAATCGTTCAGGCGGCCGTCGAGACGATGCACGCGCGGGTGCGCATCGACGCGTGCCCGTTCGTCGTCGTCGAGCGCCGGCTGCAGCACGACCCAGTCGATGTCGGGCAGCGCGAGCAGCGGCGCGAGTGCGTCGAACGGCATCGAGCGGTTTTCCTGCGCCTGCCGGCGCCCCGACCACGCGAGGCCGAACTTGCGCTTCGACTGCCCGCCGAGCGAGCCGCGAAAGCGCCGGCGCGCGCTGTCCGGCGCGCCGAGGTAGCGCGTGTCCGCGACGATCTCGGCCGGCTGCAGTCCGAGCAGGAACGGCAGGCTCATCAGTGTGCATGCGACGTCTGCGGCCGGCAGCTTCGCGGCGCCCTGTGCAACGAGCGTCACGCGCCAGTGCGCGGCGGCCGGTGCGAGCAGCGCGACGAGTTCCGGCTGCACCTCGAGCACCACGCGGGCGCAGCGCGCGCGCGCCAGCGGCACGAAGCGGACGAACTGCAGCGTGTCGCCGAACCCCTGTTCCGCGCGGATCAGCAGCGTGTGCGACGCGATCGGCTCGCCTTGCCAGCGCGGCAGCGCGCCGAGCGTCGGTGCGCCCGGCGTGTCGTGGCGCGTTTCGTAAGCGGGCAGGCCGCGGGTGAAGTCGCCCAGCGTCAGCAGCGTGACGGCGCGGTGCAGTTGCGCGAGCTTCAGGTCGGGCGCGACGCGCAGCGCCTGGTCGAATGCGCGCAGCGCCATTTCGTGCGCACCGAGCGCGTGATGCGCGTTGCCGAGGTTCAGCCACGCGAGACCGAACGACGGATCGAGCCCGACCGCGCGTTCGTAGTAGGGCAGCGCATCGCGCTGGCGCGCCTGCGCGCTCAGCGCGTTCGCGAGCCCGAAGAGTGCGAGTGGAAACGGCGGGTGCAGGGCAAGCGCGGCTTCGAACGCGGCGGCGGCTTCGACGTGACGGCCGATCGCCTCGAACGTGTTGCCGAGATTGAAATGCGCGGCGACGAAACGCGGTTGCGCGGCGATCGCGGCCTGGAAGTGCGCGATCGCGTCGTCGGCCCGGCCCATCGCGTTCAGCGCCATCGCGAGATTGTTGTGCGCGCCGGCGTGTCCCGGCCGCAGCGCGAGTGCGCGATGGAATGCGGCGAGCGCGTCGTCGTGACGGCCGAGCGCGTTCAGCGCGTTGCCGAGGTTGTTGTGGATCGACGCATCGTCGGGCGTGAGCCGAAGCGCGCGGCTGAATGCATCGACGGCATCCTCGTGGCGTTGCAGCGCCGCATACGCGTTGCCGAGGTTGTAGTGCGCGAGCGGAAATTCGGGCGCGAGCGTCAGCGCGTTGCGAAAGCGGTCGATCGCTTCGTCGAGCCGGCCGAGTGCCTTCAGCGCGTTGCCGAGGTTGAGCTGCAGCGCGGCGTCGCCCGGGCGCAGCGCGACCGCGCGCCCGACGAGATCGGCCGCCTCGGCATGTTGCCCCTGCTGATGCCGCAGCACGCCGAACAGATGGAGTGCGTCGGCGTCGGCGGGGTTGGTGGCGAGCGCGGCACGGTAGCCGTGCTCGGCCTCGGCGAGGTGGCCCGCGCGGTGCGCGGCGTACGCTCGGTCGAATGCGGAATCCATGACGCGAAAACTGACGGAAAGCGCGTATTTTCCCACACTGCGTGGGGGCACCCCAGATCGGCCGGTCGGCATATGGCCCCGTCACGCGGAGCGGCGTAGACTTGCAGGATCGCGTGTCATCGAGGTTCTCATGGCTGACACACTGCTCGACATTCCACCCGTGCTGATCGCCGGCGCCGGGCCGACCGGCCTTGCCGCCGCAATGAGTCTCGCTCGGGCTCGCGTGCCGGTGCGCATCATCGACCGGCTCGTCACGCCCGCGCCGTATTCACGAGCGATCGGCATCCAGGCGCGCACGCTCGAATTGCTGGAGCAGCATCGCGCGGTCGAACCGTTCCTCGCGCTGGGCCATCGCGCGCATGCGGCCGCGCTGCATGCGGACGGCCGCGTGATCGCGCGGCTCGATTTCGACCCGCTGCAAACGCGCTATCCGTATCTGCTGTTTCTCGACCAGAGCATCACCGAGCGGCTGCTCGCCGAGCACCTCGCAGGGCTCGGCGTGACGGTCGAGCGTGGCGTCACGCTCACCGCGTGCGAGGCAGGCGGCACGTCGCTCGACGTGAAGATTCGCGGCGCCGACGGTCTCGAACAAGCGTTCGCGCCGTCATACCTGATCGCCGCCGACGGCGCGCACAGCACGGTCCGCCATCTGCTCGGCGTCGGCTTTGCCGGGCATGCGTTCGAACAGACTTTCCTGCTCGCCGATTTCGCGGCGATACCCGACTGGCCGGAAGAGGAGATTCACCTGTTCACGACGTCCAACGGCATCGCGGGGCTGTTCCCGATGGGCGGTGGCCGCTTCCGGCTTGTCGCCGACCGGCCGCCCGGCAGCGATGCATCGCCCGAGACGTCGACGCCGTCGCTTGCGGAATGCGAGGCGATCGTGCGTGCGCGCGTGGGCGCGTCGATCTCGCCGAGCGATCTCGCGTGGTCGTCGTATTTCCACCTGCACAGCCGGATGGTCGATCGGCTGCGTCACGGGCGCGTGTTTTTCGCGGGCGACGCCGCGCACGTCCACAGCCCGGCGGGCGCGCAGGGCATGAACACGGGCATTCAGGAAGCGTTCAATCTGGGCTGGAAGCTCGCGCGCGTGCTCGGCGTGGGCTCGCCGGAACGGCTGCTCGACACGTATCACGCGGAGCGTCATCCGATCGAGCGCGACGTGTTGCGGCAGACCGGCCTCGTCACGCAGATCGTCGAAGCCGACCACGGCGCGATGAAGCTGCTGCGCGATCATGTCGTGCCGCTGCTGGCGTCGTTCGGGCCGCTGCGCGATGCGGTGCGGCGCACCGTCAGCGAGCTCGGCGTGCAATACCGGAAGAGCGCGCTCACGCTCGAACGCGTGCTCGATGGCGGGCCGCGGGCCGGCGAGCGCGCGCCCGATGCGCTTGTGCACGTCGTCGACGGGCCGCTCGGTCAGGCGCCCGGAACCGCGCGGCTATACGACCTGCACGATCCGGCGAGCTTCACGCTGCTGCTGCTCGAGGAACCGGTCAACGGCGAAGCGGGCGAGACGGCCGATGTGCCGCCGATCCCCGCGGATGCGCAGGCGCTCGTGCAGGGGCTGGAGCGGATCATGCCGGGCGCCGTGCGTGCATGGCGCGTCGCCGATGCCGCAAGCGACGGAGCGGACGGGCTCGCGCAGGCGTACGGCCGCTCGAGGCCATCGTTCTATCTGCTGCGGCCCGACGGTTACATCGCGGCGCGCGGCCGCACCGCAACCGATGCGAACGCGCTGCTGCGCCATTGCGAAAGCTGGTTCGCGGGCATGTCGCTGCCCGCGTAGCGGAGCGCTCAGGCAGACGCGGCGGCCGGCACGAGCGAAGCGCGGTGCGCGGCGATCGCGGCGAGCACGATCGGTGCCGCGCGTTGTGCGGCGGCGCTCGACGGATCGTCGAGCGCGGCGAGAAACGCGCGGCGCATCCGCGGCGCCCAGAAGCGCCGGATATGTTCGGCGATCCCGGTCAGCGCTTCTTCGCGATCGGGCATCGATTCGAAGAAAGCGCCGATCTGGTTGGCCATGTCGATCAGGTGTCCGTTGTCCATCGCGTCCTCACTTGCCCGTCGTCACGGCAGCCTGCGTGCCGGCGCGGCGCTCGAGCAGGTCGAGCTGCTCCGAGTTGAAGCGCGCGTACGCACGCTGCCAGTCGGACGGTTGCGCCACCGGCATCACCTGCACGGCTGTCACCTTGTATTCCGGGCAATTCGTCGCCCAGTCGGAACTGTCCGTCGTGATCACGTTCGCGCCCGATTCGGGGAAGTGGAACGTCGTGTACACGACCCCCGGCTGCATGCGCTCGGCCACGAGCGCGCGCAGCACCGTATGACCGGCGCGCGATTCGATGCCGACCCAGTCGCCGGTGCGGATCCCGCGATCCTCCGCGTCGTGCGGATGGATCTCGAGGCGGTCCTCTTCGTGCCACTGGACGTTTTCGGTGCGACGGGTCTGCGCGCCGACGTTGTATTGCGACAGAATGCGGCCCGTCGTCAGGATCAGCGGATAGCGCTGCGTGACCTTTTCCGGCGTCGGGATGAACTGCGTGATCACGAACCGGCCCTTGCCGCGCACGAATTCGTCGATGTGCATCGTCGGCGTGCCTTCCGGCGCCTGTTCGTTGCACGGCCACTGGATGCTGCCCATCGCGTCGAGCTTCTCGTACGACACGCCCGAGAAGGTCGGCGTGAGCCGCGCGATCTCGTCCATGATTTCCGACGGATGCGTGTAGTGCATGTCGTAGCCGAGCGCCTGCGACAGCAGCAGCGTCACTTCCCAGTCCGCGTAGCCGGCGAGCGGCGGCATCACCTTGCGCACGCGCGAGATGCGGCGCTCCGCGTTCGTGAACGTGCCGTCCTTCTCGAGGAACGTCGAGCCCGGCAGCAGCACGTGAGCGTATTTCGCGGTTTCGTTCAGGAAGATGTCCTGCACGACGATGCATTCCATCGACGACAGCGCGGCGGCGACATGCTGCGTGTTCGGGTCCGACTGGACGATGTCTTCGCCCTGGCAGTAGAGCCCCTTGAAGCTGCCGTCGAGCGCTGCGTCGAACATGTTCGGAATGCGCAGCCCCGGTTCCGGTTGCAGCGTGGCCGACCATGCCTGTTCGAACTGCGTGCGGACGACTTCGTCGCCGATGTGCCGGTAGCCGGGCAGCTCGTGCGGGAACGAGCCCATGTCGCACGAACCCTGCACGTTGTTCTGGCCGCGCAGCGGATTGACGCCGACGCCTTCGCGGCCGATGTTGCCGGTCGCCATCGCGAGGTTCGCGATGCCCATCACCGTCGTCGAGCCCTGAGCGTGTTCGGTCACGCCGAGACCGTAGTAGATCGCGGCGTTGCCGCCGGTCGCATAGAGGCGCGCGGCTTCGCGCACCAGCGCCGCCGGCACGCCCGTCACGTCCGCGGTCGCTTCCGGCGAGTTCTCGGCGCGCGACACGAACTCGCGCCATTGCTCGAATGCACGCGTCTCGCAGCGCTCGGCAACGAACGCGTCGGCGACGAGCCCTTCGATGACGATCACGTGCGCGAGGGCATTGACCATCGCGACGTTGGTGCCGGGCCGCAGTTGCAGGTGATGCGTGGCCTTCACGTGCGGACCGTCGACCACGTCGATGCGGCGCGGATCGATCACGATCAGCTTCGCGCCTTCGCGGATGCGCCGTTTCAGGCGCGAGCCGAACACCGGGTGGCCGTCGGTCGGGTTCGCACCCATCACGACGATCACGTCGGCGTGGCCGACGGACGCGAAGGTCTGCGTGCCGGCCGATTCGCCGAGCGTCGTCTTCAGGCCGTAGCCGGTCGGCGAATGGCACACGCGGGCGCAGGTGTCGACGTTGTTGTTGCCGAACGCGGCGCGCACGAGCTTCTGCACGAGGTAGGTTTCCTCGTTCGTGCAGCGCGACGACGTGATGCCGCCGATCGAATCGCGGCCGTACTTCTGCTGCAGCTTGCGGAACTGCGTCGCCGCGTAGGCGAGCGCTTCTTCCCAGCTGACTTCGCGCCACGGATCGGTGATCTTCTCGCGGATCATCGGCTTCGTGATGCGGTCCTTGTGCGTCGCATAGCCCCACGCGAAGCGCCCCTTCACGCAGGCGTGGCCTTCGTTCGCGAGGCCGTTCTTGTGCGGCGTCATGCGCACGACCTGCGTGCCCTTCATCTCCGCCTTGAACGAGCAGCCGACGCCGCAATACGCGCAGGTGGTGATGACCGAATGCTCGGCCTGGCCGAGCTGGACGACGGACTTCTCCTGCAGCGTGGCGGTCGGGCAGGCGGCGACGCAGGCGCCGCACGATACGCATTCCGAGGCCATGAACGATTCGCTTTCGCCGGCGGCGACGCGCGATTCGAAGCCGCGCGCGGCGATCGTCAGCGCGAACGTGCCTTGCGTTTCCTCGCACGCGCGCACGCAGCGGTTGCATACGATGCACTTCGACGGATCGTACGTGAAGTACGGATTCGATTCGTCCTTGGTGTCGCGCAGGTGATTCGCGCCATCGAAGCCGTAGCGCACTTCGCGCAGCCCGACGACGCCGGCCATGTCCTGCAGTTCGCAATCGCCGTTGGCGGGGCAGGTGAGACAGTCGAGCGGGTGATCGGAGATGTACAGCTCCATCACGTTACGGCGCAGCGATTGCAGCCGGTCGGATTGCGTGCGCACCTTCATGCCGGCTTCGGCCGGTGTCGTGCACGACGCCGGGTAGCCGCGCCGGCCTTCGATTTCGACGAGGCACAGACGGCACGAGCCGAACGGTTCGAGCGAGTCGGTCGCGCAAAGTTTCGGGACGTTCACGCCGGCTTCGATCGCGGCGCGCATCACCGACGTGCCGGCCGGCACCGTGACCGGCCGGCCGTCGATTTCGAGCGTGACGTCGGTGTCGGCATGGCGTTGCGGCGTGCCGTAGTCGGTATCGTCGAACGGATCGAGCGCGCGTGCCTGTGCGGCGCTCTTGCACGCGCATTGGCCCGAGCCGCAGCCGCCTTGGCGGACGTTGTTCGTGTCGAGTGACATGCAGGGCTCCTTCTGGATCAGGCCGCAGCCTTGACCGGACCCGCCGCGGCTTGCTTGCCGGCGGCGAGCCCGAAATCTTCGGGGAAATGGTCGAGTGCGGACAGCACCGGGTACGGCGTCATCCCGCCCATCGCGCACAACGAACCGGCCAGCATCGTGTCGCACAGGTCGCGCAGCAGCGTGACCTGCCGCTCCGACGTGTCGCCCTGGCGGATGCGGGCGATCGTCTCGACGCCGCGCGTCGATCCGATCCGGCACGGCGTGCACTTGCCGCACGATTCGATCGCGCAGAACTTCATCGCGTATTCGGCGAGTTCGGCGAGATTCGACGTGTCGTCGTGCAGCACGATGCCGCCGTGACCGACGACTGCACCGATCGCCGTATAGGCCTCGTAGTCGAGCGGCACGTCCCATTGATGTTCGGGCAGGTAGGTGCCGAGCGGGCCGCCCACTTGAGCGGCGCGCGCGGGGCGCCCGCTTGCCGTGCCGCCGCCGTAGTCGAACAGCAGCTCGCGCAGCGTGACGCCGAATGCGAGTTCGACGAGCCCGCCGTGACGGATGTTGCCCGCGAGCTGGAACGGCAGCGTGCCGCGCGAGCGGCCCATTCCGTAGTCGCGATAGAACGCGGCGCCGCGTGCGAAGATCACCGGCGCCGTTGCGAGCGTGATCACGTTGTTGATCACGGTCGGCTGGCCGAACAGGCCGGCGAGCGCAGGCAGCGGCGGCTTCGCGCGCACGACGCCGCGCTTGCCTTCGAGCGATTCGAGCAGCGCCGTTTCCTCGCCGCACACGTACGAGCCTGCGCCTTTCGCGACGTGCAGGTCGAACGCATGCGCGGAGCCGAGCACGTGTTCGCCGAGCCAGCCGGCTGCGCGGGCGCGCTCGATCGCGGTTTCGAGCGCCGCGATCGCGTGCGGGTATTCGCTGCGCACGTAGATGTAGCCGAGCGTCGCGCCTGTTGCGATGCCCGCGATGATCATCCCTTCGATCAGGCAGTACGGATCGCTTTCCATGATCAGGCGGTCGGAAAACGTGCCCGAATCGCCTTCGTCCGCGTTGCAGACGATGTATTTTTGCGCGGCGCTCGCGTGCCGGACGGTGCGCCACTTGATGCCGGCCGGGAAAGCCGCGCCGCCGCGGCCGCGCAGCCCCGATTCGATCAGCGTCTCGCATGCGGCGTCGCCGTCGAGCGCGAGGGCGTTTTTCAGGCCGGCGAGGCCGTCGTGCTTCAGGTAATCGTCGATCGACAGCGGATCGGTCAGGCCGATGCGCGCGAAGGTCAGGCGCTGCTGGCGGGCGAGATACGGCAACGCGTCGACGAGGCCGACGCCGCTCGGATGCACGCCGCCGTCGATCCAGTTCGCGTCGAACAGGGCCGGCACGTCGGCGGCCGACAGGTTCGCATAGCCGACGCGTCCGGCGGTCGTGCCGACCTCGACGAGCGGCTCGAGCCAGAGCAGCCCGCGCGAGCCGTTGCGGATCAGCTCGATCTCGATGCCGCGCCGTTCGGCTTCCGCGACGATTGCGCCGGCCAGTGCATCGGCGCCGAGTGCCAGCGCGGACGAATCGCGCGGAACGTAGATGCGGGTCGTCATGCGGCCTCCGGGGTGTGAGCGGCCGCGTCGGCGAGCAACGCGTCGAATTTCTCCGGCGTGACCTTTGCGTGCAGCACGCCGTTGACCGTCATCGACGGCGATTGCGCGCACAGCCCGAGGCAGTAGACCGATTCGAGCGCGACTGCATCCGGCGCGTGCGCGTCGGCGCCGTTGCCGTGTGCCGCGTCGAACCGGCAACCCGTGCGTGCTTCCGCGTGCGCGGCCAGTGCCTCGCAACCCATGCTGCGGCACGCTTCGGCGCGGCACACCTGGATCGTCACGCGCGCGGGCGGCGTGGTGCGGAAGTGATGGTAGTAGGTGAGCACGCCGTGGACTTCCGCGCGCGACAGGTTCAGCGCCTTCGCAAGCGGCGCGACGCAGCCCGCCGGCACGTAACCCGCGTCGTCCTGGATCGCGTGCAGGATCGCGACGAGCGAGCGGCCGGCGCGCGCATGGCGCTCGACGAGCGCGTCGGGCGCATGGGAATTCGGGGACATCGGTTATGCTCCTCCAAAGTCTCATATGCGCTCGAAATTCATATAGTGCGCACCGGGACTTCGTTCTGATTGATTTTAGCCAACGATAAGCGGAAGATTTCGCGGTCGCAATAGGAAATCGGAGTACATAATTGGTTCGAATCGAATGCGACGCGTATCTGACCGTACGCGACACCGAGGGCCGCACGGCCAGTCTGTCGGACGTCGCGCCGTTGCTGGAGCTGGTGGCCGACACGGGCAGCATCGCGCAGGCCGCGCAGGTGAAAGGGCTGTCGTATCGGCACGCGTGGGGCATGCTGCGCGCGCTGGAGGCGTGCGTCGGCGCGGAGTTGATCGAAACCGCGCGCGGCAAGGGATCGACGCTGTCGGAGCTCGGGCAGGCGATCGTCGATGCGCAGCGCCTCGCGCGCAGCCGTCTCGACGGCAACCTGCGCGCGCTGGCGGCCGAAGTGGCGAGCGACCTGAATCGGCGGCTCGCGCAGCGCGACGGCGCCGTGCGCATTCATGCGTCGCACGGCTACGCGGTGGCGGCACTCGTTTCCGCGCTCGTCGACGTGCAGGCAGCCGTCGACATCAAGTATCGGGAGAGCGTCGAGGCGGTGCAGGCGCTTGCGCGCGGCGAATGCGAGCTGGCCGGCTTCCATCTGCCGCGCGGCGCATTCCGTGAGCAGTGCGCGCAGATCTACCGGCCGTGGCTCGACGATACGCGTCATGTGCTCATTCATCTGACGCGTCGTCAGCAAGGGTTGTTCGTGCCGCGCGGCAATCCGAAGCAGGTCCGCGGGCTCGCCGATCTCGCCCGCAACGACATCCGCTTCGTCAACCGGCAGCCGGGGTCGGGCACCCGGATGTTGCTGGATCTCGCGCTGCGCGCGATCGGCATCGATCCCGAGCGCATCGACGGCTATGCGTCGGCCGAGCTCACGCACTCGGCGATCGCGGCGTTCGTCGCGAGCGGGATGGCCGACCTCGGCTTCGGCGTCGAACCGGCCGCCCATCATTTCGGGCTCGATTTCATCCCGGTCGTCGACGAGGACTACTACTTCGCGTGCGAGCGGGCGCGGCTCGACTCGCGGCCGCTCGCCGGCGTGCTGGCATTGTTGCGCGATGCGCGTTTCGTCGAGCGTGTCGCGCATCTCGACGGCTACGATCCGGCCGCCTGCGGAACGCTGACCGGCATCGCGATGGGGCTGGCCGGCAGCGACGGCGCGGCCGCGACGGACGGCAATGCGCGGTAACGAGGCCCGGATTGGACCGCGCTGCAGCAGCGGGGGATTTGCGCTACGCTTGCCGCTTGATCAACGTTCCAACAAGCACGCCGTTCAGGCGTCATCCCGCCATGAAACTTTCCGTTCCCCTCTCCGCGGCAGCGTTGACCGCGGGGCTTCTGGTCGCCGTATCGCCGTTTGCGTTTGCGCAGAATTCGCCGGGCGTACCCGGCGGCATCCTGAGCGACCAGTTTCGCCTGAACGAGCATCCGCAGATGCCGTTCGCTGCGTCGGCGCCGTCGCAGAAATATCAGTCCGGCAAGAAGTCGTCGCTGCGTCGCAAGGGTGACTTGGGTGACCCGAACGGCTGCAACCTGAAGTGCCCGATGGATAGCCAGTAAAGACGGACGCAGGCGCGCTGCACGGTTACCGGCACGCGTCTGGCCGATGGCCGCACGGGGTCCGTGCGGTTCTCTCCGAGCCCCGCGCAGCTTGCTGCTTCGCGGGGCTCGTGCTTTTTGGCGCGGCGCCGTGCAAGAGGACGAACGGGGAGGGGATGAATATAGGGTTAACCCTGAATTCTGGAAGGATGTCTTCCACAAACCTGCCTTATTCTTAAGCACTCACCTACATAAACTTTGGTTTGTCAGCGGTGAACGAGGTGTCCACCGCGAAAACAGACAAATGTGGAGGTAGGTCATCATGAAGTCGCTCGTTCAAGCCGTTGTCGTTGCTGCCGCTCTCGTTGCCCCGGTCGTGTCGTTCGCGCAGTCCGGCTCGGCACTCACCCGCGCACAGGTTCGCGCCGAACTGGTTCAACTGCAGCAAGCGGGTTACAACACGGCCCGCGGCGAAGATCCGCACTATCCGGAAGCCATCCAGGCTGCCACCGCGCGTGTCGCCGAGCAGCAGCGCCTCGCCCAGGCACAGGGTGCCGACGCCAGCGGGTACGGCGCACAAGCGCAAGGCGCATCGGCATCGGGTTCGCGCGCAATGGGCGTGCGCCCGGCCAGCGCGGAAGAAATGAAGTCGCTGTATCGCGGCAGCTAAGTCGCGCATCGCCCGGTAGGCCGCGTGCCGGGTGCGACGATGCGTCGCGCTCCGGTTGCGGTGCCGGGCGGCAAGCCGTCGGCGGTCGACGATCGCGCGGACGGCACCGAACACCCGTCACCTCCTGTCGCCGGTATATCGGCGGCATTCCGCCCGGCCCGTCCGTGGCTGGGCGCTTTTTCGGAAGGAGCGGGGGGTATGGTTTCACCGGCAACAAAAAACCCCGCAGACTTGCGTCGTGCGGGGTTCGTGCGTCAAGCGCGGAATTTGGTGGAGGCGGCGGGAATCGAACCCGCGTCCAGAAGCGCTCCACGACTAGTTCTACATGTTTAGTTCAGTCATTTGATTTAACCGCAGCGACGCGGACGAACACGCTGCACTACGGCGATTCGCTAGGTTTTCGACCCTGGCGTCGCGACGCCGACAGGGCTTAACTGACGTAAATGACCTCTGGCGGTATTGCTACCGGTCTTGCGACACTAGCCCGTCAGTGAACTAGGCAGAGGACGGCGGCCGTTAGGCTGCCAGTGCGAACGTATCGTCGTTTGCAGTTACGATTTTCCCATTGATTAACGAGGTGACGGGTCCTCGACATGCCCTAGCCGCTTCACAACCCCTGTCGAAACCAGGTCGCCCCCGCGGATAAGATCGAACATTATATCCCAACATCGCTCAGCAGTTCGCGCAGTTGCTGCGTCGTGCCGACGAGATGCTGTGCTTGCCAGTCGGCCGGCGCGGCGCCGTCGCCGCAGTAGCCGTACGCGGCCGCGACCGTCGCCATGCCCGCCGCGCTGCCGGCCTGGATGTCGCGAAGATCGTCGCCGACATAGACGATGCGCGCCGGCGCGAGCGACAGGCGCTCGGCCGCATGCAGCAGCGGGGCCGGATGCGGTTTCGGGTGCGGCGTCGTGTCTCCGCCGACGACGCAGGCCGCGCGCTGCGCGAGGCCGAGCAACTCGACGAGCGGGGTGGTGAGGCGCATCACCTTGTTCGTGACGATGCCCCAGCGCACGTCGCGCGCATCGAGTTCGTCGAGTACGTCGCCGATGCCGGGGAACAGCGTCGTGTGCACGCAGATGTCCGTCGCGTAATTGGCCAGGAATTCGTCGCGCATCGCTTCGTAGCCGGGTGTTTGCGGGTTGATGCCGAATGCGCCGCCGAGCAGGCCGCGCGCGCCGGCCGATGCCAGCGGCCGCAGCACGTCGAGCGGCGTTTCCGGCAGGTCGCGCACTCGCTGCATCTTGTGGACGGCCGCCGCGAGATCGGGTGCCGTGTCGGCGAGCGTGCCGTCGAGGTCGAACAGCACCGCATCGCAGTGCAGCAGGCGCGGCTCGTCGAGTGCGGCCTGCGCGGTCGAAAGAGGAGTCGTCATGCCGGTCGGAAGGTCACGCGCCGCGGCGGCACGCGACGAGGTAGTTGATGTCGGTGTCGTTCGACAGCGCGAAGCGCTTGCCGATCGGGTGATAGGTGATGCCCTTGATGTCGACGATGTGCAGATCCGTCGCGCGCACGAAGCCGGCCAGTTCCGACGGGCGGATGAAGCGCGCGTAGTCGTGGGTGCCCTTGGGCAGCATTTGTGCGATGTATTCCGCGCCGATCACGGCGAACAGGTACGACTTCAGGTTGCGGTTCAGCGTCGAGAAGAACACCCAGCCGCCCGGTTTCACGAGCGTCGCGCACGCGGAAACCACGCCGGCGGGCGACGGTACGTGCTCGAGCATCTCCATGCAGGTGACCACGTCGTAGCTGCCTGGCTCGCGTTCGGCGATCGCTTCGGCGGCGATCGCCTCGTAGTCGACCGTAATGCCGCTTTCGAGGCTGTGCAGGTCGGCGACGCCGAGCGCTTCGGTCGACAGGTCGATGCCTTTCACCTGCGCGCCGAGTCCGGCCATCGATTCGGACAGGATGCCGCCGCCGCAGCCGATATCGAGTGCGCGCTTGCCGGCCAGGTGGGCATGTGCGTCGATCCAGCCGAGCCGGACCGGGTTCAGGTCGTGCAGCGGCTTGAATTCGGCATTCGGATCCCACCACCGATGGGCGAGGTCGCTGAATTTCTGGAGTTCGTGCGGATCGGCGTTGGTCATGTCGGCAAACGGGCTACGGAAGGAGGGCGGTGCGTCGGTACGTCAGCCCCGAGTATATAAGCGGGCGGACGACGAGGCCAGCGAGCGCCTGAACGGGCGTCAAAGAAAAAGCCCCGCCGGAGCGGGGCTTTGAAGCAGTCGAAAACCGTGGCTTAGTTTGCCGGAACGGTCGTCTTCTGGACTTCTTGCGTACCGACCACTTCGACTTCCACGCGGCGGTCCGGTGCGAGGCAGGCGATCAGCTGCTTGCGGTTCTTCTGGTTGCAGCCAGTCGTAACCGGGTTGCGCTTGCCCTTGCCTTCCGTGTAGATCTTGTTCGACGGAACGCCCTTGCTGACCAGGTACGACTTGACAGCTTGCGCACGGCGCAGCGACAGACGGTCGTTGTACTTGTCCGAACCGATGCGGTCCGTGTAGCCCGTAGCGACGACCACTTCCGTGTTCATGCCTTCGATCTTCGAAGCCAGTTCGTCCAGCTTTTGCTTGCCGGCCGGCTTCAGCGTTGCCTTGTCGAAGTCGAACAGCGCGTCGGCTTGGTACGTGATCTTCTGGCTGGTGATGGCCGGAGCGACCGGAGCGACCGGCGGCTGCGGTGCCTGGGCGACCAGTGCGCCATCGCACTTCGCGTTGGCGGTGGCCGGCGTCCAGAACGCGTCACGCCAGCAGAGCTCGTTCGTGCCGTTCATCCACACCCATTCGCCCGTGCCGTTCACCCAGTTGTCGTTGACGGCTTGACGCGACGCCGGCACCGACTGTGCCGAAGCGGATGCAGCCATAACTGCGGTAGCTGCAATGAACGCGAGCTTTGAAAGTTTATTCATATTTCTCCTCTCGAAATTGAGATTACCGCAGGTTTACTGCGAGCCTGTTGACGGTGACAAGTCATACATTGCTCGAAGTATAACATTGGTGCGGCACAAAAAACGCGGCACCGCTCTGTGTAGACTTCGAGCAGCGTCTAACTTTCAGTGCGTTGGCATTTTGCCATATCGTTCCCTTCCTACGAAAAAAAATCCTCCCAACCCCAAGATCGCCTCAACGTTTGTGGTGCATGCGCAACACCGGCCTGCCGTAACTTTTAGAGATTGTCAAGAGCGGTCGTGAGAAATTGCGGGAAAGTCGGCAAGTGGTTTACTCGTGGGCGTGACGCGGATCCGGTGCAACCCTGATCCGTGTTGAAGGGTACGATCGCGGTCGATCCGGCCCGTATCGCCGTGGCTACGATTTTTGCTGTCTACATATAGTGTGTGGCCGGCGAATTGGCGGCTGATGGGCGCATGTTAGAATCTCGCGTTGCGTTGCGCATGCAGCGCCCACGCGAAAGGCGTTCGCCGTCTTCGCTCCGAAACGATACGGATACATGGATCAATTCGCCAAAGAGACCCTGCCCACCTCCCTAGAGGAGGAAATGCGCCGTTCGTATCTCGATTACGCGATGAGCGTGATCGTCGGACGTGCCCTTCCGGATGTCCGCGATGGCCTGAAGCCCGTGCACCGGCGCGTACTGTTCGCGATGCACGAACTGAACAACGACTGGAACCGCGCGTACAAGAAATCGGCGCGTATCGTCGGTGACGTGATCGGTAAGTACCACCCTCACGGCGATACCGCGGTGTACGACACGATCGTGCGGATGGCGCAGGACTTCTCGCTGCGCTACATGCTGATCGACGGGCAGGGCAACTTCGGCTCGATCGACGGCGACAATGCCGCGGCGATGCGTTACACCGAAATTCGCATGGCGAAGATCGGTCACGAGCTGCTGGCCGACATCGACAAGGAAACGGTCGACTTCGAGCCGAACTACGACGGCAACGAGATGCAGCCGTCGGTTCTGCCGTCGCGCATTCCGAATCTGCTGATCAACGGCTCGTCGGGCATCGCGGTCGGCATGGCGACCAACATCCCGCCGCACAACCTGAACGAAGTCGTCGATGCGTGCCAGCATCTGCTGGGCAACCCCGAGGCGACGATCGACGAGCTGATCGAGATCATTCCGGCACCGGACTTCCCGACGGCCGGCATCATCTATGGCGTCGCCGGCGTGCGCGACGGCTACCGCACCGGGCGCGGCCGCGTCGTGATGCGCGCGGCCACGCACTTCGAGGAGATCGACCGCGGCCAGCGGATGGCGATCATCGTCGACGAGCTGCCGTACCAGGTCAACAAGCGCTCGCTGCTCGAGCGTATCGCCGAACTCGTCAACGAGAAGAAGCTCGAAGGCATTTCCGACATCCGCGACGAGTCGGACAAGAGCGGCATGCGCGTCGTGATCGAGCTGAAGCGCGGCGAAGTGCCTGAAGTGGTGCTGAACAACCTGTACAAGGCGACGCAGCTGCAGGACACGTTCGGCATGAACATGGTCGCGCTCGTCGACGGCCAGCCGAAGCTGCTGAACCTGAAGGAAATCCTGCAGTGCTTCCTGTCGCATCGACGCGAAGTGCTGACGCGCCGCACGATCTACGAACTGCGCAAGGCCCGCGAACGCGGCCACGTGCTCGAAGGTCTCGCGGTCGCGCTCGCGAACATCGACGAATTCATCGCGATCATCAAGGCCGCGCCGACGCCGCCGATCGCGAAGCAGGAGTTGATGGCGAAGCCGTGGGATTCGTCGCTCGTGCGCGAGATGCTCACGCGTGCCGAGACGGACAACGCCGCGGCAGGCGGCCGCTCCGCGTATCGTCCGGAAGGCCTGAACCCGGCATTCGGGATGCAGACCGACGGGCTGTATCGCCTGTCCGACACGCAGGCGCAGGAAATCCTGCAGATGCGTCTGCAACGCCTGACCGGTCTCGAGCAGGACAAGATCATCGGCGAGTACCGCGAAGTGATGGCGCAGATCGCCGACCTGCTGGACATCCTCGCGCGCCCCGAGCGGATCACGACGATGATCGGCGAAGAGCTGACGTCGGTGAAGGCCGAATTCGGCGACGCGCGCCGCTCGAAGATCGAGCTGAACGCAACCGAACTGAATACGGAAGACCTGATCACGCCGCAGGACATGGTCGTCACCATGTCGCACGCCGGTTACGTGAAGTCGCAGCCGCTGTCCGAGTATCGCGCGCAGAAGCGCGGCGGTCGCGGCAAGCAGGCGACGCAGATGAAGGAAGACGACTGGATCGAGACGCTGTTCATCGCGAACACGCACGACTACATCCTGTGCTTCTCGAACCGCGGTCGCGTGTACTGGGTCAAGGTCTATGAAGTGCCGCAGGGCTCGCGCAACTCGCGCGGCCGCCCGATCGTCAACATGTTCCCGCTGCAGGAAGGCGAGAAGATCAACGTCGTGCTGCCGGTCAAGGAATTCTCGGCCGACAAGTTCATCTTCATGGCGACGTCGCTCGGCACCGTGAAGAAGACGCCGCTCGAAGCATTCAGCCGCCCGATGAAGAAAGGCATCATCGCGGTCGGCCTCGACGAGGGCGACTACCTGATCGGCGCCTCGATCACCGACGGCGCGCACGACGTGATGCTGTTCTCCGACGCCGGCAAGGCCGTGCGCTTCGACGAGAACGACGTGCGCCCGATGGGCCGCGAAGCGCGCGGCGTACGCGGCATGCAGCTCGAGGACGGGCAGCAGGTCATCGCGCTGCTGGTCGCCGGCAGCGAAGAGCAGACCGTGCTCACCGCCACCGAGAACGGCTACGGCAAGCGCACGTCGATTACCGAGTACACGCGTCATGGCCGCGGCACGAAGGGGATGATCGCGATCCAGACGTCCGAGCGCAACGGCAAGGTCGTCGCCGCGACGCTCGTCGACGCCGAGGATCAGATCATGCTGATCACGACCGCGGGCGTATTGATTCGTACCCGTGTGTCCGAGGTTCGCGAGATGGGGCGCGCCACGCAAGGTGTTACACTCATCAGTCTCGATGAGGGTACCAAGCTCTCCGGCCTGCAGCAGATCGCGGAAGCCGAAGAGGGCGATGGCGAGGCCGACGAGGCGTCGGACGGCGAAGCCTGAGAACGGATGAGACTCGAGCCGCCGCAGGCGTAAGACGCCGCGGTCGGCGAGCAACCATTCATATTTCCAAGAGGGAGTGATGATGCAAAAGCAATTCAAGCAACTGGTTCTGCTGGCTGCACTGGTGCCGACGTTCGCGATGGCGCAAGCGCTGTCGAATTCCGCGCCGGCTGCAACCGCAGCAGCTGCGCCGATCGACGCCGACAAGAAGGCGGCGATCAAGGATCTGCTCGACGCGATCGACGCGCCGAAGCTCGTGTCGGCTATCGGCAACAGCGCCGAAATGCAGGCAAAGCAACTCGTTCCGGCGATCCTGTCGGACGCGCTGTCGGAAAACAAGACGCTGAACGACAAGCAGAAGCAGGCTGCCGTGCCGACGCTGCAGAAGAACGCGGTGCCGAAGCTGGTTGACGGCGCGGGCAAGGTGTTCGGTACGCAGCAGTTCCAGAGCGACGCGATGTCGGCTCAGTACGACGCATACGCGAAGTACTACAGCACGTCGGAGATCAAGGATCTGACGACGTTCTACAAGAGCCCGACGGGCCGCAAGTTCATCCAGGTTCAGGATCAGGTTGGCCGCGACGTGGTCAACGGCCTGATGCAGAAGTACATGCCGCAAGCGATCCAGGCAACGCGCGCACAGGCTGACAAGGAAGTCGCGGCAGTCAAGCCGGGCAAGTAAGCCGTCCGGGCACGCGCCCGGCCGTTCGGCCGGGTTTGGCGGGAGCCTGATGACAGTGCGATAATGGCCGTTTGCGCGCGAGCGCAAGCGGCCATTCCTTTTCTGGCGCGGCCCAATTGCAACTGACACGCGGCGGCAAGCCGCCGGTCGCGTCCCTCCCGAGGTTTTCACGATGCGCGTCTTTAATTTCTCCGCCGGCCCTGCGGCGCTGCCCGAGGAAGTGCTGCGGCAGGCTGCCGACGAAATGCTCGACTGGCATGGCAGCGGCATGAGCGTGATGGAGATGAGCCATCGCGGCAAGGAATTCATGTCGATCCACGAGGCGGCGCTGGCCGACCTGCGCGAGCTGCTCGGCGTGCCGGCGAGCCACCGGATCCTGTTCCTGCAGGGCGGCGGCATTGCCGAGAACGCGATCGTGCCGATGAATCTGCTCGGCTCGCGCAAGACGGCCGACTTCGTCGTGACGGGCTCGTGGTCGCAGAAGTCGTTCAGCGAGGCGAAGAAATACGGCACGCCGCATCTGGCCGCGTCGGGCAAGACGGCCGACGGGTTCACGCGCGCGCCGGGCCGCGCCGAGTGGCAGCTGTCGGACGATCCGGCCTACGTGCATCTGTGTACGAACGAAACGATCGACGGCGTCGAGACGTTCGAGATTCCGGATCTCGGCGACGTGCCGCTCGTCGCGGATGTGTCGTCGCACATCCTGTCGCGCCCGATGGACGTCGCGAAATACGGCGTGCTGTTCGGCGGCGCGCAGAAGAACATCGGGATGGCCGGCGTGACGGTGCTGATCGTGCGCGAGGATCTGCTCGATCGCGCGCAGCCGATCTGCCCGTCCGCATTCGAATGGAAGACCGTCGCCGCGAACAACTCGCTGTACAACACGCCGCCCACCTATGCGATCTATATCGCGGGCCTCGTGTTCCAGTGGTTGAAGCGGCAGGGTGGCCTCGAGGCGATGGAGGCACGCAATATCGAGAAGGCGAAGCTGCTCTACGACACGATCGATGCGAGCAGCTTCTATCTGAACAAGGTCGAGCCGGCGGTGCGTTCGCGGATGAACGTGCCCTTTTTCCTGGCCGACGAAACGCGCAATGAAGACTTCCTTGCCGGCGCAAAGGCGCGCGGGCTGCTGCAGCTGAAGGGCCACAAGTCCGTCGGCGGCATGCGGGCGTCGATCTACAACGCGGTGCCGCTCGAGGGCGTGAAAGCGCTCGTCGAGTACATGAAGGACTTCGAGCAGCGCGGCGCCTGAGCGCGACACTGTTCAAACTGCACGGCAAAACGCATGGACGACGAACTGAATTCCCGCCTGAAACCGCTGCGCGACCGCATCGACGCGATCGACGCGCAGCTGATCGCGCTCCTGAACCAGCGCGCCGCGGTGGCGCTCGAGGTGGGCGAGGTCAAGAAGCATTACAACGCGCCGGTGTTCCGGCCGGAGCGCGAGCTGCAGGTGATCGCGCGCCTGCAGGACATGAGCGCGGGCCCGCTCGCGAGCGACCACATCAGCGCCATCTGGCGCGAGATCATGGCCGCGAGCCGCGCGCTCGAACAGACGATCCACGTCGCGTTCCTCGGGCCGGTCGGCACGTACACCGAACAGGCGATGTTCGAGTATTTCGGCCAGTCGATCGAGGGGCTGCCGTGCCCGTCGGTCGACGAGGTGTTCCGCTCGGTCGAGGCGGGTGCGTCCGCATTCGGCGTCGCACCGGTCGAAAATTCGACCGAAGGCGCCGTGTCGCGCACGCTCGACCTGCTGCTGCAGACGCAGTTGCTGATCAGCGGCGAGCTCGCGTTGCCGATTCATCACAACCTGCTCACGCAGAACGGCACGCTCGACGGCGTGACGCGCGTCTGCGCGCATGCGCAGGCACTCGCGCAATGCCAGCAGTGGCTGGCCGCGAACGCGCCGCAACTCGAGCGGCAGGCCGTGTCGAGCAACGCCGAGGCCGCGCGTCTCGCCGCGGCCGATCCGAGCGTCGCGGCGATCGCCGGCGATCGCGCGGCCGCGCACTACGGGCTGCAGATCGCGTTCTCGCTGATTCAGGACGATCCGCACAATCGCACGCGTTTCGTGATCATCGGCAAGCAGCCGTCGGGGCAGAGCGGTCACGACCAGACATCGCTGATCGTCTCGGTGAAGAACGAGCCGGGCGCCGTATTCAAGCTGCTCGAACCGCTCGCGCGGCACGGCGTGTCGATGACGCGCTTCGAGTCGCGTCCCGCGCGCGTCGGCACGTGGGAGTATTACTTCTACATCGACATCGAAGGGCACCGGGACGAGGCGGCCGTGGCCGCCGCGCTCGCGGAGCTCGGCCAGAAGGCCGCGTTCCTGAAGATACTCGGTTCGTATCCGCGCGCGCGCTGACGCGCAGCGGCCCGTCGCCTGCCACGCGCAGGCGGCGCGGCGAAGCGGGCAAGGCAGGCCGGGCGGCGCTGCCGAAGGCGGGTTCGGGCGGCATCCGGCGCAGATCGCGCCGGATGCGGGCCCGTTGCCCGGAATCTGGACTTCCGTGCGCGGGGCGTCGTTCCGCGCGCGTCACTTGGCTCTTGTCGTGTCAGGCTTTGCATTCAACAAACTGGTCATCTTCGGCGTCGGCCTGATCGGTGGATCGCTGGCTCGCGCATTGCGCGAGCGCACGCCGGGCAGCGCGGGCGAAGTCGTCGGCGTCGGCCGCTCGCGTGCGTCGGTCGAACGCGCGCTGGCGCTCGGTGTGATCGATCGCGCGGCTGCGCTCGACGATGACGCGCAATTGCGCGACGCGCTGGCCGGCGCGGATCTCGTGCTGCTGGCCGCACCGGTCGCGCAAACGGGCCCGCTGCTCGCGCGTATTGCGCCGTGGCTCGGCGACGCGACGATCGTGACCGATGCGGGCAGCACCAAGTCCGACGTCGTCGCGGCCGCGCGCGCAGCGCTCGGTGAACGGATCTCGCAGTTCGTGCCGGGGCATCCGATCGCCGGGCGCGAGTCGAGCGGCGTCGAAGCCGCGCTGCCGGATCTGTACGTCGGCCGCAACGTCGTGCTGTGTCCGCTGCCGGAGAATGCACGCGAAGCGGTCGCACGGATCGACGCGATGTGGCGGGCGACCGGCGCCGATGTGCGCATGATGAGCACGGCGCAGCACGATCGCGTGTTTGCGTCGATCAGCCATCTGCCGCACGTGTTGTCGTTCGCGCTCGTCGAGCAGATTCTCGGCGAGGCGGATGCCGAACTGAAATTCTCGTACGCGGCCGGCGGTTTCCGCGATTTCACGCGGATCGCGGCGTCGAGCCCGGAAATGTGGCGCGACGTGTGCGTCGCGAATCGCGCGGCGCTGCTCGACGAACTCGATGGCTATACGCGCGTGCTCGCACGGCTGCGTGACGCGATCGACGCCGGCGACGGCGCGGCGCTCGAAGCCGTGTTCGCGCGCTCGCGCGCCGCACGCAAGGCATGGCAGGAGCGCGGTGCGCAGCCCGCCGCCGAACCGGTCAAGAAATAACAGGACGATTCCCATGGACTATCTCGATCTCGGCCCGTATTCCAGCGCATCGGGCACCGTGCGTCTGCCCGGCTCGAAGAGCATCTCGAACCGCGTGCTGCTGCTCGCGGCACTCGCCGAAGGCGACACGACGATCACCAACCTGCTGGATTCCGACGATACGCGCGTGATGCTCGATGCGCTCGGCAAGCTCGGCGTGAAACTCGATCGCGAAGGCGACACCTGTGTCGTCACCGGCACGCGCGGTGCATTCACCGCGAAGACGGCCGATCTGTTCCTCGGCAACGCGGGCACGGCCGTGCGGCCGCTGACGGCCGCGCTCGCGGTCAACGGCGGCGACTATCGCGTGCACGGCGTGCCGCGCATGCACGAGCGGCCGATCGGCGATCTCGTCGACGGGCTGCGGCAGATCGGCGCGCAGATCGACTACGAACTGAACGAAGGCTATCCGCCGCTGCGGATCAAGCCCGCGACCGTCACGGTCGACGCGCCGATCCGCGTGCGCGGCGACGTGTCGAGCCAGTTCCTCACCGCGCTGCTGATGACGCTGCCGCTCGTGAAGGCGAAGGACGGAAAGACCGTCGTCGAAGTCGACGGCGAGCTGATCTCGAAACCGTACATCGACATCACGATCCGGCTGATGGAGCGCTTCGGCGTGAGCGTCGAGCGCGACGGCTGGCAACGCTTCATCGTGCCGGCCGGCGTGCGCTATCGTTCGCCGGGCCGGATCATGGTCGAGGGCGATGCGTCGTCGGCCTCGTACTTCCTCGCGGCCGGCGCACTCGGCGGCGGCCCGCTGCGCGTCGAGGGCGTGGGGCGCGCGAGCATCCAGGGCGACGTCGGCTTCGCGAACGCGCTGATGCAGATGGGCGCGAACGTGACGATGGGCGACGACTGGATCGAGGTGCGCGGCATCGGCCACGACCACGGCAAGCTCGAGCCGATCGACATGGACTTCAACCTGATTCCCGACGCGGCGATGACCATCGCGGTCGCGGCGCTGTTCGCGAGCGGCACGAGCACGCTGCGCAACATCGCGAGCTGGCGCGTGAAGGAGACCGACCGCATCGCCGCGATGGCGACCGAGTTGCGCAAGGTCGGTGCGATCGTCGAGGAGGGCGCCGACTATCTCGTCGTCACGCCGCCGCAACAGCTCACGCCGAACGCGGCGATCGACACGTACGACGATCACCGGATGGCGATGTGCTTCTCGCTCGTCAGCCTGGGCGGTGTGCCCGTGCGGATCAACGATCCGAAGTGCGTCGGCAAGACGTTCCCCGACTATTTCGACCGCTTCGCCGCGCTCGCCAAAGCCTGACCCGACTGACCCGATGAAATCGACCCGACCCTTTCACCCGACTCCCGTCATCACGATCGACGGCCCGACTGCTTCCGGCAAGGGCACCGTCGCGGCGCTCGTCGCTGCCCATCTGGGCTTCCACTTGCTCGACAGCGGCGCGCTGTACCGTCTCGCGGCGCTCGCGAGCGTGCGCTACGGCATCGCGGCGGAGGACATCGACGCGCTTGTAAAACTGATCGACGATCTCCACATCACGTTCCGCGAAGGCTGCGCGCAGCTCGACGGCGTCGACGTGTCGAACGACATCCGCGCCGAGGCGGTGGGCAACCGCGCGTCCGCCATCGCCGTGCACGGGCCGGTGCGTACCGCGCTCGTCGCGCGCCAGCGCGCGTTCCGCAAGACGCCGGGCCTCGTCGCCGACGGCCGCGACATGGGCACCGTGATCTTCCCGGACGCCGTGCTGAAGGTGTTCCTGACGGCCAGCGCCGAGGCACGCGCGACCAGACGGCATAAGCAATTGATGCAAAAAGGTTTTTCTGCTAATATAGATGACTTGCTCCGGGATCTGCGTGAGCGTGACGCGCGCGACAGCAATCGCGCGGCCGCGCCGCTGAAGCCCGCAGCAGATGCCAAGCTGCTCGATACGTCGGCGCTTTCGGTCGATGAAGCCGTCGACCAGGTGCTGCAGTGGTACCGGGCGCTCGGTCA
Organism: Burkholderia sp. IDO3; assembly: GCF_003366075.1. Taxonomy (NCBI): domain Bacteria; kingdom Pseudomonadati; phylum Pseudomonadota; class Betaproteobacteria; order Burkholderiales; family Burkholderiaceae; genus Burkholderia; species Burkholderia sp. IDO3. The sequence continues at coordinate 1,092,774 of NZ_CP028963.1, forward strand.
GCCGGCCTGAGAAGGCAGGCAGCGGTAGGTGCTCCGCGCCGCAAGCGTGGAGCGTGTTTCAAACCCTTAACCCCGTATGGTCTCGATCTGGCCCTTTCAGCCTGCCATTCCGGCCGGCGTGGCACAGCGATCCATGCACAATCAGATTTTTATGTCCGACCTGCAAACCTCCACCCCGAATACCGAATCCTTTGCGGCTCTGTTCGAAGAGTCGCTGACCCGCCAAGACATGCGCGCCGGCGAAGTGATTTCCGCCGAAGTCGTGCGCGTCGACCACAACTTCGTGGTCGTCAATGCAGGCCTGAAGTCCGAGGCTTACATTCCGATCGAGGAATTCCTGAACGATCAGGGCGAGGTTGAGGTGCAGTCGGGCGATTTCGTGTCCGTCGCAATCGACGCGCTCGAAAACGGCTACGGCGACACGATCCTGTCGCGCGACAAGGCGAAGCGCCTTGCATCGTGGCTGTCGCTGGAAAAGGCCCTCGACAACAACGAACTCGTCACCGGCACGATCACCGGCAAGGTGAAGGGCGGCATGACCGTGATGGTCAACGGCATCCGCGCGTTCCTGCCGGGTTCGCTGGTCGACACGCGTCCGGTCAAGGACACGACCCCGTACGAAGGCAAGACGCTCGAGTTCCGCGTGATCAAGCTCGATCGCAAGCGTAACAACGTCGTGCTGTCGCGTCGTGCAGTGATCGAAGCAACGCAAGGCGAAGAGCGCGCGAAGCTGCTCGAAACGCTGAAGGAAGGCGCGATCGTCAACGGCGTGGTCAAGAACATCACCGACTACGGCGCGTTCGTCGACCTCGGCGGCATCGACGGCCTGCTGCACATCACCGACATCGCATGGCGTCGTGTGCGTCACCCGAGCGAAGTCCTGTCGGTTGGCCAGGAAGTCACCGCGAAGATCCTCAAGTTCGACCAAGAGAAGAACCGCGTCTCGCTGGGCATCAAGCAACTGGGCGACGATCCGTGGGAAGGCATCTCGCGCCGTTACCCGTCGGGCACGCGCCTGTTCGGCAAGGTCACGAACATCACCGACTACGGCGCATTCGTCGAAGTGGAATCGGGCATCGAAGGCCTGGTCCACGTGTCGGAAATGGACTGGACCAACAAGAACGTTGCTCCGTCGAAGGTTGTCCAGCTGGGCGACGAAGTCGAAGTCATGGTCCTCGAGATCGACGAAGACCGCCGTCGTATCAGCCTCGGCATGAAGCAATGCAAGCCGAATCCGTGGGATGACTTCAGCCGCAACTTCAAGAAGGGCGACAAGATCACGGGCGCAATCAAGTCGATCACCGACTTCGGCGTGTTCATCGGTCTGCCGGGCGGCATCGACGGCCTGGTTCACCTGTCGGACCTGTCGTGGAGCGAAGCCGGCGAAGAAGCTGTTCGCAAGTACAAGAAGGGCGACGAAGTCGAAGCAATCGTGCTCGGTATCGACGTCGAGAAGGAGCGCATTTCGCTCGGCATCAAGCAGCTCGAAGGCGACCCGTTCAGCAACTACGTTGCAATGAACGACAAGGGTTCGATCGTCGACGGCGTGGTGAAGTCGGTCGATGCGAAGGGCGCGGTCATCACGCTGACGGGCGACATCGAAGGCTACCTGCGTGCATCGGAAATCTCGCAGGATCGCGTCGAAGACGCACGCAACGTGCTGAAGGAAGGCGACAAGGTCAACGCGATGGTGATCAACATCGATCGCAAGTCGCGTGGCATCAACCTGTCGATCAAGGCGAAGGATTCGGCTGAACAACAGGAAGCGATCCGCGGCCTGCAGTCGGACACCAGCTCGGCTGCGACCGGTACGACCAACCTCGGCGCGCTGCTGAAGGCGAAGCTCGACGGCCAGAACCAGTAAGCCTTACGAGGTCTGCTGAAGTATGACCAAATCCGAGTTGGTCGCGCAGCTGGCATTGCGATTTCCGCAACTTGTCCTCAAGGATGCGGATTTCGCAGTGAAAACGATGCTCGATGCGATGTCCGACGCCCTGGCGAAAGGGCATCGCATTGAAATTCGGGGTTTCGGCAGCTTCGGCCTCAACCGTCGCCCGGCGCGCGTCGGACGCAACCCGAAATCGGGGGAGAAAGTGCAGGTGCCCGAGAAGTTCGTGCCGCACTTCAAGCCTGGCAAGGAGTTGCGCGAACGCGTCGACGGCCGCGCCGGTGAGCCGCTGAAAGCTGATGATGATCCGGACGACGAGCGTTGAGCGTCGTTCGGTGTGCCCGGAACCCATCCGGCGAAGGCTGAAGAAAAAAGCGCCCCTTGCGGGCGCTTTTTTCATTTCCGGCGACCGCGTGGCAGCCCCCGCGCACAGGATGTGCGGTGCCGCGGAAACGCTTCCTTTACAATACGGGTCGATTCGGCGCCGCGAAGGGGAGTCGCGCGCCGCGGCAAACCTCAACAAAGAGAGGGCTACATGAAGTTTATCGTCTGGCTGATCCGGGTATTGGTGTTCGTGCTGCTGCTGGTGCTCGCGCTGGCCAATACGCAAACCGCGACGCTGAATTTCCTTGCCGGCTACACATGGCAGGCGCCGCTGATCCTGATCGGTCTCGCGTTCTTCGCCGTGGGGCTGGTGGCTGGCCTGCTGTCCGCGCTGCCTGCGATCTTCCGTTTGCGTCTCGAGAACGGGCGCCTGAAGCGCGATCTGCGCGCGGCGCGCGAAACCCCGGCCGTCGTCGACCAGCCGCCGATGCCGCCCGTCATTTAACACGGACGCCGCGCGAGGCTCGCGCGGTTTTCGTCTCTGCTTCGATATTTCGCATGGATCTGGATTTCTGGTGGTTGCTCGCGATTCCGGTGGCGTTTGCGCTCGGCTGGGCGGCGTCACGCTATGACCTGAAGAATCTCCTGTCGGAGAGCGCCAACTTGCCGCGATCGTATTTTCGCGGCCTGAATTTTCTGCTGAACGAACAACCCGACAAGGCGATCGACGCGTTCATCGAGGTCGCGAAGCTCGACCCGGAGACGGTCGAACTGCACTTCGCGCTCGGCAACCTGTTTCGCCGCCGCGGTGAAACGGACCGCGCGATCCGCGTGCACCAGAACCTGCTGAGCCGCACCGATCTGCCCGTCAACGAGCGCGATCACGCGCTGTACGAACTCGGCCAGGATTTTCTGAAGGCCGGGCTGCTCGATCGCGCCGAGGAGGCGTTCCATCGGCTCGCCGACGGCGACTACGCGCTGGGCGCGCAGCGGGCGCTGCTGACGATCTATGAGATCGAGAAGGACTGGAACAAGTCGATCGATACCGCGAAGCGCATCGAGTCGATGAGCGAGAAGTCGCTCGGCACCGAAATCGCGCAGTTCCATTGCGAACTTGCGCAGGACGCGCTGCAGCGCAAGAACGCGGCGGCCGCGGCCGAGCAACTGAAGCTCGCGCTCGTCGCGAACTCCCAGAACGTTCGCGCGACGATCCTGTCCGGCGATGCGGCCGAAGCGGCGGGCGACCCCGCGGCGGCGATCGAGCACTGGAAGCGTGTGGAAAAGCAGAATCCGGCTTATCTACCGCTCGTTGCCGACAAGCTGATGAAGGCCTACGTCGCACTCGGCAAGCCGGTCGAGGGTGCCGAACTGCTGATGGACTACGTCGACCGTTATCCGTCGAACGACCTGCTCGATATTGCGTACCAGCACATCGCAGGGCTGCGCGGCCAGGAAGCGGCGCATATGCTCGCGCGCGCGCAGATGGAGAAGGCGCCGAACCTGTCGGGCATGCTGCATCTGCTCGATGCGCAGATCGCGGCCGCCGACGAGCCGCGCCGCAAGGAACTTGAAATGATGCGCACGCTGATCCGGCAGCGCACCAAAAATCTGCCACGCTATACGTGCCAGAATTGCGGTTTCCGCGCACGGCTCTTTTACTGGCAGTGCCCGGGGTGCAGCGGTTGGGAAACCTATGCGCCGCGCCGCGTCGAGCCTGCGATGCCGGGCTGATTCCGGCTACGGCGCCGACGCGCAGCGGTTGCCGCCGGGTTCCTCCCGGCGGGGAAGTTAGTCAATTACCGGGAAGTACCGGAGCATCTATGAAAATCACCATCATCGGCACCGGCTATGTCGGTCTCGTTACGGGTTCCTGTCTCGCCGAGATCGGCCACGACGTCTTCTGCCTGGACGTCGATCCGCGCAAGATCGAAATCCTGAACAACGGCGGGATGCCGATTCACGAACCCGGTCTGCAGGACATCATCGCGCGCAACCGTGCGGCGGGGCGCCTGCGGTTCTCGACCGACATCGAAGCAAGCGTCGCGCACGGCGAGATCCAGTTCATCGCGGTCGGCACGCCGCCCGACGAGGACGGCTCGGCCGATCTGCAATACGTGCTCGAGGCCGCGCGCAACATCGGCCGTCACATGACGGGCTTCAAGGTGATCGTCGACAAGTCGACGGTGCCGGTCGGCACCGCGCGACGCGTACGCGCCGTGGTCGACGAGGCACTCGGCGCACGCGGGCTCGCGGGCAGCGTCGCGCATCGCTTTTCGGTCGTGTCGAATCCGGAGTTCCTGAAGGAGGGGGCGGCGGTCGAGGACTTCATGCGTCCGGACCGGATCATCATTGGCGTCGATGACGACGAGACGGGTACGATTGCGCGCGAAAAGATGAAGAAGCTGTACGCGCCGTTCAACCGCAATCACGAGCGCACGATCTACATGGATGTGCGTTCGGCGGAATTCGCGAAATATGCGGCGAACGCAATGCTGGCAACGCGTATCTCGTTCATGAACGAGATGTCGAATCTTGCGGACAAGGTCGGCGCCGACATCGAAGCCGTGCGTCGCGGGATCGGTTCCGACCCGCGCATCGGCTATCACTTCCTGTACGCAGGCATCGGTTACGGCGGCTCGTGCTTCCCGAAGGACGTGCAGGCGCTGATCCGCACGGCCGGCGAGAACGGCCAGCCGCTGCGCATCCTGGAAGCCGTCGAAGCGGCCAACTCCGCGCAGAAGGACGTGCTGATCGGCAAGATCGAGCAGCGCTTCGGCGCGGATCTGAGCGGCCGCGAATTCGCGGTCTGGGGCCTCGCGTTCAAGCCGAATACGGACGACATGCGCGAGGCGCCGAGCCGCCGGCTGATCGCCGCATTGGTCGGGCGCGGCGCGACCGTCCGTGCGTATGACCCGGTCGCGATCGACGAGGCCCGCCGCGTGTTCGCGCTCGACCTCGGCGAAAAGCCCGACGCGCTCGCGCGCCTGCATTTCGTCGATACGCAAGATGCGGCCGTGGCGGCAGCGGACGCGCTCGTGATCGTCACCGAGTGGAAGGAATTCAGGAGCCCGGATTTCACGCGCCTGAAAACAGAATTGAAGGCACCGGTGATCTTCGACGGGCGTAACCTGTACGAGCCGGATGCGATGGCCGAACTCGGCATTGATTACTACGCGATCGGGCGCCCGCATGTCGATCCCCAGTCGCTCCCCCGTGGATGACCGCGATGACCATTCTTCGCGAAGTGGTGCCGGTACCGCGCGAGCAACTTGCGCGCTCGCGTGTGCTCGTTGTCGGTGACGTGATGCTCGACCGCTACTGGTTCGGCAACGTCGACCGCATTTCCCCGGAGGCGCCGGTGCCGGTCGTGCACGTGCAGCGGCAGGAAGAGCGGCTCGGCGGTGCGGCCAACGTCGCGCGCAACGCCGTCACGCTCGGCGCTCAGGCCGGGCTGCTGTGCGTCGTGGGCTGCGATGAGCCCGGGGAGCGGATCGTCGAGCTGCTCGCCAGCAGCGGCGTGACGCCTCATCTCGAACGCGATGCCGCGCTGCCGACGACGATCAAGCTGCGTGTGCTCGCACGCCAGCAGCAACTGCTGCGCGTCGACTTCGAGGCGATGCCGACGCACGAGGTGCTGCTTGCCGGGCTCGCGCATTTCGATGCGCTGCTGCCGCAGCATGACGTCGTGCTGATGTCGGATTACGCGAAAGGCGGTCTGACACATGTGACGACGATGATCGAGAAAGCGCGCGCGGCCGGCAAGGCGGTGCTCGTCGATCCGAAGGGCGGCGACTGGGCGCGCTATCGCGGCGCATCGCTGATCACGCCGAACCGCGCCGAGTTGCGCGAAGTCGTCGGTCAGTGGAAATCGGAAGACGACTTGCGCGCGCGCGTCGCAAAGCTGCGCGAGGAACTCGACCTCGACGCGTTGCTGCTCACGCGTTCGGAAGAGGGGATGACGCTCTTTTCCGACACGGGCGAGCTGCATGCGCCGGCGCTTGCGCGCGAGGTGTACGACGTATCCGGCGCGGGCGACACCGTGATCGCGACGGTCGCGACGATGCTCGGTGCAGGCGTGCCGCTCGTCGATGCCGTCGTGCTTGCCAACCGCGCGGCGGGCATCGTGGTCGGCAAGCTCGGCACGGCTACCGTCGACTACGACGAACTGTTTCACTGAGCGCATCCGGCGGCGGCGCCAGTGCGTCGCCGGGATGTCTCGTACTTTTCAGGCAGGACGGTCATGACCATTATCGTTACCGGCGCAGCCGGTTTTATCGGCGCGAACATCGTCAAGGCGCTCAACGAGCGCGGCGAGACGCGCATCGTCGCGGTCGACAATCTGACGCGCGCGGACAAGTTCCGCAACCTCGTCGATTGCGAGATCGACGACTATCTCGACAAGACGGAATTCGTCGAGCGCTTCGCGCGCGGCGATTTCGGCAAGGTACGCGCGGTGTTCCATGAAGGCGCCTGTTCGGACACGATGGAAACCGACGGCCGCTACATGATGGACAACAACTTCCGCTACAGCCGCGCGGTGCTCGACGCATGCCTCGCGCAAGGCGCGCAGTTCCTGTACGCATCGTCGGCCGCGATCTACGGCGGCTCGACGCGTTTCGTCGAGGAGCGTGAAGTCGAAGCGCCGCTGAACGTCTACGGCTATTCGAAGTTCCTGTTCGACCAGGTGATCCGTCGTGTGCTGCCGAGCGCGAAGAGCCAGATCGCCGGGTTCCGCTATTTCAACGTGTATGGCCAGCGCGAGACGCACAAGGGCCGGATGGCGTCGGTTGCGTTCCACAACTTCAACCAGTTCCGTGCGGAAGGCAAGGTCAAGCTGTTCGGCGAGTACAACGGCTATGCGCCGGGCGAGCAGACGCGCGACTTCGTGTCGGTCGAGGACGTCGCGAAGGTGAACCTGTTCTTCTTCGATCATCCGGAGAAGTCGGGCATCTTCAATCTCGGCACCGGCCGTGCGCAACCGTTCAACGACATCGCGTCGACGGTCGTGAACACGCTGCGCGCGCTCGACAACCTGCCGCCGCTGACGCTCGCGCAGCAGGTCGAGCAGGGCTTGATCGAATACGTGCCGTTCCCCGATGCACTGCGTGGCAAGTACCAGTGCTTCACGCAGGCCGATCAGACGAAACTGCGCGCGGCCGGCTACGATGCACCGTTCTTCACCGTGCAGGAAGGTGTCGACCGCTACGTACGTTGGCTGTCCGGCCAGGTTTAAACGCAAGCGCTGCATCGATAGACTGGGTCTCACGGTCGGCAGCCGCCGGCCGTTTTCATCGGAGATCCAGCACATGATCAGGAAATGGTTTGCTGCAGTTGCCATGCTCGGCGCGATCGCGTCGGCCTGGGCAGCCGTCGACGTCAACACGGCGAACGAGGATGCGCTCGTGGGCATCAAGGGCATCGGTCCTGCGCGGGCCAAGGCGATTCTCGACGAGCGCAGCGCGCGCGGCCCGTTCAGGAATGCAGAAGATCTCGCGTCGCGCGTGAAAGGCATGGGCGGCCATACGGTCGAGCGTCTTCGGCAGGAAGGCTTGACGATCGGTGCTGCGGGTTCGGCAGCGCTGGCGCCTGCCATCGGCAAACCGGCTGCGGCGAAACCCGCCGCGGCACCGGCCCGCACCGCACAAAAGTAACGCGCACCAGACGAAAGGCTCCTTCAGTCGCCGTCGTTGCGACGGCTTCCCGCGGCGTGCCGCGGGCTTTTTGCGTGCATGCCGCGTGTGTGCGATCGCGGATCGTGCGACGGGTCTATTCCATCGTCGCAATGGGGTTGCCGGCGCGAGCCGCGGCACTGGTTTACAATCAATCGATTGATCGGCCTCGTACTCACGGTATCTCCATGGCTTACAAAACTATCGAAGACACGATCGGCAATACGCCGCTCGTACAACTGGTCCGTTTGGCGGACGACGAGATTCGCGCACGCAACAACGTGGTGCTCGCGAAGCTGGAAGGCAACAACCCGGCCGGCTCCGTGAAGGATCGTCCGGCGTTGTCGATGATCAGCAAGGCCGAAGCGCGCGGCCGGATCAAGCCGGGCGATACGCTGATCGAGGCGACGAGCGGCAACACGGGTATCGCGCTCGCGATGGCGGCGGCGATCCGCGGCTACAAGATGGTGCTGATCATGCCGGAAGACCTGTCGGTCGAGCGCCGCCAGAGCATGGCCGCTTACGGCGCAGAGATCATCCTTACGCCGTTGAAGGGCGGGATGGAGCTGGCCCGCGACCTCGCGGAGCAGATGCAGCGCGAAGGCAAGGGCGTGATCCTCGATCAGTTCGGAAACCCCGACAATCCGGTCGCGCACTATGAAACGACGGGCCCGGAGATCTGGCGCGACACCGAAGGCCGTGTCACGCATTTCGTGTCGGCGATGGGCACGACGGGCACGATCATGGGCACGTCGCGCTATCTGAAGGAGCAGAATTCGGCGATCGAGATCGTCGGCGCGCAGCCGGAAGACGGCTCGCGTATTCCCGGTATCCGCAAGTGGCCGGAAGCCTATATGCCGACGATTTTCGATCGCAGCCGCGTCGATCGCGTCGAGAACGTGAGCCAGGCCGCGGCCGAAACGATGGCGCGGCGGCTCGCCGCCGTCGAAGGCATTTTCGCCGGCATTTCGTCGGGCGGCGCATGTGAAGTCGCGATGCGTATCGCGCGTCAGGCCGAGAACGCGACGATCGTGTTCATCGTCTGCGATCGCGGCGACCGCTACCTGTCGACCGGCGTGTTCCCTGCTTGAGCCCAGGCGGTACGCACCGGGCACGTAATAAAAAGCGCCGCATATGCGGCGCTTTTTATTTGGGCGGGTCGCGCTTAGCGCTTATTGCGCCTGTGTATCCACCGCGGGCAGCGGGAGCGCGCCGCTCGCTTCCATCTGCGCTTTCACGGCTTCGCCAAGCTGATATACCGCGAGGGCATAGAAGAAGCTGCGGTTGTAGCGCGTCAGCACGTAGAAATTCTTGAGGCCGAGCATGTATTCGGTCGCGCGTCCCGGCGACGGCAGGTCGACCACGGTGACCGGCGTGCCGGCTTCGGTGGTGATGTTGACCATCGGTTCGTTGAGCGTCATGCCTGCGCGCAACAGTTGCGATAGTGCCCAGTGCGGCTCGGGCTGGCCGTCGGCTGCCGCTTGCGCGATGCCGAGGCTGCCCGTGTCGGGCGTGATGCGCCAGACCACCGGACGATCGGTTTCCCAACCGTGCTGCTTCAGGTAGTTCGCGACGCTGCCGATCGCATCGGCAGGGCTGCTGCGCAGGTCGACGTGGCCCGTGCCGTCGAAATCGACCGCATACTCGCGGATGCTGCTCGGCAGGAACTGCGGGATGCCGATTGCGCCCGTGTACGAGCCGAGCACGGTGGTCGGGTCGAGCTGGTTGTCGCGCGTCCAGACGAGGAAGTCTTCGAGGTTCTTGCGGAAGGTCGCCTGGCGGCTCTCGCGATTCGGCGTGTCCGGATAGTCGAACGTGAGCGTCGTCAGTGCGTCGAGCACGCGGAAGTTGCCCATGTAGCGGCCATAGATCGTTTCGACGCCGATGATCCCGACGATCACCTCCGGCGGCACGCCGAATTCCTCGGACGCGCGCTGCAACGTCGCCTGGTTCGCCTTCCAGAATTTCACGCCCGCATTGATGCGGATCGGCTCGATGAAGCGCGATCGATAGACGCGCCAGTTCTTGATCGACGGCGTCGGCGCGGGCCGCACGAGCTTGACGGCGGTTGCCGAGTAGCTGATGCGCGAGAACAGCGCGTGCAGGCTCGCGGAATCGAAGCTGTCGCGGCTCACCAGCTCGTCGATGAATGCGTCGACCTGCGCGTTGTTCGCGTAACGCTGCGGGACGATTTCCTCTTCGAACGTCTGACCTTGCGGTGCAGGCTGCTGCGGTTGTGCTTGCGCGACCTGGGTGCCGGCGGGCGTCGCAGGCTGTGTCTGTGCAACGGCGGGCGCGGCGGCCAGCGTGGCGACGACGGCAGCGGCAACGAGCGGAACGCGAACACGGAACAGCGCGGAGAGTAGGGCGGCAGGCTTGCTGGAATTCATGTCGAAGCGGGCGGACAGGGCGATGGGGTTCGGCGCAGTATACCCGACGCATCCCGCGTGCCGGGGCGAGGCAGCGCACCGTTGTGGTAAGTTAGCGGCGAATTCGCGGCAGACGATGGACATCATTGATGGAGACGTGCGGCGCGCCAAGCGCCGCAGATGACAGCTTATGGCAACCGCCTTCTATACGCACCCCGACTGCATGCTGCACGAGATGGGGGAATGGCACCCGGAGTGTCCGGCGCGACTGTCGGCGATCCAGGATCAACTGATCGCGAGCCGCATCGACGATCTGATCGTGCACGAGACCGCACCGTTCGCGAGCGAGGTCGCGCTGGGCCGCGTGCATACGCAGGCCCATATCGATTACATCCGCAGCATGACGCCCGTCGACGGCTACGTCGAGATCGATCCGGACACGCTGATGAACCGCGACACGTGGCGTGCCGCGTTGCGCGCGGCCGGCGCCGCGATCGCGGCGACCGACGCGGTGATCGAAGGCCGCTACGCGAATGCGTTCTGCAGTGTCCGGCCGCCGGGCCATCACGCGGAACCCGCGCGCGCGATGGGCTTCTGCTTCTTCAACAACGTCGCGATCGCCGCGCGGCATGCGCTCGACGTCCACGGCATCGAGCGCGTCGCGATCGTCGATTTCGACGTGCACCACGGCAACGGCACCGAAGCCGCGTTCGCGAACGACGAGCGCGTGCTGATGTGCAGTTTCTTCCAGCATCCGCTGTATCCGTTCTCGGGCGTCGATCACCAGGCGCCGAACATGGTCAACCTGCCGATGCCCGCGCGCAGCAACGGGATGGCGATCCGCGAAGCGGTCGACATGTTCTGGCTGCCGCGTCTCGACGCGTTCAAGCCGCAAATGCTGTTCGTATCGGCGGGCTTCGACGCGCATCGCGAGGACGACATCGGCAACCTCGGCCTCGTCGAGGCCGATTTCGAGTGGCTGACCGCGCAGATCGTCGACGTTGCGCGCCGACACGCGCAGGGCCGCATCGTGAGTTGCCTCGAGGGCGGCTACAACCTGTCGGCGCTCGGGCGCAGCGTCGTCGCGCATCTGCGCGTGCTGGCCGGCATCTGAGGCGAGCGGCGGTCGCGTGTGCTCAACGGGCCGGCGCGCGCGCGTGAATCCACGCGATCAGCGCGTCGATCACGCGGTCGCGCTCGAGATCGTTCATCGTTTCGTGGAAGCCGCCTTCGTATAACGTCAGCGTGCGATCGGTCGAGCCGACGCGGGCGCCGAACGCGCGGCTTCCATCCGGCTCGGTCAGCTTGTCGTCGGTGCCGTGGTAGACGAGCACCGGGGTGCGCAGCGCTCCGCGGCCGCGCTCGATGCGTGCCATCGCATCGAGGATTTCCGCGCCGGTGCGTGCCGGCACCGCGCCGTGGTGCACGAGCGGATCGGCGCGATTGGCCGCGACGATGGCCGGATCGCGCGACAGCAGCGCCGCATCGATCCTGATCGCAGGGAAGGTCGGCCAGATACGGCTGATGATGCGGCTCATCGCGAGCATCCAGCGCGGCACGTCGCGTCCCGGCGCCAGCGCCGGGCTCGACAGCACGAGCCCCGCCAGCGCGTACCCGCGCGCCGGCACGCGCTCGATCGCATAGAGCGCGGCGACGGCGCCGCCCATGCTGTGCCCCATCAGGAAGAGCGGCGTATCGTCGCGGGCGGCTTCCGCGACGAGCGCATCCGCATCGATCAGGTACCCGTCGAAGCGCTCGACCCATGCGCGCTTGCCGGGCGACTGGCCGTGCCCGCGCAGATCGATTGCCAGCACTTCGATACCGGCCGCGTTCAGTCTGGCGGCAAGCGCGGCGTAGCGACCCGCATGCTCGGCGAGGCCGTGCACGAGCGCGATCGTCGCGCGCGGCGGCGCGGTGCCGTCGCCGGCCGGCCAGCGATATGACGCCAGTTCGAGCCCATCCGCGGTACGCAGTCGGCCCATTCGCGGCGCGGGCGACGCCGCCGGGCCCGGCGCAGCGGTGGCGGATGCGGTGGCCGGCGTGGTGATGACGGTCATCTGGCGTGTCCCCTGTTTCGTTGGCATCGGTGTTTCCGGATCATAGTCGCGGCATTCCCGTCACGGCCTCGCGGCGCCCCTCTAATTTCGTGTGGTTATGAAAAGATCGAAATCGATTATTAAGGGGAATGAGGCGTTTGCGGTAAAATCGTCGGTTACTCCAGATGCATCGGCGGCCGACTGGCGGGCCTCTTCGCCAGGCGGTCGCCGTTTTGTTTACATGATCGAATTACGCAATCTGTCGCAGCGTTTCCCCGGGCCGACCGGCTGGGTCGACGCATTGCACAACGTCAATCTGACGATCCCGCAGGGCGAGGTGTTCGGCATCATCGGCCGAAGCGGCGCCGGCAAGAGCACGCTCGTGCGCACCATCAACCTGCTCACGCGGCCGACGGAAGGCAACGTCGTCGTCGGCGGGCGCGATCTCACGGTGCTGCCGGCCGGTGCGCTGCGCGAAGCGCGCCGCGAAATCGGCATGATCTTCCAGCACTTCAACCTGTTGTCGTCGCGTACGGTGTTCGAGAACGTCGCGCTGCCGCTCGAGCTGGCCGGCGCAAGCCGCGCCGACATCGAGGCGGCCGTGCTGCCGCTGCTCGACCTTGTCGGGCTGTCCGCGCAGAAGGATCGATATCCGGCGCAGATCAGCGGCGGCCAGAAACAGCGCGTCGGCATTGCCCGCGCGCTTGCGAGCAAGCCGAAGGTGCTGCTGTCGGACGAAGCGACGTCGGCGCTCGATCCCGAAACCACCCGTTCGATTCTCGACCTGCTGAAGCGCATCAACCGCGAGCTCGGCCTGACGATCGTGCTGATCACGCACCAGATGGAAGTGATCAAGCAGGTGTGCGATCGCGTCGCCGTGCTCGACGCGGGTCGCGTGGTCGAGGAGGGCCGGGTGATCGACGTGTTCCTGCAGCCGCATCACGAAGTGACGCGCGCGCTGATCGGCGACGTGATCGCGCAGGAGCTGCCGCCGGCGCTGAAGGCGCGTGTGGCCGAGCGGCTGAAGACGGGCAGCGGGCATTTGCTGCGGCTCGCGTTCACCGGCTCGGGCGTTGACCAGCCGATCCTGTCGGAGACGATTCGCCGGTACGAACTGGATTTCAACATCCTGCACGGCCAGATCGACGAGATCCAGGGGCAGGCGTTCGGATCGCTCGCGGTGCTCGCGGGCGGCGAGCCGGGCAAGGTCGGGGAAGCGCTTGCGTTCCTGCGCGAGCAAGGTGTGGTGGTAGAGGAGCTTTCGTATGTTGAGTGAGATGTTCGATATGTTCGTGCAGTCGTTCTGGGAGACGCTGATCATGGTCGGCATCTCGGGGGCGGTCGGCGCGCTCGTCGGGCTGCCGCTCGGCGTGCTGCTCTATCTGACCGACCGCCAGGGCGTGCTGCAGAACCTCGGCGTGAACCGCGTGCTCGGCGGCATCGTGAACGCGGTGCGCTCGACGCCGTTCATCATCCTGCTGGTCGCGGTCATTCCGTTCACGCGGCTCGTCACGGGTTCGTCGATCGGCACGGCCGCGGCGGTCGTGCCGTTGACGCTCGCGGCCGCGCCGTTCGTCGCGCGGCTGGTCGAAACCGCGCTGCGTGAAGTCGACCGTGGGCTGATCGAGGCCGCGCAGTCGATGGGCGCGACGACGTCGCAGATCGTCTTCAAGGTGCTGCTGCCCGAATCGCTGCCGGGCATCGTCGCGGGCCTGACGATCACGTTCGTGTCGCTGGTCGGCTATTCGGCGATGGCCGGTGCGATCGGCGGCGGCGGGCTCGGCGATCTCGGGATCCGCTACGGCTATCAGCGCTACCTGCCGGAAGTGATGTGGACGGTCGTCGCGATCCTGATCGTGTTCGTGCAGATCGTGCAATCGTTCGGTGACTGGCTGGTGCGCCGGCTGAGCCACAAGTAAAAGCGACAATCATCCGTTGGGGGAGACGATGCAACGACGCATCATGCTGAAGTTCGCGGCTGCACTCGGTGCGGCCGTACTGTTCACGAGCGCGCACGCGCAGGCGGAAACCATCAAGGTGGGCGTGACGGGCGGCCCGCACGCGCAGATCATGGAAGTGGTGAAGAAGGCTGCGGCGAAGAGCGGCCTCGATATCCGCGTCGTCGAATTCTCCGACTACGTGCAGCCGAACGCGGCGCTCGCGTCCGGCGATCTCGATGCGAACAGCTACCAGCACGATCCGTATCTGCAGGCGCAGGTAAAGGACCGCGGCTACAAGCTGATCAAGGTCGCGGATACCGTTACGTTCCCGATGGGCATCTATTCGAAGCGGGTGAAGTCGCTGGCCGAGCTGAAGCCGGGTGCGCGCATCGCGGTGCCGAACGACCCGACCAACGGCGGCCGTGCGCTGCTGTTGCTGCAAAAGCAGGGGCTGCTGAAGCTGCGCGCGGACGCCGGGCTGAAGGCGACGCCGCTCGATATCGTCGACAATCCGCGCAAGCTGAAAATCGTCGAGCTCGATGCGGCACAGATTCCGCGCTCGCTTGGCGACGTCGATGCGGCGGCAATCAATACGAATTACGCGATGGAAGCGGGCCTGAAGCCGAAACAGGACGCGATCGCAATCGAGGGTCCGAACGGTCCGTACGCGAACATTCTCGCGATTCGCGAGGCCGATCGCAGCAAGCCGTGGGTCGCGAAGCTGATCGCTGCCTATCATTCCGCGGAAGTGAAGCAGTTCATCGAGCAGAAGTTCGGCGGCGCGGTCATTGCTGCCTGGTAACGCGAAGTACTGGGCGCGCCCGGCGACGATTAGAGTCGATGATCGAAAACCCGGGCTTTGCGTCCGGGTTTTTTCTCTTTTAAAATAGAACGATCGTTCGCTATTGCCGGCGCACCGAAGCGGAGCGCTATCCTTGATAGTCGCGATGGATTGGTCCGCTTGGCCGCGCAGTCATGAGGCCTCGCTATAGAATGGCCTCTGGTCGTATTCGTAACTTTGGAGCGTGTGCATGAAAATCCTGGTGCCAGTGAAAAGAGTGGTCGATTACAACGTGAAGGTCCGCGTGAAGTCGGACAACACGGGTGTGGACATCGCGAACGTGAAGATGTCGATGAATCCGTTCGACGAGATCGCGGTGGAAGAAGCCGTGCGCCTGAAGGAAGCGGGCGTGGCGACGGAAGTGATCGCGGTGTCGGTCGGTGTCGCGCAAGCGCAGGAAACGCTGCGCACGGCGCTCGCGATCGGCGCGGATCGCGCGATCCTGGTCGAATCGAACGACAGCGTCGAGCCGCTGGCCGTCGCGAAGATTCTGAAGGCGCTGGTCGACAAGGAACAGCCGCAACTGGTGATCCTCGGCAAGCAGGCGATCGACGACGATTCGAACCAGACGGGCCAGATGCTGGCCGCGCTGGCTGGCCTGCCGCAAGCGACGTTCGCGTCGAAGGTGACGATCGCCGACGGCCGTGCAACTGTTGCACGCGAAGTCGACGGCGGCGCGGAAACGCTGTCGCTTCAACTGCCCGCAGTCGTGACCACCGACCTTCGCCTGAACGAGCCGCGCTACGTGACGTTGCCGAACATCATGAAGGCGAAGAAGAAGCCGCTGGAAACGGTGAAGCCGGAAGACCTGGGCGTGGACGTCGCGCCGCGTCTGAAGACGCTGAAGGTGGTGGAGCCGCCGAAGCGGGCGGCCGGCGTGAAGGTGCCGGACGTGAAGACGCTGGTCGAGAAGCTGAAGACCGAAGCCAAGGTGCTGTAAGAGGGAGCGGAAAGAAATGACGATTCTGGTGATTGCAGAACACGACAACGCGTCGATCAAGGCCGCGACGCTGAACACGGTGGCGGCGGCAGCGAAGATTGGCGGCGACATCCACGTGCTGGTGGCAGGCCACAACGCGCAAGCGGCGGCCGATGCGGCAGCGAAGATCGCAGGCGTATCGAAGGTGCTGCTGGCCGACGCGCCGCAACTGGCCGCAGGCCTGGCGGAAAACGTCGAGGCGACGGCGCTGAACATCGCGAAGGACTACTCGCACATCCTCGCGCCGGCGACGGCCTACGGCAAGAACATCGCCCCGCGTATCGCCGCGAAGCTGGACGTCGCGCAGATCTCGGATATCACGGCAGTGGACTCGGCCGACACGTTCGAGCGTCCGATCTACGCGGGCAACGCGATCGCGACGGTTCAGTCGAGCGACCCGATCAAGGTGATCACGGTGCGTGCGACGGGTTTCGACCCGGTGGCAGCGGAAGGCGGAAGCGCATCGGTCGAGAAGATCGAAGCGGCAGCGGACGCAGGCAAGTCGCAATTCGTGAGTCGTGAGGTGACGAAGCTGGACCGTCCGGAACTGACGTCGGCAAGCATCATCGTGTCGGGCGGCCGCGGTCTGGGTAGCGGCGAGAACTATACGAAGGTGCTGGAGCCGCTGGCGGACAAGCTTCAGGCCGCACTCGGCGCGTCACGTGCCGCAGTCGATGCAGGCTACGTCCCGAACGACTACCAGGTCGGCCAGACCGGCAAGATCGTCGCGCCGCAGCTGTACATCGCGGTCGGCATCTCGGGTGCGATCCAGCATCTGGCCGGCATGAAGGATTCGAAGGTGATCGTCGCGATCAACAAGGATCCGGAAGCACCGATCTTCAGCGTGGCCGACTACGGTCTCGTCGGCGATCTGTTCGCGCTCGTGCCGGAACTCGTGACCGAGCTCGGCTGAAGCGGCATGCTGCTTCAACGATAAGCAGCAAGACGAGGGGCGCGATGAGCGCCCCTTTTTCATGCTTTGAGCGAAGAAGGGGAGGTTCCCGGTGCGAAGATCGCGTTAGGGCGATGCTGCTCGGAACATGTCTTCATGCCGGCGACGGACTCGAAGCAGAGGGCGCTGGGAGTGGGTTCGCATTGACGGACATCCGGTTCCGATCCGGCTGCCCGTTCACCGAAGCGAAAAAGGTGCCCCGCGGGGCACCTTTCCTTTCGATGCCGGCCGGCCGCGGCATGGCGGCGAGCCGTCTGGACTTACGCGTATGCCGGACGCGTCTGGCCGGCCAGGTCCTTCAGGTAGCGGTGTACCGACAGGTCGTCGGCCTGGATCGCCGGCTTCTTGCCCGAGATCAGGTCGGCCAGCAACTGGCCCGAACCGCATGACATCGTCCAGCCGAGCGTGCCATGGCCGGTGTTCAGGAACAGGTTCGATACCGGCGTGCGGCCGACGATCGGCGTGCCGTCCGGCGTCATCGGGCGCAGGCCCGTCCAGAACGTCGCGTTCGACGTATCGCCGCCGCCCGGGAACAGGTCGTTCACGCACATTTCGAGCGTTTCGCGACGTGCTGCGCGCAGGTTCTTGTCGAAGCCGACGATTTCCGCCATGCCGCCGACGCGGATGCGTTGGTCGAAACGCGTGATCGCGATCTTGTAGGTTTCGTCGAGCACCGTCGACACGGGCGCGGCCGCTTCGTTGACGATCGGCGCGGTGATCGAATAACCCTTGAGCGGATAGACCGGGATCTTCATCAGGTTCGAGATGAAGCTGGTCGAATACGAGCCGAGCGCTACGACATACGCATCCGCGCGCACCGTCTCGCTGCCGCACTGCACGCCGGCAATCTTGCCGCCGGCAATCGCGAGTGCGTCGATCGGCGTGTTGTAGCGGAACTTCACGCCGAGCGATTCGGCGAGCGCCGCGAGGCGCGTCGTGAACAGCTGGCAGTCACCCGTTTCGTCGCCCGGCAGGCGCAGGCCGCCCGTCAGCTTGTGCGACACGGCGGCGAGCGCCGGTTCGGCGTTCTTCAGTTCGGCCGGCGACAGCAGTTCGAACGGCACGTTCGCTTCCTGCAGCACCGCGATGTCCTTCGCGGCGCCGTCGAGTTGCTGCTGCGTGCGGAACAGCTGCAGCGTGCCGCCCGTGCGCCCTTCGTACTGGATGCCGGTGTCGGCGCGCAGCGCCTGCAGGCAATCGCGGCTGTATTCGGCGAGGCGGACCATGCGGCCCTTGTTGACCGCATAGCGCTCGGCCGTGCAGTTGCGCAGCATCTGCCACATCCACTGCAGCTGGAAGCGCGTGCCGTCGAGGCGGATCGCGAGCGGTGCATGCTTCTCGAACATCCATTTGACAGCCTTCAACGGCACGCCGGGAGCGGCCCATGGCGCGGCATAGCCCGGCGAGATCTGGCCCGCGTTCGCGAAGCTCGTCTCGAGCGCCGGGCCGGCCTCCCGGTCGATCACCGTGACTTCATGACCGGCGCGCGCGAGGTAATACGCGCTTGCCACGCCGACCACACCGCTGCCCAGAATGACGACTCGCATAGCTGCTCCAGATGGATGGGATCAGGTCGAGGCCGGGCGCACCCGCGGCTCCGTGTAACCTCTAGCTGATCTAGTTTTTTGAGCTATGGTATTGTCGAATGTGTAGGTTTTGTTATCGTATTTTTCAGGTTTTCAGCAGAAACAAATGAGAACGCAACGCCAGCCAGTACGCTCCCTCGACAAGCTCGACCGGCGCATCCTGAAACTGCTTCAGAACGACGGCCGGATGGCGATGAAGGACCTCGCGGAACAGGTCGGACTGACCGTGACGCCGTGCATCGAACGCGTGCGGCGCATGGAGCGGGACGGCGTCATCACCGGCTATCACGCACGCGTCGATCCGGGCCAGCTCGGCGCGGCGCTGCTGGTATTCGTCGAGATCACGCTCGGCCACAAGGGCGGCAACATGTTCGAGCAGTTTCGCCGCGAAGTGATGAAGATCGACGAGGTGCTCGAGTGCCATCTCGTGTCGGGCGATTTCGACTACCTGATCAAGGCGCGGATCGGCGAGATGGCCGACTATCGCAAGCTGCTCGGCGACATCCTGCTGCAATTGCCCGGCGCGGTGCAGTCGAAGAGCTATGTCGTAATGGAGGAAATCAAGGAGACGCTGACGATTTCAGTCGGCGAATGACCGCTGCGGCGGCCCGGCATCGGGCTGCCTGTCGGTCCCCATATCGCACCCTTGGCACGCTGCACCCAATACTGTATAAATATACAGTATTGGGTGCAGGCGAATGGGTGAGCGCATGGACGGTCTGTCCGACAACGAATTTCCGATAGCACCGCCCGCGCCCCGCAAGGGGCGTGGTGCGGTCGACAACCTGCAGGGCCGTTACGAAACGGCGCTGCGCGAAACGGTGGACGACGGCTGGATCCACGAATCGGACGATGCCGATCTGGCCGCGCCGCTGCGCACGCAGGTGTTCGAGGAGCGCGCCAAGAGCATTCTGACGCACAACCAGTCGCCGGACATTCCGTTCAGCGTGTCGCTCAATCCGTATCGCGGCTGCGAGCACGGTTGCATCTACTGCTTCGCGCGGCCGACGCACAGCTATCTCGGTTTATCGCCGGGGCTCGATTTCGAGAGCCGCATCTATGCGAAGGTCAATGCAGCCGAACTGCTCGAACGCGAGATATCGCGCAAGCGCTACGTGCCCGAACCCATCGCGCTCGGCGTGAACACCGATGCCTACCAGCCGGTCGAGCGCGACCTGCGCATCACGCGCAGCGTGATCCAGGTGATGCACGATCACGGGCTGCCGTTCGCCGCGATCACGAAGTCGTCGCTGATCGAGCGCGATCTCGATCTGCTCGCGCCGATGGCCGCGCGCGGACAGGTGATGGCTGCGGTCACGATCACCACGCTCGACGCCGATCTCGCGCGCACGCTGGAGCCGCGAGCGGCGACCCCGGCGCGTCGCTTGCGGACGATCCGCGCGCTGCGCGATGCGGGCGTGCCGGTGGGCGTGAGCATTGCGCCGATGATCCCGTTCGTCACCGAGCCCGACCTGGAGCGCGTGCTCGAAGCCTGCGCGGATGCCGGTGCGACGCATGCGAGCTACATCATCCTGCGGCTGCCGTGGGAGGTTGCGCCGCTGTTCAAGAACTGGCTGTCCGCGCATTTCCCCGATCGTGCGGAGCGCGTCATGAACCGCGTGCGCGACATGCGCGGCGGGAAGGACTACGACTCGGATTTCTCGAAGCGGATGAAGGGGGAAGGGATCTGGGCCGACCTGTTGCGGCAGCGCTTCCGTCAGGCCGTCAAGCGGCTCGGGCTGAACGAACGCACGAACGGCATTCTGGATCTGTCGCAGTTTCGCGGCGCACCGGCTGGCGTGGCGCCCGTGCAGCGCCTCGTTGCGGGCACAACCGGTGCGAAGGTGCGTGACGATGCGCAGTTGAGCCTGTTCTGACCCGCGCGTCGGCGCTTATTGCGAAATCTGCTTGGCTGCTTCGACTTGCGACTCGAAATACGTCTGGAACGACAGCGCGAGCGCGGTCATCAGCAGGAACGCGCCGATCAGCAGCGAGAAGATCACGATGAAGATCACCGTCCAGCCGGATCGGCTGTGCTTGCCGGTGTCGGCATTGAATTGCGCATCCCATTTTTCGTCGGGGCGCAGCCCGTAGACGAGCGCGGCGAGGAACGCGGCCAGCAGCGAGATCGCGCCGGGCACCGCGAGCCACCAGCCGAGGCCGGCGCTGCGCTGCGTGGCAGCGAGCAGCAGGAAGCCGGGAATGCCGACGATCGTCGCGAGCAGGTGCGCCCAGCCGTACACGTCGCGAAAGCCATACAGGTAGAAGCGGTGCGCGCCGAGCGATCCGAACAGGAAGGCGAGGGCGGCGGTGAGCGTCTTGGAGCGGAAGCGGCGGGACGGTGCGGTGCTGCTGGACATGGGTGGCGGCGGATGATCGTTGCATGGGCGGCCGACAGGCCGGCGCGGGCGCACGGCCCGGCACGCATTCTACGATGCCCGGTCGGACCCGGTCACCCCTCGCCTGCGTCAAGGTGACGCATAGGTGATGCGGTAGATGGCGCCCGCGTAATCGTCGCTGACGAGCAGCGAGCCGTCCGGCAGCGGCAGCACGTCGGCCGGGCGGCCCCACACCGTACCGTTCGCGCGCAGCCAGCCCGTGATGAACGGCGTCTGGCTTGCATGACTGCCGTCGGCCGACACGACGGCGCGCATTACGCGGTAGCCGACTTTCGTGCTGCGGTTCCACGAGCCGTGCTCGGCAATGAATACGTTATTGCGATACGACGCCGGAAACATCGGTCCCGTATAGAAGCGCATGCCCAGTGCCGCGACGTGCGCGCCGAGCTTCAGCACGGGCGGCACGTACCGGCGGCACACGTCGGGGCTGCCGAATTCGGGGTCGGGCGTGTCGCCGCCGTGGCAGTACGGGAAACCGAAGTCGAGGCCCGCGCGCGGTGCGCGGTTCAGCTTGTCGTCGGGCACGTCGTCGCCCATCATGTCGCGCCCGTTGTCGGTGAACCAAAGTTCGCCGGAGTCGGGGTGCCACGCGAAGCCGACCGTGTTGCGCACACCGCGGGCAAATACCTCGCGCCCGCTGCCGTCGGCGTTCATCCGTGCGATGATCGCGTAGCGGTTGCGATCGGCGAGGCACACGTTGCACGGTGCACCGGTCGGCACATAAAGCTTGCCGTCGGGGCCGAACGCGATGAATTTCCAGCCGTGATGATGTTCGGTCGGCAGCGCGTCCGTCACGACCACCGGCGCGGGCGGCTTCGAGAGCCGGTCGTCGATGTGGTCGAGGCGCAGGATGCGCGACACGGCTGATATATAGAGCGCACCGTCGCGATACGCGACACCGACGGGCATGTCGAGCCCCGACGCGATCACGTAGTGGGCGCCGATCCGGCCCTCGTGCATCACGAACGCGTGCACGCGGCCTTCCTGCGTGCCGACATACAGGATGTCGCGAGGCGACCACGCCATCTCGCGTGCAGTCGGCACGGCGTCGGTCAGCACGTCCACGTGAAAGCCGGGCGGCACGACAAGCTCGTCCACCGGCGGTGCGGCGCAAGCCGTAGCGGACGCGAGACAGATGACGAGGCCGGCCAGCAAGCCCGCGAGGCGGTGCTGCGGGTGGCCCTCCGACGTGGCGCGAAATAGCGGCATGGCTGCGGGAGGCGTCGTGAACACGACGATTGTATGCCCGGTGGCCGGGGCGTCCGCGGAATTTTTGCGCGTAAGTGTTTGTTGTGGCTTCAGTTTCCGGCTATAATCGCACGTTTCAGTAGTTTCGAACCCGGTTTTCCCGAAGGATTTCATATGGTTATCATCCGTCTGGCTCGCGGCGGCTCGAAGAAGCGCCCGTTCTACAACATCGTTGCTACCGATTCGCGTAACCGTCGTGACGGCCGCTTCATCGAGCGCGTCGGCTTCTACAACCCGGTTGCTACGAAGGGCGAAGCGCTGCGTATCGCTCAGGACCGTCTGACGTACTGGCAAGGCGTTGGCGCACAATTGTCGCCGACCGTCCAGCGTCTCGTGAAGGAAGCGCAAAAGGCGCAACCGGCTGCCTAACATGGCGCGGTGTGCCGGTCGTGCCGGCTGCAAGGAGCATTGATGTCCGGTCACGATTCCGGTAACACGAAGCGCGGGCGAGCGTCGTTTGGCGCATTCGTCCGCAAGCCGGTCGCACGCGACGCTGTCGCGGACGCCGGTACGGCTGCCGAGCAGGGCAGCCTGGAGGCGGTGCAGGCCTGGCCCGACGATGCTGTCGAGGTCGGGGCGGTAGTCGACGCCTATGGCCTGAAGGGCTGGGTCAAGGTGGCGACGCATGCCGACGCCGGCCGCGGCGGCGATGCGCTGCTCAATGCGCGCCGCTGGTGGCTGGAACGGGGTGGGGAGCGGTTGTCCGCCCGCATCCTGCAGTCGAAGACGCACGGCGACACGGTCGTCGCGCAATCCGCGGGTGTCAGCGACCGCGATGCCGCACTGGCTTTGCGCGGCTTTCGCGTGTTCGTGCGCCGGGAGGATTTCCCGGCATTGGCCGCGGACGAATTCTATTGGGTCGACCTGATCGGTCTCGAGGTCGTCAACGAGCAATCGGTGGCGCTCGGGACAGTGAGCGGGATGATCGACAACGGCGTGCATTCGATCATGCGCGTCGCGTATCCGGCGATCGGCAAAGATGGTCAGCCGGACACCGCCGAACGGCTGATTCCGTTCGTCGGTGTATACGTCAAAACGGTGGATCAGGCGGCACGTCGCATCGTCGTCGACTGGGAAGCCGATTACTAAATGAACCAGGTTACGGAGAGCGCGGTGCAGTTCGATGTCGTCACGCTCTTTCCCGAAATGTTCCGCGCGCTGACCGACTGGGGAATCACCAGCCGGGCCGTGAAGCAGGAGCGCTTCGGGCTGCGCACCTGGAACCCGCGTGATTTCACGACGGACAACTACCGCACGGTCGATGATCGTCCGTACGGCGGCGGTCCGGGCATGGTGATGCTGGCCAGGCCGCTCGAAGCTGCGATCGGTGCTGCGAAGGCAGCGCAGGCGGAGCAGGGTGTCGCGAGCACGCGTGTGGTGATGATGTCGCCGCAAGGCGCGCCTTTCACGCACGAACGTGCGATGCGAATGGCGCAGGAGCCTGGCGTCATCGTGCTGTGCGGTCGCTACGAGGCGATCGATCAGCGCCTGCTCGATCGTTGCGTCGACGAGGAAATCAGTCTCGGCGATTTCGTTCTGTCCGGTGGCGAACTCCCGGCGATGGCGATGATGGATGCCGTCGTGCGCTTGCTGCCCGGTGTGCTGAACGATGCGCAGTCGGCCGTGCAGGACAGCTTCGCCGACGGGCTGCTCGATTGTCCGCATTACACGCGCCCCGAGGAATACGAGGGGATGCGCGTGCCGGACGTGCTGCTCGGCGGGCATCACGCCGAGATCGAGCGGTGGCGGCGCCAGGAAGCGTTGAAGAATACGTTGCAGAAGCGGCCGGATCTGATCGACCGGGCGCGTCGCGGCAAATTGCTGAGCCGTGCCGACGAGGCATGGCTCGCGAACCTCGCACGCGAAGCGAAGAACGCCTCCTGAGGCGGCGTCGCAGGCGGGAAATGGCGGTACCGTGCATGCGTGTGCGGTGCCTGATGTAAATCCATCCTCTATCGGGGCCAAGCCTGGAAGCAGGCGGGTGCAAACGCCGACATGATGGCTTTAGGAGTCAGTGATGAATCTGATTGCAAAACTTGAGCAGGAAGAGATCGAGCGCGCGCTCGCCGGCAAGACGATCCCCGAATTCGCCCCGGGCGACACGGTGATCGTGAACGTGAACGTGGTTGAAGGTAACCGCAAGCGCGTTCAGGCATACGAAGGCGTCGTGATCGCGATTCGCAACCGTGGCCTGAACTCGAACTTCATCGTCCGCAAGATCTCGTCGGGCGAAGGCGTCGAGCGTACGTTCCAGACCTACTCGCCGCTGCTGGCGAGCATCGTCGTGAAGCGTCGCGGCGATGTGCGTCGTGCGAAGCTGTACTACCTGCGCGAGCGTTCGGGCAAGTCGGCTCGGATCAAGGAAAAGCTGGTGTCGAAGGATCGCACCGCAGCAGCTTCCCAAGCGTAAGAGCTGTAAGGAAAAAGCACCCACCCGGGTGCTTTTTTCATTCTGGCGCGACAATATGCTCGATACGACACGAACGCGAGCGCTCCATTGAATCGTCGCCCCATCATTGATCCCGAAGTCCTGCCGGTCGAAGGCACCGGCGCGGGCCTGCCCTCCATCGATTCCCGTCTGCTGACACCGGCCGGCTTGCGCGAGCGTTTCGCGCGCACGCTCGAATGGAGCGTCGAGCCCGGCGAAGCGCGGCTGCAAGAGGGTGTCGATCCGCGCAGCGCTGCCGTCCTCGTGCCGCTCGTCGTTCGCGACACCGGCCTCACCGTGCTGCTCACGCAGCGCGCGGACCATCTGAACGACCACGCCGGGCAGATCAGTTTCCCCGGCGGCCGTCGAGAACCGTTCGATCGCGACACGACCGCGACCGCGTTGCGCGAGGCGAAGGAAGAAATCGGGCTGGCCGCCGAGCGGGTCGAGATTCTCGGTGCGTTGCCCGACTACCTGACGGGCACCGGCTTTTGCGTGACACCCGTCGTGGGACTCGTGCATCCGCCATTTACCGTGCAGGCCGACACGTTCGAAGTCGCCGAGATTTTCGAGGTGCCGCTCGCGTTCCTGATGGGCCCGGCGAATCATCAGGTCCGCGTGTTCCGCTGGGAAGGCGGCGAGCGTCGTTTTTTTGCGATGCCCTATCCGAATGGCAAATCCGACGGGCATTACTTCATCTGGGGCGCAACTGCCGGCATGTTGCGCAATCTGTACCGCTTCTTGGCAGCCGGATGACATCCCGCCGCATCCGGCGCACGCGGCCGTCTGCCGGGCGTTCGCACCGGCAGCCATGCGCTGCTTACGCTGTGCTATCGTTATGCAAAAAATGACATAACTCCGAAGACGGCGCCACGCATGACTTTCTTTTCGGTTCTCCTCGCTCTCATCATCGAACAGGTCCGCGCGTTGTCGCCGAGCAATCCCGTGTTCGCGCTGTTCCAATTTCATGCGGAAACCGTCGCGCATGGTCTCGACGCCGGCAAGCAAAAGCATGGCGTTCTCGCGTGGCTCGCGGTCGTGCTGCCGTGGGTGCTGATCGTCGCGCTGATCTATTTCCTGCTTTTCAAGGTGAGCTTCGTGCTCGCATTCATCTGGAACGTCGTCGTCGTGTATTTCACGCTCGGGTTCCGTCAGTTCAGCCACTACTTCACCGACATCCATCTCGCGCTCAATAACGACGACGTGCCGCGCGCGCGCGAAATCCTGCACGAGTGGACGGGCCTCGATACGGTCGACATGCCGGTCGGCGAAATCGTCCGCCACACGCTGATTCATGCGGTCGTCGCATCGCATCGCCATGTGTTCGGCGTGTTCTTCTGGTACGTGCTGCCGCTCGGCCCGGCCGGCGCCGTGCTGTACCGCATTTCCGAATATCTCGCGCGCACGTGGTCGACGCCGGGCGACGATCGCACGGCCGCATTCTCGACGTTCGCGCAGCGCGCGTTCTTCGTGATCGACTGGATTCCGTCGCGACTGACGGCGCTCGGCTTCGCGATCGTCGGCAACTTCGAGGACGCGATCTACGCGTGGCGCAACCACACGCGTCAGTGGCCGGACCCGAACGACGGCGTGCTGCTTGCGGCCGGTAGTGGTGCGCTCGGCGCACGTCTGGCGGGGCCGCTCGCGGAACCGTCGAGTCTCGACGCGCTCGCAGTCGGCGACAGCGGCCCGCTGACGGTTGGCGACGACTGCACGCCGCGCACGCTGCAGTCGGCCGTCGGCCTAGTCTGGCGCGCGGTGATCCTGTGGATGATCCTGCTGTTGATGCTGACGCTTGCCGTCTGGGTGTCGTGATGCGCAAGGGCGGCGCCCGATGAAATGAAAAGGCCGGCTTGATGCCGGCCTTTTTGCTGTGGATTCGCGCGGCGCATTCAGTCGTCGCGCGGATCGCGCACCGCGCCGCATTGCCAGCAGGCCGTGAACTGGGCCTCCAGCGCCTCGCCGCACTGGCGACAGCGCCATGGGGCAGCGCCGGCCGACGGGCCGTTCGACGCGGCATCGAGAAGGCGCCGCGCCAGTGCATCGTCGCGCTCGTCGGCGAGCCACAGCTCGGGCGCGCACGCGTCGGCGGGCAGGCCGCCGAGCGCGCCGGTCGCGTAGCAGTTATGCAGTTCGCAACCGATGCCGGCCACCTGCAGGACATTGGCCCAATGCTGCGCAGTCGCGAGATCGGGTGCCTTGAAACGCATCGCGGCTCCTGTCGGTGAGGGCCGGTCCGAACCGGCCCGGCTGCCTTCTGCCCGCCGCGCGATCAGCGGACGATCTGGCTTGCCTCGTGCACGAGCTGGGCATAGAGCGCATGCCGCGACGGCGCGATGCGGCCATCGGCGACGGCTTCGAGAATCGCGCAGCCGGGCTCGTGCAGATGATGGCAATTATAGAAACGGCAGTCCGCGAGCAGCGGGCGGAATTCCGGAAACGCGCGCTCGAGACGGCCTTCGGTCAGGTGATACAGGCCGAATTCCTGGAACCCCGGCGAATCGATCAGCGCACCGCCGCCGTCGAGCGGATAGAGGCGCGTGAACGTCGTCGTGTGACGGCCGCTGTTGAGCGCGGCCGAGATTTCGCGGGTCGCGGCCTCGGCGTCGGGTACGAGCAGGTTCACGAGCGTCGACTTGCCCATCCCGGACTGGCCGAGCAGGATCGTCGAATGCCCGGCCAGGTGCGGCATCAGCTGCGCGCGCGCATCGTCGGGCGAGCCCTTCACCGACAGCTCGAGCACGTCGTAGCCGAGGGCCCGGTAGGGTGCGAGACGCTCGCGGGCGACCGGCAGGGCGGCTTCGACGTCGATCTTGTTCAGCACGACGAGCGGCTTCAGTTCGTTCGCCTCGGCCGCGATCAGCGCGCGGCCGAGCAGGTCCTCGCTGAAATAGGGCTCGGTCGCGAGCACGATCAGCAACTGGTCGAGGTTGGCCGCGAAGAGTTTCGACTTGAACTGGTCCGAGCGGTACAGCAGGTTGTGCCGCTCGCCGATCTCGACGATCACGCCCTGGTCGGCCGATGCCTGTTCGTACACGACGCAGTCGCCGACCGCGATGTCGCTCTTCTTGCCGCGCGGGAAGCACTGCAGCATCGGGCCGCCGCCGTCTGGCGCGACGATGTAGTGACGGCCATGCGCCGCGATCACGCGGCCTTCGACGCGCGGCGCGTCCGATGCGCGCGGGACCGGCTTGCGGGAGGTCGGCCGGCTCATGCGTGCTGCATCAGGCGGTCGATCCGCTGCGAGGCGGGCGGATGCGAGTAGTAGAAGGCCGTGTAGACTGGGTCGGGCGTCAGCGTCGACGCGTTGTCCTCGTAAAGCTTCACGAGCGCGCTGACGAGATCCTGTGCGTCGGTCTGGCTGGCCGCGAACGCGTCGGCCTCGAATTCGTGCTTGCGCGACGTGAGGCTGCTGAACGGCGTCGCGAAGAACAGGAACACGGGAATCGCGAGGAAGAACAGCACGAGCGCGGCGCCCGCGTTGCTGGAGTCGAGCGACGGCGTGACGCCGAGACCGGTGTAGAACCACGTGCGTTGCGCGAGCCAGCCGAGCAGGGCGAGCAGCACGAGGCTCAGCACGAACGACACGAGCATCCGCTTCATCACGTGACGGCGCTTGAAGTGGCCGAGTTCGTGCGCGAGCACGGCTTCGATTTCCTGGCCCGACAGCCGCGCGAGCAGCGTGTCGAAGAACACGATCCGCTTCGATGCGCCGAAGCCGGTGAAGTACGCGTTGCCGTGCGCGGAACGGCGGCTGCCGTCCATCACGAACAGGCCCTTCGCCGCGAAGCCGCAACGCTTCATCAGCGACTCGATGCGCGCGCGCAGCGCGTCGTCCTTCAGCGGTTCGAACTTGTTGAAGATCGGCGCGATGAAGGTCGGGTAGATCAGCAGCACGAGCATCTGGAACGCGACCCAGACGATCCACGTCCACAGCCACCACAGGCTGCCGGCCTGGTTCATCAGCCACAGCACGACGAACAGCAGCGGCAGGCCCAGCACGGCGCCGAGCAGCGTGTTTTTCAGCATGTCGGTGAAGAACAGCCGTTTGGTCATCCGGTTGAAGCCGAAACGCTGCTCGATCCCGAACTGGCGGTAGTACTCGAACGGCACGTCGATCACGCTCGTGATCGCGAGCACGGCGGCGACGAGCGCGACCTGCTGCCCGTAGCCACGACCGAACCAGCCGGTGAGCAGCGTGTCGAGCGCGCCGACGCCGCCGAGCAGCGTGAGGCCGACCAGCACGGCCGCGCTGACGACGATCTCGAACATCGCGAGCCGGGTGCGCTCGACCGTGTAGTCGGCCGCGCGCTGGTGAGCACTCAGCGCAATGGTGGCGCTGAACCGCGCGGGCACGCCGTTGCGGTGCGCGGCGACGAAGCGGATCTGCCGCGACGCGAGCCAGAGCTTGGTGACGACCATCGCGAGCACGGCGATCGCAAACAGCAGGGTGAACGAAAAGGGTGACATCGAAGGCGCCAAAGGGTTCTATGCGAGAATTATATGTTCTTGCGGACCGGGCCCGCTCACGCGATGCCGCCCGCCCGGGCGGCGCCGCATCGGCGAGCCCGATCCGCCATTTTCCAGGATGACTCATGACCGATACCGCCGCTTCCGCCAGCCAGCCCGCGCTCGTGCGCAACGAGTTGAACCTCGTCTGGCTCGACATGGAGATGACGGGCCTCGACCCGGATAACGACCACATCATCGAAATCGCGGTCGTCGTGACCAATTCCACGCTCGACATCGCCGTGGAAGGCCCCGTGTTCGCGATCCACCAGAGCGACGAAACGCTCGCGAAGATGGACGACTGGAACAAGTCGACGCACGGCCGTTCAGGCCTGATCGATCGCGTGCGCGCGTCGACCGTGACCGAGGCGGAAGCCGCCGCGCAGCTGCAGGCGTTCCTCGCACAGTACGTGTCGCCCGGCAAGTCGCCGATGTGCGGCAACTCGATCTGCCAGGACCGCCGCTTCATGGCGCGCTGGATGCCGGAATTCGAGCGGTTCTTCCACTACCGCAACCTCGACGTCAGCACGCTCAAGGAATTGTGCCGCCGCTGGCAGCCCGCGATCTACAAGGGTTTCCAGAAGCGCGCGATGCATACGGCGCTGGCGGACATCCACGAGTCGATCGACGAGCTCAAGTACTACCGCCAGCATTTCCTGATTCCGGCCGCATCGGCGGCGCCGGCAGGCGAGTCCGCGCCGGCCGCCTGAGCGGGCCGGCACACGCTCAGCGCGGCGCGCGCCGGGCGTTCTTCGGCCGGAACGCCGCGACCACCGCGGCGTCGGTCTCGATGTACGGGCCGCCGATCAGGTCGATGCAATAGGGCACCGCGGCGAAGATGCCGGGCACGGTCGACTTGCCGTCGGCATCGCGCAATCCTTCGAGCGTTTCCCGGATCGACTTCGGCTGGCCGGGCAGGTTGACGATCAGCGCCGCGTGGTCGGCCTGGGCCGTTTCGCGGATCACCGCGACCTGCCGTGACAGGATCGCGGTCGGCACGAAATTCAGGCTGATCTGCCGCATCTGTTCGCCGAATCCCGGCATTTCCTTCGTCGCCACGGCCAGCGTGGCCTCCGGCGTCACGTCGCGGCGCGCGGGGCCGGTGCCGCCCGTCGTCAGCACGAGATCGCAGCCGGCGACGTCGACGAGTTCGGCCAGCGTGGCGGAGATCGTCGGAGCGTCGTCCTGGATCAGCCGGGTTTCGGCGCGCCAGGGCGACGTCAGCGCGGCGGCGAGCCATTCCTGCAGCGCGGGAATGCCCTTGTCCTCGTAGACGCCGGTGCTCGCGCGGTCGCTGATCGACACGAGGCCGACCACGAGTTCGTCCGGGTGGTTACGCTTCGTCGTCATGGTCGTCTCCGGCGTCGTCCGGCGCGTCATCGCCGTCCGCCTCGTCGGTGCCGCTCGCGGTCTTGATCCACTGGAACAGCTCGCGGAAATAGCGCGGCGGCTTGCCTTGCTGCGCTTCCTTGCGCGCGTTGCGGATCAGCGTACGGCCTTCCTGGATGTCGGCCTCGGGGTGCTGGCGGAGGAATTCGGTCAGCGCGTCGTCGTTCGCGAGCAGCTGTTCGCGCGTGCGCTCGATCCAGTGCAGGCGGGCCGTCGCGGCCTTGTTGACGCCGCGCTGCGCGTCGAGCGCGGTGCGCAGCGCGGCCGTTTCGTCGTCGGTCAGCGAGCGCATCACGCGGCCGACGTACTGCAGCTGGCGGCGCTTGCCTTCGTGATCGGTGATCCGGCGCGCCTCGCGCACGGCGTCCGCGAGATCTTCGGGCATCGGCATGCGCTTGAGCGCGTCCTTCGGCAGGTCGACCAGGGCCTGGCCGAGCTCCTGCAGCGCGTGCATCTCGCGCTTCAACTGGGATTTGCTGGGGCGATCGTAGCCGTTGTCGTCGTCTTCGACGGCATGCTCGATCGGCTGGATTCGGGTTTTGCGTGTCATGGGCGGCATTGTATCGCGGCGCGGACCCCCGAAGCTTGTCGGTATCCGGCCCCGGACCTTGCTATGATCGCGGGATACGCAACATTTTGAACATGCGGGCGCCCGCCCGCCACCGGATATCAAGACGATGGCAGCCAATCTCGACGTACAAGCGCGCTATTTCCCGCACACGCAGGACCAGCTCAAAGAAATTGCCTCGGACATCCTTCGCCATGCGAAGGCGCTCGGCGCGAGCGACGCCGCGACCGAAATCTCCGAAGGTGACGGCCTGTCGGTGTCGGTGCGCCGCGGCGAGGTGGAGACGATCGAACACAACCGCGACAAGATGGTCGGCGTGACGGTGTTCATCGGCAAGAAGCGCGGCAACGCGAGCACGTCCGATTTTTCGCCGGCCGCGATCAAGGATACCGTTGCCGCCGCATACAACATCGCGCGCTTCACGGCCGAAGACGACGCGGCAGGCCTCGCCGAGGCCGAGCTGCTCGAAACCGATCCGCGCGATCTCGATCTCTATCACCCGTGGGCGCTGTCGGCCGACGAGGCCGTCGAGCTCGCCCGCCGCGCGGAAGACGCCGCGTTCGCGGTCAGCCCGCAGATCCGCAACTCGGAAGGCGCGAGCGTGTCGGCGCAGCATTCGCAGTTCGTGCTTGCGACGTCGCGCGGCTTTCTCGCCGGCTACCCGTATTCGCGCCACTACATCGCGTGCGCGCCGATCGCGGGCAGCGGCCGCCACATGCAGCGCGACGACTGGTACTCGTCGAAGCGCAGCGCGGTCGATCTCGCCGCACCCGAGGCCGTCGGGCGCTACGCGGCCGAGCGTGCGCTCGCCCGGATGGGGGCACGCCGTCTCGACACCCGCAAGGTGCCCGTGCTGTTCGAGGCGCCGCTTGCGGCCGGCCTGCTCGGTGCATTCGTGCAGGCCGTGAGCGGCGGCGCGCTGTACCGCAAGACGTCGTTCCTCGTCGACAGCCTCGGCAAGCCGGTGTTCGCGCCGCACGTCCAGGTCGTCGAGGATCCGCACGTGCCGCGCGCAATGGGCAGCGCACCGTTCGACGAGGAAGGCGTGCGCACGCGCGCGCGCAGCGTGGTCAGCGACGGTGTCGTCGAGGGCTACTTCCTGTCGACCTATTCCGCACGCAAGCTCGGCACGCAGACCACCGGCAATGCCGGCGGCTCGCACAACCTCGCGCTGCGCAGCGCGAACACGCAACCGGGCGACGACTTCGACGCGATGCTGAAGAAGCTCGGCACGGGCTTGCTGCTGACCGAACTGATGGGGCAGGGCGTGAACTATGTGACCGGCGACTATTCGCGCGGCGCGGCGGGCTTCTGGGTCGAGAACGGCGTGATCCAGTACCCGGTCGAGGAAATCACCGTCGCGAGCACGCTGCAGGAAATGTTCCGGCATATCGTCGCGATCGGCGCGGATTCGATCGTGCGCGGCACGAAGGAAACGGGCTCGGTGCTGATCGAGCAGATGACGATCGCCGGCCAGTAAGCCGGGCGGCATCGGCCGCCAGGAAAACGAAAAGCCCGACCGGCGTGAGCCGGTCGGGCTTTTTCATTGTGCGTTGCGTCGCTTTGCGCGTCAGCCGTGCTTGCGCGCGTAGACGACGAACGCATAGCCGAACATGTTCGGCGCGGCAGCCTGGTGCGGGTCGCGCGACACTTCGTGCCAGTGCGCGGGATCGGGCGCCGGGAACGACGCGTCGCCGTCGAAATCCGCATCGATCTCGGTGACGACCAGCTTGTCCGCGAGCGCGAGGCCTTCCGTATAGAGCTGAGCCCCGCCGATCAGGAATGCTTCGGGCACGCCATCACGCGCGGCGAGCGCGAGCGCGTCGGCGAGGGACGTGACGGTGTCGCAGCCATCGAAGCGGCGCGCGGCGTCGCGTGTGACGACGATGTTGCGGCGGCCCGGCAGCGGTCGGCCGATCGACTCATGGGTTTTGCGGCCCATCACGATCGGCGCACCCATCGTCGTACGCTTGAAGAACGCGAGGTCTTCGGGAAGTTTCCAGGGCAACTGGTTGTCGCGGCCGATGATGCCGTTGCGGGCACGCGCGACGATCAGGGTCAACGTCGTCATGAGAGTCGGGAAAGGGGAATCGGAACTGCGCCGATTCTACCGGAACGACGACCTGCGCCGGATTCGGCGCGGGAGGGCAGCGGTGTTCGCTTTCGGTCATCCGCGACGGCGATATCCCGAACAAAAAGAGTGCCCGCCGGGGGACGGGCACGAAAAAGGTGCGCGTGGTTGCGTCGGCGATGCGGGACGCGATTCGGCATGCGTTCATCACGAACTCAATCGATATGCAATCCTCATTGAATATCGGGTATGCGAAATCGCGTGCGCGTCATTGATGCAACTGGCTTCCTGCGCTTCCTGAGCCTCCTGCCATCGCGTGCCGCATGTCGCCGGGGCGTGGTGCGGGAATCGGCATCGGCAGCCGGGCAGGCGGTACGATTTCATCCCACAGTGTCACCGAGGACTTGTCGGAGGAAAGCGGTTGCGGCGCCGCGACGAACATGATGTCGAATTCGTCGTCCTGCCGTGCGTTCAGCGTGCTTTCGGCAAGCAGCGTCGCGCGATCAGGCGTCACGCTTTCGCCCGCGTATGCCGGCATGAACGGGCCGCCCGCCGCGAGCGCAATCGCGGCGGGCATGAAAGAGAGAAAAAGGGCTTTTCGCATGGTCGGGCTCTCCGATCTGTTACCCATTCAGCGAAATGCATGCCATCGCGCGAGGAGCGTTGTCGCATCTGCGACTCGTGCGTGAGCGTTGCGAATCATGGTCGAAAACGCTGAAAAATGTTTCAGGCATGAAACGAAGGGGCTCGGGAATACTGCGGATTCAATCGCCACGCTTCAAGGATGAAAATCGGCGCGTGTGTCGATACGGAAAGATGTCACTGCCCACGTGCTATGTGCAGATGATTGACTTATATCGACAGCTGAGCGATTCGGCCGCTCGCCCATGTGCGCTGCAATTGGTTTGTCGTATTCGGCGCCTATAACTAAGCTGTCTTGATCAAAAAAATAACTGGACGCGAAACAAGCGCCGTCATCCGAGGCATGTCGTTGCCGCGTATGAACATGGCGAATCGAGCCGCTTCGGCTGACCCGATTTGATCCTTTTCGCACGTGATTTCGCGTGCGCGACAATCGTTAGACGGTTGATGAACGGGGTGTGCATATGGGAGCCGAGCAGCGGCATGTGATCTATTTTTCGCGCGAACCGAACGACGCGTTGCGCGGACATTTCGACGAATGCGGATGGCGTGTCGATCTTGCGGAGACCGCACGCGACGTGCGGCGCGTCGTGCAGCACGGCGTCGCATCTGCCGGCCTGCTCGATTTTTCGCCGGGTTTCAGGCCCGCGGATCTGCGCGAACTCGAAGCGTGCCTGAGCATTCAGCACATCGGCTGGATCGCTGCGACGCGGCGCGGCCAATTGCAGGATGCCACGCTGCGGCACCTGATTCGTGACTACTGCTTCGACTACGTGACGATGCCGTACGAAACCGCGCGCATCGTCGAGACGGTCGGCCATGCGCACGGGATGGTCGCCCTGACGGATCCCGTGGCGTCGCCGGTCGGCGCCGGGCGTGCCGAAGGCGAGATGGTCGGCACCTGCGATGCGATGCTCGGGCTGTTCAAGACGATCCGGCGCGTCGCGACGACCGATGCACCGGTATTTATTTCCGGTGAATCGGGCACGGGCAAGGAACTGACGGCCGTCGCGATTCACGAGCGCTCGTCGCGCGCGCACGCGCCGTTCGTCGCGATCAATTGCGGTGCCATCCCGTCGACGCTGCTGCAGGCCGAACTGTTCGGCTATGAGCGCGGTGCGTTTACGGGGGCGAATCAGCGCAAGATCGGCCGCGTCGAAGCCGCCAATGGCGGCACGCTGTTTCTCGACGAGATCGGCGACCTGCCGCTCGAAAGCCAGGCGAGCCTGCTGCGCTTCCTGCAGGAAGGCAAGATCGAGCGGCTCGGCGCGCACGTATCGGTGCCGGTCGACGTGCGCGTGATCTGCGCGACCCACGTGGACATGGAGGCCGCGCTGCGCGAAGGGCGTTTTCGCGAGGACCTGTTCCATCGCCTGTGCGTGCTGAAGATCGAGGAGCCGCCGCTGCGCGCGCGCGGCAAGGATATCGAGGTGCTGGCGCGCCACATGCTCGAGCGTTTCAAGGGCGATGCGCATCGCCGCCTGCGCGGTTTCTCGCCGGATGCGATCGCCGCGCTGTACGGCTATCCGTGGCCGGGCAACGTGCGCGAACTGATCAACCGCGTGCGCCGGGCAATCGTGATGTCCGAGGGCCGGATGATTACCGCGGCCGATCTCGAGCTGAACGAGTTCGCGATGCTCGCGCCCGTGTCGCTGACGGAGGCGCGGGAGGCGGCCGAACGGCAGGCGATCGAGCAGGCGCTGTTGCGGCATCGCGGTCGTTTTGCCGATGCCGCACGCGAACTCGGCGTGTCGCGCGTCACGCTCTACCGGCTGATGTGCGCGCACGGAATGCGCGATCGCGGCGACACGCTGGCAGGGTTTTCGGCACCGTTGCCGGAGGTTCCGCGGCACGCTTGCTAAAATTGGCGGGTACGGCCGCCCTCGCGGCCGAAGGAACCCGCATGAAACAGTACCTCGATCTCGTTCGCACCATCCTCGATACCGGCACCTGGCAGGAGAACCGCACGGGTATCCGCACCATCAGCATGCCCGGTGCGATGCTGCGTTTCGATCTTCAGCAAGGTTTCCCGGCCGTCACGACCAAGAAGCTCGCGTTCAAGTCCGCGGTCGGCGAACTGGTCGGTTTCCTGCGCGCATCGCGCAGCGCGGCCGATTTCCGCGCGCTCGGCTGCAAGGTGTGGGACGCGAACGCGAACGACAATGCGCAGTGGCTCGTGAACCCGTATCGCCAGGGCGTCGACGATCTGGGCGACGTGTACGGCGTGCAATGGCGCCAGTGGCCGGGCTACAAGGTGCTCGATGCAGGCGCGGACGCGCAGATCGCCGACGCGACGCGTCGCGGTTTCCGGATCGTCACGCGTTTCGACGAGGACGGTGCGCCGAAGGTGTTGTTGTACAAGGCGATCGACCAGTTGCGCCAGTGTCTCGACACGATCATGGAAAACCCGTCCGATCGCCGCATTCTGTTTCATGCATGGAATCCGGCGGTGCTCGATCAGATCGCGCTGCCCGCATGCCATCTGCTGTACCAGTTCCTGCCGAACGTCACGAAGCGCGAGATTTCGCTGTGCCTGTACATCCGCAGCAACGACGTCGGGCTCGGCACGCCGTTCAACCTGACCGAAGGGGCCGCCCTGCTGGCGCTGGTCGGCCGGCTGACGGGCTATACGCCGCGCTGGTTCACGTATTTCATCGGCGACGCGCACATCTACGAGAATCAGCTCGACATGCTGCAGCGGCAGCT
The DNA here is from genome assembly GCF_003366075.1 of Burkholderia sp. IDO3. Lineage (NCBI taxonomy): Bacteria > Pseudomonadati > Pseudomonadota > Betaproteobacteria > Burkholderiales > Burkholderiaceae > Burkholderia > Burkholderia sp. IDO3. Next base: position 1,129,318 of record NZ_CP028963.1, read on the forward strand.
CACGCGCGAGCCGTACGAAAGCCCGCGGCTCGAGATCGCCGAGCGCGTGCCGGAGTACGCGAAGACGGGCGTGTATGCGCCTGAATGGCTCGAGCAGATCGAGCCGTCCGATTTCTCGCTCGTCGGCTATCGGCACCATGAGCCGCTGACCGCGCCGATGGCGGTCTGACAACCGCCGGCGCGGAACACGCGATTCCCGCCCGGCAGCACGATGAAGGCCCGACCGGCATCAGCCAGCCGGGCCTTTGCGTTTTATCGGACGACGGTTACGGACGGCGGTGTTCCTCGTGACCGCCGGCCGGCGGATTGCCGTGGCGCGGCGCTTCGACGTGCGGTGCCGGCTGCGGCCGCGGTTCCATGTGCGGCGCGGGCATCGATGGCCGAGGTTCCATGCGCGGTGCCGGCGGCTGCGGTCGCGGCACGGGATGCACGGCGGGCGCAGGCGGGCGGTACTCGTTCACGCGCGGCGGCGCGACTTCGTGACGCGGTGCCGGTTGCGCGAATTCGGGGCGTGGTTGCGGTGTGGGAACTGCCCGCTCCGGTCGCGGTTGCGAATGCTGGGCCGGCGCCGCGAAATCGGGGCGCGGCCGCGGTTGCGGAATTTGCGCGGTCGTGTCGAGTCGCGGTTGCGGCAACGCGCGCGGCATCTCCTGGCGCATGCCGGATTGGGTGCCCGGTGTGTTTTCCGGATGCGGCACCGGCGCCGCGCTGCGCACGGGCGGCAGCGCGTTCTGTCCCGCCGCGTGCAGTGCGGTCGGCGGCGTCGGGCGCTGACGCTCCATGGGCGTATGCGGTTGCATCCAGGCGGGCGCCGGCGTGGCGGCCGCATGCGGGGTGCCGCGTTCGTCCGGACCGTTGCCGGCCGTCGGCGGATGCGGAACGGTGTTGCCGGGCGCGAATGCCGGATGCGGGGTCTCGCGGCCCGGCGGCTGCGGTGTGCCGCCGTTGGCAAAGCGCGCTGCATCGGGTGCCGCACCGTTCTCGGGCCGCGCAACGTTCGCCATGACCTGCATCGGCATACCCGGCCGCGCGGCCGGTGCCTGAGCCTGGATCTGGGCCGGCTGGCCTTCGCGCGGCGCGTGAGCCGGCTGCACGACGGGGCCGTGCGGATTCACGAGCTGCACGTTGCGCATCGCCCATGCGCCGCCTTTCGGATCGCCCGGCACGTGGACTTGGCGCGCCGTATAGTCGGACGGTACGGTCGTCTTCACGACCGGCGCACCCGCGCCCGGCACGTGCTCGCCTTGCCGGGCGAGATGCGCGGCGGCCTGGTCGCGATAGGCGGCCGGGACGGCCGGATTCCGGGTCGCGACGAACGGGTGCTGTCCGATTGCCGCCGGCGGACGGTAGCTGGCGGTGCGCAGTGCTCCGGTAAAGCTCTGGCGCACCGGCGCGATGCCGGGCGTACCGGGCATCACGTGTGCATTGCGCCATTGCCGCGGATCGACGTGCTGCGAGAAGTGCGCGACAGGCTGGCCGTGCACGAACGCCGACGCCGGCACGGCCGTGATCGCATGCGGCGCGCGGAAGTTCACGTACGTCTTGTTGATGTTGGTGATGTTCGTCACGTTGACGGTCTTGTTCACCGTGACGTTGTTCACCACGATGTTCCGGTTCACGCGATCGTAGTAATGCGGACTCCAGCCGCCCCAGCCCGGATGCCACGCTTCGCCCGGGCCGAGCGCGAACCATGCGCAGCCGGCCGCGGCGACGCCGCCGACCGTCAGCGCGACGCGCCAGTCGGGGCCACCACCACCGCCCACGAACGCGACGAGTGCCGGGGCGTAGACGGGCCGCTGGCTGACGGCCATCGCGCCGGGCACCCACGCCCAACTGTCGTCGACATAGGCCCAGCGGCCGTAGTGATATGGCGCGAAGCCCCACGGGGCGTCGTCGATCCACGTCCAGCCCCACGGCGCCTGCCAGATCCAGTGCCCGTCGTGATAGGGCGCCCAGTCGGCTGGTGTATCGTTCGGCACCCAGACCGCGCCGTAATTCGGGGTTTCCCGCCATGTGCCGTTCGCGTCGAGATCCTGATAACCGGGGATGTCGCGCGACACGTAGCGGGCCGACACCGAGCGCTCCTCGGCCGCGTCGCGGCTGGCGGCCCACTGGTCGAGCGCATCGGGGCCGGGCGCCGCCGACTGCTGCGCGACCTGCAGGTCGGTGCCGGTGAACACGACCTGCTGCCCGGTCGACAGCGGATACTGCCCGTTGCTGCCGTAGACGGTCGCCGTGCCGCTGCGTACGGTCACCGTCGTGCTCGTGCCGTTCGGCGCGACGTCGACGCGATAGTCGCCGGGGCCGCCGATGCCGAGTGCGAGGTTGGGCGTGTCGATTTCATACGAGCCACCAGGCGGCAGCTCGCGCACGTGTGTCGATACCGTGCCGAGGCCGACCTTGAGCTGGGTCGTCGTGTCGTCCAGGTTCAGCACGGACAGGCTCGTCGATGCGCCGAGCCGCACGGCCGTCGAGCCGATGTGCAGCTCCGAGCGTGCGTCGGCGTCGTTCCACAATTGATCGCCGGTGGTCAGCGGCCGGTTCACGGCGGCGTACGACCACGTGTCGGTGCCTGCAGGCTCCGTCGTCACCGCGCCCGACAGGTAGTTGAGCCGGGCGACGCGCCCGGGCGGGTCGCCGCCCGATTGCCGGGGAGCGGCCGCATACGGCGCCGCTGCGGTCGATTGTGCGAATACGGGGGGCACGGTAGCCAGCGCGACGCACGCGAGCAGGGTGCAGCGGGCGGTTCGCTTCAGCTTGAACAGGGAGGCCATGTTGAGCGTCTTGTCGTAGGCGCGGCGCGTCGATTCGTGCCGTCCAGTTCACAATATCCGCTCGGCCTGTTTCAATGCTCGGTGTTTTGTAAGGCGAATGGCTCGCGATGTAACAAAACCTGTCCATCGCGCGCCGCTGTCGCGCGGCGCAAGGCGCGTGTCAAACGGACGTAAGCCACCCGTCGAAAATCTGCTGGCCGGGCACGGTGACGCGCAGCACGCGCGGTCGCGCGGTGCGCTCGATCCAGCCGTGCGCGCAGAAGCTGTCGAGCAGCGCCGCACCGAGTGCGCCGCCCAGATGTGCGCGGCGCTCGCTCCAGTCGAGACAGCCGCATGCGAAGCGGCGCCGGCGCGCGCGTTGCTGGTCGACGTCGATGCCCCAGCGCGCGAGCGCCTGGGTGCCGAGCTCGGTGGTTTCGATCTCGTCGCCGTTTGCCTGCAGCCAGCCGCGCGCGGTGAGCCCGTCGAAGATCCGGACCGCAAGTTCGCCGGCCATGTGGTCGTAGCAGGTGCGCGCATAGCGCAACTCTGCCGGCACCGTGCGCGATGGCGGCGGCACCGGGCGATGCGGGGCTGCCGCGCGGGCGACGTTCGCGAGCGCTTCGAGCGACGCCGCGATGTCGGCCGACGCGAGCCGGTAGTAGCGGTGCCGGCCGCGCACGTCGAGCGCGAGCAGGCCGCCTTCGGTCAGGCGGGCGAGGTGCGCACTCGCGGCGGACGGTGACAGCCCCGCGATCATCGTCAATTCCCCGGCCGGCCGTGCGCTGCCGTCCATCAGCACCCACAGCATCGCGGCGCGCCCCGGATCCGCGATCAGCGCGCCGATGCGGCTCAGGCCCGGAAAGTGGTGGTCGTCTTGGTCGGTCATCGTCGTGTCTCGTCTGGCGGGATGACTGCAGTGTAGGTGCTGAGCGCATTCGATGTTTCGCGTTCGGGTGAAATGTCGGATGCAGTGGGGCGGTGCTGCAGCGTCGCGGCGGGCCGGACTGCGGCCGCCGGCCGTGCACGCGTAGAATGGCCGGACGCGGCGGCAGTGGGCCGCCGGATGCGACGCGATGCAATGATGAAGACGATTTTCTGCCTGTTGGCGGCCGCGCTGGTCTGCGCGGCCTGTGCGCAGGGCGGCGCGGGTGCCGCCGGCGAGCGGGGCGGCAGCCTCGAGATGTACGGGACGATCGATCAGGGAATCACGGTGCGCCGCTGACGCGCACCGGTTTCCGGCGAGCATTCCACGTCAGCGCGCGGTTGTGCGTGCGGCGCCCGCCGCGCGGCGCGTATTGCGACGCGTTGCCGCAGTGCAACGTATAATGCGCCGATTGCAGCGCCCCCGCCGCCTGGAGCCCACAAGATGTCCCGACCGTCCCCCGTACCGGCCGCCCTCGACCGCACCGAAACCGTATTCCGCTTCCTTGCCGAGCCGTCGTCCGTGAATTTCGGCGGCAAGGTGCATGGCGGCGCGCTGATGAAGTGGATCGACGAGGTCGCGTATGCATGCGCGGCGGTCTGGTCGAGCCGCTACTGCGTGACGGTCAGCGTCGGCAACATCCGCTTCCAGCGTCCGATCCTCGTCGGCAACCTCGTCGAACTGAAGGCGCGCGTCGTTGCGACGGGCCGCACCAGCATGCACATCCACGTGTCCGTGCATGCCGGCGATCCGAAGGGCGGCGTGCTGCGTCAGACGACCGATTGCCTCGTCGTGTTCGTCGCGGTCGACGAGAACGGCAACCCGGTGCCGGTGCCGCCGTTCGTGCCCGAGACCGACGAGCAGAAAGTGCTCGCGAAATATGCGGCCGACGTGCGTGCCGCGCTCGACAAGATCGTCGAGATGAAGCCCGAGGAAGTGGCGAAGGGCACGGTCTGACACCCACGGGCGCCGCGCGTTCGCGCCGCGCCCGTCATCGCGTGATTACCGCGATCCGATCATCTGCTCGGGCCGCACCCACGCATCGAATTCCGCTTCGGTCAGGTAACCGAGCGCGAGCGCGGCGGCCTTCAGCGTCGTGCCTTCCTTGTGCGCCTTCTTCGCGATCTGCGCGGCCTTGTCGTAGCCGATGTGCGGGTTGAGCGCCGTCACCAGCATCAGCGATTCGTTCAGCAGCAGGTCGATGCGCGCGCGGTTCGGCTCGATGCCTACCGCGCAGTGGTCGTTGAAGCTCTGCGCGCCGTCGGCGAGCAGCCGCACCGATTGCAGCACGTTGTGCGCGATCATCGGCCGGAACACGTTCAGCTCGAAATTGCCGCTTGCGCCGCCGACGTTGACCGCGACGTCGTTGCCGAACACCTGGCAGCACAGCATCGTCACGGCTTCCGACTGCGTCGGATTCACCTTGCCCGGCATGATCGAGCTGCCCGGCTCGTTTTCCGGAATCGACAGTTCGCCAAGCCCGCAGCGCGGCCCGCTCGCGAGCCAGCGGACGTCGTTCGCGATCTTCATCAGGCTGGCCGCGACGGTCTTCAGCGCGCCGTGCGCGAACACCAGCGCGTCGGCGGCCGCCATCACCTCGAACTTGCTCGGCGCCGTCACGAACGGCAGCTTGGTCAGCCGGCCGATCTCGTCGGCGACGCGCACCGCGAATTCCGGATGCGCGTTCAGCCCGGTGCCGACCGCGGTGCCGCCCAGCGCGAGTTCGTACAGGTGCGGCAGCGTCGATTCGAGGTGCCGGATGCCCTGGTCGAGTTGCGCGACGTAGCCGGAGAATTCCTGGCCGAGCGTGAGCGGCGTCGCGTCCTGCAGGTGCGTGCGGCCGATCTTCACGATGTCGGCGAATGCCTTCGACTTCGCATCGAGCGTCGCGCGCAGCGTGCGCAGCGCGGGCAGCAGGTGATTGACGATCGCGTACGCGGCGGCGATGTGCATCGCGGTCGGGAACACGTCGTTCGACGACTGGCCGCGGTTCACGTCGTCGTTCGGGTGCACCTTGCGCGCTTCGCCGCGCTCGCCGCCCATCAGCTCGCTCGCGCGGTTCGCGATCACCTCGTTGAGGTTCATGTTGGTCTGCGTGCCGGAGCCCGTCTGCCATACGGCGAGCGGGAATTCGCGCGGATGCTTGCCCGCGATGATTTCGTCGGCCGTGTCGATGATCGCGCGCGCCTTGTCGTCGGCGAGCACGCCGAGCGACTGGTTCACCGCGGCTGCCGCGCGCTTGACGATCGCGAGCGCGTGGATCAGCTCGGGCGACTGCTTCTCCGTCGAGATCCGGAAATTCTGCAGCGAGCGCTCGGTCTGCGCGCCCCAGAGCCGGTCGGCCGGCACGGCGATCTCGCCGAACGTGTCGCGTTCCATCCGAACTGCTTCGTTCATGATGCACTCCTCCTGGAAAAGGGAAAGGCCGCGCGTCGCGCGGCGTCTGGCGTATCGTGGGGCAGTCGCGCCGCCTGGACGGCGGCGTTCTGGATCTTCAACCGACAAGCATAGCGCTGGCGGCGATTTCGCGTCGTGTCGCGCTCAGCGCGTCGCCGCGATGAGCGACGCGCTTTTCAGATGGAAGCGCCATGCCATCAGCACGGCGACGCTCGCGAGGCCGGCCGCGAGCCCCCACCACAGGCCGCGGGCCCCGAGGCCCGCGTGGAATGCCAGCCAGTAGCCGGTCGGGAAGCCGATTCCCCAGTAGCCGAAAGTCGCCGCGAGCATCGGGATGCGCGTGTCCTTCAACCCGCGCAACGCGCCGGATGCGACGGTCTGCATGCCGTCGACGATCTGGAACACCGCGGCGATGCCGAGCAGCGACGCGGCGAGCGACACCGTGCCGACGTTCGACGGATCGTCGAGGTGCAGGTACAGGCCGACGATCGCATGCGGTGCGACGATCAGCACGAGACCGGACAGCGACATGAACGCGACGCCGAGGCCGAGCGCGACGAAGCCCGCGTGCCGCGCGGCGACCGGCGCACCGGCGCCGACCCAGTAGCCGACCCGCACGTTGGCGGCCTGGCCGATCGCGAGCGGCACCATGAACGCCACCGACGCGACGTTCAGCGCGATCTGGTGCGCGGCAAGCGAGGTCGCGCCGAGCACGCCGATGGTCAGGCCCGTCGCGAGAAAGAGCGTCGATTCGACCCCGTACGTGATCGCCACCGGCCAGCCGATGCCGATCAGCTCGCCCATCACCGGCAGCTTCGGGCGCGCGGCGGTCACGAAATGGCGGAACCGCTGGCGGCCGTGCAGCAGCCAGATCAGCGCGAGCGCCGTGAGCCAGATCGTGATCGTCGTCGCGACCGCCGAACCGAGGAAGCCCAGCCGCGGCAACCCGAAGGCGCCGTGGATCAGTCCGTAGTTCAGCACGCCGTTGATGCCGACGCCGCCGATCGACACCCACAGCAGCCGCCGCGCGGCGCCGATCGCGGGCAGGAACGCGCGCATCAGCCCGACGCCGATGAGGCTGCCGAGCGCCGCGAAACGCAGGATGCCGGTGTACTCGCCGACGTGATGCGCGAGCAGCGGCGGCTCGTGGAACATCAGCAGGATCGGTTCGGACAGCGACAGCGCGACGATCGCCGGAATCGCGAGCAGCACGGACAGTACGAAGCCGGTCCAGTAGATGTGCGGCACCCGGTGTTCGGCCTGCGCGCCGCGCGCATGCGCGACGCTCACGCTCACCGACGACAGCACGCCCTGCAGCACGGTCACGATGACAAAGAAGAAGTTTGCGCCGAGGCCGCCGGCCGCGAGCGAATCGGGGCCGAGCGAGCCGAGCAGCACCGTGTCGGTGACGCTCATCGCCATCTGCGAGAGTTGCGCGATCGCAAGCGGGGCGGCGAGGCGCGCGGTATCGGCGGCATGACTGGACAGGGACGGCGGCGCGGCGGCCGTCCGCGTAAGACCGGAATGCGACATGGAATGGGCGCTCGCGCAGGTGCGGGCCCGCGCTGCCTGTATTTATTTTGAGAGACGGCTAGCTTACGGCTTTATTGAAACCGTGTCGAACGCGCGCCGATGGCCATGTCGAGGTCAGGGGGAACCGCTATGCGTCGTGGACCGCGATCCGCGTGTCGCCGAACAGCACGACCTGACCCGCGCGGATCTTGCAGGTCTTGCGCAGCTCGACCGCGCCGTCGACTTTCACCGCGCCGGACGCGACGAACATCTTCGCGGTGCCGCCGCTGTCCGCGAGGCCGGTGATCTTGAGGAGGTTGTGCAGCTCGACGTATTCGCCGGTCAGCGTGAAATCCAGGTTGGGCATGACGAAAGGGGTGCGCAATGCGCGGGAGGAGTCGCCTCGCATCATACGGCACCGGGGGCCGGCACGCGAGCGCGGACGGCCGCGGCCCGCAGTTGTTAAGGACTGTGAGCCATTCGTCAGCAAATGAAACGGTGGGTAACAGTCTGAGAGATTCGAGAACCGGCCGTGCGGCCCGCGGGTCTTTCGTCGTACCTGCTGCATGTTGCGGCAGGGGACGCGACGGATCGCATCGATGCGATCCGCGCCAACAACTTCTTGAGGAGGATTGTCATGTCCAAGATTCGTACGATGCTGATCGGTGCCGCGCTGACGGCGTTCGCCACTTCGGCCGCATTCGCGCAGACGGGCGTCGCGACCCAGGGCAGCGCGGGAGCCGGCGTGCAGGCACAGGCGCCGGCCGCGGGTGTCGGGGCAGGCGTGCAAGGCGGTGCCGGCGCGAACGCATCGGGCAATGCGTCGGGCGGCGCGACCGACGCGCTCGGCACGGCAGCCGACGGCGCGAAGGATACGGCTGCGTCGTCGGTTCACTCGGCCAAGAAGCACGCGAAGCATGCGGCGAAGTCGGCCAAGCACCATGCCGGTACGGCCAAGTCGAAGGTGGGTGACGCAGCGGCCGAAGGCGGTGCGGCGGCAGACGTGCAGGGCGGTGCATCGGCCCAGGGCGCCACGCAGTAAGCGGTGCCCCGTCGCCGCGCGATGCTCGCCCCGGACGGCGCATCGCGACGGCGGTGATCCGGCGGCCCGGTTCGCATTGCGCGGCCCGGGCCGTTTTTCATGCGCCGGCGCGGGCCGTTATGGCCGGCGCTGGTCCGGCCCCGGGCCGGGCGCACGCCGCGCGGCGGCGGCCGGCGCAAACACGCTGCGCAACCATCCGGCAAGCCGCGCGAAGACGTCATATGGCTCGTCGACGAAGATCTCGGGCTTCAGGAGCCGCATGTACTCCATGATCTGCTGCGCTTCCTGTTTCTGGAACGAGCCGTGCGAGAGGCCGAGCCGCAGCAGCCCGCGCAGTTCGCCGAGCTTGTCGCGCGCCGCGCTGCCGACGCTCATCTCGCACGCGAGCTTCGCCTCGTAGATGCGCTGCCGCAGCGACTCCGCGAGCCGCCACGCGGGCGTCTGCATCATCTCCTCGAGTGTCTGGATGTCGTGCACCGCGCTCTTGATCTGTGCGGCGAGCGGGTCGACGAGCGATGCGTCGCTCTGCGCCTCGGCGACGATCGCCTTGGCCCAGTCGCGGCAGGCCTTCGCGAGCTCGTCCGGCGTCCATTCGGAGCGCGACGCGAAACCGAAGCCGAATTCGCCGGCCTGCCGCATCAGGATCGCGACGACGTCCGGGAACTCCTTGTCGAGGGTGCGCTTTGCCCACGCGTACTGGCCGCCCTCGAGCATCCGCTGTACCGCGTGCTCGGTCAGCGGCACCATGTTGTCGAGCAGCTTGGCGCGCAGGAAATCCTCGAACGACGGCGTCGCGAACTGCGGGTCGAGCTTCAGCGATACGCGCACGAACGCATCGTAGTCCTTGCGCAGTGACGCAAGGGTGTCGTCCTTGATGGAAAGGGTGATCTGGCCCATGAATCGTCTCGATGGCGGCCCGCGCGGGCAGGTCGCCGGCATCACGCACCAGGACGGGCGCAGCGTCGACGGACCGGTTCGCGCCGAGGCCGATGGCGGGTCTTCATTCCCTATATCGGCGCGCCGCACGCAAACTTGAGCGCGACCGGCGAAGCGCGCTTACGCCGGCAGCCAGTGCGGCATCACGATCCCTTGCCAGAAGAAGAACACCGCGAGCCCGACCGCGATCGTCAGGAGCGGCCGGCGCGTCGTTGCCGATACGAGCACGGCGGCGAGCGCGCCGACGAGCTGCGGATTGCGCCAGGTCAGTTCGGCCGTGCCGCCGTGCGGCGAGACGACCATCGGCACGATGATCGCGGTCAGCACGGTGACGGGCACGAAGCCGAGCGCGGTCCGCACGAGCGGCGGAAAGGTCAGCCGCTCGCCGAACAGGAACAGCGTCGTCCGGATCGCATAGGTGATGACGGCCATCCCGAGGATCAGCAACGCGTAGCTCACGATGCGGCCTCCGTGCGCGAACCGGTGCGCGAGCGTGCGTGCAGCAGCGTGAGCGCGACGCCGACCGCGACGCCGGCGGCCACGGCGCCGAGCAGCCCGAGCTTGTACGGCCAGCCCTGCCAGAAGTACGCGAGCGTGCCGGCCGTCGCGGCGGCCGCGAAATAGCGCAGCGTGCCGAGTTGCGGGACGACGATCGCGATGAAGGTCGCCGCCATCGCGAAATCGAGCCCGAGCGACTGGAGGCCCGGGAACGCGGCGCCGAAGCCGATGCCCGCGAGCGTCCAGACCTGCCAGTTCAGGTACATCGCGAGGCCCGAGCCGAAGAAGTAGTACGGGCCGATCGCACCGGGCGGGAAGTGCCGGTAGTGCGCATAGGCGACCGCGAACACCTCGTCGGTCATCAGCGCGCCGAGCGTTGCGCGCCAGCGCAGCGGCAGGTGCGCGACGTACGGCGCGAGCGTCGCGCTGTACAGCAGGTGACGCAGGTTCACGATCAGCGTCGTCGCGAGCACGACGACGAAGCTCGCGCTGCCGGCGATCAGGCCGAGCGCGATGAATTGCGCGGAGCCGGCGAACACGACGAGCGACATCAGCGCGCCGTGCCAGGCGGCGAGCGGGCCGCCGCCGACGAGCGTGCCGAAGATCACGCCGAACGGTGCCGCGCCGACCATCATCGGGATCGTGTCGCGTGCGCCGTCGAGCCATTCGTTCAGCGGACGGCGGGGTGGGGGCGAGGGTACGGGGTTCAAGGGGCGCTTCTCCATGAGTCGGAGGATAGCGGGCCGGCGCCGTGACGGCTTGTATGTTCTTGCGCCCGCCGATGTCGGCGGTGCGATGTGCTGGCACGGTTTCCCGTGCCGGCGAAGCGCGAAAGCGTGCGTCAGCGGGCCTGCCAGCGCCCGGGCGGCACGCCGAACATCCGTTTGAAGTGTCGCGTGAAGTGGCTCTGGTCGACGAAGCCGCTTGCCGCTGCGACATCGGTGACGGGCACGCCCGCGCGCAACGGCGCAAGCGCGCGCTGCAGCCGCAACTGGTTGCGCCACGCATGCGGCGGCATCCCGGTCGTACGGGTGAACAGACGCGCTGCGTGGAACGACGACAGGCCGGCTGCCTGCGCGACATCGTCGAGCGTCACCGTGCACGTGAGATCGGCCGCGAGCCGTTCGCGCATCGCGTCGACGCGCGGCTCGTCTGCCGCGAGCACCGCCGGTTGCAGCCGCGCGTCGGCGTGGCGCGCGATCAGGGTCGACAGCGCGTCGAGCATCGCGGTTTCGGCGGCGAGCGGGTCGTACGCGCGCGGCGCGCCGGGAGCGGGACCGGCGGCGGCCGCCGGCCCGTGCGCGCCGGATGGCGGCATGGGTTCGCTGCCGGCTTCCATCATCCGGTGCGCGAGCGCGAGGCGCGCCGCGAGATCGGGGTCGCGGATCACGCCGGACGGGAACCACGGCGCATCTTGCGGGCGACCCGCGATCGCGCTCGCGAGTGCGCGGATATAGTCGACCGGCACGTAGCTGACGCGATAGCACCAGCCCTCGTCGGTCGCGCGCGAGCCCGTGTGCACTTCGCCGGGATTGATCACCGGCACGGTGCCCGTTTCGGCGACATGGCCGCTGCCGCGACAGGTGTAGCGCTCCGCGCCCTCGAGGATCACAGGAATCGTGTACGCGTCGTGCCAGTGCGGCGCGAACGTATGATCGCGATAGGTGGCCGTGAGCAGATCCGCATCCGGCAGCAGCGGCGTGCGCCAGTAGCGTGCGGAATCCGGAAGGCGGGTGGCGGACATGGTCGGGCGCGGGAACGGTCGAATCGACAGTGTATCGCTCGCGCGACCGGCAGGCGCGGGCTTACTTGACCGGGATCGTTGTGCCGGCCGGCATCGGCACCGCGGTGACGGCATTCTTCGGGCTGCCGCTGACGATGCGGTCGCTGTAGGTCAGGTAGACGAGCGTGTTGCGCTTCTTGTCGACCACGCGTACGACGTGCAGCGTCTTGAAGATGAACGACATGCGCTCGCTGAACACGTCGGTCTGCTGCTTGAGCGGCTCCTTGAAGCTGAGCGGGCCGACCTGCCGGCAGGCGATCGACGCTTCGCTCGGATCTTCCGCGACGCCGAGCGTGCCCTTGATGCCGCCGGTGCGCGCGCGCGACACGTAGCAGGTCACGCCGCTCACGAGCGGATCGTCGTACGCTTCGACGACCACGCGATCGGAGCCCGTCACGCGGAAATGAGTGTTGACGCTGCCGACTTCCTCCGCGTGCGCGAGCGGGGCGGCGGCAAGGGCGAAAAAGAGAAGGGCGAACGGCGTGGCGGAAAGGAGGCGGTGCTTCATCGACGGAACCGGATGCGAATGCGGGACAGAGACTCTAGCATGCGCGGCGGTGGCCGACGGGCGCCGAAAAGACAAAAGGCCCGTCGAATGACGGGCCTTTCATTGTCTGGCTCCCCGACCTGGGCTCGAACCAGGGACCTACGGATTAACAGTCCGGCGCTCTACCGACTGAGCTATCGGGGAATAAATCGGTATATCTGCGTGTTGGGTTCCCAACAAAGGGTTTCCAACAAAAAACCCGTCCACTTTCAACGGGCTTTGTGTTTTTGGCTCCCCGACCTGGGCTCGAACCAGGGACCTACGGATTAACAGTCCGGCGCTCTACCGACTGAGCTATCGGGGAACAAACAACAACAGCAGAGAAACGAGATTGTATGGAGTGTTCGCTAACCTGTCAATACTTTTGGGCCGCGGCGCACAAAAAAATTCGACGCCGCTGCGCGATCAGCGCTCGAGCAGGTGCAGCTTCTCTTGCACGTCCTTCCACTCGTCCGCGTCGGCCGGCGCCGGCTTGGTCTTCGTGATCGACGGCCAGCCCTTCGCCAGCTCGGCGTTCAGCTCGGTGAACTGCTGCTGGTCGCCCGGAACGTCTTCTTCGGCATAGATCGCATTGGTCGGGCACTCGGCGACGCACACGGCGCAGTCGATGCACTCGTCCGGATCGATGGCGAGAAAGTTGGGACCTTCACGGAAGCAATCCACCGGGCACACATCCACGCAATCCGTGTATTTGCACTTGATGCAGCCTTCGGTCACAACGTGAGTCATTAAAACGCTCCTGCTTGGCGGTATATATGGGGTGGCGTTTGCGCCAAAAGCGGCATTGTAACTGAAGCGCAAAACCCGCATGACGTGGTCGGCTTTCCGGCTTATATCGTTTCGTGATTAGTTTATGGCGTCGGGCGGCGGCAGAAGGCGCCCGACCGACGGCGGCGGGCGGGGAGGGGTTTCACGATGGTCCGGCACGCATTCGGGTAACATGGCCGACAGACCGGGCGGCGCGCGGTGCGCCGGGGCCCGGTCACGATATCGGCGGTACCGCAATCATGATCATCACTTCGCTGCTCGACACGGATCTCTACAAGTTCACGATGATGCAGGTCGTCCTGCATCACTTTCCTGCCGCAAACGTCGAATACCGGTTTCGGTGCCGCACGCCCGGCGTCGATCTCGTGCCGTATATCGACGAGATCCGCGACGAGGTGCGCGGCCTCTGTTCGCTGCGCTTCACCGACGACGAGCTCGACTACCTGCGGCGCATGCGCTTCATCAAGAGCGACTTCGTCGACTTCCTGGCGCTGTTCCACCTGAACGAGAAGTACATCTCGATCACGCCTTCGCCGAAGGGCAACGGCGAGATCGACATCGAGATCGTGGGGCCGTGGCTGCACACGATCCTGTTCGAGATCCCGGTGCTGGCGATCGTCAACGAAGTCTATTTCCGCAACACGCAGCGCGAGCCCGACTATCGCGAAGGCCGCGAGCGGCTGCGCGAGAAGGTCAAGCTGCTCGGCGCGAAGCCGGAGTTCGCCGACTGCAAGATCGCCGACTACGGCACGCGCCGGCGCTTCTCGAAGGTGTGGCACGAGGAGGTCGCGCTGACGCTGCGCGACGGGCTCGGGCCGCAATTCGCGGGCACGAGCAACGTGTTCTACGCGATGAAGCACGACCTGACGCCGCTCGGCACGATGGCGCACGAATACCTGCAGGCATGCCAGGCGCTCGGCCCGCGGCTGCGCGATTCGCAGACCTACGGTTTCGAGATGTGGGCGAAGGAATATCGCGGCGACCTCGGGATCGCCCTGTCGGACGTCTACGGGATGGACGCGTTCCTGAACGACTTCGACATGTACTTCTGCAAGCTGTTCGACGGCGCGCGTCACGATTCGGGCGATCCGTTCGACTGGGGCGAGCGCATGCTGCGTCACTACGAAGCGAACCGCTGCGACCCGCGCACCAAGGTGCTCGTGTTCTCGGACGCGCTCGACATCCCGAAGGTCATGCAGCTGTACGAACGGTTCCGCAGCCGCTGCAAGCTCGCGTTCGGCGTCGGCACCAACCTCACGAACGATCTCGGCTACGTGCCGCTGCAGATCGTGATCAAGATGGTTCGCTGCAACGGGCAGCCGGTCGCCAAGCTGTCGGATTCGCCGGGCAAGAGCATGTGCGACGACAAGGCGTATCTCGCCTACCTGCGCCAGGTGTTCGGTATCGCGCAACCGGCCGACGACGACGCGTCGAAGTAGGCGTCGGCCGAACGGGCAGGTGCGTCGCGGCGAGGGCCGCCGGTATAATCCGACGGTATCGCACGCCAACGTCACGAGGACCGTTCATGGACACTTCCGCTGCCCGTCGCCAGATCCTCGCGCGCATTCGCGCGGCGCAGGGACGCACGGGCGAACCCGATGCAACGGAGCGCGAAGGCGTCGCCGACTATCTCGCCCGTCATCCCGAGGGGCCGCGTCCGCCGATGCCGGCCGACCTCGTTGCCGCGTTCGTCGACGAAGCGGCGCGTTTGTCGACGACAGTCGACGAAGTCGCGACGCTCGCCGACGCGCCCGCCGCCGCCGCCCGCTATCTTTCCGCTCACGGCCTGCCGATGCAGGCCGTCGCATGGCGCACGCTGTCCGATCTCGACTGGGCCGGCGCCGGCCTGTCGGTCGAGTGCCGCAAGCCGCGCGACGGCGATCTCGTCGGCCTGACGGGCTGCTTCTGCGCGACCGCCGAAACGGGGTCGCTGGTGCTGCTTTCCGGCCCCGACACCTACGCATCGGCCGGTCTCCTGCCGGAAACGCACATCGCGATCGTGCCGGCGTCGCGGATCGTCGCCGGTCATGAAGACGCATTCGCGCTGATTCGCGCGGAGCGGGGCGAATTGCCGCGCGCGGTCAATTTCGTATCGGGCCCGTCGCGCACCGGCGACATCGAGCAGACCATCGTGCTGGGCGCACACGGCCCGTACCGCGTTCACGCGATCGTCGTGCGGGGCGCATGACGCGTCCGCTGCATCCACTGCCATTCATACAAGGAAGTTCTGCATGAAACGACATGCCGCCTGGGCGGGCATGGCGTCGGGAGCCGCGCTTGGCGCCGTTCCCGCGCTCGCATCGGCCGCCACGCTCGACGGTGCCGCGCTGTCCGCGCTCTGGGGCATCCCGTTCGCCGGGATCCTGCTGTCCATCGCGGTGTTCCCGCTCGTCGCTCCGGTGTTCTGGCATCACCACTTCGGCAAGATCGCCGCCGCGTGGGCCGTCGCGTTCCTGGCGCCGTTTGCGTTCGCGTTCGGCGCGGGCACCGCGTTCGGTACGTTGGTGCATGCGCTGCTCGAGGAGTACATCCCGTTCATCGTGCTGCTGACCGCGCTTTACACGGTGGCCGGCGGCATCTGCGTGAACGGCAACCTGCACGGCACGCCGAAGCTGAACACGGCGATCCTCGCGCTCGGCACGCTGCTCGCGAGCGTGATGGGCACGACGGGCGCCGCCATGCTGCTGATCCGGCCGCTGCTGCGCGCGAACGACAACCGCAAGCACGTCGTGCATGTCGTGATCTTCTTCATCTTCCTCGTCGCGAACGCGGGCGGCTCGCTGTCGCCGCTCGGTGATCCGCCGCTGTTCCTCGGTTTCCTGAACGGCGTGAGCTTCTTCTGGACGACCACGCATCTTGCGCTGCCGATGCTGTTCATCTGTGCGGTGCTGCTGACGCTGTTCTTCGTGCTCGACACGTATTTCTACCGCAAGGGCGGCGAGGAGCGGCCGGCCGCGCTCGATCCGACGCCCGACGGCGCCGCGCTGTCGATCGACGGCAAGATCAACTTCGCGCTGCTCGCGGCCGTGATCGGCCTCGTGCTGATGAGCGGTATCTGGAAGCCGGGCGTCACGTTCGACGTGTGGGGCACGCACGTCGCGCTGCAGAATCTCGTGCGCGACGTCGCGCTCGTCGTCGTGGCGCTCGCGTCGCTCGCGCTGACGCCGCGTTCGGCGCGCGAGGGCAACGCGTTCAACTGGGCGCCGATCGAAGAGGTCGCGAAGCTGTTCGCGGGGATCTTCGTGACGATCGCGCCCGTGATCGTGATCCTGCGCGCGGGTGCGGACGGCGCGTTCGCGCAGATCGTCCATCTCGTCACGGGCCCCGACGGCAAGCCGATCGACGCGATGTACTTCTGGGCGACCGGCCTGCTGTCGTCGTTCCTCGACAACGCACCGACCTACCTCGTGTTCTTCAACCTCGCGGGCGGCGACGCGCAGTCGCTGATGACGACCGGCGCGACGACGCTCGCCGCGATTTCCGCGGGGGCCGTATTCATGGGCGCGAACAGCTACATCGGCAATGCGCCGAACTTCATGGTGAAGGCGATCGCGGAATCGCGCGGCGTGAAGATGCCGAGCTTCTTTGCGTATCTCGGCTGGTCGCTGGTCGTCCTGGTGCCGGTGTTCCTGCTGACGTCGTGGATCTTTTTCACGGCGTAGGCTGACGATTTTCAACCAAGCGCGGGCGGTCCCGGCGGCACACGGCGTGCCGCGTTCCGGCTGCGGCATGTGGAGATGACGATGCAGAAGATCCTGGTCGCACGTCCGATTTTTCCGGACGTGATCGAGCGGCTCAAGCAGTATTTCGAAGTCGACTGGAACAACGGCGACGCGCTCGCCCCCGATGCGCTCGCCGCGCGTCTTGCCGACAAGGACGGCGCGCTGACGGCCGGCGACCCGGTCGGCGCGGCCGTGCTCGCGGCGGCGCCGCGCTTGCGCGTCGTGTCGAACATGGCAGTCGGCTACAACAACTTCGACATGGCCGCGTTCAACGCGGCGAATGTGCTCGGCACCAACACGCCCGACGTGCTGAACGAGTCGACCGCGGATTTCGGCTGGGCGCTGATGATGGCCGCTGCACGGCGAATCGCCGAATCCGAGCACTGGCTGCGGGCCGGGCACTGGCAGAAGTGGGCGTACGACGGCTTCCTCGGCAGCGACATTTACGGGTCGACGCTGGGTGTCATCGGGATGGGGCGTATCGGCCAGGCGCTCGCGCGCCGTGCGCGCGGTTTCGGGATGCAGGTGATCTATCACAACCGCTCGCGGGTCGCGCCCGAAATCGAGACCGAACTGAATGCCGAATACGTGTCGAAGGATGCGTTGCTGTCGCGTGCCGATCACGTCGTGCTGGTGCTGCCGTATACGAAGGAGAACCATCACACGATCGGCGCGGCCGAACTCGCGAAGATGAAGCCCACCGCGACGCTGACCAACATCGCGCGCGGCGGCATCGTCGACGACGCGGCGCTGGCCGTTGCGCTGCGCAACGGGACGATCGCCGCAGCAGGCCTGGACGTGTATGAAGGCGAGCCGAGCGTGCATCCGGCGCTGCTCGAGGTGCCGAACGTCGTGCTGACGCCGCACATCGCGAGCGCGACGGAAAAAACGCGCCGCGCGATGGCGAACCTCGCCGCCGACAACCTGATTGCCGCACTGGGCGAAGGGCCGCGAGCGGGTCAGCCGCCGAATCCGATCAACCCGGATGTGATGGGGAAGCCGCGCGCATGACGACGACGTTGTTGCTGGCGGCGGTCGTCGTGCTGGCCGTCGCGCTGACGGTGGCGGTCGTCGTGATCGTGCGCGGCGGTGGAAGTCACGACGATGCAGCCGTGCTCGGCGACCAGATCGAGGACGCCGCGCACGCGCAGGCGCGCGCGGTCGAGCGGCTCGAACGCGAGTTGCGCGGCGAGATCGTCGAGAGCGCGCGCGGCTCGCGTACCGAGCTGGCTGGCAATTTTTCGCAGCTTCAGCAGACGCTCGCGACGCAGCTGACGAGCATCGCGACCGTGCAGAACAACCAGATCGAGGGGTTCGCGCAGCAGCTCGGCAAGCTCGTCGCCGGCAACGCGCAGCAGTTCGACGCGATGCGTGAAAGCGTGCAGCGCCAGGCGCAGCAGGCGCGCGAAGAGCAGACGGTCGCGCTGCGGCTGTTCGGCGACACGCTGAACCGGCAGCTCACGCAGCTGACCGAAGCAAACGACCGCCGGATCGGCGAAGTGCGCGCGACGCTCGAACAGCGGCTGAAGGAAATCGAGACGAACAACGCGGCGAAGCTCGAGGAGATGCGCCGCACCGTCGACGAGAAGCTGCATGCGACGCTCGAACAGCGGCTCGGCGAATCGTTCAAGCTCGTGTCGGACCGGCTCGAGCAGGTGCACCGCGGGCTCGGCGAGATGCAGACGCTGGCGGCCGGTGTCGGCGACCTGAAGAAAGTGCTGACCAACGTGAAGACGCGCGGCACGTGGGGCGAGGTGCAGCTCGAGGCGCTGCTCGAACAGATGCTCACGCCGGATCAGTACGCGAAGAACGTCGCGACGGTGCCCAAGAGCAGCGAGCGCGTCGAGTTCGCGATCCGGCTGCCGGGGCGCGAGGGCGGCACGCGCGACGCGCCGCCGGTGTGGCTGCCGATCGATGCGAAATTCCCGCGTGAGGATTACGAGCGGCTGATCGATGCGCAGGAGCGTGCCGATTCGGCGGCGGTCGAGGAAGCGGCCCGCGCGCTCGAAGCGCGCGTGCGGATGGAGGCGCGCACGATCGCCGAAAAGTACGTCGCGCCGCCGCATACGACCGATTTCGCGTTGCTGTTCCTGCCGACCGAGGGGCTCTATGCGGAGATCCTGCGTCGCCCGGGGCTGACGGACCTGCTGCAGCGCGACTATCGCGTGACGGTGGCCGGGCCGACGACGCTGACCGCGCTGCTGAACAGCCTGCAGATGGGGTTCCGCACGCTCGCGATCGAGCAGCGCTCGAGCGAAGTGTGGCAGGTGCTCGGCGCGGTGAAGACCGAGTTCGGCAAGTTCGGCGACGTGCTCGCGCGCACGAAGGCGCAGCTCGAAACGGTCACGCGCTCGATCGAGGCGGCCGAGCAGCGTACCCGCGTGATGAACCGCAAGCTGAAGCAGGTCGAGGCGTTGCCGGGCGACACGGCGGCCGGGCTGCTCGGGGCGGAAGGCGCGGACGGCGCCGATGCGGACGATGCATGACGTGTCTGGCCGCAGCCGGCTGGAACGAAAACGGGCGCTGAGGCGCCCGTTTCTTTTTGCAGCGGCGCCCGGCATGGCCGGGCCGCGCTCAGCTACCGGCGAGCGTGTCCAGCGCGTCGCCCGTCACGCGCACGATGCGCCATTCCGGCAGCACGGTCGCGCCCATTTTCTCGTAGAAGTCGATCGCCGGCTGGTTCCAGTCGAGCACCGACCACTCGAAGCGACCGCAGCGACGCTCGACGGCCAGCGCCGCGAGGTGCCGCAGCATCGCGGTGCCGAGACCCGTGCCGCGCTGCGACGGCTGCACGTACAGATCCTCGAGATAGAGGCCGCGACGGCCGAGGAACGTCGAATAGTTGTGGAAGAACAGCGCATACGCGACGATCGCGCCGTCGCGCTCCGCCACCAGCGCTTCGGCAGCGGGCCGTTCGCCGAACAGCGCGTCGGCGAGATCGGCGTCGGTCGCGACGAACAGGTGCGCGAGTTTCTCGAAGTCGGCCAGCTCGCGCATCAGCGCGAGGATCGCGCCAACGTCACGGGCGTCGGCCGCCCGGATCAGCGGCGCGCCGCTCATGCTTCCTCCGGCGGATCGGACAGCACGATCTCGATGCCGCCGAAGCGCGATGCGACCCAGTTGTACGCGTGGCATGCGATCCACAGCAGCACGAAGCCGAGGATCGCGTTCAGCAGCAGTGCGCTCAGGATCGTGCTCAGCTCGACCATCCCGTAGCGGATGTACGCGACCAGAATGCCCAGCAGCACGATCGGCACGCTGAACGTCAGATAGACGAGGATCAGCGCCTTTGCGGTCTGCCCCGCGGCGATCGACGAGATTTGTTTTTTCATGTGCGGATTGCCCCCGTAGAGATATACCGATTGGAATTCAGATCAGGCCGTCGAGCGGCAGGATGTCGACCGGGGCGCCCGCGTCGACTGCCGCGGTATCGTGGCCCAGGACGATGAAACAGTTGGCGGCCGCGAGGCCGCTCAGCGACGCGGAGCTCTGCGAACCGGCCGGCGCGACGTGCCACTGGCCGTTGGCGCTGCGCGTCGCGATGGCCCGCAGGTACTCGGTGCGGCCAGGGCGCTTTTTCAGTGCCTGCGTGCTGAGTGCCGTGTACATCGCCGGTGCCGCCGCGTGCGCACCGGCCAGCGTCAGCAGCGCGGGGCGCACGATGGCGTAGAACGTCACGGCGGATGCGACCGGATTGCCGGGCAGCCCGAAGAACAGCACGTGGCCGGCGCCGTCGGCCGCGCGCGAGAGCGTGCCGCACGCGAGCGGCCGGCCGGGCCGCAGTGCGAGGCTCGCGAACGTGACGTCGCCGAGGCGCGCCATCACGTCGCGCGTGAAGTCGGCTTCGCCGACCGACATGCCGCCCGACGTGATTACCGCGTCGGCCTGTGCGGCGACCGCGTCGCTTAACGCGCGTTCGAGCGCGGCTGGATCGTCGCGGACGATCCCGAGATCGACGGCATCGATGTGCAGCCGTTCGAGCATCGCGACCAGCATCCCGCGATTGCTGTCGTACAGCGTGCCGCGGCCGAGCGGCTCGCCGGGTTCGCGCAGTTCGTCGCCGGTCGAGAACACGGCGACGCGCACGCGGCGGCGCACCGTGACTTCGGTCAGACCGAACGATGCCAGCAGGCCGAGATCGGACGGACGCAGGATGCGGCCGGCGGCGAGCGCGCACGCGCCGCGCGCGAGGTCCTCACCGGCCTTGCGGCAGTTTGCGCCGCGCGCGGCGTCGTGCGCGGCGAAGCGGACGACGTCACCGTCGACCCGAACGCGTTCCTGCGGAATGACCGTGTCGCATCCGGCCGGCATCGGCGCGCCGGTCATGATGCGGATGCACGCCCCGGCCGCCACGGCGCCGTCGAACGGATGGCCGGCGAACGCGGTGCCGGCGATCGTCAGCGTGACGTCGCCGGGCGACGCGGACGCGCTTGCGCTGCCGGCGAACGCATAGCCGTCCATCGCCGAGTTGTCGTATGCGGGAATGTCGAACGGCGCATTCACGTCGGCCGCGAGCACGCGGTCGAGCGCATCGTGCAGCGATACCGTGTCGCAAGCATCGACCGGCACCGCGAAACGGCACGCGAGCGCCTGCGCGTCGGCGAGCGACAGCGGGGCATCGGAATCGGGTGCGGTTCGGGAAACGGGCGGGGGTTGCTTGATCATCAGTCGGACTGCGCCGCAAGGCGTATCGGGTTCGTGGCCGGTGGCGCGAAGAGGGCGCCTGAGCGCGCAGGCGCATGCGGCGGGCGGGAACGATGCCGGCGCCGTCAGCGGCGGGCGAGCGCGGCGAGTTCCTGCCAGGAGTTGGCATTGTAAAACGCACGCTCGTCGCGAAACTCGACTTCGACCGTCTTGTGGCGTGCGTACCACGCACGCACCTTGCGCTCGCCGGCGGCGAGCCCGGCAGCGAGATCGTCGGCGAGCGACGTGCGCAGCAGCGCGAAGGTCGGTTGCGGCGAGCGCGTTTGCTGCGCGTCGACGGTTACCGCCATCGCGATGTCGGCGCGTTGCGCGTCGAGCGCCGCACGCAATTGCGCGACGAGGTCGGTCGGCAAATACGGCGTGTCGCAGGGCGAGCACGCGACGAGCGGCGTGCGTGCCGCCCGCATGCCGGCAAGCAGGCCCGCGAGCGGGCCGGGGAAATCGGGTGTTGCGTCCGGCACGATGCGCGCGTCGAACGGTGCGCCGAGCTCGGCGTAGCGATCGGCATTGCGATTGGCGCTGATCAGCGTCTCGTCGACCTGCGGCGACAGCCGGCGCAGCACGTGCAGCGCGAGCGGCGTACCGTCGAGCAACTGCAGGCCCTTGTCGGCGCCGCCCATGCGCGTCGCGCGCCCGCCTGCGAGCAGCAGGCCGGTGATGGCGGGCGAGTCGGAAGCGGGCATCGTCGGGAAAATCGGGGACGGGCGGCGCGGTCAGCCGCCGATGTAGGACATTTCGACACGCTTGCCGTCGCCGTAGGGGGCGACGTCGCCGGCCGCGCTGCCGCGCAACTGCGAATAGCGGTCGGTGCGGGCCTGCCAGATCCGGGCAATCGCGGTCGCGATCTCGGCGTCGCTGGCGCCGCCGCGCACCAGCGCGCGCAGATCGTGGCCTCCCGACGCGAACAGGCACAGGTACAGCTTGCCTTCGGTCGACAGCCGCGCGCGCGTGCAGTCGCCGCAGAATGCCTGCGTGACGCTCGAGATCACGCCGATTTCGCCGCCGCCGTCCGCATAGCCCCAGCGCTGTGCGGTTTCGGCCGCCGTGTGCGGCTCGAGCGGCACCAGCGGGAACCGTTCGGCGATCCGCGCGATGACGTCCGCGGACGGCAGCACTTCGGTCATGTTCCAGCCGTTCGATGTGCCGACATCCATGTATTCGATGAAGCGCAGGATCACGCCCGTGCCGCGGAAGCGCTCGGCCATCGGCAGGATCTCGCCGTCGTTGGTGCCGCGCTTCACGACCATGTTGACCTTTACCGGCGCGAGGCCCGCGGCCTGCGCGGCGAAGATGCCGTCGAGGACGTCGGCGCTCGCGAAGTCGGCGTCGTTCATGCGTTTGAACAGCGTGTCGTCGAGCGCGTCGAGGCTGACCGTCACGCGCGTGAGCCCGGCGTCCTTCAGCGCGCGCGCCTTGCGGGCGAGCAGCGAGCCGTTGGTCGTCAGCGTCAGGTCGAGCGGGCGACCGTCGTGGGTCGTCAGGCGCGCGAGGCGCTCGATCAGGAATTCGAGGTTCTTGCGCAGCAGCGGCTCGCCGCCCGTGATGCGGATTTTTTCGACGCCGTGTGCGACGAAGAGCCGCGCCACGCGCTCGATCTCTTCGTGCGTGAGCAGCGCGCTGTGCGGCAGGAACGGGTAGTCCTTGTCGAACACGTCGCGCGGCATGCAGTACACGCAGCGGAAGTTGCAGCGATCCGTCACCGAAATGCGCAGATCGCGCAACGGCCTGGCGAACGTGTCGGCCAGGGCGCCGTCAGGGGTGTGCGGGACGCCGGAGATATCCGGCATCCCGCTGACGTCGGCGAGAGGAATGATGCGTCGGGACATGTTGAAAGAAGTGCGAGCCAGACCTCTATTTTAGCCGCAAGCGGCTGGCCGGGCCGGTGGGCGGAAACCCGCAGCGCGGAAATGAAAAAGCCCGCCGGAGGCGGGCTCGGAGGCGGGCTTTTTCTGGTCGGGCGCTGCGCCGCTTAGCGGTGCGACGTTTCAACCTGCTGCATCGGGGTCGAGTCGGCCGGCGGCAGCGTCTTGCGTTCGCGCGGCACGCGGGCGGCACGCGGCAGATGCGAGGCGGCTTCCTGCGCAGCGCGGAACTTGTCGGCGTCCGTGTTCACCCACACGAGGCCGGCCTGTTCCAGCACGACATCGAGGCTCGCCGAAGCGGGCGCTGCGGCGGCTTGCGCGGGGGTCGGAGCCGGTTCCGGTGCGGGAACCGCTTCGACCGGTGCGGCTTCGACATGAACCGGTTCGACATGCGCCGGCTCGACAACTGCCGGAGCGACAGTTACCGGTTCGACAGCTGCCGGGGCGACTTCGGCTGCAACGACCGGTGCCGGTGCGGGCTGCTCGACGGGCGCGGACTGCGGCGCTTCGACGGCAGCCGGTGCGGCCGGCACTTCGAACGCGTCGGTCGGCGAAACCGCGACCGGAGCCGGGCCGGCTTCCTCAGCGGCGGCCGGCGCGACCGGTGCCGGTTCGGCGGCCTGGGCGACCACGGCGGGCTCGACCGGAGCGACCGGCGTCGCCTCGACGCGAATCGGTGCCGGTTGCGGCTCGACCGCGGCCGGTGCTGCCGGTTCGGCATGCTGCTCGACTGCTGCTTCGGCAACGACGGCGCCTGCCGCGGCAACGGCGGCCACGGCGACCGGTGCGGCCGTATGGGCCGGCTCGATCGAGGGCGACGCTTCCGTCGTCACGGCTTGCTCGGCGGTTTCACCGTGCATGCCCTGGTCGACGACTGCGCCTTCGTCCTCGCGCTCGCGGCGACCGCCACGGCGGCCGCGGCGGCGGCGGCGACGTTCCTCGCCGTCACGTGCGCCGGCTTCCGCATCGGCAGCCACATCGGCGCCCGGCAGGGCGGTTGCGGCTGCTTCGTCGGCTTCCGACTCCGGGTGGTTCTCGCCACGGGTGACGGTTTCGAGCGTGGCCGCATGCTGCGTCGGCTTGCGGCGTTCGCCGCGTTCGCGACGCTCGCCACGGCCGGCTGCGTCGGCGGCTTCCGGCTGCTCGGCGCGTTCGCGCGGCTCACGGTTCTCGCGCGGTTCACGCGGTTCGCGGTTTTCACGCGGCTCGCGCGGTTCGCGGCCTTCACGCGGGCCACGGCCCTCGCGAGCTTCGCGGTTTTCACGCGGTTCACGGCCTTCGCGCGGTTCACGCGGCTCGCGGACTTCCTTGCCTTCGCGTTCCTGGCGTTGCGGCTGGCCGCGGCCTGCCGCAGCCTGGTCGCGACCACCCTGAGCCTGCTGGGCGCCGCCGCGACGGTTGCGATTGCGATCGCCGCCGCGCTGGTCCGACTTCTCGGTCCGCTCGCGGGCCGGGCGGGCAGCCTGTTCCTTCACCGGTGCCGGTGCAACCGGCGCGGGTGCCGGAGCCGGCGACATGCCGAACAAACCCTTCAGCCAGCCGATGAAGCCGCCGCTTGCCACGGCGACCGGTGCCGGTGCCGCAACCGGCTCGGCCGGGCGCTGGGGTGCCGGGCTCGGCGCCGGACGCTCGGGCGTGATGCCCTTGACCGCCGCTTCCTGCTTCGGCTTCACGTCGGCTGTGCGCTTGCTGTAGCCGGTTTCCGACTCCAGCTCGCGGGCGGCTTCCTCGGCCATCTTCCAGGACGCGCGCGGATCGTCGAGGCGTGCATCGTCATGGCGCAGGCGCTCGAGCTTGTAGTGCGGCGTATCGAGGTGCTTGTTCGGGATCAGCACGATGCCGACCTTGAAGCGCGACTCGATCTTGTTGATTTCCTGACGTTTTTCGTTGAGCAGGAAGGCGGTCACCTCGACCGGCACCTGGCAGTGGATCGCCGCGGTGTTTTCCTTCATCGCTTCTTCCTGAATGATCCGCAGGACCTGCAGCGCGGACGATTCAGTGTCGCGGATGTGGCCGGTGCCGTTACAGCGCGGGCACGTCACGTGGCTGCCTTCCGACAGGGCCGGGCGCAGACGCTGGCGCGACAGTTCCATCAGGCCGAAGCGCGAGATCTTGCCCATCTGCACGCGGGCGCGGTCATGCTTGAGCGCGTCCTTCAGGCGTTGCTCGACTTCGCGCTGGCTCTTGGCCGACTCCATGTCGATGAAGTCGATCACGATCAGGCCGCCGAGGTCGCGCAGGCGCAGCTGGCGGGCCACTTCGTCCGCCGCTTCGAGGTTCGTGCGGGTTGCCGTTTCCTCGATGTCGGCGCCCTTGGTGGCGCGCGCCGAGTTCACGTCGATCGCGACGAGCGCTTCGGTGTGGTCGATCACGATCGCGCCGCCCGACGGCAGCGGTACCGTGCGCGAGTACGCGGTTTCGATCTGGTGCTCGATCTGGAAGCGCGAGAAGAGCGGCACGTCGTCGTGGTAGCGCTTCACCTTCGACACGTTGTCCGGCATCACGATGTCCATGAACGCACGGGCCTGATCGTGGATCTCAGTCGTGTCGATCAGGATTTCGCCGATATCGGGCTGGAAATAGTCCCGGATCGCGCGGATCACGAGGCTCGATTCCAGATAGATCAGCATCGGCTGGCCGGAATTGCCGCTTTGCGACGCCGCTTCGATCGCGCGCCACAGTTGCAGCAGGTAGTTCAGGTCCCACTGCAGTTCCTCGGCGCTGCGGCCGATGCCCGCGGTACGGGCGATCATGCTCATGCCGTCGGGAATCTGCAGCTGCGCCATGGTTTCGCGCAGTTCCTGGCGTTCGTCGCCTTCGATCCGGCGCGACACGCCGCCGCCGCGCGGGTTGTTCGGCATCAGCACCAGATAACGGCCGGCGAGCGAGATGAACGTCGTCAGGGCGGCGCCCTTGTTGCCGCGTTCTTCCTTCTCGACCTGGACGATCAGCTCCTGGCCTTCGCGCAGGGCATCCTGAATGCGCGCGGAGCGCATGTCGATGC
The DNA here is from genome assembly GCF_003366075.1 of Burkholderia sp. IDO3. Classification (NCBI taxonomy): domain Bacteria; kingdom Pseudomonadati; phylum Pseudomonadota; class Betaproteobacteria; order Burkholderiales; family Burkholderiaceae; genus Burkholderia; species Burkholderia sp. IDO3. The sequence continues at coordinate 1,155,771 of NZ_CP028963.1, forward strand.
CTTCCTTGAAGTACTGGCGGGCGACTTCCTTGAACGGCAGGAAGCCGTGGCGGTCTTCGCCGTAGTTGACGAAGCACGCTTCGAGCGACGGCTCGATACGGGTGATGACACCTTTGTAGATATTGCCTTTGCGCTGTTCGCGCCCGGCGGTCTCGATGTCGATGTCGATGAGCTTTTGCCCATCGACGATGGCGACGCGCAGCTCCTCCTGCTGCGTCGCATTGAACAGCATGCGTTTCATGAACGACTCCAGGCGACTCTGCTGCCGGCGCCTCGCGGTTGTCAGCCGCGAGGGCGGAAACGGCGGCAGGCCGCACCTTGTTGTGTTGTCACAAGCACGCTGGAGCGGGAAGGATGGCGGGGAGAATTGCCTGAAGAGGCGCTTGGGCCCGAAAGACGGGGCCGGCGGCCATAGGGCACCTGCGAACACGGCTTCAAAGCACGGCGTCCACACACCGCACGCTGCAAAAGCGCGCTAAGCCTGATACCGGCATTGCCACGGGGCGCGCGCAATGCGTCGCGCGCGCCGACGGGCGGCAGATGCTGCGGCTTGGGCCGCAGCGGGGAGTATCGAATCCAGCCCGACTTTCCCGCCTGGGGTGTACTTCCCTGGTTTGACGTCGCCAAGCCCCGCACGCTTCGCGGGGCCAAATCGGGCGCAACGCCGTAATTTTCGCAACCGGCAGCCTGCGGACGCACTTCGCGCCGTCGGGCTACCGATCAAATTCTTTTCAACCAACTTTCCGTTACCGCGGCGCGGTGCCGACCGAATCCGCCTGTGGGCGCGATCCTTGCCGACGGGCTGCGCCGTGCGTGCAACTTGCTGCATCTCTTTGATTAGGGGTGAGCAGCAGACCCCCGGCGCAAGTAAAATAACGGTTTCCGCTTGCGCCTTGCCCGACTCGGTCGGGGCCGGCCTGTCAGGCCACCCTCAACGTCCGGCTGGGCAAAATTATATTCAGTATGAATGAGTTAGGCAAAATATCCCAGAATTCAGTCGCAAGCGGCCAGGTATCGATGATCCAGATCGACGAAAACTCGGCCGGTCAGCGGATCGATAACTTCCTGTTGCGCGTCTGTAAAGGCGTGCCCAAAAGCCATATTTACCGAATCCTGCGCAGCGGGGAAGTTCGGGTAAACAAGGGTCGGGTCGATGCGCAGTATCGTCTCGCGTTCGGCGACATCGTCCGCGTGCCCCCGGTGCGGGTGGCGGCAGCCGACCTCGCGCGCGCCGACACGCCGATCGTGCCGCCCGCGCAGTTCGACGTGCTGTACGAGGACGACGCGATGCTCGTCATCAACAAGCCGGCCGGTGTCGCGGTGCATGGCGGCAGCGGCGTCGCGTTCGGCGTGATCGAGCAGATGCGCCAGGCGCGCCCGCGCGCGAAATTCCTCGAACTCGTGCACCGGCTCGACCGCGAGACGTCCGGGGTTCTGATGCTCGCGAAGAAGCGCACCGCGCTCGTCGCCCTGCATGAACAGATCCGCGAAAACCGGATGGACAAGCGCTACTTCGCGTGCGGGCACGGCGAATGGCAGCCCGATTGGGGCCGCCGCCGCGCGGTGAAGGTGCCGCTGTTCAAGTATTCGACCCCGGAAGGAGAGCGGCGCGTGCGCGTGCAGGACGACGGTCTGCCGTCGCACACCGTATTCAATCTGCTCGATCGCTGGCTGGATTACGTGCTGGTCGAGGCGGAACTCAAAACGGGTCGGACCCATCAGATTCGTGTGCACCTCGCGCATCTCGGCCTGCCGATCGCCGGCGACGCCAAGTATGGCGATTTCGCACTGAACAAGGCGCTGGCGCGCGCGAATGCGCAGCCGTCGCTGAAACGGATGTTCCTGCATGCGCATCGGCTGCGGCTGGCCCATCCGCTGACCGGCGAGGCGCTGCAGTTCGACGCGCCGCTGCCGGACGAATGCCGGCGCTTCCTCGATCAACTCAGCGCTCTGCGCGATACCGCCTGAATCGCATGTCCCGACAGCAATTTGATCTGATCGTCTTCGACTGGGACGGCACGCTGATGGATTCGACTGCGCACATCGCGCACAGCATCCAGGCGGCCTGCCGCGATCTCGGTTTGCCCACGCCGTCCGATGAGGCGTCCCGTTACGTGATCGGTCTCGGCCTGCGTGATGCGCTGCAGATTACCGCTCCGACCCTCGATCCGTCCGACTATCCGCGGCTGGCCGAGCGCTATCGCTATCACTATCTGCTGGACGACCAGCGCATCGAGCTGTTCGCCGGCGTGCGCGAACTGCTCGCCGAGTTGCGCGACACGGGCTACCTGCTCGCGGTCGCGACCGGCAAGGGCCGGGTCGGGCTGAACCGCGTGCTCGACCAGTCGAAGCTCACGAGCCTGTTCGATGCGACGCGCTGCGCGGACGAGACGTTCTCGAAGCCGCATCCGGCGATGCTGCACGAGTTGTCGCGCGAACTGGGGCAGGATCTGGCGCGCACGGTGATGATCGGCGACACGACGCACGATCTGCAGATGGCCGCGAGCGCGGGGGCAGCGGGCATCGGCGTTTCGTACGGCGCGCACACGGCCGACGCGCTGGCTGCGCTGACGCCGCGTTTCGTCGCGCCGGACGTCGTTGCGCTGACGGCATGGCTACGGGAGCACGCATGAGCGCGGCGCCCGACGCCGTGCGCGTGTGTGCATCCGACGCGCTGGCCGACGGCGGTGCCGGCGTGCGCGTCGATGCGACGCTGCGCGGCGAGCAGGCGGTCGTATTCTTCGTGCGCTACGACGGCCGTGCGTACGGCTACCTGAACCGCTGCGCGCACGTGCCGATGGAGCTCGACTGGGCGGAAGGGCAGTTCTTCGAGTCGTCCGGCCTTTATCTGATGTGTGCGACGCACGGTGCGATCTATGCGCCGGACACCGGCAAGTGCGTCGGCGGCCCGTGCCGCGGCGGCCGCCTGCGGCCGGTCGAGGTCGACGAGCGCGACACGCCCGACGGGCGTGCGGTATTCTGGGTGCCCGATGCGGACCTGCATCCCGCCGCGCCGGTTCCTCCCGCCACGACCGACTGACGACAACACTGCATGGCCGATCAACCGAATTCCCCTGATTCCTCGTCCCGTCCCGACAGCCGCGAACCGAACTGGGAGCGCGCCGCGCTCGAACGGATCGCGCTCGCAGCCGTGAAGGAACAGCGCGCGGCGCGGCGCTGGAAGATCTTCTTCCGTTTCGCGTTCCTCGGTGTATTCGTGCTGTTCGCGTTTGCGCTGCTCGATTTCTCGAGCGACTCGAAGTTTTCGTCGAGCGGGCGGCACACGGCGCTCGTGACGATCGACGGCGAGATCGCGGCCGGCACCAATGCGAACGCCGACGACATCAATACCGCGCTCGATGCGGCATTCGACGACGACGGCACGGCCGGCGTCGTGCTGCGGATCAACAGCCCGGGCGGCAGCCCGGTGCAGGCCGGCATGGTCTACGACGAGATCCGGCGGCTGCGCGCGAAGTATCCGGGCAAGCCGCTGTATGTCGTCGTGACCGACATGTGCGCATCGGGCGGCTATTACATTGCGTCGGCCGCCGACAAGATTTTCGTCGACAAGGCGAGCATCGTCGGCTCGATCGGCGTGCTGATGGACGGTTTCGGCTTCACGGGCCTGATGGGCAAGCTCGGCGTCGACCGGCGCCTGCATACGTCGGGCGAAAACAAGGGCTTCTACGATCCGTTCTCGCCCGAGACGCCGAAGATGGACACCCATGCGCAGGAATTGCTCGACCAGGTCCATGCGCAGTTCATCAAGGCCGTGAAGGATGGCCGCGGCAAGCGGCTGCATGAAACGCCCGACATGTTCTCGGGGCTGTTCTGGACCGGCGAGAAGAGCGTCGAACTCGGGCTTGCGGACGGCTACGGCACGACGGACACGGTCGCGCGCGACGTGCTGAAGGCGCCGGATCTCGTCGACTACACGGTGAAGGAAAGCCTGACGAACCGCGTCGCACGCAAGTTTGGCGCGGCGGTTGGCGGCGCTGCGATGAAGGCGCTCACTGCGGGCGGCACGTCGTTCAGCCTGCGCTGAGTGGCGGTACGGGCCGGTATGCCCCGTACCGCCGCCGGCTTTCCGCCTCAGTTTGCGAGCAGCAGGAAGATGGCGGGGCGCTTGTGCAGATTCGGTGCGGGCGCCTTTTTCCAGTCCGCCACCGAACGGCTGGCGATCGTCTCGGTTTCGAGGGTCAGATCGGCTGCGACACAGATCTGCGTCGACGGCGCGCACGTCGCGACCAGCGTGTCGAGCATCGCGTGGTTCCGGTACGGCGTCTCGATGAAGATCTGCGTCTGGCGAGCCTTGCGTGACAGTTGTTCCAGCTCGCGCAGGCGTTTCGCGCGCGCTGCAGCGTCGACCGGCAGGTAGCCGTTGAACGCGAAACTCTGGCCGTTCAGGCCCGATGCCATCAGTGCGAGCAGGATCGAACTCGGCCCGACGAGCGGCACGACCTTCACGCCGCGTTCGTGCGCGCGGCGCACCAGCAGCGCGCCGGGATCGGCCACGGCAGGGCAGCCGGCCTCGGACACGAGCCCCGCGTCCGCGCCGGCCAGTACGGGGGCGAGCAGCCGGTCGATCTCGCCGCCCGGCGTGTTGACGTTCAGCTCGCGGATCTCGATTTCCTGGATCGGCCGCGTCGTGCCGATCTTCTTCAGGAACGCGCGGGTCGTTTTCGCGTTTTCGCCGATGTAATAGCCGAGCGTGCCGGCGCGAGCCTGCACGGCCGCGGGCAGCACCGCGGCGAGCATCGATTCGTCGCCTTCGCCAAGGGTGTTCGGGACGAGATAGAGCGTGCCGGCGGTCATGCGCGGTCTCCATGGTTGGCGAACAACGGATAGCCCGCGGCGCGCAGCATTCGCGTGAGCGCGATCAGCGGCAGGCCGACGAGCGCGGTGGGATCGTCGGAGTCGATCGCGTCGAGCAACGCGATGCCGAGCCCTTCGGATTTTGCGCTGCCGGCGACGTCGTACGGCGTTTCCGCGTGGAGATACGCATCGAGTTCGGCTTCGGGCAGCGAGCGAAAGCGCACGTGCGTGACGACGTCCTCGGTTTGCGTCTCGCCGGTGCGGCTGTCGTACAGGCTGAGCGCGCTGTGGAACTCGACATCGCGGCCCTGCATCGACATCAGTTGCGCGAGCGCGCGCTCGTGCGTGCCGGGCTTGCCGATCTGCAGTCCGTCGAACGTCGCGACCTGGTCCGATCCGATCACGAGCACGCCGTCCGGCGCGTCGATCGTCGCGGCGACGGCGCGCGCCTTCGCTCCGGCGAGGCGCAGCGCGGTCGCGGCCGGCGTTTCGCCGGCGAGCGGGGTTTCGTCGAGATCGGGCGACACGACGTCGAACGGCACGCCGAGGCGCTCGAGGAGCGCGCGGCGATATCGGGAACTGGAGGCAAGAATCAGCCGCGGCGGGTGGCAAACGGTATCCGGCATGGTTGGTTGGGTCGGTGAGTCGTCAGGTATGGTGCGGCGTTGCGCGGACGCAAGCTTAAGTGATTGACCGCAAAAGGTAAAACAGGTATGCTTTCCCGCTTTTCGTCGGCAGGCTTTCGTTGTGGTGGCGCCTGCCGGGTCTTCGGAAGTAAAGTACGAACCGTGCGCGGCGGTATATCACCCAGATGAGCACCCAGGTGAGCGCGTACGCGAGCGGTGCCAAGCCGGATCCGCAAGTCAGCCTGTAGGCAGGAGCGCATATGAACACTTCTTCTGGCAAGCCTGCGGCATCGCTTGATCCGCACGCGGTCGACCTGTTCGAATTCGCCCGCAGCGGGCGGCAGGCAGCAGGCGCGGTGCGTCTTTCGCAACTGCCGCGCATGTTAAACGAAGTGCCGGCGGACGCGCCAGATCGCGACACGGTCTTCACGTGGCAGGCCGAGGGGTTCACCCAGAAGGAACTGCAGGACGACGGCGCCGATGGGCAGCAGCCGTATCTGCGCCTTGCGGTGCACGGCCATGCATGGCTCACGTGCCAGCGCTGCATGACTCCGTACGACCAGACGTTCGACGTCGACATGACGTACCGGGTCGTCGCGACCGAAGAAGAAGCTGAAGAATTTCCGCTCGACGACGATGAAGCCGATGTGATCGTGGGCTCTCGCCAGTTCGATCTCGTCGACTTGATCGAAGAGGAATTGCTGCTTTCGTTGCCGCTCGTGCCCAAGCACGAGGTTTGCCCGGCAGTTCACGAAAGCCTCGTGTCGGGTGCGAGCGGTCCTTTGGAAGATGCGGACGATGAGTCCGGGGAAGCCGGGGACGAAGGCAAACGGCCGAATCCGTTCGCAGCGCTGGAAGCGTTGAAGAAGGACGGGGACGGCAGCAAGAAACACTAAGCAGTTGTGGCGCGGGAAGGCGTAGGGCTTTGGGCCAGGGTAGTTAAGCGCCGGATCGGGCTGTGTTAGAATCCGGAAAATTATTTAGGAGTTAGTCATGGCAGTCCAGCAAAACAAGAAGTCGCCGTCGAAGCGCGGCATGCATCGTTCGCACGATTTCCTGACGGCGTCGCCGCTGGCAGTCGAGCCGAGCACGGGTGAAGTGCATCTGCGTCACCACGTCAGCCCGAACGGCTACTATCGCGGCAAGAAAGTCGTCAAGACGAAGAACGACTAAGCGTCAAGTCACGCGTTGCGCGCTACGATTCGCCGTTCGCGTGACAACTGGTTCGCTTGACACTTTCCTGGCTCAACAAAAAGGCGGCATTCAACTGCCGCTTTTTTGTGCCTGAAATTCGTCGCATTCCATGACCGTAAAGCTCACAATCGATTGCATGGGAGGCGACCACGGCCCGTCCGTGACCGTTCCCGCGGCAGTCAAGTTCGTCCGCGTGCATCCCGATGCGCACCTGATGCTCGTCGGCATCGAAAGCGCGATTCGCGCTCAGCTGAAAAAGCTGAAAGCCCTCGACGATCCCGCGCTGACCATCGTGCCCGCCACAGAAGTCGTGGCGATGGACGACCCTGTCGAAGTGGCGCTGCGCAAGAAGAAAGATTCTTCGATGCGCGTCGCGCTCAACCACGTCAAGGATGGCGCGGCCCAGGCCTGTATTTCCGCCGGCAACACCGGCGCGCTGATGGCCGTTTCCCGCTATGTGCTCAAGACGCTGCCCGGCATCGAGCGGCCCGCGATCGCGTTCGCTTTGCCGAACCCGACCGGCTACACGATGATGCTGGACCTCGGCGCGAACGTCGACTGCGAGCCGCAGCATCTGCTGCAGTTCGCGGAGATGGGGCATGCGCTCGTCGCCGCGCTCGAAGGCAAGGAGCGTCCGACGATCGGCCTCTTGAACATCGGCGAAGAGGTCATCAAGGGCAACGAGACGATCAAGCGCGCAGGCGAGCTGCTGCGCGCCAGCACGCTGAATTTCCGCGGCAACGTCGAAGGCAACGACATCTACAAGGGCACGGTCGACGTGATCGTCTGCGACGGCTTCGTCGGCAACGTCGCGCTGAAGACGTCCGAGGGGCTCGCGCAGATGCTGTCCGACATCATCCGCGAGGAGTTCGGCCGTTCGCTGATGTCGAAGTTCATGGCGCTGCTCGCGCTGCCGGTGCTGATGCGTTTCAAGAAGCGCGTCGACCATCGCCAGTACAACGGCGCGGCGCTCCTGGGGCTGAAGAGTCTCGTGATCAAAAGCCACGGTTCGGCCGATGCCTACGCGTTTGAGTGGGCGATCAAACGCGGGTATGATGCCGTCAAAAACGGCGTGCTGGAGCGCCTCACGCGCGCGATGGCGGATAATTCGGCGTCGCTCGGCGACGGCGAACACGACGCGGGCGGCGCGGGCCAGACGAGCCCGGCCGCAGGCCATCACGCCGAACCTTCCGCTGCGCAATCCTCTAAAGCATAAATGGCCCAATCGACTCTCTATTCCCGCGTGCTCGGCACGGGCAGCTACCTGCCGCCCGACCGCGTCACGAACCAGCAGTTCGCCGAACGTCTTGCGAAGGAAGGCATCGAGACGAGCGATGAATGGATCGTTGCGCGCACGGGCATCCATGCGCGCCATTTCGCCGCACCGGACGTCACGACGAGCGATCTCGCGCTCGAGGCGTCGCGTCGGGCGATCGAGGCGGCCGGCATCGATCCGCAGTCGATCGACCTGATCATCGTCGCGACTTCGACCCCCGATTTCGTGTTCCCCAGCACGGCCTGCCTGCTTCAGAACAAGCTCGGCATCAAGAGCGGCGGCGCGGCGTTCGACGTGCAGGCCGTGTGCTCGGGCTTCGCCTATGCGATGGCGACGGCCGACAGCTTCATCCGCAGTGGTCAGCACCGCACGGCGCTCATCGTCGGCGCGGAGACGTTCTCGCGCATTCTCGATTTCAAGGACCGCACGACCTGCGTGCTGTTCGGCGACGGTGCGGGCGCCGTGATCCTGTCCGCCTCGGAAGAGCCGGGCGTGCTCGGCAGCGCGCTGCATGCCGACGGCAGCTATTCGAACATCCTCTGCACGCCGGGCAACGTCAATCGCGGCGTGATCGACGGCAGCGCGTTCCTGTACATGGACGGGCAGGCCGTGTTCAAGCTCGCGGTCAACGTGCTCGAGAAGGTCGCGATCGAAGCGCTCGCCAAGGCGAATCTCGCACCCGAGCAGGTCGACTGGCTGATTCCGCACCAGGCCAACATCCGCATCATGACCAGCACCTGCCGCAAGCTCGGCCTGCCGCAGGAGCGCATGGTCGTGACGGTCGATCAGCACGGCAATACGTCGGCTGCATCGATCCCGCTGGCGCTCGATACGGCAGTGCGCGACGGCCGCATCCAGCGCGGTCAGCACGTGCTGATCGAAGGTGTCGGCGGCGGCTTCACCTGGGGTGCGTCGGTCTTCCGCTTCTGATCCGCAGCGCGCGTTTGCTGCGCGCGGATCCCGAACCGGCGCGCCGTTCGCGCGCGCCGTCCGAATCGATTCAATTGGGGACGATATGAAATTTGCATTCGTTTTTCCGGGGCAGGGCTCGCAGTCGGTCGGCATGCTCAACGCATTCGCCGATCTGGCCGTCGTGCGCGAGACGCTCCAGGAAGCATCCGATGCACTCAATCAGGATCTCGGCAAGCTGATCGCCGAAGGTCCGGCCGAAGAACTGAATCTGACGACCAACACGCAGCCCGTGATGCTGACGGCCGCGTACGCGTGCTATCGCGCGTGGCAGCAGGCAGGCGGCCCGGCGCCGTCGATCGTCGCGGGCCACAGCCTCGGCGAATACACGGCGCTTGTCACGGCTGGCGCGATCGCGTTCAAGGACGCGGTGCCGCTGGTGCGCTTCCGTGCGCAGGCGATGCAGACGGCCGTGCCGGTTGGCCAGGGCGGCATGGCCGCGATCCTCGGCCTCGACGACGACACGGTGCGCGCGGTGTGCGCCGAAGCCGCGGAAGCGGGCGTCGTCGAAGCGGTGAACTTCAACGCGCCGGCGCAAGTCGTGATCGCGGGTGCGAAGGCGGCCGTCGAGAAGGCGTGCGAGATCGCGAAGGCGAAGGGCGCGAAGCGCGCGCTGCCGCTGCCGGTTTCGGCACCGTTCCATTCGTCGTTGCTCAAGCCGGCGTCGGATCAACTGCGCGACTATCTCGCGAACGTCGACGTGAACGCGCCGCAGATTCCGGTCGTCAACAACATCGACGTCGCGGTGGTCAGCGATCCGGCCGCGATCAAGGACGCGCTGGTGCGCCAGGCGGCGGGCCCGGTGCGCTGGGTCGAGTGCGTGCGGCACATCGCGGGCACGGGCGTCACGCACGTGATCGAATGCGGCCCGGGCAAGGTGCTGGCAGGCCTGACCAAGCGCATCGACGGCAATCTGGTCGGCGCATCGCTGTTCGATCCGGCGTCGCTCGAAGAAGCGCTCAAGCTGGCGACCGCCTGACGCGGCGCCTTTCCTCAAGAGACGGATATTCGATTCATGGAAAAGACTCTCGATAAACAGGTCGCGATCGTGACCGGCGCATCGCGCGGCATCGGCCGGGCGATCGCGCTCGAACTGGCGCGCCTGGGCGCGACGGTGATCGGCACGGCGACGAGCGAATCGGGCGCTGCCGCGATTACCGCCGGGTTCGCGGAAGCGGGCGTGACGGGCCGCGGCGCGGTGCTGAACGTCAACGACGCGGCTGCAGCCGAGGCGCTGATCGACGCGACCGTGAAGGAATTCGGCGCGCTCCACGTACTCGTCAACAACGCCGGGATCACGCAGGACCAACTCGCGATGCGGATGAAGGACGAAGACTGGGACGCGGTGATCGACACCAACCTGAAGTCGGTGTTCCGCCTGTCGCGCGCGGTGCTGCGCCCGATGATGAAGGCGCGCGGCGGCCGCATCATCAACATCACGTCGGTGGTCGGCTCGGCCGGCAACCCGGGCCAGGCCAACTACGCGGCCGCGAAGGCCGGCGTCGCGGGCATGACCCGCGCGCTCGCGCGCGAAATCGGCAGCCGTGGCATCACGGTGAACTGCGTCGCGCCGGGCTTCATCGACACCGACATGACGAAGACGCTGCCGGAAGAACAGCAGGCCGCGCTCAAGACCCAGATTCCGCTCGGCCGCCTCGGCAGCCCGGAAGACATCGCCCATGCCGTCGCGTTCCTCGCATCGCCGCAAGCCGGTTACATCACCGGCACGACGCTGCACGTGAACGGCGGCATGTACATGTCGTAACGGTTTTCGTTTACCATCCGCGCCGTATCCCGTTTTTCAGGCGGACCGGCGCTTGATCGACCATCAAGCCAACGCGCGTTTTGGCGTCAGCAAACCTGATAAAATGCGCGCACTTGTAAATCTGAACTTTCCCTCGGAGGGGTAATGGATAACATCGAACAACGTGTCAAGAAGATCGTCGCCGAGCAACTGGGCGTCGCGGAAGCCGAAATCAAGAACGAAGCTTCGTTCGTGAACGACCTCGGCGCAGACTCGCTCGACACCGTTGAACTGGTGATGGCTCTGGAAGACGAGTTCGGCATGGAAATCCCGGACGAAGAAGCAGAGAAGATCACGACGGTTCAGCAAGCGATCGACTACGCTCGCGCAAACGTCAAGGCGTAAGCGCGCTTCGCGCTCGTCTGCCACGTCGTCGCGATCTTCGCGTTTGACGCGCCATCCTGCCGGCAACCGCGCCGGACGGACTAACAGCCACAGGGCTCGCAGGGCTGGTTCCTGCGGCCACTGTGGCTTTTGTTTTTGTCATCCAATGGAAAAGAGGTTACCGTGAGCCGCCGTCGTGTTGTCGTTACAGGCCTGGGGCTGATTTCGCCTGTTGGCAATAATGTTGCCGACGGCTGGGCCAATCTCGTCGCCGGCAAGCCCGGCATCGCCACCGTCACGAAGTTCGATCCGTCGAACCTCGCCGTGCATTTCGCGGGCGAGGTGAAGGGTTTCAGCGCCGAGGAGTACATCCCGGCGAAGGAAGCCCGCAACATGGATACGTTCATCCATTACGGCATCGCAGCCGGCGTCCAGGCAATCCGGGACAGCGGGCTGGAAGTGACCGAAGCCAATGCGGAACGTATCGGTGTGCTGGTCGGCTCCGGCATCGGCGGCTTGCCGATGATCGAAGACACGCACCAGACCTACATCGATCGCGGTGCGCGTCGGATTTCGCCGTTCTTCGTGCCAGGCTCGATCATCAATATGATCTCGGGCCACCTGAGCATCATGTTTGGCCTGAAAGGCCCGAACCTCGGGGCTGTAACAGCCTGCACGACCGGCCTGCACAGCATCGGTCTCGCTGCACGGCTGATTCAGGCCGGCGACGCCGACGTGATGGTCGCGGGCGGTGCCGAATCGACGGTGTCGCCGCTCGGCATCGGCGGGTTCGCGGCAGCGCGTGCGTTGTCGACCCGCAATGACGATCCGGCGACGGCATCGCGTCCGTGGGACAAGGAGCGCGATGGCTTCGTGCTGGGCGAAGGCTCGGGCGTGATGGTGCTGGAAGAGTACGAAGCGGCGAAGGCGCGCGGCGCGAAGATCTATGCGGAAGTCTCGGGCTTCGGCATGACGGGCGATGCGTACCACATGACCGCGCCGAACATGGACGGCCCGCGCCGCTGCATGGTTGCGGCGCTGCGCGACGCCGGCGTGAACGCGGACGAGGTCCAGTACCTGAACGCGCACGGCACGTCGACGCCGCTCGGCGACAAGAACGAGTCCGACGCGGTGAAGGCGGCCTTCGGCGAGCACGCGTACAAGCTCGTCGTGAACTCGACGAAGTCGATGACGGGTCACCTGCTGGGTGGCGCGGGCGGCCTCGAGTCGGTGTTCACGGTGCTGGCGCTGCACAACAACGTGTCGCCGCCGACCATCAACATCTTCAACCAGGACCCCGAGTGCGATCTCGATTACTGCGCGAACACCGCGCGTGACATGAAGATCGACGTGGCCGTGAAGAACAACTTCGGCTTCGGCGGTACCAACGGCACGCTGGTGTTCAAGCGCGTCTGAAGCAGAATCGCTTGACGAGTCCATTCGATGCGCCGGCCGGGCGTCCGCAGCGTTTTGCGCTGCGGGCCTCGGCCGTGTCGTATGTCGTGCTGGCCGCGTTCGTCGCGGTGGCCGCCGCGTCCGCGTACCTGTTCTGGGCGCCGCGGGCGGGCGCTGCCGCAGGCGCATGCGTGTCCGCGGCGACGGCCGCGCTGCTTGCCGTGTGTGCTGCGCGGGCCTGCGCCCGTCGGCTGCCGGCCGAGCTGCGGATCGATGCATTCGGGGAGATTGCGGCCTTTGGCCGCAGTGGGCGGCTACTGGCGCGCGGTCGCGTGACGGGGCATGCACACTGGAGCAGCCTGCTGCTCGTGCTGTCGGTCGGGCAGGGTGCCCGGCGTGCACGGCCGTTGCTGATTCCTGCCGATGCGCTCGACGCCGCGTCGTTCAGCGCGTTGTCCGTGCTGGCGCGAACCGCGGGCACGGCGGGGCGGGCATGACGGCGGCGCAGTTACCGACCGTAACCAGCGCCCGACGCCGGAACGCTACAATAACGCTCCGCGTTGCATCCCTAGTTAATGGATTTGTCAGGTGAGTGAAAAAGAAATCGATCAGGCTCTGGTCGAGCGCGTACAGAAAGGCGACAAGGCGGCGTTCGAACTCCTGGTCTCCAAATACCACCGCAAGATCATCCGGCTGATCTCGCGCCTCGTGCGGGATCCCGCCGAGGTCGAGGATGTGGCCCAGGACGCGTTCATCAAGGCGTATCGTGCGCTGCCGCAATTTCGCGGCGAGTCGGCGTTTTACACGTGGTTGTACCGGATTGCCGTCAATACGGCGAAGAACTACCTTGCGACGCAAGGCCGTCGGGCGCCGACGTCGACCGAGGCCGATGCAGAGGAAGCGGAAACTTTCTCCGACGCAGACCAACTAAGGGATATCAACACGCCTGAGTCGATGTTGATGAGCAAGCAGATTGCGGAGACGGTCAACGCTGCAATGGCCCTCCTGCCCGAAGAACTGCGCCAGGCGATTACGCTGCGCGAGATCGAGGGCCTGAGCTACGAAGAGATCGCGGAAATGATGGGCTGTCCGATCGGGACGGTCCGGTCGCGCATCTTCCGGGCACGCGAGGCAATCGCTGCGAAATTGCGTCCGCTGCTCGATACGCCCGAAGGCAAGCGCTGGTAAGCGCGATGGGCGCATCGACGCGGGTCGGGGTCTAGTTACGGATAGAGTCGTGGCATCACGACGGGGTGTGTGCAAGATGGGGAGCATCATGGGGTCGGTCAATACACAGTCGCAGGCGTGCTCGCGCGGCGAGCGCCTTTCCGCTCTGGTCGACGGAGAACTGTTCGACGGCCCGGATCACGGGCAGTTTCTGGCTGGGCTCGACCGCGCGGACCGCGCAGCGTGGGCCCATTACCACCTGATCGGCGATGCGCTGCGCTCGGACGAGCTCGCGCTGCCGCCCGCGCTGAGCGTCGCGTTCACCGCGCGCATGTCGGCCGCGCTCGAAAGCGAGCCGCACCTGCTCGCGCCGGCCGCCGCGCCGGTCGCCCGCAAGCTGCTGTCGCTGCGCCGGCGCGTCGTGCCCGCGTTCGCGGTGGCGGCCGCCGCAGCCACGCTGACGTGGATCGTCGTCCCGCAGATGCAGACGGCCGGTACGCCGGGCACCGTCCAGGTCGCATCGGCAGGCGCGCCGCAGCGCGGCGACCTGCAGCGCGTGACGGTCGCGCAGGCATCGGTCCAGCCGGGCTTGCAGGACGTCAACATCATCCGCGACGCCACGCTCGACCAATACCTCGAAGCGCACCAGCAATTCGCGCAGCAGCCCGTCGTCACGGGCTCGATGCCGCTGATCCGCGCTGCCGTGACCACCACGCCAGGCCAATAAACCCGATGCGGACATTGCAGTTGAATCAAGCCATCTCCGGATGGAAGCGGCTGCCGGCCCTCCTGCTTTGCGCAGCCGCCCTGTTGTCCGTTCAATCCCTTCCTGCCAGCGCCCAGCAACCGGACGATCCCGTCGCGACCCGCAAGGGTGCGGCGGACTGGCTCGACCGCATCCAGCAGGCGGCGCAGCAGCAGAACTACGAGGGGACGTTCGTCTACCAGCGCGGCGGATATGTGCAGTCGTCGCGCATCGCTCACGTTTCGTCCCGCGACGGCGAGTTCGAGCGCATCGAGACGCTCGACGGCAAGCCGCGCAAGGTCCTGCGGCATAACGACGAACTCTACACGTTCGTGCCGGAGCGCAAGCTGTGCGTGGTCGAGCGCCGCCAGACGCGCGACTCGTTCCCCGCGCTGCTCGGCGCGAGCGGCGAGCACGTGATGTCCGTCTACGACGCGAAACCGCTCGGCAAGGACCGCGTGGCAGGAATCGACGCGCAGGTCGTCGAACTCGTGCCGAAGGACGCGTACCGCTTCACGTACAAGCTGTGGGCCGATGCCCGCACCGGGCTGTTGCTGCGTTCGCAGACGCTCGACGCGAGCGATCACGTGCTCGAGCAGATCGCGTTCTCGCAAGTGCAGACGGGCGGCACGGCCGGCGACAAGTCGGCGATTGCCGCCGGAATCCGCAACCTGGGCGGCTGGACGGTCGTCCGTCCGCCGGTCGCGACGGTCGACATGGAAGCACAGGGCTGGCAGATCGCACCGAACGTCGCCGGCTTCCAGAAAATCCGTGAAGTGCGTCGGCCGATGGCCGCGCGCGATGCCGGCGATCCGCCGATTTCGGTGGATCAGGCCGTTTTCACCGATGGACTTGCAACGATCTCCGTCTTCATCGAGCCGGCCGAGAAGAATACGCGCAAGGAAGGCGCGGGCAGCACCGGTGCGACGCACGTTCTCGTGAAGCGCCGCGGCGACTACTGGATCACCGTGCTCGGCGAAGTGCCGCCGGCTACGTTGCAGCAGTTCGCGTCTGCCATAGAATACAAGGCTTCCAAGTAACGCTTCGGCTTCCGACATGACGAAACTCACGCTGCGCAACTGGCTCGCGGCGGCGGCGCTGTGCGCCTGCCTGCCGCTCGTCCCGCATCCCGCGGTTGCGGCTACGGCTCCCGCCGCCAGCCTCCCGGACTTCGCCGACCTGGTCGAAAAGGTCGGGCCGGCCGTCGTGAACATCCGGACCACCGCGAACGTGCCGATAGCAGGCCCGCGCGGCGCGCTTCCGCCTGGCTTCGACAACGGCGACATGTCGGAATTCTTCCGGCGCTTCTTCGGCATTCCGTTGCCGCAGGCGCCCGGTAACGGCAACGGCAGCGGTAATGGCAGCGGCAACCCGAAAGATGCGCCCGCGCCCGACAATCCGCCCGATGCCGAGCAGAACCGCGGCGTCGGCTCCGGTTTCATCGTGTCGGCAGACGGCTACGTGATGACCAATGCGCACGTCGTCGACGATGCGGACACGATCTACGTGACGCTGACCGACAAGCGCGAATTCAAGGCGAAGCTGATCGGCGTCGACGACCGCACGGACATCGCCGTCGTGAAGATCCAGGCGTCGAACCTGCCGATCGTCGCGATCGGCGATTCGAACAAGGTGCGCGTCGGCGAGTGGGTCGTCGCGATCGGTTCGCCGTTCGGCCTCGACAACACCGTGACGGCCGGCATCGTCAGCTCGAAGAGCCGCAACACCGGCGACTACCTGCCGTTCATCCAGACCGACGTCGCCGTGAACCCCGGCAACTCGGGCGGCCCGCTGATCAACATGCAGGGCGAAGTGATCGGCATCAACTCGCAGATCTACAGCCGTACCGGCGGTTTCATGGGCATTTCGTTCGCGATCCCGATCGACGAGGCGATGCGCGTGGCCGACCAGCTGAAGGCGACGGGCAAGGTCACGCGCGGCCGGATCGCGGTGGCGATCGGCGAGGTGACGAAGGACGTGGCCGATTCGATCGGGCTGCCGAAGGCCGAAGGCGCGCTCGTCAGCAGCGTCGAGCCGGGCGGTCCGGCCGACAAGGCGGGCATCCAGCCGGGCGACATCATCCTGAAGTTCAACGGCCGGCCGGTCGATACGGCGTCGGATCTGCCGCGCATGGTCGGCGACACGAAGCCGGGCACCAAGGCGACCGTCAGCGTGTGGCGCAAGGGGCAGGCGCGCGATCTGCCGATCACGATCGCGGAGACGCCGGCGGAGACGACGGCGAAGGCCGAGCAGCGCAAGAACACGCCGCAGAAGCCGCGCCAGGCCAACTCGCTCGGCTTGACGGTCAGCGACATTTCGGCGGATCAGATGAAGTCGCTGAAGCTGAAGGGCGGCGTGCAGATCGACGGCGTCGACGGCCCGGCAGCCCGTGCCGGCCTGCAACGCGGCGACATCGTGCTGCGTGTCGGCGACACCGACATCACCAGTGCGAAGCAGTTCGCCGAAGTGACCGCGCAGCTCGATTCGCAGAAGGCGGTCGCGGTGCTCGTGCGACGCGGCGACAACACGCAGTTCGTGCCGGTGCGGCCGCGTCCGACGCAGAAGTAACGCGCCGATGTTCACGCTCTACGGCCGTGGCTGGTGCCACCTGTGCGACGACATGCGCGACGCGCTGGCGCCGGTCGCGGCCGAATTCGGTGTCGCGGTCGACTATGTCGACATCGACGCCGATCCGGCACTCGTTGCCCGCTACGACGAGGACGTGCCCGTGCTGCTGCTCGACGGCGCGGAAGTGTGCCGGCATCGCTTCGACGAGGGGAGGGTGCGCGATGCGCTCGCGGCCCGGCGCTGAAGCTGGCTCGATCGCCCGGTGCGGCACCGCTTCGCGCGGCACGTTTTCGCTTTGGGGGCGGCAGCATCGGCCTCTCACCGGGAAGCCGTTACCGGGCGCGCGTCGCCCGGCGTTCCGAATTACCGCCCGGCAAAGGCCTTTTCGGCTAAAATAAGCCGTTTTTTCACCGACTTACAAGGCGTGCTCCGCAGTCGTCGAGCGCGCCTTTTTCGCTTGATCGGCACTGAATGGATCATATTCGCAATTTCTCGATCATCGCGCACATCGACCATGGCAAGTCGACACTCGCGGATCGCATCATCCAGGTATGCGGCGGCCTCGCCGACCGTGAAATGGAAGCGCAGGTGCTCGACTCGATGGACATCGAGCGCGAGCGCGGCATCACGATCAAGGCGCAGACGGCTGCCCTGTCGTATCGCGCCCGCGACGGCAAGGTCTACAACCTCAACCTGATCGATACGCCGGGGCACGTCGACTTCTCGTACGAGGTCAGCCGTTCGCTGTCCGCGTGCGAGGGCGCGCTGCTCGTGGTCGACGCGAGCCAGGGCGTCGAGGCGCAGACGGTCGCGAACTGCTACACGGCGATCGAGCTCGGCGTCGAAGTCGTGCCCGTGCTGAACAAGATCGACCTGCCGGCCGCGAACCCCGAGAACGCGATCGAGGAGATCGAGGACGTGATCGGCATCGACGCGACCGACGCGACGCGCTGCAGCGCGAAGACGGGGCTCGGCGTCGAGGACGTGCTCGAATCGCTGATCGCGAAGGTGCCGCCGCCGAAGGGCGATCCGGCCGCGCCGCTGCAGGCGCTGATCATCGACTCGTGGTTCGACAACTATGTCGGCGTCGTGATGCTCGTGCGCATCGTCAACGGCACGCTGCGTCCGAAGGAAAAGATCAAGATGATGGCGACCGGCGCGCAGTATCCGGTCGAGCACATCGGCGTGTTCACGCCGAAGTCGCGCAATCTCGAATCGCTGTCGGCCGGGCAGGTGGGCTTCATCATCGCCGGCATCAAGGAGCTGACGGCCGCGAAGGTCGGCGATACCGTCACGCACGCGACCAAGGCCGCCACCGAGCCGTTGCCGGGCTTCAAGGAAGTGAAGCCGCAGGTGTTCGCGGGCCTCTATCCGGTCGAGGCGAACCAGTACGACGCGCTGCGCGAGTCGCTCGAGAAGCTGAAGCTCAACGACGCGTCGCTGCAGTACGAGCCGGAAGTGTCGCAGGCGCTCGGCTTCGGTTTCCGCTGCGGCTTCCTCGGGCTGCTGCACATGGAAATCGTGCAGGAGCGGCTCGAGCGCGAGTTCGACATGGACCTCATCACGACCGCGCCGACGGTCGTCTATGAGGTGGTGCAGAGCGACGGCTCGACGATCATGGTCGAGAACCCGGCGAAGATGCCGGAGCCCGGCCGCATTGCCGAGGTTCGCGAGCCGATCGTCACCGTGAACCTGTACATGCCGCAGGACTACGTCGGCTCCGTGATCACGCTGTGCGAGCAGAAGCGCGGCTCGCAGATCAACATGCAGTACCACGGCCGCCAGGTGCAGCTCACGTACGAAATCCCGATGGCCGAGATCGTGCTCGACTTCTTCGATCGTCTGAAGTCGGTGTCGCGCGGCTATGCGTCGATGGACTACGAGTTCAAGGAATACCGTTCGTCGGACGTCGTGAAGGTCGACATGCTGATCAACGGCGACAAGGTCGATGCGCTGTCGATCATCGTGCACCGCTCGCAGTCGCAGTATCGCGGCCGCGAAGTGGCCGCGAAGATGCGCGAGATCATCCCGCGCCAGATGTACGACGTGGCGATCCAGGCCGCGATCGGCGCGCACATCGTTGCGCGCGAGAACATCAAGGCGCTGCGCAAGAACGTGCTCGCGAAGTGCTACGGCGGCGACATCACGCGAAAGAAGAAACTGCTCGAGAAGCAGAAAGAAGGTAAGAAACGCATGAAGCAGGTGGGTTCGGTCGAGATCCCGCAGGAAGCGTTCCTCGCGATCTTGCGCGTCGAAGACAAATAACAGGACTGATCCTTTTATGAATTTTGCGCTGATTCTTTTTGTGCTCGTCGTGGTGACGGGCGTAGCGTGGGTGCTGGACAAACTGGTGTTCCTGCCGCGGCGCCGCAAGGCGGCCGACGTGGCGATCGAGGAATTCGATCGCCAGCAGTCGCGCATCGACAAGCGTTTCGCGGATGAAAACGCGGTGCAGACGCGTTCGAAGCTGCGCGACGAGAAGCTGCGCCAGCCGTGGTGGCTCGAGTACACGGCCAGCTTCTTCCCGGTGATCCTCGCGGTGTTCGTCGTGCGTTCGTTCGTCGTCGAGCCGTTCAAGATTCCGTCGGGCTCGATGGTGCCGACGCTGCTCGTCGGCGACTTCATCCTCGTGAACAAGTTCGAATACGGTCTGCGTCTGCCGATCACGAACACGAAGATCACGCAGGGCAGCCCGCTGTCGCGCGGCGACGTCGTCGTGTTCCGTTATCCGAAGGACGAATCGGTCGACTACATCAAGCGCGTGATCGGCCTGCCGGGCGACACGGTTGCTTACCAGGACAAGCAACTGACGATCAACGGCCAGCCGGTGCCCGAAACGCCGCTGCCCGATTTCTTCGACGACGAGCGCCAGAATTACGCGAAGCAGTTCGAGGAAACGATCGGCACGAGGAAGAACGCGATCCTGAACAATCCCGCCGTGCCGCCGTTCGTGATGGGCGCCTACGATTATCCGTATCGGGACAACTGCACGTACAACAGCCGCGGCGTGATCTGCAAGGTGCCGCCGGGTCACTACTTCATGATGGGCGACAACCGCGACAACAGCGCGGACAGCCGCTACTGGGGTTTCGTGCCGGACAACAACATCGTCGGTCGCGCGTTCTTCATCTGGATGAACTTCAGCGATCTGAAGCGCATCGGTTCCTTCAACTGATCGCGTTTCTCGACTCACACGCAATACGCGATGCACGGGCCGCGTCGCGTATTGCCGAACTACTTTAAGAACCGGCGGTAACACCGCCTCGTCACGCCTTTTCGCGTCCGGCCGCGCCGTTTCGGCCCGACCGGCGCCCGCGTTATACTCCTGCCATGCCCCCATCCCAGTTGGAAAGCCGGCTGCGCTACGAATTTCGCAATGCGGAATTATTGCGCCAGGCTTTGACCCATCGCAGTCACAGTGCCACGCACAACGAACGGCTCGAGTTTCTCGGCGATTCCGTTCTGAATTGCGCGGTGGCCGCCCTTTTGTTCCAGCGTTTCAGCAAGCTGGACGAAGGTGACTTGTCGCGCGTGCGCGCCAATCTCGTCAAGCAGCAGTCGCTGTATGAAATTGCTCAGGCCCTGAATATCTCGGAAGGGTTGCGGCTGGGCGAGGGCGAACTGCGCAGCGGCGGCTTCCGCCGCCCGTCGATCCTCGCGGACGCATTCGAAGCCATCATCGGGGCCGTATTCCTCGATGGCGGCTTCGAAGCCGCCCAGGGGGTCATCAAGCGCCTCTACGTGCCGATTCTCGACCACATCGATCCGCGTACGCTCGGCAAGGACGCGAAGACGCTGCTGCAGGAGTATCTGCAGGGGCACAAGATCGCGCTGCCGACCTATACGGTCGTCGCTACGCATGGTGCGGCGCACAATCAGCAGTTCGAGGTCGAATGCACGGTGCCGAAGCTCGACGTGAAGGTGTCGGGGTCCGGCGCGAGCCGGCGTGCGGCCGAGCAGGCTGCCGCGAAGAAGGCGCTCGACGAGGTGATGGCGGCCGCGCCGATGCTGGCGTCGAAGCCGAAGCGTTCGAAGAACGCGCGTGGCTCCAAGCATGTCGAGCCCGAAATCGTGCCGGGCGTGAAGGGCGTGCAGGAAGCGCTCGACCTGCGTTCGCCGGAGCGCAAGGAACGCGCGGCCGCGCGCGATGCGAAGGCGGCGGCCGAGCCCGGCGCGGAATCGGCCCAGGCGCCGATGGCGGCGATTCGCGCATCCCACGTGGAAGCGGCTTCGGACAAGGCCGAACGGTCGGCGAAGCCGGCGGCTGACAAACCTGCCGACAAGCCGTCGGACAAGGCGGCCGATCCGGCGTCGCCGTCCGCTGAAAAGCCGGCCGGTTCCGACCCAGCTTCGCGTCCGACGTTGCGCGCCCGCGATTCCGCGCCGCCCGACACCGATACGCCGCCGGGCGGCGCAAGTCTTGCTGCCGCGCAGGCGCGCGTGGCCGATGCCGACCACTGAATTGCCCATCGATCGTGCCGCGCGCCGCGCGGCCGGTTCCGAACCTGTCTCCCAAACGATATGAACACTCCCGCTCCTACCGGTTTCCGTTGCGGCATGATCGCGATCGTGGGCCGCCCGAACGTCGGCAAGTCGACGTTGATGAACGCACTCGTCGGCCAGAAGATCAGCATCACGTCGCGCAAGGCGCAGACGACCCGCCACCGCATCACCGGCATCAACACGTTCGACGACGCGCAGTTCGTGTTCGTCGACACGCCGGGCTTCCAGACCCGTCACAGCACCGCGCTGAACCGCTCGCTGAACCGTGCGGTCACGTCGACGCTCACGTCGGTCGACCTGATCCTGTTCGTGATCGAGGCCGGCCGCTTCGGGCCCGACGACCAGAAGGTGCTAGACCTGATCCCGCCCGGCATGCCGACGCTGCTGATCACGAACAAGATCGACCGCGTGACCGACAAGGCGTCGCTGTTCCCGTTCATGCAGAAGATGAGCGCGCTGCGCGAATTCGCCGAGCTCGTGCCGCTGTCCGCGCAGAAGCCGGAGGACATCAAGCGCCTGCTGGAAACGATCAAGCCGTATTTGCCGGAAGGCGAGCCGATCTACGGCGAGGACGAACTGACCGACCGCAGTTCGCGTTTCCTCGCGGCCGAAATCCTGCGCGAGAAGGTGTTCCGCTGGACCGGCGACGAATTGCCGTACACGAGCACCGTCCTGATCGACAAGTTCGAGGAGGAGGGGCGCCTGAAGCGCATCTTCGCGACGATCCTTGTCGAACGCGATTCGCACAAGGCGATGGTGATCGGCAAGAAGGGCGAGAAGCTCAAGCAGATCAGTACCGAAGCGCGGATGGACATGGAAAAGCTGTTCGACGGCCCCGTGTATCTCGAGACCTTCGTGAAGGTGAAGAGCGGCTGGGCCGACAACGAGGCGGGGCTGCGTGCCTATGGGTACGAATGACGCGCTGACGTCGACCGAAGACGCGGTGACGGACGGCGCGAACGACGCGCCGCTGCCGGCACCGCCCGAACCGCCGCGTCGCAAGGCGCGGCGTGCGACGTCTCGCACGTCCGATTTCCGCGTTGCCGAGCAGCCGGCGTTCGTGCTGCACAGCTATCCGTACCGGGAAACGAGCCTGATCATCGACGTGCTCACGCGCGATCACGGCCGGCTCGCACTCGTCGCGAAGGGCGCGAAGCGCCCGCACTCCGCGCTGCGCGGCGTGTTGCAGACGTTCCAGCCGCTCTTGCTGTCGTGGTCGGGCAAATCCGAAGTCCGCACGCTGACGGGCGCCGAATGGGTGGGCGGCATGCTGCCGCTCGGCGGCGACGGGCTGCTGTGCGGCTTCTACGCGAACGAACTGCTCGTGAAATTCTGCGCGCGCGAGGATCCTCAGCCGCCGCTCTTCAATCACTACGTGTTGACGCTCACGCGCCTCGCGCACGGCGAACCCGCGGTGCAGGTGCTGCGTTCGTTCGAACGCGTGCTGCTGCGCGAGACCGGCTATGCGATGGCGCTGAACCGCACGGTCGCGCGCCGCGCGGTCGAGCCCGATGGCCGGTACGTATTCGATCCCGAGCGCGGCGTGCGCAATGCGGGCGACGACGTGCCGTCGCATTGGCCGGTGATTGCAGGACAGACGTTGCTCGACATGGAGCAGGACGATTACCATCGAGCCCAGACGGTCGCGCAAAGCAAGACGCTGATGCGCTTCCTGCTGAACACCTATCTCGGCGGTACGCCGCTCGCCACGCGTCAGATCCTGATCGACCTGCAAAATCTATGAGCTTCTTCCTGACAACGCCCACCGCCATCGACCTCGGCGTGAATATCGACCACGTCGCGACGCTGCGCAACGCGCGCGGCACGACCTATCCCGATCCGATTCGCGCGGCACTGGCCGCCGAAGAGGCCGGCGCGGATGCGATCACGCTGCACCTGCGCGAGGATCGCCGCCACATCGTCGATGCGGACGTGCGCAAGCTGCGCCCGCTGCTGAAGACGCGGATGAACCTCGAGTGCGCGGTGACGGCCGAGATGCTCGACATCGCATGCGAAGTGCGTCCGCACGACGCGTGCCTCGTGCCCGAGAAGCGCGAAGAGCTGACGACCGAAGGCGGTCTCGACGTCGCCGGCCGCTTCGAGGCCGTGCGCGCGGCATGCAAGCAGCTCGCCGACGCCGGCGTGCGCGTGTCGCTGTTCATCGACCCGGACGAGACGCAGATCCGCGCGGCGCACGAAGCCGGCGCACCGGTCGTCGAACTGCATACGGGCCGCTACGCCGATGCGCACGACGAAGCCGAGCAGCAGCGCGAGTACGAGCGCATCGTCGCGGGCGTGCAGGCTGGCGCGCAACTGGGCCTGAAGGTCAACGCCGGTCACGGTCTGCACTACACGAACGTGCAGCAGATCGCCGCGATCGACGGCATCGTCGAGCTGAACATCGGCCACGCGCTGGTCGCGCATGCGATTTTCGCGGGCTGGGACAACGCGGTGCGCGAGATGAAGGCGATCATGGTCGCGGCACGTGTCGCCGCACTGCACGGCGGCGCGCGCTGACGATGACACCAGTGCGCACGCGCGTCGCTCGTCATCCTGCACCGTCGATGCAACGCGGCGGGTGTTGACATGGCGATCTACGGCATCGGCACCGACATCGTCCAGGTGAGCCGCATCGCGGCCGTGCTCGAACGCACGGGCGGCCGGTTTGCCGAGAAGGTGCTCGGCCCTGACGAACTACGTGTATTCCATGCGCGCCGCGCGCGTTCCGAGGCGCGCGGCATCGCGTTTCTCGCGACGCGCTTTTCCGCGAAGGAAGCGTTCTCGAAGGCGATCGGCCTCGGCATGCACTGGCCGATGACGTGGCGCGCGCTGCAGACCCTCAATCAACGCAGCGGCGAGCCGTACGTCGTCGCGTCGGGCGAACTGG
Organism: Burkholderia sp. IDO3; assembly: GCF_003366075.1. NCBI lineage: Bacteria > Pseudomonadati > Pseudomonadota > Betaproteobacteria > Burkholderiales > Burkholderiaceae > Burkholderia > Burkholderia sp. IDO3. Next base: position 1,180,044 of record NZ_CP028963.1, read on the forward strand.
CCGACTGGCTTGCCGCGCGCGGCATCACGGCACGCGTGACGGTCAGCGACGAACGCGACTATGCGGTGTCGTTCGTGGTCGCCGAGACGGACGCCGCCCCGCCTGCACCTGTTTCCCGAACCACTCCCTGACGGACTTTCCGATTCGATGAAAACGACTCCCGGCCCGGTCATGCTCGACGTCGTCGGCACGGCCCTGTCGCGCGACGATGCGCGGCGCCTTGCGCATCCGAACACCGGCGGCGTGATCCTGTTCGCGCGGCATTTCCAGAACCGCACGCAGTTGACCGCGTTGACCGATTCGATCCGCGCGGTGCGCGAGGACATCCTGATCGCCGTCGATCACGAAGGCGGCCGCGTGCAGCGGTTCCGTACCGACGGCTTCACGGTCTTGCCCGCGATGCGCCGCCTCGGCGAACTGTGGGATCGCGACGTGCTGCTCGCGATGAAGGTCGCGACCGCGGTCGGCTACATCCTGGCCGCCGAGTTGCGCGCATGCGGAATCGACATGAGCTTCACGCCGGTGCTCGATCTCGACTACGGGCACTCGAAGGTGATCGGCGATCGCGCGTTCCACCGCGACCCGCGCGTCGTCACGCTGCTCGCGAAGAGCCTGAACCACGGGCTGTCGCTTGCCGGCATGGCGAACTGCGGCAAGCATTTTCCGGGGCACGGTTTCGCGGAGGCCGATTCGCACGTTGCGTTGCCGACCGACGACCGTTCGCTCGACGCCATTCTCAAGCAGGATGTCGCGCCATACGACTGGCTCGGCCTGTCGCTGTCCGCGGTGATTCCGGCACACGTGATCTACACGCAAGTCGACAAGCGGCCGGCGGGCTTCTCGCGCGTATGGCTGCAGGACATCCTGCGCGGCCGGCTGGGCTTCACCGGCGCGATCTTCAGCGACGACCTGTCGATGGAAGCGGCGCGCGAAGGCGGCACGCTCACGGAGGCGGCGGACGCGGCGCTCGCCGCCGGCTGCGACATGGTGCTCGTGTGCAACCAGCCGGACGCGGCCGAAGTCGTGCTGAACGGACTGAAGGCACATGCGTCGGCCGAGTCGGTGCGGCGCATCAAGCGGATGCGGGGGCGCGGCAAGGCGCTCAAATGGGACAAGCTGATCGTGCAGCCCGACTATCTGCAGGCGCAGGCGCTGTTGAGCAGCGTGCCGGCGTAAGCGGGAAGGGCGGCGAGACGCCGCGCCGTTCCGGTTGATGGAAACAAAAAGCCGCGCGAATGCGCGGCTTTTTTGTCGGGGCTGACCCTTGGGGCGATCCGCTTTTACGCAACTAACCGTCAGATCCGACCAGCGCCCGCGACAACTGCGGCCTGGTCAGTTGACCTTCATTCGCTGCAACTTGTTGTACAGCGTCTTGGGGCTGATGCCGAGCAGAGTCGCCGCCCGGTGTCGCGTGCCGCCGACCGCGTCGAGCGTGGCGCGGATCAGCAGATCCTCGACGTCGGACAGCGGGGTGCCGACCTTGATCTGCACGCTGCTGCCGTTCAGCGCAGCACCGGCCGTGAAGCTGGCCTCGCCCGCACGCAGCGTTTCGATGAAGTCGCCCGAGGCGTCGTACGCGAAGCGCACGCGCTCCTGCAGTTCGCGCACGTTGCCCGGCCATTCGTAGGACAGGCATTCGCGCACGAAGCCCGGCGCCGCGCGCTTGTCGGTCGTGCTGCGGCCCGTGGCACGCGCTTCGCGGTTCAGTTCGTCGATCTGCGCATCGGCGATCGCGAGCGCATCGCCGTCGCGCTCGCGCAGCGGCGGCATCGTGATCGACGCGGCATCGAGACGCAGCCACAGATCCTCGCGCAGCGTGCCGTTCGCGACCGCTTCGCGCGCGGGGCGGCGCGTCGTCGCGATCAGCCGGAAGTCGCTGGCGATCGAACTCGTGCCGCCGATCCGCATGAAATTCTGCGAGTCGAGCGCGTGCAGCAACGCTTCCTGCAGCACGAGCGGCAGCGCAGTGATCTCGTCGAGGAACAGCGTGCCGCCGCCGGCCTGTTCGAACAGGCCCGATTCGCGCCGCTCGGCGCCGTCGAATGCGCCGCGCTCATGGCCGAACAGCACGCTGTCTAGCGATGCGCCCTGACGGCCGGCTTGCGCGATCGTGCGGCAGTCGAACGACACGAACGGCCCCTTGCGGCGGCGGCTCAGGTCGTGCAGCGTGCGCGCGGCCAGCTTCTTGCCGGTACCGGCTTCGCCCGCGAACAGCACGGCCGTTTCGGTACGCGCGTTGTGTTCGATCATGTCGTACACGTGCTGCATCGGTTCGCTGCGGCCGACGAGGGCGCCGAAGCGGCCGAGGTGGCGCAGCGACGCGCGCAGCGTCTGCACTTCATCGATCAGTTCGTAGGGCCGCGGAATCCGGGCGAGCAGGCTGCGCAGGCGCGGAATGTTGATCGGCTTCAGCAGGTAGTCCCAGATGCCGTGACGCAGGCCTTCGATCGCGCTCTCGACAGTCGCGTTGCCCGTCAGCACGATCACCGGCAGCGAGCCGTTCGGCTGTTGCTGCGGCAGGTGCTGGAGCAGGTCGAATCCGCTGCCGTCCGGCAGGTTCAGGTCGACGAGGACGACATCGGGAATCGAGCGGCCGAGCGCCGTGCGCGCTTCGGCGAGCGACGTGGCCGTGTCGACCGAGAAGCCGTCTGCGGCGAGCAGCGCGGTGAGGCCGGACAGACTGTTGGGATCGTCTTCGACAATCAGGGCGTGTGGCATGGTGAACGCGAGTCGAGTCAAGAGAGGCGGGCTGTCGGCATCGGGCCGGCCGCAGCCGCATGTCAGATTAAAAACTGATTTTATGCCCCGCCGAACGCGTAACGAGCATTATTTCTCCGGCGCTATAAAACAGTTACCGATGATACAAATTGAATATCTTTACCGGTGGCTTTTGTGCTGCTTATGGCGGCAGCGCGCGGCCGCTGTTGATGCCGGACAAACAAAAAGCGCCCCGAAGGGCGCTTTGTTCGATGCGGAAATCGCAGACCGGTTACGCGCGGCTGCGGTATTCGTTCGTACGCGTATCGATTTCGATCTTGTCGCCGGTGTTGCAGAACAGCGGCACTTGCAGTTCGAAGCCCGTTGCGAGCTTTGCGTTCTTCAGCACCTTGCCCGACGACGTGTCACCCTTGACGGCCGGTTCCGTGTAGGTGATTTCGCGAACCAGGATCGTCGGCAGTTCGACCGAGATCGCCTTCTCGTTGTAGAACACGACTTCGCAAGCCATGCCGTCTTCGAGGTAGTTCAGCGCTTCGCCCATCATTTCCGCTTCGACTTCGTACTGGTTGTAGTCGGCGTCCATGAACACGTACATCGGGTCGGCGAAGTACGAGTACGTCACTTCCTTGCGGTCGAGCACGACGACGTCGAACTTGTCGTCGGCCTTGTAGACCGATTCCTGGCCTGCGTTCGTCAGCAGGTTCTTCATCTTCATCTTGACGACGGCGGCGTTACGGCCCGACTTGTTGTATTCGGCCTTGGCGATGACCCATGCGTCGCTGCCGATCTGCACGACGTTGCCTACGCGGAGTTCCTGTGCGGTCTTCATAAAAAACTGTCCTGATCCAATCAAATAAATAGGTGCCTGAGCGTTGCGCAACGGCTGACGGCGCAAGCGGGGGTGCGTTCCGGTGGGCGCCAGGAGCCCAAACGCGAGCGCTTGCGTGGTCAGCCGTCGGATAACCGCTTATTTTAACTGAGATTTTGCGTATTCCGCCAGCTTTCCGGCGAGATCGCCGACGCTCGCCAACTCGTCGGCCCAGCGGGCCGCATTCGCGTCGAGCACGGTGCGATGTTGCAGCAAATCGGCCCAATCGGGCGTGCCGGCGCCGTTCCATGCATGCCAGAAGCGTTCCAGCGCCGCGCGCGGCGCGTCGGCGAGGCCCGCCGACACATGCGCGAGTGCTGCGTCGAGTTTCGGCAGATGCGCATCGTCCGCCTGCGGGTAGATGTGCCATACGAACGGCTTGCGCGCCCATTGCGCGCGAACGAACGAGTCCTCGCCGCGCACGAAATTCACGTCGGCCGCCCATAGCAGCGGATCGTAGTCGGCCTGCGGGACGAACGCGAGCCCGTACGCCGTCAGGTTGCCGCTGCTCGCACGTGCGCCGGCGCCGAACGATTCGACCCCGAAGAAGCGCGCGAGCGCGGGCGAGATGCGGCCGGCCGGCACGAGCGCGACCACGGGCGACGGGCCGTCGCGCCACTGCGCGAGCAGCGCGTCGACGGCCGGATTCTCGTACGCGAACAGGCTGACGACCGTCGTGCCGGGCGCGGGCGGCGCACTGCCGGTCGTGTGCTGCCACCACGCGGCGCGCGCCGCGGCATTGGCTTCGAAGGCCGTGCGGCGCGCATCGAGGTCGCGTTCCTTCAGCACGCCGCCGGTGCCAGCCGACAGTCCCGGAAAGAAGAACGTCTTCAGCAGCGGATAACGTGGGTGCGGCGACGGGCGCAGATGGAAATCGGCGACCCAGTCCTCGGCGCTCAGGTATTCGAGGTTGATCCACACCGGGCGGCGCGCGCGGCGCGCCATCGCCGCGAGATACGCGCCGGGCAGCTCGCACGCGAACGCCTCGATCACGACGTCGGCGATGTCCAGCGCGTCGCCGGCTTCCGCATGCCAGTGTTCGACGACGATGCCGTCGAGCGTCTGGCGCCCGGCATCGGGATCGACCCCCGGCAGCAGGCGCGCGAACGTGTCCAGGTCGTCGATGAAGAGGCGAACCTGCCAGCCGTGCTCGTGCACGAGCTGGCGGGCGAGACGCCAGCACACGCCGATGTCGCCGAAGTTGTCGATCACGGTGCAGAAGAGGTCGCACGCGATCGGTTCGTCGGGCGCGAGCGGCGAAGGAGAGGCGGGGGCGGTGCGGGGCATCGAAGCGGGCCGGTGAATGCTCTAAACTGGCGATTCTAATGGACCCGCTCCGCGCCACAAGGTGCCCGGATCACGCATGACATTCCCAGAAGCCGCCGATATCCCGTTCGAACCGAAGAAGATCCTCGCGCAGTTGCCGCACATGCCGGGCGTCTACCGCTACTACGACACGGCGGGCGCCGTACTCTACGTCGGCAAGGCACGCGACCTGAAGAAGCGCGTATCGAGCTATTTCACCAAGACGCAGTTGTCGCCGCGCATCGCGATGATGGTCACGCGCATCGCGCGCATCGAGACGACCGTCACGCGCTCGGAGGCCGAGGCGCTGCTGCTCGAGAACAACCTGATCAAGGCGCTCGCGCCACGCTACAACATCCTGTTTCGCGACGACAAATCGTATCCGTACCTGAAGCTCACCGCGCACCGTTTTCCGCGCATGGCGTACTACCGCGGCTCGGTCGACAAGCAGAACCAGTATTTCGGGCCGTTCCCGAGCGCGTGGGCCGTGCGCGAGAGCATCCAGATCCTGCAGCGCGTGTTCCAGCTGCGTACCTGCGAGGATTCGGTGTTCAACAACCGTACGCGGCCGTGCCTGTTGCACCAGATCGGGCGTTGCACGGCGCCGTGCGTCGGTGCGATCTCGGCGGACGATTACGCGATCGACGTGTCGAACGCCGCGCGCTTCCTGCTCGGCCGGCAATCGGAAGTGATGAAGGAGCTCGAGCAGAAGATGCACGCGTTCGCGGGCGAACTGAAGTTCGAGCAGGCGGCGGCCGTGCGCAACCAGATGAGTTCGCTCGCGACGGTGCTGCACCAGCAGGCGATCGAGGTCGGCAGCGACAGCGACGTCGACATCCTGGCGGTCGTCGCGCTGGGCGGACGCGTGTGCGTGAACCTCGCGATGGTGCGCGGCGGGCGGCATCTCGGCGACAAGGCTTATTTCCCGACGCATGTCGAAAGTGCGCTGACGCTTGCCGAAGGCGGCCTCGGTGACGACACCGACGCGCTGGACGCGGCTGGCGCGCAGCCGGATCTGCCGGCGGAAGACGCGACCGTAGACGCAGCAGCAGGCGATACAGTGGAAGAAGCGGCCGGCACGCGCGGCGCGGCGCCGTCGGTGGAGGCCGAGGTGCTCGATGCGTTCATCGCGCAGCACTATCTCGGCAATCGCGTGCCGCCCGTGCTGGTCGTCAGCCATGCGCCCGCGAGCCGCGACCTGCTCGAGCTGCTGTCCGAGCAGGCCGGCCACAAGGTGTCGATGGTGCGGCAGCCGCAGGGGCAGCGGCGCGCGTGGCTGTCGATGGCCGAACAGAATGCGCGGCTCGCGCTCGCGCGGCTGCTGTCCGAGCAGGGTTCGCAGCAGGCGCGTACGCGAGCGCTCGCGGAGACGCTCAGCTTCGAATGCGACGATCTCGCGATGCTGCGGATCGAGTGTTTCGACATCAGTCATACGATGGGCGAGGCGACGCAGGCGTCGTGCGTCGTCTACCATCATCACAAGATGCAGTCGGGCGAGTACCGTCGCTACAACATCGCCGGCATCACGCCGGGCGACGATTACGCGGCGATGCGGCAGGTGCTCACGCGCCGCTACGAGAAGATGGTCGAGCAGGCCGCGCAGGCGGCGGCTGCCGACGACGCGGCCGGCATCGACGGTGAATCGACGCGCCAGGCCGAGGCATCGAGCCTGCTGCCGAACATCGTGTTGATCGACGGCGGGAAGGGCCAGGTCGAGATTGCCCGCCAGGTGTTCACGGAGCTCGGGCTCGACACGTCGATGCTGGTTGGCGTCGCGAAAGGCGAGGGGCGCAAGGTCGGCCTCGAGACGCTCGTGTTCGCGGACGGCCGTACGTCGCTGGAACTCGGCAAGGAAAGCGCCGCACTGATGCTCGTCGCGCAGATCCGCGACGAGGCGCACCGTTTCGCGATCACCGGGATGCGCGCGAAGCGGGCGAAGGCGCGCCAGACTTCGCGGCTCGAGGAACTCGAAGGGGTCGGCGCGAAACGCCGGCAGCGGTTGCTCGCGCGGTTCGGCGGGCTGCGCGGTGTCGTTGCGGCCAGCGTCGAGGAATTGGCGAGCGTCGACGGCATCTCGCATGCGCTGGCCGAGCAGATCTACAAGCAGCTTCACTGACAGGCCGTGCGGCCGGTCGCCCCCGCGCGCGTTTTGGCGTTCTTGTGGCAGGCCGGTCGACACGGCACAATTGCAAATCCTTTACTGACCCGCATGCCATGCCGTTCAATTTCCCGATTTTCCTGACGTGGGTACGGATCGTGCTGATCCCGCTCGTCGTCGGCGTGTTCTATCTGCCGGACACGGTGATGGGCGGCGCGCACCGCAATATCGCGGCGGCGGCGATCTTCATTCTCGCTGCGCTGACCGACTGGTTCGACGGGTATCTCGCCCGCAAGTGGAACCAGACGTCGTCGTTCGGTGCATTCCTCGATCCGGTCGCGGACAAGCTGATGGTGACGGCGGCGCTGCTGATCCTCGTGCAGATTTCGCGGGTCGACGCGGCGATTGCGTTGGTAATCGTCGGCCGCGAGATCGCCATCTCGGCGTTGCGCGAGTGGATGGCACAGATCGGCGCGTCGAAGAGCGTCGCGGTGAACCAGCTCGGCAAGTTCAAGACCGCATGCCAGATGATCGCGATCCCGATGCTGCTTTACTACGGCCCGTTGCCGCTCGGCATCGCGACGATCGACACGCGCGTGTGGGGCGAGTGGCTGATGTATCTCGCGGCTGTGCTGACGATCTGGTCGATGCTGTACTACATGAAGCTCGCATGGCCGCAGATTCGCGAGCGCGGCGGCGCGTGACGAGGGCGCGCATACGTTCGATCGCGCAGGTTTCTGGAAAAAGGGCTGGAAAAGCCCTTGACATACGAATGTGCCTTCGACATAATCTCGCTTCTCCGCTGCACGACGAAGTAAGTGTGTGACGGGGAAGCAGTAGCGCAGCAATACGCGGGAGTAGCTCAGTTGGTAGAGCGCAACCTTGCCAAGGTTGAGGTCGCGAGTTCGAGACTCGTCTCCCGCTCCAGATTTTTCTGGCAGCGTGTTGTACGGCGAAGCGCTGCAGATGCAGGACACATGCGGGAGTAGCTCAGTTGGTAGAGCGCAACCTTGCCAAGGTTGAGGTCGCGAGTTCGAGACTCGTCTCCCGCTCCAGATTTTCTGGCGGCGTGTTGTACGGCAAGACGCTGCATGTGCAGGACAATGCGGGAGTAGCTCAGTTGGTAGAGCGCAACCTTGCCAAGGTTGAGGTCGCGAGTTCGAGACTCGTCTCCCGCTCCAAGTCATGGGGAAGCCAAGCTTCCCTTTTTATTTGATGGACTGATGGTCCTCGAATAAAAAATCTGTCAGTTGTCTTCATGGCATCCGGACAGTCCGCTTTTGGCGCGATAGCAAAGCGGTTATGCAGCGGCCTGCAAAGCCGTTTAGGCCGGTTCGACTCCGGCTCGCGCCTCCAGCATGAAAAGAAAAGCCCCGCTTCGGCGGGGCTTTTCTTTTTTCTGTACATTTCCAAAGATGGAAATAGATCGCCAAGAGTGGTAAAAAGTCGCCTCTAACCAACCAAGAACCGACGCCAACCACCCGTCAATCGGCTAGTTGGCAATCGAGGCGAGTTGACCAGGTATGTCGAACAAACGACGGCGCCTCTCCGGCGCGCGGGAATACACCATCAAGCGAACGAAGCTTTTGCCAAGGCTACTTTCGCTTACGTTCGATACCGAGGAAGAGGGCGATGCGTACGTCGCCCGCCTCGAGCAGCTGCTCGACGCCGGCATCGTGCCGGAAGAGGTCGTGCAGCAGCACGACTCACTCGCGACCACTGGTGACGCAATCCGGGCCTATTTGCGCCGCGTCTCCGTCCCCGCCTCCGACGTCCATGTTGATGCACTGCTCGGCCGCGAGGCCACAAAGGCGAAGGCGCTGTCTACGCTCGACTACAGGTGGGTTGAGCATGTGCTGAGACATCATTCGTGAATCGGGACCAGCTTCACGGTCATGCTCTGTACTTCCACGTATGGCTCGATATGTTGAAAGGTCAGCTTCGCTAGCTCAACGTTCGGGTAGCGCTGATGCAGCAATGTCATCACCGGTTCCCATTCGGGGAAATCCGTGCGCACAAAGTAAACACGCTTGAGTATCTCGCCCATGATCGGCATGGGGCCGGCACGGGGCGTGAGAAACCGGACTTCGTGTTCGTGCGACCAGTCGCTGTGCTTAATCGACACAGCGCGGCATGTGTTCAACATTTGAAAGCGAAACCTGAAGAATTCGGATCGAGTTTCTTCGAGTATGCGGTCCATCGACCAATTCGGATGCAACTCAGCTTCCTCACGGATCAAGGTATCAAAGATATCTGCACGGTTGTGCACACGTGCCGCCGATGAATAAAGCACGCCGACAGGCGCAATCTGGTACCGCCCTAACACTGTGTTTGGCCATTCCAACTCGAAGCAGAATCCCTTCGAGTTGTCGCAGTAGTAGGCCCACATGGGTTGGTTGTCTGGCCTGCTCGCCGTCGAATAGATACCGACTCGCTGGGTAGCTTCGAAGAAATTGGTATTATCACGGGCATTCTTCACTTCGAACGATGCAAGCTCTCCCTTCGGCACTGTGTATCCGCCTGCACAACCGCATTGCTCAGCCACACTTCTGATTGACCGATCCATGCGCTCGATATAGTCGGCCACATTCGAATGATCGAACTTAGCTTCAAGACAGTCATTGAGCTCGGATGGTTTTGCAAAATAAGCTGAACCATCAGATAAGCAGCGTAGAGCTGCGGGCCCCGAGCGGTACTTGAAGCTGATCCTTCTAAGCGGAGCGGCCTGCTTATCGTCTTGAGCCTTGTTCGGTCCCACGTCGGTTCCCTTCCTTGTCCGTTGTGCTCAACTTGTCTGACATCTGCATAGATCGTCAGGGACGGACCTATGCGGCGTAGGCCTTGGCGTAGATTTTCCGATGTGCCCCTATCAGATCCGGCTCAAATACTGCTGCATCATCAGGCAGTGCAAGTTGCTTTGCAACCAAACGGTGGAATCGGGTGCCCAGAAGCACGAAAGCCCGCTGCGAGCGGGCTTTTGTACGCGCTACAAATTTGCTACAGCAGGGGGTAGGAGCCTTACTGGATAAGCCTCGCGCTTATCATTCCATCCTCTGAACTACCGGGTGGATTGTCGGCCCCTAAGATGCCCAGGTGCTGTCGCTATTCGCACGGTTCGAGACGTTGGTAGGAAATCACCAATGACGGCTCCCTGGCGGGCAGAGTCGCCCAGAAACTCTTTTGTTGCGTGTTTGCTAAAATTCTTGAGGTTAGCTCGCGTACGATTGTTGGTTAAAAAAATCGTCGTCCGCTGCGGGGTGGTCCCTATAACTATATGCAAGAGGAGTCTATGGCAACTGGTCAAACGAACGTTCTTTCCGGAGTTAAAATTCCCATTGGACAGGGAGTATTCGCTGAAATCAGCGTCGAATCGGGTCGTCCACTCTTTATTCTAGGGCGTAACGGGACAGGGAAATCTGCGCTGATGCACCGCATTTCCGGACAGCTTGGGAACAACGTGGTCTATATGCCCGGTTCTCGCCCTAGCTACTTCGAGAGCGAGAGCCTGTCTCTGACACCCGCATCACGTCGCCAACTTCAAGAGAACATGCGAGGTTGGGATTTGTCGCCCGATACCAGGTGGCGTTTATATTCTGCAACCTCAAGGAATGAGAAGGCAATTCACGATCTGCAAGCTGCGGAAACTCAGTATAAAATTGACGCTGCGAACGAGATAAAGCGCGATGGATCGAATTCTGCAGCCGTCACTCGACTTCAGTCCAGTAACTCGCCGCTCGACCGGGTAAACGCGATTTTGGCGCAAGCAAATTTGCCAGTCAGTATGCTAATTGAGGGAGGCGAGCTTCGGGCCAAGCAGTCAGGATCTATCTATAGTTTCGCCCGGATGTCTGATGGGGAACGAGCTGCGCTTGTATTTGCAGCCGAAGTAGTCGCTGCTCCCAATGGTGCGATTTTTGTTATCGATGAACCTGAGCTGCACCTTCATCCTTCGATTGTTGTTCCTCTTCTTGAAGCGCTGATTTCCGAGCGACCCGAGTGTGGATTCGTGGTTTGTACACACGAACTGGATCTTCCCAGCGGTTCGTCTTCGGCAACGTTGGTCCTTGTGCGAGGTAGTACCTGGCAAGGGGACGCTATTGCAACGTGGGAAATTGATGTTCTGGGCGATCCAGGCCAAATCCCTGAGTGGCTGCGAGTCGACTTGATCGGCTCGCGTCGAAAGATCCTGTTTATCGAAGGAACATCTACAAGCCTTGATCAACCTTTGTACGCTCTGTTGTTTCCGTCGGTCTCGGTGCGATCACGGGAAAGTTGCCGCGAGGTAATGCGCGCCGTGGAAGGGTTACGAGCAGCGGAGACATTCCATCGAGCGCAAGTATTTGGGCTAGTTGATCACGACGGCATGGGCGCGGAGAGGGTTGCAGAACTGGAAGCAAATGGCATTTTTCCGCTACCAATTTTCGCTGTTGAGAGTCTTTATTATTCTGCTGATGTTCTACGAGTGCTGGCCGACCGACAAGCGCAGACTTTGGGGTTGTCGGTGGACCAGATGATCAGAGAGGCCACTATGGCAGCTATAACTGCGCTCAAGTCGAGAGGAGTTGCCGAGCATCTTGCGAGCCGGATTGCAGAACGTCAAATGCGAGACCAATTGCTGCTTGCGATGCCTGAACGACAAGCGATGACGGAGGGCACACGTAGTGAAATCGAGATCACAATTGCGTCACCGTATCCAGCTGAATTGGATCGAATCAATCGTATGATCGACGTTGAAGACGTTGAGGCAGTTGTGTCCCGCTACCCTGTCAGGGAGTCGGGCGTGCTTAGTAGCTTGGCGCGAGCCTTGCACTTTAACGGGCGGTCAGATTACGAAAGAGCTGCTCTTACCATGATCGGTGCGGACGTGAATCTTCGGACAACGTTAAAGAATCGACTTGGAAATCTCACAGCACAGCTAGCATAGTGTTCGAAACCGGGCGGTCGGCAGGCGTGTGTTCGACATGTTCTTCGAATGGCTTTTATACGTTGCGGACTCAATCCGTCGAGTCAGGGCAGCCCAGTCGATTTCATAATGTCGGTACGGGGCTTCGGAGAACTGATTCGTGCGCTGGAGTGGTTATTCTGAGTGATTGATTTCAATCAGTTATTGATTTTATGTAGAATCGGACGGCCTGAAAGACCGTTTAAGTCGGTTCGGCTCCGGCTCGCGCCTCCAGCAAGAAAAGAAAAGCCCCGCTTCGGCGGGGCTTTTCTTTTTTCTTCGCTTCCACCCGCGCATCTATTCCTTCGGATACGGCAACGTCACCCGCTCGCGCGTCGATGTGCTATTGCCGTCGTCGTTGTAAATCACAAGTAGATGCTGACGCCCGACGGCGATGCAACAATGTGCTGCGATGGCTCGATTGATGGCACGTTGCCGCTGCCGGCGGGAGTGATGATAGCGGTGCGTGGCGGTCACACCGCCCGCGTCGTCGTGACCTTGCCGATCAACCATCCACCGGCTGCGCCGGCGTTTCGAGCCTGAGCTGATAGAACGCCGCGTCGAGCCAGCGGCCGAACTTGAATCCCGCTTCGGTGATCGTGCCCGAGTGCACGAAACCGAGTCGCGTATGCAGCGCGACGCTGCCGCCATTGGTCGCGTCGATGCAGCCGACCAGCACGTGCACGCCGGCTTCGCGCGCACGCCGGATCAACTCGCGCAGCAGAAACTCGCCGAGCCCGCGGCCGCGATGGTCGCGATGCACGTAGACGCTGTGTTCGACCGTGTACTTGAACGCGGGGAACGCACGGAACGTGCCCCAGCTCGCGAAGCCGACCAGCGTGCCTGCTTCGTCCACCGCGCCCACGACCGGAAAACCGCCCGCACGCTTCGTCGCGAACCACGTGACCATCGCTTCCGGCGGGCGCGGCCGGTAGTCGTACAGCGCGGTCGAGTTCACGATCGCCTCGTTGAGGATCTCGAGGATGGCGGCCGCATGCTCGGCTTCGCTGCAATCGATCAGGCGCACGTCGTCGCGCTGTTTCGGGGAATTCATACGGGCTCCTGCGCCTGTCGGCTTTGAACGAATGACGGATTACACATGCCGCGCGCCGGTGGCGGCGGATACATCGCAGATCGCAACGACATAACGTGCGGCCTGCGACGACGGGTTGCTGAAAATCAGCGGCTGATCGAGCCGCATGGCCAGACAGTCGCCTTCGTGAAGTTCGTGAAGCTGCTCGCCGAACGTGACGTCGACGCGCCCGTGGACGACCCATACCTGCTGATGCAGCGCGCTTTCGCGCCCGCCGCTGTCGTATGCGACGCGTGCGCCGGCCGGGAAGTCGACCTCGACGAGCTGAATCGGCGACGGCCAGCCGGGCGGCGACACATTGCGCCGCACATAACCGGACGCCGGATCGCGCCATTCGGCTTGCTGCGCGCGCCGTACCAGCGGTCGTGCGGGTGCGTCGTCGCGATCGCCGCCGAACAGTGCGGCCAATGACACGCCGAGGCCCGCCGCGAGCTTGTCGAGCACGACGGCCGTCGGGCTGGCCGACGCGCGCTCGATGAGCGAGATCATCGAACGACTGACGCCGGAGCGCGCGGCGAGCGCATCGAGCGTGTAGCCTCTCAGGGTGCGCAGGTCGCGCACGCGGCGGGCGATGCGTTCGTTGATGCCGGTATCGTCGGCAGTGGAGGTGGTCGTTTCCTGCATGATGGATTTATTTTCCAGCAAACTAGAATTCGCTGTCAACGGGATTCATCGTGGCTGGACGCTTGCCCGACGGCTATGTCGAGCGTAATATACGAAACGACTACATTTCGCTTAATTAGAGACATATGGGAATCATCAAGATATCCGAGCACATGCACGAACGGCTGCGCTCGACCAGCACGGCGTTGAGCCGCTCGATCAACGCGCAGGCGGAGCACTGGCTGCGGGTCGGGATGATGTCGGAACTCAATCCGTCGCTATCCTACGGCGACATCTGCCGGATGCTGATCGAGGCCGAAGCGCAGGGTGGCGATACCGGACCGACGGAGTCGGTGGCACACGGCATCGAGCAGGTGGCGTAATGGCGAAGCGCGAAATCCCGATCCGCGGCGCCGCAGAAATCGCCAAGTCGCGCGAGGCTGCAAAGCTCGCGTCCCAGGTGCTGACGATGATCACCGAGCACGTGAAGCCGGGCGTCACCACCGACGACCTGGACGTACTCTGCCGCGAATACATCATCGACGAGCTCGGTGCGATTCCCGCGAACATCGGCTACCACGGCTATCCGAAGACGCTTTGCACGTCGGTCAACCACGTGGTCTGCCACGGCATTCCGTCGTCGCGGCCGTTGCGCGACGGCGACATCGTGAACCTCGATATCGCGGTGATCAAGGACGGCTGGTTCGGCGACACGAGCCGCATGTACTTCGCCGGTGAGCCGGGCGAACTCGCGCGTCGCCTCGTCGCGGCGACCTATGAGGCGATGCATGCGGGTATCCGCGCGGTTCGTCCGGGCGCGACGCTCGGTGACGTCGGCTACGCGATCCAGCAGGTCGCGCATCGCGAAGGGTTCAGCGTGGTCCGCGAGTACTGTGGTCACGGGATCGGCGACGTGTACCACGACGAGCCGCAGGTGCTGCACTACGGCCGCCCGGGCACCGGCGTGCCGTTGCGGCCGGGGATGATCTTCACGATCGAGCCGATGCTGAATGCGGGCAAGCGCGATACGCGCGTGCTGGCCGACGGCTGGACGGTCGTCACGAAGGACCATTCGCTGTCCGCACAATGGGAGCACATGGTCGTGGTGACGGAGCAGGGCTTCGAGGTGTTGACGGACGACGTGACGCCGCAGGCGTCCGAGGCGCTGTCCGGTACGCACGCGGCCTGACACGCACGGCAGGCCGCACGCAGCAGCAGTGCAACGAAAAAGGGCCCCGAACAGGGCCCTTCTGCATGTGTGGTCGCGCGGCGCCTTCCGCGCGCACGACAGTCGCGACCGGCAGCGTAACGTTTATTGACCGCGTGCCTTGCCCCACGCGTGTTCGACGAACACGCGGCACAGCGCTTCCATCCCGTTGCGGTCCTCGTCGTCGAAACGCGCGGCGACGGGGCTGTCGACGTCCCACACGCCGATCAGCGTGCCGTCGGCCGCGACCAGCGGCACGACGATTTCCGATTCCGACGCGGCGTCGCATGCGATATGGCCCGGGAATTCGTGCACGTCGCGCACGACTTGCGTCTCGCGGGTCTGCGCGGCCGTGCCGCACACGCCTTTGCCGAGCGCGATCCGCACGCACGCGGGCTTGCCCTGGAACGGCCCGACCACGAGCTCCGTTCCGTCGAAGAAATAGAAACCGGCCCAGTTCAGGCGATCGAGCGAGTGATAGACGAGCGCGGAGAAGTTCGCGGCGTTTGCGGTCAGGTCGCGTTCCGATTCGACGAGCGCGCGTGCCTGCTCGACGAGCGTCGCATAGAGTTCGGCCTTGGAGGCGTGAGGGTCGTTGGACAGCGTGAACATGGCGGGAATGCAATAAGGGTTGTGAAAAGCGCGATGCGCGTCCCGCAGTCTACGGCACGCGCGGCCCGTCTGCAGCGTCTGGTTCGTCATCGCGCGGCAGAAACGGCGGCGCAGGCCGGCGCGAAGCCGGTCAATCGGGTTCGAGTTCGGCGAACCGCTCAGCCAGGAAATCGAGCAGCGCGCGCACCGCGGGCAGCAGTCCGCGCCGCGATGCGAACACCGCATGCACGATCTCGCGGCGCGGCGCCCAGTCTGGCAGCACGGTCGCGAGTTCGCCGCGTGCGACTTCGTCGCGCACCATCATGGTCGGCAACTGCACGATGCCTACGCCTGCAATGGCGGCCGCGCGCAGCGCGAGCATGCCGCCCGTCACGAGGCGCGGCTGGTGGTGGATTTCTGCCTGCGCGCCGTCGGGGCCGCGCAGCCGCCATACGTGCGAGGCTTGCGGCACGCCGTGATCGAGGCTCGGCAGGCGCGTGAGATCGGCAGGCACGGCGGGCACGCCGTGTTCGCGCAGCAACGCGGGGCTCGCGACGAGGCACTGGCCGCGCTCGGCCAGCACGCGCAGCGCGAGATCGCTGTCCTCCAGCGGCGGCGGGCGCACGCGGATCGCGACGTCGATCCCTTCGCCGACCACGTCGACGCGCCGGTTGGTCGCCTCCAGGTGAATCTCGATGCGCGGGCACGCGACCATGAACGCGGCGATCATCGTGCCGACCAGCGAGTCGAGCAGCACGACGGGGCAACTGACGCGCACGATGCCGCGCGGCTCCTCGTGCAGCAGCGCGATCGCTTCGTCGGCGGCATCCGCCTCGACGAGCATCGCGCGACAATGCGCGTAGTAGGTCTGGCCGACGTCGGTGACCGTGAAGCGGCGCGTCGAACGCTGGATCAGCCGCATCCCGAGCCGCGCCTCGAGCAGCGCGATACGGCGGCTCAGTTTCGATTTCGGCATGTTCAGCGCACGTCCGGCCGGCGCGAAGCCGCCGTGCTCGACGACTTGCACGAAGTAATAAAGATCGTTCAGATCCCGGTGGTTATCGTTCATGAAATAGAACGCTGAGTGCGATTTTGGCAGTCTACCGGATCGATCGTTCCGCCTCTATATTGCTACTCAGGATGCGAAACACGTGTTTCGCCGCAATTCGGAGAAGGCAAATGAAGAAGATCCAGGGTGTCTACAGTGCGCCGCGCGGCCATTGGGTCGGTGACGGTTTCCCGGTGCGTTCGATGTTCAGCTATCAGTCTCACGGTGCGCACCTGAGCCCGTTCCTGCTGCTCGACTACGCGGGTCCGGCGAACTTCGAGCCGGCTTCGGCACCGCGCGGGGTGGGCCAGCACCCGCACCGCGGCTTCGAAACGGTGACGATCGTCTATGACGGCGAAGTCGCACACCGCGACTCGACCGGCGCGGGCGGCACGATCGGCCCGGGCGACGTGCAGTGGATGACGGCCGGAAGCGGGATTCTGCACGAGGAATTCCACTCCGAAGCGTTCACGAAGCGGGGCGGTCCGCTCGAGATGGTGCAGTTGTGGGTGAACCTGCCTGCCGCCGACAAGATGAATGCGCCCGGCTATCAGACGATTCTGGACGCCGACATCCCGGTGGTCGAACTGCCGGACGGCGCGGGTCGCGCGCGGATCATCGCGGGCGAATTCGACGGGCGGCGCGGCCCGGCCCGCACGCATACGCCGATCGACGTGTGGGACGTGCGGCTTGCGGCAGGCGGTCGTGTGCGGTTCCCGATCGCTGAAGGGCGTACGCTCGCGGTGGTGGTGCTGAGCGGCACGTTGCTGGTGAACGGCGAGACGGTCGCCCGCGAAGCGCAGTTCGTGCAACTGGGCCGCGACGGCCGCGACGTCGAGCTCGAAGCGAACGGCGACGCCAAGCTGCTGATCCTGAGCGGCGAGCCGATCGATGAACCGGTCGTCGGTTACGGGCCGTTCGTGATGAACTCGCAAGAGGAAATCCGGACCGCGATCGACGATTTCAACAGCGGCCGCTTCGGCCAGATGCCGGCATGACGGACAGGCCCCGCGCAATGCGGGGCCTTTTCATGCATGACAGCGGTGGTCGTGTGCCGCGCGCGCTTCGAGGCATAATCGATGGCTGTTCGCGCGCCGGCCGGCGCGCCCGAATCCGGACCGACCATGAACGCTTCCGCACCTGCCGCATCCCCGCGCGCCGACGATCTCGACTGGCGCTGGAAATCCTTCGACGCGCTGACGGCGCGTGAAGTCTATTCGATCCTCGACGCACGCAGCGCCGTGTTCGTCGTCGAGCAGAACTGCGTGTATCGCGACATCGACGATGCGGACCAGGCTGCGTGGCACCTGGCTGCGTACGATGCGCAAGGGCGCGTTGCCGGCTACCTGCGCGTGCTGTTGCCGGATGCGCGGCACACCGACGTGCGTATCGGCCGCGTGCTGACGACCGCGCCGTTTCGCGGTGCGGGCCTCGGCAATGCGCTGTTGTCGCGCGCGCTCGAGCACATCCGGGCGCAATGGCCGGATACGCCGGTGAGCCTGCATGCGCAGGCCCACTTGCAGCGTTTCTACGGAGCATTCGGCTTTACGCCGAACTCGGACGTGCACGACGAGGACGGCATCCCGCACGTGTGGATGACCCGCGCGCGCGGCTGACGCGCCGCGCCGTCAGTGGGCGGTGCGTGTCATCGACGGGCGCTCGGCATGCCGGGCGGCAGCCCGCTCGTCGATCAAACGGCCGCGTGCCGACAGCCGCATCCAGTGCCGCAGCGCGATCAGCGCACCGATCACGCTCATCATCGAACCGGGAATCCATAGCAGCAGGCCGCCGATCTGCTGGTCGCGCAGCGGGCTCAACCACGTGAACGCGCGTCCGCAGATCGAGTAGATCGGATACAGCTCGTGCGGCGTGAAGAAGATCAGCGCGCCGAGCGCGATCTGCGGCGGGATGGCCGCGACGACGATCAGGATCCGGCGGCCCGGCGACAGCCGCGCGGGCGGGGCGGGGCGCGGATCCACGACGAGCCACCAGAACAGCAGCCCGTCGATCACCATGCTCCAGTTCATCACGCGATACAGACGCCAGTCGAGCATCGCGACGAAGTGGATCGGCGACAGCAGCCAGAAATAGATCAGCCCGACGAACAGCACGACCGCGACGACCGGATGGAACACCACGTCGAGCGTCGCGCGCACGGGCGCCCACGCGAGCGCGGGACGCACGAAGCGCTGTCGCCAGCGAAACGGGATGCCCGCGCGGATCGCCGCGCCCGGGTAAGAAAGCGCGATGAAGAACGGCCCCAGGTGGTGCAGCACGAGGTGCTGCGCGCGGTGCATGAAGAATTCGTGCTCGAAGAAATAGTCGAGCCGCGTATGCAGCGCGATGTAGAGCGCCGTCAGCCCGAACCAGAACGAGAATTGCCGCAGCGGCGTCACCTTCGCCTTCTTCACGCCGCGCGCGAACAGCACGGCGGCCGTCAGCACCGCGATGACCACGGTCGGCGACGGTTCCCACGGATCGAGCCAGTACAGGACGTTCATCGCGCGCGCATCACTTCGCCTGGGCCGGCGACTTCACGGCGAACGGCGTGTCGACGGTTTCGCCGTCGGAGAACTTCAGGCGCAGGTGCACGGTGTCGCCCGGCTTGATCGTGTGCTTCGGCTCCTCGAGCATGAAGTGATAGCCGCCCGGCGCGATGTCGACCTTGCCGCGGGCGGGGATCGTCAGCTTGTCGACCATTTCCATCTTCTGCGTCGAGCCGTTCGACACGGTCTGGTGCAGCATCGCCATCCCGTAGTCGGGGCTGTCGACATCGACGAGATCGACCGGTTTGTCGCTCGTGTTGACGAGCGTCACGTAGCCGCCCGCGGGCAACTGGTTCGGCAGCCAGCGCACCCACGCATTCTGCGCGGTGATCGCGCCGGCGGCATACGCGTGCGCGCCGGTACACAGTGCGGCGAGGAGGGCGAACGTCTTGAGGGTCGTCTTCATGTCGGAATTCAGGTGGTGGAGGCAGTGTCGATGATCCGGCGCACATCGGCGGCGATGGCGTCGGGCGAATCGCGGTCGGTCGCGAGCAGGCGCGCGCGGCCGTTTGCGTCGAAGATGTAGACGGCCGAGCTGTGCGTGACTTCGTAGCCGCCGGACGGATCGCGCTTTTCCATCTGGTACGCGACGCGATAGCGCTTCGCGAGCGATTCGATCTGGCCGTCGGTGCCGGTCAGCCCGCGTGCGTGCGCGGCGTCGAACGCGGCGACGTACGACTGCATCGCCTGCGGCGTGTCGCGCGCCGGATCGACCGAGACGAACAGGATGCGCACGTCGCTGGCCTGCGGGCCGAGCTTCGCGAGCACTTCCATCAGCCGCGCCATCGTTTCGGGGCAGACGTCCGGACAGTGCGTGTAGCCGAAGTACACGAGCGCGACGCGACCGCGAAATGCGTCGGCATGCACGGGGTGGCCGTCGCCGCCGGTCAGCGTGAACGACAGGTCGGGCAGGTGGCCGGTGACGTTGGTCAGGTGCCAGTTCGGCGCGTCGTGCGTGCAGGCGGCGAGCGCGACGGTGGCGGCCAGCGCCGCGACCGTGCGGATGAAGCGGTTGAGGCGCCGGGGCGGCGCGGAACGGGCAGACGACATCCTGGGGCTCGATCGGATGGAACGGTCGTCGGCCGGCGCGGCGCCATGCGTCGCGCGGCCGGCGGTTGCCGACTGTAGCGCACTTCCCGCGCCGGCGTCCTTTCGAAAACCGTACGGGCAGGCGAGCGGGGCAATATGTCGCAGTTGACGCGACGCGCGGCGCAAGGCCCGCAATCCGGCGGTTTCGCCCATCTCGGTACTCAGGCGCGGTAAGATGCGCACAATTCCATGCGCGCAGCGGCGGCCCGGCGTTTGCCGGTCGCCCCTCAGACTATCGAATCGATGCAATCCGTTCCGGCTTCCCTGTCCCTGACCGATACCGCGTTCTTCTTCGACTTCGACGGCACGCTCGTCGAGCTGGCACCGACGCCCGACAGCATCCATGTGCCGCCGTCGCTGCTGACGCAGCTCGATGAACTGCGGCGCCGCTCGCACGGCGCCGTCGCGATCGTGTCGGGTCGCGGTATCGACAACCTCGACACCTTCCTGAACATGCCCGGCCTGCCGATCGCCGGCCTGCATGGCGCCGAGCGGCGCGATGCGAACGGCGACACGCAGCGCATCGGCTTCAACGACGAACGGCTGCTGCGCATCGAGCGCGAGCTCGCGTCCGTCGTCGACCGTCATCCGGGCATGCTGCTCGAAATCAAGGGTGCGGCCGTCGCGCTGCACTACCGCAATGCGCCCGAGCGCGAGCCGGTCGCCCGCGAGGCGGCCGAGCGCCTGGTTGCCGAATATGCCGATGCGTACGTGCTGCAGCCCGGCAAGATGGTGTTCGAGATCAAGCCGAAGGGCGTCGACAAGGGCCGTGCGCTGGCCGCCTTTCTCGACGAGCCGCCGTTCGCGGGCCGCGTGGCGCTGTTCGCGGGCGACGACCTGACCGACGAGAAGGGTTTCGCGGTGGTCAACGCGCGCGGCGGCCTGTCGATCAAGATCGGCGCGGGCGAGACGTCGGCCCGGACGCGGCTCGATTCGGTCGACGCGCTGCACGCGCAGATCGCGCGCTGGCTCGACGCGGAGCAGCCGGGCGCATGAGCCGACTCATCATCGTTTCAAACCGCGTCGCCCCGATTTCGGAAGGCGAACCGGCGGCGGGCGGGCTCGCGATCGGTGTCTACGATGCGCTGAAGGAGACGGGCGGCATGTGGTTCGGCTGGAGCGGCGAGGTGGTCGCGTCCGGGGCGCCGCAGATCCGCATCGAGGAGCGCGGGCCCGTGACGTTCGCGACCGTCGGTCTGTCGCGCCGCGATTACGACCAGTATTACCGCGGCTTCTCGAACGCGACGCTGTGGCCGGCCTTCCACTATCGCGCGGATCTGATCCAGTACGATCGCCACGAATTCGACGGCTACAGCCGCGTGAACGTCTGGCTCGCGCAGCAGCTCGTGCCGCTGTTGCAGGACGACGACGTGATCTGGGTGCACGACTATCACCTGATCCCGTTCGCGCGTGCGCTGCGCGCCGCCGGCGTGAAGAATCGCATCGGCTTTTTCCTGCATATCCCGTTTCCGGCCGCGCAAGTGCTCGTCAACGTGCCGCCGCATCGCGAGCTCGTCGAATCGCTGTGCGCGTTCGACCTGCTCGGCTTTCAGACCGAGCCCGACCTGCGCGCATTCTGCGACTACATCGAGTTCGAGGCGGCCGGCGAAGTGGCGCGCGAAGGGCGCACGGTGCGCGTGAGCGCGTTCGGCAAGACGCTGCGGGCGGCCGCCTATCCGATCGGCGTGTATCCGGACGAGATCGCGTCGCTCGCGCAGGCGGGCGAGCATGGCAAGGCGGTGCGCACGCTGGCGACGTCGCTGCGCGGGCGCCAGTTGATCATGAGCGTCGACCGGCTCGACTATTCGAAGGGGCTCGTCGAGCGGTTCCGCGCGTTCGAAAAGTTGCTGGAACATCAGGCGTCGATTCGCAACCGCGTGTCGTTCCTGCAGATCGCGCCGTCGACGCGCGCCGACCTGCGCGCATACCAGGACATCCGCCTGCAGCTCGAAGCGGAGTCGGGCCGCATCAACGGCCGCTACGCGGAGCTCGACTGGGCGCCGATCCTCTACATTCATCGCCAGTACGACCGGCAGGTGCTCGCCGCGCTGTACCGGCTGGCGCGCGTGGGGTTCGTGACGCCGCTGCGCGACGGGATGAATCTCGTCGCGAAGGAGTACGTGTCCGCGCAGAATCCGGACGATCCGGGCGTGCTCGTGCTGTCGCGCTTCGCGGGTGCCGCGCGCGAGCTGACGGGCGCGCTGATCGTCAATCCGATCGATATCGACGGGATGGCCGATGCGCTGTCGCAGGCGCTGACGATGCCGCTCGTCGAACGGCGAGCGCGTTACGCGGACATGATCGCGCAGCTGCGCGAGAACAACGTGTCGGTGTGGCGCGACAACTTCCTGCGCGACCTGCAGCACGTGTAGCCGGCACGCTGCGTGACGAGATGAGGGATGAAAAAAGCCGCCGTGCGTCGAGCACGGCGGCTTTTTTATCGGGTGCGCGCCGCGGCGTCAGGCCGCGCGTTCGCCGGTCGGCGTGGTGCCGTCGGGGGCGTGATGACGACCGTGCTGCTTCGCGAGCAGGTCGCGGTACAGGCCCGGACGATTGCGCAGCACGTCGGGGTTGCCGTCGTCGATCACCTTGCCGTTGTTCATCACGATGATCCGGTCGAAGTTGCGCAGCGTGGACAGCCGGTGCGCGATCGCGATCACCGTGCGGCCGACCATCAGGCGGTCGAGCGCGGCCTGGATCGCTTCTTCCGACGCGCTGTCGAGCGCGGAGGTTGCTTCGTCGAGCAGCAGGATCGGTGCGTCTTTCAGGATCGCGCGCGCGATCGCGATGCGCTGGCGCTGGCCGCCTGACAGCTTCACGCCGCGATCGCCGACGATCGTGTCGTAGCCTTCCGGCATCGCCTCGATGAATTCCGAGCAGCGCGCGTCGCGCGCGGCGGCGAGCACTTCCTCGCGGGTCGCCTCGGGGCGGCCGTACGCGATGTTGTCGTAGATCGTCCGGTGCAGCAGCGAGATGTCCTGCGGCACGAGCGCGATCGCGTGGCGCAGGCTGTCCTGCGTGATGCCCTTCACGTCCTGGCCGTCGACCTTCACGGCGCCGTCCTGCGTGTCGTAGAAGCGTTGCAGCAGCGCGAGCACCGTCGACTTGCCGGCGCCCGACTTGCCGATCAGGCCGACGCGCTGGCCCGGTTCGATGTGCAGGTCGAAGTGATCGAGGATCGCGCGGCGATGCGGATATGCGAACGTCACGCGTTCGAAGTCGACGCGCCCGCCCTTGGCCGACAGCGGCTGCGCATCGGAGCGGTCCGGCATCCCGTGCGGCTCGAGCAGCGTCTTCACGGCTTCGGACAGGCGTGCCACGTGCTGCGTGACGTCGACCAGCGCGACCGCGAGATCGCGCGTGCCGTGCAGGATCGTGAAGCCGAGCGAGCTGACGAGCACGATGTCGCCGGAGGTCGCGCGGCCCTGGTCCCACAGCCACAGCGCCCAGCCGAGCAGGCCGGCCGACAGCATCGCGGTGATCACCGCGTGCAGCAGGCGCAGCTTCTCGAGATAGAGCAGGCTTTGCTGGCGCGCGTCCATCTCGGCCTTGACCGTCGCGCCGAAGCGCTTCTGTTCGCGCAGCGTCATCCCGAATGCGCGCACGAGGCCCATGTTGCCGATCACGTCGACGAGCTCGCCGTCGACCGCGGCCGCCTTCGACGCGAACGCGTGGTGGCGCGCGGAGCCGCGCCCGGCGAGCTTGAACAGCACGATGGCGAGCACGGCCGAGCAGCCGAGCAGGCCGGCGGCCATCAGCGGGTTCACGACGATGATCATCAGGATCGCGCCCATCACCGCGATGCACGGCGGCAGCACGTTCCACGCCATCGTGTTCTCGGACGTATAGACGGCGTTCGACGTGGCGGTGATGCGGCTCGCGAGCGTGCCGGGCTGCTTCTCCGAGTAGTACGTCGGCGAATGGCCGCTCAGATACTGGAACAGGTCGCGCCGCAGGTCGCCGGTAACCGCGACGAAGGTGTGCGCGGCGACCCAGCCGCCGACGCGCCACAACAGGTTGTCGGCCGCGATCAGCCCGACGAGCAGCGCGAAGGCGCTCCACAGCGGGCCCGGATGATGGCGCCCGGCCGCGAGCACGTCGATCAGGTGCTTGATCGCGTATTGCGAGCCGAGCGCGCAGCCGACGGCGGCCAGCACGCTGCAGAGCACGATGAGGTGCGCGACGGGATGCAGGCGGATGTAGCGGAACAGGAACGCGATCGGCCGATGCGCGTAGCTCGACAGCTTCGCGTTATGGGCGTTGCGCTGGGCAGGGGTGAGAGATTCCAAAATATGCGTGCGGTGATTCGGTGATTGAGCGTGGCGGCTGGATCGCAGCCGGCGATCGCCCGGACTGAATAATCCGGCATTGTAAACAAGGCCGTGCATTGCGCATGCGCGAATCTTGCCTTGGTCAGGGGCGTGCGATCAATTTTGAGATAAAATCCGGCATCCGTCCTGCCGCATATGCCGGAATCGCATGCCGACAGCGACGAGATGACTCGGAGCGCCAAAAGGGCCTTCCACTCTAGAACGGACACCCAAGTCCGCGGGTTGCAAAGTGTTGCGTCTTTGTAACAAAGTAAAGTGTTTGAAATGTTGTGCGCCGTATCGGGATTAACCCTAGATAATCGGCTCCGGGTTCGATTCCAGGTTTTTTACGAACCCCTGTCAACGGGTCTTCGTTTCAAACGTTCTATGCCTGTCGCGTCGCCGACGCTCCTTGAGCAGCGCGGGTTTCGACGCTCCCGGCAGGCTGATTCGTCCGATGGTCGGACGAAATGCATCCAGCCCGGACTGCCGGCAGGTTGCCGACCCATACCTGGTTTTTTGCCGATTTTTTAGGAGTTACGCATGCGAATCGCCCAAATCGCTCCGTTGCACGAAGCGGTTCCCCCGAAGCTGTACGGTGGTACCGAGCGAGTGGTGTCTTATCTGACCGAAGCACTTGTCGAGATGGGGCATGACGTCACGCTCTTCGCGAGCGGCGATTCGCAAACTTCCGCGAAGCTCGAAGCGTGCTGGCCGCAGGCGCTGCGCCTCGACCCGACGATCCGCGACGTGATGGCGCCGCACATGCTGCTCCTCGAGCAGGTGCGCCGCCGCGCGGAAGAGTTCGACGTCCTGCACTGCCACATCGACTACTACCCGTTCTCGCTGTTCTCGCGCCAGCCGGTTCCGCATCTGACGACGATGCACGGCCGTCTCGACCTGCCGGAACTGCAGCCGATCTTCAACGCATTCAGCGACGTGCCGGTCGTGTCGATCTCCGACAACCAGCGCATCCCGCTGCCGCAGGCGAACTGGCTGTCGACCGTCTATCACGGCCTGCCGGAAAACCTGCTGACGCCGATCCCGAACGTGAAGCCGAGCTACCTCGCGTTCCTCGGCCGCATCTCGCCGGAAAAGCGCGTCGATACGGCCATCCGCATCGCCGAGCAGGCCGGCCTGCCGATCAAGATCGCCGCGAAGCTCGACAAGGCTGACCGCGCGTACTACGAAGAGAAGATCAAGCCGCTGTTCGCGCTGCCGCACGTCGAGTACATCGGCGAAATCAGCGAGTCGGAAAAGACCGAATTCCTGGGCAATGCGCATGCGCTGCTGTTCCCGATCGACTGGCCGGAGCCTTTCGGTCTGGTGATGATCGAAGCGATGGCATGCGGCACGCCGGTGATCGCGTTCAAGCGCGGCTCGGTGCCGGAAGTGATCGACAACGGCGTGTCGGGCTTCGTCGTCGAAGACGAACTGTCGGCCGTCGCGGCGCTCAAGCGCCTCGATACGCTGCCGCGCGAGAAGGTTCGCGCTGCGTTCGAAGCACGTTTCTCGTCGAAGGTGATGGCGCAGAACTACGTGAAGGGCTACGAAGAACTGCTGCGCCAAAAGCACCGCACGGTGCTGCGCGAAGTCAACGCAAGCTGATGCCGGGCTGCCGGCCGCGCAGGTGCGCGGCCGTCACCGACGCCCCGTCCGGGTTTCCGGCGGGGCGTTGTCACATCTGCGGCGCGGATCTGTTGTATTCTCGCCGCGCCCGGCGCCGCGAACGGCCCCGGAAGCGGTCCAGCGCGCCATCCCGCCGTCTGTCCAGACGGTAATGTCCCTATAATGGCCGTGCCGTGAAATCCGGCCCCCCGCACGAACATCGAGAGGAGAGCAGTCTTGGCGAGAACGAAAACCACGCGCGCAGCGCCGGCCCCCGGCGCCGGCGTGATCTTCGCGTTGCGCGCGATCGGTCTCGTGCTGTTCGCGCGCTGGCTGTTCTCGATGTCCCAGATGGGCTATCGCGCGTCGCTGTCGGCGATGGTGTCGTCGCCCTGGGCGTTCGTCTACCTCGTGCTGATCTTCCTGCTGCTGGCGCTGCCGGGCGCCGCCGCGCGCGCCGAGCGGCCGTTCCATCCGCTGCCGCAGTGGCTGCGCCAGGCGTTGCGCGTCTTCGCGCTGATCGGTTTCCTGTTTGCCGTGTGGTCGATCGGCGCGTTCGCGTGGACGGCCGGCTGGCGGCGCGCACTGCACGCGGTGACGGCGACCAACGGCTGGCTCGTCGCCGCGCCGGCGCTCTATGCGGCGAT
Source organism: Burkholderia sp. IDO3 (assembly GCF_003366075.1). NCBI lineage: Bacteria > Pseudomonadati > Pseudomonadota > Betaproteobacteria > Burkholderiales > Burkholderiaceae > Burkholderia > Burkholderia sp. IDO3. Next base: position 1,206,717 of record NZ_CP028963.1, read on the forward strand.
CGTGTGGATGTGCCGCCCGCGGCCGCTGTGGCGCACCAACGTGGCTGCCCGCCGCTTCGCGGTCGGCCGCTATGCGATTTCGCTCGACACCCTCACGCGTACCGCGATCGTCTGGATGGAAAGCCGCAAGGTCGGCCAATACGACGCGCGCGAGCTGTCGGTGCGCTGGCCCGGCCGGGCCGCGCCCGCCGCCGGCGAGCAGGGTGCGCAGCCGGCGGCGGTGCCGCCGCGTCGCGGCAGCCCGTTCCGGCGGCCGAAGGTCGAGTTGCTGTGGGATTCGCCGGCGGCCGTCGGCCATAACCGGCAGATCGTGATGCGCACGCCGCTCGCGACCGAGGGCGACCGCGTCGCCGTGCTCGCGCTCGACGCGGCGCTCAAGCAGATCGTCTGACACGGCCTGCGCGGCGCGCAGGCGACAAGGAGGCGCAATGATCGTCCGTTGGTTGCTGGCAGCCGTTCATCTGATGGCGTTCGGCGTCGCGTTCGCCGCGATCGCAGCGCGCAACCGTGCGCTGCGCCGGGTCATCGCGTCGGTGCAGGCGGCCGACCTGCCGGGCGTATTCAAGGCCGATGCCGTGTGGGGATTGTCCGCGCTGGTGTTGATCGCGACGGGGCTCGCGCGCGCGTTCGGCGGCTTCGAGAAAGGCGCCGCGTACTATCTTCACGAGCCGCTTTTCCATATCAAGATGACCGCGCTCGTGCTGATCCTGCTGCTCGAGATCGTGCCGATGCTCGGGCTGATCCGTTGGCGCGTCGCCGCGCGGCGACAGCAGATGCCCGATCTCGGCCGTGCGCCGACCTATGTGCGCATCGGCCATTGGCAGGCCGTGCTGATCATGGTCATCGTGTTCGCCGCATCGGGAATGGCGCGGGGGATCGGAGCAGGCGGGTAGGACCGAGCGGATAGACGTTGCCGGCCGGATCCGAAGCCGGCCGGCCCCCGGTTTTTCTCCGGGCATTTCCACCCGATGCCCGTCGACATGCGCGGGCATCCGCGCATAGCTGCGTGGCCGGGCGGATCCGCCGCCCGGCTCGTCCGGCGCTCAGCGTACGAGGCAGGGGCGCTTGTTGTTGAACGTCCACCCCGGAATCAGATACTGCATCGCCGCCGCGTCGTCGCGGGCGCCGAGCCCGTGCTGCTTGTACAGTTCGTGCGCGCGCGCGACCGCCTCCATGTCGAGGTCGACGCCGAGGCCCGGCCGCTTCGGCACTTCCACCAGCCCGTTCTCGATCTTCAGCGGCTCGCGCGTGAGCCCTTCGCCGTCCTGCCAGATCCAGTGCGTATCGATCGCGGTGACCTGACCGGGCGCCGCGGCGGCGACGTGCGTGAACATCGCGAGCGACACGTCGAAGTGATTGTTCGAGTGCGAGCCCCACGTGAGACCCCAGTCGCGGCACATCTGCGCGACGCGCACCGAGCCCTGCATCGTCCAGAAGTGCGGATCGGCGAGCGGGATGTCGACGGCCTGCAGCTGCACGGCGTGGCCCATCTGCCGCCAGTCGGTCGCGATCATGTTGGTGGCCGTCGGCAGCCCGGTCGCACGGCGGAATTCGGCCATCACTTCGCGGCCGGAGTAGCCGTTTTCCGCGCCGCATGGATCTTCCGCGTACGCGAGCACGTGGTGCAGGTCGCGGCACAGCCGAACGGCTTCGTCGAGCGACCATGCGCCGTTCGGATCGAGCGTCACGCGGGCTTCCGGGAAGCGCTCCGCCAGTGCCGTCACGGCCTCGACCTCGCGAGCGCCCTCGAACACGCCGCCCTTCAGCTTGAAGTCGTTGAACCCGTAGCGCGCATGCGCGGCTTCGGCGAGACGCACGACTTCCTCGGGCGTGAGCGCGGCTTCGTCGCGCACGCGCGTCCAGTCGTCGGTCGCACCGCGGCCGTCGCGATAGGGCAGCGCAGTCTTGGTGCGATCGCCGACGTAGAACAGGTAGCCGAGCATTTCGACGTGCTCGCGCTGCTGCCCCTCGCCGAGCAGCGCGGCGACGGGCACGCCGAGGTGCTGGCCGAGCAGGTCGAGCAGCGCGGCCTCGAGCGCGGTGACCGCGTGGATCGTGGTGCGCAGGTCGAAGGTCTGCAGGCCGCGGCCGCTCGCGTCGCGGTCGGCAAAGGTGCGCCGTACCTCGTTGAGCACCGCATGGTAGTTGCCGACCGGCTGGCCGACCACGAGCGCGCGCGCATCGTCGAGCGTGCGGCGGATGCTTTCGCCGCCCGGCACCTCGCCGACGCCGGTCCGGCCCGCACTGTCCGTCAGGATCACGAGGTTGCGGGTGAAGAACGGGCCGTGCGCGCCGCTCAGGTTGAGCAGCATGCTGTCGTGACCGGCGACGGGGATGGCTTGCAGGTCGACGATGCGCGGCGTGTCGTGGGAAGTCGAGGCGTTGACGGCGTTCATGGCGGCGATGGCGAAAGAGTGGGCGATGCCGTGCGGCAAAATCTTTGCCGCGCGCGGCGGGAGGTGCGATCATTCGACAACCGACATGCGCGGCGCGCAAGCCCCGCATGTCGACGGCAACCCGAAAGGGGGAGGGCGACCCGCTCGATGCCGGCGGCGCGGCCGATCGGAGCCAGGCGCGAATGCGCGCTTCGATCGACCGCGATACCGGGAGCCGGCAGACGCGCACGGGCGCGAATGCTGGCCGATCGTGAACACGGGATCCGGCTGGCGCTTGCGCCGGCCTGGGTCACAGGAGATCCGTGTCGCGATCATCAGTCGTCGGATGACTTGTGACGCAGTATAATGAATCATCGGCGTTCGCTCAAACCCCGCGTAAACCCTCGGCTCACATTACTACGATATTCAAAGGAACCGGCCTCATGTCCGTGCCCACGCTTCCCGCAGCGCCGCGCCGTCGCGCACGCAGCCTCGCACAAGATGTCGTCGATGCGCTGACCGCGCAGATCGAAAACGGCACGCTGCGCCCCGGCGACAAGCTGCCGACCGAGACCGAAGTCATGGCCGCGCAGGGCGTCAGCCGCACGGTCGTGCGCGAAGCCATCTCGCGGATGCAGGCGAGCTGCCTCATCGAGACGCGCCACGGCATCGGCAGCTTCGTGCTCGAGCCGTCGCGCCGCCAGACGCTCGGCATCGATCCCGCGACCATCACGACGTTGCGCGACGTGCTCGCGGTGCTGGAGCTGCGCATCAGCCTCGAAAGCGAATGCGCGAGCCTCGCCGCGCAGCGCGCGAACGACACCGACCTCGCCGCATTGCGGCGCGCGCTCGACGCGATCGCGTCGGGGGCGGGCGGCGGCCGCGACACGGCTCAGCTCGACTTCCAGTTCCATCTGCAGATCGCGCAGTCCACCGGCAACCGCTATTTCGTCGACATCATGACGCAGCTCGGCGCGTCGATCATTCCGCGCACGCGCGTGAATTCGGCGCGCTTCGCCGGCGACGATCTCGAGCGTTATGTCGGCCGGCTCAATCACGAGCACGAGGACATCTACGAGGCGATCGCGCGTCACGACCCGGAAGCCGCGCGTGCCGCGATGCGCACGCACCTGACCAACAGCCGCGAGCGGCTGCGCCGCGCGCATGAAGCGGCCGAGGTGGAGCGCGACACGCAGGCCGGCTGACCCGCGGCCGGCAATGGCGACACGGCCTGCGGCGACGCTCGTGCGGCCGCGGCCGGCCGGCTGCGGCTGAGCATCTTCAACATCAGTTGTCATACAAGGTCGGTGCCACGTGCGCCGATCTTTCCGCATGCGTGTCGTGTCGCGCGTTCACGGCCCGCGTGCGCAGAGGGCCGGACGGCGTTCGCCGCCGCCGGCCCCGGTCGCCCGGCGCGCCGGGTAGGCCCGATCAGCCCCCCTTCGTCACGATGGTCTTCCACGCACCGTTCTTCACCTGATACAGCGTCGACATCCCGCTCTTCAGCGAGCCGTCGTTCGCGAACGAGATGCGGCCGGTGATGCCCTCGAAGTCGATCTTCTTCAGCGCCGGGCGGTAGACCTTCGGATCGGTCGAGTTGGCGGCCTGCATCGCCTTGATCGCGGCCCAGGTCGCGTCATAGCCGAACTGCGCGTACGACAGCACGTCGACGCCGAAGCGCTTCTTGAAACGCTGCTCGAAATCCTTGCCCTGCGGCAGTTCGTCGAGCGGACGCCCGTATTCCCACGCCATCGCGCCTTCGGCCGCCGGTCCGGCGATCTTGATGAACTCGTTGTCCTTCACGCCGCCGCCGCCGACGAATTGCGCGTTCAGCCCGAGCTGGCGCATCTGCTTGATGAAGTTCGCGGCGAGCGAATCGAGGCCGCCGAAGAAGATCAGGTCCGGACTCTTCCCCTTCAGGTTCGTGATCTGCGCGCGGAAGTCCACCGCCTGGTTGCTGGTGAACTCGCGGTCGATGATGTTGCCGCCCGCCGCCTTCACGGCCTTCTCGAACTCGTCGGCCTCGCCCTGGCCGAACGCGGTGCGGTCGTCGATGATCGCGATGCGTTTCGCCTTCGTCACGTCGACCGCGTATTTGCCCGCGTTGCCCGCGTTCTGCCCGTCGGTCGCGATCACCATGAACATGTTCGCGAGCCCGCGCGACGTGAGCGTCGGGTTGGTCGCGGCCGGGTCGATCACGGGGACGCCGGCCTTGTCGTAGACCACCGACGCCGGAATCGTCGTGCCTGAATTGAAGTGGCCGATCACCACCGACACGTTCTGGTCGACGAGCGCCTGCGCGGCCTGCACGCCGATGCGCGGATCGGCCTGGTCGTCCTGCACGACGAGGTTGAATTTCGCGGGCTTGCCGGCGATCGCCACCTTCTGCGCGACGGCGTCGTCGAGCGCGAGCTGCACGCCGTTCTGGAGATCCTTGCCGTAGCCGGCGTTCACGCCGGTGAGCGGCGCGGCGAAACCGACCTTCACGTCGGTCGTGTCGGCGGCCTGGGCGACTTGCTGCGAGAGGAGGGTAAGCGCGGATACGACCGACACCGACAGCAGGGAATGACGGAATTTCATGTTCTTTCCTATTGTTCGACACCAGCGGGTGGGTACCGCACACATCCGGCAGGCCGGGCGCGTGCGACGGGCGGGCGGTTCGACCGCTTCTCTGAATCGGGCGGGGAGGTCGGCATGATGGATTCCCGGAAGAATCTCCCGTCAGGCTCCGTGAGGAACCCCGATCGCCTCGATATATAGGTCGCCGATATGCACGGGTCTTGGCAATTTACCGCGCATTCGCTGCGGATTTGCGCATAGCTTCCGCGCGTGCGCGGGCGGCCGGTATCGGGAGTTTCCCGTCACGAACGGACGGGAGGGGGCGTGCGGGCGGCGCGGCCACCCGGGGCCGCGCCGCATCCGCGCCGTCGTCAGTCGGACAGGGCGTCCGACGCTGCTTCGATGTCGTCGTGCGACGCGTTCGTGCGGATCAGCGGGTCGCTCGTGCTCGGGCGGCCGGTCTCGACGTGGCCCGCGAAGCGGCGCACGAAGCCGAGCAGCCGGCCGTCGCTGACCGTCAGGTCGTACCAGCCGTGGCTGCCGCGCAGATCCCAGTAGTCGTCGATCTGTGCGCCCGGCGCGAGGTTGAAGGTGCGCGCGCCGCCGTGACCGTACGCGTTCGTCACCTTGAGCCGGACGGCCTTGTGGCCGCGATTCATCAGGCGCAGCGTGACGTTGCCGTTCGCGACGTCGTAGCCGTAGATCACCTCCGGGTTCACGTTCGCGCTGCCGACGCCGGTCGCGAACGGGCCGCGGAAATGGCAGTAGAAGCCGTTCGGGCCGTACACGTCGAGGTCATACAGGCCGAGCGACGCCGCGGCGCTCCACGTGTCGTCGATCCGCTTGCCGGCTTCGACCGTGTACGTCCACGGGCCGTCGAGGCGGTTGCGCGACTGCACCTGGAACGACGCGCCCGCGCGGCCCGTGTTCGCGAAGGTCAGCCGGAACTGGCCGTTCGCGGCTTCGACGCGACCGTGCACGAACAGCTCGTACGGCAGCGCGCGCGCCGGCCGCAGCCCGGCCTCCTGTTTCGGCAGCTTCTGCAGCACCGGCGGCACCGGGATGTAGTCGGGGTGGCGTGCGCGGTCGGGCGGCGCGTAGCCGGTCGTGTCGGGCAGCGTCGGCCATGCGGCGTCGGACGTCGCGAAGTCGAATGCGGCCGTCAGGTCGCCGCACACCGCGCGGCGCCACGGCGACACGTTCGCGGCCGTGACCGGATACTGCGCGCCGAACCGTGCCTCGATGAATTGCAGCAGCGACGTGTGATCGAACGTCTGCGAGCAGACCCAGCCGCCCTTGGTCCACGGCGACACGACGAGCATCGGTACGCGCGGCCCGAGCCCGTACGGGCCGGCCATGTGCGTTGCGTCGCCGGCGAACACCTCGTTGGTGGTCGCGACCGTCGACAGCCCGTTGTCGCGCGATTGCGGCGCGAACGGCGGCGGCACGTGGTCGAAGAAACCGTCGTTCTCGTCGTAGGTGATGAAGAGCGCGGTCTTGCTCCACACGTCCGGGTTCGACACGAGCACCTGCAGCACCTGCTCGATGTACCACGCGCCGTAGTTCGCCGGCCAGTTCGGGTGCTCCGAGTACGCTTCCGGCGCGCAGATCCACGATACCTGCGGCAGCGTGCCGTTCTTCACGTCCTGCTGCAGCACGTCGAACAGCGTGCCGCCGGCGCTGATGTTGGTGCCGGTGCGCGCCTTGTCGTACAGCGGTGTGCCGGGCAGCGCATTGCGGTACTGGTTGAAGTACAGCAGCGAGTTGTCGCCGTAGTTGCCGATGTACGGATTCTGCGTCCAGCCCCACGAGCCGTTCGCGTCGAGCCCGGTGCCGACGTCCTGGTAGATCTTCCACGACACGCCGGCCTGTTCGAGCACTTCCGGATAGGTCGTCCAGCCATAGCCCTTTTCCTCGTTGCCGAGCACCGGGCCGCCGCCCGTGCCGTCGTTGCCGACGTAGCCGGTCCACATGTAGTAGCGGTTCGGGTCGGTCGAGCTCGGGATCGCGCAGTGGTACGCGTCGCAGATCGTGAACGCGTCGGCGAGCTGGTAGTGGAACGGGATGTCGTCGCGCTTCAGGTACGCCATCGTCGTGGTGCCCTTGTTCGGCACCCACTGGTCGTAGCGGCCCTTGTTCCAGGCGGCGTGCATGTCCTGCCAGCCGTGCGGCAGATCCTGCAGGAACTGCAGCCCGAGCTTGTCCGCGCCCGGATGGAACGGCAGGAGTTCGGCCGGGCCGACCGGCTGATGGAACACCGGCTTGCCGGTCGCGAGACGCAGCGGGCGCGGGTCGCCGAAGCCGCGGACACCGCGCATCGTGCCGAAGTAATGGTCGAACGAGCGATTCTCCTGCATCAGGATCACGATGTGTTCGATGTCGCGGATCGTGCCGGTACGGCGGTTCGCGGGAATGGCGAGCGCATCGCGGATCACGGGCGGGAACAGGTTCAGCGCGGCAGCGCCGGCAGTGCCGGCGGCGACGCGCAGGAAGTCACGACGGTTCGATCGGGTCATGGTCGTTATCGTGCGGTAAAGGAGGGAGCCGATTGGCGGAACATGCGAAGAATGTGAGCGCGTCCGGGGCGCAGGATGCGGCTGCGCTGGTCGTGCCGCCGCGAGCATAGCGAGGATTCGGTGTCATTCATGTGAAGTCCGGAAACGTTTGCATGCGCGGTCCGGGCGAGCCTCGGCCGGCGTTGCGCCGACGAGCGTGCGTGAGAAGGGGCGGTGGTGGAGCGGCGGGGCGGCGCGCATCGCACGCCGGTGAAACGAGTGAAACGGACGCGTCAGGCGTCGGTCACCCACGCGCCGAACCATTCGCTCGGGCGCGCGATTTCATCCTGCGCGGCGACGAGTTCGAGCTCGTAGCGGCGCGCGTCGTAGGTCGCCTTCACGACCGCATGCACGGCTGCCAGCGTGTGCTCGAATGCGGCGCGCACCGAGTCGCCGCGCAGCCGGCGCGCGACGAAGATCGCACTGGTGAGGTCGCCGACGCCGACCGGATGCCGCGGAAACGCATACAGCGGACGCTGGCCGATCCACGCTTCGGTTTCGGTGACGGCGAGCATGTTGAAGCGGTCGGCCGGGCTGTTGCGGTCGTGCAGGTGCTTGACGAGGATGATCTTCGGGCCGCGGCGGATCAGCGCGCGGCACGCGTCGACGGCTTCCGCGACGGTCTCGATGCGCCGCCCGGCGAGCTTCTGCAGTTCGGTGTGGTTCGGCGACATGCCGTCGGCGAGCGCCGGCATTTCCTGGACGATGAACTCCTCGACGCCGGGCTCGGGCCGGATGCCGCCCGTCTGGCCCATCGCCGGATCGCAGAAGTACCACGCATTCGGGTTCATCGTCTTCACGGTGCGCACGATCTCGACCGTTGCGCGCGCCTGCGCCGGCGAGCCGACGAAGCCGGACAGCACCGCGTCGCAGCGCTTGAGCGCGCCGATCGCGGCGACGCCGTCGACGAGCTGTTCCATCTTCGCGGCGTCGATCGCGCTGCCGGCCCAGTGGCCGTACTGCATGTGGTTCGACAGCTGGACGGTGTTGAGCGGCCAGACGTTGACGCCGAGGCGCTGCATCGGGAACACGGCCGCGCTGTTGCCGGCGTGTCCGTAGATGACGTGCGACTGAATGCTGAGGACGTTTTTCATGGGTATTCGCCTGCACGCGTTTCAGGGGTCACGTCACACGATACCCGAGTTCATCGCGCGCGCGGAAGTCGCGCGGCCATCGAGTGTTGCGCGCCGTCGTCAACCGACCGCGTAGAATCGCGGGGCGGCGGAGCCGTCCGGCTGCCCGCGTGCATTTCCCCTTACCGTGATCGCCATGCTTTCGATTTGCAAGATGTTGTCCCTTGTCCGCGCGGCCGTGCTCGGCGCGGGTGTCGCCGCCGCGTGCGCGCCGGCCTTCGCGGCCACTGTCCCGGCGAGCGCCGGCAACGACGGGCCCGTATACGGCCCGCGCCTGGAAGGCTTCGCGTATCCGGAGCCGGTGCACCGCTACGCGTTCGTGTCGCAGCGCGAAACCCTCGAGATGATGTACATGGACGTGCAGCCGGCCCATCCGAACGGCCGCACCGTCGTGTTGCTGCACGGGAAGAACTTCTGCGCGGGGACCTGGGAAGACACGATCGGCGTGTTGAGCCGCGCCGGCTATCGCGTGGTCGCGCCGGACCAGATCGGCTTCTGCAAGTCGTCGAAGCCCGATCGCTACCAGTACAGCTTCCAGCAGCTCGCGCACAACACGCATGCGCTGCTCGAGTCGATCGGCGTGAAATCGGCGACGATCGTCGGCCATTCGACGGGCGGGATGCTCGCGATGCGCTATGCGCTGATGTATCCGAAGGCGACCGACCAGCTCGTGCTGGTGAACCCGATCGGCCTGGAGGACTGGAAGGCGCTCGGCGTGCCGCCGTTGTCGGTCGACTACTGGTATGCGCGCGAACTGAAGACGACGGCGGACGGCATCCGCCGCTACGAGCAGTCGACCTATTACGCGGGCAAGTGGTCGCCGTCGTACGAGCGCTGGGTGCAGATGCTCGCCGGCATGTATCGCGGCCCGGGCCGCGACGCGGTCGCGTGGAATTCCGCGCTGATCTACGACATGATCCTCACGCAGCCGGTGGTCTACGAACTCGGCGCGATTCGCGTGCCGACACTGCTGCTGATCGGCGACAAGGACACGACCGCGATCGGCAAGGACGTCGCGCCGCCCGACGTGCACGCGAAGCTCGGCCATTACCCGGAACTCGCGAAGCGCACGCAGGCGGCGATCCCCGGCGCGCAGCTCGTCGAATTCCCGGCGCTCGGGCACGCGCCGCAGATCCAGGATCCGGACGCGTTCCACAAGGCGCTGCTCGACGGGCTGGAGGCGGTGCGCCCGCAGTGACGCGACGGCGCGCGCGCCGGCCGGTCAGCGGGCTTCGCTCGCGAGTTCGTCGCGGATCTGCGCGGCCAGCTCGAACGAGCGCACGCGCGCCGCGTGATCGAAGATCTGCGCGGTGATGATCAACTCGTCCGCGCCCGTCTGCGCGATCCGGTCGCGCAGCTTGTCGCGCACCGTGTCGCGCGAGCCGACGGCCGCGAACGACAGCGCATGCGCGACGTTCGCGAGTTCGAACTCGCTCGCCTCGAGCACGTCGACGGGCGGCGGCAGCTTGCCGGGCGTGCCGCGGCGCAGGTTGATGAACTGCTGCTGCAGCGACGTGAACAGGCGCCGCGCCTCGTCGTCGGTGTCGGCCGCGAACACGTTGACCCCGACCATCGCATGCGGCTTCGGCCACGCGGCCGACGGCCGGTATTGCGCGCGATAGAGTTCGAGCGCGCGCATCAGGTAGTCGGGCGCGAAGTGCGACGCGAACGCGAACGGCAGCCCCAGCATCGCGGCAAGCTGCGCGCTGAAGAGGCTCGAGCCCAGCAGCCACACGGGCACCTCGAGCCCCGCGCCGGGCACCGCGCGCACGCGCTGGCCGGACACCGGCTCGGCAAAGTAGCGCTGCAGCTCGGTGACGTCGTCCGGAAACGAGTCGGCGCTGCCGATCAGGTCGCGGCGCAGCGCGCGCGACGTCGTCTGGTCGGTGCCGGGCGCGCGGCCGAGGCCGAGGTCGATGCGTCCCGGATACAGCGACGCGAGCGTCCCGAACTGCTCGGCGATCACGAGCGGCGCGTGGTTCGGCAGCATGATCCCGCCCGAGCCGACACGGATCGTCTTCGTGGCGCCGGCGACGTGGCCGATCACGACCGCGGTCGCCGCGCTGGCGATGCCGGGCATGTTGTGATGCTCGGCCAGCCAGTAGCGCTGATAGCCGAGGCGCTCCGCGTGCTGCGCGAGATCGACGGTGTTGCGGAAAGCCTGTGCGGCATCGGCGCCGTCGGGAATGGGGGCAAGATCGAGTACGGAAAACGGAGTCATCGGGTGGCCTTCGAAAGGGAGGGGCGCAGTGATGCGCGTGCGCAACAGATGTCGACGATTTTGCCAAAGGGTTCCGGAACGCGCTGGCGCCGCGCGGATACCCATGCGCCTTTCAGGGGCGCAAGGCGGATTGATATGATCGTTGCAAAAATCGACCTAATCTCCAAATAATTACCAATCTTTACGGCGATTGGACATGTCTTCGCATCGACGTACAAATTTGCACGAATCGTTTGATTTCAAAGGCTGCAATACGCCTGCAAAGCGCTTACGCTAATGTGAGTGTGGCGGTGCCGAAGGGTTCGATCGGCAGCGCAGCTTTGCGGGAATCGCACCAGTCCGTTTCGCGCGGTGCCCAAGCGCGGGGGGGCGCGGGCTGCTAAAATCCGCCGCCTGTCCATGTTGTGCCGACGCTGCCATTCGAGTCTTCCCGTATCCCGTCCGCGCTTGGCGCGTCGATGCGCCACGTGAAACCGGGCATGGCCGCGTTCGGGGAATGGGTGTGCCACCCCAATACATTGACGCTGCCGGAACAAGGAGTCGGGTCGTGCCCGCGTTCGTTGCTGTCGGAATACACAATCACGTTCAATCAGGTTCGATCGACTGCCATGGCGCCCGGGTCGGCGGGAGGCGTCGCGCATGACGCCGACCGTCACACTGCTCGACTGGCTCCTCGTCGTGTCTGTGCTGGCCGCGGCCGGCTACGCGCTCCTCGCGGCGTTCGCGCCGGGGCCGCGCACGCCGCGCACCGCCGCGCGCGACGGTTTCGAGCCCGTCAGCGTGCTCAAGCCGCTGTGCGGCGCGGAGCCGCACCTGTACGAGAACCTCGCGACGTTCTGCGAACAGCGCCATCCGCGTCATGAAGTGCTGTTCGGCGTCGCGTCGGCAGCCGATCCGGCCATCGCGGTCGTCGAGCGGCTGCGGGCGGACTATCCGGAATGCGACATCACGCTCGTGATCGACGCGCGCGTGCACGGCAAGAACCTGAAGGTCAGCAACCTGATCAATCTCGCCGAGCGCGCGAAGTACGACCGCATCGTGATCGCGGACAGCGACATCGCGGTGAAGCCGGACTACCTCGAACGCGTGACGGCGCCGCTCGCCGATGCGTCCGTCGGCGTCGTCACGTGCCTGTATCATGCGCGCAGCGTCGGCGGGTTCTGGACGCGCATCGGCGCGCAGTTCGTCGACGCGTGGTTCGCGCCGTCGGTGCGGATTACGTACCTCGGCCGCTCCAGCCGCTTCGGTTTCGGCGCGACGCTCGCGCTCACGCGCGACACGCTCGAGCGGATCGGCGGTTTTCTCGCGCTGAAGGACGAGCTGGCCGACGATTTCTGGCTCGCCGAGCTGCCGCGCCGCCTCGGGCGGCGCACCGTGCTGTCGGAGGTCGATGTCGCGACCGACGTGATCGAGCCGTCGTTCGGGCCGCTCTGGCACCGCGAGACGCGCTGGCTGCGCACGATCCGTTCGCTGAACCCGGGCGGCTTCGCGTTCCTGTTCATCACGTTTACCGCGCCGTGGCTCGCGATCGGCGCGGCGCTCGCGCTGCGGCTCGACGGCACCTTCGCCGGCACGCTGGCCGGCGGGGCGGCTGTCGTGGGCGCGTTCGGGCGGCTCGTGCTGCACGCGCGCGGCGAGGATGGCTGGCGCGCGTTCTGGCGCGACCTGCCGCTCGTTGCGGTGCGCGACACGCTGCTCGCGCTCGAATGGCTCGCGGCCGTGTTCGGCACGCACGTCGTGTGGCGCGGCGCGAGGATGACGGTCGTCGGCGGCGAGCGCGCGACGGCAGCGGTGGAAGGCGGCGACGGCCGCTGACGCATGTCGGCGGCGCAAGACATCCGGGAGCAGCGGCGAACCCGCTGCCGACCGAATCCGGCCCGAGGGCCGAGACGCGCCGCGCGGCCACGCCGCGCGACGCGACATGACAGGGCAGCGGGCGCCGGCAGGGCGGCCCGCGGGTGATTGACTGAATCGTTGAAACGAATCGAACTATGCAGGCTACCGGAGCATTCATGAAAACGCTGTTCTTGCAGGCCCCTTCTTATGATGGCTTTGACGGCGGAGCCGGTTCGCGCTACCAGGCGAAGCGCGAAATCCGTTCCTTCTGGTATCCGACGTGGCTTGCGCAGCCGGCCGCGCTCGTGCCGGGCAGCCGCGTCGTCGACGCGCCGGCCGACGGCCTGTCGGTCGAAGAGACGCTGAAGATCGCGAACGACTACGACCTCGTGATCATCCACACGAGCACGCCGTCGTTTCCGACCGATGCGATGTTCGCGCAGGATCTCAAGAAGATGAAGCCGTCGCTGCTGGTCGGCATGGTGGGCGCGAAGGTGATGGTCGATCCGCACAATTCGCTCACGGCGAGCGAGGCAATCGACTTCGTGTGCCGCGAGGAATTCGACTTCACGTGCAAGGAAATCGCCGAAGGCATGCCGTTCCCGCAGATCAAGGGCTTGAGCTGGCGCGCGAAGGACGGCTCGATCGAGCACAACGAAGCGCGGCCGATCCTCGAGAACATGGACGAACTGCCGTTCGTCGCGCCCGTCTACAAGCGCGACCTGAAGATCGACAACTACTTCATCGGCTACCTGAACTATCCGTACGTATCGATCTACACGGGCCGCGGCTGCAAGTCGCGCTGCACCTTCTGCCTGTGGCCGCAGACGGTCAGCGGCCATCGCTACCGCACGCGCTCGGTCGAGAACGTGCTCGCGGAAGCGAAGTGGATCCGCGACAACATGCCGGAAGTGAAGGAACTGATGTTCGACGACGACACCTTCACCGACGACCTGCCGCGCGCCGAAGCCATCGCCGTCGGCCTGGGCAAGCTCGGCATGACGTGGTCGTGCAACGCGAAGGCGAACGTGCCGTACAAGACGCTGAAGGTCATGAAGGAAAACGGCCTGCGCCTGCTGCTGGTCGGCTTCGAATCCGGCGACGACCAGATCCTCGTGAACATCAAGAAGGGCGTGCGCACCGATTTCGCGCGCCGCTTCAGCGCGGACTGCAAGAAGCTCGGCATCAAGATCCACGGCACCTTCATCCTCGGCCTGCCGGGCGAGACGCAGGAAACCATCAAGAAGACGATCGAGTACGCGAAGGAAATCAATCCGCACACGATCCAGGTGTCGCTCGCCGCGCCGTATCCGGGCACGACGCTGTACAAGCAGGCCGTCGAGAACGGCTGGATGGAAGAGAACAAGACCATCAACCTGGTGAGCAAGGAAGGCGTGCAGCTCGCGGCGATCGGCTATGCGCACCTGTCGCGCGACGAGATTTATCACCACCTCGAGCAGTTCTATCGCCAGTTCTACTTCCGTCCGTCGAAGATCTGGGAAATCGTTCGCGAGATGCTGACGAGCTGGGACATGATGAAGCGCCGTCTGCGCGAAGGTGTCGAGTTCTTCCGCTTCCTGCGCGCGCACGAGGCCTGATTCGTGACGACGCAGCGGGCAGCGCGGGCGCTGATCTTCACCGCGGACGATTTCGGGCTGCACCCGCGCGTGAACGCGGCGGTCGAGCGCGCGCATCGCGACGGCGTGCTGAACGCCGCGAGCCTGATGGTCGGCGCGCCGGCCGCGCAGGATGCGATCGACCGCGCGCGGCGGCTGCCGTCGCTCGCGGTCGGCCTGCATCTGGTGCTCGCGGACGGCCCGGCCACGCTGCCCGCGCATGAAATACCCGCGCTCGTCGGCCCCGACGGGCGGTTCGGCGATGCGATGGCGAAGGACGGCTGTCGCTTCTTCTTCCTGCCGCACGTGCGTGCGCAGCTGCGCCGCGAAATCCGCGCGCAGTTCGACGCGTTCGCGGCGAGCGGCCTGCCGCTCGACCACGTGAACGCGCACAAGCATTTCCACCTGCATCCGACCGTGCTGTCGATGATCATCGAGATCGGCCGCGACTACGGGCTGCGCGCGGTGCGCTTGCCGTACGAAACGAGCGCGCCCGCGCTGCTCAAGCCGTGGATCGCGCTCGTGCGCGCGCGGCTCGAGCGCGCCGGGCTCGCGCACAACGACTACGTGGTCGGGATCGAACATACGGGCGCGATGGACGAAGCCGTGCTGCTCGACGCGCTCGCATCGCTGCCGCCGGGTGTCGGCGAGATCTACTGCCATCCGGCCGAGGCCGGCGATGGCCCGATCACGCCGACGATGGCCGCTTACCGTCCGCTCGACGAGCTGGACGCTCTGCTGTCGCCGCGCGTCGCGGCCGCGCTGAAGGCGGCCGGCGTCGCGACCGGCGGGTTTGCGGACGTGTTCGGCCAGGCAGCCGCGCACCGCGGCGCGCGGACGTCGCGCGAACCGGGGGCACAGCCGTCATGACCAAGTGGATCAAATGGCTCGGCTGGCCGATCGGCGTCGGGATCCTGCTCGCGCTGGGGCTGCACGAGGGCATCGGCGACGTGTCGCGGATGCTCGGGCACGCGGGTTACGCGCTGCTGTGGCTCGTGCCGTTTCACGCGCTGCCGCTGCTGCTCGACGCGTACGCGTGGCATCAGCTGCTCGATCGTCGCGCGTCGCTGTCGTTCCTGTGGTGGATCGCGACCGTGCGCGAGGCCGTGAACCGGCTGCTGCCCGTGGTCGGGATCGGCGGCGAGCTGGTCGGGATCCGGATGGCGCGCTGGCAGGTGCCCGACGCGAGCCGCGTGACCGCGTCGGTGATCGTCGAGGTGCTGGTGACGATCGTCGTCCAGTATGCGTTCGCCGCGCTCGGCCTCGTGCTGCTGCTGGCGACCACGCACGACATGGGCGGCGGCACGATCGGCCTCGCGCTGCTGCTCACGTTGCCGCTGCCGGTGCTCGGCGTCGTGCTGATGCGTCGCGGCGGCGTGTTCCATGCGATCGAGCGGTTCGCGGGGCGTCTGCTCGGCGATTCGCACCGGTTGCTGCAGGGCGTCGACGGCCGGCGGCTCGATGGCGACATCGACGCGCTGATGTCGCGCACGGGCCTGCTGTTCAGCGCATTCTTCTGGCAGCTGGCCGGCTACGTGCTCGGCTCGCTCGAAATCTACTGGGCGCTCGCGCTGCTCGGTCATCCGGTGTCGATCGGCGGCGCCATCGCGATCGAGGCGATGACGCAGGCCGTGCGGCATGCGGCGTTCATGGTGCCGGGCGGCCTCGGCGTGCAGGAGGCGACCGTCGTGCTGCTCGCGCAGATGTTCGGCGTCGACCGCGAAGCGGCGCTGTCGCTCGCGCTGGTCAAGCGCGGCCGCGAGGTGCTGTTCGGCTGCCTCGCGCTCGGTTCGTGGCAGCTTGCCGAACTCGTGCGTACGCGCCGCAGCATCGGGGCGCTGGCGGCGTCGCCGCGCACCCCGCCGCCGGCGTCCCGCGAGGCCGAGGTCCGGACCGAAACGACGCATTGAACGCGAGACGAGCCGCGCGGTCCGTCTCGCACTTTTGGCGTGGCGCGGGTATCCTTGCCGCGTGTTTTCTCGACGCGCATTTCTTCCGATGATTTTCCGTTTCCGGCTGCTTCCCGTGACGATGCTGGCCGCCGCGCTGGCGCTGACCGGTTGCGACGACAAGCAAGGCAATCTCGACGTGCAACGCATCAGGGATTTTTTCAACGCGATCAAGCCGGCGCCGCTGCTGCTGAAGGGGCTGAAGGCCGGCGTATCGACCGAAGAGGACGTGCGCGGCACGATGGGCAAGCCCGAGACCGAGCGTGTATTCACGGACGGCTCGAAGCGCCTCGAATATCCGCGCGGCCCGATGGGCAACCAGACCTGGTTCGTCGACCTCGACGCGAGCGGGCACTACTTGGGCGCGACGCAGGTGCTGACCGCCGAGAACTTCGCGAAGGTGCGCCCCGGGATGAACGAGGACGAGGTGCGGCGCCTGCTCGGCAAGCCGGGCGACATCGCGCAGTATCCGCTGAAGCCCGAGACGGTGTGGAGCTGGCGCTGGCTCGAGGACGGCGTCAACACCGATGCATTCTTCAACGTCCATTTCGGCCCGGACGGACTTGTCTATACGACTTCGCGCTCCGACATCCTGAAGGGGCGGTGAGCCCGCCTGCGGCGCTATATCGAAAAAGCGACCGGAAAATTGCAAAAAACCCGCTTCCCTGCGTGTCATCCGACTGTCAGGAAGCGGGTTTTTTCCTTTTGAAACAGCGGCATAGCCCGCGCTTGCAAATGACGGGATGAATTGCTGCGACGCAGCAATCGCGCGTACGGTGATTTGAGGCAATCAATTTCGCTTGCGACTATCCGCGTCAGCCCGGCGCAGGAGAGGTATGCGTGCCGGTGTCCATATCAACACTGGAGACGCGCGTGTTCCTTTACGGCTTTGGTCCCGTCCTATGGGCCGGCACCGTGCAGACCATCGAGCTGTCGGTGCTGTCGCTCGCCGCTGCGGTGGCGCTGGGGCTGATCGGCGCGGTGGCGAAGCTGTCGCATAACCGGGTGGTGCGAGCGATCGCGACCGGTTATACGACGCTGATCCGCTCGGTACCCGACCTCGTCCTGATGCTGCTGTTGTTCTACAGCATTCAGATCTGGCTGAACCAGTTCACCGACCTCGTCGGCTGGGACCAGATCGACATCGATCCGTTCGTCGCCGGCGTGCTGACGCTTGGCTTCATCTACGGCGCGTACTTCACCGAGACGTTCCGCGGTGCGTTTCTGTCCGTGCCGCGCGGCCAGCTCGAGGCGGGCGCGGCTTACGGGATGAGCGGGATGCGCGTGTTCGTGCGGATCATGTTTCCGCAGATGATGCGCTTCGCGCTGCCGGGCATCGGCAACAACTGGCAGGTGCTCGTGAAGGCGACCGCGCTGGTGTCGATCATCGGCCTCGCGGACGTCGTGAAGGCTGCGCAGGACGCCGGCAAGAGCACGTTCAACATGTTCTTCTTCATCCTCATCGCGGCGCTGATCTACCTCGCGATCACCACCGTTTCCAACCTCGTGCTGATCCAGCTCGAGAAGCGTTACTCCATGGGCGTGCGGCACGCAGAACTATGATCGAGATCCTCCAGGAATTCGGCCAGGCGTTCCTTTACTGGGACGGTCAGCGCCTCTCCGGCCTTGCGGTGACGCTGTGGCTGCTCGTCGCGTCGATTTCGCTCGGCTTCGTGTGTGCGGTGCCGCTCGCGGTCGCGCGCGTCTCGAAGAAGAAGTGGGTGTCGATGCCGGTGCGCTTCTACACGTACGTGTTCCGCGGCACGCCGCTCTACGTGCAGCTGCTGCTGATGTACACCGGCATGTACAGCCTCGAGTTCGTGCGCTCGCACTCGCTGCTCGACGCGTTCTTCCGCAGCGGTTTCAACTGCGCGATTCTCGCGTTCGCGCTGAACACCTGTGCGTACACGACCGAGATCTTCGCCGGCGCGATTCGTGCGATTCCGCACGGAGAGGTCGAGGCGGCGCGTGCCTACGGGATGTCGCCGTTCACGATGTATCGCCGCGTGATCCTGCCGTCGGCGCTGCGCCGTGCGCTGCCGCTGTACAGCAACGAGGTGATCCTGATGCTGCACGCGACCACCGTCGCGTTCACGGCGACCGTGCCCGACATTCTGAAGGTCGCGCGCGACGCCAATTCCGCGACCTATATGGCGTTCCAGTCGTTCGGGATCGCCGCGCTGATCTATCTTGCGGTATCGTTCGCACTCGTCGCGGCATTTCGCCGGGCGGAGCGCCACTGGCTCGCGTATCTCGCGGCCGGCCGTCATTGATTTCACTTCGAGGAGAGCCAGTTGGCCGAGATCACTCAAACGAGCGCGTCCGCTTCCACCAAGCTTGCCGCGGTCGACATCCACAAGCGCTATGGCGATAACGAAGTGCTCAAGGGCGTGTCGCTGAATGCGAAGGCCGGCGACGTCATCAGCATCATCGGCGCGAGCGGGTCGGGCAAGAGCACGTTCCTGCGCTGCATCAATTTTCTCGAACGGCCGAATGCGGGGCAGATCGTCGTGGACGGCGAGACCGTGCGCACGAAAGCCGACCGTGCCGGTGCGCTGGAGGTTGCCGATCACAAGCAGTTGCAGCGCATCCGCACGAAGCTTGCGATGGTGTTCCAGCACTTCAACTTGTGGGCGCACATGAACGTGCTCGAGAACGTGATGGAAGCGCCGGTGCACGTGCTTGGCATTGCGAAGAAGGAAGCCGAGGAGCGTGCGCGCGAGTACCTGGAGAAGGTCGGTTTGCCGCCGCGCGTCGAGAAGCAGTATCCGTCGCATCTGTCGGGCGGTCAGCAGCAGCGTGTCGCGATTGCGCGTGCGCTGGCGATGCATCCCGACGTGATGCTGTTCGACGAGCCGACGTCGGCGCTCGATCCCGAACTGGTCGGCGAAGTGCTGAAGGTGATGCAGAAGCTCGCCGAGGAAGGCCGCACGATGATCGTCGTCACGCACGAGATGGGCTTCGCGCGCAACGTGTCGAACCACGTGATGTTCCTGCATCAGGGGCGGACCGAGGAAGAGGGCGATCCGAAGGAGGTGCTGGTGCGTCCGCAGAGCGAGCGTCTGAAGCAGTTCCTGTCGGGTAGTCTCAAGTAACGCGAAGGGCGGGTGTCATACGTGGTACCGGTGTCTCGTCCCGCAGGCGCCACCCGCACGACGCAGGTGGCGATCGTTGCATTGCCGCCCGTGTCGATGTCGGGTGTGGGTCCGATCGTCGATGCGTTGAATCTCGCGAACGAGATCGACGGGCGCTTGCTGTATCGCTGGCAGGTGTGTTCGTGGGACGGGCGGCCGGTGCCGCTCGCCGGCGGTGCGCAGTGGCATGCCGATGCGGCGTTCAACGATGCGATCGCGTGCGACTGGCTGATCGTCGTGTCGGAGCGGTTTCAGCAGTTTGCCGATTACCGGTTGTTTCTCGCGAGTCTCGCGCGGGTCGGGCAGCGCACGCCCGTCGTGACCGGGATTCACCACGGCGTGTGGTGGCTCGCGATGGCCGGGCAGCTTTCCGGGTATCGCGTGAGCGTGAACTGGGAGACGTATCAGCAGTTCGCCGAGCAGTTCGAACGCTCGATCGTCACGCAGCAGATCTTCGAGATCGATCGCGATCGGGCGACCTGTGCCGGTGGGCAAGCCACCGTGGACTTCATGCTGGCCATGATCGGCCGGGAACATGGCGTTGATCTCGCGGAGCGGATTGCCGATGCGCTTGGCGCCGGCACGCTGCGCAGTGGCGAGGAGCGGCAGCGGATTCCTTTTGTCACCGCGCCCGGTGAGCGGCATCCTCGCTTGAATGACGCTTTGCTTTTGATGGAAGCCAATATCGAGGATCCCTTGACGACCGATGAGATCGCCGGGCTCGTTGGCGTTTCACGCCGGCAACTGGAGCGGCTCTTTCGGCAGTATCTCGGGGCGATGCCCTCCAAGTATTACCTCAATCTCCGATTGCTCAAGGCGCGGACTCAACTGCAGCGAACCAGCAAGTCAGTGGTTCAGGTGAGTCTTGCTTGCGGGTTTTCTTCTGCTGCGCATTTTTCTAATGCTTACCGCGAGCGGTTTGGCGTCACGCCTCGGGAGGATCGGCGAGCGTGGCTCGAGAAGCAGACGGGCGGCGGGGGGGAGCCTCGGGGTGGGGCGCTCGTCGAGCGCGGTGCGAAGGATTGATTTTTTGGCGGTGCGCTTGGGTTTTTCGTGAAGCACCTGTGATGGTGTCGGTCTATTAGCGTCGCCCCTGCGCGGGGCGGCGGTTACTTTTCTTTGTCTTGCCAAAGAAAAGTAACCAAAAGAAAGGCGCTGTGAGAACGCATGACTTCCCGGTGCCGTAGCCACCGGAGTGGCCCTCGCCTAAGTGTCCGCGCCAGTCAGGAACCCGGAGTGGTTCGAACAATGGTTCTGACACCTCTCACCACCCCACGGAGCGGTATACCGCCCGCCAGCTCCGTCCTCGCTTCGCTCGGCCGACAGGTTCACCCGTCCGCGCCCCTCTTGACGCGATCGCTATCGGTCGATTGTTTTACGCAATCGTAATTGACCACGCATGCATCCAATAAATGGATCGGTATCCTCTGCGATCATGGGCATAGGGCAATGGTGCGTGGGCGCATGAATTGCGACGGAAGTACCTTGCGGCCGAGCGTAGCGAGGACGGAGCTGGCGGGCGGTATACCGCTCCGTTGGGTAGGGGAAGGTGTCAGAACTATTGCTCGAACCACTCCGGGTTCCTGACTGGCGCGGACACTTAGGCGAGGGCCACTCCGGTGGCTATGGCACCGGGAAGTCTTGTGTTATCCGAGCGCCTTTCTTTTGGTTACTTTTCTTTGGCAAGACAAAGAAAAGTAACCGCCGCCCCGCGCAGGGGCGACGCTAATAGACCGACACGATCACAGGTGCTTCACGAAAAACCCAAGCGCACCACCAAACCAACCGCACCGCAAAAAACCCGCCTGGAAGGCAAAATAAAAGCGCACTATCCGCTTCCGATAGAACCCGTCGCAATTCCGCAAGACGCTTGCGTCACCCTTACCTAAACTTGATCCTGTTGAACCCTCTTACGAAACCGAAAGGAACGACCATGACGACCTCGACCGTGACCCGCCAGACATTCGACGAAGTGATGGTGCCGGTATTCTCACCCGCGCCGTTCGTGCCGGACCGTGCAGAGGGCTCCCGCGTGTGGGACACCGCCGGCCGCGAATACGTGGATTTCGCCTGCGGTATCGCAGTGACGTCGCTGGGCCACGGCCACCCGGAACTGCTGAAGGTCCTGGACGAACAAGGCCGCAAGCTCTGGCACATCGGCAACGGCTACACGAACGAGCCGGTGCTGCGCCTCGCCAAGCGCCTCGAATCGCTGACCTTCGCCGACCGCGCATTCTTCGCGAACTCGGGCGCGGAAGCGAACGAAGCCGCGCTGAAGCTGGCCCGCCGTGTCGCATTCGATCGCCACGGCGCCGACAAGGTCGAAATCGTGTCGTTCGTGCAGTCGTTCCACGGCCGCACGTTCTTCACGGTCAGCGTCGGCGGCCAGCCGAAGTACTCGGAAGGCTTCGGTCCGGTGCCGGCCGGCATCAAGCACCTGCCGTTCAACGACATCGAAGCCGCGAAGGCCGCAATCGGCCCGCAAACCTGCGCGGTGATCGTCGAGCCGGTGCAGGGCGAAGGCGGCGTGATCCCGGCCGATCCGGCGTTCCTGAAGGCGCTGCGCGAAGCATGCGACGCCAACGGCGCACTGCTGATTTTCGACGAAGTGCAAACGGGCGTCGGCCGCACGGGCCAGTTCTACGCATACATGGACACGGGCGTCACGCCGGACATCCTGACGACCGCGAAGGCACTCGGCAACGGCTTCCCGATCGGCGCGATGCTGACGACGAACGAACTGGCCGCCCACTTCAAGGTCGGCGTGCACGGCACGACGTACGGCGGCAACCCGCTCGCATCGGCCATCGCCGACAAGGTCGTCGAACTGATCGGCGACCCGGTACTGCTCGAAGGCGTGCGCGAACGCAGCGTGCGGCTGAAAGGCGCGCTCGAACGCATCAACGCACGCTTCGGCATCTTCAAGGACATCCGCGGCAAGGGCCTGCTGGTCGGCGCGGAACTCACCGCCGCCTTCGACGGCCGCGCGAAGGACTTCGTCACCGCAGCGGCAGAGAATGGCCTGATCATGCTGATCGCCGGCCCGAACGTGCTGCGCTTCGTCCCGTCGCTCGTGATTCCGCTCGACCTGCTCGACGAAGGCATGAAGCGCTTCGAGAAGGCGGTCGAACAGGTGCTCGCAGCCCAGGAAGCCACCGCGCGCTGATCGCGCACCCACCGCAGAACAGGAACGACGATGCTATTTGTTCGCCCCGGCAAACTCACGGATCTCGATGCGCTCGCGCACATGGCGCGCACCGCGCAGCCGGTCCTGCACTCGCTGCCGCACGACCGCGCGGCGCTCGAAGCGCGTGTGGCGCTCTCCGAGGATTCGTTTCGCGCGGACGTCGACTTCGCCGGCGAAGAGTTCTATCTCTTCGTGCTCGAGGATTCGTCGACGGGCAAGCTGCTCGGCACGGCGAGCATCGTGGCCGCGGCCGGCTACTCGGAACCGTTCTACGCGTTCCGCAACGACGCACTGATCCACGCGTCGCGCGAGCTGCACGTGAACCGCAAGATCCACGCGCTCACGATGTCGCACGAGCTGACCGGCAAGAGCCGGCTGGCGGGCTTCTACGTCGATCCGTCGCTGCGCGGCGACGCGGCCGCGCACCTGATCTCGCGTGCGCGGATGATGTATATCGCCGCGAACCGCCGCCGCTTCACGCCGGAAGTGTTCACGCTGCTGCTCGGCGTGAGCGACAACACGGGCGCATCGCCGTTCTGGGAAGCGGTGGGCCGCAAGTTCTTCGGCCGCGACTTCACCGATGTCGACATCGCATCGGGCGGCCGCAGCCGCACGTTCATCGCGGAAGTGATGCCCGCGTATCCGCTCTACGTGCCGCTGTTGCCGGAAGCCGCGCAGCGCGTGCTCGGCGAGCCGAACGAAACGGCGCTGCTCGCGTACGACATCCACCTCGAGGAAGGCTTCGAGCCGGACCGCTTCGTCGACATCTTCGACGCGGGCCCGGTGCTGACCGCACAGGTCGACCGCACGTCGTGCGTGAAGCACGGCGCGGAGCGCACGGTGCGCGAAGCCGCGCATCAGCAGGGCGACGTGGCGTACCTGGTGTCGACCGGCAGCGGCGAATCGTTCCGCTGCGTGCTGGCCGACCTGCCGGGCGACACGGCTGACGCGCGGGGCGCCCATGCGCCGCTGGCCGGCGACGTGCGCGCGGCACTCGATGTCAAGGATGGCGATGTCGTGCGCTGCGTGCCGCTGCACCGCCGCGACGATGAAGATTTGAAGGGAGACGCAGCATGATCGTCGTTCGGGTCGTACAAACGGGCGACGTCGACGCGCTCGTGTCGCTCGCGAAGGAAACCGGGCCGGGCCTGACCACGTTCAAGCCCGACCGCGACGCGCTCGCCGCGCGCATCGAACGCTCGCGGCGCACGCTCGACGGCAAGGCCGCGCCGGGCGAAGCCGGCTACTTCTTCGTGATGGAAGAGTCGACGACGGGCGACATCGCGGGCGTGTGCGGGATCGAGACGCAGGTCGGCCTCGAACAGCCGTTCTACAACTATCGCGTGAGCACGGTCGTGCACGCGAGCCAGGAGCTCGGCGTGTGGACGCGGATGTCCGCGCTGAACATCTCGCACGACCTGACGGGCTACGCGGAAGTGTGCTCGCTGTTCCTGAGCCCGCGCTATCGCACGGGCGGCGTCGGCGGCCTGCTGTCGCGCTCGCGCTTCATGTTCATCGCGCAGTTCCGCGACCGCTTCCCGGAACGCATCTGCGCGGAACTGCGCGGCCACTTCGACGAAGACGGCACGTCGCCGTTCTGGCGCGCGGTCGGTTCGCACTTCTACCAGATCGATTTCAATGCAGCGGACTACCTGAGCTCGCACGGCCGCAAGTCGTTCCTCGCGGAACTGATGCCGCGCTATCCGGTGTACGTGGACCTGCTGCCGCGGGACGCGCAGGACGCGGTCGGCCTCACGCACCGCGACACGCTGCCGGCACGCAAGATGCTCGAAGCGGAAGGGCTGCGCTACCAGAACCACGTCGACATCTTCGACGCGGGCCCGGTGCTCGAATGCCACGTCAACGACCTGCGCACGGTGCGCGAGAGCGTCGTCGTGCCGGTCGCGATCGGCGTGCCGGACGCAGGCGAGGGCACACAGGGCGGCCATCCGCCGAAGTCGCTCGTGTCGAACACGTCGCTGGACGATTTCCGCGTCGGCGTCGCGCCGGGCGTGGTCGCGAACGGTTCGTTCGTGCTGTCGGCCGACGATGCCGTCGCGCTCGACGTGAAGGCCGGCGATCCGGTCCGCGTGCTGCCGCTCAAAGTCAAACAGGGATAAACGAATCATGACGGAACTCTTCATCGACGGCGCCTGGGTCGCAGGCTCGGGCCCCGCGTTCGCTTCGCGCAACCCCGGCACTGACGACATCGCGTGGCAGGGCGGCAGCGCATCGGCTGCCGACGTCGACCGCGCGGTCGCGAGCGCGCGCCGCGCCTTCGCCGGCTGGTCGGCACTCGACTTCGAAGCCCGCTGCGAGATCGTCAAGCGCTTCGCGGCGTTGCTCACGGAGCGCAAGGAAGCGATCGCCGCCGCGATCGGCCGCGAGACGGGCAAGCCGCTGTGGGAAGCGCGCACCGAAGTCGCCGCGATGGCCGCGAAGGTCGGCATCTCGATCCAGGCCTATCGGGAACGCACCGGCGAGAAGCGCCAGGACATGGCCGACGGCGTCGCGGTGCTGCGCCATCGCCCGCACGGCGTCGTGGCGGTGTTCGGTCCGTACAACTTCCCCGGCCACTTGCCGAACGGCCATATCGTGCCGGCGCTGATCGCGGGCAACACGGTCGTGTTCAAGCCGTCGGAACTCGCACCGGGCGTCGCGCGCGCGACGGTCGAGGTGTGGCACGAAGCCGGGCTGCCGGCCGGCGTGCTGAACCTCGTGCAGGGCGAGAAGGACACGGGCATCGCGCTCGCAAACCATCGGCAGATCGACGGGCTGTTCTTCACGGGCAGCTCGGACACCGGCACGCTGCTGCACAAGCAGTTCGGCGGCCGTCCGGAGATCGTGCTCGCACTCGAGATGGGCGGCAACAACCCGCTCGTGATCGGCGAAGTCGAGGACATCGACGCGGCCGTGCATCACACGATCCAGTCGGCCTTCCTGTCGGCCGGCCAGCGCTGCACGTGCGCACGCCGCATCTTCGTGCCGCAGGGCGCGTTCGGCGACCGCTTCCTCGCACGCTTCGCCGACGTCACGTCGAAGATCACCGCCGACGTGTTCGATGCCGATCCGCAGCCGTTCATGGGCGCGGTGATCTCGGCACGCGCGGCCGCGAAGCTCGTCGACGCGCAGTCGCGCCTGATCGAGCAGGGCGCGAAGCCGATCATCGCGATGACGCAGCGCGACCCGCGCCTCGGTTTCGTGAACGCATCGATCGTCGACGTGACCGGCGTGGCGAACCTGCCCGACGAAGAGCACTTCGGCCCGCTCGCGCAGATCGTCCGCTACGCGACGTTCGACGAAGCGATCGAGCGCGCGAACGACACGGCGTTCGGCCTGTCCGCCGGTCTGCTCGCCGACGACGAGCACGCGTGGACACACTTCCGCCGCACGATCCGCGCGGGGATCGTCAACTGGAACCGTCCGACCAACGGCGCATCGTCCGCCGCGCCGTTCGGCGGTTCGGGCCGCTCGGGCAACCATCGGCCGAGCGCGTACTACGCGGCCGACTATTGCGCGTATCCGATGGCGTCGGTGGAAAGCACCCAACTGACCTTGCCCGCGAGCCTGTCGCCGGGCCTGCATTTCTGATCGAGGGAACGACGATGAACGCACAAGAAGCCAATTTCGACGGACTCGTCGGCCCGACCCACAACTACGCCGGGCTGTCGTTCGGCAACGTGGCGTCGCTCAACAACGAGAAGTCGGCCGCGAACCCGAAGGCCGCGGCGAAGCAGGGGCTGCGCAAGATGAAGCAGCTCGCGGATCTCGGTTTCGCGCAAGGCGTGCTGCCGCCGCAGGAACGGCCGTCGCTGCGCCTGCTGCGCGAACTCGGCTTCTCCGGCAAGGATGCGGACGTGATCGCGAAGGCCGCGAAGCAGGCGCCCGAGCTGCTCGCCGCGGCGAGTTCGGCGTCGGCGATGTGGACCGCGAACGCGGCCACCGTCAGCCCGTCGGCCGACACGAGCGACGGCCGCGTGCACTTCACGCCGGCCAACCTGTGCAGCAAGCTGCATCGTGCGATCGAGCACGAAGCGACGCGCCGCACGCTGTCGACGCTGTTCGCCGATCCCGCGCACTTCGCGGTGCACGAGGCGCTGACGGGCACGCCGGCGCTCGGCGACGAAGGTGCGGCGAACCATACGCGCTTTTGTGCCGAGTACGGCAAGCCGGGCGTCGAGTTCTTCGTGTACGGCCGCTCGGAATACCGCCGCGGCCCGGAGCCGAAGCGCTTCCCGGCGCGCCAGACCTTCGAGGCGAGCCGCGCGATCGCGCAGCGCCACGGGTTGGCCGAAACGGCCACGGTCTACGCGCAGCAGGATCCGGACGTGATCGACGCGGGCGTGTTCCACAACGACGTGATTTCCGTCGGCAACCGCGACACGCTGTTCACGCACGAGCGCGCGTTCGTCAACAAGCAGGCGATCTATGACACGCTGACGGCGACGCTCGACGCACGCGGCGCGCGGCTGAACGTGATCGAGGTGCCCGATGCGGCCGTGAGCGTGAACGATGCGGTCACGTCGTATCTGTTCAACAGCCAGCTGCTGTCGCGCGCCGACGGTTCGCAGGTGCTCGTCGTGCCGCAGGAATGCCGCGAGAACGCGAACGTCGCCGCTTATCTCGACCACCTCGCGAGCGGCAACGGCCCGGTCCGCGACGTGCTCGTGTTCGACCTGCGCGAAAGCATGAAGAACGGCGGCGGCCCCGCCTGCCTGCGCCTGCGTGTCGTGCTGAACGACGCGGAGCGCGCGGCCGTCACGTCGAACGTGTGGATGAATGACACGCTGTTCGCGTCGCTCGACGCGTGGATCGAAAAGCACTACCGCGATCGCCTCGCACCGGACGATCTCGCCGATCCGACGCTGCTCGACGAATCGCGCACGGCGCTCGACGAACTCACGCAGATCCTGCGCGTCGGGTCGCTGTATGACTTCCAGCGCTGAGCACGGCATGTCGGCGACCGCGCTGCTCGACGACTTTCTCGCGTTCACGCTCGCGGGCGACACGCCGGACGTAAAGGAAGGCACGTGCGCGGGCGGCGCGATGCGCTGGCAATGGCTCGGCGACGGATTGGTCGCGCTGGAGCCGGCGGCGCGCGACACTGCGGGCGATACGGCGCGTGCGAACGTGCTCGTCTCCGCCGGCGTGCATGGCGACGAGACCGCGCCGATCGAACTGTTGTCGATGCTGGTTCGCGATCTTGCCGCCGGCGCGCTGCCGCTCGCGTGCCGGCTGCTCGTCGTGCTCGGCAACGTGCCGGCGATGCGGGCGGGCGAGCGCTATCTCGACGACGATCTGAACCGCCTGTTCGGCGGCCGTCACGCGCAGGTGCCCGCGAGCCGCGAAGCGCCGCGCGCGGTGCGGCTCGAAACGGCGGCTGCCGAATTCTTCGCGGCCGCGCCGGCGGGCAGTGCGCGCTGGCACATCGACATGCACACGGCGATCCGCGCATCGGTGTTCGAGCAGTTCGCGCTGTTGCCGCATACGGGCACGCCGCCGACGCGCGCGATGATCGAATGGCTCGGCGACGCGCGCATCGCGGCCGTGCTGCTGCACACCGCGAAGGGCAACACGTATTCGCATTTCACGGCCGAGCATTGCGGCGCGCTCGCGTGCACGCTCGAGCTCGGCAAGGTGCGGCCGTTCGGCCAGAACGACCTGTCGCGCTTTGCGCCGGCCGACCGGGCGGTGCGCAAGCTGGTCTCGGGCGCGCCCGGTGACGTCGATGTGCGGGGCGGCCATCCGCGGGGCGGCCATCCGTGGGGCGGCCGTCCGTCGTTGCCGCGCGTGTTCACCGTGATCGACCAGATCACGAAGCAGAGCGACGCGCTCGAGCTGTTCGTCGCGGCCGACGTCGCGAACTTCACCGCGTTCGCGCGCGGCACCGTGCTCGCGCAGGACGGCGACTACCGCTACACGGTGCAGCACGACGAGGAGCGCATCGTGTTCCCGAATCCGACCGTGAAGCCGGGTCTGCGCGCGGGCCTGCTCGTCGTCGATACGACGCGCGACACGCTGGCCTCACTCGTCTGATCGATGCGCAAGCGGGCGGCTCGCCGCCCGCGCATCGCCTTTCGTCCATTCATTTTTGCGATGACGTCTGCACGCCGCGCAGACGGCCCGCGCGTCGCGCTTGCGTATTTGCGACACCGTCTTGCGAGTTCGACGGGTCGCGTGGCGGCCGCCGCGCACGCAGCGCAGCATCGTGCATCGGCGGCCGCTTTGCCGTATCGGGCCGCGCGGATTGGTACAATCGCGGCCTTGCGGCTGTTGCGCCGCATCAAGGCGCGGCGTCGGCATTGTCGTTGTCATCCGACCCTGCAATGATGCATGCGCCCGTAGTTCCGGAACATTCGAGTATCGAGGAGAACACCTGATGAAGTTGGATTGGCGTAAAGTGGCCGCGCACGCGGTAGTGGCGGCATCGGCCGTGGCGGCAGGCAGCGCGATGGCCGCGGATCTGAAGGAGATCCGGTTCGGCGTCGAGGCCTCGTACGCGCCGTTCGAATACAAGACGCCCGACGGCAAGCTGACCGGCTTCGACATCGACATCGGCAACGCGGTGTGCGCGAAGCTGAAGACGAAGTGCGTGTGGGTCGAGAACGACTTCGACGGCCTGATTCCCGCGCTGCAGGCACGCAAGTTCGATGCGATCAACTCGGACATGACGATCACCGACCAGCGCAAGCACGCGATCGCGTTCACCGATCCGATCTACACGATCCCGAACCAGCTGATCGCGAAGCAGGGCGGCGGCCTGCAGCCGACGCCGCAGTCGCTGAAGGGCAAGCGCATCGGCGTGCTGCAGGGCACGATCCAGGAAGCGTACGCGAAGAAGAAGTGGGCGCCGGCAGGCGTCGAAGTCGTGCCGTACCAGACGCAGGACCTGGCGTACGCCGACCTGAAGTCGGGCCGCCTCGACGCGACGTTCCAGGATTCGGAAGCCGGCTCGAAGGGCTTCCTGTCGAAGCCGCAAGGCCAGGGTTTCGCGTTCGCCGGCGGCACGGTCAGCGATGCGGAGATTCTCGGCTCGGGCGTCGGCTTCGGTCTGCGCAAGAACGACGCGGCGCTGAAGACCGCGCTCGATCAGGCGCTGAAGGAACTGAAGGCCGACGGCACGATCGACAACCTCGCGAAGAAGTACTTCAGCGTGCCCGTGACGCTCAAGTAAGCGTTTCGATTCGTCGCACGATGCAGCCGGCCGCTTTTGCGGCCGGTTTGCTTTTGCGGCCCGGCTATTCGAAGTGGCCGGTGCCGGCGGTTGCCGGCGTTACGACGGGAAGAAGCGGGCCAGTTCCCGCGCGAGCTCGTTGAGCACGCCCATTTCCTGCTGCGTGATCTTGCGCGCGGGTTGCGCGCCGGCCCAGTCGCCGTACAGCAGCCCGACGGTCGTCGTGCCCACGCGCACCGGCAGCAGCACGAACGCGCGCGTATCGGGCAGCGCATCGAGGTACCACGCGGGCAGGCGCTTCACCATCTTCGGTTCCTGCGCCTGTTCGATGAAGATGCCGACCGAGTTCGTGATCGCGAGATGGAAGACGTCCGGCTCGAAGCGCTCGTCGAAGCGCAGCCGCTCGAGCGCCGCGTCGACGCCGGGGCCGAAGCCGAGGCGCGCGGCGAACGTGCCGTCGTCGCGGCGGACGAACATCACGGTGCGCGTGAACGCGAGGCCCGCGAGCAGGCTTTCCGACGCGAGCGCGAGCACCGGCGTCAGCACGTGTTCGGACGGCAGCGCGCGCAGATCCGCGAGGCCCGCTTCCAGGCACGCCTTCGGTTCGGCCTGCGCCCGCGCGATCGCATCGGCGTTCGCGCGCAACTCGACGATCTCGCGCATCACGGTGTCGCTGGCTTCCTCGCGCGCGAGCCGGTCGGCGATCCCGACGAGCGCGCCGGATTCGATTTGCAGTTCCGTGCCGTAGTGCTGCGCGAGCACCGCGATGCGGGCGTCGCGCTGCGGACTCGCGGGCATCGCGAGCGCACTGGCGACGTCGGTCGAGCAGCGGCTCACCGCGCGCAGCCAGCGTACGTGCTCGGGGCTGTCGTGGTCCGACGCGTCCGCGGTGCGTCGGCGGTCGGCACGGGCGTCGCTCTCGTCGTCCTCGCCGAGCAGCTCGGCGTGCGCCGCGTGAGCGTCGCCGTCGGCCATCCCGGCGCGGATCACGGCGGGCAGCCGCCAGCTCGCGGCGGCCTCGAGGCCGATCGTTTCGAAACCGACGCCCAGCACGTCGACGCATGCGGCCGCTTCGTCGCCGTTCAGCTCGGCGGCGCGACGGCGGATGCGATCCCATTCGCTGTCGAGATAGCAGACCACGAGCAGCTTGCCGACCTGGCGCATCAGCGTGCAGACGACGGCTTCCTCGCCGCCGCGCAACTGCGCATGCTCGGTCAGCTTGCGCGCGACGCAGCCGGACAGCAGCGCGCGGTTCAGCTCGAGCTTCGCGTCGATGCGGCGTAGCGTGCTGTGGTGGAAATGGTCGACGAGCTTCAGCCCGACGACGAGATGGCCGACCGTGTCCATGCCGAGCACCATCAGCGCTCGCGTGACGGTCGTGATGTTGCCGCCGAACGCCATGTACATCGCGGAATTCGCGAGTCGCAGTACCTTGTGCGTGAGGGCGAAGTCCGACAGCACGACGCGCACGAGCGCGGTGAAGTCGAGGTCGTCGTTCTTCATCGCGGCCATCGTCGCGCGCAGCGATTCCGACAGCAGCGGGAAGTCGCCCCGTTCGTTCATCCGGGCCCACAGCTTGTCGAGCAGCGCCGTGCGGGGCAGGTGTTCGGTGATTGACATACGGATCTGTTCGGTTCGCCGGGTATCAGGCAGCGTGCAGGCGCAGTTGTTGCGCCTCGAAGCGCCGCGCGAGTTCCTCGGACGGCAGGGCCTGGCAGACGAGCCAGCCCTGGATGTGGTTGCAGCCCATCTCGGTCAGCAGCGCGCGCTGCGCTTCCGTCTCGACGCCTTCCGCGACGAGCTCGAGGTCGAGCGTCTGCGCGAGGCCGACCACCGCCGACACGATCGCGCGATCGTTGCGCGAGGTCAGCAGGTTCTCGACGAAGCTGCGGTCGATCTTCAGCTTCGCGAGCGGGAAGCGCTGCAGGTAGGCGAGGCTCGAATAGCCGGTGCCGAAATCGTCGATCGCGAAGCGGATGCCCATCTCGGTCAACTCTTCGAGCAGCCCTTTCGCCTTCGCGGGATCGTGCATCAGCAGGCTTTCGGTGATTTCCAGCACGATGCGGTGCGGATCGATGCCCGTCAGCGTCATCGCCTCGCGCACGCTCTGCGCGAAACGCGGGTCGCGGAACTGCTGCGGCGACACGTTGACCGCCACGTACTGCAGCGCGAGCCCCTGGCGATCCCATGCGACGAGCTGCATGCACGCAGCCTTGAGCACCCAGTTGCCGAGATAGTTGATCAGGCCGATCGATTCGGCGAGCGGAATGAACGTCGCCGGCGGCACGAGCCCGTGCACCGGATGGCGCCAGCGGATCAGCGCCTCGACGCCGACCACCGCGCCCGACTGGCTGAGCGTGATCGGCTGGAAATGGAGCGAGAACTCGCCGTTGCGCACGCCGTCGTACAGGTCGGCTTCGAGCTTGAGCCGCTCGGCGTCGGCCGGATCGTCGACGGGGGCATGAAACGCGAGCGCATTGCCGCCCGACGCCTTCGCCTGCGTGAGCGCGTGGTCGGCGCGGCGCAGCAGCGGGCTGTGGTGCTGCGCGCGGTGCGGCGCGGCGCGCTCGTCGGGGTAGAGCGCGATGCCGATGCTCGCCGACAGGTGCACGGTCTGCCCCTGGTACACGTAAGGTTCGCGCACCGCGGCCTGCAGCCGGCGCGCGAGCGCGTCCGCCGCGTCGCTGCAGCGAGCGCGGTCCGATGCGGTGAACACGACCGCGAACTTGTCGCTCGCGACGCGCGCGAGCTGTTCGCCGGGCGTGACGAGCGCCTGCAGCCGCCGCGCGGTTTCGCGCAGCAGCGCGTCGCCGGCGTCGTAGCCGAGCGCGCGGTTGATGCGTTGATAGTCGTCGAGATCGAGCAGGAGCAGCGCCGCGCAGGTGCCGGCCTCGTCGGCGGCCTGCTGCGCGCGCATCAGCGCGGGCACGAGCGCGGACAGATTGTCGAGCCCCGTCATCGAGTCGTGATGCATTTCATACGTCAGGCGCGCCTCGAGCGCGCGCCATGCCGACACGTCGAATGCCGCGATCGCGAAGCCGTCGACGCCGTGGTGGCGACTCTTGAACGCGCGGACTTCGACGTCGAGCGGGTAGGTGAGCGACTTCACGATGCACATCGTCGCCTTCTCGACCTGGCCGGAACGCGCGGCGCGCGCGAGCAGGCCTTCGAGCGTCGCGGTATCCTGTTCCGCGATCAGGTCGCGCAGCGTCAGCGTATGCAGGTAGTCGCGGTGATAACCGATGAAGCGCAGGCTCGCGTCGGACACGTACAGGAAGCGCAGCTCGCGGTCGACATGGGCGAGGAAGTCCACCGTGCCGACCGTCTGTTCCAGCCAGTCGCGCACGGTGTCGTCGCGGCGCGGCGTGCCGGCGCGCGCAGGCATCAGCGCGCCGCCCGACCACGCGAAGCGGCGCAGCGTATGCAAGGCGCTGCGCCAGGTGCCCTTGCGTGGCGTCTGTTTCCTGTTGGCTTCCATGTGTCTCGCTGACGTGAAGGGCTGGAACCGGTTGTCCGGAAGGAATAACGGCAGACTGCGCGGAATCTTTAACCGCCCGGGCGCGGCTGGCGCTGCCGGTGGGTCGGATTATGCAGGGTGACGTTCGGCAGGCGAACGGCGGTATAGCCTATATCGAGGCTGACTTTATAAGAAATGAGGACGCAGATGAAGCGAAAACTGTTGGTGGGCGCCGCGGCGGCGCTGCTGGTGGCCGGTCATGCGCTGGTCGCGCAGGCGCAACTGAAACCGGGCGACACCGCGCCCGACTTTACGACGCAGGCGTCGCTGGGCGGCAAGACTTACACGTACTCGCTCGCCGATGCGCTGAAGCACGGGCCGGTCGTGTTGTATTTCTACCCGGCTGCCTTCACGAAGGGCTGCACGATCGAGGCGCATGCGTTCGCCGATGCGGTCGATCGTTACAAGGCTTACGGTGCGACGGTGATCGGCGTATCCGCGGACAACATCGACACGCTGACCAAGTTCTCGGTGAGCGAGTGCCGCAGCAAGTTCCCGGTCGCGGCCGACCCGGACGCGAAGATCATCCGCGAATACGACGCGAAGCTGCCCGCGCTCGATCGTGCGAACCGCGTGTCCTACGTGATTTCGCCGGAAGGGAAGGTGATCTACGAATACACGAGCCTGTCGCCGGACAAGCACGTCGAGAACACGCTCGGCGCGGTGAAGGCGTGGGTCGACGCGCATCCGAAGCAGTAAGCGCCTCGCAGCGGGCGCCAAGCCAAGCGGCCCGCATCGCGGGCCGCCTGGCAGCAACCGCAACGCGCCGCCGCGCGGCGGGGCGTTACGCGCGCAACGCCTGCTCGATCGGCACGCCGCCGCCGACGAAGCCGATGACCTTGCGCGAGATGCCAAGCTTGATCGCTTCGATCGCGGCCCATGCGACATCCTGGCGCGAGACGGGCGGCGCCGCGTCGAGCGGCTCCTCGGTCAGCGCGATCTTGCCGACGCCCGGGCCGTCCGCGAGCGGGCCGGGGCGCAGGATCACGTAGTCGATGTCCGACGCGATCACGCGCTCGTCGCCTTCGCGCTTCATCTGCGAGTAATGGCGCAGCGCGTCGCCGCTGCGCTCCGGCCAGTACGCGCTCAGCGAACTGATCACGACCAGCTTCTGCACGTTGTAGGCGAGCGCATAGTCGGCCGCGCGCGCGACTGCGTCGCGGTCGATCCGCTCCTCTTCGGCGGCGCCTTCCGACTCGGCCGAGCCGGCCGCGTAGATCACGTGCGTGATGCCCTGGAACGCGTGCGAGAAATCGCCCGTCAGATCAGCCTCGACGACCTTCGCGCCCGGCAGCGCATAGCCGTGCCGGCGCACCAGCGCAGTCACCTCGAATTCCGGCTGCTTGAGCAGCAGATCCGCGCAGGCCAGGCCGGTGCGGCCCGTTGCGCCAATCAGCAGTACCTTCGTCGTCATGAAAGCGCTCCTTGCTCGATGCGTCATCCTTCCAGATAGGGACGGACGACCGATACTCAAGTGTATGTCGATTTGGGCCGGCGGCGCTCAGGTAATGAGGGCCGCACCGCATGCGGCCGGCGGGCATGGCCCGGCGGCGCCCGTCAGGGCACCGTCGCTGCGCACGGATTGCAGGATCGACCCGCCGACCGGCTATCATGTGCGCGATGCATTTTCCGCCGCTAGTGAATACAACGCGGCGACCAACCGGTTGGAGTACACATGGCATTACCCCTGGACAACATCAGCATGGCCGTGTTCTGCGACTTCGAGAACGTCGCGCTCGGCGTGCGCGACGCGAAGTACGAGAAATTCGACATCAAGCCCGTGCTGGAGCGCCTGCTGTTGAAGGGCAGCATCGTCGTGAAGAAGGCCTATTGCGACTGGGAGCGCTACAAGGGCTTCAAGGCGTCGATGCACGAGGCGAGCTTCGAGCTGATCGAGATCCCGCACGTGCGCCAGTCGGGCAAGAACTCGGCCGACATCCGGCTCGTGGTCGACGCGCTCGATCTCTGCTACACGAAGTCGCACGTCGATACGTTCGTGATCATCAGCGGCGACTCGGATTTTTCGCCGCTCGTGTCGAAGCTGCGCGAGAACGCGAAGAAGGTGATCGGGGTCGGCGTGAAGAAGTCGACGTCGGACCTGCTGGTCGCGAACTGCGACGAATTCATTTTCTACGACGATCTGGTGCGCGAGCAGCAGCGCGCGCTGGCGAAGCGCGAACAGCAGCGCACCGGCAACGGCGGCGCGAAGCGGCCCGACGAACCGTCGCGCAAGCCCGAGATGGAAGTGCGCCGGACCGAGGCGATCGCGCTGGCGGTCGAGACGTTCGATGCGCTCGCGTCGGAGCGCGACGACGTCGGCAAGATCTGGGCGTCGGTGCTCAAGAGCGCGATCAAGCGCCGCAAGCCGGACTTCAACGAGTCGTATTACGGTTTCCGCGCGTTCGGCAACCTGCTCGACGAAGCGCAGGCACGCGGCCTGCTCGAAGTCGGGCGCGACGACAAGTCGGGTGCGTTCGTGTCGCGGCCGCGCCAGTCGGCGGCGGCCGAGCAGGCGCCGGGCGCGCGCGACACGGGTGCCGGCCATCACGGTCATGGCGCGCGTCATGCGGAGCCGGCGTCGGCCGCGCGCGAGCCGCGGCGTCGCGGCCAGCGGGGCCAGGCGGCCGCTGCCGTGCAGGACAGCATGCAGGTCGATGCGCAGGAGGCGGTCGTGGTCGACGTGACGACCGAAGCGGCGAACGTGCGTGCGGAAACGGCCGAATCGGCTGGCGCGATCGAAGTGCCTGATGCGCCCGATGCGGTCGATGCGGTCGAGGCGACGGACACCCACGGCGATGCGAAGGACGGCCGCAAGCGCACGCGCAAGAGCGCGGCGAAGAAGGCCGGCGCGAAGAAGGGCGGCGACGCGAAGGGTGCCGGCCGTCATGCGGCGGCGAAGCCGGACGATGCGGTGCACGGCGGCGCGAAGCACGGTAGCGACAAGCACGCGGACGGCAAGCAGGCCGAAGCGGCGTATCGCGACGCCGGGTACGGCGACGATCGCCACACCGCGGCGAAGCACGTGGCGCCGTCGGCCGGCGAGTTCGCTGGGTCGGGCGCAGCCGCGCAGCCGTCGCATGACGCTGCGCCGGTCGAATCGGCCGCTGAACCGGCCCGTGCATCGGGCGGCGACGCGGCCCAGGAATCGACCGGTGAAGCACCGGCTGATGCAAAGCCGAAGAAACCGGCCCGCAAGACGGCCGCGCGCGCGCGCCGTCCGCGCAAGACGACGGCGGCCGCCGAGTAACGGCGGTGGGCGGGGCGGTGCCCGACTCGGGGCGTCGCCCGCGCCAGGCGTCCCGGCCGGTGCAATCCCGGTCGAGGCGCCGTTATCCGTTCAGCACGTACGGGCGCGTCATGACCTCGAGGAAGTGACCGTCCGGATCGTCGAAATACACGCCGCGACCGCCGTTATGGCGGTAGATGTCATCGGGCTGCCGCTTCGCCGGATCGGCCCAGTGCGGCAGCCCCTGTTCGCGAATGCGTGCGTACACGCGATCGAAGCCGGCTTCGTCGGTCAGGAACGCGTAGTGCTGCGCCGCGATCTCCCCGTCCTGTTCGTAGAAGTCGAGCGACACGCCGTTGTCGAGCTGGACGACCAGCATCGCGCCGAACGGCGTCGGTGCCGGCAGTTCCAGCAGCCCGGTGAGAAAGCGGCTCGACGCGTGCTTGTCGCGGCACCAGACGATCGTATGGTTCAGCTGGACATTCATGGTGTGTCCCCGGGAACGGGCGCGAGGGTGCGCATGGACACACGATAGCCGATCGCCGCCGGGGTTCAAGCATGCAAGCGGCCGCCCGGGGGCGGCCGCTCGTGCACGACTCGTGGATTACTCGCCGGCCACCGCCGGGCCGCCCGAATTGCCGCGGCGGTTGCGGCGCTCCTCGCCCCAGACGCGCAGGCGGTCCATGTACAGATACACGACCGGCGTCGTATAGAGCGTCAGCACCTGCGACATGACCAGGCCGCCGGCGATGGCGATCCCGAGCGGCGCGCGCAGCTCGGCGCCGTCGCCGTGACCGAACGCGAGCGGCAGCGCGCCGAGGAGCGCCGCCATCGTCGTCATCATGATCGGCCGGAAGCGCAACAGGCACGCCTCGTGGATCGCATCGAACGACGACTTGTTGGCGTTGCGCGTCTGGTCGATCGCGAAGTCGACCATCATGATCGCGTTCTTCTTCACGATGCCGATCAGCAGGATCACGCCGATCAGCGCGATGATGCTGAACTCGGTCTTGAACAGCAGCAGCGCGAGCAGCGCGCCGACGCCGGCCGACGGCAGCGTCGACAGGATCGTGATCGGGTGGATGTAGCTCTCGTACAGGATCCCGAGCACGATGTAGACGGCCAGCAGCGCCGCGAGGATCAGGATCGGCTGGTCGTTCATCGATTGCTGGAACGCCTGCGCGGTGCCCTGGAAGCTGCCGACGATCGTCGGCGGCACGCCGATCTGCCCCATCGTCTGATAGATGATCTGGGTCGCCTGCGACAGCGACACGCCCGGCGGCAGGTTGAACGAGATGGTTGTCGCGACGAACAGCCCCTGGTGGTTGACCGACAGCGGCGTCGTGCTCGGGCCGAAGGACGCGATCGCCGACAGCGGGATCATCGTCGACTTCGACGTCGACACGGACGCGCCCGACGACGCGCTCGACTTGCCGCTCGACGCGATCGAGTTCAGCGCCTGGTTGCGCGCGGAATCGGAGGCGATCGCCGCGGCGCTGGTGGCGGCCGTGCCGGCGCTCGACGTGCCGGCCGACGTCGCGACGAAGGTGCCGGCGGCGGCGTTGGTGGTCTGCGAGCCGTTCGCGCTGCCGCCCGACGTGCTGATCCATACCTGGTTCAGCATCTCCGGGCTCTGCCAGTATTGCGGCGCGACTTCCATCACGACGTGGTACTGGTTCAGCGGGTTGTAGATCGTCGAGACCTGGCGCTGGCCGAACGCGTCGTACAGCGTGTTGTCGATCTGCGCGGGCTTGATGCCGAACCGCGCGGCGGTCGCGCGGTCGATCGTCACCATGGCCTCCATGCCGCCTTGCTGCTGGTCGGAGTTCACGTCGGTCAGCTCGGGGCGCTTTTGCAGCGCCTCGGTCAGCAGCGGCCCCCATTTGTACAGATCGGCGGTCGAATCGCCGAGCAGCGTGAACTGGTACTGCGCGTTGCTCTGCCGGCCGCCCACGCGAATGTCCTGCGCGGCCTGCAGGAACGTGCTCGCGCCCGCGACGTCCGACAGCGGCTTGCGCAACTGCTGGATCACCTGGTCGGCGGACAGCTTGCGCTGGGTGCGATCCTTCAGCATCACGAACATGAAGCCCGAGTTGGTCTGCGTGCCGCCGGTGAAGCCCGCCACGCTCGCCACGTTCGGGTTGGCCTGCACGATCCGCATCATCTCGGTGAACTTCAGCTTCATCGCCTGGAACGACGTGGACTGGTCGGCCCGAATGCCGCCGATCATCAGCCCGGTGTCCTGCTGCGGAAAGAAGCCCTTCGGCACGACGATATACAGGTAGACGTTGAGGCCGATCGTCGCGAACAGGATCAGCAGGATCAGCAGCGGGCGGCGCAGCGCCCACGACAGCGAGCGCTCGTAGCCGCGCTGCATCCGCGTGAAGAAGCGCTCGAGGAAACGGCCGAAGCGGCCTTCGTCCTCGACCTCGTGCGGCTCGCGCAGCAGGCGCGCGCACATCATCGGCGTGACCGTGAGCGAGACCGCGAGCGACACGGCGATCGCGAGCGACAGCGTCAGCGCGAACTCGCGGAACAGGCGCCCGACGATGCCGCCCATCAGCAGGATCGGCAGGAACACCGCGACGAGCGAAATGCTCATCGACAGCACCGTGAAGCCGACCTCGCGCGCGCCGTCGAACGCGGCCTGCAGCCGCGGCTTGCCGTTCTCGATGTGGCGGGTGATGTTTTCCAGCACGACGATCGCGTCGTCGACGACGAACCCGGTCGCGACGATCAGCGCCATCAGCGACAGGTTGTCGATCGAGAAGCCGAGCAGGTACATCGCGCCGAACGTGCCGATGATCGAGATCGGCACCGCGACGCTCGGGATCAGCGTCGCGCGCCAGTTGCGCAGGAACAGGAACACGACCATCACGACGAGGCTGACCGCGATCAGCAGCGTGTGTTCGGTGTCCTTCAGCGACGCGCGGATCGTGGTCGAGCGGTCGAGCACCGGCGTGACCGTGACGTCGGCCGGCAGCGACGCGGTGAGTTGCGGCAGCGCCGCGCGCACGCGGTCGATCGTGTCGATGATGTTCGCGCCGGGGGAGCGGTAGAGGATCACGAGCACCGCGCGCTTGCCGTTCGACAGGCCGAGGTTGCGCAGATCCTCGACCGAATCGACGACGTCGGACAGATCCGACAGGCGTACGGCCGCGCCGTTGCGGTACGCGACGACGAGATCGCTGTACTGCGATGCCTGCGACGCCTGGTCGTTCGTATAGAGCTGGTAGTGCTGCGGGCCGAATTCGATCGCGCCCTTCGGGCTGTTCGCGTTCGCGGATGCGAGCGCGGCCCGCACGTCTTCCAGGCCGATCCCGTAATGGAACAGCGCCTGCGGCTGGAGTTCGACGCGCACCGCCGGGTTCGCCGAGCCGCTCACCGTCACCTGGCCGATCCCGTCGATCTGCGACAGCGACTGCTGCAGCACGGTCGACGCGGCGTCGTACAGCTTCGCGGGCGACGACGTTTCCGACGTGAGCGACACGATCATGATCGGCGAATCGGCCGGGTTGACCTTGCGGTACGTCGGGTTGCTCTTCAGCGAGGCGGGCAGGTCGGCGCGCGCGGCGTTGATCGCGGCCTGCACGTCGCGCGCGGCGCCGTCGATGTCGCGGTTCAGCCCGAACTGCAGGATGATCCGCGCGTTGCCGACGGTGCTGGTCGACGTCATTTCGGTGACGTCGGCGATCGAGCCGAGGTGCCGCTCGAGCGGGCTCGTCACGCTGGTCGCGACCGTCTCCGGGCTCGCGCCGGGCAGCGACGCCTGCACCGAGATGGTCGGGAAGTCGACCTGCGGCAGCGGCGACACCGGCAGCTTGATGAACGCGAACAGGCCCGCGAGCGCGACGCCGAGCGCGAGCAGCGTCGTCGCGACAGGGCGGGTGATGAAGGGGCGCGACAGGTTCATGGCTTACGCATCCGTGTGCTTGCCTGCGGCCGGACCGTGTCGTTCGAACCAGCCGCGCACGCGGCGCGCGAGGCTGTCGAAGCCGAGGTAGATCACCGGCGTCGTGAACAGCGTCAGCACCTGCGACACGACCAGGCCGCCCGCGATTGCGATCCCGAGCGGCTGGCGCAGCTCGGAACCCGCGCCGGAGCCGACGATCAGCGGCACCGCGCCGAGCAGTGCGGCGAGCGTGGTCATCAGGATCGGCCGGAACCGCAGCAGGCACGCCTGGTAGATCGCCTCGCGCGGCGGCTTGCCTTCGACGCGTTCGGCCTCGAGCGCGAAGTCGATCATCATGATCGCGTTCTTCTTCACGATCCCGATCAGCAGCACGATCCCGATGATCCCGATGATGTCGAGGTCGTGCCCGGTGATCATCAGCGCGAGCAGCGCGCCGACGCCGGCCGACGGCAGCGTCGACAGGATCGTGATCGGGTGGATGTAGCTCTCGTACAGCACGCCGAGCACGATGTACATCGTGATGACGGCCGCGAGGATCAGGAACAGCTGGTTCGACAGCGACGCCTGGAACGCGAGCGCCGCACCCTGGAAGCGCGTCTGGAACGAGCCGGGCAGGCCGATGTCCTTCTCCGCGGCGTCGATCGCCTTCACCGCTTCGCCGAGCGAGGCGCCCGGCGCGAGGTTGAACGAGACGGTCGTCGACGGGAACTGCGACAGGTGCGAGACCAGCAGCGGCGACGGCCGTTCGTGGAACGACGCGATCGACGACAGCGGCACCTGGCCGCCGCCGGCGGACGGCAGGTAGATGTCGTTCAGCGATTCGGCGTAGTGCTGCTCCTTCGGCTCGGACTCGAGAATCACGCGGTACTGGTTCGACTGCGTGAAGATCGTCGACACGATGCGCTGGCCGAACGCGTCGTACAGCGCGTTGTCGACGGTCGCCGGCGTGATGCCGAAGCGCGCGGCGCTCGCGCGGTCGATCTCGATGTAGACGGACTGGCCGTTGCTCTGCAGGTCGGTCGCGACGTCGGCGAGCGACGGTTCCTGCTGCAGCCGCGCGACGAGCTTCGGCACCCAGGTCGCGAACTCGTCCTGGTTCGGGCTCGTCAGCATGAACTGGTACTGCGTCGGGCTCACGGTCGAGTCGATCGTCAGATCCTGCACCGCCTGCATGAACAGCGAGATGCCCGTCACGTTCGCGACGCGCCGCTGCAGGTCGCGGATGATCTGCGCGGCGGTTTCGGAGCGGTCGTCGCGCGCCTTC
This sequence comes from Burkholderia sp. IDO3, assembly GCF_003366075.1. Classification (NCBI taxonomy): domain Bacteria; kingdom Pseudomonadati; phylum Pseudomonadota; class Betaproteobacteria; order Burkholderiales; family Burkholderiaceae; genus Burkholderia; species Burkholderia sp. IDO3. The sequence continues at coordinate 1,248,376 of NZ_CP028963.1, forward strand.
AGGTTGATCAGCATCCGGCCGCTGTTCAGCGTGATGTTGCTGCCGTCGACGCCGATGAACGACGTGAGGCTCTCGACGTTCGGATCCTTCAGGATCTCGGCCGCGAGCGCCTGCTGGCGTTCGGCCATCGCGCCGTACGAAATGGACTGCGGCGCTTGCGTGATCGCCTGGATCATGCCGGTATCCTGCGCGGGGAAGAATCCCTTCGGCACGTAGATGTAGAGCAGGGCGGTCAGCCCGAGCGTGAGCAGCGCGACGACGAGCGTCGAGCGCCGGCGGTTCAGCACCCATTCGAGCGCGACCGCGTAGCGCGCGATCACCCAGTCGATCCCGCGGTGCACGCGCGCCTCGAAGCGGTGGCTCTCGGGCGGCGGCGAATGGCGCAGCAGCTTCGCGCACATCATCGGCACGAGCGTGAGCGACACGATCGCCGAGATCACGATGGTCACCGCGAGCGTGATCGCGAACTCGTGGAACAGGCGGCCGACCACGTCGCCCATGAACAGCAGCGGGATCAGCACCGCGATCAGCGACACCGTCAGCGAGATGATCGTGAAGCCGATCTGCCGGGAGCCCTTCAGCGCGGCCTCGAGGCCCGTGTCGCCTTCCTCGACGTAGCGCGCGATGTTCTCGATCATCACGATCGCATCGTCGACGACGAAGCCGGTCGCGATGGTGAGCGCCATCAGCGACAGGTTGTTCAGCGAGAAGCCGGCCAGGTACATCACCGCCAGCGTGCCGATCAGCGACAGCGGCACCGACAGGCTCGGGATGATCGTCGCATAGACGTTCGCGAGGAACAGGTACATCACCAGCACCACCAGCGCGACCGACAGCAGCAGCTCGAACTGCACGTCGCGCACGGCCGCGCGGATCATCGTCGTACGGTCAGTGACGATCTGCACGTCGAGCGCCGCGGGCAGCGTTTCCTGCAGCTTCGGCAACTGCGCCTTGATCGCGTCGACGGTCGCGATCACGTTCGCGCCCGGCTGGCGCTGCACGTTCAGGATGATCGCGGGCTCCGAATCGACCCATGCGCCGAGCTTGGTGTTCTCCGAGCCGGCGACGACCTTTGCGACGTCGGTCAGCATCACCGGGCGGCCGCTCTTGTATGCGACCACGGCGTCGTTGTACTGGTCGGCGCTCGTCAGCTGGTCGTTCGCGTTGATCGTGTACGCGCGCGTCGGGCCGTCGAAGTTGCCCTTCGGCGTGTTCACGTTCAGGTTCGAGATCGTCGTGCGCAGATCGTCGAGGTTCATCCCGTATTGCGCGAGCGCGGTCGGGTTCGCCTGGATCCGCACGGCCGGCCGGTTGCCGCCCGACAGGCTCACGAGGCCGACGCCCGCGATCTGCGAGATCTTCATCGCGAGGCGCGTGTCGGTCAGATCCTGCACCTGCGTGAGCGGCAAGGTTTTCGACGTGATCGCAAGCGTGAGCACCGGCGCGTCGGCCGGGTTGACCTTCGCGTAGATCGGCGGGGCCGGGAGGTCGGACGGCAGCAGGTTGCCGGCCGCGTTGATCGCGGCCTGCACTTCCTGTTCGGCGATGTCGAGCGGCAGGTCGAGCGAGAACTGCAGCGTGATCACCGACGCGCCGGCCGAGCTTTGCGACGACATCTGGTTCAGCGACGGCATCTGGCCGAACTGGCGTTCGAGCGGCGCGGTGACCGACGACGTCATCACCTCCGGGCTCGCGCCCGGATAGAAGGTCTGGACCTGGATCGTCGGGTAGTCGACTTCGGGCAGCGCGGCGAGCGGCAGGAAGCGCAGCGCGACGAGACCGGCCAGCATGATCGCCGCCATCAGGAGGGCGGTGCCGACCGGCCGGAGAATGAAGAGGCGGGATGGATTCATCGAGCGGCCCGCGCGTTACTGGGCCGCGGGGGCCGCAGCCTGCGACGCGCCGTGCTTGTGTCCGCCGTGGTGGCCGGCCGTACCCGAGGCGCCCGACGCCGCCCCGGCGCCATGCGCGCCGGACGCGCCTTTCGGCTTGTCGGCCGGGATCGTGACCTTCGCGCCTTCGCGCAGCCGGTCGGACCCGTCGGTGACGACGCGCTCGCCGACCGCGACGCCGCTCGCGATGCTCGTGCGCTCGCCGTCGACCGGGCCGGCCGTGACCTTGCGCACCGTCACCGTGTTGTCGGGCTTCACGATGTAGACGAACTGGCCGATCGAGCCCGTCAGCACGGCGGACGTCGGCACGATCGTCGCATTGCGGAGCACGTCGACGAGCAGCCGCGTGTTGACGAACTGATTCGGGAACAGCAGCCCGCCCTTGTTATCGAACGTCGCGCGCAGCTTGACCGTGCCGGTGCTGGTGTCGATCTGGTTGTCGAGCGTCGAGAGCGAACCCGTCTCGAGCGGCACCGTGTTGTTGCGGTTGTACGCGGTGACCGACAGCTTCTGGCCCGCGTTCACCTGCTTGACGATCTGCGGCAGGTTGTCTTCCGACGTCGTGAAGATCACGCTCATCGGCTGCAATTGCGTGATCACGACGATCCCGTTCGTATCGCCCGGCGTCACGTAGTTGCCCGGGTCGACCTGGCGCAGGCCGACGCGGCCCGACACCGGCGCCGTGACGCGCGCGTACGTGAGGTTCAGCTTCGCGGAATCGATCGCCGCCTGGTCGGTCTTCACCGTCCCTTCGTATTGCTTGACGAGCGAGGCCTGCGTGTCGACCGTCTGCGACGCGATCGAGTCCTGCGACAGCAGCGTCTGGTAGCGCTTCAGGTCGATGCGGGCCGTCGCGAGCAGTGCCTGGTCGCGAGCGAGCGTGCCCTCGGCGTTTTCGAGCGACACCTGGTACGGGCGCGGGTCGATCTGCGCGAGCAGGTCGCCTTTCTTGACGATCTGGCCTTCCTGGAATGCCACCGACTGCAGGTAGCCCGACAGCTGCGTCTTGACCGTCACGTTCGCAAGCGGCGTCACGGTGCCGAGCGCGGACAGCACGATCGGCATTTCGCCTTGCGTCGCGGTCGCGACCGACACGGGTTGCGGCACGTTCGCCATCGCCGCGGGGCCGCCGCGGCCGCGATGGCCGCCACCGCCACCGCCCGCAGCGGCGCCGGACGCCGCGCTGCCCGCTGCCGGCGCGCCGGCCGGCGTACGGTTCCACGGATGCCACCACAGCAGGCCGCCGATGACGACGACCGCGAGCGTCCCGAGCGCCAGCGTGCGGCGCGGGCGGCGAGCGGCGGGGGAGGCAGGATCCTTCGAAGGGGGCGTGGGCTTTTGTTGGTTGTCCATCGTGTTTTGTCAGGAAGACGGCGCGGCGTGCCGGGGAAACGGGCGCGGAACTGCGCGTGGGCATGCGGTGCCGGGAGGGCTGGCTCGGTCCGAGCCCTTCTGATCCGCGCGAGAAAAGAGCGGTGCGCACCGCGAATGCGGCGCGACGATGGGCATGATCCTACGTCCCGTCCCCGTTAGAGTCCAGTGGTCTATCTTTCAACGGGTTACTGTCGTTACAGAACGCGACAGAACGATGACGAATCGATTACAAGCCGACCCGCCGGGCGGGCGCGCCGCCGATCTCGCGCGTGATTTTCGCGATACATTCCTGCAGTGCGGGCACCACGTGTTCCTGCAGCCATTCGGGCGAGCACTGGCTCGCCGCGCCGCCGCAATTCACCGAGTAGCGCTGGCCCGACGGGCCGACGAATCCGGCTGCGACCGCGTTCAGCCCTTCGCGCCATTCGCCGATCGCGATCGCGTGGCCTTCGCGCATCGCATCGTCGAGCGCGGGGGTCAGGCGAGCCGACACGTGCGGCCAGTCGTCCCCGGCCGTCGTGCGCAGCGCGTCGAGCAGCGCGCGACGCTCGTCGTCCTCCAGCGCCGCGAGATACGCGCGGCCGACGGCGGTGCGCGCGATGTCCATCCGCGAGCCGATCTCGAGGCGCGTGACGAGCACGGCCGAGCGCGGCCGGATCACGTCGATCGCGACCATGTCGAGCCGGTCGCGCACCGCGAGGTGCACCGACAGCGACGTGCGCTCGGCGAGCTCGATCATGAACGGCCGCGACCGCGCGCGGATGTCGAAGTTGCGCAGGAAACCGTGGCTCAGCTCGAGCACCGACGCGGTCAGCACGAAGCGTTCGCTGTCGGGCAACTGGAACAGGAAGCCGGCGCTGACGAGCGTCGCCGTGATGCGCGATACGGTCGGCTTCGGGATACCGGTCAGTTCGGTCAGCTCGCGGTTGCTGACCGGAGCGTCGGCGGCTGCGATGCGGCGCAGCACGGCGAGGCCGCGTGCGAGCGCGGTGATTTCGTCGGGCGACGATTCGCGTTCTCGGAGCGCGGGAGGCGTTACAGATGTCGACACGAGGGATTCTCTCTATTTCCGAAACTCGATTTCAATTTTGTTGGTATCGTACGATAATTGTCAAAAGATGCACGTTCCGCGGGTGAATCGTTCATCAGATGATATTTTACGGGTTCACCCTTGGTTTATTAGGAAAACGCTCAAGGCAGCGTTACCGGAAAGTGAAGAAACCGGTGCAAATACCGCTTGACTTGTCGGGCGGAAACGGAAAGAATGTCTCACGTTTTCGAAACATCGTTTCAGGAGTTTAACCGGCAACGGTGTTTCGCGCAGTCTCTCAGGTTCTAGCACGGCCCTCGGAATGGCTAGAACTTTTTTAGCGCCACGGTCTCCGTGGCGCTTTTTTTTGCCCGTCCGCCGGACGCGTCAGGCCCGTATTATCCCCGATCGTTTGAAAACGCCCGTTCGCGGGTTCGCGCGCGCATGCGTGCGTGCGGCGCGCGCAAAAAAAAAGCGCGACGCCCGGACGGGCATCGCGCATGAACCGGCGTGGAGCGCCGACGAATGAAACGTGATGAAGAAGCGGGGCGGCGTGCGGCCCCGCGCGCGGCGCTCAGGCCTTCGCGAGCTTGATGCTGGTCTGCTCGGCGGTCAGGTAGCCGACGCTGGCGCCGAACCGGTCCTTGAAGTTCGCGCGCACGAGCGGATCGAGCGTCGGCTTGACCTTGTCGTGCAGCGGCGATTCCCAGTCGCCCGCGTGCTGGAAGTTGCTCATGATGTACGTCCAGCCGTTGATCTCGTCGACCGCGTGCAGGCCCGTCGACTCGGCGCCGGCCGGACACGACAGCACGCGCGTGAGCGATTTCGTGTCGACGTTGTACGCCCACAGGAAGTTGTTCACGTGCATGCCCGAATCTTCGCCGATGAAGAGGGTGCGCAACTTTTCGGAGAACTTCACGTTGTCCGGGTTCGCGATCTTGTCCGGGTGCGCGAGGTTGCCCAGTGCGTCCGCCGTCGCGAGATCCTCGCCGACGAGCGCGGCCGGCGCGCCCATGTCGACCGGTACCCATTCGCTGTCGATCGCGGCGCCCGACGTGTCGCGCTGGCCGGCCTTCAGGTTCAGCGCGTAGACGGCGCCCGCGGCGATCTTCTTGTCGACCGCGACGTCGCGCGACACCGCATTGCCCTGGACCATCGACGTTTCGATCCGCGACATCGCCGTGTAGACGATCTTGTCCTTCACGTCGACCGTCGTGCCTTCGAGCTTCGTGAACGCCATGCTGCCGCCGATCAGCGCCGCGTAGCGGTGCGTCTCGAGGAACGCGGCCGCCTTTTCCATCCCGGGCTTGATGCGCATCCAGTTGAACTTGCCGCCGTAGTGAATCTTCGTGTAGCTCGCGTCGTTCGGGTCGGTCGTCGTCAGGTCCATGATGTCCGACGCCGTCAGCTTGTTCGCGAGCGCCTCGATCTCGCCGCTCGTCGCGTGGCCGATCTTGATCCACGTCAGCGTCGCGCTGCCGGCGCCGGCGGACGACGTCTGCGCCCACTTCGCGACGTACAGCGTGCCGGCCGACAGGTCGGCCGCCTTGTCGGCGACGAACATGAACAGGCCGCCGTTGGTTGCGTCGTCACCCATCATCACGGTGCGCTGGTCCGGCATCACCTGGATCAGCTCGTGCGAGATGCGGCCGAGGCAGTAGTGCTTCGTGACCGCGCCCGTGCCGTCCGGGTTCACCGTGATTTCGGGCAGGTGGCCGTAGTGATAGGGGTTCGCCTTCGTCTCGTCGCCGAACGTGTTCTTGCTGAATGCCTTGAACTGCGCGTCGGTCGCGGTCTTCGTCGCGTCCGGCTCGTACTCCTCGCTCGACAGGTGCGTGCCCCACGGCGACAGGCTCGCGCCGCAGGTGATCCACAGGCCGTGCGCCTTCGACGTGTCGACGTTGTGATACTTGACGACCTTCAGCGCGCCGTTCGCCGGATCCTGGTCGAGCGTGATCACCGCGATCGGCGACGGCAGCTGACCGTACTGCGATGCGCTTGCCTGGTCGCGCGTCGCGTATTCGAACTGCACGACCGCGAACACCGTGTTGCCTTTCACGCCGGCCACGTTCGCGTTCTTCACCGTCAGCAGCGAGCTGCCGTCCGGGCAGTCCGAATAGAACTGGCGCTCCTTGCCGGCGACCGAGCGATCGATGATCGGCTGGTTGTTGATGTCGTAGTAGCCGCCTGCGAGCGTCGTGCCGCCCTTGCCGTCCGGCACCATGTCGCCCGTCACGAAGAACGGCCGGTATGCGAGCTTGAAGTTGCGCGACGAGCCGTCGGAGAACGACACCGACAGCGTCGAGCCGACCGTCGTCGTGGCCATCGCGGCCGCGTTGTCGAGCGTCGGGGCGGCCATTGCCGAGAATGCCGCCGACGTGTAGGCGGCGGCAGCCGGCGTCGTGACGGAAGCGGGATCGTCGTCGCCGCCGCAGCCTGTCAGCAGAGCCGGCAGCGCAAGGCCGGAGAGAGGCAGCATGGGCGCGCCGGCGAGGATCTTCAGGGCCTGACGACGGGAAGCATTGGGCAACGCGGGCATGTGGAGTCCAGTTTCGGTTGTTGGAAGAGTCGTCTTCGCGAAGCAGGCAATTTGCAGGCTTTGCGAAGGCAAGTTGAAAACTGGACGGAAGTGTAGGGGTGCTGGATGAAAGTTTTTTGAATTGAAAACGTAATGTTGTGTCGGGCATCCGTCAGGCAGGCCGGCGGATGCCCGTCGCGGGCGTGCTCAGTCGCGCTCGGGCGTGGCCGAGATGCGGTGAATCGACAGGTCGGCGCCGTCGAATTCGGCCTCGCGATCCAGACGCAGGCCGACGGTCGCCTTCAGCGCGCCGTAGACGAGCGTGCCGCCCGCAGTCGCGATCGCAATGCCGCTGAGCGTGCCGATGAGCTGCGACACGAACGACACGCCGCCGAGGCCGCCCAGCGCGGGCTGCCCGAACACGCCGGCCGCGAGCCCGCCGAGCGCGCCGCACATGCCGTGCAGCGGCCACACGCCGAGCACGTCGTCGATGCGCCACTTGTTCTGCACGCACGTGAACATCGCGACGAACAGCGCGCCGGCCACGGCGCCCGTGACGAGCGCACCGATCGGGTGCATCACGTCGGAGCCCGCGCACACCGCGACGAGGCCCGCGAGCGGGCCGTTGTACGTGAAGCCCGGGTCGTTGCGGCCGGCCATCCACGCGGCGAGCGTGCCGCCGACCATCGCCATCAGCGAGTTCACGGCGACGAGGCCGCTGATCTTGTCGAGCGTCTGCGCGCTCATCACGTTGAAGCCGAACCAGCCCACCGCGAGCACCCACGCGCCGAGCGCGAGGAACGGGATGTTCGACGGCGGATGCGCGGCGATCCGGCCGTCCTTCGCATAGCGGCCGTGGCGCGCGCCGAGCAGCAGCACGGCCGGCAGCGCGACCCAGCCGCCGAACGCGTGCACGACGACCGAGCCGGCGAAATCGTGGAACGGCGCGCCGAACGCATGCGTGAGCCAGTCCTGCACGCCGAAGCGGCCGTTCCATGCGATCCCTTCGAAGAACGGATAGATGAAGCCGACGATGATCAACGTCGCGACGAGCTGCGGATTGAATTTGGCGCGCTCGGCGATGCCGCCGGACACGATCGCGGGGATGGCCGCCGCGAACGTCAGCAGGAAGAAGAAGCGCACGAGTGCGTAGCCGCTGTGCTGCGACAGCGTGCCGATGTCGTCATAGAACTCGACGCCGTACGCGATCGTATAGCCGATGAAGAAGTACGCGAGCGTCGACACCGAGAAGTCGACCAGGATCTTCACGAGCGCGTTGACCTGGTTCTTCTTGCGGACCGTGCCGAGCTCGAGAAATGCGAAGCCCGCGTGCATCGCGAGCACCATGACGGCGCCGATCAACAGGAACAGTGTGTCGACGCCGGATTTCAGACCATCCATGCCGTGGCTTCCTTGCGCAAAAAACGGGCAACGAATGCAAGTATCGAGCCAACTTGGTGAATGGCTGCGTGCAATTGGTGCGGAAGGCCGGGCGGTGCGGCATTCCGGTGACGCGTGCACGGTTGCGGGGCGGGCGGTGCGCGGTCAAGGGGCCGCATTGGGTGCACGTGCGTGGTGCGCGGCGGGCGGAACTGGTGCGTGCGATGTGCAGTGCGGTGCGCCGCGATGCACCGCGCTGGCGCGTCAGCGGCGCGCGAACAGCATGCGCGGGCGGCGCAGCCGCAGCGCGCACGCCGCCCAGTAGGTGGCCACGGCTGCCAGCCCGAGCGCGGCGAATGCGAGCGACGCGACGCCCGTGGCCGACTGGCCGTCGCCGTCGGGGCCGAGGATGCCTTGCGCGACGATCAGCGTGGCCGTCCAGAAGCCGATCACGGCCTGCGCGAGCAGACGCGCGGATGCGACGCGGCGCGCGTGCCCGGCGCCGCGCAGGCAGTGTGCGGACGGGGAACGCAGGCACAGGAACAGGGTAGTGGCGAGCACGGCGGCCAGCGCGATGAACCAGTCGATGAGGAAAGCCATGAGGAAGCGGGAGACGGACGAAGCGGATCGAAGCGTGTCCACTTTAGTGTCGTCGCGCCTGCGATTGAATCGGACGAATTCGAAATTGAAAGGCATTTTTAATCGTGAGTCGTCATTGGCCCCGTTCTGCAGGCGGTATCATCGACGTCGGTTCAACCATTCAGGCCGTGCGACACGCGGCCGGAGATTGCTGATGAAGATGAAGACTTGGCGGGCGCGTCGCGCGCCCGGCGCCGTACTGGCGGTCGCGGCCATCGGTGCCGTGTTGTTGCTCGCGGGCTGCGAGAAGTCCGGCACGCCGGCCGCGCAACCCGATACCGCCGCGAGCGCGGCCGCCGATGCCGCAAACAATGCGGCCAAGGCGCTCGACCAGGTGGCGAGCACCGTCAACCAGCAGATCGATGCCGCGAAGGCCGGTATTGCCTCGGCGGCGTCGGCCGTGCCGCCGCTGTCCGCGAGCGGTCTCGCGTCCGCCGCGCAGGCGCAGTTCGATGCGGCGGCTTCCGCGGTCGTCGCGCATGCGGCTTCCGAAGCGGGCGCGAAGATGGCAGAGGCCGGCAAGAAGCTCCAGCAATGGAGCCAGCAGAATGCGGCAGGCGCGAAGCCGGCCAGCAACTGACCGCGCGCTTGCACAATCCATCAAATGTAATTATAGTAGTTACACATTGACGCCGGCCGCTGTTCGGGCCGGCGTCAGCCGAGTGAGTGAGGAATGAATACCAGCAGCCGGTTCGCGTTTGCCGTTCACGTGCTTGCCTTGCTGTCGATGCAGGAAGGTGCGCCGCTGTCGTCCGACATCATCGCGGGCAGCGTGAACACGAATCCGGCGCTGATCCGCCGGCTGTTGTCGATGCTGGCGGCCGCGGGGCTCACCACGTCGCAGCTCGGCGCCGGAGGCGGTGCGCTGCTGGCGCGCGAGCCCGGCGACATCACGCTGCTCGACGTGTATCGCGCGGTCGACGATGCGCAGCTCTTTGCGCTGCACCGCGAGGCGCCGAATCCGGCGTGCCTCGTCGGACGGCACATCCAGGGCGTGCTGATCGACTATATCGGCGACGCGCAGCGCGCGATGGAGGCATCGCTCGCCACGCGCACGCTGGCCGACGTCACGGCAGACGTGCTCGAATCGGAGCAGCGCGGCCGGCCTGCCGGAAGCGCGAGCGGGTAGGCGCGGGCAACGGATGAGGCAGGGCAGGAAGCCGGGCGGCGCGCGTGCGCGGCGATCGGCGCGACGGGGCGTTTGCTCCGTTTTTTTCGGTCTTATATGTAATTACTTTAGTTACTTTTTATTTCTGGAGAATCGACATGACGCAACGTACCTTGAACATCGCGCTGTTCGGCGCCACCGGCATGATCGGCTCGCGCATCGCCGCGGAAGCCGCGCGTCGCGGCCATCGCGTGACCGCACTGTCGCGCCATCCGGGCCCGGCCGGCGACGGCATCACCGCGAAGGCGGCCGATCTGTTCGATGCGGCCAGCATTGCGGCCGCGCTGCCGGGGCACGATGTCGTCGCGAGCGCGTACGGTCCGAAACAGGACGATGCCGCGAAGGTCGTCACGGCCGCGAAGGCGCTGGTTGCCGGCACGCGCGAAGCGGGCCTGAAGCGGCTCGTGGTGGTGGGCGGCGCCGGTTCGCTCGAAGTGGCGCCCGGCAAGCAGCTCGTCGACACCGAAGGCTTCCCGGATGCATACAAGGCGGTCGCGCTCGCGCACCGCGATGCGCTCAACTACCTGGAGACGGTCAGCGATCTCGACTGGACGTTCTTCGCACCGGCCGCGCTGATCGCGCCGGGCGAGCGCACGGGCACGTTCCGTACCGGCGCCGGCAAGCTGATCGCGGACGCGCAGGGCAACAGCAAGATTTCGGCGGAAGACTATGCGGTCGCGTTCGTCGATGCGCTCGAGCAGGACAGCTTCGTACGCGAGATCGCAACGGTCGCGTATTGAGCGGCATCGCGGCGGGCGGCGCGTAAGCAGCGGCTATCGCACGCGGTGGCGCGTCGCAACGGGTCGTGATTTCAGGCGATTCCCCCTCGACGGGCGGAGTCGCCTGTTTCGTTTGGCGCGTCGATTCGACACGCGCCGGCGCGAGCGGAAGTGCGCACGGCACATCGTCTCGCGCTCGATTGGTATTTATCCCGGTCGACGCGGTGCAGCGGTTTCCATATTGTTCCCCGTCATGCTGAATGCATAGAAAAAATTTCTATCGAAAAGGGACCGGGTAAATGGATGCCATCGATCGCAAGCTGCTGGAGCTGTTGCAGGCAGATGCCACACTGCCGATCGCGGAGCTCGCGCAGCGGGTGAACCTGTCGCAGACGCCATGCTGGAAGCGCGTGCAGCGGCTCAAGGAAACCGGCGCGATCCGCGCGCAGGTCGCGCTGTGCGATCCGCGCAAGCTCGGCGTCGGCACGACCGTGTTCGTCGCGATCCGCACCAACCAGCACACCGAAGAGTGGGCGCAGCGCTTTACGCAGGCCGTGCGCGACATGCCGGAGGTCGTCGAGGTGTACCGGATGAGCGGCGAGACCGACTATTTGCTGCGCGTGGTGGTGGCCGGCATCGACGATTACGATCGCGTGTACAAGCAACTGATCCGGACGGTGCCGCTGTTCGACGTCAGCTCGTCGTTCGCGATGGAGCAGATCAAGTATTCGACCGCGCTGCCGGTGCGCGATCTTTCCGAGCCGGCGTAAGAGCGGCATCCGGCCCGCTTGCGCGACGAGGCGACAAGTTGCGGCTCGGCGTGCGGGTGTGTGCCCCCGGCGACGATGCGCACCGTGACCGCGCTCAGCGGCCCCGTGCCAATGCGCGCGCGCGTTCGTCCGCCAGCGCGTCGCGGCGCACGAACTCCGCGACGAACGGGCTGGCCGGATGGCGATGCAGCGCATACGGCGTGTCCCATTGCGCGAGCTGGCCATCCTTCATCACGCCGATCCGGTCGGCGATCGCAAATGCTTCCGCCTGGTTGTGCGTGACCAGGATCGCCGTGTGCCCGGTGCGCTTCAGGATCTCGCGCAGTTCGAACGCGAGCCGTTCGCGCGTATCGACGTCGAGATTGGAGAACGGTTCGTCGAGCAGCAGTAGTTCCGGCGACGGCGCGAGCGCGCGGGCGAGGGCGACGCGTTGCTGCTGGCCGCCCGACAGTTCGTGCGGATAGGCGTCGCCCGAATCGGCGAGACCGACGAGATCGAGCATGTCGGCGACCCGCACGCGCCGTTCGGCCTTCGGCAGCCGGCGCAGGCCGAACGCGACGTTCTCGGCCGCGCTCAGGTGGGGGAACAGCGCGTAGTCCTGGAACATCATCCCGATGCGCCGCCGCTCGGGCGGCACGTCGAGCGCCGGTGCCGCGACGGGCGTGCCGTCCAGCACGATGCGCCCCATGCGCACCGGCTCGAAGCCGGCGATCGCGCGCAGCACGGTGGTCTTTCCGCAACCCGACGCGCCGAGCAGGCAGCCGATGTCGCCGCGCGGCAGCGCGAGGCTCAGCCCGTCGACCACCGTGCGGCGGCCTTGCGGCGTGTCGTAGGCGACGCAGAGGTCGTCGAGTTCGAGCAGGTTCACGGTGTCAGGCTCCGATCTTGTGGCGGGTGCGCGCGAGCAGGATCACCGGCACGAGCCCGGCCAGCACGATCGCGAGCGCGGCGACCGCGCCTTCCTCATAGGTGCCGCGCGCGGCTTCCGCATACAGCCAGGTCGCGAGCGTGTCGAAATTCAGCGGGCGCAGCAGCAGCGTCGCCGGCAGCTCCTTCATCGCGTCGACGAAGACGAGCAGCGCGCTCGTCGTGAGCGCGGGCCGCAGCAGCGGCAGGTGCACGCGGCGCAGCGTGCCGCCGGCCGTCTCGCCGAGCGAGCGCGCGGCCTGTTCGAGCGACGGCGGAATCCGTGCGAGGCCGGCCTCGATGCTGCCGGTCGAGATCGCGAGAAAGCGCACCGCGTAGGCGATCACGAGCGCGGCTGCGGAGCCCATCAGCAGCAGCCCGTTGCGGCCGAGCGCCGCGCCGAGCAGCCGGTCGGCCGCCGCGAACGTGATCAGCAGGCCGATCGCGAGCACGGTGCCCGGCACCGCATAGCCGAGGCTCGCGATCCGCGCGCATGCGCGGGCCGGACCCGCACGCGCGCTGTCGCGCTGCGCGCGCGCCGCCCACGCGACGATGAGCCCGCACACGAGCGTCGCGACGGTCGCGGCGGCGGCGATCGTCAGCGTGTTCGCGAGCCCGGTCAGCAGTTGCGCGGAGACGCCGCCGACGAGATGCAGCCGCTTGCCGGTCTCGGCGGCGAGATACGCGGCCGGCGCGCCGAAGCCGAGCAGCACGGGCAGCCAGCAGAGCGCGGCGGCGCTCCATGCGGCCGCGCCCGTCAGCCGGCGCGGCGCGATCGGGCGCATGCGCCGGCCGTGCGCGTAGCGCTGGCGGCGGCGTCCGTAACGTTCGAGCGCGATCATGCCGACGACGATCGCCAGCATCGCGAGTGCGATCTGTGCGGCGCCGGCGAGGTCGGAGCGCGTGATCCACGTCGTGTAGACCGATACGGTCAGCGTCTGCACACCGAGGAATTCCGACGCGCCGATGTCGTTCAGCGTTTCGAGCAGCGCGAGACTCACGCCGACCGCGATCGCGGGGCGCGCGAGCGGCACGACGACGCGCCAGAACGTCGCGATGCGTCCCGCGCCGAGCGTGCGCGCCGCTTCGAGCAGGCTCGCGGACTGCGTGACGAACATCGCGCGCGTACTCAGGTACACATACGGATAGAGCACGAAACCGAGCACGAAGATCGCGCCGGGCAGCGAGCGCAGGTCGGGCAGGCGGAACTGGCGCGGGCTGTCGAAGCCGAGCAGCGCGCGCAGCGCGCTTTGCACGGGGCCGATCGGATGCAGCAGGTCGAGGTACGCGAACGCGACGATATAGGTGGGCACCGCGAGCGGCAGCAGTAGCGCCCACGTCAGCGTTCGGCGGCCGGGGAAGTCGTACGCGGTGACGAGCCACGCGCAGCCGGTGCCGATCACCGTGACGATCGCGCCGACGCCCGCGAGCAGCAGCAGCGTATTGGCGAGCGCCTGGGGCAGCACGAATTCGGCGAGATGCCGCCAGTGCGCGAGATCGGCGCCGAATGCGGCGGCGACCAGCACCGCGAGCGGCGCCGCGACCGCCGCGGCGATCGCGACGGCCGCGATCAGCGAAAGGCTGCCCGCGCGCGGGCGCAACGGCTGGCGGCGCGCACGGACGAACGACGCATCAGTTGTCAAAGCCGACCTTGTCGACGAGCTGGCTGGCCGCCTTGCGGTGTTTCGCGATCTCCGTCAGCGGCAACGGGTCGACCTTCAGCGTGCCGAAGCTCGCGATCACCGGATCGAGCTTCACGTTCGCGCGCACCGGGTATTCGTAGTTCGCCTGCGCATACAGCGCCTGCGCTTGCGGCGACACCAGATACTCGAGCAGCTTCACCGCGTTGGCCTTGTGCGGCGCGTGCTTCGCGACCGTTGCGCCGCTGACGTTCACGTGCGTGCCGCCGCTCTTCGCGTTTGCGAACGTCGGCCGCACGACCTTGATCGCGTCGCCCCACTTGCGTGCATCGGTGCCGGGCTCGGCATTCTTCATGTGGCCGACGTAGTAAGCATTCGCGAGACCGACGTCGCAGATGCCGCCGAGGATGTCGCGCGCGACGTCGCGGTCGCCGCCCGTCGCCTTGCGCGCGAGGTTCGCCTTCACGCCGCGCAGCCACTTTTCGGTCGCGGCTTCGCCGTCGTGCGCGATCATCGCGGCGACGAGCGCGGTGTTGTACGGATGCTGCCCCGAGCGAATGCAGACCTTGCCCTTCCATTTCGGATCGGCGAGATCCTCGTAGCGGAACGTGTCGACCTTCAGGTCCTTTTCCACATACAGCACGCGATCGCGCAGCGACAGCGCATACCAGTCGCCTTGCGCGCCGCGCAGGTTCGCCGGAATCGCGTCGTCGAGCACCTTCGAGCGCACCGGTTGCGCGAGCCCGCCGTCGACGAGATCGAGCAGGTTGCCGATGTCGACCGTCATCAGCACGTCGGCGGGCGACTGCGCGCCTTCGGCCTTCACCCGTTCGAGCAGGCCGTCCTTCACGAACACCGTATTGACCTTGACGCCGCTCTGCTGCGTGAACGCGTCGATCAGCGGCTGGATCAGCTTCGGTTCGCGCGTGGTGTACAGGCTGACTTCCTCGGCTGCCTGGGCCAGCGGCGCGAATGCGGCGGCGGCAAGGGCGAGGGCGCCGGCGAGCGGCAGCAGGCGGGTGCGCGGATTCGACATGGAGACTCCGGTGAGGCAGGCGGGCGAAGGAGCGTTCCGGGGTGTGCCTGCCATCCGGGCAACCCGAAACATTACAAAACGAAAGATTCGGGATTCTAGATCGGAATGGGAATGATTATCAAATGAAAGGTTTTGGCGGAGGCGGGGAACGGCGGGGGACGGAACGCAAACGGGGCGTCGCAGCACGTGCGCAAGCGCGTAGAATGCCCGCTTCGACAAAATTGACGGAGTCGCCCCGACCATGAACGATCAGCGCAAGAAGAATCCTGTCCGCAACGTGAGCATCCTGATCGTCGTGGCCGTGCTGCTCGTGATCGGGACGATCCTGTACAACGCGGTCTCGCAGAAGCGCGCATACGACGAGGCCCATCCGGCCGAGGCTGCGAGCGCGAGCGCCGCGTCGCACTGAACGAACGGGCGCTGCTCCGGACCCTGGCGGTCGGGCGCAGCGGCCGGGACAGCAACGGCGAGGAGCGGAACGGGCGGCTGACGACACACGCTGCGTCGCGCCGTGCCGAAAGAAAAACGGGCGCCGAAACCGGCGCCCGCGCGGGGGAGATCAGTCGTGCGTCAACGTGACGCAGCGGCAAACTTCGGGCGGATCCGTGCGTAGAACACGACCGCGAGCAGCGCGAGCCATGCCGCGCCGACGTAGAGTGCGACGCGCGTATCGTCGAACCAGCCGAGCATCACGATCACGAAACCCATGAACGCGATCGTCAGCGCCGGCGCGACCGGCCACAGCGGCACCTTGAACTTCAGCGCCGCGACTTCCGTGCTCGACAGGCGACGGCGCATCGCGACCTGCGACAGCAGGATCATCAGCCACACCCAAACGGTCGCGAACGTCGCGATCGCCGCGACCACCAGGAACACGTCCTTCGGCATCAGGTAGTTGAGCACCACGCCGACGAACAGCGCGCCCGCCATCACGAGCACCGTGACCCACGGCACGCCGTGTCGCGACGTCGTCATCAGCACGCGCGGCGCCTGGCCCTGCCGCGCCATCCCGAACATCATCCGGCCCGCGCCGAAGATGTCGCTGTTGATCGCCGAGATCGCCGCGCTGATCACCACGAGGTTGAGGATCGTCGCGGCCGACTTCACGCCGAGCGCCGAGAAGATCTGCACGAACGGGCTGCCGTCGTTGCCGACGCCCGTCCACGGGCTGATCGACATCAACACGACCATCGTCAGCACATAGAACAGCAGGATGCGCGCCGGCACCGCGTTGATCGCACGCGGAATCACGCGCTCCGGATCCTTCGCCTCGCCGGCGCTCATCCCGATCACCTCGATGCCGCCGTACGCGAAGATCACGACCGACAGCGACGCGATCAGGCCGCCGACGCCGTTCGGGAAGAAGCCGCCATGGTTCCACAGGTTCGCGAAGGTCGGCACGTCGGCCGAATGGCCGAAGTGCATGCCGGTCAGCAGGATCGCGACGCCGCCGCCGATCATCGCGACGATCGCGCCGACCTTGATGATCGACAGCCAGAATTCGAGCTCGCCGAACACCTTCACGTGGCACAGGTTCAGCCCGCAGATGACCGCGACGACGCCGAGCACCCAGATCCATTGCGGGACGTCCGGAAACCAGAAGCCCATGTAGATGCCGAACGCGGTGATGTCGGCGATCGCGACGATCACCATTTCGAGCGTGTAGGTCCAGCCGGTGACGAAACCGGCGAACGGGCCCAGGTTTTCGGTCGCGTAGTGGCCGAACGAGCCGGCGACGGGCTCGCGCACGGCCATCTCGCCGAGCGCGCGCATCACCATGTAGACGGCCGCGCCGCCCAGGATGTAGGCCAGGATCACCGCCGGGCCCGCGAGCTGGATCGCCGACGCCGAACCGTAGAACAAACCGGTGCCGATCGCCGAGCCCAGCGCGAGAAAGCGGATGTGCCGCGCGCTCAGGTGGCGCTGCAAGTTCTTCATCGAGTCTCCGATATCGTTGTGCTGCGGACCGGGCGAGCGGGCCGGTCCGGTTGGCTCAAGTTGTCTATACAACTTAAAATGTGAACGAATGATAACAAGCCGGGCAGATGGCCGGAATCGGGTATTCCCTGACTGGCGCAACCGCGGGAATCGAGGCTGACGCGAGCGCGCGGCCGGCGGGCCGCCGCGCGAGGCGGATGGGTCATGCGTGCGGGGAGGGCTGGAACGGGGCGCGCCGGCGGCCGCCCCGCCGCGCGCGAGGCGAGCACCGGCGGGACGACGTCATGCGGGCAGGCGGATGACGCTCGCGTCCTTGCGGATCAGTAGCGACGACGCAAGCATCTGCTTGCACTGGTGCGCGAGCACCTTGAGGTCGTGCGTGAGCTCGGCGCCGACCGCGTCGGATTTTTCCGCGGAGACGACCATCGCGTCGAGCTCGCGCGTGATCTGCTTCGTTGCGTCGAGCTGGTCGGCCGGCGGCGGCTCGCCGGCTTCCGCCTTTTCGAGATTGTCGAGCACGGCGGACAGGCCTCGGTGCAGCGCGTCGTCGTGGACGAAGCTGTCGTCGGCCGCGCACGCGCTGCGGATCAGCGGTGCCGCGGCCGTGATCTGTGCGCCGAGCACGTGCGTCTGCACGAGCAGGTCGTTCAACTCGGGCACGAAGCGCTGGTGCGCCTTCGGCTCGATCATCATTCGCTGGAACGCCTGGCCGAGGTTCGCGAACGCGATGTTCACGTCCTTGCGCGCGAGGCGGTACCGGTAGTCGGCGTCGAGGCTCGCGGCCGGCGTCTCGATCGCCGCGGCGACGCCCGGCACGACGGCCGCGCCGTCGGCGGCCGGCACGGGCGGCGGCGACGCGCCGCGCCCGGCGCGCCACACGGCCTCGAAATACTTGCGGGTCGACGTGAGCATGTCGGTGACGAGCTTGCCCATCAGCCGGTATTCCCAGTACGGGAACAGCCGGCTCGCGGCGATCGCGATCATGCAGCCGACCACGGTGTCGATCGCGCGCTCGCCGATGATCCGCATGCTGCCCGGCGCGAGCAGATGGAACATCAGCAGCACGTACGACGACGTGAACACGACGCTCGCCGTGTAGTTGAACAGCAGCAGGCTGTAGCTCATCACCATCGACCCGAACATGATCGCGATCAGCAGGTGCGGCTCCTTCACCGTGTAGATCAGCGCGATGCTCGCCGCGCAGCCGATCAGCGTGCCGATGATCCGCTGCGCGTTGCGCTGCTTGGTCAGCGAGTAGCCCGGCTTCAGGATGATGATGCTCGTCATCACGATCCAGTACGCGTTCGTGAGCGGCAACAGCCGGCCGAGCCAGAAGCCGACGGCCACCGCGATCGTCACGCGCAGCGCGTGGCGGAAGCTCGGCGAGCGCATGTTCAGGTTCGAGAAGATCAGCAGCGGCGACATCCGGCGACGCTGCAGGAAGCGCGTGAGCGCCTTGTCGATCTTCAGTTCGGTCTGCTGCGGGTCGGCGTGGCCGGACAGGTTGCGCCGCATCCGGTCGATCAGGCGCGTCGCGCTCCAGATGCGCCGGAACGTCGCGAGCACCGCCGCGTACGCCTCCGGATTGCTGGCCGCGAAGTTCTTCTTGCGCATCAGCTCGATCTCGTACTCGATCGCGCGCAGTTCGGCCTTCACGCTGATCCGCGAATGCGGCGCGCGGTTTTCGAGCACCGCGAGGCCGATCTCCTCGAGATCGGCGGCCGCCTTGCGGATCAGGTCGCGGTAGAAAATGATCAGGTCCGAGCCGCCGAACGTGTTGCGCACGAGCGGGTAGTCGGTGTGCGCGCCGACGAACAGCTCGTGCAGGTCGACGCTGTTGATGAACAGGTTGTACATCGTCGTGCGGCCGGGGTCGAGCTTGCCGCGGCGCAGTTTCGGCAGGTTGCGCAGCACGATGTCGCGCGCGGTTTCCTGCGTTTCGACCGCCGAGATCTGCTTGGCGACGAGATTGCGGTAGCACTCGTCGAGATCGGCCTCGAGATCGTAGAACTGCGCGCGCGCGAGCAGGTAGTCGGCGCACGCGAACAGGCTCTCGGCGAGCGCCTGCTGCTCGATCCGGCGCGCCTGCCATTGCGACACGAAGGTTGCCCAGTACGTGTACCAGAGGCCGCCCGCGAGGATCCAGCCGGCGTTGATGAACGCCTGCAGCGGCGTGAACTTCTCCTCGAGCGTCATCACCATCATGAACAGCGTCGCGAAGCTGATCTGCGGCCAGCGGTTGCCGTATACGACGATCAGCGACAGCACGAACGTGAGCGGCACGATCGTCAGCCACAGCGCGAAGATGTGCGGTGTCGCGAGGCCGGTCGCGAGCGCGGCCAGGAAGCCGATCACGCTGCACGCGAGCATTTCGTTGTGCTTGTACTTGAGCGGGCCGGGCATGTCGACGACGCACGCGCCGAGCGCGCCGGTCGAGATCGTGAAGCCGAGATCCCGGTTGTGAAACACGATCAGGCACAGTACCGCCGGCAGCGACACGCCGACCGCGATCCGCAGGCCGCCGAAAAAATACTGGCTGTAGAAAAACTTTCTGATTTCGACCGAATAGCGCATCGATGGGCTGAATGGCAGACGAAGACGCCCGGGGCGGCGTATTGACTGGCGACGAGTCTATCGTATTTCGCGGTCCGCAAAACCTGGCCGTTCGGACGAGGTTCGCCGCGACGGCCCTTTTGCTATCCTTGGTGCTCCTGTTCGCCCGGCCCGGCCGGCGCGACGCACCGACACCCGCTTCATGCTCCATCTCTTCTATTCGAACCGTCACGAAACGCTGGCCGACGCGCTGCTCGACGATCTGGCCGCGTTCCCGGCCCGCAACGGCCCGTGGGCGCCGCAGCAGGTCATCGTGCCGAGCGCGGCGCTGCGCCGCCGTCTCGAACTCGACATCGCCGCGCGCCACGGCGTGTGCGCGAACGTCGAGTTCACGTATCTCGCGCAATGGCTGTGGGCGCAGATCGGCCGCGTGCTGACGGTGCCCGCGCGCTCGCCGTTCGCGCCGGACCGCCTCGTGTGGCGCTGCTACCGGCTGTTCGCGCAGGCCGCGGGCGGCACGCCGTGGCTTGCGTCGCCGCGGCTGGCCGCGTATCTGTCGGCGTCCGACGATGCGATGCGCTACGAACTCGCGCATCGCGTCGCGGCCGTGCTCGATCATTACCTGACCTACCGGCCCGAATGGCTGGCCGCCTGGCAGGCCGGCGAGTCGGTGCTCGCGGGCGACGGCGCGCCGCGCGGCATCAGCGACGCCGCGCGCGACGACGAGCAGTGGCAGGCCGCGTTGTGGCGCGCGCTGCTCGCCGAGCTGAGCGACAGCGGCACGCCGCCCGCGCATCGCTTTCTCGTCGAGGCGCGCAACCTCGATCCCGAGACCGTCGCGCGCGCCGACTGGCCGGAGTCGGTCAGCGTGTTCGCACTGCCGACCATGCCGCCGCTGCACGTCGCGCTGCTGCGCGAGCTGTCGCGCTGGATCGACGTACGCGTCTATGCGCTCAACCCGTGCCGCGAATTCTGGTTCGACATCGTCACCGCCGCGCATGCCGAGGCGCTCGATGCGGCCGGGCGGCTCGACTATCAGGAAGTCGGCCACCCGCTGCTCGCGGAGTGGGGCCGGCAGACGCAGGCGCAGCTGCACATGCTGCACGAGCTGACCGAAAGCGCCGCGTCAGGCGACGCATCGCGTTTCGTCGGGAATCCCGCGCCGACCTGGCTCGCGCGCGTGCAGAACGCGATCCTCGATCTGCAGCCGGAGGACGAGCGCGGCGACGCGCCGGCCGAACGCGGCATCGAGGTGCACGTGTGCCACAGCCTCGCGCGCCAGCTCGAGGTGCTGCATGACCGGCTGCTCGCGTGGTTCGATGCCGACGCGACGCTGCAGCCGTCCGATGTGCTGGTGGCGGTCGCCGATCTCGCGGCGGCCGGGCCGCTGATCGATGCCGTGTTCGGCACGGCGGGCACCGGCGGCGCGCGCGTGCCTTACCGGATCACCGGCCTGCCGCCGTCGCAGGCGAACCCGGTCGCGCGCGTATTGCTCGAATGGCTCGTGCTGCCGGAGCGGCAGGTCGGTGCGCCGGAGCTGGTCGAATGGCTGCGCGTCGACGCGGTGGCGGCCCGCTACGGGATCGACGCGGCCGCGCTCGAAACGGTGCAGACCTGGCTTGCGGCCGCCGGCGCGCGGCGAGGGCTGTCGCCGACGACGAGCGACGACGCGGCGGTCCCCGCGCCGCGCCATACGTTCTCCGATGCGCTCGCGCGGCTCTTCCTCGGTTATGCGATGCCCGAAGGTGCGGCTCCGGTCGGCGCGTGGCTGCCGATCGAAGCGGCCACCGGCAGCGAGGCCGAACTGCTCGGCCGGCTCGCGCGTTTCACCGACGATCTCGACGGCTTCGCGCGGCGGCTCGCCGATGCGCACACGCCGCGCGCATGGAGCGAACTGTTCGCCGACACGCTCGCGCGCTTCTTCGACTCCGGCGCCGCGTATGCCGACGCGCTCGCGGGCGTGCGCGATGCGCTCGACGCGATGCTGGCGGCCATGACCGAAGGCGCGCCCGACGAGGCGTTGCCTGCGGCGGTGGTGCGCGCGGGGCTGGCTGCCGCGCTCGACGATCCGGCGCGCGGCGGGGTGCCGTGGGGCGGCGTCACGTTCTCGTCGCTGACGAGCCTGCGCGGGCTGCCGTATCGCGTCGTATGCCTGCTCGGGATGGACGACGGCGTGCTGCCGAGCCTCGCGCGCGCGGACGAATTCGACCTGATGGCCGTGCTGCCGAAGCTCGGCGACCGGCAGCGCCGCGACGACGAGCGCAACCTGTTCCTCGACCTGCTGCTCGCGGCGCGCGACCGGCTGCTGATCGCCTATACGGGGCGCAGCATCCGCGACAACGCGCCGTTACCGCCCGCGGCGCTCGTCGACGAACTGCTCGACCATCTCGCGCTCGTTACGGCCGGCCCCGACGCCGCACCGGACGCGGTCGATGCCGCGCGGCGCGCGTTCGTCGTCGAGCATCCGCTGCAACCGTTCGCGGCCGCGTATTTCCAGCCCGACAGCGAACTGGCTTCGTACGACGCCGAGCGCGCGACGCTTGCGGCGCTGCTGGCGGCCGAAGCGTCGCGCGATGCGACGCGCGGGCAGCCGTTCTTCGCGCAGCCGCTGCCGGCCGAGCCGGCCGAGCCTGTCGCGTTCAGCGAATTCGAGCGCTTCTGGCGGCATCCGGCGCGTGCGTTGCTGCGCGCGCGGCTCGGCATCCTGCTGTCCGACGCGCAGGCCGAACTGCTCGACACGGAGCCGTTCGCGCTCGACTTTGCCGGCAGCGACGCGCTCGCCGAGCGCGTGCTGCCGCTCCTGATCGAATCGGACGAAGGCGGCGTGCACGACCACGCGCTGCGTATCGCGGACGCCAGCCCGGAACTGCCGGGCGGCGCGACGGGCGCGGTCTGGCGCGACCAGGCGCTCGGCTCGATGACGCAGCTCGCGTCGAATGTGCGGCGCGCGCTCGTCGACGGGATGGAACGGCGGCCGTTCACGCTCGAGGTCGCGCCCGCATGGCCGGACACGGAGCAGGCGCTGTTCGGCGCCGACGATGCGATGCTGGCCGGCGACGCGGTGAGCGCGCCGCTCGAGTTGCACGGCACGCTGAACCGGCTGACGCCGGCAGGGCAGATCATCTATCGCTATGCCCGGCCGAGCGCGCGCGACTACCTGTCCGCGTGGCTTGCGCACCTCGTCTACTGCGCGGTGGTGCCCGATGGCCCGCGCCGCACGCTGTGGTTCGGCAGCGGCGGCGCATTCGAACTCACGCCGGTCGCGGCGCCGCTCGAACGGCTCGCGCCGCTTGCCGCGCTGTTTCGCGCGGGGCGGCGCATGCCGCTGCGGTTCTTTCCACGCAGCGCATGGGCACGGGTCTCCGACGGCGAGGCCAAGGCCGCGAGCGTGTGGATCAACGAGCGTGTGGCG
Source organism: Burkholderia sp. IDO3 (assembly GCF_003366075.1). Taxonomy (NCBI): domain Bacteria; kingdom Pseudomonadati; phylum Pseudomonadota; class Betaproteobacteria; order Burkholderiales; family Burkholderiaceae; genus Burkholderia; species Burkholderia sp. IDO3. Next base: position 1,271,351 of record NZ_CP028963.1, read on the forward strand.
AGCGAAGCCGATGACCCGGCCATCGCGATCGCGTGGCGTGGTGCGCATCCATCGCTCGACGAGCCGTTCGGCACGCTCGCGCGGCTCGTGTTCGAGCCGATGCTCGAACATCTGAAGGAGGTCGCATGAGCGCCGCATCCCAGCCGCAGGCGGCGCTCGAACTCGACGTGTTCGCGTGTCCGCTCGACGGCGTCAACCAGATCGAGGCGTCTGCCGGCACCGGCAAGACGTGGAACATCTGCGCGCTGTACGTGCGCCTGCTGCTCGAAAAGGATCTCGGCGCGGACCAGATCCTCGTCGTGACCTTCACGAAGGCGGCGACGGCCGAACTGCACGAGCGGATTCGCGGGCGGCTCGCGCAGCTCGCGCATGCGCTCGATACGGGCGACGACGGCGGCGATCCGTTCGTCGCGCGCCTGCTCGAGACGACGCTCGGCGCAGCCGGCGCGCTCGATCCCGAGACGGCCGCGAAGCGGATCCGGCGCGCGCTGCGCGCGTTCGACCAGGCGGCGATCCATACGATCCATGCGTTCTGCCAGCGTGCATTGCAGGAAGCGCCGTTCGCGGCCGCGATGCCGTTCGCGTTCGACATGCAGGCCGACGATGCGGCGCTGCGCTTCGAGCTCGCGGCGGACTTCTGGCGCACACGTGTCGAGCCGGCGGCCGCACGCTGGCCCGGTTTCGCGACGTGGCTCGTCGATTCGGGCGCAGGGCCGGCCGCGCTCGATGCGCAGCTCGCCCGCCGGCTGAAGAAGCCGCTCGCCGCGCTGCGCTGGGACGGCGTGGGCGAGCCGGACGAATCGGCGGAAGTCGCCGCCGCGGCGTGCTTCGAGGAAGCCGCGCGGATGTGGGCCGACGAGCGCGACGCGATCGACGCGTTGTTGCGCACCGCGCAGCCCGCGCTCAACCAGCGCTCGCACAAACCCGACGCGATCGTCGATGCGCTCGGCGCGTGGTCCGCGCATTTCGCGCAGGGCGATGCGACGGCCGCGTTGCCGAAGGCGGCGCTCAAGCTCACGCGCACCGCGCTCGTGAAAGCGACGAAAAAGGGCGGCGCGACACCGGAGCACCCGTTCTTCGACGTCGCCGACGCGCTCGACGCGGCGGTGGCCGCGGCCGAGGCCACGCAGCATGCGCGCTGGCTCGCGCTGATCGCCGACTGGCTCGACATGGCACCGGCCGAACTGGCCGAGCGCAAGCGTACGCGCCGCGTCGTGTCGTTCGACGACCTGCTCGCGAACCTGTATCACGCGCTGCATACGCATCCGTGGCTCGCCGAGACGCTGCGCGAACGCTATCCGGCCGCGCTGATCGACGAATTCCAGGATACCGACCCGCTGCAGTTCGCGATCTTCGACCGGATTTTCGCGCCGCGCGGGCCGCTCTTTCTCGTGGGCGATCCGAAGCAGGCGATCTACAGCTTCCGCGCGGCGGATCTGCATACCTATCTGGCCGCGCGCGCCAGTGCGAGCGCGTGCTATACGCTCGCGGTCAACCAGCGCTCGACGCCGGCGATCGTCGATGCGTGCAACCGCTTCTTCATGTCGAATCCGCGCGCGTTCGTGCTCGACGGGCTCGACTATTACGCGGTGCGGGCCGGCACGCGTGTGCGTGCGCCGTTCGTCGACGGCACCGACCCGGCCCCGGCCGGCGATTTCCGGATCTGGACGCTGCCGGGCGGTGACGCCACGCTGCTCAAGCGCGACGCGCAAGCGCAAGCTGCTCAGGCCTGTGCGGCCGAGATCGCGCGGCTGATGCGCGGCGCGCGCGAAGGGCACGCGCGGCTCGGCGATACGCCGCTGTCGCCGGGCGACATCGCGGTGCTCGTGCAGACGCACCGGCAGGGCAGTCTCGTGAAGCGCGTGCTTGCCACGTGGGGCATCGGCAGCGTCGAGCTCGCGCAGGCGTCGGTGTTTTCGACCGGCGACGCCGAGCAGCTCGAACGCGTGCTCGCGGCAATCGATGCGCCGGGCGATCTGCGGCGCTTGCGCGCGGCGCTCGCGGCCGACTGGTTCGGTCTCGATGCGGGCGCGCTGTGGCGCATGGAGCAGGGCGACGGCGAAGCGTCCGACAGCGCCGATGCGATGAGCTGGGTCGAGCGTTTTTCGCGCTATCGGCTGCTGTGGCGGGAACGCGGCTTCGCGGTGATGTGGCGCACGTTTACGCGCGAACTGCGCATCGCCGAGCGTCTGATGGCCGGTGCGGACGGCGAGCGCCGCGTGACCGACATCAATCACCTGGCCGAACTGACGCAGGCGCGCGCGTCCGCGCAGCCGGGCATCGCGCCGACGTTGCGCTGGCTTGCCGCGCAACGGCTCGACGGCGGCGGAGAGGAAGCGCAGTTGCGCCTCGAATCCGACCGCAACCTCGTGCAGATCGTGACCGTGCACAAGTCGAAGGGGCTCGAATACGCGGTCGTGTTCTGCCCGTTCCTGAACGATGGCGGCCTGCGCGAACCGCCTGCATCGGGGCTGCCCGATGCGCGCGAGTATCACGACGATGCGGGCGACGCGGTGCTGCATTACGGGTGCGACGACGAAGCCGCCGCGCACGCGGCGCGCCAGGCGTTGCGCGAGCAGGCGGCGGAACGCGCGCGGCTCGTCTACGTGGCGCTCACGCGCGCGGTCTATCGGTGCTATCTCGTCGCCGGGACGTATCTGTCGTCGCGATCGACCCGCGAGGCGCGGCGCAGCGTGCTCAACTGGCTCGTCGCGGGCGCCGGTCAGTCGTTCGACGCGTGGCTCGACGAGCCGCCCGACGAAGCGGCGCTCGACGCCGCATGGCAAGCCCTGGCGGGCGGCCCCGTGAGCGTCGCGCCGTTGCCGGTGCCCGTGCGTCGCGAGCGCCTCGCGGCCGGGCACGATGCGTCGCAGACGCTCGCGGCCCGTCACGCGACGCGCATGCTGCGCGATGCGTGGCGGATGGCGAGCTTCAGTTCGCTGACCGCGTCGATGGCGCGCGAGGAGGCAGGTGTCGCGATCGTGCCGGACGATGAATTGCGGCCCGATCACGATGCGCTTGCCGCGGTTGCACCGGACGGCGAATTCGCCGTGGCCGACACGGTCGCGGCCGAGCCGCCGGACGACGACATCCTGGTGTTTCCGCGCGGCGCGGCAGCCGGCGAGTGCCTGCATCGCTTGTTCGAACTGAGCCGCTTCACGGAGCCCGATTCGTGGCACCAGGCCGCGCTCGGCGCGTTGCACGACCGGCCGGTCGAGGCCGAACCCGAACTCGGGGTGCGGCTGCCGGCGATGATGGCGCGGCTCGTGGGCGACGTCGTCAGCACGGAGCTCGTGCCGGGCATGCGGCTTGCGGATCTCGATCCGGCGAAGCGGCTCGACGAAATGGGATTCCTGTTCCCGGCGCCGTCGCTCGAACTGGGCGCGCTGCGCCGGCTGCTGGTCGCGCACGGCTATCCGGACGTTGCGCTGGAGGCGGGCGTGCTCGCCGGTTTCATCAAGGGTTTCATCGACATGATCGTCGAACATGACGGCCGGTTCTGGATCGTCGACTGGAAGTCGAACCATCTCGGCAATACGCCCGATGCCTACGGCCCGCGCGCGCTCGACGTCGCGATGGCCGATCACGCGTATCACCTGCAGGCGCTGCTCTACACGGTCGCGCTGCATCGCTATCTGCGCGGGCGGCTGCCCGATTACGACTACGACACGCATATCGCGGGCTACCTGTACCTGTTCGTGCGCGGTGTGCGGCCCGGCTGGCGCAGCGGCGGCGAGCCGGCCGGCGTGCATGCGCGGCGGCCCGCGCGCGAACTCGTCGACGCGCTCGACCGGATGATGGAAGGGGGCCGCGCATGAACGTCTCCGACGATACGCTCGAATTCACCGGCGGCCTCGTGGCGCGGCTGCCCGAGCCGGCGGATTTCGGCATCGCGCTCGCGGAAGGATTCGCGCGCCGCATCGGCGATCTGTCGCGCCGCGCGGGCGCGCCGGCCGCGGCCGCGCGCTGGGCGGCGCGTGCCGCATTCGCGACGAGCCGCGCGACGGCGGGCGGCCACGTGTGCGTGTCGCTCGGCGCGCTCGCACAACGCTACGAGGCATCGCTCGACGACGTGCGCGCAGCGCTTGCCGCGAGCGGCGTGGTGGCATTCGGCACGCTTGCTCGCGGCGACGAGCGGCCGCTGATCGTCGACCGGCACGACCATCTGTATCTGTCGCGCTATTTCGACTACGAGCGGCGGCTCGCCGATGCGCTCGTCGCGCAGGCCGGCGAGGCCGCGCTCGACGACGCGTTGTCGCCCGAGCGGCTGCGCGACAGCCTCGCGCGCTACTTCGGGCCGGCGACGGGCGAAGTGGACTGGCAGCGCGTCGCGGCAATCGTCGCGCTGACGGGGCGCGTGACGATCGTCAGCGGCGGCCCCGGCACCGGCAAGACGACGACCGTCGTCGGCGTGCTGGCGTGCCTGCTCGACGCGCACCCGGGGTTGCGCATTGCGCTGGCTGCACCCACCGGCAAGGCCGCGCAGCGGATGCAGGAAGCGCTGCACGCGCGGGCAGGCGACCTGCCGCCGGAACTCGCCGCGCGCCTGCCCGACACGTCGTACACGCTGCATCGCCTGCTGGGCGGCGGCGGGGCAGCGGGCTTTCGCCATCATCGCGACAATCCGTTGCCGTACGACCTGATCGTAGTCGACGAGGCGTCGATGATCGACGTCGCGCTCGCCGCGCATCTGCTCGACGCGCTCGCGCCCGGCGCGCGGCTGGTGCTGCTCGGCGACAAGGACCAATTGGCCGCGGTCGAGGCCGGCGCGGTGTTCGCCGAACTGAGCGCGCGGCCGACATTTACCGCCGCGGCGCGCACGCGCATCGCGCAGGCGCTCGGCATCGACGAAGCCGCATTCGTCGCGGCGTTGCCGGTGCCGGACGACGGGCCTGCCGAAACGGGTGCGGCCGCGCGCACGGTTGCGGCTGCAGGCGCGGCGCCGGTCCAGGCGTCCGTACGGGCGTCGTTTACGGCCACGCGCAAGCCGGCGTCGCGGCCGAAACCGGATACGCGTCAGGCATCGCTCTTCGACGACGAACCGCAGGACGAGGTGGCGCCTCCGCCCGACACCGCACAACCGGCCGCTTCGCCGCAGCCTGCGGACGCCGCGTCGAGCGACACCCGCACCGCGACCGATGCCCGCGCGTCCGGAGCAGGCCCCGCATGGATCGAGGCCGACGAACTGGCATGGCTCGATGCGATCGAACTCGCGCCGTTCGATGCGAACGATGTCGCGGATGCAGCGTGGGGGGCGGCCGTCGCAGCGCGAGCCGATGAAACCGCGGCAGCGCATCCCGCGCCCGCGCCGCTCGCGGATTGCGTCGTATGGCTCGAACGCAATTACCGATTCGGTCTCGATTCGCCGATCGGCCGGCTGTCGCTGGCGATTCGCCGTGGCGACGTGCAGGCCGCGCTCGACGCGTTGCCGACGGACGATACGGCCGCCGCGTCGTTTCACGACGATGCGGGCGATACGCTGGCACCGTCGACGGTCGAACGGCTCGCGCGCCGGTTCGGCGCATACCTCGATGCGCTGCGCGTCGCGCTCGCGGCACCGGTGCCCGATCCGCTGCCGCTGTTCGATGCGCTCAACCGGTTCCGGATCCTGTGCGCGACGCGCACCGGTTCGCGCGGCGCCGAGCACGTCAATGCGCTCGTGGCCGCGCATGTGCGTCACGCGGCGCGCGTGCCGCTTGCGGTCGGTGCCCACTGGTTTACCGGGCGGCCGATCATGGTGACGCGCAACGACTATGCGCTCGGGTTGTTCAACGGCGACATCGGCATCGCGTTGCCGGACGCGCATGGCGTGTTGCGCGTGTGGTTCCGCCGCGCGGACGGCACCGCGCGCGCGGTGTCGCCCGCGGCGCTGCCGCCGCACGAAACGGCATTCGCGCTCACCGTCCACAAATCGCAGGGTTCGGAATTCGACGAGGCCGCGCTCGTGCTGCCGGCGTCGTTCGGCCGCGTGCTCACGCGCGAACTCGTCTATACGGCCGTCACGCGCGCCCGGGCGCGAGTGCAGGTGATCGGCCCGCGGCGCGTGCTGGCGCAGGCGGTCGCGACCCGCACGCAACGCGATTCGGGGCTCGCGGCGCGCGTCGACGAGGCGCTTGCGCGCCGCAGCAAGGAGACGCAGCGATGATGATCCGCTATACGCTCGATCCGGCCGAAGTCGAGTGGACGGCCGTGCGCGCGCAGGGGGCCGGCGGGCAGAACGTCAACAAGGTGTCGAGCGCGATTCACCTGCGGTTCGACATCCGCGCGTCGTCGCTGCCGCCCGTCATCAAGGAGCGGCTGCTCGCGCTGTCCGACCAGCGCATCACGCGCGACGGCATCGTCGTGATCAAGTCGCAGGAATACCGTACCCAGGAGAAAAACCGCGATGCGGCGCTCGCGCGGCTCGACGCGCTGATCGGCAGCGTCGCGTTCACGCCGCGCGCACGGGTCGCGACGCGGCCGACGCGTGCCTCGAAGGAGCGGCGGCTCGAACACAAGTCGCGCCGCAGCGCGGTGAAGTCGGGACGAGGAAAGATCGTCGACTGACGAAAGCGCGGTAGACGCGGCGCGCGGCAGAGAACTGCCGCGCGCCGTTACCGCATCACGGTTCCCGCGCTATCGAGCACGAAATCGACGCAGAACACGACGAGGCGGTTCTGCGCGCGAATCGCGACCGCCGCCGTGTAGCAGTCGCGGCCTTCCGTCAGCGAGAAGTGCGGGCCCATCAGCGCGACGCGCCCCGGCGCGGCGATCGCGCGCTGGAAGTAAGGCCGTCGCGACCAGTTGCTGTGGGTTTCCGGAAACAGCGGCGAAAGGCGGGTCGCGCTCGCGTGGCCGTCTTCCGGGCGCGCGCCGATCGACGGCAGGAACTGCTCGCCGATCTCGTCCGTGACGAACACGCGTCGCGCGGCCGGCACGGCAAACACGCGCTGCGCGGCATCGTTCAGGTTGCCGCTCGCCGAGAATGTGGCCGCCCCGGCAAGCACGAGCCGCTCGATGGCGTCGAAACCCGGTTGTTCGGCGACCACCGGCGTATGCCGGTGAGCGATGAAGCGTTGCCACGCGGCGTCGAGCATCGCGGGCGCCGCGGCGCTCGCGTGTGCGATCGACGCATCGGGCTGGCCGAACTGGAAGCCCTGGACGAAATCGATGTCGGCCTCCATCAGCGCCTGCAGCGCGTCGTCGCTTTCGACGCCCTCGGCGAGCACCATCGCGCCGGCCTGATGGAGCATCGACACGAGGTGATGCATGATGCGGCGATCGTCGGTCGACCACGTCGCGCGCTCGACGAGCGAACGGTCGAGCTTGACGATATCGGGTCGTGCGCGCCACACGCGGTCGAAATTCGAGAATCCGGTGCCGAAATCGTCGATCGCGATCAGGAAGTCGCGATGCTGGATCATGTCGATCGTGCGCGCGAGCGCGGCTTCGTCGCGTGCCGGCTGTTCGACGACTTCCAGCACGATGCGGTTCGGCGGCAGCGCGAAATGCCGGCACAGCGCCTCGACGAATTCGCGCTGCACGAGGCCCGAATCGAGCACGCGCGGCGTCACGTTCAGGAACAGCCAGCCGTCGCCGATGCCTTGCGAGACGAAATTGGCCGTATGCAGGCAGCGGGCGAGCCGGTCGAGCAGCAGCGCGTCGGCGTCGGCGCGTGTCCTGTCGAACAGCGCGATCGGCGAGAGCAGCGTGCCGTCCGTATCCACGACGCGCAGCAGCGCTTCGTAACCGACCACGCGCTTGTGCGTGATCGACAGCACCGGTTGGAACACGCTGCGCAGCGTCGTGTTGCGATAAGTAGCGAGCCAGCCGCTCGGGGTTGGCTTGAGGCGTTCGAGCAGGGAATTGAGCGAGAGGTCGCGAGGGGGCTTCATGTCAACGGTGCCCGGCGAACGGGGGGGCGGTATCGTGCCGCCACGTTGAAGCAGTCGCACGCGCAGGTGGACGCGAAAGAACGTGGTGCATCGTAACCGCCTTCTGCGGATGAGTATTCCGAGTGTAATGGGAACGGGGCGATTCGCGTATCAGGGTAACTCCAGACGCAAACGCTAAACAGGCGCCGTGCCGGTGCCATTGCGCGAGAACAACGAAGTCGAACGAAGATAGCGCCGGAACGCCGGATGGCCGCGCGACCGTGCGCGGCCGTCGATCGACAGCGCGGTCGCGGGGAATCTGGCGACCAGCGGCGGGGCCGCCGCTCGCGCGGCTCAGGCCGCTTTGCCGCCGCGCGTGCGCAGGCCGGGAATCCGCTTGATCGCGCCGGTCGCGAGCGCGGTGCCGACCAGCACGATCGCGCAGCCTTCGATCATCACGATCGACACGCGCTCGCCGAGGAACAGCGCGCCCCACAGCAGGCCGAACACGGGAATCACGAACGTGACGGTAATCGCGCGGGACGGCCCGATATGCGAGATCAGAAAGAAGTAGATGAAATACGCGATACCCGTACATGCGATGCCGAGCGCGAGCACGGCGCCCCATGCGTGCGCGCTGACCGTCGCGGCCGGCCAGGTCGCGATCGCGAACGGCAGCAGCAGCACGGTCGAGCCGATCATGCTGCCGGTCGCGTTGACGAGCGGGTCGACGCCGGTGAGCTTGCGCTTCGTGTAGTTGGCCGCGATCCCGTACAGCAGCGTCGCGCCCAGCGCGGCGGCGGCCGCAAGCGCGGTTGCGCTGGCGCCGGTGCTGCCGTGCGCGTTCGCGATCTGGTTCCACACGAGCGTGAGCACGCCGGCAAAGCCGATCACGAGGCCGAGCGTGCGCGGCAGCGACAGCGTGTCCTTCAGCCACACATAGGCGACGAGCGCGCCCCACAGCGGGGCTGTCGCGTTGATCACCGACGTCACGCCGGCCGACAGCGTCAGTTCGGCATAGGCGAACAGGCAGAACGGCGCACCCGAGTTCAGTACGCCGACGACGAACAATGGCACCGCGTGCTGGCGCAGCCGAGCGGCGAGTTCGGCCGGCTTGAAACGGGTCAGCGCGAGGCCGATCAGGAACAGCGCGCCGATGCCCACCCGCAGAGCCATCAACGGGGCGACGCCGAATTCAGCGACGCCGATCCGGATGAACAGGAACGACGCGCCCCACAGGGCGGCGAGAATGGCGAGCAGAAAGGCGTTCTTGGGAGACATCGGTCGTGAAGGGCGAGGGGACGGGATGCGATGAATCTTACACCGCGTTACCGCACCGTCGTTTCACGACCGGATGAAACGGCAAGAAACAGGAAATGCCCGCCGCGGGCCGCGCAGGCGAGCCGGACGCGCTCAGTGATGGTGCCAGCCGCCGTGTCCGCCGAAACCGAAGTTCAGCGACATCGCCGGGCCCCAATAGCCGCCCCATGCCGGCGCATAGGCCGGCGCCGGATAGTAGTACGCGGGGCCGGGGTCGACATACGCGGGCGCCGGCTGGGCGGGCGCCGCCGCGTAATAGCCGGGCGGATAGTAGCCATACGGGTAATAGCAGCCGGCGAGTGTCGCGCACGCGAGCGCCGCGGCGACGAAGGTCCTGGTCATGATCTCTCTCCGGCGGGGCCGGCAATCGGCAGATGCTTAAGCTTAGGCCGCGCGGCGATGACGCGGGGCGCAAAACGGTAACGGATCATTTCCGCACGCGCCGGCGCCGGCCGCGCGGCAATCCGGGCGCCACATGCAAAAACGGCGCTTCCGCACCGCGGAAACGCCGTCTGCCCGAGCCGCGCCGCGTGTCGCGCGGCGAGGGGCGGGATACCGGGGCAGTTACTTGCCGACCTGGTTACCGATGATGCCGCCGGCCGCCGCGCCGCCCAGCGTCGACAGCGCACTGCCGCCGATCGCCGCGCCGGCCACGCCGCCGACGCCCGCGCCGATGGCCGTATCGCGCTGACGTCGTGACATCGAATCGCAGGCCGACAGGCTGGCCACCGTCGCGACGAGCAGCGCGCATACCCCAAAACGCCGAATCGTATTCATGATCGTTGTCCTTGTGGTAGTGAACGGAGGGCGCACGACCGACTGGCGGCCGCGCATGCACCCAATCTACCCGCCGTCTCCCGACGGCGCTGTAAGGACTTGTTAAGGCTCCGGCGGTTTCGTAATCATTTGTTTCGTTTGGGTCGGCAGGCACGCGGCGTGCGCCGCCGGGACGCAAAAAAGCCCGCTCGAAAGCGGGCTTTGCGCGGTGCGATGCGGTCCGTACGGACCGCCGCGAACGCTTATTGACGGTGATAGATCTCGGAGCCGGTCTTCACGAACTCGACCGCCTTGACTTCCATCCCCTTCTTCAGTGCTTCGGTTTCCGACACGCCTTGCTGCGCCGCGAACTCACGCACGTCCTGCGTGATCTTCATCGAGCAGAAGTGCGGGCCGCACATCGAGCAGAAGTGGGCGACCTTCGCCGAATCCTTCGGCAGCGTCTCGTCGTGGAATTCGCGAGCCTTGTCCGGATCCAGGCCGATGTTGAACTGGTCTTCCCAGCGGAACTCGAAACGCGCCTTCGACAGCGCGTTGTCGCGTACCTGCGCGCCAGGGTGGCCCTTGGCGAGGTCGGCGGCGTGCGCGGCGAGCTTGTACGTGATGATCCCTTCCTTCACGTCGTCCTTGTTCGGCAGCCCGAGGTGCTCCTTCGGCGTCACGTAGCAGAGCATCGCGGTGCCGAACCAGCCGATCATCGCGGCGCCGATGCCCGACGTGATGTGGTCGTAGCCCGGTGCGATGTCGGTGGTCAGCGGCCCGAGCGTGTAGAACGGCGCTTCCTTGCACCAGTCGAGCTGGAGATCCATGTTCTCCTTGATCAGTTGCATCGGCACGTGGCCGGGGCCTTCGATCATCACCTGCACGTCGTGCTTCCACGCGATCTGCGTGAGTTCGCCGAGCGTCTTCAGCTCGCCGAGCTGCGCTTCGTCGTTCGCGTCGTAGATCGAGCCGGGGCGCAGGCCGTCGCCGAGCGAGAAGCTCACGTCGTACGCCTTCATGATCTCGCAGATCTCTTCGAAGTGTTCGTACAGGAAGCTTTCCTTGTGATGCGCGAGGCACCACTTCGCCATGATCGAGCCGCCGCGCGACACGATGCCCGTCATCCGGTTCGCGGTGAGCGGCACGTACTGCAGGCGCACGCCGGCGTGGATCGTGAAGTAGTCGACGCCTTGCTCGGCCTGCTCGATCAGCGTGTCGCGGAAGATTTCCCAGGTGAGATCCTCGGCCTTGCCGTTGACCTTTTCCAGCGCCTGGTAGATCGGCACCGTACCGATCGGCACCGGGCTGTTGCGGATGATCCACTCGCGCGTTTCATGGATGTGCTTGCCGGTCGACAGATCCATCACCGTGTCGCCGCCCCAGCGGATCGCCCACGTCATCTTGTCGACTTCCTCGCCGATCGACGACGTGACGGCCGAGTTGCCGATGTTCGCGTTGATCTTCACGAGGAAGTTGCGGCCGATGATCATCGGCTCGGATTCCGGGTGGTTGATGTTCGCGGGGATGATCGCGCGGCCGCGTGCGATTTCGTCGCGCACGAATTCCGGCGTGATCTCGGCCAGCGCGTTCGCCCCGAAGGCCGCGGCGCCGAACGCTTGGCCCGGATGCTGGCGACCCATCATCGCGGCGAGCTTCTCGCCGTTCGGGCCGCTCGACTTCAGGCTCTCGATGTACTCGGCGCGACGCTGGTTCTCGCGGATCGCGATGTATTCCATTTCCGGCGTGATGATGCCTTGGCGCGCGTAGTGCATCTGCGTGACGTTCTTGCCGGCCTGTGCGCGGCGCGGGTTGCGGTGCAGGCCCGGGAACCGCAGGTCGGCGGTGGCCGGGTCGGCCGCGCGCTCGAGGCCGTACTGGCTCGACAGGCCGGAGAGCACTTCGGTGTCGCCGCGCGCTTCGATCCAGTCCTGGCGCAGCGCGGGCAGACCCGCGCGGATGTCGATCTTCGCGTCCGGATCGGTGTAGGGGCCCGACGTGTCGTACACGTAGATCGGCGGATTCTTTTCGCCGCCGAAGCCGGTCGGTGTGTCGGCCTGCGTGATTTCGCGCATCGGCACGCGGATGTCGGGCTGCGAGCCGGTTACATAAACCTTGCGCGAGTTGGGCAGCGGCGCGACGGCAGCGGCGTCGACGTGGGCGTCGGCAGACAGAAACTTCGGATTGGCGTTCATGCAATCTCCTGTGTGAGCGCCGGACAGGCGCTTCGGCGCTTGCCCGGAGCCCTTGACGAATGTGGGGCTCGAGCTAAGCAGGAGACGAGGTTTGGTGAGGCGGCGGATTTCGTCAGAAGGATGGCGGCGAAATCCGTACGCTTCCCTGCGCTGGCATTATCCAGATCAGGTTCAAAGGGTATTTCTCACCCGCAATGCCGGTTGTTTGACCGAGCGCATTGCAGGACCCCCGCGTTAGCAAGGGCACACGATACACCGGCTTCGCGGCGGTTTCAACCGGGAGCGGATCGGCTGCCCCGTGCGGCCGCAGCATGGCGGGTGGTGCGACGGCCCGTCGAAGTGGCGGCGCGCGCCGCCGTCGCACGGCCCCCTGGCTCGGCCGGCAGCGGCGAAGCGGTGCAACATGGCGCGCCTTCGCGCGGCCTCGAAAAAATTTCGCAGCGGCTGTCATTTCCCGCGACGTCGTCCGTCTATTCGGCTCCTTAAACCCATGTTCTGGATAGATGTCATGAAAAAGGTACTGATCGCCGCCTGCGTCGCTGCTTTCGCCACGCTTGCAACGGGCGCGTATGCGCAGAACGACGCGATGTCGCAAAACGGTTCGTCGATGTCGAAGGACGCGATGGGCCACGACACGATGGCGAAGGATGCCATGGGCCACGATGCGATGAAGAAGCACGGCATGAAGAAGCACGACGCGATGAAGAAGGACGCGATGGGCAAGTCGTCGGGCGACAAGATGGCGCCGTCGAACTGACGAAACCGGGCAGCGGCGCGGCCGGCGCGTGTGCTGGACGACGGCCGCCCGCGTTTCGTTTTGTCTCGTCTCGTCGACGCGTTCCGGGAGTCCTCATCATGCAAACCGTTCCCGCCAACGGCCGCGCGGCCGCCGCGCCGCCCGTGCGTCCGATCCATCCGCCGTGGGTGCGCGCGAGCCACTGGCTCAACGCGCTCGCGGCCATCCTGATGGCGCTGTCCGGCTGGCGCATCTACGATGCGTCGCCGATCTATCCGCCGTTCGTGTTTCCGCACGGCATCACGCTCGGCGGCTGGCTCGGCGGCGCGCTGCAATGGCATTTCGCGGCGATGTGGCTGCTCGTCTTCAACGGGCTGTTCTACCTGACGATGTCGATCGCGACCGGACGCCTCGCGCGCAAGATGCTGCCCGTCACGCCGGCGTCGGTGTGGCGCGATGTGCGCGCCGCGTTGCGCGGCCGGCTCGCGCACGACGATTTGAGCGTCTACAACGCGGTGCAGCGTGCCGCGTACCTGGTCGCGATCGTCGATCTGATCGTGCTGGTGCTGTCCGGGCTGACGATCTGGAAGTCGGTGCAGTTTCCGCTGCTGCGCGAACTGTTCGGCGGTTACGACAACGCGCGCGTCGTGCATTTCTGGGCGATGTCGCTGCTCGTCGCGTTCGTCGTCGTGCACGTCGCGATGGCGCTGCTGGTGCCGCGCTCGCTGCTCGCGATGCTGCGCGGGCGCTGACCGGTCAACTCCGGGTGAAGGAAATCATCATGTCGGATTCCGAATACAGGCGCGACGGTTCGCGCTGGACGCTCGACCGCAAGTCGCTCGAACTCGACGTGCGCCGCGAGCTGGAGATGCCGTCGCGGCGGCTGTTCAATCGCCGCGTCCTGACGCTGGGCGGGCTGACGATGCTGACTGGCTGCACGCTGCAGGACGACGCGTCGGTCAACACGTTTCTCGAGCGGGTATCGCGGCTGAACGACCGCGTGCAGGCCTGGCTGTTCAGCGGCGACCGGCTCGCGCCGACCTACACCGAAGCCGACATCACGCGGCCGTTCCCGTTCAATGCGTATTACGGCATCGACGACGTGCCGTACGTCGACGCATCGACGTACCGGCTCGTGCTGTCGGGCCGCGTGACGGGCAAGCGCGTGTGGACGCTCGACGAGCTGTATGCGCTGCCGCACGCGGAGCAGATCACGCGGCACATCTGCGTGGAAGGGTGGAGCGCGATCGGCCGCTGGGGCGGCACGCCGTTCGGCGCGTTTCTGGCCCGCGCCGGCGCCGATACGCACGCGAAATACGTCGGCTTCAAATGCGCGGACGATTACTACGAAAGCATCGACATGCCGACCGCGCTGCATCCGCAGACGCTGCTCGCATTCGACTACGACGGCCATCGCCTGCCGCCCGAATTCGGCTTTCCGATGAAGCTGCGGATGCCGACCAAGCTCGGCTACAAGAATCCGAAGCACATCATGGAAATCTTCGTGACAGACACTTACCCGGGCGGCTACTGGGTCGATCAGGGGTACAACTGGTTCGGCGGATCGTGAGCGGCGGAGCGCGCCTGCATGTGCCCACCGTCGTGCTGCGCGGTGCGTTACGCGCTGTGTTACGCGGATTCACGCACCTGCAGATCGACGCGCAGGCCGACCGCCGCCGCCATGTTCACGAGCGCGTCGAGCCCGAACAGGTTGATCTTGCCGCGCAGCAGATCGGAGACGCGCGGCTGCGTGACGCCGAGTTGTTTCGCGGCCTGGGCCTGGCTGAGTTCGAGCTGCGCGATGCGCTGCTTGAGCGCGATCATCAGCTCGGAACGCAGCTTCATGTTATCGGCTTCGGCCGGCTGGCCCTCGATTGCATCCCAGACATTCGAATAGCGTTCGGTGCTCATCGTTTCCTCTCCATCGTCAGCGCGCGATAGCGCCGGGTGGCCAGTTCGATATCGGCCTTGCAGGTGCGTGCCGATTGTTTGCGAAAGCAGTGCAGTACGTAGATCGCGTCGGCGAAGGCCGCGACGTAGACGATCCGGAATGCGCCGCTCGCATCGCGCAACCGGATTTCCCGCACGCCGGGGCCGACGGTGCGCATCGGCTTCCAGTCGTCGGGCGCCAGGCCGCGCTGCACCTGGTCGATCTGATGGCCGGCCTCGCGGCGCGCCGGCAGCGGAAAGCCGCGCAGCGCGTCCAGCGCACTGCCGACGAAGACAACCGGCTTCGGCGGAAGAATGGTGGAATTATACAAAATTTTGTATGAGTGGTGTGCGTATCGGATGAACGGAATGTCGGTGCCGCGCGGGCATGCCGACCGTCACGATAAGCGCGCGGCGACCCCCGAAGCGCATGACTGGCCGTCAGGCCAGGGTATCGATCGCGAGGTGCGGGAAGGGGGCGCGCAGGGCGTGCGTCACGCCCGCGCGGCGCGCATCCGGCCCCGGATTCGGCATGTCCGGCGGCCCGAAAATGTCGCGCCGAAACATCAGTCGTTATCCTTTCAGACGGGTCCGACGATGCTTTCGAATCCTTGATGCCATAATGCCGAACGTGCGCAACCGAAGCGGTTTGCGCCGTTTTTTTGTCCCTCTGCCGCCGCTTGCCGGTTCTTATTCGTCGCCGTTCGCACTGCCATGTCGTTCCGCACGTTCGTCTCCGCCTTCCCGGTCCCGTCAGGGCCGTTTGCCGGCATCTCCGGCGTCTTTCAGCGGAGCACGCGACACGTCGTGCGGGCAGGCTGAACGATGACGCCGCTCGACCGCCTCCTCGATTTCCTCGCCCGCCTGCCGATCCGCATCCGCCTGCCGCAAAGCCGCGGCGGCCGCGTGGCGCTCGCGCTCGTATTCATCTATTTCGTCTGGGGTTCGACGTACAGCGGCCTGCATTTCGCACTGCAGTCGTTCCCGCCGCTGATGCTGTCCGGGCTGCGCAACCTGCTCGGCGGGATCGGCCTGTTCGTCTTCGCGCTGCGGCGCAAGCCCGAATGGCCGACGCTGCTGGAGATCCGCAACGCGGCGATCGTCGGCACGATGCTCGTCGCGCTGTCGTCCGGCACGATCGCGCTCGGCATGCGTACGGTCAGCAGCGGCTCGGCCGCGGTGATGGTCGCCACGGTGCCGCTGTTCGCGACCGTGATCGCGGCGGTCGCCGGGCGCCCTGTGACGAAGGGCGAATGGGCGGCCGTCGCGCTCGGGATGGTCGGCATCGTCGTGCTGAATTCGGGTGGCGCGGCCGCCGCGAATTCGGCGCTCGGCACGATCTGCGTGCTGGCCGGCGCGCTGTTCTGGGCGGGCGGCGCGCATCTGGCGACGCGGCTCAAGCTGCCGTCGGACCTGTTCCTGTCGACGTCGCTGCAGATCGGGCTGGGCGGGCTGATGTCGACGATCGCCGCATGGCTGGTCGGCGAGCGCATCGAGCAGGTCGCGGCGGTGCCCGTGTTCGCGTTTCTGTACCTGATGGTGTTCTGCACGATGGCGGCGTATGTCGCGTACGGCTACCTGATTCGCCATACGAGCCCGATTATCGCGAGCAGCTGCATGTACGTGAACCCGATCGTCGCGGTCGCGCTCGGCGCGTTGATGCTCGGCGAACCGGTGACGAAGGCGACCGTGATCGCGACGGTCGCGATTCTCGGCAGCGTCGGGTTGTCGTTCGTGTTCGATCCCGCGCGCCGGCCCGCCGCGCGCGCGGCCGCTGCCGCCGCCGCACCGACCGGGGCGCTCGCACCGGCCGCGCACACGCCGTCAGCTGCGTTCGCTGCCGAAACCGTACCCGATCAGGCCGCGGTGGCGGATGACGCGCCGATCCTGACGCCGTCGGCCGTGACGCTCGCCGTGCCGGCCCCGGCGGCGGTCGTGGATCCGGCTGTCGTCATGGATCCGGCGCAGGCGTTCACGCCGCCGCCCGCCGCCGCACCGGCCGAGTCGCGCACGAACGCGTGACGCCGGGCGGGCGGCTGCTCAGCCGCTCAGCCGCGGCGTGCGCCGCGATGGTGGAACCAGCCGGCGAGCGCGGTAAACAGCAGCCCGGCCGCGCACATGCCGGTCCAGCCGAACGCGTGCCATGCGGCCACGCCGGCCGACGAGCCGAGTGCGCCGCCGATGAAGTAGCACACCATGTAGACGGTGTTCACGCGGCTGCGCGCTTCGGGCTTCAGTGCGTAGATGCGCGACTGGTTCGAAATCTGCGCGGCCTGCACGCCGACGTCCAGCACGATCACGCCGATCACGAGCCCGACGAGGCTCGTGCCCGACAGCGCGAAGATCACGAACGATGCCGCCAGCAGCGCGATCGCGAGCGAGATGATCGTGCGCGGGCCGCGCTTGTCCGCGAAGCGGCCCGCGTACGGCGCGGCCAGCGCACCCGCCGCGCCGACGATCCCGAAGAGGCCTGCGGCCTGCGGGCCGAGATGGAACGGCGCGCCGGCGAGCAGCAGCGTCAGCACCGGCCAGAACGCGCTGAACGCGGCGAACAGCGCCGCGCCCGTCAGCGACGCCTCGCGCAGCCCGCGCAATTCGACCGCCAGATGCCACATCGAGCCGAGCAGCTTGCCGTACGGCAGCGTCGACGTCGGCGAGCTGCGCGGCAGCCGCAGCACGATCACCGCGGCCAGCGCGACGAGCGCCGCGACCGATGCGCCGAACACCGCCCGCCAGCCGAAATACTCGGCGACGAAGCCGGCCGCCGTGCGCGCGAGCAGGATGCCCAGCAGCAGGCCGCTCATCACGGTGCCGACCGCGTGCCCGCGCTCGGCAGGCGGCGCGATCTCGGCCGCGAACGGCACGGCCTGCTGCGCGATCGTCGCGAGCACGCCGATCGCGAGGCTGGCGGCGGCCAGTACCGCCAGCGACGGCGCGGTCGCGGCCACGATCAGCGCGATCGATAGCGCGGCAATCTGCATCAGGATCAGCCCGCGGCGGTCGAAACGGTCGCCGAGCGGCGCGAGCAGGAACATGCCGGCCGCATAGCCGAGCTGCGTGGCGGTCGGCACCGCGCCGATCCACGACGCGCCGTCCGGAAAGGCCGCGCGGAAGCTGTCGAGCAGCGGCTGGTTGTAGTAGATGTTCGCGACCGATACGCCCGCGATCGTCGCGAGCAGCAACAGCAGGCTGCGCGAATAGTGGGGCGAGGCGGCGTCGGTCGGACGGTCGGTGGAAGCGGAAGACATGATTGCAACGGAACGGAGTGAGGTGGCACGGCCGCGGCGCAGCGTCGGTTGCGCAGGCAGCCGGGTGCCGATCGAGGGTGCCGATCATACCGGAGCACCGTGAAATCTGCCGGACGGGCGCCGGGACGGTCCGGTTCCGGCCGTCCCGGCGCCGATGGGTGGTGATCGGCCGATGCGGGCCCTGATCGGCCGCGGCCGTCCGCTGTCGCGCGCGGTTCGCGCGCTCAGTCGACCAGTTCGCCGCTCGGTTCGTAGAACGGATAGGGGCCGTCGCCTTCGTCCACATACACGTGATGGGACGTCACCCCCGTTTCCGGCGTATGGCGGTGCACCGCGAACGCCGGCGGCTCGAGCCGGAACGCGGACGGCGCGTCCGCGCGCAGGTCGAACGCGACCTGATGCGCGGGCGCCGGCACGGCCGATGCGAGCGTGCCGCCGAAGCGCGTGAACATCGTCCGGTGCACGTGGCCGCACAGCACGCGCTCGACGTTCGGATGCGCGCGCAGCAGCGCATCGAGCTTCGCGGCGGCGGCGGGCGCGAGGCGCAGCGCATCCATGTGGCCGATCCCGGATGCAAACGGCGGGTGGTGCAGCGCGACGATCACCGGCTGCTCGCGCGCGGCATCGAGCTGCGCGGCGAGCCACGCGAGCCGCGCGTCGCACAGGTCGCCGCGGCTCGAGCCGGGCACCTGCGAGTCGAGCGCGAGCACGCGCACCGCGCCGATATCGAACGCGTACTGCACGAATTCGCCGTCCTGCAATTCGGGGCGATCGGCGAACGCGCGGCGCAGCTCCGCACGGTCGTCGTGATTGCCGATCATCAGGTAATACGGAATCTCGAGCGGCGCGAGCAACGCACGCAGGTGGCGGTATTCGTCGTCGTGGCCGAAGTCGGTCAGGTCGCCGGTGACGAGCACGGCGTCCGGGCGCGGCACGAGCGCGTTCAGCTTCGCGATGCAGCGCGCGAGCGCGGCCGCCGTGTCGACGCGCCGGTACGCGAGCTGCCCCGGGCGCTTGATGTGGAGATCGCTGATTTGGGCAAGCAGCATCGTCGTTCCTCGGAATAGGGGGTTATCGTGGGGCGGCATCACGCGGCGAGCGCGATCAGGCCTTCCGCCGCGATCGCGATGCCGACGGCCGTGCCGCGAGCCAGCTCGATGCGGCCCGGCACGTCGATCACGAGCGCGTCGGGTGCCGCGTGCTCGATCGTGAGCCGTGTGCGCTCGCCGAGGAACGCGCACGCGCCGATCGCGCCGCGCAGCGGCGCATGCGCGGGATCGGCGAGCTGCGCGTCCTCCGGCCGGAAGAACCATTCGTCGGCGGCGTGCGGCGTGACGATCGAACCGCCGGTCGTCACGAGCGCGCCGTTGCGCCATTGTCCTGCAAGCCGGTTCAGCGTGCCGATGAACTGCGCGACCGTGCGGTTCGCCGGCCGGTAGTAGATGTCGCGCGGCGTGCCGATCTGCTCGATGCGGCCGGCGCCCATCACGACGATCCGGTCGCCGAGCTCCATCGCTTCGGCCTGGTCGTGCGTCACGTACACGGTCGTCACGCCGAGCGCGCGCAGCAGCGCATTCATCTCGCGACGCAGCACGTCGCGCAGCTTCGCGTCGAGCGCGGTCAGCGGCTCGTCGAGCAGCAGCACGCGCGGGCGCACCGCAAGCGCACGCGCGAGCGCCACGCGCTGCCGCTGGCCGCCCGACAGTTGATCGACCGGTTTGTCCGCATGCGCGTCGAGCCGCATCATCGCGAGCAGTTCGTCGACGCGCTCGCGCAGCACGCGCGGCTCGGTCTTGCGAATCTTCAGTCCGTAGCCGACGTTGCCGCGCACCGTCAGGTTCGGGAACAGCGCGTAGTTCTGGAACACCATGCCGACCTGGCGGCGCTCGATCGGCAGCGCGGTCACGTCGTCGGCGCCGAATGCGATCGTGCCGCCGGCATCCGGCGTGTCGAGGCCCGCGATCAGCCGCAGCGTCGTCGTCTTGCCGCAGCCCGACGGGCCGAGCAGCACCAGCGTTTCGCCCGCGCCGATCGACAGGTCGAGCGGTTCGAGCACGCGCGTGCCGCGGAACGTCTTCGCGCAGCGGGTCAGGGTGATGGGAGTGGAATCGAGTTTCATGGGAACGGGAGAGTCAGCGCGGTTCAGCGCGGGCGGCGCTTCACGGCGCGCGTGCCGGACGGATCGACGCCGAGCCATTGCATCGCGACGAGCAGCGGCAGCGTCATCAGCAGGAACACGATCGTGTACGCGCTGCCGACTTCGAGACGCAGCGACGCATAGGTGTCGGCGAGTCCGACCGGCAGCGTTTTCGTGTCGGGCGTGTGCAGCATCCACGTGAGGTTGAATTCGCCGATCGACAGCGTGAGCACCGCGAGCGCACCCGTGACGATGCCGGGGCGCAGGTTCGGCAGCACGATCGTGACGAAGCGCGTGACGAACGACGCGCCGAGGCTCGCCGCGCCTTCCTCGAGCGTGCGCAGGTCGGCGCCCGCCGCGACGGCCGCCACCGCGCGCACCATGAACGGCAGCGTGAACACCACGTGGCCGACGACGATGAACCACAGGCTCATCCGGAACGCGGTGAACCCGCCGTACACGACCAGCAGCGCGAGCGCCGACGCGAGGCCCGGCAGCGCGACCGGCAGCACCAGCGCTTCCTCGATCACGCGGGCGACGCGGCTCTTGCTGCGCGCGAGCGCATAGCCGGCCGGCACGCCGACGACGAGCACGATCGCGAGCGTCGCGAACGCGACGCCGAGCGACAGCGCGACCGACCCTTGATACTGCTCCCACACCTGCGCGAGCCAGCGCAACGTGAGGCCGCTCGACAGTCCGCGGAAATAGTTGACGGTGAGGCCCGCGAGCACCGACATCACGACGGGCACGATCAGGAACGCGCACAGCAGCAGCGTGACGCCCCATTGCAGCGCGGCGATCGCGCGTGCGCCCGTGACGCGCGGCGCGCGTCGGGCGGCGCCGTTCGCGTGCGACGGAGCGGGCGCCGGCGACGGCGCGGAGGAACCGGAAAGCGATTGCATGGAGGAATCCTCAGGCCGCGGCGGCGGCGGTGTGGCCGGTGAACCGGCGCGCGAGCGCGAGCACGACCCACGTGACGACGCCGAGCACGATCGACAGGCCGGCCGCCGTCGCGATGTTCGCGTTCAGCGTGAACTCGGTGTAGATCGTCATCGGCAGCACGTTCAGGTCGGTGGCGAGCGTAAACGCGGTGCCGAACGCGCCCATCGCGGTCGCGAAGCAGATCGCGCCGGCCGCGACCAGGCCCGGCGCGAGGGCCGGCAGCACGATGTCGACGAAGATGCGCCACGGCGACGCGCCGAGCGAGCGCGCGGCTTCCTCGAGCGATGCGTCGAGTTTCGACGCGGCCGCGATCACGGTGACGATCACGCGCGGAATCGAGAAGTACAGGTAGCCGACGAACAGACCGGTCACCGAATACGCGAACACCCACTTGTCGCCGGTGAGCTTCGCGGACAGCATCCCGATCAACCCCTGCCGTCCGGCGAGCATGATCACCATGAAGCCGACCACGACGCCCGGGAACGCGAGCGGAAAGGTGAGCAGCGCGAGCAGCACGCGCTTGCCCGCGAACTCGCGGCGCGCGAGCAGCAGGCCGGAGATCGTCGAGAGCGCGAGCGTCGCGAGCGTGACGCCCGCGGACAACGCCACCGTCTCGGCGAGACTCTTCATGTAGCGCGCGTTGCCGAGCAGCGCCGCGTATTGCGTGAAGAACGCGCCGTCGGCCGAGACCTGCACGAGCGACACCATCGGCAGCAGCCAGAACGCGGCGAACACCGCGAGCGCCGGCGCGACGAGCGCGACACGCCAGCGCAGCGGGAAAGTCAGGTCGAGCATCGCGTGAATCCGGCCGCTTACTGCATCACCTGCAGGTACTGCAGGCCGAACGCCTGCTGGCCGGCTGCCATCTTGCCGAAGTCGACCGGCTTCGCCCGCGCGTAGTCGCTCGCCGGCAGGAACTTCGATGCGACGTCCGCGCCGAGCGTCTGCGCGCGCACCGGCCGCAGGTACGCATTCGCCCACAGCTTCTGGCCTTCGTCGGACAGCACGAAGTCGAGCACCTTCCTGCCGTTCGCATCGTGCGGCGCGCCCTTCACGAGGCTCATCACGTACGGCACCGCGATCGTGCCTTCCTTCGGAATCACGAATTCGACGTTGGCGTGATCCTTGTACTTCGCGCGATACGCATCGAAGTCGTAGTCGAGCAGGATCGGAATCTCGCCGGACAGCACGCGCGCGTACGCGGTCTGCTTCGGCACGATCGGCGCGTTCGCCTTCAGCTTGCGGAACCAGTCGAGTGCCGGCTTGAAGTTGTCGAGGCTGCCGCCGAGCGCCTGGTTCACGGCCACCGCGCCCGCATAGCCGACGAACGCGCTCGATGGGTCGAGGTAGCCGACCATGCCCTTGTACTCGGGCTTCAGCAGATCGGCCCACGAACGCGGCACCGGCTTGCCGTCGAGCGCGTCCTTGTTCACGAAGAAGCCGAGCGTGCCCGAATGGATCGCGAACCAGTAGCCTTGCGGGTCCTTCAGGTTCGCGGGGATGTCGTTCCAGTGCGCGGGCTTGTACGGCGCGATCACGCCCTTGTCCTTCGCCTGGAAGGCCGACGACACGCCCAGGTAGACGACGTCCGCGACCGGGCTCTTCTGCTCGGCGATCAGTTGCGCGATCGCCTGGCCGGAGTTCTTGTTGTCGAACGGCACGCGGATGCCGGTCTTCTGCTTGATCGCCGCGATTTGCGCGGCCCAGTCGGCCCATTCGGGCGGGCAGTTGTAGCAGATCGCGGTTTCGTCGGCGTGGGCGACGGGGGCGAGCGCGACGAGCGCGGCGCATGCGACGGGCGCTGCGAGCACGCGCAGCAACGAGGTCAGGCGAAAGGACACGGCGGGTCTCCGGGCAGGTGTGGGGGCTGGCCGCGCACGGGCGGCGCGGCTCGGGCGTTCAGGCGTGGCGCAACTGCAGGTCGGCGGCCGGCGGCGCGATCGTCGCGCCGTCGCGCACCGTGTGCGGCAGGATCAGCGATGCGCGCTCGATCGTCGCGCCGCCGATGCATTCGACGAGGCGCCGCCACGCATGGCGGCCGATGTCCTGGTTCGGCGTCGCGACGCTCGCCAGCGGCGGGGCGAGCAGCTCGCCGATCGCGATGCCGTCGAAGCCGAGCACCGACAGGTCGTCCGGGATCGAGAAGCCCGCGCGGCGCAGGCCGCGCATCACGACCATCGCGAGCAGGTCGTTGCTGCAGAAGAGGGCGGTCGGGCGCGTGGCTTGCGCGGTGAGATGCGCGAGCACCGCATCGGGCAGTTCGGGCGCGTTGAAGTCGACTTCGACGGGCGGCAGCGTCGCGACGCCGCTTTCCTCGAGCGCCTGCGCGTAGCCGAGGTGACGCTGGCGCGCGCGATCCGACGCGGCGAGCGAGCCGGCCAGCATCAGCACGCGGCGATGGCCGCGCGCGGTGAGCATCCGCACGCCGTCGTAGGCGGCGCGGCGGTTGTCGACCGACACCGACGGGCGGCGTTGCGTGTCGTTGTGCATCAGCACGTAATGCGGGCCGTCGCGGTCGAGCATGTCGAGCAGCGGGTGCGTATCGGCATCGGCGACGGTCAGGATCAGCCCTTCGACGCGCTGCTCGCGCAGCGTCTCGATCGCGTGGCGCTCGCGCGCCGCGTCGTATTCGGTCGTCATCAGGATCAGCTTGAAGCCGGCCGCGGTCGCGAGTTCGTCGATGCCTTGCAGGCAGTCGGCGAACACCGGGTTCGACAGCGTCGGCACGACGACGCCGACGAGCCGCGTGCGTTCGCCGCGCAACTGCCGGCCGAGCGGGCTCGGGCGGAACTGCAGCGCGTCGATCGCGGAGCGGATCGTCGCCAGCGTGGCGGGACTGACGGTATGCGGCGCGTTGATCGCGCGCGAGACGGTGGCGATCGAGAAGCCGGCGAGCGCGGCGACATCCTTGATGGTCGGGGTCATGAAGTTACGCGATGTAAACGTTTTCGGCCGGGAAATTATCGAAAACGTTTGTGACTTCGCGATGACGCGCATGACGTCCGTTTCGCAACGGGCACGACGCAAACATCAGACGGTTGGCCCCCGTCGGGCAGGAGGGGATTCGATTGTATCGACGGATGATGCGGTGCGGGAGGAAATCGGCGACGCGCACGCGAGCCGGTCGCCCGGCGCGCGGCGGCATGGGTTTCAGACGAGCCGGGGCAGCAGCGCGCGTACTTCGTCGAGCAGGCGGGCAATCGCGTCGGGGTGGTTCGACACGTGCAGCAGCAGATGCTTCTGGAACAGTCCGTCGAGCAACGCGTAGGCGGCGCCCGGCGTGATCGACGGCTGCCGGCCGCCCAGTTCCGCGTAACGGGTGACGACTCGCCAGACCATCTCCTCGAGGCTCTGGTCGATCTCGTTGACGACGTCGCGAAACGCGTCCTCGAACAGCGCCTGTGCGCGCAGGTCGTACCAGAGGCTATGCATTTGCGGCTCGTCGCGGATCGTTTCCGCGAGCTTGTCGAGGAAGCCGTTCGTCAGTTCGTCCTGCGATTGCGCGGCGGCGGTCACGACGTCGTAGCGCGTTGCGCACTGTGCCTTGAACTGCCGGATGCTGCAGCGGATCAGATCGAGCTTGTCCTCGAAGTAGTAGTGCAGCACCGCATGCGTGTACTCCGACTTCTGGGCGATTTCACGCAGGCTGGTTTTCGCGTAGCCGAGTTCCGCCAGCGTGTTCAATGCGGCTTCCGCGAGTTCGACGCGACGCGCTTCGTACTTGTCGACCGGATCGCGCCGTGCGCGCACGGGACGTTGCTTCGGTGCGGCGGGCGCGGTGTCGTGCTGCTTCGTCATCCTGCTTTCGTCTCCCTTCAGTGGTGTGCGCTGCACGGCCTCGCGCGGCATGTGCGGCGCCGATCGGCAGTCGTTCCATTGTGCGAAGCAGCGAAACGACTGTCAAGAAAAAACCTGACGACTGTAAAAATAAATCTTGACACGTGGAAAAATAAAACTAACCATTCGTAAAAAATTATCTTTCCAGTTGGTTAGATGTTGTCGGGTTCGACCGCCGTTCCGGCTGTCGCCCGGCGCAACGTTGAAGCGTGGAGGGAGACATGGAGCACGGCAGGCTCGCGGGACGCAAGGCACTGGTAACGGGCGGGGCGCGCGGGATCGGCGCGTCGGTGGCGCACGCACTCGCCCGGGCGGGCGCGGATGTGGTGATCGGCGACGTGCTCGTCGAGCTCGCCGCGCAAACCGCGCAGGAGATCGCGCGGACGGGGGGCCGCACCGGATCGGTGGCGCTCGACGTCAGCGACGACGCGCAATGGACGAGCGCCACCGAAGCGGTGGTGGCTCAGATGGGCGGCTTCGACATTCTGGTGAACAACGCCGGGATCGAAATCACGTCGCTCGTCGCGGACCTGCAGGCGGCCGATCTGCGCCGGATGTGCGACATCAACGTCGTCGGCGTGGGTCTCGGCCTCAAGCATGCGTTTCGCGCGATGCGCCCGGGCGGCGCGGCGGGGCGCGGCGGCGCCGTCGTCAACGTATCGTCGGTGGCCGCGACGATAGCCTTTCCCGCAATCGCCGGTTACTCGGCCACCAAGTCCGCGGTCGACCGCCTGACGCGCGTGGCCGCGATGGAGGCCGGCAAGCTCGGCTACGGCATCCGCGTCAACTGCGTCTATCCGGGCCTCACCCCCACCGAGATGGGGATGCGGCTCGCGACCGACATCGTCGCCAACGGGCTCGCCCCCGATGTCGACAGCGCGGTGTCGGCGGTCGTCGCGCAGACGCCGCTTGGCCGTCTCGCGACCGTCGACGAGATCGCTGACGCGATCGTCTTTCTCTGTTCCGACGATGCCCGTTTCATCACCGGCGCCGGCGTGCCGGTCGATGGCGGCATGGGCATGTAGCGCGGTGCGGGGCCGAATTTTTTTCTTGAGGAGGGAGGAGAGATGAGCGACAAGAAGCCAGTGGTCGTCTATGGCGTGTCGGGTTATACCGGCCGTCTGGTATGCGAATACCTGCGCGAGTACAACATTCCGTTCATCGCGGCGGGGCGCGACAGGAAGCGGATCGAAGCCGTCGTCGAGCGCATTCCGGGCATCGAGACCGCGGACTACGAGATCGTCGAGGTCGAGCATTCCGTCGCCGCGCTGACGGAGCTGTTCACGGGCGCGAGGTTCGTCAGCAACATGGTCGGACCGTTTATCAAGTACGGGCCGGAGGTCGTCGAGGCGTGTCTCGCAGCGGGTTGCCACTATTCGGACACGACGGGCGAACAGGACTGGCTGCTGCTCGCGAAGGAGCGCTGGGGCGACGCGTTCGCGAAGAAGGAGCTGCTGCTTGCGCCGAACCTCGCGCAGATGTACACGACCGGGGAGATCGCGGCGAATCTGTGTCTCGAGACGCCGGGGCTCGACACGCTCGACATCCTCGTGCTGTGGAAAGGCTTTCCGACCTATGCGTCGACGCAGACGATCTTCACGATCCTGAAGGCGACCTGGTACTACCTCGAACAGAACCGGTACGTCGCATGGGAGCCGACCGCGCACGCGGAAGTCATGGTGCCGGGGCGGCACGAAACGGCGATTGCGGTGCCGTGGGGCGGCACCGCCCATCCGGTGTGGTTCAAGGACGATCCGCGCGTGTCGAACTGTCGGGCGATCGGCGGCGTGATGGCGCGTGCGGTCATGGAGGGCGTGCGCAAGACCACGCAGATGTTCGACGAGCAGATTCGTCCGCTGCCGCCGGCCGAGCAGGAAGCCGCGCTTGCCGAGATCGCGAACGGCATGCAGGCGAGCATGCCGCCGCGCGAGAATCCGCGCCTGAATACGACGGTCGATTCGGTGCACGCATCCGGCCCGCTGGGGCGCGCGCACTGCGTGATCCACGGCGTATGCAACTACAAGCAGACCGGCCTGATGCAGGCATATGCGGCGTTTTCCTTGCTGCAGGCGCCGCCGCGGCGGGTCGGTTTCGCGTCCGGCTGTCAGGCGTTCGGCCATCACGCGCTGCTCGGGCAGTTGCGCAGCTTCGGCCTCGTGATGAAGCCGATGCTGACCGTGCAGGACTGATGCGATGTACTTCCCGGGAGAATCGTCATGCGTTTGACCCGTTATCTCGACAAGGGCGCATCGCTCGGCGCCGACCGGCCGTGCATCGTCGCCGACGGCGACACCCTGACCTACGTGCAGGTGCAGCGCCTCACCTACCGGTTCGCGCGCGCCCTTGCTCGCTCGGGTATCGCCGCCGGCGACAGCGTGGCGATTCTGTCGGGCAACGATCCGGTCGCGTTTGCGTGCGTGTTCGGCATCGCGCGAGCCGGCAATGTCTGGTGTCCGATCAATCCGCGCAATGAGGCGACCGAGAATCGCTTCGTGCTGGAGCACTTCGACTGCCGCATGCTGCTGTTTCACAGCGCGTATGCGGGCATGGTCGAAAAAATGCTGCCCGAGTTGCCCGCCCTGAGCGTGGCGGTGTGCCTCGATGCGGCGCTGCCGTTCGCGCAGCGCTTCGACGACTGGCTAGGCGATTTGCCGGACACCGCGTTCGAACGCGAGCCGGCGACCGACATCGCGATGCTGCCGGGCACGGGCGGTACGACCGGCGTGCCGAAGGGCGTGATGCTGTCGGAGCGGAACCTGGAGGCGATGACGGCACTCACGCTGATGAGCTATCCGTTCGACGGGCGGCCGGTCTATCTGGCGTTCGCGCCGCTGACGCATGCGGCCGGCGTGCTTTGTCTGCCCGTCTTGTCGCTGGGCGGGACGATCGTCGTGATGCGCGACGCCGACGTCGGCGCGTTTCTTGCGGCGATCGAGCGCGAACGCGTCACGCACACGTTTTTGCCGCCGACGGTGATCTACATGCTGCTCGATCATCCGGACCTGCCGGCCACCCGTCTCGATTCGCTGCAATGCTTCTGGTACGGCGCCGCGCCGATTTCGGCCGAGCGTCTCGCCGAAGCGCTCGAACGGATCGGCCCGATGGCACAGCTGTTCGGACAGACCGAGGCGCCGATGATGGTGTCGACGCTCGCGCCGGCCGATCACTATCGCGCGGACGGGACGATCGCGACCGAGCGGCTGTCGTCCGCCGGCCGGCCGACGCCGCTCGTCGAAGTCGGGATCATGGACCGGCACGGCCATCTGCTGCCGACTGGCGAGCGCGGCGAAATCGTCGTGCGCGGCTCGCTGGTCATGAAGGGCTACTACAAGAATCCCGATGCGACGGCCGAGGCCTCGGCGTTCGGCTGGCATCACACGGGCGACATCGGCTATCTCGACGCGGACAACTTCCTGTACATCGTCGATCGCGCCAAGGACATGATCATCACCGGCGGATTCAACGTCTATTCGATCGAGGTCGAACAGGCGCTGCTCGCGCATCCCGACGTGCGCGACTGCGCGGTGATCGGCCTGCCCGATGCCAAATGGGGCGAGCGCGTGGTGGCGGTCGTCCAGCCGCGCGACGGCAGGCGGATCGATGCGGCCGCGCTGGCCGCGTTCGTGAAGGCGCGCATCGGCAGCGTCAAGACCCCGAAGCAGATCGAGGTATGGAGCGACCTGCCGCGCTCCCGAGTCGGCAAGGTGTCGAAACCCGACGTGAAGGCGCGGTTGCGCGCCGGCTAGCGCGGCCGCATGCGGCAGTCGTTCGGAATCGGTCGTCATGCGCTTTAAAAATAGGTGTACTGATTAAAGGACGGAGACATGAAGGTGAAACTGACGCAGTCCGCCGTGACGGCGAGCGCGCTGCTGGCGATCTCGACTTCCGCGTCGGCGATCGACATCTATCCGGGCGACTACACGGTCCTGCCGCCGGGTACGACGCTCGCGCTCGGCTATCTCGGCTATACGCCGAGCAGCGACTTCCGGCTCGACGGCGTCGGCAGGGTGCCCGATTCGAGCCTCGATCAGACCGTCGGCATCGCACGGGTGCTGCACTACATGCGGATCGGCGGCGTGCCGGTGGCGTTCCAGGCATACCTGCCGTTCGCGAAGCTGACCGACGTCAGGGTCGGCGGCAGCCCGCAGCCGACCAACAACGGGCTCGGCGACCTCACGTTCGGCGCGACCGCGTTTCTCGTGAACCGCGTCGATCCGCAATACGGAACGACCGTCGGGTTGACGGCGTACTTCTCGGTGCCGACGGGCAAGTACGATTACGGACGAGTCGGCGCCGGTGCCGGGACCGTGGTGTTGACGCCGCAGCTCGGCGTGATCCAGGGGCTGGGCCGCAACCTGTTCCTCGATGCTGCGCTCGACGTTGCCGTGCAACCGGGGCACGACGATAGCGGCTATCGTATTTCGGTGCGACCGTCGATCCAGTTGCAGACGTATTTGCGCTATCAGTTCACGCCGGCGACGTCGGTTTCGTTCGGCTACGCCGGCACCTACGGCGGCAAGCAGTATGTGGATGATGCCTATACCGGCCAGAAGACGAGCACGAGCCAGTTGCGATTGTTCGCGAGTCACATGCTGACGCCGACCTGGCAGGTATCGGGAATGCTGGGCAAGGACCTCTCCGCCGAGGGCGGTTTCAAGAACAGCTATAGCGTCCAGTTGCGCGTGATGAAGATATTCTGAATCCATGAAGGAGTCCAGCATGAGTCGTCGAATCAATGTCGTCGGTGTCGGAATGATCCCGTTCACGAAACCAAGGGCGAGTCCGCAGTACTACGAGATGGCTGCCGAAGCCGCGCGGGCCGCGCTCGCCGACGCCGGCATTGCGTACGATGCGATCGAGCAGGTATACGCCGGCTATGTATACGGCGATTCGACCTGCGGGCAGCGCGCGATCTACGAGGTCGGCATGACAGGCGTGCCGGTCGTCAACGTCAACAACAACTGCTCGACGGGCTCGACCGCGCTGTGGCTGGCGCGCCAGGCGATCGAGAGCGGCGCGGCCGAATGCGTGCTCGCGCTCGGTTTCGAGCAGATGGCGAAGGGCGCGCTCACGACCTGGTTCAACGATCGCGCGTCGCCGCTCGAGCCGCATCTCGGTGTCGCCGACGCCGTGCAGGGCGACACGGCCGCGCCGCTCGCCGTACGGATGTTCGGCGGCGCGGGGCGCGAATACATCGAGCGCTACGGTGCCGCGCGCGATACGTTCGGAATGATCTCGGTCAAGGCCCGCGAGCATGCGGCGCGCAATCCGTATGCGCTGTTTCGCGAGCCGCTGGATCTTGCGCAGGTGATGAATTCGGACGCGGTGTTCGATCCGCTGACGCGGTTTCAGTGCTGTCCGCCGACTTGCGGCGCCGGCGGCGCGGTGCTGTGCTCCGACGCGTTCGCGAAGCGTCACGGCCTGGCCCGCACGGTTCATATCGCCGCGCAGGCGATGACCACCGACTACCCGGGCAGCTTCGCGCCGGCGTCGATGATCCGGATGGTCGGTTACGACATGACGGCGGCCGCCGCCCGGCAGGTGTACGAGCAGGCGGGCATCGGGCCGGAGGATCTCGACGTCGTCGAACTGCACGACTGCTTCACGAGCAATGAACTGATCAGTTACGAAGCGCTCGGGCTGTGCCCGGAGGGTGGGGCGGAGCGGTTCGTGCGCGATCGCGACAACACGTACGGCGGCAGGATCGTGACCAATCCGTCGGGCGGCCTGCTGTCGAAGGGCCATCCGCTCGGTGCGACCGGGCTCGCGCAATGTGCGGAATTGGTGTGGCAACTACGCGGCGACGCGGGGGCGAGGCAGGTCGACGGCGCGCGCATCGCGTTGCAGCACAACATCGGGCTCGGCGGCGCCTGTGTCGTGACGTTGTACCGTCGCAGCGACTGACTGCATCGCGCACGGCGACGACGGTTGCACCGCGCGTTCGCGCGTCGGCGCCGGTCCGCCCGGCGGCATGCCGGCTGTGTGCGGGGCCCGACCGATGGTAGAATGCGCTCCGCCCTGTTGCCGGGGTGATGAAATTGGTAAACATAGCGGACTTAAAAGATTGAGTGCCCGGTCGGAAACGGCCGGTGCAGAACCCTTCAAATTCGGTGAAACCCCTGATGCGCGCATCGAGGCAACGCCGAGCCAAGCCTCGCGGTGCAGCGCCCGCGGGGAAGGTGTAGAGACTAGACGGGGGGCGCCTAAGGCGCACGGGCGGCGATCACGCCCGCGCGCGACGGCGAAGGCATAGTCCAGCGCACGAACGGTGTCGTTTCGACGACGCCGGCTTCGAAAGAAGCAGTGTGACGAAAATCCGCCGCCTTGATTGGCTTGCCGGTTCAAGTCCGGTCCCCGGCACCACCGATCGCCCCGATGCGATTCGGCGAAGGTCGAAAAAACCCGCGAGAAACGAAGCGCTCGCGGGTTTTTTATTGGGCGAGCCGCATGCGTCGGCGCGGCGACGCTTCACTGCGACGAACGCGACGCCATGTGATACTGGCACGCATGTCGCACCGGATACCTGCGCCGCCATCGGCCCACGCGTTCCGTCGAGCGTCTTCAACGCAGTTTGCTTCCTGCAAAACCACCCGCCATGACCGACTCGAGCTACCACTATTACGAACCGTCGCAAGGCCACGGCCTGCCGCACGATCCTTTGAACTCGATCGTGGGCCCGCGTCCGATCGGCTGGATCTCGTCGCGCGGCAGCGACGGCACGCTGAACCTCGCGCCGTACAGTTTCTTCAACGCGTTCAACTATCGTCCGCCGATCATCGGCTTTTCGAGCACGGCGGCGAAGGACAGCCTGCGCAACGTGCAGGAGACCGGCGAATTCGTCTGGAACCTCGCGACGCGCGACCTCGCCGAAAAGATGAACCAGACCTGCGCGGCGGTGCCGTACGACGTGAACGAATTCGACCTCGGCGGCCTGACCGCGATGCCGTCGCGCCTGGTCGACGTGCCGCGCGTGGCGGAAAGCGGCGTCAACTTCGAATGCAAGGTGACCGAGGTGATCCGGCTGCGCGATCACCTCGGCGTCGACACGCCGGCCACGCTGGTGCTCGGCGAGGTCGTCGCCGTGCATATCCGCCAGGACCTGCTGAAGGACGGCATCTTCGATACGTTCGGCGCGGGCATCATTCTGCGCGCGGGCGGCCCGTCGGCCTATGTGCACGTGAAACCCGACAGCCGGTTCGACATCGCGCGCCCCGACGCGTGATGCGTCGCATGCCGCGCCGGCTCCGGTCCGCTTCGCCCATGAAATGACGGCGCGCGCCACTGGCGCGAGCAGGGCCGCGAGGGTTCGGACCCGCGAATCCGAGTCCTTGTGGCGCCGAATCCGGGCAGCCGGAGCGTCCACGCTGAGCGTCATCGGAGCCGAACAGCGTCTGACAGGAACCGCATCGCGATCGCCGCGCCCCCGGGCGGGGCGGTTCCGTGGGACCTCGCATATCCGTCGAGCCGCACGCGCGCGATGTCCTGACGGGCGCCCGTACCCGGTCGCGCGATCCGCAGGGCCGGACGGATCGCCGCGCCCGGAAAGCCTCCGCTTCGCGGCGCGTGCCGTCAACAGTCGCGGGCGCGCCCGCCGATCGTCGCGCAGAAGCTCGCGACGAAGGCGCCGACAAGCATCGACGCAAATGCCCAGAGCGAGAAGACCGCGACGGCCTTGCGGGCCGCATCGGCGGCTTCGCGCGCTTTCTGTTCGGTGTCGCGCGCGATCCGTGTGGCCTGCGCCTCCACCTCGCTCAACCGTCGTTGCGCCGCCGCTTCGTCGATTCCCGCCCGCTGGGCGATCAGTTTGACGAGGTAGGTCTGGTCGGCGTCGTCGAGCTTGCCGTTCGCGAGGCCGCGCGCGAGGCTGCGCGAAACTTCCTGACGCACGTCGGCCGGGCTGCCGACGGCGGCGGGGTCGTTCGGGCGCAGCAACGTATCGGTGAAATAGTCCAGCGAGCCGTGACCGGCGCCTGCCGGTGCGGTGTGCCCGACGACCCCGGCCGCGGCACCGGCGCCGGCGCCGGCCCCAACCAGCGTCGCCCCCGCTTTCGCCGTGCCCGATGCGACGGACGCGATCGTGGACCCCAGCAGCACTACGCCGACCAGCGCGCTCACGGCCCAGACGGCCAGCCCATGGGCGGTATCCCTGAAATGGATTTCGTCGCCGGCGGCGTCCGTCCATTTCGTGCGAAGCCGGCCGGCGACGTAGCCCGCGATCCCGTAGGCGATGATCTGGGTCACGAAAAGCCAGACGATCGATCCGGCCGCGAGCGCCGCGCCCGACGCGCCTTCATTGCGCCACGGAGAGACGGAAAGGAATCCGAGGCCGGTGCCGCCCGTCAGCAATGCGACGGATATTGCCACGGCGACGACGGCTCCGGCGAAGATGGCTCCCCACGATACGGCCGAAGCCGGCGATTCGGCGCCGGCGCTGTCGTAGGCGGGGGCGAAACCGGGTCGAGCATGCTGCATGTCATCTCCTGTTGTCCGGTCGAGACTGTCTGTATCGAAAATGTTCGTGGGTGGGCGCGTCAATGCCAGAACAGCGCGATCAGGATGATGATCGGAATCGGTACGCCCAGCATCCACAAAAGAATGGATCTCATGAAGCCTCCTTGTGCGAGGGTTATCGATGCCGTGTCGGCAATCGGGCGGTCAGTCCGATATCGATCGGCAATCCGCGCTGTTGCGATGGCGGCTTCGTTTCCGCGGAATGCGGACGGCATGCGCGTCGGCGCAAACGGAAACCGGCTGGATTCGAGCCGCGCGAAGCGTTTCGAAATCGTGCAGGAATCCGAAAAAATTGACGATCGATCCGGCGCTGCCAATATGAACCCGATCGCGAGACCGGCACAACGACGCAATTGCACTAGTTGCACCAGGGCATGGCCGCGCTGCGATGCCGGGAAGATCGACGCACCCCGCGGGGCCAAGGTGTCCTAGTGCATTTGCAACTGTCGCGCGACGCCGAGGTTTGTGACCATAGCGAAGCCGCGGCACGACGCGCTGGATGCCAATTACCCGGGAGCCTTTGAATGGCCGAAACGATCTTCGATGCATTGCGCGAAAGTCACGAGATTCAGCGTTCATTGATGCGCCGGCTGTTGCGCTCGAAACCCGGCCCGGATCGCGGCATGCTGTTCGAGCAGCTGCGTATCGAGCTCGGTGCGCACGAGGCGGCCGAGGAGCGCTTTCTCTATGTGCCGATCCTGATGGACGACCGCGGACTTCATCCGTCGCGCGATGCGCTGGCCGATCATCACAAGATGGACGAGATCGTCGACGACCTGCGCGGCCGCGAGCCGAACTCGCGCGGCTGGCTGGCGACGGTGCGCAAGCTCTCCGCGGAACTGCACGATCATCTGAAGGAGGAGGAGAAGATCTTCTTCCAGATCTCGGGCAAGATCCTGCGCGATTCGGACAAGTCGGCGCTCGCGAAGCGATACCGGAACGATTACCGGCGGATGCATGCGCGGCTCGCGGACGCATAGCGCCGGAGCCGAGCGACGACGGACAGCCATGAAGGGGGGCGGTACATCGTGAAAACCTTCCACTGCGGACAATGTTCGCAACTGGTGTTCTTCGAGAACGTGAGATGCGAGCGCTGCGACGCGCTGCTCGGCTATCTGCCGGACGTCGGCGAAGTCGGCGCGTTCGAGCCCGCGGGCGACGGAACGTGGCGCAGCCTGCATCCGGCCGCGCCGGGGAAATCCTATCGGCAATGCGGCAATTACGCGAACGAGCACGTCTGCAACTGGATGATTCCGGCGGAAAGCGGCGATGCGCTGTGCCGCGCGTGCGTGCTCACCGAGACGATTCCGGACCTGTCGCTGCCCGAGAACCGGCTGCTGTGGTACCGGCTCGAGGCCGCGAAGCGGCGGCTCCTCTATACGCTGCTCGTGCTGGGCCTGCCGGTTGAATCGCACGCGCAGCAGCCGGCGTGCGGCATGCGGTTCGCGTTCAAGGCGTCGACGGACGCCGAGCCGGTCATGACCGGCCATGCGAACGGCCTCGTCACGGTGAATCTCGCCGAAGCGGACGACGCGAAGCGGGAGCAGATCCGTACCGAGATGCGCGAGCCCTATCGCACGCTGCTCGGTCATTTCCGGCATGAAATCGGCCACTACTACTTCGATCGCCTCGTGAGCGGCACGCACTGGATCGAACCGTTTCGCGCCTGCTTCGGCGACGAGCGGGCCGACTATCAGGCCGCGCTCGACGCGCACTACGCGAACGGCGAACCGGCGGGCTGGGAGCGCGCATACGTCAGCGAGTACGCGACGATGCATCCGTGGGAAGACTGGGCGGAGACGTGGGCGCACTACCTGCATATCGTCGATACGCTCGATACCGCCACCACCTGCGGGCTCGTGCTCGCTCCCGACGACGCGAGCCTGCCGACGCTGTCCGACCAGACCTCGGTCGACGAAGCGAGCTTCGGCAACCTGATGCGGCGCTGGTTTCCGCTCACCTATGCGCTGAACAGCCTGAACCGCAGCATGGGGATGCCGGACGCCTATCCGTTCGTGCTCGCGCCGGCCGTCGTCGCGAAGCTGCGCTTCGTGCACGATGTCGTGGCCGCGGCGGCCGATGCGGCGGTCGCCGAGCCGTCGCTCGTCGCGCATTCGGCGGGGAGCGAGGCGACAGGAACGCCGCCCGCCTGAATCGCCCGAATGCCGCCCCGGCAGGCGCTGCGTGGGCGTCGATGCTTTTCGCGTATCCGGCGGATGCGCCGTCGCGCGGGATCGGCCGGCGCGGGCGATTCTCTTTTTCAAGGAGAAGTCGTATGAAGTTCCTCTCGATCATGGTGACTTGCATCGCGTTGTCGGCCGCTTCCGCTTCGGCCCAGGCGGCAGGATGCCTGAAGGGCGCGGCGGTCGGCGGCGTGGCGGGGCATGTCGCGGGCCATCATGGCGTGGTCGGCGCGGCGGCGGGATGCGCGATCGGCCATCACCACGCGGCGAAGAAGGCGAAAGAGGCGAGCGCGGCGGCGGCCGCCTCGCAGTGACGGCGGCAAGACGGGCGCCCGCGCATCCGTGCGGTGTTTTGCCGGGGCGTCCGTCTTACTTCTGCACGATGTCTCGCGTCATGCGCCCGATCATCGCGGCCAGGCCGGCGCGAACGGCGGTCGTCACGAGCCGTCGCGGCCCGAGAACCGCCAGACCGGCCAGCGCCACCGCGATCGCGACGCCGGTCGCCCCGCCGAGCGCGGGCAGTCTCACGACCGGATGGCCGCCACGATCGCGCGCGGACGGCTGCCGCGTCAATTCGAGCACATGGTTCGACGCGGACAATTCGGCGCGCGTGGCCGCCATGCGGGCCAGCAGAACGCTGCGTTGCGATTCCGGCGAACCGTCGGGCGTGCGTCGTTTCATTACAGACTCTCTTTGACGGCCTGGATGTCGCGCTGCAACTCGCCGAGCAGCGTGGCGAAGGTGCCGCGCTCGTCGCGCCTGCGCACCGCGACGAAGGCGCCGACGGACACGAGCACCCAGAAGCCGGCGATCGCCCACGCGGTTTCGATCAGATACGGCGTTTGCGCGGCGCTGACGATCGCCGCCACGCACACGAAGGCCAGACCGAACGTCACGCTCAGGCCGAGCAGCGCATACAGGATCAGATCGCGCAGAAAGGACTGCTTCGCGAGATCGAATTCGACCGCCGCCAGGCTGGCGTAATCGGGCAGGCGCGACGCCGAGAATTGCGCGACGTTTTGCCATTTCCTGACTCGTGAAAGCAACGTCATGGCATGCTCCCGTGCTGACTTCAGCGTGCGCCGGCCGGCTTTCGGCCGCCGATCAGCGCTTCGACCACAGGGCGCCGACGAGAAAGCTTACCGCCGCGACGGTTGCCAGCGTCGCAAGCGGGTTGCTCGCGGTCACGTCCCGGACCTGATCGAGCGCTTCGCCATAGGACTGCTGAACCTTGCCGGCCACCTGACGCGCCTTTCCCTCGAGCTGCATGCCGGTGTCGCCCGCGACGTCGCCCACTGCTTCCTGCGCCTTGCCGGCCAGTTTCTGCGCCGTGCCTTCCGTTTTTTCGAACATGATCGACCTCGTCGTTCAAAGGGGTTGTCGGATCGTCGGGACACGGCCGGATCGCGTTCGCGACACCCGCCGATATCCCGCGAGTCAGTATAGGGAGGCCGCGGATTGCGCGTGATATCCAAATGCACCGGAGCGATTAGTGCATTTGAGGGGCTGGCGGGGCGGCGCGCGGCGATGCGCGGCGGCCGATCTGTCGCCGCGCCATGGCAAATCTGCTCACCACGAACGAGCGGCTTGGTCATCGACGTCCGGCGCGCCAACGCATAGATTTCCAAGGTTGGCGTGCTTATCCGCGCGCCAGCCCGCGCGTGAGCCGGCAACCGGCCGCGCGTTTCTATCAGCGTGAGACACAATCGAGCGTGGAGACGACACGATGAGCCTGTCAGAGCCATTGCGTCTGCATGTGCCGGAGCCCACCGGGCGTCCGGGCTGCAAGACGGATTTTTCCTATCTGCATCTATCGCCGGCCGGTGCGGTCCGCCGCCCGCCGATCGACGTTGCCGCGGCGGATACCGCCCATCTCGCACGGAGCCTCGTGCGCGTGCTCGACGACCACGGCGAAGCCGTCGGCCCGTGGGCCCCCGATCTCGACGATGCGCGCCTGATCGCCGGGATGCGCGCGATGCTGAAAACCCGCATCTTCGACGCGCGCATGATGATCGCGCAGCGTCAGAAGAAAATCTCGTTCTACATGTTGAGCCTCGGCGAAGAGGCGATCGGCGCCGCGCATGCGATGGCGCTGCGTCACGGCGACATGTGTTTCCCGACCTACCGTCAGCAAAGCATCCTGATCGCGCGCGACGTGCCGCTCGAACGGATGATCTGCCAGCTGATGTCGAACGAAGGCGACCCGCTTAAAGGGCGCCAGCTTCCGGTGATGTATTCGGACCGCGAAGCCGGCTTCTTCTCGATTTCCGGCAACCTCGCGACGCAGTTCATCCAGGCGGTCGGCTGGGCGATGGCGTCGGCGATCAAGGGCGACACGAAGATCGCGTCGGCATGGATCGGCGACGGCGCGACGGCCGAGGCCGACTTCCACACCGCGCTGACGTTCGCGCACGTGTATCGCGCGCCGGTCGTGCTGAACGTCGTCAACAACCAGTGGGCGATCTCGACGTTCCAGGCGATCGCGGGCGGCGAGGGCACCACCTTCGCCGGGCGCGGCGTCGGCTGCGGGATCGCTTCGCTGCGCGTCGACGGCAACGACTTCCTCGCGATCTACGCGGCATCGGCCTGGGCGGCCGAACGCGCGCGCCGCAATCTCGGGCCGACCCTGATCGAATGGGTGACCTATCGCGCGGGCGCGCACTCGACGTCCGACGATCCGACCAAATACCGGCCGGCGGACGACTGGACCCATTTCCCGCTCGGCGATCCGATCGCGCGTTTCAAGCAGCATCTGATCGCGAAGGGCATCTGGTCGGACAGCGCGCACGACGCGCTCACGGCCGAGCTCGAAGCGGAAGTGATCGCCGCGCAGAAGGACGCGGAGAAATTCGGGACGCTGGCCGACGACCGGATTCCGTCGCCGGCGTCGATGTTCGACGACGTGTACAAGGAGCTGCCCGCGCACCTGCGCCGCCAGCGCCAGGAACTGGGAGCGTGATCATGGCGCAACATGAAACGACGGCGGCCGCACAGCCGATGACGATGATCCAGGCGCTGCGCTCCGCGATGGACGTGATGCTCGGGCGCGACGACGACGTGGTCGTGTTCGGGCAGGACGTGGGCTACTTCGGCGGCGTGTTCCGCTGCACCGAAGGATTGCAGGCGAAGTACGGCAAGTCGCGCGTGTT
This sequence comes from Burkholderia sp. IDO3, assembly GCF_003366075.1. Lineage (NCBI taxonomy): Bacteria > Pseudomonadati > Pseudomonadota > Betaproteobacteria > Burkholderiales > Burkholderiaceae > Burkholderia > Burkholderia sp. IDO3. The sequence continues at coordinate 1,310,147 of NZ_CP028963.1, forward strand.
CGACGCGCCGATCTCGGAAGGCGGGATCGTCGGCGCGGCGGTCGGAATGGGCGCGTACGGCTTGCGGCCGGTCTGCGAGATCCAGTTCGCGGACTACTTCTACCCGGCGTCCGACCAGATCGTGTCGGAAGGCGCGCGGCTGCGCTATCGCTCGGCCGGCCAGTTCACCGCGCCGATGACGATCCGGATGCCGTGCGGCGGCGGCATCTACGGCGGCCAGACGCACAGCCAGAGCCCGGAGGCGATGTTCACGCAGGTCTGCGGATTGCGCACGGTGATGCCGTCGAATCCGTACGACGCGAAGGGGCTCCTGATCGCATCGATCGAGAACGACGATCCGGTGATCTTCCTCGAGCCGAAACGGCTGTACAACGGGCCGTTCGACGGTCATCACGAGCGTCCGGCCATGTCGTGGCTCAAGCATCCGGGCAGCGCGGTGCCGGAGGGCTATTACACGGTGCCGCTCGATACGGCGGCCGTGGTGCGGCCCGGCAACGACGTGACGGTGCTGACGTACGGCACGACCGTTCACGTGTCGCTGGCCGCCGCCGAGGAGACCGGCATCGATGCGGAAGTGATCGACCTGCGCACGCTGTGGCCGGTCGATCTCGACACGATCGTCGCGTCGGTGCGCAAGACCGGCCGCTGCGTGGTGGTGCACGAGGCGACGCGGACGTGCGGCTACGGCGCGGAGCTGGTGTCGCTCGTGCAGGAGCACTGTTTCTACCACCTGGAAGCGCCGGTCGAGCGCACCACGGGGTGGGACACGCCGTATCCGCACGCGCAGGAGTGGGCGTATTTCCCCGGCCCGGCCCGGGTTGGCGAAGCGTTGCGACGCGTGATGGAGGCCTGAGATGGGGATTCATGTCATCAAGATGCCGGATATCGGCGAAGGGATTGCCGAGGTCGAGCTGGTGGCCTGGCACGTGCAACCGGGGCAGACGATCGCGGAAGACCAGCCGCTCGCCGACGTGATGACCGACAAGGCGGCGGTGGAAATTCCGTCGCCGGTCGCGGGCAAGGTGCTGGAACTCGGCGGCCGAATCGGCGAGATGATGGCGGTCGGCAGCGAGCTGATTCGTCTCGAGGTCGAAGGCGACGGCAACCTGAAGCCGGGCGCGAAGGGGCGCGATGCCGGCACGGATGCGACGCCGCGTCCGGCCGCAGCTGAAGCGGCCGATGGACATGCCAGGTCATCCGAAGTATCGGAAGCAGCCGCGGCCTCCGGCGCACCGGCGGTGTCGAACGCGGCGCCTCACGCCGCGCACCGCACGTCGGCCGAGCCGCGACGCGCCGAACCTGCCGCGTCGCCGCGTGCCGCACGCGCGCCCGGCGAGCGGCCGCTCGCGTCGCCGGCGGTACGCCAGCGCGCATGGGACATGGGCATCGAGCTGCGCTATGTGCGCGGCACCGGCGAAGCCGGGCGGATCCTGCATGCGGATCTCGATGCGTATGCGCGCACGGGCGGCGGTACGGCGCGTGCGTCGCAGGCGCACGGCTACGACGAGCGCAACGACGAAACCGACGTGCCGGTGATCGGCCTGCGGCGCGCGATCGCGCGCAAGATGCAGGAAGCGAAGCGCCGCATCCCGCACTTCAGCTACGTCGAGGAGATCGACGTCACCGAGCTCGAAGCGCTGCGCACGGAGTTGAACCGCCGCTACGGCGACACGCGCGGCCGGCTCACGCCGCTGCCGCTGCTGATCCGCGCGATGGTGGTCGCGTTGCGCGACTTCCCGCAGATCAACGCGCGCTACGACGACGAAGCCGGTGTCGTCACGCGTTACGGCGCGGTGCACATGGGCGTCGCGACGCAGACGGACGGCGGCCTCACGGTGCCGGTGCTGCGTCATGCGGAAGCGCGCGACGTGTGGTCGATCTCGGCCGAAATCGCGCGGCTGGCCGACGCGGTCCGCACGAACCGTGCGCAGCGCGACGAGCTTGGCGGATCGACGATCACGATCTCGAGCCTCGGCGCACTCGGCGGCATCGTCTCGACGCCGGTCATCAACCATCCCGAAGTCGGCATCGTCGGCGTGAACCGGATGGTCGAGCGGCCGATGATCCGCGACGGCGCGATCGTCGCGCGCAAGATGATGAATCTGTCGTCGTCGTTCGATCATCGCGTCGTCGACGGCGCGGATGCGGCCGAATTCATCCAGGCCGTGCGCGGGTTGCTCGAACGCCCGGCGCTGCTGTTCGTGGAGTGAGCGCGATGAAGAACGAACACACCACGTTGCTCGTGATCGGCGGGGGTCCGGGCGGTTACGTCGCCGCGATTCGCGCGGGGCAGCTCGGCATTCCGACGGTGCTCGTCGAGCGGGAACGGCTCGGCGGCACGTGCCTGAACATCGGCTGCATTCCGTCGAAGGCGCTGATCCACGTCGCCGACGCGTTCGAGCAGGCGTGCGGGCAGGCCGGCGAAGGGGCGCTCGGGATTCGCGTGCGCACGCCGGAGATCGACATCGCGAAAAGCGTCGCATGGAAGGACGGCATCGTCGAACGGCTCACGCGCGGCGTCGGCGCGTTGCTGAAGAAGCACGGCGTGCGCGTGCTGCACGGCGACGCGCGCGTGATCGACGGCAAGACGGTCGACGTCGTCACCGGCGGCGAGACGACGCGGATCGCCTGCGAGCACTTGTTGCTCGCGACCGGCTCGGAACCGGTCGCGCTGCCGCCGATGCCGTTCGGCGGGCATGTCGTGTCGTCCACCGAAGCGCTGTCGCCTGCGTCGTTGCCGAAGCGGCTGGTCGTCGTCGGCGCGGGCTACATCGGGCTCGAACTCGGGATCGTCTATCGCAAGCTCGGCGTCGAGGTGAGCATCGTCGAAGCCGCGGAGCGCGTGTTGCCCGCGTATGACGCGGAACTCGCGAAGCCGGTCGCCGATTCGCTCGCGCGGCTCGGCGTCGGACTGTGGCCGGGTCACAAGGTGCTGGGTCTCGCGAACGACGGCGCGGTCCGCGTGCAGGCGCCCGACGGCACGGAGAAGACGCTGCCGGCCGACCGCGTGCTGGTCGCGGTCGGGCGCCGGCCGCGCGTCGACGGCTTCGGGCTCGAATCGTTGCCGCTCGATCGCAACGGCCGCGCGCTACGCATCGACGACGAATGCAGGACATCGATGCGCAACGTGTGGGCGATCGGCGACGTCGCGGGCGAGCCGATGCTCGCGCATCGTGCGATGGCGCAGGGCGAGATGGTGGCCGAGCTGATCGCGGGGCGCCGCCGCAAGTTCGTGCCCGCGTCGATCCCGGCCGTGTGCTTCACCGATCCGGAGGTCGTCACGTCCGGCTGGTCGCCCGACGACGCGAAGGCGGCAGGCGTCGACTGTATCAGCGCATCGTTCCCGTTCGCGGCGAACGGGCGCGCGATGACGCTGCAGGCGACCGACGGTTTCGTGCGCGTCGTCGCGCGGCGCGACGATCACCTGATCGTCGGCTGGCAGGCGGTCGGGCGCGGCGTGTCGGAGCTGGCTGCGGCGTTCTCGCAGTCCATCGAGATGGGGGCGCGGCTCGAAGACGTCGGCGGCACGATCCATGCGCATCCGACGCTCGGCGAAGCGATGCAGGAGGCGGCGCTGCGTGCGCTCGGGCATGCGCTGCATGTGTGACGTACAGGGCTGCTGAAACGGAACCGCCGATGTGCAATGTGCGCATTGGCGGTTTTTTCTTCATCGTGCCGACGGTAGTGACCTTCATCCGATCTCCGGAATGATGCGATGCCGGTGTTTCGTGTGCCTCCCGAATTCTCCCGGCGTCACGCCAAAGTGCCGCCGGGCCGTGGTGGACAGGACGCACGCGATCGTGACGCGCCGTTGCGGCCGGCTACCGGATTGTCAATTTCCCGGTACGCAATCCTGAAAGAACCGGTGCGGGTGGAGCGCGACCATGAATGAACCGATTGTTAGTCAATCGTGGATAGTTCATCTCTGCACCCCCCGTTCATTCGCGCGACAGGCTCGGCTACACTCGATTCATCCCAACATCTCCACCGAGTGATCCAGGGTTTTCGAATGGGCACTGTATCGATGACAGACAAGGTAGCCTTGGTCATCGGCGTGTCGTCCGGTCCTGGCCGCGAACTGGCGCAACGGCTGCTTGCGGAGGGCGCGCACTCGGCGCCGACGCGGTGAGGACGATGCTCGGCCGCGCCGAATCGATCGGGCGCGATATCCGGGCATGGGAACCCGTGCGGCGATCGACGCGGCGCGACTGAGCGGGCACCCGGATCATCCGGAACGAATCCGGACGAATAGTATCGGTGTACTAAATGGAAATGCGCGCGTTGTCGTAAATCGAATCGTGGGCGGACGCCGACGCTCCGGCTGCCGTGGCAAGGCATGTTCGACATGCAGATCGCCATCAACCTGAAGGAGAAGCTCAATCCGCTGCGCGAAGCGGCGCGCTGGCTGCGCAATGACGGGAGGGTTCGAGTCCGCATGGTTCGTATCGAGGAATCACAGTCGTCAATCAAGGAGCATCGTCATGGGCAAGATCATTCTCATCACCGGCGCGTCGAGCGGCTTCGGCCGCCTGACCGCCGAAGCGCTGGCGGCGGCCGGCCACATCGTGTTCGCGTCGATGCGCGACACGGCCGGACGCAATGCGCCGGTCGTCGCACAGATGGCTGCGTATTCGAAAGCGCGGGGCGTCGATCTGCGCACGGTCGAGATCGACGTGCAGTCGCAGGATTCCGTCGATTCCGGCGTCGCCAGCGTGATCGCCGAGGTCGGCCGCATCGACGTGCTGGTGCACAACGCGGGGCACATGGTGTTCGGTCCCGCCGAAGCGTTTACGCCGGAGCAGTACGCGTATCTGTACGACGTGAACGTGCTGAGCACGCAGCGCATGAACCGCACCGTGTTGCCGCATATGCGGAAAAGCGGTCAGGGCCTGCTGCTGTGGGTGTCCAGCAGTAGCTCGGCGGGCGGGACGCCGCCGTACCTGGCGCCGTATTTCGCGGCGAAGGCCGCGATGGATGCGATCGCTGTGCAGTATGCGCGCGAACTGTCGCGCTGGGGCATCGAGACGTCGATCGTCGTGCCGGGCGCATTCACGGGCGGCACCAACCATTTCGCGCATGCGGGCGCGCCGGCCGACAAGGCGCGTGCGGCCGAATACGATGCGGGGCCGTATGCGGGGTTCGGCGACCAGGTGCTGAAGGCGTTTGCGGACATCGTGCCGGCCGATGCGGATGCGAGCGAGGTGGCCCGCGCGATCGTCGACATCGTGGGCATGCCGTTCGGTAAGCGTCCGTTCCGCGTTCACATCGATCCGACGCAGGACGGCGCGGCCGTCGGTTTCGCGGTGCTCGACCGCGTGCGTGCGGAGATGTTGCATCGCGTCGGCCTGTCCGACCTGCTGCAGCCGAAAGCGAATGCGTAACGCGCGGGGCGGCCGGCAGAAGGCGGCACGCGTCGCCGGCCCATCGTGGGTCGGCGCAGGCCGAGGGCGGGCTTCTTTCGTCGAGGATAGACACCATGAACACCGACGTACTCCATCATCCGGTCGTGCGGCGCGCGATCGACGCGCTCCAGCAAGGCGACGGCGCGGCATGGGCCGCGCTGTTCGCGCCCGATGCGACGCTGTATGACGACGGCAGGCCGCGCGACCTTCACGCATTCAACCGTGACGCGATCGGGGCCGAGCGCTTCACGACGATCGATCGCGTCGACAACGACGGGCTCGACGTCTACGGCGAGTTTCATTCGGATCGCTGGGGCACGTTCCGCACGTACTTCAAGTTCCAGGTCGACGGTGCCGGCCGGATTATCCGGCTCGACATCGGGCAGGCCTGAGCCGTCTGCATGCCGGCCGTTGTCGCGGTGGCCGCAGCGCCGTTCCAGCACACCTGAATCGCGGGGTGACGACGGGCCGTGCGCGATCGCGCGTCCGTCCTTTTGCCTGCCGTTCGCGCATTCCGAAGCCCTCGGCGACCCGCGGAATTCCGTCGAACCGAACGGCAGGCTCGGCCAGCCATGGCTGTCGCGCGCGCTGCGTCAGCGCAGGAATTCGATGCCGAACGTGCCGGCCGTATCGACGATATGCCCCGCGTGCGGGGCCTCGAAATGACCGGGCAGCAGCAGCGCGCTGTGCTCGACGCAATGCGCGAGCAACTCGAAGCGGCTTTTCGCGGCGAGCGGACGGTCGTCGCAGACCTTGCTGCTCCATTGCCAGAACGGAATCTGGATCGGCGAGTGCAGCATGTCGCCGCTGAACACGCCGCGCGCGCCCCGCGACGTCAGTTCGATGCGCACGTGCCCCGGCGAATGGCCCGGTGCGTGGCGGATCAGGAACGTGTCGTCGAGTTCGTAGGTATCGTCGAACATCGTGGCCTGGCCGGCCTCGATCACGGGCAGCACGCTGTCGTCGTACATCGGGCCGAACCACGCCGGCCCCGCGGGGCCCTCGCCGCGGATCGCACGGACCAGATGATCGTGCTCGACCTGCGAGATCACATATCGCGCGTTCGGAAAGGTCGGCACCCAGACGCCGTTGACGCGCTGCGTGTTCCAGCCGACGTGATCGGCGTGAAGATGGCTGCACATCACGTAGTCGATTTCCTCGGGCTGGATGCCGAGCGCGCGCATCCGGTCGAGATAGCGCGTCGACAGGCGGTGCATCTCCGGCAGTCCCGGCCGCTCCTTGTGGTTGCCGATACAACTGTCGATCAGCACCGTATGCCGGCCGGTCCGTACGATCCAGCTGTGCACGGGCATCGGGATGCGGCCGCTTTCGGGATCGTAGTGCGTCGGCGCGAGCCAGTGTTCGTGCTCGGCCACGCGCGCGCGGTCGAAATCAGGCAGCCAGCTTTGCGCGGTTTCGCCGAGCAGCGTCGTGTCGTACAGCCGGATGATTTCGACGTTGCCGAGCGCGAGGGAGAAGGCATGCGGCGCGGCGTTCGTGATGTGCGCATGACGATGCGCGTGCCCGCAGGAATGGGTCATCGGTGTCTCCTGAATGGTCGGAATGAATCGAATCGGGGCCTGGCGCGAGACCCCGGGCGCGACCGTCTACATCGGTGCCGTGGCGCGAACCGGGGCTTGCGCCGCGGGTACGGCTTTGCCGGTCATGAAATCCGCTGCGCGTTCGGCCATCGTCATGATCAGCGCGTTGGTCGGCCCGCGGATGATGCGCGGGATGGCCGATCCGTCGACCACCCGCAGTCCGGCCACGCCACGCACGCGCATCTGCGTATCGACCACGGCCGCCGGATCGTCGTCACGGCCCATGCGGCAAGTGCCGACCGGGTGATGCAGGGTGATCGCGACGCGTCGAATGAATGCGTCGACGTCTGCATCGCTTTGAACCTGCGCGCCCGGCGCTATCTCTTCGCCGATAAAGGGGCGCAGCCCGGCCTGTGCGCCGATTTCCCGCATGCGCCGGAACATTTCCCGAACTGCGGTGCGATCGTTCCCGGTGGCGAGGAAGTTTTGCTCGATCCGCGCATGCTCGGCCGGATCGGCCGACTTCAACGACACGCGCCCGCGGCTTTCGGGCGTGAGGAAAATGCCCTTGATCGCGAACGAGTCGGCATACGCGCGCTTGAACGGCTCGAAGTACGGCGCGGCATTCATCGCGCCGGCCGCGAGAATCAGTTGAACGTCCGGCAGCGGCAGGTGCGGCTGGCTGCGGACCAGTCCGAGCGCGGCGGCGGGGATCTTGCTCGAGAAGCCGTTGCCGCCGGCAAACGTGCGCGCGACGTCGAACGCGATGCGGTCGGCGCGCATCATCCGGTGCAGCGGCCCCGGTTCCTTGCGGCTCCAGCGCAGGTCGAACACGATGTGGTCATGGAGGTTGGCTCCCACGCCGGGCAATGCGACTTTCGGCGCGATGCCGTGTACGCGCAGGCTGTCGGCGGCGCCGATGCCGGAGAGCATCAGCAGTTGCGGCGAATTGATCACGCCGCCGCAGAGGATGACTTCGCGGCGCGCCTCGGCGAGGTAATCGGATTCGCCGCGGCGATACTCGATCGCGGTGGCGCGCGGCGCACCCCTGTCGGTGTCGAGCACGATTCGTTTCGCGAGCGCCCCGGTCACGAGCGTGACGTTGCCGCGCGCGAGCGCCGGGCGCAGATAGGCGACCGCCGCGCTGCAGCGAAGGCCGTTGCGGATGGTGGCCTGCATCGGCCCGAAGCCTTCGACGGATGCGCCGTTGTAGTCGTCGTTCTCCGGATAGCCGCATGCACGCGTCGCGTCGAGGAAGCCGCCGATCAGCGGGTCGCGATAGTCGAGCCGGGTCACGGTCAGCGGGCCGCGACCGCCGCGCAACGCCGATTCGCCGCGCTCCCACGATTCGGAGCGCTTGAAGTACGGCAGCACGGCGTCGTAGGACCAGTCGGTCAAGCCGAACTCGTCGGCCCAGCCGTCGTAATCTTCCCGCGCGCCGCGTGCGTAGGCCATGCCGTTGATCGACGACGAGCCGCCCACCACCTTGCCGCGCGCGCACTCGATCCGGCGGCCGTCCATGCCGGCTTCGGGCTCGGTGAAATAGCCCCAGTCGAAGAGACGGTTCTTCAGAATCTGGCCCCACGTCAGCGGCACCTTGATGTACGGCGAGCGATCCTGCTCGCCGGCTTCGATGACGAGGATGCGGACGTTCGGATCCTCGCCGAGCCGGTAGGCGAGTGCGCAGCCGGCGGAGCCGGCGCCGACGATCACGTAGTCGTACGTAGCGGTTTTCATCGCCGCACCTCACGGCGCGTGGCGGCAGGGCGGGCCGGCGCAACCCGCGAACGCGGGGCGCGGCGACCGGCCGGAACGGGCGTCGAACGAACCATGATGTCTCCAGGTGGGCCTGAACGCAGGCCTCTCGGTTGTGGGTTCATTCGATTGTGCGTAACCTGAAACATATCTTCCAATACGTATTGCCGGGCCATTCGATACCCGAATGGCTATGGACGAGGGAACCGTGCGCGGATTCGATTCGTATCTCACTTTTCAGAAGCTCGAGGTGTTCTGCACGGTGGTCGAGCTCGGCAGCGTCACGCGTGCGGCCGACCGGCTGTGCATCGCGCAGCCGGTCGTGACCGCGCACGTGCGCAGCATGGAGAAGCGGCTTGGCTATGCGCTCGTGAAGCGCGCCGGCCGCAACATCGCACTCACCGAAGCCGGCGAGCGCATCTATCGGTGGGCGACCGAGGTCATCACGCGCACGCGCGAGGTCGAGCGCGAGCTCGCCGGTCTCGAACAGGGCGAGATGGGCAACGCGGTCGTCGCGACGTCGATGTCGATCGGTTCGTACGCATTGCCGCCGCTGTTCGCGGATTTCTACCGGCGGCAGCCCGACGGGCTCGTGACCGTGCAGATCCTGACGCCGCAGGCGGCTGTCGATGCGACCCGCGTGGGCGGCTGCGATTTCGCGGTCATCCTGATCGCGGCCAATCAGGATCTCGACGGGCTGACGACCCTTCCCGTGTGGGAGGACGAACTGCTGCTCGTGTGCGGCGCATCGAGCCCGTGGGCCGCGCAGCCGGCCCGGGATCTCGACCTGCGCCGCGTGCCGTTCGTGAGCACGCCGCGCAACCAGCCGCGCCGCGAGCTCGAGGAGGCGCTGCTGCGCGAGCGCGGCCTCGAGCAGCGCAAGGTCGTGATGGAGCTCGGGCACCCGGAAGCGATGAAACACGCGGTGCGCGAGAACCTCGGCGTGAGCTTCATGTTCGCGTCGGCGGTGCGTGCCGAGGTCGAGCGGCGCGAGCTGGTCGTGCTCGATCGCGCCGATCTGTCGATGAAGGTGCCGATCTATCTCGTGCATCGCGACGACAAGCGCTTCTCGGCGTTCCAGGCGGAACTCGTGCAGTTCATTCTCGACGCCGCGTCGCCTGGCGCGGAAGCGGATGGATCGAACTCATAGTCGATTGGCTATCTGTTCGGCGATCAATAGCTAATAGACCTATGGTCGGGCCGATTCTAAGCTGGCTGGGTGCCTGACGTCCGCATCGCGATGGGATGCGATGCGGACGCGCGCACCGCCCGTCAACCCGAAAACAGGCCGACCCATGTGCACTCTTCAGCTTCCATCCGGCGCCGCCGCCTATGCGGACGATGCCGGGCGTCTCGCCGATGCGCCGGAAACCGCGCTCGTCGAGGACCTCGTCTGCGCGAACCGCATCCTGTTCGACCAGGGCATCGTCGACGCCTTCGGCCATGTCAGCGTCCGTCACGACAAGGATCCGCGGCGCTTCCTGCTGGCGCGCAACATGGCGCCGGGCACCGTCGGCATGGACGACATCGTCGAATTCACGCTGGACGGCGTGCCGGTCAATGCCGGCGGACGCGCCGTCTATCTGGAGCGCTTCATCCACGGCGAGATCTACAAGGCGCGTCCCGACGTGCAGGCGATCGTGCACAGCCATTCGCCGACCGTGCTGCCGTTCAGCATCACGAAGCGTACGCCGCTGCGGCCCGTGTGCCACATGAGCGGATTCCTCGGCGCGGGGACGCCCGTGTTCGAGATTCGCGATACCGCGGGCGATGCGACGGACCTGCTCGTGCGCGACAACGCGCTCGGCGCGGCGCTCGCGCAGCGGCTCGGCGGCGCGGCGTTCGTGCTGATGCGCGGCCACGGTTCGACGGTGGTCGCGCCGACGCTCAAGCAGGCCGTGTATCGCGCGGTCTACGCGGAAGTCAATGCGCGCATGCAGATCGAGGCGCTGCAACTGGGCGACGTGGTCTATCTCAGCGAGCAGGAAGCCGCGACCGCGTGCGCGAACATCGAAACGCAGGTCGAGCGCCCGTGGGCGCTGTGGAAACGCCGCGTGCAGCGCGGCGACGCGCGCTGACCGGCGATGGAATCATCGAGGAGACGAGTATGAGCGAGCAGTTTATAACCGGCCGTTTGCTGATCGACGGCGAACTGGTCGACAGCGAGACCGGCGAGTGGGCGACGTCGATCAACCCGGCCACCGAGGAAGCGATCGGCCGCGCGCCGGCCGGTTCGCGCAAGGACGTCGCGCGGGCCGTGGACGCCGCGCAGCGCGCGTGGCCGGCCTGGGCCGAGCGCACCGGCGAGGAGCGCGGCGAACTGCTGCGCGGGTTCGGCGAGCGCCTGCTCGAACGCGCGGAGGAGCTGTCGCGCATCGAGGTGCTCGATTCGGGCAACACCTACGCGCCGACGCTCGCGAGCATGCACGAGACGGTGCGCGGCCTGCGCTACTACGCGGGGCTCGTGCACGGGCTGCACGGCGAGACGATCCCGGCCACCGGCCGCCACCTGCACATGACCGTGTACGAACCGTACGGCGTCGTCGGCCGGATCGCGGCGTTCAATCACCCGGCGATGTTTTCCGCGGCGCGCACGGCATCGGCGCTCGTGACCGGCAATACGGTCGTGGTGAAGCCGCCCGAAACGTCGCCGCTGTCCGTGCTTGTGCTCGGCGAAATCGCGCGCGACACGTTGCCGGCCGGCGTGTTCAACATCGTCAACGGCACGGGCGCCGAGGTCGGCGATGCGCTGGTGCGCCATCCGGACGTGAAGCGTCTCGCGCTGATCGGGTCCGTGCCGACCGGGCGCGCGATTCAGCGCAGCGCGGCGGAGGTCGGCGTCAAGCACGTGACGCTCGAGCTCGGCGGCAAGAATCCGATGATCGTGTTTCCGGACGCGGATCCGGACGCGGCCGCCGAAAGTGCGGTGCGCGGAATGAATTTCTCGTGGCAGGGCCAGTCGTGCGGATCGAATTCGCGGCTTCTGGTGCACGACGACATTTACGACGACGTGCTCGCGCGTGTCGTCGAGCGCGTGGCCGCGATCCGCGTCGGCGATCCGATGTCGCCCGACACGGGCATGGGCCCGATCAACTCGCGCAAGAGCTACGAGCACGTGATGAGCTTTCTCGATCCGGCGCAGACGCACGGCGCGCGGCTGATGGCGGGCGGCCGCCGCCCGCCCGGGCGCGCGTTCGAAAAAGGCTTCTGGGTCGAGCCGACCGTCTATGCCGACGTCACGCCGGCGATGCGGCTGTGGCGCGAGGAAGTCTTCGGGCCGATTCTGTCGGTCGCGCGATGGCGCGATGTCGACGACGTGGTCGCGATGGCCAACGACACCGAATACGGGCTGTCGGCCGCGATCTGGACCAACGATATCCGGCAGGCGCTCAACACCGCGCGTCGCATCCGCGCGGGCAGCGTGTTCGTCAACGGCAGCAACACGCACTTTCTCGGCGTGCCGTGGGGCGGCTTCAAGAACAGCGGCGTCGACCGGGAGGAGGGGATCGAGGAAATGGTCAGCTACGTCGAGAAGAAGGTCATCAACGTGATGCTGTGACCGGCGCGATGCGCCGCCGGCCGTACCCGTCATCGACGGCGCCGGCCGGCGGCCGGCGCGAGTTACCCGTCGAAACCGGATCGCGCCGACCGATGCATCGACGCAGGTTTCCCGTTTACGAAAGCGCCCGCGCGCCGGCAGGCCGTGCCGTCACATCCCGATAGAACGCGTCGATCGCATCGACCATCTGCGCGAGCCCCGGCTGTTCGAGCGGATAGTGGCCAGCGTTGTCCAGCATCACGACCTTGACCGGCACGTTGCGGATGCGCGCGAGGAACGGCTCGCTCAGGTGTCGCGGCGTCCAGCGGTCCGCGGCCGGCTGCGTGAGCAGGATCGGGCAGACGCGGAAATCCTCCGGCTCGACCACCGGCCGATACGACATGTACGAATCGAGAAAGGCCATCGTCATCGCGTTGCCGGCCGAAGTCCGGTCCGACAGCCAGACCTTCAGCGCGTCGTCGCGGTTCACGAGCGCGTGCATCTTGCTCGCGAGCGACATCGGAATGCGCATCGCGCGCAGCGGCGTCTTCGCGGTGAAGTGCGTCATCGGGCCGCCGACGCGGCTCATGAACAGGTTGCGCGCGGTTTCGTCGCGCACCTGCTGAAGACGCTGGTCGAGGAACGTCATCCCGACGATGCCGTCGACTTTGCCGTTCAGCGCGGCGACGTGGTAGGTCAGCATGCCGCCCGCGCTCAACCCGTAGAGCACGACCGGACGATCGTCCTTCGCGCGCTCCGCGTCGATCAGGTCGCTGCCGGCGCGCACCCAGTCGTCGTAGCGCACCAGTGCGCCGCGCTCGACTTCGGTCATCCCGTACTCGGGCATGTCGACCGCGATCGTCTCGTAGCCGCGGCGCGCGAGCTGCTCGCCGACGATCATCGACATCTGCCGACCGTTGGTGCCGACGCCATGGAACAGGATCACCTTCACTTTCGCCTGAGGATCGCGATACGTGTCGAGATGCAGGCGATGACCGTGCCAGCGCCACCATTCCTCATGCGGCTGGCGGTCGGCCGCCCACTGGAAGTCGGGCGGCAGGAAGCTTTGCATGGCGCGCCAGACGGGCTGGTCTGCATAGGTCTTGGACATGGCGGCGGACTCCGGTCGATTGGGTTGAAACGGCGGTTTCGATGCATCCCATCATGATCCGGCGGCCGCGCGACGGCCATGCTGGCGCGGGCCAACCGCTTTAGAATCTAGGCCAACACATGTCGCGAGGCGGCCGATGAACGTCTGGAACTTTGCCCGCAGCCCGGCTTCGGTCCTGCTGATGATCGCGTTCGGCCGCGACCGCGGAATCGCGCCGGCGGCCTTGCTGAAAGGCTCGCAACTCACGCTGAAGCAGCTTGCCGATCCGGACTTCACGGTGCTGGCGGCGCAGGAGCTGGCGGTGGCGTCGAACCTGCTCGCGCAGGCCGGCGACGAGCCGGGCGTCGGCCTGAAGGTGGGTCTGTCGTACCAGTTGTCCGCTTACGGACTGCTCGGGTACGGGCTGCTCAGCAGCGCGACCGGGATGGACGCCGTCGCGCTGGCGGGGCGCTATCTGGCGCTGACCTACACGTTCGTCGGGATGACCTACCGCCGAGCCGGGCGGCACGATGGGATCGCGTTCGACGCGGCGCCGGAACTGTCCGCGCCGCTGCAGCGCTTCTTCGTCGAACGCGCGATGGGCGCCACCTGTCGCGTGCTGCGCGACGTGATCGGCGGCGCGTTCGAACTCGCGACGTTCGATCTCGCATACGACGCCGAGCCGGGCGTGCCGCAGGTGCTCGGCACGCGGGTCCGGTCCGGTCGGCCGGCCAACGCGATCACGTTCGCGCATGCGCATCTCGAACGACCGTTGCCGCAGGCGAATGCCGCGACTGCCGCGATGTGCGAGCGGATGTGCGCGGAGCTGATCGCGCGCCGGCGCACCCGCGTCGATCTCGTGTCGTTCCTGAACGAATATCTGGCCACGCGGCCGTTCGACCGGCCGCCGCAACTGAAGGACATCGCGACGCTGCTCAACACGAGCGAGCGCACGCTGAAGCGCCGGCTTCAGGAGGAGGGCGCATGCTTTCGCGACATCTCGAACACCGTGCGCAAGGCGCGCGCGCAGGCGCTGGTTGCCGAAGGGCGGCTGTCGATCAAGGAGATCGCGCAGGCGCTGGGGTTCAGCGACATGTCGTCGTTCTCGCAGGCGTACAAGCGCTGGACGGGCATCGCGCCGAGCGTGTCGCGGCAGGCGGGAACCGGCGCATAGCGGAGGCCGCGGGCCGGTGTTGACCCTCCCGCGCGAACCGTTCATCGTGTCGATATCCCGCCTGAATCATCGGCCGCAAACGGGCGGGGCGACGCGGCAGCGGACTGCCGGGCGCGCGCGGCTGTCGCTCACGGCGAACCTGCGCGAGCTTCATACGGAAAACCTGACATGAAACTGTTGCTCGTCGGCGCGACCGGACTCGTCGGGCGCCACGTCCTCGACATCGCGCTCGCCGATGCGCGCGTGGACCAGGTCGTCGTCGTCGCACGCCGGCCGTTGTCGCCGCATCCAAAGATGCAGGCGCTGGAAGTCGATTTCGACGATCTGCCCGAGGCGGCCGACTGGTGGCAGGCCGACGCGGTGATCTGCACGCTCGGCACCACGATGCGCACCGCGGGTTCGCAGGCTGCGTTCCGGCGTGTCGATCACGACTACCCGCTCGCGGTGGCGCGTCTCGCGCACCGGCACGGCACGCCGGCCTACGTGCTGAATTCCGCGCTCGGCGCGGATCCGGCGTCGCGCATCTTCTACAACCGCGTGAAGGGCGAAGTCGAGCGTGCGCTCGCGGGCGTCGGATTCGCGTCGCTCACCTGCGTGCGGCCCGGCCTGATCGGCGGCAGCCGCGACGAATTCAGGTTCGGCGAACGGTTGTTCGTCCTTGCGTTGAGCATTGCCGGCCCCGTGCTGCCGATGAAATGGCGCGTGAATCCCGCGTCGCGGATCGCCCGCGCGTTGCTCGACGCCGCGCTCGATGCGCGGCCGGGCGTACACGTCGTCGCGTCGGACCGGCTCGTCTGAGTTTCCGCGGCAGGCGGCGCACGGCTGACGTTGCCGCGCCGGCTATCCGCGCGCGAAACCGTCGAGCAACCCGAACTGTTCCGCGAGCGCATCGGCAAACGCGTCCAGTGCTTCGCCGCCGTCGCTGTTCCTCGGCGTCGCGAGCTGGAATTCGACCGTGTGGCTCAGCCTGCTCGCGAGCAGCTTGCGCATCTTGCCGGCCGCGACCCACGGCGCCGCGACATGGTCCGGCAGGAAGCCGATGTGCGCGCCCGACAGGATGAAGATCACGTCGGCATCGACGTTTTCGGAGAACGCGGTCGGCTGCGCGTTGCGCAGCGCCGCACCGGCCGTGTGCGTCTTGTAGAGCCGCGCGACGTTGCTTGCCTGCGCGACATCGTTCATCGACACGGTCTTTTTCGCGGCGAGCGGATGCCGGGCGCCGCAATAGAGCGACTGCGGTTCGACGAACAGCGGCGCGTAGTGCAGGCCGGCCTGGTGCCCGGAGAAGTAGCCGACCGCCAGCTGCAGCTCGCCCTTCAGCAGCTTGCGCTCCAGTTCGTCGGGCGCCACTGCCAGCATCTCGATCAACACGTCCGGCGCATGTTCGCGAAAGCGGCCGACGGCCGTTGCGAGCGATTCGACGATGTCCGGCGCGAGCCGTTCGGACAACCCGATGCGCAGCTCGCCGAGCAACGTGCCCGACACGTGCTGCGTATCGCGCGTGAATACGTCCATCGCGTGCAGCAGGCGCCGCGTCGATTGCAGCACGCGTTCGCCCTTCGGCGTCAGCCGGAAGCCGCGCTTGCCGCGCTCGCACAACCGGAAGCCGACGCGCGTCTCGAGCTTGGCCATCTGCGTGCTGATGGTCGACGGCGCCATCCCGAGCGTGCCTTGCGCCGCGCTGAAGCCGCCGCTCTCGACGATCGTGACGAAGAGCCGCAGCAACTGCACATCCATGTCTCTCAAGCGGGTCAGCATGGCGATACATCGCGTTTTGTGAAGTCGGCTTATGTTAGTTCATATTTTTCGTCGAAAGCGATCGCGGCAGAATCGGCATCGGGTCGCCGCGCGTGCGACCGGCATCTCCACCCGACAGGAATCCGACGATGAGCCAGAACGATCTCGCGTTCACGCGCGACAGCCTTTACGGCACGCAGGCCGAACCCAGCTTCGCGGGGGCGACGAGCTTCATGCGCCGGCGCTTCAGCCGCGATCTCGACGGTGTCGATCTCGCGATCACCGGCGTGCCGTTCGATTCGGCCGCGTCGCACCGGCCCGGCACGCGCTTCGGCCCGCGCGGGCTGCGCATCGCGTCGACCGGCATTGCGTGGGAGCGTCCGTGGCCGTGGGACTTCGATCCGTTCGACGTGCTGGCCGCGGTCGACTATGGCGACTGCGCGTTCGATCTGGGGCAGCCCGAGTCGGTGCCGGGCGCGATCGAGCGGCACGCGGATGCGATCCTGTCGCGCGGCTGCGCGATGCTGACGCTCGGCGGCGATCACTTCATCACGTATCCGCTGCTGAAGGCGCATGCGAAGGTGCACGGCCCGCTGTCGCTGGTGCACTTCGATGCGCATACCGACACGTGGCCCGATCGCGACGTCAAGCGCATCGATCACGGCACGATGTTCTATCACGCGGCGCGCGAAGGATGGGTCGCGCCCGAACGCTCGGCGCAGATCGGCATTCGCACGACCAACGACGAACCGATGGGATTCGACATCCAGGATGCGCGCAGCGTGCATGCGTCGACACCGGCGGCGGTCGCCGCGCGCATTCGCGAGCGCGTCGGCGATCATCCCGTCTACCTGACGTTCGACATCGACTGTCTCGATCCGGCGTTCGCGCCGGGCACCGGTACGCCGGTTTCGGGCGGGCTGTCGAGCCATCAGGCGCTCGAAATCCTGCGCCATCTGAACGGCATCGATCTGGTCGGGATGGATGTGGTCGAAGTGTCGCCGCCATACGATCACGCGGAAATCACGTCGCTGGCCGGCGTGACGATCGCGCTGGAACTGATCTGTCTGCACGCGTCGCGCCGTCGCGATGCGCGATGACGGCAAGCACGCTCATCGACCGACGAACGATCCGATCTGCCGCCGTGCCGTTCCCGGCGATGCAATCCCGACGCCGCGGATCGCGCCGCGCACACGCGATTCGATCGGATAACGCGCGCGCGCTGCACGCGCCGCGCATGCGCACGACTGCTGCATTCCGGTCTCGTCCCGCTACGCCGCATCCGTCGCGCGCTTCAAATCCGGCACCACTGTCCAGTGCCGGACCTTTCATTTTTAAAACGCTCAACTTACGGCTGCCAAGGTCGGATCAGTCCTGATTATTCGGACGATTTCGAAAACTTGCCGATATCGGGTAATCACCGATATCACGCAAGTTGTATATACAAGATCATCCGCTGGCAATGTCGGCACACGTCGTGCCGGTTGCGCGCCAGCGTGCTGACCGTGCGTGCGTGGCGCATGCCGGCGATCCACGGCGCACCGCATGCGAAGAGCCGAAAGGGCGGCTCGGCACGTTCCAGTCTCGTCCAAACCATTTGTGGTCCTCAGTATCTTGGAGATTTACCCGTGTCAACGAATTCCAGTGGAAAAGCCGGCGGCCTGATCGAGGTTCGCTCGATCGATTTCATCCCTGACACCGAACGCCACGGCGGCCTGCTGAGCCAGTTCACGCTGTGGCTGTCGGCGAACATGCAGATCACCGCCATCGTCACGGGCGCACTGGCGGTCGTGCTCGGCGGCGACGTGTTCTGGTCGCTGGTCGCGCTGCTGCTCGGCCAGTTCGTCGGCGGCGCGGTGATGGCGCTGCACGGTGCGCAAGGTCCGCAGCTCGGGCTGCCGCAGATGATCTCGAGCCGCGTGCAGTTCGGCGTGTACGGCGCGATGATCCCGATCGTGCTCGTGTGCCTGATGTACATCGGCTTTTCCGCCAGCGGCTCGGTGCTCGCCGGGCAGGCCGTCGCGCAGTTGCTGCACGTCGACGACGCGGTCGGCATCCTGCTGTTCGCGGCCGTGATCGTCGTGCTGACCGTGTTCGGCTACCGTGCGATCCACTTCGTCGGCCGGATCGCGAGCGTGATCGGCATCGTCGCGTTCGTCTACATGTTCGCGCAGCTGTTCGCGAATCACGACGTCGGCGCGCTGCTCGCGAACAAGCACTTCTCGCTCGCGAGCTTCCTGCTGTCGATGTCGCTGTCCGCGTCGTGGCAGATCGCGTTCGGCCCGTACGTCGCCGACTATTCGCGCTACCTGCCGCGTTCGACGTCGTCGGTCGCCACGTTTTGCGCGGTCGGCCTCGGCTCGGTGATCGGCGCGCAGGCCGCGATGGTGTTCGGCGTGTTCGCGGCCGCGCTCGCCGGCAGCCAGTTCGCGCACCACGAGGTGTCGTATATCGTCGGCCTCGGCTCGACGGGCGCCGTGGCCGCGCTGCTGTACTTCAGCATCGCATTCGGCAAGGTGACGGTGACCGCGCTCAACGCGTACGGCAGCTTCATGTCGATGGCGACGATCGTCAGCGGCTTTCGCGGCAAGGGCGCGGTGTCGTCGCGCAGCCGTCTGGTGTACATCGTCGGGATGATCTGCGTGTCGACGCTGATCGCGCTCGCCGGCCGCCATTCGTTCCTGAAGGAATTCACCGCGTTCATCCTGTTCCTGCTCGCGTTCTTCACGCCGTGGAGCGCGATCAACCTCGTCGACTACTACTGCTTCACGCGCTCGCGCTACGACGTGCCGGCGCTGTCCGATCCGGACGGCCGCTACGGCCGCTGGAACGTGATGGCGATCACGATCTACGTGGTCGGCGTCCTGGTGCAACTGCCGTTCATGTCGACGCACATCTATACGGGCCCGCTCGTCGATGCGCTCGGCGGCACCGACATCTCGTGGATTCTCGGCCTCATCGTGCCGGCCGTGCTGTATTACATCGGCGCGCGCGCATCGCGTCGCAGCATCCCCGAGCGCCTGATCCTGCCGCTCGAACGCGGCGAAATCCAGCACTGACGCATCGCGTCGCCCGCCGGGCCGGCGTGCAGCCGGCCCGAGCGGCCCTTCGCCCGGTTTTGCGCGACGGGCCGCACCGTACTCCCA
The DNA here is from genome assembly GCF_003366075.1 of Burkholderia sp. IDO3. NCBI lineage: Bacteria > Pseudomonadati > Pseudomonadota > Betaproteobacteria > Burkholderiales > Burkholderiaceae > Burkholderia > Burkholderia sp. IDO3. The sequence continues at coordinate 1,329,530 of NZ_CP028963.1, forward strand.
CTTGATTTTCCGCGATGCCGGCACGGCAAGACCACCGTGCCCGGCGTCGTGCCATTCTCCTTCCATTGAATAGTATGACTAAGAAAATGAACGCACGAGGAACTCGTTCCCGCGCGCGGCCGGTGCATGCCGGCCTTCGCATCGCGGTTGCGGCGGCATGCGTCGCCGGTTCGGGCGTTGCCTGCGCGCAGGATGGCGTCACGCTGTACGGCGTGATCGACGAATTCGCGCAGTACGTGAACACCGGCAACGGCTATACGGCAGCGATCGGCTCCGGCGGCCAGTGGGGCAGCCGGTTCGGCGTGAAGGGCGGCGAGGACATCGGCGGCGGGCAGAAGATCGAGTTCGCGCTCGAGAACGGCTTCAACCCGAACGACGGTTCGCTCGCGAGCTCGGGCAGCATGTTCAACCGGCAGGCGTGGGTCGGCATCGCGGGGCAGTGGGGCAAGGTGCGCGCGGGCCGCCAGAATTCGCCGCTGTTCAACGACCAGGGCGGGCAGGATGCATTCGGCGGCGTCACGCAGGCGTCCGGCATGGACAACCTGACCGTGTTCTCGTTCCGCACGAGCAATACGCTGTCGTACCAGAGCCCCGAGATCGCCGGGTTCCAGGCCGGGCTGTACTTCGGTTTCGGCGACGCGGGCGGCGTGCGCTCCGCGGGCTCCAGCCAGCAGTTCGACGTGACCTACGAGCACGGACCGTTCGCGGCGTTCGTCGCGGGGCAGTGGCTGAAGAACACGACGGCGACCACGACCGATCGCACGATCATGGCCGGTGCCTCGTACGAGATCGGCAAGGCGACCGTGTACGGCGGCTTCTCGGCGGTGAAGTGGGACGACCTCGGGATCGATTCGCGCGTGTACGGGTTGTCGGTCAAGTATCAGCTCAATCCGGCGAACTACGTCGCGCTCGGCTATGCATACCTGCACGACCAGACGTCGCAGGGCGACCATGCGGACCAGTTCGGGCTGATGTACGAATACGACCTGTCGAAGCGCACGAGCTTTTATGGCGCGCTGTCGTACCTTCGCAACCGGAACCAGGCAGGGTACACGCTCGCCGGCGCGGCGAATCCGGGGCTGCCGCTTGCCTATCCGGGCGCGAATGCGCGTGGTGTGCAGCTCGGCATCGTGCATCGGTTCTGACCGGTGCCGCATCGGGCGCCGGGCGTTGCAGGCCGGCGCTTGCTGCTTCCGCGTTCGTGCGTTCACGCGGTGACATCGCCCCGTCGAGCGCGCGTGCCCGGCCGCGTTCGTCCGGCAGTCGCGATGCGATTCGAACGGGCGGCCGTATCTGCGACGGGAGACGAAAGGCCGATCGACAGGGCGAGCGACAACGTCGTGAAAACGATGGCGCGTTTCAAGGACGAAAAAATGGCCGCATGATGCGGCCATCCGCGGCCATCGAAATGCATGCGTCGAGTCCGGTTTGCCCGCGCGATTCGCGGGACCGGCCAGATCGCGTTCAGGAATTCGCGGCGGCCGGCGCGCGGCGGCGCTGAGCGACCTGCAGGGCGACGACCGCGAGCCCTGCCGCGGCGATCAGCCCGCCGACGACCGGCACCGCCGCGTAGCTGAAGCCGGCCGAGATTGCCGCGCCGCCGGCTGCCGCGCCGAGCGCGTTGCCGAGGTTGAACGCGCCGATGTTCACGGCCGATGCAAGGCCCGGTGCTTCGTGTGCGGCACGCATCACGCGCATCTGCAGCGGCGGGACCACAGCGAACGTCGCGACACCCCAGACCAGCAGCGTGATCGCGGCGCCGGCATGCGTGCCGGCGAGCAGCGGGAACGCGGCCATCGTCGCGATCAGCAGCAGCAGGAAACCGGCCAGCGTGCCGTCGAGCGAGCGGTCGGCCAGGCGGCCGCCGGCGATATTGCCGATCGAGAAGCCGACGCCGATCAGCACGAGCATCGCGGTCACGAAACCGGGCGTGGCGCCCGTCAGGTGTTCGAGCGTCGGGGCGACGTACGTATACAGCGTGAACATCGCGCCGGCGCCGAGCACCGTGGTGGCGAGCGCGCCGAGCACGACGGGGCGCGTCAGCACCGACAGCTCGGCACGCAGGTTGGGCATCCTGCCGGCTTCGCCCTTCGGCAGCGCGGCGAACAGGCCGGCGATCGCGACGAGGCCGAGGCCCGCGGTTGCCGCGAACGACATGCGCCAGCCGATGATCTGGCCGAGCCACGTCGCGGCCGGCACGCCGCCGACGTTCGCGATCGTGAGGCCCATGAACATCGTCGCGACGGCGCTGGCCTGCTTCTCGCGCGGCACGAGGCTTGCCGCGACCACCGAGCCGAGCCCGAAGAACGCGCCGTGGTTCAGGCTCGTGACGAGCCGGGCGAGCAGCAGCGTCGTGTAGTCCGGCGCGACGGCCGACAGCAGGTTGCCGATCGTGAAGATCGACATCAGCGCGATCAGCGCCGAGCGGCGCGACCAGCGCGCGAGCAGCAGCGTCATCAGCGGCGCGCCGACCATCACGCCGATCGCATATGCGCTGATCAGCATGCCGGCCTTCGGAATCGACACGTGCACGCCGTCGGCGATCACGGGCAGCAGGCCCATCGGCGAGAACTCGGTCGTGCCGATGCCGAACGCACCGGCGGCGAGCGCCAGCAGCGGCAGCGCGGCGTTGCCGCCCGGGCGGGAAGGAGAAGAAGTCGTGGTGTTCACGCGAAGTGCTCCTGTAAGCGTTGGGCAACGGCATCGGGCCGTTGTGGACAGGCTGAAGTGTGCCTGCATTACTTTTGTGGAAAAAGCCGCATGCGGACGAAATTATCTTGATTTCATGTCAACAATGCAGGCTCGGTCGGCGTGCGCACCCGGCCCGCAGGGCGGGGCTTCCGGCGATTTGCACGCGATCGACGACTGGGCGCGCGAGTGAATCCGTGCCGTTCGAATGGAGTCCGTCGCCGGAGCAACGAGGCTGCCGGGTGTAGCGGAACGCCCGGGTTCGACGTGCACGGCCGGGTGTGCGGCTGCGTTCCGAAGCGACGCGGACGGCGCTCGGCGGCCGCGACGAAGCGATCGGCCGACATGCGCGCACGACCGTCATTTCGCGACGCGGGCGTGCGGCATCGTCGTCGCGAACCTGTCGCCGGCGCGGCTCGAAAGCAAAAAAACCCCGGTCACAGGGGGACCGTGACCGGGGCGGAAAAGCATCCTCTCTTTGGCACGAGGGTTGGATGCGCGCGCAGTATATTTCGCTCCATAACAATTCGAAATGCCGTTAAACGGCCGTTTTTGGTGTCAATTTAAAAATACTGACGCGGCACCCTGATTTGTCATCGATATGAAAGGTTTTTCGTGAATTTGCGCCGCAGTTTAGGGCGTCGCGATGGCGAACGCGGCGGGTGGATCCGCCGCGGATGGTGCGGCTGCCGATCCCGCGGTTTCGCCGGTCAGTCCGCGTAACCGGTCGCTTCGCGCACGGCTTCGACGAACCGCGCGACGACCGGAGAAGGCGACGCCGGCGCGCCGTCGAACACGAACTCGATGTCGAAGCGGCTTGCGAGTTCGTCGAGCGCGACGAGCCGAACGGTGTGCGGACACGTCGGCGCCGCGCTTTCCGGCACGAACGCGCAGCCCATGCCGGCCGCGACGAGGCCGATCAGCGTCGGGATGTCGCTGCCGACCTGGGCGATGCGCGGCGTGAAGCCGGCCCGCTCGCATTGCGCCATCAGGAACCGGTGGTGCGCCGCGGAGCGTTGCGCGTCGAACCACACGAACGGCTCGTGTGCGACGTCGGCCAGCGTGCGCGGTGCGTCAAGGTGCTCGCCGGGCGGCGCGGGCATCGCGAGCACGAAGCGGTCGCTCAGCAGCCGCACGCCCGACAGGTGCGGTGCCTCGTCGCGACGCCACGCCATGATGCCGCCGTCGAGCTGGCCGCGCGTCAGCGCCGCCGCCTGCTCGGCCGACAGCATCGGCGCGATCGACAGTTTCACGTCCGGGCATGCGTCGCGAAACGCTTTCAGCACGTCCGCGACGATCGGCAGCGGCAGGCAGTTCGGCAGCGCGCCGAGCCGCAGTTCGCCGAGCTGGCCGGCCGCGCTGCGCAACGCGCGTTCGCGGCTGTCCTGCAACGTCGCGAGCAGGGCCGTCGCGTCCTGCAGGAAGCTCGCGCCGGCCGCCGTGAGCGTAACGCCGGTCGCGCGGCGGATCAGCAGCGGCGTGCCGATCGCTTCCTCGAGTTCGCGGATCTGACGCGACAGCGCCGGCTGGACGATGCCGGCCGCTCGGGCGCCGGCCATCACGCTGCCGGCTTGCGCGACCGCCACGAAATAACGCAGGTGACGCAGTTCGATCTGGCGCATGCGGCGCGGACTCCGGTTCCGATTGATAGGGTATGCCTAAAGAGCATAGCAAACGCCATTCGATGGTATTGGAAAGCATGGCGTGCGTGCCGTACGATGGTTTCCGTTGCCGCACCGGCTCGCCGCCGGCGCGCGCGCCTTCCGTCACCCATCCTCACCCTGTCCCGCACCATGCCGCTTCATATCCAGACGCCGTATATCCGTTCGCAAATCGCCTCGCGCCGGCTTGGCACGAACGTCCTGCTCAAGCTGGACGCGCTGCAGCCGTCCGGTTCGTTCAAGTTGCGCGGGATCGGCGCCGTCTGCGAAGCGCGGCATGCGGCCGGCGCGCGGCGGTTCGTGTCGTCGTCGGGCGGCAATGCGGGCATCGCGGTCGCGTACTGCGGCCGCGAACTCGGCGTGCCGGTGCTCGTCGTCGTGCCGGAAAGCGCGTCGGCCCGCGCGCGCGAGCTGATTCGCGTCGAGGGGGCGGAGGTCGTCGTGCACGGCGCGAGCTGGGCCGAGGCGAACGCGTTCGCGCTGTCGGCCGTCGGCCCGCACGACGCGTTCGTGCATCCGTTCGACGACCCCGTGCTGTGGCAGGGGCACGCGACGATGATCGACGAGATGGCGGCGAGCGGCCCGAAGCCCGACGCGGTCGTGCTGGCGGTCGGCGGCGGCGGGCTGCTGTGCGGCGTGCTCGAAGGGCTCGCGCGCAACGGCTGGCCCGACGTGCCGGTCGTCGCGGTCGAGACGGAAGGTGCCGACTGCTATGCGCGTTCGGTTGCGCAGGGGCATCCGGTCGAATTGCCGGCGATCACGAGCATTGCGACGTCGCTTGGTGCGAAGCGTCCATGCGACGCGGCGGTCGAATGGGCGGCACGGCATGCGATTCATCCGGTCGTCGTGTCGGATGCGCAAGCTGTGGCCGCGTCGCTGCGGTTGCTGGACGAGCACCGGATCGTCGTCGAACCCGCATGCGGCGCCGCGCTGGCCGCGCTCGAGGCGTCGGTGCCGGTGCTCGAGTCGGCGTCGAATATCGCGGTGATCGTCTGCGGCGGCGTGACGGCGACGGTCGAGTATCTGCACACGCTGAATGCGACGTTGAGGTAAAGCGGGAAGGCAGGGCGGCTGGAGATTTCGGCAAGTCTTGCACGTCGGGCGCGCGGGGCTGTCGTGGCGCGTCGGCCTTTGATCGTCAGCCGCTTCGTATCGAAGATGTGTGGCGGGCCGCCGGTGTGCGGCCGGGCATGTCGTTGGAGGGGGCGGAGAAAAGGGATCGCGCCGCGCCTCGAGAGGCACGGCGCAGGGAGGCGGGACGCGTGTTAGTTGGCAGCCGGTGCGCTTGCGCCGGTCGGTGCCGACGATGCGGCCGGATCGGCAGCGGCAGGCGTGGTGTTCGACGGCGCGGGGGCGGATGTCGCGGACGCCGGCACCGGCGCAGATGCGGCCGATGCCGGCGCTGCGGCGGCAGGCGTCGATACCGGGCTGGAAGCGGGGGCCGGGGTAGCGGGTGGCGACGAAGCGGGTACGGACGCTGCGGCGGGCGCCGAAGTCGAAGCGGGCGCCGAGGCCGAAGCAGGTGCCGAAGCCGAAGCCGAAGCAGGCGCCAAAGCCGAAGCGGGTGCCGAAGCCGCGGCAGGAACCGAAGCCGCCCCCGGCACAACCGCCCGCATTGCCCCCGGCGCGACCACGGCCGACGCAGCGCCGGGCACGGCCGGCACCACGGATGTCCCCGTCGCCGGCGCGATGCTCGGCACCGAAAGCGGCACCGGCGCGGCGGGCGGCGTCGGCACGACCGGCGTCGTCATTTTCAGCGGCTCGCCCTGCGGCGTCGGCGCGGGCTCGGGCAGCGGCGCGACCGGCTCCTTCTCGGCCGCCTTCACGGCCGCGCGATCGCGGCGGGCCGGATCGACCTTCAGGAAGTGCTCGACGAGATTGAAGAAGCGCTCATAGAACACGCCGGCCGGAATCGTCTCGCTCGCGGTCTTCACGAGCGCATCGTCGCTCGACCCGATCGGCAGCGACAGCGAGCCGAACACGCTGAGCCCGACGCTCGCCGACGTATTCGACTTTTTCAGCGTGTAGCGATCCTGCACCGCGTTCACGTACGCGATGCTCGACGAGCCGTCCGCGTTCGCGTCCGCGCACACGACGTGAAACTCGATCACGACGTGCATGTCGTTGCTGGGCTGGAAATTCTTGCTGCCGTCGACCGCATCGTTGCGCGACGACGACACGACATAGCCCTGGCTCAGCAGCGCGCGCCGCGCGGCCTCGCAGGCCGCGTCGGACTTTGAATGGAACGTGTGCGCATACGGGCTGCTGGTCGCGTCGAACTGTTCCTGCTGGTAGATCGGCTTGGGCGGCGACGAGCACGCCGCCAGCACGGTCGCGGCCGCGAGCGCGCACGAAACGGAAAACAGGCGAAATCGGTTGTGCATGGCGTCTTTCAAAAGGCTCGGCGAGATGCCGCGCGGCGGCTGCGGGCGCAGTGCGCGCAAGCCGCGCAACGGTGGTGCCTGCGCGGCGCGCGGGCAACTTCCGCGGGCAATCTCGTATGGCCGGGGCGTCATTATAGTTTCGTTTGATGTCGCGCTCGCTTCAGCCGGCCGGCGCGGGCCGCGCGGCGGCGAGCAGTTGCGATGCCAGCGGATGGTGTTCGCCGCGCCGCGAGCGGATCGCGTGGATTTCCTCGGTCACGTCGCCCGCGCGGCCGAGCCGGCGCAGCCCGCGCAGCAGCGATGCATCGTTCGCGCCGAGTTCGCTGAGCGGAAATACGCCGAGGCCGCGCGCGGCGAACACGGCCATCAGCGCGCTGTCCTCGAATTCCCCGGCCACGCGCGGAACGATCCGTTCGCGCTCCAGCCACAGGTCCAGACGCGCGCGCAGCGCCGAATGGGCGGTGGGCAGCAGCACCGGCAATTCGGCGAGGCACTGCGGAAAGTGCTGTCGCGCGGCCGGCGTGACGAGCGCCGCGGGCCCGTACCAGTCGACCGGCGACGCGACGAGCCGCTCGCTCGTCACGCGCAGGTTAGACCCCGACGGCGCGCCCTGGCCGGCCAGCACGAGATCGAGATGGTGCAGCGCCAGCTCCGCGAGCAGCGCATCGTGTTCGCCTTCGTGGCACAGCAGCCGCAGCGTGGGCGTGTCGAGCACCGGCGCGAGGATCGCATGGGCCGCCAGCTTCGAGATCCCGTCCGCGAGACCGACCGCGAGCCGCACGGTCGGCTGGCTTGCCGCCGCGCGCACTTCGTCGGGAATCAGCCGCCCCATCTCGAAGATGACTTCCGCGCGCGCATACGCGGCCTGCCCGGCGTCGGTCATCGCGACGCCGCGCCCGGCCGGGCGCAGCAACTGGTGGCCGAGCGACTTCTCGAGCTCGCGCACCTGCGCGCTGATCGTCTGCACGGCCATGTCGAGCCGCTCGGCGGCGCGCGCGAAGCCGCCTTCCTTCACGACGACCCAGAAATAGTACAGATGTCGAAAATTCAGCATCGGATCGTTATTTCGTAAAAACCGAACCAAAGATCATATTTTCTCTGATTTTCTCGAAGTCGTGGGTTGTCTATCATCGGGCTTTCCACTTTCGTATCGGCCCTTTCCATGGACTATCTGCTGACGCTTGCCGCCGATCCCGCCGTCTGGGCGGCGCTCCTGACGCTCGTCGTGATGGAAGTCGTGCTCGGCATCGACAACCTGATCTTCATCTCGATCCTCAGCAACAAGCTGCCCGAAGCGCAGCGCGCCCGCACGCAGCGCATCGGCATCGCGCTCGCGCTCGTGATGCGCCTCGCGCTGCTCGGCAGCGTCGCATGGATCGCGAGCCTGACCACGCCCGTATTCACGCTGTTCGATCACGCATTCTCGTGGCGCGACCTGATCCTGCTGTCGGGCGGCCTGTTCCTCGTGTGGAAGGCGACGACCGAGATCCATCACCACGTGTCGCGCGATGGCGACGCGGACGGCGCGTCCGGCGGCGCGGCCGGCCTGACGATGTGGGCGGCGATCGGCCAGATCGTGATGCTCGATATCGTGTTCTCGATCGACAGCATCGTGACCGCGATCGGCATGACCGAGCACATCCCGATCATGTTCGTCGCGGTGATCGTCGCCGTGACCGTGATGCTGTTCGCCGCCCAGCCGCTCGCACGCTTCATCGACCGCAACCCGACCGTCGTGATGCTCGCGCTGTCGTTCCTCGTCGTGATCGGCATGACGCTGATCGCGGAAAGTTTCGGCTCGCACGTGCCGAAGGGCTATATCTACGCGGCGATGGCGTTCTCGGCATTCGTCGAGGGCATGAACATGCTGGCGCGGCGCGCGAAGGCGAAGCGCGCGGCGCGAGTCGAAGGTCACTGAGCCAGCGTGCGGGAGGCCGGCTTCGGCCGGTTTTCCCGCGACGCGTCATTCGCAACCCAAGGAGAAGCGCGATGAAATGTCCGGTCTGCAAGACGCCCGACCTGCTGATGGCCGAGCGCCAGTCGATCGAGATCGACTACTGTCCGACGTGCCGCGGCGTGTGGCTCGATCGCGGCGAACTCGACAAGCTGATTGCGCGTGAAACCGGCGATGCGCCGGCGCGCCGCGACGCGGCGCCGATGCGGCACGATGCGCAGCCGCCGCGCACGCGCGGCGATGGCTGGGGCCGCGACGGCCGTTCGCACGACGATCGTTATCGGCACGACGGCCAGCGCCGCAAGAAATCGATGTTCGACCTGTTCGACTTCGATTGATCGCGGCGGTGCGCTTGCGCCGCGCGTTGCACGCACGTTGCAAAAAGCCCCGTCAGGCAGCGCGCCTGGCGGGGCTTTTACATGCGCGTCGCGCGCCGACGTGCGCCGGCGCTTACGCGTTGCCGGCCGTCACGTCGATGCGGCGCGGGCGCGTTTCCTCGCGACGCGGAATCGTCAGCGTGAGCACGCCGTCGCGCAGGTTCGCGTCGATTCTCGACGTGTCGAGATCGGGACTCAGCACGAAGGTGCGCGCATAGCGCGTCGCGCGCACTTCGGCATGCCGCACACGCAACTCGGCCGGCGTATCGACGCGCGTGTCGGCTTCGATCGTCAGCGTGTTGTCGTGCACTTTCACGTCGAGGTTCTCGCGCGGCACGCCGGGCAGGTCGGCGCGCAGCGTGACGCGCTGCTTGTCCTCGACGATGTCGACGGACGGCGTGATCGCGGGCCGGCGCGCGGCGTCGGCGGTGGCGGCAGCATGCGCGGCACCGGTCTGGCGTTCGGTCAGGGTCTGGCTCGTATTCATGTCGTTCTCCTGAATGTTACTGGACGGCGATCGCACGCGGCTTCGATGCCTCGCGCCGGCCGACGCGAATCAGCAGGCAGCCGTTTTCGTAGCGGGCGCTGACGTTGTCGGCATCGGCATGCTGCGGCAGCTCGACCACGCGGCGGAACGTGCCGTGAAAGCGTTCCTGCGCATAGGTGCGCACATCGTCGCCGGCGTCGTGCGGCGCGGGCTTGCGCTCGCCGCTGATCGTCAGCAGGTCCTTGTCGATCGATACGTCGAAGTCGGCCGCGCCCATGCCGGGCGCGAATGCGACGATCTCGATCGCGTCGTCGATGGTGCCGACGTTCAGCGCGGGGAACGCGCCGGGACGCACCGCGCGGATGCCGGTCGGCAGCTCGCCGAACAGGTTCGCCATGTGCCGCTGCACGCGGGCGAATTCGTCGAACAGATCGTGACCGTTATGAATGCCGCTCATGAAATTCCTCCGGAACATGAAACGCGAAAGACGCGACGACGCGACGCCGATGGCGCGTGCGATGCGCGGCTTTCCGCCGAGTCGAAACGGGGGCAGCGCACGTGACGGGCACTGCCGGGTAACCGGTAATTAGAGGCCGTCGCAGCGGTTTTCAAGAGGGAAATTGCAATCTGCATCAACGCGTGACGATGCGAATCGATGCGACAATCGTCGCGCTATCCACAGACCACGGAGACGGGAAGGACATGGACATTCAACGCATCGCGATCGTCGGGGCCGGCGTGATCGGCGCGAGCTGGGCGGCTTTCTATCTGTCGAAGGGCTTTGACGTCGTCGCGACCGATCCCGCGCCGCAGGCCGACGCACGGCTGCGCGACGCGCTCGCCGCGTTTCTCGGCGAACGGGCCGCCGAACTTTCCGCACGGCTGTCGTTCGACGCCGATCTCTCTCGCGCGCTCGACGGCGTCGATTTCGTGCAGGAAAACGGCCCGGAACGGCTCGACCTGAAGCGCGCGCTGTATCGTCGGATGGACGACGTGCTGCCGGCGCACGTCCCGATCGCCTCGAGTTCGTCGGGCCTGAAGATGTCCGAGATCCAGACCGCGTGCGACAAGCACCCGGAGCGCTGCCTGATCGCGCATCCGTTCAATCCGCCGCACCTGATTCCGCTCGTCGAGCTGGTCGGCGGCGACGCGACCGATGCCGGCGTGATCGCGCGCGTGAAGGCGTTCTACGACGCGCTCGGCAAGCAGACGATCGTGCTCAACAAGGAAATGACGGGCCACGTCGCGAACCGGCTCGCGGCCGCGCTGTTCCGCGAGGTGTATCACCTCGTCGGCGAAGGCGTGGTGAGCGTCGCCGATGCGGACAAGGCGGTCGCGTGGGGCCCGGGCTTGCGCTGGGGGCTGATGGGGCAGTGCCTGACCTATCACCTCGGCGGCGGCGCGGGCGGGATCGCGCACTTCCTCGAACATCTGTCGGGGCCGATCACGACGTGGTGGGACGATCTCGGCACGCCGTCGTTCGATCCGGACGTCGATCGCAAGCTGAACGACGGGCTGCGCGCGATCCAGGGCGAGCGCTCGATGCAGGAACTCGCCGCCGAGCGCGACCGGCTGCTCGTCGAGCTGATCGACGCGCGGCGTCGCAGCTTCCTGCCCTGAGCCTGTCGCCGCGCCGCGCGGGCGGCTATTGCTGAACGCTCGTTTGCGGCGCCTGCGGTGTCTGCGCAAGCCATGCGGGCCGCGCGGCCTGTACCAGTTCGCGATTGCGCGCGCGCGTCGCGGCGTTCGGCGGATAGTTGCTGTCGTTCGTCGGCAGTTCGCCGTCGAGATAGGCCTGCTTCAACTGGGCGATGACTTCCGCGCGCGTGAGGCCCTGCTCGGGGGCCGGCGCGCCGGTTTGTGCAAAGGCGGGGGACAACAGCGCGGCCGCGGCGGTCGCGACGGCGAATCGCATGACGTTCATGGTGTGCTCCGATCTGGGGACGGGACACCGGATGCACGGCACGCTGCCATGCATTCCGATGGGCCCCATTCTGGCGAGCGGGCACTGCGCAGAGGCTGACGCGTTCCGGGCAAGACGGTCAGTTGCGCGCGACGCCGCGGCGTCGCGCGCCGTGGTCGCTACGGTGACGCGCGCGACGGGGGCGGCTACAGCTCGGCCGCCGCGGCGATCAGCGTCGCTTCGAGCGCGAGCGTCGAGCGCGACGCGGCCGCCGGCCGGTCGATCACGTATTCGAGTTCGCCGAGTTCGGGCAGTCCCGCGTCGAGCCGCGCGAGCCCGGCCGGAATCACGTAGCCGGCGAACGCGCTGACGCCGAGCCCCGCGCTCGCGGCCGCGCGCAGCACGGCGATGCTGCTGCTCACGACGGCGATCCGGTAAGGCCGGCCGACCGCCTCGAGCGATTCCAGCACGCGGCGGCGCGACACGCTCGGCTCAGGATGCATCGCGAGCGGCAGCACGGTCTCGTGGCCGGTAATGCGCGAATCGGGGCCGGTGCACCAGTAAAGCGGTTCGCTGCGGATCACGCGGCCGCGCCGGCTGCCCGCGACGCGCTTCGCGAACACGAGATCGTGGCGGCCTTCGTCGAGCGCGTCGAACAGGTCGCCCGACAACCCCGTCGAGATCGCCAGCTCGACTTCCGGATTGCGCTGCACGAAGCTCGCGAGCGCGGCCGTCAGGTGCGCGGACGCGAAATCCTCCGACATCGCGAGCCGCACCTTGCCCGACAGCGGCGGCCCGCACACCGACGTGACGGCCTCGTCCATCAGTTCGAGGATGCGCACCGCGTAGCGGAACAGCGCGTCGCCGTGCTGCGACAGGTGCACGTTGCGCGTGTCGCGCTCGAACAGCGGCCGGTCGAGCAGCTCCTCGAGACGGCGGATGTGCTGGCTGACGGTCGACTGCGACAGGCTCACGCGCTCGGACGCGGCGGTGAAACTGCCGGACTGGGCGACGGCGACGAAGCTGCGCAGCAGCTCGGGCGGTAATGGACGCATTGCTAAATCCACTGAATCGGTTTCGACAACTTCATAAATGGCCGGATTTTGCGGGGCTAGTATCGGATACGCCCCGGTGCGGCTCGTGCAAACGGGGCGCAGCGGACGCGTAGCGCGTGTCGCGCCGCCGGCTGCCCCGGTCAGTCTAAGGCATCCGGCGTCCGGCCCGAAACCGCATCATCCCATCGACCGCCCGAGAACGCGCTCGCACGACGAGCCGCCGGGCCGCGGCGCACCGCCGCAGGAGACAGGCAATCCGCGCGCGGGATCGGCGTGCGGGCCCTGGCTCCCGCAGGTGTCAGGCGCCCGTCACGAAGAGACTGGAGACGACTCATGATCATCTACGGAACCGCGCTGCTGGCGTTCTGCCATCTGGCCGGACTGTTCCTCGGCGACCTGCTGGGCACCGCGATCGGCGTGAAGACCAATGTCGGCGGCGTCGGCATCGCAATGCTGCTGCTGATCTGCCTGCGTTTGTGGCTGCACCGGCGCGGCTGGCTGCCGAAGGAGACCGAGGCCGGTGTCGGTTTCTGGGGCGCGATGTACATCCCGGTCGTCGTCGCGATGGCCGCGAACCAGAACGTCGTCGCCGCGCTCAAGGGCGGCCCGGTCGCGCTGCTCGCCGCCATCGGCGCGGTTGCGATCTGCGCATGCTGCATCGCGGTACTCGTGCGCATGGGGCGCGACGACACGGCCTTCGCGGGCGTGCCGCAACTCGACGAACAGTGAAGGAGGCCGCCATGTTGCAGATGCTCGAAAAAACCGTCGCCCACAACGGGCTCGTCGCGTCGTTCGCGCTGGTCGGCCTGATCATGTGGCTGTCGTCGATCGTGTCGCGCAAGCTCACGTTCGGCCGCGTGCACGGCTCCGCGATCGCGATCGTGATCGGTCTTGCGCTCGCGTACGTCGGCGGCGCGTTCACCGGCGGCGAGAAGGGGCTGGCCGACGTGCCGCTGTTCGCGGGTGTCGGCCTGATGGGCGGCGCGATGCTGCGCGATTTCGCGATCGTCGCGACCGCGTTCGAAGTGCAGCCGACCGAGGCGCGCAAGGCCGGCCTCGTCGGCGTCGTGTCGCTGCTGCTCGGCACGGTGCTGCCGTTCATCGTCGGCGCGTGCATCGCGCGCGCATTCGGCTATACCGATGCCGTCAGCATGACGACCATCGGCGCGGGCGCCGTCACCTACATCGTCGGGCCCGTGACGGGCGCGGCGATCGGCGCGAGTTCCGACGTGATCGCGCTCAGCATCGCGACGGGGCTCGTCAAGGCGATCATCGTGATGGTGGGCACGCCGGTTGCGGCCAACTTCATGGGCCTGAAGACGCCGCGCTCCGCGATGATCTTCGGCGGCCTGGCCGGCACCGTGAGCGGCGTGAGCGCCGGGCTGGCCGCGACCGATCGCCGGCTCGTGCCGTACGGCGCGCTGGTCGCGACGTTCCATACCGGCGTCGGCTGCCTGCTCGGGCCGTCGGTGCTGTTCTTCACGACGCGCGCGCTGGTCGGCGCGTAGCCGGGCGCGTCCGGTCATCCGGTCCGGGCGGCCCGCGCGTGCAGCCGGCAGGCCCGCGCCATAGCGGGCCGCATCCATCGCGGCGTCCTCTGAGTCGCATTCGTCAACATCATCAATCGGCGGCGGCGCCAGGCTTAGAATGCCGCTGAACCATCGAAGCGGGAGAACTGTTCATGACGGGATGGAATCACGCGCGGCAGGCGCGCGATGCACGCCTCGCGGCCGGCGCGGCGTACGCGCGGGGCAAGCGGGTCGATGCGCGCGACACCGTCGCGTTGCTCGAAGCGGTGCTGCGGCCCGGCGACCGCGTTTGCCTCGAAGGCGACAACCAGAAGCAGGCCGATCTGCTCGCGACGGCGCTCGCCGACGTCGACAGCGCGAAGGTGCACGATTTGCACATGGTGCAGTCGGGCGTCGTGCTGCCCGAGCATCTCGACGTGTTCGAGCGCGGGATCGCGAAGCGGCTCGATTTCGCGTATTCCGGCCCGCAGTCGCAGCGGATCGCGAAGCTGCTGTTCGGCGGCAAGATCGCGCTCGGCGCGGTGCACACCTATCTCGAGCTGTTCGCGCGCTACTTCATCGACCTCACGCCGCAGGTCGCGCTGATCGCCGCGGTCAGCGCCGACGCCGACGGCAACCTGTACACCGGCCCGAACACGGAAGACACGCCGACCGTCGTCGAGGCCACCGCGTTCAAGGACGGCATCGTGATCGCGCAGGTCGACCGCATCGTCGACAAGGTGCCGCGCGTCGACATTCCCGGCGACCGCGTGCACTTCGTCGTCGAGGCCGGCCGGCCGTTCTACGTCGAGCCGCTGTTCACGCGCGACCCGGCCGCGATCACCGAGACGCAGATCCTGACCGCGATGCTCGCGATCAAGGGCATCTACGAGCCGTACGGCATCAAGCGCCTGAACCACGGGATCGGCTTCAACACGGCCGCGATCGAGCTGCTGCTGCCGACCTACGGCGCGAAGCTCGGGCTGAAGGGCAAGGTCTGCACGCACTGGGCGCTCAACCCGCACCCGACGCTGATTCCCGCGATCGAATCGGGCTGGGTCGAGCAGATTCACTGCTTCGGCTCCGAAGTCGGGATGGACGACTACATCCGCGCACGCTCCGACGTGTGGTTCACCGGCCCCGACGGGTCGCTGCGCTCGAACCGCGCGTTCTGCCAGACCGCGGGCCTCTATGCATGCGACATGTTCATCGGCTCGACGCTGCAGATCGACCTGTCCGGTCATTCGTCGACGGTCACGGCCGAGCGGATCGCCGGCTTCGGCGGCGCGCCGAACATGGGCAGCGACGCGCGCGGCCGGCGCCATCCGAGCGAGCCGTGGCTGAAGGCCGGCGCGGAAGCCGACCCCGACACGCCGGCGGCGCTCAGGCGCGGCCGCAAGCTGGTCGTGCAGATCGGCGAGACGTTCGGCGACAAGAACGTGCCGATGTTCGTCGAGAAGCTCGACGCGCTGAAGCTCGCCGACAAGCTGCAGCTCGATCTCGCGCCGATCATGGTCTACGGCGACGACGTCACGCACATCGTCACCGAGGAAGGGATCGCGAACCTGCTGATGTGCCGCGACAAGGACGAGCGCGAGCATGCGATCCGCGGCGTGGCCGGCTATACGGAAATCGGCCGCGGCCGCGACAGGAAGATGGTCGAGCGCCTGCGCGAGCGCGGCGTGATCCGCCGCCCGGAGGATCTCGGCATCGATCCGCTCGATGCCGACCGCCGCTGGCTTGCCGCGCGTTCGATCAAGGATCTCGTGCACTGGTCGGGCGGTCTTTATGCACCGCCGGCCCGGTTCCGCAACTGGTGAGGAAGAGGGCATGGAACAGTTGAACTACCGCTTCACCGCGCGCGAACGCGCGAAGGGCGAACGGGCCACGGCGCTCGTCGGCGTGGTCGCGTCCGGCAATCTCGAAGTGCTCGTCGAGCGCGTGCTGCCGGGCAACGAATGCGAGATCGACATCCGCACCGCGGCGGTCGGTTTCGGCGCGGTCTGGCAGGCCGTCGTGTCGGACTTCGTCGAACGGCGCACGCCGGGCGGCCTGAAGCTGTCGATCAACGACGGCGGCGCGCGGCCCGACATGGTGTCGCTGCGGCTCGCGCAGGCCGTGCGCGCGATCGAGGGGGACGCATGATGACCGACGTGATTCACGATGCACCGGCGTTCGTCGCGAACGGCGCGAGCTGGTACGAAGCGTCGGCGCGCCAGCGCGTCGACGGGCTGCTCGATGCGGGCAGCTTCACCGAATTTCTCGGGCCGGGCGAACGCGTGACGAGCCCGCACCTGCCGCTGTTCGGCCTGCCGCAGCAGTTCGACGACGGGATGGTGGTCGGCCACGGCCGGCTCGACGGCCAGCCGGTGTTCGTCGCCGCGCAGGAAGGCCGCTTCATGGGCGGCGCGTTCGGCGAAGTGCATGGCGCGAAGCTCACGGGGCTGCTGCGCGCGGCGCGCGAACTCGGCACGCCCGTGCTGATCCTGTTCGATACGGGCGGCGTGCGGCTGCAGGAAGCGAACGCGGGCGAGCTGGCGATCGCCGAGATCATGCGCGCGCTCGTCGACGCGCGCGCGGCTGGCGTGCCGGTGATCGGGCTGATCGGCGGGCGGGCGGGCTGCTACGGCGGCGGCGGTCTGCTCGCCGCGTGCTGTTCGGCGCTCGCGGTGTCCGAGCAGGGGCGCATCAGCGTGTCGGGGCCCGAAGTGATCGAGACCAACCGCGGCGTCGAGGAATTCGATGCGAAGGACCGCGCGCTGATCTGGCGCACGATGGGCGGCAAGCACCGCCGGCTGATCGGCGGCGCGGATCGCTACGTCGCGGACACGCCCGACGCGTTTCGCGCGGCCGCGCTCGAACTGCTCGGCCGTGCGCCGGCGTTCGATGCGGCGATGCTGCGCGCGGAGCAGGCGCGTCTCGAAGCGCGGATCGAACGGTTCGGCGCATGCAGGGATGCGCTCGACGTGTGGCGGGCGCTCGGCGCGGACAACGCGGAAGCGATCCCCGGCATGCCCGACGACGCATTCGCGAAACTCGCCGACCAGTTACAGGAGCCGAAGCATGACGCTCGATGAAGTCCTGACCTCGCTGTTCCCTGAAGGCCATTCGATCGCGCGAACCGGCGGTCTGCTCACGGGCCATGCGGAACTGGCCGGCACGCGCGTCGACGTGATCGGTGTGGCCGACCGTTTGCCGTTCGGCATCGACGAAGCCGTGACGCTCGCGTCGCACGTGCTCGACACGCTCGAGCGCGGCGGCGACACGCCGATTCTCGTGCTGGTCGACAGCGACAGCCAGCGGATGAGCAAGCGCGACGAACTGCTCGGGCTGAACGAATGCCTGTCGCATCTTGCGAAATGCCTGATGCACGCGGAGCTCGCCGGGCACCGGACGATCGGCCTGCTGTACGGTCATACGGCCGCGGGCGCGTTCATCGCGACCGCGCTCGCGACGCGCACGCTGCTCGCGGTGCCGGGCGCGGAACCGGAAGTGATGGACCTGCCGTCGATGTCGCGCGTGACGAAGCTGCCGATCGACGTGCTGAAGGAGATGGCGCGCTCGACGCCGGTGTTCGCGCCGGGGCTCGACAACCTGGTGAAGATGGGGGCCGTGGACGCCGTGCTCGATCCGGCCCGCGCGCTCGACGCGCAGGTGGGCGAATGGCTCGGCAAGCCGGCGGCGCGCGTCGATGCGCGTGCGGCGCGCGGCCGGCCGGTCGCGGCCGACGTCGCGAAGCGCGTCGAGGCACTTGCGCGTGCCGCGCGCTGACACGCCGCTGCGCCGCCACACGCTCGTCACGCTGACGGCGAACGGGTGGCGCGACGCGGGTGCGCGCGATCCGGCGCTCGCGGCCGATCCGCTCGTACGGGCGTGGTCGGCACGCGGCTGGCCGCTCGTCGTGCGCCGCGCGTCACCGGACGAAGCCGATGCCGGCCGCGTGCCGCTCGGCCTGCCGCTGCCGCCTTCCGCGGGCAAGCGGCGCGTCGCGCTGAACGTTGCTGCCGACGCGCTCGCGTCGGTCGGCCCGCTGCCTGCGCTGGCCGACGTACTCGCTGCCGCGCCCGATGCATGGCACGCGCCGTTGCGCGAGCTGGACGCGCTTGGCGCACGCTGCGGCGTGCCGGGCCGCGTGTTCGGCAGCCTCGCGTGGCAGGCGCTGACGGGCGAGCGCTATCTGAGCGAATCCTCCGATCTCGACATCGCTTTTCCGCTGCCGGACGCCGCGTCGCTCGCGCCGCTGCTCGACGGGCTGGCCGACATCGACGCGCGCGCGCCGATGCGCATCGACGGCGAGCTGCTGCGCGGCGACGGCGCGGGCGTGAACTGGCGCGAGCTGCATGCGCGGCTACCCGAAGTCGCGGTCAAGACCGCGATCGCCGTCGAATTGATGTCGGCCGACGCGTTCACGGGAGGCGTGCAATGAACGCCCGGGCGGCTTGCCGCGCACCGGCGCCGTCCGATGCCGAGCGCATCGCCGGGCTTGCCGAGCGCAGCCTCGTGCTGGAAATCGAGACCTACCCGAAGCCGGGGCTCGTCAGCCACGTCGACACCGGCAGTCATGCGGACATGGATGCCGCGACGTTCGAACGCAGCGCGGCCGTATTGCGGCCGTACTTCGCGGAACTGGCCGACGCCGGCGCACGCGACGCGGACATGACCGTGCTGCGCAAGATCGGCCTGCGTGCGGAACACGCGATGCTTGCCGCGACCGGCGGCGTCAATACGCATCGCGGCGCAATCTTCGGGCTCGGGCTGCTGTGCGCGGCCGCGGGCCGCCGCATGGCGTCCGGCATGGCGGCCCCGGCGAGCGCGATGACGCTCGGCGCATGGGTCGCGCGGCGCTGGGGCACCGAGATCCTCGGCGGCCCGCGACTGCCCGACAGCCACGGCGAGCGTGCGAGCCGCCGCTACGGCGTGGGCGGCGCACGCCGCGAGGCGGCCGGCGGTTTCACGACCGTTTACCGCGTCGGGTTGCCGGCGCTGCGCCGCGCACAACGCAGCATGCCGGACGACGCGCACGCCGCGCGCGTCGACGCGTGCTTCGCGCTGATCGCCGCGCTCGACGATACGAATCTGCTGCACCGGGGCGGCCAGGCCGGCCTCGATTTCGCGCGGGCGACCGCGCGTGCGTTCGTCGCGCGCGGCGGCATCCGCGCCCGCGACTGGCGGTTGCACGCGGTCGCGGCGCACCATGCGTTCGTCGCTCGCCGGTTGAGCCCGGGCGGCGCGGCCGACCTGCTGGCGATGAGCGTGTTCGTCGATGCGCTCGAAGCGGACGGGGAGGGGCGATGACGCTGGCGATCCTGTGTTCGGGGCAAGGCGCGCAGCGCGCCGACATGTTCGAACTGACCGGCACGGCGCCGCAGGCCGATGCGTTGTTCGCGCACGCGGGCCGGCTCCTCGGCGACGATCCGCGCAACTGGGTGCGGACCGCCGCCCCGGACGCGCTGCGCGAGAACCGCGCCGCGCAGATTCTCTGCACGGTGCAGGCGCTCGCGGCGGCCGCGCTGCTCGACGCGGTATGGCCGCGCCGTCGCTGCGTCGCCGGTTACAGCGTCGGCGAAGTCGCGTCGTGGAGCGTCGCGGGGATGATCGATCCGCACGACGCGCTGGACCTGGCCGATGCGCGTGCGCGCGCGATGGATGCCGCCAGCGGCGGCGATGAACGGATGGTATTCGTGCGCGGGCTGACGCGCGCGCAACTCGCGCAACTGTGTGACGGCCGCGATGCGGCGATCGCGATCGCCAATCCCGGCGACGCGTTCGTGGTTGCCGGACGCCAGGCCGACGTCGATGCGGTGGCCGACGATGCGGCGCGCGACGGTGCGCTGCGCGTCGCGCCCGTCTGCGTGCGGATTGCGTCGCACACGCGCCGTCTCGCGTCGGCGGTGCCCGCGTTTCGTGCGTCGCTGGCGGCGGTGAACGTGCGCCGGCCGCTGCCGGGCACGCGGCTGTTTTCGGGGATCGACGGCGCGTCGGTGCTCGATGCCGACGCGGGGCTCGACAAGCTCGCGCGGCAGATCGCGGAGCCGGTCGAGTGGGCGGCTTGCCTGGCCGCGTGCGTCGAGGCCGGCGCGACCGCGTTTCTCGAACTCGGCCCCGGCCGCGCGCTGGCCGAGATGGCGAGCGGCGCGTATCCGGCGCTGCCGGCGCGCAGCGTCGCGGATTTCCGTTCCGTCGACGGCGTGGCGAACTGGCTCGCACGTGTTTCAGCCGGCTGACGGGCGGCACGCCGTCAGCGCGGAAACACCGCCCAAACACCGCGAAACGGGCGCTGAAATCGGGCCCGAAACAGCCCGGCCACCGGCCGTCGCGCACCGTGTGTTGCGCCGGCGCAGCAGCGTTGCAGCGAGCGCTTGCCATGCGAATTGGCGTCGCTACAATGGCGCCCGCCATGAGACCCGTCGCCTTCCTTTTCGCCGCGTTCGGCTGCGCGGCGACCGCCCACGCCAGCCCGATTCCGTCCGATGCCGCATCGGTCGGCGCATACTTTTCGTATGACAATGCGGCGGCCGATGCGACCGTCGACCTGATCGGGCAGGCCCAGCGCCGCGTGCTGCTGGCCGGCTACGCGTATGTGCCGCCCGCGGTCGCGGCGGCGCTGCGCGCGGCGCGCGCGCGTGGAGCCGACGTGCGTGTCGTGCTGGTGCGCTCGTCGCACGCCGGCAAGTACAGCGGCGCAGGCTATCTGAAATCGGCCGGCATCGACGTGGCGATCGATTCGCGGCATGGCGACCCCGCACCGCGCTTCGTGATCGTCGACGACAGCGTCGCGCTCACGACGCTGTCCGACGGCGCTGCGGTGCATGCGGAAACGGTGAACGTGTTCCAGCGCGCACCGGAACTCGCGCAGTCGTATGCGCAGTCGTTCTGGCGGCTGTACCGGCAGGCGGCCGGGCTCTGACCCGTCGCAACCGCCCGTCCGAACGCACAGCGCGTCAAGCCCCTGCCTTTCTTCCCCCAACCGGCATCTCGCCGACGCGGTTGCGACCCTGCTTGCATCGGCGTGGTTGATGCACCATGCTCGTTGGACAGGCACCGGTGCGGGCTTCGCGGATCCGGCGCCACGGCAGGGAGCCGATCGTGACCGAGTATTTTGCCGATCGCGCGGACGCGGGCCGTCAGTTGGCCGACGCGCTGCGCGACTATGCGGGGCGTCGCGACGTCGTCGTGCTCGCGTTGCCGCGCGGTGGCGTGCCGGTCGCATTTCCGGTCGCCGTTGCGCTGCGCGCGCCGCTCGACGTGCTGGTCGTGCGCAAGCTTGGTGCGCCGTCCGATCCCGAGTTCGCGATGGGCGCGATCGCGACCGGCGGGGCGGCCCACCTGCAGCACTCGGAGATCCGTGCGCTGGGCGTGACCGGCGCACAGCTTGCCGACGTGATCGCGCGCGAGACTGCCGAACTGCAGCGCCGCGACGCGCTGTATCGCGGCGCCCGGCCGCCGCTGCCGGTCGACGGCCGCATTGCGATCGTGGTCGACGACGGCATCGCGACCGGCGCATCGATGCGCGTCGCGCTGCAGGCGCTGCGCGAGCGCCGCCCGGCACGCATCGTGGCCGCAGCACCCGTCGCGCCGGCCGGCGCCCGGCATGCGTTCGGCGATCTCGCCGACGCGTTCGTGACGGTGGCGCAACCGCTGCGGTTCTTCGGGATCAGCCAGTTCTACGCGCGTTTCGAGCAGACCGGAGACGACGAAGTACGCGCGCTGCTCGACGCGGCCCGCGCCCGGGACGACGACACTACGTCCGCCTGATCCTGCGCCGGCGCGTTCCAGCGCGCGCGGCCTCGGCCAGCGCGAACACGCGCTGCAGCGCCGGATGGACGTCGCCGCGCCAGCGCGCGCCCGTGAACAATCCGTAGTGATCGCATTCGTCGATATCGACGCGGTGACGTTCGCCGGCCGTGAGGCCGCGGCACATTTCGAGTGCCGCATGTGTCTGCCCGGCGCCCGTGACGGCGTCGCACGCCCCTTCGACGGTCAGCAGCGCGACGTCGCGCAGCGCGGCCGGCTCGACGCGCCGGCCGCCCACCTCCCACGTGCCGTTCGCCAGGCACATCCGCTGGAACACGATATCGACGGTATCCAGGAAGTACTCGGCCGGCATGTCGAGCAGCGCCGTGTATTCGCGCAGCGCGCGCCGCGCGTCGGCCAGCCCCGTCATGTCGAAGTGCGACGCGGCGCGCGCGTAGTCCTCGATCAGCAGCAGGAAGCGCTGCGGATACAGCAGCGCGATCTCGCCTTGCTGAAGATAGGTCGGGAACACGTGCCGGCCACGGCCGGGGAAGCAGGGCGGCACGATGTCGATCAGATGGCGGCGGCACCACGTCAGCGAACGGGACGCGGCGGTGGTGCCGAGCGTCGTCGGATTGACGCGCGCGTCGAGCGGGCCGCCGATCAGCGTGATGCTCGCCGGCGGCGGCAGGCCGCGCGCGGCGCGCAGCGCGAGCGCGCCGAGCGCGGGCACGGTTGCCTGGCATATGGCGACGACGTGCAGCGGCCGGTCGTCCCGTACGAGCGCATCGACGAAGCCGTCGAGCGTCGCCACGTACTCGTCGAGCCCGAAGCGGCCCGACGCGACCGGGATGTCGCGCGCATTGATCCAGTCGGTCACGCACACGTCGCCGTCGGCCAGCAGCGTCTCGACGCTCTCCCGCATCATCACGGCCGCGTGCCCGGCGAGCGGCGCGCACAGCAGCACCGTACGCTGCGCGTTCTCGCGCGCGAAGCGCCGCAAATGGCAGAACGGCGTGCGCGCGACGAGCTGTTCGTCGACGGCCGGCCGCCGGATATCGAAGCGCGGCGGCCCGGCGGGCGGCCCGAGCAGCGGCTCGAACAGGTCGTCGTAGCACGACGACGCGGCATGCGGCAGCGTCGCGGCCGGCCACGCATCGAACGCGTGACGCGTTGCCGCGCGCCATGCGCGCATCCATTCCCGCTGCTGCTCGACGACGGCGTACCACATGGAGAACCTTGATGTGGAAGGGGCGTGAATCTGCATTATGGCCACTCCGGCCGCGCAGCGGGTGTCGGATACGTGACCGAATGATGTGCGTTAAACATCGCCCTAGGCGGCGACGCGCGACGCTGCTACAGTCGTCGGTCCCATTCCCTCAAGCGGAGCGTTTGCGATGAAGCTGATCGGCATGCTGGATTCCCCGTTCGTGCGCCGTGTCGCCATTTCGGCGAAGCTGCTCGACCTGCCGTTCGAACACGAGTCGATCTCGGTGTTCCGTCACTTCGACCAGTTCCGGACGATCAACCCGGTCGTCAAGGCGCCGACGCTCGTGACCGACGACGGCACGAAGCTGCTCGACTCGTCGCTGATCGTCGACTACCTCGACCATCGCGTCGCGCCGGAGCGGCGCCTGCTGCCCGACGCCGCCGATGCGCGGCTGCGCGTGCTCGTGCCGGTCGGCTTCGCGCTGGCGGCGGCCGAGAAGACGGTGCAGGTCGTGTACGAGCAGGCGCTGCGGCCGGCCGACAAGCAACACGCACCGTGGCTCGAGCGCGTGTTGAGCCAGCTCGAGGCCGCGTATGGCGAACTCGAGCCGCTCGTCGCGGCCGCGAGCGGCTGGCTCGGCGGTGCGCGCCTGCTGCAGTCCGACGTGACGGTGGCGGTCGCGTGGCGCTTCACGCAGTACATGGCCGCCGAGTACCCGGCGCTCGGCCGGATCGATCCGGCCCGTTATCCGGCGCTTGCCGCACATTCGGCGCGTGCCGAGGCGTTGCCGGCGTTCGTCGAGACGCCGCTGGACTGAAGCCGGCGGCGGGCATGCCGGCCGGTGAGGGCGGCGTGCCGCAGCGGTGCGGTCAACGTGCTGTCCGGCGGGATCGGTGCAGGCACCCGATACGCACCGCCCGGTCGGTAGTCATCCAGTGCGCCGCGGCTTGCTTTCATGCGACGCCGCGCCCGGACATGCGCGTTGCATCAGTCCGTTTGCGCGGCCGGGCCGGCCGCTCGTCGCCCGCTCGGGCCAGCCGGACAAGGGCGTCGCCGATTGTTCGCGGCCGCCGACAAGTGACTTCGCATTCGCGCTGTTTATCCGGACGAGTCCCGTCCCTAGAATCCACTCCATCGAATAGGTATTGCCTGATGGAGCCGATGATGAGAGCGCTGATCGAATCGAGCCTGTACCACCCGTCCGTCGTGTTGCCGCTTGCCGCGCTGACGCAGTTGATGGTCGAGCGCGATTTCAATCTCAGCCAGGTCGGGCTGATCGTCGCCGCGCGTGGCGCGCAGGCCGCGGTGTCGCGCTCGCGCGCGCTGATCTTCTGCCGTCACTGCGAAGCGCACGCATGAGCGGGCCTTTGCCGCGCCCATAAAAAAACCCGGCCGGCGCAAGCCGGTCGGGCAGATCGGATTCGATCGAGCCCCGGCTTCGGCCGGGGCTTTTTCATTGTCGGCGTTCAGGCACGGGCGGGCGACCCGACGCTGTAGACTTGCGCGTCGTCGTCCTCGCGCAGTTGACGCACGAGCTGGTGTGCCTCGCGGCGCGACGCGACGGCCGGCGGCGAGCCCTTGAGCGGCTGGCGCGCGGTTTCGGCGAGCGCGACGACCGACACGATGCCGATCACGGCGGCGCCCATCATGTAGTACGCGGGCATCATCAGGTTGTGGGTCACGTCGACGAGCCACGCGGTCATCAGCGGCGTCGTACCGCCGAACAGCGACACCGACACGTTGAAGCCGATCGCGAGCGCGCCGTAGCGGATCTCGGTCGGGAACAGCGCCGGCAGCGCCGACGGCATCACGCCGGTGAAGCACGACAGCAGCACGCCGAGGATCAGCAGG
This sequence comes from Burkholderia sp. IDO3, assembly GCF_003366075.1. Classification (NCBI taxonomy): domain Bacteria; kingdom Pseudomonadati; phylum Pseudomonadota; class Betaproteobacteria; order Burkholderiales; family Burkholderiaceae; genus Burkholderia; species Burkholderia sp. IDO3. Next base: position 1,354,342 of record NZ_CP028963.1, read on the forward strand.
CCGGCGAACACCGACGCGGTGGTGCCCGCATGAATCAGCATCATCGACGGGATCGACAGCACGAGCAGGCCCACGCAGCCGGCGAGCATCACCGGCTTGCGGCCGACCTTGTCCGACAGGCGGCCGGCGGCGAGCGTCAGCGGCATCATCAGCACCATCACGATCAGCACGAGCACGAGGCTGTGCGACTCGTCGAAGTGCAGCGTCGACGACATGAAGCTCGGCAGGTACGACAGCACCATGTAGTCGGTCACGTTGAAGATCAGCACGAGGCCGACGCAGAGCAGCAGCGCGCGCCAGTTGCGCATCAGCGTTTCGCGGAAGCGCGTCTTCGGCACGGCCTTGTCCTGCGCTTCGCGCGCTTCGGCCTGGCGTTTGAACGCGGGCGTTTCCTCGAGCTTCATCCGGATGTACAGCCCGATCAGGCCGAGCGGGCCCGCGATCAGGAACGGCACGCGCCAGCCCCACGACAGCAGCGCTTCCTGCGACAGCGACGCGGTGAGCAGCGCGACGACGCCGGCGCCCATCACATAGCCGATCAGCGTGCCGAACTCAAGGAAGCTGCCCATGAAGCCGCGGCGCTTGTCGGTCGAGAATTCGGCGATGAAGGTGGCGGCGCCGCCGTATTCGCCGCCGGTCGAGAAGCCCTGCACGAGACGGGCGACGAGCAGCAGCACGGGCGCCATGATGCCGATCGACGCGTAGCTGGGGATCAGGCCGATCGCGAAGGTGCCGACGGCCATCATGATCATCGTCGCGGCGAGCACGCGCTGACGGCCGATGCGATCGCCGAGCGGGCCGAACACCATGCCGCCGAGCGGGCGCACGAGGAACGCGGCCGCGAACGTGCCGAAGGTCGCGAGCAACTGCGCGGACGGGCTGCTGGACGGGAAGAACACCTTGCCGAGCGTGACGGCGATGTAGCTGTAGACGCCGAAGTCGAACCATTCCATCGCATTGCCGATGGCCATCGCGCTGACGGCGCGCTTGAGCAGGCTCTGGTCGACGACGGTAATGTCGTCCGCGACGAGCGGGGCCTCGGCGGACGACGGGGAGGAAGAAGCAGCGGTCGGGCTGACGTGTGTTGCGGTCAAGGTCATGCACTCCTTTGACTGCGCCGAACGGGCGGGCCGTCCGACACGGTTTGCCGGCAAGCGCGATGTCGCGTGCTGCGCGTCGGGGCAAGCCTTTAAGCACTTACTGCACATCGGGCGGCAAGACGCTGCAAGGGATTGCTTCGACGCGGGCCCGATGGGCCGTCGCGACGGTGCGCTCATGAAGAATGGGCCGCGTGATGCGAGCGGCAGATGCCGGTGCGGACTCAGTGTCCGGCGTTCCGGCAAGCGCCCCGGAGGGGCAACGAAACGAGAAAAGCGGGCCTGTCGGGCGGGCTTTCCTGTGGGTGCAATTTCGGTCGAAGCACCGGCCCGCAACGCGCGGACGGACTTCTTGCGAAATCGAATAGACAGAGATTGAATGTTGAAACAGGCGACATGATAGCACGATGGCAGACGATCGTGCAAATTGCCCGGAATCCCCCGTGTGGCGGGGCTTCCGGCGAAACCGGTTCCGGTATGATCGGCGGCGCGCGGCGGGGTCGCGCCGCCCTCGGGACGGGGGCCGAATCTGCGAGGAACCGGATGACCGAACTGATGAAGATCGCGGCGCTGTTCGCCGTTACCGCGCTGGCCGAAATCGTCGGCTGCTATCTGCCGTGGCTCGTGCTGAAGGGCGGCCGGCCCGTGTGGCTGCTGGTGCCGGCCGCGCTGTCGCTCGCCTTGTTCGCGTGGCTGCTGACCCTGCATCCGAGCGCGGCGGGGCGCACGTACGCAGCGTACGGCGGCGTGTACATCGCGGTGGCGCTGATCTGGCTGCGGGTCGTCGACGGTGTCGCGCTGACCCGCTGGGACGTGGCCGGCGCGGTGCTCGCGCTCGGCGGGATGGCCGTCATCGCGCTGCAGCCGCGCGCGTGAGCGCGGCTGCAGGCGTGGCCGCCTATGGCCTATGGCCGGTGAAGCGCCGCGTCAGGCGGCGGCCGTGGTGTCCGCGTCGGCGCTCTTGCGCCACACGCAGGTGCCCTTGACCGACTTGTCGAGCTCGTCGAGCTGGGTCTGGTGCGCGGCGAGTTCGTCGTCGCTCGCGGCGAGAACGGGCAGGTCGAGCGACGCGAGCGATACGCGCTGACCGTTCGCGGCGCCGCCGGCGGCATCCACGTCGTCGAGCATGTCGATCACGAGGCTGTCCTGGCCGCGCGTCATCGCGAGATAGACTTCGGCGAGCAGTTCCGAGTCGAGCAGTGCGCCGTGCAGCGTCCGGTGTGCGTTGCTGATGTCGAAGCGGTCGCACAGCGCGTCGAGCGAGTTGCGCTTGCCCGGGAACATCTGCTTGGCCTGCACGAGCGTGTCGATCACGCCGCCGCAATGCTCGGTGAACGGCGGCAGGCCGAGCCGTGCGAACTCCGCATCGAGGAACCCGAGGTCGAACGGCGCGTTGTGGATGATCAGCTCGGCGTCCTTCACGAAGTCGCGGATCTGGTCGGCGACTTCGGCGAATTTCGGCTTGTCGCTGAGGAATTCGGTCGTGAGGCCGTGCACCGCCAGCGCGCCCGGATCGCTGTCGCGCTCGGGGTTCACGTAGATGTGCAGGTTGTTGCCGGTGAGCCGTCGGTTCAGCAGCTCGACGCAGCCGATTTCGATCAGGCGATCGCCCGTGCGGGGATTCAGGCCGGTGGTTTCGGTATCGAGAATGATCTGGCGCATGTCGGATAAATCGGGAAAGACAGGAGGGTGGCCCGGGCTCAGGCCGTGAGCGATTCGACGCCGCGATTCGCGAGCGCGTCCGCGCGTTCGTTTTCGGGATGGCCGGCGTGGCCCTTCACCCAGCGCCACTCGACCTCGTGCTGCGCGACGAGCGCGTCGAGCCGCTTCCACAGGTCGGCGTTCTTCACCGGCGTTTTCGCCGCGGTGACCCAGCCTTTCTTCTTCCAGCCGTGGATCCACTCGCTGATGCCTTTCTGCACGTATTGCGAGTCGGTATGGACGATCACGCGGCACGGCCGCTTCAGCGCCTCGAGCGCGGCGATCACGCCCATCAGTTCCATGCGGTTGTTGGTCGTGTCGGGCTCGCCGCCGAACAGCTCCTTTTCGCGGTCGCCGTAGCGCAGCAGCGCGCCCCAGCCGCCGGGGCCGGGATTGCCCTTGCAGGCGCCGTCGGTATAGATGTCGATGGTGTCGGTGGTCATGAGTGTTCTTGATGGGTGGTCGGGGTGGCCGCCGGCGTCAGGCCCGGCGCGAGCACGGGCTTCTTCTTCCTGATCTGGCCGACGAGGCGCATGCCGCGCACGCGCTTGACGGCCGTGACCATGTAGACGGCGCCGAAGATCGGCCACCAGCGGTCGCCGGCGGCTTCCATGAAGCCGTAGCGGGCAAGCCATTTGTCGGTGGCGAGCGGCGGACGGTAACAGCCGAACCGGCCGCGCTCCAGATCGAAGCCGAGCAGCTTGATCCAGTCCTTGAGCCGGATGAACGCGATCTGGTCGCGCGCGGCCGGCACGAACGGCCGGTTGGCCATCCGGCCGAACGATTGGCGCATTCCCCACAGGCTCAGCGAATTGAAGCCGGTGATCACGAGCTGGCCTTCCGGCATCAGCACGCGTTCGGCCTCGCGCAGCAGGCGGTGCGGGTCGGACGTGAATTCGAGCGTGTGCGGCATCACGATCAGGTCGACGCTCTGCGACTCGAACGGCAGGTCGAGCAGATCGCTCCAGGTCGTGCTGCGATCGGCCGGCGCATGCTCCGGTGCGTGCGCTTCGCGCGCCCACGGGTACTGGTAGGGTGCGCTCGCGCCGCTTGCCGGATCGAGCACGAGCCCGCGATACGGCATGCGGTTCTCGCGCAGCGCATCGAGCTGCGGCAGCCCGAGCTGCAGCGCGTGAAATCCGAAGACGTCGGACACGATCCGGTCGAGCTGCGCCTGCTCCCAGCCCAGTACGTAGCGGCCGGGCGGCGAGTCGGTCCAGGCGGGCCAGTCTATAATTTGTCGGTCAGACATAACGATGATTGCGCGCCCATGAACGAGCTGGAATACGTGCCGGTACCGGCATTCGAAGACAACTACATCTGGCTCGTCTCGGACGGCCGCGATGCGATCGCCGTCGATCCGGGTGAAGCCGCGCCGGTGCGTCGGGTTCTTGCCGAACGCGGCTGGCGGTTGACCGCTATTTTACTCACGCACCATCACGCCGACCATGTCGGCGGTGTCGCGGCGCTGCGCGATAGCCAACCGGACGATGTGCCGCTGACCGTTTACGGCCCGGCGGCAGAAGCGATCGGCGTGGTCACGCACCCGCTCGCGGGCGGCGACCGCGTGACGCTCGACGCGCCCGCGCTCGCCTTCGACGTGCTCGACGTGCCGGGGCACACGCGCGGCCACATCGCGTACTTCCAGGCGGCCGGGCAGGGCGCCGCGGCCCCGCACGTGTTCTGCGGCGACACGCTGTTCTCGTGCGGCTGCGGCCGCCTGTTCGAAGGCACGCCCACGCAGATGCTCGCATCGCTCGACGCGCTCGCGGCGCTGCCCGGCGACACGCGCGTGCATTGCGCACACGAATACACGCTGTCGAACATCCGCTTCGCGCTTGCGTGCGAGCCGGGCAACGCCGCGCTCGCCGCATGGCGCGACGATGCGCAGGCGCTGCGCGCGCGCGGCATGCCGACCCTGCCCACGACGATCGCGCACGAGCGCGCGGTGAACCCGTTCATGCGGGCCGACAGCGCCGCCATTCGCACGACGCTCGAAGCCGAGCTTCACGAAACGGTGCCGGATCGCCTGGCGGCCTTCACGCTGATGCGCGAGTGGAAAAACCGCTTCCGATGATCCATTCCCGCGGCATTCCGGCGGACTCCAAAGCTCAGGTGGTGTCTGTAAAAATTGCTCCAAATGTAGGATTTCGCTGAGTTTTCGGTGTTTTTATTGACGTGAAGCACGCACTTCCGTAGTATCGCCTGCAATTTCCAGCCGTCGGAAGCCGAGATTTTCATGCGACTTATATTGAGCGCGCTGATGGTCCTGTTACTCGCCGCTTGTGCGAGCCAGGGCCCTGTCGCGAACAACGCCGCCGATTCGCAGGCGACGTCCACCTACCTCCGTAAATCAGCCACCGCCAAAGAAACTGTCGACGTCGACAAGCAATCCGTCGGCGACTTGACCAGTGCAGACACCGATCTCTGGGCGCGCATTCGTCGCGGCTTCCAGATGCCGGACCTGCAGAGCGACCTCGTCGACATGCAGACGACGTGGTACACGCAGCGCCCGGATTACGTGCAGCGCATGACCGAGCGCTCGCAGAAATATCTGTACCACATCGTCGAGGAACTCGAAGCGCGCCACATGCCGACCGAGCTCGCGCTGCTGCCGTTCATCGAGTCCGCGTACAACCCGCAGGCGCTGTCGGTCGCGAAGGCGGCCGGCATGTGGCAGTTCATGCCGGGCACGGGGCGCACGTACAACCTGAAGCGCAACATGTGGCAGGACGAACGGCGCGACGTGCTCGCGTCGACGAGCGCGGCGCTCGACTATCTGTCGCGCCTGCATGACATGTTCGGCGACTGGTATCTCGCGCTGGCCGCGTACAACTGGGGCGAGGGCAACGTGCAGCGCGCGATCGCGCGCAACCAGGCGGCCGGCTTGCCGACCGACTACCAGAGCCTGCGGATGCCGAACGAGACGCGCAACTATGTGCCGAAGCTGCAGGCGGTGAAGAACATCATCGCGAATCCGCAGCAGTACGGCCTTTCGCTGCCGGACATTCCGAACCACCCGTATTTCGTGACGGTCACCACGTCGCACGACATCGACGTCGCGGTTGCCGCGAAGCTCGCGAACCTGTCGCTCGACGAGTTCCGCTCGCTGAACCCGTCGTTCTCGAAGCCGGTGATCCTGGGGGCGACCGAGCCGCAGATCCTGCTGCCGTTCGACAACGCGGCGGCGTTCGAGAAGAACCTGAAGGCGTACGACGGCCAGCTGTCGTCGTGGACCACCTACACGGTCAGCGAGCGCGCGCGCCCGGCTGCGATCGCCGAGAAGATCGGCGTCGACGCCGATACGCTGATGTCGGTCAACAAGATTCCGGCCGGCATGCGCCTGAAGCCGGGCTCGACGATCGTCGTGCCGCGTAGCGACGACGACGACGAGGACATCAGTGCGGACGTGGCCGAAAACGCCGTGCTCGCGATGGAGCCCGACGTGCCCGACACGCGCAAGATGCTGATTCGCGTGCGTCGCAAGCAGTCGATGGCGGCGCTTGCCGGCCGCTACGGCGTGTCGGTCGGTCAGTTGAAGGCATGGAACCGCACGCGCCGCGATCTGGTGATGCCGGGCCAGGCGATCGTGCTGCACGTGCCGGTCGGCCGCGCGGTGCCGGCCGAGCCCGGTCCGGAGCGGATCGCGACGTCGGTCGGCGGCGCGCACATCGAGCGTGCGAGCCTGTCGGTCGGCGGCAAGTCGCGCGGCGCGAAGCACGGCGCCGCGAAGCCGGCGGCCCGCACCAAGGCGGCTCCGGCGAAGGCCGCGCCGGCCAAGGCCGCACCGAAGGCTGCCGCCCACAAGGGCAAGAAGAAGTAACGCGATACAATCGCATCGCGGCGGCCCGGCCGGGCCACGCGACGCGCGCTGTCATTCGACGCAACGCGAAGCAACGCCGTCACCGAGGTGACGGCGTTTTCGTTTGTGCGCGGCGCGAGCCGCTGCGGCACGGGGTTCGGAATAACAACGGGAGAGAGAGGATGTCGTCGGTGCAGGTGAGGGTGCTCGCGCTGTTTGCGCTCGGGTATTTCGTGTCGTACGTGTTTCGTGGCGTCAATCTCGGCTTTGCGCCGTTCGTCACGCACGAGCTCGGGTTGTCGGCGGCCGATCTCGGGCTGCTCACCAGCCTCTATTTCCTCGGCTTCGCGGGCGCGCAGATTCCGGCCGGCGTGCTGCTCGACCACTTCGGCCCGCGCCGCGTGACGGCCGGCATGCTGCTGTTCGCGGCGGCCGGCGCCGCGGTCTTCGGCGTCGCGCACGATCTCGGCACGATGATGATCGGCCGGCTCCTGATCGGTGTCGGCGTCTCGGTGTGCCTCGGCGCGGCGTTCAAGGCGCTCGCGCAGCATTTCCCGGTCGGCCGGCTGCCGCTCGTCAACGGTCTCGTGATGGCCGTGGGCGGCCTGGGCGGCGTCGCGGTCGGCACGCCGCTCACCTGGCTGCTCGGCTTGACGAGCTGGCGCGTGATCTGCGGCGGACTGGCCGTGCTGACGATCGCCGTCGCGGCCGCGATCGGTCTGGGGGCGCCGGAAGCCGAGCGGCCGCGCCACCAGGGCGGACTCGTCAGCCAGTTCAAGGGTACGTGGCACATCCTGAGCAGCGGCGCATTCTGGAAGATCTCGTCGTTCTCGATCGTCACGCAGGGCGTGTTCTACGCGATGCAGTCGCTGTGGGTCGGGCCGTATCTGCGCGATGTCGCGGGGTTCGACGCGCCGCGCGCCGCACGGCTCGTGTCGGTGCTCGGCTTCGCGATGATGGCCGGCTGCGTCGGCTTCGGCGCCGCCGCGCGCATGCTCGAGCGGCGCGGGGTGTCGGTCCAGGCATTTTGCGGCGTCGGCATGGCGCTGTTCGTCGTCACGCAGATCGCGATCATCGCGCGCGTGCCGCTGCCGCCGGCCGTGCTGTGGGCAGCCTACGGGATGTTCGGCGGCGTCGGGATCCTGACCTATGCGGTGCTGGCCGGTCATTTCCCGGCGCAACTGATCGGGCGCGCAAACACGACGCTCACGCTCGTGATCTTCGTGCTGATCTTTGCGTTCCAGATCGGCATCGGCGCGGTGCTGTCGCACTGGCCGGCCGTCGACGGCCATTACCCGGCCGCGGCGCACGTCACCGCGTGGAGCATGCTGCTCGCGCTGCAGCTGGCGAGCGCCGTCTGGTATGTGTGGCCCGCGCGCCGCACTGGCAGGCACGCCGATCCGGCGGTACGCTGACGGGTAGGGCGGCCGGGAAAACGGGGCCGTAGCAACGCGCGCCGCGCGCGATTGCCACGGCGTCGCGCGCACCGCCTGCATGATCGGACGGCCATATCGATTGAAGATAAGGCCATTTTCGGGCTATAATTTGAAAGTTTGTGCTGATCAACCTCGCACCCTAGCGCCTACCTCACTCATCCCGTTCATCCGCCGCACGCCGCCTGTCGGGCGATGCCGCGAAGCCTCGTGCGCCACGCGCCGGGTTCGCGTCTCGACAACGCAGGTCGCGTCCAGCTAGCGATTCCGCGCGCCTACGCTGCGCGGCGCTCGCGCGGCAGGATAAACAGGTCGGCAGCAGGGTGTTCCCCAAGGAGCCTCCCGTGTTGCCGTCTTTTTCTCCCGCCTTGCTTGCACTCGCCGACGGCACGGTCTTTCGTGGTTATTCGATCGGGGCCGAAGGCCACACGATCGGTGAAGTCGTGTTCAACACCGCGATTACCGGCTATCAGGAAATCCTGACTGATCCGAGCTACGCGCGTCAGATCGTCACGCTCACCTACCCGCATATCGGCAACTATGGCGTCAACGCCGAAGACGTCGAAGCCACGAAAGTCCATGCCGCCGGCCTGATCATCCGTGATCTGCCCACGCTCGCATCGAACTTCCGCATGGACCGCACGCTCGGCGACTACCTGCGCGACGAAGGCGTCGTCGCCATCGCCGGCATCGACACCCGCAAGCTGACCCGTATCCTGCGCGACAAGGGCGCGCAGAGCGGCTGCATCCTGGCCGGCTCGGACGACGAGGCGAAGGCGATCGAGCTCGCGCGCTCGTTCGCGGGCCTCGCGGGCATGGATCTCGCGAAGGTCGTGTCGACCACGAAGTCGTTCGAGTGGAAGCAGACCGAATGGCGCCTCGGCAGCGGCTACGGGATGCAGGAAGCGCCGAAGTACCGCGTCGTCGCGTACGACTTCGGCGTCAAGTACAACATCCTGCGCATGCTCGCGGAGCGCGGCTGCCACGTGACGGTGCTGCCGGCCGAGGCGAGCGCCGCCGACGCGCTCGCGCTGAATCCGGACGGCATCTTCCTGTCGAACGGCCCGGGCGACCCGGAGCCGTGCGACTACGCGATCGCGGCGACGAAGGAATTCATCGCGCGCGGCGTGCCGACCTTCGGCATCTGCCTCGGCCATCAGATCATGGGCCTCGCGGTCGGCGCGAAGACGCTGAAGATGAAGACGGGCCACCACGGCGCGAACCACCCGGTGAAGGATCTCGGCGACGGTCGCGTGGTGATCACGTCGCAGAACCACGGCTTCGCGGTCGACGCGGATTCGCTGCCGGCCAACGCGCGCGTGACGCACGTGTCGCTGTTCGACGGCACGCTGCAGGGTTTCGAGCTGACCGACAAGCCGGCATTCTGCTTCCAGGGTCACCCGGAAGCGTCGCCCGGCCCGCACGACATCGGCTATCTGTTCGACCGTTTCACCGCACTGATGGACGCGGCGAAGCAGCGCAACGCCTGACGCAACTGAAGCAACCGAAGAACGGGAGATTCGCATCATGTTCGGCCACGCACTCGGCATCACGGATATCTGGACCTACGTGTTCGGCGTGATCTTCATCATCCTGCTGCCGGGGCCGAACTCGATGTACGTGCTGTCGCTCGCGGCGCAGCGCGGCGTGAAGACCGGCTATCGCGCGGCCTGTGGCGTGTTCCTCGGCGACACGGTGCTGATGGTGCTGTCCGCCGCGGGCGTCGCGTCGCTGCTGAAGGCCAATCCGCTGCTGTTCTCCGTCGTCAAGTACGGCGGCGCCGCGTACCTGCTGTACATCGGCACCGGGATGCTGCGCAGCGCGTGGCACAAGCTGCGCACGCCGGCCGGCAAGCCGGCCGACGCGCCGCGCGCGGTCGACGGCGAGCGGCCGTTTCGCAAGGCGCTCGTCGTGAGCCTCCTGAATCCGAAGGCGATCCTGTTCTTCATTTCGTTCTTCATCCAGTTCGTCGACCCGGCATTCCCGCACCCCGCGCTGTCGTTCGTCGTGCTCGGGGCGATCGCGCAATGCGCGAGCTTCCTGTACCTGAGCACGCTGATCTTCGCGGGAGCACGGCTCGCCGAGCATTTCCGCCGCCGCCGCAAGCTCGCGGCGGGTGCGGCGAGCAGCGTGGGCGGCCTGTTCATCGGTTTCTCGGTAAAGCTGGCGCTCGCCACCATGAGCTGAGCGCCGCCGCCGATCCGCGACAACGCCACGACAAAGATTACTTACTGAATTCACAAGCCATGCCAAAACGCACAGACATCAAAAGCATCCTCATCATCGGCGCCGGCCCGATCATCATCGGCCAGGCTTGCGAGTTCGACTATTCGGGCGCGCAGGCTTGCAAGGCGCTGCGTGAAGAGGGCTACAAGGTCGTCCTCGTGAACAGCAACCCGGCGACGATCATGACCGACCCGAACACGGCCGACGTCACGTATATCGAGCCGATCACGTGGGAAGTCGTCGCGCGCATCATCGAGAAGGAGCGCCCGGACGCGATCCTGCCGACGATGGGCGGCCAGACCGCGCTGAACTGCGCGCTCGACCTGCACCACCACGGCGTGCTCGAGAAGTTCGGCGTCGAGCTGATCGGCGCGTCGCCGGAAGCGATCGACAAGGCGGAAGACCGCCAGAAGTTCAAGGACGCGATGACCAAGATCGGTCTCGGTTCCGCGAAGTCGGGCGTCGCGCACTCGATGGAGGAAGCGACCCAGGTGCACGCCGAGATCATGGCGCTCACCGGCGGCAGCGGCTATCCGGTCGTGATCCGTCCGTCGTTCACGCTCGGCGGCTCGGGCGGCGGCATCGCGTACAACCGCGAAGAGTTCGAAGAGATCTGCAGGCGCGGCCTCGACCTGTCGCCGACGCGCGAACTGCTGATCGAGGAATCGCTGCTCGGCTGGAAGGAATACGAGATGGAAGTCGTGCGCGACCGCGCCGACAACTGCATCATCGTGTGCTCGATCGAAAACCTCGACCCGATGGGCGTGCACACCGGCGACTCGATCACGGTCGCGCCGGCGCAGACGCTCACCGACAAGGAATACCAGATCCTGCGTAACGCATCGCTCGCGGTGCTGCGCGAGATCGGCGTCGACACGGGCGGCTCGAACGTGCAGTTCTCGATCAACCCGAAGGACGGCCGCATGGTCGTCATCGAAATGAACCCGCGCGTGTCGCGTTCGTCGGCGCTCGCATCGAAGGCGACCGGTTTCCCGATCGCGAAGGTCGCGGCGAAGCTGGCGGTCGGCTACACGCTCGACGAGCTGAAGAACGAAATTACCGGCGGCCAGACGCCGGCATCGTTCGAGCCGACGATCGACTACGTCGTCACGAAGATCCCGCGTTTCGCGTTCGAGAAGTTCCGCGAAGCCGATTCGCGCCTGACCACGCAGATGAAGTCGGTCGGTGAAGTGATGGCGATCGGCCGCACGTTCCAGGAGTCGTTCCAGAAGGCGCTGCGCGGCCTCGAAGTCGGCGTCGACGGTCTCGACGAGAAGTCGACCGACCGCGACGAGATCGCGATCGAGATCCACGAGCCGGGCCCGGACCGCATCTGGTACGTCGGCGATGCCTTCCGCATCGGCATGACGGCCGAAGAGATCTTCGCGGAAACCGCGATCGATCCGTGGTTCCTCGCGCAGATCGAGCAGATCATCCTGAAGGAAAAGGCGCTCGCGGGCCGCACGCTCGCGTCGCTGACGTTCGACGAACTGCGCTACCTGAAGCAGAGCGGCTTCTCCGACCGCCGCCTCGCGAAGCTGCTCGGCGCGTCGCCGGAAGACGTCCGCAAGCGTCGTGTCGAACTGAACGTGCGCCCGGTCTACAAGCGCGTCGACACATGCGCGGCCGAGTTCGCGACCAAGACGGCCTACATGTACTCGACCTACGAGGAAGAGTGCGAGGCGCAGCCGACCACCAACAAGAAGATCATGGTGCTGGGCGGCGGCCCGAACCGGATCGGCCAGGGCATCGAGTTCGACTACTGCTGCGTGCACGCGGCCCTCGCGATGCGCGAGGACGGTTACGAAACGATCATGGTCAACTGCAACCCGGAAACGGTGTCGACCGACTATGACACGTCCGACCGCCTGTATTTCGAGCCGCTGACGCTCGAGGACGTGCTCGAAATCGTCGACAAGGAAAAGCCGGTCGGCGTGATCGTCCAGTACGGCGGCCAGACGCCGCTGAAGCTCGCGCTCGACCTCGAGGCGCACGGCGTGCCGATCGTCGGCACGTCGCCGGACATGATCGACGCGGCCGAAGACCGCGAACGCTTCCAGAAGCTGCTGCAGGACCTCGGCCTGCGCCAGCCGCCGAACCGCACCGCGCGCGCCGAAGAAGAGGCGCTCGCGCTGGCGGCCGAAATCGGCTACCCGCTCGTCGTGCGCCCGTCGTACGTGCTGGGCGGCCGCGCGATGGAAATCGTCCACGAGCCGCGCGACCTCGAGCGCTACATGCGCGAGGCCGTGAAAGTGTCGAACGATTCGCCGGTGCTGCTCGACCGCTTCCTGAACGATGCGATCGAATGCGACGTCGACTGCATCTGCGACGGCGAGGCCGTGTTCATCGGCGGCGTGATGGAGCACATCGAGCAGGCGGGCGTCCACTCGGGCGATTCGGCATGCTCGCTGCCGCCGTACTCGCTGTCGAAGGAAACCGTGGCCGAGCTGAAGCGCCAGACCGGCGCGATGGCGAAGGCGCTGAACGTGGTCGGCCTGATGAACGTGCAGTTCGCGATCCAGCAGGTGCCGCAGGCGGACGGTTCGAAGCAGGACGTGATCTACGTGCTGGAAGTGAACCCGCGCGCATCGCGCACGGTGCCGTACGTGTCGAAGGCGACCAGCCTGCCGCTCGCGAAGATCGCGGCGCGTGCGATGGTCGGCCAGAAGCTCGCGCAGCAGGGCGTGACGAAGGAAGTCGAGCCGCCGTACTTCAGCGTGAAGGAAGCGGTGTTCCCGTTCGTCAAGTTCCCGACCGTCGATCCGGTCCTCGGGCCTGAAATGCGTTCGACCGGCGAAGTGATGGGCGTCGGCCAGACGTTCGGCGAAGCGCTGTTCAAGTCGCAGCTCGCGGCCGGTTCGCGCCTGCCGGAGTCGGGCACGGTGCTGCTGACCGTGATGGATGCGGATAAACCGAAGGCCGTCGAAGTCGCGCGCATGCTGCACGACCTCGGCTACCCGATCGTCGCGACCAAGGGTACGGCTGCCGCGATCGAAGCGGCCGGCGTGCCGGTGAAGGTTGTCAACAAGGTGAAGGACGGCCGTCCGCACATCGTCGACATGATCAAGAACGGCGAGATCGCGCTCGTGTTCACGACGGTCGACGAGACGCGCCAGGCGATCGCCGATTCGCGTTCGATCCGCATGAGCGCGCAGGCGCACAAGGTCACGTACTACACGACGATGTCGGGCGCGCGTGCGGCCGTGGAAGGCTTGCGCTACCTGAAGGATCTGGAAGTCTATGATTTACAAGGTCTTCACGCTCGCCTAAACTAAGCAGTCAGTTACCTGTCGTAAGCAACACGTGCCGCGATTAGGCGGTGTTTCCGGTTCATCGGAAACGCGCTTAATCGCGGTGATTTTTTTTATAGCCGTTTTTAGCGATTGAGCCGTTTATGAGCACCATTCCGTTGACAAAGCGTGGCGCAGGGCAACTGCGCGATGAATTGCAGCGCCTCAAGTCCGTCGAGCGGCCGGCCGTGATCAACGCGATCGCGGAGGCCCGCGCACAGGGCGATCTGTCCGAAAACGCCGAATACGACGCTGCGAAAGAAAAGCAGGGTTTCATCGAGGGCCGTATCGCGGAACTCGAATCGAAACTGTCCGCCGCGCAAATCATCGATCCCACCGTGCTCGACGCCGATGGCCGCGTGGTGTTTGCCGCGACGGTCGAACTCGAGGATCTCGAGTCGGGCGACACCGTGAAGTACCAGATCGTCGGCGACGACGAAGCCGATATCGATCACGGCCTGATCTCGGTCAGCTCGCCGATCGCGCGTGCACTGATCGGCAAGAGCGAAGGCGACGTCGCGGCGGTGCAGGCACCGAGCGGCGTGCGCGAGTACGAAATCATCTCGGTCAGCTACGTCTGAAGCGGGGCGACGTGATGCCGCATCGCGTGTTCCGTCTGCTGTCGACCGTGTGGGTCGGCAGCCTGCTGACGATCGGGTATGCGGTCGCGCCCGTGCTGTTCAAGACGCTGGAGCGGATGACGGCCGGTACGGTCGCCGCCCAGCTGTTTCGCATCGAGGCGATCCTCGGTGTCGTATGCGGCGTGCTGCTGCTCGCATTGTCGAATCAACAGGTGCGGCGCGGCAGCGGCGATTATCGTCGCGTGCGCTGGATCATCGCCGCGATGGTCGTGTGCGTGCTGGTCGGGTATTTTGCGCTGCAGCCGTTCATGAACGCGCTGCGGGTGGCCGCGATGGATGCGGGCACCGATATTGCGAACTCGCCGTATGCGAGCCGCTTCGGGATGCTGCACGGCGTCTCGAGCCTGTTCTATCTGGTCGAAAGCGTGCTGGGTCTGATGCTGATCTGGCGTTTGCCCGCACGCGACGCCTGAGCGTCGCGGGGGCAGTGCGGCACGGGGAACCCCGTGCCGCGCGCAGGATTACTTGCCCTGGTGCGGCCGCTTCGTACTGGCCTGACGCTTTTTCGCTCGCTTCACCGTACCGCCTGCCGTCACGCGCTCGTTGCCGCGCACGACGACCTTCGTCGGCTTCGGACGGCGCACGGGGCTCGCGTTCGGCGACACCTTGATGACCTTGACGGTGCGCGGTGCACGGCCCTTCTTGTCGTCGACGGCTTCGGCCGCGCTCGGCAGCGCGCCGGCACGGCGACCGCGGGTCGGGGCCGCAACATCGGCTTCGGGCTTCCAGATCACCAGCAGCTTGCCGATGTGCTGGATCGGCGCCGCGCTCAGGCGATCGCAGATCTCGTCGTAAATGGCGACGCGCTCGTCGCGTTCGTCGCCGAACACGCGGATCTTGATCAACTGGTGCGCGGCGAGGTGCACCTTGATTTCCTTCAGCACGGCGTCGGTGAGCCCTTCGGCGCCGATCAGCACGACGGGCTTGAGCGCATGGGCCTGGGAGCGCAGCGCGGAGCGCTCGGCGGGGGAAAGCGAAAGGGCGGGCATGGAAATATCGAAATCTAAATAAGGGCGCGCTGCGCCGGATGCGAATCGCGGACAGTTACCGCGTCAGCCGCGCGCCGAAACCACGTAAAATCGCGGCTTGGGCCCTGAAAGGGCCGCAGCCGCGCGAAGAAGACGCGTATTATCCGCCAAAAGCACGGCTTCACGAAGCAAATAGCAGCAATCTCTCTCTCGAATGGCAAAAAACCGCTTTAACCAGCACTGGCTGCACGACCACATCAACGACCCGTACGTCAAAATGGCGCAGCGGGAGGGCTATCGCGCGCGTGCCGCGTACAAGCTGAAGGAAATCGACGAACAGGACAAGCTGATCCGTCCGGGCCAGGTGATCGTCGACCTCGGCGCGACGCCGGGCAGCTGGAGCCAGTATGCCCGCAACAAGCTCGCGCAGGGCAAGAAGCGCGACGCGGAGCGCGAAGGCGGCATCGACGGCACGATCGTCGCGCTCGACATCCTGCCGATGGAGCCGATCGCCGACGTCCACTTCCTGCAGGGCGACTTCCGCGAGGACGCCGTCCTTCACCAACTCGAAGAAGTGCTCGAAGGCCGCTCGGTGGACCTTGTTATTTCCGACATGGCCCCCAACCTCTCCGGCGTGGCTTCGGCGGACGCGGCGCGCATCGAGCATCTGTGCGATCTGGCGCTCGAATTCGCGCAGAACCACCTGAAGCCGGACGGGGCGCTGCTGGTGAAGTGTTTCCACGGCAGCGGCTACAGCCAGATCGTTGAAAAGTTCAAACAGCAGTTTAAGGTCGTCGCGCCGCGCAAGCCGAAGGCGTCACGCGACAAATCGTCCGAAACGTTCATTTTGGGTCGGCAGCTGAAGCATCCGCGGTAAGGCGGAGCGGGGTGCCGCAAACGGGCTCCGGCCCTTGCCTGACAAGCGAATCGCTATCGCGGCGGTTGTCAATGCTTATGGCGAGGGTGGTCGGACTGGATTAGAATGACCGAGGAGCGCTGCAAGGAAAATGTAGGCGCTCGTCTACGAGTGAAGGAGTGGTGCTTTGAACAACAATATGTTTTCGAAGGCAGCAGTGTGGCTGGTGATCGCACTGGTGCTGTTTACGGTGTTCAAGCAGTTCGACAAGCCCCGCGTCCAGGAAGGTGTGTCCTATTCGCAGTTCATGGACGACGCCAAGAACGGCAAGGTCAAGAATGTCGTCGTGCAGGGGCGCAACCTCACCGTCACTCCGGCTGATGGCCAGAAATACCAGATCGTGTCGCCCGGCGACATCTGGATGGTCGGCGATCTGATGAAGTACGGCGTGCAGGTCAGCGGTAAGGCCGACGACGAGCCGAACGCGCTGATGTCCGCGCTGTACTACCTCGGGCCGACGATCCTGATCATCGTGTTCTGGTTCTACATGATGAGGCAGATGCAGGGGGGCGGCAAAGGCGGCGCATTCTCGTTCGGGAAATCGCGCGCGCGGCTGATCGACGAGAACAACAACGCGGTGAACTTCTCCGACGTCGCGGGCTGCGACGAAGCGAAGGAAGAAGTGTCCGAGCTCGTCGACTTCCTGCGCGATCCGCAGAAATTCCAGAAGCTGGGCGGCCGGATTCCGCGCGGCGTGCTGCTCGTCGGCCCTCCGGGTACCGGCAAGACGCTGCTCGCCCGCGCGATCGCCGGTGAAGCGAAGGTGCCGTTCTTCAGCATCTCGGGTTCCGACTTCGTCGAAATGTTCGTCGGCGTCGGCGCGGCCCGTGTGCGCGACATGTTCGAACAGGCGAAGAAGCACGCGCCGTGCATCGTGTTCATCGACGAAATCGACGCGGTCGGTCGCCATCGCGGCGCCGGCATGGGCGGCGGCAACGACGAACGCGAGCAGACGCTGAACCAGATGCTGGTCGAGATGGACGGCTTCGAAGCGAACTCGGGCGTGATCGTGATCGCCGCGACCAACCGTTCCGACGTGCTCGACAAGGCGCTGCTGCGTCCGGGCCGTTTCGACCGCCAGGTCTATGTCGGCCTGCCGGACATCCGCGGCCGCGAGCAGATCATGCGCGTGCACCTGCGCAAGGTGCCGATCGCGAACGACGTCGACGCAGCGGTCATCGCACGCGGCACGCCGGGCTTCTCGGGCGCCGATCTCGCGAACCTCGTGAACGAAGCGGCGCTGTTCGCCGCCCGTCGCGGCAAGCGTATCGTCGAGATGCAGGATTTCGAGGACGCGAAGGACAAGATCTTCATGGGTCCGGAGCGCAAGTCGGCCGTGATTCGCGAAGAGGCGAAGCGCGCGACGGCTTACCACGAGTCGGGCCACGCGGTGATCGCGAAGCTGCTGCCGAAGGCCGACCCGGTGCACAAGGTCACGATCATCCCGCGCGGTCGCGCGCTCGGCGTCACGTGGCAGCTGCCGGAGCACGACAACGAAACGTACTCGAAGGACTACCTGCTCGATCGCCTGGCGATCCTGTTCGGTGGCCGCGTGGCCGAGGAGTTGTTCCTGAACCTGATCAGCACCGGCGCATCGGACGACTTCAACAAGGCGACGCAGACGGCGCGTGCGATGGTGGCCCGTTTCGGCATGACCGACGCGCTCGGGCCGATGGTCTACGTCGACGATGAGAGCGACAACGGCCCGTTCGGCCGCGGCTTCACGCGCACGATCTCGGAAGCGACGCAGCAGAAGGTCGACGGCGAAATCCGCCGCGTGCTCGACGAGCAGTACGGCCTTGCACGCCGTCTGCTCGAAGAGAACCGCGACAAGGTCGAGGCGATGACGGCCGCGCTGATGGAGTGGGAAACGATCGACGCCGATCAGATCAACGACATCATGGAAGGGCGCCCGCCGCGCTCGCCGAAGAGCTCGCCCGCTATCGGCGGCGACTCGCCGGGCGGCGGCACGGCCGCCGAAGTGAAGCCCGGCAACGCGCCGGCGCCTGCTTCACCGGCCTGACCGCCGCTGTAGCACCGTTCACGGGCTGGTGTGGCTTCACACCGGCCCGTTTTGCATTCATCAACGCCTCCCGCCCGTGTCCGATCCCGCTGTTTCTGCCTGCATCCCCGCGCCGCTCCAGTGCGGCCGCTTCTCGTTGACGTTCGAACGCCCGCTCGTGATGGGCATCCTCAATGCGACTCCCGATTCGTTTTCCGACGGCGGCCGCTTTCTTGCCCGCGACGACGCGCTGCGCCAGGCCGAGCGGATGATTGCCGAAGGGGTCGACCTGATCGATATCGGCGGCGAATCGACGCGCCCCGGCGCGCCGCCGGTGCCGCTCGACGAGGAGCTCGCGCGTGTGATCCCGCTGGTCAAAGCGCTGCGGCCGTTGAACGTGCCGCTGTCGATCGACACCTACAAGCCGGCCGTGATGCGCGCGGCGCTCGCCGCCGGCGCGGACCTGATCAACGACATCTGGGGGTTCCGCCAGCCGGGCGCGATCGACGCGGTGCGCGAAGGCAACAGCGGGCTGTGCGCGATGCACATGCTCGGCGAGCCGCAGACGATGCAGGTCGGCGAGCCCGACTACGGCGACGTCGTGACCGACGTGCGCGACTTTCTCGCCGAACGTGCGCAGGCGCTGCGCGACGCGGGCGTCGCGCCGGAGCGGATCTGCGTCGATCCCGGCTTCGGATTCGGCAAGGCCGTGGTCGACGACAACTACGCGCTGCTGGCCGCATTGCCGGACACGGCGCCTGCGCGGCCCGACGGGCGCGCTTATCCGATTCTCGCGGGCATGTCGCGCAAGTCGATGCTCGGCGCGGTGATCGGCGGCAAGCCGCCGATGGAGCGCGTCGCGGCGAGCGTGGCGGCTGCACTGTGCGCGGTCGGGCGGGGCGCGGCGATCGTGCGCGTGCACGATGTCGCCGCGACGGTCGATGCGTTGAAGGTCTGGAACGCCGTGCGCGAAGCCGCGCGGCAACGATAAAAGTCAGAAAGACGAAGGAGGAAGGTTCGCCATGGGACGTCGATATTTCGGCACGGACGGCATTCGCGGCACGGTGGGCGAGGCGCCCATCACGCCCGATTTCGTGTTGCGCCTCGGTTATGCGGCCGGCAAGGTTCTGGCCGGCTCGGCCGACGTCGCGGCGGGTGCGCGCCCGACGGTGCTGATCGGCAAGGACACGCGCGTGTCGGGCTACATGCTCGAGGCCGCGCTCGAGGCCGGCTTTTCGGCCGCCGGCGTCGACGTGATGCTGGCCGGCCCGATGCCGACGCCGGGCGTCGCGTACCTGACGCGCGCGCTGCGCCTGTCGGCCGGCGTCGTGATCAGCGCGTCGCACAACCCGTATCACGACAACGGCATCAAGTTCTTTTCCGCGGACGGCAACAAGCTGCCCGACGACACCGAAGCCGCGATCGAAGCGTGGCTCGACAAGCCGCTCGAATGCGCGGCATCGGACGGGTTGGGCAAGGCACGCCGTCTCGACGACGCGGCCGGCCGCTATATCGAGTTCTGCAAGAGCACGTTCCCGGCCGCGTTCGACCTGCGCGGCCTGAAGCTCGTGATCGACTGCGCGCACGGCGCTGCCTACCAGATCGCGCCGCACGTGTTCCACGAGCTCGGCGCGGACGTGATCCCGATCGGCGTCGCGCCGAACGGCTTCAACATCAACGACGGTGTCGGCGCGACGGCGCCCGACGCGCTGGTGCGCGCGGTGCGTGCGAACCACGCGGACCTCGGCATCGCGCTCGACGGCGATGCGGACCGCCTGCAGGTCGTCGATTCGACGGGCCGGCTGTTCAACGGCGACGAGCTGCTCTACGTGCTCGTGAAGGACCGCATCGCGACCGACGGCAAGGTCGACGGCGCGGTCGGCACGCTGATGACGAACCTCGCGGTCGAAGTTGCGTTGCAGCGCGAAGGCGTGAAGTTCGTGCGCGCGGCGGTCGGCGACCGCTACGTGCTCGAGCAGTTGCGCGAGCACGGCTGGCAGCTCGGCGCGGAAGGCTCGGGCCATATTCTGTCGCTCGACCGGCATTCGACCGGCGACGGCATCGTGTCGGCGCTGCTCGTGCTGGCCGCGCTCAAGCGCAGCGGCCGCACGCTCGCGCAGATGCTCGACGGCGTCACGCTGTTTCCGCAGAAGCTGATCAACGTCCGGATGAAGTCGGGCGCCGACTGGAAGGGCAGCGCATCGATTCGCGCGGCGATCGACGCGGCCGAAAGCGCGCTGGCGGGCCGCGGCCGCGTGCTGATCCGCGCGTCGGGCACCGAACCCGTGCTGCGCGTGATGGTGGAAGCGCAGCAGGCGGCCGACGCAACCCGCCATGCGGAGGCGATTGCCGACGCGGTGCGCGAAGCGACGGCCTGACCCGCAGCGGGGGGCGCGCGACGGTCCGGCCGTGTGCGCATCGCCCCTTGGTTCGTCGACATGCGGCGCCTTCGGGTGCCGCATTTTCGTTGGTCGCAAAGGTTTGCGATCCGGTCGGAGGGCGTCTTCGACGCGGATTTCGTCTGATGGAATGCGCCGTTCGACCCTGTCGTATCGGTGCTTCGGCGGCGGGCTTTTTGGCTCCGTTTTCGCTACACTGGCGATTCGTTCGCGCACGCCGTCAGCGGGTGTCCGGGCGCCTCTTTCGTCCCGGCAATTCTTGCCGCCATCCTCGCCACGCGGGGCCGCCACGGCCCCGTGCGCACCGCCCGCTACACCCTTTCAACTGGTCATGTTACTGTCACGCCAGTTTCATCGATTGTCACATTACCGTCATGAGCAGCCCCTAACCTTCGCGGTGCCGTAGTCATCCGCTCACACACTGGAGGTCTCATGAAATTGATGCAAACCGCGATTGCCGGCCTGGCTGGCGCGCTTTTCGCAGTCGCCGCGCAAGCTGCCGACATCACGGGCGCAGGCAGCACGTTCGCGATGCCGATCTATACGAAATGGGCTGCTGACTACCAGCAGTCCGGCGGCGCGAAGGTGAACTACCAAGGTATCGGTTCGTCGGGCGGCCTGAAGCAGATCAACGCCAAGACGGTCGATTTTGCCGGTTCGGACGCTCCGCTGAAGGACGACGAGCTCGCGAAGGAAGGCCTGTTCCAGTTCCCGACGGTGGTCGGCGGCGTGGTGCCGGTCGTCAACGTGCCGGGCGTGAAGGCCGGCGAACTGACGCTGTCGGGCCCGGTGCTCGGCGACATCTATCTCGGCAAGATCAAGAAGTGGAACGACCCGGCGATTGTCGCGCTGAACCCGAAGGTCAAGCTGCCGGATACGGACATCGCGGTCGTTCGCCGTGCTGACGGCTCGGGCACGAGCTTCATCTGGACGAACTACCTGTCGAAGGTCAACGGCGACTGGAAGTCGAAGATCGGCGAAGGCACGACGGTCAACTGGCCGACGGGTACGGGCGGCAAGGGCAACGACGGCGTCGCGGCCTTCGTGCAGCGCCTGCCGGGCGCGATCGGCTACGTCGAATGGGCGTACGCGAAGAAGAACAACATGACGTACACGGCGCTGAAGAACACGTCGGGTGCCGTCGTCGAGCCGAAGACCGAAACGTTCAAGGCAGCGGCTGCCGGCGCGAACTGGTCGAAGTCGTTCTACCAGATCCTGACGGACGAGCCGGGCAAGGACGCATGGCCGGTCGTCGGCGCGACGTTCGTGCTGCTGCACGCGAAGCAGGACAAGCCGGGCCAGGGCGCCGAAACGCTGAAGTTCTTCGACTGGGCGTTCAAGAACGGCGAGAAGGCGGCTGACAGCCTCGACTACATCTCGCTGCCGCCGGCCGTCACGGCCGAGATCCGCAAGCAGTGGAAGGTGAAGGTCACGGACGAATCGGGCAAGCCGGTCGCCGCGGAGTAAGCAATACAGCGGTTCGCTGCCCGGCCGTGCCGGCCGGGCAGCGTGTGCGGTAAGGCCGGGCGTCACGGCGCCCGGCGATCCAGAACAGGCGCCCATGTCTGAAATTTCCTATACGTCTTCCCGGTCCGCCGACGCCGCGTCGCAACGCGCGCCGAGCCGTCTCGGCGACGTTGTCTTCGGCGGCCTCGCACGGCTGGCCGCGATCGTGACCCTGCTGCTGCTGGGCGGGATCATCATTTCCCTGATCATTGCGTCGCTGCCGACCATCGAGAAGTTCGGCCTCGGCTTCCTGTGGCAATCCGAGTGGGATCCGAACTCGGATGTCTATGGCGCACTCGTGCCGATCTACGGCACGATCGTGACGTCGCTGATTGCGCTCGTCATCGCGGTGCCGGTCAGTTTCGGCGTCGCGCTGTTCCTCACCGAGCTGTCCCCCGTGTGGCTGCGCCGCCCGCTCGGCATCGCGATCGAGCTGCTCGCCGCGATTCCGTCGATCGTGTACGGCATGTGGGGCCTGCTCGTGTTCGCCCCGATCTTCGCCGAATACTTCCAGAAGCCGATCGGCCATCTCTTCAAGGACGTGTGGGTGCTCGGCCCGCTGACGGCAGGCCCGCCGATCGGCATCGGCATTCTCGCGGCCGGCGTGATCCTCGCGATCATGATCATCCCGTACATCGCGTCGGTGATGCGCGACGTGTTCGAAGTCACGCCCGTGCTGCTGAAGGAGTCGGCATACGGGATCGGCTGCACGACGTGGGAAGTCATGTGGAAAGTCGTGCTGCCCTATACGAAGACCGGCGTGATCGGCGGCGTGATGCTCGGCCTCGGCCGCGCACTCGGCGAAACGATGGCCGTGACGTTCGTGATCGGCAATACGAACCTGCTCGACAGCGTGTCGCTGTTCGCATCGGGCAACAGCATCACGTCGGCGCTCGCGAACGAATTCGCGGAAGCGGAGCCGGGCCTGCATACGTCCGCCCTGATGGAACTGGGCCTGATCCTGTTCGTGATCACGTTCATCGTGCTGTCCATCTCCAAACTGCTGCTGCTTCGTCTCGAGAAGGGAGAGGGCAAGAAATGAGCGAGCCCATCATGAATTTCCCGGGGCCGGACGGCGCCGTGCTCGACGCGATGCGCAGCCGCCTGCAGCGCAAGCGCAAGGTGACCAACGCGATCGCGCTCACCGCGTCGCTCGGTGCGATGGCCTTCGGCCTGCTGTGGCTCGTGTGGATCCTGTACACGACCGTGCACCTCGGTATCGGTGGCCTGACGCTGCAACTGTTCACCGAATCGACGCCGGCACCGAACACGGAAGGCGGCGGTCTCGCGAACGCGATCGTCGGCAGCTTGCTGCTGTGCGGTTTCGGCACGCTGATCGGCACGCCGATCGGCATCCTCGCGGGCGTCTATCTTGCCGAGTACGGCCAGAAGAACCTGCTGGCGAGCACGATCCGCTTCATCAACGACATCCTGCTGTCGGCGCCGTCGATCGTCATCGGCCTGTTCGTGTACGCGATCGTGGTCGCGAAGTCCGGCCGCTTCTCGGGCTGGGCCGGCGTCATCGCGCTCGCGCTGCTGCAGATTCCGATCGTGATCCGCACGACCGAGAACATGCTGAAGCTCGTGCCGAACGCGCTGCGCGAAGCGGCCGTCGCGCTCGGTACGCCGAAGTGGCGCATGGTGCTGAAGATCACGCTGCGCGCGTCGGTCGGCGGGATCGTGACGGGCGTGCTGCTCGCGATCGCGCGGATCGCCGGCGAAACGGCGCCGCTGCTGTTCACGGCACTGTCGAACCAGTTCTTCTCGTGGGACATGAGCCAGCCGATGGCCAACCTGCCCGTCACGATCTACAAGTTCGCGATGAGCCCGTTCGCGGAATGGCAGTCGCTCGCGTGGGCGGGCGTGTTCCTGATTACGCTCGGGGTGCTCGGACTCAACGTCCTGGCGCGCTCGATCTTCTCGAAAAAGTAACGGCGGAGCAATCCGATGAATATGGCAGAAAGCCACCTGAATCCCGTCGAGCGCGCCGCAGCGCCCGCCGGCACGCAAGACGCGACGCATGGCCGTCCGCTGGCGCCGCTGAACGCGAAGATCGAGGTCAACAACCTCAACTTCTTCTACAACAAGTTCCACGCGCTGAAGAACATCAACCTGCGCATTCCCGAAGGGAAGGTGACGGCGTTCATCGGCCCGTCGGGCTGCGGCAAGTCGACGCTGCTGCGCACGTTCAACAAGATGTATGCGCTTTATCCGGAGCAGCGCGCGGAAGGCGAAATCATGATGGACGGCGAGAACCTGCTGACCACCAAGCGCGACATCTCGCTGCTGCGCGCGCGGATCGGCATGGTGTTCCAGAAGCCGACCCCGTTCCCGATGTCGATCTACGACAACATCGCGTTCGGTGTGAAGATGTTCGAAAAGCTCACGCGCTCGGAGATGGACGATCGCGTCGAGTGGGCGCTGACGAAGGCCGCGCTGTGGAACGAAGTGAAGGACAAGCTGAACCAGAGCGGTTATGGCCTGTCCGGCGGCCAGCAGCAGCGTCTGTGCATCGCGCGCGGCATCGCGATCCGTCCGGAAGTGCTGCTGCTCGACGAGCCGTGCTCGGCGCTCGACCCGATCTCGACGGGCCGCATCGAAGAGCTGATCGCGGAGCTGAAGAGCGACTACACGGTCGTGATCGTCACGCACAACATGCAGCAGGCCGCACGCTGCTCGGACTTCACGGCCTACATGTACCTGGGCGAGCTGATCGAATTCGGCGAAACCGAAAAGATCTTCATCAAGCCGGTGCGCAAGGAAACGGAAGACTACATCACCGGCCGCTTCGGCTGATGACGGAGAACAACAACCATGTCGGATAAACATCTGTCGAGCCAGTTCGACGCGGATCTCAATGCCGTGTCGTCGCAAGTGCTGGAAATGGGCGGACTCGTCGAGTCGCAGATCGTCGGCGCGATGCATGCGCTGAACGAGTTCGACCGCGACGCGGCCGAGCGCGTGATCGCGGCCGAGGAAACGCTGAACGCGATGGAAGTCGATATCGACCAGGAGTGCGGCAACATCATCGCGCGGAGACAGCCTGCCGCGCGTGACCTGCGTCTTCTGATGTCGATTTCGAAAACGATTACGAACCTCGAGCGCGCCGGCGACGAGGCCGAGAAGATCGCGAAGCGCGTGCGTCGCCTGGTCGACGAACCGGCCGCGCGCACGGTGAACATCGCCGAGATCAAGATATCGGGCGAGATGGCCGTGACGATCCTGCGCCGCGCGCTCGACGCGTTCGCGCGCCTCGATACGGTGGCTGCCGCGCAGATCGTCAAGGACGACAAGGAAATCGACCAGGAATTCCGTGCGTTCGTGCGCAAGCTCGTGTCGTACATGCAGGAAGATCCGCGCACGATCTCGGTCGGTCTCGAATACCTGTTCATCGCGAAGGCGATCGAGCGGATCGGCGACCATGCGAAGAACATCGCCGAGTTCATCATCTACATCGTGAAGGGCACCGACGTGCGGCACCAGCCGCGCGACACGCTCGACCGCGAAGCCAACAGTTAACGCGTCTACGTACAGGGAAAAAAGAGGTGCCGATGCCCAGCAACATTCTCGTCGTTGAAGATGAGCCCGCGATTTCCGAACTGATCTCGGTGAATCTCCAGCATGCCGGTCACTGCCCGATCCGCGCGTACAACGCGGAGCAGGCGCAGAACCTGATCAGCGATGTGCTGCCCGATCTCGTGCTGCTCGACTGGATGCTGCCGGGCAAGTCCGGTATTGCGTTTGCGCGCGACCTGCGCAACAACGAACGGACCAAGCATATCCCGATCATCATGCTGACCGCGCGCGGCGACGAGCAGGACAAGGTGCTCGGCCTCGAAATCGGCGCGGACGACTACGTGACCAAGCCGTTCTCGCCGAAGGAACTGATGGCGCGCATCAAGGCCGTGCTGCGCCGCCGTGCGCCGCAGCTGACCGAGGACGTCGTGTCGATCAACGGGCTGCGGCTCGACCCGGCCACGCATCGTGTGGCCGCGCATGGCGACGGCAGCGAGATCAAGCTCGATCTCGGCCCGACCGAATTCCGCCTGCTGCATTTTTTCATGACGCACCCGGAGCGCGTGCACAGCCGCACGCAACTGCTCGATCAGGTCTGGGGCGATCACGTGTTCGTCGAAGAGCGCACCGTCGACGTCCACATCAAACGATTGCGCGCGGCCTTGAAACCGGCCGGCTGCGATGCGATGATCGAGACCGTGCGCGGCAGCGGCTACCGGCTCGCGAAGCACGCGTAACGTATCCGGACATGCCGTGTGCCACGGCGTGCCGTTCATTCTTTCGGGCGCTGAATCATGAACATCATCTGGGCGCGCTTTCTGGTGTCGCTCGTGCTGCTCGTGCTGATCAGCGTATTGGTCGGCGTGTTCGCCGGCCCGATCGCGGCCCTCGGGTTCGCGGTCGTGATGCTGGTCGCACAGAGCTTCTTCAGTACCTTCCATACGCAACGCCTGTGGCGTTTGCTCGATGCGCCCGTCTATGGCGAGGTGCCGAGCGCACCGGGCATCTGGGGCGAAATCTACTACCGGCTGCACAAGCTCGCGAAGCAGTGGCACGCACAGGTGCGACAGGTCGAGCAGCAGCATTCGCGCTTCATCCAGGCGATCCAGGCGTCGCCGAACGGCGTCGCGATGCTCGACGACCACGACCAGATCGAATGGTGCAATGCGATCGCCGAGGTGCACTTCGGCCTCGATGCGAAGCGCGACCTGCGCCAGCACATCACGAACCTGGTGCGTCATCCGGATTTCGTCCGCTACCTGAACGCGCAGCATTACGACGAGACGCTCGTGATGCGCGGGATGGGCGACTCGCGGCAGAACGTGCTGGCCGTGCAGGTGTTTCCGTACGGCGAGAACCGCAAGCTGCTGCTCACGCAGGACATCACCGAGCTCGAGCGTACCGACGCGATGCGCCGCGACTTCGTCGCGAACGTGTCGCACGAGCTGAAGACGCCGCTTACCGTGTTGTCGGGCTTTCTCGAGACGATGCGCGAACTGCCGCTGAACGAGGAAGATCGCGCGCGCTATCTCGAGATGATGGAGCAGCAGGCATCGCGGATGCGGCACATCGTGACCGACCTGCTGGTGCTCGCGAAGCTCGAGGGCGAGAGCAAGCCGCCGACCGATCGCGCGATCGACATGCGTGCCGTGTTCGACCATCTGAAGGAAGATGCGCAGACGCTGTCGAACGGGCATCACGAGATCGCGTTCACGATCGACGAGACGCTCGGCGTGACGGGTGCGCAGACCGAAGTATTCAGTGCGTTCGCGAATCTCGTCACCAACGCGATCCGCTATACGCCCGATGGCGGCAAGATCTGCGTGACGTGGCGACGCGAGGGCGCGCAGGGCGTGTTCTCCGTCACCGACAGCGGCTTCGGCATTCCCGCCGCCGACCTGCCGCGGCTCACCGAGCGCTTCTACCGCGTCGACCGCAGCCGTTCGCGCGATACGGGCGGCACGGGCCTCGGCCTCGCCATCGTCAAGCACGTGCTGCAGCGGCACGACTCGCACCTGTACGTGCAGAGCGAGGAAGGGCGCGGCAGCACGTTTACCGCACGCTTCCCGGCCGCGCGGATCATCGCGATCCGGCCGGCCGCGTTCGAAGCGTGATGGTGTGACGGCTTGATGCGGGTCGTGCGCGCTTGTACCGCGCGCACGATCTGAAATGAAAAAGGCACAGCCCGCGGGCTGTGCCTTTTTCATTGGCTGCGCGGCGCGCCAAAACCCAAACGCGCGCGCCGCATGCGTTGCCTTCCTACGAGCAGAACTTCGCGAGCAGCCCGAGCTGCGCATTGCGGATCGTCTTGCCCGCGCGGCGCCGGCGGTAGTGGCCGTCGCTGTGCATCAGCCACGCCGACTGGTTGTCGCCGAGGCAGACCGACAGGCCTTCGGCGATCACGCGGCGCTTCAGCTTGCGCTCGCGAATCGGGAACGCGACTTCGACGCGGCGGAACAGGTTGCGATCCATCCAGTCGGCGCTCGACAGATAGACGTCCTCGGTGCCGCCCGCATGGAAATAGTAGATGCGGTGGTGTTCGAGGAAGCGGCCGACGATCGAGCGCACCGTGATGTTGTCCGACAAACCCGGCACGCCCGGCTTCAGCGCGCACACGCCGCGCACGATCAGGTCGACCTTGACGCCCGCCTGCGACGCTTCGTACAGCGCGGCGATCACCGACGGCTCCAGCAGCGCGTTCATTTTCGCGACCACGCGCGCGCGCTTGCCGGCGCGCGCATTGTCGATCTCCGCGCGGATCGATTCGATGATGCGCGGATGCAGCGTGAACGGCGACTGCCACAGATCGTGCAGCGTGAGCTCGCCGCCGATCCCGGTCAGTTGCTGGAACACGTGGTGGACGTCCTCGCAGATCTTCTGGTCGGCCGTCATCAGCCCGAAGTCGGTGTAGAGGCGGGCGGTGCGCGGGTGATAGTTGCCGGTGCCGAGGTGCACGTAGCGGCGCAGCGATGCCTTGCCGCCCTGCACGACGCGCCGCACGATCAGCATCATCTTCGCGTGGCACTTGTGGCCGACCACGCCGTACACGACATGCGCGCCGACGGCTTCGAGCTGCGACGCCCAGTTGATGTTGGTTTCCTCGTCGAAGCGCGCGAGCAGTTCGACGACGACGGTCACTTCCTTGCCGTTGCGCGCGGCTTCCATCAGCGCGTCCATCAGCGGCGAATCGGTGCCGGTGCGGTAGATCGTCTGCTTGATCGCGACGACGCTCGGATCCTTCGCGGCCTGCTGCAGCAGTTCGAGCACCGGCTGGAAGCTCTCGTACGGGTGATGCAGCAGGATGTCGCCGTTGTCGATCGCGTCGAACATCGTCGGCGCATTCGTGATCGCGGGCGGAGTCGACGCGGTGAACGGCGCGAACTTCAGGTCGGGGCGGTCGACGAGATCGGGAATCTGCATCAGGCGCACGAGGTTCACCGAACCGGTCACGCGATAGCAGTCCTTGTCGTCGAGCAGGCTTTCCTCGAGCAGGCGCCGGACGATGTGCGCCGGCGTGTCGGCCGACACTTCGAGCCGCACGGCGTTGCCGAGGTGGCGCGCGGGCAGCTCGCCCTGCAGCGCGACGCGCAGGTTCGTGATTTCGTCCTCGTCGACGAACAGTTCGCTGTTGCGCGTGATGCGGAACTGGTTGCAGCTCTTCACGACGAGTTGCGGGAACAGTTCGCCGACGAAGCGCTGCATGAACGAGCTGAGCAGCACGAAGCCGTGCTCGAAGCCCGACAGCGCCTGCGGCATGCGCACGACGCGCGGCAGCGCGCGCGGCGCCTGCACGATGCCCATGACCGCCTGGCGGCCGAACGCGTCGCGGCCTTCGAGCTCGACGACGAAGTTCAGGCTCTTGTTCAGCACGCGCGGGAACGGGTGGGCGGGATCGAGGCCGATCGGCGTGAGCACCGGCAGCAGCTCGTCGAAGAAGTAGGCGCGCGCCCATTCGAGCTGCGCGTCGTTCCACGTGTCGGTCGCATGGAAGTAGATGCCTTCCTGTTCGAGCGCGGGCAGCACGGTTTCGTGCAGCATCGTGTACTGACGGTGGACCAGCCGCTGCGCGCGCTCGACGACGAGGTCGTAAGCGTGCTGTAACGACATGCCGTCGGGCGTCAGCGCGCCGGGGTTGTCGCGGATCTGTTCCTGAAGGCCGGCCATCCGGACTTCGAAGAATTCGTCGAGGTTGCTGCTCGTGATGCAGATGAAACGCAAGCGCTCGAGCAACGGAATTTGCGGGTCGGCCGCCTGGGCCAGCACACGCTCGTTGAAACCGAGGATGCCCAGTTCACGATTGAGAAGTGGATAACGGACGGACATCGGCAGAGTAGGGGGTGATTCGGGCGATGATTCGAAAGGACGCTCGGAAACTCTCACGATACGATGACGTGAAGATGACAATGACGTATTTATATCGGGAAATTCTATGCTGGAACCATTTTGTCTCGTAAATGTTTCGAATATATACAATCTACAGGCGTCCATGCCCGTGAAGCGTGGCAATGGCAAGCGTTCCACGCTTAAAATGTCGCCTTTGATTGATCGCCCCGCGGTGCCCGACCGGTGACTGCGGGGGAACGCGCACGGAGCCCCTTCTGATGGTTACATCCCCCCACTTGCTGGCTGCCGTGGATCTCGGCTCGAACAGCTTCCGGCTGATTGTCGGGCGCATCGAGGAGACCCCGGCGGGCAGCCAGATCTATCCCGTCGATGCACTGCGTGAGCCCGTGCGACTGGCCGCGGGCCTGTCGAGCGACAAGATGCTCGATCGCGCATCGCAGGAGCGTGGCTGGGAGGCACTCAAGCGGTTCGGCGAGCGCCTGCGCGACTTTCATCCCGATCATGTGCGCGCGGTGGCGACCAACACGCTGCGCGTCGCGAAGAACGCGGGCGAATTTCTCGGCGAGGCCGAAGCGGCGCTTGGTTTTCCGATCGAAGTGATCGCGGGCCGCGAAGAGGCGCGCCTGATCTATGCGGGCGCCGCGCATTCGGTGCCGGCGAGTGCCGGCAAGCGGCTCGTCGTCGACATCGGCGGCGGCTCGACCGAATTCATCATCGGCTCGCACTACACGCCGATCGTGATGGAGAGCCTCTATATCGGCTGCGTAAGTCACAGCCGTGCATTCTTCCCGGCCGGCAACGTCGACGAATACACGATGCGGCAGGCCGAACTCGCGGCGAAGCGCGAGATCCAGATCATTTCCAGCGAGTACAAGAAGGCGGGCTGGGACCAGGCGATCGGTTCGTCCGGTACCGCGCGCGCGCTCGCCGAACTCGTCGAGGCGAACGGCTTCAACGACCCGGGCATCACGCACGGCATTTCGCGCGGCGGCCTCGAACGGCTGAAGCGTGCGCTGATCAAGTCCGAGAACGTGAACCGGCTGAAGCTGATCGCGCTGAAGCCCGATCGCGTGCCGGTGCTCGCCGGCGGCCTCGCGATCATGCTCGCGGTGTTCGAGGAACTGGGCGTCGACTATGTCGACACCACCGACGGCGCGCTGCGTCTGGGCGTGCTGTACGACCTGCTCGGCCGGACCCAGCACGAGGACATGCGCGCGGTGACCGTCGAGGGCTTCACGCGTCGCTATGGTGTCGATCGTGCACAGGCCGCGCGCATCGGTGCGCTTGCGGGACGTTTCTACAACGAGCTCGACGAATCCGACGACGAAGCGCGTGAGGAAGGCCGGATGTTCCTCGGCTGGGCCGCCGCGTTGCACGAGATCGGCCTGTCGATTTCGCACAGTGCGTATCACAAGCATTCGGCCTATATCGCGAGCAACGCGGACATGCCGGGTTTCTCGCGTACCGACCAGGCGCGCCTCGCCGCGCTCGTGCTCGGCCATGCGGGCAAGCTCGGCAAGCTGTCGCAGGCGCGCGAGGTCGAATGGCCGCTGCTGTTCTGCCTGCGGCTCGCGGCGCTGCTGTGCCGGCGCCGGACCGATGCCGGGCTGCCGGATATTTCCGTGTCGCAGATGAAGAAGGGCGGCTATGAAGTGCGGCTGCCGGGCGCATGGGTCGAGCAGAACCCGCTGACCGACTACAGCCTCAGCCAGGAGGCGGCCGAATGGGAGAAGGTCGGTATTCCGTATCGCGTCGTCTATACGGGCGCGTGATGGGGCGGTGAGGCGGTCGTGGCGGTGGCGCACGCCGATGCGCGCTGCCACGGTCCTGCATGCGTTGCGACGCGTTCAGTCCGAGCACACGATCGCGGTCAGGAACGGAAACGCCTGCTTGACGGTCGCGTCGCTGCCGGCCTTGCGCACGGCCTGTTCCACCGCGCTTTTCGTACCGCGTACCACGACGCCGTACGCCCACTCGCCGATCGGCGTGCCGTCGCCCGGCTGGAAGATCGGATCGTTCGCCTGATAGCCGAGCACGACGTACACGCCGAAGCCGTACGCGGTCAGCGGGCGGTTCGTGCGGAACGCGTTCACCGAATTCGCTTCGACGTGCATCGGCGCCGACTGGATGTCGCCGGCCTCGAGCAGCGGTGCGACGAACTTGTGGCCGTCCGAATGGCAGTCGAGCGCGTTGTCGAGGGTCTTGGCCGACACGGCACCGGTGGCCGCGAGGGCGAGTAGCGCGCCGCAGAGGGCGGTCTTCAGAACGTTGTTTTTCATGCGCGAGTGCAGGTTGTTCGTGGCCATTATCGCGTGTTCCCGCACGGGGCGTACGCGGGCGCGGGGCAGGACGCCGGCCGGTCGGCCCGACGGCGGCAGCGCGTGCCGTCGAACCCATCGCACGCGTCGGCCGATCCGGTTCGCGGTGAAATAGAAAAAGAGAATGGCGGCGTCGGCGCGATTGTTTTTTCTAAACGACGCCCAGCAGTTCCTTCAACTGCGCGGCCCTGGCCCGGCTGACGGGCACCGTCGTGCGCTCCTCGTCGCCCATCACGAGGCTGACGCCTTCGTCGGTTTTCGCGAGTTCGACCGCATGCGGCAGGCTGACGATATGGCTGCGATGCACGCGCAGGTAGATGCTGCTGTCGAGCCGCAGTTCGAGATCGGCGAGCGACAGGTTCGACAGGTAGCGGTCGTCCCGTGTGACGATCGTCGTGTAGTGTCCGTCGCCCTGGAAGCGGACGATGTCCTTCAGGTCGATCAGGATCACGCGATTGCGCCGGTACACCGGAATCTTGAACAGGCGGCGCGGCGCCTGATGCTGCGCTTCCGGCGTACGCTGCGCGGGTTCCGTCGTGATGTCCGTGACGTCGTAGAAGATCATGCAGGTGCCGCACACGCCGTTGCGGTTCGACATCTTCGACACCTTGATCATCAGGATCCGGTCGGGAATGTTGATCATCATCGCGAGCGGCGGCGGCGACTTCACCGGGCAGCCGCCCGCGTCCTGCGAATGCAGCAGGAACCGCAGCTTGTCGCGGCTCTTCTCGGGATGCAGTTGCAGCACGTCGATGCCGAGCAGCGCGTCCGGCGCGACGCCGAGCGATTGCTCGGCCGCGGGCCCGAGGATCTGCATCGCGACGTCGTTGAACGCGGTGACATGTCCGTCGGCATCGAGCCAGACCATCCCGGGATTGAACTGTTCGAGCTTGTGCTGGAACGTCTCGTGATGGGGCGGCGCCGGGGCCGGTTGAGCGGATGCCGAAGCGCGCTCCAGCGGGTCCATTCGGAGTCTCCTGTCCGTGCGGCACGCACGCCGCTGCCGGGTAATGTCTTCTAGGTTGTATTCCGTTTCCGGTATTCACGCAAGTTTCCACGCCGTTCATGCAGGCAAACCCGCATTCCGCGAAATCGCGTTTGAATTGCGGCGCCGCGCGGTGGAATCTTCGCGTTGCCGGCGCGGCGCCAGCGTATCCCCGGGCGAGCAGCCGGCGGCACGACGAAGCAAAACAAGAAAAAGGAGACGATCATGACGCGCAACCTG
The DNA here is from genome assembly GCF_003366075.1 of Burkholderia sp. IDO3. Lineage (NCBI taxonomy): Bacteria > Pseudomonadati > Pseudomonadota > Betaproteobacteria > Burkholderiales > Burkholderiaceae > Burkholderia > Burkholderia sp. IDO3. Next base: position 1,387,726 of record NZ_CP028963.1, read on the forward strand.
CGTGCAGCCTGCGGCGCGGCGGCGGTGCTGGCCGCGGCGGCGCCTGTACCGGCCGCGGCGGACCAGGGCGACATCCTGGCCCGCGTCCGGCTGCTGAGCATCCAGCCCGATACGTCCGCGTCGAACACGTTGTCCGCGCTCGGCGTCGGCGCGAACAATTCGATCGTGCCGGAACTCGATTTCACGTGGATGGCGACCGCGAATCTCGGCCTCGAGCTGATCCTCGGCACGACGCGCAACACGGTCACGTCGAATCTCGGCACGCTCGGCCGTGTCGGCATTCTGCCGCCCACGCTCACGCTCCAGTGGCACTTCAATCCGCAGGGCCGCATCCGGCCCTACGTCGGCGCGGGCCTGAATTACACGCTGTTCTACAACAGCTCGCTGCAGGCGGGCGGGCAGCACGTCGGCATCACGAATCACAGCTTCGGCCCCGCGTTCCAGGCGGGCGTCGACGTGCAGGTGACGAAGAAGCTGTTCGTCAACGCGGACATCAAGAAGATCTACATGCGCACCGATGCGACGCTCGACGGGCAGCCGCTCGGCACGCTGAAGCTCGATCCGTGGGTGTTCGGCATCGGCGTCGGGATGACGTTCTGACGGCACGCGGCCGGCGCGCCGCCAGTCGCGCGGCATGCCCGTCGTTCACGTGCCGTTGCCGCAATTCAGGCAGGCAATCGACCGTTGGCGAACTCGCGTTGAAATGCTGCACCGTGTTGTGAAATGCTGAACCGGTGAAGTCAGACCTATCGCGGAGACGACGATCGTGATCCCCCGTCCATTCGAGTATCACGCCCCCACGAGCCTGCCCGAAGCGCTGTCGCTGCTGGATCAGTACGGCGACGGCGCGAAGCTGCTCGCGGGCGGCCACAGCCTGCTGCCGATGATGAAGCTGCGCTTCGCGGCGCCCGATCATCTGATCGATCTCGGGCGGCTCGCCGAGCTGAAGGGCATCCGCGAGGCCGGCGACGAGATCCGCATCGGCGCGATGACCACCGAGAACGAGCTGATCTGGTCGCCGCTGTTGCAGCGCGCGTGCCCGCTGCTCGTCGAAGGCGCGCGGCTGATCTCCGATCCGCAGGTGCGCTATCGCGGCACGCTCGGCGGCGACATCTCGCATGCCGATCCCGGCAACGACCATCCGGCGCTGATGATCGCGCTCGACGCGTCGTTCGTGCTGGTCGGCCCGCACGGCGAGCGCGTCGTGCCGGCCGACGGCTTCTTCCTCGGCACTTACGCGACGCAGATGGCGCCGTCCGAGATCCTGACCGAGATCCGTATCCCGACGCCCGCGCCGGGCGCCGGCTACTGCTATGCGAAGCTCAAGCGCAAGACCGGCGATTTCGCGACGGCGGCGTGCGCGGTCGTGCTGACGATGCAGGCCGACACCGTGCGCGACGTGCGGATCGCACTGACCAACGTTGCGCAGGCGGCGCTGCGCGCGACCGACGCCGAAGCGGCGCTGCGCGGCGCGCCGCTCGATGCGGCGCATCTGGACGACGCCGTGCGGCGGGCGATGGCCGTGTGCGATCCGGTCGAGGATCTGCGCGGCGACGTCGAATACAAGACGGCGATGGCCGGCGAGATGACGCGCCGCGCGTTGACGACCGCGCTCGCCCGCGCCGCGCATTGATCCGCATCGAACCCGCATCGAGGAGACTGCGATGAGCAAGAAAGTGATGGTGTCGTTCACGCTGAACGGCGCGAGCGCGGACGTGGTGGTCGAGCCGCGCGAGCTGCTGATTCACACGCTGCGCGAGAAATGCCTGCACACCGGCCCGCATATCGGTTGCGAGACGTCGCACTGCGGCGCCTGCACGGTCGACCTGAACGGCGCGTCGGTCAAGTCGTGCACGGTGCTGACCGTGCAGGCCGAAGGCGCGACGCTCGTCACCGTGGAAGGGCTCGCGAACGGCGGCGAGCTGCACGCGCTGCAGGAGGGCTTCATGCAGGAGCACGGCTTGCAGTGCGGCTTCTGCACGCCCGGCATGCTCACGCGCGCGTACCGGCTGCTGCAGGAAAACCCGGACCCGAGCGAGGAAGAGATCCGCTACTGGATGGCCGGCAACCTGTGCCGCTGCACGGGCTACCAGAACATCGTGAAGGCGGTGCAGTACGCGGCGCGCAAGCTGCGCGGCGAGGCGGTGGAAACGTCGCATCCGCTCGTCGCCGAAACGGCGTCGCACTGAACGGGAGGCCGCCATGGGCAATGTCGAAACCCAGTTCGAGCGCGTCGCCGCGCTCGAGGGCATGGGCTGTTCGCGCAAGCGCCGCGAAGATCCGCGCTTCATCCAGGGCAAGGGCACCTACGTCGACGACGTGAAGATGCCCGGCATGCTGTTCGGCGCAATGGTGCGCAGCCCGTACGCGCATGCGCGCATCCTGAAGATCGACACGAGCCGCGCGCTCGCGCATCCGGGCGTGCATGCGGTGCTCACCGCCGAGGACCTGAAGCCGCTGAAGCTGCACTGGATGCCGACGCTCGCGGGCGACGTGCAGGCGGTGCTCGCGGACGGCAAGGTGTCGTTCCAGAACCAGGAGGTCGCGTTCGTCGTCGCGGACGATCGCTACGTCGCCGCCGACGCCGCCGAGCTGGTCGATGTCGAGTACGAGGAGCTGCCGCCCGTCGTCGATGCGCTGCATGCGCTCGATCCGGACGCGCCGGTGATCCGCGAGGACATTCGCGATCGCGACACGGGCGCGCACGGCCCGCGCCGGCATCCGAACCACATCTTCACGTGGACGATCGGCGACAAGGACAAGACCGCGCGCGCGTTCGACAACGCGGAAGTGACGGTCACGCAGCAGATGTGGTATCCGCGCGTGCATCCGTGCCCGCTCGAGACCTGCGGCTGCGTCGCGTCGTTCGACAAGGCGCGCGGCGATTTGCTGGTCTACATCACGTCGCAGGCGCCGCACGTGGTGCGCACGGTGGTCGGGCTGCTGTCGTCGATTCCGGAATCGAAGATCCGCATCGTGTCGCCGGACATCGGCGGCGGCTTCGGCAACAAGGTCGGCGTCTATCCGGGCTACGTGACGTCGATCGTCGCGTCGATCGTGCTCGGCCGGCCCGTGAAGTGGATCGAATCGCGCGCGGAGAACCTGAGCTCGACCGCGTTCGCGCGCGACTATCACATGACCGGCGAGCTCGCGGCCGACGCGACCGGCCGCATCAAGGCGCTGCGCGTGCAGGTGACGGCCGATCACGGCGCGTTCGACGCGTGCGCGGACCCGAGCAAGTGGCCGGCCGGGATGTTCCACGTGTGCACGGGTTCCTACGACATTCCGAATGCGTTCGTCGCGGTCGACGGCGTGTATACGAACAAGTTTCCGGGCGGCGTCGCGTATCGCTGTTCGTTCCGCGTGACCGAGGCCGTCTATCTGATCGAGCGGATGATCGACGTGCTCGCGCAGAAGCTCGGCATCGACAAGGCCGAGATCCGGTTGCGCAATTTCATCCGCAAGGAGCAGTTCCCGTATGCGACGCCGCTCGGCCTCGAATACGATTCGGGCAATTACGCGCCCGCGCTCGAAAAGGTGCTAGCCGCGGTCGACTATCCGGCGCTGCGCGCCGAGCAGGCCGCGCGGCGCGCGGACCCGGATGCGGAGTGGCTGATGGGCATCGGCATCACGACCTTCACCGAGATCGTCGGCGCGGGGCCGTCGAAGATGTGCGACATCCTCGGCGTCGGGATGTTCGATTCGTGCGAGATCCGCGTACACCCGGACGGCTCGGCGATCGCGCGGATGGGCACCATCACGCAGGGGCAGGGCCACCAGACCACCTATGCGCAGATCATCGCGTCCGAGGCCGGCATTCCGGCGTCGGTGATCACGGTCGAGGAGGGCGACACGTCGACCGCGCCTTACGGGCTCGGCACCTACGGTTCGCGCTCGACGCCGGTGGCCGGCGCGGCGGTCGCGCGCGCGTCGCGCAAGATCCGCGAGAAGGCGAGGCGGATTGCCGCGCACCTGCTCGAGGCGAGCCCCGACGACGTCGAGTTCGATCTCGACCGCTTCGTGCTGAAAGGCGCGCCAGACCAGTTCCGCACGCTGAAGCAGGTTGCCTGGGCCGCGTACAACGACGTGCCGGAAGGCATGGAGATGGGGCTGGAGGCGGTCGACTACTACGATCCGCCGAACTTCACGTTCCCGTTCGGCGCGTACCTGTGCGTGCTCGACGTGAACCGGCACACCGGGGAGACGCGCGTGCGCCGCTTCTATGCGCTCGACGACTGCGGCACGCGGATCAACCCGATGATCATCGAAGGGCAGATCCACGGCGGGCTGACCGAGGGCTTCGCGGTTGCGATGGGGCAGGAGCTGCCGTACGACGAGGCCGGCAACCTGCTCGGCGGCACGTTGATGGACTACTTCGTGCCGACCGCCGTCGAGACGCCGCACTGGGATACGGACTACACGGTGACGCCGTCGCCGCATCACCCGATCGGCGCGAAGGGTGTGGCCGAATCGCCGCACGTCGGCTCGATCCCGTGCTTCACGGCCGCGGTGGTCGACGCATTCGCGCATCTCGGCGTCACCCACATGAACATGCCGCACAACGCGTATCGCGTGTGGCAGCAAAGTCGGGCGCTCGGTCTCACGCGGCAGTGACGCCGCGTGCCGCGGCTGGGAGAGCAGACAGTGAAAGTCGTCATCGAGAAGGTGTTTCCGATCGCGTCGAGCGTCGACGCGACGTGGCAGTGTCTTCAGGATATCGAAGCAGTGGCAGGCTGCATGCCCGGCGCAAGAATCACCGAGCGGATCGACGCCGAACACTACAAGGGCACCGTCACGGTGCGCATCGGGCCGGCCGCGATGTCGTTCAAGGGGAGCGTCGACGTGCAGTCGCTCGACGCCGCGCAGCACACGCTGCACCTGACCGGCAAGGGCGCGGACTCGACGGGCACGTCGGGCGCGTCGATGGATCTCGTCGCGAGCGTGCAGGCGGCCGACTCGGGCTGCCAGCTGACCGGCCGCAGCGAGGTCGCGATGAACGGCAAGGCCGCGGCGTTCGGCGGGCGCATGATGCAGACCGTGGCCGATCAGATCCTCGGGCAGTTTGCCGGCAACTTCGCGGCGCTCGTCGTCGCGCGGAGCGGGCAGGCGGCGGATGCCGCGCCGGCGGAAGCGGCGGGCGACGCGCAGGCGGCGGATGCGCCGGGAATCGCTTCATCGGGCACTGCGCAGTCGCAGGCGCCGACGCCGGCTGCGGAGCCTGCCGCCGCGCCGCACGCGGCCGAGCTGAACGGCCTTGCGCTGCTCTGGGCCGTGTTGCGCGACTGGCTGCGCGGGCTGTTCTCGCGCAAGACCGCGTAGCGCGGCGCGTTGCCACGGGAGGCCGCGATGGTTGCCGAGCGCATGCGCGAGGTGCTCGATCTGCAGCAGCGACTCGAGCGTCACGGCTATATCGCCGAGCGCAGTCTCGCCGCGACGCTGCTGCTTGCCACCGGGATGCGGCGGCCGCTGCTGCTCGAAGGCGAGGCCGGCGTCGGCAAGACGGAGGTGGCGAAGGCGCTTGCGCGGTTGTCCGGGACGCGGCTGATCCGGCTGCAATGCTACGAAGGGCTCGACGTGCACGCCGCGCTGTACGAGTGGAATTATCAGCGCCAGTTGCTGGCGATCAAGCTGCTCGAACAGGACGCGCGGCCGATGCCGGACAAGGAGCAGGATATTTTCTCCGAACGCTATCTGCTGAAGCGTCCGCTGCTCGACGCGATCACGACGACGCCCGCCGCCGTGTTGCTGATCGACGAGATCGACCGCACCGACGAGGCGTTCGAGGCCTACCTGCTGGAGCTGCTGTCCGACTTCCAGATTTCGATTCCCGAACTCGGCGTCATTCACGCGATCGAGCGGCCGGTCGTGATCCTGACGTCGAACGGCACGCGCGAGATTTCCGACGCGTTGCGGCGGCGCTGCCTGTATCACTACGTCGATTATCCCGACTTCGAGAAGGAACTCGCGATCGTGCGCGCGCAGGCGCCGCAGACGCCGGCGCGGCTCGCGCAGCAGATCGTCGAGTTCGTGCAGGCCGTGCGGCAGATGGACCTGCGCAAGAAGCCCGGTATCGCGGAGACGCTCGACTGGGCGGCTGCGCTATTGCGGCTCGGCGTGAGCGCGTTCGACGCCGACGGCATCGAACGCATCATGGATTCGCTCGCCGCGCTCGTGAAGACGCGCGAGGATCGCGCGGGCCTGACGCGGCCCGTGATCGAACGGCTCGCCGCATCATGCTGACCGACGCTGCCTCCTCCAATGCCGCGACGCCGGACCTGGCCGACGCGCTGGCGGCGCGCTACGTCGGCTTTGCCGGCTGGCTGCGCGAGAACGGCTTTCACGTGACGGGCGCCGACATGGCGAACGCGCTGGAAGTCGCGCACTGCGTCGGCCAGCTCGACCGGCCGTTGCTGGGCTGGAGCCTGCGCGCGCTGCTGTGCTCGCGCGCCGACGAGTGGCGGCGTTTCGATGCGCTGTTCGACGCGTATTTCCTCGCGCCGAACCGCGATGCGCTCGTCGAGACGCGTGCGGGCGGCGCGGGCCCGATCGCGCTGGAGCGCGACGGGACGGCGCGCGACGCCGGCGACGGCATGCCGCTCGGGCTGGCGGGGAGCGGCGCCGACGACACGCACGACGACGGTGGCGCGGCCGAGCACGGCACGAGCCGCGACGCGTCGCTGCGGCACGCGGATTTCCGGCACCTGCACGACGCCGATGCGCTGTTCGCGATCGACCGGGCGATCCGCCGCTTCGTGATGCGGCTGCGCGGCATTCAGATCCGTCGCGAGCGCCGCGCGGCCGCCGGGCGGTTGCTCGACATGGCGCGCACGATCCGCCGCAGCGTGCCGCACGGCGGCGTGCCGTTCGAGCTCGCGTGGCGCCGCCGGCAGCGCGTGAAGCCGCGCATCGTGATGCTGCTCGACGTGAGCCGGTCGATGAGCCTCTACAGCTTCTTTTTCCTGCGCGTCGCGCGCGTGATCAGCGCGCGGCTGTCCGACGTGCATTGCTTCATTTTCCATACGCAGCTGGTCGGCATCGCACAGGCGTTGCGCGATGCCGATCCGTGGCGTTCGCAGGAGCGTCTGCAGATGCTGTCGCTCGGCTGGGCCGGCGGCACGCGCATCGGTGACAGCCTCGACGCGTTCAACCGGCAGTACGCGGCCGCGCTGCTGCATTCGCGCACCGCGGTCGTGATCGTCAGCGACGGCTACGACGCGGGCGAACCGGCACATCTGCAGCGTGCGCTGGCCGGCCTGCGGCGGCGTTGCCGCTGCGTCGTGTGGCTCAATCCGCTCGCCGACCGTCCGGGCTTCACGCCGAGCAGTGCGGGAATGACGGCGGCGCTGCCGTTCGTCGACCTGCTGGCCGGCGCGGCCGATCTCGACGGCCTCGAGCGCGTGCTGCCGCGCATCCTGTCGTTTCTTCAGTAAGCGTGAGGACTGCCATGAATGCCGCCGAACCCGCCACGCTCGATGCCGACGCGCTGCTGCAGCTCGAGCGACGGCTCGCCGACGCAGGCCGCCTGTTCGCGGTGGCGACCGTGGTTCGCGCGCTGCCGCCCACGTCGACGTGGGTCGGCGCGCAGGCGCTCGTCGAAGGCGACGGCACGCTGCACGGCTGGATCGGCGGCGGCTGCGCGCGCGGGATCGTGATCCAGGCCGCGCTCGACGCGATGCGCGTCGGGCAGCCGAAGCTCCTGCGCATCAGCAACACGGAGGTCGAGCCCGAGCCGGGCGTCGAGTTGCATGCGATGCCGTGCGCGAGCAACGGCACGCTCGAACTGTTCATCCAGCCGACGGTGCCGGCGCCCGTCGTGCTGATCCTCGGCGCGACACCGGCTGCGCTCGAGGCGTTCGTACTCGCCCGGCGGATGGGATTGCGCGCGTATCCGGCCGCGCGCACGCCGGATGTCTACGCCGCGCTCGACGCGCCGCGCGTGCTGCACGGGTTCGATGTGGCCGCGCTGAACGAACTCGATCCGCACCTGATCCTCGTCGCGACGCAGGGCGACGGCGACGAGGAGGCGCTCGAAGCCGCGCTGCGCACGTCGGCCGCCGGCGTGTTGCTGATCGCGAGCGCGCGCAAGGCCGGGCAGTTGAGCGCGGCGATGCGTGCGCGCGGCATCGCCGAGGAACGGCTCGCCGTGCTGCATGCGCCGGCCGGCCCGCGCATTCATGCGCGCACGCCGCAGGAGATCGCGCTCGGCGCGGTCGCGGGGCTGATCGATTTGCGGCATGCGCTGGAAGAGGCGAAGGCGTCGGGCGAGGGCGCGCAGGCCAGCCTGGGTGGCTTGGCGATCGCCGAAGCGGTGCCGGCGATGCCGCTGTGCGAATCGATGGCGTCGGTCGCGCCGCGCGCGCAGGGTACGCGCGGCGTCAATCCTGTCTGCGGGATGGAGATCGATTTCGCGTCCGCGCTATCCGTGGTCGAGCGCGACGGCGTGCGCATCCCGTTCTGCTGCGACGGCTGTCGGCAGGCGTTCGATCGCGAGCCGGAGCGGTATCTCGCGATTGCGCGCGGCGCGACGCAAAGGGAGGTCGTATGAACGCTGTTCAGGATCCGGGGCTGCCGGCGTTTTCGGCGGTGCTGCTGGCGGCCGGCACGTCGTCGCGGATGCAGGGCGCGCACAAGCTGCTGCTGCCGGTCGGCGGCGAGCCGGCGGTGCGCCGCACCGCGTGCGCGCTGCTGGCGGCCGGCCCGCAGGAACTCGTCGTCGTCACGGGCTTCAACGGGCGCGCGGTGATCGCGGCGCTCGACGGGCTGCCGGTTCGCTTTCAGCCCAATCCGCGCTACGCGGAAGGGCAGATGACGTCCGTCGCGATCGGCGTCGCGTCGCTGAGTGCGCCGTGCAGCGTCGTGATGATCTGCCTGGCCGATCAGGTGCTGCTCGATCCCGGCGACTATCGCGAGCTGGTCGATGCGTATCGCACGATGCCGCACGGCTCGATTCTCGTGCCCGAATGCGACGGGCAGCGCGGCAATCCGGTGCTGTTCGCGGCGAGCTATGCGACCGAGGTGAGCAGCGGACACATCAATCCGGGCTGCCGGAAGCTGATCGCCGAGCATCCGGACGAGGTATTCGTGTATCGCGCCGCGCACGACCGGTTCGTGCAGGACATGGATACGCCGGAGGACTATGCGCGGATCGTTGCGCGCGTGGAGGCCGATGCGAATGCCGAGGTGGAGGCCGATCCCGTGGCGGGAGCGCGGCGATGACGGGCGGGCAGCGTGCGCGCGGCGGGTGGCAAGCGGCGATCGTCGTGGCCGGGCCGGCGCTCGCGCAACTCGCGGTGGCGGCGCACGCGGCCGATGCGGGATGGATCGCGCTTGCGGCGGTCGCGACGCTGGCCGGCTGGCGTTTTCTCGCATACGTCGACGCAGCGACGTCCGGTGCGGCGGCGTCGCGCGCGCTGGCGGCCGGCACGCTCGGCATGCTGGCGGGATTCGCGTGGGATGCGCACGGCATGGGGCTGCCGCTGGCCGTGTCGCTGTGCGGCGCGACGCGCGACGTCGGCGCTGCGCTGTGGTCTCACGTGAATGGCTTGCCGGCGATGCATGTCGGCATGCTGGCCGGCGGCATCGCGACGATGCGCTTGCGCAGCGACGACGGCGTGTCCGGAGCGGTGCGTCCGGCCGTTGCGGCATGGCTGCGCGGTACCGGCTGCTGCGTTGCGATGCTGACTGGCATGAGCGCCGGTGCGCTCGCGGCCGGCCATCTCGCGAGCCTGCTTGCGGTGGCGGCGCATGCGGCGTCCGGGTCGCCGGTCGCGATGACCGGCGGCATGTTCGCGGGGATGACGTGGGGCATGGCGGGATGGGCGTGCATGCGGCGAGGCGGCAGGGCGTTGCGGCGCAGCGTCGCCGCCGTCGTTTCGGAGTATCGCGATGGACAGCACCGACCAGTCCGTCCTTAAATCGGCGATCGCGTGGTTGGCCGAGGGGCGCCGCGTCGCGCTCGCGACCGTCGTGCAGACCTGGGGCGCCGCGCCGCGTCCGCTCGGCGCGTGGGTCGCGATTCGCGACGACGGCGTGCTGGTCGGCTCGGTGTCCGGCGGCTGTGTCGAGGACGATCTGATCGAGCGCGTGCGCACGGACATCCTGGCGGCGCCGTTGCCGCAGAGCGTGCTGTACGGCGTGTCGCGCGAGGAAGCCGCGCGCTTCGGATTGCCGTGCGGCGGCACGCTGCGGCTCGTGATCGAGCCTTGGCCGGAGCTGGCCGTGCTGCGCGAACTGCTCGAGCGGATCGCGGCGCGCCGGCTCACCGCGCGCGTGCTCGACATGGGCACCGGGCGCTCGGTGCTGGCCAACGCACAGCGTGCCGACGCGCTTGCGTTCGACGGCGACACGATGCGTGCGATCCACGGCCCGCGCTGGCGGCTCGTGATCATCGGCGCGGGGCAGTTGTCGCAATACGTCGCGCAGATCGCGGTCGGCGCCGATTACGAGGTGATCGTCGTCGATCCGCGCGAGGAATTCCGCGCGACGTTCGGCGTGCCGGACGCGACGCTGTTGACCGGCATGCCCGACGACATGATCGTTGCGTTGCGGATCGATACGCATACGGCGATCGTGGGCCTGTCGCACGATCCGAAGCTCGACGACATGGCGCTGATGGAGGCGCTGAAGTCGCCGGCGTTCTATATCGGCGCGCTCGGCAGCCGGCTCAATACGCGCAAGCGCAAGGAGCGGCTGCTCGAGTTCGACCTGAGTCGCGAGCAGGTCGAACGCCTGCAAGGGCCGACGGGATTGTTTATTGGCTCGCGTACGCCGGCCGAAATGGCGATCTCGATCCTGGCTGAAGTCACGGCGGCGAAATATCAGGTGCCGATTCTGCAGCGGCGGGCGATTCCGGTGCCGGAGTTGATCGAGCGGGCGCGGGGGATCGATGCGTTGTCGGCGGGGTGAGTTTTTCGGGGTGACGTTGAATCGGAACGGGGCTGCGACCGGGGGCGGGAATCATGCCCGGGCTAGCTGGCCGTCGCCCCGATCATCGGGGCGTGAAGAGCGTAACGTGGGCGACCGATCCTTGGCTCGTCCCTGCGATAGCCTCGTCGCGATATAAGGCCGCACGGAGAGGTCTCCCCATAGCGTCGTTCATTCGTTCGGACTCGATCGTTGCCCGCTCTGATCCAGCGTTTGATTTTGTCATGTCCCATTCGGGAAGACGGTCAGGAGCCTGGTGTCGGTAGTGTTCGCGAAGGCGGCCTATCGTTTTATGTCTCCGGGTCTCGGCGACAACCCCGGCAGCAACTTCAGTCCTTTTGGAAAGTATGCTGAACGACTGCTGCACGAACCGTGTGGCGAGGGAGGATAAGCGCTCGACATGGATGCGCATTGATACATACGGCGCGAATCGGGTTACATGGTGGTTGCATGAACCCCAAATTGGAAAAGGGGTTACAAGCCAATGGCTTGTAACCCCTTGATTCCTTTGGTCGGAGCGATAGGATTCGAACCTACGACCCTCTGATCCCAAATCAGATGCGCTACCAGGCTGCGCTACGCTCCGACGAGCCAAAGATCATATCGTCTAATCGGTGACGGAGTCAATCACGTTATGCGTATGAGATATGCGTGACCCCAAACCGGCCACGATTGGCGACAATTTGCATGGCGATCGCCGGGCACGCGCGTGTGGCCGGATCGTCGCCAACGCATGGAGAGCAATCATGATGAACCTGATCCTGTGGCGTCACGCCGAAGCCGAAGACTACGCGGCAAGCGACCTCGCGCGCCAGTTGACCGCCCGCGGGCGCAAGGACGCACTGGCCATGGCCAAATGGCTGCGCGGCCGGCTCGAATCGAGCAGCATGATTCTCGCGAGCCCGGCGGCGCGCACGGTGCAGACGGTCGAGGCGCTGACCGACCAGTACCGCACGATCGATTCGCTCGCGCCGGGCGGCAGCGTCGACGACGTGCTCACGGCGGCCGGCTGGCCGGACGGCATTGCGCCGACGGTCGTGATCGTCGGCCATCAGCCGACGCTCGGCAGCGTCGCCGCGCAGCTGATCGCGGGCAGTGACGACAGCTGGAGCGTCAAAAAGGGCGGCATCGTGTGGCTTGCGAGCCGCACGCGCGACGGCAACCGTCAGGCGGTGCTGCGCGCGGTGTTGACCCCGGAGCTCGTGTAACAGGCCTGAAGGCAATCGTCATACGGTTTTGCAAGCTTTCTGCTAAAGTCAGTTTGGCGACACGTCATTGAAAGGACACGGTCGTGCCACAGAACGGTAACGGCCGATTACTACATTGCTGGCATGTCGTCCTCTTCCTTACGACCAGGAAAGCCTAATGCGAGAACTGCCGACGCCTACGCTCCCTTTTGCCTCGCTTCCCCTCGACACGACGCGGCGTCACTTGCCGCGCGCTGCTGAAACCGTCACATCCGAATACCGTCTGCGCGCCGCCTGGGCGCGTACCGAAGATGAACTGCGCGAGGCCCAGCGGCTGCGCTACAGCGTGTTCGCCGAAGAGATGGGCGCGCAGGTCAGCGGCCCGTCCGGTCTCGACGTGGATCCGTTCGACGCCTATTGCGACCACCTGCTGGTGCGCGATCTCGATACGCTGAAGGTCGTTGGCACGTACCGCGTGCTGCCGCCGCACCAGGCCGCGCGTGTCGGCCGTCTGTACGCGGAAGGCGAATTCGATCTGTCGCGCCTCACGCACCTGCGCGGCAAGATGGTCGAGGTCGGCCGCTCGTGCGTGCACAGCGACTACCGCAGCGGCGCCGTGATCATGGCGCTGTGGGGCGGCCTCGGCGCGTACATGATGCAGAACGGCTACGAGACGATGCTCGGCTGCGCGAGCGTGTCGATGGCCGACGGCGGCCACTACGCGGCGAACCTGTATCAATCGTTGTCGGCCGGTTCGCTGACGGCGCCGGAATACCGCGCGTTCCCGCATACGGCGCTGCCGGTCGACGAACTGCAGACGGGCACGGTCGTCGCGCCGCCGCCGCTGATCAAGGGTTATCTGCGCCTCGGTGCGAAGATTTGCGGCGCACCGGCCTGGGATCCCGACTTCAATTGCGCGGATTTCCTCACGCTGTTCCGCTTGTCGGACATCAACGCACGCTACGCCCGGCACTTCCTGGGCTGAGCATGCTCCGGATCGCGGCGCGCCCGTCATGGGCGCGCGCAAGCGTACGCCGTCGCCCGGCAATCCGCCAAGCGACGGCGTTCGTCCATTCGGACGACGCTACGGTATCGAACCCCGTTAATTCGGACGGTACGCCGCGTGCCAGCGCACCCGGGCGGGTGCGTTGGCAGTCAGGGCCGCGCATGCGGCGGCCCGTATGACGGCGCGGCTTGCTAGTGCTTGCGCCGCCAGTCGAGCAGGTGGTGTTCCGCCATCCAGTGATGGATCATCCCTTCGCCGCTATGGCTGCGCTTGTATTCGCGCGACTCGAAGTAGGACAGGGCGACAAGCACCATCAGACCGATGAACAGGCCGATCAGGCCAGCGATTTCTTCAGACGTCATGGCAGCCTCCTTTCAACGGCACAGCGCCATGCGTACATAGTAGAACATGTGCGGGACGACCTCTAACCCGGAATTCCGCTAGACTCGGCCCGGTTCTGGCGCGCGATGGGCGCGCCGTTTTCCGGAGCGCTTTCGATGACCCGTTTCATGCTGGCCGTGCTGGCCGCGTCCATTCTTGCCGGCTGCGGCAGCGATCCCCGTGATGCCCGTCGCGGTCATCCGCCGCAAGACCCGGCCGACTATCACGGTGTGCCGACCGACATGACGCCGCCGTCGATGCTCGGCGAGCCGGGTTCGGCGGCCCCCGCGAAATAACGGCCGGCCCGCGCGACCGTCACGCGCGGGCAACAGGCGCGTCGGCGCCGATCCGGCGTATCAGCTCGGGCAGGTAGCGTGCGAGCGTCGCGCCGCGCGCGACCATGAAGAGCAGCAATGCGAACCACAGCCCGTGATTGCCGAACGGGCCGACGGCGGCCAGCGTGGCGGCAATGAAGATCGTGAACGACGCGACCATCGCGCGCATCAGCGATTGCGTCTGCGTCGCGCCGATGAACACGCCGTCGAGCAGGAATCCCCACACGGACACGATCGGCGAGATCGCTGCCCACGGCAGATATTGCAGCGCGACCGCGCGGATCCCGGCCTGATCGGTCAGCTGCGCGATGATCCAGCCGCCGGCCGCCCAATAGACCAGCGCGAACAGCAGCGCGCCGAGCACGGACCACAGCAGCGTGACGCGCACGGCCTGCCGGAATGCGGCGCGATCACGCGCACCCGCGGCCGCGCCGACGAGCGCTTCGGCCGCGTGCGCGAAGCCGTCGAGCCCGTACGCCATGAAGGTCTGGAAATTCAGCAGCAGCGCGTTGGCCGCGAGCGTCGCGTCGCCCTGTTTCGCGCCGAGGTGGGCAAACCAGCCGAACGCGCCGAGCAGGCACAGCGTGCGCAGGAAGATGTCGCGATTGAGCACGATCAGTCGCTCGAGTGCCGCGCGATCGACCAGTTCACGCGCGGCGAGCGGCGCCAGCCCGCGCGGCCGCAGCCGCCACAGCATCCAGGCGCCGAGCGCGAAGCCGCACGCGTCCGCGGTGGCGGTCGCCGCGCCGATTCCGCTGATACCCCAGCCGAAGCCGTACACGTACAGCAGCACCGCGCCGATGTTCACCGCGTTGATGAAGACCTGTGCGACGAGCGCGAGCCGCACGCGCTGCGCGCCCAGCAGATAGCCGAGCACGACGTAGTTCGCGAGCGCGAACGGGGCGCTCCAGATGCGGGCGTGACCGTATGCGAGGGCCGTTGCGCGAACCGCGTCGCTGCCGCCCAGCGCGGTCAGCGCGAACGACAGCAGCGGCACTTGCAGCGCGAGCACGGCCGCGCCGAGCGCGAACGCGACGACCAGCGCGCGCAGCACGTTCAGGCGGATGCCGACGGCGTCGCCGGCGCCGTGCGCCTGCGCGACGAGGCCCGTCGTGCCCATGCGCAGGAAGCCGAAACCCCAGAACACGAAGTTGAAGAACAGCCCGCCGAGCGCGACGCCGCCGAGATACTGCGCGCCGTCGAGATGGCCGGCTACTGCCGTGTCGACCGCGCCGAGAATCGGCTGGGTCAGGTTCGCAAGGACGATCGGGAAGGCGAGCGCGAGGACGCGACGGTGCGAGACGGCAACGGATCCGGCAGCCGGCCCGGCGCCGGCCCCGTGCGGTAATGCGGATTCGGACATGGCGGACGCGTCAGGCGCGTTCCTGCACGCATACCCATGGCGACACGACGACCGCCCACAGTTCCGGATTGCGCGCCGCGTAGTCGGCGGCGGTTTCCGCCGGCATGCGTGCGACGAGGCCGGCGGACAGCCAGCGCGTGACCTGTTCCGAATCGTCGCCGGCAATCGCTTCCGCGACGCTGACGAGATCGAGGTCGCGCGCGACCGACAGCAGCTTGCCCTGCGCGAAGAAGCGTTCGAGATCGCACCAGTCGATCTTGGCGGTTTCGCCGAGGAGTTTGGCGTAGAGCGGGCTGTGCGACGCACCCGCGGCGGAATCGTGTTGGTGGGAGGACATCGGTTGTTCGTTGGAAAGACTGCGTGGCGCCACTATAAACCATCCGGCCGGGCGGCCGGATGCCCGCCCGGCCACGGGCTGCTCACGCATCGCGCAGCGCGCGGCGCACGATCTTGCCGGTCGCGGTCATCGGCAGGCCGTCGACGAACGCGATGGCGCGCGGGTACTCGTGCGCGGCCAGGCGCGTGCGCACGTGTGCCTGCAGCGCCTGGACCAGCGCATCGTCGCCGGCATGGCCGGGGTTCAGCACGACGAACGCCTTGACGATCTCGGTGCGCGTCGCATCGGGCACGCCGACCACGGCCGCCATTCGCACCGCGGGATGCGTGAGCAGGCAGTCCTCGATCGGCCCCGGGCCGATCCGGTAACCGGCGCTCGTGATCACGTCGTCGTCGCGGCCGACGAAGCGTATGAACCCGTCGGCGTCGATCGTGCCGGTGTCGCCCGTGAGCAGGTAGTCGCCCGCGAACTTGTCGCGCGTCGCGTCCGGATTGCGCCAGTACTCGAGGAACATCACCGGATCGGGGCGGCGCACCGCGATGCGCCCCTCGACGCCTGGCGGCAGCGGTGTGCCGTGTTCGTCGACGATCGCGACCGTGTGGCCGGGCACGGCCTTGCCGATCGCGCCGGGCTGCGCGTCGAACAGCGCCGCGCACGACGACAGCACCATGTTGCATTCGGTCTGCCCGTAGAACTCGTTGATCGTGACGCCCAGCGCCTCGCGTCCCCACGCCGTCAGCTCGGTGCCGAGCGATTCCCCGCCGCTCGCGACGGATTTCAGCGACAGCGCGTAGCGCTCGCGCGGCGCCGGCACCGCGCGCATCAGCTTCAGCGCGGTGGGCGGCAGGAAAGCATGGGTCACGCCATGCCGCGCCATCAGCGCGAACGCGGCCTCGCCGTCGAATTTCTCGAAGCGGCGCGCGAGCACGGGCACGCCGTGGTGCCACGACGGCAGCAACACGTCGAGCAGGCCGCCGATCCATGCCCAGTCGGCGGGCGTCCAGAACAGGCGCGCGTCGCGCGGGAAGCATTGCTGCGACATCTCGACGCCAGGCAGGTGACCCAGCAGCACGCGATGCGCGTGCAGTGCGCCTTTCGGCTTGCCGGTCGTTCCGGACGTGTAGATGATCACCGCCGGATCGTCCGCGGCGGTGTCCGCCGGCACGAAATCGGGCGATTCGGCGGCGAGTGCTGCGTCGTAGCGCAGCACGCCCGGCGTGTCGGGCGCATCGTCGCCGATGCAGTAGCACGTGTGCAGTGCCGGCAGTTGTGCGCGCAGCGGCGCGATCTTCGCGTAGCCGGCCGCGTCGGTGACGAGCGCGGCGGCTTCGCTGTTCGCCAGCCGGTATTCGAGTGCGTCGACGCCGAACAGCGTGAACAGCGGCACCGCGATCGCGCCGAGCTTGTACGCGGCGAGATGGGCGATGGCCGTCTCGGGGCCCTGCGCGAGGAAGATGCCGATCCGGTCGCTGCGTCGCAGGCCGGCCCGCGCGAAGCTGTTCGCGAGCCGGTTAGAAGCATTCCTCAGGTCGTCGAACGTGATGCGCGACACGTCGCCTTGCGCCGTTTCGTGGATCAGCGCGAGCCGTCCGCTGCCGTCGGCCCACTTGTCGCAGACGTCCACGCCGATGTTGTAGCGGGCCGGAACGTCCCAGGCGAAGCGGGAGAGCAGGTCTTCGTAGCGGTCGGCGGCGGGCAGCATCACATGTCTCCTCGGCATCGATCGTCGAATTGCGTCGATGAGTTACATCGGCATTTCACGCGATCGAAACCACAATGGCGTCTGATAGATAGGGAATGCTCGGGCTCGTGCGACGAGGTCGGTTCAGTGCACGATTCCGCGATGACGCATAAGATCACGACAAAACAGTAATGTGACCATGGATTTGCTTCTGATAGCTGCGGGGTTCAGCCTGTTCGGAATCGGTGCGCTGGTGGTGTTCGCCAGTCGCGTCGATCCGCTGTCCGGTCGTTTGACCGGACGTCTGCGCCGGCGCTGACACGACCTTTCCGACCTGTTGCGACGACGCGCGATGCGAGCCGGCACCGCATGCCGTCTGTCGCGCGTTCAGCGCGACGGCAGGTAGCGTGCCGGATCGATCGAACGGCCGCCGTAACGCAGTTCGAAGTGCAGCGCGACGCGTTCGCTGTCGCTGTTGCCCATCTCGGCGATCGTCTGCCCCTGCGTGACCGACTGGCCTTCCTTCACGAGCAGCGCGCGGTTGTGCGCGTACGCCGTCAGGTAGTCCGAGTTGTGCTTGAGGATGACCAGGTTGCCGTAGCCGCGCAAGCCGTTGCCCGCGTAGACGACTACGCCGGGTGCCGCGGCCATTACCGGCGTGCCCGCCGAATTCGCGATATCGATGCCCTTGGAGTTCGAGCCGTCGAAGCTGCGCACCACGTTGCCGGCGGCCGGCCAGATCAGCGCGATGCTCGTGGCTGGCTTGACCGCCGATTCGACCGGCGCGGAAGGTGCAGGGCGGTTGCGGCCCGCGCTGCCCGTGCCGGTGGTCGACGCGGTCGTCGTGCCGGGCGGGGGCGCGACGCGCAGCACCTGGCCGACCTCGATCGCGTCCGGGTTCGTGATCTGGTTCCAGCGCACGATGTTCTGCGTCGACGTGCGGTTCGCGCGCGCGATCTTGTACAGCGTGTCGCCGCGTTCGACGCGGTAGAACCCCGGGCCGACGGGGGCGGAGCCGCACGCGACGAGCAGTGCGGCGCAGGCGGCCGCGAAGAGCCGCTTCGTTGTTGTTCCGAACATTGAACCTCGCAAAAACCCTGCCGCGCGCGACGCGGCAGGCAACACAAAACGTCCGATTTTAACGGGTTCGACCCGCGCACCGCAGTTTCGGGCCGCGGGCGGCGCCGTCGCGCACCGGTCAGGTGCGCGCGATGTCAGTCGGCGAGCGGCAGCACGCGAATGCGCAAGGCGGCCGTTTCGGACGTGCCCGGTGCCAGCATGCGCAGCCCGAGGCCGTTGTGGATCGCGTCCGGCAGGCCGAGCCACGGCTCGACGCAGTAGAAGTCCGATTCCGGCTTTTCCGTCCAGCTCGTGACCGCGTACCACGGGATCGAGCCCGGCACGTCGAGCGCGATTTCGATCGTGCGGCGGCGGCCCGGCATCACGATGCGTACCGGCGTGGACGACGCGCCGTCGAGGCAATGGAAGCGATCGAGGATGTCCGGATCGCCGAGGCTGTACGAGGCAGCGCCGGGCTCGGGGGGGCTGATCGAGCCGTCTGCTTGCTGCAAGCGGCGGTGCGTCGGCGGCAACTCGAGCGTGGTTTCGTCGCGTTCGCCGTGCGGCAGCGCGAAATAGAAGTGGTGGCCCGCGTAGTACGGCAGCGGCGTGTCGCCGCGGTTGGTCGTCGTGAGCGCGACGTCGAGCGTATGGGCGTCGGCGAGCCGGTAGGTCGCTTCGAAGCGAAAATCGAACGGATAGCTTGCGTGCAGCGCTTCGTCCGCATCAAGCGTCATCGACAGCGCGGTGCCGTCGGCTGATGGGTGTGCCGCGAACGGCAGGTCGCGCGCGAAGCCGTGCATCGGCAGGTCGCGGATCACGCCGGCTGCATCGCGCCAGCGGCCGAGTTCGCCGTCGACGCGGTGGCGGCCGAGGAACGGGAACAGCAGCGGGTTGCCGCCGCGCACGCGCGCGAGGTTGCTCCAGTCGGCGGTTTCCGGCCAGAAGATGACCGGTTCGTCGTCGACGTGCCACGACAGCAGGCGGCCGCCGAATTGCGGGGCGACCCGAACGAGCGACGGGCCGGCGTGAAGTTCATGAATGTCGTGCTGCTGGAAGATCGGCATGGCGAATCGGTATGAACGGGTGAGCGGGGTGCGCAACGGCGCGCTTCATTATCGGTCGCGAGGCGGTCGGGGAAAACCCTTCTCGGGAAATCGCGAGTTTTTCAGATTGCCAACGGTCTGGATAATGCCTGTAAACCGGTGATGTTGCCGGGTCATGACACTTCTGGAGGGGCCATGGATCTGGCAATGGCAATGGGAATCGCACTGTTCGGCATGTTCACCGGCAGCACGGTACTATTTTTCTACCAGCTAGGCCGCTGACGGCAAGTTGTTCCGGTTTCGCAAGGCCCGCCATGCAAATGGCGGGCTTTTTGCTTTCTGCGCACTTACAAATTGCAAGTGTTTGTGTGCATTGCCGCAATATCCGGCCAAATGCCTTGGCGCGGTAATCCCGGCTCGGCATAATCGGGGCGCATTTTTTCGGACGCGCACCGCGTCGTCCGCTTTTCTTCCCGATTGATCACTACTAAGAGGATCGACGCGTGAGTCTCTGGTTTCTGGTATTCCTGAGCGTCCTGCAGGGCGTCACCGAACTGTTCCCCGTCAGCAGCCTCGGTCACACGCTGCTCGTGCCGGCGCTGTTCGGCATGCACATCGACAAGCACGCGCCGCAGTTGCTGCCGTTCCTTGTTGCGCTGCACCTGGGCACCGCGCTCGCGCTGCTGTGGTATTTCCGTGCGCGCTGGATCGCGCTGATCAGCGGTTTCTTCGCGCAGCTCGGCGGTCGCAAGAATGACGACGGGCACCTGATGTGGGCGCTGATCATCGGCACGATTCCGACCGGGATCGTCGGTCTGCTGCTCGAGAAGCGCATCGAGCGCGTGTTCCACGACCTGCGCATCGTCGCGATCGCGCTGATCGTGAACGGCGTGCTGCTGTGGATCGGCGACCGCATCCAGCGCAGCCGTGCGCATCAGCCGCCCGAGAAGATGACGTTCAAGCAGGCGTTCTTCGTGGGTCTCGCGCAGGTTGGCGCGCTGATTCCGGGGTTCTCGCGCAGCGGGCTGACGATGATCGCCGGCAATGCGGCGGGGCTGACGGCCGAGAAGGCCGCGGAGTTTTCGTTCCTGCTCGGCACGCCGATCATTTTCGCGGCGGGCGTGCTCGAACTGCCGAAGCTGTTCCATGCGCAGGGCCAGCTCGCGGACGCGCTGCTCGGCGGCGTGCTGACGGCGATCGCCGCTTATCTGAGCGTGCGGTTCCTGATGCGCTATTTCGAAGGGCGCGGGCGACTGGCGTCGTTCGGCGTGTATTGCGTGATCGCCGGGGTGTTCTGTCTCGGGTGGTTCATGCTGCATGCGCAGCCGGTTTGACGGTGCAGCGCCGCTCGCGCGTGATATGGCGCGCTGATCGGGTATAATTTCGGGCTCGGCGTCATGCCGGGCCCGTTTCGTTTCGGGGCTTCGCACCGGTAGTGGTTGTGGTGGTGTTCGAAGAAGCCTTGTGCGGCAAATGCGGTCCGGATTGTGTGCCGTGTCTTTTTTCCTCGACCGCCCTTAGCTCAGTTGGATAGAGCAACGGCCTTCTAAGCCGTAGGTCACACGTTCGAATCGTGTAGGGCGGGCCATTCCGAGTACTTCAAGACGTTCCGGGGTTACGCCGGGGTTACGGTCGATTGTGACCCTAGCCCACAAAACTGACCCATTTGGAAGTGGAAAATTCCGGCATGACGTTGTCATCGCGCTGCCATGCCGCGCTGTGCGGACGAAATTCGCGGGGGGCGCTCGACGCTGTGGACCGGCCTGCTTCTTGTCGGCTGGTAGTGTGAAGCGGCGGGGGGCGTTGTCGACGGCGAGCAAGGGCGGCCATTTGTTTCGCCACGAGACGAAATCATTGTTGCGATTCGGACGTGGGGCGAAAACGATCACGGTACGCGCCAGGGCTGAGGCCGACCATATTTTTGAACAGTCGACAGAATGAGCTCGTATCGTTGTATCCCACCTGGACCGTAATCCTATCGAGGCTGAGATCTCCAGCCTCCAGCAACCCGCGCGCAGTCTCGATGCGTAGGCTCTGCAAATACCTCAACGGCGGCTGACTTAGTGCCGACTGAAATCGGCGGATTATCGTGCGCTCGCTCACGCCAAGATCATGCGCCATCTCTGATATTTTCACGTCCTTCGCCATGTGCTTCTGCAGCCAATGCTGTGCACGGTGCACCAGCGAATCGGCGTGAGCTTTGTCTGCCAGCAACGGGAGATACGGTAATTGTTTCGTCTGACTGACATCGATGAGCATCGTTTTGGCGCACTGCGCAGCGATGACCGCTCCGGAAAAACGCTCGACAATATGAATTGTCTGCAGCAGGTAGGACGCTGACGCTCCGGCGCAAATCAAGCGGTCTGCTTCAGTAACAACGGGTTCCAACTGCAGGTCAATGCGGGGAAAGCGACTGCGAAACTGGTCTGCCAGCCACCATGTGGTCGTCGCAGGTCTGTTGTCCAACAGGCCCGTTTGAGCGAGGACGAAGGTGCCGGTGCAGTTTGCCGCAAGGTAGGCCCCTGCATGCCATTGCGAAACCAGCCAGTCGCATGCTGCAGACTGTCGTGCCAACAACTGGTCAAAAGCCTTGCCGCTCGCGTAGTACGCACTGGGAACAAAAACTAGATCGAACTTCTCTCGCGGTCGAATCGGCTCCGTGTTTAGTTGCAGACCGTTGCTTGCCGAAATGGGCTTCCCTGTCGCGGAAACAAACCTCCAATTGAACTGCGCATTTCCGTCGCCCCCTTGTCGCCGCAAGTGTGAGTTCGCAACCTGAAGGATATCGGCGAACCCGCCCAAGCTGGAAGCGTAGCAATCATCATATGAAAGGATGGCGGCGCGCGGCATGCTGTGTCGTATATCGCATTGAATATGTCGGTTTCGCCAATTTACCGCAATTCGACCAACGGAGAAACTGACCTTGTTCACATAGCGCCAGCGCAATGTGGCGAGCCAAATTTTCAATGGGGCGGCAGAACCGCACCAGCGACATTTAAACGTCCAGTGACGCACGGCGTGGTCGCGAGGTGTTCTCCGCATGCCAACGTGCTTTCGTACTAACTTAATCCGCAAACATCATGAAAACCAGGATTACAGAACTCTTCGGTATCGAATATCCGATCATCCAGGGCGGCATGCACCATGTCGGGTATGCGGAACTGGCGGCAGCCGTCTCCAACGCAGGTGGCCTCGGCATCATTACCGGCCTGACACAGCGAACGCCGACCGATCTCGCTGCCGAAATCCGGCGTTGTCGCGAGATGACCGACAAGCCGTTCGGTGTGAACCTCACGTTCCTGCCGACGGTCACTTCGCCCGACTATCCCGGCTATATCCGGGCCATCGTCGAAGGCGGGGTCAAGATCGTCGAAACTGCCGGCAACAACCCGCAGCCCTATCTGGCCGCGCTCAAGGAGGCGCATGTCAAGGTGATCCACAAGTGCACGTCGGTTCGTCACGCGTTGAAGGCCGAGTCGATTGGCTGCGACGCGGTCAGCGTCGATGGATTTGAATGCGGTGGTCATCCCGGCGAGGACGACATTCCGAACTTCATTCTCCTGCCACGCGCAGCCGATGAGCTCAAGATTCCGTTCGTGGCTTCCGGCGGCATGGCTGATGGCCGGTCGCTGGTTGCGGCACTGTCACTGGGCGCGGACGGCATCAACATGGGGACGCGATTTATCGCCACCCGCGAAGCGCCGGTGCACGAGAACGTGAAGCAGGCGCTGGTCGAGGCCACCGAACTGGACACGCGTCTGGTCATGCGCCCGTTGCGCAATACCGAGCGTGTGCTGCGCAATGCTGCGGTTGATCGTATCCTCGAAAAGGAAAGCAAGCTCGGCGCCGGTATCCGGTTCGACGATATCGTCGAAGAGGTCGCTGGCGTCTATCCGCGCATCATGAAGGAGGGTGCGCTCGACGCGGGCGCATGGTCGTGCGGCTTGGTCGCCGGGTTGATCCACGATATCCCGATTGTGAAGGAACTCGTTGATCGCATCGTGAGCGAAGCGACGGAGATTATCCACGGTCGGTTGGCAGGCATCGCGGCTTGATTTAGGGCGACTGGCTTAAGTTGACGTTTCTCTCACCACGCACCAATGTCCCCTAACGGAGTAGCAACTTAGAGGTCAGTTCGGTAACGGGAAGACCGATGTCAAGTACGTCTGTGTGGGGGCCCCCTATGTGTTTCGTCAAGCGTCAGGGGCTGACCTGGATTGGTAAATGGTGCCGTCGCGCAGCATGGCGAACAGGACGTCGCAACGTCGCCGTGTCAGCGCGATGAGCGCTTGGTTGTAGCGCTTGCCCTGCTGGATCTTGCGCGCGTACTAAGCCCGGGAGACAGGATCCCGCAATGCCGTGAAGGCGGATAGGAACAAGGCGCGGTGGAGCACCTTGTTGCCGCGTCTGGATGGATGAGCCTGAGCGCCGGGTGACCGGGGCAAGACCAGCGTAGGCCGCCAAGTGGGCGGCCGAAGCGAACGCTTTGTGGGCGACCTCGGTCAGGAGTCTGGCGGCGGTCCTGACGCCGATTTCCGGCACGACGAAGCAGTCGTCTTGACGAAAACATTGCAGCTACGGAGATTTTGCTGGAAGCGGACGAACTCCGGACTATCGAATCAGTCGCCGCAGCGGTACAGATCGAAGGCGATCATTACTACGCGCCGAAATGGAAAATCTGAACCGATGATCATTTTTCCGGATTAGGCCGGCGCGGCGAAAGGCATGGCAACGGCGCTGACAGTTCACTGACTTATCTGGCCGTGGCAATGGGCACAACGCTCGTTGGTATTGTCTTCGAACGAGGGCTGGGTTTTGCCGGTCTCTGTTTCGTGGCTGCGGGGGCGGTCTTCTGTCCTGGATGCCTTTGCACGCATCGAGGATTTCTGGGTGAGTCTGCTTCGCTTATCGGGTGTCAATCTGTTGCGGCCACGTCATGTAAGTGTACCTAGGCTGCTTTGTCTGGCCGTTCCCGGCAGGTTGTGCCGTGTCCTTCGGGGTTCGGGACACGATGTTGGTTAAACGGCGAAACGAACCTGGAGCCTGTTCATCTATCGACATGGAGCGAATATGGCAAACGAAAGAAACGACGTGGCAGCCGGCTCGACGACCGGTGCAGGCGCGTCGGCAGCAAGCGATTGCAATCCTTGACGTTGGGCGCGGCTTCTGCTGGCGTCAGTGACCGCGATAACCGAGCGTTTCCGATATACGTGTGGCGGCGCCTACGACGTCGGAGGCGAGCGACACGACGCGCTCGGCTCCGAGTCTATCGCTGGTTCCATTGAGCACGACCGAGGCGATGGGTTTGCCGTCTGCATTCCAGACCGGAGCAGCCAGACTGTTCGTACCGGTGCGGAATTCACCGATCGACGTCGCGTAGCCATCGACACGAATTTGCGTCAGGCGTTGACGCATTTCCGCAGCCGCATCGTCGGTCATCCACTGTGGGTCCACGCTTTTCGACTCGGCGATCGCCTGCTCCCACATCGATTCACTATGGAACGCGAGGATAGCCCGGCCCGCCGCCGTGCGTAATGCGGGCAGGCGCATGCCGATCATGCAGAATACGCGATTCGCGTCGTTGCTTTCGATCTTGTCGACGTAGATGATGTCGAGCCCGTCGCCCATGCACAGGAACACGGTTTCATCACATTGCTCGTGCAGGCGGCGCAGCTGTGAGGCGGCCGCGAGCCGCACGCGATCGCGCGACAAGGTCTTGTAGCCGAACTCCCACATCCGCAGCGTGGGGCCATAGCGGCCAGTGACCGGATCTTTCTGAGCGTAGCCAAGTTCGACCAGCGTGCTCAGCACGCGCTGGACGTTGCTCTTGGTCAGATTGATCTGGCGGCTCAGTTCGGTGACGCCGCGTGGCTGTTCGCTTTCGGCGAGCCGCTCCAGTACCGTCAGTCCCTTGAGAATCGTTGTGTCCATAAATCCCGATGTAATGTGAGGCGAGGCCGCCGGCAAAACGCAGCGCGCTGGCTCCGCATCTTTCCATCGCCGTGGCGGCTCAGAAAAGAACGTGCCGCCAACGTTGGCGGCGGCGTTGAAATTGTAGTCAATCCCCCATACGGCTGCTCACCGCAATATGAGGCTCGTTCATCACTCAGTCGAAAGTCGGCGAGAACAGCAGCCCGCCCTGCGACCATAGCGTGTTCTGTCCAGGTGGCAGTTTGTACGGGCTCTTGTCGCCGAGATTACGCGCGTAGATTTCGCTGTAATTGCCCATCTGTTTGATCACGTTGTACGCCCAGGCGTCCGGCAAGCCGAGTCCCTCGCCGACGCCTGGGGTTACGCCGAGCAGATACTTTACTTCGGCCGAACTGTTCCTGTCGGCGCGCTTCGCGGCGACGTTCTCCTGCGTAATGCCGAGACGCTGCGCTTCGATCAACGCGCCGAAGGTCCAGTTAATCACATCGAGGAACGCGTCGTCGCCTTGCCGCACCGCGACGCTGGTCGGTTCCATCGACACGATATCGGGCAGGATCGTCTGTTCTGGCGTCTTCAGTTCGCCGGCGCGTAGCACCGCGAGACCCGGACCCGCTGCCGACAGCGCGTCGCAACGGTGGTTCTTGTACGCGGACACGACGTCGGTGAAGTTCTCGAAAGTCAGCATCTTGTACTTCACGTTCAGCGAGCGCAGGTAGTTCACGAGCTGCTTGTCGCCAGTCGATCCCGCTACCGCACAGATCGTCGCGCCGTCGAGTTCCTTCGCGGATTTGATCTTAAGTGACGCGGGTACCATCAGCCGCACGCCAGCGAACAGGTACGGATTGCTGAACTGCAAGCCGAGCTTCGCGTCGCGGCTGCGTGTCCAACTGGTGAACATCGCGATCAGATCGATGGAGCCGGATTGGAGCGCCGGAAAGCGGTCCGCCCAGCTCACCGCCGAGAAGCTCACTTTCGGATTCGGCCCGAGAATAGCGGTCGCGATCGACTTGCAGATGTCGACGTCGAGGCCGTGCCAGCTGCCGTTGCTGCCGACTTCGAAGAAGCCGAGATAGGGCGAAGTCGGCACTGGACAGATCAGGTTGCCGCGCGCCTTGATGCGATCAAGCGTCGGCGAATTCGGTCCGGCGGCATAGGTGGACGGCGGCGCGAATGCGGCGAGCGTGAGCGCCGTGCCAGCGATCGAGAGTGCCTGTTTGAGCATCATTTTCATGGCATGTATTCCCGTAGCGAGTGAACGGCGCCGACGCGCCGGCAGAACAAAGAAGGACGCCGATCAGGCTGCTGCCGGCACGTCGCAGGTGTAGTTCAACGCGAGGCGGCCGCCTTCGACATAGACGATCTGGCCGGTCATGTAAGACGCGTCGTCGCTGGCGAGAAACGCCGCCACCGACGCGATCTCCGACACATCGCCCGGACGGCCGAGCGGCGTGCGCGACAGGATGCGGTGGCGCGATTCCTCGGTGGCGAGCACGCGTGCCTTCGACATTTCGGTAAGGATCGTGCCCGGTCCGATCGCGTTCGCGCGGATACCGTACTTCGCTAGCGAAATTGCGATCACCTTGGTCAACTGGTTCAGGCCTCCCTTCGACGTCACGTACGCGGTCTGATTCGGCAGCGCGACCTGCCCGTTGATCGACGACATATTGACGATCGCCCCCGGTGCGTTACGAGCGACGAGTTCGCGCGAGAAGCGTTGTGATGCCGAGAAGGCTGAAGTCAGATTGATGCGCAGAACGCGCTCGAAGTCTTCGAGTTTGTAGTCGAGGAAATCGGCCGGGCACGTTACCGCAGCGTTGTTGACCAGCACGTCGAGCTTGCCGACCTGTTTCAGCGCGCTATCGAACAGGCGAGTGATGTCGTCCTGACTGGACATATCGGCCTTGATGCCGATACCGCCGATCGCCTTCATCGCGTCGAATACCGAGTCCTGCAGATCTGCACCGACGACAAGCGCGCCTTCCTGCGCGAGCCGTTCCGCGCACGCGAGACCGATCCCCTGAGCCGCGCCGGTAACGAGCGCGACCTTGTCCTTGAAACGTTTCATTGAAAAATCCTTGAGACAGATTGCCGGCTCCACCGCACCGGATGCAGTTCATTATACAAATTTCTGTTCCGAATATCAGGACGATGACTCAGTATTTACCCCGGGTGGCAATTTTTATTGATTGTCCTACTATTCGATCCAGTCGACTGGATATCGAAACAAAGCAGATCAACAGCACGGCATCACGTCGTGCAACTGCCTGACCGAAGGAGAGCGTTGTGATTCGACTGGCTGTAGACATAGGTGGTACGTTCACTGACGTCGTTCTGGACGTGTCCGGTACACGCCACACGGCGAAGGTGCTGACCACACCGAGCGACCCCGAGCAGGGTTTTCTCGAAGGCGTGCAAACCGCGCTGGCAAGAGCCGGCATCGCAGCCGCCGACGTTGAAGCGATCGTGCACGGCACGACGCTCGCGACCAACGCGATCATCGAGCGCAAGGGCGCGAAGGTCGGGCTCGTGACGACCGAAGGCTTCCGCGATTCGCTGGAAATCGCGTATGAGCATCGGTTCGAGCAATCGGACCTTTATATGGTACGTCCGGAGCCGCTGGTGCCGCGCGAGCATCGCTGGGGCGTCGAAGGGCGGCTTGCGGCCGACGGCAGTGAACTCGTCGCCTTCGATGAAGCCGCGCTCGAACGCGTCGCGCAACAGATGAAGGATGCCGGTATCCAAGCGGTCTCGGTTTGCTTCCTGCACAGCTATGCGAACGATGATCACGAACGCCGAGCCGGTGCCGCGCTCGCCCGCCTTCTGCCGGGAATTCCGATCTCGCTGTCGTGTGAAGTGAGTCCCGAAATCCGCGAATACGACCGCGTCTCGACAACCGTCGCGAACGCCTACGTGCGCC
The DNA here is from genome assembly GCF_003366075.1 of Burkholderia sp. IDO3. Lineage (NCBI taxonomy): Bacteria > Pseudomonadati > Pseudomonadota > Betaproteobacteria > Burkholderiales > Burkholderiaceae > Burkholderia > Burkholderia sp. IDO3. Next base: position 1,415,892 of record NZ_CP028963.1, read on the forward strand.
CGCAAATGCAGGGCTATTTGCAACGGCTGGAAAAACAGCTCGCCGAACGCGGCTTCAACTGCGGTCTGTTGATGATCACGTCGAGCGGCTCGATGACGACGCTGCAAACCGCGTGCGAATTCCCGATTCGCCTCGTCGAGTCCGGTCCGGCGGGCGGCGCGGTACTCGCCAGCAATCTCGCTCAGGAACTCGGCGAAGCGAGCGTCGTGTCGTTCGACATGGGCGGCACGACCGCGAAAATCTGTCTCGTCGACGATTACCGCGCGCTGCAATCGCGCACCTTCGAAGTCGCCCGTGCGTATCGCTTTCTGAAAGGCAGTGGCTATCCGTTGCGCATTCCGGTGATCGAGATGGTCGAGATCGGCGCGGGCGGTGGCTCGCTCGCGGGCCTCGACGAATTGCGGCGTATCACGGTAGGCCCCGAGAGCGCGTCGTCGGTGCCGGGACCGGCGTGCTACGGACGTGGTGGCAAGCGTCCCGCGGTCACGGACGCCGACCTGATGCTCGGCCGGCTCGACCCCGAGCGCTTCGCCGGCGGTCAGATCCGCCTGTCGACCGATGCGTCGGCTGGCGCATTACACGCGGTCATCGGTGAGCCGCTTGGGATTGACGAACGCGCGGCGGCCGCTGGCATTAGCGAGATCGTCGATGAAAACATGGCAAATGCAGCACGCGTGCATGCAATCGAGTGGGGCAAGAATCTGCAGGAACGCACGATGATCGCGTTCGGCGGCGCCGCACCTCTGCACGCCGCGCGTCTGGCCGACAAATGCGGGATTCGCAAGGTGGTGATTCCGACCGGCGCGGGAGTCGGCTCGGCAATCGGCTTCCTGCAGGCTCCGATCGGCTATCACGTGACGCGCTCTCGCTACGTCAATCTCGAGGAATTCGATCCGCAAGCAGTCAACGATCTGTTCGCATCGATGAGCGACGAGGCCGCGGCTGCGATCCGCAAGGCGAGCGCGAAGGGTGCGATCGAGGAAACCCGGGTCGCTTACATGCGATATCGCGGTCAGGGCCACGAAATCGACGTCGCGTTGCCGGCACGACCGCTCACTGCCGACGACAAGTCGTTAATGGAAGACCTGTTTTCGGAGCGCTACGAGTCGCTGTTCGGTCGTACGATTCCGAGCCTCGGCGTCGAGGTGATGACATGGAGTCTCGCCGCCAATATTCCGGTGCCCGCGCCGCGAACGCAATTGCCGACCCGACGTGGCGCCAAAGCTTGGCCATCGTCGCGCCGCGCTATCTTCGATCCCGAACTGATGGAAGCGCTCGAGCACGGCATTCACGTGCGGCGCGAGCTCGCGCCCGGCGCGGTCGTCGAAGGCCCGGCGGTGATCGTCGAAGATGAAACCTCCACGCTCGTCGGCCGCAATTTCGACGCGTTGATCCTGCAATCCGGTTACATCCAGCTCGAAAGGAAGTCCTGATATGAAGTCCGATCTGATCCAGCTTCAGGTGACGTGGAGCCGTCTGCTCGCGATCGTCGAAGAACAGGCGCAGACACTGATTCGCACGGCGTTTAGTGTGTCGACGCGCGAAGGCGGTGACGTGTCGGCGGGCGTGTTCGATGCCGAAGGCCGCATGCTCGCGCAGGCCGTGACCGGCACGCCAGGCCATATCAACTCGATGGCGATGGCGGTGCCGCACTTCGTCAAGCGCTTCCCGGTGAGTGAAATGAAGGAAGGCGACGTCTTCCTGACCAACGATCCGTGGCAGGGCACCGGCCATCTGCACGATTTCACGTTTGTTACGCCGACGTTCCTGAACGGCAAGGTGGTTGCCTTCTTCGCCTGCACATCGCACGTCGTTGATATTGGCGGGGTAGGTTTTTCGCCGGAAGGGCGCACCGTGTATCACGAAGGTCTGCGCGTGCCGATCATGCGCTTCGCTGATAAGGGCGTCACCAACGAGTGGCTCATCGAGATTGTGCGCAACAACGTGCGCGAAGCGACGCAGGTCGTGGGCGACATGTACGCGCTCGCCGCGTGCAATGACAACGCGGTGAAATCGTTGATCAGTCTGATGCACGAATACCGCATCGATTCGCTCGATGCGGTGCGCGACTATATCTTCGAGAACACGCGCCAGGCGATGCTCGACGCGTTCAGGGCGCTGCCGAAGAAGCAGGCAAGCAACGCCATGCGTACCGACGGCTATGACAAGCCTGTCGATCTGGCCTGCACGGTGACGATCGAGAATGAGCGCATCGTCGTCGATTTCGATGGCAGCTCGCCGGTGTCGGACTTTGGCATCAACTGTCCGTTGTGCTATACGGCTGCTTATGCGTCGTTCGCGGTCAAATGTGTCGTTGCACCAAAGGTGCCGAACAATTCGGCGTCGCTCGACATGATCGTTGTGACCGCGCCGGAGAACACCATCGTCAATGCTCCGTTCCCCTCGGCCGTTGCGGTGCGAAGCGTAGTCGGCCATCTGGTGCCCGATGTTGTGTTCGGGGCGATGCATGAATTGCTGCCGGGCCGCGCGCCGGCCGAAGGCGCGGGCTCGCTGTGGGGAGTCAAGGCAGGCGCAGGCATGGGCCTCACGCCGATGGTCGGCAATGGCACCAAGCAGACGAGCTTCATGATGATGAGTCTGCACAGCGGCGGTATGGGTGCGCGTTCGAGCTGCGACGGTTTGTCGGCGACGCCGTTTCCGAGCGGTGTGAAAAACATTCCCGTCGAAGTGACCGAGGCAATCACGCCGCTCGTGATCTGGAAAAAGGAACTCCGTCAGGATTCGGGCGGCGTCGGCAAATTCCGCGGTGGCCTGGGCCAGACCATGGTGGTCGGCAGCCGCGAGGACGCGCCGTTCGCCATTCTCGCCACCTTCGATCGCATTCATAACGCGCCACGCGGACGTTCGGGCGGCAGCGGCGGCGCGAACGGCATCCTGCGCCTGGAATCGGGCGAGCTTCTCAAACCGAAGGGGCGTCAGGTGATTCCGGCCGGCGCGCGTGTCGTGCTCGACATGCCGGGCGGCGGCGGCTTCGGCAAACCGGAAGAGCGGCCGCTCGAATTGATCGAAGCGGACCTGCAGCGCTATCTGATCAGCTGGGAAGCGGCCGTTGCTGCTTATGGCGTCTCCCGCGACGCGAATGGCAAGCTCGTGCGCGCCGTCTGACTCTCAAAGGAACCTGAACGCTATGCGTCTCTGCCAATACGACACGCCGGATTCACCGTGCATTCACGTTGGTGCGCATCTTACGAGTGGATTGATCGTCGATGTCGCGAGACTGATTGACCAGCCGTTGAAATCGATGATCGAGTTCATCGAGCTTGCCAACAACGGTGATATCGATCTCCATCTGCTGCGCGCGAAACTGGGAAAGCTCGACGAAAAGGAAGCGCTGAAACTGGGGGCACTCACGCTGGACAAGTTGCATCTCCGCGCACCCGTCACGGAACCGCCCAAGTTCTTCGCGATCGCGATCAACGGTCGCTCGAATTGGGAACGCTCGATCAAACCGGAGAATCCGCGCCCGCAATACTTCATCAAGCTGCGCACCTGCATCACCGGTCCGTTCGATCCGATCGAGCTGCCCGACATCGGCTGTGTCGGACCGGAAGTGGAACTTGCACTGATCATCGGAAAAGGGGGCAAGGACATCGCTGCCGCCGACGCGTCCAGGCACATCTTCGGCTACACGGTGCACAACGATCTGACCGCGCATCACCTGCGCGCGACGTCCGAGTGGATCCGTCTGCGCCGCAAGGACGGCAGCGAGGAGCAATTGACCTATCCTGGCCGCTGGAAAAATTTCGATACGTTTTCTCCGATGGGGCCGTTCCTCGTTACGCCGGACGAAGTGCCCGACCCGCACGCACTCGCAATGGACGCGCATCTGAACGGCGAACTCGTGCAGCAGGGACATTCGTCCGATGTCGTGTACCGGATTCCGGAGCTGATCGAATATCTGTCGGCCGCGCACACGCTCGAAACGGGCGACATCGTCTCGATCGGCACGGTGCCCGCAGTCGAGCCATGGAAGATGGCGACCATCGATCTGCGCAAGTACGGCGGCACGATCGACGTGTCGATCGAAGGTGTCGGGCGATTGAGCAACCCGATTCGGGCGGTTTAACGGGAAGGGTACAGTGAACATGTCGAACGCATTTACACGTTCCGCCGCGCTGTCGCGCATCAGTCCGTCCGCGACGATCGCGATCACGCAGAAGGCGCGAGATCTTCGCGCGGCGGGACGCAAGGACATCCTGTCGCTGTCGATCGGCGAGCCGGACTTCGATACGCCCGGCCACGTGTGCGAAGCAGCGCGCGCCGCGATTGCCGCGGGCAGCACACGCTATCCGCCGGTGTCAGGCGTGCCGGTGCTGAAGGAAGCAGTCGCCGCGAAGTTCGCGCGCGATAACGGCTTGCATTACACGGTGAATCAGATCGTCGTGAGCGCGGGCGCGAAACAGGTGATCGCCAATGCGATGCTCGCGACGCTGAATGCTGGCGACGAAGTGCTGATTCCTGCGCCGTACTGGGTGTCTTATCCGCAGCTCACGCAGTTGTGCGGGGCGACGCCGGTGTTCGTGCCGACGTCGGCCGCTGACGGTTTTCTGCCGCAACCCGAAGCGCTCGATGCCGCAATCACGCCTAAAACGCGCTGGCTGATCCTGAACTCGCCGAACAATCCGTCGGGTGCGGTGCTCGATCGCGCATCGATCACCGCGCTCGGCGAGGTGTTGCGCCGCCATCCGCATGTGTGGATTCTCACCGACGACATCTACGAGCATCTTATCTACACCGACGATCCGTACACGACGATGGCGCAGGTTTGTCCCGATCTCGCCGATCGCACGCTGACGGTCAACGGCGTGTCGAAGGCCTATGCGATGACTGGTTGGCGTATTGGGTTCGCGGGTGGCCCGGCGCCACTGATCAAGGCGATGGAGCTCGTGCAAAGCCAACTGACGGGAGGCGCTTCGTCGATCGCGCAGTTCGCTGCGGCCGCGGCGCTGGACGGACCGCAGGATTTCGTCTCGGAATCTCGCACGTCGTTCCGTACGCGGCGCGACAAGTTGATCGACGCATTGCGGGCGATTCCGGGAATCGAATGTGCGACACCCGACGGCGCGTTCTATGCATTTCCGTCGTGCACGGCATTTTTGGGGCGCTCGACGGCGAGCGGCACGGTCCTGCACACTGACGAAGACTTCGTGCGCGAACTGTTGGAAACAGCGGGCGTCGCGGCCGTGCACGGTTCGGCATTCGGCAGTCCCGGCCAGTTCCGCGTGTCGTACGCCGCGTCGCAGGACGTGCTCGGAGAAGCGTGCCGCCGACTTCAACAGTTCTGCGCCAGCCTCCGATGAAACCGCTTCCCGATACGATTCACGATGCCGTTTCGTACGATGCGTCGCCCGACGATTCTTCGGACACATCGGGCGATGCGATGGCGTTGCGTCCGTACTGGGCCGACGCGCGTCCGCACGACGCGACCTTCGATGCGCGCGCGCCGTTGCCTAAGAAGTGCGATGTCGTGATCGTCGGCGCGGGGTTGACGGGCATTGAAGCAGCGCGGGTGCTTGCTGAAGCGGGCCGCGATGTGCTCGCGCTCGATTCGGGCCGCCCGGGCGCAGGCGCGAGTACGCGCAACGGCGGTCAGATCGGGCGCAATTTCAAGCACGCGTTCGGTGAATTGTGCGACACGCTCGGCGAAGCGAAGGCGATCGGCTATTTCGGCGAACTGCGTGCGGCCTACGACGCCCTCGCGGCGCTCGGCGAGCAAGCGGGCGACGCGATCGGCTGGCGCAAATGCAGCCGCGTAATCGGTGCGATGAGCGGTGCCCATCTCACGCGCCTCACCCGCGAATACGAGCGACGCGCGCGGCTGCTCGGTGAAGAGATCGACGTACTCGATCGCACTCGCATTGCCGATGAACTTGGCTCGCCGCTCTATCTCGGTGGCGTGCGCGTGATCGAAAATGGTGCGATTCATCCAGGCCTGTACACCGAGTTCATGTTGCAACGCGCGATCTCGGCAGGCGCGCGCGTCGTTGGTCATACTCCCGTCACGCGGATGGAACGTACGCGCAATGGCTTCGACGTGCACGCCGCGCGTAGCGTGATTTCCTGTCGCGACGTCCTGATCGCCACGAACGGCTACACCGACGTTTGCAAGTGCGACGCGCTCGACTGGTTCCAGCAGCGACTCGCACCGATCAATTCGTACATGATCGCGACCGAACCGCTCGACGACGCGACGTGGCATGACGTGCTTCCGCAACGTCGCACATATCACGACAATCGCCGCCGCTCGCATTTCATGACGTTTTCGCCCGACGGCGCTCGTTTGCTGTTCGGCGGACGCACCGGCAACGACCCTTCGATGTCGCGACGCACGCTCGCCGCACTCGCCGACGACCTGCGCTTCATTTTTCCAAAGCTCGCCGACGTGCGCATCACGCATGGGTGGACGGGCCGTTGCGCCGGTACACGCGATCTGTTCCCGCACGTCGGCGTGAATCCGCAAGGCATGCACTACGCGCTCGGCTACTGTTTTTCCGGCAACGCAATGGGACCGTATCTCGCGCGCAAGGCGGTCGCACGCATTCTTGATCGGCACGACGAAGCGCAAACGCTGTTCGACAGCACGAGCTTTCCGGCGTTGCCATTACTTGCACGCAATCGCTGGACGATGCCTGTGTTGCTGAACTACTACGCTTGGGCCGACCGGCCGAAAGGATTGGCTCGCGCGATCTAGCGTGAACTCTGTTTCGAGAGGTATTGCAATGAACGTCAACACCGCATACCGGCAAAGCCGCATCGCGAGCTGGACGCTGCAGATCGGTGTCGTGGCCGTGCTGATCGCGTTGATTGGCTGGTCGATGGTGACAGCGTGGCAGCGAATGCACGCGCAAGGCATCGCGTACGGTTTTGGTGTGCTCGGTCGCACGACCGGCTGGCAGATCAGTTCGCCTTTCCTCGATCAAACCGCCGACGATCCGTACTGGTGGACGCTGGTTGTCGCGTTCGTCAATACGCTTGGCGCGAGCGTGATGAGCATCATGTTCGCGTGCTTCATCGGCGTGGTGATCGGCATCGGACTGCTCGCGCCGAATCGAGTCGTCGCGCAGATGTTTCGCACGTACGTCGAGATTTTCCGCAATGTGCCGCTCGTGTTGCAGGCGCTGTTCTGGTACGCGACGCTTACGACCTTGCCCGCGCCGCGCGCCAATCCACCATCGCTGTTCGAGATGTTTTACGTCTCGAATCAGGGGCTCTTCTTACCATCGATCGAACTCAAGGAAAGTCGTTTCGCCTGGGCCTGGATCGTCGTTCTCGTTGCGTTGTGTGCTTGTTTCATGTGGCGGCGGGCGTCGACCCGAAGACGTTTGTTAGCAACAAATGCAATGGTGGTAAGCACCCTCGCGCTCGCCATATTCACGGTCGCTCTGCTGAGCGCCGGGTCGATCACCGTAGACGTGCCGCGAATGACCGGCTTCAGTTTTCGCGGTGGCTGGAACGTACCGCTCGAACTGATTGCATTGGTGCTCTCAACCGTGCTGTTTTCCGCCGCCTATATCGGTGAAATCGTGCGCGGTGGTTTGCAGTCCGTACCGCGCGGGATGATCGAAGCGGCGCAGGCGCTCGGGCTCCCCGCGCGTACGGTATTCGGTGCGGTGCGCTTTCCGATCGCATTGCGATCGATGGTGCCGGCGCTCGGCAACATCTTCCTGTTCATCGTGAAAGCGACGGCGATCGGTAGTGCGATCGGTTATGCGGACGTGTATTCGGTGTCGGTCGTTAGCATCAGTCAGACCGGTCAGGCGGTCGAGTTTCTGGTCGCGATGATGGTCATGTACTTCGTGCTGAATTATTCGCTGACGATCGTGATGAACGCGCTGAATCGCGCAATCTCCTTCAAGGGGAATCGTTAATGAACAGGATCGACTCGTTTTCGCTTTCGGGCAACATGGCTTCGTCCGCGAACGGCGGGCCGCCATCAATGAAGAGGGCGTCGCTCCAGCCCGGTGATCTCATACTCTCGACCGTCGGCACGCTCGTATTCGCTTTCGTGCTGTGGCGCGTGTTGTCGTGGGCTGTCGTGCATGGCGTATTCGGCATGACACCACAAAGCTGCAACGACGCAACCGGCGCGTGTTGGTCGGTGATTCGCGCGCGCTGGCGCATCATCCTGTTCGGCCTCTATCCGATCGACGAGCAGTGGCGCTCCGCGCTTGCATCGGTTATTGCGATCGGCACGCTCGCGCTCGCGTGCGTGCCGCGCATGTGGAGCGCTGCGCGGATGATGCCGATCCTGCTAGGCGGATACGCGCTGTTTCTGCTGATTATCCACGGTGGCGTGTTCGGTCTAGACGTCGTGCCGTCGTCGCGCTGGGGCGGTCTCACGCTCACGCTTTTTATCTATATCACGGTGATCTCTTTCGGCTTGCCGATATCAATCGGACTCGCGTTGCTGCGTCAAAGCCGTTATCCGGTGTTCCGTCACCTGACCGCGTTCGTCGTCGACGTCACGCGCTCGCTGCCGCTGCTGACGATTCTTTTCTCCGCAACCGTGATCATTCCGCTGATGCTGCCGCACGTATTACAGGGCGACAAGCTCGTGCGATCGCTGGTCGGCTTCACGTTCTTCTTCGCGTGCTATCAGTCGGAGATCGTGCGCGGCGGGTTGCAGGCAGTCGGACGAGGACAGGTGGAAGCATCGCAGGCGCTCGGCATGAGCTACTGGAGCACGACGGCGCTGATCACATTGCCGCAGGCCTTTCGCATCGCGATGCCCGCGACGATCAACCAGTTCGTGATCACGTTCAAGGAAACGTCGCTCGTGATTATCGTCGGCCTGTTTGATCTGATGGCGTCTGCGCAGGCGGCGTATCACAGCGGCGAGTGGAGTGCGTATCACACCGAGGTCTACGTGTTCGTCGCGCTGATCTATTTCATCGGATCGTTCAGCTTGTCGAGGTACGGAAAGTACGTCGAGCGGCATTTTCAAACTCCTCGCTAGAAAGGCGCTTTCATGTCCCAAGTCAATACATTGCCGCCAGCCTGTCCGGATGGTAACGAGGCGGTTGTCCAGTTGCGCGGCGTTAACAAGTGGTACGGCCGTTTTCACGTGTTGCAGAACGTCGATCTCTCCGTGCGCTGCGGCGAACGCATCGTGATCTGCGGGCCATCCGGTTCCGGGAAATCGACGATGATTCGCTGCATCAACGCGCTCGAAGAACATCAGGAAGGGGCGATCGTCGTAAATGGCGTCGAGCTTTCGGGGGCGACGAAAAGCATCGAGAAAGTGCGGCGCGAAGTTGGCATGGTATTCCAGAGCTTCAATCTGTTTCCGCACATGTCCGTGCTCGAAAACTGCATGCTCGCGCCGGTGCGCACGCGTCGTCTGACGAAAGCACAAGCCCGCGAGCGTGCGATGCATTATCTCGAACGCGTGAAGATTCCACATCAGGCGAGCAAGTATCCGGGGCAATTGTCGGGCGGACAGCAGCAGCGTGTCGCGATCGCGCGCGCGCTATGCATGAACCCGAAAGTGATGCTCTTCGACGAGCCGACTTCGGCGCTCGATCCCGAGATGATCAAGGAAGTGCTCGACACGATGGTCACCCTTGCCGAGGAGGGAATGACGATGCTGTGCGTTACCCACGAGATGAACTTCGCTCGTCGCGTCGCGGACCGGATCATCTTCATGGACGCTGGCGCGATCGTCGAGGATCAGCCGCCCGAATCCTTCTTCTCGAATCCGCTTCACGAACGTACCCGGGACTTTCTCGGGCAACTGATGCATTGATTTTTAAAAGGAATTTCACCATGAGCGACATTCAACGCTTCGACTTCCGAAAACGCATTCACATGAGCGTCGTCCACGGCGGTACCGTTTATCTGACCGGACAGGTCGGCACGGCGAACCGGCCGGCCGCGGAACAGATGCAAGAGATTCTGGAAAAGGTCGAAATGCTGCTCGCGCAGGCTGGCAGCAGCAAGTCGCGCATTCTGAACACGACGCTGATTCTTGCCGACGTTGCCGACTACGACGCGGTTAATGAAGTATGGGACGCGTGGGTTGACAAGGACAACGCACCGTCGCGCTCAACCTTGCAGGCGCAGCTCGCGTCGAAGGGGCTGCTGGTCGAGCTTATCGTGATTGCGGCGGCGTAATCGGGCGAGGGGCTCGTTTCCATAGGAGATATCCGATGAAAAAGCAGTTCATCGTGCCGCAGGGCATACATGCAACGCCGACATATTCATACGCGGTGAAGGCGGATAACACGGTCTATCTCGCGGGCCACGTCGGCCGCGACGCGCAAGGCAAGGTCGTCGAGGGCGGGATCGAGGCGCAAACCGTACAAGCATTCGAGAATCTGAAACGCACGCTCGACGCAGCCGGCGCGACGCTGGCCGACATCGTCAAGCTGACGATTCACATTACCGATATCGAAGCGATGGCGACCGTACGCGATGTGCGTGCGCGCTATCTGAAACCACCGATGCCGGCGAGCACGGCGGTCGAGGTCGCGAAACTTGCACCCGGTGTGCTGATCGAGATCGACGGCACGGCCGTGATCGACGACGCATGATGTCCGCGCAACCGACCGTACCGCGGATTTTCTATTCTCCGGAAGCGTGCTCGCTCGCTGCGCACATCGCGCTCGAAGAAACGGGTGAGGCATTCGAGCCGGTGCGCATTGCGCTGGCCGATGGCGAGCAGCGCTCGGCCGGCTATCTCGCGATCAACCCGAAAGGGCGTGTACCCACCGTGGTCGACAATGGGTTCGTCGTGACGGAGTTGCCTGCGGTGCTGCTGTATATCGCGCGGCGGTTTCCGCACGCGAAGTTATGGCCCGACGATCCGCAAGGCGAGGCGCGTTGCGCCGAATGGGTCGCATGGTGTGCGTCGGGTTTGCATGAAACGTTCGGCCATTTGCGGCGTCCCGAGCGTTTCGCCGATAGCGATGCAGCCCGCCGTGAAGTCGCGGACAAGGGGCGTGTGTCGTCGCGTGCCGTGTGGGAGATGGTGGAACGGAAGCTCGCGGCGTCGAGCGATCCATGGGCTGCCGGTTCGCGCTATTCGGTCGCCGACGGATGTCTGCTCACGTTCTGGATATGGGGTCGCGCGAAGACGCTTCGGTACGACATGCACCGCGACTTCCCTGCATGGACGGCGCTTGCGGAACGTGTCGCGCGACGTGATGCGGTACAACGCGCACTAGAACGCGAAGGCCTACTGCCACCCTGATTTTCGTGACCTTATTGGATCGTTGTCCGAATGAAGGTGTGGTTTTCCAAAAAAGAGGGAACAGCGCTGTTTGCCGGTGCAGACTGCGCTTTCTTTGTCTGCAGCAAACGAAAGCAAAACGGAGATGGAGATGAAGAGTGGATTGAAGGTACTATGCGGCGCCGTAACGCTCGCATCAGGAGTGGTTGCGACGGGTGTGCATGCGCAGACCGTCGTGAAGATCGGGAGTGCTGCACCTCTAACGGGCGGCATGGCGCACGTTGGCAAGGACAACGAGAACGGCGCGCGTCTCGCGATCGAAGAGATCAACGCGCAAGGACTGGTGATCGGCGGACAGAAGATCACGCTGCAGCTTGACGCTCAGGACGATGGGGGTGATCCGCGCCAGGCGACCCAGGTAGCGCAGAAACTTGTCGACGACAAGGTTGTGGCGGTCGTCGGGCATCTGAATTCGGGTACTACCATTCCCGCGTCGAAGATATACAGCGACGCCGGCATCGTGCAGATTTCGCCGTCGGCGACGAACCCCGCATACACGCAACAAGGATTCAGGACAACGTACCGGATGGTTGGAACCGATGCGCAGCAAGGTCCCGCGCTGGCGAAATATGCGGCGGGGCCGTTGAAGGTGAAGACGCTCGCGGTCGTTGATGATTCGACCGCATACGGCCAGGGCCTCGCAGACCAATTCCAGAAGGCAGCCGAAGCGCTCGGCATAAAAGTACTGTCGCATGACGCGACCAACGACAAGGCCATCGATTTCCGTGCGATCCTGACCAAGATCAAAGGGGAGAATCCCGACGCGATCATGGTCGGTGGCATGGATCCGACCGGCGGTCCGTTCGCACGTCAGGCCCGGCAACTCGGCCTACGCGCAAGAATTCTCGGTGGCGATGGCATGTGCACGGAAAAAATGCCGTCGCTTGCTGGTGATGCAGCCGGCAATGTCGTGTGTTCGGAAGCCGGTAAGGCGCTCGAGAAAATGCCGCAAGGTGCCGCGTTTGCTGTGAAGTATGAAAAGCGTTTCGGCGAGCCTATCCAGATCTACGCGCCGTTCTCGTACGACGCGGTCTATATTGTCGTCGACGCTATGAAGCGTGCGAATTCGTGTGACCCCGCGAAGATCCTCGCTGCGATGCCGGGCACAAATTTCGGCGGTGTCACGGGGCAAACAAGCTTTGACGCTCACGGCGATCTCTCGCACGGCGTCATCACTCTCTACACTTACAAGAACGGGAAGAAGACAATTCTCGATATGGTGACGCTATGACTACTTCCGGTTCGTGGATTGAAATCGAAGCGCACGATGGCGGGTTGTTCCAGGGATATCTCGCACTGCCGCCCGCGAAGCGCGGCCCGGGGCTGCTCGTGCTGCAGGAGATCTTTGGTGTGAACGCGCATATTCGTGGCGTTGCCGAGCAATACGCGGCGCAAGGTTTCGTCGTGCTTGCGCCGGACATGTTCTGGCGGATCGCGCCGCGTATGGAGATCGGCTATCACGGAGAGGATCGCGTGCGCGCGAATCGTCTGTACGACGAGCAGCTTGACAAGACGTTGGCGCTTGCCGACGTCGGCGCGGCGGCTGAGCGTTTGCGCGCGCTGCCCGAAGTGACCGGCAAAGTCGGAGCGGTCGGATTCTGCTTCGGTGGCTGGCTGACTTTCGCGGCTGCCGTTGAGCGGATGATTGACATCGGCGTGTCGTATTACGGGGGCGGCATCCAGCATCAGCTCGAAGACTGCGAGCGTATCGTCGCACCGATGCAGTTCCATTTCGGCGAAAGCGATGAGCACGTGCCGATTTCACTTGCCGATGCGCTGCGAGAGCGTTTTGCAGGACGCGATGGAGAGGTGCATACCTACGCAGGTGCGGATCATGGCTTTAACTGCTGGGAACGCGAAACGTATAATCCGGGCGCGGCCGAACTTGCTCATGAGCGCGCGTTGCAGTTTCTGCGTAAACACCGCTGAGATATTCGCATCTTGCGAATGAGTCCATCTCCAGACGGTGATCATTTCTTTTCTTAGACTGGTCACTGGCTTCTCCAACCTGGATAGAGCAACGACAGCGACATCGTGTCATCTTATTACCAGGGGTTCTGAGCGGCGGTCGTCCGATGCTATCGAGGGACGACCCGGAGATGGCGGCATGGCGTTCCTCCTGACAATGCTCTCGGGTAACGGCGAGGAAGGTTCGTGGTTCGTGGTGCGCGGATGGGCGATGCCATAGTCCGGAACTGCGTGCGGTTGGATCTATGCTGCGCATGACGTGTCAATTCAGTGTTACGCCATCCTGAAGAAGACAGATGCAGCAGACTGCTGCGACGAATTGCCGAATCGCGAATGGTTCCGCAGCCGGGCCGAGGCCGAGGTACTCATCGAACGCTGACGACAGTTCTACAACGAGCGTCGGCCCCATAGTGCTCATCGCTATCAATCTCCTGCCACGGTCCGTCGAGCGTGGCAGGATTCCGATAATATCGACGCGAGACGCGCTGCCCGATTGGTCACAAAATTCCGTCCCAGGTCAACTGCGCGCGTGCAGGCCGTCGATCACAGCGTCGCACCGTATAAATGGTGCGCATCGGTCAATGCATCGGCGACGAGTTGCAAGCCGTCCCGGCATTGCTCCCGGTCCTGCGGCCCACCCAGGCAGATGCGGATCGCGGCCGGCGGGTTACCGTCCGTCGAGAACGCAGCGCTTGCCACGGCAGCGACGCCCTGACTCCGCAGATGCTGGGCCAGCTCGGACGCGCTCCACAAGCTCTCGTGCGGAATCGGCAGCCAGAGATGGAAACCGTCGGGATGCGCATCGAACGGCCACGCGCCGAGAACCCGAGCGGCAATCGCCTGGCGGGCATGGGCCTCCGATCGGATCGCTGTCAACATCTCGCTCGCCGTTCCGTCGTTGATCCATTCGGTGGATAGCAGCATCGTGAACGGACTCGGCATTACCGTCGTGGCGCGCAGCGCGCCGGCGATACGCTGCGCCTCGCGCGCCGTCGGCGCCAGTAGGTAGGCGATACGCAGCCCGGCGCCGAGATTCTTTGACATGCCTGTCACGTAGTAGGTCAGTTCCGGTGCAAGCAACGCCAGTGGAGGCGGTGCGCTCCGCGGTAGCATCGCGTAGGCGTCGTCCTCAATGATGGGTACGTTGTAGCGCATCGCGACATCTGCCAGTGCTTCACGGCGTCTGTACGGTATCGTGACCGTGCTCGGGTTCTGAAGGGTGGGGTTGCAATAAAGCGCAGCAGGCCGTCCGGTTCTGCAAAGCGATTCGAATGCATGAGGCAACGGCCCGTCGTCGTCACGTGGCAGCGGCTGCAACTGCACGCCCAATTGCGATGCAATCGCCTTGATGCCGGGGTAGGCGAGCGCGTCCAGGCAGATAGTATCGCCGCGGCGTGCCAGTCGAGAGATGAGCGCGACGAGGGCGCTGTGGATTCCCGGGCAGACAAGCACGGCATCGCCGCTGCAGCCGGGAAGTCGATTCGCCAGCCACATGCGGCCGGCGGCGCGATCTGCGGGCGTGCCGCCGAAATCCTGATATCGCATCAATTGATACGGATCGGCCGCGTTGAGCAAGGCGGCTGCCGATTCCTGCAGCCGCCTGGCCATCTCGGGCGGCTCCGGCGGCATGTTCATCGACATCTCGACGCTGCTCCCACCCGACAGCGGGATTGTACGGGTCGGGCCGCGCACGAACGTACCGCTTCCTGCCCGCGTATCGAGCAAGCCGCGTCTGCGGGCTTCCGCATAGGCGCGTGCCACCGTCGTGTAGTTCAGGCTCAGCGCACCGGCGAGATCGCGCAGTCCGGGCAGGCGATCGCGCGGTTTCAGGCGGCCCGCCGCCAGATCTTCCTCGATGAGATCGGGGATCAGCAGATACGCCGGTTTCCTGCTTGCCGACAGTCGCTTCGACCAATGATGGATTGCGTCATCCATACCTGTTTCCATTTGATGATTCATCAAAACGTTAGCATGGCGGATTATTCGAAAATATTTATATCGCCAGTCTGAAGCGGGCTGATTGCATTGATCGCATCGTGTATCGGATTGATGCACCGATGCACGCTCGACGGGCACGCATTCATGCCAGGTGCATCAGTCAGGTGCGCGCCATCGCCCGGACAGGCCGGTCCCTATCCGAACCGCATTCGGTCACGCAAGGATCGGACCGGCTGCAACGGCATTTATCGACTGAATGATTGGATAGTGATTGCATCAGGTCTGCGCCTGGTTGGCATATGCGTTGCGTTAATGAGATCGCCCGGACTCGAAAGCGTTCGGGACCATCACTCAACGCATTTTCAAACGGAGCGTGCCATGCCTGCAGTGAATCAGCCTCTGCACAAGAAGGGAGATTTCCTCGTCGACTACGAGGAGAAGGTGTTCGAAGACGTCAAGGCGGAACCGGGCGAGAAGGCGCTCGTGACGTTCCACACGGTCGCGTTCGAGGGATCGATCGGCTTCGTGAACCTCCTGCAGGCGACGCGCCTGCAACGCAAGGGGTTCGAGACGTCGGTGCTGCTCTACGGCCCCGGCGTGACGCTCGGTCTGCAGCGCGGGTTTCCGACGCTCGGCGACGAGGCGTTTCCCGGTCACCTGAACTTCAACAAGCAACTCGTCAAGTTCATGGAAGAGGGCGGGAAGGTCTACGCGTGCCGCTTTGCTCTGCAAGCACTTTACGGCCATGGCGAAGCGTCGCTGATCGAGGGTATTCGGCCGATCAATCCGCTCGACGTGCTGGATATCCAGTTGCTTCACCGCAAGGAGAACGCGCTGGTCATCCATACCTGGACCGTTTGATCGAATGACGGGTGCCATCATGTCCGACAAACGCATCGTCCGGGCGGCAGCCGTCCAGATCGCTCCCGATCTGGAACGGGCCGGCGGTACGCTCGACAAAGTCTGCGCGGCGATCGACGAGGCCGCCGGCAAGGGCGTCCAGCTGATCGTTTTCCCCGAAACATTCGTGCCGTACTACCCGTACTTCTCGTTTGTGCGGTCGCCGGTCGCATCCGGCGCCGATCACATGCGGCTCTACGAGCAGGCCGTGGTGGTGCCTGGTCCCGTGACGCATGCGGTCGCCGAGCGCGCGCGCCTGCACGGGATGGTCGTCGTGCTCGGCGTGAACGAGCGCGACCACGGCAGCCTGTACAACACGCAGTTGATCTTCGACGTCGACGGACGCCTCGTGGTGAAGCGCCGCAAGATTACGCCGACGTTTCACGAGCGGATGATCTGGGGGCAGGGCGACGCGGCCGGACTCAAGGTTGCGCAGACCGGTGTCGGACGGGTCGGTGCGCTCGCATGCTGGGAGCACTACAACCCGCTCGCCCGTTATGCGCTGATGACGCAGCACGAGGAAATTCATTGCAGTCAGTTCCCCGGTTCGCTGGTGGGCCCGATCTTCGCGGAACAAATCGAGGTCACGATCCGCCACCACGCGCTGGAGTCGGGCTGCTTTGTCGTCAATGCGACCGGCTGGCTGACGGACGCGCAGATCGCGTCGGTTACGAGCGATCCGACGCTGCAGAAGGCCCTGCGGGGCGGCTGCAATACCGCGATCGTGTCCCCGGAGGGCCAGCATCTGGCCGAGCCGTTGCGCTCGGGAGAAGGGATGGTGATCGCCGATCTGGACATGTCGCTGATCACCAAGCGCAAGCGAATGATGGATTCGGTCGGCCACTATGCGCGACCGGAACTGCTGAGCCTTGCCATCAACGATCGGCCGGCGACGACGGTGACCCCGATGGGGATCAGCGGGTCGGCCGCACGCGACTTCGAGGGAAACTGCCATGAGCGCGAACGCGAAACCGTCGGTGCAGAGCCGGCAATTGATGACTGAATTGCAATCGGTCGGACTGCGTCTCGCGGATCCGCGCGCCGGCGCCGCGAGCCGGCGCGGCGGCGCCGGGCCGTCCGATCACAAGGCCGTGACGGTCGACGGCGTGACCATCATGGTGCCCGTGCACACGAGCACCGCGTGGGAATCGCCGTTCGTCGCGGGGGAGCCCGATGCGGCCGGTGTCAGCCTGCTGTCGCGCGGCACGATCCCGATTGCGAGCATCAGTTTTCCGTCGAACCCGCGATTCTATGCGTTGCAGACCCTCGAGGGCGTGCCGTACTCGCACATCGCGACCCTGCACGGCGCCGATGTGCTTGCGACTACGGTGTTGCAGACTTGCATTCGCTACGAGAGCCGGCGCAAGACCTGCCAGTTCTGCTCGATCGGCCAGTCACTCGCGGCCGGCCGGACGATCGCGCGCAAGACGCCTGAACAGCTCGCCGAGGTCGCGCGTGCGGCGGTCCTGCTCGACGGCGTCAAGCACATGGTGTTGACCACCGGTACGCCGCCGACGCCGGATCGTGGCGCCCGCGTGCTGTGCGAAAGCGCGTTCGCGATCAAGGCGGCCGTCGATCTGCCGATCCAGGCGCAATGCGAACCGCCCGACGACGACGGCTGGTTCGGCCGGATGAAGGCAAGCGGGATCGATACGCTGGGCATGCATCTGGAAGCCGTGACGCCGGCCGTGCGCGAACGGATCATGCCGGGTAAGGCGAGCGTGCCGTTATCCCGGTATATGGCGGCATTCCGTGCGGCCGTTGCCGTGTTCGGCCGCGGACAGGTCAGCACCTACATCCTCGCCGGGCTGGGGGACAGCGAGGATGCGATTCTGGACATGTCGAACGAACTGATCGGCCTGGGCGTGTATCCGTTTGTCGTGCCGTTCGTTCCGATCAGCGGCACGCCGCTGGAGAGCCATCCCGCGCCGTCGCCGGACTTCATGCGGGCGGTGCTCGCGCCGCTCGGCGCCATGTTGCGCGACGCCGGCATGCGTTCCGCCGACATCAAGGCCGGGTGCGGAAAGTGCGGCGCGTGCTCGTCGCTGTCGACCTATGAGGCGTGACCATGTACTGCGCAGAGATGGGACTGGCCGACAGCCGCGACACGTACCGGCCTTCCGAATACCGGATCAAATGGGCGGAGCTTCCCTGGGAAATCGACGAAGCGTACAAGCTGCGCCGGGCCGTATTCTGCATCGAGCAGGGGATCTTCGTCGGCGACGATCGCGACGATATCGATCGCCACGCGCAATTGCTGGTCGCGGTGAGCTGCTGCGCGGGGTTGCCGGAGCAGGTGGTCGGCACGGTACGGATTCATGAAACCGTGCCCGGAACCTGGATGGGTTCGCGGCTCGCGGTGCATCCCGCGTTTCGCCGGCAGGGCAGGATCGGCTCGATGCTGATCGCGCTGGCCGTCAGCAGTGCGCATGCCAAAGGGTGCCGGACCTTCGTCGCACACGTGCAATCGCAGAACGTGCCGTTGTTTCGTCGGCTTCACTGGGATGCGCTCGGCGAGGAAACGTTGTTTGGCCGCTCCCATCAACTGATGCAAGCGCAACTGGCGCACTATCCGCCGTGCGGCACGCCGTTCGCCGGATTCGTCGTGCGCTCGGAGGTACAGCAATGAGCATCGAAAAGCGTGTCGCAATGCTTCGCGCAAGCCGCGGCTTCCAGCACAAGCACGATATCTCCGGCGTGGCCGCGTCGCTGGCGGCGGCATCGCCGAACGGTGAACGGGATCTCGCGCAGGCTGTGGCACTCGGCGACGACTGCGCCGCGATCGTGGACGCGGACGGCTACCTGTTGTTCGCGATTGAAGGCATGGTCGGCGATTTCGTCGAGTCGATGCCGTGGTTTGCCGGGTACAGCGGCGTGATGGCGAATGTCAGCGACATCTATGCGATGGGCGGGCGACCGATCGCCGTTGTCGATGCGTTGTGGAGCGACGGGATCG
This sequence comes from Burkholderia sp. IDO3, assembly GCF_003366075.1. Classification (NCBI taxonomy): domain Bacteria; kingdom Pseudomonadati; phylum Pseudomonadota; class Betaproteobacteria; order Burkholderiales; family Burkholderiaceae; genus Burkholderia; species Burkholderia sp. IDO3. The sequence goes on from NZ_CP028963.1 coordinate 1,434,905, forward strand.
ACGCCGCGCAGCCGGTGCTCGCCGGGATGGCCGCGGCTGCGTCGGCATATGGCGTACCGATCGTCGGCGGCCACAGCAACATGCGCGGCGCACAGGGGCAACTGGCGGTATCGATCCTGGGCCGGGCCCGCGCGCTGCTGTCGAGCTTCAGCGCACGGCCGGGCGATCGCCTGATGATGGCGGTCGACCTGCGCGGCGCATTCGAGGAGCCGTATCCGTTCTGGAATGCGTCGGTCGGTGCGCCGCCGGCCCGGCTGCGCGCGGATCTCGAGATCCTGCCGGCGCTGGCCGAAACCGGGCTATGCGATGCCGCGAAGGATATCTCGATGGCGGGCGTGCTCGGCACGGCGCTGATGCTCGTCGAATGCTCGCGCGTCGGTGCGCGGATCGCGCTCGACGCGATCCCGCGTCCTCCAGGTGTCGACTTCGATCGCTGGCTGACAGCCTTTCCGAGCTACGGGTTCCTGATGGCGGTGCGGCCGGCGCATGCCGACACGGTCATGGAGCGCTTCGCCACGCGCGGGCTCGCGTGCGCGGTGATTGGCGATATCGATGCCACGCGCGAGGTCGTCGTCGAGGAGGCGCGTGAAACGGCGGTGCTGTGGGATTTCCGGATCGCCCCGTTCATTGCCGGTGCAAGCGGAGGTGCCCGATGAGTCGCGATGCATTGCGCATAGCGCTGCTTACCCACTCGGTCAATCCACGCGGCGGTGTCGTGCATACACTCGAACTGGCCAGCGCGTTGCACGAAGCGGGAAGCGACGTCACCGTGTTTGCGCCGGCAGCGCCGGGGGAGGCGATGTTCCGCGATGTCCCGTGCCGCGTCGTTCTGGCCCGCGTCGATGTCCGTCCGCGCAGCATCGCCGAAATGGTGGCCGGCCGGATTGCCGCGGTCGGGAACACGTTGCTGCAGCACGACCTCGGCCGGTTCGACATCCTGCATGCGCAGGACAGCATTACGGGGAATGCGCTGGCCGAGCTGAAGCAGGCAGGGGCGATAGACGGATTCGTGCGGACCGTGCATCACCTCGATGTATTCGACGACCCGCAGCTCGAAAGCTGGCAGGAACGAGCGTGGCGAGCGGCGGACCAGGTGCTGTGCGTGAGCGCCGTCTGGGCGGCCACGATGCGCGAATCGTTCGGGATCCGGGCGAGCGTGGTGTCCAACGGCGTCGACGTCGCCCGGTTCGGTCATGTAGACCATGGCGGCATGCAGGCGGTGCGGAGCCGGTTCGGCTTGCACGACGGGCCCGTCGTCCTGGCGATCGGCGGGATCGAGGCGCGGAAAAACGCCATCGCGTTGCTCGACGCGTTCGCACGGCTGCGCAGCACGATGCCCGATGCACGGCTCGTGATCGGCGGCGGTGCCAGCCTGCTGGACCACGACGCGTACGCGCGCCGCTTCGTCGCGCGTGCCGCCGCGCTCAGACTCGGTATCGGCGTTGGCGAGCCTGTCGTGACCACGGGGCCGCTCGACGACACGACGCTGGTCGCGCTGATGCACTGCGCCGATGTGGTGTCGATGGTATCGACCCGTGAGGGATTTGGTCTGGTCGTGCTCGAGGGGCTCGCATGCGGAAAACCCGTCGTCGTATCTCGCATCGAGCCTTTTACCAAGTATCTGGACGAGCATACGTGCGTATGGGCCGATCCCGGCGACGTCGATTCGATCGCCGACGCGTTGCACGATGCGCTGTCGGGACGACGTTCTCCCGATTTCGCGCATGCGGTCCCCGCACTGCTGAACCGTTTCACATGGGAAGCGAGCGCGCGCAAGCATCTGGACATCTACCGGGACAGGCTGGCGCAGCGTGCGCAAGTCGTGTCCATCGAATGAGGAAGAATCATGCCGGTCATGCATTTTCGGGTCCGTTGGCCCGACCAGTCGGAATCCAACTGCTATTCGCCTTCGACCGTGGTGTCGGAATTCTTTACACCTGGCACGCAATACGCGCTCGACGATTTCGTCGAACGCGCACGCCGCGCACTGGGTATCGCGTCCGATCGCGTACGCGAGAAATACGGGTTTGCGTGCTCGGCCGCCATGGACGAACTGGCACGGATCGAGGCGCGCGCGGAACGATTTTCGCTGCACGGTGATGCGACCGTGACCGTCATCGAACTCATCTGAGGCGCTCGGCGCACGATCTACTTGCTGTCATCACCACACATTCAGGAATGCATGATGTCAACCGAACCCATTGTTTCTTCGACCCTTCCGGACGTCGATTCCCATCTCGGCGTAGCCGTCATCGGTGGCGGCCAGGCGGGATTGTCGGTCAGCTACTACCTGAAGCAGGCCGGCATCGATCATCTCGTCTTCGAAAAGGAGACCGTGACACACACGTGGCGCAAGCAGCGTTGGGACGCGTTCTGTCTCGTGACGCCGAACTGGCAGTGTGCGCTGCCGGGCTACCCGTATCGTGGTGCCGATCCGCACGGCTTCATGACGAAGGACGAGATCGTCGACTATCTTGACGGATTCATCCGGAGCGTCGAAGCTCCGGTGCTCGAACATACCGGTGTCGAGCGTGTGACGCGCGACGCGGACGGACGCTATCGCATCGCGACGTCGCGTGGCGCATACACGGCGGACCAGGTCGTCGTGGCGTCGGGCGGCTACCATCGGCCGATCGTGCCGCGGATGGCCGAGCGGTTTCCGGCATCGATCGTGCAGATCCAGTCGTCGGCGTACCGGAATCCTGCCGCATTGCCGGATGGACCGGTGCTCGTGGTCGGATCGGGGCAGTCGGGTGCGCAGATCGCGGAAGATCTTCATCTCGCCGGGCGGAAGGTGTACCTCGCGGTGGGCGATGCGCCCCGCTGTGCCCGCTTTTACCGAGGCCGGGATGTCGTCGACTGGCTTGCCGACATGCAGTACTACGATATGCCGGTCGATGCGCATCCGCTGCGTGAAGGCGTCCGTGACAACACCAACCACTATGTGACCGGCCGCGACGGCGGTCGCGACATCGATCTGCGCCGCTTTGCCGCCGAAGGGATGGAACTGTATGGCAGGCTCGAGGACTTCGTCGACGGGCGATTGCAATTCTCCGCAGATCTAGCGGCTCAACTCGACAGCGCCGACGATACGTACAACCGGATCAATGCCGGCATCGATGCCTACATCGAGAAGAATGGGATAACGGCGCCACCTGCCACACGCTATGAACCCGTGTGGCGGCCGTCCGGCGATCGCACGGCGCTTAATCTGGCGGCTAGCGGCATCATGTCGGTCATCTGGTGCATTGGCTTCACCCCCGATTTCAGCTGGCTCGACGCGCCCGTATTCAACGGTCGCGGCTATCCCGCGCACCAGCGCGGCGTGACGCCGGTTCCGGGGCTGTACTTCGTCGGGTTGCCCTGGCTTCATACATGGGGTTCGGGACGGTTTTCCGGAATCGCGCGCGATGCCGCCCACATCGTCGAGCACGTCGAGGTTGCCCGGACGGCCGCACGACGCTCGGCAGAGAGCCTGCCCGCCTGACACGATGCAATCGGCCATCCATCGCTTTCGGACGGGCATGCAGCAACTCGTGCACACGGGGCTCGCGGAAAACCGGCTGCTCAAGGCGTGCGGGCAGCGTCACCGGGACGTGCTGGCCGCGCATGCCGATCGCGGCGCTCCCGAGTTTTTCAACGACGCGGGGAGGCGTGGCTATCCATCGTGCGTCGCGGTACGGGGCGACATGGATTCGCGTCACGTGATTCGCGAGAACGAGATGTTTGAGCTCCATCTCGTGCTGCAACCGGTCGAGCCGATTCGCCATTTCAGCGAACAGCGGATCCGGACGTGGCGGAACGAAGCACTGTCGAAGATAGGCGCGAAGTTCTTGGCGATGTACGAAGTCGACGTAAAGGGAGGGGGCGACCGAGCATCGCACCTGAGAAGCTGATGCGGGCGATGCTGTAGCAGATTCTGTACAGCATCGGCTGCGATGCAGAAACTGGTCGAACGTATATCGTATAACCTGCTGTTCCAGCGGTTCGTAATCCTGTCAATAGAGAATGCGTTGTGGAACCACTCGGTGTTCAGCAAGAACCGGGGCGGCTACTGGAGTTCGACACGGTGATGGATCTGTTCAACGCGACGTTGCCACCGAGATGTTGCGGGATGTCGCGCGACCAGATCGACGCATCACGATCGGGGCCGACAAGGGTTACGACACGCGCGGGCTCAGCAAGGCTTGACGGGACGCGAACGTAACGCTGCATGTGGCGCGGAATACAAATCGCAGCGGCGGCAGCGCGATCGACAAACGTACGACGCGGCATTTGGGTTACGCGCTGAGCCAGCACAAACGAAATGTATCGGGCAGTGCTTCGGCTGGAGTAAGACGATAGCTCGCTACGACAGGTCATGGTTCGTGGTCTCGAGAACGTGGACCAACTGCTGCCCCTGACGATGGCAGCCTATAACTTGACGCGGTTGAGATCGTTGGCCGCGTTGCGCCCGCAGAGCGCTTTAGGTATCGGAGTGGGCGCCGGGAAGTCCACGACGTTGATCTATTCGTATTGAAATCGGGCGAATGAGTCGAAATCGAACGCTTCGCGGCGATCGCCGCGAACGGTGGAAGGGAAAATACGTCCGCCCGGACAGGAATTTAACGACCTGCTAGCGAGATGTCCCATGATGAATTTCGGGCCCGTTTAGTAACGACTGCGTCTCTTCCGACGGCGCCGCGACGAGCATACCTTCAAAGGTGTCCACCAAGTTCGATATGGCAAAATCCGGAGCCCAAAGCCGCCCGAGTTCACCGCTGTCCCGGCTTGCCTCCCACGCGGCCAGCGCGGCATTCCCGTAGATTCCGACGAGCGAAAGCCGATGATCGACGAGCGCGTGATCGATACCCAATAGCAGGTCTCGCAGCAGAGCGTTGCAGCGCTGATAGCCGACGTTCCATTTGTTCCCCAGCGCCTCGCGGAGGAACGCACGATTGTTCAACTGCAAGTTGGCGATCATGCGAATGTAGGTTGCCTGACCAGTTCGATTAGCGAGTTCGAGCATCGGAAAGAGCAGCGCCCCCAATACCGCGCGCACACTCAGCGCGCCTTCCGCCTCCAGCCTATCTACCCGCGCTTGACGGTCCTCGTCGATAAGGCGCGCGCCGTCCACGATCAGTTCGCGCGCGAGCTCGAGTTTGTTCCCGAAGTAGTAGCGCAGCGAGGCGCTGTTGCGCTGACCTGCTGCGGAAATGATGTCCTGCACGGACACCCCATCCAGCCCGCGTAGCGCGAACAACCGCTGCGCTTCCTCTTTCAGGCGTGTACGGGTCTCGGCGCCGTCTGATCTAAGGGGTTTTCCTGATGTCATCATTACTTTACCGTGTCGAGTTAATTAACTAAACTGTATTAACTAACCTGGATGGAGAAAATTTACCATGAAAGTCGTAGTTGTTGGAGGCGGCATCGGGGGCCTCACCACGGCGCTGGCCTTGCTGCATCATGGGATCGAGCCAATTGTACTGGAGCGTGCTCCGCAGTTGACCGAGGTCGGAGCAGGCGTGCAGATTGCCGCCAACGGCACGATCGTGCTGCGGGAACTGGGGCTCGAACCGGCTGTAGCGAGCGTCGCGACGGTGCCGGCCGGCTTTGACTATCTTGAGTTGTCGACGGGGCGGCGTCTTTACTATGCCCCGCTCGGCAAGGAGGCCGAGGCGCGCTACGGGGCTCTGCTCTACAACATTCATCGAGCCGATCTGATCGATCTGCTGGCGAAGGCGTTGCCGCCCGGCGTGGTGCGGCTTGGCGCGGAGTGTGAATCGGTCTCGCAGGACGAGAAGAGTGCCTGGGTCACGCTGAAGAACGGCGAGGTGATTCGCGGTGACGTTGTGATCGGAGCGGATGGTATTCATTCGGCCGTGCGTACGGCGCTGCGTGGGCCGGAGGAGAAGCAGTTCGCCAATATCCTCATGTGGCGGTCGCTGATCCCGGCCGACCGGCTCGAAGGGCTGAACCTCCCGGTGGCGGGCAACAACTGGTTTGGCATTGGCCGTAATATCGTTTCCTACTGGGTTCGCAAGGATCTCTACAGCATTCTCGCGTCGGTACCGGCAACTGAGGTGAGCCGTGAGTCGTGGACGCAGTCGGGCGATGTCGAGCAGCTGCGGCGCTCGTTCGAGGACTGCGAGCCGACGGTGCAGAAGATGCTGGCGCAGGTGGACGATGCATTCATCACGGGCATGTACCATCGCGATCCGATCGAAAGCTGGACTGCGGGCCGCATCGCGCTGCTCGGCGACGCTGCGCATGCGATGGTGCCGTATCTTGCGCAAGGTGCTTGCCAGTCGATCGAAGACGCGTGGGTGCTCGCGACCTGTCTCAAGGGCCACGGCCCGGATGGCGTGCAGGAGGGGCTTCTCGAATACGAACAGCGCCGCCAGCCGCGCACGAAGCGCATCCAGGCTGGAGCGCGCTACGTGGTCGATTGGGCGCACGAGCCCGACGCGGCACGCGTGCGTCAGCGCAACGGCCGGCTGAAGGGGCTGTCGCGCATCGATCCGCTGGGCGAGATTTCGTGGTCATTCGCCTGGGGGCATGACATCATCGCGGCGGCCAAGTTGCCGCAGGGCGAGGTGGTGGGCCTGAGCGCGGCGCGCGAAGGCAAGCGCATGAAGCGCACCGAAAGTCAGCGCGCGTTCGATCTCTGGAAAGGCGTGTTCACACCCGACGATGTGGCGCGCGGCGATCGCGGCCAGCATGCCGCTTACGAGCGGTTCCTGCTGGGGCAATTCCCCGCACCGGAAAGCACACAGGTAAAGGAAGTCGATCTCGATGGTGTGCGCTCGCTTCGCGTGGCAGCCGAAGGCGCGGGGCATAAAGTTACGGTACTGCACTTTCACGGCGGTGGCTATGTGCTTGGTTCTGCTAATAGTTCAGTGGAATACGCAAGCCGCCTTTCGCATGCGCTGAACGGCCCGTGCTACACGGTGGACTATCGTCTCGCACCCGAGCATCCGTACCCGGCGGCCATCGACGATGCATTCAGTGCCTACCGTGCCTTGCTCGCCACGGGCGTTGATCCCGCTACGCTCTTCCTGAGCGGCGAGTCTTCCGGCGGCGGACTCGCGCTGGCGCTGGCGGCCGCGTTGCGCCGCGCTGGACTGCCGTTACCGGCCGGCGTGGTCGCCATTTGCCCGATGACGGATCTCACGCTGAGCGGTCCCTCCGTGCAGGCGAATTCGGGCGATGATCCTGCCGCGAATCGCGAGACGCTGACCAATCTCGTCGCAGGCTACTTCCAGGGCCACGAGCCGACCGATCCGATGGTGTCTCCGCTATTCGCCGATCTTGCAGACCTTCCGCCTGTCTATCTTGCAGCCGTACATGGCGAAGTGCTTGAAAGCGATACGACGCGCTTTGCAGAGCGTGCGAAAGCCGCTGGTGCAGATGTGACGCTGAAGATGGTGGACGACTCCGTTCACGTATTCACACTGTTTCCATTCCTGCCGGAGACGGCCGAGACGCTCCGCGCGATCGGCCAGTGGAGCCGCAATCTGAAGCAGTAAAGAAAGACCTCCGCGCACAGCGCGGAGGTCTCCCGTTTCAAAGTGCAACGCTTAAAGTATGAGCGTCGCGTTTCGTGTCTGGAGTTTTCATGACGGCAACATCATTGCGTCAACTCACTGTGCCACAGACTTCGCTATATACGAATCTCGAAGTTTGCGCGAATCGTCATCCTGGGAAAGTCGCCATCAATTATTACGGTTCTCTTCTGAGCTATGCGCGCTTGCGCGACGAAGTGGATGCGATGGCGGGATTTCTGCAACAGCATTGCGGAATCGGTCGGGGCGCGCGCGTCGTACTCTTTATGCAGAACAGTCCACAGTTCGTCATTGCGTTCTATGCGGTTCTACGTGCGGATGCGGTCGTCGTACCCGTCAATCCAATGAACAGGACTACAGAGTTACAACACATCTTTGAGGACAGTGGTGCGCGCGCGGCGCTTGTTGGCGAAGAACTCATACAGTACGTGCAACCGCTTATGGAGCGTCATGTCGATCATGTCGTTACGGCGCGCTATGCGGATTATTTGGATACCCAGTCGGATCTGCCTTTACCCGATATCCTCACGGCTTCCCAGCAACAGCAAGATGTGCAGTTCTGCGAAAGCGATGAAAGGATCACGCGCTGGTCCGATGCGCTATCACATGCGTACGTTGCGCGGCAGCTCGAAGCGGGGCCCGCGGACCTTGCGGTGATTCCGTACACATCTGGCACGACGGGGCTTCCGAAGGGATGCATTCATACACACCGTAGCGTGATGCATTCGACAGTCTCTTGTGGCGCCTGGCCGGATCTGCATGGCGAGAGTGTGATGCTGTGCTCCGTGCCGTTTTTCCATGTGACCGGGATGCAGAACTGCATGAACATGCCGATCTTTATCGGCGCGACGATGGTTGTCATGACCCGCTGGGACGCAAGATGCGCAGCTTCCCTGATCGAACGCTATCGCGTGAACACATGGGTCACGGTGCCGACTATGGTGCTCGATCTGCTGAGTCTTGCGAACATTGAGAGCTTCGACCTCAGCGCGATCACGTACCTGAGCGGAGGTGGTGCGGCCATGCCGCAGGCCGTTGCGCGGGAGATCGAGAAGCGCTGGGGCATCGCCTACGTGGAAGGCTACGGACTCACCGAGACGATGGCGGCAACGCACATCAATCCGCGTATGCGGAGCAAACCCCAATGCATGGGCGTTCCCATTTTCAACACGTCCGCCCTTGTCGTCGATCCGGACTCGCTTCGGCCTCTTGGTCAAGGCGAGGTCGGAGAGATCCTCGTAAGCGGGCCACAGATGTTCGACGGGTACTGGAACGCGGCCCACGCGTCAATCGACGCGTTCGCCTCGATCGACGGACGACGCTATCTGCGCACGGGGGATCTCGGATACGTTGATAGCGAGGGCTACTTCTTCCTCGTTGACCGGCTCAAGCGCATGATCAATGCGTCTGGATACAAAGTGTGGCCAGCTGAGGTCGAGGCAACGCTGTTCGAACATCCTGCAGTACAGGAAGCGTGCGTAATCGCGGCTCACGATGCGCGCCGAGGGGAAACCGTAAAGGCGGTGATTGTTTTGCGCAGCGGCGCATTTGCGACTCAAGACGAAATTGTCGCTTGGGCGAAAGAGCACATGGCGACGTACAAAGTTCCGCGCGTAATTGAGTTTGCAGACAGTTTGCCTCGCACGGCTAGTGGAAAGGTTCAGTGGCGCGTGTTGCAGGATGCAGAAAATCGGCGATAAAAATTACCGGCCATATCAAGATTAAATCAGAAAGGTTTATGGCAATTGAGGTGCGCCGGAAAATATAACGTATCCGATGATTTGGTGATTCCATCTTGGACTGCACATCGGAAGTTGGCGAGCAGCTAGGCAGAGTGATCGAGAGCACTCCAGGATATATCTGCATTCGTGCGTCGCGAAACAAAATGCTGTCTCGAAAATTGGTGCTATCGGGCCGTCGAATTAATTCGTGGTGAAACATAAACACAAGATTGGAGACTTGAAATGAGAAAGGTAAGGAGACTGTTCGACAAGGCTGTTCGGGTGGGGGGCAGCCGGACGGGACGGAAAGCGAGCTTGCGAACGGCGGGATTGCTGGGAGGTATCATTCCCGCTGCGATGTTGTGTTCCATTCCCGCGGCTGCGCAATCGTCCGTGACCCTCTACGGCCTGGTAGATGCCGGCGTTCGCTATACGACAAAAGCCAACCCGGCAGGAGACTCTCAGTTCCAGATGCTGAGCGGCGCGAGCGAGAGCCACTTCGGCATTAAGGGCACGGAAGACATCGGTGGTGGGACGAAGATCATCTTCAACTTGGAGAATCGCTTCTTTCCGAATTCCGGGAAAATGGATCCGGCCTATCCGCTCTTCAATACGGCATTTGTCGGCCTGCAGTCGACCACCTTCGGCAAGCTGACGATGGGGCGCCAGTTAAATCCGTTGGCGGACGCTGCGATGAGTTCATTCATATCGAACCGCTGGTTGCCAACGTTCTACCAATTCCGGCCCGAAGTCCTGATGGCTCAGGGCGTATGGACGAGCAACATGATCAAGTACGCGGCGCGATATCGGGACCTGACTACCGAGGTTTCGTACTCGTTCGGCGGCCAGGCAGGCCAGTTCGGTGCTGGTAGCCAGATCGGTGCGTCCATTCTATATCTGCCTTCTGCTCCGATAACCCTTTCCGCCGCGTACCTCGACTCCCGCGATGCAGCGAATACTTCCGCGCACCTGAAGACGTGGGCGGCAGGTGGCTCATACACTTTCGCCTCGACGACTGTAAATGCGGGCTGGATGGTCAACCGGCAGGACTCCGGCTTTGTCGGTAACTTTCCTAATGGCCCGTTTTCAGAATCCGAATTGACCGCGCTGAAATTCAATACGTTCAGTGTGCGAAAGATGTTCTTTGGCGGCGTGACGCAGCAGATTGGCGCCGCAATGCATTTGTCTGCCAACGTATGGCGCACGATCCAGACCGGGAAGTCACAGTCCGGGAACGGCAACGCAACGCAATTCCAACTGTTTGCGGACTATAACTGGTCCAAGCGCACGGATACTTACGTCGAGGTGGATTATTCGCTATACCGAGGTGGCATGATCGGGGCGCAGTTCCAAGGAGTCAACGCACTGAGTGCGGCTTACGGTAGCACGCAACTTGGCGTGACAGCAGGCTTGCGACATCTGTTCTAGCTTGACCTGCCCCGGGAATCTTCGGGCCAGTGACAACTTGGGAGAATGGCCTCCTGGCCGCTCAAGAATTCCTGGGCGCAAGCGAGTCTTGGTGTTTCGGAGGCAATTCCCCAGCAGCAGTGATCCGTTGGCGATGAAGCGCAAGCAATACTCGCTGGAGCAAGGCGTCACAGCGCTGAAACAGGTCGAACAGGATCCGCCACTGGTAGATCCTGTTCGACGATTCCTGAGTTGGATCTACGATTTTCAGTTTCCAGACTCGGCGCCGCAAAACTGAAGAAGTTCAATGAAATTCCCCTCGGGGTCTTGCACATAGGCGAAACGAACACCGGGTCGACCGGCATCTCTTGGCGTAGATACCGCAATAGCCCCAGCTGCGACCACCATCTCGAACGCTCGCTCAAGATCGCTCACCGTTAGTGCCCAGGAAAAGTACCCCTGACGACGAGCAACCTCACTCAATCCAACACGCGGTGATGCGATTGACTCTGCGTATTCGACGAGTTCGATTTCCACGCCAGCGGGGTTGCGGAGGATGAGCAAGCGAGTCTGCATCTCGGGAATTTCGATGCGAGCGAGTTCCTCGGCAAAGCCCAGTGCCGATGCATAAAAGTCTCGCTGCCGGTCAAGATCGCCGACGGATAGCGCAATATGTTTGAATTGAAAATCCGTCATTTCTCTATGGCCTGACTCGCTGATCGATGCCAGCCATCATGACCAGCGGGAATGATTAGTTCGGCTCCGCGCGAGGTCTGCTCAACGTGCGGTATAGCCCCCGTCCACAGGAAGCGCCGTTCCTGTGACGAAGCTTGACTTGTCGGAGCAAAGCCAAACGACTGCTTCAGCCATTTCGTCTGGTTGAGCAATACGGCCAAGCGGGTGTGCGGCAATGCGCGCTGCCATCACTTCGGGCGATCGACCGGTCGCAACAAGCGGCGTTGCCACCAGTCCAGCAGCGATTGCGTTGACCCGGATGCCAACCGATCCGTAATCAAGCGCAGCCGTCTTGGTCAGTCCAATGACGCCATGCTTGGCTGCGGTATAGCCCGAGAAGCCCGGCACGCCAACCAAACCCGCACCGGATGCCAGATTGACGATAGAGCCAAAGCCCTGACGTGCCATCTGTTCGAGTTCATATTTCATGGACAAGAATGTGCCGCGCAAATCGATGGCAACGATCCGGTCGAACGTCTCGGTTGCATAGTTCGCTGTGGAACGAAGATCCTCTCCGCCACTCACGCCAGCACTGTTTACTCCAAAATCAAGACGTCCGGCATCGCCGATCGCAACGGCCACCGCATTGCGGACTGAATCTTCGTCGGAAACGTCGCAGACAACTGCCCGTGCATTACCGCCTGACGCTTCAATCATCGCAACAACTTCATTGAGCGTTTCCACGGTTCGACCTGCAACCGTAACCGTGCATCCTCGTTCGGCCAACATGATCGCCGAAGCACGCCCAATTCCGGTGCCGCCGCCTGTTACGAGCGCTGTTTTACCAGTAAATTCTTTCGTCATAACCTGCTCATCAAAATTCTAGCTGAATCATTTTTTTGACCGAAATTTGCCGCGATTAGATTGATTTTCGGAATAAACAGCATAGGCCGCCACGATTCGTCCTCCTGGCGGCTACGGGTTCTCTTCGCTGTAGTCGAATAGGCGTCGCGCTTTCATCTCTATTTCTCCGTGAATAGCGAGGTAGAGAGGTAGCACGACGCCATCACATCGCGCCTGGCTTTAGAGGGAGATATTTGCGATTTCTTCGCTTCTGCGCCAAAGCTCCTCGGCCGCGTCCGGGTCAACCGCATAGGCTTCGACGCCGGTGCCGCGATTGGCACGATCTTCAGTCAGATCGCGGGAACCGCCCGCCGGCAGTACGGGAGTGATATCGGAATCGGCGCAGAACACTCCGCCTTTGCCGTCGAGTTGCGGACTGACCGCGCACCAGACGTGGGTAGCCGCCCCTTGGGGCACCGATTTCAGGTCACGGGCAAGATCAATGATCGGCCTGCCGTTCTCATCGACGAACCCGGTCTTTTTCAGCATTTCCACCCCGACATGCGTGCCGAGATTCGTTCCCGCGATCCCGCCTGGATGGAGTGCGAACGCACGAATACCATCCTCCTTGCCTCGCCGGTCGAGGCCAACCGCGAAGAGAATGTTGGCCGTCTTTGACTGACCATAGGCCTTGAAAGCATCATAGTCACGACGCTCGAAATTGATGTCGTCAAAAACGACTGGCGAGAAGCGGTGTCCGGCGGACGAGACCGATACAACGCGCGCGCCGCCGGCCCGCTTGAGCGCGGGCCAGAGTCGCAGAGCCAGCCTAAAATGGCCGAGATGGTTGGTGGAAAACTGTAGCTCGTTGCCTTGCGCATCGCGTTTCAGCTCGGGCAGCGCCATGATGCCGGCGTTATTGATGAGCATATGAAGCGGCAGGCCTGTTTCGACGAAGTCGCGTGAGAAGTCGTCGATCGAGCGGGGATCGGTGAGATCCATCGACTGAACCTCTATGCCGCCGCCTACTTCGGCGATGGCTTTGCGTGCCCGCTCGATATCGCGTGCCGGAACGATGACTCGCGCGCCCGCCGAGGCGAGCGTGCGCGCAGCTTCAAGTCCGAGGCCCGAGTAGCCCCCCGTGACGATTGCCACCTTGCCGACAAGATTGATACCCCTAATGATGTCGGTGGTCGTGGACGCGCGGCTAAAACCTGAACCGATTGGTGCTTGGACTGTGCTCATTTCTATATCTCCTTTTCCTAAATCAGAGTGAGTTCGTGGTCATTTGATATTCAACTGTCTGTTGTTTTCATCTAAAAAGCCAAGTAGTGCGGCATTCGTTTGCTCCGCGGCCTCAAGTTGAGGCCAGTGACCAACGTTCGGCAGCTCGATAAATCCTCGTAGATCTGTAAGGACATGCCGCAGAACTTCTGGCGTAACGGGGTGTAGCTCGTTCAGGCCGTCCGCGTCGCCAACCAGAAAGAAAGATGGAATCTGAATCCTGCAGCCGGCGAAAGCCGGCGTCATACTGAGATAGGACTCAAGCGCACGGTAGTAGTTGAGTGGGCGGTGAAAGCCGTTACGCTCAAATTGACCGACCATGACGGTGAAATCGGCAGAATCAACGAAGCTCGGCAATCTGGATGGTGCTGGCCGAAGCAAGCCGCGGTTGATATCCATCGGATGCCAACGTCCTTCTTTCGGAGCCTCCGCAGACGTCCAGTAGAAGGCTGCTGGAAGCGTTTTTTTTGCATTAGTCCACTCGTTGTCGGCTTCCGGACGCATCTGCTGAAACATGTAGAAATCGCGCTGTCCATTTTTCCGCAAGTCGGCCAGAAAGTTTTCACCTCCAAATTCAAACGGCGGCACACTCATACCAAAGACAGCGCTGAATCGGTCGGGTCTTATCAGGGCTGCGGTCCACGCCGCGACTGCACCGAAATCATGGCCAACGAGTGTCGCCGTTTCGCAATTCAACGCGTCCAGAACGGCGACAAGGTCGCCTACGATATGAAACGCCGTATATTCGGATGCATCGTCTGGCCCAGAGCTTTCACCATACCCCCGGGTATCCAATGCGATCGCGCGATAGCCGGCATTAGAGACGGCATCCATTTGGCGACGCCAGCTACGCCATGTGTCAGGAAACCCGTGACAGAACAGCACTGCGGGACCCTCACCACACTCGACAACATGCAGCGATACGCCATGTGTGACGATATGGTGGTGCTTCATGTTTCCTCCTGTCAGTCACAGAGCCGAGGAAATAACGGCACGGTTCGGCCATCAACCGTCATGCCGGGGAAGGCCAGCATCGGCGCCAAGGTTTCGTTGTTCTCGGCCGGAAAATTTAGCTTCGGTTTAGAAACGGCACTGAGCTTGCCAAGCTGCTCGGCAGACAGGGTTACTTCGAGGGAATCGAGATTGGCTTTGAGCTGATCGAGTCGCCTGGCGCCAATCAGCGTGGACGTAACGCCGGCCTGAGCACGAACCCAGGCCAGCGCCACGGATGCGGGGCTGATGCCGAGTTCCGACGCAACTTCCACGACTGCTTCGATTACGTCGTAGTCTGTCTCGCTCGGAACACCGACCATGCTGGTGCGCGTGGTATCGACTTTGCCTTTGCCACCGCGTCGGAATTTCCCGCTGAGGAAGCCGCTCTTGAGCGGCGACCAAGGCATAACGCCCATCCCCATCGCCTGTGCCAGCGGAAATAATTCGCCCTCGCTCGTCCGCTCCAGCAGCGAATATTCGAGTTGGAGCGCGATGATCGGCGCCCATCCTCGGAACAGGGCAATCGTCTGCGCCTCGGCCGTTTTCCAGGCAGGGATGTCGGAAAAACCGACATAGCGAATCTTGCCGGCGGTGACGAGATCATCGAGGCCGCGCAGCGTTTCCTCGATCGGTGCCGTCCGATCCCAGTTGTGCAGCCAATAGATGTCGATGTAGTCGGTCTGGAGTCGGCTCAACGAGGCTTCGCATTGCTGGATGAGCGCCTTGCGGCCGGCTCCGCCGCCGTTCGGATCGCCGGGAAACAGATTGCAGTAGAACTTCGTGCTGAGCACGAGTTCGTCTCGTCGGACCTGTTTCTGTTTGAGATAGTCGCCGACAATCCGTTCCGAATGGCCGAAGGTGTAGACGTTGGCCGTGTCCACGAAGTTTCCACCGCGGCTTCGATACTCATCGAACATGGCGAACGATTCTTCGGGACTTGCCCCCCAGCCGAAATCTTCACCAAACGTCATGGTGCCTAGGCAATAAGGGCTAACGCGCAACCCGGAACGCCCGAGCGTGACATAGTGATTGAGAGGCATGGATTTTTCCTTTCCGGGTTGGAAAATTCAGTGGATGCGAGTGCTAGTGAGCTGTTCGCTTAGTTGTCTTACCTTGGCGCCGACCGATCGAAATTCCTTGGCGGTTTCAAGGCTTCCCCTCGAATAGCTTCCGGTCACGATGGCGCATGTGCCAGTAATGTCGATACCGCGAATGGCCTCCGCGGCGGTGGAAGTGACGCCGATGCCTGCGCTGACGGAGGATTGGAGGGGAGGCATGCAGGATCTCCAAAGACGAATTGCTTCTACGCATGGTAGGCTGTCAGCAATGTACGAAGAAGACGCGTCCGTTCAATTTTTATGCGCGAGAGTTCAATTTTGTTAGCTGACCCTCTATCAGATCTGCTGGATTTCCTTCAAGTACGGTGCGACTTGTCTGGGCGGGTTGTCGCTGGCGGCACTTGGGCACGCCGCTTCGCCAATCTGGACGCGATCAAATTCTGTGCAGTCACAGAGGGGAGTTGCTGGTATTCGATTGATGGCATGTCCGAACCGGCCGAAGTGGACACGGGCGATGTCTTGATTACCAACGGCACGCGTACTCTGACGCTGGCTAGCGCCGCTCCCCTGATTCATGGAGCGACGACCACGCCCATCGTTCGAGATAGCGACGATCAGTTTCAGCTTGGGCAAGGCTGCGATTTCTCCATGCTGGGCGGCACGGTACAAATCGATGCTGATCGTCAACCGTTACTCTTGAATGGCTTGCCGCCACTCATTCATGTGCGCGGAACCACGGACGAAGCCGAGCCGCTTTCTTGGTTGCTTAAACAACTGGTGATGGAAATGAAAGGCGGCCACCCCGGCAGAGCAATCGTAATAGCAGGGCTAACGCAACTATTATTCATTCAGACATTGCGAGTCTATTTGGCTCATGCGTCGATCGGTGATGGTGGCTGGCTGAAAGGCTTTGGCGACCAACGGTTAGCCATTGTTCTTAGCAGCATTCATAGCGAACCGTCCCGTAACTGGGGCCTAGAGGAACTTGCAAAAAAGGCCGGGATGTCGAGAACATCACTTGCAGTTCGATTCCGCGAAATAATGGGGGTTCCGCCTCTCGCTTATTTGACCCAATGGCGAATGTATCTGGCGAGGCGCGAACTTCGAGCGGGCGCTTCGATTTCCGAGGCTGCGGCGACAGTCGGGTATTCTTCCGAAAGTGCCTTCAGCAGCGCGTTCAAGCGCGTGATGGCTGTTGCGCCGGGCCGGTACAGGCGAGCCACGCAAGGAGAAGACGAGGTGCCGCAAGCTAATAGCAAGGCAGACACGCTTAAATTTTAAAAGATTCGGCGATCATTGACAAAGAGGGGGCGGAGCCGAACATCTAACCAAATCATCCGTTATTCATTACATTAACTAGGTAGGCTTACGCTGGCAGTTTGAAATAATCATGCTATCCATTGCGGTCGATGTCGATAGGATCACTTGGACCTTCAGGCCGGTATTCTCTATTAAACGGAAAATGGATTAATTTCATGGGACAACTTACGACACAGGCATCACCAGGGCTTCGCGAATGGGAGTCAGTCGTGCGTTATGGTGCATTCGGATCAGGGCAGTCAGTCCACCAGCGATGACTGGCAGTCATTCCTGAGGGCTCACCATATGGTGCCGAGCATGGGTCGTCGCGGCCATTGCCACGATAACGCCGTTGCCGAAAGCTTCTTCAGCGCGTTGAAGAAGGAGCGAATCAAGCGGCGTATCTACCCGAACAGGGCTACTGCCGCCCGGGACGTATCGATTACATCGAGATGTTCTACAACTCGATTCGCCGGCATGGTTCCGCCGGTGACCTGTCACCTGTGGAGTTGCGGCGCTACGCGCTAAACGGCTCGTGAGTGTCTATGTAATTCTGGCCGGTCCAGTTAGCCGCCGAGGCAGGATGTTAATAGGGTGTCGGGTAGCGGCTCTTCGACGACTGGATTCCATGCTAGACTTCCCGAACGGAGATGGCATTCCTCCCACCCAACCGCCGCGCAAGCCGGCTAATGATGCCTACGTGATCCTGGGTTCAGGGCGTCGTGGGCTCCTTCGAGCGTTCTGCTCCCCAGGTTTGAATCGTTTTCGGATCTGGGTCATGGCATCTTCTTTCAGCATCGACGTTTCCGCGCGCCGCCTGCCGAAGTACAGGCGTCGCGGCGGTACGGTCGATACTGGCCATGCGTCCGTTGGTCCGGCTGACGGAGCACCTCTCACATGGAAGTCCAAGTCTCTATCGCTCATGTAACGGCCGACGAGGTGCTTGATTCGCGCGGCAACCCCACTGTAGAGGCAACGGTGATTCTAAGCGACGGATCTCGTGCCAGCGCGACGGTGCCTTCCGGCGCGTCGACGGGGCAGGCCGAGGCGCGGGAGTTACGCGATTGCGATACATCGCGATATGGTGGAAGAGGCGTTCAACAGGTTGTGCGGAACGTCTGCGGACCGGTCGCGAACGTATTGCGCGGCATCGTCGCCGACGATCAGTGGCGCATTGACGCCATGCTGGCGGGGCTGGACGGAACGGAGTTCAAATCGAACCTCGGTGCGAATACGCTATTGGGCGTGTCGATCGCGTGCGCCAGAGTGGCGGCAAAGTCCTGCGGGCTCCCGCTTTTCCGCTATCTCGGGGGCGAGAGCGCGCATGTCTTGCCGGTACCCATGCTCAATATCCTGAACGGCGGCCTGCATGCCCGCGGCGGCCCGGATATCCAGGAGTTCATGATCGTACCGCTCGGCGCTCCGACAGTCAGGGAGGCGTTGCGGGCGGCGGTCGAGACTTACCATGCGTTGCGTGCAGTCCTGACCGACTGGAACGCGTCGACCAACTTGGGCGACGAAGGCGGTTACGTGCCCCGGCTTGCGTCCAACGAGTTCGCGCTGGACGCGATCACGACGGCGATCGAACGAGCGGGATACAAGCCGGGATACGACATCGCCCTGGCGCTCGATTTCGCTGCAAGTTCGCTTCGTCGCGATGGCGTATATCACTTGCCGCTCGACGGCCTCGCGCTCACGTCGGCCGACATGATCGACTACTGCAGCCGACTATTGGACCGCTATCCGATCGTCTCGATCGAAGATCCGTTGGCCGACGATGACTGGCACGGCTATCAGGCCTTGACGGCTCGCCTGGGTCATCGTGTTCAAATCGTCGGAGACGACCTGTTCGTCAGCAATCGTGCCTTTCTGTTGCGCGGCATGCGGGAGCACTGTTGCAACGGTGTGTTGATCAAACCCAACCAGGTCGGGACGATCACCGAGACGCTGGACACCGCGAGGATGGCGATCATGTCCGGATACGCAACGCCCGTTTCACATCGTTCGGGTGAAACCGAAGACACGAGCATTGCGGACCTGGCAGTTGCATTGAATTGCGGGCAGATCAAGGCTGGGGCGCCTGCCCGCGGCGAGCGCGTGGCGAAGTACAACCGGTTGCTGGAGATCGAACGAATGCTGGGGTCCCGTGCCGCTTATAGGGGAAAGGATGCGTTTCCGCGCTGGCGCGATGGCAGGCAGCGGGAGGCCGATGGTGTCGCGGATCTCGCCTGAGTTGCCGGCCGGCGTGCCGGAAGGGTCGGCCGCTGCCGGCATGGCGGGCGGTGAATCGATGCCGGGCGCCGTGCCGAGGCGGGAAACGCGGCGAACGTAACGTTGTCCGTAATGTGATGCCGACAGCCATGGACTCGATTTCAACCAGTGTGGCGCGAGCGGTTGCGTCTCATGTGCTTTATCTCGACGACTTGCTCGAACGAATCGCTACCCTTTGCAACGCGCCGAACGGCACGCGGCAGTACCCGCTTTATCGCGAGGATGTGTCGTGCGGGAGGCTGGAGTCGGCGCTTGCCGATGTCCGTCGATGCCGGGAGCTTGTCCATGAGTTCGACAGGCGTTGGAACGTCGGCCCGCACGAGCGCGAGGTGACGCTGTCGAAAGCCCTGATCGTCGAGTTGCAATTCCTCGATATCGCGCTGGACGAGATGGCCCCGGAGCGCCTCGCCGGATATGGACCGGTGACGGGAGATTGGCGAGGCGATTACGTTCGGCTGGTCGCGGACTGCAAGGCGGTTGTGGCCGGCATGCAAAGCGGCCTGCTGATGCGTGCGTGACTGGTCGAATCGATATCGTGCATGCTAGACTGCCCGGAACGGAGATGGCATTCCTCCGAAACCGCCGGTATCTCCGGCTGATGATGCCTACGGATTCCTGGTGCGGGAAGCCGTGGGTTCATTCTCCCAAGCGTCCTGCTGCCCGGATTTGAAATACGTTCGAATCTGCGGTTTTCATGCTTCATTCCTTACCTCAAGATCGAACGGCGTTGTCATCGCGTGCGTCGTGGCGTTCCCGCGTCGGGAAGCCGGTGCACGGATCGACGCCGTCGTCGCATTCGTTAAACGGGAGCATCCATGAAAGGCAGTCAGCTGACGGTATATGCGGCCAACCAGAGTCACCGGTACGAACACAAGACGATCGTCGAGTGGTTGCTTGACGAGACCGAGGCAGCCGGTATCCATGGCGCGACGGTGACGGAAGTCAGCGAGAGCGTCGATGCGCACGGCCGATATCATGCGGCGCGCTTTTTCGAACTGGTCGACCAGCCGATCGCGGTGACCGTCGCTGCCGAGGACGACAAGATCGATGCGCTGCTCGGGAGCCTGCGGAAATCGGGCGTTCGCCTGTTCTATACCCGCTGCCCGGTCGAATACGGCGTACTGGGCGACCAGTGAGGAGAATGCCATGGACTTCAACCTGATTCCCGCCGGAGCGGAGCCGCCGAAGGAAGTCAATGCGGTCATCGAGATTCCGGCACAGAGCTCGCCGGTGAAATACGAAGCGGACAAGCAGCTGGGGTTGCTGCGCGTCGACCGGATCATGAGCGCCGGGCTCCGGTATCCGCAGAACTACGGCTTCATTCCGCAAACGCTCGCGCGCGACGGCGACCCGCTCGACATCATCGTGATCGCGCCGTTCGAACTGGATCGGCTGGCGCTGGTCGCGTGCCGGCCGGTGGGGCTGCTCGACATGACCGACCAGGCGGGCCCGGACGAGAAGGTGATCGCGGTGCCGATCGACAGCGTGTGCCCGGCGACGTCGCATATCCGCACGCTCGAGGACGTCGGCACGTACCTGCTGAATCAGCTTCAGTTCTTCTTCGAACACTACAAGCTGCTCGAGCCCGGGAAGTGGGTGAAGTTCGAGGGATGGGGCGGCGTGGCGGAGGCCGAGCGCGCGATCGACGCGGCGATTCGCGCCTACGCCGCCGGCCATGACCGGCAGCATGTCTGAGCACGGGCTCGCGGGTCGCTTTCGCTCGCGGGCTCATCGATCGAGGGAGTCGTCATGACGGAATCAGTCCGAATCGCGGCGGTTGTCGCCGATGAAATCCTGGATTCACGCGGCAATCCGACGATCGCCGTTCGCGTCACGCTGACCGATGGCAGTGTCGGGGAAACGGCCGTGCCGTCCGGCGCATCGACGGGGGCGTACGAGGCGGTCGAGTTGCGCGACGGAGACCCGCAGCGGTATGGCGGGAAAGGCGTGCTCCGTGCGGTGCATCACGTCAATGCGTCGATCGCGCCGGCGCTCGCCGGCCACGACGCGTTCGCACAGCAGGACATCGATCGCACGCTGATCGAACTGGACGGGACGGCGTTCAAGAGCCGTCTCGGCGCCAATGCGGTGCTCGGCGCTTCGCTTGCATGCGCGCGGGCCGCCGCCGCGGCACGGAATATCCCGCTGTTCGAGTATCTGGGCGGCCCGCAGGCCAGCGTGTTGCCGGTACCGATGTTCAACGTGCTGAACGGCGGAAAGCACGCAGCGGACGGACCCGATATCCAGGAGTTCAAGCTCGTGCCGTTCGGGGCGCCGTCGTTTCGCGAGGCGCTGCGTTACGGCGTCGAGACCTATCACGCGCTGCGGGAGGTGCTCGCCGAAATGGGCGTGTCGACGAACGTCGGCGACGAGGGCGGATTCGCGCCGCGCCTGCCGTCCAACGCGGCCGCGATGGACGCGATCATGGTTGCGATCGAGCGTGCCGGATATCGGCCGGGCGAGCAGATCGCGATCGGGCTGGACCCGGCGGCGACGTCGTTCCACGTCGACGGCCGCTACGTGCTCGCCCGCGACGGCCTGAGCCTGTCGAGCGACGAGATGACCGCCTATTGGGAATCCTGGCTGAGCGCTTACCCGATCGTCTCGCTGGAAGACCCGCTGGCCGACAGCGACTGGGCGGGTTTCGCATCGTTGACTGCCAGGCTGGGTTCCGACGTCCAGATCGTCGGCGACGACATCTTCGTCACCAACGTCGAGTTCCTGCAGCGGGGCATCGACGAAGGATGCTGCAACAGCATCCTGATCAAGCCCAATCAGGTCGGGACGATCAGCGAGACACTGGCGACCGCGAGGCTGGCCTCGTCGGCCGGCTATACGTGCCTCGTGTCGCACCGGTCGGGCGAGACGCTCGACACGAGCATTGCCGATCTCGCGGTGGCGCTCGACTGCGGACAGATCAAGTCCGGTGCGCCGGCGCGCGGCGAGCGCGTGGCGAAATACAACCGTCTGCTGCAGATCGAGAAGGCGCTCGGATCGAAGGCGCGGTTCGCAGGCAAGCACGCCTTTCCTCGCGCGATCAAGTGGCAGTGCTGATCGTCTGACGCTCCGGAATCGGAAAACGATGCGATGTATTGCGTGAAATGCGGGCAGTCGACGAGCCGCCGGACGCCGGACGGCGACAGTCGCGAGCGCGATGTCTGCGACGGGTGCGGGTTCATTCATTACGAAAACCCGCGCAGCGTCGTCGGCACCGTGCCGCTGCTGGGCGAGCGCATCATTCTGTGCCGCCGGGCCATCGCCCCGCGGCGCGGCTACTGGACGCTGCCCGCCGGCTTTCTCGAGACCGGCGAGACGACCGAGGAGGGCGCGGCGCGCGAGACGCGCGAGGAAGCCGGCGTGGACGTGCAGGTCGGCGAGTTGTTTTCGGTCGTGAACGTCGTCCATGTCCACCACGTGTATCTGTTTTATCTCGGCATTGCACAATCGCATCGGCTGGTGCCGGGTATCGAGAGTCTCGACGCGCGGATCGTATCGGCATCCGAAGTACCGTGGGACGAGATCGCTTTCCCGGCCGTGACGTATACGCTGAAACGATTCTTCGCGGATCGGGATGCCGGCTGCATCGCGTCCGGTCGATTCAGGGTTCATTCGACCAGCCTGTCGACGTCGTTCGTCGACTGACGCATCGACTTGCCACGCAGGAGCCACCGGCCTAGACTTGAACCCAGGAGATGGCATTCCTCCCGACAACCGCCCTTCGGGGCTAATGATGCCTACAGGCCTGGGAACGGGCACTGTGGGCGGGCGCACGGATCACGCGCGCCTTACCTGTGTCTGGCCACGCTGGTGGCGCTTCCCGGTTCGTTATCCAGTCGCAATGCGTTCGCGCGGGGTTCGCCGCGCTCGCGAACGACGAGCGGAAGGGGCGACCATGGCTTTTCACAGCATCCTCTTCGAGACCCCCGAGGATGGACCGCCGCCGGTCCAGCCGGGCGAACCGGAATTCTTTCAAGACCTGAACCTGAATCAGTTCGTCAAGGACGCGACGACAGGATTCGAGGAGTACGATCTCGGGCCGTTCTTTTGCGTCGAACTGCATCGGGAGAGCGCGGTCGCCTATCGTCAGGCGGTCATGCGCGATCTCGACGACGACGACGTACTGCTCTGCGTCCAGGCATTCGCTGCCGCCATGCGCAAGGTGCGTGCGTGCGTCGGCGAAGCGGAGCGGCTCTACTACGTCCGACAGAAGCAGTGGTGGTTTCATGCGGCGACCGCCGTCTATTGCCAGGCCGTGAAGGTGTTTGCCGCAGGGCTGCTGGACGGGCGTCCGCGCTCGGGCGGGTTGACCGCCTTCAGCGCGTGGCTGGCCGACTACGTCGCATCCGACGCGTTCGCGATGCTCGAGCTGGATATCGATGCCGTTCGCACGGCGCTGGAATCGGTCCGCTACTGCTACCGTGTTCACGGCAACGCCGTCACCGTGTTCAACTTCGACGGCGAGAGCGACTACGGCGCCTATATTCTCGAGATCTTCGATCGATTCAAACAGGGCGCCGTCAAGGATCACAGCGTCGAATTCCGCGATTGGCCCGAGATGAATCATGTCGAGGCGCAGGTGCTGGACTGCGTCGCGGAACTGCAACCCGATCCGTTCGCGCGCTTGACCGCATTCCGGACACGCCACGAACACTTTCTCGACGAGACGATCGCGGCATTCGACCGGGAGATCGAGTTCTATCTCGCATTCCGCCGGTATATGCAGCCGTGCCGCGATGCGGGCCTGCCGTTCAGCTATCCGTCGGTATCCGCGACCAGCAAGACGATTCGCTGCGAGAGCACGTATGACATCGTGCTGGCGCACAAGCTCAGTGCCGACAAGATCGGCGTCGTCTGCAACGACCTCCGGCTCGACGGGCCGGAGCGTATCTTCGTCGTGTCCGGGCCGAACAACGGCGGCAAGACGACGTTCGCGCGGACGTTCGGGCAGTTGCACTATCTCGCGAAGCTGGGGCTTCCCGTGCCCGGCAAGCAAGCGCAGTTGTTTCTGTGCGATCGGATCTTCACGCATTTCGAGCGCGAGGAGAATACGCTGGACCTGCGCGGCAAGCTTCAGGACGACCTGATGCGCATCCATGCCATTCTCGCGAAAGCGACGTCGAAGAGCATCGTGCTGGTCAACGAGATCTTCAGTTCGACCACGCTGTCGGATTCGCTGTTCCTGTGCCGTCGAATCATCGGCGAGCTGATCGAGCGCGACAGCCTTGGCGTGTGCGTGACCTTCATCGAGGAGCTGGCGCGGCTCGGGCCGCAGACGGTCAGCATGGTCAGCGAGATCAGCGCGAACAATCCGTCGGCCCGCACGTTCCGGGTCCGGCGCCGGCCGGCCGACGGCCGCGCCTATGCCGTGTCGGTCGCCGAGCAATACGGACTCACCTACGAGCGCATCAAGGAGCGGCTTGCATCATGAAAGCACACCTGCTCAACGCATCGAACGACTTCCGGTGGGATCGGGAAACGTTCTGGAACGAAGAGACGCTGGTTCAGGATCTCGAACTCGACACGCTGTACCGCGCGATGGCGGCCGGCGACGAATATGTCTACGGCGTCGTCAGGAAGGTGCTGCCGGTCAGCCTCGTCGACCTCGACGAAGTCCTGTACCGGCAGGCGGTGCTGGGCGATTGCATCGAGCACGAGGAGGTCGTGCGCGCACTGTACGACCTGGCGGTCGAAGCGATCGAGCTCGAACGCAAGAACTTCTACTGGGGGCTTTCCGGCTCGGCCAGCAGCGTGTTGCATGGCGCGCGGAACATCGTCCAGGCGTATCTCGGCGTGCTCGGCCAGCTGCGGCGCATGGCAGACAGCCAGACCGGGCAATTCCGGTCCGAAGGATTCCGGCAATTCTTCTCGACCGTCCGCGACGCGCTGACCGACGATTACTTCGTCACGATCGCGCGTTGCCTGAAGGCGCTGAAATTCAACGATGGCGCGCTGATCAGCGCGCGGCCGGGGAAAGGCAACAAGGGGGAGCGCTATGTCCTGCGCAAGCCGCACGAGAAGGAATCGAACCTCGTCAGGCGATGGCTGGCCCCGCGCCCGCCGTCCCGCACGTTCCGCATCGCCGATCGGGACGAGAACGGCGCGCGTGCGCTGACCGATCTCGAAGCGCGGGGGATCAATCACGTGGCGAACGCCCTCGCGCAGTCGGCGGACCATATCAAGAGCTTCTTCCTGATGCTGCGCGCCGAGCTGGCGTTCTATCTCGGCTGCGTGAACCTGCGTACCGAACTGGTTCGTCGCGAAATCCCGATCTGCATGCCCGTTCCGCATACCGTCGGCGAACGCCGGCACCGGTTCGTTCAACTGCATGACGCCAGTCTGGCGCTGCGCATGGATCGACCGCCGGTCGCCAACGATGTCGACGCCAACGGGCGCGACCTGATCGTCGTCACGGGTGCGAATCAGGGCGGCAAATCGACGTTCCTCCGCAGCCTGGGCATCGCGCAGATCCTGTTGCAGGCCGGTGCGTTCGTCGCCGCGGATGCGTTCGAGGCGAATCTCGCATCGATGATCGTGACGCACTACAAGCGGGAGGAAGATGCGTCGATGCGCGGCGGCAAGTTCGACGAGGAGCTGCGCCGCATGAGCGTCGCCGTCGATCATCTGGCCGCGCATGCGATCTTCCTGTCGAACGAATCGTTTGCATCGACGAACGAGCGGGAGGGATCGGACATCGGGCGGCAGATCGTCGATGCGCTGCTGGAAAGCCGCGTAAAGATCGCGCTCGTCACGCATCTCTTTACGCTCGCCAGGGGACTGCACGACACCGAGACGGCCCCGGCGACGTTCCTGCGGGCCGAGCGCAGGGACGACGGCACGCGCACGTTCAGGCTGACCGAAGGCGAGCCGCTGCAAACGAGCTTCGGACAGGATCTGTATCGCCAGATTTTCGTCGAGCCTTCCGCCACCGTCGAGGAGCGCGCTTCGCAGTCGGAAACACCTTCGAGCGCATGACGTGACGTGACGCGCGCCGCGCTCGACATCCGTGCGTCCGCCGATCAGGTCGATGCGCGATCGCCCGGCGTGCCGTTCACCTCGAAGGACCGCAGACGGGAAATGTCGTCCCGCAATTGCTCGGCGGTCGATCGTGCGGGAATATCGCTTCCGTTTCGTACGCGTTGCAGTCGCGCAATCTGTTCGTCCAGCGTATTCACGAGCGCGGCGAGTTCGCTGCGTTTCCAGTCCGACAACACGTCGAGATGGGCCGCCAGCGAACGCTGCACGATCTGCACGGCGGCGCTCTCCGGAAGCAGCTTGCGCACCGACCGCTGAAATCCCCACCGACCGAACCAGCGGCCCATGGCGCGCGGAAACAGGGTGGTCGGCAGCGCGCGTTCCCACGTGAAGGCGGGGGCGGCACACGGCACCGGGATGGTCGGCAGGAGCCGCGGCAGGCCGAGCGATTCTGCCGCGCGATGCAGTGCGATGTCGGCGCAGGCGTGGAGGGACTCGACCATTCGCATGGCCGCGCCGGCAAGCGAGCGCGCATGCGCCTGCGCGGCGAGTTCGATCAGGCGCGTCGCATCGAAGGAGGCGTCGCGGGTTTCAGACCATAGCGCTGCCGCATTGTGTGCGATTTCGGCCAGCAGCGCCGCCATCGTGAGGCCGAGGCGCGGGCGGGCGTTGTCGATCGAATCGATCGCGACGGCGATCAGGTTGCGGCTGGCCGTCAGTTCGTCGATCGCTTCGCCTATTCGCGAGTCCGATTGGGCGGATGGCGACTGCCAAAGCAGCCGGATCTGCAGCGCATCGAGGATGTCGCGCCTCAGGGTGCAGAGCTGGCGAAGGCGCTGCGCCGCACGTTGTTCGCGGCACTGGGCGAGCGCGTCGGCCAGCGGCCCGTCGACCCACGCGCGCCGCCACGGCGGATCCTCTTCCCGGATGCTGACCAGGTAGACCGGGACTTCGAGATTCGTGCTTCGCCAGAGACCGGACACGACGTGGTCGTAGATGCGCCAGCGGTCGTCCGTATCGATGAGGTCGATTTTGGTGACGAGCACGATCACGCGGGCGCCGCGGCCGCTGAGCTCACGGACGAGCGTGGCTTCTCGCAGGGTGAGCGGCGCACTCGCCGAGATCAGGACGATCGCGATGTCGCACCAGGGAAGAGCCCAGGCGTCGGCGAGCAGGGCGTCCGACGTCTCCCCGTCGAGACCGGGCGTATCGATCAACGTGACGCCCTTCGCGAGCAGCGTCGACGGGGACTGAAGGGCGATCCGCGTGACGCCGCGATAGTTGTCCGCATTGAAATGCGCATCGACGAATTCCGCCACGCGCGCCCGATCGATGGCTTCCGGTTGTTCGGTCGCGAACGCGACCCATCCCCGCGTGGTTGCGCCATGACGGATCTCGACCGGTACGGCGGTCGTCGGGAGCGCCGCGACCGGTAGCAGGGCGTCGCCGAGCAGGCTATTGACGAGCGACGATTTTCCGGTGCTGACCGCGCCGAACAACCCGACGACGGCGTCCGCACACGCGTGGTGCCGCGCGAAATCGAGGGTGCGGCGATGCAGGTCGCCGAGGCCGTGCGAGACGGTCACGCGCTCCAGTTCGCGCAGAAGCGGATCCCGGTCATCCGGCGGGGCGGTCGACTGCGGTGCATGCGCGTCGTCGGCTGCCGCCGGCGCGCGAGGGGCTGCGTCGTCGGCATCGTCGGCCAGCGCAGACAGAAGCACCGAGAGCGACTGCATCATGTGATCGACGAGCCGGCAGGCGTCGTCTTCGAGGTCGTCCGACAGGGGTTGGGCGGTCGAGGCCGGAATACCGGTCTCGATGCGCGGGTCGAGTTGCGAGATCGCGACCATCGCTTCGCTGATGCGAAGCCGGCAACACGCGACCGCGCTTGCGGTCGGCGCCGACGGCGAGATGCCATGCCGGTCGGCGATCGTGCGCATCACCGCGCGAAGCTGGTCGAATTCCGCGACGAGGCGCTGATACTGGACCGGCACGCCGTCGGCGATTCGTGCGGGAAACGGCGACGCGCGCGACAGCGGGTCGAGATAGTGCAATGCATCGCTGACACAGGCGTCCACGCGCGAGAATGCGTCGGCGATCCGCTGCGTATAGGCGGGTGGAAAGGCGCCATGCTTGTCGTTCCGTGCCATGATCTTGTCGCCTCTTCTTCAATCGACGCCGAATGCCTGCGAGATGTCCTGCCAGCCGCTGCACCAGCCGATCGCGGCGACGAGCGCGCCCCGATCCTCGTCGGTGTCGGTATCCCGGCTGTCCCAGCGGAACGCATGTTCGAAGCGGCCGAGATGCGTGGCGATGTCGATGACGGTCTGACGATGCGCGCGAAGTTCGGGGCCGTGGTTGTGTGCGATCGATTCGATCAGATGGAGGCGGCAAAGCGACGGGTTGCCGGTGCCGGCGCAGCGGCCGCAGACATGGGGAACCCAGCCGGCGCGGTTTGCATCGGCGAATGCGCGCGCATTCGCGAGATCCCGGCCCTGGGCGAGGCGCTGCGCCGGCGCATTGCCCGGCGAGTCGGCGTGATAGCCCAGGCTGCACATGTGGCACGGCCCGCCCGGTTGCAGCCGCCGGCGCATGATCGCCGCCGGCGCGAATCCGTACCGGCCGCCGCCCAGTATGCGCACGGCGCGCGCCATCAATTCGGAGTACAGAATCGTGCTGCCGTGAATCAGGTGCGGCCGGAAGGCCGCTTCGACGGTGAAGAAACCCAGTGCGTGGCGCGGACACATTCCCCAGTGAGCATCGAGGCGCGAACGGACGTCCGCATCCATGATGCTGCCCTGGATGAACCACCACAGGAAGTCGACTTCTCCGTCCGAAAGCGGGCGGCTGCAAGACGGAGGGGGCGAAGCGCTTGAGGGAAGCACGTTATGCCGTCCAGGAGGCTGAAATGCGCATACACCTGGACAGAGGCATCGAAATGACCCTGCAGCCCCTGACCAGGAACCGTAGGCATCATCAGCCGCACCGATCGGGCGGCGGTTCGTGGAGGCATGCCATCTCCCGTAACGACATCTTCATTCTAATGAGTGCGCCGGGGGTTGGCAACGCGAGCCGCCGCCGCGCATCGATGATGCGAAAAGCGCTTACCGGGCGGTCTCCCTCGATGCGCGAAACGCCGCGATCGCACCGAGCAATTCGTCGTGCGCGTCGTTCACCGAGCTCCAATGCTCGAAGCGCGACCATCGGCCGGACTCGAACACCTTGTAGTTGACGAAGAAATGACGGAACTCGTGCAACACCAGGAGCGGGAGATCGTCGAGGGTCCGGATCTGCGCGCTGAGCGGGCAGACGCTGTCGACCGGCACCGCGATGATCTTCGCGTCGGGGCCGCGTTCGTTGGTCAGGTGCATCGTCCCGAGCGCGCGCGCTTCGACGACGGCGCCCGGCACGATCGGAAACGGGGCGACCACGAGCGCGTCGAGCGGCCGCCCGTCGGGTGCGAGCGTTTCAGGAACGAAACCGTAGTTGGCGGGATAGCGCATGCTGGTCATCATGAACGTTTCGACGCGCAGCCGGCCGGACCGGGGATCGGCCTCGTACTTGACCGGGTCGCCGAGCGCGGACATTTCGACGATCACGTTGAAGCTGGCAGGGACGTTATTGCCCGCGCCGATGTTGTCGTCATTCATCGCGGTTTCTCCGGCTAGCGACGCAGCGA
Organism: Burkholderia sp. IDO3; assembly: GCF_003366075.1. Taxonomy (NCBI): domain Bacteria; kingdom Pseudomonadati; phylum Pseudomonadota; class Betaproteobacteria; order Burkholderiales; family Burkholderiaceae; genus Burkholderia; species Burkholderia sp. IDO3. The sequence goes on from NZ_CP028963.1 coordinate 1,464,651, forward strand.
AGCGATCAGGCGCGTCGGGAACAGCATCAGCCCCAGCGCATCGACGGCATGACGCACGACGACGTCGGCCGCTTCCAGCGCGTCGGCGGCGAGCCCTTCCGTGCCCAGCACGGCAATGCCGAGGGCGGCCTGTTCGAGCATCAATGCATCGTTACGGCCGTTGCCGATCGCCGCAACGCGGCCGGCGCCGAGGCGCACGACGTAGTCGCGCTTGGCTTCGGCCTGTGCGGCCGGGGGCAGGCAGACCACTTCGGCGCGGCAGCCGCGCATCTGCATGCGGGCGTCTCCGTAGGTATTGCCGGTCACGACGTGAACGTCGAGTCGTTCGGCAAGCTGGGCGATGCGCGGCGCGATGCCCTCCAGCAGCTTGCCGTCGACGGCAAGCGTTCCGTTGAAGTCGAGCACGAGATGCTCGAGATTCAGCACATGACAACCCGGGATGTCGATCGAGATCATCCGCTTCTCCTTGCGCACCGTGCGGGCGTGAAGCCGCGACGGCACATTGGCCGATTCAGCGAGTCGTCCGGGCCATGCGGAAAAGCGGGCGATGCAACAGCGTACCGATGGCCGGACAGCTGCAGGCATCATCAGCCGGGCAGGAAAGCGCGGCGGTTGGCGGAGAATGCCATCTCCGTAGATCGAACCAGTCTTTTAGACAATGTAGGCAATGCCGCGGCGGGACGCAATCGGGAGCGACGCGGCCTGCCGCTTCCGATTGCGTCCCGCCGGCGATTTAATGGGGGTTGATCATGTCGCCGCATGGTACTGCCCGATATTGCAATGCGGCGGCATCCGCAGGACATCCATGAACTAGAATGATTGGCAGGGCCCTGTGTCCATGAGTGCCGTCGCGCGCGCGACGGTGTGTTCTGGTGTCGTTTGACGGAGGCAGACATGAACGGCTACCAGCTTACTTTCTACACCGAACAGAATCGTCGGCACGGCCATCACACGATCACGGAGTGGTTGCTGCACGAGGCGAAGCATCTCGGCATTCACGGGGCCACGGTGATCAGCTGTGCAGAGGGAACCGGGCACGCCGGCGCGCATCATGCCGCGCACATGCTGCGGCTCGACGATCAGCCCGTACAGATCATCCTCGCGGTCACGGAAGACGAAGCCGACCGTCTGCTGGACGCGGTGAAGGCCGAGCACGTGCACGTGTTCTATACGCGCTCGCCGATCGAATTCGGTGTGCTCGGCGACGACGCCCCTGCAGCCGGGAAAAAGCGGTTTACGCTCTTCGGCCGTCGAATGCATTAGGGGCAGGTCCCCTTGCATGTATCGACGCGTTTCCTATACTCGGTACTGAACCAAGCGGAGATGGCATTCTCCCTGAACCGCCGCGCTGTCCTGCTCGGCTGATGATGCCTACCAGTCCCCGGGGTCCGGGGCCGGTAGGCATTCTTGGGCCGGCTCGCATTCACGAGCATCCCGGGCATATCGATGCCTGAATAAAGCGAACAAAAAAATGGGATGCCCCGGCGAGACGTCATGGCGTAGCTTCGTCAGTTTCCTTCCATGTTGCGCACCGCGACGGTCGAACCCGTCGCGCGGCATCGCCTGCGCGGGCGCTCGCCGCGATGGCGATGCCGCAGCCGAAGCGGGAGCGCGGTCGTGAGCGCGCGCGACATCCTGCTTCAGGTCGCGCAGGTCGTCACGGTCCTCGCGCTGTCGCCGCTGCTGCAGGGCGTGATCCTGCAATGGGAAGAGCGGCTCCAGCGCGGGCAGGGCCCCGGCATCTTCCAGCCGTACCGCGATCTGCGCAAGCTGTTCCGCAAGCAGCTGGTCGTTCCGCATACGGCGTCGTGGATCTACTGGTGCGCGCCCGTCGTCGCGTTCACGTGCATGCTGACGGTGCCGATCCTGATTCCCGTGCTGACCGACTTTCCGCTGCCGCTGTCCGACATGGGGGACATCCTGGGCGGCGGGCTGATCCTCACGCTCGGGTCGTTCGCGATCGTGCTGGCCGGCCTCGATTCCGGCAGCGCATACGGCGGGATCGGCGCGAGCCGCGCGGTGATGCTCGGCATCCTGGCCGAGCCGACGCTGATTCTCGTGCTGGTCGGCATCACGCTGCTCGCGAAGTCGATGCTGCCGTTCGTTGTCAATCACTTGCTGGTCCGGCAGCCGTCCGTCTACTGGAGCCCCGCGCATCTCTTTCTGGTTTTCGCGTTCTTCGTGCTGCTGCTCGTCGAGACGGATCGCCTGCCGATTCATTCCAGCACGCACATCGAGGTCTACATGATCGAGGAGGCACGCATCCTCGAGTATTCCGGCCCGCTGCTGGCGCTGCTCAAGTGGGCGTCGACGATGAAGCAGTTCATCCTCTACACGATCTTCTGCAATGTGCTGACCTTGCCCTGGGGGCTGTCCCAGCGCGGCACGGCGCTCGGCGCGCTGGGCGCGGCGGCGGGACTGTTCGCGAGAATGCTCGTCGTGGTGCTCGTTGTCGTGCTGGTCGAGACCGCGCAGTCCCGGCTGCGCTTCTTCCGCTATCAGGAGCCGCTCGCGGCGTCGTTCATGCTCGCGATCCTGGCGATCGCGGCCAACCAGCTACGGTGACGATCTCATGCTCCTCGCCCATCTCGACCCGCTCGCCGCATCGTTGTTCAGCCTGCTTGCGATCGGCAGCCTGCTGCTCGCGTTCGTCATGCTCGGTTCGAGATGGCTCAAGGACTACCTGCTCGCGTTCACCGCGGAATCGTGGCTGATCGCCGCGTTGTCGGGCGCGGTCGGCTATTACGGGAATTACCACGAGCTGTACCTCGTCGCGGTGTTGACCGCATTTTTCCGCGGACTGGTATTGCCGTACCTGATCTGGCGGATCATCGCGCGCCTGGCCGTCGAACGGGAGCTGCACGTGATCCTGCAGCCGAGCTCGTGCCTCGTTCTCGGCGCGCTGCTCGTGCTGTTTGCGTTCGTCGTGTCGAATCATCTCGGCAATGCGCTCGGCCTCGGCGGCACGGTGGTCGTGCTGGCGCTGACCGTGATGCTGTCGATGAAGCTGATCGGCTTCCTGATGCTGGCCGTCCGACAGGAGGCGATCAGCCAGGTGCTCGGGCTGCTGATTCTCGAGAACGGCATCTTCCTCGGCTCGCAGATCCTGGTGCCCGGCATGCCGCTGCTGATCGAACTGGTGCTGCTGTTCGACCTGCTGGTCATCGTCGTGAGCTTCGGGGTGCTCGTTCGCTACCTCGTCGCGCACGTGGGCAGCACGAGCAGCCGTGAACTCAGACGCCTCGTGGGGTGATCATGATCCAGTGCTGGCTCGTGGCAATCGCCGTCGCACCGCTGCTGGCCGCCGTTGCCGCCATGGCGGCGCGGCGCGGCCGCGTGGCGGAGTTCGCGAATCTGGCGGCGTCCGTCGTCTGCGCGGTCTGCGCGCTGTGGCTCGTCGCGCACGTGGCCGGGCCGCGCACGTTCCTGGCCGACTACGTGATCTTCGACGCGCTCGCGGCGTGGACGCTGGTCTGCACCTGCGCGGTCTACTGCCTCGCGTCCGTCTACGCAATCGGCTACATGCGGCTGCTCAAGGACGAGGCGGCGCGGCTGCCGGGCTTCTACGCGCTGTTCGCGCTGTTCGCCGCGACGATGATCTGCGGCCCGCTGATGAACAACGTCGGCGTCTACTGGATCGCGATCGAGCTGACGACGCTCGTCAGCACGTTTCTCGTCGGATTCGAGCATGGGCAGGAAGCGATCGAGGCGGCATGGAAATACATCATCGTCGTGTCGGCAGGCATCAGTCTCGCGCTGCTTGGCACCGTGCTGTTCTATTGGGCCGGCAGCCTCGTGCTCGGCCCGACCTACGACATGACGTGGACGGCCCTGCGCCACGCCGCGCCGAGGATGAGTCCGGCGCTGACGCAGACGGCGTTCCTGCTGGTGCTGGTCGGCTACGGCACGAAGGCGGGGCTCGCGCCGATGCATACGTGGCTTCCGGACGCGCATAGCGAAGGGCCGGCCCCCGTGTCGGCGATGCTCTCCGGTGCGTTGCTGAACACGGCGATGCTGGGTGTCGCGCGCTTCCTGACGGTCACCGACGCGTCGGGATCTTCGCGGCTGCCCCGCACCGTGCTGGTGGCGTTCGGCGTGTGCTCGCTGGTCGTCGCGGCGCTGTTCATCGTCCGGCAACAGGGCATCAAGCGGCTGATGGCGTACTCGAGCGTGGAGCACATGGGCGTGCTGGCGCTCGGATTCGGGTTCGGCGGCCCGCTGGCGATTGCCGCGGTGCTCTATCACATGCTCAATCATTCGCTGAACAAGTCGCTGATGTTCTTCGGCGCCGGCAACATGATGCGCATCTACGGCACGAAGAACATCGACGAAATCCGCGGCGTGTGGGCGCGCTTTCCCGTGACGGGCGCGCTGTGGCTGGCCGGCGCGGTGGCGATCACCGGGGCGCCGCCATTCGGGCTGTTCCTGAGCGAGGTGACGCTGATGCGCGCGGGCTTCGCGACGTCGCACGCGTGGGCCGTCATCGTGCTCCTCGTGCTGCTGATCGTCATCTTCATCGGCTTCCTGAACCACTTCCGCACGATGTATCTCGACCCGCGATCGACCGCAGATGCATCGGCCGACACGAGCGGGCCGGTCGCCGCGAGCGCGTGGATGACCGTGCCGATGTGGCTCGCGATCGTGCCCGTGTTCGTACTGGGCATCTGGTGGCCCGATACCTTGTGGCGCTTTTTTCAGACGGTCGCGGCCGACCTGGGCGGAGGCGCGCAATGAAGAACTGCGAAATCGCCACGCTGACGATCGACGAACTGCAGCCGGCCGCGCGGCAACTGCTCGCGAACGGCGGGAGAATGCAGGGCGTCTATGCGTGGTATCCGACGCCCCGGCAGCCCCGGCTTCGATATGTCGCGACGCGTCCCGGACACGAGACGTGCGTGGGCTGGTCGGTGGACGTCGGTGCCGATCCCGTGCCGAGCCTCGCGGCGATCTGCCCGCTGCTCGGCTGGCACGAGCGGGAGATCATGGAAATGAGCGGGATCGGGTTTTCCGGCCATCCGGAGCCCGAGCGGCTCGTGACTGCCCATCTGCCGGACCTGTCGACCGCGCCGCTTGCGCCGGCGGCCGCGAGTGCGGGCCGGGCCACTGTCGTGCTGGCCGCGCCCGGGTTGCCGGCCGTGTCGGGCAAGCATGTGCAGCTTCTGCCGTTCGGGCCCGTGCGTGCCGACGTGCTCGAATCCGCGCAGTTCATCTTCTACTACGTCGGCGAGGGGATTCTCTACTATCACCCGAACCTGTTTCTCAAGCATCGCGGGATCGAGAAGCAGTTCGAAGGCATGGCGTGCGGCGCGGCCACGCTGCTGGCCGAACGGGTGTCGGGCGTCGACAGCTTCGCGCAGGCGCTGGCGTATGTGCAGGCGGTGGAGGATGCGGCGGGATGCGACGTCCCCCGGCGGGCCGAGTGGTTCAGGGTCATCGCGGCCGAGCTTGAGCGCATCTACAATCATCTGCACTACCTCGGCCACCTGTGCCATACGACGACGCTCAAGGTCGGCGAATCTCAGGGGAAGCTGCTCGAAGAGCTGGCCAAGCAAATCAATGCACGGGCGTGCGGAAGCCGGTTCCTGCGCAACGTGCTCTGGCCGGGCGGGGTCCGGCGCGAACTCGACGTCTATGCGGTGGCGAAAGGGCTTGCGGGCCTGAAGCCGCAGATCGAAACCTACGTCGGCCTGATCGAGCGTACGACGAGCCACCTGGACCGGCTGATCTCGACCGCGCCGCTCAGCCAGAAGCTCGCGTTCGACCAGGGCGCGACAGGCCCGGTCGAACGCGCGTCCGGCGTCGATCGGGACCTGCGCCGGGATCACCCGTATGCGATGTACCGCACGCTGCGGCCGGCCATTGCGCTCGAGGCCGGCGGCGACGCCTGCGCGCGGATGCGCGTGCGCATCGCCGAACTGCGCGCGAGCATCGACCTCGTCGAGCGCGCGATCGACGGCGTGGCCCCGGACGGCCCGACGCTCGCGGCGTGTCGCGTGCCTGCTGCCGCAGAAGGGCTGGGATGGGCCGAATCGTCGCGCGGAACGGTCATGTACGCGGTTCACTTCGACGATGCCGGCTGCCTGTCGCGCGTGAAGATCAAGTCGCCGTCGTTTGCGAACTGGCGTGTCTTTCCGTCGACGGTGTATGACAGCAACATGATGGACTACGCGATCAACGAGGCCAGCTTCGGGCTCACGATCGCCGGATGTGCGCGTTAGCGCCGATCACTTTGCGGGAGGCATGCCTCTTATGTCGCTCTGGACCTGGTTCGGATTGAAGGAAGGCCGCGCAAGCACCGGCTGGCCATTGGCGGACGATGCGGACGGCCAGGACGGCGTGCTCGGCATGCCGCGTTTCGATCCGGCGAAGTGCGCGCCAGGGTGCGACGCGTGCACGCGCGCGTGCGAGACGCATGCGATTACGCTCGATCCGTCTCTGGCGGCGCCGGTCGTCGACTGGGGGCGCTGCATCGTGTGCCAGCGCTGCACGGAGGCGTGTCCCACTGGCGCTTTCATGCCTTCGGAAGACTGGGCCGTGGGTGTGCACGAGCGCGCGGACCTGAAGTGGGACGTCGCGATGAGCCAGCGTGTCGTCCGGGAGGTGGTCGACGGCACCCGGCGCGCGTTCGGCCGGAGCCTGCATATCCGTCACGTGGATGCCGGCTCGTGCAACGGTTGCGAATCGGAATTGCAGGCGCTCGACAACCCGTTCTACAACCTGCATCGGCTCGGCATCTTCTTCACGCCGTCGCCGCGTTTTGCGGACGTGCTGCTGGTCACGGGGCCGGTCACGAAGGCCATGCGCCAGCCGCTGCTGGAGACCTGGGAGGCGATGCCGTCGCCGCGCTGGGTCGTCGCGACGGGCACCTGCGCGGTGTCGGGCGGCATGACGGGCGGGAATTATGCGTGCGGCACCGGGCTGGACGACGTGCTGCCCGTCGACATCTATTTGCCCGGCTGCCCGCCCAATCCCGCGGCGCTGCTTCATGCGCTGTTGATGCTCGTCGGGCGGAGCAGGCAACGGATGCGGGGAGGCGAGATTGAACGCTAACGATCTGTTCGGCGTCGCGGTCGCGGCATGGGGGCTGGCGGCGCTCCTTTCGCCGGTACGGGCGCTGCTGCGCGGCGTGCGCGTGCTGCTCGGCGCGGGCTGCGCATTCGGCGTGCTGGCCTGCATCGTGGCGCTGCCCGACGGGACGGCGCCGGTGTCGCTTCATGTCGCGCTCGCCGGGCAGTGGACGCGCTTCGCGATGGATCCGGCGGGCGTCTGGTTGCTCGGCTTCGGCCTGGTGCCGGCGATGTTCGCGTGCTGGACCGGCTCCGCGCTCGGGAGCCGGTCCGGGCGCTGGCACGCCGGCGCCGCATTCAGCCTGCTCGGCGCGCTCGGCGTCGTCGGCATGCAGGACGGGATCTCGCTGCTCGTCGCATGGGAAACGATGAGCCTGGGCGGCGCGCTGATGCTGACCGGCGAGCGCGCGGAGCAGGACGAGGGGAAATCGGTGCTGCTGATGCTGGCGCTGCTCGAGGTCGGCGCGGTCGCCCTGATGTTCGCGATCGTCGTGCTCGGCAACGCGGCGGGCGGCGTCGGATACGACGGATTCCTCGCGCGCGCGGGCCTGACCGGCAACGTGGTCTCGTGGTTTGCCGGCGTCGCGTTGTTGATCGGGTTCGGGGCGAAGCTGGGTCTCGTGCCGTTTTACGAATGGTTCCCGCGCGCGTATTCGTCGGGCAGCGGCGCAACCGGCGCGCTGTTTTCCGGCGTTGTGCTGAATGCCGCGTATTTCGCGTTGAGTCGGTCGTGGAATAGCTGGCTCAACGTGGGCACCGACGGCGGGGCGGTGTTCGGCCTCGGCGTGATCGCGATCGCGGCCGGCGTGGCAAGCGCGATACTCGCCGTCCTGTTTGCGTTCCAGCAGGACGACTGGCGCGCGCTGCTCAGCTATTCGTCCGCGGAGAATGCGTCGGTTGCCGTGGTGATGCTCGGCGTCACGCAGCTGTTTCGCGCGGACGGGCTGCCGGCGCTGGCCGGCCTGGCATGGACCGTCGCGCTGCTTCATCTGGCCGGCCACGCGCTCGCGAAAGGCGCGCTGTTCCTGGCGGCGGATGGCGTATTCGCGGCATCCGGCAGCTTCGATATCGTGTCGCGCGGCTGGCTGCGACGAAGCGGCTTTCTGCTCGGCATCGGCGCGCTGTTCGCGGCGATGAGCCTCGCGTCGGTGCCGCCGCAGGCCGGCTTCGTCAGCGAATGGTATGTTTTCCAGTCGGTGTTCCAGGGGTTTCACCTGTCGTCGTTCATCGGCCGGCTGGTGCTCGTGCTGGCCGGTGCCGGCCTCGCGCTGGCCGCGGCGGTTGCGCTGGCAACCTTCGTGAAGGTGTTCGGCCTCGGTTTGCTCGGGCCGTCGGACGACGACCCCGGAAGGCGGGTGCCGACGGGCTGCGCGGTGTCGGTCGGCATCCTCGGAACAGGCGTGCTGGCCGTCGCTGTCGGTGCGCCGCTCTGGCTGAATGCGCTGGCCAGCGGCGCGCGGTCGCTGTTCGATGCGAACGCGCCGCAGGCGATGGTTTCGGGCTGGCTGCTGGTGCCGCTGACGGACACGTTCGCATTCATCTCGCCGTCGAAGCTCATCATCGTGATGCCGTTGCTGTCGCTGCTGCCGATCGCGCTGCTGTGGCTCACGAAGCGGGCGGCGGTGCGCCGCGCGCCGGTCTGGTTCGGCGGGATGACGTCGAATCCGCGCGACGCGATGACCACGGCGCTGACGTTTTCGAATGCGATGCGCACGTTCTACAGTTTCGTGTATCAGCCGACCGCGACGACGACACGCGAGCACGAGCAGCGCGAGTATTTCATCAAGCGGCTGGTGTTCTCCGCCGACGTTACCGACCTGTTCGAACGCCATCTGTTCGATCCGGCGATTCGTGCCGTCAGCTATTGCGCGGAAAAGCTCCGGGCGCTGCAGTCGGGCAATCTCAACTTCTACCTCGCGCTGATCGGTGCGCTGCTGGTCGCGATCCTTCTGTTGACGCTCGTTTAGCGTCGTCAACCCGATACGCATTCGCGCGCGTCGGTGGCGGGGCGCAGGATGCTACCGAGTGCGCCGCGCAGCCGCTGCTCGATGCGCGGCTCCGACGCATAGATGAACGCTTCGGCGAAATGCTTGAGGCAGACGCCTTCCACGGCAAGCGCGAGCGCGTCGTCGTGCTCGGCGCGCGACACGCCGCGAATCAGGCGGGCGATGCTTTTCCTTGCGGCGATTTCCTCCGCATCGCAGCCGGGACAGCTTTCCCGCGGCTGTGTTCCGTCGCGTTGCGCATCGCGCTCGTTCCGCGCGTCATGGCGCGAGTCGAACCAGCGCGCGTGCCTGCGCCGCCGGCGTTTGGGCGGGGGCGGCGCGGCCGGGTCCGCCATGGGCTTGCCGGGCAGCGCGACTTCGAAGTAGCGGGCAAGCGCCGCGTGCTGAAGCGCGCGGTCCGGTTGCCGGATGCACTGTAGAAGGTGGCGGTGGCAAGTCGGCAGCGCAATCCAGCCGGGCTGCCGGAGGCGGACGTTGTCGATCGCGGTGCCGAGCCATCGGCGTTGCGCGAGGGCGATGTCCTCGCATATCGGACATGCGCAGCGCGCCGCGTGCACGCTCATGCTGTTTGCGAGTTCGAGCGGATAAAGCTGGAGACACGCTTGCGCGATGCCTGCGTCCGGAAACGCGCCGGGACGATCGATCGCGCCGAGCACGCCGCGCGACCGGGCGCGCAGCAGGCGTTTGATCCGGCCGAGGAGCGGGGGCTCGACGCGCTGCTTCAGCGATTGCAGGTGGACGAAGCACACGGGCGGTGGCGAGAACGGCTTCTGCTGCTCGAGCTCGTGCTGTATCCGCGCCAGCACCCGCCCTTCGACACGATGGAAATACGCGCAGGCCGGGCAGCGGCCGCGCGCGCCGAACACGATGTCCTGTATCAGTTCGTCCTGGAGCGCGGTTCGATCGAGCAGGTCGCACAAAAGGCGTCCGGCATCGCGGATCGAGTCCTGTACCGCCGCAGCGGCCGGCCCATGCAGTTCCGTCGCCAGGGCTGCGTGCGCGCGGCAGAATCCCATGCCGAGTGCGAGGGTCTGCGCCAGCGCGATGCGCGCGCGGCCGTTGCGAAGCACGCGCCCGAAGTACTGCGTATCGGCGTCGCGAAGCTGCTCGCACACGACGCAGCGGCACGCGTCATTGCCGGGCGGGGGCGAGTGTTCGGCGGAGTCGGCCGGGCCGTGCACGGAACGCGGCGAGCGATCCGGCGATCCGGCGGGAGGAGACGGGTGGGAGCGAGCAGCATCATGCTTGATATGCATCACGGCGACGTCCGTTGCTGGGTTACGCGATCCGACGAAGCGGGACCCAACACGATGCCCGCACCCCGTCAGGGTCCGTAGGCATCATCAGCCGTGAGGCGGTTCAATGGAGAATGCCATCTCCTCGATGCAAGTCTAGCGCGGTGGCCTGCATCGCACCATGCATCGATTCCGACGCAACGCAATCAGCTGTGTGCGGGATCGGGATCGCGATTCGAGCGGACGGGTATTGACGGCCGGCAGTAGCCGCCTTCGAGCCCGCGCCTGGAAAAAACCCACTGCCACAGCTGAGTCTCGCGAGAACGGAACAGCCCCGCGCACGACAGCAGGTAGTAGCGCCACATCCGGTGGAAGCGCTCGCCGAGTCGCGGCTCGAAGCGCGGCCACGCCACGTCGAAGTTCGCGTGCCATGCCATCAGCGTCCTGTCGTAGTCGGCGCCGAAATTCTGCAGGTCTTCCGTCACGAACAGTCCACCGGCGGCATCGCCGATTTCAGCGAGCGCGGGCAATTCCCCGTTCGGGAAGATATAGCGGTCGATCCACGGATCCGGTGTCGTTCCGCGACGATTCTTCCCGATCGTATGGAGGAGAAACAGGCCGTCGTCCGTCAGGCAGCGATGGGCGACCTCCATGTAGGTCCGGTAGTTTTTCGAGCCGACATGCTCGAACATGCCGACGCTGGCGATCCTGTCGAAGCGTTCGTCAATGGCGCGATAGTCCTGCAGCCTGAATTCGAGCGGCAGCTTCCGGTATCGCTCGCTGGCCCACTGAGCCTGCTCTTTCGAGATCGTGACGCCCACGCATGTCACGCCATAATGTTCGGCGGCGAAACCCATCAGGCTGCCCCAGCCGCAGCCGATGTCGAGAAGCCGCATGCCGGGCGTCAATTGAAGCTTGCGGCATATCAGATCGAGCTTGTCTTCCTGGGCTTCGTCGAGCGTCCGGGCGCCGCCGGACCAGAACCCGCAGGTGTACGTCATTCTGCGGTCGAGCATCGCCGCATAGAAGTCGTTGCCGATGTCGTAGTGCCGCTCCCCGACTTGCCACGCACGGCGAATCGTTTGCCGATTCATGATCCGCGCATGCAACGCATGCAGGCCGAGGTGGACGGGATGAATCTTCTCGTCGAGTTTCGCCCTGAGTATCCTCGCGAAGAACTGGTCGAGATGGTCGCAGTCCCAGCGGCCATCCATATACGCTTCGCCCAGGCCGAGATTGCCGTGGGCGAGGATGTCGGTGGGTACGTCGTCGTCGTGGAGGCGAATGTCCCACGGACGGGCTCCGCCGATCTTGACATCGGCATGCGTGAGTAACGCTTCGATGAAGCGATACGCCTTGCTGTTGCGGTGCGAATCGGTTCGACCTTCCGAACGAGCTGTCGACATGACTCATCTCCTCTCATCGGCCTGTCGGGCTTTCCTGTAGCGTGAGCCGGGCGGAAGCGGTGACGGACCGATCGATGAAGTTCCAGGCTGGGCGCGCCGGTGCACGACGCGAGTCCTACCGTACTTGAAGACGCAACCAGAAATTCAAACATGCATGAAACGTCGTGGCCGTTCCGGCATGACGCATGATGCAGTTCGATAATGGCCTTTCGGATTTGCTCAGGCGACGGCAACCCGCGCTACGGCGCTGACGGTGGCGATACCCAGTATCGTCATGATCAGCGACGAGGAGACGTGGATGGCGATCTCGCCGGCAGCCCAGCCCAGTCGCCCTTCTTGCAGATGAGCAACGACTTCGGCGGAGAAGGTCGAGAAAGTCGACAGGCCGCCCATCAGGCCGGTGATGACGAACAACCGCCATTCGCTGGGGATCTCGGGGAGTCGCGAGAAGAACGCGATGGCTACGCCGATGACGTAGCCGGCGATGACGTTCGCTGCAAGCGTACCGAGCGGGAGCTCGGGGAACAGACCGTTGAGTCTCAGGCCGAGGACCCAGCGCAGCAAAGAACCCAACGCACCGCCGATCGCAACCGCAAGAACCGATTGAAACATATCGAATGCCCCATTTTTGATTAGACCTCGACGCACGCCGGAAGCAATGGCGCTCTCGTCTGCCGGGTTGTAGGCATCATCGGCTCATCAATCTTGAGCGGTTTTGGAGAATGCCATCTCCATGGCGAGAGTTTATCATCGGCCCTTGCAGCGTCAAGGGAGGCCGGACACTTGCAGTCGATGGCGGTGAATGCGCGGAAGCTTCGCCCGGGGCAAGTGGTGTGGATCGCGAGGTTTCACCGTTCCGTGTCGGGGCGTCGAGGACGCAAGGCTTGCGAGGTGCGGGGCCCGGCAGTATTCTTTGCATCAGGAGATGGCATTCTCCATAACCGCCGAAACACCGGCTGATGATGCCTACTGCGTTTGCGGATGTGACAACACCCTCAATCAACGACAGCAGGATCATCATGAACGCTACCCTCGTACGCTTCCTCCTTCGCCCGTTTCGACTTCTTTGGGCGCCGCACTTCCGATACAGCCTTCCAGTTCGTGGTGAGCGCCGGCTATGCCCCGTTTGCATCCGGGCGACCGAACGTCGTCGGGACAGCTCCGGCCGCGCGCCTTGGTAAGCCGCTCGGAGACGCATCCCCGCGAGAACGGCGCCGGGGCATTGCAATCATCGTCGTATTCCCAAGGTTTGCCGACCTGACGAGAGGAGGCAGCATGCCATTCGACATGAACGCGCATCCGTGCGATGCGGTTTCACTCGATTCGTTTGATTCACCTATTCCCGAGCCGGCTGGCGGAACGAGCGCCGATCGCCTCGATGCGGGGCCCGGTGGACGTCCGGCGGCGAAAGCCGACGGCGAGCTGGCGCGCTGCGAAGCGACGTTGCGACAACTCGGTTACGTCAACATATTTTCCTTTGCCACCGGCGAGTTCCTGATCGTTGCCCGTAATGGCGAACGCGTCCGCGGGAGTTCGCTCGGCGACGCGTTGCAGGAAATGTCGAATCGACTGGGATTGAAGGTCCGGTGACCCGGCGCAGCGTGCTTGCGCAAGGCGAGCGGGCGGGAGCGAGCATGGAGAGCAGCCGCGATGCCGGCCGGGACGATGAGCCGTCGCTTTTTCTGGTTCTGGTTCGGCACGGCGAGTCCGAATGGAACCGGGACGGTCGATTTACGGGATGGACGGACATCGACCTGACTATCGGGGGCGAAGGGCAGGCGCGCGAGGCCGGGCGAATGCTCGCACGCGACCGATGGCAGTTCGACCTTGCCTATACGTCGGTGCTCAAGCGGTCGATCCGGACACTGTGGCTCATGCTGGAGGAACTCGATCAATCGTGGGTTCCGGTCGTGCACGACTGGCGGTTGAACGAGCGCCACTATGGAAGCCTGACGGGCATGCGCAAGACGGAGGCCGTCGAGCGTTTCGGGGAGCAGGCCGTGCAGCATTGGCGACGCTCGTACCATGGGCGCCCGCCGCCGATGTCGGTGACGATGGACGATCGGCGCTATCGCCGATTGCCGCCCGGCGAGATCCCTCGTGCCGAGTCCCTGTGCGATACCGAACGTCGAGTCGCGGCTTTCTGGCGCGACACGCTCGCGCCAGCCATCGAATCGGGGTGCCGCGTCATCGTTTGCGGGCACGGGAACGGGCTGCGTGCGCTGGTCAAGATTCTGGACGCGTTGTCCGAGGCCGACGTCATGAGCCTGGATATACCGAACGGCATGCCGCTGGTTTATCGGTTCGACCTCGACATGACCGTGATCGACAGGTTCTATATCGAGGCGCCGGCGATGCGGGAGTCGAACATCCTTTGATTTTTCGCGAACGGCATCGGTTGCGAGAGGCTGGACGCGACGCGCGCTCGCGCATTCTTTGGGAGCATGGCCATGCGAATTGTTTTGACTCGCCACGGGCAAGTGGAAGGCATCGATCCACCGCGCTTTCGTGGCCGCGCCGAGCTGGAGCTCACGCCGCTTGGCTGGCGACAGGCGGCGTTGCTGGCCGATACCGTTGCGGCCCGTTTCAAGCCGGTTGCCGTCTATACGAGCCCGATGAAGCGGTGTCGGGACACGGGCCATGCGATCGCGACCGCATGCGCGGTTCCGGAGCACGTTCAACCCGGGATCGACGATTTCGACTATGGGGCGTGGCAGTGGAAGAGCCATGCGGATGCCCGCGCGCAGTTTCCCGACCAGTACGCGTTGTGGAAGACGGCGCCGCAGTGGATGCAGTTCCCGGGCGGAGAGTCGTTGCAGGCTGTCGCACTCCGAACGGCTGACGCGTTGCGCGAGCTGTTGGCCGCCCATGCCGACGAGACCGTCGTCCTGGTCGCCCACGATAGCATCAATCGGGTTCTTCTCCTACATGCGCTCGACATGCCGCTGTCCGCGTACTGGCGAGTGGCGCAGGATCCGTGCTGCCTGAACGTCATCGACATCGACCGGGCCGGAAGCGCGAAAATCCTTCAGATCAATGACACGGCGCATCTGGCACGTGAGGATTGAAACGGGGCTGCATCAAAGTCGAGCGCGCTAGCCGCCCTGCACAATGTCTGGCAGCCCGGTCGGGCCGGGGGGCAGTGCGGCAGGGCGCTCAACGACATTGCACCGCGGAAGATTTCTCGCGTACAATTTCGCGCTGGAGATGGCATTCCTCCTCATAACCGCTGGTCAGCCAGCTGATGATGCCTACGCGTTCCTGGGTACAGGAGGTCGTAGGCCGTCCGTATAGCGGCGTTCTGTCGCCCAGGTTTGATGTCCTGTCAAATCTGGTAAAAATGAAGCGAATCAAAACAATCGAGCAAGTGGCGATGGTGTCCTACCTTTGCCGATGGCTCGTCATTTCTTGCGGCATGGGCGCGTTGGCGGGTTCGGCGTCCGCGCTCTTTCTTGCCGCCCTCGATCTTGCAACCGAGACGCGCCTGGGTCATCCCTGGCTGCTCGCGCTGTTGCCCATTGCCGGTTTCGCGACCGGCTGGGTGTATCACCGCGTCGGGAAGTCCGTCGAAGGCGGGAACAATCTGTTGATCGACGAGATTCACGATCCGCAGAAGATCGTGCCGAAGCGCATGGCGCCGCTCGTTCTCATAGCAACGGTCGTCACGCATCTGTTCGGCGGATCGGCCGGGCGCGAAGGCACCGCCGTGCAGATGGGCGGCGCCATCGCGGATCAGATCACGCGTGCGCTGAAGCTCGATCGCGACGATCGGCGCATTCTGCTGATGGGCGGAATCGCGGCCGGTTTCTCGTCGGTATTCGGCACGCCGCTCGCAGGCGCCATTTTCGGGCTGGAAGTACTGGCGATCGGCCGAATCCGATACGACGCACTCCTGACTTGCGTGATCTCCAGCGTGGTCGCCGACGAAGCCTGCCGGATGTGGGGCATCCATCACACCGTCTACGCGATCCCGTTCGTGCCGCATCTGAATGCGCTGGGACTGGGCTCCGTGCTGATCGCCGGCGTGGCATTCGGTGTCGTCGGCATGTTGTTTGCCGACTCGACTCATGCACTGTCCGCATTCCTGAAGCGCAGGATCGGCTATGCGCCCATGCGTGCGTTCACCGGCGGCGTCATTGTCGTTGTCGCGGCAACCGTGCTGAACGTGCCACAGTATCTCGGACTGGGGATCCCGACCATCGAGGCGTCGTTTCATGGTTCGCTTCCGTTCTATGACTTCGCGGGCAAGTTCGGCTTTACCGTCGTGACGCTCGCATCCGGCTTCAAGGGCGGAGAGGTCACGCCGCTTTTCTATATCGGCGCGACCCTCGGGAATGCGTTGGGGCATGTGCTGGCGCTGCCTGTCCCGGTTCTCGCCGGCCTCGGGTTTGTCGCGGTGTTTGCCGGCGCGGCCAATACACCCATCGCGTCGACCGTCATGGCGATCGAATTGTTCGGCGCCGATATCGGGGTATATGCGGCGATCGCGTGCGTCGTCGCGTACCTGTTTTCCGGTCACACGGGTATTTATCGCGCACAGCGTGTCGACCATGCGAAGCACCCGCTCCTGCCGAACGGCATGCGGCTGGCCGACATTCCCGCGCTACGACGCGTCCGCCGCAGCGCGCCGGCGGTTTCACCCGAAGCATGACCGATCACTCTTTCTTGATAGCGCTGAAATGACCAAACTCACGGCACTTCGCTTGTATTTTCACCACTCCGCCAAAGCGCATCCGACACGCCTGTGGCATCGCATCTCGCGCCCGAGTCTTGCGCATCATCTCCTGCGTCATGCGAAACGCGCGGGCATCGAGCAGGCCGTTCTGCATCGCGTCCATGCCGGCTATCTCGGCGGCGATCGGCTTCACCACGGTCACGCCGAACATGTTCATCACAGGTTTCCTCACTGCATCGAACTGATCGATCGGGAGCACAAGCTGAGGGACTTCTGGCAAGCGCACGGGAGCGGTCTGCAAAACGTCAGGGCCATTTTCATGCCATGCGAAGCGGCAGGAAATCATGACCAGTCGTCGTTGATCGCATGAGACCGATACCGGCAGCGGCAGGGGGAACATGCCGCGCCCGGTCGATTCCAGACTGCATGGAGGGGCGCTTGAAAAAAGGAGTTGCAGTCCGCACCAAACTGCAAGCCGAGGCGATCGTGGCACTCATCGCAATCCTGGTTGCCGAGCTGCTGACGATGCTCGTCATGTCGATCATTCCGCGAAGCTATTCACCTTTGGAACTGGCGTCGCTTGCGGCTTTTGGCCTGGTCACCGCCGTCCTGTTTCTCGTCTGGTTCCGAGCCGACATAGCGCGCGCGTACAGGTACGCTGTCGAGCATGAATATCTCAAGTTCGCCGGTCAGCCACCGCGAATCGTCGCGATTCTCGATAGCTGTCCGCGACGCTGGATGGTCATGCTGCACATCAGGATGCATCCGGCTCTGGTGGGCGTGGAGTAGGGCATGGGCGCGCGGCCGACCGTTTCGGGCAAGGGGACGTCTGCGCGGCAGGCCATGCGCTTTGTCGTTCTCATCGGTATCCTGAGTTTCTTTGCGGACTGCACGTACGAGGGCGCGAGGGGGATACTCGGCCCGTTTCTCGCACAGGCCGGCGCAACCGCCACGATCATCGGCGTGGTCATGGGGCTCGGCGAGCTGCTCGGCTACGGCCTGCGCCTGGTGTCAGGCACGTTGGCCGATGCGTCGCGCCGGTTCTGGACCATCACGATCGTCGGTTATCTGTTGCAGATGTCGGTCGTGCCTGCGCTGGCCTTGACGCACACCTGGCAGCAGGCCGCGGTTCTCGTGGTGCTCGAGCGGGTCGGCAAGGCCATCAGGAACCCGCCGCGGGACGTCATGCTTTCCAATGCGGCTCGGCACGTGGGGGGATACGGTTGGGTATTCGGTGTACACGAGGCCTTCGACCAGTGTGGCGCGATGATCGGTCCGCTCGTCGTGGCTGCCATGATGGCGCGCGGCGGGAGCTATCGCGAGGCTTTCGCGGTGCTGGCGATCCCGGCGGCCTGCAACCTCGGTTTTCTGGCCGTTGCGAGAGTCGTTTTTCCTGGTTCCGGCGCGCCGGTTGCAGACGCAGCGGATGCGATCGCGACGACCGCCTTTCCGCGCCGCTTCTGGATCTATCTGGCGGGGGCGGGGCTGGTTGCGGCGGGCTTTGCCGACTACCCGCTGATTGCCTACCACTTTGCACGGCACGGGACGTTGCCCGTCAACTGGATTCCTGCGTTCTATGCCGTGGCGATGGGTGTGAGCGGCGGTGCGTCGCTCGTACTGGGACGGCTGTTCGATCGATATGGCATGCGCGTCCTGATCGGCTTGACGATGCTATGCGCGGCGTTTTCCCCTTGCGCATTTCTGGCCGATAACTTCGAGCTCGCGCTGGTTGGCGTGGTCCTTTGGGGAATGGGGATGGGGGTGCATGAATCCATCATCCCGGCTGCGGTTGCGCCGATGGTTTCCGCGGCGCGCAGGGCGTCGGCGTTCGGTCTCTTCACGTCGATATACGGCGTCTGCTGGTTCGTCGGCAGCGCGGCAATCGGCTGGCTGTACGATCGCTCGGTGACGTCCACGGTCGTCTTTTGCGTCGCGACGCAGTTGCTCGCGATCCCTTTCCTTGTCGGCGCGTCGAGCAAGGAACCGAAAGCCTGATCGTGGCCGACGGTCGTGCGTGGAAGGTTGTTGGAAGCGGACGCCGGCACTAGAATGAAACGCAGGGAGATGGCATCCTCCCAAACCGCCCGATCGGGCTGATGACGCCTGCATACACTGGAGTGCGTGCTGTAGCGCCGGCTCGTCAGCTTTCCGGCCGCCGTTCCGCGGCCGGGCCATTCCAGTCGAACCTGTACGAACGGCAAGCGAAGCCGCGACGGGTTGTCGCGCGCGTCCGTGGATCGGGAGGCAAGATGGCGGATGTCAGTGTCTTGTACGATGGGCCGGGTGTCGAGGTCGACAGCGGCGAGGCCATGCAACCGGATTGCTTCCGAGACCTGAACCTCGACCAGGTCGTGGCCGCCGTGATCGCCGGCAGGGAAGCCTATGATCTCGAGGCGTTCTTCTATCGGAACGCTCGGGACGAGCGGACGATCCGCTATCGTCAGGACGTGATGCGCGATCTGGAGCGGCCGGCCGTACTGGACCGCGTCAACCGATTTGCGCTGAACATGCGTAGCATGCGTGCCTGCCTGCAAAGCGCGGGGAAGCTGTTCCACACCTGGCAAAAGCGGCGCTGGCAACTCGAGGCCGCGCATCTCTACTGCGACGCCGTCCGGGCGCTCTCCGCCGATCTCGAAATTGTTGATCTCCGTTCAACGGGACTGCGACGCGTCCGTGACCACGTGCGCCACTATGTGTTGACGGATGCATTCCTGTTGCTTGCAACGAGTGAGGCACGCGTTCGCGCGCTGCTGGACCAGGTGCACTACACGATACATATCGACGGTGACAGCGTGGTCGTCAGTCGATACGACGGCGAACCCGACTACAGCGCCGACGTGCTGAGCGCCTTCGAGAAATTCAGGCAGCGCGAGTTGGTGGAGCGCCGCTTTCGCGCCGACGACTATCCCAGCATGAACCATGTGGAAGCGCAGATACTCGATTGCGTCGTCCGCCTGAATACCGACGCCTTCGACGCGCTCACTCGCTTCTGCGACGAGCATGCGTCATTCTTCGATTCCGCCGTGGTCGCGTTCGATCGCGAGGTTCAGTTCTACATTGCCTATCTCGAGCATATGCGGCGCATCACGGAGCAGGGTGTCACGTTCTGCTATCCGGTGGTGTCGGAAGACAACAAGACCGAATCGGTAGCAGGATCGTTCGACCTGGCGCTCGCCGAAAAGCTCAGGCGCGAAAGGCGTTCGATCGTATGCAACGACTACCGGCTGGAAGGCGCCGAACGCATCATGGTGGTCACGGGCCCGAATCAGGGCGGCAAGACGACCTTCGCCAGGATGTTCGGTCAGTTGCATTTCCTTGCCAGCCTCGGCTTGCCGGTGCCAGGCAGCCATGCGCGGCTCTTCCTGCAAGACCAGGTATATGCCCATTTCGAGCGGGAAGAGGACATGAAGAACCTGCGCGGCAAGCTTCATGACGATCTGCTGAGAATCAGGCGGATCCTGGACGAAGCGACGCCGCGCAGTGTGATCGTCATGAACGAGATATTCAGCTCGACGTCCCTCAAGGACGCGATCTTCCTCAGCAAGAAGGTCATGACGAAGATCATGTCGCTCGACGCGCTGGCCGTGTACGTCACATTCATAGAAGAACTGTCGCGGCTGAGCGGACAGACGCTCAGCATGTTGAGCGAAATAAATGCCGACGACGATACGTCGCGGACTTTCAGGATCCGTCGCCGGCCGGCCGACGGAAAGGCGTATGCCGTTTCGCTGGCACATAGATATCGGCTGACCTACGAGCAGATCGCGGAGCGGCTGGGCCTATGAAAGTCCATCTCATGTATCGCGAGGCGGACTTCCTCGTCGGGAAGGACCGCGATGCCTGCGCCGACGCGATTTTCCGCGATCTTGAATTGCGCACGCTTTGTTCCGCGATGTCGGACGGCGACGCGTATCTGTTCGACGTGGCGCAGGCGGCGCTCGGCAATCCGCTTGCGGATCAGGATGCCATCGGCTTTCGGCAGGACGTGCTGCGCGACTGTCTGTCCGGTCACACGGTGGTCCGATCGCTCTACGGCCATGCCGTCGAGGCTATCGAGCTCGGCAAGAAGAGCTATTTCGGTTTCTACTCGAAGTATCCATCGGCGATGCTCGGCAGTGCGCGCGAGTTGATGGAATCGTTCGTCGAGACGTTGCGAAAGATGCGCGAAATCGCCGACAGGCATTCGGCGGATTTCCGGTCGGCCGGGTTTGTCCGGTTCTTCGAGATGATCGAAGCCGAGCTGACGGACGACTACTTCGAGCTGGTCGCTCGACATCTGAAGACGCTGAAGTTCCGCAGGGGACTGCTGATCAGCGCTCGCCTCGGGCCGGGAAACAAGGGCCGGGCCTACACGCTCAGGAAGTCGGCCGATGACGATCTGGGTTTTACCCGGCGCATGTTCAGGCAACGTCGGGAATCGTATGGCTTCCAGATCCCGGAGCGCGACGAGGCCGGCGCACAGGCGCTGTCGGAACTGGAAGCAAAGGGCATGGATCTGGTTGCGCGCGCATTGAATCAATCGGCGGAGCACGTGCTCGACTTCTTCAACATGCTGCGTTGCGAGCTGGCGTTTTACATCGGGTGCATCAACCTGCACGACCAGTTGCTGGAGCGGGGGTATTCGATGTGCATGCCGGACGTGGCGCCGGCCGATACGCATCGTCTCGACGCCCGGGGATTGCGTGAGGTGTGCCTGGCGCTGCGGACCGGCCGCGATGTCGTTCCCAATGACCTGCACGCAAACGATCGCGACCTGGTGGTTGTCACGGGCGCAAACGAAGGCGGAAAGTCGACGTTCCTGCGCAGTATCGCGACGGCGCAGTTGATGATGCAGGCGGGGATGATGGTGCTCGCCGAACAATTCTCGTCCAGCGTTGCCGGACGCGTCTTCACGCATTTCAAACGCGAGGAGGACGAGTCGATGACGAGCGGGAAATTCGACGAGGAACTGCGCAGGATCAGCGCGATTATCGATCAGGTGGAGACGGGCAGCATCGTGTTTTTCAACGAATCCTTTGCCTCCACGAACGAGCGCGAGGGGGCGGAAGTTGCTGGGCAGATTGTCGGAGCACTGCTCGATAAGCGCGTCAGGGTGCTGTTCGTCACGCATATGTACGCGCTATCGAACGGGCTGTATGAATCGCGCGGCGCACGTGCATTATTTTTACGTGCGGAACGGACTGACGAGGGCGGTCGGACCTATCGCATCGTTGACGGCGAACCGCTTGATACAAGCTTTGGCGAGGACCTGTACCGGATTGTGTTTCCGAGCGGCTGACGCGAGGTTTGGGGTCTGCTCGAAACCTTGTGTTTGAAGCATACGCTGATAGCCAAGGAACCAGGTTCGTTCGCGATTCTTCGTAGCGTTGCCCGGCGACCGGCGCTGCTACGGGCTGGGCATCCGGGCAACGGTTCCTGTTCCCGCTGCCCGTACTGTCCTCGCGCTGCGGTCGGTGTATTCCGGTCAGTAGCTGCTGCGTGCGCGGCGGCGTGGGCGTGCTGCGGTGCAGAACGCGGTTCGCGACGCGACCCGGGACAAGAAGCGTGTTCTCGGTCTTGGACGATGGGACGCACTGTCCGGAGAGCGAGACGGACGGGCGCGAGGCTGATCGCCCACCCCCGAATCCCCCCGACCGGACGACAAACCTGAATTCGTCTGATAATGCGATCGGCGATCCACGCGAACGCGCCGCGCAATCTGCCGGCATTGCGCCGAACCGTTGCACCGGCAACCGGATGGCGGAATCCGTTCACGGCATCGCCCCGATCGGGTCGTCAGCCTTCACGATCGAGAAACGAAACGGCGTCAGGCCCCCCTGGTCGTTCGGAATGTGCCCGGCGCCGTTCAAATCCCCACCCGACGCCCGCGCGACGCGGCGCCGCAAACAGGAGGTGAACGATGATCACGCTGACCGTCAACGGTAGCGAACAGCATTTCGACGGCAATCCCGACATGCCGTTGCTCTGGTATCTGCGCGACGTGCTCGGCCACACGGGCACCAAGTTCGGCTGCGGGATGGCGCTGTGCGGCGCGTGCACGGTGCACCTCGACGGCGTGGCGATCCGCTCGTGCATCACGCCGGTCGCGGCCGCGTCCGGCAAGCGCGTGACGACGATCGAAGGATTGTCGACCGATCTCACCCATCCGGTGCAGCAAGCGTGGCAGGAACTGAACGTCGCGCAATGCGGCTACTGTCAGTCCGGCCAGATCATGCAGGCCGCGTCGCTGCTGAAAGCGAATCCTCATCCGAGCGACGCCGACATCGACGACGCGATGTCCGGCAACATCTGCCGCTGCGGCACCTATACGCGGATCCGCGCGGCGATCCGGCTGGCGGTGCGCCGTGGAGGTGCCGCATGAACGCGCCGGAACTCTCGGTTCACAACGAAAGCCGCCGCGCGTTGCTGCTCGGCTTCGCATCCGGCGGGCTGCTGCTCGCATTCGGCGTGCCGTCGCTCGCGCATGCGGCCGCGCCGGTTCAGCCGCCGGTCAGCCCGAATCCGCAGTACGGCGGCGCGGGCATGCCGCACGGATTGCGCGACGATCCGCACTTGTTCGTTGCGATCGCACCGGACGGCACGGTGACGGTGACCTGCATCCGCTCCGAGATGGGGCAGGGCGTGCGCACGAGCGTCGCGCTCGTGGTCGCCGATGAACTGGGTGCCGACTGGGCGCGCGTGAAGGTCGCGCAGGCAGTCGGCGACGAGCCGCGCTACGGCAATCAGAACACCGACGGTTCGCGCAGCCTGCGTCAGAGTTTCGCCGCGCTGCGCCGCGCGGGCGCGGCGGCGCGTGCGATGCTCGAGCAGGCTGCCGCGGCGACGTGGGGCGTCGACGCGCGTCAGGTGAAGGCGACGGTGCACGAGGTCGTCGATACGAAGAGCGGGCGCAAACTGGGTTTCGGCGAACTGGCCGCGAAAGCCGCCGCGCTGCCGGTGCCCGATCCGAAAATCGTGCCGTTGAAGGCACCGGCCGAATTCCGCTACATCGGCAAGGGCGAGACGGCATTGATCGACGGCCGCGACATCGTCGGCGGCCGCGCGCACTACGGCATCGACACGCGGCTCGACGGCATGCTGTACGCGGTCGTTGCGCGCCCGCCGGCGTATGGCGATACGGTTGCGTCGTTCGATGCGTCGGCCGCCGAGAAGCTGCCGGGCGTCGTCAAGGTCGTGCAGCTCGCGTCGACGCCGCTGCCGTCCGGCTTCCAGCCGCTCGGCGGCGTGGCCGTGGTCGCGCGCGACACGTGGACGGCCATTCAGGCGCGCGCGCAACTGAAGATCGACTGGAAGCGCGGCCCGAACGCGGGCTACGACTCGGCCGCATACCGCAAGACGCTCGAAGCGGCCGCCGCGCAGCCGGGCGACGTGATCCGCAACGACGGCGATGCCGCCACGGCGCTCGCGGGCGCTGCAAAACGGATACGCGCGACGTACTACATTCCGCATCTCGCCCACGCGACGATGGAGCCGCCGGCCGCCGTCGCGCGCGCGGCCGACGGGCGCTGCGAAGTGTGGACCTGCACGCAGGCGCCGCAGACCACACGCGACGAGATCGCGAAGGCGCTCGGCCTGTCGACCGAGCACGTGACGGTCAACGTGACGCTGCTCGGCGGCGGCTTCGGTCGCAAGTCGAAGCCGGACTACGTGGTGGAAGCGGCGTTGCTGTCGAAGGCGGCGGGCGCGCCGGTCAAGCTGACGTTCACGCGCGAGGACGATATCGCGCACGACTATTTCCATGCTGTGTCGCTGGAGGCGTTCGACGGCGGCCTCGATGCGGCGGGGAAGGTGGTCGCGTGGCAGCATCGCACGGTCGCGCCGTCGATCCAGTCGACGTTCAAGGCCGGCGTCGTGCACGAGCAGCCGGGCGAACTCGCGCAAGGCATCGCGGATCTGCCGTTTGCCATCCCGAACGTGCGGATCGAGAACCCGGCCGCGCAAGCGCATACGCGGATCGGCTGGTTTCGTTCGGTGTACAACATTCCGCACGCATTCGGGATTCAGAGCTTCGTATCGGAGCTCGCGCACGCGGCCGGTCGCGATCCGAAGGATTTTCTGCTCGAGCTGATCGGCCCCGCACGACGTTTCGAGCCGCACATCACGGTGAAGAACGTGAACTACGGCGAGGACCCGGCGCTGTATCCGGTCGACACCGGGCGGTTGCGGCGCGTGGTCGAGACGGTCGCGCGCGAAGCCGGCTGGGGACGCAAGTTGCCCAAAGGGCACGGGCTCGGGATCGCCGCGCACCGCAGCTTCGTGTCGTACACGGCGGCCGTGTGCGAAGTGCAGGTCGGCGCGGACGGCGCGATTGTCGTGCCGCGCGTCGACATCGCGATCGATTGCGGGCCGCAAGTCAACCCGGAACGCGTGCGCTCGCAGCTCGAAGGTGCGGTGGTGATGGGGCTCGGCCTCGCGCTGCATGGCGAGATCACGTTCAAGGACGGGCAGCCGGAGCAGAGCAATTTCAACGGCTTCCAGGTGCTCCGGATGAACGAGGCGCCGCGTGAAATACGCGTGCACCTGGTCGCGCCCGACGACTACGCCACGCCGCTCGGCGGCGTGGGCGAGCCGGGCCTGCCGCCGATCGCGCCGGCACTGACCAACGCGATCTTCGCGGCGACCGGCACGCGCATCCGCAGCCTGCCGGTCGCGGACCAGCTTTCGAAGTCGAAAGCGGGTTGAGGCGCGAGCGTGCGCCGGACGGCAACGGTCCGGCGCGCGCAACGGATTCCGGCGCTCGCGCGCGGCGCGCCGGTCGATGCGCGGGTTCACGCATTGTTGTTTTAGAACGACCGTGCTAAATTCCTGCCAGCACTTGCAGTCACCGACCCAATCATCCGGTTCCGGCAACCGGAGCCAACGGGGGCGCCGGCGCGCCGCCCGAGCGCGAAGCATGGGACCAGAGTAAGCGCTAAAGCGCCAACTCTGGTCGACAGGAGACAGACGTGATGGAGCATGTATCGATCGAGCGCACGCGGATCGACCGGGCGGCGCATGGGTGGCCGCTGGCGACGCGGGCGATGCGGGTTACGCGGAGGGCGTCGCGATGAGCCTGTTGATGTCGCGACGCGATCTCGCGTTCCTGCTGTACGACTGGCTCGATGCCGGCGCGCTCGCCGCGCTGCCGCGCTATGCGGAACACAGCCGCGAGACGTTCGATGCGGTGCTCGACACGAGCGAGCGAATCGCCGCCGACCTGTTCGCGCCGCATGCGGCGCGCGGCGATCGCGAGGAGCCGCGGTTCGACGGCGAGCGCGTGACCCTGATTCCCGAAGTCGCGCCGGCCGTGCGGGCCTTCGCGGATGCCGGCCTGATCGCGGCCGGCCAGGACGAAGCGTTCGGCGGGATGCGCTTGCCGAAGCTCGTCGAAGCCGCGTCGTTCCTGTTCTTCCAGGCCGCGAACATCGCGACCGCCGCGTATCCGTTTCTCACCGTCGCGAACGCGAACCTGCTGCTCGCGCACGGCAGCCCCGAGCAGATCGATGCGTTCGCGCGTCCCGAGCTGGAAGGGCGCTTCTTCGGCACGATGTGCCTGTCCGAACCGCAAGCCGGCTCGTCGCTGTCCGACATCGTCACGCGCGCGGATTTCGAATGCGACGCGCCGCTCGGCCCACGCTACCGGATCACCGGCAACAAGATGTGGATTTCCGGCGGCGAGCATGAACTGGCGGAGAACATCGTTCACCTCGTGCTCGCGAAGATTCCCGACGAGCACGGCAAACTGCAGCCCGGCACGCGCGGCATTTCGCTGTTCATCGTCCCGAAGTATCTGCCGGGCGACGACGGCGCCGCTCGTGGCGAGCACAACGACGTGGTGCTCGCCGGGTTGAACCACAAGATGGGTTATCGCGGCACGACCAACTGTCTGCTGAACTTCGGCGAAGGCACGCGCCATCGTCCGCAGGGGCGCGCCGGTGCGATCGGCTATCTGGTCGGCCAGCCGAATCACGGTCTCGCCTACATGTTCCACATGATGAACGAGGCGCGCATCGGCGTCGGCGCGGGCGCGGTGGCGCTCGGCTACACCGGCTACCTGCACGCGCTCGACTATGCGCGCAACCGGCCGCAGGGCCGTCCGCTCGGGCCGTCGGGCAAGGACGCGGCCGCGCCGCAGGCGCCGATCGTCGCGCATCCGGACGTGCGGCGCATGCTGCTCGCGCAGAAGGCGTACGTCGAGGGCGGGCTCGCGCTGATCCTGTACTGCGCGCGACTGGTCGACGAAGCGCGTGCACACGGCGATGCGGCCGTGCGTGCCGAGGCTGCGCAACTGCTCGACATCCTGACGCCGATCGCGAAAAGCTGGCCGTCGCAGTGGTGTCTTGCTGCCAACGATCTCGCGATCCAGGTGCATGGCGGCTACGGCTACACGCGCGACTATCCGGTCGAGCGGCTCTATCGCGACAATCGTCTCAACCCGATCCACGAAGGCACGCACGGCATCCAGGCGCTCGACCTGCTGGGCCGCAAGGTCGTGCAGGACGACGGGGCGCTGTTGCATGCGCTTGGCGCGCGCATCGGCACGACCGTCGAACGCGCGCGGGCAACGGGCGGCGAGATGCGGACGCATGCCGACGCGCTCGCGCAGCGCTGGGCGCGGCTCGTCGACGGCACGCGTGCATTGGCCGCGCTCGGCGATCCGCAGGTGCGGCTGGCGAACGCGAGCGTCTATCTCGAGGCGTTCGGTCATCTCGTCGTCGCGTGGCTGTGGCTCGACGTGACGCTTGTCGCGCACGGGCACGATGACGATTTCCACGACGGCAAGCGAGCGGCCGCACGCTATTTCTTTCGCTGGGAGCTGCCGAAGGTGGATGCGCAGCTCGATCTGCTGGCGAGTGTCGATACGACGACGCTCGACATGCGCGACGCGTGGTTCTGAGCGTCGCGATGCATGGATGACGGTGCCGCGATGCAGGCCGCTGTGTCCGCGTCGCGCGCCGATCGCGCGGGCGCGTCCCGCTGCCGTATCGATGCGCGGCTACGCCGCGCGAGGAGAGACGAGAACATGAAAGCCCTGTTGTGTAGCGCATTCGGCCCGATCGACCACCTGCGTATCGACGATGTCGCGATGCCCGAACCGGCCGCGGGCCAGGTGCGGATTCGCGTGAAGGCGGCGTCGCTGAATTTTCCCGATGCGCTGATCGTGCAGGGGCTGTATCAGGTGAAGCCGGCGCTGCCGTTTTCGCCCGGTGCGGAATTCGCGGGCGTGATCGACGCGGTCGGCGACGGTGTGAGCCAGTGGCGGCCCGGCGACGAAGTGGTTGCATTCACGGGCCACGGCGGCTTCGCCGAGCAATGCGTGGCCGACGTGCATCAGATCGCGGCACTGCCGCCGGGGATGACGTTCGAGCAGGGCGCGGCACTCGTGCTGGCTTACGGCACGTCGCTGCATGCGCTGCAGCAGCGTGCGCGCCTGCAGCAGGGCGAGACGCTGCTCGTGCTGGGCGCGGCGGGCGGCGTCGGGCTGGCCGCGATCGAGATCGCGAAGGCGCTGGGTGCGCGCGTGATCGCGGCCGCGTCGAGCGCGGAGAAACGCGCGCTGTGCCGCGAAGCCGGCGCCGACGACACGATCGACTATGCGACCGAAGACTTGCGGCGCCGCGTCGACGAACTGACCGGCGGACGCGGCGCGGATGTCGTCTACGACCCGGTCGGCGGCGCGTACAGCGAGGCGGCGCTGCGCGCGACCGCATGGCGCGGCCGGTTCCTCGTGGTCGGCTTTGCTGCCGGCGAGATTCCGAAGATCGCGCTGAACCTCGCACTGCTCAAGGAGCGCGACATTCTCGGCGTGTTCTGGGGCGACGCGGTGCGGCGCGACCCGGCGCAGCACGCGGCGAACATGCGGCAGCTCGCGCAATGGTTCGCGGCCGGCAAGGTACGGCCCGCGATCACCGAGCGCGTGCCGCTCGACGGCGCGGCCGACGCGATCGCGCGGATCGCGAACCGGCAGGTCAAGGGCAAGGTGGTGATCCTGCCGGACGCGTGATTCGCGCCGGATCAGGCGCGCGGCGGCACGCTGATGGCGTGCCGCCGTCATTCGATATTTTTTTGCGTGACGTTACCGGAGTCGTTGAGCATGCAACCCCCATCGCATCTGCAACCCGCTGTCGCGAAATCGCTCGATGCGTGGCACGCGATGATCGAACACAAGGACTTCGGCGCGCTGCACACGATCGTTCATCCGGACGCCGTGTTCCGCTCGCCGATGGCATTCAAGCCGTATGGGCCGGCGCCCGCGCTGCTGTTGGCGCTGCGCACGGTGATCACGATCCTCGAGAACTTCGAATACCACCGCCAGTTCGCCGCCGACGACGGCACGAGCGTCGTGCTCGAATTCAGCGCGACGGTCGGCGACAGGCGACTGAAGGGCATCGACATGATCCGCTTCGACGACGACGGCCGGATCGTCGAGTTCGAGGTGATGATTCGCCCGTTCAATGCGCTGCAGGCGCTTGGCGCCGAAATGGGCGCGCGGCTCGGGCAGCAGCTTCCGGCGTTCAAGGGCGGCGAGTGAGTGCCGGTTGCCGGCATGCGTTCATGCCGGCCCGTGCGCGTCAGTGATTTTTGATCCTGACGCTGTAGCCTGCGTCCTCGAACGCGACGACGAATTCCTCGGGGAACAGCCACGATTCGACCTTCACGTGCGACGTGGCGCGATCGATCTCGACCTTTGCGTCAGGGTCGACGCGCCAGATTTCATGTTCGACCGCGCGGGCGGTCTCGTCGTCGAGCGAGTGGTCCAGTACGAATTCCATGATCGGTTTCCTTTTGGGGCGGCGGCGATCGTGACAGCACGAACGGCCGGTTGATACGCGATGCCGATGAAGCCGCCGGGATCGGACAGCATGTGTTGAAGATACCCGCGATTGCACCGGATGATAAGCCGGCGCGCGCGTGACGGACTGTCGCCTGCCGGATGACGAATCCGGTGACGATGCGTGCGGACTACGAACGACCTGTCGGAGGGCGCCGGGTGTTCGTCGTGCAAACGGGTTCATGAAGCAAGCGCCGTTCCGCCAGGCCGAACCCGCGCCGCACGTCACGCATCGAGAGCCGCGATCGCATCGGCCGCGATCATCGCGAGGTGGTTCGCGGGCCGCGGGCGCCCGGTCGGCCGAAACACGGCTTCGCCCTGAACGATTGTGCGACCCGAATAAGCGCAGCGGCCGTCGCGCCGCGCGAGCGTACGCCGCCATTTCTGTTCGCCGTAGTGCAGACGGCCGCTTTCGACCCAGCGTACGAGCAGCGACCGGCATCGGCGGCACGCTCGGCGGGATCGCGATGCCCGCGCTGTCCGACCGGATCGGACGTCGGCCCGTGATGGTGCTGTCGGTGATCGGCGCATTCGTGTCGTTGTGGGCGTTCTCGCGCACGGGCGCCGATCCGGTCGCGCTGTTCGCGGGGCTGCTGGCGACGATCTTCTTCGTGTTCGCGATGATCACGCTGACGGTCGGCCCGATCAGCGCGGAAGCCGTGCCCGCGCAGTGGATGACCACCGCGTCAGGTCTCGTGATCGGCGTCGGCGAGATCTTCGGCGGCGGTATCGCGCCGTCGGTTGCAGGCTACGTCGCGAAGCATTTCGGCATCCAGTACATCATGCAGCTCGGCATGGGAGCGCTGGTGCCCGGCCTGATCGTCGCGCTGTCGCTGAAGGAAACCGCGCCGGCGCGACTCGCGCGCACGGTCGCGCTGGCGGATTCGTGAGCGTCGGCCGTTACTGCTGGTATGGCTGATACGGCCGCTGCGGCGGGCCGTAGCGATCGTCCGTGCGTGCGAAGGTCACGATCTCGACGCGGCGATCGGGCTGCAGGCACGCAACGAGACTGTCGTGCGACTGGTTGTCGCTGCACTGCGTGATCGGATCCTGCTCGCCGAGCCCGCGTGCGTCGATGCGATCGGCGGGGATGCCGTGCTGCACCAGCAGCGCTTTCACCGCGTTCGCGCGACGCTGCGACAGTTGCTGGTTGTACGAAGCCGAACCGAGCCGGTCCGTATAGCCGCGCACTTCGATGCGGGCGAAGCGCGATGCGCTCAGCTTTGCCGCGATGTTGCGGATGTCGGCGCGGCCGCCGGGCAGGATGTCGGCGAGGTCGCCGCGATCGAAGGCGAACAGCGCGTCGGCCGACACGCGCATCACCTGCGCGACGGGCGGGGCCGGCGGTGCGACCGCCATGCGCCGTTCGACTTCGGTCCAGTGGCCGGGCACCCATACGTAGCGGCCGTACTGCCAGGCCCAGTAGCCACGCTCCCACGCATAGCCGACGCGCGGCGCCGGCGCGGCTTCATAGACCGGCGCCGGCGGCGCCAGCACCATGACCTGCGCGGAAGCCGGCGCGATGTTGCCGAACCAGGCGGCGGCGAGTACGCCGCAGGCCGCGGCGGCGGTGGCGATGCGGCGGTGGTGGCCGGCGGCGGGGTGGAGAGCGGGCTGTTTCATGATGAGCGTCCGGCGTATCGAAGGTTGAACGGGTCGCATGCCAATGCGGGTACGAGCGGTGATCCAAGGCTAACGGGTTGGATCATGAAAAGCCTTTGCGGTGTGTAAGCAAACCTCGCGGACGGCAGGGACGGCAGACGGGCACATTCGTCGCGCGAACCAAGGCACGCGGTGCGGGTAGCGGCATGTCGACGCGTTCGGCGGGGTAACGATACGTAATGGCTCGCGCATGCCGGGCAGGTGCCGGCACATCGCGCATCGCTGCGAAATCACTCGTCGGGACGGTTGCGCCTGCATCGAGCCTGATGCAATCGTGAGCTATTGCAGCGGGTCAGCCGCGGACGGGCTTGACCATATTCAGGATAGGTGTGCTGGAGTACTGAGCGATCTGCTCGGATCTGATCGATCGTGCGATGCATCACGGCTGGATGCAGGCTGCTGCCGCCCGCGCGGCCGGCACGCCTGGTTGAAATCCGGATATCGTCTGACCTTTTCGCCGGGAGGCCGTACCGGGTGCGCCGGCCGGCCGCATGCGGCGAAGCGGCCAGACGATCGATACGACGTGACGAGAACCGGGATCAGACCGGTGCGACGCGAGCGGCGCTATCCGGCATCGGGTCGCGACGACGGGCGTTACCGCGTATGGGCCGCGCGGGGCGGCGGTGCGTCGCCCAGGAACGCCGGCAAGGTCCGCGCCGGCAGCGTGATCACGAAGCGCGCGCCACCCAGCGGCGAATCCTCGAGCCGCACGTCGCCGCCGTGCACGAGCGCGACGCGCCGCACGATCGCGAGGCCGAGACCGAACCCGCCCGTCTGACGGTCGCGGCTCGAATCGAGTCGCTGGAACGGTTCGAACACGCGTGCGCGATCGGCAACCGGAATGCCGGGGCCGTCGTCGTCGACGCTCAGGATCAGCGCACCGGACGCATCGCTCGCCGCGGACAGCCGCACCGTGCGCGACGCGTAGCGCGCGCCGTTGCGGATCAGGTTCAGCAGCGCGCGCGCGACGAGCTTCGGATCGCACACGTGGGCGGCAGGCGTGCCCGCGGTCGACACGTCGAGCACGAGGCCGCGATCGGCGACATCGTTCGCGACATTGCCGGCGACGCTGTCGATCAGTGCATCGACGACGACTTCCATCGGCGCGAGTTCGCTCGCGCCTTGTTCCAGCCGTCCGATCGTGAGCAACTCGGTGACGAGCTCGTCGAGCTCGCGCACGTCGCGTCGCAGTTCGTTGCGGCGCTCGCGCGTGCGGCCGTCCTCGTCCGTCTCGGCAAGCAGCGCGAGCCCGAATTCGAGGCGTGCGAGCGGCGTCTTCAGCTCGTGCGAGATCCCGTGCATCATCTCGCGCTGCTGTTTGATCGATGCCTCGATGCGCTGGGCCATGTCGTTGAACTGCTGCGACAGCTCGTAGATGTTCGACCGGCCCGACAGCTTCACGCGCGTGGACAGGTAGCCCGCGCCGAACGCGTGTGCGGCCTCCTGCAGCTTGCGCAGGTCGCGCCAGTGATACGAAATCCACAGCACGACCGCCAGCAGTGCGGCGAGCGCGAGCAGCAGGTACGCGTAGATCTTGATGTCGAGATCGAACGGCTGGATCGGGCGCGCGTGCAGCACGGAGCCGTCCGCGAGCGGCATGTAGTAATCCTTGCCGTCGTAGCTGATGGTGATCCTGCCGCCATCGAGGTCGCGCAGCGGCGCGCCGCTCAGTTGAGCGCGCGCGTCGGCCATCGTCATGAAGTCGAATCCATCGGTGCCGTGCATCGCGAGTTCGCGCAGCGCGAGCATCCGCTGCGCACCGGGATGGCGTTCCAGATAATCGTTCAGCACGAACGCGTAGGTCGTCAGCGAGTCGCGCTGCGCCTGCGCCGCGCGTTCGTAGAAAATCCGGTCGAACGAGATCTGAATGAACGCGATCGATACGGCGCCGCACAGGATCACGATGAGGTACAGCCTGATCAACGGGCGCAGCATTTATTCGTCCCACGCGGAAGGGCTGAACAGGTAGCCGCGTCCCCAGATCGTCTTGATCTTGTGCGGCTCCGACGATGCATCCTCGAAGCGGCGGCGCAGCTTCGAGATGCCCGAGTCGACCGAGCGGTCGAGCCCGTCGAATTCGATCCCGCGCAACTGCTTCAGGATGTCGTCGCGGCTCAGCACGGTGCCGGCCGCACGCGCGAGGATCAGCAGCAGGTTGAATTCGGCCGTCTTCAGGTCGACGGGTTCGCCGTGCCACGTGACTGTGCGGTTCGGCGGCGAGATCGTCAGTTCGCCGAACACGAGCGCTTCGGGCGCGGCGGCCGGCGTGTCGGCGACGGGCGGCTGCGCGCGGCGCAGCAGCGCGCGGGCGCGCGCCACCAGCACGCGCGGCTCGATCGGCTTCGTCACGTAGTCGTCGGCGCCGGTTTCGAGGCCCGCGACCTGGTCGTAGACGTCCGCGCGCGCTGTGAGGATCAGCACCGGCACGTTGGTGAACGCGCGAATGCGCCGGCACACTTCCATCCCGTCGAGATTCGGCAGCATCAGGTCGAGTATCACCAGCGCCGGCTGGTGCTCGCGCACGGCGGCGACGGCCAGGTCGCCGCGCCGCACGACCGTCACCGAGAATTCATAGCCGTCGAGGTACTCGCGCACGAGTTGCGCGAGACGGTCGTCGTCCTCGATCAGCAGCACACGGTATTTGAGCGGATTGTCGTTCATGGTCTCCTCGAAACGCGCGTCGTCCCACACCCGGGTCGCGGCACGCGAATTCTATCCGGCGCTCCGGCACCCGGGGCCGCGACACGACAATCGCGAACAATCCGACACAATTGAGCACAGATTCCCCGCAGATTCCGGACAGTTCGGGCGCACGGCGGCACCTAGACTTCGGGCTCCGTCACTTTCATCTGAATATTGTGCGCCCACCCCTTCGACGCTACCGCTATTGCATGCCGCTGGCCGGCCTGACCCTTGCCGCCGCCGCCCACGCGGAAAACCAGTATTCGCTCTCGCTCGGCGGCGGCGCCGCGCCGCGCTACGCGGGGAGCAACCAGTATCGCGGCGTCGTCGCGCCGTCGTTTTCGGCGAGGTTCGGCAACGGCTTCTTCATCGACAGCACGTCGGGCGCCGGCTACCGGCTGGACCTGCCGCACGGCGCGTTCGTGTCGGCGGCGGTGAACTACGATCCGGGCCGGGCGGACGAGAATCGCTTCGACCTGCCGGGGTCGGACTACCTGAAGGGGATGGGGCGGATTCCGGGCTCGGTGCTCGTCGGCGTGCGGGCAGGCGTGACGCTGTTCAACGCGGCCGAACTGAGCGTGACGGTCGACACGCCCGTCACGCACACGTCGCGCGGCGTGTCGGGGCACGTCGATCTTGCGGTGCCGGTGTTGAAGACCGCGCAGCACCAGATCATCGTGACGGGCAGCGTGCATGCCGGCACCGGACGCTATACGCAGACGTTCTACGGCGTGACCGATGCGCAGTCGATGACGAGCCGGTTCAGGCCGTATTCGACGAGCGGCGGGATCGACAGCGCGACGATGTCGGTTGCGTGGAACTGGGACGTGTCGCGGCACTGGTCGATACTCGCGACCGGCGGCGTGACGCGACTGCTCGGCCGCTACGGCGGCAGCCCGATCGTCCAGTCGCGCAGCAACTACTACGGTATCGCCGGCGCGACGTACAAGTTCTGAACGGGTTGCCGGGGTGCTTCGCTGCGGGCACGGATGCGCGCGGGGCGGTCACGCGCGATGTGTCGGCGCCGCGCCGTCGCTGCGAATCGCGTGCGGTAACATGCAGGCGAGCCCGGCGCGCCGAATCGACTCGTCCGCGCAACGCCGCACGCCGCTTTGCCGGCATCCGTGAGGAGACGGCCTGCGGTGTGCGGAACCGGTCACGCATGCAAGGCCCGGCCGCACACGCTTGCCGCACAGATTCCGCCGGGCTGCGACACGGAGAAGAATCGATGAAGAACACGATCGCGATGATCGTTGCACTCGTTGCGAGCGCAACATTTGCGGGATGTGCGGACATGAACACGACCCATGCCGATACGAACGCCGGACAGCCGGGCACCGCGCACGCGTGCAAGGCGGATGCCGCGCCGGACGACGCGCTGATCGGCAAGACCGAGGCCGATGCGGCCGCGCTGCTCGACGGTTGCCTGTGGCGCGTGCTCGAGCGCGACGGCAAGTCGTTGCCCAGCACGATGGATTATCGGCAGGAACGCCGCGATCTCGGCATTCGCGACGGGAAGGTGATCTGGGTGCGGCGCGGGTAACGGACGGCATTGTCGACGGCGCCGGACGGTGCCGCCGGGCGGTAGCGGGGCGACGACATGAACGCGCCGGAACTCGAGCCGACGCAGGCGAAGTGAACGTCGTCGCCGAACCAGTCCTGAACGGCGCGACGGTGGTCGTCCGGTAGTCTGCGCCGGCATGATGCATGCCGGTTGCGCCCGTTACTTCGAGATATACCAGAGCGCGTCGGTACTGACGCGTGCGGCCGGCGCTTTCGGCGTTGCAGCAGGCGTCGCAACCGGTGTGGCAACCGGTGTGGCAACCGGTGTGGCAACCGTCGGCGGCGTGCTCGACGTCACCGCGGTGGGCCACGTCGCCGGCGTAGTCGACGGCGTCGATGCCGTCGGGGTGTTCGCCGTGCTGGCGGTCGCTGTCGAACCCGACGTCGACGCCGTGTCGATATACCAGAGCGCATCGGACGACGCGGCGCGCTTGGCTGCGGCACCGGCGGCGTGTTTCGACGCGGGCGGCGTGGCAGCCGCGGCCGCCGCCGCGCCCGGACGCGGCGTTGCCGCACCTGCCTGCGTGGTCGCACCGGCCCCGCCGCGCTGCGCGCGCGCCTCGAACGGCCCGAGCTGGAAGATTAACGTTTGCGCGGGACGCGTCAAAACGGCATACGGGAATTGCAGCTCCCACGACATCAGTACGCGGCCCGACGACGTTTCGGTGAAGATCGCCGGCACGTGCTTCATGTCGCTGAACTGCACGTAGATCCGCGACCCGTCGTCGAACACCTGGGTCGGCTTGGCCTGGTCGGCGCCCGTGACGGTCCAGCCGAAGTTGTACGTGCCGGCCGGGCCGGCGGGCCCGCCTTGCGGCTGCGGCGGCGGGGCGGCCGGCGCGAGCGTGCGCGGCCGCGTGACCGCCGGCGCCGACACGCTCAGGCTCGCGAACGGGTTGTACGGCTGCACCTGTTGCGGCGGCGTAAAGGACGGTGGAAGGATGGGCATGGGAGTATCCGGCGAATCCGGCATGGTCCGGATTGCATCATAGACCTTGCGCGCATACGCGAGGCGCTTGTCGGGCGACGCGGCGTTGTACGCGCCGATCGCGTTCCAGTTCGCACCGAGCTGGCGAATGTTCTGCGACAGGATCCATGCGCCGACATACGCATTGGTGCACGCATCGAACAGGCTCTGCTGCGTGATGCCCTCACGCGCGAGGGTCGGCAGCCATGTGCTGTTGATCTGCATCAGGCCGATGTCGAGGGTGCCGTTCGTGTTGGTGTTGACGGCGCTCGGATTCATCCCCGATTCGACTTGCGCGATGCCGCGCAGCAGGCTCACGCTCACGTGCTGGAACGTGGCCGCGTCGTCGAGGCAGTCGGCGCGCGCGATGCCGTGCAGCGCGCACGACATCGCGATCGTCGCGGCGATCTTCGGCGTGGCGTGGCTGATCGAACGGGCAGTCTGACGCGGCATGGCAGGATGGGGCGGAATCCGGCCGCCCGGTGCAAGGAAATTACGCAGACGCGAAGTGTGCCATAGCGAGCAGGCAAATGGCTCGCATCACACTTTCCTTTGCATTTGGCGGCCATCTGGCGCGTGTTTTCAAGGCTGCCGGCATCGGTGCGGCCCGGTGCAACCGGTAAAAAGGACGTCTTGCCGGGCGCAAGTCGATCCACGCGATGGTCGTCACGAAGATGACGCCGTGCGTCAGTTTTGCCGTGAGCCCAGCCACGGGCGACGCGCATCGAGCGCCGAGGGCCTATCGATGCGCGGGCCGGAAACGACGACGGCGGCCGAAGCCGCCGTGTCGGTCGATCGTCGATCGGGTGCCGGCGGCCGTGCTGTGCGCAGCCGGCCGCCGTCGATCAGAAGCGGTGACGCAGCCCGAGGTTGACGAGGGTCTGCGAACTCGTGCCCGCATAGCCGTACGACCCGATCGACGCCTGGGCGGCCATCGACCCGCCGTTGCCGTCGCCCGTGCGGCCGCTCGCGTGCTGGTACGCGGCGGTCAGGTACACGTCGGTGCGCTTCGACAGGTTGTAGTCCGCGCCGGCCGACACCTGGTGATAGGTCGCCGACGTGTCGCCGCCCGAGCGCGTGTAGCTGTAGCCGACGCCCACGAGCAGCGCATTCGTCGCCTGGTAGTTCACGAAGCCTTGCCCGGTGTTGTAGTGCTCGTTCGAGTTGAACACGGAGCTCGCGTCGCGGCGGTATTGCGCGTTGCTGTAGCCGAGACCGAACGTGAACGGGCCGGCGACGTACTGGCCCGCGATCCGCGCGATGCCGATCGAGTGCGCGCTCGCATAGCCGCTGTTGATCGGGCCGTCGAACGTGCCGTCCGACGAGCTGTTCCAGCCGTCGCGGATCGTGTTCGATGCGGGGCTGTTGGTCGCGTGGAAGTAGCCGCCCGCGACGCTGAACGGCCCGTTGTTGTACGACACGGCGGCCGAATACGACTGCGCGGCGCTGGTGCTGCCGGCGATCCCGCCGAACGAATACATCGCCGAGAACTGCAGGCCCGAATACACGGCGGACGTGTACTTCACGGCGTTGTCGACGCGGAAGCTGTTGTCGTAGTTGTCGACGTCGCCCGCCGTCGCGAACACGCTGCCGAGATAGTTGTCGGCGGTGATGCCCTGCACGAGGTCGACGAGCGGATCGTACTGGCGGCCGAACGTGAGCGTGCCGTAACGGTCGCTCGTCAGGCCGACGAACGCCTGCCGGCCGAACAGGCGGCCGCCCTGGCCCAGTCGGCCGTTGCTCGGGTCGAAGCCGTTCTCGAGCTGGAACAGCGCCTTCAGCCCGCCGCCGAGATCCTCGGTGCCTTTCACGCCCCAGCGGCTGCCGGCGAGGTTGCCCGCGCTGCTGTTGCCCAGCATCCACGCGCTGTCCTTGCCCTGCGCATGATTCACGTACGTGATCGACGTGTCGATCACGCCGTACAGCGTGACGCTCGTCTGTGCATGCGCGGCGGGTATTGCCGCGAACGACGCGATCGAAAGCAGCGAGAGGGTCGTGCGTTTCATTTCATCTCCTTGCGTATTGATTTGCATCGGTCACCGGAATGCCTGGAGACTACAGAGCCGCACGCGAACGACAAAAATGAAATTCTCCAATGTGACCTAAAGCAGACAGATGCATTCTGCGGAATGGTCTATTGAGGGATTGACATTATTGATGAATATGCATCAATCGATTTGGCATTCGAGATTGCTGGATGGGCGTATTGCCGGATTCGTGATAATTCCGCACGATTTTCGGCCGAATTTCGGAGGCGCGGCATTCGCCGTCAATTGATCAATTGATTATTTAATGAATCGAATCGCGCGATACGGGGCCGGCATGTTATCGCGCGCGTCGCGCAAGTCACGCCGGCGTGGGCGAGCGGGTTCCGACAGCATCGCGGCTCGTCGATAGCGCGGGTTGCGTGCCCAGTTTTGTATATAATAATCATTCTCATTTACAGAATTGCCGCCTGCGCGCCCCGGAACCCGGCCATGTCCGCTGACAAGCTGTCCCTCCATCGAGAAATCGACGCCCTCTATGCCGGCCATCATGCGTGGCTGCGCGGCTGGCTGAGCCGGAAGCTCGGTTGCGCGCATCGCGCGGCCGATCTGGCGCACGACACCTTCGTGCGGCTGCTAGCTCGCGACGAGCCGATCGGCGCCGACGAGCCGCGCGCGTTCCTGACGACGGTCGCGCAGCGCGTGCTGTCGAATCACTGGCGGCGCGAGCAGATCGAGCGCGCGTATCTCGACGTGCTCGCGCAACGCCCCGAAGCGTATGCGCCGTCGCCGGAGGAGCGGGCGGTCGTACTCGAGACGCTCGTCGAGATCGACCGGTTGCTCGACGGGCTGCCGATCGCCGCGAAGCGCGCGTTCCTGCTCGCGCAGCTCGACGGGCTCACACAGGTGGAGATCGCGCGCGAACTCGGCGTGTCGCTCGCGACGGTGAAGCGTTATCTCGTGAAGGCCGGCACGCAGTGCTTCTTCGCGAT
This sequence comes from Burkholderia sp. IDO3, assembly GCF_003366075.1. Taxonomy (NCBI): domain Bacteria; kingdom Pseudomonadati; phylum Pseudomonadota; class Betaproteobacteria; order Burkholderiales; family Burkholderiaceae; genus Burkholderia; species Burkholderia sp. IDO3. Next base: position 1,503,702 of record NZ_CP028963.1, read on the forward strand.
GGCGGCCTGACCGATGGCCGCCCCAGGAGCGCCGGCAGTGCCGCCGCAGGTCGCGCGTCGCGCGGTCGAATGGTGGGTCGAGCGGCAGGCCGGCCGCACCGACGACACGTTCGCGCGCGCACTCGCGCGCTGGCGCGCCGAGGATCCGGCGCATGACGCGGCGTGGCGTCATATCGAAACGATGGAAGCGCGCATCGGCCGGCTCGCGGCCGGGCTCGACTCACAGGCCGCGCATGCGGCGCTGCTGCCGCGTCGCTCGGCGCGCCGTCGCGCGGCGGTGAAGGCGCTGGCCGTGCTGCTGTTCGCGGGCGGCGCCGCATGGATGGCCGATCCCGCGCGGCGCGCGGCGATCTGGCCGGCGGACCTGCGCACCGCGGTCGGCGAGCGGCGCACGGTGACGCTCGCGGATCGCACGGTCGTCGTGCTCGATACCGATACCGCGCTCGACGTGCACTTCGACGCCACGACCCGCCGCCTGCATCTGCTGCGCGGCACGATCATGGTGACGAGCGGCCACGACGATCGCACGCCGGCACGGCCGCTGGCGGTCGCGACCGCGCAAGGCGAGCTGCGGCCGCTGGGCACGCGCTTCGCGGTGCGGCAGCGCGACGGCGCGACGCGCATCGAGGTATTCGCGGGCGCCGTGCGCGTGCAGCCCGCCGACGCGACGGCCGGTACGCGCGTGATCGCGGCGGGCGAGGGCGCCGATTTCACGCGCGACGCGATCGGCGCGCCGGCGCCGCTCGATGCGTTTGCATCGGCATGGACGACCGGGATGCTCGTCGCGTCGCGCATGCGGCTCGCGGATCTCGTCGCCGAACTCGACCGCTACCGGCGCGGCACGCTGCGTTGCGATGCGGCCGTGGCCGACCTGCGCGTGTCGGGCACCTATCCGCTCGACGATTCCGCGCGCGTGCTCGATACGCTGAAGGCGACGTTGCCGATCGACGTCGAGTACGTGACGCGCTACTGGGCGACGGTCGTGCCGGCCCGTTCGTGAGCGCTTCACGCATTTTTTTCGTTTCCCTGAGCTGTTTCCGGATGTTCGCGTGACATGGGTAGTGAAAGCAGCACTGGCCCATCGTCCACCGACACCTCGATCATGGTTTCCATTCGTCTCACGCATCGGCGCCGCCCGGCGCCTGCCCGTCATCTGCCGTGCGCGCCGCGCGCGGCCGAACCTGCCACGCCGCGCCACCTGGCTCGCCGCCTGGCCGGTGCCGTCCTGTTGTCGGCGCTGTTGCCGCTGCCCGCGCTGGCGGACACCGATACCGACGCAGACACGGCGCCAGCCGCGCAACGCGCATCGCGCCGCGTGTTCGACATTCCGGCCGGCCCGCTCGAAGCGACGTTGAACCGGTTCGGCCGCGAGGCCGGCATCCTGCTCGCGTTTCCCGCCGAACTGGCCGCCGGCCGCACGAGCGGCGGCGTACATGGCCGGTTCGACATCGACGGCGCATTCGATCGCGTGCTGGCGGGCACGGGGCTCGTCGCGCTGCGCCAGCCGGGCGGCGGCTATACGCTGATGCGCGCGAACGGTTCGGGCGTGCCGGCCGCGGCAGCCGGCGCCGAGGCGGCCACCGAGCTGCCGGCCATCACGGTGCGCGACAGCGCGCTGCGCGCGCAAAGCTACCGGCCGCCGAAGGAAGCGGGCGTGCTGCGCACCGAGATTCCGCTGCTCGACACCGCGCAGGCCGTCAACGTGGTGCCGGCGCAGGTACTGCGCGACCAGCGCCCGCGCAACCTCGACGACGCGCTCGGCAACGTGAGCGGCATCACGCAGGGCAACACGCTCGCGGGCACGCAGGACACGATCATGAAGCGCGGCTTCGGCGACAACCGCGACGGCTCGATCATGCACAACGGGATGCCGATCGTGCAGGGGCGTTCGTTCAACGCGGCGGTCGATACCGTGGAGGTGCTGAAGGGGCCGACGTCGCTGCTGTACGGGCTGATGGATCCGGGCGGGGTGGTGAACGTCGTCGGCAAGCAGCCGCAGATGACGCGCTACAACGCGATCTCGCTCGGCGCGTCGACCTTCGGGCACGGCCGGAACGGCGGCAGCGCGACCTTCGACTCGACCGGCCGGATCGGCGATTCGCGGCTTGCGTACCGGCTGATCGTCGACCAGTCGAACGAGCAGTACTGGCGCAACTTCGGCGAATACCGGCAGACCTTCGTCGCGCCGTCGCTCGCGTGGTACGGCCGCGACACGCAGGTCGTCGTGTCCTACGAATACCGCAAGTTCCATTCGCCGTTCGATCGCGGCACCGCGCTCGATCCGCGCACCAACGCGCCGCTCGACATTCCGGCGCGCCGGCGCATCGACGAGCCGTTCAACAACATGGACGGCGAATCGCACCTCGCGCAACTGAGCGTCGATCACCAGTTCAACGCGGACTGGAGCGCGCATGTCGGCTACAGCTACAACCGCGAGACCTACGACGCGAACCAGCTGCGCACGACCGGCGTCGATCCGGTGACGGGCACGCTGTCGCGCAGCAACGACGCGACGCACGGCTCGCTCAGCACCGACAGCTACGGCATCGGCTACGTGAACGGCAAGCTGACGCTCGCGGGGATGCGTCACGACGTGCAACTCGGCGTCGACACCGAGTATCGCCGCATCTATCGCAAGGATCTGCTGCGCCAGGCCGTGAAGACGCCGTTCAGCTACATCGATCCGGTGTACGGGCTGCTGCCGCCGTCGAGCACGGTATCCGCGAGCGACAGCGACCAGACCGATACGCTGCACGTTACGTCGGTGTTCTTCCAGGACAGCATCCATCTGACCGACAAGTGGATCGTTTCCGGCGGGCTGCGCTACATCACGTACAACCAGGTCGCCGGGCGTGGCCGGCCGTTCAAGGCGAACACCGATCTCAGCGGCTCGAAGTGGCTGCCGCGCGCGGGCGTCGTCTACAAGTGGACCGATGCGTTCTCGCTGTACGGCAGCTATTCGCAGTCGCTGAAACCGTCGTCGTCGATCGCGCCGATGACGTCGGGCTACGTGATCGATGCCGCGACGCCGCCGGAGGAAGCGACCGCATGGGAAGTCGGCGGCAAGCTCGACCTGCCGGGCGGGATGACCGGCACGCTGGCGCTGTTCAACATCGACAAGAAGAACGTGCTCGTGTCGCAGTTCAACGACACGACGAAGCTGACCGACTGGCGCACGTCGGGCAAGGCGCGTTCGCGCGGCGTCGAGCTCGACCTGTCGGGCAGGATCGGCGAGCGCGTGAACGTGATCGCGAGCTATGCGTACATCGACGCGAAGACGGTCGAGGATCCGCAGTACGCGGGCAACCGGCTGTGGAACGTCGCGCGCCACACGGCGTCGCTCGCGGCCGTCTACGACGTCGGCACGCTGGCCGGCGGCGACGACCTGCGCATCGGCGCGGCCGCGCGCTACGTCGGCGCGCGGCCCGGCGATTCGGCGAACAGCTTCACGCTGCCGTCGTACGTGCTCGCCGATGCGTTCGCGACGTACGACACGCGGCTCGGCAAGCAGAAGCTGTCGTTCCAGCTGAACGTGAAGAACCTGTTCAACCGCACGTACTACCCGTCGAGCGCGAACCGCTATTTCGTCGCGGTCGGCGATGCGCGGCAGGTGTCGTTGCTGACCACGCTGCAGTTCTGAGCGGGCGTTCACGCTGACTCGCACAATTGCCGCGCGTCGCGCATCACGGCGCGCGGCTTCGGAGAACAACGAGATGAACCGGAACATGAACATGAAGACCGGCGCCGCGCGCGCCGTGGCCGCCGGCACGCGGCGTCGCGCATTGCGCTCGCTTGCCGGCGCGGCGCTCGCGTTGTGCGCGGGCCTGTCCCTGTCGGCAAGCGTCCCGGCCTTCGCCGCCGATGCCACCATTGCAGCGCCGGCCGTCACGCGCGTCGCGATGCTCGTGCAGTTGCACGGCCCGAACCTGAAGGTCGACGAACGGATCGGCCGGCATCTCGGCGAGCGCGGTTACGCGGTGCGCCTGATCGACGAGAGCGCGACGCCCGACGCGGCGCGCGATGCCGACCTCGTCGTGATCTCGTCGACGGTATCGTCGAAGAACGTGCGGCCCGGCTGGCGCACGCTCGACAAGCCGCTCGTCACGTGGGAGAACGACCTGCTCGACGATCTCGCGATGACGGGCAAGCGTCACGACGTCGATTTCGGCGAAACGGGCAAGGAACGCTATCTGTGGCTCGTCAACGCGCCGCATCCGGTCTCGGCCGGACTGCCGGCGGGCGCGGCCGACGTGTACGGCAAGCAGGCGCCGATGAGCTGGGGCAAGCCGGGGCTCGGCGCGATCACGATCGCGACCGTGTACGGGCAGCCGGACAAGGCCGCGATCTTCGCGTACGAGAAGGGCGCGACGATGGACTACGAAGCGCTCGCGCCGGCGCGCCGCGTGATGTTCTTCCTCGACAACGACACGTTCGCGAACCTGTCGCCGGCCGGCATCGCGTTGTTCGATGCGGCGATCGACTGGGCGGCGGGGCGGCGCTGACGGTGCGCGGCACGCGCTTGCGTGCACGGCCAGCGAAGACCAGCGTTGAATGCGAGAATGCGGCCTTCGACCGGCGCGCTTTGCGCCGCTTCTTCGCGCCGCTTTCCAGGGAATTCGTATGGACAGTCATATCGCTCCGGTGGAGCTGAAGAAAGCCTACCGCCTCCTCAACCACGGCCCGACCGTGCTCGTGTCGGCCCGCCACGACGGCGTCGACAACGTGATGGCCGCCGCGTGGGCATGCGCGCTCGATTTCCTGCCGCCGAAGCTCACCGTCGTGCTCGACAAGTCCGCGAAGACGCGCGAGCTCGTCGAGCGCAGCGGCACGTTCGTGATCCAGGTGCCGACGGCCGCGCAACTGAAGCTCACGCACGCGGTCGGCAGCCACAGCCTCGCCGAGCGGCCCGACAAGCTGCGTGAAGCGGGCGTCACGCTGTTCGACGTCGAGGGCCACGACCTGCCGTTCGTTGCCGGCTGCTCGGGCTGGCTCGCGTGCAGGCTGATTCCGGAGCCGCACAACCAGCAGACCTACGACCTGTTCATCGGCGAAGTGGTGGGGGCGTGGTCGGACACGCGCGTGTTCCGCGACGGCCACTGGTATTTCGAATCGGCCGATCCGGCATTGCGCAGCTTGCACTACATCGCGGGCGGCAATTTCTATGCGATCGGCGAATCGCTGCACGTCGATCCGGACCAGACGGATCTGCCGGACCCGCAGTAAGCGTCGCGGCAGTACCGTTCCGTCTCCGAAGCGCGCGGTTCACGCGCGCTTTTTCAATTCCGCCAGCATGACTTCCGCGAACGCCTGCGCGACGCGCGGCAGCGTGCGCCCGCGCTTCGCGACGAGCGCGATCGGCCGCACGAACGCCGGGTCGTCGATCGGCTTCACGACGAGGTCGGGTTCGGCCCGCACTTCGCGCGCGGTCGCCGGCAGGATCGTCACGCCGAGGCCGCCGCGCACCATCGCGACGGCCGTCATCATGTAGGTCGGCTCGCACGCGATGTCGGGCGTGCAGCCGGCCGCGTCCAGCGCGGCATCGACGACGCTGCGCACGCTCGTGCCCTGCGCGGTCAGCACGAGCGGCACGGCGGCGACGTCGGCGGTGCGCACGCGCCGCTTGCGCGCGAGCGGATGATCCTTCGGGCACACGGCGACGAGCTGGTCGGCGCCCGCATACAGCACGTCGAGCGATGCGTCGAACGCATCGCCGCCCGTCAACCCGAGATCGGCTCCCTCGTTGCGTACCAGCGCGGTGACGAGGCTCGCGACGCCGTCGCGGATCTCGAAGCCCGCGCGCGGCACGTCGCGCCGGAACGACTGGATCAGCTCCGGCAGCAGGCTCGACGCGAACGTCGGCAGGCAGGCGAGCCGCACCGTGCCGCTCGCGCCTTCGCCGAGCGCGCGCGCGTCGCGCAGCACGCGCTCCATGTCGTCGAGCGAGCGTTGCAGCAGCGGCAGCAGTTCGCGCCCGGTCTGCGTGAGCGCGACGCTGCGGCTGTTGCGGTCGAACAGCCGCGCGCCGACGATTTCCTCGAGCCGCCTGATCTGCACGGTCAGCGCCGGCTGCGACAGATGCAGCCGCGCGGCCGCGCGCGTGAAGTTGCCGGCGTGCGCGACGGTGACGAAGGCGCGGATGTCGCGAAGGTTCAGATCCATAACGATTCGTGATTACTGCGATCAAATCATTTCAATTGTGCTATCGCTGCGCCGACCTTACGCTCGTCTCCAACAAAAGACAAGGTAGGAGACACCGATGCTGCCGTTACTCGGGCTGGGCACGATCGTCGTGCTGCTGGCCGCGATTCTGTCCAGACGCATGTCGCCGCTCGTCGCGCTGATCGTCGTGCCGATCGCGGCGTCGCTCATCGGCGGCTTCGGGCTGCATACGAGCAAGTTCGTGATCGACGGGCTGAAGGGTCTCGCGCCCGTCGTCGGGATGTTCGTGTTCGCAATCCTTTATTTCGGGACGATCACCGACGCCGGCACGCTCGACCCGATCATCGACCGCATCCTGCGCGCGGTCGGCACGCGGCCCACGCGCATCGTGATGGGGACGACGCTGCTCGCGCTGCTGATTCACCTCGACGGCTCGGGCGCCGTCTGCTTTCTCGTGACGATTCCGGCGGTGCTGCCGCTGTACGACCGGCTGAAGATGGACCGCCGCGTGCTGGCCGCCGCCGTGTCGATGGCCGCGGGGATCAACTTCCTGCCGTGGACGGGGCCGATGATCCGCGCGTCGGCGTCGCTGCACCTGCCGGTGTCGGCGCTGTTCAATCCGCTGATTCCGGTGCAGGCGATCGGGCTCGCGTTCGTGTTCGGCGTCGCGTACTGGCTCGGGCGGCGCGAGGAGAAGCGGCTCGGCCTGTCGCGCAACGACGCGTCGATTCCGCTGCCGAAACGCGAGCTGACGCCCGACGAGCAGGCGCTGCGCCGCCCGCGCCTGTTCTGGTTCAACCTGGTGCTGACGCTCGTCGTGCTCGGCACGATGGTCGTGATGGGCGAGAAGATTCCGCCGGCGATCATGTTCATGGTCGGGCTGTGCGTCGCGCTGATGGTGAACTACCCGGACGTCGACATGCAGCGCAAGCGCATTGACGCGCATGCGCGGGCGGCGCTGATGATGGCCGGCATCCTGCTCGCGGCCGGCGTGTTTACCGGGATCATGCAGGGCAGCGGAATGCTGAAGGCGATGGCGCAGGCGGCGGTCGGCTTCGTGCCGCCGTCGATGGCGGGCCACATTCCGGTCGCGCTCGGTTTCGCGTCGATGCCGCTCAGCATGCTGTTCGATCCGGACTCGTTCTATTTCGGTGTGCTGCCGGTGATCGCCGAAGTGGCCGGCCAGCTCGGCGTGCCGGCCGTGCATGTCGGGCAGGCCGCGCTGCTTGGCCAGATGACGACCGGGTTTCCGGTCAGCCCGCTGACGCCCGCGACGTTCCTCGTCGTCGGCCTGTGCGGGATCGAGCTGGCCGAGCACCAGAAGTTCACGTTCCCGCTGCTGTTCGGCGCCTCGATCGTGATGACGATCGCGTGCGTCGTGCTGGGCATCTTTTGATTTTTGCCGGCGCGTGTGCGCCGGACGACGGTACGAACATGACAGCAAAGCCTTCACCTCAACCGTGCGTGCGCATCGGCGCGGGCGCCGGCTACTCGGGCGACCGGATCGAGCCCGCAATCGAACTGGCCGAACACGGTCGGCTCGACTACCTCGTCTTCGAATGCCTGGCCGAGCGCACGATCGCGATCGCGCAGCAGGCGCGCCGCAAGGACCCGGCGCTCGGCTACGACCCGCTGCTCGACGCGCGCATGCGCGCCGTGCTGCCGGTGGCCGTGACCAGGGGCGTGCGCATCGTGTCGAACATGGGCGCGGCGAATCCGCGCGCGGCGGCGCGGCGCACCGCGCAGATCGCGCAGTCGCTCGGCCTCGCGGGGCTGAAGGTCGCGGCGGTCGAGGGCGACGACGTGCTCGACGTCGTGCTGCGCGGCGCGTTCCGTTTCGAGGAGTCGGGCGACGAGGTTGCCGCGTATCGCGAGCGCATCGTGTCCGCGAACGCGTATCTCGGCGCGGCGCCGATCGTCGACGCGCTCGCGGCCGGCGCGGACATCGTGCTGACCGGGCGCGTCGCCGATCCGTCGCTGTTCGTCGCGCCGCTGATCCACGCGTTCGGATGGCGAATGGACGACTGGGACACGCTCGGACAGGCGACGGTCGTCGGCCATCTGCTCGAATGCGCGGGGCAGGTGACGGGCGGCTATTTCGCGGACCCCGGTTACAAGGACGTGCCGAATCTCGCGCGCCTCGGGTTTCCGATCGGCGAGGTCGAGGCCGACGGCTCGGTCACGATCACGAAGGTGCCGCACGCGGGCGGCCGCGTGAGCGCGGCGACCTGCAAGGAGCAGTTGCTGTACGAGATCCACGATCCGGCGCGCTACCTGCAGCCCGACGTGGTCGCGGATTTCACGCGGGTGGCCGTCGAGGAGGCGGCGGTCGACCGCGTACGCGTGACGGGCGGACGTGGCACGGCGCGCACCGACACGCTGAAGGTATCGGTCGCGTACGTCGACGGTCATATCGGTGAAGGGCAGATCTCGTACGGCGGGCCCGGTGCGCTGGCACGCGCGCGTCTCGCGCTCGAGATCGTGCGCGAACGGCTCGCGCTGACCGGCGTGGCCGCGACCGAATTGCGTTTCGACCTGATCGGCGTCGATTCGCTGTACGGCACGGCGACGCCTGCGGTGCGCGGCGAGCCGGCCGAGGTTCGCATCCGGGTGGCCGGCCGCGCGGAGAGTGCGGCGGAGGCCGCACGGATCGGCAACGAAGTCGAGACGCTTTATACGAACGGGCCGGCCGGCGGCGGCGGCGCGTTCAAGTCGACGCGCGAGGTGATCGCCGTCCAGTCGGTGCTGTTGCCGCGCGCGGCCGTGACGCCGTCGTTTTCATTCGTGGAGGCATGATGCAACTGCGTGAACTCGCGCATGCGCGCACTGGCGACAAGGGCAATACGCTGAACGTGTCGATCATCTGCCACGATCCGCGTCATTACGACCATCTGCGCGCGCATCTCGATGCGCAGGCCGTGAAGGCGTGGCTCGCGGGCATCGTGCATGGCGAGGTCGTGCGCCATGAGTTGCCGGCGCTCGCCGCCTTCAATTTCGTGCTGCGCGATGCGCTCGGCGGCGGCGTCACGCGTTCGCTCGCGCTCGATGCGCACGGCAAGTCGGTCAGCTCGGCGCTGCTGGCGATCGACGTGCCGGCGCCGGTGTGACGATGCGGCGCGGCCGTGCCGGCGTTCACGGAATCAACAGCTCACGCCGCCCGTCCGCGTGCTCGATGCGCTCGCCGCCGATGTGCAGGCGCTGGTCGGCGCGATAGTCATACACGGCGCGCGACGCGGCGACCTGCTCGAGATCGAGTTCGACCGTGTGGCGCGATTCGCCGTTGCCGGCTTCGAAAATCAGGTTTCCGAACGGATCGGCCGCGAGGCTGCCGCCCGCGAACACGACGTCGTGCGCGCTGCCGCCGACGCGGTTCGCGACGACCGCGAACACCTGGTTTTCCATCGCGCGCGCCGAGACCGACGTGCGGTGGACCTGGCGATACGGCTCCATGTTGCCGTCGGTGACGAGGATCAACTGCGCGCCGAGCGCCGCGAGCGCGCGGCCGCTTTCCGGGAATTCGCTGTCATAGCAGATCAGCAGGCCGATCCGCGCGCCGCGCCATTCGACGGTCGCGTAGCGGTCGCCGGGCAGGACGACGCCGCGCTCCGACACCCACAGATGCGTCTTGCGATAGTGCAGCGCGATGCCGTCCGGCGTGACGAACACGGTCGTGTTGTAGAAGCGCCCGCCGTCGTTCTCGATCAGCCCGACCACCACCGCGACGTCGCGCGCCCGCGCGGCCGCGATCACCGCGCCGACGCTCGGGCCGTCGAGCGGCTCGGCCACGCGCTCGAGCTCCGATGGATCGAGAAAGCCGGTGAGCTGCGCTTCCGGAAACATCACGATGTCGGTGCCGCTCGCGCAGGTCGCGATCGCTTCGAGCGTGCGTTGCAGGTTGTAGCGCGTGTCGCCGTCGCGGCCGGCGAGCTGGACGATGTCGAGCTTCAGTTTCATGGGCGGGTTCGGTAGCGGTGGTCCGTCGCGATGGCGGCGGAACGGATGGGAATGAGCGCCAGTATGCGCCGAACGCGCCGGGTTCCCCATCCCGACGACGCGTTAACCCGTCAGGGGTATTGATCTCTGCACCGGCCGCCGGTCGTGCGCCGGGGGCGCCCGGCTTCGCGATGTCCCGCTGCGGGGATCAACGGCAAGGTCGGGAAAAGCGCCGGCCCCTCTGCAAGGGCCGGCGAAGAGGTTCTGATGGACGAGGATAGTGCTATCAGAACCCAGGCCACCCTCTACCGCCCGTGTCGAACGGACGGACAGCATCGAACGACGCAAGGATAGAGAGGATGGCGGCGCTTGCACAGACGATGCATCCGATAGCGCGTATCGGCTGGACGGCGTGTGACGGGGCGGGCCGCTGCGGTCGCTGCGCCGAGCGTCACGTCCCGGCCTGCGCGTGCAGGAACAACGAGAACAGCTCCGACTGCGAATTGATGCCGAGCTTCGCGTAGATGTTGCGCCGGTGCACCTTGACCGTTTCGGCCGAAATCGCCAGCTTGTTGGCGACTTCCTTGTTCGAGCGGCCGCTCAGGATCAGCCGGATCACGTCGAGTTCGCGCGCGGTGAGCGGCGTGCCGAGCCGCGCCATCGCGTGCTCGAAGCCCCCGTGCACGGCGCTGCCGGCCCGGCGCGGCGCAGCGGGCTCGATGGGCTCGGCGGGTGCCGGTTCGAATGCGAGCCGTTGACGCATCAGGCCGGCGACCCACGGGCGGATCAGGTCGAGCAGCGCGACCTGCTCGGGGCTGAAGCGCCGCTTGCTGCCGAGCGACACGCACAGCGTGCGCGTGTCGTCGAGCACGACGTTGAACTGCACCTCGTCCTCGACGACGTTGTGCGTGAAATACAGCGTGTAGTACTCGGTATCGCGAAAACACTCGGGCGCGACGTCGGACAGCCGGAACAGGCCGCTTGTCGGGGCATCGCGGTTCGCGATGTAGAACGGATCGAGCTGGTACAGCCCCTGCACGTAGTCGCGAAAGAGCGGGTCGGGGCCGCCGCCTTCGTACGGACATTCGGCGAACACCTGCGGGCGGTCGTCGCCGAACATCAGCACGACCCAGCTGTCGATCGCGACGTATTCCTCGATCAGCCGGATCAGCGCGAGCCAGAAACCCGGCTGGTCGAGCGACTCGACGAGTCGGCCGACCGACCGGTGCCAGGCGACGTCCTGCAAGCTCAGGTTCATGCGTGTGTCCATGTCGGGCCGGACCGGCGCGCCGTGCGCTTGCGATGCCGCGCCGAGCGTGTACGCTACGGGCTCGCGGGCGGCACGGGCCGCGCGCATCGACCGGATCCTGGAATGAAGAACGAGATCGTAACGCCGGCCGGCGCGAATGGCGAGGCCGTGCGCGGCCGCCGGTTCGCGGCGCTCGTCGTGCGCGTCGCGCTGGCGGGTGTCGGGGTGGCCGCCGTGCACGCGGCTCTTGCGGCATCGCCCGCGTCGTGCGACGAACGGCTCACGCAACTGGTCGTGCCGGCGCTGCGGCACACCGCGTTCGAACGGCGGGCGATCCATGCCGAGCCCGCGGCGCTGACCGGTCAACCGGAAGGCGTGCAGGGCGTCCGGCTGTTCGTGACGCCCGACCATCCGGGCACGCCAAACCGCGACGCGACGATCGGCTGGGTCACGCTCGACACGCATGCGCTGCGCGCGCTCGACATCACGCGCGATCCTGAACAGCCGGACGTGCTGAAGATCGACCGGCACGCGCTGTCGCGCTACGTGTCGACGTGCGTCGCGCCGCCGGCCGCACCCGCCAATGCCGACGCGGCCACGCCCGGCGCCGTCGATTGCGACGCGCTGAACCGCCGCGCGCGGGCGCAGGGCGACTACGTGACGGGCAGCGACGCCGGGCGCGTCGTCACGGGCAAGGGCCGGCTGCCGTTCTTTTCCGCGCCGGACGACGCGTGCCGGATCGACGGCCTGTTCATCGTCGAGCACGATCACGTCGACGCGCGGGCCGAGTACGGCCGCTTCACGTCGGTCACGTATCTGAATCCGCGCACGCACGGCACGGCGGACGGTTGGGTGCGGAGCGCGCGGCTGAAACCCGACGGCACCGGCATCGCGCCGCGGCAACCCTGATCGCTCGCCCGCATCGACCTTTTCCCTCGAATCGAACGCCTTCATGAACGTCCAGAACCCGAAAACACGCGTCAGGCCATTCGCGGCCACGCTCGCCGTGCTGTCCGCGCTCGCGGTGTTCACTGCGCTCGCCGCGGTGTCGCCTGTCCATGCGGTCGAGCCGGTCCATCCCGAGCGTCAGCTGCAACAATTCATCCGCGACACGTACGGCACGTGGCGCGCCGATCGCAAGGGCTGGCAGTCGGACGCGGGCGACTTCATCCATGCGTCGTGCGGCTCGCTGCGCGTCGCGACGGCCGACGGCCCGCGCACGCTGCTCGCGATGTGCGGCGAGACCGAGGCGGCCGTCCAGCACGGGATGCCGGGCATGGATTCGGACGGCACGACGGGCACGATCGACCTGTACGTGCTGAAACCGACCGAGGACGGCGCCACGCTCGAGCCCGTCGTGAAGAAGACGGACATCGCGTCCGGCAAGGGCGGCGAGCCCGGCACCGTGCGCATCGAGCGGCTCGGTCCTCACCTGTTCGGCTTCGTGATCGCCGACGGCATCACGCTGCAGGGCTATACGCAGGCGAGCCGGTCGATCTGGCTGCCGCTCGGCAATGCGATCGTCGAAGCCGCGCCGCGCATCAACGAAACGATGGACAACAGCGGGTCGCTCGATTGCGGCAACGCGAAGTCGCATTGCGAGAGCCGCACGTTCGCGATCGTGCCGGACACGACGGGCACGACGGGCACGGGCGACGTCTATCCGCTGACGGTCACGGAGACGGGCGTGCGCGGCGGCAAGGATATCCATGCGCGCTACACGGTGAAGTTCGACGCGGCGCGCGGGCGTTACGGGGTGCCGAAGGCGCTGCGGGAAGGGTATTGAGCGGGGCGTGCACGCAATGGGCTGCAGGCGCTGCCCGCGGCACTCGCCCGCGCATCACACGTACAGATAGCGCACGAGGTGGAAGAACACCGGCGCGGCGAAGCAGATCGAGTCGACGCGATCGAGCATTCCGCCGTGGCCCGCGATCATCGAACCCCAGTCCTTGGTGCCGAGCGAGCGCTTCACGGCCGACAGCACGAGCCCGCCGACGAAGCCCGCGATCACGATCGCGAGCGAGATCCCGAACGCCGCGCCGAAGCTGAACGGCGTCACGCGATACAGCGATGCGCCGCACAGCGTCGCGAGCAGGCCGCCGCCGATGAAGCCCTCGACCGTCTTCGACGGCGACAGGCGCGGCGCGATCTTGCGCCGTCCGAACAGTTTGCCGACCACGTACTGCAGCACGTCGCTGATCTGCACGACGAACAGGAAGAAGAACAGCAGCAGCGCGTTCTGCCCGGCGTAGTGCGGGATGTCGAGGATCAGCACGGCCGGCGCGTGGCTCAGCCCGTACACGCACACCATCAGCGCCCAGTTGATCTTCGCGTTGCGGCTCAGGAATTCGCGCGTGTCCTGCGTGAGCGCCGACACCAGCGACATCGCGAAGAACAGGTGCACCGGCACGAAGATCGAGTACATCCCGTACCAGTTGATCCCGAGCAGCAGATACTGCACCGGAATCGCGATGAAGAATGCGATGAAGAGCGTCGTATGGTCGCTCGCGGTGGTCGGCGTGAGCGTGATGAATTCGCGTAGCGTCAGGTACGACAGCAGCGCGAACACCAGATAGGTGACGTTGTTGCCGAGGCCGATCGCGATGACCATGATCGCGATCATCGCCCACCACGCGCGGATGCGCTGATTCAGGTTGACGATCGTCGCGCTGGTGCCGCCGCTGCGCGCGCCGAGGATCGCGCCGATCAGGGTCGCGATCACCAGCACGCCGGTGACGCCCGCGACCAGTTCCCAGAAGAGCGTTCGCATGGGGATATCCGGAAAAAGAGGGGAGGAGGGCGCGCGTTCAGCCGGCCGGCCGCTGCGGCGGCGCGAGCGCGACGATCGCGTCGTGCATGCGGGCGAGGAAGGTCGGCTTGTCTTCGTCGGCACCGAGCGCGTCGTTCGCGCCGAAGTGCACCTTGCAGATCAGCGGCACGGGCCAGATCGCGCCCTTCGGCATGATGCGCTGCAGGTTCTCGAGATAGACGGGTGCCAGCGCAACGTTCGGAAACTCGGTCGCGAGATGGAACAGCCCGCTCTTGAACGGCTGCGGCAACACGTCGGCGCCGCGCGTGCCTTCCGGAAAGATGATGATCGAGTGCCCTTGCCGCAGCGCATCGCGCACCGGCTCCAGTGGGTCGCCGCCGTTTTCGCGGTGACGGTCGATCAGCACGACGTTCAGCAGCTTTTGTGCGATATGGCGCTTCAGATCGCTGCTGTCCCAGTAGTCGCGCGCCGCGACGGGCCGCACGACGGCGCGCACGTCGCGCGGCAGCGCGGCGAGGATCGCGAGCGTGTCGATGTGGCTCGTATGGTTCGAGAAGTAGATCTTCTGCGTCGGCGACGGCGGCGCCTGGTGCCAGATCGGATACGCGCCGGCGACGAGTCGCACGATGGACAGCAGGAAATCGCGCTGCCAGACGTTCAGGATGTTCATCGGCGCGGCGCCTCCTGCGTGCATGCCTGCGCGGCCGCGCAGGCGCGGCAGGCGGAATCCCGGAATGCCGGCGCGGCAGGATGCGCGCCGGACGGCCATTGTTTACGTTTTTTCAAATTCGTGGCTGCCTGTCGCAGGGCCGCGACGATCGGACGATTCGCGCGACGTTGCTTCGCGGCGAATGCGCCGGTCGACGGCGTGAAAATCGGCTGTTGCACGAGCGCCCGTCTGCAGTTCGAACGGATGACTGCGCTCACGGGCCAGCGGATTATCGCGAGTTTCCGCCGAAAACGCCAGATTGCCCGGCGCGGCACGGCCGGCGTGCGGCTTGACGCGTCGGGGCCGCTCGGCGACGATACGGCCACCTGTCGACAGCCGCCGCCGGCGGTTGCGCCGCCCGGGGCAGGGCGGTTGCAAACGTGTCCGGCGTGCAGAACCAATAAAACGATGAGCCTCTACGCACTCAAACCGAAATTCCAGAATCGTCTTCGTCCGTTCGCGGATTCGCTCGCCGAGCGCGGCGTCACCGCCAACCAGGTCACGCTGTTCGCGGCCGGCGGCTCGATCGTCGTCGGTGCGCTGGCCGGGCTCGGCGTGTTCGCGCGCGTGCTGTTCCTGCTGATTCCGGTCTGGCTGTTCGCACGGATGGCGCTGAACGCGATCGACGGCATGCTCGCGCGCGAACACGGACAGAAGAGCACGCTGGGCGCGTACCTGAACGAGCTCGGCGACATCGTGTCCGATATCGCGCTCGTGCTGCCGTTCCTCGCGATTCCCGCGTTCGCTCCGGCGGACGTCTGGCTGTTCGCGCTGATGGCGGTCATCGTCGAATGCGCGGGCCTGATCGGGCCGCTCGTCGGCGCGACGCGCCGCTACGACGGCCCGTTCGGCAAGAGCGACCGCGCGCTGGCTCTCGGCGCATTCGCGCTGTGGATCGGTCTCGGTTTGCCGGTCGGCAGCGTCGCCGCGTGGCTGTGGCGGCTGCTGATCGTGCTGTCGATCGTGACGGCGGTGCGGCGCGTGCGGGCCGGCATCGCCGAAGCGGGCGGCTGACGGCAGCAGGTTGGCCGGCACCGGAGGGCGGCGCCGCATGATTCGAATAACGAAACGAGAGAGAAACGCATGAGCGCACGCATGGCCCGCGAGGCCGACTTCATCACGCACGACGGCGAAACGCTGTTCTATCGTCACTGGCCCGCGACGGGCCCGCGCTGCCGCGGCGCGATCGTGCTGCTGCATCGCGGCCACGAACATTCGGCGCGCGTCGCGCACCTCGTCGACGAGCTCGACCTGCCGGATTTCGCTTTCTTCGCATGGGATGCGCGCGGCCACGGCCGCTCGCCCGGCGCGCGCGGCTACAGCCCGAGCGCGGCCGCATCGGTGCGCGACCTGCAGACCTTCGTCGAACATATCCGCGACACGCACGGCATCGCGATCGAAAACACGGCCGTGATCGGCCAGAGCGTCGGCGCGGTGCTCGCGGCCACCTGGGTGCACGATTACGCACCGCCGATCCGCTGCCTCGTCGTCGCATCGCCGGCATTCCACATCAAGCTGTACGTACCGTTCGCGCGGCCGGGGCTGCGGCTGATGCACAAGCTGCGCGGGCTCTTCTACGTGAACAGCTACGTGAAGCCGAAATTCCTCACGCACGACCCGGAACGGATCGCGAGCTATGCGGCCGATCCGCTGATCACGCGGCCGATCGCCGTGAACATGCTGCTCGACCTGCACGACACCGCGCGGCGGATCGTCGCCGATGCGGCCGCGATCACCGTGCCGACGCAGTTGCTGATCTCGGGCGCCGACTGGGTCGTGCATCGCGGCCCGCAGGACCGTTTCTTCGAGCGGCTCGGTGCCGCCCGAAAGGAGCGCATCGTGCTGCCGGGCTTCTATCACGACACGCTGGGCGAGCGCGATCGCGCGCAGGCGCTCGCGCCGCTGCGCACCTTCGTGCTGCGCGAGTTCGATACGCCGAGCCCGCGCGTGTCGCTCGCCGATGCCGACCGGCGCGGCGCGTTCCACGACGAATACGCGACGCTCGGCCGGCCGCCCGCGAACCCGTTCGCGCGTGCGTACTGGGCGATCACGCGGGCGGGGCTGAAGCTCGGCGGCGCGCTGTCCGACGGCATCGCGCTCGGGCTGCGGCTCGGCTTCGATTCGGGCTCGACGCTCGATTACGTGTACCGCAACCGCGCGCAGGGGCGGCTCGGCGTCGGCGCGCTGATCGACCGCACGTATCTCGATTCGCCGGGCTGGGTCGGCATCCGCCAGCGCAAGGTGCATCTGCAGGAGCTGATCGGCGCGGCGATCGGCCGGCTGCGCGGCCAGGGCGAGCCGGTGCGGATCGTCGACATCGCGGCCGGCCACGGGCGCTACGTGCTGGACGCGATCGCGACGGCTGCCGAGCGCGACGGCGCGGCGCCCGACGACATCACGCTGCGCGACTACAGCCCGCCGAACGTCGAGGCCGGACGCGTGCTGATCGCGCAGCGCGGCCTCGATCCGATCGCGCGTTTCGAGCGCGGCGACGCATTCGACGAAGCGTCGCTCGCAACACTTGAGCCGCGCCCGACGCTCGCGATCGTGTCCGGGCTGTATGAACTGTTCGGCGAGAACGCGCTGATCGAGCGCTCGCTGCGCGGGCTCGCGCACGCGGTGCCGCCCGGCGGCTATCTCGTCTATACCGGGCAGCCGTGGCATCCGCAGCTCGAATTCATCGCGCGGGCGCTGAACAACCACCGCGGCGACGCGACGTGGGTGATGCGCCGCCGGTCGCAGGCCGAGATGGACGAACTCGTCGCGCGCGCCGGGTTCCGCAAGCTCGACCAGCGGATCGACGAGATGGGCATTTTCACGGTGAGCCTCGCGCAGCGGGTCGACGCAGCATGAGCGCGCTCGGCGGCGGTGCGGGTGGCGCGGGCGGCGCGGGCAGCGGTCTGGCCGAGCCGGCGACCGGCCCGCGCGACGCGCCGCTCGCGCTGCGCGTCGGCTGGCTCGCGGCGATGGGCGCGGTGTTCTTCTCCACGTACGGCTTCGCGAACTGGCTCGCCGCGCACCGCGCCGCGGTGCCGACGTTCGCATTCGGCTGGGAGCATGCGATTCCGTTCGTGCCGTGGACCATCGTGCCGTACTGGTCGATCGATCTGCTGTACGCGCTGTCGTTCCTGTTCTGGACGCGACGCGACGATCTGCTCGATCACGTGAAGCGGCTGCTGACCGTGCAGCTCGTGTCGGTCGCGTGCTTCATCGCGTGGCCGTTGCGCTTCGGCTTCGAGCGGCCCGACGCGGGCGGTGTGGCCGGTGCGCTGTTCACGCTGCTGATGGGCTTCGACAAGCCGTACAACCAGGCGCCGTCGCTGCATATCGGGCTGCTCGTCGTGCTGTGGGCCGTCTACGCGAAGCATCTGCGCGGCACGGCCGCGCGCGCCGTGCTGCATCTGTGGTTCGCGGCGATCGGCGTGTCGGTGCTCACGACCTATCAGCATCATGCGATCGACGTGCCGACCGGCGCGGCCGTCGGCTGCTTCGCGCTGTTCCTGTTCCCGTTGCGCGATGCCGCGGGCCGTCTGCCAGGCGCGGAAGGCTCGCCGTCCGGCGCCGCTCGCGCGCTCGCGCGCCGCTATGCGCTCGGTGCGGCACTGGCCGCGCTCGTCGCGCTTTACTGCGTGTCGCATGCGCCGGGCTGGGCGCTGGCGGCGGGATGGGGCGCGCTGGCGCTCGCATGTGTCGCGTGGATCTACCGGCGCGGGGCGCCCGGTGCGTTCCAGAAGGACGACGCCGGCCGCTTCCCGGTGTTCATCCGCTGGCTGTTGGCGCCGACGATTGCGGGCGCGTTCGTCAATTCGCGGCTGTGGACGTTCCGGCAGCCGGCGCCGGTGCGGATCGACGAGCGCGTGTCGATCGGCCGTACGCCGACGACGCGCGACATGCGGCGCTACGGTTTCACCGCGCTCGTCGACCTCACGGCGGAGATGCCGCGCCGGGTCGTGGCCGACGCGTCGCTGGCGTACGCGACCGTGCCGCAACTCGACCTCGTCGCGCCGAGCGCGGCGCAGCTCGCGGCGGCCGTCGCGGCGCTCGAACGGCTGCATCGCGAAGGGCGCGACGTGCTGGTCTGCTGCGCGCTCGGCTACGGGCGCAGCGTGCTGTGTGCGGCCGCGTGGCTCGCGGCACGGCGCGGGTTCGGCGACGCGCGCGAAGCGCTTGCGGCGGTGCGCGCGGTGCGGCCGCATGCGGTCTGGTCGGACGACGGCGTGGCCGTGCTGCAGGACTGGATCGATCGCCGCCGCGTCACGGGAGGCGCGTGATGCGCGATCCGTCCGCACCCTTCAGGATTGCCGCTGCGCGCGGCGCGCTCGATGCGGGCGCGTGGGCGATCGCGGCCGCGCTGGCCGCGGCGGGCGCCGGCTGGTGGATCGCGTCGGGCTGGGCGCCGGCGACGATCGCGCGCGTGTTGCTGGCCGTGATCAGTACCGGGTCGGGGGTTGCCGCGCTGTGGTACGCGGTGCGCATCGAGATCGACCGGCGGCTGTTCGCCGCGCTGGCACGCGCGGCGTCGGGCGACGCGCCGGTCGACGACGGGCTGGCCGCGCTCGACCGTGCGCTCGCCGATCTCGGCTGGATCGACGAAGGGAAGGTCGGGCGGGCGCTGGACGCGCGCGTGCGCGGCGCGGTCGGGTTGTGCCGCGCCGGCGTGCTGGTCGCGATCGTGCAGTGGATCGTGGTCGGGATCGCGATCGCGCTGCCGCAAGTCGGTTAGCGGTGCAGGCACGGGGCGCGCGGCTGCGGCGCCGGGCCGCTATCCGCGTGTCGTGCGTCTGCGTCATCGGTCATGGGTCATGCGCGACCCGCGCGCGGCCCCCGCATCCGCTTCGCCTCGTACATCGCCTGGTCCGCATGCTCGATCAGCGCGTTCATGTCGGTGCCGTCGTCGGGCAGCAGCGCGGCGCCGACACTGACGCCGAGCGCAAGCGGACGTCCTTCGAATTCGAACGGTTCGCCGACCTGCTGCGCGAGCCGCACGCGCTGCGCGTCGACATCGTCGCGGCCGCCGACGTTCGGCAGGATTACCGCGAATTCGTCGCCGCCGACGCGCGCGACCGTGTCGGAGCGCCGCACGGCACCCAGCATCCGCGTGGCGATCTCGCGCAGCGCGGCGTCGCCCGCGCGGTGGCCGTAACCGTCGTTGATCGGCTTGAGCCCGTCCATGTCGATGTTGAGGATGCCGAGCCGGCCGTTCGCGCGCAGCGCGGTGTGCATCGACTGGCGCAGACGATCGTAGAACAGCGCGCGGTTCGGCAGGCCGGTGAGCGCGTCGTGGGTCGCGCGCAGATAGAGTTCGTTGGCCTCGTTGCGTGCCGCGTGGAACATCGCGGCGGCGATCAGCTCGGCCGTGAGCCGCAGCGCGCCGGCATCGGCGGCCGAGAACCCGTCGACGTCCGGCGACATCACCTTCAGCACGCCGACCGTCGTATCGGCGTGCATGAGCGGCATCACGAGCATCGAGCGCAGCCCGACGCGGCGGCACGCGTCGCGGTCGACGCGCGGGTCGGTTTCCGAATCCGTGCAGTGCAGCAATTCGCCGCGCGTCACGCACAGGCCCGACAGGCTGCCCGAGCGGCGCAACCGTAGCCCGAGCATCCCCGCGGCGGAGCCCGACGCGGCGCGGTACACCATGTCGTCGCCTTCGGCGAACTCGACCACCGCACCGCTCGCGCCCGTCAGGTGCGGCACCTGCTCCGTCACATAGGCCATCACGCTGCCGAGGTCGAGGCCGAGTTTCGCGATCTCCGTCTGCGTGGCGATGATGCGCAGCAGCGTGGCGGGGGACGGAGTGACGGTATCGACGAATTGATCCAAGTCAGTTTTCCATGAATAAAGGACGGCGCGATGCGTGCGCTTGCGGTAGCATACGCGCCGCTCACGCGGCAGCGCGTTTCGGGCAGCCCGCAACGGGCCGCCGGTGCCCCGCCAGCCCCGTCCGCGCCGGCAGTATGCCGGCCGGTCCGGCCGCCAGCAACGACGCAATTCTTGCCACTCATTCGTGGTGTTCAGTATTTCCGACCGGGCTGGTTTTTTTTCGCTTCGTCGTTGTGAATCGGGGCAAGTTTCGTCCTATTTTTGAGATAGTGTGACGAATGAGCGAGCGCCAGTGCCAGGCGCACCACGTAGAGCGAATCGGCAATCGAACAATTCGCCGCGTCGTTTCGATAAATGCATTCAGGCCAGACAATTGAGGGGAAGCAGTGGGGATCTGCATTCAGGGGCATGGCTGCTTTGCGCGCGCGGGTTGCGACGCGCTTGATGACCGGATGATCGAGACGATGGGGAGCGGCGCATGAAACTCGCCGCGTCGTTGTTCGTCCTGTCGGCCGCCACGTTTGGCGCGTTCCATGCGGCTGCGTTGTCGGCCGCGCCGATGCCGGCGGTGCCTGCCGCCGGGGCGTCTGCCGTCGCAGCGGATACACCGGTGCGCGTGGCCGCGCCGGCGGCGGCCGGTGCAGCCGGTGCGGCCAGTGCCGCGTCGACCGGCTTGCCGGCGACGACCGTGCATCTGCCGTTCGCGTCGCTCGGCGCATTCGATCCGTTGCGCCTGCGCGGCGCCGACGACGCGCGCACGATCAACGCCGGCGTGCGGCTCGATCGCGTGGTCACCGGCGCGCGGCTGCGCCTGACCTACGCATACTCGCCGTCGCTCGTGTTCCCGATGTCGCATCTGAAGGTGTCGGTGAACGGCGAGGTGGTCGCGACCGTGCCGTTCGACGCGCCGCACGCGGGCCGCACGGTCACCCAGGACATCCCGATCGATCCGCGCTACTTCTCCGATTTCAACCAGATCGGCCTGCGCCTGATCGCGCATTACACGCTCGATCATTGCGAGGATCCGTCGAACTCGGCGTTGTGGGCCGATGTGAGCCCGACGAGCGAACTGCTGCTCGACGAATCGCCGGTGCGTCTGCCGAACGATCTCGCGCTGCTGCCCGCGCCGTTTTTCGACCGGCGCGACAACGGGTTGTTGCGGCTGCCGTTCGTGCTGCCGGCGTCGCCCGACTCGGCGACGCTGCGCAGCGCCGGCGTGCTCGCGTCGTGGTTCGGCGCGCAGGCCGACTACCGGCAGGCGCGCTTCCCGGTCGGATCGACGCTGCCGGCCGACGACCAGGCGGTGGTGGTCGGCACGGCCGCGACGTTGCCGGCCGGCCTCGCGCTGCCGCCCGTCAACGGCCCGATGCTCGCCGTCGCCGACAACCCGGCCGCGCCGGGCCGCAAGCTGCTGGTGCTGACGGGCCGCACGGCGGCCGAAGTCGACGATGCGGTCGCGACGCTCGTGCTCGGCCGCGCGGCGCTGTCGGGGCCGTCGGCGACGGTCGCGCACGTCGATCTCGGCGCGCCGCGCAAGCCGTACGACGCGCCGCGCTGGCTGCCGGTGAACCGGCCGATCACGTTCCGCGAGCTCGTGTCGGACCCGCGCGACCTCGAAGTGCGCGGCACGACGCCCGACGCGATCCGCCTGAACCTGCGCGTGCCGGCCGATCTCCATTCGTGGAACGGCTCGGGCGTGCCGATTACGCTGCGTTACCGCTATACGGCGCCGACCGTGCAGGACGACTCGACGCTCGCCGTCGAGATCAACGATCAGCTCGTGAAGTCGTACCGGCTCGGGCCGGCCCATGCGGAAGATGCGCGCGGGCGCATGCAGCTGCCGCTGCTGTCGGTGCCGGAAGGGCGCGTGACGAGCGATGTCGACATCCCGGCGTTCCGCGTCGGCAGCGGCAACCAGCTGCAGTTCCGCTTCACGCTCGATTCGCAGAAGACGGGGCTTTGCTCGAGCTCCGCGAGCGAGCCGCAGCGCGCGGCGATCGATCCCGATTCGACGATCGACTTCTCGCACTTCGTCCATTACGCGCAATTGCCGAACCTCGCGTTCTTCGCGAACAGCGGCTTTCCGTTCACGCGCTTCGCCGACCTGTCGCAGACGGCCGTCGTGATACCGGAGCGCCCGTCGCCGCAGGAGCTCGAAGCCTATCTGACGATGCTCGGCCACATGGGGCAGTGGACGGGCTTCCCGGCGCTGCGCGTGCAGGTCGCGCGACCCGGCGACGTCGCCGCGCTGGCCGGCCGCAAGGATCTGCTCGTGATCGACGGCTCGCCCGCGTCGCCGCTGTTGTCGCAGTGGCGCGCGTCGCTGCCGCTCGCGATCGACGCGCAGGCCGGGGCGGGCGCGACGCGTGTCGCATTCTCGGTGAAGGAGCGCTGGCGCAACGGTGTCGGCCTGGCCGACGGCGGCGCGCACATCGAGCAGTCGGGCCCGCTCGCGGCGCTCGCCGGTTTCGAACTGCCGGGCAGCCACGGCCGCAGCGTCGTCGCGTTGACGGCGACGGACCAGTCGCACCTGGGCGATCTGCTCGACGTGTTCCAGAAACCCGGCCTCGTGTCGCAGCTGCAGGGCGACCTCGCGCTGGTGCGACCGGGGCAGGTCGACAGCCTGCGCGTCGGCGAACCGTACGTGGTCGGCTTCGTGCCGTGGTATGCACGCGTCTGGACGCAGGCGGCGCGGCACCCGGTCGTGCTCGGCGCGGTCGGCGTCGTC
The DNA here is from genome assembly GCF_003366075.1 of Burkholderia sp. IDO3. Classification (NCBI taxonomy): domain Bacteria; kingdom Pseudomonadati; phylum Pseudomonadota; class Betaproteobacteria; order Burkholderiales; family Burkholderiaceae; genus Burkholderia; species Burkholderia sp. IDO3. The sequence goes on from NZ_CP028963.1 coordinate 1,527,073, forward strand.
GCGGGGCTGCTGCTCGCGCTCGGCGTGTTCAGCGTGCTGCAGAGAATCGCCGCGCGTCGACGGGGGATGTAACGGATGGCGCGGGCAATCGCAAGGCGACGGGCCGCGCAGCCGGCGCGCCGCGTCGGCACGGCGTTCCTGCTGGCCGTCGCGGCCGCCTGCGCGTCCGGTGACGCGCGGGCGGCGCAAAGCGTCGCGGCCGACGCGCAATGCAGCGCGGCGTGGCCGCGCTGGGATGCGTTCAAGCGCGACTTCGTGTCGACCGACGGCCGCGTGATCGACGTCGGCTCGGCCGATTCGCGCACGGTATCGGAGGGGCAGGCGTATGGACTCTTCTTCGCGCTCGTCGCGAACGACCGGCGCGCGTTCGACACGATCCTCGCATGGACCGAGAACAACCTCGCGCAAGGCGACCTGAGCGCCCGCCTGCCGGCGTGGCTGTGGGGTCGCGCGCCGGACGGCACGTGGCGCGTGCTCGACGCGAACGCGGCGTCGGATGCCGACCTGTGGATCGCGTATACGCTCCTGGAAGCCGGGCGGCTGTGGCACGAGCGCAGCTACACCGCGCGCGGCGCGCTGCTGGCGAAGCGGGTGCTCGACGACGAGACGGCGAGCGTGCCGGGCCTCGGTCTCACGCTGCTGCCCGGGCCGGTCGGCTTCAGGCTGGCCGGCGGCCAGTACCGCGTGAACCCGAGCTATTCGCCGCCGCAAGTGATCCGCGGGCTTGCCGCGCGGCTGCCCGACGACCGCCGCTGGGCGGCGCTCGCGACCAGCACCGGGCGCGTGCTGCTCGACACCGCGCCGAAGGGTTTTTCGCCGGACTGGGCGCTGTATCGGCCGGGTACGGGCTTCGGGCCCGATCCGCAGACGCATGCGGAAAGCGCGTACAACGCGATCCGCGTGTACCTGTGGGCCGGCATGCTCGACCGCGCCGATCCGCTCGCCGCGCCGATGCTCGCGCGGTTCGCGCCGTTCGCCGATTACATCGCCGCCCATGGCGCGCCGCCCGAGAAGGTCGACACGACGACCGGCGCCGCGGGGCCGAACGACGGCAACGGCGGGTTCTCCGCGGCGGCCGTGCCGTTCCTCGACGCCCGCGGCCAGCATGCGCTCGCCGATGCGCAAGCCGCCCGGGTCGATACGCTCGCGCGCCAGACGGCGCCCGGCTACTACACGAGCGTGCTGACGCTGTTCGGCCTCGGCTGGCGCGACGGCCGCTACCGGTTCGACGCGGACGGTTCGCTCGAGGCGCGCTGGGAGGGCCGTTCATGCGCGGCCCGATGAAGCGCGCCGCGCCGTGCGTCGCCGGATCCGCATGGCTCGCGTTGTCGGTCTGCGTGGCCGCGCCGGCCGCGGCCGCCGTCGCGGTGGCGCCGAAAGCCGTTGCGCCGAATGCCGCACCGGCGCCGGTGCCGGCCACGGCCGGTCTAACCGACGCGCAGCGCGAGCTCGCGACCGCCCGCATGTGGGGCGTCAAGCATCGCGACGACCTCGCGCGCGATGCGGTGCACAAGGGGCTGCTGATCGCGCCGAACGATCCCGATCTGCTCGCGGAGCAGATGCGCGTGCTGTTGCGGCTCGGCGATGCGAAAGGCGCGCAGGCCGCGCTGGCGCGGCTGCAGGCGAATGCGCCGGGCGCGCCGGACACGCGGCGCGCGGCCGACGAGTACCGCGTCGCGACGAGCGGTCGTGGCGAGATGGCGCAGATCCGCCTGCTCGCGCGTAGCGGCCGCTCGGACGAAGCCGCGAAGCGCATCGTTGCGCTGTTTCCGAACGGTGCGCCGTCCGGCGCGCTCGGCGCCGAGTACTACCAGATCGTCGCGAATGCGCCGGGCGGGCGCGAGCCCGCGATCGCCGCGCTGCACCGTGCGGTCGCGGCCGACCCGCAGGACACCAGCGCGGCGCTGGCGCTTGCGCGGCTCCTGAACCAGCGCGACGACACGCGCGGGGAGGCGAACCGGATCGCGTGGTCGCTCGCGAAGCGCGCCGACGCCGACCACACCGAAGCGATGGCCGTGTGGCGGCACGTGCTGCAGTCCGCCGGCACCGATCCCGCCTATGCCGACGCATTGCATGCGTACCTCGCGCGGGTGCCGGACGACACCGAGTTTCGCGACCGCATCGCCGAACTCGACCGGCAGCGCGACGCACAGCGCCGGCTCGAACGCGATCCCGACTACATCGCGCAGCAGCGCGGGCTGCAGGCGCTCGCGCGCGGCGATCTGGCCGCGGCCGACCCGCTGCTCACGCGCGCCGCGCGGGCGCGCGCCGACGACGCGGATGCGGTGGGCGGCCTCGGCATGCTGCGTCTGCGCGAAGGCCGGCACGACGAAGCGCGTGCGCTGTTCGCGCGGGCGGCGACGCTCGCGACCGACCAGCGCGGCAAATGGCAGAGCCTCGCGCGCACTGCGCAGTTCTGGGGGCTGCTTGCGCAAGGCCGCGCGGCGGCGTCGGCAGGGCGTGCGCAGGATGCCGAGCAGGCGGCGCGCGCCGCGCTCGCGATGCGGCCCGACAGCCCGGACGCGAAGCTGCAGCTCGCCGATGCGCTGCTCGCGCAGCGCGACTGGGCGCGTGCGGAGCCGTTGCTGCGCGAATTGCTGGCCGCGCGCTCGCCGAGCCTGTCGGCCGTGCGCGGGACCGCGACGCTGTATGAAAACACCGGCCGCGCCGATCGCATCGGCCCGCTGCTCGATGCGCTGCAAGGCCGCGTGACGGGCCGCGACGATCGCCGCGCGCTCGACGGCCTGCGCGCCGATCTGCTCGCGAGCCAGGCGAAGGCACTGGCGGACAAGGGCGAACGCGGGCCGGCCGCGCAGCGCTACGAAGCGGCGGTGCGCGCGGCGCCCGACGCGGCGTGGACGCGCTTCGCGCTCGCGCGGCTCTACCGCGACATGGGGCTGCCGCAGCTCGGCCGCACGGTGATGGACGACGGGCTCGCGCAAGGCGACACGCCCGAGATGCGCTATGCGAGCGCGTTGTATCGCAATTCGATCGACGACATCGCCGGCGCACAGGCGGCGCTTGCCGGCGTCGACGACGCGCACCGCACGGACGGCATGCGTGCGCTCGCGCGCAAGCTCGACGCCGAAAGCGCGCTGGCCGACGCGCGCGGCGCGCTCGGTCGCGGCGATCGCGCGGCGTTCGCCGCGTCGCTCGCGCATGCGCAGGCGAGCGCGCCGGACGATCCCGACATGCTCGCCGCGATCGGCGCGCAGTGGATCGACGCGGGCGAACCCGGGCGCGGCGTTGCGCTGCTGCACGACTGGATCGTCGCGCATCCGCAGGAGGCCGATGTGGATGTGCGGCTGCGCTACGGCGACCTGCTCGGCGGCGCGGGGCGCGACGATGCGCTCGCCGCGTGGCTCGACACGCTGCGCCGCGAACCCGGGCTGACGCCCGCGCAGACCGCGCGGATCGAGGATCAGTCGCTGCGGCTGGTGCTGCGGCAGACCGACGACGCGATCGCGCAACAGGACGATGCGCGCGCCCGCACGCTGCTTTCCCGAGCGAGCCCGGCGGGCCGCGAGGACAAGCGCTACGCGCTCGAGCTGGCCGATCTCGAACGCGCGCAGGGGCACTACGATGCGGCGCGCGACGCGCTCGCGCCGGTCGTCGCGCGCACGCCGGACGATGCCGATACGCAGCTCGCGCTCGCGCGGATCGACGAGGACAGCGGCCATCGCGCGGCCGCGCTCGCACGCGTGCAGGCCGTGCTTGCCCGCACGCCGGACGACGACGTCGACACGCGGCTGTCGGTTGTACGGCGCCTGAACGCGCTGCGCCGCCCGGACGAAGCCGCGCAGGTGACCGACCGGCTGCAGGCCGCCTACCCGGCGCGCGCCGACGTGACGGTCGCGGCCGGGCGCGTGGCCGAAGCGCAGGGCCGCTACGACGATGCCGCGTCGCTGTACCGGCTGTCGCGGTCGCAGGAGCGCACGAGCGGCGTGAGCCCGGGCCGCGACGGCCGCACGCCCGCGCAGGCCGCGTTCGCGGATCTCGAACAGCGGCGCAACCCGGAGATCGAGACCGGCTGGCTGCCCGCGTACAAGTCCGGCGACGAAGGGATTTCCGCGTACCGCGCGCAGCAGGTGCCGGTCTACATGCAGATGCCGGTGCGTTACGACGGGCACGCGTTCCTGCAGCTCGATACCGTGCATCTGGACGCCGGCACGCTCGATACGAGCGACCCGAATGCGTATTCGCTGAAGACCTTCGGGACCTACGCGGCGCTCAAGGCGCTGAACGGGCTGCCGCCGCCGTTCCACCTGACCCGGTCGGCCGATGCGTTGATCGCGAACCCGCCGGGTGCGCTGCATCAGTCGATGACGGGCGTCGCGCTCGGCGCCGGTTATCGCACGGATGCATGGCGCGTCGATCTCGGCACGTCGCCGCTCGGCTTCCCGGTGCATTACCTGGTCGGCGGCGTGCGCTACCGCTTCGACGCGGGGCCGGCGAGCTTCACCGTGAACGCGTCGCGCCGGCCGGAAACGAGCAGCGTGCTGTCGTACGCGGGGATGCGCGACCCGTGGTCGGGCGCGGTATGGGGCGGCGTGCGTCGCGACGGCGTGAACCTGCGCGGGTCGGTCGACGTCGGCCGCGTGAACCTGTTCGCCGAACTCGGCGCGGGCGTGCTGTCCGGCAAAAACGTCGAGCGCAATGCGGAAGTCACGCTGCGCTCGGGCTTTACGGTGCCGGTGTACGAACGCGCGACGATGAAGGTCAGCACCGGGCTGGTCGGTAATGCGTGGCACTACGCGCAGAACCTGCGTTACTACACGTACGGACAGGGCGGCTATTACAGTCCGCAGCGCTACCTGTCGCTGGGCGTGCCGATCGAATGGGCAGGGCGGCGCGACGCGCTGTCGTGGGACCTGACCGTCACGGCCGGGATCTCGAACAGCTACGAGAAGGACTCGCTGTTCTATCCGACCTTCGCGGACCGGCGCGCCGATCAGGAAGCGGCCGGGATGGTCTATGCGGGCAGCTCGACGACCGGCGTGTCGTTCTCGTACGGCGTGAACGGCATCGTCGAGTATCGCGTGAATTCGCACCTGAGCGTCGGCGCACAACTGCACGTCGATCGTTCGCATGACTATGCGCCGAGCTCGGCGCTTGTTTACCTGCGCTACGCATTCGATGCGCGCGCCGAGCGCAACTGGCTCGTCACGCCGACGCCAGTGCAGCTTTATTCGGATTACTAGGGGAACGCGTGAATACCGAAATCGATGCGACTCGTCCCGCGCTCGGCGCCGCCGGCCTGCTGGGCCGCCTGCGCGCGCTGCTGCGCACGGGGCCGGCCGGCGGTCGCGCCGGCCCGCTGAGCCGGCTCGCGATCGACGGGCTGCCCGATGCATGGACGCCGCTGGAAGCGGGCGGCCTGTATGCCGTTTATGCGGCCGCCGGCACGCCGGCCTGCGACGCGCTCGTCTGGGAAAGCGCGCGGCAGTCGCGCACGCGCGACGTGACGGTGGTGCTCGCACGGGACGCCGCGCGCGTCGCCGCACAGATGCAGGCGCGCGGTTTCGCGGGCGGCGCGCATCCGGCCGGCTGGCCGCGCAACCTGAACGTGCTGGCGATGCCGCCGGCCATCGCGCCGGCAGACGGCGACGCCGCGATGGAACCGGACGCGTCGCGCCGCGCGGCGCCCGGGCCGTTCGCGCGGCTCACCGGCGGCTTGCGCGCGATGAAGCGCTACGGTTTTCGTGCGCGCTCGGTGTATTTCATCGAAGGCGCGCAGCGCTGGTTCAGCTGGGACGATCCGGCCGCGCTCGCGGAAGAGGGGCACGCGCTCGCCGACTGGTGCCGCACGCACCGGATCGCGCTCGTGTTGCTGCTCGATCCGGAGATCGCCCGCACCGGTGCCGATTCGACCACCGACGATGCGCCGCTCGTGCGCGACGCGAGCCGCGCGCCGCGCGCCGAATTCCACGGCGTGTGCGCCGGCGTCGCGCAGTTGCAGCGCACCCACGGCGAGCTGCTGTGGGTCGTCGACTTCTGGCGCGCGGGCGACATGCTCGCGGCCGGCGAGGTGCGGCCGCTGCGCTTTGCGCCGAGCGGCCGGCTCGCCGCGATCGCCGACGGCGACGTGACGGAGCCCGCGCGCAGGATGAAGCTCGCGACCGACGAGGACCGTGTCGTCGTCAGCCGCGCGATACTCGACGACGCGAGCCGCGTGCCCGCCGACTGGGAAATCGTCGACGACAACGCGGCGGTCGTCGTCGCCTGCGCACACGCACAGGCCGCGACCGCGGTGCTGGCATTCCGCTCGCATGCGCAGCTCGAAGCGCTGTGCGCGGCGGTTCACGCGCTGCGCCGGCAATGCGGCGGCGCGCTCAAGATCGCCGTCGTCGAACGCGACGAGGTGCTGCGCCAGCAGTTCGAGATGCTGCTGCTGAGCGTCGGCGCGAATCGCGTCGTCGCGCGCGACCTGCCGGTGTCGCGCATGCAGGCTGCCGTGCACGCGCTGCGCGGGCAGCTCTATGCGCGGCCCGTCGCGCCCGACTATCGTGCGGCGCTCGCGGCCGCACTCGGCGATTCGGTGCTCGGCTACCTGCCGGTCGGCGCGTTCTGCCTGCGCATCCGCGCGGTGCTCGATCGCGGCGCGGTGCTGTCGCTGCCGCACACGCTCGCGAAGATCGCGCTGCTGCCCGGCGTGTCGCACGTCGATGCGCTGCGGCGCTGCCGGCCGCGCCGCGCGGGCGACGTCGTGACGGCCGATGCCGGACACCTGTACGTGTTCCTGTTCGCGTGCGAGCCGGCCGATGCGGACGACGCACTCGCGCGGATCTTCGACGTGCCGGTCGATACGCTGTCGGATCGCGTCGTGTGTCTCGGACACGAAAGCATCGACAAGGAACTCGATGCGCTGAAGACCGAGAACCGGCGTGCGCCGATCGCCGACTACAGCGACCTGTTCGCGGTGGCGCGACCGGCTGCCGCGCCGCAGGTGCCGGCCGGATGCGCGGGCGAGGTCGCGCGGCGCGCGGCGCCGGGCGGTGCGAGCGATACGCCGGGCGCGGCCGACAGGCCGACCGATGCGGCGCCGCAGCCCGCGCCGGCCGATGCCGACGCCGTGCCGGCCGCCCATGCGCCGGTGCCGGTTCCCGTATTTCCCGCCGCGCGTGCGCGCGGCGCCATTCGCAGTGCGATGCCGCTGCGCAAGCCGGAGGGCGCATGATTGCCGAACTCGTCATCGGTTTCATCATTGGCCTCGCGATCGCGGTGCCGGTGTGGATCGTCGCCCAGCACCTGGGCATCGGCCGCGGTTTCCATGCGCCGCGCGGGATCAACCGGCGCGACGCGGTGCCGTGCGAACTCGTGCCGGTGGCGCTGCGCGGGCGCCTGCTGCCCGATGCGGGCCGCACCGGCGAGGCGTCGCGATGAAGACGATCGCTATTACGTCGACGACGGGCGGCGCGGGCCGCACGACGCTTGCGGCCGCGCTCGCGGTGCTGCTCGCGCGCCGCGGCCGGCCGGTCGTCGCCGTCGAATTCGACGCGCAGAACCTGATGGGCGCGACGCTGGGGCTCGACACGCTGGCCGAACACGGCCTCGCGCACAGCCTGCTCGGCGACGCCGCGCCGTGGCACGCGCAGACATGGCGCAATGCCGACGGCGTGCTGTTCGTGCCGTACGGGCAGGTCGACGCGGCGGGCGCCGCCGCGTGCGATGCGCGGCTCGCGGCCGATCCCGCCTGGCTGTCGCGCGCGCTCGACGAGATCGCGCTGCCGGCCGACGGCGTCGTGCTGGTCGATACCGCCCGCTATCCGTCGCCGCAGGCCGAGCAGGCGATTCGCCGCGCGGACCTGACGCTCGTCGTCGTGCCGCCCGAACCGGCGGCATGCGCGACGGTCGCCGCGCGTCTGGACGCGTTGCGCGCAGGCGGCGGCGAACTGCAGATCGTCGTGAACCGGCTGAACCCGGCGCGCGACATGCAGCGCGACGCGCTCGGGATGCTGCGCGCGGTCGCGGGGCCGGCGGCGATGCTCGAACAGCGCATCCACGTCGATGCAGCCGTGCCCGAAACGCTCGCGCGCGGCAGCTGGATCTTCGACGACGCGCCGTATTCGCAGGCGTCGCACGACCTGAACGGCGTTGCGAACTGGGTCGATGCGTGGCTCTCGGCGGCGGCGGCCGGCCGCGCGGGAGCGTCGCGATGAAGGGCGCATTCGCGTCGCGCTGGCGCGCGGCCCGCCGCGGCGTGACGGACTGGTGCGCGCGCGGCATCGGGCTGCCGGTGCAGCGCACGCTGCTCGACTGGCTCGTGCGGCTGTTCTTCCATGCGCCGCCGCCCGGGCGGCCCGACCCCGTGCGCCGCTGGGCGCGCACCGGCTTCCTGCGGCTCGCGCGCGACTGGGGCGTGCTGCAGCCGTTGAGCCCGCGCGAATGGCTGTGGCGCGCGATCGTGCGCGCGCCGCGCGGCGACGACGGCCGGCCCGCGCGCGATCCGCTCGCGTGGTTCGACACGTTCGTCGTGCCCGTCTACGTCGCGGCCCGCGCGCTCGCGAAGCGTGTCAATACGCAGCTCGAGCGCCTGCCGTGGGCGCGCTGGGGCGGCTGGCTCGATGCGCGCGCGAACGGTGTCGGCCGGCGCCGCTGGCTGGCGCCGCTGCTGCTGATCGCCGGCGCGGTGCTGTGGGCCGCGGCCGGCATGTCGCCGCTGATGCCCAACGCGCAGTTCGCGTTCTTCGCGATCGTCGCGGTGCTCGCGCTCGCGCTGCGCCGCCTGCCCGGACATCTGCCGACCCTCGCGCTCGCCTCGCTCGCGCTGCTCGCGACGGTGCGCTACGTGTGGTGGCGCACGACGCAGACGCTCGACTTCCGCGGCCCCGTCGAGGCCGTCGCCGGCTATCTGCTGTACGGCGCGGAAGCCTATACGTGGATGATCCTGCTGCTCGGCTTCGTGCAGACCGCGTGGCCGCTCGATCGCCCGATCGTGCCGCTGCCCGGCGATCCCGACGAATGGCCGAGCGTCGACGTCTACATCCCGACCTACAACGAACCGCTGTCGGTCGTGAAGCCGACCGCGTTCGCCGCGCAGAGCATCGACTGGCCGACCGACAAGCTGCGCGTGTACCTGCTCGACGACGGCCGGCGCCCCGAGTTCGAGGCGTTCGCGAAAGAGGCGGGCATCGGCTACCTGACGCGCGACGACAACCGTCACGCGAAGGCCGGCAACATCAACCGCGCGCTGCCGAAGACACACGGCGAATACATCGCGATCTTCGACTGCGATCACGTGCCCACGCGCTCGTTCCTGCAGACCACGATGGGCGTGTTCCTGCGCGACCCGAAGTGCGCGCTGGTGCAGACGCCGCACCATTTCTTCTCGCCCGATCCGTTCGAGCGCAACCTCGGCACGTTCCGCGAGATCCCGAACGAGGGCAACCTGTTCTACGGGCTCGTGCAGTCGGGCAACGACCTGTGGAACGCGACGTTCTTCTGCGGCTCGTGCGCGGTGCTCAAGCGCAGCGCGCTGGAGGAGGTGGGCGGCGTCGCGGTCGAAACCGTGACCGAGGACGCGCACACGGCGCTCAAGCTGCATCGCCGCGGCTACACGTCGGCGTACCTGCCGACCGTGCAGGCGGCCGGCCTCGCGACGGAAAGCCTCGCGGGCCACGTGAAGCAGCGCACGCGCTGGGCGCGCGGAATGGCGCAGATCTTCCGCATCGACAACCCGTTCCTCGGGCGCGGGCTCGGCTTCGTGCAGCGGATCTGCTACGGCAACGCGATGCTGCACTTCTTCTACGGGATTCCGCGGCTCGTGTTCCTGACGATCCCGCTCGCGTACCTGTTCTTCCATCTGTACTTCATCAATGCGTCGTCGGTCGCGCTCGCGAGCTACGTGATTCCGTACCTGGTGCTCGCGAACGTCGCGAACTCGCGGATGCAGGGGCGATACCGCCATTCGTTCTGGGCCGAGGTCTACGAATCGGTGCTGGCGTGGTACATCGCACTGCCGACCACCGTCGCGTTCTTCAGCCCGAAGCACGGCAAGTTCAACGTGACCGACAAGGGCGGCAAGATCGACGAAGGCTACGTCGACTGGTCGACGTCGAAGCCATACCTCGTGCTGTTCGCACTGAACGTGCTCGCGATCGCCGCGGGGCTCTGGCGGCTCGTGACCGAGCAGGGCGACGAGGCGGCGACGATCCTGATCACGCTCGGCTGGACCGCGTACAACCTCGCGATGCTCGGCGCGGCGCTGGCGGTTGCGCGCGAGACGAAGCAGGTGCGCGTCACGCACCGGATCGCGATGCGCGTGCCGGCGACGCTGCTGCTCGCCGACGGCTCGACGGCCGCCTGCTTCACGAGCGACTACTCGACGGGCGGGCTCGGCCTCGAAGCGGTGCCGGGGCTGCCGCTCGCGGTCGGCGACACGCTGACGGTGTGCGTGACGCGCGGCGACCGGCCGTTCCCGTTCCCGGTGCGCGTGAGCCGCGTGACGCCGACCCACGTCGGCGTGAGCTTCGAGGCGCTCACGCTCGAACAGGAGCGCCAGCTCGTGCAGTGCACGTTCGGCCGCGCGGATGCGTGGCTCGACTGGCACGCGGGCGCGCGCCCCGACACGCCGCTGCGCGGGCTGAAGGAAGTGCTGCAGGTGGGCGTGGACGGGTACGTACGGATGTGGAAGGGCGCGGCGCGCAGCGTGCAGACCATGCTGGCGCCGAAGCTCGATCGGGCGCGCGACTGACGCGGCGCTCATGACGGAGTGGTTTAGATGACGTTCTGGAATCTGTATTTCATCCTGAAGTTCGCGCTGTTCGCGACCGGCCACCTGCAGCCGATGTGGCTCGCGAACCTCGGGTTCGCGCTGGTGCTCGCCGCGAGCGCGCCGATCCGGCAGCGCGCGTGGCGCATCGTGCGGCAGCTCGTGGCGATCGCGATCGCGGTGCCGCTGCTCGCGCGCGAGCTGCATGCGCCGCCGCTCGCGCGTCTCGCCGAAGCCGCGCGCGAGGTCAGCACGTTCCGCCTCGACTACTGGATGGAACTGCTGCCGCGCCTGTTGCCACCGATGCTGGTGCTGACGGTGGCGGGCGCGCTGATCGTCTATTTCATCGTGAACCGCTGGCTGCGCGTCGCGACCTTCGTGCTCGCCGTGCTGATCGCGATGCCGTTGTGGCAGGCCGGCAACGGACTGATGGCGCGCGTCGTCGCACCGCCCGCGCAGCAGCTCGCCGACGGCAACGGCGGGCGTTCCGACCAGCCCGAGGATCACAACGCGGCGCTCGCGACGTTCCGCACGCAGGAGTCGCAGCGGCAGGTCGCGTTCGGCCATCTCGGCAACGATCCGTCCACGCAGTTCGACGTGATCGTGCTGCACATCTGTTCGCTGTCGTGGGACGACCTCGACGCCGCGAAGGTGCGCAACCATCCGATGCTGAGCCGCTTCGACTACCTGTTCAACAACTTCAGCACGGCCGCGAGCTACAGCGGCCCGGCCGCGATTCGCGTGCTGCGCGCGAGCTGCGGCCAGGAAGCGCACGCGGATCTGTACAAGCCCGCGCCGCAGCAGTGCTACCTGTTTTCGCAGCTGGCCGCCGCCGGCTACACGGTGCAGTCGCTGCTGAACCACGACGGCCACTTCGACAACTTCCTGCAGGTCGTGCACGACAACCTCGGCGTGCCGGACGCGCCGATGATCTCGAACGCGGCCGCACCGGTCGCGATGCACGCGTTCGACGGCTCGGCGATCAAGGACGACTACCAGACGCTCGCGAACTGGTACGCGCAGCGCGCGTCGGTGCCGGGGCCGGTCGCGCTGTACTACAACACGATCAGCATGCACGACGGCAACCGCGTGGCCGGCAGCTCGCTGAACAGCATCGACTCGTATCCGCAGCGCGCGACCAAGCTGATGGACGACTTCGACCGGCTCGCCGATCTGGTCGCACAGTCGGGCCGGCGCGCGGTGATCGTGTTCGTGCCCGAGCACGGCGCCGCGCTGCGCGGCGACAAGAACCAGGTCGCGGGCCTGCGCGAGATTCCGACGCCGCGCATCATTCACGGGCCGGTCGGCGTGCGGCTCGTCGGCTTCACCGGCAATCACGGCACGACCACCGTGATCGACCAGCCGACGAGCTTCCTCGCGCTCGCGCAACTGCTGTCGAACCTCGTATCGAACAGCCCGTTCAAGCCTGGCGTGACGCTCGCGCAATACGCGGCCGATCTGCCGCGCACGCGGATGGTCGGCGAGAACGAGGGCACGGTGACGATGCAGACGCCCGCGGGCTATGCGGTCAAGACTCCGGATGGCGTATGGATCGACGAACAATAAACATCGGCGAGGGCGACGAAGGCCGCCTGTCGCAACCGAACGACGTGCTCGGCCTCGCGCGGCATCTGCCCGCGCTGGACCCGGCCCGCTATGTCGACGAGCAGGCGCGGCGCGCGTTCGTCGAGTCGCTCGAGCGCTGGCCGGTGCTCGCGAAGCTGATGGGATTGACGCGGTAAACGCAACGCGGCCGGCGTGAGTGCCGGCCGCGTTGCGTCGATCGACCGATGGTGTGTCAGTGCGCGTTGCGTTCCGGCTGGCGCGTCCACTGGTCTTCTTCGCCCGGCACCTTGCCGAAGGTCTGCGCGGCCCACGCGTTGCGGGCCGCTTCGATCTTCGCGCGCGCGCTCGACACGAAATTCCATTCGATGAACCGCTCGCCCGGCAGGTGGGCGCCGCCGAGCAGCATCACGCGCGCGCCGTTCGCGCTTGCGAGCGCGACGCCCGCGCCGGGTTCGAGCACGGCCATCGTCGCGGGGGCGAGCGGCGTGCCGTCGATCGTGAGGTCGCCGTCGACGAGATACACGCCGCGCTCGTCGTGTTCCGCGTCGAGCGCAAGGGTGCCGCCCGCCGTGAATGCCGCGTACGCATAGAGCGTCGGCGAGAACACCTCGACTGGCGACGTGAGCCCGAACGCCGTGCCCGCGATCACGCGCACGCTCGTGCCGTCGCGCGTGAACGACGGCAGCGTGTCGGCCGCGTGATGCACGAATGCGGGCTCGGTGTCCTCGTGTTCAACCGGCAGCGCAACCCAGGTCTGGATCCCGTGCACCGGCTGCGCGAGCGGCCGGTCTTCTTCGGGCGAACGCTCCGAGTGCACGATGCCGCGCCCGGCCGTCATCCAGTTCACGTCGCCGGGCACGATCTTCTGCCGGAAGCCGAGGCTGTCGTGATGCATCAGCGTGCCGTCGAACAGGTAGGTGACGGTCGCGAGGCCGATGTGCGGATGCGGCAGCACGTCGATGCCGCTGCCGGCCGGCAGCACGGCCGGCCCCATCTCGTCGAAGAAGATGAACGGGCCGACGAGGCGCGCGGCGCGCGCGGGCAGCACGCGGCGCACGACGAGGTTGCCGATGTCGCTCTCGCGCGGCGTGAGCAGGGTCTTGATCGATGCGGACATGGTGAAACGCTCGGGTTCAAAGGGGGCGATACGTCAGGCGATTGCCGTGTCGATCGTGATCGGGTTCGACAGGATCTTGTGCACCGGGCACGCATTCGCGATCTGCAGCAGGCGCTCGCGCTGCTCGTCGGACAGGTCGCCGTCGAGCGTGATGCGGCGCGCGATCGTGCTGCCCTTGCTGCCCGATTCGTGCGCGAGCTTCACGTGCACTTCGGCGAGCGGCCAGCCCTTGCGCTGCGCATACATCTTCAGCGTGATCGCGGTGCATGCGCCGAGGCTCGACAGCAGCAGCGCGACGGGCGTCGGGGCCGCGTCGTCGCCGCCGAGCGACGCCGGTTCGTCGGCGCGCCACTGATGGACGCCGTCGGTGAAATGGACCAGATAATCGACCGAGCCGATGCTCGCTTCGACGGACAGTTCGCTCATTGCAATTCCAGGTGGGGAAGGGGTGGGCTGGCGGCCGGCCGCATCAGGCCGGACGTTACGGTTCGAGCAGGCGCTGCAGCCGCAGTTCCTCGAAGTCCAGTTCGGATTCTATGCGGTGCAGCACCGTATCGTCGACCCGGCCGTCGCGATGCAGCGCGAGCAGCGCATCGCGCGACACGCCGACCAGTTCGAGCTCCATGCGCAGCATCCGCGCGCGCACGTCCGCCGGTTCGGCGCCGTCGCGGTGCGCGCGCTCGTTGAACGCGACGCGGCCGCGGTATTCGGTCTGCAGCCGGTCGAGCGATGCGCGTTCGAGGCCGGCGCCGCGCTGCTCGCGTGCGTCGAGCTCGGCGAGCGCCGCGCCGAACGTGTGCGCGCGCACCGCATGCTCGGACATCGTATGCCGCGCGGCCGGCTGCAGCTTCAGCACGCGGATCAGCGGCGCGAGCGTGCCGCCCTGCACGACGAGCGTCGCGATGATCAGCAGGAACGTGCTGAACAGGATCAGGTCACGGCCGGGGAAGTTGCCCGGCAGCGCGATCGCGGCGGCGAGGCTCACCACGCCGCGCATGCCGGACCAGCCGAGCACGACCGCCTCGCGCCACGACCACGACGGACGGCCCGCACGCGCCGCGCGCAGGCGGCCCGGCAGCCACATCGCGACGAACACCCACACGACGCGCGCGGCGATCGCGGCGGCGGTGGCCGGCAGCGCCACCCGCAGCCCGTCCATCAGCACCGCGCCTTCGTGGTTCACGCGCGCGAGGATCGCGTGCAGCGCGAGGCCGATCAGGATGAACACGAGCGCGTCGAGCACGAACACGATCGCTTCCCACGTCGCCTTCGCCTTGATCCGCATGTCGGCGCCGAACACGCGATGCTGGCGCACGCCGAGCACGAGGCCGCAGGTGACGACCGACAGCACGCCCGAGCCGTGCACGGCTTCCGCGATCCCGTAGCTGCCCCACGCCATCGCGAAGGTCACGACGATGCCGAGCATCGGCTCGCGCAGGCGCTGCAGCACCCAGCACATGGCATGGCCGCACGCGAGGCCGACGGCGATGCCGATCAGCGTGAGCGAGAAGAACAGGCCGGTGGCGCCGGCCGTCGTGATCGTGACCGCGAGCGCGGCCGACACGGCCATCTGATAGAGCAGCAGGCCCGACGCATCGTTGACGAGGCTTTCGCCTTCGAGCACCGCGACGAGCCGCGCGGGCAGCGGATGACGTTTCAGGATCGCCTCCGCGGCGACCGCATCGGGCGGCGACACGATTGCGCCGAGCGTGAAGCAGGCGGCCCACGGCAGCGCGGGATTCGCCGCATGCGCGGCGAGCGCGACCGCGACGGTCGTGAATGCCACCGCGCCGAGCGCGAGCGATGCGATCGACGCGAGCTCGTGCCGGAATTCCTTCCATGCCGTGTAGAAGCCGCTCGACATCAGCAGCGGCGGCAGCACGGCCGCGAGCAGCAGCGCCGGGTCCATGTCCGGCACGCGCTTGCCGGCGACGGCCACCACGCAGCCGCCGAGCAGCAGCACGACGGCCGGCGGAATCGAGATCCGCTCGGCGAGCCACGTGAGCGCACCCGCGCCGCAGATCAACAGCAGCAGGTAATGGAACAGCTCGACATTGCTCATGCGCGGCGGATCGCGACGCGCCGCATCACGACGGTTTGCGCTCGTTCGTGCTGCCGCCCGGCAGCGGGCCGAACATATGCTGGCTGCACTTCGCCTCGCGCCATGCGGTATTCAGCCGGTGCCCCTTGAGCATGCGCCGCGCCACGGGCAGGATCTGTTCGCCGGCCAGCATGCCGAGCAGGCCGGTGAGCGCGATGATCGGCGGCGCGGGCGAATTCACGCCGATCGCGCCGTAGATGACGCCGGCGAGGATGCCGGCGAGCAGCGAAAAGACATACGGTTTCATGGTCGAGCGCCTCGTGATGGCCGGGCGGCACCGCAACGGCGCCGTCAGAGTCTTGAAAGACTATCGGGTTTGCGTGAAGAAAAAAAGAGCGGACAGCCCCGAACGGACATCGTTTTAGGAATTGCATCGATTCCATTTCTTGGGTGTTCGCGCCGCGCATTTACGGATTAAATATTTCGAGCCGGATGACGATCCGGCGCGACGTACCTCCGGCTCCTCCCGTTTTCACGGTCGAGGCAGGCCCCCTTTTTTTCGTTCACAGGACTCGATGCGCCATGAGCAATCCGAAGCTTGAAGTACTTACTCCGCAGAACAGCCAGCTGATCTTCATCGACCAGCAGCCGCAGATGGCATTCGGTGTGCAGTCGATCGATCGTCAGACGCTGAAGAACAACGTCGTCGGTCTCGCGAAAGCCGCGAAGGCGTTCAACATCCCGACCACGATCACGACGGTCGAGTCCGAGAGTTTCTCGGGTTATAGCTATCCGGAACTGCTCGACGTGTTCCCGAACCAGAAGACGCTCGAACGCACGTCGATGAACTCGTGGGACGACCAGAAGGTGCGCGACGCGCTGGCCGCGAACGGCCGCAAGAAGGTGGTTGTGTCGGGGCTGTGGACCGAGGTCTGCAATACGACGTTCGCACTGTGCGCGATGCTCGAAGGCGATTACGAGATTTACATGGTCGCCGACGCGTCGGGCGGCACGTCGAAGGACGCGCACGACTTCGCGATGCAGCGCATGGTCCAGGCCGGCGCGGTACCCGTTACGTGGCAGCAGGTCCTGCTCGAATGGCAGCGCGACTGGGCGCGCCGCGATACGTACGACGCGGTGATGGCGATCGCGAAGGAACATTCGGGCGCGTACGGGATGGGTGTCGACTACGCGTACACGATGGTCCACAAGGCCGCGCAGCGTACCGCGACGCCGCACGAGTCGATCGCGGCCGTTCCGGCGAAGTAACGACCGATCCGATCGATGCCCGCGGCGGCCTGCGGAATCCACCGGCCGCCGCCCGCTCAGGTCGCGGGCAGGGCCCACGGCGCATGCGCGAAATGTTCGGCGAGGAAATCGAGCAGCACCGTCACGCGCGCGGCGCGCAGCATGCCGGGCGGTGTGACGAGGTTGACGTTGATGTCGGCGATCTTCCAGTCGCACATCACTTCCTCGAGCTCGCCGCGCTGCAGCTCGTCCCACACCAGGAACTCGGGCTGCAGCGCGAGGCCGTGACCGGCGACCAGCGCGGGGCCGATCACGTCGGCGTTGTTGGTGCGGATGCGTCCGTGCACGTTCACGCCGAAGTCCTCGCCCGAGGCCGGGTGGCGAAAGCGCCAGTGTTCGGGCGTCGGCAGGTTCGTGTAGGTGAGGCACACGTGCTGCTCGATGTCGCGCGGATGCGTGGGCCGGCCGTGCCGGTCGAGATACGCGGGCGATGCGACGAGCGGACGGCGCACCGCGCACAGCCT
Organism: Burkholderia sp. IDO3; assembly: GCF_003366075.1. Taxonomy (NCBI): domain Bacteria; kingdom Pseudomonadati; phylum Pseudomonadota; class Betaproteobacteria; order Burkholderiales; family Burkholderiaceae; genus Burkholderia; species Burkholderia sp. IDO3. The sequence goes on from NZ_CP028963.1 coordinate 1,544,280, forward strand.
GCGCGAGCGCAGCGACGAATCGCTGAGCTCGGCGATGCGGATCGCGACGTCGAAGCCGCCGGACACGATGTCGACGATGTGATCGGTCAGCACGAGGTCGATGTCGACGCGTGGATAGCGTTCGAGAAACGCGGGCAGCAGCGGCGACAGATGGCGCAGCCCGAACGACATCGGCGCGTTCACGCGCACGAGGCCGTGCGGTTCGAGTGCTTGCGCGGTTGCTTCGCTCTCGATCAGCTCGGCATCGGCGAGCAAGCGGATCGCGCGGTCGCGCAGCAGTTCGCCGGTCGGCGTGAGCGAGATCTTGCGCGACGTGCGGTACAGCAGCATCGCGCCGAGGCGCTTTTCGAGGCGCGCGATCGCCTTCGACACGGTCGGTTGCGATATGCCGAGCAGTTCCGCGGCTTTCGCGAACGAGCCCGTCTCCGCGACGCGCGCAAAGATGGCCCAGGCTTCGAGGTCAGGAAGGGTTTGCATGGTCGGACAGCGTGACAGGAATGCGAAGTGAATGCGGCGGCAGCGAATCGAGCGGCCGTTGCGATGCGGATCATTCTAATCCGGCCGGGAGGAAAAATCGTTATGGAATCTTATCTATTGTCGCTGGCCGCCGGCGTGCTGATCGGCGTCGTGTACAGCGTGATCAAGGTGCGCTCTCCTGCGCCGCCGCTGATCGCGCTGATCGGCCTCGCCGGCATGTTGATCGGCGCACAGGCCATCGGCCCCGTCCGTCACTGGCTCGGCTTCTGACTACATCGAGGACATACCATGAGCGCAACCGATACTCAACCGGATCTCATCCTGCACAACGGGCGCATCACGACGCTCGACCGTGCGAACCCCGTCGCGACTGCCGTCGCGATCAAGGACGGCCGCTTCGTCGCGGTCGGCAGCAACACGGACATCATGCCGCTCGCCGGCCGTGCGACGAAGGTGGTCGATCTCGACGGGCGCCCGGTGCTGCCGGGCCTGATCGACAACCACACGCACGTGATTCGCGGCGGGCTGAACTACAACCTCGAGCTGCGCTGGGACGGCGTGCGCTCGCTCGCCGTCGCGATGGAGATGCTCAAGCAGCAGGTCGCGATCACGCCGGCGCCGCAATGGGTGCGCGTGGTCGGCGGCTTCACCGAGCATCAGTTCGCGGAGAAGCGCCTGCCGACGATCGACGAACTCAATGCGGTCGCGCCCGATACGCCGGTGTTCATCCTGCACCTGTATGACCGTGCGCTGCTGAACGCGGCCGCGCTGCGCGTCGTCGGCTATACGAAGGACACGCCGGAGCCGCCGGGCGGCACGATCCTGCGCGACGAAGCGGGCAACCCGACGGGCCTGCTGCTCGCGAACCCGAACGCGTCGATCCTCTATGCGACGCTCGCGAAGGGGCCGAAGCTGCCGTTCGACTATCAGTACAACTCGACGCGTCACTTCATGCGCGAGCTGAACCGGCTCGGCGTGACCGGCGTGATCGACGCGGGCGGCGGCTCGCAGAATTATCCCGACGATTACGAAGTCATCCGCAAGCTGCACGATGCGGGCGAGATGACGGTGCGCATCGCGTACAACCTGTTCACGCAGAAGCCGAACGCGGAGAAGGAAGACTTCGTGAACTGGACGAAGAGCGTCAAATATCACGACGGCACCGACTATTTCCGCAACAACGGCGCGGGCGAGATGCTGGTGTTTTCCGCGGCCGATTTCGAGGACTTCCGCGTCGCGCGTCCGGATCTGCCCGCGCAGATGGAAGACGATCTCGAAGGCGTCGTGCGCGTGCTCGCGCAGAACCGCTGGCCGTGGCGCATGCATGCCACCTACGACGAAACGATCAGCCGCGCGCTCGACGTGTTCGAGAAGGTGAACCGCGATATTCCGCTCGACGGGCTGAACTGGTTCTTCGATCATGCGGAAACGATCTCGGAGAAGTCGATGGACCGGATCGCGGCGCTCGGCGGCGGCGTTGCGGTGCAGCATCGGATGGCGTACCAGGGCGAGTACTTCGTCGAGCGCTACGGCGCGCAGGCGGCGGAAGCGACGCCGCCTGTCGCGAAGATGCTCGGCAAGGGGCTCAAGGTATCGGCCGGCACCGACGCGACCCGCGTCGCGTCGTACAACCCGTGGGTGTCGCTCGCATGGCTCGTGACGGGCAAGACGGTCGGCGGGATGCGCATATATCCGCAGCGCAACCTGCTCGATCGCGAAACCGCGTTGCGCATGTGGACCGAGTACGTGACGTGGTTCTCGAACGAGGAAGGCAAGAAAGGGCGTATCGCGGTCGGGCAGCTCGCCGACCTGGTCGTCCCGGATCGCGATTTCTTCACATGTGCGGAGGACGATATCGTCGACACGACTGCATTGCTGACGATCGTGGGCGGCCGGATCGTGTGGGGCGCCGGGCCGTTTTCGTCGCACGACGCGCCGATTCCGCCCGCGATGCCGGACTGGTCGCCGGTGCGCGCATACGGCGGTTACGGCGGCTGGGGCGCGACGCAACGCGACGGCGCACCGCTGCAACGGGCCGCCGCCGCCGCGATGTGCGGCTGCGCGAGCGCGTGCAACGTGCACGGCCATGCACACGCGGGCGCGTGGGGCCGCGCGTTGCCGACCTCGGACGCGAAGGGCTTCTGGGGTGCGTTCGGCTGTTCGTGCTGGGCGGTCTGACATGACGACGCGCACCGTCTACGGCAACCCGGCATGGGTCCGTGCGCTGCTGTCGCAGCCATGGGCCTTGCCGCTCGCGCGTCTCGCGCTGGTGTCCGCCTTTCTGATCGGCGGCATTGCGAAGGCGCTCGATTTCGACGGCGCGGTCGCGGAGCAGGCGCACTTCGGCCTGCATCCGGCCGCGCTGTGGGCGGTGCTCGCGATCGCGGTCGAGATCGGCGGTTCGCTGTGCATAGTGTTTCGCCGCTTCACGTGGCTCGGCGCCGGCAGCCTCGGCATGCTGACGCTCGTCGCGATGGTCGTGGCAAACGATTTCTGGAATCGCTCGGGCGCCGAACATTTCATGGCGCTCAACAGCTTTTTCGAGCATCTCGGGCTGATCGCGGCACTCGTGCTGGCGACCGTGCTCGACGATGCGCAGTACGCGGCCGACGACGGCCGCTCCATTCGATGACGATGCAACAACCAGGGAATCCCGTGATGAAATCCATTCGTTCAGTGCTGCTTGCCGCGATGATCGCGGGCGGCCTCGCCGTCGCGCCGGTAGCCTTCGCGAAGACGCCGGTCGGGAAGGCCGTCGCGACGCCCGCGATCGCGGTCGGCCCGCAGTACGACACGACGCACGTGTGCGTCGCGCCGGAAGATTTCGACCGCTTCACCGACAGCTTCGTCGCGACCTTCGGCGGCAAGAAGTCGAAGCAGGGCGTGTTCCAGGTCACGCCGACGCCGAGCCAGACGATGTCGCAGCTCGTGCTCACGCCGGTCGGCACGGTGTCGGTGTTCGGCTTCAAGACGCCGATTCCGTATCCGTTCTGCTCGGAGCGCACCGGCTACCTCGTCACCGATCTCGACGTCGCGATGAAGTCGGCGCGTGCGCACGGCGCGGACGTGGTCGTCGATACGTTCCCCGATCCGATCGGCCGCGACGCGATCATCCGCTGGCCGGGCGGCGTGAACATGCAGCTCTACTGGCATACGCAGGCGCCGAACTACGACGCGCTGCAGACGGTGCCGGAGAACCGCGTGTACGTGTCGCCGGAACGCGCGGACGTGCTGGTGCGCGACTTCGTCGCGTTCTCGCACGGCAAGGTCGTGTCGGACGTGCGCAAGGCGCCCGGCGTCGAAATCGGCCGGCCCGACGATACGTATCGCCGCATCCGCGTCGAGTCGGGCTTCGGCAAGCTGACGGTGCTCGTGACCGACGGCCATCTGCCTTACCCGTTCGGCCGCGAGATGACGGGCTACGAAGTGACCGATCTTGCCGCGACGCTGAAGCAGGCCGAAGCCGCGGGCGTGACCGTGCTCGTGCCGCCGTTCGCATCGGACGGCCGCGAAGCGGCGCTCGTGCAGTTTCCGGGCGGCTACGTCGCCGAGATCCACGCGAGCGCGGCACGATGAAGCATGAGGACACGATCCTTGCCGCGGTGGCCGGCTTCGTCGACACGCTGAGCTTCGTCGCGCTGTTCGGGCTGTTCACCGCGCACGTGACGGGCAACTTCGTGTTGATCGGCGCGGGCATCGCGGGGTTCGGCCAGGGCGTCGTGCTGAAGCTGAGCGTGTTTCCGGCGTTCGTGTGCGGCGTGATCGCGAGCAGCCTGATCGCGCGCTCGATGGCCGCGCGGCCGGCGTGGCAGGGCACGCGCGCGCTGCACGCGGTGCAGGCCGTGCTGCTGCTCGGCTTCTGCGCGGCCGGCGTGTGGGCGTCGCCCGTCACGCAGCCCGACAGCCTGCCGGCGCTCGTGGCCGGCATCGTCGGCACGTTCGCGATGGGCGTGCAGAACGCGCACCCGCGCGTGATCCCGCGTGCCGGCGTGCCGAACACCGTGATGACCGGCAACGTGACGCAGGCGATCCTCGACGTCGTCGACATGCTGTCGGGCAGCACGGCCGACAGCGCGCGTGCGGCGGCGCGGGCGCGCTTCGGCAAGATGCTGCCGGCGATCGTCGCGTTCGCGCTCGGCGCGGCAGGTGGTGCGCTCGGGTTTCGTCAGGTCGGATTTTGGGCGCTGCTCGTGCCCGTCGGCGCGCTCGCGATGCTCGCGGCGTGCGCGGCGCAAGCGGTCGGCACCGTCAAGCAGGAGCATGCATGATCCCGGTGACACAGGGGAGATACCGCAACCGCCGCACCGATCGGGCCGCGCGCCTGTCGATCGTCGCGGGGCTGCTGTTCGCGGGCGCCGATGCGGCGTTCGCACAAGCAACGTCGACATCGACATCGACACCCGTGGCCGACGGCACGGCTTCGGCCTGCACCGCCAAGCGGCCGGCCGTGCTGTTCAACCGCTGGCAGGAAGACTGGTCGGTGCTCGCGAATCCGTGCGTGCCGCGCCAGCCGCTCGACGGGCTGAAATACATTCCGCTCGGCAACGATCCGGCGTCCTATCTGTCGCTCGGCGTGAACCTGCGCGAGCGGCTGGAGACCAACAACGCGCAGCTGTTCGGGATCGGCTCCGCGCAATCGGATACGTACCTGATCCAGCGCGTCGAAGTGCATGCCGATGCGCATCTCGGCCAGCACTGGCAGTTCTTCGCGCAGTTGCAGGATGCGCGTGCGTACGGCAAGAACGTGGTGTCGCCGGTCGACCAGAACCCGCTCGATCTCGAACAGGCGTTCGCGACCTACACGGGCGCGCTCGGCGGCGGCGTGTTCAAGCTCCGTGTCGGCCGGCAGGAGATGGCGTTCGACTTGCAGCGCTTCATTGCCACGCGCGACGGTCCGAACGTGCGGCAGGCGTTCGATGCGGTCTGGGCCGCCTACGAATACGGGAAGTGGCGCTTCATCGGCTACGCGACGCAGCCGGTGCAGAACCGCAACGCGTCCGATTTCGACGACGTGTCGAATCGCGATCTCACGTTCAGCGGCGTGCGCTTCGAGCGGCAGTCGGTCGGACCCGGCGACCTGTCCGGCTACTGGTCGCGCTACAACCGTACCAATTCGCGTTACCTCGATGCGAGCGGCCCCGAACGTCGCGACGTGTGGGACCTGCGCTACAGCGGCACGCAAGGGCGCTTCGACTGGGATGTCGAAACGATGCTGCAGTCCGGCACCGTCGGCAACAGCACGATCGGCGCGTGGGCCGTCGGTTCGATCGCGGGCTACAAGCTCGATGCGCCGTGGTCGCCGCGCATCGCGCTGCAGGTCGACGCGGCGTCGGGCGACCGGCACCCGGGCGACGGCCGCGTCGGCACGTTCAACCCGCTGTTCCCGAACGGCTATTACTTCACGCTCGCCGGCTATACGAGCTACGCGAACCTGATTCACGTGAAGCCGTCCGTGACGCTGAAACCGTCGGCGAACCTGTCGCTGCTCGGCGCGCTGGGCTTCCAGTGGCGCGAGACGACCGGGGACGCCGTCTATCAGCAGCCGAGCATACCGGTGCCGGGCACGGCGGGCAAGGGCAGCCGGTGGACGGGCATGTACGTGCAGTTGCGCGCGGACTGGACGATCGCCGCGAACCTGATCGGATCGATCGAGGCCGTGCATTTCCAGGTTGGCAACACGATCCGGCAGGCGGGCGGGCACAACGCCGACTATGCGGGCGTCGAGCTGAAGTATGGGTGGTAGCGTGCGTGCCGCGGCGCGTGCGGCGTCGAATGCGTGCACGATGCAGGGTGTCGAATGAATGCGCGCGTGCAGGTGCTCGCTTATTCGGACGAGGTGCTGATCGTGCGCTGGCTGGCGTCGGGCGGCGCGGAACAGCGCTGGACGCCCGGGCGGGCATGCCGCTCGGGCCGTTGCGCGCTGTCCGGCGAGAAGATCGTGTGCGGCGACGCCGTCTTCAGCCCGCGCGGGCATGCACCGGCCGATCCGAATGCGATGATCCTGGCCGCGGCGCTCGGCAGTCCGCAAGCGTCGGCGGGGCGGCCGCAGGTGCAGGTGCTCGAGCGCTCGGCGCAGTTGCTGGTCGTGCGCTGGGTCGAACCGGGGCGTGCGCACTTCGGCGAGCAGCACTGGAAGCCCGGGCGCGCACGGCATGCGGGTGTCTGCGCGCTGACGGGCGCGCGGATTGCGTGCGGGGATGACGTGTTCCGCCCGACCGGACGGCCGGTGCCGCCGAATTCCCGCGCGATGATTCTGGCCATCGCGCTCGATGACGCCGACTTCGCGCAGGCATGAGCGAGGAGCGGGCATGACGCCGGACCTGCCGGAGCGAGGCGCGCGGGCAGAACGAACAAAGGGCGGCCTAAGCCGCCCTTCGTCATGCGCGGCCGGCATCGCGCCGGCCGTTCCTGGTCGTACCGTTACAGGTTCGGCGACAGCGTGAGCGCGTTCGTCAGGTCGCCCATCGGCTGCGCGCCGTTCGCCTTCAGCGCGTCGTCGCGCTGCTGCAGGCCCGTGAGGCGCGGCAGCGAGAAGCGGCGCGTGATGAAGCGCAGGATCGACGCCGTGTCGTATTGCGTGTGGTCGACGAAACCCTTCTTCGCGTACGGCGACACGATCAGCGCCGGGATCCGCGTGCCCGGGCCCCAGCGATCGCCCTTCGGCGGCGACACGTGATCCCAGAAGCCGCCGTTTTCGTCGTACGTGACGACCACGACCATGTTCTTCCACTGCGGGCTTGCCTGCAGGTGCGCGATCACGTTCGCGATGTGCTGGTCGCCGCTCGACACGTCCGTGTAGCCCGCGTGTTCGTTCAGGTTGCCCTGCGGCTTGTAGAACGACACTTGCGGCAGCGTGCCCGCGTCGATCGCCTTGATGAACTCGCTGCCGTCGGTGCCGCCGTCGAGCAAGTGTTGCGCGCGGCTCGTGCTGCCCGGCGCCTGGTTCGCGTAGTAGTTGAACGGCTGGTGGTGCGGCTGGAAGTTCGGCGCCGTCATGTTCGGGCCGTAGATCACGTCCGCCGTGCCGCTTTGCGCCGCCTGCAGCGCCTGGTTCCATGCGCCGCCGTACCATGCCCACGACACGCCGGCATTGGTCATCAGGTCGCCGATGTTCTGCTGCGTCTGCGCCGGCAGCGTCGTCGCGGCCGACGGGTCGGCGAGGTTCGGGTCGCCGCCCGATGCGGCCTTGTTGCCGCTCGGCTGATACGGCGGCTGCATCGTGTTGATCGCGTAGAAGTCGGGTGTCAGGTTGCCCGAGTTCACGAACTTCGGAATGCCGTCGAGCGCGGACGCCGGCGAGTTGCTCGCGAGCTGTAGCGACTTGCCGTCTGCCGCGACGGCCGAGATCGAGCCGGATGCCGGGCTCTTGTCGGCGTTCGCGTAGAACGGCGCGCACGCGCAGATCAGGTACTGGTGGTTCAGGAACGAGCCGCCGAACGCGCCCATGAAGAAGTTGTCGGCGAGCGTGTATTGCTGCGCGATCTTCCACAGCGGCAGCTTCGTCGCGTCGGGCGTGTAGTGGCCCATCACGAGGCCGCCGGAGTCGGCCCATGCGGCGAACATGTCGTTCTTGCCGCCGTTGATCTGCATCTGGTTCTCGTAGAAGCGGTGATACAGGTCGCGCGTCGTCACGCTCATCGACGTGTTGAACCCGTTCGGGTCGTCGATCGCGAACGGCGCGTTCGGCAGGTTGGCCGTCATCGCTTCGGTCACGGCGGGCGTCACGCCCTTCGCGGTCAGGCCGCCCCAGACTTTCGGCAGCGTCGCGAGCGGCTGGCCGTTGCGGTCCTTCTGCTGCGCGCTGGCCGCCGTCACGTTCTGCAGGCCGTTCGCGCCCGGGAAGTTACCGTACAGGTTGTCGAAGCTGCGGTTTTCCGCATAGATCACGACGACGTTCTTCACCGTCGACAGACCTTGCGGCTGCACGTCGTCGCCGCCGCAGGCGGTGAGGGCGGCCGCCGCGGCAACGGCGATCGGCGTAAAGCGAATCCAGGCGTGGTTTTTCATGCGTTGTACTCTCATCTCTCTTGTCGCGTGGGGGACCGGAGCATCGGTTTGCGGCCGGTTCTCGAAGATGACCGTCGCGTGTCCGGCTGTCAGTATTTTGAGGGTGCGATTTGACAGGCAAGTGTAGGCGTCCTTTCGATTGGCTGTCGGTGGGGCGTCATGGAGCGGTCATGCGGCTGACATAAACTCCGGCCGCTCATGAACCCACTTTCCTCCGAATCGATGAAGCCTCGCCAACCGGCAGCCGGCGCATTTGCGCGCTCGCGGCTGCATCTGACCAGCGCATTCGCGCTGGCTACCGCGCTTGCAACGCTTGCCGGCTGTGACGCGCAGCCGGGTGCCGGCACGCCGTCCGCACAGGTTGCGAGCGCATCCAGTGCATCGGGTGCCGTACAACCGGTTGCGTCCGCAACGATTGCCGCGAGCGGCCCGGTGGTCGCCGCGAACCAGCCGCAGACCCGCGCGCAAGTTTACGAAGGCGTGCGCCGGATGACGGCGCTCGGCAAGCAACTTTTCTTCGACCCTACACTGTCAGGTTCCGGCAAGCTTGCGTGCGCGTCGTGCCACAGCCCCGAGCACGCGTTCGGGCCGCCGAATGCGCTGGCGGTGCAGCTGGGCGGCGACGACATGAAGCGTCCGGGCTTTCGCGCGGTGCCGTCGCTCAAGTACCTGCAGGGCGTGCCGCAATTCACCGAGCACTTCCACGACTCCGACGACGAAGGCGACGAGAGCGTCGACGCCGGCCCGACCGGCGGCCTCACGTGGGACGGCCGTGTCGACACGGGCGCCGAGCAGGCGCGCATTCCGCTCACGTCGCCGTTCGAGATGAACAGCACGCCCGCGAAGGTCGCGCAGGCCGTGAAGGCCGCGCCGTATGCGGACGAGTTTCGCGCGGTGTTCGGCGTGAAGGTGCTCGACGACGACGCGGGCACGTTCAAGGCCGTGCTGCGCGCGCTCGAGACGTTCGAGCAGACGCCCGAGCTGTTCTCGCCCTATACGAGCAAGTACGACGCGTACCTCGCGGGCCGTGCGCCGCTCACGCCGGCCGAATTGCACGGGCTGCAGCTTTTCAACGACGAGAAGAAGGGCAATTGCGCGAGCTGCCACATCAGCCAGCGCGCGCTCGACGGCACGCCGCCGCAGTTCAGCGATTTCGGCCTGATCGCGATCGCGGTGCCGCGCAACCGCGCGCTGCCGGTCAATCGCGATCCGCGCTTCCACGATCTCGGCGCATGCGGCCCCGAGCGCACCGACCTGAAGGGCCGCGACGAATTCTGCGGGCTGTTCCGCACGCCGTCGCTGCGCAACGTCGCGTTGCGCAAGACGTTCTTCCACAACGGCGTGTACCACTCGCTCGAGGACGTGATGCGCTTCTACGTCGAGCGCGACATCCATCCGGAGAAGTTCTATCCGGTGGTGCACGGCAAGGTGCAGATCTACGACGACCTGCCGAAGCGCTACTGGCCGAACATCAACCGCGAGCCGCCGTTCGACCGCAAGCGCGGCGACGCACCGGCGCTGAACGCGGCCGAGATCAAGGACGTGATCGCGTTCCTGAACACGCTGACTGACGGATATCAGCCGGCGGCGACGTCGGCGGTGCACTAGAACACGGCCTTTGCGGCACGCATGCTATGCTCGCTCGCTGACAGGCGTGGCGCGTGCCGGAGGGCCGGCTCCCGGTTCGCCGGCCGCGTGCCGCGCCGTTCGATCGAACATCCAAGGAGAACAACACATGTCGATGCGTGCATCCGTTTCCGTCGTTACGCGCGTGCTGGCCGGCGCCGCGTGTGCAGCCGCGATGCTGCCCGCCCATGCGCAAAGCAACCTGGGCTTCCTGAACGACACGCCGCTGACCTACTTCAGCAAGACCGACCGTGCGTCGCTGACCCAGGCTGTCGCGCAGGTGCGCGACGAGGGCAAGGACGGCGAGACCACGACGTGGCAGAGCAGCGGTCGCGGCACGCAGATCGATGCCAGGCTCACGCCGTCGACGTCCGAGAGCGACGGCAAGACCTGCCGCGAGATCGCCACCGAAATCACCGCGAAGGGCCAGACGATGACGCTCAAGCCGGTCTTCTGCAAGACCGGCGCGGGCAAGTGGCAGTTGCAGAAGCGCTGAGCGCGCGTGCCATGAAGCGCAGCGGTGCGCCGCGCACGCCGCGTACGGTATCGTGCGGCGTCGTGATTCTCGATGCGGCCGGACGCGTGTTCCTCGCGCATGCGACGGACACGACGCACTGGGACATTCCGAAGGGGCAGGGCGAGCCCGGCGAGACGCCGGTCGACGCCGCGCTGCGGGAGCTGCGCGAGGAAACCGGCATCGAATTCGCGCCCGCGCGGCTGCGCGATCTCGGCCGCTTCGCCTATCGTCACGACAAGGATCTGCACCTGTTCGCGGTGCAGGTCGCGGATGACGAGATCGACCCTGCGCACTGCACGTGCACGTCGCTGTTTCCGAGCCGTCGCGACGGCTCGCTGATTCCGGAGATGGACGCGTATCGCTGGACCGTGCCGGGCGACGTCGACGCGTATGCGAGCCGCAGCCTTGCGCGGCTGTTTCGTACGACGCTGTCGCTCGCGGAATTGCATCGGCAGTTGACCGGCGCGTGAGCGCGGGGTGCCCGCTGCCGCCGCGATCGTCGGCACGCAATGAAAAACCGGCCCGCAGGCCGGTTTTTTTATCGTCGCGCGCCGGGAGCCTGACGGCTCGCGGCGCGCGCGGAGCAGGCCGTCAGGCCGGCTTGCCCCAGCTGTCGCGCAGCCCGACGATCCGGTTGAACACCGGCTTGCCCGGCTTCGAATCGACGCGGTCGGCGACGAAATAGCCGTGACGCTCGAACTGCAGGCGCGTTTCCGGTGCGACGTCGCCGGCGCCCGGTTCGACGTAGGCCTGCGTGATCTTCTTCGAGTTCGGGTTCAGCGCATCGAGGAAGTTCGCGCCGCCCGCGTCCGGATGCGGCTCCTTGAACAGCCGGTCGTAGATGCGCACTTCGGCCGCCTGCGCATGCTTCGCGCTGACCCAGTGGATGTTGCCCTTGACCTTGTAGTTGTTCGCGCCTTCGGTGCCCGACTTGCTGTCCGGGAAGTAGTTGCAGTGCACGGCCGTCACGTTGCCGTCGGCGTCCTTGTCGAAGCCCGTGCATTCGATCACGTAGCCGTAGCGCAGACGCACCTTGTTGCCCGGGAACAGGCGGAAATAGCCCTTCGGCGGATTCTCGACGAAGTCCTCGCGCTCGATCCACAGCTCGCGCGAGATCGGGAACGTGCGCACGCCGCGCTCCGGATGGTGCGGATGCACGGGGGCCGTGCACGCTTCCTCGAGGTCTGCCGGATAGTTGTCGATCACGAGCTTCAGCGGTTCGAGCACGGCGACCGAGCGCGGCGCCTTGTCGTCGAGGTCGTCGCGCAGCGCGCCTTCGAACACGCTCATGTCGATCCACGAATCGACCTTCGTCACGCCGATGCGCTCGCAGAACAGATGGATGCTCTCCGGCGTGAAGCCGCGGCGGCGGATCCCGACGATCGTCGGCATGCGCGGGTCGTCCCAGCCTTCGACGTGGCCTTCGGTCACGAGCTGCAGCAGCTTGCGCTTGCTGGTGATCGCGTACGTGAGGTTCAGTCGCGAGAATTCGATCTGTTGCGGCAGCGGACGCGTGAACATGCCGGCTTCCGCGAGTTCGTTCAGCACCCAGTCGTACAGCGGGCGGTGATCCTCGAACTCGAGCGTGCACAGCGAATGCGTGATGCCTTCGAGCGCATCCGAGATGCAGTGCGTGTAGTCGTACATCGGATACACGCACCATGCGTCGCCGGTGCGGTAGTGGTGCGCGTAGCGGATCCGGTAGATCACCGGGTCGCGCATGTTCATGTTCGGCGAAGCCATGTCGATCTTCGCGCGCAGCACGTGCTCGCCTTCCTTGAATTCGCCTGCCTTCATCCGGCGGAACAGGTCGAGGTTTTCCTCGGGCGAGCGCTCGCGGAACGGCGACGGCTTGCCGCCATCGATCAGCGAGCCGCGGTTCGCGCGCATTTCGTCGGCGCTCTGGCTGTCGACGTACGCACGGCCGCGCTGGATCAGCAACTCGGCGAACGCGTACAGCTTGTCGTAGTAGTCGCTCGCGAAATACTGGTGATCGACCGCGTCCTTGCGCCAGTCGAAGCCGAGCCAGCGCACCGCGTCGACGATCGAGTCGACGTATTCGACGCTTTCCTTTTCCGGATTCGTGTCGTCGAAGCGCAGGTGGCACACGCCGCCGTAGTCGCGCGCGACGCTGAAGTTCAGGCAGATGCTCTTCGCGTGGCCGATGTGCAGATAGCCGTTCGGCTCGGGCGGAAAGCGCGTCTCGACGCGCCCGCTCCATTTACCGGTGCGGTTGTCGTCGTCGATGATGTTGCGGATGAAATTGGAAGCCGCGGGGGCGTCGTTGCGTTCGGTGCTCATGCGGATGGCGTCAGGTTGTGTCGGCGCGTCGCGCCGGTTTAATCCTGCAATTCTACCTGACCGGGGTCCGTCCCGCGCGGGTTGCGGCATGACAGGGGACGGTTCGGGATGTGTCGCGCAATATCTCGATAGTGTGTCGGCTGTAACACGAGGTAAATCGGATTGCCGGCGCCGTTGGGGTTTTCCTATGATGGCTTTACCGATTCAATGCCGCCATCCGTAATTTTTTCCTGGCGGGAGGAAGCCAACAATCATGATGAAGAAGACCACTTTTCTCGTTCGTACCGCAGTCATCGTCGCGGCTCTGTCGCAACTCGGCGCATGCGCGATGACGCATACGCAGCGTAATGCCGGTATCGGCGCGGCCGCGGGCGGCGCGCTCGGCTACCTGATCACGGGCGGCCCGGTCGGCACGGTCGCCGGCGCAGCGGCAGGCGGCCTGGTCGGCGCCGGCGTGCGCTGACCGAAGCCGGCGCGCATGAGCGCCGGTTGGTCCTGATGGCGTCTGCGGCGCGTCACGACCCGTTCATTCTCCGCACACCCACTGCGCGATTCGACAGGCAGCCTCAGGGAGGGGCGGGTGTGCGACACTTCGTCGACGTCACATAACGACACCCTGCGTCGACGAATCTTCCATGAGCGATTCTCTCGTTTTCGTGCTGCCGGGCTACGGCAACTCCGGTCCACTCCACTGGCAAAGCCGCTGGGAGCGCGCCGACGCGCGTTTCGTGCGCGTCGCGATGCCCGACTGGGACCGTGCGTCGCGCAACGGCTGGTGTCTCGCGCTCGACCGCGCGGTCCAAGCCGCACCGGGCCCGGTGACGATCGCCGCGCACAGCCTCGGCACGCTGACCACCGCGTGGTGGGCAACCCGCTACGCGCGGCCGGCCGCGCTCGCGAAGGTGCGCGGCGCGCTGCTCGTCGCGTTGCCCGATCCGGCGGGGCCGGCGTTTCCGGCCGACGCGCACGGCTTCGGGCCGGTGCCGCACGAACGACTGCCGTTTCCGACCTGCGTCGTTGCGAGCAGCGACGATCCGTACGGTTCGATCGCGTTCGCGCGCGGCTGCGCGCACGCCTGGGGCAGCACCTTCCGCGATCTCGGCCCGCGCGGCCACATCAACGCGGACAGCGGGCTCGGCGACTGGCCGGCCGCGCGCGGCTGGCTCGACGTGCTTGCGCGTTAGCTTGCGGAAGTGGCGTTGGCGGGTGTTAGCCGGCCCAAGCAGTACCAGGCGGCACCAGGCGGCACCAGCGGGCCGGCGCGAGTGCGCGTCGACCGGTCAGCCAACCGGTTCGTTCGTCGCCCGGCGGCATCCCTGTACTTCGCCGCGCGTGCCCGAAGGGGCGCCGCGCGGCTGCCGTGCCGGTGCGATCAGATTGCCTGCTTCGCCTTCAGCGCGGCGATCCGCGCATCGTCGTAGCCGAGCATGTCGCGCAGCACGTCTTCCGTCTGCGCGCCGAGCAGCGGCGGGGCGGTGCGCGCATCGGGCGGCGTCGCGCTCATCCGGATCGGATTGCGCACGAGCTTCACGTCCGCGCCGCACGGGTGCGGCAACGATACCTGCATCCCGCGCGCGATCACCTGTTCGTTGTCGAACACCTCGTCGAGCGCGTTGATCGGCCCGCACGGCACGCCGGCCGCTTCGAGCGCGGCGATCCAGTGCGCCTTGCCGAGCGTCTTCACCATCTCCGCGAGCATCGGCACCAGCGTGTCGCGGTGACGCACGCGCGCCGGGTTCGTCGCGAACCGCTCGTCGTCCGCCAGCTCGGGGCGCCCGCCGGCTTCGACGAACTTGCGGAACTGCCCGTCGTTGCCGACCGCGACGATGATCCACCCGTCGCTCGTCTGGAACGTCTGGTACGGCACGATGTTCGGATGCGCGTTGCCCCAGCGCACCGGCGCCTTGCCGCTCGCGAGGAAGTTGGTGTTCATGTTCGCGAGCAGCGCGACCTGCACGTCGAGCAGCGCCATGTCGATGTACTGGCCTTCGCCCGTGCGATCGCGGTGCGCGAGCGCCGCGAGCACGGCGATCGTCGAATAGAGGCCCGTCGCGAGATCGGCGATCGCGACGCCGGCCTTCTGCGGGCCGCCGCCCGGCTCGCCGTCGCGCTCGCCGGTGATGCTCATGAAGCCGCCGATCCCCTGCACGATGAAGTCGTAGCCCGCGCGGTGCGCGTACGGGCCGGTCTGGCCGAAACCCGTGACCGAGCAGTAGACGAGATCGGGCTTCACCGTGCGCAGCGATTCGTAATCGAGCCCGTACTTCTTCAGTTGCCCGACCTTGTAGTTCTCGAGCACGACGTCGCTCTGCGCGGCGAGCTCGCGCACGATCTGCTGGCCCTCGGGCGTCGCGATGTCGACCGTCACCGAGCGCTTGTTGCGGTTCGCCGCGAGGTAGTACGCGGCCTCGGCCGTATCGGCGCCGGCCGCGTCCTTCAGGTACGGCGGCCCCCAGTGGCGCGTGTCGTCGCCGGCGCCGGGGCGCTCGACCTTGATCACGTCCGCGCCGAAATCGGCAAGCGTCTGCGCGCACCACGGGCCCGCGAGCACGCGGGTGAGGTCCAGCACGCGGATATGGCTCAGGGCACCCATCGTCGAATCGTCTCCTTTCGTGGCTCGCCTTGCAGGACAAGGCGGATTGGCATGCCGGACATCTTAAGGCGAATCGGCCGCACCGGTGGCCCAGGCCGCTCGTCCGGCCGGGCGGGCCGCTGCCGTTTGGGGCGGCAGTCTCTATCGTATAATCGAGCGTTTACGATATTTGCCCGCCGTGCGTCCGCGAGGACGGCCGGCGTTTGAAGCCGCTCAGCCAGACATTCCCCGCACGCCATGAAAGCTGCCGAAATCCGCGAGAAATTCCTCAAATTCTTCGAATCGAAGGGCCACACGATCGTCCGCTCGTCGAGCCTCGTGCCCGGTAACGACCCCACGCTGATGTTCACGAACTCGGGCATGGTCCAGTTCAAGGACGTGTTCCTCGGCACGGACCCGCGTCCGTACTCGCGCGCCACCACGGCGCAGCGCAGCGTGCGCGCGGGCGGCAAGCACAACGACCTCGAGAACGTCGGCTATACGGCGCGCCACCACACGTTCTTCGAGATGCTCGGCAACTTCTCGTTCGGCGACTACTTCAAGCACGACGCGATCCGCTTCGCGTGGGAGCTGCTGACCACGGTCTACCAGCTGCCGAAGGAAAAGCTGTGGGTCACCGTCTACCAGGAAGACGACGAAGCGTACGACATCTGGGCGAAGGAAGTCGGCGTGCCGACCGAGCGGATCATCCGGATCGGCGACAACAAGGGCGCGCGCTACGCGTCGGACAACTTCTGGACGATGGGCGACACCGGCCCGTGCGGCCCGTGTACCGAAATCTTCTACGACCACGGCCCGGAAGTGTGGGGCGGCCCGCCGGGATCCGCCGAAGAAGACGGCGATCGCTACATCGAGATCTGGAACCTCGTGTTCATGCAGTTCAACCGCGACGCGCAGGGCAACATGACGCGCCTGCCGAAGCAGTCGGTCGACACCGGCATGGGCCTCGAGCGCCTGGCCGCGGTGCTGCAGCACGTGCACAGCAACTACGAGATCGACCTGTTCCAGAACCTGATCAAGGCCGCCGCGCGCGTGACCGAGATCAGCGACCTCACGAACAACTCGCTGAAGGTGATCGCCGATCATATCCGCGCGTGCTCGTTTCTGATCGTCGACGGCGTGATTCCCGGCAACGAAGGCCGCGGCTACGTGCTGCGCCGCATCGTGCGCCGTGCGATCCGCCACGGCTACAAGCTCGGCCGCAAGGGTTCGTTCTTCCACAAGCTGGTGGCCGACCTCGTCGTGGAGATGGGCGCGGCGTACCCGGAACTGAAGGAAGCCGAACAGCGCGTGACCGACGTGCTGCGCCAGGAAGAAGAGCGCTTCTTCGAGACGATCGAGCACGGGATGTCGATCCTCGACGCCGCGCTGGCCGACGTCGAGGCGAAGGGCGGCAAGGTGCTCGACGGCGAACTCGCGTTCAAGCTGCACGACACGTACGGCTTCCCGCTGGATCTGACGGCCGACGTGTGCCGCGAGCGCGGGATGACGGTCGACGAGCCGGCGTTCGACGACGCGATGGCGCGTCAGCGCGAGCAGGCGCGCGCGGCCGGCAAGTTCAAGGCCGCGCAGGGCCTCGAATACACGGGCGCGAAGACCACGTTCCACGGTTACGAGGAAATCGCGTTCGACGATGCGAAGGTCGTCGCGTTGTACGTCGACGGCGCGTCGGTCAACGAAGTGAAGACCGGCCAGGATGCGGTCGTCGTGCTCGATCACACGCCGTTCTATGCGGAATCGGGCGGCCAGGTCGGCGACCAGGGCGTGCTCGCGAACGCCGCGACGCGCTTCGCGGTGGCCGATACCCTGAAGGTGCAGGCCGACGTGATCGGCCATCACGGCACGCTCGAACAGGGCACGCTCAAGGTCGGCGACGTGCTGCGCGCGGAAATCGACGCGCACCGCCGTGCCCGCACGCAGCGCAACCACTCGGCGACCCACCTGATGCACAAGGCGCTGCGCGAGGTGCTGGGCGCGCACGTGCAGCAGAAGGGCTCGCTCGTCGACGCGGAGAAAACCCGCTTCGACTTCGCGCACAACGCACCGATGACCGACGACGAAATCCGTCGCGTCGAGCAGATCGTCAACAACGAAATCCTCGCGAACGCGCCGGGCATCGTGCGCGTGCTGCCGTACGACGAAGCGGTGAAGGGCGGCGCGATGGCGCTGTTCGGCGAGAAGTACGGCGACGAAGTGCGCGTGCTCGATCTCGGCTTCTCGCGCGAGCTGTGCGGCGGCACGCACGTGAGCCGCACCGGCGACATCGGCTTCTTCAAGATCGTCGTCGAAGGCGGCGTCGCGGCCGGCATCCGCCGCGTCGAGGCGATCACCGGCGACAACGCGGTGCGTTTCGTGCAGGATCTCGACGCCCGCGTGAACGAAGCGGCCGCCGCGCTGAAGGCGCAGCCGTCGGAACTCACGCAGCGTATCGCGCAGGTGCAGGACCAGGTGAAGTCGCTCGAGAAGGAGCTGGGCGCGCTGAAGTCGAAGCTCGCATCGAGCCAGGGTGATGAGCTCGCACAGCAGGCCGTCGAAGTCGGCGGCGTGTACGTGCTGGCCGCGACGCTCGACGGCGCGGATGCGAAGACGCTGCGCGAAACGGTCGACAAGCTGAAGGACAAGCTGAAGCGCGCGGCGATCGTGCTCGCGGCCGTCGAAGGCGGCAAGGTCAGCCTGATCGCGGGCGTCACGCCCGACGCGAGCAAGAAGGTCAAGGCCGGCGAGCTCGTGAACTTCGTCGCGCAGCAGGTCGGCGGCAAGGGCGGCGGCCGTCCGGACATGGCGCAGGCAGGCGGCACGGAACCGGCGAACCTGCCGGACGCGCTCGCAGGCGTCAAGGGCTGGGTCGAAGCGCGTCTTTGATCGTCACGGCCGATGCGATGCGGTCTCGCTGACCGCATCGCGTTCGATGAAAAACGACCCGATCGGCGTTGGCCGGTCGGGTCGTTTCGTTTTGGGGGCGGGGCGCGGTGAACGCGCACCGCTTGCCAGAACCGCCGCCTCAGGCCGGCGCCACCGCCGGCGCGCTGGCCGGATCGGCTGCCTGCCGCGCGGCGTGCGTGGCATGCGCGGCGTCGCCAAGCGCATCGCGCAGCGCGGCGAGCGCCGCCGACGCGTAACCGTGCCGCCACGCGAGCAGCGTGTCGATCCCTTCGAGTTCGGCGATCGTGTGCGCGGCGACGTTGCCGGTCTCGGGCTGCAGGTCGAGCACCGAGCGCGGCGCGACCGCGATTCCCGCGCCGGCCGCGACGCACGCGACGATCGCGTGATACGAGCCGAGTTCGAGCACCCGCGCGGGTTTCATCCCGTATTGCGCATACCATTGCTCGACGTATTTCCGGTACGTGCAGCCGCGCTCGAACGCGATCAGCGTCGGCAGGATCACGTCGCGCGGCGTGCGCACCGGCGGATGGCCGCGCGGGGTCAGCAGCACCAGGTCTTCACGGTAGACCGGCACGGTCTCGAACGTGTCGGGCAGCGTGTCCGGCGCGGGCGGCCGCGCGAACAGCGCCGCATCGATCTCGAAATCGCGCACCTTGTCGATCAGCCAGCCGGTCGTGCCGGTGACGAGCTCCAGCGACACGTCGGGCCACGCATGGTGATAGCGCGCGAGCACGGTCGGCAGGCGGCTCGCGGCGGTGCTTTCCATCGTGCCGAGCCGCAGCCGCCCGCGCGGCGTGTCCTCGCGCACCGCGTCGCGCGCCTCGTCGGCCAGCGCGAGCAGCCGTTCCGCATACGGCAGCAGCGTGTGGCCGGCCGGCGTGAGCACGAGCCGGCGGCCGTCGCGCACGAACAGCGCCGCGCCCAGCTCCTCTTCGAGCTGCTTGATGCGTGTCGTCACGTTCGACTGCACGCGATTGAGCTTCGCCGCCGCGCGCGTCACGCCGTTCTCGCGCACGACGGCCCGGAAAATCGCCAGCGCCGCCAGATCCATAATTCTCTCCGGGAGATAGTTGAATTCTTGATTATTCATTTTTCAAGAACGTTTGGTCAAGCTACGATACACGCATTCCGATTCCCGTTCCGGCCGGCGCGCGCTGCGCGCGGCCCATGCCGCCATGTCCCGTTCCGATGCTCCGAGCGCCGCTCCCGGCGCGCACCTGTCCGACGCTGCCGACCGCCGCGCGCGCACGGCCGCGCTTGCCTGCATGATCGGGCTGGCGGTCGCGCTCGGCGTCGGCCGCTTCGCGTTCACGCCGCTGCTGCCGCTGATGCTCGCCGACGGCTCGATCGGCCTGAAGGCCGGCAGCTGGCTCGCGTCGGCGAACTACGCCGGCTATTTCGTCGGCGCGGTCAGCTGCGCGGCGCTGAAGATCGCGCCCGCGCGGATGGTGCGCGTCGGGCTTGCCGCCACGGTGCTGCTGACCGCCGCGATGGGCGTCGGTCATCTGCTGTCCGTCTGGCTCGTCGTGCGCTTCGTCGCGGGCGTCGTCAGTGCGTGGACGTTCGTATTCGTGTCGCAATGGGGGCTGCGGCGTCTGGCGGAGCTGCACGCGCCCGAGTGGAGCGGGGTGATCTACGCGGGGCCGGGCGTCGGGATCGTGCTCACCGGGCTGATCGGCAGCGCGCTGGCCGGACACCGCGCGGCGCCCGGCTGGCTGGGCTTCGCGGCGTTGTCGGCGGTGCTGTCCGTCGCGATCTGGCGCATCTTCGGCGATGCGCCGGCCGTCGCCGGGCAGCCGGCCGCACCCGCTCGGCATGCGGTCGCCGCAGCCGCGCCGGCCGACGCGCGGCGCCACCGGGCCGATGCCGCGTGGCTCGTCGTGCTGTACGGGATGCCGGGCTTCGGCTACATCATCACCGCGACGTTCCTGCCGGTGATCGCGCGCGCCGCGCTGCCGGCCGGCTCGCCGTGGCCGGACCTGTTCTGGCCGATGTTCGGCGCGGCGCTGATCGTCGGCGCGATCGCCGCCGCGCGGCTGCCCGGCCACTGGGACAACCGGCTGCTGCTCGCGGCCGGCTGCGCGACGCAGGCGCTCGGCATCGCGGCGGGCATCGTGTGGCCGAACGCGGCCGGCTTCTCGGTCGGCAGCGCGCTGCTCGGGCTGCCGTTCACCGCGATCACGCTGTTCGCGATGCGCGAAGCGCGCCGGCTGCATGGCGAGCGTGCGGCCGGGCTGATGGGTTATGCGACCGCGTCGTACGGGGTCGGGCAGATTCTCGGCCCGCTCGTCGCGGCGCCGCTCACCGCGCGCTTCGGGTCGTTCTCGCCCGCGCTGTGGGTCGCGGCGGGTGCGCTGCTGGTCGGCGCGGCCGGTTTCGCGGCGACCGCCGCAAGCGGACGCGCGCGACCCTGACGGCGTCGGGGCCGGATCATCTGCGGCGCGGCAAACTCGCTAGAATGAAGCCTTTCCAGCGCCGAGCGGGCGCGCCACGCGGCCTGCACACGGCCGCCGGACGCTCGCCAGATCCCTTTCGATGACCACTGCCGACTACCGCTTTTGCCCGCGCTGCGCGCGCTCGCTGACCGAGCGCGCCGATCCCGAACACGAGGGCGGCCGCATCCGCCAGGCTTGCCCGGACGACGTGTGCGGCTACGTGCACTGGAACAATCCGCTGCCGGTGGTGGCCGCGATCGTTGAACTCGACGGCAAGATCCTGCTCGCGCGCAACGCGGCCTGGCCGGAAGGGATGTTCGCGCTGATCACCGGCTTCCTCGAGAACGGCGAAACGCCCGAGGACGGCATCGCGCGCGAGCTGCTCGAGGAAACCGCGCTGAAGGCCGAGCAGGTCACGCTGGTCGGCGTCTATGAATTCATCCGCAAGAACGAACTGATCATCGCGTACCACGTGCGCGCATCGGGCACCGTCGCGCTGTCGCCGGAGCTGCTCGAATACCGGCTCGTCGATCCGCCGCTGCTGCGCCCGTGGCGCGCCGGCACCGGCTATGCGCTCGCCGACTGGATGCGCGCGCGCGGCCTCGATTTCGAATTCGTCGACCGAGCGGGGCAGTGACCGCCCGCCCGGCTTGCGCCATTTCATCCGCGGCGCCGCGGCAGCCTGCCGTTCGCCGGCCCGCGTCGCCATCCTCGTCCTGACCGCCATCGCCATGTCCGACAAGCCGCAGCCGCGTCCGCGCGACGCCTATCCCCACTTCCTGCCGATCACGACCCGCTGGATGGACAACGACGTCTACGGGCACGTGAACAACGTCGTCTACTACAGCTACTTCGACACCGTCGTGAACGAATACCTGATCCGCGCGGGCGTGCTCGATGTCGAGCACGGACAGACGATCGGGCTGGTGGTCGAGACGCAGTGCAACTACTTCGCGCCGCTCGTGTTTCCGCAGTCGGTCGACGCCGGGCTGCGCGTCGCGAAGCTCGGCACGTCGAGCGTGCGCTACGAGATCGGGCTGTTCGCGGCCGGGCAGCCGTCGCCGGCCGCGCAGGGGCATTTCGTGCACGTGTACGTCGATCGCGGCACGCGCCGCCCGGTGCCGCTGCCCGACGCGCTGCGCGCGGCGCTCGAACCGCTCGCCCGCTGACGGGCGCGCGGCGGTGCACGCGTTCGCGCTCCAGGCCTTCAACGGCCTCAGTTACGGGTTGCTGCTGTTCATGCTGTCGGCCGGCCTCACGCTGATCTTCAGCGTGCAGGGCGTGCTCAACTTCGCGCATGCGAGCTTCTACATGCTCGGCGCATACGTCGGCTACAGCATCGCGGCGCGCGCGGGCTTCTGGCCGGCGCTCGTGCTCGCGCCGCTCGCCGTGGGGCTGCTGGGCGCCGGCTGCGAGCGCACGCTGCTGCGCCGTGTCCAGGCGCGCGGGCACACGAGCGAGTTGCTGCTGACCTTCGGGCTCGCGTACCTGGTCGGCGAAGGCGCGAAACTGCTGTGGGGCCTCGCGCCGCTGCCGGCGCCGGTGCCGCCGTTCTTCGACGGCGCGCCCGTGACCGTGCTCGGTCTCGCGCTGCCGCGCTACCGGTTGTTCATGATGGGCATGTCCACGGCGATGCTGATCGCGCTCGGCGCGTTGCTGCGCGCGTCGCGCATCGGGCTCGTCGTGCGCGCCGCGCTCACGCATCGCGACGCCGTCGAAGCGCTCGGCTACGACGTGCCGCGCGTGATGACGGGCCTGTTCGGCGCCGGCACCGCGCTCGCGGCGCTGGCCGGCGTGATCGGCGCGCCGCTCGCGGTGATCGAGCCGGCGCTGGCCGAGACGGTCGGATCGGTGGTGTTCGCGGTCGTCGTGATCGGCGGGCTCGGTTCGCTCGGCGGCGCGTTCGTCGCATCGCTCGCGGTCGGTTTCGCGCAGACCTTCGCGGCGTCCAGCGACACGTCGCTGCGCGCGCTCGCGCAATGGGCGGGCGTCGCGCTGCCCGACAGCGTGGCCGCCGTGTCGATCGCACAGCTCGCGCCGCTAGTGCCGTATCTGCTGCTCGTCGCGGTGCTGGTCGCGCGTCCGCGCGGATTGTTCGGCGAGCGGGTCGATGGATAGCCGCGCGCTTGCCGGCGCGCTGCGCTGGGTGACGTTCGCCGCGTGCGTCATGCTGCCCGCGTGGCTGTGGCCGCATGGCGCGCTGCTCGGCTATCTCGCGCAGACGGCCGCACTCGTCGTGCTCGCGCTGTCGTACAACCTGCAGCTCGGCACGACCGGGCTGCTGTCGTTCGGCCATGCGGCGTTCGCCGGCCTCGGCGCGTTCGCGGCGGCGCACTGGTTCAATCGTTTCGGCGGCCCGTTGCCGCTGCTGCCGCTCGTCGGCGGCGTGGCCGGCGCGGGCTTCGGGTTCGTCGCGGGGCTGCTCGCGACCCGCCGCGCGGGCACCGTGTTCGCGATGATCACGCTCGGCCTCGGCGAATGCGTCGCGGCGGCCGCGTGGAGCGTGCCCGCGTGGTTCGGCGGTCTCGGCGGCGTGCCGATCGACCGCGCGAGCGGCACGCCGTGGGGCAACTGGAATTTCGGCGCGCCGCTGCAGGCGTATACGGTGATCGGCGCGTGGTGCATCGCGTCGGCAATCGCGATGCATGCGCTGACGCGCACGCCGCTCGCGCGGCTCGCGAACGCGGTGCGCGACAACCCCGCGCGCGTCGCCGCGCTCGGCACCGAGCCGCGCCGCGTGCGGCTCGCGATGGTCACCTGCGCGTCGTTCTTCGCGGGCATCGCCGGCACGCTGACGCTGATCGACGTCGAAATCGCGACGCAGGACAGCGTGTCGATGGCGCGTTCGGCGACCGTGCTGATCGCCGCGGTGATCGGCGGCACCGGCGCGTTCTTCGGGCCGGCAGCCGGCGCGGCCGTGCTGACCGCGCTGAGCGTCGTCGTCGCGGGCGTATCGCGTGCGTGGGCGCTGTATCTCGGCGTGCTGTTCGTCGCGGTCGTCGTCGCCGCGCCGCGCGGGATCGCGGGCCTCGCGCAGGATGTCGCGCACGCGTTGCGCCGCGACGCGCCGGCCGTCGAGCGCTGGCGCATGTTGTGCGGTGTCGGCGCGTGCGTGTTCTGGGGCGTCGCGATCGTTTGCGCGGCCGAGCTCGGTTATGCGTGGCGCTTCGCGCAGGACGATGGCGCCGCCGGCATCGCGTTCGGCGCGTGGGGCATCGATGCCGACGCGCCGGCCGGCTGGGCGGTCGCGTGCTCGGCGGCGGGCATCGGCATGCTGCTGTGGGGCTGGCGCGCACGGCTCGCGAACGGCGGCGCCGGCGCGCGGGGCGGCCAGCGGGAGGAGCGGCGATGAACGGCAACGCGATCGCGCTCCACGGCATCGTGCAGCGCTTCGGTGCGCAGACGGTGCTCGACGGCGTCGAACTGAGCGTCTCCGCCGGCGAGCGTCATGCGCTGATCGGACCGAACGGCGCGGGCAAGTCGACGCTGTTCGGCGTGATCGCCGGCGCGACGCGGCCGACGCGCGGGCGCGTCGTGCTGCATGGCGTCGAGCTGCGCGGACGCGGGCCGGTCACGGCCAGCCGCCTCGGCATCGGCCGCAGTTTCCAGCAGACGAGCGCGTTCGCGCGGCTGAGCGTGTTCGACAACCTGCGCTGCGCCGCGCTGCATGCGCCGGCCGAGCGGCGGCGCTGGTGGAACCGGCTGCGCGAATCGGCGTCGGTCGATCTCGCGGCCGCGCGCGTGCTGCACGACATCGGTCTCGATGCGCGGCGCGACACGCTCGCCGGCGAGCTCGGCTATGCGGAGCAACGCGCGCTCGATCTCGGCATCGCGCTCGCGAGCGGCGCGCGCACGCTGCTGCTCGACGAACCGACGGCCGGCATGAACCGCGAACAGGCGGCGCGGATGATCGCGCTGATCCGCGCGACGACGCAGGGCCGCACGGTGCTGATGATCGAGCACGACATGGACGCGGTGTTCGGCTTCGCCGAGCGCATCACGGTGCTCGTGCGCGGCACGGTGGTCGCGACCGGCGCGCCCGACGCGATCCGCGCCGATCCGGCCGTGCGTCGCGCGTATCTCGGGGAGCACGCATGAGCGCGCTGCTCGATATTCGTGGCTTGCGTGCGTGGTACGGGATGCAACCCGTACTCGACGGTGTCGATCTCGCGCTCGCGCCCGGCGAAACGCTCGCGCTGCTCGGCCGCAACGGCTCCGGGCGCTCGACGCTCGCGAAGGCCGTGATGGGGCTCGTGCGGACGGCGGGCTCGGTGCATATCGCCGGGGTCGAATGCGCGGGCGCGCGCACCTTCGAGATTGCGCGGCGCGGCGTCGCTTATGTGGCCGAAAGCCGCGACGTCTTTCCGCTGCTGAGCGTGCGCGACAACCTGCGGCTCGGCTTGCGCGGCGCGAGCGGCGCGGCGGGGCGTGACGCGCTCGAACGGCTGCTCGCGCGGTTTCCGCTGCTGGCCGCGCGTGCTGACGTGAAGGCCGGCCGCCTGTCGGGCGGCGAACAGCAGGTGCTCGCGCTGGTGCGCGCGCTCGCGGGCCGCCCGCGCGTGCTGATCGTCGACGAGCCGGCCGAAGGGCTCGCACCGCTCGCGGTCGACGAGGTCGGCGCGTGCCTCGCCGCGCTGCAGGCCGACGGTGTCGCGATCCTGCTGATCGAGCAGCGGTTGCAGCTTGCGCCGCGGCTTGCGCGGCGCGTCGCCGTGATGGGGCGCGGCCGGATCGTCTACGACGGCGCGCTCGACGGGCTTGGCAGCGATGTCGTCGGCGCCTGGTTGAGCGCTGGTTGAGCGCAGGCGGAGCCCGCCCCGCCGATTGTTCGGTAGATCCCGCCAGTCAATTCGTGTCGAGCCGCTTTATCGCCGCGGCATGAATCGCCAACATGGCCAGCATGGCCGGTGCGTCGCGAAGGCGGCAACCGGTGACCATCCATCGAAGGTCTTCCGACTGAGGAAAGAAATCATGAGCAAGTTGGCAAACAAGGTAGCGATCGTCACGGGCGCATCGAAGGGGATCGGCGCCGCGATCGCCAGGGCGTTGGCCGCGGAAGGCGCGTCGGTCGTCGTCAACTACGCGAGCAGCAAGGCCGGTGCGGAGGCGGTCGTGAGCGCGATCGTCGAGGCGGGCGGCCGCGCGGTCGCAGTCGGCGGCGACGTGTCGAAGGCGGCGGACGCCCAGCGCATCGTCGATACCGCGATCGACACCTATGGCCGTCTGGACGTGCTGGTCAACAATTCCGGTGTGTACGAATTCGCGCCGATCGAAGCGATCACCGAAGAACACTATCGCCGGCAGTTCGACACGAACGTGTTCGGCGTGCTGCTGACGACGCAGGCGGCCGTCAAGCATCTCGGCGAAGGGGCGAGCATCATCAACATCAGCTCGGTGGTGACGAGCGTCACGCCGCCCGCGAGCGCCGTGTACAGCGGCACCAAGGGCGCCGTCGATGCGATCACCGGCGTGCTCGCGCTCGAGCTCGGCCCGCGCAAGATTCGCGTGAACGCGATCAACCCGGGCATGGTCGTGACCGAAGGTACGCACAGCGCGGGCATCATCGGTTCGGATCTCGACAAGCAGGTGCGCAGCGAGACGCCGCTCGGCCGCCTCGGTGAACCGGACGACATCGCGTCGATCGCCGTGTTCCTCGCCTCGGACGATGCGCGCTGGCTGACCGGCGAGCGCATCGTCGCGAGCGGCGGGCTGCGCTGATCCGGCGAGCCGGCGTGTGCGCCTACGCGATCATCGCGAGCGCGTTCGCGCCGACGTGCCATCGCAGGCTTTCGACGACGAGCGCATGATCGCGTGCGTCGTCGAGCCCCGCGAGCGTCATCGCGCCGACGATTCCGCCTCCGGTAATCCGCAGCGGCACGCCGCCGCCGTCGAGCGCATAGTCGTCGTCCGACAATCCCTGCGACTGCAGCGACCAGCCGGCGCGGTGAAACCGCACGCCGACTTCGAGCGAACTGAGACCGAAACGGAACACCGTGTTCTGCCGGCGGCGGATCGCGTCGCTGTCGCCTGCGCGGCTGCCGTCGAGCGCGCAGTAGAAGAGCGGTAATGCTTCGCCGACGATGCCGACCGCGATCGGCAGCCCGCGTCGCGACGCCAGGTTGATCGCGATGTCGCCGAGCCGGCGCGCGACGTCGGCATCGAAGCGCGGCAGCTTCGGGGCCGACGGACCGTCGCCGGAAGTCCGGGGCGGGATGTGCGGGAAGGGCGTTGCCATGTCAGCTCCGGGTCGTCGCAACAGCGGCTTGCGCGCGTGTGCTGCGTCGCGCGCCGGCCGTCGATCGTTCAGCGTTTCAGCACAACTCGGCATGCCGATGCTTCAGCGCCCGGGTGCCGCATCGAGCATCCATTCATGCGCGGGATCGTTCCTGAACGCCCATGCGCGGCTCGGCCCGGCCATCACGTTCAGGTAGTACAGGTTGTAGCCGTGCGGCGCGACCACCGGGTGATAGCCGCGCGGCACCATCACGACGTCGCGGTTCTCGACCGCGCACGCTTCGTCGAGGCTGCGATCGTCCGTGTACACGCGCTGGAACGCGAAGCCCTGCGGCGGATCGATCCGGTGGTAATAGGTTTCCTCGAGCGACGTTTCGTCGGGCGCCGCGTCGCGATCGTGCTTGTGCGGCGGATAGCTGCTCGAATGGCTCGCGGGCGTCACCACTTCGACGACGAGCAGCCGGTCGGCCGCCGGGTTGTCGCCCATCAGGATGTCGCATACGTAGCGCGTGTTGGTGCCTTGCCCGCGCACCGCGCGGCGCATCCGCTCGCCGTCGAGGCGTTGCACGCGCTTGTCGCCGCTCACGTAAGGCGCGGTGCACAGCGCGACTTCCGCATCGCGCGTCGCAATCAGCGTGACGGTCTTGCCGCCCGGCACGTACAGCGCGTCGGGCGACACCTCTTCGAATACGCTGTCGCGCTTGCCGAGCGCATCGTGGGTCTCGCCGTCGACCTCGGCGCGCACCGTGCCGGTGAGCACGACGACGCACAGCTCGCGCGTGCCGGTATCGACCGTTTCGGTGTCGCCGGCCGCGAGGCGCAGCGCGCGAAAGCCGACATGCTTCCAGCCGGCCGATTCCGGCGTGACGTTGCAGATTTCGCGCTCAGGCGACGCTTTGACCAGCAGGGGAGAAATCGTCATGGAGTGGGGCTCCGCAATGGGGTGACAGCGGGGGGGACGGGGCTCACGCGCTCAACCGGTCGACGATCGTGCGCAGCGACTCGTAACCCTTCTTCGCATATTGATAGCTCGGCGCGACGGCCGGGTCCTGCTCGGCCTCGACGACGAGCCAGCCTTCGTAGCCGGCGTCCTTCAGCGTGCGCAGCGTCGCTTCGTAGTCGAGCGCGCCGTCGCCCGGCACCGTGAAGGTGCCGTTGATCACGCCGTTCAGGAAGCTCCAGCCGCCGTTGCGCGCCTGCGTGACGACCTGCGGACGCACGTCCTTGCAGTGCACGTGCACGACGCGCGACACGTGCTTCTTCAGCAGCGCGACCGGATCGGCCGCGCCGCCGAAATACGCGTGGCCCGTGTCGAACAGCAGGAACACCTTCGCGGGGTCGGTCAGCGCCATCAGCCGGTCGACGTCGTCAGGCGATTCGACATACGCGCCCATGTGATGATGGTAGGCGAGCTTGATGCCGTACGTATCGAGCAGATGCGCGCCGAACGCGTTCAGGCGTGCCGCGTAGCGCCGCCACGTGTCGTCGTCGACGAAGCGCGGCCGCTTCGCGACCGGCGTATCGATGCTGCCCTGGATCGTGCCCGCGCATTCGCCGTACACGACCACCTTCACGTCGTTGTACTGCAGCTTCGTCATGTGCGCGCGGCAGCGTTCGATCTCGGCGGCGAGCGCATCGTCGTCGCTCATCCCCGGCCCGACTTCCGCCAGGAATCCGGAATACCAGCCCGACACGCATACGAGCCCGAATTCCGCGAGCTTCGCCTTCAGCTCGGGGCCCGTCTTCGGAAACTTGTTGCCGAGCTCGAAGCCCGCATAGCCGATTTCGGCGCCTTCCTTCAGCGCCGTCTCGAGCGGCGTCTCGCCGCCGAGCGACGGCAGGTCGTCGTTCATCCACGACAGGGGATTGATACCGATGCGAACGTTCCAGCTCATGACGCGCTTCCTTGGGTCGAATGGTGTGGTGGCGAGGCGGGCAGGGCGGCGCGATACGGGTCAGCGCCGCTGCCGGGTCTTTTCGTCGAGATACGTCCGGTGCGCGCGTTCGACGCCGGCGCGCGCGGACACCTGCGGCACCGCGACTTCCCACCACGCGCCGCCGTCTTCGGTCGTGCGCGCGTGCGTCGTGTCGATCACGAGTACCTGGCTCGTCTTCGCCGCGCGTGCGCGCTTCATCTCGCTGCGCAGTTCGGCGACGTCGCGCACGTGCACGGCTTCGGCGCCCATCGCGCGCGCGTGCATCGCGAAGTCGATCGTCGAACGTTCGCCGCCTTCCGGCACGCAGTCGTCGAGCATGTTGTTGAAGCTCGCGCCGCCGCAATTCAGCTGCAGCCGCTCGATGCAGCCGTAGCCGCGGTTGTCGAGGATCACGACGATGATCTTGCGGCCGAGCATCACGGAGGTCGCAAGTTCGGCGTTGAGCATCATGTACGAGCCGTCGCCGACGATCACGATCACCTCGCGCTCGGGCCGCGCGAGTTTTGCGCCGAGGCCGCCCGCGACTTCGTAGCCCATGCACGAATACGCGTAGTCCATGTGATAGTTGCCCGGCACGCCGCTGCGCCACAGCTTGTGCAGTTCGGCCGGCAGCGTGCCGGCCGCGCACACGACGAGATCGTCGTGCGCGCTGTCGCGTCCTGCGTCGGCAGCCGAGTCGCGCACCGCGCCGATCACTTCCGCGTCGTACGGCAGCGTGTCCGTCGGGATGCGTGTCGTCAGGTCGGTCACGCGCGCGTTCCACGCGGCGGCCTGGTCGCGGTTCGCGGCCGTCCACGCCGGTTCCGCCTGCCAGCCGGCGAGGGCGGCCGACAGCTGGCCAAGGCCCGTGCGCGCATCGGCGATCAATTGCCGGCCGCGCTTCTTGCCCGCATCGAACGGCTGCACGTTCAGGCTCAGCAGCGTCGCGCGGCCGAACAGCGCGTGCGAGCCGGTCGTGAAGTCCTGCAGGCGCGTGCCGACCGCGAACACCACGTCGGCCTGCGCGGCCGCGCGGTTCGCGGCGGGCGAGCCCGTCACGCCGATCGACCCGAGGTTCAGCGGGTGATCCCACGCGAGGCTGCCCTTGCCGGCCTGCGATTCGGCGACCGGCACGCCGTGCGTGTCGGCGAACGCGCGCAGCGCGTCCCACGCGTGGCTGTACAGCACGCCGCCGCCGGCGACGATCAGCGGCTGCTTCGCGGTCTTCAGCACGTCGACGGCAGCGGCGAGTTCGAGCGCGTCGGCCGGCGGCCGGCGCATCCGGATCACCGGCGGCGCGAAGAAGTCCTCGGGCCAGTCGTAGGCGAAGGTCTGCACGTCCTGCGGCAGCGCGAGACACACCGGGCCGCACTGCGCGGGATCGGTCATCACCTGGATCGCGCGCGGCAGCGCGACGAGCAACTGCTCGGGCGACGTGATCCGGTCGAAGTAGCGCGTGACGGGCCGGAAGCAGTCGTTCGCGCTGACGTCGCCCTGTTCGAAATCCTCGACCTGCTGCAGCACCGGGTCGGGCAGCCGCGACACGAACACGTCGCCGGGCAGCAGCAACAGCGGCAGCCGGCCGACGTGCGCGAGCGCGGCGGAAGTCAGCATGTTGGTCGCGCCGGGGCCGATGCTCGACGTCGCGGCCATCATCCGCTGGCGGAAGTTGGCCTTCGCGAACGCGACGGCCGCGTTCGCCATCCCTTGCTCGTTGTGCGCGCGGAACGTCGGCAGCCGGTCCTGTTCGGCCTGCAGCGCTTCGCCGAGCCCGGCCACGTTGCCGTGGCCGAAGATCGCGAACACGCCGCCGCAGTACGGCAGGATCTCGGTGCGGCCGTCGGGCTGGACGACTTCGGCGCGCAGGGCGGCCAGGTAGCGCACGAGGGCCTGGCTGACGGTCAGTCTTACGGTGGTGGTCATCGTCTGTCGATCAGGAAGAGTCGGTGGGTCATCACGGGCGCGGGCATCAGGCTGCTGCGGCCGCGCGCGCGGCGGCGCGGCGGCCGAGCCACGCATCGACAAGCTGCGCGAAATTGCCGGCGACTTCGTCGATCAGCGCCTGGTCGTCGATCTGGCCGGCGAGCCATTGGAGCGACGCGTCGGCCCACAGCGTGCGCCCGACCATGAAGCCCTTGACGATCGGGTCGGTCGCCGAACGGAAGCTGTCGACGAGATACTGCAGCGGCTGGTTCAGCCCGAGGATCACCGCGCCGCGGCAGTGCGGGTCGCGCTCGGCCACCAGCGCGGCGAGCCGCGCCCAGCCGTCGGCGCTCATCGGCGCGAGCTTCCACCATTCGGGCTTTACGCCGAGGTTGTAGAAGCGCGCGACCGTGCGCAGCACCGCGTCGTCCTCGGTGCCGGCCGGCGTGACCGCGCGCGGCGGAATGATTTCCAGCAGCAACTCGTTGCCGCTCGCGCGCGTCGCTTCCCACAGCTCCATCACACGCTGCTCCTGCGCGACGCGCAGGTCGACGTCGTCGTCGGGGTGGTAGTGGACGAGGCACTTCACGACCTGCTCGGTCGGCCAGTGCGTGAGCGCCGAGCCGACCGAGCGCGTATCGTCGAAACACAGCGGCCGCGAGCCGGGCAGCTCGACCGGGCGGCCGACCCACCAGCCGCGCCCGGTCGCCGACGCGAGCGCGTCGCTGCCGTAGGCGCCGCCGTCGATCAGCACGCCGACGTGGCCTTCGATATGACGATCGCGTTCGACCTGTTCGGCCGCGCGCACGAGCAGGCGCTTGAGCGTCTTGATCCGCGCTTCGTCCGCGCCGGCCTGCACCGCGAGCGCGTAGAACTGGCTGCGATGGTCGAACGCCATCACGCACAGGTCGTCCCATTCGCGGCGCGGCACCGTCACGCGATGCAGGTGCGCGAGCGTGCGATCGGCGTCCACCTGCGGATTGCGGCTGCCGCCGAACCAGTGGGCGAGCTCGTCCGGCGTCGGCATCGCGGCCGAGCATGCGTGACGCGACACGACGATCGCGCCGCATGCATTCGCGATGCGTGTCGATTCGGCCCAGTCGCGCCCGCGCAGCAGCCCGGACAACAGGCCCGACAGGAACGCATCGCCCGCGCCGAGCACGTTCAGCACGTCGACGCGTTCGCCGTGGAAGGTCGGCGCGTCGTCGATGCGCGCCGGGATGTCGCCCTCGATCACGCAGCAGCCGAGCGCGCCGCGCTTGACCACCAGCACCGCGCTGCTCGCGCGGCGCACCGCCTGCAGCGATGCGATCAGATCGTGCGGCACGCCGCCCGCGATCAGGAACTCCTCTTCGGTGCCGACCAGCAGGTCGAATTCGCCGAGCACCTGCTGCAATTGCCGCGTGACCTGCGCATCCGGCACATAGCGGTTCTCGCCGGCGCCGCGCGCGGTCAGCCCCCACAGCACGGGCCGGTAGTCGATGTCGAGGATCCGCACGACGCCGTGGCGGCGCGCATACGCCAATGCCGTCAGCGACGCCTCGCGCGTGGCCGGCGTCGACAGATGGGTGCCGGTGATCGCGAGCGCGCGGCAGCCGGCGATGAAGTCCTCGCGGATCTCGTCGGCGCGCACGGCCATGTCCGCGCAGTTCTCGCGCACGAACAGCAGCGGGAACGTGTCGCGATCCTTCAGCCCGAGCAGCACCAGCGCGGTGAGGCGTTCCGGATCGGTCTGCAACTGGCTCGTGTCGCAGCCTTCGCGCTCGAGCGTCTCGCGCACGAAGCGGCCCATCTGCTCGTCGCCGACGCGCGAAATCATCGCGGTCTTCAACCCGAGCCGGGCGACGCCGAACGCGACGTTGCCCGACGAGCCGCCGAGATACATCTGGAAGCTGCGCGCGTCCTCCAGGCGGCTGCCGTACTGCTGCGCGTAAAGATCCACGGCGACGCGGCCGAGGCAGGCGAGATCGATGGGGCGGTCAGGCGGAAAGTTCAACGGGCTCATATCACGTATCACGCTCGCGGCCGGCACGTCGACCCTGCCGGCAGATTAGGGGACCGATCCAGTGACGGTGCTGCGTCACCTGTGCGGCGCGACGCGGGATCGCCTGCCGCAAGGAGTCGGGCTACGGAACGGAGTCTAGACTTTTTGGAAATCCAGTTCCCTAGGTGAAATCACGTAGAAATAAATTTCCAAATTCTCGAGGAAGTGATCTACAGTTTCATCCGGATGCTTCAGTCCGTATCGGACTCGGCCCGGCGGCGCGCAACGCGCCGCTTTCCGCCCCCCGGAGATGAGGAGACAGAGTGATCATGAAGACCAAGCTGATGGCCGCCGCGGCCGCCACGATCCTGGCGATGCCGCTCGCGCATGCCGAGAAGATCGGCGTGACGATGGCATCGTTCGACGACACGTTCCTGACGATCCTGCGCAACAGCATCAGCGATGCCGCGAAGAAGGACGGCGCGACCGTGCAGATCGAGGACGGCGGCAACGACGTCGGCAAGCAGTTGAGCCAGGTCCAGAACATGATCGCGCAGAAGGTCGACGCGATCATCGTGAACGCGGTCGACACCGACGCGACGCCGAAGATCACGAAGATGGTGACCGCGGCGAAGATTCCGCTCGTCTACGTGAACCGCAAGCCGGTCGATTTCGACAAGCTGCCGGCCGGCGTCGCGGTGGTCGCGTCCGACGAAAAGCAGTCGGGCACGCTGCAGGCGCGCCAGGTGTGCAAGCTGCTCGGCGGCAAGGGCGGCATCCTCGTGCTGATGGGCGAGCTGTCCAACGAGTCGGCGCGTGCGCGCACCAAGGACATCGAGGACGTGATCGCGACGAAGGACTGCTCCGGCATGACGATCGTCGACAAGCGCGAAGGCAAGTGGAGCCGCACGCAGGGCCAGGACATCACGATGAACTGGCTGAGCTCCGGGATGAAGTTCGACGCGATCGTGTCGAACAACGACGAGATGGCGATCGGCGCGATCAACGCGTTGAAGGCGGCGCGCAAGTGGACGCCGAAGACGGTCGTTGCCGGCATCGACGCGACGCCGGACGGGCTCGCGTCGATGAAGAGCGGCGACCTGAAGGTGTCCGTGTACCAGAACGCGGCCGGGCAGGGTGAGCAGGCCGTCGCGGCCGCGCTCAAGCTCGCGAAGAAGCAGCCCGTCGACCGTTACGTGAACGTGCCGTTCGAGCTCGTCACGCCCGAGAACATGAACCAGTACGCCAAGCACTGACCGGCTTTTCCGCTGAACTGCGCGGCCCGGCGCGTCCGGGTTCGCGTGTGACTTTCGAGGAACGTCCATGTTTACAGCCAGGATGGCGCGCTCGATGGCCAGCGATGACGCGCCGGCCGCGTCGTTCGCCGCGCCCGGTGCGTCCGTTTCCGATTGCCTGCTCGAGGTGCGCGGCGTCGGCAAGTCGTTTCCCGGCGTCGTCGCGCTCGACGGCGTGCAGTTCCGTGTGCGCCGCGGCACCGTTCACGCGCTGATGGGCGAGAACGGCGCGGGCAAGTCGACGCTGATGAAGATCATCGCGGGCGTCTATACGCCCGACAAGGGCGAGATCCTGATCAAGGGCGCGCCCGTCACGCTGAACGGGCCGCTCGACGCGCTCGATCGCGGCATCGCGATGATCCACCAGGAACTCAACCTGATGCCGTACATGACGGTCGCGGAGAACATCTGGATCCGCCGCGAGCCGAAGAACCGTTTCGGCCTGATCGATCACGCCGAACTGCGCCGCCGCACCGCCGCGCTGTTCGAGCGGCTGTCGATCGACATCGACCCGGAAGCCGACGTGCGCACGCTGACGGTCGCGAGCCGCCAGATGGTCGAGATCGCGAAGGCCGTGTCGTTCGACTCGGACGTGCTGATCATGGACGAGCCGACTTCCGCGCTGACCGACAAGGAGGTCACGCACCTGTTCCGGATCATTCGCCAGCTGCGCGAGCAGGGCAAGGGCATCGTCTACATCACGCACAAGATGAACGAGCTGTTCGAGATCGCCGACGAGTTCTCGGTGTTCCGCGACGGCAAGTACATCGGCACGCACGCATCGACCGACGTCACGCGCGACGACATCATCCGGATGATGGTCGGCCGCGAGATCACGCAGATGTTCCCGAAGGAGGCGGTGCCGATCGGCGAGGTCGTGCTGGCGGTGAAGAGCCTCGGCGTCGACGGCGTGTTCCGCGACGTGAGCTTCGAGCTGCGCGCGGGCGAGATCCTCGGCGTCGCGGGCCTCGTCGGCTCGGGGCGCTCGAACGTCGCCGAGGCGCTGTTCGGTGTCGTGCCGGCCACGTCCGGCGAGATCCTGATCGACGGCAAGCCGGTGCGGATCGCCACGCCCGCGCAGGCGATGAAGCACGGGATGGCGTTCCTGACCGAAGACCGCAAGGACACCGGCTGCTTCCTGAATCTCGACCTGCTCGCGAACATGGAAGCGGCGGTGCTCAGCAACCGCTACGTGAAGTTCAACTTCGTGCAGCAGGCGCAGCTCAGGCGCGACTGCGAGGCAATGAGCCGGATGCTGCGCGTGAAGACGCCGGGGCTGCACGAGGAAATCCAGAACCTGTCGGGCGGCAACCAGCAGAAGGTGCTGATCGGCCGCTGGCTGTTGACGCAGCCGCGCATCCTGATCCTCGACGAACCGACGCGCGGCATCGACGTCGGCGCGAAAGCCGAGATTCACCGGCTCGTCAGCGCGCTCGCCGGCAAGGGTGTCGCAGTCCTGATGATCTCGTCGGAGATGCCGGAGGTGCTCGGCATGAGCGACCGCGTGATGGTGATGCACGAAGGCCGCATGACCGGGATCGTCGAGCGCAAGGACGCCGACCAGGTCCGCATCATGGATCTCGCGTCGCGTTGAGCCGAAACAAGCATGGAGACAACTGAAATGGGCAATCTGAATCCGGTCGCGGACGCGCAGTCCATGACGATCAAGACGCGGCACGCCAAATGGCCGCCCGAACTGAGCATCTTTCTCGTGCTGGTGGGCATCAGCCTGTTCTTCGAGGTGATCGGCTGGGTCGTGGTCGGCCAGAGCTTCCTGTTCAACGCGGAGCGGCTCGAAATCATCGTGCTGCAGATGGCCGTGATCGGCATCATCGCGGTCGGCGTGAACCTCGTGATCATCACGAGCGGGATCGACCTGTCGTCGGGGTCGGTCGTCGCGGCCGCCGCCGTCGTGTCGGCCAGCCTCGCGCAGGTGTCTGATTTTCCGCGCGCGGTGTTTCCGCACCTGACCGACCTGCCGATCATCTGGCCGGTGCTGGCCGGCGTGTGCGTCGGGCTGCTGGTGGGCCTGCTGAACGGGTCGCTGATCGCGCTGACTGGCATCCCGCCGTTCATCGCGACGCTCGGCACGATGGTCGCCGCGCGCGGCTTCGCGAAGTGGTTCACCAACGGGATGCCGGTGTCGATGCTGACCGACCAGTTCGCGGCGATCGGCGCGGGCGCGAACCCGGTGATCATCTTCCTGGTGGTGGCGGCGATCTTCCACGTCGTGCTGCGCTACACGCGCTTCGGCAAGTACACGTATGCGATCGGCGCGAACCGCCATGCGGCCGTCGTGTCGGGCATCAACGTCACGCGTCATCTGGTGTTCGTCTACGCGATCGCCGGCCTCCTGAGCGGGATCGCGGGCACCGTGACGGCCGCGCGCGCGATCTCCGGCCAGTCGGGCATGGGCGTGATGTACGAGCTCGATGCGATCGCGGCGGTCGTGATCGGCGGCACGTCGCTGTCGGGCGGCCTCGGGCGCGTGACGGGCACCGTGATCGGCGTGCTGATCCTCGGCGTGATGACGTCGGGCTTCACCTTCATCCGGATCGACGCGTACTACCAGGAGATGGTCAAGGGCGCGATCATCGTCGCGGCCGTGATCGCCGACCAGTACCGCAACAAGAAGACGCGTCGCTGAGCGCCGGCTGCCGGTTTCGCGATCGGCGGCGGTGCACGGACGCATGACTGACGAGCGCGGCACGGGCCGCGCCGCTGATGAACGAAAGACTGGAGATATCCGGATGACCTTGCAAATCGGCGTGATCGGCTGCGGCGCGATCGGCCAGGACCATATTCGCAGGCTGACGCGCACGCTGTCCGGCGCGCGCGTGGTGGCCGTCACCGACATCGACGCACAGCAGGCGCGCGATGCGGTGACGAAATACGGGCTCGACGCGGAAATCCATGGCGACGGCCATGAAGTGGTCGCGGCGGCCGGCGTGCAGGCCGTGCTCGTCACGTCGTGGGGGCCGACCCACGAAGCGTTCGTGCTCGATGCGATCGCGCACGGCAAGCCGGTGTTCTGCGAGAAACCGCTCGCGGTGACGGCCGACGGCTGCATGCGGATCGTCGAGGCCGAGCGCGCGCACGGCAAGCGGCTGGTGCAGGTCGGCTTCATGCGTCCGTACGACGAAGGCTATCGCGCGCTCAAGCGCGTGATCGACAGCGGCGAGATCGGCGCGCCGCTGATGCTGCATTGCGCGCACCGCAACCAGTCGGTCGGCGAGCGCTACACCACCGACATGGCGATCACTGATACGCTGATCCACGAACTCGACGTGCTGCGCTGGCTGCTCGGCGAGGACTATGCGAGCGCGCAGGTCGTCT
Organism: Burkholderia sp. IDO3; assembly: GCF_003366075.1. Lineage (NCBI taxonomy): Bacteria > Pseudomonadati > Pseudomonadota > Betaproteobacteria > Burkholderiales > Burkholderiaceae > Burkholderia > Burkholderia sp. IDO3. Next base: position 1,581,807 of record NZ_CP028963.1, read on the forward strand.
ACCCGAAGAAGACGCGCCACGCGAGCGCGCATCTCGCCGATCCGCAGATCGTGCTGCTCGAAACCGCGAGCGGCGTGCGCATCGACGTGGAGATCTTCGTCAACTGCCAGTACGGCTACGACATCCAGTGCGAGGTGGTCGGCGAGAACGGCATCGCCAAGCTGCCCGATCCACCGGCCGTCGGCCTCAAGCATGCGGCGCGGCGATCGGTCGAGATCATGACCGACTGGAAGGAGCGCTTCATCGCATCGTACGACATCGAGCTGCAGGCGTTCATCGACGGCGTGCGGCAGGGCGCGCTCACCGGTCCGTCCGCGTGGGACGGCTACGCGGCGGCGGTCGCGGCCGACGCCTGCGTGCGCGCCCAGCAGAGCGGGGCGGTCGAGCCGGTCGCGATGGCCGAACGTCCCGCGTTCTATCGCGGCTGAATCGTGGCCGCGTCGCCATGCCCGCGGCCGCGTGCCACCTTCCCGCCGGACTGACCGACATGACGATGAAGATTGGCTGCACGCCCTGCTGCTGGGGCGTCGACGACGTGAACAACCCGCACCTGCCGCCGTGGCGGCACGTGCTCGCCGAAGCCGCGCAGGCCGGCTACTCGGGCATCGAGCTCGGGTCGTACGGCTATATCCCGCTCGCGCGCGGCGTGATGTGCCCGATCGGCACCGGCGCGCTCGACTACCCGTCGATCCGCCGCGCGCGCGACGATATCGGCTATGCCGGCTACATCACGATCGAACAGGCGCGCGATCCGCGCAACGCCGGCACGAGCCTGCGCGACGTGGCGGCGAGCCGCGCGTTTCTCGCGTCGGCCGGCTTTTCCCGAGCGACGGACAGTACGGATACCTGAACACATGAAGACGAACCGGGAACACGAACAATCATGATCGACGGACAGATTCTGCTGGGACATTCGATTCCCTGGGGCATGGTCGGCGGTGGCCTCGGCAGCCAGATCGGCTACAGCCACCGGTCGGCCGCGCTGCGCGACGGCAGCTTCCGGCTGGTCGCCGGCGCGTTCGACATCGATGCCGAACGCGGCCGCCAGTTCGGCGTGAAGCTCGGCGTCGACGCCGCGCGCTGCTATGCCGACTACCGGACGATGTTCGAGGCCGAGGCGAGCCGCGCGGACGGCATCCGCGCGGTATCGATCGCGACGCCGAACAACACGCACTTCGAGATCTGCCGCGCCGCGCTGAACGCCGGGCTGCACGTGGTCTGCGAGAAGCCGCTGTGCTTCACGACCGAGGAGGCCGAAACGCTGCAGCGTCTGTCGGTCGAGAAGAACCGGATCGTCGGCGTCGCGTACGGCTATTCCGGCCACCAGATGATCGAGCAGGCGCGCGAGATGATCGCGCGCGGCGATCTCGGCGAGATCCGCATCGTGCAGATGCAGTTCGCGCACGGCTTTCACAGCGAAGGCGTCGAGGCCGCGAGCGCGGCCGCGCGCTGGCGCGTCGATCCGAAATTCGCGGGGCCGAGCTATGTGCTCGGCGACATCGGCACGCATCCGCTGTACATCTCGGAAGTGATGGTGCCGGCGCTGAAGATCCGCCGGCTGATGTGTTCGCGGCAGAGCTTCGTGAAAAGCCGCGCGCCGCTCGAGGACAACGCGTTCACGATCATGGAATACGACACCGGCGCGATCGGCTACGTCTGGTCGAGCGCGGTGAACGCGGGCTCGATGCACGGGCAGAAGGTGCGCGTGATCGGCTCGAAGGCGAGCGTCGAATGGTGGGACGAGCATCCGAACCAGTTGCGCTACGAGATCCAGGGGCAGCCCGCGCAGGTGCTCGATCGCGGGATGGGGTATCTGCATCCGGATGCGTTGCGCGAGGATCGCATCGGCGCCGGGCATCCGGAAGGGCTGTTCGAAGCGTGGTCGAACCTCTATGCACGCTTCGCGCTCGCGATGGATGCGGCCGATCGCGGCGACGCCGATGCGCTGAAGCACATCCGCTATCCGGACGTCCATGCGGGCGTCGAGGGCGTGCGCTGGGTCGAGCACTGCGTGCGCTCGGCCGACGCGGGCGGCGTGTGGGTCGACTATCGTTGAGCACCGCAGGCCGGCGCGTCGCAGCGCGTCGGGCGCCGGCCTCGGTACACGCCCTAATCTTTACGGCGTTGCAAGGCCGTTGGAAAATTGTTTCCGGCATTGCAGTGGAGCGTCGGCAGGTGATGATCGAGCGCGTGGGAGCGAGCGTGCGGCACGGGCCGTGCCGTAAACGTGATTAAATTCGCCCTTCATGCATGTTTCCAGGTGAGTCCCGGGCCGCGTCGGTCAGTATCGCGCGCGCACCGGGGCCGTCAACTTCGCGCTATCCGATGAGTTCATCCGAGAAACCTCCCGCCACCGTCGAGCAATTCCTGCAGCATCTGACGCAGGAGTACGACGGTCTCAGCAATCGCCTGAAGGTGATTGCGCGTCACGTGGAAACGCATCGGGACCAGCTGGGGCTGGAAGGCATCCAGTCGCTCGCGGAGGCGTGCGGCGTCCAGCCGTCGGCCGTCGTGCGGTTTGCGAAGCATTTCGGCTTCTCCGGCTTCTCCGAAATGCAGCGGCTGTTCCGCGAAGGGCTCGCGCAGCAGATCGCACCGGGCCGCGCGTACAACCTGCGGCTGCGCGACGTGATCGAATCGGGCTCGTCGAGCCTGCAGCCCGAGCAGATCGCCGACGAATTCATCAAGGGCAGCATTGCCGGGATGCAGCAGTTGCGGCAGACGCTCGACCCGCAGGCGCTCGCGCAGGCCGTCGACCTGCTCGCCGACACGCAGGCGATCTGGATCGCAGGCTCGCGCCGCGCCTTTCCGATCGCCGTCTATCTCGACTACGCGCTGCAGCACACCGACAAGCGCATCGGGCTGTTCAGCGCGCTCGGCAGCATGCATCTCGGGCAGATCCGCTCGGTGCGCGAGGGCGACGTGATGATCGTGATCTCGTTCATGCCGTATGCGGAAGAGACCGTGCAGGTCGCGCAGCAGGCCGTGCAGCGCGGCGCGCGCCTGATCGCGATCACGGACAGCCGGATGAGCCCGCTCGCGCGCGAGGCCGAGGTGACGCTGATGGTGCAGGAGAGCGCGACGTTCGGATTCCGTGCGCTGACCGCGACGATGGGCCTCGCGCAGAGCCTGTTCGTCGCGCTCGCGTACCGGCTCGAGCTGTCGTACCTGCCGACGGCCGACGGCGCGCACGGCACGAAGACCGGCTGACGCCGGTCTTTCGTTTGCCTTCCGCCCGCGCGGGCAGGCGTGCCCGCGCTGCGGTAAAATCGCCGCTTCCTCCCGCGCCTCGTGTGGCGCGTCATTCGAAGGTCGACAGCCGATGCAGATTCACAAGGAAGTGGACGCGCGCGGGCTCAATTGCCCGTTGCCGATCCTGCGCGCCAAGAAAGCGCTCGCCGATATGGAGAGCGGGCAGATCCTCAAGGTGCTCGCGACCGATCCCGGCTCGCAGCGCGATTTCGCCGCGTTCGCGAAGCAGACGGGCAACGAGATCGTCGAAGTGACGACCCAGGACAAGACCTTCGTATTCCTGATGCGCCGCCGCTGACGGCTCGCATCACGCGCCCCGTGCGGCACCCGGCCGGCCGCGATGCCCGGCCGTACCCCGGAAGCCCCGGCCGCCTCTGACAATTCTTAAACCTCGTTGCGCAACCTGCTGCGTATACTGACCCGGCCGGTCGTCCGCACTCGACGGATGCGCCGGCCACGGTACGTCATACGGGGCGGGCTCGGGGGCCATGCCTGACGCTGCCGTCGTACAAACGGGGAGAGGACATGTCCTTCAGACCAGGGACCATTCGAAGTCCGTCCGCGGCGGAATGCATTGCGCCCGCACGCGCGGCGGGGTTGAGCCGGATCGAGCTCGACCCGCAACGGGATCGCCACGCGCGTGCCGCGCTGGAGGCGTATGCCGATTCGGCGGCAGCCGAGATGCCGTGGCTGGCCGAATCGCTCGACGAGCGGTTGCGCGACGCCGCGCAGCATGACGGCTCGGGCTTCACGTATTGCAATGCGACGGTCGAGCGGGTGTTCGATCTCGCGCAGGCATGGGCGGCCAGCCAGCCCGACTATGCGGCGACGGCGTGGGAGCGCGTGCGTACCCAGTTGGCGCGCATGCTGACGCAGCCGGCACCGCGCCAGCCGGCGTTGCGGCGGCGCGCGGCGGCCGGCGATCTGGCCGAGCCGGTGGCCGGCATGGCCGGTGCGGACTAGGCGAGCGACCGCGCAACGGAAGGATTATTCGAAGGAAGTGCCGTAGTGCGCGCAATTTCTTGGCGGATTTCATACTACTATGATGAAATCGCCGGTTCGTCCATGCCCCGTTTTTGAGATATTTTGCCGGGGGTGCCGTATCGCGCCCGTTGCGCGGCGGCAAACGACGGCTCCCGGCCGATGTCGGAGGCCGCGCGCGTGCCGCGCGGCGAGTGGAGTGCACGGGGCTGTTACAGGACGAATCGATTTCGATTTGCGGGGTGCTATGAGAATTGCTGTACTGGATGACGATCCGGCCCAGACGGATTTCGTCAGTCAAACGCTGACGGCCGTCGGCCATACGTGCTATGCGTTCAAGGAAGGCAAGGCCCTGAAGAAGCGTCTGCAGCGCGAGACGTTCGATCTGCTGGTGCTCGACTGGAACGTGCCGGACATGTCCGGCGAGGAAGTGCTCAAGTGGGTGCGTGCCAACCAGACCGAGCACAGCCTGCCGATCATCTTCATGACGAGCCGTGACGACGAGGCGGGGATCACGCAGATCCTGAACGCCGGCGCCGACGATTACGTGGTCAAGCCCGTGTCGGGCCCGATCCTGCGCGCGCGCATCGGCTCGTTGCTGCGCCGTGCGTATCCGGTCAACGCCGAGGCGACGGTGCGCGAATTCGACCAGTTCCGCTTCGACGTGAACCTGAAGCAGGCCTACGTCGGCGACAAGGCCGTGAGCCTGACGCAGAAGGAATTCGAGCTCGCGCTGCTGCTGTTCCAGCACCTCGACCGGCCGCTGTCGCGCGCGCACATCCTCGACCTCGTCTGGAAGCAGGCGACCGACATCCCGTCGCGCACGATGGATACGCACATCTCGATGCTGCGCACGAAGCTCGGCCTGCGCCCGGAGAACGGCTATCGCCTCGCGCCGATCTACGGCTACGGCTACCGGCTCGAACGGGTCGGCCAGGGGGAACCGGAGTGACCACGCGAATCACGCAGCGCACGGCCACCGTGCGCACGGCGGCGCTGCGCGCGGCTTGCGCGGTCGCGTTTGTGTTCGCGGCACAGCACGCCGGCGCGCAGCCGCCGGCTGCCGCGGGCAAGATGGTCGTCTACCGCACGCATGCCGGCGACACGCTGTACGACGTCGCCGCGCGCTACCTGCAGGGTCCGGACGACTGGCAACTGCTGCAGCGGATCAACGGCGTGCCCGCGCCGAAGCACCTGCAGCCCGGCGTCGCGCTGAAGCTGCCCGCGGCCCGGCTGCGCAAGGAAAAGCTGACCGCGCGTGTCGTCGCGGTGCAGGGCACGGCCGAACGCGCGTCCGGCGACACCTACGCGCCGCTCGCCGACGATGCAACGCTCGCCGAAGGCGACCGCGTGCGCACGGGCCCGAACGGGTTTCTGACGCTCGAACTGGCCGACGGCACCCACATGAGCCTGCCGCCCGACAGCCAGCTCGACCTGAAGACGCTGCGCCGCACCGTGCTGACCGGCACGCTCGACCGCGAGTTCGAGCTCACGCGCGGCTCGGTCGACAGCGAAGTCACGCATTTGAAAAAACGCGACGACCGCTTCCAGATCCGGTCGCCGTCGGTCGTGGCCGGCGTGCGCGGCACGCGGTTCCGCGTGAACTACGACGCGTCCGGCAACGAGTCGACGCGCGTCGAAGTGCTCGACGGCACCGTCGGCGTCGCGGGCAAGCGGCAGCCGGACCCGACGCTCGTGCATGCGAACTTCGGCAGCGTCGCGACGGCGTCCGGTGCGGTCGGCGCGCCGGTCCAGCTGCTGCCGGCGCCGGCGCTCGCGCATCCCGACAAGGTGCAGGACGAGCCCGACGTATCGTTCGAGATCGAGCCGCAGGCCGATGCGCACGCGTATCGGCTGCAGCTCGCGCACGACGCGGGGATGCTCGACTTGTTCCGCGAAACGCGCACCGATTCGCCGCGCGCGGTGTTCCGCGACGTGCCGAACGGCACGTATTTCGTGCGGGTCGCCGCGATCGACGCCAACGGCCTCGAAGGCGTGCCGCGCACCTACGCGTTCGAACGGCGCCAGATGGGGCTCGACGCGAGCGCGTCGCCCGGCGCCGCCGGCTACGAATTCCGCTGGTCGCCGAACGGTTCGGGCAAGGATGCGCGCTACCGGTTCGTGCTGTCGCGCGCGAAGGACCTGAGCGCGCCGGTCGTCGACCAGGTCGGCTTGCAGGCACGCACGATCACGATCGCGCACCTGCCGCCCGGCGACTACTACTGGGCGGTGACGGTCGAGGAGTTCGAGGGCGGCAAGTTCTATCAGAAGACGAGTCCGGTCGGCGCGTTCACGTTGTCGCGCTGATCCGCGACGCATGAAACCCGACTCCGTTTCTCCGCGGCGGCGCCTCGGCCGCCGCTTTCTGATCGAGTGGATCGCGATCGGCTGCCTCGGCGTCGCGGTGATTCTCGGGTGCGCGCTCGACCGGATGTCGTCGAGCGTCGACGGGCTGATCTACGACCGGCTGCTGATGCTGCGCAGCCTGCCGCTGTCGCCCGACGTCGTCGTGGTCGATATCGACAACCAGAGCGTGTCGGCGCTCGGCCGCTGGCCGTGGCCGCGCAGCATTCATGCGCGGCTGCTCGATACGCTGGCGCGCGCGCAGCCCGCGGCCGTCGTCTACGACGTGCTGTTTACCGAGCCGTCGGCCGAAGACCGCACGTTCGCGGACGCGATGTCCCGCGTGCCGACCTTCCTGCCCGTGCTGCTGAGCCCCGAGCAGGCCGACGGCACGCGCACGGTCGATCCGCCGGTGGCGGAGCTCGCGGCGCGTGCGATGGGGCTCGGCCACATCAATCTCGAAGTCGATCCCGACGGCATCGTGCGCAGCGTCGCGCTGTTCGAAAGCGACGGCCGCGCGCGCTGGCCGCAACTGATGGTGCCCGTGTACCGCGCGATCCAGGCCGGCCGGCTGCATCCGGCTGGCGGCGCGCCGGGCCCGAGCGCGCACGACCTGTCGCGCGATGCGGCGGGCGAAGGCCGTTACCTGATCCCGTTCAGCCGCAATACGCCGGCGTATCCGACGCTGTCGTTCGACGACGTGCTCGAAGGGCGCGTGAAACCCGACGCGCTGCGCGGCAAGATCGTCGTCGTCGGCGTGACGGCGTCCGGGCTCTACGACCGCTTCGCGACGCCGGTGTCCGGCGATTTCGGCCCGCTCGCCGGCGTGTACATCCATGCCAACGTGCTCGACATGCTGACGACCGGCAGCGCGATCTCGCCCGCGTCGCGCGCGGGGATCTTTGCCGCGTCGCTGTTGCCGCTCGCCGTGCTGCTGGGCGGTTTCCTGATGCTGTCGCCCTGGCGCGCGCTGCTGCTGACGCTCAGCCTGGCCGTGCTGGCCGTGGTCGCGAGCATGGCGTTGCTGTTCGAGGCGCGCGTGTGGCTGTCGCCCGCGCCCGCGATCTTCGGGCTGATCGCCGTGTACCCGATCTGGAACTGGCGGCGCCTCGAAATGACGATGTCGTACCTGCGCCGCGAACTGCAGCGGCTCGCCGACGAGCCGCACCTGCTGCCCGAGGCGCCGCGCACGCGCAGCGTCGGCGGCGACGTGCTCGAACGCCAGATGGCGCTGATGGCGCAGGCCGCGCAGCGCGTGCAGGACATGAAGCGCTTCGTGTGGGACAGCCTCGACAGCATGCCCGAGCCGATCTTCGTCACCGATCTGGCCGGTACCGTGCTGATCGCGAACCACGCGGCGAAGCGCTACGGGTCGCGGCTCTCGCTGCCGTTGCCGGAAGGGCGGCCGCTGCGCGCGGCGCTCGGCGAGCTGATCTTCATGAAGACCGTCGACGGCAACCCCGAGCACGATGTCGCGATCCGCGAGCACTGGCCGGCGGCGCTCGACCCGACGCTCGAGGCCGAACACGACGCGATGGCGCGCGGCATCGAGGTGCGCGATCGCGACGGACTCGACCATCTGTTACGCTACGCCGCGTGTACGAACGCGCAGGGCCGCGTGACGGGCTGGATCGCCGGCCTCGTCGACGTGACGGAACTGCACGCGGCCGAGCGTCAGCGCGAGGAGGCGCTGCATCTGCTGTCGCACGACATGCGCTCGCCGCAGTCGTCGATCCTCGCGCTGGTCGAGATCGAGCGCGACCGCGTCGAATCGGACACGATGCGCGAGCTGCTCGCGCGGATCGAGCGCTATGCGCATCGCGCGCTGTCGCTTGCCGACGAGTTCGTGCAGCTGGCGCGCGCGGAGTCGCAGGTGTACCAGCTCGAAGCGACGAGCCTCGTGGACGTGCTGATCGACGCGAGCGACGAGGTCTGGCCGCAGGCGCAGGCCAAGCGCATCCGCATCGATACCGACGTCGGCACCGACATGTGCTGGATGCGCGCGGACCGCTCGCTGATCACGCGCGCGTTCGTCAACGTGTTGAACAATGCGGTCAAATACAGTCCGTCCGACACGGTGATCACGTGTACGCTGACGGTTGAGCACGCATCGAAGCGGATGTTCTGTACGATTCGCGATCAGGGGTACGGCATTGCGCCGGAAGATCAGCGGCATCTGTTCGAGCGTTTCAAGCGGTTCCATGCCGGCGAGCGGCCCGAGATTTCGGGTTCCGGGCTCGGCATGGCGTTCGTGAAGACGGTCGTGACGCGCCACGGCGGCAGCGTGACGGTCGACAGCGAAGTGGGGGTGGGCACCGCGGTGACGGTGTCGCTGCCCGCGATCGACGAGCCGTCCGCCTGACAGGGCCGGGCACGACGGCAGCATTTGGGGAAAGTCATGAGAAAGGAATGGGCAGCGACCGCGCTGGCGGCGTCGCTGTTGACGGGTTGCGCTGGCGTCACGACCGGCGTGAGCGCGCTTGGGCAGCCGAACGCGTTCGCATCCGGTGCGCACGGTTACGATTTCGTCCGCACGGCCGCTCAGGCCGGCGATCCCGAATACGGGCGGATCGAGACGCTCGTGCGCGATGAGCTCGCGCGCCGCGGCTTCGACGCGCAGTCGACGAAGGACGCGCGCTACCGGCTGTCGATCGCCTACGCCACGCAGCCGGCGTCGGTCGCGGCCACCGCCGAGCGCTGCGGCGCCGCGAGCAGTGCGTGCGTGACTGTCGACGGGCCGGCGCCGTTCGCGCTGCCGTTCGTGGGCAAGGTGTATCGCCACGTGCTGACGCTGCGTTTCGTCGATGCGAAGTCGGGGGCCGACGTCTATCGCGTGTCGGCGTCGCTGCGCGACCGCGAACCGGGCACGCAGGAGGCCGCGCCGGCGCTCGTGACGAGCGCGCTCGCGAAGGTGCCGTTCGAGCCGGGCAACGGCTGGCTGGTCAAGACGAAAAAAGACGACGCGGGCGCAATGCCGGGCGTCGTCTCGGTGAAGCCGGCCGCCGCGCACTGACGCGGCGGCCGTAACAGGAACGAGGGCAGGCCCGCCGCGCAGGCGAGGCCGGCCCGTGCCGCGTTCAGGCGGCCGGTTGCCCGTTGCCGCGCGTGCGCAGGTACGCGTCGAACTCGGTGCCGACTTCCGGGTGGCGCAGCGCGAATTCGACCGTCGCCTTCAGGTAGCCCAGCTTGCTGCCGCAGTCGTAGCGCGTGCCCTGATACTTGTAGGCCAGCACCTGCTCGTCGGCGAGCAGCGCCTGGATCGCGTCGGTGAGCTGCAACTCGCCGCCCGCGCCCGGTTTCAGCGCGCGCAGGTGCTCGAAGATCCGCGGCTTGAGCACGTAGCGGCCGACCACGCCGAGATTCGACGGCGCGACTTCCGGCGCGGGCTTTTCGATGATCGCCGACATCTTGACGATCGACTCTTCCCACTCCTTGCCGTCGACGATCCCGTACGACTTCGTTTCCGACGGCGGGATCTCTTCCACGCCGATCACCGAGCTGTGATAGTGGTCGAACACGTCGACCATCTGCTTCATCACGGGCGGATTGCCGTCGAGCAGGTCGTCGGCGAGGATCACCGCGAACGGGTTGTCGGCCACGAGCTTTTCCGCGCACAGCACCGCATGGCCGAGGCCCAGCGCTTCGGGCTGACGGACGTAGAAGCAGTCGACGTGGCTCGGCTTGATGCTGCGCACGAGCTCGAGCAGCTTCTCCTTGCCGCGTGCCTCGAGTTCAGCCTCGACCTCGTACGACTTGTCGAAGTGATCCTCGATCGCGCGCTTGCTGCGCCCGGTCACGAAGATCATCTCGGTGATGCCCGCGGCGATCGCTTCCTCGACCGCGTACTGGATCAGCGGCTTATCGACGACCGGCAGCATTTCCTTCGGGCTCGCCTTCGTTGCCGGCAGGAACCGCGTGCCGAGGCCGGCAACGGGGAATACCGCCTTGGTGACTTTCAACATGATCGAACCTTTATTCCTGTAATCGGCTTGTCAGACAGTCCATGTTCACGTCCCCATTATAGTGAACGCAAATGACCTTACCGTTTGTTACGCAGGCAACCGATCGAGCTGCGCGCGCAGCTTGTCCAGCGTGCTCTGGAAATCGGCGACGCGCTTTTGCTCCTGTTCGACCACGGCCGGCGGCGCTTTCGCGACGAAAGCCTCGTTGCCGAGCTTCGCATTGCACTTCGCGATCTCGCCCGTCAGACGCGCGATTTCCTTCGACAGGCGCTCGCGTTCGGCCGCGACGTCGATTTCGACCTTCAGCACCAGCTTGTTCGGGCCGACGATCGCGATCGGTGCGCCATGCGCTTCCTTGTCGAGCGTCGCTTCGTCCGCGAGGATCTGCACTTCCGACAGGCGGGCGAGGGCCTGGACGTACGGCGCGAACGAGCGCAGGCGTTCGCCATCGCCGGCCGCGAGCAGCGGCACCTTGGTCGCCGGCGACAGGTTCATCTCGCCGCGCAGGTTGCGGCATGCGTCGACGATCGCCTTCAGGTCGGCCGCCCACTGCTCGGACGCCTCGTCGATCTTCTGCAGGTTCGCGACCGGATACGCCTGCGTCATCAGCGACGCTTCGCCTTCTGCCTTGCCTTGCGGATAACGGCCGGCGAGCGGCGCGACCTTCTGCCAGAGCGCTTCGGTGATGAACGGGATGATCGGGTGCGCGAGGCGCAGCACCGTTTCCAGCACGCGCAGCAGCGTGCGGCGCGTGGCGCGCTGCTGTTCCGGCGTGCCGTTCTGGATCTGCACCTTCGCGAGTTCGAGGTACCAGTCGCAGTACTCGTCCCACACGAACTTGTAGATGCTGGTCGCGATGTTGTCGAAGCGGTAATCGGCGAAACCCTTCGCGACGTCGGCTTCCGTGCGCTGCAGCAGCGACACGATCCAGCGATCGGCCGCCGAGAAGTCGAGGTAGCCGCCCGGGCCGCAGTCGCCCGCGCCGCACACTTCCGGCTTGTCGCTGCCGCAGTCGTGGCCTTCGCAGTTCATCAGCACGAAGCGCGTCGCGTTCCACAGCTTGTTGCAGAAGTTGCGATAGCCTTCGCAGCGCGCGAGGTCGAAGTTCACGTTGCGGCCGAGCGTCGCCATCGACGCCATCGTGAAGCGCAGCGCGTCGGCGCCGAACGCGGGAATGCCGTCCGGGAATTCCTTGCGCGTCTTCTTCTCGATGGTGGCCGCCTGCTTCGGGTTCATCAGGCCGGTGGTGCGCTTCGCGACCAGCGTCTCGAGGTCGACGCCGTCGACGATGTCGATCGGATCGAGCGTGTTGCCCTTGCTCTTCGACATCTTCTGGCCTTCGGCATCGCGCACGAGGCCGTGCATGTACACGGTGTGGAACGGCACCTTGCCCGTGAAGTGCGTCGTCATCATCACCATCCGGGCGACCCAGAAGAAGATGATGTCGAAGCCGGTGACGAGCACCGACGACGGCAGGAAGTGCTTCAGTTCGGGCGTTTCGTTCGGCCAGCCGAGCGACGAGAACGGCACGAGCGCCGACGAGAACCACGTGTCGAGCACGTCTTCGTCACGCTTGAGCGCGCCCGTGTAGCCTTGCGCGTCGGCCTTCGCACGAGCGTCTTCTTCGCTGCGCGCGACGAACACCTCGCCGTTCTCGCCGTACCACGCGGGAATCTGGTGGCCCCACCACAGCTGGCGCGAGATGCACCAGTCCTGGATGTTCTCGAGCCACTGGTAGTAGGTGGTCGTCCAGTTCTCCGGCACGAACTTGATCTGGCCGTCGCGCACGACGTCGAGCGATACCTCGGTGATCGACTTGCCCGGATGGAACGTGCCTTCCGGCGCCGGCTTCGTCATCGCGACGAACCACTGGTCGGTCAGGAGCGGCTCGATCACGACGCCCGTGCGGTCGCCGCGCGGCACCATCAGCTTGTGCGGCTTCACGGAGTCGAGGAAGCCCTGCGCATCGAGGTCGGCGACGATCGCACGGCGCGCGTCGAAGCGGTCGAGGCCGCGATACTGCTCGGGGCCGTTGTCGTTGATCTTCGCGTCGAGCGTCAGGATCTCGATCGGCGCGAGTTTGTGGCGCAGGCCGACCTGGTAGTCGTTGAAGTCGTGCGCGGGCGTGACCTTCACGACGCCCGTGCCGAACTCGCGGTCGACGTAGTCGTCGGCGATCACCGGGATCTCGCGGCCCGTCAGCGGCAGCGTGACGAGCTTGCCGATCAGGTGCGCGTAGCGCTCGTCTTCCGGGTGGACCATCAGCGCGACGTCGCCGAGCATCGTCTCCGGGCGGGTGGTCGCGACCGTCAGCGAGCCCGAACCGTCGACGAGCGGGTAGCGGATGTGCCACAGGTGGCCGTTTTCCTCTTCGCTCACCACTTCGAGGTCCGACACCGCGGTGAGCAGCACCGGATCCCAGTTCACGAGGCGCTTGCCGCGGTAGATCAGCCCCTGTTCATGGAGCGTGACGAACACGTCGCGCACGGCGGCCGACATCTTGTCGTCCATCGTGAAATATTCGCGCGACCAGTCGGTCGACGCGCCGAGACGGCGCACCTGGCCGGTGATCGTCGAGCCGGACTTCTGCTTCCACTCCCACACGCGTTCGACGAACTTCTCGCGGCCGAGGTCGTGGCGCGACACGCCCTGCGCATCGAGCTGGCGCTCGACGACGATCTGCGTCGCGATCCCCGCGTGGTCGGTGCCGGGCACCCACAGCGTGTTCTCGCCGAGCATCCGGTGGTAGCGGGCGAGGCCGTCCATGATCGTCTGGTTGAACGCGTGGCCCATGTGCAGCGTGCCGGTGACGTTCGGCGGCGGCAGCTGGATCGCGAAATCGGGGCGCGCCGGATCGAATGCCGGGGCGGCATGGCCGCGTTTTTCCCACTCCGGCCCCCATTGGGACTCGATGGTGTGGGGTTCGAAACTCTTCGCAAGCGTGCTGTCGCTCATGGTTGGGAATCTGCCGAAAAATGCGTGAATTGGATGCCGAATCCGACAATTATAAATGGATGCACATCGACCAGCCATCGCCCGGCCCGTGCGGGCCCGCCGCGATGCGGTCCGAGCGCGGCGGGCGCACGGTCGCGGCGCCGGCCGAACGGATCGGAAACGACAGCGCGCGGCCGACTTATAATGGCGGATCCGCATTTTTTCTCGCCCGCCCGCCGCCGCTCCATGCCCGATCTGCTCGCCAATCTGAACCCTGAACAATACGCCGCCGTCACGTTGCCGAACGAACCGGCGCTGATCCTTGCGGGGGCGGGCAGCGGCAAGACCCGCGTGCTGATCACGCGCATCGCGTGGCTGATCCAGCAGGGCTATGCGTCGCCGCCCACCGTGCTCGCCGTCACCTTCACGAACAAGGCCGCGCGCGAGATGATGGCGCGCCTGTCGGCGATGATGCCGATCGACACGCGCGGGATGTGGATCGGCACGTTCCACGGGCTGTGCAACCGGATGCTGCGCGCGCACTACCGCGACGCCGGCCTGCCGCAAACCTTCCAGATCCTCGACACGGCCGATCAGTTGTCCGCGATCAAGCGGCTGATGAAGGCGGCGAACGTCGACGACGAGAAGTATCCGCCGAAGAACGTCCAGTACTTCATCAACAACGCGAAGGAGCAGGGGCTGCGTCCCGACAAGGTCGACGCGTCCGACAACTTCAACCGCAAGTTCGTCGAGCTGTACCAGGCGTACGACCAGCAGTGCCAGCGCGAGGGCGTCGTCGACTTCCCCGAGCTGCTGCTGCGCTGCTACGAGCTGCTCGCGTACAACGCGCCGCTGCGCGCGCACTACCAGGCGCGCTTCAAGCACATCCTCGTCGACGAGTTCCAGGACACCAACAAGCTGCAGTACGCGTGGCTCAAGATGCTCGCGGGCGGCCAGAACGCGATTTTCGCGGTCGGCGACGACGACCAGTCGATCTACGCGTTCCGCGGGGCGAACGTCGGCAACATGCGCGACTTCGAAGACGAATTCCGCGTGCGCAACCTGATCAAGCTCGAGCAGAACTACCGGTCGCACGGCAACATCCTCGACGCGGCGAACCAGCTGATCTCGAACAACGCGCACCGCCTCGGCAAGAACCTGCGCACCGACGCGGGCCACGGCGAGCCCGTGCGCGTATACGAGGCGAGCACCGATTCGCAGGAAGCCGGCTGGATCGTCGAGGAGATCCGCTCGCTGATCAACACCGGGATGTCGCGCAGCGAAGTCGCCGTCCTGTATCGCAGCAACGCGCAGTCGCGCGCGATCGAGCACACGCTGATGACGTCGGGCATTCCGTACCGCGTGTACGGCGGCCTGCGCTTCTTCGAGCGCCAGGAAGTGAAGCATGCGCTCGCGTACCTGCGCCTGATCGACAACCCGAACGACGACACCGCGTTCGTGCGCGTCGTGAACTTCCCGACGCGCGGGATCGGCGCGCGCTCGATCGAGCAGCTCGCGGATGCCGCGCGGCTGTACGACTGCGCGATGGCCGCCGCGATTCCGTACGTGACGGGCAAGGCCGGCTCGAGCCTCGGCGCGTTCGCGACGCTGATCGCGAAGATGCGCGCCGAGACGCAGCAGATGAGCCTGCCCGAGACGGTCGAATACGTGGTGCGCGCGAGCGGCCTCGCCGATTTCTACCAGGGCGAGCGCGAAGGCCAGGACCGTCTCGAGAACTTGCAGGAACTCGTGAACGCGGCCACCGCGTTCGTCAGCGAGCAAGGTTACGGGCTCGACGCGCCGGCCCGCTCGATTCCGCTGCACGCGGGCGCGATTGCGGCGCCGGAGCTGGGCGTCGACGCGAACGATCCGACGGTCGACGTGCTCGATGCGGCGCCGCTCGGCGACCCCGCGCAGAACCCCGATACGATGACGCCGCTCGCGGGCTTCCTGTCGCACGCATCGCTGGAAGCGGGCGACAACCAGGCGCAGGCCGGCCAGGACGCCGTGCAGTTGATGACGGTGCACGCGGCGAAGGGTCTCGAATTCTCGGCCGTGTTCATCACCGGTCTGGAAGAGGGCTTGTTCCCGCACGAGAACAGCGTGCTCGAATCGGACGGCCTCGAGGAAGAGCGCCGGCTGATGTACGTCGCGATCACGCGCGCGAAGGAGCGGCTCTACCTGTCGTTCGCGCAGAGCCGGATGCTGCACGGCCAGACGCGCTACAACGTGCGCTCGCGCTTCTTCGACGAATTGCCGGAGCACGTGCTGAAGTGGCTGACGCCGAAGGTCGAGGCCGGCTCGCGCTGGGGCGGCCGCTCGGACAACGCCGGCTGGGGGCGCGACTGGTTCTCGCGGCCGGGCGGCGGCAATCGCGAGCAGATCGTCGACGCGGCGGTGTCCGCGCCGCTGCCGGCGTTCGCGAACAAGCAGCGTGCGGCCGACACCGGTTTCCGGGTTGGCCAGCAGGTGTTCCATACCAAGTTCGGCGAAGGCACCGTCACCGCGCTCGAAGGCAACGGCACCGATGCGAAGGCGCAGGTGAAGTTCAAGCGGCACGGCGAGAAGTGGCTCGCGCTCGCGGTCGCGAAACTGCAGGCGGTGGAATGACGGGCCTCGACAGGGTTGAAACGGTTGCGACGCGCCCGCTCGGCATTCTGGCCGCGCTGCCCGAGGAACTCGGCGACCTGATCGCCGCGATGCGCGCCGAGGGCGCGATGCGGACGGTCACGCTCGGCCGCCGCGATTACCACGTCGGCACCGTGCACGGCGCGGCCTGCATCGTCACGCTCGCACGGGTCGGCAAGGTCGCGGCCGCCGCGACGGTCAGCGCGCTGATCCACGTATTCGGCGTGTCGGGCGTCGTGTTCACCGGCGTGGCCGGCGGCGTGTCGCGCACGGTGCGCGTCGGCGACGTCGTCGTGGCCGATACGCTGCTGCAGCACGATCTCGACGCGTCGCCGCTGTTTCCGCGCTACGAAGTGCCGCTGCTCGGCATCACGCGGTTCGCGACCGACGCGGCACTCACGGCTCGCCTGAAGGCCGCGTGCACGCTGTTCGTCGCGGAAGAGGGCGCGCAGTTCGCCGAGCGTTTCGGTCTGGCCGGCGCGACGCTGCACGGCGGGCTGATCATCAGCGGCGACCGCTTCGTGTCGAGCGAGCACGAGGTCGTCACGCTGCGCGACGCGCTGCCGGACGCGCTCGCGGTCGAGATGGAAGGCGCGGCGATCGCACAGGTGTGCGCCGAGCACGACGTGCCGTTCGCGCTGGTGCGCGCGATTTCCGATACGGCCGACGATCACGCGACGCAGTCGTTCTCGCACTTCCTGTCGGCGATCGCGAGCCGCTATTCGTCCGGCATCCTCAAGCGGTTCCTGACGCTGCATGCGACGACGGCGGCCTGAAGCCGCCGTCGTACTTTCCCTTCGAGACGATCGACCGGCCGCGGCGCGCACGCCGCGGCCGCGTCGTCACGCCTGCTTGCGCCGGCTGCTTTCGAGGTTCGGCAGGAGCACCGTCAGCACGCCGATCAGCGGCAGGAACGAGCACACCTTGTAGACGAACGTGATGCTCGTCGCGTCCGCGAGCTGGCCGAGCACGGCCGCACCGACGCCGCCCAGTCCGAACGCGAAGCCGAAGAACAGGCCCGCGACCATCCCGACCTTGCCGGGCATCAGCTCCGTCGCATAGACGAGGATCGCGGCGAACGCCGACGCCAGCACGACGCCGATGATCACGGAGAGCACGCTCGTCCAGAACAGGTTCGCATACGGCAGCAGCATCGTGAACGGCGCGACGCCGAGGATCGACACCCAGATCACGTACTTGCGGCCGATCCGGTCGCCGACCGGGCCGCCGATCAGCGTGCCGGCCGCCACGGCCGCGAGAAACACGAACAGGTGGATCTGCGCGGCCTGCACCGACAGGTGGAACTTGTCGATCAGATAGAACGTGAAATAGCTGTTGATGCTCGCGAGGTAGAAGTACTTCGAGAACACCAGCAGCACCAGCACGCCGATCGCGGCGAGCACGCGGCCCTGCGACAGCGTCGGATGGCCGGCCGGCGCGGCCTTCTTCTTCATCGACGGGTGCTTCTTGTACCAGTGGCCGATCTGCGTGAGCACGACCATCGCGACCAGCGCCGCCGCCGAGAACCACGCGATGCTGTGCTGGCCGTGCGGAATGATCACCAGCGCGGCGAGCAGCGGCCCGAGCGCGGAGCCGGCGTTGCCGCCGACCTGGAACAGCGACTGCGCGAGCCCGTGCTGGCCGCCCGACGCCATCCGCGCGACCCGCGACGACTCCGGATGGAACACCGACGAGCCGCAGCCGACGAGCGCTGCCGCCACCAGCAGCGTCGGGAAGTTCTGCGCGGCCGACATCAGCAGCAGCCCCGCGAGCGTGAAGCCCATCCCGACCGGCAGCGAATACGGCTTCGGGCGCTTGTCGGTATAGAGGCCGATGAGCGGCTGCAGCAGCGACGCGGTGATCTGGTAGGTCAGCGTGATCAGGCCGATCTGCGCGAACGACAGCGCGAACTGGCTCTTGAGCATCGGATAGATCGCGAGGATCAACGACTGGATCATGTCGTTGAGCATGTGCGAGAAGCTGATCGCGCCGAGCACCGGATAAACGGTGCGCGGGGCGGGTGGAGCAGACGGCTGGGCCGCGGCGGCAGCGCCGGCGGTGCCCGTATCGAGGCTGGTTTCCATGTGAGCTGAGCGAGTTGAGGTGGCGGGACGCGCTCTGATGGGGATCGGCGCGTTTGAATCGTTGTTGCGTCAAAGAAGTGTAATGTGGCGCATCGTGAATGTCAGGCCAACTTTTATCGCAATTCGGACATTGCTCGCGGGCAGAAGCATGGCGGATCGGCCATCGTTCCCTTTTTTGTCAGGGTATAACGCCGGCGGCGCGTCCTGTCGGCCGGCCGCGAGGCGTCATCACGGGCGAATGGGTGTTTGCCCGGACTCAAGGAACACCGACGGCGGCCGTAGAACGACACAACGACAACACGGGCGCGCCGCGCCGGGATCGGCCACGAGCCGGACCGGCGCAGGATGCGTGGCATGGCGGGCCGTCGCCGGACCGCCGGCCGCCGGGTCGCCGGCCGCCGGAACCAACCTTTCCGGCGGCGTGATCAATACGGGGATATATCGATGAAAGCAGCATCATTGCAGCCACAGCCAGGTGCGGCCGGCGTCGCAGCCGACGCAACCGCGAAGCCCGCCACACGACGTGCGCGCGCGGCGCGGCGTGAACGCCGGCCGTGGACCGTCAAGGCGACGTTGCGCGCCGCGTTCGCGATCCTGCTGGCCGGCACGCTCGCGATCGGCGTGTTTTCGCTGTGGCAGATCAGCCGGCTGAACGCATCGATCGCGTCGGTCTACGAGCAGGGGCATGTCGCGAGCCGTGCGGCGGAGGAGGTGCGCGCCGAGATGCTGCGCGCGAGCCGTGCACAGAAGATGCTGCTGACCGCGACGACCGCGCGCGAGCGCGACGAACTGGGCGCCGAAGTCGGCGCGGGGCTGACGTCGATCGGCAGCGCGCTCGGCACGCTGCAGCGTTATGCGGATCCGGCCGACGCGGGCGATTCCGCGCGCTTGCGCGCATTCTCGACGGCGGTCGGCACGTGGAGCGGCCATCTGCGCGATTTCGTCGCGCTCGTGCAGGCGCAGCCGCTCGACCTGTCGCAGATGAACTGGCAGGTCGGCACGCAGGACGTGTCGCTGCTGGTCGAAACCGGCAAGCTCGAAAAGCTCGTCGCCGAGCTCGTGAAGACGCGCGGCGCGAAGTCGAAGGCGACGCTCGATGCGTCCGCGACGATCTTCTCGTCGTCGTTCGCGATGATCGCGGCGATGACGGCCGCGCTGATCGTGCTCGCGATCGCGATCGCCGAACGGGTCGTGCGCCGCCTCGCGTCGCAGCTCGGCGGCGAGCCCGCGTACGCGAAGGCGATTGCCGCCGACATCGCGCGCGGCGACCTCACGCGATCGATCGCGCTCGGCCGGCGCGACCGCGACAGCATGGTGCGCGCGCTGGCCGACATGCAGACCGGGCTGGCCGCGACCGTGCGCGAGATCGCCGTCAGCGCCGAGGCGATCGCGGCGGCGTCCGGCGAGATTTCGACCGGCAACCTCGACCTGTCGCGACGCACCGAGCAGCAGGCCGTCGCGCTCGAGCGCACCGCGGCCAGCATGGAGGCGCTCACGTCGACCGTGCGTCAGAACGCCGAGAACGCGCGGCAGGCGAGTGCGCTCGCGGCCAATGCGTCGGCCGTCGCGGAGGCGGGCGGCGCAGTCGTCGGGCGCGTGGTCGCGACGATGAGCGAGATCGACGACAGCGCGAAGAACATTCGCGACATCATCGGTACGATCGAAGGGATCGCGTTCCAGACCAACATTCTCGCGTTGAACGCGGCGGTCGAGGCGGCGCGGGCGGGCGAACAGGGGCGCGGGTTTTCGGTGGTCGCGGGCGAGGTGCGGCTGCTCGCGCAGCGCGCGGCCACCGCGGCGAAGGAGATCCGCTCGCTGATCGGCGCGTCGGTCGAGCGCGTCGCGAACGGCGCGACGCTCGCGCACGATGCGGGCCGCACGATGGGCGACGTGGTGCGCGCGGTCAAGCGCGTGACCGACATCATCGGCGAGATTTCCGCGGCGTCGGACGAGCAGCGCGCCGGGATCGAAGAGATCGGCCGCGCGGTCACGCAGATGGACGCCGGCACGCAGCAGAACGCGGCACTCGTCGAGCAGGCTGCCGCCGCCGCGAACGCGCTCGACGAGCAGGCGCAGGCGCTCAAGTCGCTGGTCGGGCGCTTTCACGTCGCGGCCTGAGTTTCACCCCGTCGCGGCCGGGCCGGCTGCGACCCGTGCAGGCTGTCGGGTTGTTGTCGATTGGTGACAAACCCGGCTGCCGGTCCGCACGCAATCCCTTACAATTCGCCTTCATACGATTGGGGGCCAGAACTCGCCGCGCGTGCGCACCGGCACGTCGAGCGGGTCATAACAATGACAACGACGATTTACTTCATCGGGTATCTGGGCATGCTCGCGTCCGCCGCGATCGGCATGCGCGCGCGCGTCGCCGCGTGGCGGTGGCTTGCGGCCGGCATTGCACCGGCCGCCACGTTTGCCGTGCTGCGCGGCCGCACCGGTACCGACACCGCGATCTACCAGGACATCATCGCCGGCATCTGGAGCGGCAACCTGAAGGTCGTGCCGCGCACGCTCGAACCGGGCTTCGTCTGGCTCATGCGCGCACTCGAATGGCTCGGTCACGATCCGCGCGTCGCGACGGCGATCCTGTCGCTGCTGATCGTGATCGCGTGCGTCGCCGCGTTCGGTCGCAGTACCGAGGACGCTTGCGTATTCGCCACGCTGATCTTTCCGCTGTTCTTCTACGACATGGCGATGAGCGGCCTGCGCTATGGGGTCGCGTTCTGCGCGGCGAAGCTCGCGTCGGACGCGTGGTCGCGCCGGCGGCGCGGCGAATCGATCGCGTTCGCGGTGGCGGCGGCCGGCATGCATGTGTCGGCGGCGCTGCTGGTCGTGCTGCTGCAGGTCGGGCGACTGCGCCTGCTGCGCTATGCGGGGCTGGCCGTTGCGATCGGCGGCGTGCTGTTCGCGATGCATCACGACGCGCTGCTCGCGAAGGTCGGTCTCTACGCGGCGTTCACGCCGCCCGCGCAGATGTCGGGCAGCGCGCCGCTCGTGCTGGCGTTGCTGACGCTCGCGGCCGGCTGGATGCTGCTCGCGCGCATGCCGCGCACGCTCGTGTTCCTGTTCGTCTGCGAGATCGCGAGCTTCGCGCTCGCGCGCATGAGCTACGCGGGGCTGCGTTTCCAGTGGCTCGTGCTGTTTGCGATGGGCTGCCAGTTCGTGCCGCTGCAGCGCATGCCGGGCGTGCGGCGCGGCCACGTGATCGTCTCGCTGGCCGTGATCGGCGCAATCGGCTTCGCGATGCGATTGCGCAACATGCTCGGCGAATACGGGCTCGGCCCGTCGCCGTTCCTGCCTTACCGGTTCTTCTGGGAATGATGCGGCCGGGCGGGGCGCCGCCCGGCGCGAAACGCCATTACGACTTCTTCTGCTTGTCCGGATCGATGATGACCGTGCAGGTCGTGCCCGCCGACAGCACCACGTCGGCCGGCACTTCGTCGATCTTGATGCGCACCGGCACGCGCTGCGCGAGGCGCACCCAGTTGAAGGTCGGGTTCACGTCGGCGACGAGGTCGCGGCTTTGCGGGTTGTCGCGATCGTAGATGCCGCGCGAGATGCTCTCGACGTGGCCCTTCATCACGCCGCCGCTCATCAGCCGCATTTCGGCCGGTGCGCCGACCTTCACGCGCGGCAGCTTGGTTTCCTCGAAGTAGCCGTAGACCCAGAACGAATGGCTGTCGACGATCGCGAGCTTCGCCTGGCCGGCCACCGCGTAGTTGCCCTTGAACGTCTGCAGGTTCGTGATGTAGCCGTCGACCGGCGCGACCACGCGCGTGCGTTCGAGATTGAGCTTCGCGGCGTCGAGCGCGGCGATGGCCTGCTGGTACTGCGCATCCGCGCTCGATGCGCTGTGCGCCGCGTTCTCGCGGTTTTCCTTCGACACGACGAGGGCATCGAGGTCCGCGCGGCGGGCCGCGTCGTCGCGGCGCATCTGCAGTTCCGCGCGGCGGGCGGCAACCGCCGCCTGCGCCTGCTCGACCGCGATCTGGTAGTGCGACGGGTCGATCTGCATGATCAGGTCGCCTTTTTTCACGAGCTGGTTGTCATGCACGGGCAGGTCGACGATCGCGCCCGACACGTCCGGCGCGACGTTGACGATCTCGGCACGGACGCGCCCGTCGCGCGTCCACGGATCGTCCATGTAGTGCACCCACAGCGAGCGCCCGATCAGGATCGCGACGAGAAGGATGACGGCGGTCGCGACGAAGCCGAAGAGTTTTCTGAGAATCATGGTGGTTCGGAATCAACGGTAAACGGCAAGACTCAGTCCGCCGCAAATGCAGACGAGAAGGCACGCGCGAAACAGCGACGGGTGCCAGACGAGACGATAGAGGCCCGTATAGGCGAGCAGGCGGTCGACGGCCCAGGTCGCGAGCGCGCCCAGGACGAACATCAGCACCACCGTGGGCATGTAGGCATCGAGAATGGCGATTTCACGCGGCATCATGACGAGGCTCCTGGTTGGGGACGCACGGGGCGGTTGCGGTTGAGCGGCTCGAGCGGCGATTCCGGATCGAGCAGCGCCGTGCGCACGAAATGCAGATTGCTCAGGATGCGCTGCAGCCGGTGGCGCTCCTCGCGCGCCGGCGTGAACGCGTCGAGCGTCTGCCGGGTTGCATCGATCGCGGCATTGACGGCGGCGAGCGTCGCGTCGAAGCGCTCGGCGTTCGGCTTGCCGAACAGCTCGGACAGCGCGGTGCGCAGCGTCTCGATCGCGCGTCGCCACGGCGTCGCCGGCGCATAGCGCGGGTCGGACGGCAGCGTCGCCAGTTCGTGACGCAGATCGAGTGCCGCGTTGCCCGTTTCGAGCACCGCGAACATCCAGCGCAGCGCGTCGCGCTGCACGTCGGGCTGGTCGGCCGACAGCGTGTGCGCCTGATACATCAGGTCGCGCGCGCCGCTCTCGAAGCGCGTACGCAAGCCGGCCAGCCGCACGTGGCAGGCCGCGACCACCTGGTGGCGCAGGTCGGCGAACAGGCGCTTCTTCAGCCACGGCGCGGTCGGCGGGAACAGCACCGCGAACGCGATCGCCGACACCAGCATCGACAGCACCAGCGCGAGCGCATCGTTCATGAAGCTCGTCGGATCGTAGTGCGTGATGCTGTCCGGGCCCGCGAGGAAACAGAAGAAGATCAGGTAGCCCATCCCGTAGCCCGCGAGCTTCGGCTTCAGCGTCATGAAGATGCCGATCGCGAGCAGCGGCGCCAGCGCCACGCACAGCAGCGGAAAGCCGTCGATGTGCGGGTAGATGCCGAACGTCAGCAGGAAGCCCGTGCAGACGGCCAGCGCCGTGCCCATGCCCATCTGCGCGGACATCGCGGTCGGGCGCGGCGTCGACGACGCGAGCGCGCAGGTGGCCGCCGCCGTCAGCGTCAGCGTGACGCCGCTCGGCCACGCGGTCTCGATCCAGAACCAGCCGAGCACGAGGATCACGGTCGCGGTGCGAATCGCCGCGATCACCATCGCCGTCACGTTGGTGCGCGGCTCGTAGCGCTCGATCCAGCGTTCGCGCTCGTGCGTCGCGGTCGACAGCGACGCGTAGGTCGCCGCGTATTCGTGCAGGTCGGTGATGAAGCGGTACAGCAGCTCCGACGCCGTGTCGAAATCGAGCAGCGGGAAATCCGGCTGCGTTTCGAGCGTGGCGCGCGTCGCACGGATGCGGCGCGGCAGTGCGTCGCGCCAGGCGAGCAGCTGCTCGGCCGCGAGTGCCGCGTCGGCCGACGTACGCACGGGTTCGCCGTGGCGCGTGAGCAGCGGCGCGATCTCGCGGAAGTACGGCTCGATCGCGTCGATCGCGGCCTGGGCGCCGGCCGCGCGCAACCGGTTCATCAACTGGTGCAGCGCATGGAAGCGGCTCGATACGCTCATGAACTCGCTGTTCAGCCGCGCGAGGCGGCCGCCTCGCATGCGCGTGTCCGGATCCTCGAACACGGCCATGCTGCGCGCCGCTTCGAAGCCGACCACGTCCGCGACGAAGCGCGTGTGGATGGATTCGATGTGCGCGCGGTCGAGCTTGCCCGACAGTGCCGCCGCGACGTAGTCGACGAAGCTGACGAAGCGCTTGCGCACCGTCGTGCGCATCTGCTCGCCGGTGTACTGCGGAAACACCAGCGCGCTGACCACGCCCGCCGACACGATCCCGACCATGATTTCGGCGACCCGCGTCATCGCGCTCATGAAGGCGCCGTCCGGATGCTGCGATGCCGGCAGGCCGATCAGCGCGGTCGTGTAGCCCGCGAGCAGGAATCCGTAGCTGCGGAAATTGCGGTTGCGCGCGGCGCCGGCCGTGCAGAGTGCGACCCACAGCGCGACCGCGAGCAGGAACAGCTGCGGCTGTTGCGGAAACAGGCCGACGAACGTCAGGGTCGCGATGAGCCCGAAGATCGTGCCGGCGACCCGGTAGAAGCTTTTCGCGAGCACGGCGCCGCTTTGCGGCTGCATCACGATGAATACCGTGGTCATCGCCGTCTTCGGCGCCGGCAGGTCGAGCCGCATCGACACGCCGATCGAGATGAACGCGGCGAGCAGCGCCTTGAACAGATAGAGCCACGCGGCGCCGTCGGTGCGGGCCCAGTCGTCGAACGCGGCGTACCAGGCCGCGAGGCCGCCGGCGTGCGTGGAAGCGGGGGAGGAGGCTGACATGGCGGTCGCTCCGGGTTACCGTGCGGCCGGCGTGTCGGACGCACCGGCCGTCGCCACCTGTGCGGGCCGGGCGACGGCCGCGACGGGCTTGGCCCCCGACGCGGCGGCCGGCGCCGCGGCGGATGCGTCGTGCGGCGGACGGCCGCCTCGCACGTCGGTGTCCGTTTCGACACCGCCGCCGAGCGCGGCCATCAGCTGCGCGTGCGCGGCGAGGCGTTCCGCATCGATGCGGGCGGCCGTCTCCTGCGCGCGCAGCAGTTGCTGTTGCGCGATCAGCACGTTCACGTAATCGGTCAGGCCACGGCGGAAGCCTTCGCGCGACAGCTGGTAGCTGCGATCGTTGGCGGCGACCGAGCGCGCGGCGTCCTTCTTCTGCGTATCGAGCGAGCGGATCCGCACGACCTGGTCGGCGATGTCCTTGAGCGCGCCGACGACCGTCTGGTTGTAGCGCTCGACCGCCTGGTCGTAGCCGGCGTCGGCCGCGCCGAGTTGCGCACGCAGGCGACCGCCGTCGAAGATGGGCAGCGACAGCGCCGGGCCGGCCGTCCAGCCGCCGTTCATCGCGCGCAGGAAGTCGGTGAACGGCGCGGTCACGCCGAAGCCGCCAACCGTCGCGAGCAGGTCGATGTTCGGGTAGAACGCGGCTTTCGCGACGTCGATGCCGCGTGCCTGCGCGTCGACCGTCCAGCGGGCCGCGACCACGTCGGGGCGGCGGCCGAGCAGGTCGGCCGGCATCGCGGACGGCAGGCCGGCCGGCGCGTCGAGCGACAGGCTCGGCCGCTTGATCGTGTCGCCGGCGCCCGGGCCCTTGCCCGCGAGCGCGGCGAGCTGGTGGCGGGCGAGCTGGATCGCTTCTTCATAGCTGTCGATCTGGCGTTCGTAGTCGGGCAGCGTCGATTCCGCCTGGCTGACTTCGAGCTGCGTGCCGAGTCCGGCCTGCAGGCGCTTGCGCGCGAGATCGGCCAGCGCGTGCTGGCGTTCGTACGTTTCGTGGGCGAGGTCGAGCAGCGCGTAGTTCATCGACATGCCGACATACGCGCGCACGACGTTGACCTCGAGTTCGAGCTTCGCGGCCCGTGCGTCGGCGGCGCTCGCGTGCGCGGTGTCGAGCGCGCGCTCGGTCGCGTTCTTGTCCTTGCCCCACAGGTCGAGGTGGTACGACAGGCCGAGCGAGCCGGTGTTGTTCCAGGTATCGGTGTCGGCGAGCGGGCCGGGGCCGTAGTAGACGTTGTCGGGCCAGTGCTGGCGCATCAGCGACAGGTTGCCGTTGATTTGCGGCAGTTCGGCCGAACGTGCCACGCGTGCCATCGCCTGCGCCTCGCGCACGCGGGCCTCGGCGGCCGCGAGCGTCGGGTTGCCGGCCTGCGCGGCGGCGATCCACGTGTCGAGCTGCTGATCGTTGTACGCGCGCCACCAGTCCGACGCGGGCCAGCCGGCATCGCGGTTGGCGGCACGGATCGCAGCGCCGGCATCGAGCGCGTTCGCTTCGACACGCGTGGACTGCGGTTTGTTGTCGCCCATGCTCGCGCATCCGGCCATTATTAATGAGACTGCAAGAACCGCCAGTGCCAGCGTCCCTTTTGTTGCCGGAAACTGCACGATTTTCTCCCTTTCGGATATAGATGAGTCGGATGCGATTATATTTTTCAGTGATTCCTGAATAAATGGACAACGGTGCAAGTCATTTTTACGAATCCTGAGATAATATTGGTTGGCCTGTGTGCAACAATCCCTCCGGATTCAAACGGGTAATGGGATGGATACGTTACAAAACATGCGGGTATTCGTCCGCGTGGTCGACGCGGGAAGCTTCACCGCGGCGGCCCAGCAGATGAATTCGACCACCGCCTACGCATCGCGCGCCGTGTCGGACCTCGAAGCGCACCTGCGCACGCGCCTGCTCAACCGGACGACACGCCGGATCGCACTGACCGAAGCGGGCGAGCGCTATCTGCAGCGCTGCGAGCAGATCCTCGCGTACGTCGACCAGGCCGAAGCCGAAGCGGGCGACGCGCACGCGCGCCCGTCGGGCAAGCTGAAGGTCCACTGCTTCACGAGCCTGGGGCAGCACTACCTGGTGCCGGCCATCGCGCGCTACCGGCAGCGCTACCCCGAGGTGCACGTCGAACTGACGCTCGCGCAGCGGATGCCGGATCTCCTCGACGAGGGCTACGACGTCGCGATCGTCGTCGGCCGCGACCTGCCCGATTCGGGGCTCGTGTCGCAGCGGCTCGGCGAGAGCTACAGCGTCGTGTGCGCGTCGCCCGGCTACGTCGACGCCCACGGCGCGCCGCACACGCCGGCCGATCTCGAACAGCACGTGTGTCTCGGGATGGTCGCGCCGGGCTTTCACTTCGACGAGTGGTCGCTGTCGGGGCCGCGCGGCGACGAGGTGATTCCGATCACGGCGCCGCCGTTCCGCGTCAACGTCGCCGAGGCGCTCGCGGTGGCCGTGCGCGAAGGGATGGGGATCGGCGGGCTGCCGCTCTATTCGGCGATCGGCGGGCTGCGCAGCGGGCAGATCGTGCGCGTGATGCCGGAATACCGGTCGCACGTGATGAACATCTACGCGCTGTATCCGTCGCGCCAGTACCTCGACGCGAAAATTCGCACCTGGGTCGATTTCCTGCGCGACGAGCTGCCGGCGACGCTGGAAGCCGACGAAGCCGCGCTCGCGCAGTTCGCGGCTGCGACATGACAGCGCGCTCGCGCGCAATCTGACGGGATTTGTCGTTCGCGCAACATTTTTTTACCAACGGGCCGCTGACAGTTTGGTACTGTTTCAATTATCGAGATATGTCCTGCCCCCGGAGTCGTTAATGGATACGCAACTGATGATCGGCCTTGGAGTTCTGCTTGGTGCGGCTGCCGCCGCCGCGGCGACGCGCGATCTGCTGCGCGCGATGAAGGCACGGATGAAGCCGGTGCCGGTGCGGGTGCGCGCGTCGTCGGGCGCATCGCGCCGCGCCGATCGCTGATCCGGTTCGGGTGGAGAGAGGGGCCGCATCGCGCGGCCGCGCGGGCCGGCCCTCAGCCGAACTCGACCACTCTGTCCCACGCGAACGCGGGATTTTCCAGTTCGCCGGTGCGCCGATGGACATAGCCGCGCGGGTTGCATACCACGTGCGTGCCGCTGTCGGTCACGTAATCGAATGAAGTATGCGTGTGGCCGTGGATCCACAGGTCCACGGGCGGCCGCACGAGTTCCGCCATGTCCGTGACGAATCCCGCCGACGCGAGGTCTTCCGCATAGCGCTCCGCCAGCGAGCGCAGATGCGGCGCGTGATGGGTGACGACGATCGTCTTGCCCGCGAACGGCGTCGCGAGCCGCGCTTCCAGCCACGCTCGGCTTTGCCGGTGCAGTGCGATCGCGTCGGCCGGCGTGAAATCCCGCTCGGGTTCGCCTCCCGCATGCAGCGCCGCATTGTGCGGCCAGGTCACCTGGATCAATCCCTTGAAATCGAGCATCACGCGCTCGCCGGCCTCGATCGAGCGCGCGATGCTCGCGGCGTCGGCGCCGAACAGCGAGAAATCGGTCCACAGCGTCGTGCCGAGCACGCGAAAGCGCTCCTGCGGATCGACGTACACGCCGTTGTTCAGATAATGCACGTGGTCGATCGTGTGCGCGGCGTCGCGCATCGCCGTTTCGAGCGCGCCGAATTCCCCGTCGTAGTACTCGTGGTTGCCCGGCACGTACACCACCGGCACGCCGGGATCGAACGTCTCGGCGGCCCAGCGCAGGCCTTCCGCGTGATTGTGGATGTCGCCGGCCAGCACGACGAGATCCGCGTCGGCATGCACGATCGTATCGGGCTGGTTGCTTTCGAGATGCAGGTCGGACAGGACGCGGATTTTCACGGGCATCGCTCCGGGGTGAGGGGCTTCAGCGCAGGACCTTGCCGGGATTCATCAGGCCGCGCGGATCAAGCGCGGTCTTCAGCGTACGCATGAGCGTCGTTTCGACCGGCGACTTGTAGCGTTGCGCATCGTCGATCTTCAACTGACCGATCCCGTGCTCCGCGCTGATCGTGCCGTGGTGACGGTGCACGTTGTCGTAGACGACGCGGTTGATCGGCGCCTGGAATTCGGCGAGGAACGCCTTCGGGTCGCCGCCTTCGGGCGTCTGCACGTTGTAGTGCAGGTTGCCGTCGCCGAGGTGGCCGAACGTGACCATCCGCGCGCCCGGCGCGGCCTGCTGGATCGCCGCGTCGGTTTCGTCGATGAAGCGCGCGATCGACGAGATCGGCACCGCGATGTCGTGCTTGATGTTGAGCCCTTCGTCGGCCTGCGCGAGCGGGATGTGCTCGCGCAGATCCCAGAACGCGCGCGACTGCGCGAGGTTTTCCGCGACTACCGCATCGACCACGAGCCCCGCCTCGAATGCTTCTTCCATCAGCTTTTCGAACAGTGCGCGCGCATGCGTTTCGCTTTCGTTGTCCGACAGTTCGAGCAGCACCGTCTGCGCATGCGTGCGGTCGAACGGGTAGCGCAGTTGCGGATAGTGCTTGCCGACGAGCTGCATGCAGAAATCCGACATCAGCTCGAAGCCCGTCAGCAGCGGCCCGGCCGCGCGCTGCGCGAGCGAGAGGAAATCGAGCGCCGCGTGCGGCGACTCGAGCGCGGCCAGCGCCGTGACCTGCGCGGCCGGTAGCGGATGCAGCTTCATCACGGCGGCCGTGATGATCCCGAGCGTGCCTTCCGCGCCGATGAACAGGTCGCGCAGGTCGTAGCCCGTGTTGTCCTTGCGCAGGCCGCGCAGCCCGTCCCAGATTTCGCCCTGCGGCGTCACGACCTCGAGCCCGAGGCACAGCTCGCGCGCATTGCCGTAGCGCAGCACCGCCGTGCCGCCCGCGTTGGTCGACAGGTTGCCGCCGATCGTGCAACTGCCTTCGGCCGCGAGGCTCAGTGCGAACAGCCGGCCGCCTTCGCGGGCGCGCGCCTGTACGTCGGCGAGGATCACGCCGGCCTCGACGGTGATCGTGTTGTTGTGCGGATCGAGCGCGCGCACGCGGTTCAGCCGCGACAGGTTCAGCACGGCCTGGCTGCCGCTCGCGTCGGGCGTTGCGCCGCCGGCGAGGCCCGTGTTGCCGCCCTGCGGCACGAGCGCGACGCCATGCGTGTTCGCGAGTGTCACGAGCGCGGCGACTTCGGCCGTATCGGCCGGCTTCAGCACCGCGCATGCGGCGCCCTTGTAGCGGCGGCGCCAGTCGGTCAGGAACGGTTCGGTGTCGTGCGGATCGGTCAGCACGTATGCGGCGCCGATCGCGTCGCGGCAGGCGGAAACGAAAGCTTCGGGAGAATTCATCACGGTCGGTCGCGTAGGTCGCGTAAGGGTCAGGACGCCGCGCGCTGCTGCTTCGCCGCGCGCTTGAACGGTGCGACGTAGGCAAGCGCCGCCACGAAGAAGCCGACGGCGAGCGCGGTCTCGCACCAGCCGAGCGTCGCGGACAGCCCGCGGTCGGACATGCCGCGCACGATGCCTTCGGCGAAATAGACGAGGATCAGCATGCTCGCCCACTGCATCGTATAGATGTTACGCCGCCAGACGCCGGGCAGCGCGAGCGCGAGCGGCACGGCCTTGAGCATCAGCGCCGAGCCGCCCGGGCGCAGCGGCGCGAGCCACAGCTCCCACGCGAGCGACAGCGCGATCAGTGCGGCCAGGCACGCGGCGGCGGCCAGCGCGTAGCGCGGCCGGGCGGCGACAGCGGGGCGGGCGGGCGCGTTCATGCGGCTTCGGCGGCCTGGGCGGCGAGGGCCGCCGCCGCACGTGCGAGCCGCACGCCGAGCGCGGCCGCGAGTGCTTTCTCGTCCGCGGACAGCCCTTCGGGCGCGCTGCGATCGTGCTGCGACACGTGCGACGCGCCGTAAGGCGTGCCGCCGGTGCGTGTCGTGCTGAGCGCCGATTCCGTGTACGGGATGCCGACGATCATCATCCCGTGATGCAGCAGCGGCAGCATCATCGACAGCAGCGTCGATTCCTGGCCGCCGTGCAGGCTGCCGGTCGACGTGAACACGCTGGCCGGCTTGCCGGTCAGCGCGCCCGACAGCCATTGCGGCGTCGTGCCGTCGAGGAAATACTTGAGCGATGCGGCCATGTTGCCGAAGCGGGTCGGCGAGCCGAGCGCGAGGCCCGCGCATTCTTCGAGATCGCGCAGCTCCGCATACGGCGGGCCGTCGGCCGGGATGTCGGAGGCGGTGGCTTCGCAGACCGCCGACACGGGCGGCACGGTGCGGATGCGCGCCTGCATGCCCGGCACGCTGTCGATGCCGTTCGCGATCGCGAGCGCGAGGTCGCGCGTGGCGCCGTGACGGCTGTAATAGAGGACGAGGATGTCTTTCATGGGCGACGGGGCCGCGTGCGGCCGCGCGCATGCCCGGTGCAGTCGGCCCCTGCTGGATCGAGCGGCTATTATAGGGGCTGAAGCCGTCGCGCAGCGCGGCGGCGGCGCGCCGTCGAGCGCGCTGCATCAAGAAGGAGAAGCCGTTTGCCGAAGTTGAGCGTCGATCTCGACACCATCAAGCGCCTCGCGCAGTTCGCGGCCCGGCGCAGCGCCGAGGATCGCATCCCGCAAGTGGCGGGCAGCCTCACGTTCACGACGATGCTGGCCCTCGTGCCGCTCGTGACGGTCGCGTTTGCGTTGTTCACCGCATTCCCGATGTTCGCGTCGTTCCAGATCTCGCTGCAGGGGTTCCTCGCGGATCACCTGATGCCCGCGCAGTTCAACGTCCAGATATTCAAGTACCTGAACCAGTTCGCGTCGAAGGCCAAGGGGCTGACGACGGCCGGCCTGATCGTGCTCGTCGTCACGTCGGTGATGACGATGATGACGATCGAATCCGCGTTCAACCTGATCTGGCGCGTGCGCAAGCCGCGGCCGTTCGCGCAGCGCGTGCTCGCGTACTGGGCGCTGATCACGCTCGGCCCGCTGCTGTTCGGCGTGAGCCTGTCGATCTCGTCGTACCTGTTTACGCAGTCGCTGGCGTTCACCGGCGCCGCGTCGTCGACGACGCTCGTCGAGTGGCTGCTCACGCTCGCATCGCTGCCGCTGACCGTGCTCGCGTTCACGCTGCTCTACGTGTACCTGCCGAACTGCACGGTCGCATGGCGCGACGCGGTGATCGGCGGGCTGTTCGCGGCCATCGCGTTCGAGCTCGCGAAGCGCGGTTTCGGCTATTACGTGCGGCGCATTCCGACCTACACGGCCGTCTACGGCGCGTTCGCGGCGCTGCCGGTGTTTCTGCTGTGGGTGTACCTGAGCTGGTTCATCGCGCTGCTCGGCGCGATGGTCGCATCCGCGCTGCCCGCGATCCGGGTCGGCCAGTTCCATCGCATCCACTATCCGGGCAGCGACCTGCTCGACGCGCTCGAATTGCTCGCGCGGCTGGCCGAGGCGCGCGCGGTCGGCAAGGCCGGCTATACGGCGATACGGCTCGCGACCATGTTGCGCTGCGACATGGAAACCGCGCAGCGGCTGTTGCTGACGATGGAGGAGCGGGAATGGATCGCGCGGCTGGACGGCGGCGAGCTCGCGCCGCGCTACATCCTGCTGGCGAACCCGGAGCACCTGACCCTGGCGCAGTTGTTCGACGTGCTGGTGATCGACCGTACCGAGCTGACCTACCAGCTGCAGCGGCGCCGCAGCCACGTCGACGGCGCGGCGCTGCTCGAGGTGCTGTCGAACGACCGGTTCGACGTGTCGCTCGCGTCGCTGATCGCCGCGCACCGGCTGGCAGGGGTGCCGCCGGAGGCGTCCGCGCCGGGGCCGGCGGCCGACGGGGCGCCCGACGCGCCCGACACCCGCGCGCGGCCGCCGAAAACGGCGTGACGCGGTGCCGGGCGGGCGTTACAGCGGAATCTTGCCGGTGCAGATGTCCTTGAACATCACCCAGTCGCCCATCAGGCTGTAGACCGGATGCCGGAACGTGGCGGGGCGGTTCTTCTCGAAGAAGAAGTGCCCGACCCACGCGAAGCCGTAGCCGCACACGACGGCCGCCGGCAGCCACGGCCAGTAGCCTGTCGCGATCGCCATCGCGACGCAGCCGATCACGCCGAGCGAACCGATGAAGTGCAGCCGCCGCGACGTCAGGTTCTGATGTTCGTTCAGGTAGTACGGGTAGAAATCAGCGAAGCTGGCGAAATGCTCCGAATGCGTGTGCGCCATGGCCGTCTCCTCGGGCCGCCGTCCATGGCTCATTGTGCGGCGGGCGGCCCGCGTCCGCAAGCGAGGCGGTCGCGGCGCGCCGGCCTGCGCTTTCCTTTTGACAGGCTTTCCGATAGGATCGAAAGCGGATTTGCATTCAAGCATGAGGGGACTACGATGCGCGTCAGCGATATTCTGAAAGTGAAGGGCAACACGCTGTTTACGGTGACGCCCGATAAGCCGCTGCGCGAAGCGGTCGACACGATGGCCGAGCACGACATCGGTTCGCTCGTCGTGATGGAGTACGGCGATCTCGTCGGGATGCTGACGTTCCGCGAGATCATCCTGCGCCTGCACGTGAACGGCGGCGCGATCGGCGACGTCCAGGTGCGCAAGGTGATGGACGAGCCGCTCACCTGCACGCCGGAAACCGACGTCAACGAAGTACGCCGGATGATGCTCGAGCGCCACGCGCGCTATATGCCGGTGCTCGACAAGAAGGTGCTGATGGGCGTCATTTCGTTCTACGACGTCGCGAAGACGGTCGTCGAAGCACAAAGCTTCGAGAACCGGATGCTGAAGGCGTACATCCGCGACTGGCCGGAATCCGAATCGGAAACCGAAACGCACAAGCCGTGAAATTCGTCGCGCCCGTTGCCATGATGCGCGGGCGCTGCCATCCGGCGCACGGCGGTGCAGGTTCAGCCTGCGCCGCCGTTTTTTCAACAACAACACAAGGCCCGCGCAGCCTCGCCCAGACGATGCGCGCGTATTCCGAATGAGCGATCACACGCAAGTCTCCTCCGGCTCGCGCGGCGAACGCCGCGAGCACGCGTCCCAGTTCGACCTGCTGCGCCAGCGTCGTTTCGCGCCGTTCTTCACGACCCAGTTCCTCGGCGCGCTGAACGACAACGTATTCAAGATCGGCTTCACGTCGCTCGTCACGTATCACACCGCGCGGTTCTCCGGCGTCGACGCGAAGACGGCCGCGTTCCTGATTTCCGCGATCTTCATCCTGCCGTTCGTGCTGTTCTCGGCCACGTCCGGGCAGATCGCCGACAAATACGACAAGGCGATGCTCACGCGCTTCGTGAAGACGTTCGAGATCGCGCTGATGCTGGTCGGCGCAGCGGGCTTCGTCACGCACAGCGCAACCTTGCTGTATCTGTGCACGTTCATGATGGGGATGCACTCGACGCTGTTCGGCCCCGTCAAGTACTCGTATCTGCCGCAGCATCTCGGCGACCATGAACTGGTCGGCGGCAACGGCCTCGTCGAGATGGGCACGTTCATCGCGATCCTGATCGGTACGATCATCGGCGGCGCGGCCGCGGGCATCGAGGGCAGCGGCGAGCGCGTGCTGGCGGTCAGCGTCGTCGTGATCGCGCTCGCGGGGCGGCTCGTCGCGCAGCGCGTGCCGACGACGCCCGCGCCGCAGCCCGATCTCGCGATCAACTGGAACCCGTTCAGCGAGACCTGGCGCAATCTCGGCCTCGCGCGGCAGAACCGCACCGTGTTCCTGAGCCTGCTCGGCATTTCGTGGCTGTGGTTCGTCGGCGCGACGTTCCTCACGTCGTTCTTCAATTTCGCGAAGGACGTGCTGTCCGCGAGCCCCGACGTCGTCACGATCCTGCTCGCGACGTTCTCGGTCGGGATCGGCCTCGGCTCGCTGCTGTGCGAGCGGCTGTCGCAGCGGCGCGTCGAGATCGGCCTCGTGCCGCTCGGCTCGATCGGCATCAGCGTGTTCGCGATCGAGCTGTATTTCGCGAGCCACGCGCTGCCGTCGCCGGGCCATCTGCTGTCGGTCGGCGAATTCCTGGCCGGTGCGCGCCACTGGCGCATCCTGGCCGACCTGTTCCTGCTCGCGATGTTCGGCGGCTTCTACAGCGTGCCGCTGTATGCGCTGATCCAGAGCCGCAGCGCGCCGACCCACCGTGCGCGGATCATCGCCGCGAACAACATCCTGAACGCGCTGTTCATGATCCTGTCCGCGTTGATGGCGATGGGGCTGACCAAGGCCGGCGTCGACATCCCGGGCCTGTTTCTCGTCACCGCGTTGCTCAACGTCGTCGTCGCGACGTATATCTATCTGCTCGTTCCGGAATTCCTGCTGCGCTTCGTCGCGTGGGTGCTCGTGCACACGTTCTACCGGATTCGCCTCGTGCATGGGGAGCGGATCCCGGAAGAGGGCGCGGCCGTGCTCGTGTGCAATCACGTGAGCTACGTCGATGCGCTTGTGCTGGCCGCCGCGAGCCCGCGGCCGATCCGCTTCGTGATGGATCACCGGATCTTCAAGACGCGCTTTGCGAGCTGGGTGTTCCGCCATGCGAAGGCGATTCCGATCGCGCCGCGCCACGAGGATCCCGAGATGCTCGCGCGCGCGTACGACGCGTGCGAGGCCGCGCTGAAGGACGGCGAACTCGTGTGCATCTTCCCCGAGGGCAAGCTGACCAAGACGGGCGACATCAACACCTTCCATCACGGCATTACCGAGATCCTGACCCGCACGCCGGCGCCCGTCATCCCGATGGCGCTGCGCGGGCTCTGGGGCAGCTATTTCTCCCGTCATGCCGACGCGCGCGTGCCGCGGCCCGTCAAGCGCGGCGTGATGAGCCGGCTGACGCTCGCGGTCGGCGAGCCGATTCCCGCATCGGTCGCGACGCCCGAGGTGCTGCAGGCCGCGGTGACCGAACTGCGCGGCGCGCGCAAGTAAGCGGGGCGGCCGGGCGCGGCGTCGTCGTTCCCGGTGCGGATGGCGGCCACGACGGCCACGAGCAGCGCGGCGCCGGCGCATCGACGCCGCCCGCCGGCGGCCCATGGCGCGCCCGCATCGGCACCGCCGGTGGTCTGAACGGTTCACGCGGCCCGCCGGGCCGGGACGGCTGGCATAATAGCGGCTTACCTCTTTTTTCGACCGGCAAACGATCGACTGCCAGCCGCCCGGGCAGCGCATCGGTTTGTCCATTTCTCTTTGGGCGGTTCCATCATGTCCGGCAATACCCTCGGCACGCTTTTCACTGTCACGACCTTCGGCGAATCGCACGGTCCCGCGATCGGCTGCGTGATCGACGGCTGCCCGCCGGGAATGGGGCTGACCGAAGCCGACATCCAGCTCGAGCTCGACCGCCGCAAGCCCGGCACGTCGCGGCACGTGACGCAGCGCCAGGAGGCCGACGAGGTCGAGATCCTGTCCGGCGTGTTCGAAGGCGTGACGACCGGCACGCCGATCGCGCTGCTGATTCGCAACACCGACCAGCGCAGCAAGGATTACGGCAACATCGTCGAGACGTTCCGTCCCGGCCACGCCGACTACACGTACTGGCAGAAGTACGGCATCCGCGACTACCGCGGCGGCGGCCGCTCGTCCGCGCGCCTGACGGCACCGATCGTCGGCGCGGGTGCGGTCGCGAAGAAATGGCTGCGCGAGCGCTTCGGCGTCGAGGTGCGCGGCTACATGAGCGGCCTCGGCGATGTCGACGTGCCGTTCGTCGACTGGTCGCACGTGCACGAGAACCCGTTCTTCTCGCCGAACGCGGCGATCGTCCCGGAACTCGAGGCGTACATGGACGCGCTGCGCAAGGACGGCGATTCGATCGGCGCACGCATCGACGTCGTCGCATCGGGCGTGCCGGTCGGCTGGGGCGAACCGGTGTTCGACCGGCTCGACGCGGACATCGCGAAGGCGATGATGAGCATCAACGCGGTGAAGGGCGTCGAGATCGGCGCGGGCTTCGACAGCGTCGCGCAACGCGGCTCGATGCACGGCGACGAACTGACGCCGGGCGGCTTCGTCGGCAACCACGCGGGCGGCGTACTCGGCGGGATTTCGACCGGGCAGGACATCACCGTGTCGATCGCGATCAAGCCGACGTCGAGCATCCGCACGCCGCGCCGCTCGATCACGAAATCCGGCGACGAGGCGACGGTGGAAACCTTCGGCCGCCATGATCCGTGCGTGGGCATTCGCGCCACGCCGATCGCCGAATCGATGCTCGCGCTGGTGCTGATCGACCATGCGCTGCGTCATCGTGCGCAGTGCGGCGACGTCGAGACGCCGACGCCGAAGATCGCGGGCAGCGCGACCTGATAAACGGCGCCGGCGCTTGCCGGCTCGACCGATCCGATGCGAAACGGGGCGCTTGCGGCGCCCCGTTTTCATTGTGCCGCCGCGTATCGGCGGGCCGCTTACTCGCGGGCGCTGCTGGCCGGCGCCGGCGGCGCGGCCGATTCCCGCACGCGCAACTCGGGCTGCACCGCGCAGCCGGGCCCCGCTTCGCCATTCTCGAGCGCGTCGAGCAATGCGTGCGCGGCTTTGCGCCCGATCGCATCGGTGTCGACCCACATGGTCGTCAGCGACGGCCGGATCTCGCGAGCCAGCGCGACGTCGTCGAACCCGGTGATCGACAATTGCGACGGCACGTCGAGGCCCAGCGTCTGCGCTTCGAGCAGCGCGCCGAGCGCGAGCGCATCGTTGCCGCAGATCACCGCCGTCGGCCGCGTCGCCGCGCCGTGCACGATCGCCCGCAGGCTCTCCCGCCCGAACGCGATCGTGGCCGCGCCTTCGTGCAGATGCACCGGACGCACCGCGAGTCCGTGCGCGGCAAGCGTGTCGTGAATGCCGCGCAGGCGAGCCTGCACGCGGTCGTTGTCCGCCGACGGCTGCATGATGATCGCAAAATCGCGATGTCCGAGGTCGATCAGGTGCGTGGTCAGGCGCGCGAATGCCGCGCGATTGTCGAAGCCGATGCAGCAGTGCGGGCTGTCGTCTCGATACGCGTACGTAACGACATACGGCACCCGGTGCAGGTCGAGCAGTTCGAATACTTCCGGCGGATACGCTTCGCCGACCAGCGACACGGCTTCCACGCCGCGCGACAGCATCGCGCGCACCTGCGCGAGCGCCTGCGCCGGATCGTAATTTGAGCAGCCCAGGAACAGGGTGATGCCGCGTTCGGCCATCACCGTCTGCATGCCCGCGACCTGCGATGCGAACACCTGATCGTCGAGCGTTGGGATGATCGCGCCGGTGATATGCGTCCGGGTGGACGCGAGCGCGCGGCCCGCCGCATTCGGAATCCAGTTCAGCGCGCGAGCCGCGTCGCGCACGCGTTGCTGGACGTCGGCCGAAACCTTGCCCGGATCGTTGTAGACGCGCGAAACGGTCGCGGTCGACACGCCGGCGAGCTTCGCCACGTCACCCAGCACCGAGCGGCCGTTGCCGCGTCGCGCGCGCGCCGAGCCGCCGCGGGGCGGGGGCGTGCTCATCGAACATCTCCGTGTGCGGTTGCCCCGTGCGGGCTGCCTGTCGTCAAAAATGCCATCGTTTACCCTCGGTCATCGTGGTTCCGCTTGCATTTTTATTGTCGCTTATGCGAATGTAAGCGCTATCTTAATGCCGTTCTGCATTATGTCAGACTCACGGTCCCCACGTATCATGAAATTTTCGTCGTCGTCGATGGCCGGTTCGGCCATTTTG
Source organism: Burkholderia sp. IDO3 (assembly GCF_003366075.1). Lineage (NCBI taxonomy): Bacteria > Pseudomonadati > Pseudomonadota > Betaproteobacteria > Burkholderiales > Burkholderiaceae > Burkholderia > Burkholderia sp. IDO3. The sequence continues at coordinate 1,620,253 of NZ_CP028963.1, forward strand.
CTCGTCGCAAATGTAAGCGATTACATTGGTAAATGAACGAAGCAAAGTCACCCCGGATCGCTGTCGTCGGCAGCGTCAACGTCGATCTCGTCACGCACGCACCGAGGCTGCCCGTGCCGGGCGAAACGCTGCTCGGCACCACGTTCCAGACGGTCCACGGCGGCAAGGGCGCGAACCAGGCCGTGGCGGCTGCACGCCTTGGCGCGTCGGTCGCGATGATCGGTTGCGTCGGCGACGATGCGTTCGGGGCGCGCCTGCATGGCGCGCTCGCCGCGGAACGCATCGACGTGACGCATCTGCACCGGATCGAAGGAGAGGCGACCGGGGTCGCGACGATCACGGTCGACGCGCACGGCGCGAACAGCATCGTCGTCGTGCCCGGCGCGAACGACCGCCTCGATACCGAGCGGATCGACGCGGCCCGCGACACGATCGCGACGGCCGCGCTGATGGTGTGCCAGCTCGAAGTGCCGGTCGCGACCGTTGCGCACGCCATTGCCCGGGCGATCGCGCATCGCACGCCGGTGCTGCTCAATCCTGCGCCGGCGCAGCCGCTGTTCGACGCATTGCTCGCCCGGATCGACTACCTCGTCGTCAACGAAACGGAAGCGGAGTCATTGACCGGCATCGCCGTCGGCGACGATGCGTCGGCGGTGCGCGCGGCCGACGCGCTGTGCGCGAAGGGTGTCGGCAACGTGCTGGTCACGCTCGGTGCGCGCGGGGTCTGCTGGCGCGGCAGCGCGGGCAGCGGCCGTCATGACGCGATGGCGGTGGTTGCGGTCGATACGACGGCGGCCGGCGACACGTTCGTCGGCGGGTTCGCGACGGCCCGCGCGGGCGGCGCGTCGATGGACGACGCAATCGGATTCGGCCAGCGTGCCGCCGCGATCAGCGTGACGCGCCGAGGCGCGCAGACGTCGATTCCGACGCGTGAAGAAGTGGAGCGCATGGCCCGCTAGAGGCCGCGCACGACGGACAGGATGCGGCCCGCACCTGTCGATGACATGGAGACAAACGCAATGAACGAAAACCAGGCTGTTCCGAGTGCGCCGCCCCGTATCCGGCGCGGCCAACGTATCGCGCTCGCGTTGCTGATGGCGAGCGGGATCGTCAACTATCTCGATCGCGGTACGCTGGCCGTCGCGAGTTCGGCCATCCGGAACGATCTCGGCTTGTCGCTCGCGCAGATGGGGCTGCTGCTGTCGGCGTTCTCGTGGAGCTATGCGCTGTGCCAGTTCCCGGTCGGCGGCCTGGTCGATCGGATCGGGCCGCGCCGGCTGCTCGGCATCGGCCTCATCGTCTGGTCGTTCGCGCAGGCGGCGGGCGGCATCGTGGGCACCTTCGGCTGGTTCATCGTGGCGCGCATCGTGCTCGGCATCGGCGAGGCGCCGCAATTTCCGTCGGCGGCACGGGTGGTGAGCAACTGGTTTCCGTTGCGCGCGCGCGGTACGCCGACCGGGATCTTCAACGCGGCATCGCCGCTCGGAACCGCGCTCGCGCCGTTGCTGCTGTCGATTCTCGTCGCGTCGTTCGACTGGCGCTGGGCCTTCATCGCGACCGGCGCGCTCGGTCTCGTCGTCGCGGCCGTGTGGTTCGCGCTGTACCGCGATCCGGCGCGTGCGCAATTGAGCGCAGCCGAACGCGATTATCTCGATGCCGATGCGCAGACTGCCGTTGCGGCGCCCAAACTGACCTTCGCCGAATGGCGCAGCCTGTTTTCGCACGGCACGACCTGGGGCATGCTGATCGGCTTCTTCGGTTCCGTGTATCTGAACTGGGTCTATCTGACCTGGCTGCCCGGATACCTGACGATGGAGCGGCACATGAGCCTCATTCGCACCGGGTTCGCGGCGTCCGTGCCGTTCCTGTGCGGGTTCGTCGGCTCGCTGGTTGCGGGCTGGCTGTCGGATCTGGTGACGCGGCACAGCCGCTCGCCCGTCGTGAGCCGGCGCAATGCGGTGGTCGTCGCGATGCTCGGGATGGTCGCGTTCACGATTCCGGCCGCGCTCGTGCAAAGCAATACGGTCGCGCTGGCGTGCATTTCGGTCGTGATCTTTCTGGCCAATGCGGCTTCGGCATGTTCGTGGGCGCTCGCAACGGCGGCGGCACCGCCGAGCCGCATCGCCTCGCTCGGCGCGATCCAGAATTTCGGCGGCTTTATCGGCGGTGCACTCGCCCCGATCCTGACGGGCGTCATTGCGCAGAAGTGGTCGTTCGTGCCCGCGCTGCTGACGGCCGCAGCGATCGCTTTCGCCGGTGCGATCGCCTACCTGCTGCTGGTGCGCAAGCCGATTCCGGAGCAATCCGCGAGCGCGGCGCCCGGCGCGTTGCCGGCCTGAGCATGCGGCGTGGCCGCAGCCTTTACCCAAGCAAGGAGAAACAGATGCAGATCCAACCCCATCAGCGTTCGGGCACGACGATCGAGGGCATCGTGCCGGTGATGCTGACGCCGTTCGACGACGCCGGCGCGATCGACTACGACGGGCTTGAGCGGCTGATCGAATGGTATCTGGCGCACGGCTCGGACGCGTTGTTCGCGGTCGCGCAATCGAGCGAGATGCAATTCCTGAGCCTCGCCGAACGGGCGGAACTCGCGCGCTTCGTGGTCGAGCGGGTGGCCGGGCGGGTGCCGGTCGTCGCGTCCGGGCACATCAGCGAAGATATCGACGCGCAGGCCGCCGAGCTTCGTGCGGCGGCCGAATCCGGTGCGCAGGGCGTCGTGCTCGTGACCAACCGGCTCGACCCGCAGCGCAAGGGCACCGCCGCGTTTCTCGACAATCTCCACGCGCTGCTGGCCCGGTTGCCGTCGGATTTGCCGCTCGGCCTGTACGAATGTCCGGCGCCTCACCGGCGACTGCTGTCCGACGATGAGCTGCGCGCGTGCATCGACACCGGTCGCTTCGTGATGTTGAAGGACGTGAGCTGCGATCTGGAGACGGTGAAGCGTCGCGTCGCGCTCGCCGCGGGTTCGCCGCTGAAGATCCTGAACGCCAACGCGGCGATTGCATGGGATGCGATGAAGGCGGGTTCCGCCGGCTTCAACGGCGTGTTCACCAACTTCCATCCGGATCTGTATCAGTGGTTGCGCACGCAGGGCGATTCGGATCCGGCGCTGGCCGACGAGTTGTCGACGTTCCTGGTGGTCTCCGCGGTGTCGGAAGCGCTCGGCTACCCCGCGCTCGCGAAGATTTATCACCAACGGATCGGCACGTTCGGATCGATCCGTTGTCGCGCGATCGACTACGACGTGCGCGAGCGGTTCTGGGCGCTCGACGCGGTGCTCGACAAGATCGTGTCCGGGACCGAGCACTTTCGTCGGCGGATCGCGGCGCGCTAGTGCGGGCGGCGCCCATCGTTGCGCGCGAACGCGGGCAGGGCGGTGCGCAACGCCGAACGGACGAAAAAAACGCCGCGCGAAGCGGCGTTTTTCCGGCAGGTCACATGTTCGGGTAATTCGGCCCGCCACCGCCTTCCGGCGTGACCCACACGATGTTCTGCGTCGGGTCCTTGATGTCGCAGGTCTTGCAGTGCACGCAGTTCTGCGCGTTGATCACCAGCCGGTCGCTGCCGTCGTCGTTCTTCACGAACTCGTACACCGCCGCCGGGCAGAAGCGCCCCTCCGGCCCCGCGTACGTGCGCAGGTTCACGTTCACCGGCACGCTCGCATCCTTCAGCGTCAGGTGCGCCGGCTGGTTCTCCTCGTGGTTCGTGTTCGAGATGAACACCGACGACAACCGGTCGAACGTCAGCTTGCCGTCCGGCTTCGGATACTCGATCGGCGTGCATTGCGACGCCGGCTTCAGCATCTCGTGGTCCGCGTGCTGGTGATGCAGCGTCCACGGCACGTTGCCGCCCATCACCTTCTGCTCGAGCCCCACCATCAGCGTGCCGAGGTACAGCCCCTTGGCCATCCACTGCTTGAAGTTGCGCGCGCGGTACAGCTCCGTGTGCAGCCACGATTGCTTGAAGGCATCCGGGTACGCGTTCAGCTCGTCCGACTGGCGGCCGGCCTGCAGCGCGTCGAACGCGGCGTCCGCCGCCAGCATGCCGGTCTTGATCGCCGCGTGGCTGCCCTTGATCCGCGACGCGTTCAGGAAGCCCGCGTCGTCGCCGATCAGCGCGCCGCCCGGGAACACCGTCTTCGGCAGCGACAGCAGCCCGCCGGCGGTGATCGCCCGCGCGCCGTACGACACGCGCTTGCCGCCTTCGAGAAACGCGCGGATCGACGGGTGCGTCTTGTAGCGCTGGAATTCCTCGAACGGCGACAGGTACGGGTTCGTGTAGCCCAGGCCCACCACGAAGCCGACCACGACCTGGTTGTTGTCCATGTGATACAGGAACGAGCCGCCGTACGTATCGGACTTCAGCGGCCAGCCGGCCGTGTGGATCACGAGGCCCGGCTTGTGCTGCGCGGGATCGATTTCCCACAGCTCCTTGATGCCGATCCCGTATGCCTGCGGATCGGCGTTCGCGTCGAGCTTGAACTTCGAGATCAACTGACGGCCGAGGTTGCCGCGGCAGCCCTCGGCGAACAGCGTGTACTTCGCGTGCAGCTCCATGCCGAGCTGGAAGTTCTCGGTCGGCTCGCCGTCCTTGCCCACGCCCATGTTGCCGGTGGCGACGCCCTTCACCGAGCCGTCGTCGTTGTAGAGAATCTCCGCGGCCGGAAAGCCCGGGAAGATCTCCACGCCGAGCGCCTCGGCCTGTGCCCCAAGCCAGCGGGTCACGTTGCCCAGCGAGATCACGTAGTTGCCGTGGTTCTGGAAGTTGGCGGGCAGCGCCCAGTTCGGCGTGGTGATCGCGCTCTTTTCAGACAGGAACAGGAAGCGGTCTTCCGTCACCTCGACGTCGAGCGGGGCGCCGCGTTCCTTCCAGTCGGGGAACAGTTCGGTGATCGCGCGCGGGTCCATCACCGCGCCCGACAGGATGTGCGCGCCGATCTCGGAACCCTTCTCGAGCACGCACACGCCGATCTCGGCGCCTTTCTCGGCGGCCAGCTGCTTGAGCCGGATCGCCGCAGACAGCCCGGCGGGGCCGCCGCCGACGATCACGACGTCGTATTCCATCGATTCGCGCGGGCCGTACTGCTCGATGAGGCTTGCGGGGGTCATTGGCGTTCCTCTAACCGTTAGAATGCTTTTATTCGGGACCGTATTGTCTGCGAAACGAAACGCTTGCCGCAACAGCATGCGAATAGATTAGCACGATCGTTCTATTTTTTGTGCTAGGGTTATGCTGCACGGGACAGGGCGCCCGCCGTGGCAAAACGACATCGAAAGGGGATGTGCAATGGGTCGATCGATCAATCTGGAAGGCAAGGTTGCGCTGGTCACGGGCGCGTCGAGCGGCCTCGGGCAACGCTTCGCGCAGGTGCTGTCGCAGGCCGGCGCAAAGGTCGTGCTCGCGAGCCGCCGTGTCGAGCGCCTGAAGGAACTGCGTGCGGAGATCGAAGCGGCGGGCGGCGCCGCGCATGTCGTGTCGCTCGACGTCACCGACGTGCAGAGCATCAAGGCGGCCGTCGCGCATGCGGAGACGGAAGCCGGCACGATCGACATCCTCGTGAACAATTCGGGCGTGTCGACGATGCAAAAGCTCGTCGACGTGACGCCGGCCGATTTCGAGTTCGTGTTCGATACGAACACGCGCGGCGCATTTTTCGTCGCGCAGGAAGTCGCGAAGCGGATGATCATGCGCTCGAACGGCACCGGCAAGCCGCCGTACCGGATCATCAACATCGCGTCGGTGGCCGGCCTGCGCGCGTTTCCGCAGATCGGGCTGTATGCGATGAGCAAGGCCGCGGTGGTGCAGATGACGCGTGCGATGGCACTCGAATGGGGGCGCCACGGGATCAACGTCAACGCGATCTGCCCGGGCTATATCGATACCGAAATCAATCACTACCTGTGGGAAACCGAGCAGGGCCAGAAGCTGCAGTCGATGCTGCCGCGCCGGCGCGTCGGCAAGCCGCAGGATCTCGACGGGCTGTTGTTGCTGCTCGCGGCCGACGAGTCGCAGTTCATCAATGGCTCGATTATCTCCGCCGACGACGGCTTCGGCGTCGCGTGAGCGGATGACATTCAGCAACAAAGAAGGCAGCAATGAGCGATTACTCCCCCGTTTTTGAAATGTCGATGCCGATCCGCTGGGGCGACATGGATGCGTTCGGCCACGTGAACAACACGGTCTATTTCCGCTACATGGAGCAGGCCCGCATCTCGTGGTTCGAGGCGCTCGGCATCGCGGGCGGCAACGGCGAGGGGCAGGGGCCTGTCATCGTCACCGCGTCGATGGAATTCCTGAAGCAACTGCATTATCCGGGCGACGTGATCGCGAGGATGTCGGCCGCGAAGCCCGGCCGCAGCAGCTTCGACACGGGTTTCGAGCTCACGCGCGCGGACGATCCACACCACGTTTATGCGCGCGGCAACGCACGCTGCGTGTGGGTCGACTACGCGCTCGGCAAGTCGGTGCCGCTGCCGCAACTGCTGCGCGACACGATCGAGCGCGCGCTGGCGGCGAAGGTCGACTGAACGCGGCAGCGATGAATCCGGCGCGGGCGCGCCGGTGTGTCGCCATGTCAGGATGTTCCCCGAATCGGCCGCGTCTGGCGGCCGATTGTCATTGCGGCCCCGCTTTCATTGGCCGAGCAGGCGCTGCAGCAGTTCCGGCGTATTGTTCGTTCCGTATTTGCGCATCAGCCGCGCGCGGTAGATGTCGACGGTGCGCGAACTGATGTCGAGCACGCGGCCGATCTGCTTGCTGGTTTTGCCTGTGGCGAGTTGCGCGGCGATCTCGCGTTCGCGCGGCGTCAGTTCGACGGCGACCCGGCGCGTCGCGCTCAGATCCTCGAAGGTCCACACGCCGGCCGCGAGCGGCGCGGTGCGGTCGAGCGCGCGGCCCGTCACGTGGCACCAGAACAGCTCGCCGTCCGCCCGTTTCATGATTCTGTCATCGGAGTAGACGCCGTTCGCGACCATCACGCGAGAGATGCGCTCGCCGATCCGCTGGAATTCGTCCGGCGACGGATAGAGCACTTCATAGGATTTTCCGATCAGATCGGCCCGCGCGCAGCGGAAGATCGACGCCAGCGCGTCGTTGCAGTCCTCGATCACGCGGTCGCGCGACAGCACGAGGCCGAGCGGCGCGAGGTGGAAGGCAGTCTGGTAATCGAGAGCGGGCATGGCGCAGGCAAGCGGAGGCAAACGCTTATGTATTTTTGCGTATTGTGCCGCATCCGCGCCGCATCGTACCCTTTCAGGCATCTCGCGGCGGTTTGCTGCGATATAAAAACAGCGCGTTTCGACGCACGCATTGCCGCGCATGCATAGAATGATGCGGCAGGCTTGCGGGCCGTGTAGGCGCGTGAACCGGTTTGACTGGTTTCCATAGAGGAAGGGACATACAGATGAACAAAGTCTATCCCAGCGCGGCTGCCGCGCTGGAAGGGATCGTCCGCGACGGACAGACCTTCGCGGTGGGCGGCTTCGGCCTGTGCGGGATTCCCGAGGCGCTGATCGCCGCGCTGCGCGATTCCGCCGTCAAGGGCATCACCTGCATCAGCAACAATGCGGGCGTCGACGGCTTCGGTCTCGGCCTGTTGCTGGAAACGCGCCAGATCAAGAAGATGATCTCGTCGTACGTCGGCGAGAACAAGGAGTTCGAGCGCCAGTACCTGGCCGGCGAACTCGAGCTCGAATTCACGCCGCAGGGCACGCTCGCCGAGAAGCTGCGCGCCGGCGGCGCGGGCATCCCGGCGTTCTTCACGAATACGGGCTACGGCACCGTGATCGCGGAAGGCAAGGAAACGCGCCAGTTCGGCGATCGCCACTACGTGCTCGAGCCGTCGCTGACGGCCGACGTCGCGCTCGTGAAGGCATGGAAGGCCGACAAGTCTGGCAACCTGATCTATCGCCGTACCGCGCGCAACTTCAACCCGATGTGCGCGATGGCGGGCAAGATCACCGTGGTCGAAGTCGAGGAGATCGTCGAGAACGGCGCACTCGATCCGGACCAGGTTCATACGCCCGGGATCTTCGTGCAGCGCATCGTGCTGAACGCGACGCCTGAAAAACGCATCGAACAACGCGTCGTACGCGCGAAAGGAGACTGACATGGCCTGGAATCGTGACCAGATGGCCGCGCGCGCGGCGAAGGAACTGCAGGACGGCTTCTACGTGAACCTCGGCATCGGCTTGCCGACGCTCGTCGCGAACCACGTGCCGGAAGGCGTCGAGGTGTGGCTGCAGTCGGAGAACGGCTTGCTCGGCATCGGCCCGTCGCCGACCGAAGACGAAGTCGACGCCGACCTGATCAATGCCGGCAAGCAGACCGTCACGACGCTGCCGGGCTCGTCGATCTTCTCGTCGGCCGATTCGTTCGCGATGATCCGCGGCGGCCACATCAATCTCGCGATCCTCGGCGCGATGCAGGTCAGCAAGAGCGGCGACCTCGCGAACTGGATGATCCCCGGCAAGATGATCAAGGGGATGGGCGGCGCGATGGACCTCGTCGCGGGTGTGGGGCGTGTGGTCGTGCTGATGGAGCATGTCGCCAAGGGCGACCAGCACAAGATTCTCGACGCGTGCAACCTGCCGCTGACGGGCGTCGGCGTGGTCGACCTGATCATCACCGATCTCGGCGTGATCGAAGTGACGCCGAACGGCCTGAAGGTGCTGGAACTCGCCGACGGCGTGAGCGCCGACGAGATCCAGACGAAGACGGGCGCGCCGCTCGACGTGAGCGCGGTCGCATAAGTTCGCCGCGCGTGAGCGCGGTCGCGACGCCCCGCATGCCGGACGACGGCATGCGGGGCGTTTGTCATTGGCGGCGGGCGCATGCCGATGCTTCCCGCGCGTGCCTACCCGCGCGGGCGAAGCGGTTTACAATCGTTTGCATCGGGCAATGCATGCGTTGCCCGATGCGCCGCCCACGTTCGACAGGATGCCAACGATGCCAACAACCTCAGCGAATCCTCCGGTTCCCCGTCTGCGACGCGTGCAATGTGCAAGCGCCGCCGGCCTTCATCATGTCGCCTATACGGAATGGGGCGACCCCGCCAATCCGCGCGTGCTGCTGTGCGTGCACGGCCTGACCCGCTCGGGGCGCGATTTCGACCGGCTTGCCGCGGCGTTGTCCGACACGTATCGCGTCGTCTGTCCCGACGTCGTCGGGCGCGGCCGGTCCGACTGGCTTTCCGATCCGCGACTTTACGCGATTCCGCAATATGCGGCCGACATGGTGACGCTGATCGCGCGGCTCGATGTCGAATCGGTCGACTGGTTCGGCACGTCGATGGGCGGGCTGATCGGCATGGCGCTCGCGGGGTTGCCCGGCTCGCCGCTGCGCCGGATGATCGTCAACGACGTCGGTCCGCGCATCGAGCCCGATTCGTTCACGCGCATTGGCGAATATCTCGGCGTGCAGCCGAGCTTTGCGACCGAGCAGGAAGGCGTCGACTACCTGACGTCGCTGTCGCTGCCGTTCGGCGCGCTGAGCGGCGACGAGTGGCGCGAGATCAACGGGCCGTTGCTGCGCGAGCTGCCCGACGGCCGCTGGACGATGCGCTACGATCCGCGCATCGCCGAACCGTTCAAGGCGACGACACCGGAGCTGGCCGCGCTCGGCGAAGCCGCGCTGTGGCGAGCGATCGAGACGACGGACGCATCGCTGCTCGTCGTGCGCGGCGAAAGCTCCGACCTGCTGTCGCGCGAGACGGCGGCCGAGATGGTGCGTCGCGGCCGGCATGTGAAGCAGGTCGAGATTGCGGGTGCCGGCCATGCGCCGGCGTTCATCGGCGCCGACCAGATTGCGCTTGCCCGCCGGTTTTTCGTCGAAAGCGACGCATAATCGCGTCATAATATGCGGTTCGGCGGCACGCGGGCTGCGTTGTCGCCAACTCTTCACTCATTCAGACCGGAACATTCCATGGCAGTCATTCGTCACCACGTCGGGGCCCGTCTCTCCGAAACCGCGATCCACAACGGTACCGTGTATCTGGCCGGCCAGATCGCCGAAGACACCACCCAGGACATCCGCGGCCAGACGCGCGAAGTGCTCGGCCACATCGATCGCCTGCTCGCGGAAGCGAACAGCGACAAGGCACATCTGCTGTCGGTACAGATCTACATTTCCGATCTCGCGAACTTCGAAGGCATGAACGCGGAGTGGGACGCGTGGGTCGCGCAGGGCAACGCGCCGCCGCGCGCCACCGTCGAGGCGAAGCTCGCGGATCCCGCGCTGCTTGTCGAGATCGTCGTCGTCGCCGCGCAACGGAGCTGAGCGAAGCACCGACGATGACCGCATTGCACCAGGCCGTACGATGACCGAGCCCGCTTCCGCTGCTTCCGTCGCGACGCCACCGTTCGACGACGTGCTCGCGTTCGTGCGCGAGCGGGCCGGCGACGCGCGCCTGTCGTCGGGTGAACTGCTCGCCGATCACTCGGCCGGCACGGCGTCGATCATGCGCACGCTGAACGTCGATCCGCACGCGATGCAGGCGGCGGCGTTGTTCGTGCTGACGCCGCATTTGAGCGACCCCGAGCGAGAACTGACCGAGCGCTTCGGCGAAGAGGTCGCGCGGCTCGTGGCCGATGTGCGCAAGCTGCTGCGGCTCGGCACCGTCAGCCTGCGCGCCGCGCAGAACGCGATGCCCGACACCGGGCGCGACGCGGCGGAAGAGCGGCGCACGCAGATCGAAGCGCTGCGCAAGATGCTGCTCGCGTTCGCGCAGGACATCCGCGTGGTGTTGATCCGGCTCGCGTCGCGCTTGCAGTCGCTGCGCTACTACGCGGCGGCGAAGATCGATCCGCCGCCCGACGTCGCGCGCGAGACGCTCGAGATCTATGCGCCGCTCGCGAATCGGCTCGGCATCTGGCAATTGAAGTGGGAGCTCGAGGATCTCGCGTTTCGCTTCGAGGATCCGGTCACCTACAAGCGTATCGCGAAGCTGCTGGACGAGAAGCGCATCGAGCGCGAAGCGTACGTCGCGCAGGCGATCGAGCGGCTGCAGCACGAACTGGCGGAAGCGCATATTCCGGCCGACGTGAGCGGGCGGCCGAAGCATATCTACAGTATCTGGCGCAAGATGCGCGGCAAGGAGCTCGATTTCTCCGAGCTGTACGACGTGCGCGCATTCCGCGTGATCGTGCCGGACATCAAGGATTGCTACGCGGTGCTCGGCATCGTGCATCACCTGTGGCAGCCGGTGCCGAAGGAATTCGACGACTATATCTCGCGGCCGAAGCCGAACGGCTACAAGTCGCTGCATACGGTCGTGATCGGCGACGACGGCCGCGCGTTCGAGGTGCAGATCCGCACGCAGGACATGCACCGCTTCGCCGAGTACGGCGTCGCCGCGCACTGGCGTTACAAGGAAGCCGGCACGCGCGGCTACGGCGGCCAGTTCTCCGCGAGCGACAAGTACGACGAGAAGATCGCGTGGCTGCGTCAGTTGCTCGCATGGAAGGACGACGTCGAGGACGGCACCGAGGTGTCGGGCGACCAGGCGTGGGCGCAACTGCGCGAGACGTCCCTCGACGACGACCACATCTACGTGCTTACGCCGCAGGCGCGCGTGATCGCGCTGCCGCAGGGCGCGACGCCGGTCGATTTCGCGTATCACCTGCACAGCGAGCTGGGTCATCGCTGCCGCGGCGCGCGCGTCGACGGCGTGATGGTGCCGCTGAACACGTCGCTCGCGAACGGCCAGACGGTCGAGATCGTCGCGGTGAAGGAGGGCGGCCCGTCGCGCGACTGGCTGAACCTGCAGCTCGGCTACCTGAAGAGCCCGCGCGCGCGCCAGAAGGTGCGTGCGTGGTTCAATTCGATCGAGCAGGAAGAGAACATCGCGCACGGCCGCGCGCTCGTCGAAAAGACGCTGCAGCGCGAGGGCAAGACGTCGGTCAACCTCGACAATCTCGCCGCGAAGCTCGGCTTCAAGTCGCCCGACGAGTTGTTCTCGGTGGTCGGCAAGGAAGAGTTCAGCCTGCGCAACGTCGAGCAGGCGCTGTCCGATGCGCCGCCGCCGGAGCATGCGCCCGAGGCGCCCGCCGATTTCGAGAAGCGCAGCAGCGGGGCGAGCGTTGCGCACGGCGCGTCGACCGGCGTGCTGGTGGTCGGCGTCGATGCGCTGCTGACGCAGCTCGCGCGCTGCTGCCGTCCGGCGCCGCCCGATCCGATCAGCGGTTTCGTGACGCGCGGCAAGGGGATGTCGATCCACCGCAGTGACTGCCCGACTTTCCAGCGAATGGCCGACCGCGCGCCGGAGCGCGTGCTGCAGACGACCTGGTCGGCCGACGTGCTCGGCGGGCGCGGCGCGTCCGTCTATCCGGTCGACCTGATGATCGAGGCGAGCGATCGCCAGGGATTGCTGCGCGATATTTCCGAAGTGTTCGCGCGGGAGAAGATAAACGTGGTCGGCGTGAAGACGCAGAGCCGCCGCAATGCGGCATTCATGCAGTTCACGGTCGAGGTGTCGAACTCGGCGCAGGTGCAGCGCGCCTGTACGCTGCTCGGCGAAGTGCCGGGCGTCGTGCGGGCGGGGCGGAAGGCGTGACGGCCGTTTGATGGGGTTGGAGCACCGTTATTTTGCTGCGACCGCATAAAAACACTTGCCAAGTTAGCGAGCGCTCCATATAATCTTAGCTTCACTAGGCTCGTAGCTCAGCTGGTTAGAGCACCACCTTGACATGGTGGGGGTCGTTGGTTCGAGTCCAATCGAGCCTACCAACGAATTGAGAATGCCCGGCTTCCGGGTGTTCGATGCAGTAATAACTCAACGCGAACAAGGCGAATACGGTTATGACACCGCGAACGTTGACCGAAACCTTTTCGGAACGACGCTAGTCGAGGAACGTTTTCGCCCTTTCAGCCTGAGTGAAGTATCGAATGCGGCCCCTCGAAAGCGGGGCCGCATTTTTTTTGTCGCGAAATTTCGCGCGTGACTTTTATATCGCGTGCCTGGTTTGCCGCCCACTGTTGGTATCACGGAGATTGCTATGGTTTCGATACGCTTGCCTGACGGCTCAGTTCGACAATACGAGCATCCGGTGACAGTTGCCGAGGTTGCTGCCTCGATCGGTCCCGGCCTTGCGAAAGCTGCGCTTGGCGGCAAGCTCGACGGCGAGCTCGTCGACACGTCCACGGTCATCGATCGCGACGCATCGCTCGCGATCGTCACGGACAAGGATGCCGACGGTCTCGACATCATCCGTCACTCGACCGCGCACTTGCTCGCGTATGCCGTGAAGGAGCTGTATCCGGACGCGCAGGTGACGATCGGCCCGGTGATCGACAACGGCTTCTACTACGACTTCTCGTACAACCGCCCGTTTACGCCCGAAGATCTGGAAAAGATCGAAAAGCGCATGCAGGAGCTCGTGAAGAAGGACGAGCCGGTCACGCGCCGTGTCGTGTCGCGTGACGAGGCGGCCGGCTATTTCCGCAGCATCGGCGAGAAGTACAAGGCCGAGATCATCGAGTCGATTCCGCAAAGCGACGAAATCAAGCTGTACTCGCACGGTGGCTTCACCGACCTGTGCCGCGGCCCGCACGTGCCGTCGACCGGCAAGCTGAAGGTCTTCAAGCTGATGAAGGTCGCGGGCGCGTACTGGCGCGGCGACTCGAAGAACGAGCAGCTGCAGCGCATCTACGGGACGGCCTGGACCAGGAAGGAGGACCAGGATCAATACCTGCACATGCTCGAGGAAGCGGAGAAGCGCGACCACCGCAAGCTCGGCAAGCAGCTCGACCTGTTCCACATGCAGGAAGAGTCGCCGGGCATGGTGTTCTGGCATCCGAAGGGCTGGGCGCTGTGGCAGCAGGTCGAGCAGTACATGCGCCGCCGCGTGAACGATGCCGGCTATCTCGAGATCAAGACGCCGATGATCATGGACCGCTCGCTGTGGGAAGCGTCGGGCCACTGGCAGAACTACCGCGAGAACATGTTCACGACGGAGTCGGAGAAGCGCGACTACGCGATCAAGCCGATGAACTGCCCGGGTCACGTCCAGGTGTTCAAGCACGGCCTGCGTTCGTATCGCGACCTGCCGCTGCGCTACGCGGAATTCGGTTCGTGCCATCGCAACGAGGCATCGGGCGCGCTACACGGCCTGATGCGCGTGCGCGGCTTCGTGCAGGACGATGCGCACATCTTCTGTACGGAAGAGCAGTTCATTGCCGAGTCGATCGCGTTCAATACGCTGGCGATGAGCGTGTACAAGGATTTCGGGTTCGAGCACATCGACATCAAGCTGTCGCTGCGCCCTGAACAGCGTGCGGGCACCGATGAAACGTGGGATCGCGCCGAGCAGGGCCTGCGCGACGCGTTGACGGCGTGCGGCCTGTCGTGGGAAGAGCTGTCGGGAGAGGGTGCGTTCTACGGCCCGAAGATCGAATACCACATCAAGGATGCGCTCGGCCGCTCGTGGCAGTGCGGCACGCTGCAGCTCGACATGGTGCTGCCGGAGCGCCTTGGCGCCGAGTACGTCGCGGAAGACAACAGCCGTCGCCGGCCCGTGATGCTGCACCGTGCGATCGTCGGTTCGATGGAGCGATTCCTCGGCATTCTGATCGAGCACCATGCCGGTGCGATGCCGGTCTGGCTCGCGCCGTTCCAGGCAGTTGTGCTCAATATCGCCGAAAGTCAGGCGGAATATGCACAATCTCTGGCCCAAACGTTGCAAAAACAAGGGGTTAGAGTGGCGGCCGATTTGCGCAACGAGAAGATTAGCTATAAAATACGCGAGCACACGCTGGAAAAGGTGCCTTATCTCCTCGTCGTGGGCGATAAGGAGCGTGATGCGCAAACGGTAGCCGTGCGTGCCCGTGGCGGCGTCGATCTTGGCGTTATGCCGATCGAAGCCTTCGTTGAGCGTCTGCAGGAAGACCTGCGCTCGTTCAAGTAACCGCCCTGGCAGCGCGGCTCGTTTTTTTAATTTTTAGAGGAAACGTAACATCGCTACTGATAAGTCGTCGCATCGCATCAACGGTGAAATCACTGCGCCGGAAGTGCGTCTGGTCGGGCTCGAGAACGAACCGCTCGGTATCGTGAAACTCGCTGATGCTTTCCGTAAATCGGAAGAACTGGATGTCGATCTGGTGGAAATCGCGCCGCAAGCGGTTCCGCCGGTCTGCCGTCTGATGGACTACGGCAAGTTCAAGTATCAGGAGTCCAAGAAGCAGCACGAAGCGAAGCTGAAGCAGAAGGTCATCCAGGTGAAGGAAGTCAAATTCCGCCCGGGTACCGATGACGGGGATTACAACGTCAAGCTTCGCAACCTCGTGCGCTTCCTCGAAGAGGGCGACAAGACGAAGATCACGTTGCGTTTCCGCGGCCGTGAAATGGCTCACCAGGAGATCGGTATGCGGATGCTTGAGCGTCTGCGCACGGATCTCGAGGAAGTCGGCCAGGTTGAGCAGATGCCGAAGATGGAAGGGCGCCAGATGATCATGGTGCTCTCGCCGAAGAAAAAGAAGTAACGGGCCCGCGCGATGCGCGCAGGTTCGTAAGTGGTTCGGTGCGTGGCCCGGTCAGGGCGGCGCACCAGCAATGACGGCGGCTGCGCAAGCGGGTCGCCGTACACAAGTGGACTGGGTTTCGAAGGGCGGGTCAAGGGCGCAAGCCAACCGCACACCCATCGCCATCTAATAAACTGGAGTTGTTCGTCATGCCTAAGATGAAGACCAAGAAGAGTGCTGCAAAGCGCTTCGTGGTGCGTCCGGGCGGTACCGTCAAGCGCGGTCAAGCCTTCAAGCGTCACATCCTGACCAAGAAAACCACGAAGAACAAGCGTCACCTGCGCGGCGCAACGGCAGTTCATGATTCCGATCTGAACTCCGTCCGCGCGATGCTGCCGTTCGCGTAACCCCTCAACTGATACTCTAAGGAGAGAAACATGCCTCGAGTCAAACGTGGGGTAACCGCACGGGCCCGCCACAAGAAGATCATCAACCTGGCCAAGGGTTATCGCGGCCGTCGCAATAACGTCTATCGCATCGCCAAGCAAGCGGTGATGCGCGCTGGTCAGTACGCGTACCGCGATCGCCGCAACAAGAAGCGTGTGTTCCGCGCACTGTGGATCACGCGTATCAACGCGGCAGTTCGCCAGCACGACATGACCTACAGCGTGTTCATCAACGGCCTGAAGAAGGCGTCGATCGAACTCGACCGTAAGGTCCTGGCCGACATGGCGGTGTTCGACAAGGCTGCTTTTGCTGCGATCGTCAAGCAGGTGAAAGCCGCCGTTGCAGCCTAATTGAGAAATTAGCACTGCGTGGTTAGTTGCAGCGATGTTCCGGTAGTCTCGGCCGCTGCAGCGAAAACGGGGCTCTTCCGAGCCCCTTTTTTATCGGCCCTCGCCGGGCCGCCCCAAGAGGGTCGATCGCCCCCTCGGGGGGGCAGCGAACGAAGCGAGCGTGGGGGCTTTTTATTTGGCGGGGCGATTTCGCACGCCAAGATCGAATGACGTTGGAAATGATGGGATCTATGGATCTGGACCAGATTGTCGCCGACGCGCAGCAGTCCTTCGAACAGGCTGCCGACATCACCACGCTCGAAAACGAGAAAGCACGATTCCTCGGCAAGTCGGGTGCGCTGACCGAGTTGCTCAAGGGCCTCGGCAAGCTCGATCCCGAAGCACGCAAGACCGAAGGCGCACGCATCAACGTCGCGAAGCAGCAGGTTGAAGCCGCGCTGACCGCACGTCGCCAGGCGCTCGCCGACGCACTCCTGAACCAGCGCCTCGCCGCCGAGGCGATCGACGTCACGCTGCCGGGTCGCGGTGCCGGTGCAGGCAGCCTGCACCCCGTGATGCGCACGTGGGAACGCGTCGAACAGATTTTCCGCTCGATCGGCTTCGACGTGGCCGACGGTCCCGAAATCGAGACCGACTGGTACAACTTCACGTCGCTGAACAGCCCGGAGAACCATCCGGCGCGTTCGATGCAGGACACCTTCTACGTCGAAGGCAAGGATGCCGACGGCCGCCAGCTGCTGCTGCGCACGCACACGAGCCCGATGCAGGTGCGTTACGCGCGCATGAACCGTCCGCCGATCAAGGTCATCGCGCCGGGCCGCACGTATCGCGTCGACAGCGATGCGACCCACTCGCCGATGTTCAATCAGGTCGAGGGGCTGTGGATCGACGAGAACATCAGCTTTGCCGACCTCAAGGGCGTCTATACCGATTTCCTGAAGAAATTCTTCGAGCGCGACGACATCCTCGTGCGCTTCCGTCCGTCGTATTTCCCGTTCACGGAACCGTCGGCCGAGATCGACATGATGTTCGAGCACGGCAAGAATGCCGGCAAGTGGCTCGAGATCTCCGGCTCGGGGCAGGTGCATCCGACCGTGATCCGCAACATGGGCCTCGATCCCGAGCGCTACATCGGCTTCGCGTTCGGCAGCGGCCTCGAGCGCCTGACGATGCTGCGCTACGGCGTCCAGGATCTCCGGCTGTTCTTCGAGAACGACCTGCGTTTCCTGCGCCAGTTCGCATAACGCACGCGCCGTGCCGACATGTGCCCGCGCATGCCCCGCCGGACGTTTCCGCGGGGCCCGGGCGTCGATCTAACCTGTTTCGAACGTAGACATCCATGCAATTCCCTGAATCCTGGTTGAGAACCTTTGTCGACCCGCAGCTGACGACCGACGCACTGTCGCACGCGCTGACGATGGCGGGGCTCGAAGTCGAATCGCTGAGCAAGGCCGCGCCGCCGACGTCGAAGATCGTCGTCGGCCGCGTGCTCGAAGTCGTCAAGCATCCGGATGCGGACAAGCTCAATGTCTGCCAGGTCGACGCCGGCACCGGCGCGACGCTGAACATCGTGTGCGGCGCGCCGAACGTGGCGCCCGGCATCAAGGTGCCGGTCGCGCTGGTCGGCGCGGAACTGCCGCCGGCAGAAGAGGGCGGCAAGCCGTTCGCGATCAAGCTGTCGAAGCTGCGCGGCGTGGAGAGCCAGGGGATGCTGTGCTCGGCGCGCGAGCTGAAACTGTCCGAAGACCACAGCGGCCTGCTGATCCTGCCGGAAGACACGCCGGTCGGCCAGGACATCCGCGATACGCTCAATCTCGACGACACGGTCTTCGAAATCAAGCTGACGCCGAACAAGGCCGACTGCCTGTCGGTGTTCGGCATCGCACGTGAGACGGCCGCGATCACCGGCGCGCCGCTGACGCCGGTCGACATCCGCCCGGTGCGCGCCGAACTCGACGAGACGCTGCCGGTGCGCATTGCCGCGCCCGATCTGTGCGGCCGTTTCTCCGGGCGCGTGATCCGTGGCGTGAATGCGCGCGCGAAGACGCCGCAGTGGATGGTCGAGCGCCTCGAGCGTTCGGGCCAGCGCAGCGTGTCGGCGCTCGTCGACATTTCGAACTATGTGATGTTCGAGCTTGGCCGTCCGTCGCACGTGTTCGATCTGGACAAGATCCACGGCGGCATCGAGGTGCGCTGGGGCAAGCGCGGCGAGTCGCTGAAGCTGCTGAACGGCAACACCGTCGAACTCGACGAAACGGTCGGCGTGATCGCTGACGATCATCAGGTCGAGAGCCTCGCGGGCATCATGGGCGGCGACAGCACGGCCGTCACGCTCGATACGGCCAACATCTACCTGGAAGCGGCGTTCTGGTGGCCGGACAGCATTCGCGGCCGTGCGCGCAAGTACAACTTCTCGACCGATGCGGCCCATCGCTTCGAGCGCGGCGTCGACTACGCGACGACCGTCGAGCACGTCGAGCGCATCACGCAGCTGATTCTCGACATCTGCGGCGGCAAGGCCGGCCCGGTCGACGATCAGGCGGTGAACCTGCCGCAGCGCGCGCCGGTAAAGATGCGCGTGTCGCGCGCGAACCGCATCATCGGCGTGAAGATCGACGCCGACGAGATCGCGAACATCTTCACGCGCCTCGGCCTGCCGTTCGAGCGCGACGACGACGCGTTCCTGGTCACGCCGCCGTCGCACCGCTTCGACATCGAGATCGAGGAAGACCTGATCGAGGAAGTGGCGCGCATCTACGGTTTCGAGAAGATCCCGGCGCGTCCGCCGGTCGCGACGAGCGAGATGCGTGCGACCAACGAGACGCAACGCTCGATCCACGACATCCGTCATGCGCTCGCGGCGCGCGACTACGCGGAAACGGTCAACTTCAGCTTCGTCGATGCGGAGTGGGAGCACGATTTCGCCGGCAACGACAACCCGATCCGCCTGCTGAACCCGATCGCGAGCCAGCTTTCGGTGATGCGCACGACGCTGTTCGGCAGCCTGATCTCGGTGCTGCGCCACAACCTGAACCGTCGCGCGGATCGCGTGCGCGTGTTCGAGGCCGGCCGCGTGTTCCTCGCCGATCCGTCGGTGAAGGCGGGCGAGCTGACGGTCGAAGGCTACACGCAACCGAAGCGTGTCGGCGCACTGGCTTACGGGCCGGCGGTCGACGAGCAATGGGGCGTGGCTACCCGCGCGGTCGATTTCTTCGACGTGAAGGGCGATCTCGAGGCGCTGCTCGCGCCGGCGGCTGCGCGCTTCGTGAAGGCCGAACATCCGGCCCTCCATCCGGGCCGCAGTGCGCGTATCGAAATCGATGGTCGCGTGGTCGGCTGGATCGGCGAGCTGCACCCGCGCCTGATGCAGAAGTACGAGCTGCCGCACGCGCCGATGATGTTCGAAATCGACGCGGACGCGCTGATCGCGCGTGCGCTGCCGGCGCCGACCGACGTGTCGAAATTCCCGCCGGTTCGCCGCGATATCGCCGTTGTGGTCGATCAGGCAGTCGAGGTTCAGGCACTTTTCGACGAAATGAAGAAGGCGCTGGCCGAAGACGCCTGCCGATTCGTTCAGAAGGTTGTACTCTTCGACGAATTTCGTGCAAAATCAAATACTTCCGGTGGTCTTGCCGCGCACGAGAAGAGCCTTGCCTTCCGCGTGACGCTGCAGGACGCGGCTGGCACGCTACAGGACGAGGTCGTCGATCAGGCGATCCAGACGCTGGTCGAGCGGATGGCTCGTGCTGGTGCGCGTCTGCGCGGCTAAGGAGAGGAGCCGCCCGTTCGCGGGTGGCTTTTCCCCATCGTGAGTTTTGGTTTAACGCGCTGTATGGCAGATATGAACGACATGACCTCGAGTGAATTCGAAGCCCTCCTGACGGCGCAACGCAGCGCCATGAACCGCGACGCTTCGGCGCCGGCGTCCACCGAGACGCCGACGCTGACGAAAGCGGAACTGGCGGAGCTGCTGTTCGACAGCGTCGGGCTGAACAAGCGTGAAGCGAAGGACATGGTCGAGGCGTTCTTCGAAGTGATCCGCGACGCGCTCGAAAACGGTGAAAGCGTCAAGCTGTCGGGGTTCGGCAACTTCCAGCTGCGCGACAAGCCGCAGCGTCCAGGCCGCAATCCGAAGACGGGCGAGGCGATTCCGATCGCGGCCCGCCGGGTGGTAACCTTCCACGCAAGCCAGAAGCTGAAGGCGCTGGTCGAAAACGGCGCGGAGTAAAGCCCGCGCGCCGACGTCTCCGCGCGGCCGCCGCGCACCCTTTACCGACGGTTAACCGACGATGACCACTACGGTTGAGAAAGTCGTCTTGCCTCCGATTCCCGCGAAGCGCTACTTCACGATCGGTGAAGTCAGCGAACTATGCGGGGTCAAGCCGCACGTGCTGCGTTATTGGGAACAGGAATTCACGCAGTTGCGGCCGGTGAAGCGCCGCGGCAACCGCCGGTACTATCAGCACCACGAAGTGCTGCTGATCCGGCGGATTCGCGAGTTGCTGTACGAACAGGGGTTCACGATCAACGGGGCGCGCAACCGGCTCGATTCGCCCGGCGGCGAACGCGCTGCTGCGGCACTGGCCGACCCCGAAGCATCGGCCGCCGATGTGCGCGCGCCGGGCAAGCCGGGGACGACGGTCGACGTAGTCGCATTGCGGCAGGCGCTGCTCGACGTGATCGACGGACTGAAGCACGACTGAGCGAGATGCTCGAATCGGAACCCGGAAAGCCCGGTTGGCGAACGAAGCGCCACCGGGCTTTTTCACGCATGCGGGCCGCGCTCGTCAGCGCGACGCGAGCGGATTCGGCCGCCCCATGTCGACGACCAGCGTGCCGTCAGGCAGCATCCGCACCGACCCCTGCGCGACCTGGCTGCGATAGCCGTAGAGATCGAAGCGCATCGGGCCGGTCGCGGCCGAGTTCCGGATCAACGCGCGCACGTTGAGTTCGAGCACGTTGAACATCTTCATGTCGCCGCCTTCCATCCACATGTAGCTCGGCGCGTCGATCTGCGGCCGCTTCGGCGCCGGCGCGTCGGCGGCGCGCCGGAACGTGAGGCGCAGCCCGTCGCGTTCGACCGTCGCCTGACCGAGCTTGCCGTTGAGCATCGGCGGCGGAAACACGGTGTACTGGTCGAGCACGAGCGTGTCGCCGCGCAATTCGGCGCCGCGGCGCTGCAGCGGCGTCAGCGACGCGAGCTCGATGCCGAGCGAGCGCAACAGCTTTGCCTGCGGGACGCCTAGCACCGACACCTGTGACGGCTTGAATGCGAGGTGCCGGTCGTCCAGCACCGACAGGGAGCCCTGCATGTCGGTCGGCAGCCACACGCCCGGTACGTGATTCCACAGCTTGATGCCGCCCTGGACGCGCAGATCCTGGCCGTCCGCGCTCAATTGCAGGTCGTTCAGCGAGCGCGGCGAGTAGTCGAGCAGATAATTGTTGAAGAGCGCCGACATCGCCTTCCACGACTCGACGACCGTACCGCCGAGAATGTGGATGTCGTACTGGTTCGGATCGTCGAGGTCGACCGGTTCGCCGGGGCGTTTCGCAACGAGTAGCGCGTCGAGATCCTCGACATGGAAGCCGATGTCGCCGGACAGGTTGAAGTCGACGTTGTGCAGATGGATCGTCGGGTTGCGGTTCGACACGTGCCGTTCGTTGAACGGGGTCGTCGACGAACGCCGCATCGCGACTTTCTGCATGCCCGGCTGCGTGGCGCTGGCCGTGAGCGCAAACGCTTCCCAGTGCTGGCGCGAATCGTGTAGCGCGTTCTGTTGTGCGGTGAGGAAACTGTCGTTCAGGCGAGCGGCTGCATTGCCGAGCGGCGCGCCGCTTGCCGGGCCCGCGTACGACGGCATCCGGATCGTCATCGCGCCGTTTTCGTTGAAATTGAAATAGCCGGCCGACACCTGATCGCGGTAGTGGTACAGGTCGAACACGAAGTTCTGGTTACGCTGGGTCGGATCGACGGGGCCGATCAGGATATCGGCGTTCATCGGCATCGAGCGCATGAACTTCACGTCGCCGCCGCGAATGTACATCGCCTGTTGCGGTGCGTTCGCAGGCAGCGCGAAGCCGGCGTGCGTGCCGTCGTCGAGCGTCAGGTCGAGGCCGGCCGGCGTCACGCGCAGCGCGGTGATCCTGATCTTCAGCCGCGGCGGCGGCATCAGTTTGTCGACCGACATCACGAGGTCGTCGCCGGCGAGTCGCGCGATCGGCGTTTCCACCTTCAGCAGATCGGCCATCTTCACGTTGGCTGCGCGCATCACCGGCTGTGCGTTGATGCCCGATACGCGCACGCCGGTCGGGTGGAACACGAGCTGGCTGCCGTCGCGGATCGCGAGCGTGCCGGTCAGCGAGAACGGTACCCAGCCGTCGCGCTGCATCTCGCCTTGCAGATGGATCACGCCGTCGCCGGCCGATACGACGAGCTTGCGCAGCGGCGCGTTGCGATAACCGAAGATGTACGTATTGAACAGCGCCGTCAGTTTCGCGTTGTCGAGCGTGACGGCGCCCTCGTGCACGTCGATCTCGAAGCTCGTCGGATCGTCGAACACGATCGGCGCGCCGGCCTGCGTCGGCACGAGTGTTGCGGATAACTGATGGATGAAGAAGCCGAGGTTGTTGACGATGCGAAAATCGACGTCGCGCAGAAACGTCATCGCACCGCTCTGACCCGAGTCGCGCAGCGTAAGGGGGCGCGGCTGCGTGAGGCTGATCGATGCGAGCGACGGTACGGCGCGAGCGATCTGCTGTTCTTGCGCGAGACGTTCGGCTTTTGCGCGTTCGATCTTCGTCGACGCGCTCGATGCGTTGCCGTCGCGCTGCGCGGCAGGTTCCGCACACCCGGCGCAGAGCAGCGCGAGCGCAAGCGCGCTGCAGCCGAGCGCACGGGGCGCGCCATGTGAAATCGAAATGGCCGCGCGCCGCGGGCCGAACATCCAGTCGAAAATTGCCAACGGCGAGCGATGGCCGCGCCGGACCGCATTCCGCATCGTCTGTCTCCATGTCTTGTCGTGATCGACGAACGCGTGCGGCCGATGCACGGCGCGGACGTCGATGCCGTGCAGTGTGTCATAGCGCGCTAGAGCGGCGTTACCAAACAGCGGGAGCCGGAGCGGGACCGGCTCGCGCGCGGCAGGACAAAGGCTTCGCGGCTGCGGGGCGACGGGATCAAACGGTCGTTTGGTTTTTGTTTTCGAGGTGGCAACCCGCCCGGCGCCGGATCGGCGAACCTGGCGTCAACACACTGTTGGCCGGTGCCGGGTTACGCATCGGCCGAACCTTGCGACCGATTCGGGGGCGGCAATGGGGCGATTTTGCTATTTCGCCGACGGGGGGGGCAATCAGACCAGCAGGCGCTGCCGGATCGCATTCTGCGTTGCCTGGTCGAGTTGCAGGCCGTTGTCGATGTACGACGCCATCGACCCGTACGACGTGGCGGCCTGATCGTATGCCGCTTGCAGGTAGGCCGTTTGCGCGCCCTGCAGCGCGGCCATCATATCGGCCGCATCCTCTCCGCCACTTTTCCGAGCCTGCGCGACATAGGCGGCGATTTCGGACGCGCTGTACATGTTGGTCAGCAGGTAATCCGCGAAAATCGTCTGCTGCGGGACGCCGACGATCGTTTGCAGAATGGCCGCTGCCCAGCCGGTGCGATCCTTGCCGGCCGTGCAGTGAAAGACGAGATTGCCGCCGGACGCGGCAAAACCGGCGAACAGCGCGTGGTAACTCGTCCGCGCCGTTTCCGTCGTCACGAACGCCCGGTACATGCCCTGCATGAAGGCTGTTGCGGTCGCACCGTTGGTCGGAAGCGGACCGATATCGGTGACGCCGAGCACGTTGAGGTTCTGCCATGTGGCGCCGGCCAGCGGCACATCCGGCTGCGCGTGGATTTCGGCTGTCGTGCGCAGGTCGCAGACCCGCGTGATGCCGAGCGTGCCGACCGTCGCAACGTCGGCAGCGGACAACGTGAGCACCGACGACCGGTAGATCACGCCCTTTTTCATCGCTGCGCCGCTTGTCGTCGCGTAGCCCGTTCCATCGGGGCCCGCGGCGTCACGAAAGTTCGCCGCCGAACCGAGTCTGGGCGTCGTGACCGGGGCGACCGAGATCGAGTCGCCGCCGCACGCGGACAGCAGCGACGTGCTTCCGAGCGCGAGGCCCAACGTGCCGGCACCCAGCCGAAGAAAATGTCTACGGGAAATTTCGTTTTTCTGGTTCATTCACTGGCCTTTGTCGGAGACTGTTACGGGAAGTCGCGATCGCGGTGGCGATCGGGACCGCTGCCGGCGCTTTCCGCACGATGCGGCGAAGCGCGGATGGGCCGCGTCGATCGACGTGCGGCCGGACGATCCGCCGTGCGCACCGCGCTCGCGCCGGGTAAGCGCACGGTAGCGATCCGTGGCGAAACGGCCATCGTCCTTTTTGATGAGGCGGGAATGGGAGAAGGGCTTCGCTGCGATGCGGTTTGAGCGTCGGTCATCGGCGCATTCGTCGAAAAATTTCACAAGAACGGCCACAAAATGCATATGACCCGTTCTAAACCGGACAACTGTCTGTTATAATTTTTTTCTTTCGGGGCGTAGCGCAGCCTGGTAGCGTACCTGCATGGGGTGCAGGTGGTCGGAGGTTCAAATCCTCTCGCCCCGACCAGACAAGAACCCGCGTCAGTTCAGGCTGACGCGGGTTTTTTCTTGCCCGTCGCTTTTTTGCACATCCCGGCGCGGCCCCGGTAAAATGCAAGGTTGATCCACGGAAAGCGCCGTGATTTAGCGGAAGAGGATTCCCCGAACATGACTGATCTTCGTCTTACCATGCGGTTCGCTGCAGTGCTCGCCACCGGCGCGCTCGTTGCCGGTTGCGGTACGTCGTCGCCCACGAAAGTGGACTACAAGAGCGATTCGAAATCGAAGGAAGCGTCGCTCGCAGTGCCGCCCAACATGCTCGACGAGACGGCCGATCAGCGCTCGCTGCCGCCGCAGGGCGGTGCGACTTCCCTGTCCGCGCTCCAGCAGGTTCAACAAGCGGCCCCCGCGACGGACACCGTCGCTCCCGCCGTTTCGGGCATGCATATCCAGCGTGACGGTACCGAGAGCTGGCTCGTGATCGACGGCAGGAAGCCTGCCGACATCTGGCCGCAGGTTCGCCGTTTCTGGCAGGAGCAAGGTTTCCTGCTGGTCGTCGACCAGCGCGACAAGGGCGTGATGGAAACCGACTGGAACGAAACCCATCCGCAGATCAACGACGGCCTGATTCGCGGCGTGATTTCGAAAGCGATGGGCAACTCGTACGTGACGGCCGAGCGCAACAAGTACCGCACGCGTCTCGATTCGGCGCCCGACGGCGGCACCTACGTGTTCATCAGCCAGAAGGGTATGCGCGAGGCGCTCACCGGCGCGAACAACGATTCGAGCAAGTGGGAAGCGAAGCCGAACGATCCTGCGCTCGAGACGGAATACCTGAAGCGGTTGATGGCGGTGCTCGCGCAGAACGAGCAGCGTGCGAAGAACGGCGAACCGCCGATCGCCAACATCAACGACAACGCGGTGTCGAAGGACAAGAAGGCCGACACGGACGCATCGAAGGCTGCCGCCGCGGCGATTGCCGCGCAGAACGTTGCGCGTGCGTCGTCGCAAGGAAACGATGTCGACTCGTCCGGCTCGGTTCCGTCCGAAGTCACGCTCGGCGAGCCGTACGACCGGTCGTGGCTGCACGTCGGCCTCGCACTCGACCGCGCGAACTTCACGGTCGACGATCGCGATCGCACGAAGGGCCTGTATTTCGTGCGCTACGTCGATCCGAAGGATCTGAGTGCGGCCGAGCAGGGTTTCTGGAGCCAGCTGTTCCACGGCAAGAAGGAAAAGCAGGCGAAGCAATATCGCGTGAACGTGAAGGCGCTGACGCCGGATCAGACGCGTATCGCGGTCATCGACGATTCGGGCGCGATCGATACGTCGTCGCCGGCCCGGCAGATCATGGCACTGCTCGTGAATCAGCTGCGCTGATCGCGGTCGTTCCCGATCCTGAAAAGCCCGCCATCCGGCGGGTTTTTTTATGCCCGCACGCATTGGTATTGGTGTGTGCGAGAGGTTCGGTCCCTCCGTGTGACGTTACGTAACATCCGCGCGTTACGGCGGCAGAACGGGTGTTACATCGTCATGACTCCGGAAAATACCCTTATGGATCAATGGTATGACTACGCATTCTCGGTTGGCACGCAACCTGCTTTATATGTTGGAATTGTGAAACAGGGAGGATGGCGTCAGATGCCGGGCGTGCGTCGCGAACGCGCGAACAACGGTACCGGCGCTCTCAAACGCCGGCGCGGCGAGCGCCGGTACAAC
The DNA here is from genome assembly GCF_003366075.1 of Burkholderia sp. IDO3. Lineage (NCBI taxonomy): Bacteria > Pseudomonadati > Pseudomonadota > Betaproteobacteria > Burkholderiales > Burkholderiaceae > Burkholderia > Burkholderia sp. IDO3. Next base: position 1,646,855 of record NZ_CP028963.1, read on the forward strand.
CGATGACGATCCGTGCCGTGCGCGGGTCCCGATGGCCCCGTCGCCTATCCTCGTAGGGCGACGGTTTCGCCCGCGCTTCGTCTGAAGCGCGGGCAATTTTTTTGGCGGGCCGTCATCGAAGACGTGTCGATCCGGCCGATGCGGGATTCACGTATTCTCGGACTTTTCTGAATGAAGGAGCCGGGAATGGCGGAAATCGCAGTCGTCGCGCTGATCGTGGCAAAGCCTGGCGTGGAAGAGAAGTTGCGCGCGGTGCTCGAGGGAATCGTCGAGCCGACCCGCAAGGAAGCGGGCGCGCTGCAGTACGACTTGCACCGGGATCTGAAGGAGCCGGCACGGTTCGTATTCGTCGAGCGCTGGGAAAGCGAGGAGGCGTTGGCCGCGCACGCGCGTTCCGCGCATATTCTGGCCTATCGGGAAGCGGCCGCGGACTGGATCGATCGTTCCGAGATCCGCGTGCTGTCGAAGCTCATGTGAGCAGGGCGATGCGGCCGGACGCATTGCCGGCCGCCGCCGTGTCAGTGCGACGCGCTGGGTACGTCCAGGATCAGGATGATCGTCCAGTCGGCGTCGCCGTCATGGTGATACTGGCGTTCGGCCACGATGAACGGCTGCTGCTTGCCTTGCGGGCCGAGGAAAAGCACGTCGCCTTCCATCGGCAGGCACTCGATCGGCGGCAGCGCGAGGAATGCGTCCTCCGAGCCGCGCGGCATCAGTTGCTTGATCTTGCGAGTGGCTGCTTCGGTCCACTCGATGTCGAGTTGAATGTTGCTCATGCTGTCCTCCGCACCGGGGTGCGCACGGGTGGAAAATTTCGGTGCGCGACTTTAGCACAGCGCGCAGGCGCCGCAACCAAAAAAGCCGAATCCGGTTGCCCGGATTCGGCTTTTCGCTTGTGCGGTGCCGCCGAACTTACTGGCTTGCGGCGTCTGCCGGCGCGGCCTTGCCGGCCTTCTTTGCTGCCTTGTGGTGAGCTTTCTTGCCGTGATGACGGTGGTGCTCTTCTTCACGCACCGCAGGCTGTGCAGCCTCGGCTGCTTGCTGCTGTTGCAGGGCTTGCGCGCGCTGCTCGATCTCGGCGATCTTGGCCGGGTCGGTGATGGTCTGGATTTGCGTGCTCTCTTGCGCATACGCTGCGCCAGTCAGCGCCGACATCGCAACCAGGATAGCCAGGGACGTCTTCTTCATTGCTTTACCTCCGCTAAGTGGTGATGAACCCGAGTGTTGCCGTTTTGTCTGGCGACTGCAATCGAGTGCGTGTCGAGTGTAACAAAAGTGACGGATCAATGTGCACCGGATCGCCGCGTCACGCAAGGCCCCGTTGAAGTCGCGCAACACTTCGGGCATTCCGTCACGCGGATGCCATCGCGAGCAGGGCTACCGTTGCACGTCCGGTGCGTGTCGCCTGTCAAAACCATCCGAGCATCCGGTACACGTGAAATTGCGCGATGCCGACCAGTTCGTGCAGTGCCTGTTCGGCGTCGACCAGGTTGTGCCGGCGGGGCAGCCAGCCCGTCTGTGCACGTCGGCGATTCGAATACACGGGTTGCGGATCGAGGCCGAAACGGCGGAAATCGAGCAGCGCGCGACGCATCTGGTATGACGACGTAACGAGAATGAGCGAGTCGTCATGTTGTGAGCGTAGTATAGACGCAGTGAATTTCGCATTTTCATAGGTCGTGCGGCTCTTCGGCTCCAGAACGAGGTCGTGGGAATCCACACCCTGGGCGATGAGCTGGCGCCCGTAGACGGCCGCTTCGGTGTCGCCGTGATGTTGCGGATCGCCGCCCGACATCACGACGGTGCAGCGGGTGGCGTGTTGTCGGCACGTGCGGTAGAGCGCCGCGGTCTTGCGGATGCGTGCATCGCCGTCGGGCGGCGGCCGCAGTCCGGAATCGGCGCGTCGCGTGCCGGCGCCGATCATGATCAGCGTCGTATTGCCGCGCATGTCGGGGCGCTCGACGGGTGTGACGCCTGCTTCGCTCCATGCGATGAGCGGTGCGGCGAGCCAGCCTGTCGCGAGCAGCCAGAACAGGGCGGCGGCGACGATTGCAATGAGTCGACGCCGCTTGCGGCAGAGCATGAAACAGATGAAGAGAAGTACAAATGAATCGAACAGAATCAATTTGATTGGGGTATGGTGTCTTTTTATGGACGGCTGACGATCCGGCCCTGACGCGACGCCGAACGTCGGCTTCCAGAATCGGTGGCGGTATCGGCGGGCGGAGACCCTGCCCGGCGCACCGCTTCGCATTGTCGCTGCACTTTAAGAAAGAATCGAGATGGCCACGTATTCCAACGAAGCGGTGCTCGACGCATTGAGACGAGTGCAGTACCGCCAGGTACCGTGGGCGCGCCGCCCGGGCGTGTTCGAGTATCTTCGGTCGCTTGGGCTGATGGACACGGTCAGGCAAAAGACCGTTGCGCCCGCGCCGGGTTTTCATGCACCGGTCGACATCGCGGTGCTCACCGACAATGGTCGAGCAGAATGTGCGCGCCTCGAGCGCGACGAGAAATTGTTGTCCTGGACCGATCGCCGCACGGACGACTACGTGCTGAGCGACGCAAGCGCCGTGGCGATCCTCGAAAGCCGCCTGTAGCGGCGAATCTTCCTGTCCTCGTGTGCGCCGTCGCCGGCGCCCAAAAAAAAGCCCGTATCACGAGGATACGGGCGTACCGGATACTTTTGCTGTTGCCACGCTGTGCTCATGGCAACGATGTGACTCATCGTATGCCGGGCAGTTCCCGGATCCGGGAATTTTCTTTGACGAAATCCTGCAGAAATACCGGCGTTACGGATGACGCGGCATGTCGGACGGCTGCGAGCCGATACGCGCACGCGCATTGCTCGCGATATCGCCGCGCAGGTCGCCGCGCGGCACGGTCTGTCGGTTCGGCGGCGCAACGGGCTGCTGCTGGCGGAGGGTGTTTCGGTGATCCTGCTGGCGGTGAGGCGGCTTCGCGCGATCGTCTGCGTGAGCGGGGGCGGTCAGCGCCAGCGAAATGACAATGCCGCATGCGACGAGCAGTGACATTGATTTCATGGCGGGGCTCCCTTCAAGCCGTCGGTGCGGCCTGTTGATATGTCGCTAAGGTAAGCGTGGGAGTGCAGGGTTGCTGTAAATATTGGTAAATAGATGTATCGCTGCGCGACAACGGTAATCGATGGCAACGCGGCGCCATGCAAACGAGTGGCGCCGAAAAGAAACCGGGCGGCCGAGGCCGCCCGATCGAGCATGTGTTACGCCATCTTCACCGGGGCGCGCCAGGATTCCGGGTTGGTCCAGAAGGCGCCGCGCAGCCGGTCACGGCTCGGCGGCGCGGGCGGCTTTGCCGCGCTCGCGCCGATGCGCCCGCGCAGCGAAATCTGACGGCCGCTCGTGCCGAGTCGCTTGACGATTTCGGCGAGCGTGCCGTCTGCCTGCCATTCATCGAAGCGGCGGCGGCAGGTCGGCGGGGACGGATAGCGGCCCGGCAGCTTTGACCAGCCTTCACCCGTCGACAGCACCCACAGCACTGCATTTACCACCGAACGGGCCTCCACGCGGGGACGGCCGCGCCGTTCGCTCCGTTCGGGTTCCGAGCAAAACAGACCCTCGACCAGCGCCCACTCGTTATCTCTCAAATCGTCGAACAGCATCATGTCCTCACCTCAGCGAAGCTAACTCCGGTGCGCTGCCCTGCGCCGCGCACTCTTCAAGCACTCGAGCGTCGAGTGCCGGGTGGGGGCGTCCGGTTGGCCGGCAGCGGCGTTACTGCCTTCAGTCCGACGAAACCTGCGCCCTGTGCGCCAGGTAATGCACGAAGCGTGCCACGTCGGGGGCGATTCCCTCGAGAGCCGCTTGGCAGCGAGCTAACGGCTAAGTCAGCTAGGGGCGTATAAGACGCCAAAATAACCGCGCAGCAAATCGGGACAATCACCAATCTTGTGCAATTCGCCCGTACCACGTGCGTTTGCGCGAATATTGCACCGCAGCGAAACATGTGCGGGCGGTGCCGGAATTGCGCATCGAGGCCGGTTTCGCGCATTAAAATCGCGCATCGGTATCCACGATTGATGAGGTGAGGTGATGAACGTTACGCTGCGCCAGCTTCGCGTATTCATCGAGGTTGCGCGGTTGAAGAGCTTCAGTCGCGCGGGCGACGAGATCGGCCTGACGCAGTCCGCGGTCAGCCGCTGCGTGCGCGAACTGGAGGCCGAGCTCGGACTGAAGCTGATCGACCGGACGACTCGCGACGTGCAACTGACCGATGTCGGCGCGAACCTGATCGCCAGCGTGTCGCGTCTGATCGACGATCTCGACGACACGCTGCGCGAGATTCGCGAGATTGGCGAGCAACGGCGCGGGCGCGTGATCGTCGCGGCGAGCCCGACGATCGCGTGCCGGTTGATGCCGCGCGTCGTCGCGTCGTGCGAGCGCCAGTTCCCGTTCGTCACGCTCGGCCTGCGCGACGACGTGCAGAGCGATGTGCTGCGCAAGGTGAAGTCGAGCGAGGTCGACTTCGGTGTCGTCATCGGGCCGCTCGCCGTCGCCGATCTGGTGTGCGAACCGTTGATGACCGACTCGTTCTGTCTCGTCGCACGTGCAGATCATCCGCTCGCGGCGCGCGCCGAGGTGCCGTGGACCGCGCTCGACGGCGAACGCCTCGTGCTCCTCGACCATGCGTCCGGAAGCCGGCCGTTGATCGACGCGGCACTGGCCGCTCATCGCGTGAACGCGACGGTCATGCAGGAGCTCGGACACTCGGCGACGGTGTTCGGCCTGGTCGAGGCCGGTGTCGGCGTGAGCGTGCAGCCGTGGCTGTCGCTGCCGCTGCCGGCCGGATCGACGCTGGTCGCGCGGCCGTTGACGCCACGTACCGAGCGTACCGTCGAGCTGGTGCGCCGCCGCGATCGGTCGTTGTCGCCGGCTGCGCAGGCGATCTGGGAACTCGCGCGCCAGATGCCGGCGCGGGCGGAGGACCTCGACTGACGGCACCGATCCGGTGCGCGGGCCGGTACACTACGCGGATCGTGTTCCTCGGCGGTGGTTCTCGATGGCGCATTCCGCAGATTTCGGTCCGGCGACGGGTGAGCCGGCCGCACGCAGCGCAGTGCAGGGGCTGCGTGCGTCGCTGATCAGGGACGTGGCGAACGCAGGCTCCGGCGTGCCCGACGTGCTGCCGTTCTGGTTCGGTGAATCGGATCGCGTGACGCCGGCGTTCATTCGTGACGCGGCCTCCGCGGCGCTGCGCGACGGTGCGACCTTCTACACGCACAATCTCGGCACTGCGCCGCTGCGCGACGCGATCGCAGCCTACGTGAGCGCACGTCACGGCGCGACGTCGGCCGATACGATCGCCGTGACGAGTTCGGGCGTCAGCGCGCTGATGCTGGCCGCGCAAATGCTGGCCGGTCCTGGCGATCGCGTCGTCGCCGTCACGCCGCTCTGGCCGAATCTCGTCGAAATCCCGAAGATCGTCGGTGCGCATGTCGAATGCGTGCCGCTCGGCCATGGCGATGCGGGCTGGCAGCTCGACGTCGATCGCCTGCTTGCGGCGCTGACCCCCGACACGCGGATGCTGCTCGTCAATTCGCCGAACAATCCGACCGGCTGGACCATGTCGCGCGACGACCAGCAAGCGGTGCTCGCGCACTGCCGGCGGCATGGAATCTGGCTGGTCGCCGATGAAGTGTACGAACGGCTTGCGTTCGGGCCGGGCGGTGCGCCGTCGTTCCTCGATGTCGCATCGCGTGACGACCGGGTGGTTGTCGTGAATTCGTTTTCGAAGGCGTGGGCGATGACGGGCTGGCGGCTCGGATGGCTCGTCGCACCGGCGTCGGTCATGAGCGATCTGTCGAAGCTGGTCGAGTACAACACGTCGTGTGCGCCGGGTTTCGTGCAGGCCGCGGGCGAGGTCGCGCTGCGTGACGGCGAGCCGTTCGTGCAGTCGTTCGTCACGTCGCTGCGCGACGCGCGCGATCATCTGGTCGCCGCGCTGCGGACGTTGCCGGGCGTCGACGTGCCGCCTCCGCCGGGCGCGATGTATCTGTTCCTGCGCTTGCCGGGCGCCGACGACAGCCTCGCGTTCTGCAAGGCGCTGGTGCGTGAGGCCGGACTCGGACTGGCACCCGGGCGCGCATTCGGTCCCGAGGGAGAAGGCTTCGTGCGCTGGTGCTATGCGTGCGCCCCCGCGCGGCTCGATGCGGGCGTCGAGCGCCTGCGCAACTTCCTTGCGCGCGGCTCGGCTCCGCGCTGAAGCGGGGACGGAGCGGGCGCGGCGTGCGGGCGGCGGGGCGTTCGGCTTGTCTTTACGCACCGGACAATTTTGCGTAATATGGCGCTCAGTCACGCGGTTCCGCCGTTGAGCCGTGCTGTTTCCGTCCGGTTTGGGCCTGGCCTGAAGTTGATTCGCCGCCCCCGGTTCGTGCTCCCATCAATATGACCGATCAGAATCGGGCGAGCGCGTCTTCCGTTCCTTTCGTCTGTTTGTTGATCCGGTTCGTTTGACCACAGGGTCTGGCCTAGCTGCATGAATACCCAAGAGGCGAAGATCGTCCTCGAGACTGCTTTGATCTGCGCGCAGGAACCGCTGAAGCTCGGTGATTTGCGCAAGCTCTTTGCCGACGGCGTGTCGGCTGACACGGTCCGCACGTTGCTCGAAGATCTGAAACAGGATTGGTCCGGTCGCGGCGTCGAACTGGTGGCGCTGGCAACCGGGTGGCGTTTTCAGAGCAAACCGGCGATGCGCCATTTTCTGGATCGCCTGCATCCCGAGAAACCGCCGAAATATTCGCGCGCGGTGCTCGAAACGCTCGCGATCATCGCGTATCGGCAACCCGTCACGCGCGGCGACATCGAGGAGATTCGCGGCGTCACGGTCAATACGCAGGTGGTCAAGCAGCTCGAGGATCGCGGCTGGATCGAAGTGATCGGGCATCGCGACGTGCCGGGGCGCCCGGCGCTGTACGCGACGACCAAGCAGTTCCTCGACGATCTCGGCCTGAAGGCGCTCGACGACCTGCCTGCGCTCGAGGAGCCAGCCGCGAACATCGAGGCCGCGCTGCTCGCGCAGCAGGCGATGGACTTCGACGGCGATGCGCCGGTTGCCGACGGTCTGTCGGAAGCGGGCGAAGTGGCGGCCGATGAGCAGTCGAACGCTGTCGCGACCGACGTCGCGGCGACGCAGGAAATGCCGAACCGCGATACGCTGGACGTCGATCGCGGGCAAACGGAACAGGGCGGCGCCGAAGCAGCGCCGGCCGGCGTGCAGCCCGAGCCGCTGCGCGCGGAATGGAACGAGGAAGATCGCAAGCCGGCCGCCGACGCGGTTGCCGGAGATGGAGCGGAAGCGGCCGGCGACATGCCGGACAAGGCCGGTCAGGCCGACGCCTCGCGCTCCCGTCCAGCGGACGGCGAGATGCTGGACGATACGTCCGACAGTCTTGCCGATGCCGTACGCAGTGCCAGCGCGCCCATCGGCGCCGACGTGCTGCCGGACGACGAAGCAGAACCCGAACAGCGCCGCGCCTGATCGCGGCCGACTTCTTGCCGCGCCCCCGCCGGGCGCGAGACCTGACATTTTGAGGTTGTTTTGACAGATATCCACGATATTGAATCGTCCGCGCCTGCCGTGCAGGCTGCGCGTGCCGACGATGCGCCGGAGCAGGACGCTCCGGCCGCGGGTGGTGACGAGCGTCCCCGCCGCGGTCTGCGACGCGGCCCGCGCAGCCTGATCGCACGTCGCCGCGCGGCGGCCAAGTCGAAGGGCGCCGACGGCGAGCCGCAGGGCGGCGAAGGCGAAGAAGCGCAGCCGGCCGAAACCGCGGAAGCGCAGCAGCCCGCCCGGGCACCGCGCAAGGAAGGTGCGGCCCGAGGCGCGCGCAAGCCGGCCGGCAAGCGCGAAGGCGCAGCCAAGGGTACTCAGGGCGCGCAAGGCGGCCAGGGGCGGCGCGGCGGTGCGGCGAAAGCCGAAAGCGGCGCAGCGAAGGCCGACGGCGAGGCGTCGCAGGACGACCTGTTCGCCTATGTGACGTCGCCGGCATTCGACGCGGACAACGCGGCGGGCGGTAGCGGCGTGCGTGCGCCGATGCTGCGCCGCGGCCGGAGTCAGCCGACGAACAAGCGCGTGCTGTCGCCGGACGACGACGCGCCGAAGCTTCACAAGGTGCTCGCGGAAGCGGGCATGGGCTCGCGTCGCGAAATGGAAGAACTGATCGTCGCCGGCCGCGTGTCGGTGAACGGCGAGCCTGCGCACATTGGCCAGCGCATCATGCCGACCGACCAGGTCCGGATCAACGGCAAGCCGGTCAAGCGCAAGCTGCCGAACAAGCCGCCGCGCGTGCTGCTGTACCACAAGCCGACCGGCGAGATCGTCAGCCATGCGGACCCAGAAGGCCGTCCGTCGGTGTTCGACCGCCTGCCGCCGATGAAGACGGCGAAATGGCTCGCGGTCGGCCGTCTCGATTTCAATACCGAAGGTCTGCTGATGCTGACGACTTCGGGCGATCTCGCGAACCGCTTCATGCATCCGCGCTACAGCGTCGAGCGCGAATATGCGGTGCGCGTCGTCGGTGAACTGTCCGAAGGCATGCGGCAGAAGCTGCTGCACGGTGTCGAACTCGATGACGGCCCGGCAAACTTCCTGCGCATCCGCGATGGCGGCGGCGAGGGCACGAACCACTGGTATCACGTCGCGCTGGCCGAAGGCCGCAACCGCGAAGTGCGCCGGATGTTCGAGGCGGCCGGCCTGATGGTGAGCCGCCTGATCCGTACGCGCCACGGCCCGATTCCGCTGCCGCGCGGCCTGAAGCGCGGTCGCTGGGAAGAGCTCGACGAGGCGCAGGTGCGCAAGCTGATGGCGACTGTCGGCCTGAAGGCGCCGGCCGAGGAAAAGGGCAAGCGCGGTGCGGGTGGTCAGGCCGAGCGCCGCCAGCCGGATCCGATGCAGACGTCGATGGGCTTCATCGGCCGTGAGCCGGTGTTGACGACGCATGGCCAGCTCGATCAGCCGCGTCGCGGCGGCGGTGGCCGTCGCGGCGGCCCGGGCCTGCCGGGTCTGAGCGGTTACGGCAGCCTGCCGGTTTCGCCGTCGGGTTACGGCAATCGCTCGGGCGGCGGTCGCGATGTCGACGGCAACCGCGCGTCGTATGGCGCCGGTCCGAAGCGTGAAGGTGCCGGCGGCAAGCGCGGTGGCAGCAAGGGTGGCAACCGCAATCCGAACGGCAATCGCGCCGAAGGCGCCGGTAACGGTGGTGGTGGCGGCGCGCGCGGCGGTCAGCAGCGTCCGCAGCGCAATCGCTCGCGCGGCCGCTGAGCGCTTCTGGCGTACCGTGGTGTGAAGCCGTGGTGTGCCGACGGAATCGACGTCGTTTCGGTTTTGTCGGTACGTCGCCGACTGTATATATGTCGCGCAGCCGGATTGTTCCGCTTCGTCGGACGGTCCGGTTTCGCATTTTTGGTCGGTAAAGGCGGGCTGGGCGCCGCTTTTACCGGCTGGCTTGGCGTTTGCGCCAAAAATCGCTATAATCGCGGAGTCGCTGGGCGTACGGATTCAATGTGCGGCTCAGGTGCGACCACCAGTAAGAAGATGGGCGTTCCGCCCATTTTTTTTTGCTGAAACGGTTAGGCATCTCGGGTAGCGCTTCCTGCGCCGGCTAAGGCGCGCGCCCGCGGGTGAATCGCGAGCGGCGGGCGCGAACACCTGAGAGGACACTGTGCAACTGACGGAACTGATAGAAACCACGGTCACCGGGCTCGGCTACGAGCTGGTGGATCTTGAGCGCACCGGGCGCGGCATGCTTTGCATCTATATCGATCAGCTTGCCGGCATCTCGCTCGAAGATTGCGAAAAGGTCACGCGTCAGCTCCAGCACGTCTTGACGGTCGAAAACATCGATTACGAACGGCTTGAAGTCTCGTCCCCGGGGCTCGACCGCCCGTTGAAGAAACTGGCCGACTTCGAGCGCTTCGCCGGCAGTGAAGCTTCCGTGACCTTGAAAAAGCCGCTGGACGGGCGCAAGACGTACCGGGGCATTCTGCACGCGCCGAATGGCGAAACGATCGGTTTGGAATTTGAGAGGGAGAAGGGCGAGGCAGCCATGCTGGATTTCACGCTGGCCGATATCGATAAAGCCCGCCTGATTCCGCAAGTTGACTTTAGGAGCCGCAAATAATGAGTCGCGAAGTGTTGATGCTGGTGGATGCGCTGGCGCGCGAGAAAAACGTCGACAAGGATGTGGTGCTGGGCGCCCTCGAGGCTGCGCTCGCGTCCGCGTCCAAGAAGCTGTTCGACGAAGGCGCCGAAATCCGCGTCCATATCGATCGCGAAAGCGGCGAGCACGAAACCTTCCGTCGCTGGCTCGTCGTACCCGACGAGGCGGGCTTGCAGGAGCCGGATCGCGAGATCCTGCTGTTCGAAGCGCGTGAGCAGAAGTCCGACGTCGAAGTCGGCGAATTCATCGAGGAGCCGGTGCCGTCGATCGAGTTCGGCCGTATCGGCGCGCAGGCTGCGAAGCAGGTGATCCTGCAGAAGGTGCGCGATGCAGAGCGCGAGCAGATCCTGAACGACTACCTCGAGCGCGGCGAAAAGATCATGACGGGGACGGTGAAGCGCCTCGACAAGGGCAATTTCATCGTCGAATCGGGCCGTGTCGAAGCGCTGCTGCGCCGCGACCAGCTGATCCCGAAGGAAAACTTGCGCGTGGGCGACCGCGTGCGCGCGTACATCGCGAAGGTCGACCGCACCGCGCGCGGCCCGCAGATCGAACTGTCGCGTACGGCGCCGGAATTCCTGATGAAGCTGTTCGAGATGGAAGTGCCGGAAATCGAGCAGGGCCTGCTCGAGATCAAGGCGGCCGCTCGCGATCCGGGCGTGCGCGCGAAGATCGGCGTGATCGCCTACGACAAGCGGATCGATCCGATCGGCACCTGTGTCGGCATCCGCGGCTCGCGCGTGCAGGCCGTGCGCAACGAGCTTGGTGGCGAAAACATCGACATCGTGCTATGGTCGGAGGATCCCGCCCAGTTCGTGATCGGCGCGCTCGCGCCGGCAGCTGTCCAGTCGATCGTCGTCGATGAAGAAAAGCACTCGATGGACGTCGTCGTCGACGAGAACGAGCTGGCTGTCGCGATCGGCCGCAGCGGTCAGAACGTTCGCCTTGCCGGCGAACTGACCGGCTGGCAGATCAACATCATGACGCCGGACGAGTCCGCCCTGAAGCAGGGTGAGGAACGCGACCGCCTGCGTGCGCTGTTCATGGCGCGTCTCGATGTCGACGAAGAAGTTGCCGATATCCTGATCGACGAAGGCTTCACGAGTCTCGAAGAAATCGCTTATGTGCCGCTCAACGAAATGCTCGAAATCGAGGCATTCGATGAGGACACCGTGCATGAGCTGCGCAACCGCGCACGCGACGCATTGCTGACGATGGCGATCGCGAACGAAGAAAAGGTCGAGAATGCAGCGCTGGATTTGAAGGGCCTCGACGGCGTCACGCCGGAGTTGCTCGCGAAGCTGGCCGAACACGGCATGCAGACGCGCGACGATCTCGCCGAGCTGGCTGTGGATGAACTGGTCGACATGACCGGAATGGAAGAGGATGCCGCTAAGGCGTTGATCATGAAAGCACGTGAACATTGGTTCCAGTGAGAAATGACCATGGCGCACTGATTTGATGGCGGCCGTATGGCCTGACCCGATGCTAACAGCAAGGAATCGGTCCTTGCACTAAGAGGAATGAATGGCGAGTAACAACGTAGCCCAATTTGCCGCGGAACTGAAAATGCCTGCTGGTGTGCTGCTCGAGCAGCTGCAGGCAGCGGGCGTCCAGAAAGCGAGTGAAGACGATGCGCTGTCCGAAGCGGACAAGGCGCGTCTGCTCGATCATTTGCGCAAGTCGCACGGCGCAACCGACGGCGACAAGCGCAAGATCACGCTGACCCGCAAGCATACGTCGGAGATCAAGCAATCTGACGCGACGGGCAAGGCTCGCACCATTCAGGTCGAGGTCCGCAAGAAGCGCACGTTCGTCAAGCGCGACGAAGTGAGCGAGGGTGCGGAACAGGGTCAGGCGCAGGTCGCCGAAGCGGACGACGACGCGGAACTGAAGCGTCGCGAGGAAGAGGCGCGCCGCGAGGCCGAGCTGCTCGAGAAGCAGGCGCAGGAACTGCGCGAGCGTCAGGAACGCCTCGAGCGCGAGGAAGCCGAGCGTCGCGCCCGCGAGGAAGCGGCTGAAGCCGAGCGTCGTCGCGCCGAGGAAGAGGCGGCGGCGAAGCGTGCCGCGGCCGAAGCCGCCGCAGCACAGCAGGCTGCTGCTCAGCAGGCCGTCGAGGCCAAGCAGGAAGCAGCCGCTGCACCGGCCGCGCCGGCGCCGGCCGCACAGGACGAAGCACGCGCGGCCGCAGAACGTGCGGCACAGCGCGAAGCGGCGAAGAAGGCCGAAGACGCTGCCCGCGAAGCGGCGGACAAGGCGCGCGCCGAGCAGGAAGAAATCAGCAAGCGTCGCGCGGCGGCAGAAGCCGAAGCGCGCGCGATCCGCGAAATGATGAACACGCCGCGCAAGGCAGTGGTCAAGGCAGTCGAACCGCCGAAGCCGGTGGAACCGCCGAAGCCGGCCGAAGCGAAGGGCACGCTGCACAAGCCGGCCAAGCCGGCTGGCGCGGGCGCGCAAGCACGTCCGGCCGTGAAGAAGCCGGCAGGTGCAGCGCCGGCGACGACGCAGGCTCCGGCAGGTGCGGGAGATCGCAACAAGAAGCCGGGCGGCGGCAAGGGCGGCTGGCAGGACGACGCAGCGAAGCGCCGCGGCATCAAGACGCGTGGCGATTCGAGCGGCGGTGTCGACCGCGGCTGGCGCGGCGGCCCGAAGGGTCGTGGCCGTCACCAGGACAGCTCGTCGACGTTCCAGGCACCGACCGAACCGATCGTGCGTGAAGTGCACGTGCCGGAAACCGTTTCGGTTGCCGATCTTGCGCACAAGATGTCGATCAAGGCCTCGGAAGTCATCAAGGTGATGATGAAGATGGGCCAGATGGTCACCATCAACCAGGTGCTGGACCAGGAAACGGCGATGATCGTCGTCGAAGAACTGGGCCACCGCGCGGTTGCCGCGAAGCTGGACGATCCGGAAGCGCTGCTGGTCGAAGGCGAGACCAGCACCGACGCAGAGCAATTGCCGCGTCCGCCGGTCGTCACGGTGATGGGTCACGTCGACCACGGCAAGACCTCGCTGCTCGATCACATCCGCCGCGCGAAGGTTGCAGCGGGCGAAGCGGGCGGCATTACGCAGCACATCGGCGCTTACCACGTCGACACGCCGCGTGGCGTCATCACGTTCCTCGATACGCCGGGTCACGAGGCGTTCACGGCAATGCGTGCACGCGGCGCGAAGGCGACCGACATCGTGGTGCTGGTGGTGGCGGCCGACGACGGCGTGATGCCGCAGACGAAGGAAGCTATCGCTCACGCGAAGGCGGGTGGCGTGCCGATCGTCGTGGCGATCAACAAGATCGACAAGCCGGAAGCGAACCCGGACCGTGTCAAGCAGGAACTGGTCGCGGAAGGCGTCGTGCCGGAAGAATACGGTGGCGATTCGCCGTTCGTGCCGGTGTCGGCAAAGACGGGCGCCGGTATCGACGACCTGCTCGAGAACGTGCTGCTGCAAGCGGAGGTGCTGGAACTGAAGGCACCGATCGAAGCACCGGCCAAGGGCATCGTGATCGAAGCGAAGCTCGACAAGGGCAAGGGCCCGGTCGCGACGATCCTGGTGCAGTCCGGTACGCTGAACCGTGGCGACATCGTGCTGGCAGGCACGGCTTATGGCCGCGTGCGTGCGATGCTCGACGAGAACGGCAAGCCGACGAAGGAAGCCGGCCCGTCGATCCCGGTCGAAATCCAGGGTCTGTCGGAAGTGCCGGGTGCAGGCGAGGAAGTGATCGTGCTGCCGGACGAGCGCAAGGCGCGCGAAATCGCGCTGTTCCGTCAAGGCAAGTTCCGCGACGTCAAGCTGGCGAAGCAGCAGGCCGCGAAGCTGGAAAGCATGCTCGAGCAGATGGGCGAAGGCGAAGTGCAGAACCTGCCGCTCATCATCAAGGCGGACGTGCAGGGCTCGCAGGAAGCACTCGTGCAGTCGCTGCTCAAGCTGTCGACCGACGAAGTGCGTGTGCAGATCGTGCACAGCGCGGTGGGCGGCATCAGCGAAAACGACGTCAACCTGGCAACGGCATCGAAGGCGGTCATCATCGGCTTCAACACGCGTGCGGATGCACAGGCGCGCAAGCTGGCCGAGTCGAACGGTATCGACATCCGCTACTACAACATCATCTATGACGCAGTGGATGAGGTGAAGGCGGCGATGTCGGGCATGCTGGCGCCGGAGAAGCGCGAAGTCATCACCGGTATGGTCGAGGTGCGCCAGGTGTTCAAGGTGCCGAAGATCGGTACGGTCGCTGGCTGTATGGTCACCGACGGTATCGTCAAGCGCTCGTCGTCGGTTCGCGTGCTGCGCAACAACGTCGTGATCTTCACGGGCGAACTCGAATCGCTGAAGCGCTTCAAGGACGACGTGAAGGAAGTCAAGCAAGGCTTCGAGTGCGGTATGTCGGTGAAGAACTTCAACGACGTCACCGAAGGCGACCAGTTCGAAGTATTCGAAGTGACCGAAGTCGCACGTACGCTGTAATCGTCGCGTATCGGCTCATGGGGCGGGGCAGGCTTGGGCCTGTCCCGCCCATTTTCATGGTGGCGTGCCAACGGCGCGCCGCTTTATCCTGATAAACGGATCACGGATCGATCATGTCCAGGAAACGTACTTCCCCCAATCGCAACGTTCAGATTGCCGACCAGATTCAGCGCGATCTGTCCGAACTCATCATGCGCGAGGTCAAAGACCCGCGGATCGGCATCGTGACCATCCAGAGCGTCGAGCTCACGCCGGACTACGCACACGCGAAGGTCTATTTCACGGCGCTCACCGGCGATCCGGACAAGACGCAGGAAGCGCTGAACCACGCGTCGGGTCACCTGCACAACCTGCTGTTCAAGCGCCTGCACATTCATACCGTGCCGACGCTGCATTTCCACTACGATCAGACGATCGAAAAGGCGGTGGAGATGTCGCGCCTGATCAAGGAAGCCAACTCGACACGCGCGAAGGACGACGACGAAGCCGACGCGTCCGCGAAGGACGACTGAGCTCGCGCGCCCTATGACGACTGCAGCAAACCAGCGTCCACGCGTGCCGCGGCGCGCGCTGGACGGCGTCCTTCTGCTCGACAAGCCGGTCGGTTTGTCGAGCAGCGACGCATTGATTCGCGCCAAGCGCCTGCTTCTCGCGAAGAAGGCCGGTCATACCGGCACGCTCGATCCGCTGGCCTCGGGCCTGTTGCCGCTGTGCTTCGGCGAGGCGACGAAGTTCTCGCAGGACTTGCTCGAAGCCGACAAGACCTACGAAGCGACGATGCATCTCGGCGTGCGCACGACGACCGGCGACGCGGAAGGCGACGTGCTCGACACGCGTGCCGTCGAATGCGACCTCGCGGCGGTGGAAGCAGCGCTTGCGCGCTTTACCGGCGAGATCGTGCAGGTGCCGCCGATGTATTCGGCGCTCAAGCGCGACGGCAAGCCGCTGTATGAATATGCGCGCGCGGGCCAGACCGTCGAGCGGGAAGGCCGCAACGTGACGATCCATGCGCTCGATCTGCTCGCCTGCGAACTGCCGGATGTGACGTTTCGTGTGACCTGCAGCAAGGGCACGTACGTGCGTACGCTCGCGGAAGATATCGGCGAAGCACTCGGCTGCGGTGCGCATCTGACGATGCTGCGCCGCACGGGTGTCGGCGCGCTGACGCTCGAGCATGCGGTGACGCTCGACATGCTGTCCGACGCCGCCGAAGCGGCACGCGATGCGTGGCTTCAGCCGGTCGATGCGCTGCTGTCGACGTTTCCGCTGGTGCGTCTCGACGAAGCCAGCGCGAAGCGCTTCCTGCACGGCCAGCGCTTGCCGCTGTCGGCGCTCGATTCGATCGATGCGGCAGAAGGCGATCGTGTGCGCGTGTACGACGCCCGACGTCTGCTTGGCGTGGCGCGCAAGGCCAACGGCGTGCTCGCACCCGAACGTCTCGTCGTGACGGCTGAGTGATGTGACGCGCGCAAGCGCCGTCGTCGAAGCCCGTCGAAACGAAAAAAGCCCGGTCGAAATCGACCGGGCTTTTTGTTTGGCGCGTTGCCTTGAGCTGGGGCTCAGTGTGCAGCCGACGCAGCCGCCCCCGCATCGCCGCCGCCCGCGCGTTCGGGTTTCGTGATCCAGATCAGTCCGATCAGCAGCACGAAGATCGCCGCGGAAATGTAGAACAGATCGTTCACGCCGAGTTGCGCAGCCTGCTGGGTGGCCATGTTGTTGATCAGGCCATGCGCCTGCTCCGGCGTGAGCCCGAGGTTGCCCATCTGCGTGACGGCCTGGTTGAACGTCGGGTTGTACAGATTCGTCTGCTCGACCAGTTGCGCGTGGTGGAAGTTGTTCCGATGATCCCACGCGGTCTGGAAGATCGACGTGCCGATGCCGCCGCACATGATCCGCACGAAGTTCGACAGGCCCGACGCCGCGGGAATGCGGTGGCCGGGCAGGCCGGACAGCGTGATCGATACGAGCGGAATGAAGAAGCCGGCCATCGCGATGCCCTGCACGAGCGTCGGCAGCATCAGTGACCACTCGTCGACGCCGGTCGTGTAGAGCGAGCGCATCCAGAAGCACAGCGCGAACGTCAGGAATGCGGCGGTCGCGATGTAGCGCGGGTCGGTGCGCGGCAGGAACTTGCCGGTCAGCGGCGACAGCAGGATCGCGAACAGCCCGACGGGCGCCATCACCAGACCCGCGTCGGTTGCCGTATAGCCGATCTGGGTCTGCAGCCACAGCGGCAACAGCACGAGGTTGCCGAAGTAGAGCCCGTAGCCGACCGCCAGCGCGATCGTGCCGCCGGTGAAGTTCCGCATCCGGAACAGCGACAGGTCGACGACCGGATGTTCCGCGGTCAGTTCCCAGATCACGAAGAACGCGAACGAGATGATCGCGATCAGCGCGAGCGCGACGATCGTGGTCGACGCGAACCAGTCGAGATCCTTGCCCTTGTCGAGCATGATCTGCAGCGAGCCGACCCACAGCACGAGCAGCGCGAGGCCGACGCCGTCGATCGGCGCGCGGCGCACCGTCGACTCACGCGTACGGTAGATCGACCACGTGGCAAGCGCAGCGGCGATGCCGACGGGGATGTTCACGTAGAAGATCCACGGCCACGAATAATTGTCCGAGATCCAGCCGCCGAGGATCGGCCCCGCGACCGGCGCGATCAGCGTCGTCATCGACCACAGGGCGAGCGCCATCGGCGCTTTCGCACGGGGGTAGCTCGACAGCAGCAGCGATTGCGACAGCGGAATCATCGGCCCGGCGACCGCGCCCTGGAGCACGCGCGACGCGAGCAGGAACGGCAGGCTCGGCGCCAGCCCGCACATCCACGACGAGATGACGAACAGGATGATCGACGCGAGGAACAGGCGAACCTGTCCGAAGCGATCGGTCAGCCAGCCCGTCAGTGGCACCGAGATCGCGTTCGCGACCGCGAACGACGTGATGACCCACGTACCCTGGTCGGAAGACACGCCGAGGTCGCCCGAGATGGTCGGGATCGCGACGTTCGCGATGGACGTGTCGAGCACGTTCATGAACACCGCGAGCGATACCGCGATCGTCCCGAGCACGAGTTGCCCGCCCTGCAAGGGCGGGTGGGAGACAGGAGCCTGTGCCATGTCGGTAGTTTTTCCGGAATCGAGCCGTTACATCATCTTGGCGGTGCCGTTCGACTTCGCCGCGGCCGGTGCCGCCGCGTTGCCGCCGGCGTTCGCCGCGATGATGCGAGCGATTTCGGCGTCGGCTTCGTCACCGTACTTCGCGAACACGTTGGTCTCGTAGACCGTGTTCTGCGCGTTTGCGAGCTGGTCGCCGCGTTCGTCCTTGATGTCGACGTCGACCTGCATCGACAGGCCGATGCGCAGCGGATGCTTCTCGAGATCCTTCGGATCGATTTCGATACGCACCGGCAGGCGCTGCACGACCTTGATCCAGTTGCCCGTCGCGTTCTGCGCCGGCAGCAGCGAGAACGCGGAGCCCGTGCCGGCCGAGAAGCCGACGACCTTGCCGTGGTACACGATCGACGAGCCGTAGATGTCGGCCGTCAGTTCGACCGGCTGGCCGATGCGCATGTGATTGAGCTGGACTTCCTTGAAGTTCGCATCGACCCACACGGCGTTCAGCGGCACGACCGACATCAGCGGGTTGCCCGGCGACACGCGCTGGCCGACTTGCACCGAGCGCTTCGCGACATAGCCGGTGACCGGCGCGGGCAGCACGTTACGTGCGTTCGCGAGGTACGCGTCGCGCACCTTTGCCGCGGCCGCCATCACGTTCGGGTGCGATGCGATCGTCGTGTTCGCGGTCAGCGCGCGGTTCGATGCGAGCTGCTGCTGGGCCGCGTCGACCGAGGCCTGTGCGGCGCGCACGGCGTCGCGTGCGTGGGAGATCTCTTCCTGCGACACGGCGCCCGTTTGCGCGACGGCCAGGCGACGACGCAGGTCGTCCTGCGCCTTCGACAGGTCGGAGTCGCGCAGCGCGACTTGCGCACGGTACTGGTCGTCGTTGACGAACAGGCCGCGCACCTGGCGCACCGTCTGCGCGAGGTTTGCTTCGGCCTGCTGCAGCGCGACTTGCGAATCGGCCGGATCGAGCACGACCAGCGGATCGCCGGCCTTGACCGTCTGCGTATCGTCGGCCTTCACGGCGATCACCGTACCCGTGACCTGCGGCGTGATCTGCACGACGTTGCCGTTCACGTATGCGTCGTCGGTCTCTTCATGGAAGCGCGCGACGAGGAAGTAGTACAGACCGTACGCGATGGCCGCGATCACGATGACCGCGATCAGCAGCGTCATCATCCGTTTGCGCTTCCCGTTGTTCTGCGGCTGTGCGCTGGCGGCGTTTTGTTGAGGGTCGCTCATGGCGATTTTCTCCGTCCGTTATTTCGAGTGTCTGCGTAGTGGTGGCGCCGGATCAGTTGGCGGCCTGTTGTGTCTGCTTGCCGGTGTCGGTCGCGTCGGGCGCGGCGAGTCGCGTGCCGGTCGCGTCGAACCCGCCGCCGAGCGCCTTGATCAGCGCGAGCTGCATGTCGCGCCGGCGCATCTTCAGGTTGGTCACGGTCTGTTCCGATGCAAGGCGGTTGCTGTCCGCGGTCAGCACCTGGAGCTGCGGCGACAGGCCGGCCTTGTAGCGGATCACGGCGAGGTCGTACGCACGCGTCGACGCGTCGAGCGCGCGCTGTGCGTCGCCCATCTGACGATCGACCGCGCGGATCGAGGCAACTTGCGTCGCGACATCGTTCAGCGCGCTGATCAGCGTCTGGTTGTAGTTCGCGACCGACAGGTCGAAGTCCGCATAGCGGCCCTTGAGCTGCGCGCGCAGCGCGCCGGCATCGAAGATCGGCAGGTGGATGGCCGGGCCGAACTGCGCCTGGCGGCTTGTGAAATTCAGGAATTTGCCCCAGCCGAACGCATCGAAGCCGAAACCGGCTGCGAGGTTCACGTCCGGGAAGAATTCGGCCTTCGCTTCCTTCACGTCGTGCATCGCGGCCTCGACCTGCCAGCGTGCGGCGACGATGTCGGGGCGGCGCGACACGAGATCGGCCGGCAGGTTGCCGGGCAGCGCCACATCGGCGGTCGGGTTCATCACCGGCGCGGCGATTTGCAGCCCGCGGTCCGGACCCTTGCCGAGCAGGGCGGCGAGCTGGTAGCGCACCGTCGTGATCTGGCCGTCGAGGTCGGACAGCGACGCCTGGGTCGTCGCGATATTGCCGCGTGCGGTCTGGCGCTCCACGTTGGTGTCGAGGCCGGCCGACACGCGCCCGTCGGTGATCTTGCCGACCGTCTGGCGGTTGGCGATCTCGCGTTGGGCGATGTCGCGCAACGCATAGAGTTGCGCGAGCGAGTTGTAGGTGCGGGCGACCGACGACGCGAGCGTGATGCGCGCCTGCTGCATGTCGGCTTCGGCGGCCTTTTCCTGCGACACGGCCGTGTGCAGTCGTTCGCGGTTCTTGCCCCACAGGTCGAGATCCCACGATGCGCTCGCGAGCGCATTGTTCTCGCTGTACCACTGACCGCCGTACGGCGGCGGGAACAGCGCATTCGACGAATACAGCTCGCGGGTCCACGAGTAGCTGGCCTCGGCTTTGGGCATCAGGTTGGAGCGCGACGTCTCGATGTATGACGACGCTTTCGCGATGCGCGCCTGCGCCTGCGCGATCGACGGGTTGCCCTGGAGCGCCTCGTCGATCAACTGCGGCAGCTGCGGATCGCCGAACTGGCTGGCCCAGTCGAGCGCCGGCCAATGGCCGCCCTGGGCCGGCAGGCTCTGGGTGGTTTCGAATTGCGACGCGGGCGCAATCTGCTTGTCGCTCTTGATGCCGATGTAGTTCGCGCAGCCTGCCAGCGCCAGCGCGGCAACCGCGGCGGCGACGGCGGCGCGGCACGAACTGGCGCGCACGGACAACGGAGTGGATTTCATCGCGCTGAGCCCTGACTCGGAATGAATGATGGACACTGCAAGGATTTCCTTACATTAATCTGTCAAAAGTAATTGTTATGGCAACTATTCCGTGACGCTGCTACCTGCCGTCTCGCAATAGTTGCTGAGAATGCGGCGCAGCATGCTCTTCAGGAACCCGACTTCCTCCGGCGTAAAACCGCCCAGCAGTTCGTCGAGGACGCTGCGGAACACCGGCGGCAGCCGCTCGGCGAGCGCGCGGCCTTCGTCGGTCAGTTCGAGACGCACGACCCGCCGGTCCTCGATGCTGCGCACGCGGCACAGCAGGCCGCGCTTCTCGACGCGGTCGAGCAGGCGGGTGACGGCGCTCGCGTCGATTCCGTATTCCCGTGCGAGTTCGGCGGCCGTCGAGCATTTGCCGACCGCGATCATGAACAGCATGCTCGCCTGCGTGCCGGTGATGCCGAGCTCTTCCTGCGTGCGTTGCGTGACGAGGTTGGTCATGACCGACTTCACGCGCGACATCAAATAACCGACGCTGTCGTTCATCTGATACGAAGACAGCGGCGAAACGGGCGGTTGGGAAGGAGAATCCGACATAAAACCCTGAAGCTGCAATAGTTGACTAGGCAGCAGTATAGGCACAATTGCTTGCCGCGGCAAATGTTAATCGAACCGACCGGGAGGGCGCGCCGCGGACCAAAATTCCCTTGTCGGGGTAAGGGTTTTCGGCCGGCTGGCGGCAGCTTCGGGCGGTCGATGCAGCGCGCAAGGGAAGGGGCGGAGGCGCGCTGTTTGTTGCGTCGCAGCGGCAGTCCGGCTCCGGACATTCGCACGTGCTATAATTTGTGGTTTCCAAGCTGCAATGCGCGCGCACGTGTCGAACGAGCGTGCGCGTTTGCGCGTTCAACGATTTCCAGGTTTCTATGACCCGCGCCCTTCGCAATATCGCCATCATCGCTCACGTCGACCACGGCAAGACTACGCTTGTCGACCAACTGCTCCGCCAGTCCGGCACCTTCCGCGAGAACCAGCAGATTGCCGAACGCGTGATGGACTCGAACGACATCGAAAAAGAGCGCGGGATCACGATTCTCGCGAAGAACTGCGCGGTCGAATACGAAGGCACGCACATCAACATCGTCGACACGCCGGGGCACGCGGACTTCGGTGGCGAAGTGGAGCGCGTGCTGTCGATGGTCGACTCGGTGCTGCTGCTCGTCGACGCCGTCGAAGGCCCGATGCCGCAAACGCGCTTCGTCACGAAGAAGGCGCTGGCGCTCGGCCTGAAGCCGATCGTCGTCGTCAACAAGATCGACCGTCCGGGTGCGCGGATCGACTGGGTCATCAACCAGACCTTCGACCTGTTCGACAAGCTCGGCGCGACCGAGGAACAGCTCGACTTCCCGATCGTCTATGCGTCGGGCCTGAACGGCTACGCGTCGCTCGACCCGGCCGCCCGCGAAGGCGACATGCGCCCGCTGTTCGAGGCGATCCTCGCGCACGTGCCGGTTCGCCCGGCCGATCCGGAAGCGCCGCTGCAGCTCCAGATCACGTCGCTCGACTTTTCGACGTACGTCGGCCGGATCGGCGTCGGCCGCATCACGCGTGGCCGCATCAAGCCGGGGCAGCCGGTCGTGATGCGCTTCGGCCCGGAAGGCGACGTGCTGAACCGCAAGATCAACCAGGTGCTGTCGTTCAAGGGCCTCGAGCGCGTGCAGGTCGAATCGGCCGAAGCGGGCGACATCGTGCTGATCAACGGTATTGAAGACGTCGGCATCGGCGCGACGATCTGCGCGGTCGATACGCCGGAAGCGCTGCCGATGATCACCGTCGACGAGCCGACGCTGACGATGAACTTCCTGGTCAACTCGTCGCCGCTAGCCGGCCGCGAAGGCAAGTTCGTGACGAGCCGCCAGATCCGCGATCGTCTGATGAAGGAACTGAACCACAACGTTGCGCTGCGCGTGAAGGACACGGGCGACGAAACGGTGTTCGAAGTGTCGGGCCGTGGCGAACTGCACCTGACGATTCTCGTCGAGAACATGCGCCGTGAAGGCTACGAGCTGGCCGTGTCGCGTCCGCGCGTCGTGATGCAGGAAATCGACGGCGTGCGGCACGAGCCGTACGAACTGCTGACCGTCGACGTCGAAGACGAGCACCAGGGTGGCGTGATGGAAGAGCTCGGCCGCCGCAAGGGCGAGATGCTCGACATGGCATCGGACGGCCGCGGCCGCACGCGTCTGGAGTACAAGATGTCGGCGCGTGGCCTGATCGGCTTCCAGAGCGAATTCCTGACGCTCACGCGCGGTACGGGCCTGATGAGCCACATCTTCGACTCGTACGCACCGGTCAAGGACGGCTCGGTCTTCGAGCGCCGCAACGGCGTGCTGATCTCGCAGGACGACGGCGCAGCCGTGGCCTACGCACTGTGGAAGCTGCAGGACCGCGGCCGCATGTTCGTGAAGCCGGGTGACGCGCTGTATGAGGGCATGATCATCGGCATCCACAGTCGCGACAACGACCTCGTCGTGAACCCGATCAAGGGCAAGCAGCTGACGAACGTGCGCGCGTCGGGTACCGACGAAGCCGTGCGTCTCGTGCCGCCGGTCCAGATGTCGCTCGAATACGCGGTCGAATTCATCGACGACGACGAACTCGTCGAAGTGACGCCGCAGTCGATCCGTCTGCGCAAGCGCTTCCTGAAGGAACACGAGCGTCGTCGCGCGAGCCGCGAAGGCGCGGTCGACTAAGCTCGATCGTTCCCGTGCATGACGAAAAAGGCCACCTCCGGGTGGCCTTTTTTGCATCTGCGCAATGCGCAACCGGACAGCCTGCAAAACACTGTTCCCGCGGGTCGTTGCAATCGGGCAAAACCCCGTCGCGCGGTGCTTTCAGGCACATTTCGTCGTGAACTTCGGTATCGGTTCTGTGATATGCTGCGCGCACGCAAGTTTTAGGTCCTTCCAAGCAAGACTTGATTCGCAATCCGCTAAACGGTCAGGCCGTGTCGCGGAAGGTTGAGTAACCCGCTATTTCTCGAGAAGCTCGAAGAAAGGTGAGCGTAAAATGTCAGATGTAATGAAGCAGTTTCAGCTGAACTCCTATCTGTTCGGCGGCAATGCTTCGTACGTTGAAGAACTGTACGATGCATACCTCAACAATCCGGCATCGGTGCCGGAGAACTGGCGTGAGTATTTCGACGCGTTGCAGAACGTCCCTGCAACCGACGGCTCGACCGCCAATGACGTCGCTCATTTTCCGATCGTCGAATCGTTCGCCGAGCGTGCGAAGGCCAATGCCTTCATCCCGCGCGAAAGCACCAGCAACCTGGCAACCGCGCGCAAGCAGGTTCACGTCCAGTCCCTGATCAGCGCATATCGCTTCCTCGGCTCGCAATGGGCCAATCTGGATCCGCTGAAGCGTCGCGAACGTCCCGCCATTCCCGAACTCGAACCGGCTTTCTACGACTTCTCGGAAGGCGACCTCGACCAGACGTACAGCGCGAGCAACCTGTATTTCGGTTTCGACCAGGCTTCGCTGCGCGATATCGTCAAGGGCCTGCGTGACACGTACTGCGGCACGATCGGCGCCGAGTACATGTACATCAGCGACCCGGAGCAGAAGCGCTGGTGGCAGGAGCGTCTGGAGTCGACCCGCGCGACACCGAATTTCTCGGCCGACGAGAAAAAGCACATCCTGAACCGCCTGACGGCCGCTGAAGGCCTCGAGCGTTACCTGCACACCAAGTACGTCGGCCAGAAGCGCTTCTCGCTCGAAGGCGGCGAGAGCTTCATCGCGGCGATGGACGAAGTCGTCCAGCACGCGGGCAAGAGCGGCGTGCAGGAAATCATCATCGGCATGGCTCACCGCGGCCGCCTGAACGTGCTGGTCAACACGCTGGGCAAGATGCCGGCCGACCTGTTCGCCGAATTCGAAGGCAAGCACGTCGACGACCTGCCGGCCGGTGACGTGAAGTACCACAAGGGCTTCTCGTCGGACGTGTCGACCGAAGGCGGCCCGGTCCACCTGTCGCTCGCGTTCAACCCGTCGCACCTCGAAATCGTGAACCCGGTGGTCGAAGGTTCCGCGAAGGCGCGGATGGACCGCCGCGGCGACGAAGACGGCCTGCAAGTGCTGCCGGTGCAGATCCACGGCGACGCGGCCTTCGCTGGCCAGGGCGTCGTGATGGAAACGCTGAACCTCGCGCAGACGCGCGGTTACGGCACGCACGGCACGCTGCACATCGTCATCAACAACCAGATCGGCTTCACGACGTCGGACCCGCGCGATGCGCGCTCGACGCTGTACTGTACCGACGTGGTCAAGATGATCGAAGCGCCGGTGCTGCACGTGAACGGCGATGATCCGGAAGCTGTCGTCCTCGCGATCCAGATCGCGATCGACTACCGGATGCAGTTCCACAAGGATGTCGTGATTGACATCGTCTGCTTCCGCAAGCTGGGTCACAACGAGCAGGACACGCCGGCGGTCACGCAGCCGCTGATGTACAAGAAGATCGCGCAGCACCCGGGCACCCGTGCGCTGTACGCCGAGAAGCTCGTGCAGCAAGGCGTGATCACCGCGGAAGACGCCGACAGCTACGTGAAGGCGTACCGCAAGGCGATGGACGACGGCCACCACACCGTCGATCCGGTCCTGTCGAACTACAAGAGCAAGTACGCGGTCGACTGGGTTCCGTTCCTGAACCGCAAGTGGACGGACGCAGCCGATACGGCCGTGCCGCTCGCCGAACTGAAGCGCCTCGGCGAACGCATCACGACGGTCCCGGAAAATTTCAAGGTTCACCCGCTCGTCGAGCGCGTGATCAACGACCGCCGCAACATGGCGCGCGGCGACCAGCCGCTCGACTGGGGCATGGGCGAACACCTCGCATTCGCGTCGCTCGTCGCATCGGGCTACTCGGTGCGTCTGACGGGCCAGGACTCGGGCCGCGGCACGTTCACGCACCGTCACGCGGTGCTGCACGACCAGAACCGCGAGCGCTGGAACGACGGCACGTACGTGCCGCTGCAGAACATCGCTGAAGGCCAGGCGAAGTTCACGGTGATCGACTCGGTGCTGTCGGAAGAAGCGGTGCTGGGCTTCGAATACGGTTACTCGACCGCCGAGCCGAACACGCTCGTGCTGTGGGAAGCGCAGTTCGGCGACTTCGTGAACGGCGCGCAGGTCGTGATCGACCAGTTCATCTCGTCGGGCGAAGTGAAGTGGGGCCGCGTGTCGGGTCTCACGATGCTGCTGCCGCACGGCTACGAAGGCCAGGGTCCGGAGCACTCGTCGACCCGTATCGAGCGTTTCCTGCAACTGTGTGCCGACCACAACATGCAGGTCGTTCAGCCGACGACCCCGGCGCAGATTTTCCACCTGCTGCGTCGCCAGATGATTCGTCTGTTCCGCAAGCCGCTGATCGTCGCAACGCCGAAGTCGCTGCTGCGCCACAAGGAAGCGGTGTCGGACCTGTCGGAACTCGCGAAGGGTTCGTTCCAGCCGGTGCTGGGCGAAACCGACGGCGGCATCGACGCGAAGAAGGTCAAGCGCGTGCTGGCTTGCTCGGGCCGCGTGTATTACGACCTCGTCGCGCACCGCCGCGAAGCGAAGGCGAACGACGTCGCGATCATCCGTATCGAGCAGCTGTATCCGTTCGCGCACAAGCAGTTCGAAGCCGAAATGAAGAAGTACGAGAACGCGACTGAAGTGGTCTGGGTGCAGGACGAGCCGCAGAACCAGGGCCCCTGGTTCTACGTCGAGCACCACCTGAAGGAAGGCATGAAGGACGGGCAGAAGCTGGCATACAGCGGCCGTCCGGCTTCGGCCTCGCCGGCGGTTGGCTACTACGCGAAGCACTACGAGCAGCAGAAGGCCCTCATCGAAGGTGCTTTCGGCCGCCTGAAGAGCGCATCGATCGCGAAATAACCGACGGAAGCGAAACGGGAAGGCGCGCCGCGCTTTCCCGTCTCTTTTGGCCCGCCGGGCGCGTTGCGCGCCGCACCGGCCCAAGGAATCGCACGAACCTCGTCATTACCCAGATTAAGCATCCAGGAAAATCACATGGCTATCGTAGAAGTCAAAGTCCCCCAGCTTTCGGAGTCGGTTTCGGAAGCCACCATGCTGCAGTGGAAGAAGAAGCCGGGCGAAGCAGTCGCGCAGGACGAAATCCTGATCGAACTCGAGACCGACAAGGTCGTGCTCGAAGTGCCGGCACCGGCAGCGGGCGTGCTCACGCAAGTGCTGCAGAACGACGGTGACACGGTCGTTGCCGACCAGATCATCGCGACGATCGACACCGAAGCGAAGGCCGGCGCGGCCGAAGCAGCGGCAGGCGCCGCCGAAGTCAAGCCGGCGGCAGCACCTGCTGCAGCCGCACCGGCAGCCCAGCCGGCTGCTGCAACCGCATCGTCGGCAACCGCATCGCCGGCCGCAGCGAAGCTGCTGGCCGAGAAGGGCCTGTCGGCGGGCGACGTCGCGGGTTCGGGCCGCGACGGCCGCGTCACGAAGGGCGACGCGCTGTCCGCAGGCAGCGCACCGAAGGCTGCGCCGGCCGCCGCACCGGCGAAGACCGCCGCTGCGAAGCCGTCGCTGCCGGAAGTGAAGGTGCCGGCGTCGGCAACGACGTGGCTGAACGACCGTCCGGAACAGCGCGTGCCGATGTCGCGTCTGCGTGCGCGTATCGCCGAGCGTCTGCTCGAATCGCAGCAGACCAACGCGATCCTGACGACGTTCAACGAAGTCAACATGCAGCCGGTCATGGACCTGCGCTCGAAGTACAAGGACCGGTTCGAGAAGGAACATGGCGTGAAGCTCGGCTTCATGTCGTTCTTCGTGAAGGCGGCCGTGCACGCGCTGAAGAAGTTCCCGCTGGTGAACGCGTCGATCGACGGTAACGACATCGTCTACCACGGCTACTTCGACATCGGTATTGCAGTCGGTTCGCCGCGCGGTCTGGTCGTGCCGATCCTGCGCAACGCGGATCAGCTGAGCCTCGCCGAAATCGAGAAGAAGATTGCCGAATTCGGCCAGAAGGCGAAGGACGGCAAGCTGTCGATCGAAGAAATGACGGGCGGTACGTTCTCGATCTCGAACGGCGGCGTGTTCGGCTCGATGCTGTCGACCCCGATCATCAACCCGCCGCAATCGGCGATCCTCGGCGTGCACGCGACGAAGGAGCGTCCGGTTGTCGAAAACGGCCAGATCGTGATCCGTCCGATCAACTACCTGGCGCTGTCGTACGACCACCGGATCATCGACGGCCGCGAAGCGGTGCTGTCGCTCGTCGCGATGAAGGATGCGCTGGAAGATCCGGCACGCCTGCTGCTCGACCTGTAAGCCGAGTTTCACCGCATTGACCCGCTCCGCACGCTCGCGCACATGCGCGGCCGTGCGGACGCACAAGTAGAAAGGATTGTCATGTCCAAGGAATTTGACGTCGTCGTGATCGGCGCCGGCCCCGGCGGCTACATCGCCGCGATTCGCGCCGCGCAGCTCGGCAAGACGGTTGCCTGTATCGAGAAGTGGAAGAATCCGGCCGGCGCGCTGAAGCTCGGCGGTACGTGCCTGAACGTCGGTTGCATCCCGTCGAAGGCGCTGCTCGCGTCGTCGGAAGAGTTCGAGAACACGTCGCATCACCTGGCCGACCACGGCATCACCGTCGACGGCGTGAAGATCGACGTCGCGAAGATGCTCGGCCGCAAGGATGCGATCGTCGAGAAGATGACGAGCGGGATCGAGTTCCTGTTCAAGAAGAACAAGATCACCTGGCTGAAGGGCCATGGCAAGTTCACCGGCAAGACCGACGCCGGCGTGCAGATCGAAGTGAGCGGCGAAGGCGAAGCCGAAGTCGTCACCGCGAAGAACGTGATCATCGCAACCGGCTCGAAGGCCCGCCACCTGCCGAACATCCCGGTCGACAACAAGATCGTGTCGGACAACGAAGGCGCGCTGACGTTCGACTCGGTGCCGAAGAAGCTCGCCGTGATCGGCGCGGGCGTGATCGGCCTCGAGCTCGGCTCGGTGTGGCGTCGTCTGGGTGCCGAAGTGACGGTGCTCGAAGCGCTGCCGGCATTCCTCGGCGCAGCCGACGAAGCGCTCGCGAAGGAAGCGGCCAAGCTGTTCAAGAAGCAGGGCCTCGACATCCATCTCGGCGTGAAGATCGGCGACGTGAAGACGACCGCCGACGGCGTGTCGATCGCTTACGCGGACAAGGACGGCAACGCGCAGACGCTCGACGCCGACCGCCTGATCGTGTCGGTCGGCCGTGTGCCGAACACCGACAACCTCGGCCTCGAGGCAATCGGCCTGAAGGCGAACGAGCGCGGCTTCATCGACGTCGACGACCACTGCCGTACGGCGGTGCCGAACGTCTACGCGATCGGCGACGTGGTGCGCGGCCCGATGCTCGCGCACAAGGCGGAAGACGAAGGCGTGCTGGTCGCGGAAGTGATCGACGGCCAGAAGCCGCACATCGACTACAACTGCATTCCGTGGGTGATCTACACGTACCCGGAAATCGCATGGGTCGGCAAGACGGAGCAGCAACTGAAGGCCGAAGGCCGCGAGATCAAGTCGGGCAAGTTCCCGTTCTCGATCAACGGTCGCGCGCTCGGCATGAACGCGCCGGACGGTTTCGTGAAGATGATCGCCGACGCGAAGACCGACGAACTGCTCGGCGTGCACGTGATCGCGGCGAATGCGTCGGACCTGATCGCGGAAGCCGTGGTGGCGATGGAGTTCAAGGCGGCGTCGGAAGACATCGCCCGCATCTGCCATCCGCACCCGTCGATGTCGGAAGTGATGCGCGAAGCGGCGCTCGCCGTCGACAAGCGCTCGCTGAACAGCTGAGCGCGGTATAGCGCCGGCCGGCCATCGGTTGGCGCAGCCGTCTCATGACGAAGGCGGGCGGGTTTTTCCCGCTCGCCTTTGTTTTTTCCGGTTTGCCCTGATGAACGTCACCGAATACTACACGCGCGAATTGACCACGCGCGGCTATCAGTCCGATCCCGCGCAGCGCGCGGCCGTCGATCGTCTGCAGCGCTGCTTCGACGAGTGGGTCGACTACAAGGCGCGCCGCTCGAACGCGTTCAAGAAGCTCATCAATCACCCGGACCTGCCGCGTGGCGTCTACATGTGGGGGGGTGTCGGCCGCGGCAAGAGCTTCCTGATGGACAGCTTTTACGCAGTGGTGCCCGTGCAGCGCAAGACGCGCCTGCATTTCCATGAATTCATGCGCGAAGTGCACCGCGAGCTCGAGGAGCTGAAAGGGCAGGCCGATCCGCTCGACGAACTGGCGCGACGCATCGCGAAGCGCTACCGGCTGATCTGCTTCGACGAGTTTCACGTGTCGGACATCGCGGACGCGATGATCCTGTACCGGCTGCTCGATCGCCTGTTCAACAACGGCGTGCAGTTCGTGATGACGTCCAACTACGATCCGGACGATCTGTATCCCGACGGCCTGCATCGCGATCGCATGCTGCCGGCCATCGCGCTGATCAAGGAAAAGCTCGACGTACTGAACGTCGACGCGGGTGTCGACTATCGACAGCGCACGCTGGCACAGGTGCAGATGTATCACACGCCGCTCGGTGCGGATGCCGATCGCGAGCTGCGCCATGCATTCGCGAAGCTTGCCGCGGTGCCGGACGAAAGCCCGATCCTGCATATCGAGAAGCGCGAGCTGAAGGCGTTGCGCAAGGCCGATGGCGTCGTGTGGTTCGACTTTGCGACGCTGTGCGGCGGTCCGCGCTCGCAGAACGACTATCTCGAACTCGCCAGCCGCTTCCATGCGATCGTCCTGTCCGAGGTGCCGCAGATGTCGCCGCGGATGGCGTCCGAGGCGCGCCGCTTCACGTGGCTCATCGACGTGCTGTACGACCACAAGGTCAAGCTGCTGATGTCCGCGGCGGTGCCGGCGGAACAGCTGTACGTCGAAGGCCCGATGGCGAACGAGTTCGCACGCACGGTATCGCGGATCGTCGAGATGCAGTCGAAGGAGTACATCGAAACGCCGCGTCGCATCGTCGATACGTCGCTGACCTGACCACAGCTCTCGGCAAGTGGCGTGCTTCAACCGTCAAATCCGGTCAAATTCTGCTGATCCCGGAGTATTTTCGGACTTGTCTTATATTCGTCGCTGAGGTCAGCCGATATCGTTGTGTCATGGTTCCTAAGGCTGGAGATGTCCATGACACCGTATCGCGATCTGACCGATCATGAGTGGCGCCGCGTCGTGCCGCTTTTGCCTGAAATGCAGCCGCGCACTGAATTGCGCGGCCGGCCGCTGGCCAACACGCGTGCTGTCCTGAATGGCGTGCTCTGGGTGATATACAGCGGCGCGACGTGGTCCGCCATGCCGCGTCGCTACCCGTCGTACCAGACATGCCATCGCCGCTTCAAGGTGTGGCACGACACGGGCACGCTGATGCACGTGATGCGTGAGCTGTATGGCGACGCGGGCGTGAATCTCTGCAACGAGCTGTCCACACGGATGCGCAGGCACGCGCAGTCGAAAGCGGCGCAGGCGCGCAGTACCGCAACACCGACCTATCGTGCGCCGGGCAGCTACGCGTCGAACACGTTGAAGCACGCGGCGTGATCACGGCGGACTTCATCGTCACGCACACCAAAACAAAATCGGCCTGACGTCGTCGTTGCAGGCCGATTTTTCATTGCATCGCGCGCTTCGACGCGCGCCGCGTTATTGTGCGCGAACCCAGGTCTGCGACCGGCCGAGCAGCGATACGCCGATGTAGCCGCGTACGACGAGCTTCTGGCCACCGTCTTCAAGCGTCATCTTGCACTTGTAGACCTTGCCGTTTTCCGGATCGAGGATGTTGCCGCCGTCCCACTGGTCGCCGTCCTTCTTCATCGCCTTGATGATCGTCATGCCCTTGATGAGCTGATCCTTGCGCTCGTCGGTGCATGCGGTGCAGCGGCGATCGGGCTTGTCGCTCGGGCCGAGACCTTTGACGACCTTGCCCGACAGCGAACCGTCGCCGTCGTCGGCGATCTGCACGAGTGCCTTCGGCTGATGGGTGTTGTCGTCGATCGTCTGCCACATGCCGATCGGGCTGTCGGCTTGCGCGAACGACGGCGCGGCACAGGCGAGCAGTGCGCCCGTAATGGCCAATGTGCGCAGCGGGCGGGTCACTTGAATCATTGTCTTCCTCCTTGTTTCACGTCGTATTCGATTCGCCCGCACGACCGTCTGCATGGGGCGGTGGCATGTTGCGAGCTTTGCCAGAATACGTGAAACCGTGCGCTGCGTTTGATAGAGGGGACTCTATTCCAAACAGTCCGCGGGATGCGGACTGTTCGGTGCCCGATCAGTTGAGCTGGTACGAGAACGCGGCATTCACGCGGGGGCTGCGCGATGCGCTTTCGACAGGCGCATCGCCGACCGGCTTCGCGATGTTCAGGTCGAGGCTGTAGTACCGGCTGTCGGTCAACCGCACGCCGATGCCGACCGACGACAGGCGGCTCGGCGACGGTGTGCCGGTATGCAGATACACGCGCGCCATGTCGTACGCGATGTACGGCGTGACGGATTTCAGGTACGTCCAGCCCGGCGTGAATCCGCGGTTGACCTCCAGCGACATCCCCCAGCCCGAGTCGCCCGACGTTTCACCGGGCTGATAGCCGAGCGCGTAGCGCGTCGAGCCGAACGAGATCTGTTCCGACGTCGGCAGCGAGTCGGCGCTGTACTGGCCGGTCACCGAGACCGACGTGCCGATCTTGAACGGCCATTCGTTGGTCTGCGTGAAGGTCGCGCCGGTACGGACGAAGGTCAGCGAAGTCGGATCTGCGTATGTCACCGGTACGCCGTCAACCAGGCCGGTCTGCGATTTCGATGCGCCGAGAATGTTGAATGCCTTGGCGACGTTGACGCTCAGCTTGCGTACCTGCTTCGGTTCGACACTCGTGTAGTCGAGCTGCAACTGCATCACGCGAACCTGCGAGCGATTGTCGAGCACGTTGCCGTTGACCTGGTTCTGGTAGCGGTCTTCGTTGTGCGCTGCATAGCCCGACACGGTGCCGAGCAGGCTGCGCTGGTTGTTCAGCAGGATCGGATAGGAAGCCGAAAGACCGAGTTTCTCGCTCTTGACGGTGCGCTGGACGGTCGACGGCAGGCCTGGGTTGTCGGTCGGCTTGCCGCGGTACGTGCTTGCATCGAGGCGCGTGACGAGACCGTTGCTGCCCACCGGCACCGAGCCGCTGAACGCGAAGTAGGTCTGCTTGTCGCGTCCGGGCGGCGCCAGCGCGGAAATGCTCAACTGCTCGCCGAACGAAGTCAGGCCGTTTTCGGTTGCGGTGATGAGGCCCTGGACCCCGGGGTGATTGAAATCGATGCCGGTGCTGACGTTGAATGCCTTGCGGTCGACCGCGAGCTCGAGCGTCGTCGCGCCATCGGTTGTCTGCGGCGGCGGCACGTTGGCCTTCACCGTGACGCCGGGCAGCAGGCCGAACGTGTTCACGTAGCGTTCGAACGTTGCACGGCGCAGTGGCCGATCGGCCGTAATGTGCGCGGCGATCGCGCGAATCTTCGACTCCATCGCGCCGGGCTTGCCGGTGACCTTGACGTCCGACACGTAGCCTTCCACGACCGTCACGCGCACGACGCCGTTCTCGAACGTCTGCGCGGGAATGAACGCGAACGACAACGCATAGCCGCGCTCCTGGTACAGCTTGGTCACGCCGTTGGCGGTTTCGATCAGCTCGCCGATCGTGATGTCCTTGCCGACGAGCGGCGTGAAGCGGCGCGAGATTTCGTCGAACGGTATCGACTTCACGCCTTCGACCTGGAACGTCTTGGGCGTCAGATGGCGCGACAGCAATTCCTGAAGCTGTGGTGCCTGCGGCGCGACCTGGACGGTGACGCTCGGGCCTTGCTTCGGTGCGTTGATCTGGGGCAGGGAGTCGAGCGGGTTGCCTGCCGCGCGCGTCTGCGCATGTGCCGTGCCTGCCGCCGCAATGGCGAGCAGCATCATCCATCTGTCCAGTCTGGATTTCATTGTTCTTCCTCGTAGGCCTTGCTTGGCGTCTTCTTTGTAATGCGGGCGCGCGACATCTGGGTGCCGCGCGCCACGTGCCGCGTCGCCGGTTGTGTTTGTACGGCCGCGCCTTCTGCTCCGGCTGCAAGGGCGCGACCGTCCTCCTTTACTTGCCAACGCTACCCAGCGTGCCCAGCAACCCCGTTACCGGTGCCAGGAGGCCCGCCGAACCGCCCGACGATGCCGACCCCGTCACGCTGCCTGCTGCTCCGGTGACAGTATTCAGCAAACCGGTGACGGGCGCGAGAGGGTTTGCCCCGCCTGTGCCGCCCGTTGCGCCGCCGAGGGTTCCCGTGACGGTCGACACGAGGTTCGTCACCGGCGCGAGCGGGCTGCTGCCGCCCGAGCCGCCGACGCTGCCCAGTGTGCCGGTGACAGTCGACACGAGGCCCGTCACCGGCGCGAGCGGGCTGCTGCCGCCCGAGCCGCCGACGCTGCCCAGTGCGCCGGTGACAGTCGACACGAGGCCCGTGACCGGTGCGAGCGGGCTGCTGCCCGAGCCGCCCGTTGCGCCGCCGACCGCACCCGTGAGCGAACCGAGCGGCGTCGACCCGAGCCCGGACAGCAGACCGCCGAGCGGGTTCGTCGAGCTGGAACCCGACGCCGTGCCGCTCTGGACGGTTGCCGTCGAGCCGCCGACGAGGCTCGTGATCAGGCCGGGGATCGGTGCTGCGCCGTTCGGGCCATTCGGGTTCACGAGGCCGCCGGCGTTGGTCACCGTATTGCCCACTGCGGTGACGAGCTGGCCGACGTCGCCGACGAGCGGTTGATTTGACGTGCCGGCGACCTGCTTGCCTGCCGAACTGATGGCGCCGCCGACCTGGCCGAGCAGACCCGACACCGGCTGTCCGAGGCCCGTGGTCGTGCCGACCTGCTGCGTGAGCTGACCGGCGGTGATCACCAGCGGCGTGATGGCCGAGCTGAGCGGTTGCGTGACTTGCTGCACGGCGCCCGACGACAACGTCGAGCCGATCGTCGTGCCGGCGGCCGTCAGGCCGTTGGCGACCGTGTCGAGCACGGTACCGACCGGCGTCGTGACGGGGGCTAGCGGCGAGAGCTGCCCCGTGCCCAGCGCCTTGACCGTCTGGCTCAGCCCGGACACGGTGTTGCTCGTCGCGCCGACCACATTGCCGAGGCCGGCGACCGTCGTGCCGACCGGGTCCTTCGTCGTGCCGATTTGTCCCAGGCCATTGCTTACGGCATCGGCTGCCGCGCCGACGATCGTGCCGGTACTGGAAACGGTGCTGCCGACACCCTTCGTCACACC
This sequence comes from Burkholderia sp. IDO3, assembly GCF_003366075.1. NCBI lineage: Bacteria > Pseudomonadati > Pseudomonadota > Betaproteobacteria > Burkholderiales > Burkholderiaceae > Burkholderia > Burkholderia sp. IDO3. The sequence continues at coordinate 1,681,746 of NZ_CP028963.1, forward strand.
GTCGCCCAGGCCCGGCAGGCTGATGTTGCCGACCGTGCTGCCGAGGTCCGTAGCAGTCTGGCCGACCGTGCTGATGACACCTTTGGTACCCGTCGACGAGCCGCTGGTGCCGCTCGTTCCGCTGGTGCCACTCGTGCCGCTGGAGCTGCCGCCGTTGCTGCTCGTCGGCGGCGAGCTGACGCCGCCGCCGCCGCAGGCGGCCAGCAGGCAGGCTGCGGCGAAGGCGGTGAGGGGCACGCGCCATTGGCGCAGGGCGACGGTCGTGATGGAACGTTGCTGGGACATGATGGACTCCTCGCTGTCTTTTCGATGAATGGATGTCGGATTACTTGCCGTGCGTGCCGCCGAGCAGACCGCCGATCAGCGATGTGACAGGCGAGAGCAGATTCGAGCCCGAGCCCGCATTCGTGCCGGTGCCGGTGCTGCCGCTGAGTGCCGGGACGCCGACCGTGCTGGTGACCGCGGAAACCGCGCCAGTCACGGGGGCGAGTGCGCTGCTGCCGTTCGTCGCGCCGCCGAGTGCGCCGGTGACTGTCGACACCAGGCCCGTGACGGGCGCGAGCGGGCCGCTGCCGCCACCTGCTGCGCCGCCGAGTGCGCCGGTGACGGTAGAGACGAGGCCGGTGACGGGCGCGAGCGGACCACCGCTGGTGCCGCCTGCTACGCCGCCGAGCGCGCCGGTGACGGTGGAGACGAGGCCGGTGACGGGCGCGAGCGGGCCACCGCTGGTGCCGCCTGCTACGCCGCCGAGCGCGCCGGTGACGGTGGAGACGAGGCCGGTGACGGGCGCGAGCGGACCACCGCTGGTGCCGCCTGTTGCGCCGCCGAGTGCGCCGGTGACGGTGGAGACGAGGCCGGTGACGGGCGCGAGCGGGCCACCGCTGGTGCCGCCTGTCGCGCCGCCGAGCGTGCCGGAGACCGTCGTGAGGAGACCCGTGAGCGGAGCGAGCGGGTTGGTTACGCCGCCGGTGCCGCCCGTGAGGAGGCCGCCGACCGCCTTCACGGTGTTGCCTGTCGACGAGACGGTGTTGCCGAGGCCGGTCGTGACTGGGTTGCCGCCCGTCGATGCGATCATCGCGCCTGCCTGGTTCAGGCCGTTGCCGATCGTGCCGAGCAGCGTGTTGACGGGGGCGCCGAGGCCCGTGGCCGTGCCGACCGTCTGTGTCGTCTGGCCGATCATCGTCGTGATCGGCGTGATGGCCGAGCTGACCGTTTGCGTGACCTGCTGGATCGGGCCCGTCGACAGCGCGTTGGTCAGCGTGGTGCCGCCGCCCGACACGGCGTTTCCGACCGTCGTCACGAGGCCGCCGACGGCGCCCGTGACCGGGGCGAGCGGCGACAGCGGGCCGCTGCCGAGACTTGAAAGCAGAGTGCCGGTTTGCGTGACCGCACCGCCGAGCTGGTTCACGACGCCGCCCGTGCTGGCGACCGTGATGCCGACAGGGTCTTTCACCGCGCCGAGTTGCCCGAGGCCGTTGCCGAGGCCATTGCCCAGCGCGGTGACCGCGCCGCCGACGTTCTGCACGATGCCGCCCGCCGCTTGCGTCGTGGCCGGGTTGACGCCCGGTAGCGACTGGCTGGCGACGACGCTGCCGAGGCCCGATACGGTTCCACCGAGACTGGTGACGATATTGCTGCCGCTTGCGAGGACATTTCCTACCGGGTTCGCCGACACACCCGAGGTGCCGCTCGTACCGCTGGTCGTTCCGCTCGTCGTTCCGCTGGTGGTGCCGCTCGTCGAGCCACTCGTGCTGCCGCTGGTCGAGCCGCTGGTGCTACCCGACGTGCTGCCACTCGTCGAACCGGACGTGCTGCCTGACGTGCCGCCGTCGGAGGTCGAGATGGAATCGCCGCCGCCCGAGCTCGAGCCGCCGCCGAGCCCCTGGCTGATTGAACCGGAACCGCCGCACGCGGAGAGGGAAAGCATGGCTGCCACGGTGGCCGCGATCATCGTCGCCCGGAACGTGCCATGAGGGATAACCAGAGTGTCCATTTCGTCCTCGCATTGAAGCTGTGTTGTGTTGAGTAATGCGAGGTCTACTCTGCAACTGTCGTGCCATTTCGATAGCCGATGGCGCCGCAAACGTTTTAAACGAGGCAATGCCTTGTCGGAAAAGGCAATTATGGAAATTGAAAGATTGTTGAATCTTTTTAAGTCTGCTCAGAAGAGAGCGATTTCAGGTGCGCTGTAACGTAACGTCACAACATTGGCGTTACGCTTGCAACGTAACGCTGGGCGCATCAAGCCCGATGACCCGGTTCACGGGGGATACGGTATTTTACTGGTGGACTAGATGTGTACATCTAACCTATCGTAAGTCCTATGTGAAAAACGTACCGAAAAGCCGTACAAATACGTTGTGCATCCGGGAAAAAATTTCGATCCGGATCGTTGAAAGGGGTTGGAAATTAAAGAGGATCAGATATAAGATTCGGGACAGGTGTAAGGAAATGTACGGATCAGTACACAACGTTCGAGGAGGATCCCTATCGCGAATGTTAACTTGCATCAAGTAACGTGAAGTGCTCTTCGGGGCGACCTATAAAGAAAGTGCACCCAGTCGTCGTTATAGCAGTTGCAGCGAACGATTCGGGGCAAGTGGCCAGATATGCGGGGATGTAGAACGTATAAAAGGCCAAAGAACGTACATACAGGCACGAGGAATTAAAAATGAAAGCAATCATCAAGCGTTTTCTTAAGGAAAACAACGGGGTTACCGCGATCGAGTATGGGTTGATCGCGGGTTTGATCGCGGTTGCGATCGTTGCAGGGGTCACGTCGATCGGCGGAAGCCTCGGCAATATGTTCACCAACCTGGGCACCTGCGTGAGTACGCGCACGGCTGCCGCTTGCTCAACGACCACCATCTGGGCCGCGCCTGCTGCTGGCGGTTGACGCCTCTGCAAATTGCGAGGACGACTTATTACTTTGTAAAGCGTCGTCTTGATGCGGTAGCGGGCGGATTGCTTTTGCAATCCGCCTGTCCCGATGCTTGCGGCTGGCTGCGGCGCGATGGCACATCTCATTTTCAGTGGAATATTCCTGGTCTGGGCGGCATTCGTCGCGGTCAGCGATATTCGCTTTCGTCGAATTCAGAATTCGCTCGTCCTGGCAGGATTGACCGGTGCGCTCGGGGGTGCGTTTCTTGACGCGAATCCATTTGGTGTTTTTCCGCTTCAGGCAACGATCGGTATGCTGGTTGGAGTGATCGGGCTGTTTCCGTTTTTCCTGCTGCGGGCCATGGGTGCAGCGGACGTCAAGGTCTTTGCCGTGCTCGGCGCCTGGTGCGGAATGCATGCGCTGCTCTGGCTGTGGATCGTCGCGAGTCTGGCTGCTGGTATTCACGCGCTCGCGGTGATGCTGTTGTCGCGCACGTCGCTTGGGGCGCTGCGGCGGCAGGGCGCGCCTGCGATGACGTTGGGCGGATATCGGGCGACACCTTATGCGGCATGTCTTGCGATACCGGCTGCGGCATGGCTCTTCTATCTCGTCGCCACGGGGGGCGCGCGATGAAACGACAGAAACAACGGCGCGGGTACAGGCGGCAGCGTGGTGCGACGGCGGTCGAGTTTGCAATGGTGTTTCCGCTGTTCTTCGTGATTGCCTATTCGATCATCAGTTTCGGGATGATTTTCGTGATTCAGCAGAGCCTGACGCTGGCTGCCAGCGAGGGGGCCCGGGCTGGATTGAGCTACGCCCCTACGATGACTGCCCGCATTGCGAACGCGACGACTACCACGCAAAACGTCCTGGGCTGGCTGAATATCAGCCCGCCGGAGGTGGTGGCACCGCGTTGCAGTTACGATCCGTCGCAGCCGCCGAATCCGCCGTCGCTGTATTGCCTCTCGGTCACGGTGAGTTACTCGCCGGAATCGTGGATGACGTATATCCCGCTCCTAGGGAGCGTGGTGAATCAGCCGTTGACGAGCACCGCGATCGTACAAATTCCGCAGTCCATTTTGTGAGAGGCGCATCGTGGTGCGACGGACACGCCGACACCAGAAGCACGTGACCAGAGAGATTGACTCGGACTTTCATTCCGGCATCCATACAACAACATGGCCAACAACTTAACGAAGATCATCGCCGGGCTGCTGATTGCGATCGCTGTTTTGCTCGGTATCTACGCGTGGATGCTCGGGCGCAGCACGCCGAGCGCGGCACCGGCGCAGCCGACCGTTGCCGCCAACCCGGTGCCCGTCGTGATTGCGGCGCGAACATTGCCTGCCGGCCAGCCGATTGCCGCCGATGCGCTGAAGATGCAGCCTGCGTCGCCGGTACCGATCGGGGCATTCAGCGATCCGTCGTTGCTCGTCGGCCGCATCCCGAACAAGGACATTCCGGCGTCGGCGCCGGTTGTCGCGGGAGGGCTGGTATCGGGGCTCGCCGAGGACGTGCAGCCGGGCGAACGCGCGGTTGCGATCCGTGTCGACGAAACCAATGCGGTCGGCAATCGGCTGCGTCCGGGCAATTATGTCGACGTGTTTCTCAACCTGAAGCGCGAAGGCGGCGGGGCGATGTTCGACGGTGAGGTATCGCAAACGCAAGCGCGGCTTTTGCTGTCGAAGGTGCGCCTGCTGTCGTTCGGCGACGCGACACCCGATCACGATAGCGGCAGCAACGCAAACGGCAGCAACGGACAACCGACCAATGTACGCATCGCGGTGCTGTCGGTGCCGACCGCGCAGGTCGATGCGTTGACGCTCGGCGAGGCGAGCGGTCGGCTCACGCTTGCATTGCGCAATCCGCGCGACGATGAACTCGCGGCGCAGACCGTCGCGGTGCGCACGGATAACAAGCTGTCGCCGTCGGCGCTCGCCGCAGCCGGCGTGTCACTGCAACAGCTTTCCGGCACGCAGAGAAGTCAGACGGCCAACGTGAACGTGCCGCCGCTGCCGTCTCGTTTGCCTCCGGGGGGGCGGCCGAACGGTGGAGGAGGCATCGAGATTATCCGTGGCGGCCGGTCGGAAACGGTCGCGTATTGAGCGGTATCGACGGTCATCGATATTCAGCAAAAACAGATTAAAAGGGTCGCGCAACGGCCTTCCAAACGATGAAAAACACACTGATTGCATTCGCGATGGCTATCTGGACCATGACGTTCGCATCGTTTGCCTCGGCTGCCGGCACGATCGAACTCGCGGTTGGTGCACAACGCCAGATTTCGGCCGGCCGTGCGTTGCAGCGGGTTGCAGTCGGCGATCCGGCCATCGCCGACGTGCTGCTCATGAAAGGAAGCCGTTCCGGCTCCGTGCTCCTGACTGCGAAGGCGGCGGGTGCGACCAACGTGATGCTGTGGGTGCGCGGTCGCGATGAGCCCGAGATCTGGAACGTCGAAGTCGTCGACGCGGCTGCGCAAGCGGTACTCGATGGCGGCACGCCGCGCGTGAATGTCTATGGCGGGACGTCGGTGCTGCGAGGAACTTCGACATCGCTCGACGCCCATCAGCGCGCGGTCGACGTCGGCAAGAACACGAGTGCGAAGGGCGCGGTGATCGATCGCTCGACGGTCACCGGCAAGAACGTCGTGCAAGTCGACGTGCGCGTCGTCGAATTCAGTCGCTCGGTGCTCAAGCAGGTCGGATTCAACTTCTTCAAGCAGAGCAACGGCTTTTCGTTCGGTTCGTTTGCGCCGGGCGGCGTGCAGTCGTACAGCGGTGGATCGGGTTCCGGTGCGAGTTCGGGCTCGTCATCGAGCCCAGGTTCATCGTCATATTTGCCAACGCTCGGCGCGCCCGTGGCGTCAGCATTCAATCTGATCGTGAACGCCGGCGGGCGCGGCATCTTCGCCGATCTGTCGCTGCTCGAAGCGAACAATCTTGCGCGCGTGCTCGCGGAGCCGACCCTCGTCGCGCTGTCCGGCCAGAGCGCGAGCTTCCTCGCGGGCGGCGAGATTCCGGTGCCATCGCCTCAAGGGCTCGGCTCGACCGCGATTCAGTGGAAGCAGTACGGCGTCGGGCTCACGCTGACCCCGACGGTGCTGAATCCGAATCGTATCGCGCTGAAGGTCGCGCCGGAGTCGAGCCAGCTCGATTTCGTGAACAGCGTGACGATCAGCGGTGTCGCGGTGCCGGGCATCACGACGCGCCGCGCGGACACGACGGTCGAACTCGGCGATGGCGAGAGCTTCGTGATCGGCGGCCTGATCGACCGTCAAACGATGTCGAACGTAAGCAAGGTGCCGCTGCTCGGCGACTTGCCGATCATCGGCGCGTTCTTCAAGAATCTGAACTATCAGCAGAACGACAAGGAATTGCTGATCATCGTGACGCCGCATCTCGTCGCGCCGATCGCGAAGGGCGCCGTGTTGCCGTCGACGCCGGGCGAACTGTCCGAGCAGCACGATGGGCCGGTCTGGAGATCGTATCTAGGTGGCGTGGCGTCGCCGGATGCTGCTCCGGGGTTTTCGAAGTGAAGGCGAAGCGTTGCGCGTTGCGGCGCATCGTCACGCCTTGCGTAATCGGGGGTGTTCGACATGAACGCGCGAACCGAATCATTGTGTGAACCCGCCGTGACCGACTATTTCGTTTGCGCGTCGTCGCAGGACAGGCATGTCCGCTGGCTGGCAGATACGCTCGTGTCGGCCGGCGCGGTGGAGGCTGCGTCGCTCGAGCCCGGTGCGCTTGCTCAGCGCATCACGGGCCTCAATCCGGCGCTCGTATTCATCGATTTTTCGGAAGGAAGTGCGGCGGCGAGCGCCGCCGCCGCTGCGGTGCGCGCGTCGTATCCAGGGCTGCCGGTCGTTGCGCTCGGTTCGCTCGCGCAGCCGGAGAGCACGCTCGCCGCGTTGCGCGCCGGTGTACGCGACTTTATCGATGTATCCGCATCCGCCGAAGATGCGCTGCGTACGACGCGCGGGTTGCTTGCGCACGTCGGCGAACCGGTCAGTCGCCACGGCAAGCTCGTTACGTTGCTCGGTGCACGCGCCGGCATGGGCGTGAGTACGCTCGCCGCGAACCTCGCCGTCTGGTTGCAGAAGCATGCCGCCGTTACCGGGACGGACGCCGTGCCGGCTGGCGGCGCGGCGGTCGGCCGTCAAACCGCGCTCGTCGATCTGGGGCTGCCGGCGGGCGATGGTGCGCTGTTCCTGAACACGCGTTGCGAATTTCATTTCGTCGACGCGGTGCACAACCTGCGCCGTATCGACCGGACTTTCGTGAACACTGCCTTGACCCGTCACTCGAGCGGTGTCGCACTGACGACGCTGCCGGCCGATCTCGGCGGCCTGCGCGACGTATCGTATGCGGCATGCGTCGGGCTGCTGAACCGGTTTCGCGCATTCTTCGATCAGCAGGTTGTCGATCTCGGCGGTTTCTCGAACCACGAGTTCGTCGCGCAGATCGCGGCCTCTGCCGACGAGGCGTGGCTGGTCTGCGATCAGGGCGTTGCATCGATCGTATCTGCGGCCGATCTGCTCACCGGGTTGCGCGATACGGGTGTTGATGTCGACCGCGTGCGGCTGGTCGTTAACCAATACGATCCCGCACTCGATTTGACGCCCGCACAGATCGCGGAGCGTCTCGGACTGTCGCTGGTCGGCACGCTGCCTTCGCGTCGCGTCGCAATCGGCCATGCTGCGAATCAAGGGCGACTCATCGTCGATGCAGCGGAGCGTGATCCGTATGTGCGCGCGCTCGAATCGCTCGCCGCACGCCTGCCGGGGGTGGCGACCTCGTCGCGGCCGGCGGTCGGCCTGTCGGTACTGAAGCGCTTTATTCAACCTTCGTCCAAGCGGTCGTAAGCGATGGCACACGACATTCAATTTGCCGACGGCGCAGCGCCGTTCTCCCAGACGCAGCAATTCCACGACATTAAGAATGCCGCTCACGAGCATTTGCTGACGCGTATCGAGGAACTGGGCGCCGAGTTCGGCCGATGGTCCCGTCAGGCGATCAATCAGTTCGTCGATCTCGAGATCGACAGCTTCGTGCGCCTGCGCCGCATTCCGTTGAACGAGAACGAGGTGCGCGCGATTGCGGAGGCGTTGACCAAGGAACTCGCCGGCTTCGGGCCGATCGAGGACTTGCTCGGCGATCCCGCGGTCGAGGATATCCTGATCAACGGATACAACGATGTGTATGTGTCGCGTCACGGGATCCTTGCGAAACTGCCGGTACGTTTCACCGACAACGCGCATTTGCTGCGTATCGTGCGCCGCATTCTCGCACCGATCGGGCGTCGCCTCGACGAGTCGAACCCGATGGTCGACGCGCGGCTGCCCGATGGTGGGCGCGTCAACGTCGTGATCGAGCCGCTGTCGATTGACGGACCGGTCGTGTCGATCCGGAAATTTCGCAAGGATCCGCTGAAGCCGTCCGACCTGCTCGGCAATGGTACGTATAACGATGAAATCGGCACGTTGCTCGAGGCGGCTGTCGAAGCTCGCTGCAACATTCTCGTGTCGGGCGGGACGAGTTCGGGCAAGACGTCGCTGCTGAATGCGCTCGCTTTCCATATTCCCGAGATCGAACGCGTCGTGACGATCGAGGATACGGCCGAACTGTCGTTGAACCACCCGCACGTCGTAAGGCTCGAGAGTCGGCCGGGCGGTTTCGACGGCACCGGGGTGGTGTCGATTCGCGACTTGCTTCGCAATACGTTGCGGATGCGCCCGGACCGAATCATCGTCGGCGAAGTCCGCGGCGGCGAGGTGCTCGAGATGTTGCAAGCGATGAATACCGGCCACGACGGATCGATGGGCACCGTGCATGCGAGCTCGCCGCGTGAGTGCCTGTATCGCCTCGAGATGCTTGCGGGCTTCGCGGGCTTCCAGGGTACCGAATCGAGCCTGCGCCGGCAGATTGCGAATGCGATCGATTTCATCGTGCAGATCGGCCGCCTGTCGAACGGGCGGCGCAGAATCCTGTCGATCACCGAAGTGACCGGGCTATCGGACAACATCATCGCGACGCAGGAGCTTTACCGGTATGAGGCGCGCGTGACGCCGGAGGGCGAGGAGATCGATCATTGGGAGTCACTCGGCATTCATCCGCATTCGCCGAAGCTCGCACGTTTTCGTCAGGCGTTGACGAGCAGCGGGTTCAACGGCGGCGGGTTCGGTGGAGGCTTCGGTGGTGGCGGATTCGGTCGCGGCGGCGGAGGCTTCAATGTATAGCGCAATGGTCTGGGTACTTGCGTTCGCGATGCTGTGCGTCGCCACGGCAATGATGCTGTGGCGGCACGCGGAGACGCGGCGCGTGCGGACCGACGCGAAGCGTTTCATCGATAGCCGGCTCGAACCGGGCGTGCGTGTCGCGGCTGCCGCGCAGGCACCCCGGCCGACACCGGGTGTACCGCGGACTGCATCGCCGCCCGGCGCCACGCGAAACGCGTCGTCCGACGTATTCCGGGCGCGCTGGTATGCGGCTGTGGCCGAATATCTGACGAACCTCGCGAGTCGCGCGGGGATCGAGGGCGCGCGCGGCAAGGTGATGGTCGCGTTTGGCGGACTCGTTGGCGTGGCGGCATTTGCGGGCAGCCGCGGCGGCGCGCTCGCGTGCGTCGCGGCTATCGCATGCGGAAGCGCGATGTTTGGCGTCTGGCTTTCGTCGCGGATTCAACGGCGGCGGCTCAAGATCGTCCGGCAGATTCCTTCGTTCCTCGACGGGATCGTGCGTCTCGTGACACTCGGCAACAGCGTGCCGGCCGCATTCCAGTCCGCGCTTCAGACGACCGAGGAGCCGCTTCGCGGTTGCCTCGACCATGTGTCGCGCATGCTCCGCGGCGGCGTGGAGATCGACCGAGCGATGATGCATATCGCGAAGATCTACCGAACCGAGGAGTTCGAACTCGTCGGCTCGGTGTTGAGGCTGTCGGTCAAGTATGGCGGCCGCGCGGATGTAATGCTCGAGCGCATGGCTGTGTTTATGCGCGACCTCGAACAGGCGGAACGCGAGTTGACTGCGATGTCGTCGGAGACGCGGCTGTCGGCGTTCGTACTCGTGATGCTGCCGATCGCCATCGGCGGTTTTGTCATCATGACCAATCCGAAGTATCTGCACGGGATGTGGAACGATCCGAGCGGGCGCTCGCTGCTCGTGGTCGCGTTCATGCTGCAACTGGCCGGCAGCGTGTGGTTGTACCGAATGGCCCGGCTAAGGTGACGCAATGACATCGACTCAGATTGGAGCGATTGCCCTTGCGGTTGGCGCGCTCGGCGTGCTGTTGCTCGGAATGGTCGCGCTGCTGCGGGCGCATGCCGCGACGCGTGCCGAACGAGCACTCGTCGACGCGCTGGACCGACGCATGGTCGCGCTCGAGGCGGCGAAGGCGCGGACGTCGGACAGCGGGCGCGACGCGGCGGCGCAACCCGACGCAGGCGGCGGAAGGCGCGTCGCGCAGTTCCTCGAACAGTTGTCGGCGGTGGGCGTGCGCTGGCTCAACACCGGGCTCGGCAAGCAGCTCGTCGCCGAAGAGGATCGTCGCCTGCTCGAGCAGTGCGGCTATGTCGACGCGCGCACGCGGGGGTTGTTCCTGAGCGCGCGAATCGCGTGCGGGATCGGCTTGCCGCTGTTGTTCGTGATCTTCGCGAGCGGCCGGATGAAGGGCAGCTACTGGATGATCGGCCTGTTTGTCGCGTTCGGCGTCGGCTTCATGTTGCCGAAGCTCTACATCCAGCGCCGCGCAGCTGCGCGGCGACAGAGCGTCGTCGACGAATTACCGCTGCTCGTCGATATGCTGCGTCTGCTGCAGGGCGTCGGACTATCGCTCGACCAGAGTCTGCAGGTTGTAACGAACGATTTTCGCGGGATGTTGCCGGTGTTGTCATCGGAGGTGGGGATTGCACAGCGCCAGTTCGCGGCGGGCCGCACGCGCGAACAGTCGCTGCAGCGGTTGTCCGGCGGCTTCGATAACGAGGACTTGCGCGCGATCGTGCGGTTGATGATCCAGGTCGACAAGCACGGCGGTGCGGTGCAGGAGCCGCTCAAGCAATTCGGCGACCGGTTGCGCGAGACACGTCGTGCGATGCTTCGCGAGCGGATCGGCCGGTTGACGGTGAAGATGACTGGCGTGATGGTGCTGACGTTATTGCCTGCTTTGCTGATTGTCACGGCCGGGCCGGGGATGCTGGCGGTCATGCACGCGCTATCGTCGCACCACTGACGGACGGAAGGAACGAAGATGAAGCAGATCAGTGGAGTGGTGACGCGGGCAGGCGTGATAGCAGTGGCGCTGCTGCTCGGTGCGTGCGCGACCAAGGACAGTGGGTATGGTGTCAATGCGCAAACCGAGCGGGCGGCGTTGATGCAGGCTGCCGATCAGAAGCGGGCGGTGCCCGATACGCCGGGAATGTATCTGGGCCTGATTCAGCGGATGCAGGCGCAGGGACTCTATTATGCGTCGCTCGCACATATCGACGCATATGAGAAAACTTACGGCGTAACGCCGGACTCCACCCTGTTGCGGGCAGATGCACTGCGGATGACCGATCAGTCGGCCGCGAGTGCGGCCGTGTACACGCAACTGCTCAAAACGCCGCTTGCCGCGCGCGGCTATCGTGGGCTTGGGCTGCTTGCCGGTGCGGCAGGCGACTTCGGTCGTGCGGTGCAGGCGCTTGCGCAAGCGTCCGAGCTTGCGCCGACCGATGCGTCGTTGCTGTCCGATCTGGCTTACGCGAAGCTGCGCAGCGGCGATGTCGCTGGCGCGCGGGTGCCGCTTCTGAAAGCCGCCGAACTGGACCCGCACAATCCGAAGATCGTCAGCAACCTCGCGCTCTACCTGCTCGCGGCGGGTCGCACGCAGGATGCGCAACGGTTGATGAATCAGCAGCACCTGCCGGCGGATATTCGCAAGGACATCAACGGCGATGCCGCGAAGATTGCGGTTGCAGTGCAGGCTCAGCAGCGCGCTATCGCTGTGCCGTCGGCGGTGGTCGCGCGACGCAGCCTGCTCGCGCCGAATACGCCGATGGCGAACAATTCTGGCTACGACCAGACCATGCCGTTGCTGCAACGATTTGCACAATGAACAGACATCGGGGGATTGACATGAACAATAGCAAGCAATATCGAAACGCGCGGGCGGGCCGAATCGCGGTGCTCGGTGCGCTCGCCTGCATGGTGGCGGGTTCCGCGTCCGCATACGGGCAGGTAACGTCGTCTGCGTCCGATGTCGATCGTTCGACAAGGGAGTGGCTCGCGCTACAGCGCGACAATCGCGCGGCGGCACCGACGCAGCCGGTGTTGGGCGACGTCGCGTCCCTCATCTATCAGCGTTACCTCGATTCGTTCAAGAACAAGATTCCGAATTCGATGAGTTCGCAGATAGGCTCCGGCAGCGGAGCGGGCGGCGGGCAATCGACTCAATAAGCGAGACGACAATGCGGGCAGATCAAGCATGCGCGGCACGACGGCGCGGCGCGGGCCGGCCGGCGGGGCGTTGCCAGCGTGGCTCCGTGGCGGTGCTCGCGGTGATATGGATGTCGATCGCATTCATCATGCTGGCCGGGATCGACATCGGCCACTTTTATTCCGAGCGACGCCTGATGCAGGCAGCGGCCGATTCGGCCGCACTGTCAGCGGTTTCTCAAGTTTCCGCCGATACAGCCTGCGCGGCGGCGACGACCGCGGCGAATCAAATCGCGAATCCGACAAAAAAACCGCTACCGCCCAGCGTGACCGTTTCCGTGACGTGCGGGATCTGGACTGCGCCCCAAGCCAGCGGCAGCGCGTTGTTCTCGCCGACCGCGGGAACGGCGACCAATGGTCAATGCGCGGGGTTGTCGGCCGGCGCGGCAAGTGGCCAGCCGGCCAATGCCGTATGCGTGACCGTTTCCGAGCCGGTATCCGGCATTTTTCGTAATGGAACGACGATCAGTGCGTCAGCCATCGCCAAGATCACGCCGTACGACACCTTTACACTCGGCACGGCGCTCGCGTCGTTGAATGGCGGGTTGATCAACCAGTTGCTCGGTACGCTGACCGGTTCGCCCAACCCACTGAATCTCCAGGCCGTCGATTATCAGGGGCTGGCGCAAGTCAACCTGAACATGGCGGGCATTCTGGCCAATTTGCCGGTCGGTACGAGCACGGCCGTGCTGAACGGAACCGTGTCGCTCGGCCAACTGGTCAATGCGGAATTGCAGGCAGCGACGCAGCAGAATCTGGCGAGCGCGAATCTGAACGTTCTGAATGCGATCGCTGCGGCACTGTGCATCAACAACACCTGCGGCGGCCCTCAGATCGCGCTCGGTCAACTGGTTTCCGCTGCGGTTGCCGGTGGCAGCTCAGCGGTCAATGCGAGCGTGAATGCACTCGGATTGCTATCGACGGCGTTGCAAATCGCGAACGGAACGAGCCCGGTCACCATTCCCAGCATAACGGTGCAGACGCCGACCGCGCTCGCGCCGCTGCTGAACACGACCGTGTCGGGCTCCGTATCGCTCGCCGGAACGCCGCCATCCACGGCAAGCGGTCCGCCCGGGCCGTCTAACTGCGGGACGACCAATTGCACGACCAATACGTCGACTGCGCAGGGCAATATCTTCCTGAATACGTCGCTGTCGCTCCTGTCGACGTGCTCGGATGGGTCTCTGGCCTACCCGGGAGCCGCTTGTTCGAAAGGCAAGGCGACTCCGCTCGCCGCCGTTCAATTGCCGGTTACCGCCTATGTGTCGCCGGCGACGGCGGGTCTGGCGTCCGTCACCTGTACGCCGGACGGTACGAAAAGCGCACAGGTGAATGTCCAGACAGGTGTGCTTGCCGTCTACCTCGGCGGGTCGGCGAATACCCCGATCAATCTCAATGCCGCCAGCGGTTACACACCGAGCGGCAGCGCAAACCCGATTCCGCTCGTGTCCGTCAACCTGCAGAGCCTGCTGAATCTGCTGAACCTCGGCGGCTTGACCTCCACGCTGACATCGCTGCTTAACGTGCTGACGCTGGGCCTCCTCAACCTGAACGACATCTCGATCAGCATCAGCTTGAAGCCTGGCCAATTGACGGTTCCAGTCGCCAATCAAACGCCGACGCCGTTGTCGTTCGCGTATCCCGGGCCGCAATCCTCCGCTTCTCCGAGCCCCGCGTCGCCGTACACGCTGAACGTCGGCACGGATCAGTTCCTGGCGCCTGCGGTTCAGGGCATCGTGAACGGTGGCTTGACGTTGACGTTATCTGCGAGCGGCGGCTTGGTGTCGATCCTGGCTGGTGTATTGAATCCGTTGTTGAGTGCCCTGACGGGGCCGATTTTGACTGCACTGGGGAATACGCTCGTTCCGCTGCTGCTGCAACCGGTCGATTCTCTTCTGGCCTCCGTCACGAGCCTGCTCGGCCTGAGCCTGGGAAATGCCTATGTCACGAATACACCGGATTCGATCAAGTGCGGCACGCCCATGCTCGTTCAATAAATCTCCGAGCATTCCGTTATCGACGGAGGGCGGTTTCGCCGCCGTCCGCAACCAATCGCTGATCGGCAATGCCGCGTTACTCTTCAATTATTGAAGCCGTACCCAAAGAATGAGACCCACCCCCGCAATCGCAGAACTCGACCTCTACGTCTGGGAAGGCAAGGCGGACATCGTCGACCGCGTTGCCCGGTGCATGGCGAGCTTCGACGTCGAAGTGATCCGTGCGGACAACGCGGAGATCTCGCCCGAGCGCGCCGCATTGCGGCCGTCGCTCGCGATCATCAGCGTGACGATGATCGAAACCGGCGCGGCGTTCCTGCGCGACTGGCAGGCCAACATCGGCATGCCGGTCGTCTGGGTCGGCGCGGCGCGCGACCACGACGCGTCGCAGTATCCGCCCGACTATTCGCATATCCTGCCGCTCGACTTTACGTGCGCCGAACTGCGCGGCATGGTCGGCAAGCTCGTCACGCAGTTGCGCGCACACGCGGCCGAAACGCTGCAGCCGTCCGAACTCGTCGCGCACTCCGAGTCGATGCAGGCGCTGCTGCACGAAGTCGACACGTTCGCCGACTGCGACACCAACGTGCTGCTGCACGGCGAAACCGGTGTCGGCAAGGAGCGCATCGCGCAACTGCTCCACGAAAAACACTCGCGTTACCGGCAGGGCGAGTTCGTGCCGGTCAACTGCGGTGCGATTCCGGACGGCCTGTTCGAATCGCTGTTCTTCGGGCACGCGAAAGGCTCGTTTACCGGCGCGGTTGTTGCGCATAAAGGCTATTTCGAGCAGGCGGCGGGCGGCACGCTGTTCCTCGACGAAGTCGGCGACCTGCCGTTGTACCAGCAGGTCAAGCTGTTGCGCGTGCTCGAGGACGGCGCCGTGCTGCGCGTCGGTGCGACGACGTCGATCAAGGTCGATTTCCGTCTGGTCGCGGCCAGCAACAAGAAGCTGCCGCAACTCGTGAAGGAAGGCCTGTTCCGCGCGGATCTTTACTATCGGCTCGCGGTGATCGAGCTGAGCATTCCGTCGCTGGAAGAGCGAGGCGCAGTCGACAAGATCGCGCTGTTCAAGTCGTTCGTCGCGGAGGTGGTGGGCGAGGAACGGCTCGGACAACTGTCGGACCTGCCTTACTGGCTTGCGGACGCGGTGGCGGACAGCTATTTCCCCGGCAACGTGCGCGAGTTGCGCAACCTGGCCGAGCGCGTCGGCGTGACGGTGCGGCAGACGGGGGGCTGGGATGCGGCGCGATTGCAGCGGCTGGTCGCGCATGCGCGCAGCTCGGCACAGCCGGTGCCGGTGGAGAGCGCGGCGGAAGTCTTCGTCGATCGCAGCAAATGGGACATGAACGAGCGCAGCCGCGTGATCGCGGCCCTCGACGCAAACGGTTGGCGGCGTCAGGACACGGCGCAGCAACTCGGTATCAGCCGCAAGGTCCTGTGGGAAAAGATGCGTAAATATCAGATCTTCGACGAGGAGCCCGAGACGCGCGAAAGCGAGTAATTAATGAGATAAAATCGCGCTGAATTACAACGACACGGGCGGGGAATCAAAATTGATGAGCCATATGACGGGGTTGGGGCGGGCGTGTGCGTTGCTCGCCGTGGTAGGGGGCATGCAGGGCGCGTTCGCGCAGGGGTTGGCAGGCAACGGGACGCCGGCAGTACAGCAGGCGTCCGCGCCGGTGGCGGCGATTCCGGTGATCGATCAGCAGGGTCAGGCGTCGGTGCAGCCGCAGGCAGGCGAGACGACCGGGCAGAGCACGGTTGACGAGCTGCAGCGCCAGATCCAGGCGCATTCGCTGACGGAAATGCGCACGAGCTATAACGGCAGCTATGGTGCGAGCCAGCTGTTCAGCGTCAAGGACGGTTCGTATTTCGTCGCACTGTTCCAGCAGAAGGCGTTCTGGCGCGTGATCAAGACTTACGACGAAACGCGGGCGGAAGCGATCTATCGCGATTTCTCGCGTCAGGCCGAACGGCTGGCCGTCAACGAGTTGCGTGCGGCGAAGCTGGAATCGCAGAAGGCGCAAACGGACAAGCAGATCGAAGTCACGCAGGAGCGCGCACGACGTCTGCAGGCTGACATCTCGATCGCGCGCGAGCAGCAGGCAGCGGTCGCGGATCGTCAGAAGACGGTGCGTAACGAAACGGCGGCATTGCAGGCGCAGCAGGCGGAACTGCAATCGCAGTTGCGCGCATTGCAGCAGCAGGTGCATGCGCTGCAGCGCGAGGCCGACGCGGGCTTGCCGACGACGGCACGCTGAGCAGAAGCAGGATGGGGCAGGTGCGGCGACATGCCGCGCCGACCGACGAAGAAAAAGGGCAAGCCGATTGGCTTGCCCTTTTGTTTTACTGGCCGTCCGGCACGATTCGCCGGCGGCGCGTGACGATGACTGGCCCGCTGCTGCCGCGTGCGTCGGACGGTGACGTGTTGCTCGATGCGTCGCCGGCGTCGCGCGGTGCGCCGTAGCTTTCGCGCGGTTCGCGCGGGGCATAGCCTTCACGGGGTTCGCGCGGCGCGCCATAACCTTCGCGCGGTTCGCGGGAGCCGTAGCCTTCGCGCGGTTCACGCGAGCCATAGCCGCCGCCGTCGCCGCGCGACTCGCGGGAGCCGCCGTGCGAGCCGTACGGGCTGTGGCCGCCGCCTTCGCGGCCACCCGGCCGGCCGCCGGGGCGCGGGCCGCGCGGGCCGCCGCCACCGGGGCGCGAGCCGCCGGTGTCGAGCTGGATCGTAGAAATGGCACGTTTGTAGATGCCTTGCAGACCCACGGGGGTGCGCAGCATCACCAGATACTGGTCGAACGACTCGATGCAGCCCGTCAGACGAATGCCGTTGACGAGATAGATTTCAACGCGCTTACGTTCCTTGCGCGCCGCATTGATGAAGTCGTTTTGCGGATGGGATTCTGCGGGATTGGCCATTGAGGTGCGGCAGGAGCCTGCGTCAGAGAATATGTTGTGCGTGTGTGTGGCGTGTTCGCCCACCAAGTGTTTGGCGGGATTTTACCCTGTTCGTTCCGCCAGCGCGCGGTCGTGATTGTGTCGAACCGTAACCCACTATAGACGTTCCCGCGCATTTTCGCGATTCGGTCGAACGGCTAATGCCCGTTCGTTACGGCGCGTTACGAATCTCGCAGCGGCGTAGCACCTGGCGATGCGTGTCGCGATTAAAGTCGTCGCGCATGTCGGGCAGGCCGGCAGATCAGGGATACGGAACATGAACAAGAGGACAGTCGCGGGATGGCTCGGAAGCGCAGCGTTGCTCGCTTCCGGCAGTGCGATGGCAGCGCACGTCGACCTGTCGGTCGGCATCGGCGTGCCGGTCGCACCGGTCTATGCCGAGCCGGTACCGGTCTATGTGGCGCCGCAGCCGGCGATGGTCGCGTATCCGGATGGCGGATACGGCTACTACGGCGACGATGGCGACGATCGCTACCGGAAATGGCGCAGGCACCATGAGCGGCACTGGCGCGAGCATCACGGCGACGATGACGACGACTGAGCCGGCTGCGCGCGCCGCCGGAGCGCGGCCGGGATCGTCCGGCCGCGTCCCGCCCGGCTTGCTCAACCCGGTTTCCCGGCCTTGATCCTGGCCATTTCCTCGTCGCGCAGCGCGCGGCGCAGGATCTTGCCGACGTTCGTCTGTGGCAGCGCGTCGCGGAATTCGACGAACTTCGGCATCTTGTAGCCGGTGAGATTCTTGCGGCAATGCGCGAGCACGTCGTCGACGGTCAGCGCGGGATCGCGGCGCACGACGAATACCTTGATCCGCTCGCCCTGTACTTCGTCAGGGATGCCGATCGCCGCGGCTTCGCTGATGCCGGGATGCATCACGAGTACTTCCTCGATCTCGTTCGGATACACGTTGAAGCCCGAGACGAGGATCATGTCCTTCTTGCGGTCGATGAGACGGATGAAGCCGCGCTCGTCCATCACGCCGATATCGCCGGTGCCGAGCCACCCGTCGGCGTCGATCACCTTCGCGGTTTCGTCCGGCCGCTGCCAGTAACCGCGCATCACTTGCGGACCGTGCACGCAGAGCTCGCCCGCCTCGCCGATGCCGGCCCAGGTGCCGTCCTCGTGTCGAAAGCGCACGATGGTCGACGGCGCGGGCAGGCCGATCGAGCCGCTGAACGCGGCCATGTCGGTCAGGTCCACCGGATTCATCGTGACGATCGGCGAGCATTCGGTGAGCCCGTAGCCTTCGACGACCGGCCGGCCCGTGACTTGCTGGAAGCGCTCCGCGACCGCGCGCTGCATCGCCATCCCGCCCGCCATCGCGAGCTTGAGCTTCGAGAAGTCGCGCTTGCGGAATTCCTCGTTGTCGAGGAAGGCGTTGTACAGCGTGTTGATGCCGGTGATCCCGGTGAAGGTCTCGTTGCGGATGATCTTCATCACCATGTTCGTGTCGCGCGGGTTCGCAATCAGGATGTTGCGGCCGCCGAGCCCCATGAAGATGAAGGCGTTCACGGTCAGCGAATAGATGTGATAGAGCGGCAGCGGCGTGAGCACCGTCTCGACGTCGCCGGTGACCTGGTCGGCGATCCAGGCCTTCGCCTGCAGCAGGTTGGCGATCAGGTTGCCGTGCGTGAGCATCGCGCCTTTCGCGACGCCGGTCGTGCCGCCGGTGTATTGCAGGAACGCGAGGTCGTCGCGCGTCATCGGCACCGGCTGCGGCTTGCCGCGCGCGCCGAGCGCGAGTGCGGCGCGCAGCCGGATCGCCTGCGGCAGCTGGTAGGCCGGCACGAGCTTCTTCACGTGCTTCAGCACGAAATTGATCAGGTGTCCTTTTGCATTGAGGCCGTCGGCGAGTAGGTCGCCGAGCGCGGTGACGACGATGTTCTTCACTTGCGTTTCCGGCAGCGCGTCCTGCAGCGTGCGCGCGAAATTTTCGAACACGACGATCGTCTGCGCACCGCTGTCCTTCAACTGGTGCGCGAGTTCGCGCGCGGTGTAGAGCGGATTGACGTTGACGACGATCGCGCCGGCCTTCAGCGTGCCGAACAGTGCGACCGGGTACTGGAACGAGTTCGGCAGCATGATCGCGACGCGGTCGCCGGGCTTCACGCCCGTGTCTTGCAGGTACGATGCGAACGCATCGACTTTTTGCGCGAGCGTGCGGTAGGTCATCGATGCGCCCGCGCTGACGTAGGCGACGCGCTCGGCAAAGCGGGTCGTGCATTCGTTGAAGAACTGCACGAGCGATGCGTATTGCGTGACGTCGATCTCGTGCGGGACGCCGGGCGGGTACGACGCGTACCAGATGCCGTCGGTGTTCGGCGGGAGCTGGGCCGCTGCGGTGGCTGCGGATGAGGACATGATGGGTCTCCGGTGTCTCGGCGAGAGCGAGCGCGTCGGCGCTCGTTCCTGCCCGATGTTGTGCAGTCGACGAAAGCCCGTGCGCCAGCACTGCGCCGCATGACATTCGTTCGGCCCGGATCCGCGCGTGAACGCAGGCCCGGGCCGCATACATGGGCGCCAAACCGGCGCGAACGCTTGCACGTCCGCGCGATCCCGCACCCGCAAGTCATCAATGAAATGCCGCCTGCGCGGCCGTCGGCGCGATCAGTTCGCCGGGTGCAGCGTGGCCGTATCGGCGCTTGCCGTACTCGGTGTCAGCCCGAACACCTCGCTCGCGCCCGCATCGTCGAGCACCGCCGCGAAGATCGACAATTGCGCACTGTCGGGCATCGGGGCCTTCAGCGCGGCGACGATCAGCGAAGACAGCCGCGCGATCATCTGCACGTCGTTCATCGTGCGGCCTTGCGAGAATTCGTCGATCAGGCTTTCGGTCTCGGCACCGGCGAGCGCGCCGGACAGCGCGCCGATCGCGAAGTGCAGCCGCCAGCCGAGCTCCGTGCGCGGCAGATGCGGCAGCGCACGCTGGAACGCGTCGAAGAAACGGCCCGCAACGCTTGCGTAGTGGGCGGTCAGGAAGTTGCGCACGAACGGCGACGGGTCGGTGTACGCGCGACCGATCAGCCGGAGGAACGCGGGGCCGCCGCGTTCGGGGTCGCGCGACGCCTTCAATGCAGGAATGAACATCGCGCCGAGCACGTGCTCGCAGGTGATGTGCTCGGCGAGCTGCGCATCGAAGCGATCGAGGATGCCGAGACGCTCCTGGTTGAGCTGATCGAGCCGCCGCGACAGCATCGCGTGGATCAGCGCTTCCTTGCTGCCGAAGTGATAGTTGACCGCTGCGAGGTTCACCGCCGCGCGCGACGTGATCTGCCGCATCGACATCGCCTCGAAGCCATGTTCGATGAACAGATCCTCGGCCGCATCGAGAATGCGCGCCTTCGTCCCGCCGGCCTGCCGAGTGCCGGATGATCGCCCGCCGGACGGCCGTCCCGCCGACGGTCGCCCCTCCTGACTTACTGCCATGTTCCGCCTCCCACGCCGGTTTCCCGGCCGCGAACTGGTGATTTGATTATCTGATTCAAACAGCCGTTTTTATTAAGATAAAAAAACGCGGGCGGAGCGGGCAAGCGGGGAATCTGGACAAATTCCTCTAGTTCGATGTGCAGGTGCGGAAAGTCATGCGTGCGGCCCCGGCGGGACGGGGCACGCGCGATGATGCGATGCGGCAATGCGTGCGATCAGCTCGCGGTGGTACGCGTATTGACCGATTGCGTCATGTCGATGCCGCGCCGCTCGCGGCTGAACAGGATCAGCACCGCGATCACGACGGCCACGATGCCGGCGACGAGCGCGAGCGCGTAACCGTAGTTGTTGCCTTGCGAAACCGCGAACGATGCCTGCATCGTCGCGTTACCCGACGCGAGCAGGTTGCCGAGCTGATAGACGACGCCGGGGAAGGTTGCGCGGATCTCGTCGGGAGAAATCTCGTTCAGGTGGACCGGGATCACGCCCCATGCGCCCTGGACGGAAATCTGCATCAGGAACGCACCGGCGGCGAGCGCGACCGGGCCGCTCGAGAATGCCCACAGCGGCAGCACCGGCAACGCGATCAGCGCCGCGATGAAGATCGCGCGGCGACGGCCGATGCGCTCCGAGATCGCACCGAACGACAGGCCGCCGACGATGGCGCCGATGTTCAGCACGATCGTGATCCACGATACGGTGTGCGGATCGAAATGGTGTTGTTCGCGCAGGAAGGTCGGATAGAGATCCTGCGTGCCGTGCGAGAAGAAGTTGAACGCGGTCATCAGCACGATCGCGTAGATCGCGAGCTTCCAGTTCTGCTGCATCGTGGCCCACAGGCTCGGCCGCGGCCGCTTTTCCATCTGCTTCCAGGCCGGCGATTCCGGCACGTGCGCACGCACGTACAGCACGAGCAGCGCGGGCAGCACGCCGATCATGAACATGCCGCGCCAGCCGATGTACTGGTAGAACAGGCCGAACACGATGGACGCGAGCAGGTATCCGCTCGGATAGCCGGCCTGCAGCAGGCCCGACACGATGCCGCGTGCATGGGTCGGCACGGTTTCCATCGTCAGTGCGGAGCCGACGCCCCATTCGCCGCCCATCGCGATGCCGAACAGCGCGCGCAGCACCAGCAGGGCGGCCAGGCTCGGCGCGAAGCCGGACGCGAGTTCGAGCACGGAATAGCACGCGATGTTGACCATCAGCGTCGGACGGCGACCGAAACGATCGGCGAGCCGGCCGAAGATCAGTGCACCGAGCGGGCGCATCGCGAGGGTCAGCGTGAGCGCGAAGGCGACGGCGGGGATCGTCGATGCGAACTCGGAGGCGATGTCCTTCAGCACGAAAACCATCAGGAAAAAATCGAACGCATCGAGCGTCCAGCCCAGATAGGCGGCGATCGTGACGTTGCGTTGTTCGCGGGTCCAGCTCATGTCCGAAGTCTCCTGATTGGCTAGCGCGCTTACGATGTGTCGACGGATGCCGGCCCGGCTGCGCGCGGCGCGGGGGCATGGATCGAGTGTAGGCCGCGGCGTCGTGCGATGTGGGGCGCGATAACGTCGAATCGGGAATAATCC
This sequence comes from Burkholderia sp. IDO3, assembly GCF_003366075.1. NCBI lineage: Bacteria > Pseudomonadati > Pseudomonadota > Betaproteobacteria > Burkholderiales > Burkholderiaceae > Burkholderia > Burkholderia sp. IDO3. The sequence continues at coordinate 1,704,055 of NZ_CP028963.1, forward strand.
CTACGAAATGCACTATTGCGAAAGCGAAAACGGGGTCCGGCGAGCAAAGTGACAGGCGGCTGTATCATTTCGGAAGGCTTTTTGTATCAGTTATGTAATGTGTCCGGCGTACATCGCCATCGAATCAGGAGTCCGGATGACTGAACGTTGCGCTACCGCGTTGCCCGTGTTCGAGACCGAAAGGCTGTGGCTGCGTCCGCGCGTGCTGGCCGATCTCGACGCGAGCATCGCGATGGATCGCGATCCCGAAGTCACGCGGCATGTCGCGGGTCCGTGGCACGATCCGGTCGAGCATCGCCGTTTCGTCACGCACCGGATCACGCGCGACTATCCGCCGGGCCTCGGCTACTGGTCGATCTTCGAGAAGCACGCACCCGACGTGTTCATCGGCTGGATCCTGCTGATTCCCGACTATGCGAACGGCGCACGCGACGTCGAGATCGGCTGGCGGCTCGTGCGCGCGGCGTGGGGGCGCGGCATCGCGTGTGAAGCCGCGGCGGCCGTCGTGCGTCACGCGTTCGACACCGTGCGGCTGCCGCGCGTGATCGCGGATATCGCCGAGGCGAACACGGGTTCGCTGAACGTCGCGCGCAAGCTCGGCATGCGTCGCGTGAGCGTCGTGCACGACGGGATTCCCTACGTTCGCCACCGTCTCGAACGCGACGATCTGCGCGCGTAACCGTGTGCCGGCCCGGCCGGTTGTCAGAGAGGGTCAATCACGCGCGCATCGAGGTCGCGACGTATTAACGGCTCACAGGATCAGGAGTATCGTTGCCGGAAATCAGCAACATGGGGTACGACCATGGCACTCGGCAACGACGTTCATCTCATTCCCGTCAGGCTCGACGCGTTGCGTCCGACGCAGATGACGGTCGGCTATCGCGAAGTGAAAGCGAAGCGCAAGCACTGGAAGGCGCTCGACAAGCGCGCGCGCAAGGCCGCGATCGAATCGCACTGGTTCCCGGCCGTCCTCGGCCCGGACGGCCTGCATTACATCACCGATCACCATCATCTCGGCCTCGCGCTGATCGAGGAAGGGGAGTCGCGCGTCAACGCGATGCTGCTGAAGGATCTGTCCTGGCTCGACGACACGATCTTCTGGCGGATGATGGAACACAACCAGTGGGTGCATCCGTTCGGCGCGGACGGATCGCGTCGCGACTACGCGCATCTGCCGAAGGCGCTCACGGGGCTCGAGGACGATCCGTATCGCAGCCTCGCGGGCGAACTGCGCACGGCGGGCGGTTACGCGAAGGACGCGACGCCGTTCAGCGAATTCCTGTGGGCCGACTACCTGCGCCAGCACGTCACGCTCGACCAGATCCGCAAGAATTTCGCGAAGGCGCTCGACGCCGCGCTGCATCGTGCACACGACCAGGACGCACGCTATCTGCCCGGCTGGTCGGGCGTCATCGCCGTCAAACCCTGACACGCGCACGGCGCCCATCGCCCCATGACGACTGTCCCGATCCGCCCGGATGCCGGCCCGCAGCATGCCGACCATTTCGCTGCAGTCGATGCGGCGCCGCCACCTCCGACGCAGCGCATCGGCCTCGATGCGCTGGCCGGCCTGTCGATCGCGGGCCTGCTGATTCCCGAGGCCGTCGCGTATGCGGGCCTTGCCAACCTGCCGCCGCAGGCCGGTCTCATCGCGCTGCTGTCGGGGCTCGTCGTCTATGCGCTGACGGGCAGCAGCCGTTTTGCGATCGTGTCGTCGACGTCGTCGTCGTCCGCCGTGCTCGCGGCGACGGTGCTGGCCGAATCCGGGATGGCGCTTGCCGCGCAACTCGCGCTGGCGGCCGCGCTCGTCGCGATGACGGGCGTGCTGTTCATCCTCGCGGGCGTCGCGCGGCTCGGCGGCATGTCGGACTTCGTTGCACGTCCGGTCCTGCGCGGTTTCACGTTCGGGCTGGCGCTGACGATCGTCATCAAGCAGTTGCCGAAGATTCTCGCGATCTCCGTGCAGCACAGCGATGCGCCGCATGTCGCGCTCGATCTCGTCACCGGCGCGCCGCATGCGAACCTCGCGAGCGTCGCGCTCGGCGCGGCCGCGCTCGCGCTGCTGTTCGTGCTCGGGCGTCGTTCGCGCGTGCCGGCGACGCTCGTCGTGATCGTGCTGTCGATCGCGGCCGGCTACGTGTTCGACTGGCAGCACTACGGGATCGCGATCGTCGGGCACATCGACTTCCGGCATCTCGAATTCGGGTTGCCGCATCTGGACCGCAATGCGTGGATGCAGACGATCGAGCTCGCGTTCGCGTTGATGCTGATCCTGTATGCGGAGTCGTACGGATCGATCCGCAACTTCGCGCTGAAGCACGGCGACAGCGTGTCGCCGAACCGCGATCTCGTCGCGATCGGGTGCGCGAACCTCGTGTCGGGATTGCTGCACGGAATGCCGGTCGGCGCCGGCTATTCGGCGACGTCCGCGAACGAGGCAGCCGGCGCGCAATCGCGTTTCGCGGGGCTATGGGCCGCCGGCGTGGTCGCGCTGATCGTGTGGCTGCTGCTGCCGCAACTCGCACGCACGCCGGAGCCGGTGCTCGCGGCGATCGTGATCTTCGCGGTCAGCCATTCGCTGCATCCCGCGGTGTTCCGGCCGTACTGGATGTGGCATCGCGACCGGCTCGTCGTGATCGCCGCGCTGCTCGCGGTGCTCGTGCTCGGCGTGCTGCACGGGCTGCTTGCGGCAATCGGCGTGAGCCTGCTGCTGACGCTGCGCAAGTTGTCCGAGCCGAGCGTCAGCGTGCTCGGCCGGTTGCGCGACGGTCACGACTTCGTCGACGTCGCGAATCATGCGGATGCGAAGCCCGTGCCGGGCGTGCTGATCGTGCGGCCCGAGGCGCAACTGTTCTTCGCGAACGCGGACCGGATGCTCAATCGCGTGCGTGCGCTGATGAAGGCCGCACCCGATACGCGTACCGTGATGCTGAGCCTCGAGGAAACGCCGGACGTCGACGGCACGACGATCGAGTCGTTGCGTACGTTCGCGGCCGAATGCGCGGCACGCGGGCTGCAGTTCGCGATCGTGCGGCTCAAGGAGCACGCGCTGCATGCATTGCGTCGCGCGGCCGACGATACGCTGCGCGATGATGCGATGTCCGAACTGAGTGTCGACGAGAGTCTGCAGGTGCTGCAGGCGCGCGGCAACGGCGCGAAGGGCGGCGCGTAGCGCAGATCGAAACCTCGCGCCGAGGCGGGGCGCGCGGCGCGGCAGCGGGCGGGCGGCGTTCGACGTTGCGCGCGGGCGACGTGTGGCGCCGCCCGGCACGGCGGGTGCGCGGCGCGATCAGCGCGGGCTGCTCCAGCCCTTGTAGTTCTTCACGTTGTCGCGCGTGATGAGCGTCGGCTCGATCAGGATCATCGGATTGGCCGGCTTCTGGCCGTTCATGATCCCGTAGCCGACGTTCACGGCCTGCTGCGCCATTGCCCACGGATCCTGGCTCGCCGACGCCTGCACGAGCGTATTGGACTTCAGCGCCACCTCGATGTCGGGCGCGCCGTCGACCGACGTGATGACGATGCCCGGGCGGTTCAGCTGTTTCGCCGCGAGATCGCTGCCGATCGCCTGCGGATCGTTGATCGTGAACACGCCGTCGAGCTTCGGAAAGCGCGTCAGGTAGCCCTGCATCGCGTTCATCCCGCCTTCGCGCGAGCCCTTGCCGTCCTGGTCGCTCGACAGCAGCTTGATGCCGGGGTTCTTCGCGAGCATGGCCTTGCAGCCGTTCACGCGATCGATCACGGCCGACACCTGCGGGCCGTTCTCGATAATGACGTTGCCCTTGCCGTTGAGCTTCTTCGCGAGGTAGTCGCACGCGAGTTCGCCGGCCTTCACGTTATTGGTCTGCACGGTCGCGTTCGCGCCGGCGGCCGCGACGTCGACCGCGACGACCGTGATGCCGGCCGCCTGCGCCTTCTTCACCGCCGGCTCGATCGCCTTCGGGTCGGTCGCGTTGAGCAGGATCATGTCGACGTGCGCGGAGATGAAGTTGTCGATCTGCGTGAACTGCTTGTTCAGGTCGTAGTCGGCCGACACCGCGGTGATCTTCGCGTTCGGATTGATCTGCTTCGCGCGCGCTTCGGCGCCTTTGACGATCGTGACGAAGTACGGATTGCCGAGCGATCCGACCGTGACGCCGATCGATTTCAGCGGCTTGTCGGCTGCATGGGCAGCGGCAGTGCCGAAAGCGAGTGCGCAGGCGACGGCGGTCAGGGCGGCTTTGTGCTTGAACATGTCGTTGTGTCTCCGAATGGTTCTTTGGCGGACGGGCGCGGGAGGATCGGCCTGCGCCCCGGGGTTGAGCGATGAGGAAACGATGTCAGGTGCGGGCGGAGTCGCGCTGGCGATAGCGGTCGAGCGCAACGGCGCCGATGATCACGAGGCCCTTGATGATGTACTGCCAGATATCGGATACGCCGAGCAGCACCAGGCCGTTCGTCAGCACCGCGATGATCAGTGCGCCGATCAGCGTGCCGACGATCGAGCCGACGCCGCCGACGAAGCTCGTGCCGCCAAGGATCACCGCGGCGATCGCGTCGAGTTCGTACGACTGGCCGAGCTGCAGGCCGTTGGCCGCATAGAGCCGTGCAGCGGACATCACCGCGCCGAGACCGGCGAGCAGGCCCGACGCCGCATACACGAGCAGCTGGATCGCGCGCACGTTGATGCCCGACAGCCGCGCCGCTTCCGGATTGCCGCCGACCGAGTAGATCCGCATCCCGAGCACCGTGCGGCGCAGGATGAACCACGACAGCGCGATCACCGCACAGGCGATGACGACGAGCCACGGCACGCCGAGGATCGTGCCGTTGCCGATGAACGCGAACGGCAGTTGCGGATTGAAGATGGTCGTGTCGTTGCCGATCAGGCGGGCGACGCCGCGCACGGCCGTCATCGCGCCGAGCGTGACGATGAACGGGGGCAGGCGCAGGAACGAGATCAGGCCGCCGTTGATCGCGCCGAACGCGAGGCCGACGGCGAGCGCGAACGGCACGCCGAGCCAGCCCCAGCCGGGGATGGTCGACGCGAGCAGCGCGGCGACGGCCGACGCGGCGAGCACCGAGCCGACCGACAGGTCGATCCCGCCCGTCAGGATCACGAAGGTCATGCCGGCGGCGAGCACGATGTTGATCGAGGCCTGCTGCGTGACGATCGACAGGTTCTGCAGCGTGAAGAAGCCGTCGGTCATGAACCCGAAGCCGATGCACAGGACCAGCAGCACCGGCAGCATGCCGGCGGTGCGCATCAACGACTGCATGCGCGCGCGATGATCGGCGCCGCGCATCAGGGGCGTACGGTTGGCGACCGGATGGGCCGTCGCGGAAGCGAGGTTCCGCTGCTTGGTCGGGTTGATCATTTCGGTACCTTGAATGAAGAGGGAAATGAAGGGGCCGTGGTCAGTGCGCGTCGGCGAGTTCGGGCTGCGAGCCGGTCGCGAGCGCGATGATCGCTTCCTGCGTGATGGGGGTATGCGTGTGGCCGCCGAGTTCGCCGGCGATCTCGCCTTCGCGCATCACGAGCACGCGATCGGCGACGCCGATGATTTCCGGCAGTTCGCTCGAGATCACGATCACGCCGACGCCCGCGCGGGCCAGCTCGTTGATGATCCGGTAAATCTCGGATTTCGCGCCGATGTCGACACCGCGGGTCGGTTCGTCGAGGATCAGCACGCGCGGCTTCGTTTCCAGCAGGCGCGACAGCAGCACTTTCTGCTGGTTGCCGCCCGACAGCGCGCCGACGTTCACGTTCGCGTTCGGCACGCGGATCGACAGCGATGCGATCGCGTCGCGCGCGCGTTTGGCGCCGCGTGCGAGATCGAGCGCGCCGAGGCGTGCATCGCGGCTGCACACGGAGATGTTGATGTTGTCGCGCACGCTCATGTCGAGGAACAGGCCCTGGCGCTTGCGGTCTTCCGTCAGGTAGACGAGGCCCGCGTCGATCGCGTCGCGCGGCGAATGCGCGCCGAACGTGCGATCGCCCAGCTTCACGTCGCCGCGTGTGCGCGGCTCCGCGCCGAAGATCAGCCGTGCGAGCTCGGTGCGGCCCGCGCCGACGAGCCCCGCGATGCCGAGCACCTCGCCGGCATGGAGATCGAGGCTGCAGCCGCGCACGCGCTCGCCGTCGGCGATGTCGCGGGCCGACAGCAGCAGGTGGCCGGGATCGTACGGCGCATGTTCCTTCTTGTAGAAGCCGGAGATGTCGCGGCCCACCATCATCGCGACGAGCCGTTCGGCCGACAGCGCGTCGCGCTCGAGCGTGCCGACGTACGACCCGTCGCGCAACACCGACACGCGGTCGGACAGTTCGTAGATCTCCGCCATCCGGTGGCTGATGTAGATGATCGCAAGGCCTTCCTCGCGCAACTGGCGAATCAGGCCGAACAGATGTTCGGTTTCGCGCGACGACAGCGGCGTCGTCGGTTCGTCCATCACGAGGATGCGCGCACGGGTGTGCACGGCGCGCGCGATCTCGACGAGCTGCTGCTCGGCGATCGACAGCGTGCCGACGAGCGTATCGGGGCCGAACGGCGCACCGAGACGTTCGAGCACGTCCTGGCAGCCGCGCGCCATCGCCGCGCGGTCGATGGTGCCCCAGCGCCGGTTGCCGCGGCGCAGCTCGCGGCCGACGTAGATGTTTTCCGCGACGCTCAGGTTTGGCGCGAGGCACAGCTCCTGGTAGATCACCGCGACACCGGCATCGCGCGCGGCGAGCGGGCCGTCGATGTCGATGCGCTCGCCGTCGATCAGGATTTCGCCGCCGGCGTCGGCGCGATACGCGCCCGACAGGATCTTCATCAGCGTCGATTTACCCGCGCCGTTCTCGCCCATCAGCGAGTGGATCTCGCCCGGATAGACGGTCAGGCTGACGTTGTCGAGCGCGCGCACGGCCGGGAACGTCTTGCTGATTCCGCGCATCTCGAGCAGCGGTCGGGGCGACTCAGATCGCGACATGGTTGACCTCCTGCGATTCGGTGCGGGCGCCCTTGAGGATGCCGGCCCGCGGGGAGAAGTTGAAGTACATCGGCAGCGTTGCGGCGCCGATCGCGCCGGCGTCGGCGCCGAACGTGCCGCGCACGAGCGTCGGCGTGCCGCGCGCTTCCGGGGCGGTGGCGACGAGCGCGGCGCGCAGGCGGCTCGTCACCGCATCGAGCAGGCCCGCATCGGTATCGGCGTCGAGCACGACCACCGGCGCATCGACGACGCACAGCACCGCGCGCAAGGCCGGCGCGAGCGCGTCGACACAGTCGTCTATCCATTCGTCGACTGCCGGCAGGCCGCGTGCGATGCAGGCCTCGAGATCGGCGCGGTTCTCGACCGTCTCGCCGTGATGGCGCAGGTGGCGCACGAGCGCATGCAGCGACGCGCGCGCGAGCAGGATGTCCCACGGGCCGCGCGGTGGCGGCGCCGACACGAGCCGGCTCGGCGGCACGGGAATCACGGCGATGTCGCCGGCGTTGCCGGTCACGCCGCGCAGGCAGTCGCCGTCGATCGCGATGCCGCCGCCGATCGCGGGCCCGATGAACAGGTAGACGAAGTCGTCGCACTGCCGGCCGTATCCGTAGAACAGTTCGGCGATCGCGGCTGCGTTGCCGTCGTTTTCGCCGAACACGGGCAGCGACAGCGTGCGCCCGAGGTCGCTCGCGAAGTCGACGTCTTCCCATGCACGGAACGTGTCGGGCGCGAGGCCGAGCTCGCGCATCCATGCGCCGAGGTTGTAAGGCTGGGCGACGCCGACGCCCGTCAGGCGTGCGCGCTCATGGTCGGGCAGCAGGTCCTGCATCGCGTCGATGTCGCGCCGAACGATGTCGAGCACGTCGGCGGGCGGGGGGAGCAGCGTGTCGTGCGAGCGGCGGCCGAGCACGTCGCCGGCGAAATTGACGAGCGCCGTCTCGATGCGCATCCGGTCCAGATGGACGCCGATGCCGAACGCGCCGCGCGGGTCGAGACGGATCAGCGACGCCGGCTGGCCGCGCTGGCCTTCGGTGCGGCCGGCGAATTCGATCAGCTTCGCATCGGCGAGCGACGCGATGATGCTGCCGACTGCCGTGCCCGTCATGTTCGCGAGGCGGGCGAGGTCGGCCTTCGACGCGCTGCCCGCACGGCGCAGCGTCTTCAGCAGCAGGCGCTCGTTATAACGGCGCACGTTGGCCGAGTTGCTTCCCTGGCCGATGTGCGGGCTTCTCATCGCGTCTCCTTCGATGTCTCGCCTTTCGATGGCGAATTAAATAAATCACGTTGATTTATTTAACCGTGTGCGCGCAAGCATGTCAGCCTAGGGAAATCCCGGTTGCGTTCAGGGGTGCGGGAGAGCGGTTGGTTTTCGTCCTGGGGCAATCGAGGCGGGAAGGAGGGCGTGTCACGCGCATCGGTCAGTGAGGTGGCGCGAAGAGGGGGATGTCTGTCAGTGCAGCGCTTCGGCCCGATCCCGTGGACCGGCGATTTGCAGTGGCGCTCGATGTGGAGGCTGGCCTGTCAGGCATCAGCGCGGATGGCGGCGATTTGTCCGGACGCGAAGATGGCAGGAGAGAGGGCGCGCGCCGTGCGTGTTGTCGGAGCGATATGAAGCGTGCCGTTGTATTGGCTTTCGTGTGCAGAAATGAAAAAAGGCCGGCTAAAAGCCGGCCTTTTTAGAAAACAGATGGTGCCCAGGAGAGGACTCGAACCTCCACGATGTTGCCACCGCTAGGACCTGAACCTAGTGCGTCTACCAATTCCGCCACCTGGGCACGTTTCGCTTGCTGCGATGCGAAGACCGCTATTCTAGCGGGTTCGAGGGATCTGTCAATACAATTTGAGGTCGCGAACGCAAATAATTTTGCGGCGTGCCTGCCTTGTTTGCTTGCTGCGCCGGGTGAGGGGCGTCGAGGAGATGGCGGTGCATCGACGACGCGGCATGATTCCCGTGGATGTGGGCCAGGGCATGCGCGTGTGTCGATTCGGCGCCGGAAATGAAAATCTAGGGTCAGCCCGATTTTTGCAAGTGAGACAGCGCTGGCATAAAAGTGGACTTGCTCGAATCTATCCGGGACGGGAAGGATCCCGCCCCATGACGAGAAACTGCCAAAGACTTCCGTGATGTCGATCGAGGCCAACCGGCTCCGAACAAATACGGTTGCTATCAGCATCATGAACGTATCAAGCATGACAATGCTCGCGCGGCTTTGTCGCAACTCCCAGTGCGGCCATTGACCTCACAGCCCCGGACGCGGGCCCGCAACCTTGTATCGCGAGCTTCGATAGCGCTCGCCCCCGGCATCTTCTCCTCGCTGGACCCGACCCAGATAAGCGTCATGCAACGCATCGAGTTGTTGCAGCGCTTCGGCAGTGCCGTGCGCGACCACACGTCCCCCCTCGATGACATAACCCGACCGGGCATAGCGCAACGCGACCGTAGCGTTCTGCTCCGCCAGCAGGAAGCTGACTCCTTCGTCGTGATTGAGCCGAGCGACCGTTTCGAAGATTTCTTCGACCACCAGGGGGGCGAGACCCATGGACGGCTCGTCGAGCAACACGAGCGATGGCCGCGCCATGAGCGCGCGGCCGATCGCCACCATTTGCTGCTCGCCGCCCGATGTATAGCCCGCCAGCGCTTGGCGACGCTCCTTCAGACGCGGAAAGATCGTGTAGACGCGTTCGAGGTCCGCTTCGAGGTCGCGAGACCTCGGCCGCCGGACAAACGCGCCGAGGCGCAGATTCTGTTCGACCGACAAATGCGCAAAGCAGCGCCGCCCCTCCAGTACCTGCACGAGTCCACGGTCGGCGAGCGTCCACGGGTCAGCATCGGTGATCGTGTCGCCGCGATAAGCGATGCGGCCGGCCGTCAGTGCGCCCCGTTCGGCGCGAATCAGACTCGATATCGCCTTGAGGGTGGTGGTCTTGCCGGCGCCGTTGCCGCCCAGCAGCGCGACGATGGAGCCCGCCGGCACCACGAGTGAAACGTCGCGCAACGCAGGGATGATCTGGTTGTACGTCACGGCAATCTCGTCGACCTGCAGGATCGGGGCGGCGCTCATGCTCAGATGTCCTTGCTGCAATCGCGCGGCGTAATGCCTTTTTCCTTGGCGTACGCGTTTGCCGATTTTTCGATGATCGGACGCAGCAGTGCGCGGTCTGCCTGCACCCAGCCGCTGATGACCTTCCATTTTTCACCGTCCCATTGCTGGAAGCGCACCGCCCCGCCGCCTTCGTGGTCGGAGCAGGACAGCTTCAGCGGTTGAACGAGGCCGTAGGCGCCCAGTTGCTTGAGGCGCGCGTCGTCGAGATTCAGATGCTCGAACCCCCAGCGCACCTGCTCGCCGGTCAGCGGCTTGTCGCCGAATTTTGCCTGTGCGACGCGTAACGCCTCGACGTTCAGAATGCCGTTTACCACGCCAAGGTTGTAGTAGACCGTGCCGAAGCGCGCCGGATCCTTCAGGTTGCCGTTGCCGGGCTTCACCACATACTGGTTAATGGCCTGCAGCACGGGAAAGTCGGTGCCGGACGGATGTGTCGTGATCGAGATAAAGCCTTTCGCGGCGTCGCCTGCCGGGCGCGCGTCCTCTTCCGAGTTGCTCCAGATGTTGCCGATGATGTGGTTGGCGGGGAAGCCGACCTTCTGCGCGGACTTGAGCGCCACGGGGTTCATCACGCCCCAGCCGCGCAGAATCACCCAGTCCGGATTGATACGATGGATCGTGAGCCATTGCGAGCCCTGTTCGTTGCCCGGATGGGGCACTTCGATCTGGGTGAGTTCGAAGCCATATTTCTTCGCCAGGACATTCAGCACCGGAATCGTCTCGCGGCCATACGGCGAGCCGTGATAGAGCACGACGATCTTCTTGCCCTTGAGCTTGTCCGCGCCGCCCGACTGCTGGCCGATGTAGTTCACGATCGCCGAGACTTCGCTGTACGGGTTGAGCTGCAGCGGAAACACATACGGGAAGACCGCGCCGTCCGTCGAGTCGGTGCGGCCGTGGTTGATCGTGATGAGCGGAATCTTGTCGGCCGTCGAGCGATCGATGGTGGCATAGGCGATACCTACCGATAGCGGGTTCGTTGCCGCCGCCGGGGCGCCGTTGAGGCCGCGCTTGAGTCGCTCGTAGCATTCCACGCCTTTTTCGACGACATATTCGGTCTCGCATTCACTCCACGTCAGCTTGACGCCGTTGACGCCGCCGTCGCGCTTGTTGACGAGATTGAGATAGTCGATGAAGCCGCCGAAGAAGCCGCTGCCGCCCGCCGCGTAGGGCCCGACGCGATAGCTCTGCAATGGGAAGTATTCTTCGCCGGCCGCGTGGGCCGAAGATGTCATGCCGCCGGACACGAGCGCGAGTGTCAGGCTCGCGGCAATGGCAACGCGCGACAAGGCGAGGCGGTTTGCGGAGGATACGATGAATTTCATACGTTATGCACCTGTCGATGGATAGAAAGCCGTGTTGAAGCTGGAATGGATGAAGCTGCATTCAGGCGCGCAGCGGCCAGTCGCGCAGACGTAGCCGCGCGATCTGGGCCAGTCGCGCGAGCCCGTCCGGCTCCTTGACGAGAAAGACGATGATCAGCGTGCCAAACAGGATCTTTTGCAGGTTCTGCAACTGGTCGGCAGCGATACCGACGCTCGCGAGCGCGCCTGCAGCGTTGGACAGCAGCACCGGCAACAGCACGATGAACGCCGCCCCCAGAAAATTCCCGCCAATACTGCCCATGCCGCCGATGATGATGATGAACAGCACCTCGAACGACAGGTTCAGATCGAAACCGTGCGGTTCGACCGTGCCGAGATAGGCGAATGCCCACAGGGCGCCCGCGATGCCGATGACGAACGAACTGAGCGCGAAGGCGAGCAGCTTGGTGCGCGCGATCGGGATGCCGATGACGCGTGCGGCCGTGTCCATATCGCGCACCGCCATCCAGCGGCGGCCGAGCTCGCTGCGCACGAGGCTCGCGGCGCCGACGAACAGCACGACGACGACCCCGAGCACCAGCAGATAGCGTGACGCGGGCGTGTCTATTTTCCAGCCGAACATGGCCAGTTTCGGTGCGCTGAGTACGCCGGAGCTATCGTTGTTCGAAAACCAGCCGACCCGCGTGAAGATCCATTCGACGAAGAACTGCGCGGCCAGCGTCGACACGATCAGATAAAACCCCTTGATCCGGATGCTGGGCAAGCCGAACAGTGCGCCCACGGCGGCCGTGATCAGTCCGCCGAGAAGCAGGTCCACGGGAAGCGGCAAGCCGGGCACGCGCACGATCAGGTTGTAGGTTGCATAGGCCCCGACTGACATGAATGCGGCAGTCCCAAGCGACAACTGCCCCGCGAAGCCGGTGACGAGATTCAGGCCTAGCCCGGCCAGCGACAGCACGAGGAACGGAATCAGAATCGCGTTGAGCCAATAGTCATTGCCCCATGCCGGGATGGCGACGAACAGCGTGACGGCGGCCAGCAGCAGGCCCAGTCTCGACGGCAGACGGCGCAAGCCTGGTTTGCCCGTGAGCTGCGCAGTGGTGGGAATCGAAGCCATGATGGAGCTCACACGCGTTCTACGGCAGGTTCGCCGAACAGGCCAAAGGGACGCGCGAGGAGAAACAGCATCGCGAGCACATAGGGAAACCAGTTTTCGATCCCGCCGCCGAGCAGGGGGCCGACATAGACCTCGGCCAGCTTCTCCGACGCGCCGATCAGCAGGCCGCCGACTATCGCGCCCTCGATTGAGGAAAAGCCGCCAATGATCAGCACGGGCAATGCCTTCAGCACCACGAGCGATAGCGAGAATTGCACGCCGAGTCGCGCGCCCCACAAAAGCCCCGCAACCAGACTGACGAAACCCGCGAGGGCCCAGACGATCGCCCAGACGCGCGGCAGGCGCACGCCGACGGCCAGGGCCGCGAGCGGGTCGTCGGCGACCGCGCGCAGCGTCAGTCCGAACCGGGTGCAGTTCGTGAGCAGCGACAGGCCGGCGACGAGCACGGCGGCGGTGGCGGCGGCAAACAGGTCGAACTGGCTGATCATCACGCCGCCGAGTTCGAGAGGTTTATCGTCGATGCCGAGATCGAGCCCGTGAACCTGCGCGCCCCAGAACAACTGCGCGGCGCCTTCGATGATGAAGCTCAGACCGAGCGTCGCCATGAACAGAACGATCGGCGGCCGGTTGACGAGCGGTCGCAGTACGAGACGGCCGATCGCGAGCGCGATCGCGACGAGGGCGACGAGCGTGAGCCCGAACGCGAGCCATGGGCTAAGGTGCCGCTCGACGAGGCTGACGAACGTCAGCGCACCGAACAGCACGAGCGAGCCCTGCGCGAAGTTGAACACGCCCGATGCCTTGTATATCAGCACGAAGCCGATGGCGACCATCGAGTACATCACGCCGGCCAGCAGGCCGCCGACCAGCACTTCAAGAAAAAATCCCATGTTTTACGGTCTCTCAGTGACGGGTGCCGAGATAGGCGGCCAGCACGTCGGGATGGGTCCGAACCTCGGCAGGGGTACCGTCGGCGATCTTTTTTCCGTAATCGAGCACGACCACGTGATTCGACAGATCCATCACCACGCCGATGTCGTGCTCGATCAGCACGACCGTCACGCCGAACTGTCTGTTGGCATCGAGGACATAGCCCGCCATCGCGTGTTTCTCGTCAGCGTTCATGCCGGCCATCGGTTCGTCCAGCAGGAGCAGGCGCGGCTCGGCGGCGAGCGCGCGGGCCAGTTCGACGCGCTTTTGAACACCGTAAGACAAGGTGCCGACCGTGCTATTCCGGTAGCGCTGCAGATCGAGCGCTTCGATGACGATCTCGGCGCGGTGACGCTGTACGGCTTCATCGGAGCGGGCGCGGCCGATGTGCAGCGTTTGCTCGAACCACGTACTGCGGCGATGCAGATTGCGGCCAGTGAGCACGTTATCGAGCACGCTCATCCGGCGAAACAGCGCGATGTTCTGGAACGTGCGTGCAATACCCTTGTGCGCCGCGTGATACGGATTCATCCGTCGATAGACGTGGCCATCGAAACGGACATTGCCCTGCTGCGGTTGATACACGCCATTGATGACGTTCAGCAGCGAGCTTTTTCCCGCGCCGTTCGGGCCGATCAGCGCGCAGATTTCTCCCGCCGTCACGTCGAAGCTGATGTCGGTGATCGCTTTCACGCCTTTGAACGACAGCGAGATATGGTCGAGTGACAGCAGGGTGGGATAGGACGAGGTCATCGAGCGAGGAGTCCTTGATCAATAGGCCGGTTGGGCCGGCGAGGCGTCGTCCGGGTGGCGTGGTTGCGGCGCATCGGCGCTTGCCGACGTGACGCGCTGCCAGTTGCCCGCATCGGGCCACGGATGAACGTCCACACGCAACGCGTCGAACAATGCGGCGGTCTTGTCATCGAGTGCGGCTCCGACCACGAGCGCCGCATGCGTACGCGAAAAGCCGATTACCTCGCGCAACGGTCGGGCGACGAACCACCACGTGAATGTGCGCTCAGGAAAGCCGGCCTGCTTGCGCAGTGCGCGACCGATCAGCTTGCGCCGCCATGAGCGCCGGCCCGGCAACCGGTCGTCGACGAGCTGCGCGACCCGCGCGTACGTTTCGCGCGTGCCCGCGACGAGCGTCGGCGCGAGTTCGCGCCGGTCGTTGTCGCGGGTTTCCAGCGATTCCGGAAAGTTCAGCCGGAAACCGCTGACTATCCACGGCGCGATCAGATACCGGGCCTGCGCCGCCGCGGCGAATCCGCGGGCAGCGAAGGCTTCGTCGCCGGCGTGCAGCTTTTCGGCGAGCGCGAGATGCCGTGCTTCGTGGACCAGCGCTGCGTGGGTGAAGCGCTGTTCCACGAGTCGTCCGTCCTCATCGACGCGAAGAAACCCGAAGGCATCGCCATGCTCGTGCGCGACAGGCGCAAACGCGTCATTGCGTCGTGACGCGAGTGTCCGGTAGTCGATCACGGAAGGATGCGGATGCGCCGGCAGGTCGCGCAGATTGGCGTCGATCACATGCTGCGAAAGCGCGAGCAGGCGATCGACCTGGCGGTCGTCCTCGGCGAACACGAAACGCGGCTTCAGATGAAGCACTGCGGCGCGCAGTACTTCGTCGTCGAGTTGTGGATCGAGCGGTATCGCGACACCACCGCTCCATTGCGCGGCGAGCGACAGCAGCAACGCCTGCTCACGCGGCTGACTGACGAGCAGCAACCCGTCGCCGGCTGCGAAGTTCCGCTCCGTCAGGCCTGCTGCCAGGCGCTCGACCGTCGTGGCGAGTGCCTGCCACGACGACGCGTGCCACGCGCCGAGCCTCTTGTGGCGCAACGCCAGGGCATGCGGGCGGTGCTGCGCCTGGTGGCGCAACCAGGCCGGCAGGGTCAACTGCTCGACGCTCGCCATGCTCAGGCAGCCTTTGCCTGCTGCTTGCGTTCGAGTTCTCGCACGAGCGGCAGCACGCGCTTGCCGAAGTACTCCACTTCCTCGATGAAGTGAAGAAAGCCGGTGAGCACGAGATCGACGCCGACGGATTTCAGCTCGACGATCCGTTCCGCGATCTGCTGCGGTGTGCCGATCAGGTTGGTGCGGAAGCCGTCGTTGTATTGCACAAGATCTTCGAACGTCGATTTCGCCCAGTTGCCTTCACCTTCGGGCGAAGCCTTGCCGGCCTGCTTGACCGCGTCGCCGAAGGCATGCACGGCCTCAACGTGAGCATGTTTGATGATGTCGTCGAGGACCGCCTTCGCTTCTTCCTCGGTATCGCGGGCGATCACGAAGGCATTCACGCCGATGCGAACCTTGTGATCATTCTTTGCCGCCTTCGCCTGGATGTCGTCGATCTGAGCCTTCAGGTTCTCGGGCGTGTTGCCGTTGGTGAAATACCAGTCGGACACGCTTGCGGCATTGTCGCGCGCGGCGCGCGAGCTGCCACCCTGGAAAATCTCGGGATGCGGTTTCTGTACCGGCTTGGGACTTAGGGTGTAGTCGTTGAAGCGATAGAAGTCACCCTTGAAGGTGAAGTTGTCCTGCGTCCAGATGCCTTTCAGCGCCTGAATGAATTCGTTCGAACGACGATACCGCTCGTCGTGCTCCAGCCACGGTTCCCCGATCGCGGTGAATTCGCCCTTGAACCAGCCGCTGACCACATTGATGGCGATGCGGCCGTTCGAAATGTGGTCGATGGTGGCCAACTGCTTGGCGACGACGGCCGGATGCCAGGGGCCCGGCAGGATCGCGGCCAGCACCTTGAGCCGGGTGGTCGCGTGCAGGAGGGCCTGACTGAACGACACCGACTCGTGCTGATATTCCGCGCCATAGCCCGCCGTGAAGCGGATCTGGCTCAGCGCGTATTCGAAGCCGGCCTGCTCGGCGGCTTGCGCGAGCTTCTGGTTGTATTCCAGACTCCAGTCGGTGCGTTGCTCGATCGTGCTGACGACCAGGCCGCCGCTGACGTTAGGGACCCAGTAGGCGAATTTGACTGCGTCGTCGTGCGAGGAAGGTTGGCTCATTTGGTATTCCTGAAGAGGTCGTTGATCGATCTATGCGGCGAGGCCCGCAGCGTGCGGGAAAGTACTGCCGGTGCGCCCGGCCTGTACCCATGGAACCGCACGCGCGACGGCAAGGGCGATGCGTTCCGAGAGTGCCGGATTCGAGATGGCATAGCCGTCGAAGTCGGATTCCGATGCATATACGCCGATGGGCAGCGTGCGTGCCTGGAAGAAACTGAAGAGCGGGCGCAACTGATGGTCGATCACCAGCGCATGGCGCTCGCTGCCGCCCGTCGCGGCAAGCAGAACGGGAACGTCGATCAGGGCTTCGTGGTGGACGAGATCGAAGAGATGCTTGAAGAGCCCGGTGAACGATGCACGGTAGACCGGGCTCGCCACGACCAGCAGATCCGCGGCTTCGATCGCCTTGACGTGCGCCTCGACGTCCGCGGGCAACTGGCCGCGGTGCAGCGCACCTGCGAGGCGCGGACCAATTTCGCCGAGTTCGACGAGATGCGTTTCGATCGACACGGCATCGCCTAGCGTCGCCAGCAATTGCTCGACGAGGACCAGGGTGCGCGAAGGACGTTGCAGTCCGCCGGAGACGGCGACTACGTTTAATCGGTGGCTCATTTGGAACGACCTTTTCCCGGGATTGAAAATTAATCTGCAATGCAACCTATCAAGCGAATACCGTGCCATCGCGTCAATCGGCTTATTCCTTTCCGCGAAAACGGAACCTGGTTTCTGCATAACCGCTTCGAGCCGTTGATCTATCGATTTGCAGCGCCCCTTTCCGGCTCATATCGTCGACGGCTGGAACCATATGCGCTTTCGAGATGTTGCTGAGGCAGCAAAGCTGCCTCGGCGTTGCTGCCGTAAAGGCAGCGCTGCTGCTCGCCAAAAAATGGATTGGGGCGGGTATCGCGTCCGCTTACGAGTAGAAGGTTGGAACCGGGATGCGTTCATTCAGCGCCCAGTCGCCTAGTTCACGGATCTTGTAGTCGACCGGATCATGCAGGGTGTGAACCCTGAGATTGCGCCAGTAGCGATCGAGCCGTAAGGCAGCGGTGGTCGCGCGAGCGCCGGTGACTTCGAACATGCGGCTGGTCACGTCGAGGCTCGCGCGCGCCGTGGCGACCTTCGCCGCCGCTACCGCGATGGCGACCCGTCCGCGTTCGTTTTCCGTCAGCGACGTGCCGCGACGCCACGCGTCGTCAAAGGCGACGGCAGCCCGCTCCATCAACGCGCGTGCACCTTCCAGCGCCAGCCAGAAGTCGCCGTAGTGGCCGAGCACATAGAGGTCTTCGTTAGCGCTTGCCGCGGGCGAGGCTATCCACGGGCGAGCGCTTTTGATCGTGAATTCGCGTGCTTCGCGCAACGCGCCTTCGCCGAGTCCGAGATAGATGCTGGCCAGAATCAACTGGGCGAGCAGGGGGCGGAGGCAGGCGAACGGCGTCGACAGCGGACCCGGATCGGTCAGCAATTCATCGGCCGAAACCGCGACGTTGTCGAAGATCACGGTGCCACTGTCAGTCTGGCGTTGCCCCATATTGTCCCAGTCGCCCAGCACCGTGATGCCTTCGCGGGACGTCGGAATCACGCCGATCAGGAGACGGCCGTTAGTCTCGAAGGCGGAGGCGAGCAGGATGTCGGAGTCGCTTGCGCCGGAGCAAAAGCTCTTGCGTCCGGAGAACGTGTAGCTTCCGGCCGGCGCGAGCGCGGCGGGCGTTGCTACCGATCCCTTGTCGAGGGGATTGAGCGCGTTGCCCCAGAACCAGCGTTGCTCGACGGTCTGTTCGAGCCAGGGCTGCCACTGTGCGGGCTTGCCGAAAAGGCGCGTGGTCGCCAGCAGAAGGTGATGGAACGCGAAGAGGTGGGCCATCGAGCTGTCGATCTGTGCCAGGCGACGAACCACGTCGAGTGTCGATTGCCAGTCCGCGCCCCAGCCGCCCAGATCCTTCGGAACGCTGAGTTTCAGCAACCCGCTTGCGCGTAACAGCCTGCGCTCTTCGATGGCGGTGCCGCCGGCCTGATCTCGCGCGATTGCCGTCTGCGCCAGCGCGCGGACGACCGTTTCCACCGGTTCGTCCCACGGCCCAACGTCTTTTTCATTCGAGTGAAGTGTCATGCTTTCGCCTTCTCGTGTTCGACATCGTGTTGGGGCGGCACGATGTCGTTTGCGATCACCTCGCCGAATGGACCCGTCAGATTGATCTGTCCGGACGGTCGTGTCTTCTCCAGGGGCAGCAACGGGAACAGCAATTCGGCGACGCGATAGGCCTCTTCGAGATGCGGATAGCCCGAGAAAATAAAGGTTTCGATTCCTAACGCCGCGTATTCCTTGATGCGTGCGGCGACTTCTTCCGGGTTGCCGACCAGCGCGGTACCGGCACCGCCGCGCACGAGCCCGACGCCGGCCCAAAGATTCGGCGACACCTCCAGCTGGTCGCGCCGTCCACCGTGCAAGGCCGCCATGCGCTGCTGGCCCACCGAGTCGAAACGAGAGAAGGCCTTTTGCGCAGCGGCAATCGTGTCGTCAGTGACAAACGAAATCAGTTCGTCCGCCGCCTGCCAGGCGGCTTCGCTCGTCTCGCGCACGATCACGTGCAGGCGGATGCCGAAGCGCAGGGTCCGCCCGTGTTTCGCCGCAGCGGCGCGCGCCTTTGCGATCTTGTCGGCGACGTCGGCTGGCGGTTCGCCCCACGTAAGATAGACGTCGACCTGTTCGCCGGCCAGTTCGATGGCCGGATCCGACGATCCGCCGAACCAGAGCGGCGGGTAGGGCTTCTGCACCGGCAGATAGAGCGACTTCGCATTCTCGACGCGCAGATGTTTGCCGCTCTGATTGACCGTTTCGCCCGAGGCGACGCCACGCCAGATGCGCAGGAATTCGTCGGTGAGTTCGTAACGCTCGGTATGCGAGAGAAAGCTGCCGTCGCCATGCTGCTCATCCGGATCGCCGCCCGTCACGACGTTGATGAGCAGGCGTCCGTTGGAGAACCGGTCGAGGGTTGCTGCCTGGCGAGCAGAAACGGTCGGGGAAATCACGCCGGGCCGGATCGCCACCAGGAATTTCAGGCGTTCCGTGAAGGGCATCAGCGAGGAAGCGACGATCCAGGCGTCCTCGCACGAGCGGCCGGTGGGAATCAGAACGCCTTCAAAGCCAAGTTCGTCGGCTGCCTGAGCGATCTGTCGAAGATAGTGGTGATTGACGGTGCGAGCGCCGCGAGCGGTGCCTAGATAGCGGCTATCGCCATGAGTGGGAAGAAACCAGAAGAGTTGCATGAGCAGTGCACGAGATGGTCGACGGACCCACACTTACGCACAGGCTGTGCCAGACACAACTTCTCGGGCGCGAGTCAGGCCTGTGGCGCGAGGGTATCGAAGCCCGGAGGGGCGCGGAGGCGGTCCGCACGGCACCGCGTCTGCTGATTGAGCAGCAGTGCTCAAGCAGTGCGTTGCTGTCTGGGCAGCATCGACACGGGCGTTGCTGCCAAAGAAGCAGTCCGACTTTGGTTATCACAAGAAAATCAATCGGAAATGCGCGGACATGGTCAGAATATGGCTCTGAGCGAGCAGGTTTGATCCTGATCAACATCGAACGCGTGGCTGTGCGCCGGGAACGGCCGGTGGCCGCACATCACGTTTCGCGCAGCGAGCGTCCTTGCCTTCCATGACTCCAATGACTGTCCTGCCAGATGTTTCCGCGTCCTTGCTGGAACCGCAGATCGCGGCGCCGACGGCCGTATCGCCGCAGCAGGTCGCACGCCGGCTGGCATCGATCTTCGCTCTCAGTGCGGCCGAACGGGACGCCCAGGGCGGCACGCCAAAGGCGGAGCGGGACGCCTTCCGCACAAGCGGCCTGCTCGCGCTGAGTATTCCGGCGGAGTATGGCGGCCTCGGCTCCAACTGGCGGGAGACGCTCGATATCGTGCGCACCATCGGGCGAGCGGACAGTTCGTTGGGGCACGTGTTCGGCTTTCACCATCTGATGCTGGCCACGGTCCGCCTGTTCGGTTCGCCGCTGCAGTGGGAAGCATGGTATGAGCAAACCGCCCGCCGGCAGTGGTTTTGGGGCAATGCGCTGAACCCGCTCGATGAGCGCGCGGTGAGCCGCTCGCGTGGCGACTGGCGGGAATTCAGCGGGCAGAAAAGCTTTTGCTCGGGCGCACTCGATTCCGAGATGCTGATCGCGTCGGCGCGTGACGCCGCGAACGGCACGCTGCTCGTTGCCGCGATTCCCACCGGACGCTCGGGCGTTTCCGTGGCCCAGGACTGGGACAATTTCGGTCAGCGCCAGACGGACAGCGGGACGGTGACGTTCAAAAGAGTCCGCGTGGAGAACCATGAAGTCCTGACCGAACCCGGTCCGCTATCGACCCCGTTCGCGTGTCTGCGACCGGTGCTCGCGCAACTGATTCTGGCCAACATCTATCTGGGCATCGGCGAGAGTGCGTTCAACGATGCACGCCATTACACGCTGCATGAATCGCGTCCCTGGCATGCCGCGAAAGTCGGGGCAACCGATGAGGATCCCTATGTACTTGGGCAATACGGTGAATTCTGGGTGGGTTTGGAGTCGGCGCGCGTGTTGACCGATCGTGCGGCAGACCATCTCGACGCGGCCTGGGCGTGCGGCGAGGCGCTCACCGAGGCCGGGCGCGGTGAGGCCGCACTCGCGGCGGCGACGGCCAGAGTGGCCGCCGCCGAGGCGGGGCTCAACATCTGTACGCGCATGTTCGACGTCGCCGGGGCACGTGCGACCCATGGCGCGCTGCGGCTCGACCGGCATTGGCGGAACTTGCGCACGCACACGCTGCACGACCCGCTCGCCTACAAGCTCCGGGAAATCGGCGAGTGGGCGCTCAAGCAACGATATCCGACGCCAGGCTTTTACTCATGAATCCTCCTCTCGATGATGTGTTGTCCGAGCGTGCAGACGCAGCGTCCGCGGCATCGCCGCCGTTGCTGACGCTACCCGACAAGCGCTCGCTAACGACGTCCATTCGCGCCAGCGCGCAGGTTTTTACGGACCCGCGCTCGCAGGCGCTCCTCGACCGCATCCGCATGGTGGCGCCAAGCGATGCCAACGTACTCGTGATCGGTGAGACGGGGACGGGCAAGGAACTGGTTGCACGCCACGTGCACAATCTCAGCAACCGTAAGAAAGGGCCATTCGTGGCGGTCAATTGCGGTGCGTTTTCGGAGTCGCTGGTCGAGAGCGAGTTGTTCGGCCATGAGAAGGGGGCGTTCACCGGTGCGTTCTCGACGAAGCCGGGATGGTTCGAGGCCGCCAACGGCGGCACGCTGTTTCTTGACGAGATCGGCGACTTGCCGCTCTCGATGCAGGTCAAGCTGTTGCGTGTATTGCAGGAGCGCGAGATCGTCCGGCTCGGGGCGCGCAGGAGCATCTCCATCGATGTCCGTGTACTGGCCGCGACGAACGTGCATTTACAGGACGCAGTGGTGGCAGGGCATTTTCGCGAGGATCTGTTCTACCGCCTGAACGTCGTGCATCTCGTCGTACCGACATTGCGCGATCGACCCGGCGATATTCTGCCGTTGGCGAGGTACTTCATCGAGGAGTACAGAAGCCGGCTCGGCTACGGGCCGGTCGATATCGAGCCGCGCGCGGAGCGAAAACTGCTTGAGCACAGCTGGCCCGGCAACATTCGCGAACTGGAGAACGTGATTCACTACGCGTTGCTGGTATGCCGCAGCGAATCGCTTAGCGAGAACGATTTGCAGATGTCATCGTTCGGCATTCAGTGCGCTCCCCGTTCCAGCGCTGAGCTGATGCATGCCACGCCGCTCGAAGGACTCGAAAACGCACTGCGCAATCTGTTCGACAAGGGGGACGGCAACCTCTTCGAGCAGATCGAGGACGCTGCAATGCGAGTGGCTTTCAACTTTTGCCATCGCAATCAGATACAGACCGCACGATTGCTGGGCATTAGCCGGAATGTGCTGCGCGCGCGGTTGATCAGGGCAAAACAGATTTCGGCCCAGAAATAGGAGGGCAGCGGGCCATCGCTTGATCGATGGCCCGCATGGCTTCCCGGCTCAACCGGCCTTGGCGCCGTTGCCGATCTGCCAGACGTAGGGAGGTTCGGTCCCGTTGATTTCCCAATCGCCTACGATTCGCTCCTTATAGATCAACGGATTGTGCGACGCGGCGGTCCGCGCATTGCGCCAGTGGCGATCAAGCAACTTGCTTTCGCTGATTCCCGATGCGCCGAGGGCGTTGAACAGGTCGGTGGTGGCCTGCAGGATCAGGTCTGCCACGACGATCTGCGCCTTTGCCGACTCGATTTCCGCCGCGACGTTGGCTGCATTTTCGGCGATGCGGTCGTTGCCGAAGCGGGTTTCGTACGCCCGTTGCGACGGTTCGGCGGCGCGCACCGCGGTTGCTTCGGCCGCATAGACGCGCGCGGCGATCTTGCCCACTACCTGCTGGACCTGCGCATCCTGACTGACCCGCGGCGCGTTGCCGTGGCTGTACACCCGCGTTCGTCGGCGTACCTCATGCGAGATGTCGCGCAGCGCAGCGCGTCCGGTTCCCGCGATGACGGCGATCAGGACGAGCTGATAGAACGCGGTCTGATATTTGAAGCGCGTCGAAAAGTCGATGATGTTTTCTTCGTCCAGGCGCGCGTTTTCGAATACCGATGTGCCGCTGCCCGTGGTGCGCTGGCCGAAACCGTCCCAGTCGTCGCTCTGCCTGACGCCGGGCTGGCGAGTGCTGACCGCCGCGATGACGTCGGCGCCGTCGTCGTCGCGCTGCGCGTAGACGTCGATCCAGTCGGCAAAGATGCTGCCGGTGCTGTAGTACTTCGTGCCGTTCAGGACCCACGCATCGTTCTGGCGCGACACGCGCGTGATGACTTCGCCGAGCTTGACGGCGCCGATTTCGGTCCATGCGTTTCCGACGATCTCGCCTGCCACGAATCGCTTCAGCCACTTGTCGCGCGCGGCGTCCGGTACTGCGTTGATCCTGTCCTCGACGAAAGCGAAGTGACCGCGCAATGCCTGGGGCAGGCTGGAGTCGGCTTCCGCCAGTTCAATCAGCAGCCGGACCAACTGTGGGAGCGAGGCCCCGGCGCCTCCGTGCTCGACAGGTACGCGGACCGCGCCGAATCCCGCTTCCTTCAGCCATGAGATCTGCTCGTAGGGGAGTGCCCGGTTGCGTTCGCGTTCTACCGCACCTTCCGCGATGCGATCGAAGATGGGCCGGAATTTCGCGGCCAGGCGTTCATAGTCGGTCCCGTGGGAGAGCGACAGGTGTTCGGGCGGGGTCTGTGATGTCATGCGCTTACCCTTCAGTGATGGAAGTAGGGAAATCCGATCGGCCTGCGATCTTTTCCATCAAGGTGAAACGCACGAGTCGTGCCAGCGGGGACATGTCGGTTTGCGGGCCGGAAGGACATGGATAGCCACGGTGACTTGCTGGATGGGCAGCATCTTGTTGATCGCGTGCTGTCTGGCCAGCATCGGGGCAACGAACGCCGGGCACCGTATGGATGTCCGTGGGCCTGGAGCGCCGGCGAGTGTGTCTGCCGGTTCCTTTCATCATCTCTGACCGGCGACTTGCTTCCGCTTGTATCGCTCGGCGGCTGAACGAAAGAGCTTCTCCCCAGTTTCCTTCGAGCGCTTTTTGGCGGTGCGCCGATGGTGACCGGGGTCCGGGCCGTGGGGCAGTCGGGTCCGCGCCGTAGACGTCAGCTCGCGGGCATCCTGAAGGGAAAGCGCGGGGCCAGGTATCGAACGAGATCCGCCGCTGTTTCCCGGCGAAGCTGTACCGGAAATGCCAGGCTGTGGGGCCGTCGGCGGCGCAAAGAGGAACGGGCCGCTGCCGTCTTTGAGCGTGTAGGCACGGCTGGCCGGCTTGGCCAGTTGAACCTGTCGGGCAGCCGGAAACATGGAGTACATCCAGTCGGCTCGAACTTTCGACGTGCTGCCCGGTGTACTGCCTTTGACACGCGCTTCAGCTGGATGACGATGGGACGAAAAAAGCAAAAAACCCCGCGGAGACAAGGCTTTGCGGGGTTTTGCTGGACTGCGTTGTACTGCTCTAAACAGCTTTATGGTGCCCAGGAGAGGACTCGAACCTCCACGATGTTGCCACCGCTAGGACCTGAACCTAGTGCGTCTACCAATTCCGCCACCTGGGCACGTTTCGCTTGCTGCGATGCGAAGACGGCTATTATAGCGTGTCTGAAGAGGCTGTCAACACAATTTCTTCGATGGCGATAAAAATATCGCGCATTGCGTGTTCCCGGCCTCAGGCGCCGACCGGATCCGCGCGCTTCGACGTGAAATTCCAGCGCAGCGCTTCGCGCGTATCGACGCGGGCAGGCAGGAGGCCGGCCGCGAGGAACGTATCGGCGATCTTCTGCTGCTCCCCGAAGTTTTGTGCGACCACGGCGCGGACGAGATAGCTGCGTCGTGCGTTGGCACGCTCGATCGTCGTTGCGTCGAGCCCCCAGATCGGCGCGAGCGTATTGGCCGCTTCCTGCGGATGCGCGCGCAGCCATGCGCCGGCCTGCGACAACTGGTCGAACGCGATCTGAATGACGTCGGGGCGGGCGGCTGCAAAGCTGCTCGATGCGAGGTAATAGCGCTGGTATGAAGCGAGCCCGCTGCCGTCGGCCAGAATCCGCACGTCCGGATTCGAGTCGACCGACGCGACATAGGGATCCCACGTGATCCACGCATCGACGCTGCCGCGCTCGAACGCCGCACGGCCATCGGCCGGCGTCAGGTAGTGGATCGCCGTGTCGGCGGGGGCGAGCTTCGTGCGTGCGAGTGCGGCGAGCAGCAGGTAGTGGCTGCCGGCGGCCTTCGTGACGGCGATGCGCTTGCCCTTCAGATCGGCGAGCGTCTGCAGCGTGCTGTCTTTCTTGACGATGATGGCCTGTGCCTTCGGCGACGGCGCTTCCTGAGCCACGTACACGAAACGTGCATGCGCGGCCTGGGCGAATACGGGTACCGTGTCGGCCACGTCGGCGCTGAAATCGACGGCGCCGACGTTGAGTGCTTCGGTCAGCGGCAAGCCGCTCGCGAATTCATGCCATGACACGCGCAGCCCGAGCGGCGCCAGCGATTGCTCGAGCGTGCCGCGCGTCTTGAGCAGCGTGATGAGCGTCGACGATTTCTGGTATCCGATGCGCAGCGCGGAAGGCGTGCTCTCGGCGTGCGCCCGGATGCCTGCGGCGCTCAGGCCTGCGGCCAATATCGCGCGCGTGAACGCACGGCGGTTCATCGACGCCATGGATGGTGCTCCTCGTTGGGTTCGTTGCAAACAAGGCGGCTAACGTACCAACGGGGAGGGCGATCGATAAACGATTAATTCTGCTATCGATCGGAATGGCCGGCATAAGGGAAGCCGGTGCACGCGATGTGCGACTCGAAATGAAAAAGGCCGGCTGAAAGCCGGCCTTTTTAAAAACAGATGGTGCCCAGGAGAGGACTCGAACCTCCACGATGTTGCCACCGCTAGGACCTGAACCTAGTGCGTCTACCAATTCCGCCACCTGGGCACGTTTTGCAGTAGCTGCTTGCTGCAAAGAAGCGAAATTATAGCGCCCCAATTATGCGTGTCAACACTTTTTTGCGATGGACCGCAAACGGGCTGCCGAGGCGCCTGCACGCGGCATTCGCGTCATTTGGCAACACAGGCGGGTGATAGAATGATCCGCCGCCGTCACTATAGAACTGTCTGACGGACACTTCTATGTTGATGCCGTGCACCATCAGTCAACGCAACGAGAACAATCATCGACAAACCCTTGAGCAAATATCCGTACCCCATTCCGAGCCGTGAAGAAATTCTCGGCGTGCTGCGTACGAGCGACGCGCCGCTGGCCGCCAACGATATCGCCGAAGCGCTGTCGATCAAGCGTCAGGAGCGCGAGGGGTTCTTCCGGCGTGTCGCCGCGATGGAACGCGACGGCCAGATTCGCCTCGACAAGCGCGGTCACTACCAGCTCACCCATCCGTCGAACTTCGTTGCCGGTCGCGTGCAGGGGCACCGCGACGGCTACGGGTTCGTGATCCGCGACGACGGCCAGGACGATCTGTTTTTGCCGAACGGCGAAATGCAGAAGGTCATGCATGGCGATCGCGTGCTCGCGCGGATCGTCGGCTACGATCGCCGCGGCCGTCCCGAAGGGCACGTCGTCGAAGTCACCGAACGCGCGAACAAGCGCGTGATCGGTCGCCTGCTCAATGAAAACGGCGCGCTGATCGTCGCTCCCGAAGACAAGCGCATCGGCCACGACATCCTGATCACGCAGAACGTGAAGAAGGCGAAGGTCGGGCAGGTCGTCGTCGTCGAGCTGACCGATTTCCCGAGCCGCCATTCGCAGCCGCTCGGCCGCGTCGTCGAGGTGCTGGGCGACATCGATGATCCGGGCATGGAAATCGAGATCGCGGTGCGCAAGTACGGCGTGCCGCACGAATTCAGCCAGCCGGCGCTCGACGAAGCCGCCGCGCTGCCGGACAAGGTACGCCCGGCCGATCTGCGTTTCCGCGTCGACCTGCGCGACGTGCCGCTCGTGACGATCGACGGCGAGGACGCGCGCGACTTCGACGACGCCGTCTACTGCGAGCCCGTCAAGGTCGGTCGTGGCGACGGTTTCCGCCTGATCGTCGCGATCGCCGACGTTTCGCACTACGTGCAACCGGGCAGCGGCCTCGACGCCGACGCGCTCGAACGCAGCACGTCGGTCTACTTCCCGCGCCGCGTGATCCCGATGCTGCCGGAGAAACTGTCGAACGGCCTCTGTTCGCTGAATCCGCAGGTCGACCGTTGCGTGCTCGCGTGCGACATGGTGATTACCGCGCGCGGCGAGATCAAGGCTTACCAGTTCTATCCGGCGGTGATCCACTCGGCCGCGCGTCTGACGTACACCGAAGTCGCGGCCGTGCTGTCGAACACGAAGGGGCCGGAGGCCGCGCGTCGCGCGGACCTGCTGCCGCAGCTGCAGGACCTGTACGGCGTCTACAAGGCACTGTTCGCCGCGCGGCAGAAGCGCGGCGCGATCGACTTCGACACGACCGAGACGTACATCGTCTGCAACTCGCAGGGCAAGATCGAGCAGATCGTCCCGCGTCAGCGCAACGACGCACACAAGCTGATCGAGGAGTGCATGCTGGCCGCGAACGTCTGCGCGGCCGACTTCCTCAAGCGCAACAAGCATCCGGGCCTGTACCGCGTGCACGCGGGGCCGACGCCGGAGAAGCTCGAGAACCTGCGCGCGTTCCTGCGCGGCATGGGTCTGTCGCTCGGCGGCGGCGACAAGCCGCATGCGAGCGATTACGCGGCGCTGATGGCGCAGATTCGCGACCGGCCCGATGCGCAGATGCTGCAGCCGATGCTGCTGCGCTCGATGCAGCAGGCCGTCTACAGCCCGGACAACATCGGCCACTTCGGTCTCGCCTACGAGGCGTACGCGCACTTCACGAGCCCGATCCGCCGTTATCCCGACCTGCTCACGCACCGCGCGATCTACGCGATCCTGTCGGGCAGGAAATACACGCCGAAGGCGCCGGACGGCTTCGAGCTGAACACCGCGCTGTCGCCGCGCGCCCGCGCGATGCAGCAGGCCGACGACGAATCGCGCGGCCGGTCGCGCTCGAACACGGCGATCTGGGAAGAGCTCGGGCTGCATTGCTCGGCAAACGAGCGGCGTGCCGATGAGGCGTCGCGCGACGTCGAAGCGTGGCTCAAGTGCTACTTCATGCGCGACAAGCTCGGCGAGGAGTACGGCGGGATGGTGAACGGCGTCACGTCGTTCGGCATCTTCGTGCAGCTCGACACGCTCTTCATCGAAGGCCTCGTGCACGTCACGGAACTCGGCTCGGACTACTTCCAGTACGACGAGATCAAGAACGAGCTGCGCGGCGAGCGTACGGGCATCCGTTATCGCCTGTCGGATCGCGTGCGCGTGCAGGTGAGCCGCGTCGACCTCGACGCGCGCAAGATCGACTTCCGCCTCGTGCGCGACACGCCGGTGAAGGCGCCGCGCCCGACACCGGCGCCGGCTGTCGCCGGCAACGATCGTGGCGGTCCGCGCGTGCGCGCGTTGCCGCCGGCGGAGGACGCCGCGCCGCGTCGCAAGAAGGCGGCAAGCGCGCCGACCGTCGCGGTGAAGGAAGCGCGTGCCGCGCGTGCAGCGAAGAAGAAGGGCGGCACGGTGGCGAAGACGGCCGCGAAGAAGCCGCACGCGCGCAAGAAGTATTGAGCGTTCGGGGCGGCGCGAAGCGCGCGCCCTTGCAGGTACGCCCTTGCAGTATCGAGAGACGCCGCGTTCTACCGGTCACCGGCCGGCAGCGCGGCGCTTTCCTTTTCCATGAACCGCGGCTGCGCGCGTTGCGCGGCCGCACGTTTGATCGAAGGTTGTTCCAGTCATGTCACGTCTGAAGGTTCTTTACGGTTTTCATGCGGTGACCGCACGCTTGCGGCACGATGCATCGACGGTTGCGGAGGTGCTGTACGACCAGACGCGCCGCGACCGCCGCATGCAGGACTTCCTGCACGCCGCGAAGGAAGCGGGCGTGCGGCTGATCGCGGCCGACGAAACGCGCCTGTGGGGTCTCGCGCATACCGAGCGCCATCAGGGCGTCGTCGCGCGCGTCGAGGACGTTCCGCTCGCGCAGAACCTGTCCGAGCTGCTCGACGGCATCCAGGGCCCGGCGCTGCTGCTGGTGCTCGACGGTGTCACCGATCCGCACAACCTGGGCGCATGCCTGCGGGTCGCCGATTCGGCCGGCGCGCACGCGGTGATCGCGCCGCGCGATCGCGCGGTCGGCCTGAACGCGACGGCTGCGAAGGTCGCGAGCGGCGCGGCCGACACGGTGCCGTACATCACGGTGACGAACCTCGCCCGCGCGCTGCGCGAGTTGAAGGAAGCGGGCGTGTGGATCATCGGCACGTCGGACGAAGCGTCGGCGACGCTGTACGAAACGAAGCTCGACGGCCCGGTCGCGCTCGTGATGGGTGCGGAAGGCGAAGGCATGCGCCGGCTCACGCGCGACACCTGCGACGAAGTGATGAGCATCCCGATGGCCGGCAGCGTGGAAAGCCTGAACGTGTCGGTTGCCAGCGGCGTGTGCCTGTATGAAGCGGTGCGGCAGCGACGCGTGAAGGGCTGATGCGCGCGGCCCGGCGCGATGCGCGGGCCGCCATGACCCGAACGACGTGCGCTGCGATCGCGCGCGGCACACGGCTCCCCCGGACGCGCGAACCATGACCCTGTTCCGTCTCGGCGCATCGTGCGCCGTTCTCGGCCTGCTGGCCGCCTGCACGTCGCCGTCGCTGGTCGAGCGCGGCACCTACTACGCCGACACGAGCCTGCACGCGCGCGGCGCCGATTCGCGCATCCGCTTTCTCGTGATGCATTACACCGAAAGCGACGAAGCGAAATCGCTGCGCACGCTGACGGGCGATTCGGTCAGCGTGCATTACGTCATCCCGCCGCAGCCGCGCATCGAACACGGGATGCCGGTCGTCTACCAGCTCGTTCCGGAAGCGAAGCGCGCGTGGCATGCCGGCGTCAGCGAGTGGCAGGGCACGACCGAACTGAACGCGGCGTCGATCGGCATCGAGAACGTGAACCGCGGCCCGCTCGATCCGGAGAATCGCACGTGGCAGCCGTATCCGCCTGCCCAGGTCGATGCGCTGATCCGGCTGTCGAAGGACATCGTCACGCGCTACGCGATTCCGCCGACGCGCGTGGTCGGGCACAGCGACATCGCGCCGCAACGCAAGATCGATCCGGGCCCGCTGTTCCCGTGGCATGCGCTCGCGCAGGCCGGCGTCGGCGCGTGGCCGGACGACGCGACCGTCGCCGCACGGCTCGCGGGTCGGGATCCGCACGCGCTCGTCGACGTGCGCGAGTTGCAGCTCAAGCTCGCGCGCTACGGCTACGACGTGCCGGCCGACGGGGTGCTCGATGCGCGCACGCGGCGCGTATTCGCGGCATTCCAGATGCATTTTCGGCCGTCCGACTATGCGGGCAATCCGGATGCCGAAACCGACGCAATCGCGCAGGCATTGCTCGACAAGTATTTCCCCGGCGCGGCGCCGGCCGACGACGCAGCCGCGCCTTGCGCGCCCTGACGATCGGCGCGCAAGGCGCCGACGCAGCTGCAGCCGCCGAAAAAGCGCGGCCCGTCAGCCGAGTCCGGTAAACTGGCGGTTTTCCGCAATCCCGCAGCATTTCCTTCCCATGACTCAAGACGAACTCAAACGCCTGGTCGGCCAGGCGGCCGCCGATTATGTGATCAACAACGTGCCGGAAGGCGCGGTGATCGGCGTCGGCACCGGCTCGACCGCCAACTGCTTCATCGACGCGCTCGCCGTCGTCAAGTCGCGCTATCGCGGCGCCGTGTCGAGCTCCATCGCGACCACCGAGCGCCTGAAGTCGCACGGCATCAAGGTGTTCGACCTGAACGAGATCGAGTCGCTGCAGGTGTATGTAGACGGCGCCGACGAGATCGACGCGAGCGGCGCGATGATCAAGGGCGGCGGCGGTGCGCTGACGCGCGAGAAGATCGTCGCGTCGGTGGCCGATACGTTCGTGTGCATCGCGGATGCCAGCAAGCGCGTGCCGGTGCTCGGCGCGTTCCCGCTGCCGATCGAGGTCGTGCCGATGGCGCGCACGGCGATCGGCCGGCGCGTGACCGCGCTCGGCGGCGTGCCGGTACTGCGCGTGACGAAGGACGGCGCGCCGTACATCACCGACAACGGCAACGAAATCATCGACGTGAAGGGCCTGCAGATCGCCGACCCGCGCGGTTTCGAAGCGCAGGTAAACGCATGGCCGGGCGTGGTGACGGTCGGCCTGTTCGCCCAGCGCGGCGCGAATCTGTGCCTGCTCGGTACGGAAGCCGGTGTTGAAACGATTGTTTATTCGGCTAATTGAAAGAATTGAAATGAAATTGGCAGGTTGAATGGCACGCCATGGCGGGACGTAATCGTCCGTAACGGCTTGCATGTTCAAATCGTGTCGAAATCTCGGCCCGGCAAGCGCAGAGCGCTTCCCGGGCTTTTTTTGTGGCCTTATAAATCACCGCTTCATGAAGAGGGATAACCCTGTCAGGTGTTTACCAGATAGCGAAATATCCTCGAACTCGCCAACTTATAGATCATAAGAACAGTCGTAACCAGGGCCGGCGGAACTGCGGAGCAGGTGTTCGCAAATCGACGCACGGGGAGGTGTCATGGAGCAGGGCAAAGACCGGTCACTGGTCGCCAAAGTGATGGATGGGCTTGTCGCGGGTATCGTCGAAGACAAGTACGGCGGCATTCTGCCGCCGCAGGACGTGCTGTCGAAAGAGTTCGATGTGAGCCGTACGGTGATGCGGGAAGCATTGTCGATGTTGCTTGCGCGCGACATGCTGGACGTGCGTCCGAAAGTCGGTACGCGCGTTCGACCGATGCGCGACTGGCGCATGATCGATGAGGATGTGGTGAGCTGGCGGTTTCGCGCGAAACCCGATCCCCAGTTCATGCGCGACGTCATCGAATTCCGGATGCTGATCGAACCGCGCGCGACTGCGCAGGCGGCGGTACGTGCGACGGCCGTCGATATCGCGGGCATTCGGGAAGCGTTCGAAGCATTCAAGGTGTTGCAGCCGGGCGACCCCGGTTACGACACGGCGGACGAGCTGCTGCACACGCGGATCGTCCAGGCGAGCGGCAACCAGTTCTTCCAGCAGATGGCGGCGATCGTGCGCGGTGCAGTGCGTCTCGTGAATCCGCGCGTCGTGCAGAAGGACGGTGCGCACGACATCGCGGTGAAGGCGCATGCGCGCGTCGTCGACGCGATCGAACGGCGCGATCCGCGCGAAGCCGAAGCGGCGTCGCTCGCATTGATCGATTTCAGCGCCGACGAGATCTCGCGCGATTTCTCCGTCGACGTGCCCGTGCGCGCTTGATATCGGCGCGCATCGTCATCCGTGTTTCATCCGTGAGTCGTCGAGCCGTTTATCATGACGGCCGGCCGGCAACCTGCCGGCCGCCGTTATACGACCGACACGGAAGATCCGGATGAACGACCTCGACAAGCGCCCGGTGCGCTTCGGTATCATCGGCGCAGGCAGCATCGCACGCCGTTTCGTACAAAGCCTCGCTTACGTGCCGGGTGCCGTGCTCTCCGGCGTGTGGGCACGCCGGCCCGACGCGGCAATCGCCTTTTGCGACGGTAGCGGCGCAACGCCTGCCGCCAGCCTGGATGCGCTCCTCGCGAGCGACGTCGATGCAATCTACATCGCCACGCTCCACGACAGTCATGCACAGTACGCGCTGGCCGCGCTCGCGGCCGGCAAGGCCGTGCTGTGCGAAAAGCCCGCGACGCTGAACGCCGCGCAACTCGATACCGTGCTCGATGCGGCGCGCGACGCCCGGCAGCTCTTCATGGAAGCGATGAAGCCGCCGTTCTTTCCGCTGTACCGGCAGTTGCGTGCGCACCTGCAGGACGACCCGATCGGCGAGATCCGGCTTGTACGGGCAGGCTGCGCATCGTCGTCGATGCCGGACGATCATTCCGTCTATCGTCTCGATCGCGCCGGCGGCGCGCTGCTCGACATCGGGATCTACGAAGCATTTCTGGCGGTCGACTGGCTCGGTGCGGCGCGCGACGTGCAGACGCTCGGTCGTATCGGCGCGACGGGCGTCGACGTGTTCGCGAGCCTGAACAGCCAGCACGCGAACGGCGGGATCGCTCAGCTCTTTTGCGGGCTCGACGTGATGGGACGCGGCGACGCGCTGATCGCCGCAGCGGGCGGGCACGTGACGATTCACGAGAAATGGTGGAACCCCGCGCGCGCGACGATCCGCTATGCCGACGGCCGCACCGTCGAGCTCGATGCGCCGGTCGACGGCGGCGGTCTGAACTACGAGACCGAACATTTCTGCGGCCTGCTGCGTGCGGGCAAACTCGAAAGCCCGATCATGACGCACGACCATTCGCGACAGATGATCGCGATGACCGACGCGGCGCGTGCGGCGCTCGGCGTGCGTTATTCGGGCGAGTAAGCGGGAAGCGCCGCGGGCGGGAAGCAGGGCGGGAAAAGCAGATGCCGGGGCGCGCAAGCGCGACCCGGCACGATGACGTGACGTGCGTTCAGTGTCGCGCGGGCAGCGACAGACGCTTTTCGTACCAGCGCTGGACCCATTCGAGGATCTGGCACAGCACCCAGTACACGGCCGCGGCGGCCAGGTACAGCGGCAGCGGCTGATAGGTCGCCGCGATCACTTCCTGTGCGCTGCGCAGCAGTTCGGTGACGGTGATCACCGACACGAGCGACGTGTCCTTGATCAGGCTGATCAGGCTGTTCGACAGGCTCGGCACCGCGATGCGCAGTGCTTGCGGGCCGATCACGTAACGCAGCGTCTGGCTCCACGACAGCCCGAGGCTGTATGCGGCGAGCCATTGGCCGCGCGCGATCCCGTTGATCGCGCCGCGCATGCTTTCGGACATGTAAGCGGCGACGTTCGCGGACAGGGCGATGACGCCGGCCGGCGTCGGATCGAGCGAGATGCCGAGGCTCGGCAGCCCGTAATAGATCACGAAGATCTGCACGAGCAGCGGCGTGCCGCGCATCAGGCTCACGTAGCCGCGCGCGAGCCACGCGAGCGCGTTCACCCAGATGCGCTCGAAGCCTTCGAGCGGTTCGCTTTGCCGGATGCCCATCATCGCGAGCACGACGGCGCCGAGCAGGCCGAACACCATCGACAGCACGGCGAACTTGACGGTCAGGACGGCACCTTGTGCGAGCACGGGCAGCGATTGGACGAGCAGGGACGTTGTCGACATGGAATACGAATCGAATGCGTGCGCGAAAGCGCAATCATAAACCGGACCAATAAAACAAAGGGCGGCATCGTTGCGGATGCCGCCCTTTCCGGCCCGCCGTCAGGCGGGAAACAAAGGCGTGCTTACTTGATCGGTTTCGTTACGTCGATGCCGAACCACTTGTCCGAGATCTTCGTGAACGTGCCGTCGGCTTCGAGCTGCGCCATCGCGTCGTCGATCGCCTTCTGGAATTTCGGGTTGCCCTTCTTGAACGGGATGCCCGACGGATTCGCCGAACCGACGTTGGCGCCCGGGCGCAGCGGCAGTTGCGAATTCTTCGTCAGATACGCGAGCATCAGGCGATCGTTCAGTGCCGCGTCGAGACGGCCGGCCGCGAGGTCGCGCAGGTACTCGGGCGCGCCCGGATACGTCTTCACGTCGATGCCGGGCACCGACTTCGCCATGTCCATGTAGTTGGTGCCGAGCGCAACGCCGAGCTTCTTGCCCTTCAGGTCTTCCAGCGACTTGAACTGGCGCGGATCGTCCTTGCGCTGGATCAGCTGCGCGGACGAATACGTGTACGCGGGCGAGAAGTCGAGCGTTTCCTTGCGCGGGTCGGTAATGCCGACCTGGTTGGCGATCACGTCGAACTTGCCGGCCTGCAGGCCCGCGATGATGCCGCTCCATTCGGTCGTGACGAATTCGGTCTTCACGCCGAGCTTCGCGGCCACCGCCTTCGCGATGTCGACGTCGAAGCCGACGAGTTCGCCTTGGGGGTTCTTCGAGTTGAACGGCGGGAACGTGCCTTCGAGGCCGACACGCAGCGTGCCGCGCTGCTTCACCTGATCGAGGAGGTCGGCCGCGTGCGCGGTGGCCGCGGCGAACGACGTGCCGACCAGGCCGGCAACCAGCAGCTTCTTCAGCAGCGAAATTTTCATCGTGTGAGCTTCCTTGCCCCAGTGGGGCTCATGATCCTGACTGTGCGGTTGATGATAGCAAAAATGCAATCGACCAATAAATATCGTTTGTTTATGGCTATATTACGCGGTGCGTTCGCGCGCGATGGCCTTCACGCACTCGGCGACCAGCGCCGGGCCGCGATAGATGAAGCCCGTGTACAGCTGGACGAGCGATGCGCCGGCCGCGAGTTTCGCGCGCGCGTCGTCGCCGGAGAAAATGCCGCCGACGCCAATGATCGGCACGTCGCTGCCGACTTGCGCATGCAGCTTGCGGATCACTTCGTTCGACGCGTCGAACACCGGGCGGCCCGACAGGCCGCCGGCTTCGTCCGCGTGCGGCAGGCCCTGCACGGCTGCACGCGACAGCGTGGTGTTGGTGGCGATGACCGCTTCGATCTTGTGGCGCAGCAGCGTGTCGCCGATTTCCTTGACCTGTTCGTCGTCGAGATCGGGGGCGATCTTCAGCGCGAGCGGCACGAGCTTGCCGTGCAGGTCGGCGAGGCGCCGTTGCTTGTCCTTCAGCGCGGCGAGCAGCGCGTCGAGTTCGCCCGCGCCCTGCAACTGGCGCAGGTTTTTCGTGTTCGGCGACGAGATGTTGATCGTCACGTAGCTCGCGAACGGGTAGACGCGCTCGAGGCAGTAGAGATAATCCTCCGCCGCGCGCTCGATCGGCGTGTCGGCGTTCTTGCCGATGTTCAGGCCGAGGATGCCACGATAGCGGGCCGCCTGGACGTTCTTCACGAACTGGTCGACGCCGTGGTTGTTGAAGCCCATCCGGTTGATCAGCGCCTCGGCCTGCGGCAGGCGGAACATCCGCGGGCGCGGGTTGCCCGGCTGCGGGCGCGGCGTGACCGTGCCGACTTCGATGAAGCCGAAACCGAGCGACGCGAGGCCGTCGATGGCCGCGCCGTCCTTGTCGAGGCCGGCGGCGAGGCCGACCGGGTTGCGGAACGTGAGCCCCATCACGGTGCGCGGCGCGTCGGGCACGCGGGCCGACAGCGCGCAGGCGAGGCCCGTGCGGCCGGCGGCGCCGAGCGCGCGCAGCGTGAGGTGGTGAGCGTCTTCCGCATCCATCTTGAACAGGGATGCGCGGGCCAGCGGATAGAGGGAACTGAACACGGGAATTGGGCGGACGGCCGGAATGAATGACAACCCGCTATTTTACCGGGAGTTGCGCGGCAAGGGCGGGGTTCGGTTCGCTGGCGCCTGTGGCGTGCCTCTCGCGCGGCGCGGCAGCCCTCGCATCGAGCCCAAACGGTGCCCGTTGCCGGAGCCGTGCCGCGTCGCCGGCGCGCGCGTCAGTTCGACCCGGAATGCCCGCCGGGCAGCGGCGCGCGGGCGAGCGCGGCGTCCACCGGCGGCAGGTCGACGCGATCCGGATCGAGTATCTTCCAACGGCCGTCGAGCAATCCTTCGAGCGGATGGAAGTTCGCCTTGTAGGCCATCTTCGGGCTTTCGCGGATCCAGTAGCCGAGATACACGTACGGCAGGCCGAGGCTCTTCGCCTGCTCGATCTGCCACAGGATGTTGTAGGTGCCGTAGCTCGTGTGCTGGTCGTCGGGCTCGAAGAACGTATAGACCGACGACAGCCCGTCGCCGAGGATGTCGATCATGCTGACCATGCGCAGCTTGCCGGGCTCGCCGCCCGGTGCGTCGAGGTCGCGGAATTCGACGAGGCGCGAATTGATCCGGCTCTGCAGCAGGAACTGCTCGTACTGGTCGCGACTGTCACGATCCATTCCACCGCCCGCATGACGTGCCGACTGGTAGCGCATGTAGAGCGCGTAGTGTTCCTCGTCGTAGTGCAGCGGCGAGACCGTCGCGACGAGCGAGCGGTGCCGTTTCCACATCCGGCGCTGCGTGCGCGATGGCGTGAACGCGCCGACGGGCACGCGCACGGGGACGCATGCGCGGCAGCCGTCGCAGTACGGGCGATAGGTGAACACGCCCGAGCGACGGAAGCCGGCCTTCACGAGCTCGGTATAGATGTCGGAGTTGATCAGATGGCTCGGCGTCGCGACTTGCGAGCGCGCGATGCGGCCGTCCAGATAGCTGCACGGATAGGGTGCCGTTGCATAGAATTGCAACGCCGAAAGCGGTGAAAGCGGCAGCTCAGTCGGGTGAGTCATGGGCAGCTCTCGATGCAGGGAAGGAGTGCCGCGCTAGCGCTCGATCCCGGAGGGCGCCGCCGGTTCGGCGGGGCCCGTCAGCGCGGCGAGCACGCGCTTGTCGAACTGCCACGGAATCGGCGGTTCGGTTACCGCGCGGCGCACGTGAGCGACAAAGGCCTTGCGTGCGATCTCGCGGCCACCGAGCGACGCTAGATGCGACGTATTCTGCTGGCAGTCTATCATCTCCAGCCCCTGGTCGCGAAGGTGGGCGACGAGCGCGGCCAGCGCGATCTTCGACGCGTCGGTGGCGTCCGCATACATCGATTCGCCGAAAAACATCCGTCCGAACGAAACGCCGTACAGGCCGCCGACACGGCGTCCGTCATGCCATGTCTCAATGCTGTGCGCGTTGCCGGAGCGATAGAGCGACGTATAGGCGTCGATGATTTCGGCCGTGATCCACGTGCCGCGCTGTCCGCGCCTCGGCGCCTGCGCGCACGCGCGCATCACGCCCGGAAAGTCGTAATCGACGCGCACTTCCCACGCCGGCTCGCGCAGCACGCGCCTGAGCGTCTTGCGCAGCGACGGCGCCACCTTGAATTCATCCGGCGCGAGGATCATCCGCGGGTCGGGGCTCCACCACAGCACCGGCTGGCCGTCCGAATACCACGGGAAGATGCCGCGCTGGTACGCGTCGATGAGGCGCGAAGGCAGCAGGTCGGCGCTTGCGGCGAGCAGCCCCGGCGCGCCGGTTTCGGGGCCGAGCGCGCGCTCGATGGGCGGGAACGGGTCGTCCGGACCGAGCCAGGGGACCATGGGTCGCGGGCTCAGCCGTTGCGCAGCGAGCGGAAGATATCGCCGGTATGCACGCCGTAGTCGCCGGTGGCGCGATCGGCGAAGAAGAAGCGCAGGGTCTGGCTGACGGTCGGGAACGCGATCTCGTCCCACGGGATGTCGGCTTCGTCGAACAGTTTGACTTCGAGGCTTTCCTCGCCGGCCTCGTAGGCCGGATCGACGAGCCGCGCCAGGTAGAACAGATGGACCTGGTGTACGTGCGGTACGTTGAGCAGCGTGAACAGGTTCTGCACCTCGACGCGCGCGCCGGCTTCCTCGAGCGTTTCGCGCGCGGCGGCTTCGGCCGTCGTCTCGCCCATTTCCATGAAGCCTGCCGGCAGCGTCCAGAATCCGTAGCGCGGTTCGATCGCGCGGCGGCACAGCAGAACCTGATCGCCCCAGACCGGCACCGTGCCGACCACGTTACGGGGATTCTGGTAATGGATCGTGCCGCAGTGATCGCAAACGAAGCGCTCGCGGTTGTCGCCCGGAGGAATGCGCGCGATGACTTCGTGACCGCAGACGGAGCAGAATTTCATGTCGAGTGGAAGGGACGAGGTGATGCGAGTGTATCACCGGGGCGGGGCATTCTCGAACGGCCGCGCATGTGTGCCGCATGCTGTGCGAAGCGCAGCGGGCAGTGCGCAGGATCGTGCGCGGAAAACGAAAAGCCCGGCGCTGGGCCGGGCTTTTCGTATCGAATCGGGACGTTGGTTGCGGGGGTAGGATTTGAACCTACGACCTTCGGGTTATGAGCCCGACGAGCTGCCAGACTGCTCCACCCCGCGTCCGTCGAAGAGTTGAATTATATGGGCTAACCCTAGTGCGTGCAAGCACTTTCTGACAATCACGTTGCAATCCCTTGTACATTGCTTGTGGGGCCGGTACGGCAGGCGCGTGCGCTAGAATCGAGCGGTTTGCTTGTGTCGTCATTCCTGTAGCGGTGCCGTGCGCGATTGCATCGGCGCCGTTGCAACCCTCTCTACTGCATCGACGGATTCATGGACATCGCTCACGATCTGCAATCGATCGGCGCGCAGGAACAGGCGCTCGTGTTTCCCCATTTCGACCCGGCACGCGCGTGGGCGCTCGGCAACCGCATGCATGCGCTCGCGACGTCGCGCGGCCACGCGGTCGCGATCGACATCGTCACGTTCGGGCAGCCGCTGTTCTATGCGGCGCTCGCGGGTGCGACGCCCGACAACGCCGACTGGGTGCGCCGCAAGCGCAACGTCGTCGCGCATTTCCGCCGCAGCTCGTATGCGATCGGCCTGCGCATGCAGCAGGCCGGCGCCACGCTCGCGGACAAGCATGGGCTGCCGCTCTCCGAATACTCGCCGCACGGCGGCTCGTTTCCGCTGACCGTGGCGGGGGCGGGCGTGATCGGCTCGATCACCGCATCGGGGCTGCCGCAGCGCGCGGATCACGAGTTCGTCGTCGAAGTGCTCTGCGCCGAGCTCGGGCAGGACTACGCCGTGCTGGCGCTCGCAAGGAGCTGAACGATGCAACTGCCAGGTTACGCATGGCTCGCGATCGCGATCGTCGCGGAAGTGATCGGCACGTCCGCGCTGCGCGCGGCCGACGGCTTCACGCGCTTCTGGCCTTCGGCGCTCGTCGTGGCCGGTTACGGCGTCGCGTTCTACTGTCTGTCGCTCACGCTGCGCACGATGCCGGTCGGCATCATCTATGCGGTGTGGTCGGGCGCCGGCATCGTGCTGATCACGCTCGTCGCGATGCTCCTCTATCGTCAGGTGCCGGACGTGCCGGCGGTGATCGGCCTCGGGCTGATCGTCGCGGGTGTCGTGGTGCTGAACCTGTTCTCGAAGATGCAGGCGCACTGAGCGTGCGTCTGCGATACGCCGGATGGCTCACATGACCGATTCCACTTCCGCTGAATCCGCGCAGCCCGACGTGCGCACGTATGTCGCGAACCGTATCGGGTTTCTCGAACTGAACCGGCCGAAGGCGCTGAATGCGCTGTCGGTCGGCATGATTCGCCTGATGCAGCAGGCGCTCGACGCATGGCGCGACGATCCCGAGGTGGTCGCCGTCGTCGTGCACAGCCCGCATCCGCGCGCGTTCTGCGCGGGCGGCGACGTGCGTTTCTTCCACGACGCGTGGCAGCGCGGCGATCGCGACGCGGTCGACACGTTCTTCATCGAGGAATACACGCTCAACCATACGATCTTCGCCTATCCGAAGCCGTACATCGCGCTGATGCACGGCGTCGTGATGGGCGGCGGCATGGGCATTTCGCAGGCGGCGCGGCATACGGGCGGCCTGCGCGTCGTCACCGATTCGACGAAGATGGCGATGCCCGAAACGCGCATCGGCCTGTTTCCGGACGTCGGGATGAGCTGGTTTCTCGCGCGCACGCCGGGTGCGCTCGGCCGCTATCTCGCGGTGACCGGCGCGACGCTCGACGCGGCGGGTGCGCTGTATGCGCAACTCGCCGACGTTTATCTCCCGGACGCCGCGCTGCCGGCGCTGCTCGACACGTTGCGCAGCGCGCGCATCGACAGCGGTGCGCAGGCCGTCGCGCACGTGGCCGAGGCGGCCGCCGCGCACAAGGTCGTGCCGACGCCCGACACGTCGGCGCTGGCCGACGCGCGCGCGGGGATCGATCGGCATTTCGCGCAACCCGAGATCGGTGCGATCCTCGCGTCGCTCGATGCCGAGCAGGATTGTGCGGCGGTGGACGGGTGGGTCGAGAAGGCGACGCACGCGATGCGCGGCCAGTTGTCGCCGCTGTCGATGGCCGTGTCGCTCGAAGTCGTCGAGCGGGCCCGTGGTGCGACGATGGCCGATTGCCTGCGGCGCGATCTCGACCTCACGCGTTCGACGTTTGCGCGGGGCGACGTGATCGAAGGCGTGCGCGCGCTGATCGTCGACAAGGATCACCAGCCGGCCTGGCGTTTCGAGACGACGGCCGATGTCGACCGGGCCGATGTGCTCGCGATGTTCGACAGCCCGTGGACGTCCGGCACGCATCCGCTGCGCAGCCTGAAGGACTGACGCGGCGCGATATCCGGCCACGAAGCAAAAAGGCCGCCTGCACACATGCAGGCGGCCTTTTCATTTGCGGATGCCGATTCGATTCGGCTGCGGCGGGCAGGGGCGCAGGGGCCGAACCGAATCCGTACGTCTTACTCGTCGCCGGCGTCGTCCGACATGAAGGCGCGCATGAACACGAGCGCACCGAAGCCCCAGACCGCGTTCGCCGCGAAACCGGCCGCGAGCACCGGCATCATGTTGCCCGACGGCCAGATCCCGCGCAGCGGATCGATCGCGAACACGCGCGCGGCCGTCAGCACGATGCCGCCGAACACCAGCGCGCCGATCCACGGTGCTTCGCGCTCCGGCGACACGCGCAACAGCCACGCCATCGGAACCGCGCAGCACGCGCTGATCAACGCGTTCGCGACAAATTCAGGAATGCCGAGCGGCGCGAACGGTTGTGTGGAGAACCCGGCTGCGGCAATCAGATCGGCCGTGTGCAGCAGCGCGAGCGTGGCTTCGCGAAAGAAGAGGGCGGCCAGGAAGCCGGACAGGAACGGCAGGATGACTTTCTGCATCGATGAGTGCATTGCAGGCGCGGCTGGCCGGGGCCGTCCGCGCGAAGTTATTCGGATAGGTGCGACATTATAGGGCCCGGCTGCCGCGATATTCGCTGGAGCGTCGTGCTAATCACGAAAGCGGAAAACCTAAGCTCAAAAAAATCGTTCCAAAGCCCTGCACCGATCCCTAGACTGATTTCCCAGAAACAGCCGTGCAATCGCGTACTCGCCCGCTGCACGGCCTGACCGGCGAGCCATCCCGACTCGAACGCACACCATGCATGCGCCGCTCATCCGCGACGCGAGCAGGGCCTCGTTTTATCCCGATTCCGGCAAGGACAGTCAAGCAGGAGCAGCAGATGAATGTTTTCTGGTTTATCCCCACGCACGGCGACAGCCGTTACCTCGGCACCGCCGAAGGCGCGCGCGCCGCGGATTACGATTATTTCAAACAAGTCGCCGTTGCGGCCGACACGCTCGGTTACGACGGCGTGCTGCTGCCGACCGGTCGTTCCTGCGAGGATGCGTGGGTCGTCGCGTCGAGCCTGATTCCGGCGACGCAGCGCCTGAAGTTCCTGGTCGCCGTGCGTCCGGGTATCGCCTCGCCCGGGCTGGCGGCGCGGATGGCCGCGACGTTCGACCGTCTGTCGGGCGGCCGCCTGCTGATCAACGTCGTGACGGGCGGCGATTCGGCCGAACTCGAAGGCGACGGCCTGTTCGCCGATCACGATACGCGCTACGAGATCACCGACGATTTCCTGCACATCTGGCGCGGGCTGCTGTCCGCGTCGCACGAGAACGGCGGCTTCGACTACATCGGCAAGCATCTTCAGTCGAAAGGCGGCAAGGCGCTTTATCCGCCCGTGCAGCACCCGCATCCGCCGCTGTGGTTCGGCGGGTCGTCGCCGGCCGCGCACACGATCGCCGCGGATCACATCGACACTTATCTGACCTGGGGCGAGCCGCCCGAGGCCGTCGCGAAGAAGATCGCGGATATTCGCGCACGTGCGGAAGCACGCGGCCACAAGATCAAGTTCGGCATTCGCATGCACGTGATCGTGCGCGAAACCGAGGACGAAGCATGGCGCGATGCCGAGCGCCTGATCAGCCGTCTCGACGACGACACGATCGCCCGCGCGCAGACGGCGTTCGCGAACATGGATTCGGAAGGCCAGCGCCGCATGGCCGCGCTGCATGGCGGCAAGCGCGGCGGCCGCGAGGCGCTCGAGGTGTATCCGAACCTGTGGGCCGGCGTCGGTCTCGTGCGCGGCGGCGCGGGCACCGCGCTCGTCGGCAACCCCGAGCAGGTTGCGGCGCGCATGCGCGAATACGCGGATCTCGGCATCGAGACGTTCATCCTGTCCGGCTATCCGCATCTCGAGGAGTCGTACCGTTTCGCCGAACTCGTGTTTCCGCTGATCAAGGGCAAGGGCGCGGAAAAGGCGACCGGCCCGCTGTCGGGCCCGTTCGGCGAGATCGTCGGCAACAACTACCTGCCGAAGGCCGGCCAGAGCTGAACGAAGGAGGCCTGCGATGACAACGAAAACGTCGACGACGGGCGCTGTGCTGGCCGCCCGCGCATGGCGCGCCATCGCGCCGTGGCTCGTGCCGCTCGCGTTGCTGGCCGCATGGGAGGTCGGCGCGCGCGTCGGCTGGCTGTCGACCCGCGTGCTGCCCGAACCCGTCGCGGTCGTGCGCGCGGCATGGTCGCTCGTGACGTCGGGCGAGATGTGGGCGAACGTGAAGGTCAGCACGTGGCGTGCGCTGTTCGGCTTTGCGATCGGCGGCGGCGTCGGCCTGGCGCTGGGGCTTGCAACCGGTCTGTCGAAAGCGGCGGAGGTCGCACTCGATTCGACGATCCAGATGATTCGCAACATCCCGGCGCTCGCGATGATCCCGCTCGTGATCCTGTGGTTCGGCATCGACGAGAAGGCGAAGCTGTTCCTCGTCGCGCTCGGCGTGTTCTTCCCGGTGTACATCAACACGTATCACGGAATCCGCTCGGTCGACGCGAACCTGATCGAGATGGCGAAGAGCTACGGCGTGCGCGGCTTTGCGCTGTACCGCGACGTGATTCTGCCCGGTGCGTTGCCGTCGATTCTCGTCGGCGTGCGTTTCGCGCTCGGGTTGATGTGGGTGATGCTGATCGTCGCGGAAACGATTTCCGCGCAGTCGGGCATCGGCTACATGACGATGAACGCGCGTGAATTCCTGCAAACCGACGTGGTGGTGGTCGGGATCCTGCTGTATGCGGTGCTCGGCAAGCTGGCCGACGTGCTGGCGAAATGGATCGAGCGCGTGACGCTGCGCTGGCACCCCGCTTATCAATCAGGAGCAAAGGCATGAATGCGACGACTTCGGCGGCCGTTTACGGCCCGCTTGCCGGCGCAGATCTCGAGGCCGAACTGG
The DNA here is from genome assembly GCF_003366075.1 of Burkholderia sp. IDO3. Taxonomy (NCBI): domain Bacteria; kingdom Pseudomonadati; phylum Pseudomonadota; class Betaproteobacteria; order Burkholderiales; family Burkholderiaceae; genus Burkholderia; species Burkholderia sp. IDO3. Next base: position 1,748,155 of record NZ_CP028963.1, read on the forward strand.
CCCAGGCGCGCGTGACCGACGACGACGCGCGAGACGCGGCGATCGTCGACCGGGACGGCAGCGCATCCGTCGTGCCGCTCGCGCGGCGGCGCACGGGCAGCCCGGCACCGGACGATGCGGTGACGCTGTCCGGCGTGAGCAAGCGCTTCGGCGAGCGCACGGTGCTCGACAACGTCGAACTCGGCATCGCGCGCGGCAGTTTCGTCGCGATCGTCGGGCGCAGCGGCTGCGGCAAGTCCACGCTGCTGCGTCTCGTCGCGGGGCTCGAGCAGCCGAGCAGCGGCGCGCTCGTGACGCGTGGCGAGGGCGGCGGCGCGCTCGACACGCGGATCATGTACCAGGACGCTCGGCTCTTGCCGTGGAAAACCGTGCTGCAGAACGTGATGCTGGGCCTCGGGCGCGGCGCGCGCGATCAGGCGCGCGCGGTGCTCGACGAAGTCGGCTTGCTCGAGCGCGCGAACGACTGGCCTGCGCAGTTGTCGGGCGGCCAGCGGCAGCGTGTCGCGCTCGCGCGTGCGCTCGTGCACCGGCCGCAGTTGCTGTTGCTCGACGAGCCGCTCGGCGCGCTCGACGCGCTGACCCGCATCGAGATGCATGCGCTGATCGAGCGGTTGTGGCGCGAGCACCGGTTTACCGCGCTGCTCGTCACGCACGACGTGCAGGAAGCCGTCGCGCTCGGCGACCGGATCCTGCTCATCGAGCAGGGCCGCGTCGCCCTCGATCAGCCCGTGCCGCTCGAACGGCCGCGCGCTCGTGCATCGGCCGCGTTCGCGGCGCTGGAAGATCACGTGCTGCAACGCGTGCTGGCCGGCGGGTCCGGGGCAGCCGATCAGCGCGCGGCGCTTGACGTCGATAACGTACGACCGGTCGGGCAGATCCGCTGGGCCGTTTAAATCCGGGCGGCACCCGCCGCCCGTTCTCAGACTTTTTCTTCGGAGCGATCAACCCGATGAGCATCACTGCAATCAACGTGCGTAACCAGTTCAAAGGCAAGGTGAAGGAGATCATTCGCGGGCCCGTGGTGTCCGAGGTCGACGTCGAGACGCCGTTCGGCATCGTCACGTCGGTGATCACGACCCGTTCGGTCGACGAACTCGAACTGAAGGTCGGCGCGGAAGTCGTCGCGCTCGTGAAGTCGACCGAAGTCTCGATCGCACGCCTCTGAGTGCGTGCCGCCGCCGTGCGGCGCGGACGGGCCGACCGCTCGTCCGCGCGCCTGGCCGCTCGGCCACGGCGGGTGGTTGTTCCGTCGCGTGTTTGTCGCGGTATTCGATGTCGATATGAGGTGCTAGGATGGAGCGACACTGATGCCGGAGGCCAACGCATGACCCCCATCCTTTCTCCCGAAGCCATCGAGGCGCTGAAGTGGATCGATCAGTTCGGCGACAGCCGGCCGGTTCCCGCCGCGTTCGACGACGTCGTCTATGCGTTGCTGAACGAAGGGCTGATCTATCAGGCGGCTGCCAACCGCGTCGACCTCACCGACGACGGCAAATCCTTTTTGTCTAACGAATACGATTGAGCGCACGGCGCCGGCCGTAGGGCGCGGTTCGGCGCTGCGTCGCCACGGAGCGAGCGATGGAACCGAGAGGCAGCGATCTCGGCGATTTCAGCGAGCCGTACCGCGGCTTCGAGATCGAGGTGAAGACCGAGCAGGTCTGGGACGGCGAGCATGCCCACTATCGCGTGCTGCAAGGCGGTGCCGTGCGGATCGACTGGCGGCTCGTGAAGGTCGACGGCGTGCTGCTGACCGAACGGCGCGTGATCGAACGCGTGCTCGACGAGGCGCGGCGAGCCGTCGATACCGAACTGGGCGAGGGCGGTCAGGCCTAGTCGATTCCGGCTGGCGGGCCGGCTCGGCCGCGTTGCGGTAAAATATCGGGTTGTCTCCCGCGCCGCTTGCTGCCCCGAATTCCATGTCCGCACCGTCCTCGCTTCCTCCCCGCCGCGTATCCGTGGCGCCCATGCTCGACTGGACCGACCGTCATTGCCGGTCGTTCCATCGCACGCTGACGCGCGACACGTGGCTGTATACGGAAATGATCACGACGGGCGCGCTGCTGTTCGGCGATGCCCAGCGGCACCTCGCATTCACGCCGAACGAATCGCCGGTCGCGCTGCAACTCGGCGGCAGCGAGCGGGACGACCTCGCACGCGCGGCGAAGCTCGGCGAGCAGTGGGGTTATGACGAGATCAACCTGAATTGCGGATGCCCGTCCGAGCGCGTGCAGCGTGGTGCGTTCGGCGCGTGCCTGATGAACGAGCCGCAACTGGTGGCCGACTGCGTGAAGGCGATGCGCGATGCGGTGTCGGTGCCGGTGACGGTCAAGCACCGGATCGGCGTCGACGCGGTCGAGGATTACGCGTTCGTGCGCGACTTCGTGGGCACGGTTGCGGAAGCGGGCTGCGAGACGTTCGTCGTGCACGCGCGCAATGCGATCCTGAAGGGGCTGTCGCCGAAGGAGAACCGCGAGATCCCGCCGCTCAAGTACGATTATGCGTATCAGCTGAAGCGCGATTTCCCGTCGCTGGAGATCGTGATCAACGGCGGGATCAAGACGCTCGACGAAGTCGCGCTGCATCTCGAGCACGTCGACGGCGTGATGCTCGGGCGCGAGGCGTATCACAATCCGTATGTGCTCGCGGAAGTCGATGCGCGCTTCTACGGATCGACCGCTGCGGTGCCGACGCGTGAAGAGGCCGAGGCGCAGTTGATCGAATACTGCGCGGCGGAGCTGAAGCGCGGCACGTATCTCGGCGCGATCGTCCGGCATGCGCTCGGGCTCTATCGTGGCGTCGCGGGGGCGCGTGGCTGGCGTCGCGTGCTGTCCGACAACAAGAAGCTCGCGCGTGGCGATCTGGCCGTGTTCGACGAGGCACGCACGCATCTGAACGACGCCATCGAAAATTTTGAAAAAAATGCTTTGCAAGACGGAAAAGTCTTCGTATAATCTTGTTCTTCGCTGCTGAACACGAAACGAAACAGCGAAGAAACAAAGCAGTATCAGTGGTGGCTGTAGCTCAGTTGGTAGAGTCCAGGATTGTGATTCCTGTCGTCGTGGGTTCGAGTCCCATCAGCCACCCCAAAATTCTCGAACAAAACAGGCGCTTCGGCGCCTGTTTTGCTTTCCGCGGTGTGAATTCGGAACGGAAAACGTCATTTCGGAATTCACGTCGTCGTGCCTGCGGTTTTACCCTTCCGTCGATCGTCGTGCCGATGTTTATTGCCCGGATTCGCGAGTGCCGCGAAGTCGTAGGCATTGGCATCTCGATTCATGGACCGCGTCGTGTTCGCGGCGCCGTACGATCCGATCTGGCTGTACAAGACGTCTTGCCGCGCGCACGTTCCGCTCTTCGAATATGTTTGTCCGTCGCGGTGAGGGGGAAAGCGGGCTGTCGACCTTGCGCTGTCGTACTTCGTTCGTTCTTTCGATGACGGCATGCAGCTGTGGCGTGCATCGAGAAACTGATATACGAGCCGTGCTGGACAGAGTCAATGGCGCGACGATCATTCTTGCCCAGTTCATTCGATCGCGATATGGCAGTCGAGACCCGGCAGCGACTGCGTGCTGATGGGCGCAGCTCATTCGGCCACGCATAAAACAGCACAACATCTTGTCCGTCTCCGGTTTCATGGCGTGCGTCAGCTTGCGCTACGGGCTGCATTATGACGGGTGGGGATGCATGGCCCGGAAGCGCCACTAAGCTGAAGTCTTTCACGCCGATGGTCGACTGCGATTACCTGGATATCGAGCACAGTACGAAAGGCTGCTCGATGAATTCGCTTATGAATCCGCGACGCAAAGCGGCAGTCTTAAAACGATCATCGACATGCAAATTGGCGGAATAGAACCGTGATGTGGCGCAAACCGCCAACACTTCACAGTCTTGCATTCGTGTAATCTATCCAATTCCTCGTGCCCGCAGCTTTGCAGGGCCGTTCGGTCCCGACGCCCCGGAAGGCGTCGGGACATTTTTTTGGGGCTACGCCATTTCGCGCGATTCGCGATTCAACGCGCCGTTGAAATATCGCGATTGCTACACTTTCCCGGCCACGATCACTCAACGGGAGTCACCACGCATGCCGGAAAACCGAACCGTCATTCTGCGCAGCGCGACACCACACGATGCCGAACGCATCGCTCGCTTGCACACACTGAGCTGGCAGAGCGCGTATAGCCATATCCTTCCGGCGGCCTATCTGTCCGATGAGGTGCCGGCGGAACACGCAACCCGCTGGCGAAATTATTTCGATCGCAACGAAGCCGAGTGGGGGCTCGTGCTGATTGCGGAATCGGATGGCGTTCCGGTCGGTTTCGTGAGCGCTGAAAAGCCGGTCGATTCGGCGCGTGGCGTTCTGCTCGATTGTCTTCACGTACATCCCGACCATCACGGAAGCGGTACGGGAAAGCGCATGATCGAAGCCGTTCGCGCGTGGGCCAGAAATATCGGCTCGGGCAAGGTTCATTTGTCCGTGCTCGACGACAATGTTCGCGCGATCGGTTTCTACGAACACAATGGCTGGCAATTGCTCACTGTCGAAACGAGCCATATCGGCCTAACGGAAGTGACTGACCGGGTCTACGTAATCGAGGCGTAAAGGCGGAGAGTGGCAGGCAGTGAACAGAACGGCTGCTCGCGAGATGTCCGTCGCGGACAACCGCCGGATGTAGGCTGTTACTCGCCGCAATAACGTACGAGCAAATCCGCCTCTGTTTCATGTACTTCGACGGGCAGGCTCGTCGCGCCCGCATAGGCGAGATAGCGCGCACGATGCTGACCGTTGCGGAACGACGCGACACCGATTTTCGACAGGCCCGGGATGCCGAGCAGCGTCCGCGTTCTCGTCTCGCGAAACGTGATGAACGGCATGTCCGGAATCCTCGCCGCGTCCGGGTCGAGGAATTCGCGAATGCCGGCAGCCTTGCCCGGCGCCCAGTACTGCACCGACGGCAGCACATAATCGGTCGTGTCGCGGTCGGCGCAGGCCAGCAGTTTCCTCAGGTCGACCGTCACGACACGATGTCGCGAGTCGTCGGAGGCGAATACCCGCTTCAGATGCGTATAGGTATAGGCGGCGTGTCCGGGAAGCTGGATGATCCAGACCTCCACGCCGTCTTGTTGTGCCCGAGCGAGTGTCATTATTGCCTCTGATGGCGCATGCGATTTTTTGTGGGGGTGTAGCAGCGCGATCACGGCCACGGCCGCGTAGCAGGCGGATGCCCGGAATACGAACGGCGAATCATGTATGACCGAACGGCGCAAGGAACCGGTCACGGAGCAGTTGCTGGCGCGACCCGGTCATGCGTTTTCAGCCGACATCGACATCTTACGAGAATATCGCGATACCCCGGTTCGAATGACACGCGCGATGAAAGTCACACAAGATTCACACAGCGCGTGAAACCGGACAGGCATGGGGCATCACCCGTACCAATGGGCGGCGTGGCCGGAGAAAATCATGTCGCCGGGATTTGAGATCGAGTATCTCGATTGCCGCTTCACCGCGATGCTCGACACCCGGGAAACCGGCCGTGTCGATGTGACCGACTGGCAACTGGATTCGATTTCGCGAGGCAAGACGGTCGAGTGGATCATGTGCGACCGTTTCCTCACACGGAACGATTTTGCCGACGAAGAGGCCGCGCGCGCAAATATTGTCGACGGGCTGGAGCAACAGGTCGGCCCGCATCCCGTACCGCGCGTCGAAGTCACCGCGGCGAATGCCGCTACGGCCGGTGCTGTCCCCGGCGATGAGCCGGCCGCTGAGCGCTCGTCAGCGAGGTCGTCGTTGAAATCGCGAACGATCTGGACTGGAGCGATATGATTGCCGGCCGGTTGACAGACGGTCCAGCGTAGCGACGGGTCCGTAAATCCTGAAGGCGATTCCGGAAGTCGCGAACATCGGTTCACGAGAATCCGGAACAACGACATTGAGATAGCGTCGTCGCGATCATGCGCGCGACTTGGCCGAGCCTGACACGCGATCAAAAAAGCCGGACTCGAAACATGTCGCGATGCGGTTCGAAGGCGGCAGATACGACAAGACCATCGATGGGCCGCGCGTCAGCTGGAACGCCAGAAATACACGACATCGTCTACCTGCCCGCGCATCTCGGCGGCAGTGTTCGCACCGGCCACCGCTATTGCTTCGGGCGCGCCACGCGATTCGCACAGCACACGGGCTTTCCGGTTGAAAGGGTGAGTTGCCGCACAGACGATTGCACGGGCGGAGATTCACAATCTGACCGGTTGACCGATCTACCCCGGCCCGGTCAACCGTTTCCCCGCTCGCTCGCGCAGGAGCGGGGCTTTTTGGCCGTCCGACGCATGCAGGCCGCGTCGGAGCAACCGGACAGGCGTTCGGCTGGCTGCGTTTCGCGCCCCGGCATCCGTTCGCCTGCTCCGCATGAATCGCTTTCCTCGTGCTCAAGCGATCGCTTGGGCCCATTGCCGGTCTGGGCCGGTGATGCCTTGATCCCGGCGGCGTGTCACCGCGCCGCCGGGATGTTTTTTGCCCCGAGCCTGTCGAGACCCGGTTACGTGCAACGCATCGCGTGTTGCTGCCCGCTCAGCCAGCCTGCTCGACGCTGGTTTCCCACCCGTCGTATTCGCCGCCGAGCGAGCGCACTTCGCGATTGATCGCGAGCGTATGGCGCGTGATGTCGGCCAGCGTCGTCGCGCCTTCGTGCGCAAACCTCACGGCCGATTTGCCGTCCTCGGTCGGCGCGACCGATTCGACCGGATAGCCTTTCGCTTCGGCCCAGTCGGCGAACTGGTGCGCGTCGCTCGGCTCCGGGAAGTACGCCCAGTGCATCACGCGCCGGTTCACGTCGCTCGCGTCGCCTTGCTGCCGCAGCGCTTCGAGCACGCGCATGTCGCGCATCAACTGCCAGTCGTCGTCGGTCGGGTAGAGCGTGCGCCAGTACGTTTCCTTGTCCGGATCGTCCTGGTACGCGTACTGAAGCGCGTAGGTCGTCTGTTCGGCCAGCGAGTCGACGATCTCTGTCGCGGCTGCTTCGTCGAACGGTACGTAGAACATGAAATCCTGATTGCCGTCGACGGTGATGCGGCCAACCTGCACCCCGTCTTTCGCGATCACGGCGGCATCGAGCAGATCCTCGATCCTGGTGAGATCGGCAAACTCGTCGCTGCTCGGCAGGCCGTCGGGCGTCGGATGTGCAAGCGTGACGCGCACGCTGAGCAGCGCCGTGCGCGGATCGCTTTCGGCGATTTCCGCATAGCTGTTATTGAAGCTGATGAAGGCCTGATGGTCGCCCATTCTGGCAGGGAAGGTTCCCCAGGCGTCGGTCATGTGTTTCTCCCGTGCACGATTGTCTGTTGACGGTTGCAAAGCGTCCCAATGTATCATCGAAAATCGCATTGGCCGAAGATGCGCGCTTGATGGTGAGCCGGGGCATCCCGAGGCCGATCGAATTCGGGCGCTGGCGCACGGCGAGCGCGTTCCGTGGTTCGGCGCGCGCGCACATTGCGCAAGAACAATTTGGAAGGAGACTGCGATGTCGACGTTTGCTGTGAATGGTGTCCGAATCGATCCGCGCAGCGCTCGGGTGACGCACGTGCGCTGGGCAGCCGTCAATCCGGCCGACCGGTCGTGGGCCGCGACGCCGAGCGAAGCAGCGGTGGCGGAGGTGGCGCACGCGCTCGCGTCCGGCAACGACGTTCACGCGGTGTTCGACGAAGTCGACGGAACGGCGGTCGGACCGAAACTGAAGCGCGTGCTGTATCGAGACGCGTCCGAAGGCATCGAGCTCGACGTCGATGTGACGAACGAGTCGCGTACGTTGCGGGATCTTCCGCAAATCTGAACGGCGAGCGCCGGATCGTGGCAGACGCGGGCGCGAGCGATGCCGACGCACGCAAACACTTGCGCATTCGCCGCACGCCGAGCGCGAGGAGTCGTATCGCGCAACCGTCCCGCATCGTTGCCGACCGTGCCGATCGGGTCGACGGGAAGGCCGACGCGCGTTCCGTCGTGCCGATAACGAGCGAATAACGCAACCGCGCACGAGACCATGCCCAGACACTCCATCGCCGCGTTGGCCGTCGCATCCTGCCTGGTGCTCGCGGCCTGTCAGACCGAAACCGTATCGCCGTCGCCCGAGACCGCATCGACAGCGGTTCCGGTATCGTCGCCGGCCACGCCGATTCATGGTATGGGCCAGGCGCCGCATCTTGCCGGCCAGAGCCACTGGGCCGTCCACGAGTGCACGTCCGACGGCGCCGTCAAGGTGTGCAATTGATCGAGCGACCGGCACGATGAGCGACGCAAGCGAAACGAACGATGCCGTCTGGCATGTCGACCCGGTCGCGGGAACGGTGACGGGCGCGTTGCCGGTGGTGCTGCCGGTCGACAGCCGCAGTTTCAGGCGAAAGGCGCTCGTCTGTGCGGTGCTCGCCGTATTGAGCGCGTGCGGGTACGCGGCCAACGTGGCGCTGTGGCCGGTGGCGGCGCTGGCCGTACTGCTGGCGCTTCTGAGCGGCGGCTTCTTCCTGATATCGCGCCGCAAGATGGCACTGCATATCGACGAAACCGGCTTCAGGCTGGTGGGCTCGATGCGCGACAAGCCGGCCACGCCGTGGCGCGACGTCACCGAATTCGGAATCGTCAGCGTCGCGGGAAACCGTTACATCGGCTACCAGTTCTCCGCGCATTCGCCGCGCACCAGGGTACCGGGCGGCGTGATGCTGCCGATCAACCGGTTTGCCGATCTTCCGCTCGACTCGGTTGCCGCGTTGCTGGAGGCGTGCCGCCGGCAGTTCGGGATGCCGGAAGATCGCGCCGGTCGAGTGGACTGATTCCGGGGCGCGCACGCAACCCGGTCGGCCCGTCTGCGATTGGAATAAAAAATGGAACAAAAAATGTCGGCGGGCATGTCGATTTCCGTCGGGCTAGTCCGTCGTAGGATCGGAGGCGTACGCATCGTGCGTCCGTCCCGCTTTCCGACACGACAAACCGACTGAAGGAGCGACACCCATGGCCACGTCCGTCAACCCGATCCCCGAAGGGATGCGTACGCTGACGCCGCACCTGATCTGTGCCGGCGCCGCAGCAGCAATCGACTTCTACAAACGTGCGTTCGACGCGAGCGAGCGGTTCCGCCTGCCGACGCCCGATGGCCGGCTCGCGCACGCCTGCCTCGCGATCGGCGATTCGACGCTGATGCTGGTGGATGAAATGCCCGAGCACGGCGCACTCGGACCGAAGACGCTGAAAGGCACACCGGTGTGCCTGCACCTGTTCGTGCCGGACGCCGACGCGGCGATCGCGCAGGCTGTCGCGGCCGGCGCGACAGTCACGATGCCGGCGGCCGACATGTTCTGGGGCGATCGCTATGGGCAGATCGAGGATCCGTTCGGCCACCGCTGGTCGATCGCCACGCACCAGCGCGACCTGACGCCCGAACAGATCTCGGACGCGATGGCGAGCGCACCGCCGTGCGCGGGCTGATCGAGCCGGATAAATCGTGCTGAACGGCGAGCGGGCGTGGCGGCGAATGTCGGCACGTTCGTCGTCGGCCTTCATGCGTCGCGCGCTGCATCGGGTGGTGCGATCGGAGGGGGCCGCACCTCAAGCCATGCGGGGCGATGCCGTAAACAGGGCGAGATCAATGACTCATCCTGTCGAACCATGGCTCGAATTCTGTACGCGGGGTATCTCGCATTTGCGCTGTACCTGCTTTACCCGATGATCCACAACACGTTGAACTTCAGCATGGATTGCATGCTGAGCGCGCTGCCGGGCGGCGATCGCGACATGCCGCAGCGTACGGCAAGCGGTGCGTCGACGCAGGGCAGCCGGTGTGCCGCGGATACGCAACTTGTGGCGCGATCGCCCGGCATCCATTGACTTCGCGGATCGTCGCGACCCGAGCATGGGTGTACCGGCCATTCGGCCAGGTTGATTGGTGCGCGATGGACGCCGATCATTGACGACATCGCGAATGAATGTTGAATGACGACGGCGCGTCGGCGCGCTGTACGCGAGCCGCGTTTGCGGTGGCGCGTGCGCGGGATGCGTCAGTAGGAGGAGCGGTACGGCGTGCCCTGGTCGAAGCGGCTTTGCCAATGCGTGAGGTAGCGCGATGCGAGCTGCGGATTGTTCCAGACGACGATGACGTTCTCGGAGTTTCGGCTTGCCGCCGACGCGCTGTAGTTGAACGAACCGGTCTCGACGTGTTCGGCATCGATCACGAGGTACTTGTCGTGGTGGATTGCATAGACATCGATCGTGCGCGTCGGAATGCCCGCGTTGACGAGCAGGTTCAGCGCCTGCTTGCTGCTCTTCGCGCGATTGCCCTTGTCGTCCACGACGACCGCGACATTCACGCCGCGTCGCTTGGCCGCGAGCAGTGCGCGCGTGACGGGCGGCGACGTGAACGAGTAGGCGGCCACGCGAATCGAGCTGCGTGCGGCACCGATCGCCTTCAGCACGAGCGCTTCGGCGCCGCCATCGGGCGAGAACGCCGATTCGACGACTTGCGTGGCCGGCGCTTCATGGGTCGGGGCCGGCAGCAGTTGCGCGATGTAGTCGATCGCCTGCTGCAACAGCGATTCGCTGTGCGTCTTGCCGAAGGCGGCGAACGGTGTGGCGAGCAGGGAGACGGCGAGGCAGGTGGCGGCGAGGCGATTGCGCGACAACATCTTGGACAGCGAATAATTTCGAGACAGCGGGCCGTGAGTGTAACGCAGACGTGGCGGCGCGGCCACGCCGGAATGCGAATAGTCGCGTTGTGCTGCGGCGTGCCGCGCCATGCGTCGATGCGACGATGTTCGGACGTCGAGCGGTATCTGCGCGGGATCGATGATCGCGCCGATCGATTGATGGCGATGTGGTACGCGTGCACATGCACATGCACATGCACATGCACGTGGATTGCGTACGCTCCACGCGTGACGCAATGCGGATAGGCGCGAATGCGATCGGCAGCTTCAGCGCGATGGGCGAATGGAGCAGCAGGGTGCCGCAACGCGAATGCCGGTCAGGCGAGACGCTACGCTGCCGACATAGACGCTATACGCGACGGATCCCTTGCGATGCGCACGCAGCAGGCGCCATGCGCCAGGCGTCACACATCGAGCGGCCCGGCGTCTTCGCGCGGGATCCACCCGGGCCCGGGTTCCGGCTGTACGTCGTGTGCATCGAGCGGTTCGCCGCACGCCGAACACACCGCGACAGCATGCATCAGCTGGCCACAGGTCCGATGGCGCAACTGCATCGGCGGCCCCTGGCCGTCGTCCTTCCAGCGATCGCCCCACGTCATCAGCGCGAGCAGGGCCGGGTAGAGGTCGAGGCCCTTTTCCGTCAACCGGTATTCGAACCGCGGCGGGCGCTCCTGATACGCGTGCTTGACCAGCACGCCTTCGTCGACGAGGCGCGCGAGCCGTTCGGCCAGCACGTGGCGCGTGAGGCCCAGCTGTGTCTGGAATGCGTCGAAGCGGCGGCAGCCGAGAAAGGCGTTGCGCAGGATCAGCATGGTCCAGCGGTCGCCGAGCACGGCGAGCGTGCGCGCGACCGAACAGTTCAACGTACCGATGTCATCCCATTTCATGATCGAGTCTCGTGCGGCGGTTCAGCAAAGGAGCGGGACCGATTATAGAACCCGCCTTCGATTACGGCGGGCACCTGTTGCGTTGACAAGCCCGGCGCGGTTGTCAATAATAAGTTCCAATTTGGAACTTACTCGCGCGGCGACGCGCTTTCAATCAGGAGACCACCCGATGAATCCGCTTTCCCTGTCCGGTATCGAACTGCTGCGTGCGGCCGTGTCGGGCGACGTGCCGCTTGCGTCGATTTCCGAGACGATTCCGATGCGCCCGCTGGGCGTCGAGCTCGGCTACGTGAAGATGTCCGCGCGCGCGGACGGCCGGCACCTGAATCCGCTTGGCGGCGTGCACGGCGGGTTCGCCGCGACGGTCCTCGATTCGGTCACCGGCTGCGCGGTCCATTCGATGCTCGACGCGGGCGTCGGCTACGGCACGGTCGACCTGCACGTGAAGATGCTGCGTCCGGTGCCGCGCGACGTCGACCTGATCGCGGAAGGGCGCGTGATTCACCTGTCGCGTTCGCTCGGCGTCGCGGAAGGCACGCTGAAGACGCCGGACGACAAGATCGTTGCGCACGCATCGGCGACGTGCTTCATCCAGCGGCCGAAATGACGAGGCCGGCGGGCGGCGGGCCGGCTTCGCCGTTCGACGCAATGCGAGCGCGGCACGCGCGGGCCGGCGCGTGCCAGCCGCATGCCGGGCGCGCGCCGGCCGAAGGCAGCCTGTAAGCGTCCGCGTCCGCCATCTGAAGCGTTCGCTTCAATGTGATAGCGTTCCTGCTTTCCACCCCCCGCGAAGGAACAGCATGGAATACCGCACACTCGGCGATTCAGGCATCGAGGTCAGCCTGATCGGTCTCGGCACGATGACGTGGGGCGAGCAGAATTCGGAGCGCGACGCACACGAGCAGATCGATTACGCGCTCGCGCAGGGCGTCACGCTGATCGACGCCGCGGAAATGTACCCGGTGCCGCCGAAGCCCGATACCCAGGGCCGCACGGAGCAATACATCGGCACCTGGCTCGCGCAGCATCGCGCGCAGCGCGACCGGATCGTGCTCGCCACGAAGATCGCGGGCCCGGCGCGGCAGCCGCACAATCCGCGTCATATTCGCGGTGAAGGCAACCAGTTCGACCGCAAGAACCTGACCGAAGCGCTGGACGGCAGCCTGAAACGCTTGCAGACCGACTACGTCGACCTGTACCAGCTGCACTGGCCCGATCGCAGCACGACGACGTTCGGCCGCCCCGCGTATCCGTGGGTCGACGATGCGTACACGGTGCCGATCGAGGAAACGCTGGGCGTGCTCGCGGAATTCGTGAAGGCCGGCAAGGTCCGCGCGATCGGCGTGTCGAACGAAACGCCGTGGGGCGTCGCGCAATTCCTGCGTGCGGCCGAGAAGCTCGGGCTGCCGCGTATCGCGAGCATCCAGAACCCGTACAGCCTGCTGAACCGCACGTTCGAGAACGGCCTGTCGGAATTCACGCATCGCGACGGGGTCGGCTTGCTCGCCTATTCGCCGCTCGCGTTCGGCTGGCTGTCCGGCAAGTACGAGAACGGCGCACGCCCGGCCGGTGCGCGCATCACGCTGTTCGAGCGCTTCCAGCGCTACAGCAAGCCGCAGGCGGTCGAGGCGACGTCGCGCTACGTCGAACTCGCGAAACGCCACGGGCTGTCGCCCGCGCAACTCGCGCTGGCGTTCGTCAACAGCCGGCCGTTCGTGCGCAGCAACCTGGTCGGCGCGACGTCGCTCGAGCAACTGAAGGAGAACATCGGCAGCATCGACGTGACGCTGTCCGACGAGATCCTTGCCGAGATCGACGCGCTGCACGAACGGCAGCCGAACCCGGCGCCGTAAACGGCGCGCGGCCCGCGCGGCAGCGATGCCGCGACGGGCCGCGTTGGACACGCGGATGCGGTCGTTTGCGTCGTCAGCGCATCCCGAGCCGGGCGCGCGCGACCAGCAGCGCGACGAGACTCAACACCGCGCAACCCATCAGATACAGCGCCGGCGACAACCGGTTGCCGGTCGCGCTGATCAGCCATGTGATCATGAACGGCGCGAAGCCGCCGAACAGCGTGACGCCCGTGTTGTAGCTGACCGCGAGACCGGTCGCACGGGTCTGCGACGGGAACAGCTCGGCCATCAGCGCCGGCAGCGCGCCGCAGTAGGTTGCTTTCAGCAGGCCGATCCAGATCAGCGCGGCGAGCATCGTCGCGAACGACGCATGATGCGTGAGCCACACGAACGTCGGCCACACGGTGACGAGCATCAGCACGGCCGCGGCCGCCATCACTCGAATGCGCCCGGTGCGATCGGACAGGTGACCGACGAGCGGCGTGACGAGCGTCAGAACGAAACCGGTCGCGAGCGTCGCCGCGAAGCCGGTCGACGCCGGCAGCCCGAGCTGCTTGATCGCATACGTCGGCATGTACAGCACCATGTAGTTGATCGCGGTCGAGATCACGAGCACGCCGATCGACAGCAGCACGCGCATCTTCTGGTCCGCGAACAGCTCGCGCACCGGCGCTTCGGAGCGCGCTTGCGTCTTGAACTCGACGCCTTCGTCGACGTAGCGGCGAATGTAGAGCCCGATCGGGCCGATCGCGAGGCCGAACAGGAACGGTACGCGCCAGCCCCAGCTTTCGAGCTGGGCGGTCGTGAGCGTCGACGTCAGCAATGCACCGAACCCGGACGCGAGCAGCGTCGCGAGGCCCTGGCTCGCAAACTGCCAGCTCGACATGAAACCGCGCCGCTGCGGGGCATGTTCGACGAGGAAGGCGGTCGAGCTTGCAAATTCGCCGCCGGCGGAAAAGCCCTGCATCAGCCGCGACAGCATGATCCCGAGCGGCGCGAGGATGCCGATCGACGCGTAGGTCGGCATCAGCGCGATCAGCAGCGTGCCGACCATCATCATCCCGATCGACAGCAGCAGCGACGCCTTGCGGCCCGCGCGGTCCGCATAGGCGCCGAGCACGAAACCGCCGATCGGCCGGATCAGGTACGACAGCCCGAACGTGCCGAGCGTGAGCAGCAGCGACGTCGCCTCGCTCGTCGCGGGAAAGAACAGCTTGGCGATCGTCACCGCGAAAAAGCCGTAGACGATCAGGTCGAACCATTCGAGCGCGTTGCCGATCGACGCGGCGAAGATGATGCGCCGGATCTTCGCGGCGCTGGGGCTGGCGGCGTCCTGCGAGGTCAGGGTGGTCGTATTCATCGTGTGAGCATGTCCCGAAAAAGGGCGAAGCGCGTTACAGGGCGGCGCCGGCTGCGGCGGGCGCCGCGCGGCGAACGGGCGGCGCGGCATCGCCGAGATCCCAGAAGAGGCCGGCCATCATCTGCAACCCCTCGCGCACGACGCTCGCGAGCAGATGCTCGTCGGGCGCATGCTGGGAACATGCCGGGTACGAATGCGGAACCCATAGCGTCGGCAACCCGAGCGTGTCGGCGAACACTTCGTTCGGCAGCGTGCCGCCGAGATTGGGCAGGATCGCGGGCTTCTTGCCGGTCGTGTGCGCGAGCGACGCGACGGCCCAGCGTACCCACGGGTCGTCCGGCGACAGGCGCGTTGCCGGTGCGCCGCGCTCGACGTCGATCGCGATGTCGGCGAAGCCGTGCGCATCGAGATGCGCGCGCAGATGCGTGTGCAGCGCTTCCCAGTCGGTGCCGACCACGAAACGCAGCTGGCAGTGCGCATACGCGACGGGCGGAATCGCATTGACCGGATGGTCGGGATTGCCGGCCTTGAACGCGAGGATCTCGAACGTGTTCCAGCCGAACACGCGCTCCGCGGCGGACAGGCCGGGCTCGCCCCAGTCGGCATCGAGCGCCGGATCGCCGGGACCGCCGCCCACCGACAGGTCGGCGAGCGCCGTGCGCACGGCCGCCGGAATCGGCGGCGGGCGCAGCCCCGCGACGCGGATCGCGCCGCGCGCGTCGACGAGGCATGCGAGGGCATTGGCGAGCACGGTCGCCGGATTGCGCAGCAGCCCGCCCCAGTTGCCGGAGTGATGGCCGCCATCGCGCGCGCGCAGGCTCAGCCTGAAATTGACCGCGCCACGCGAGCCGAGGAAGACGGTCGGACGTTCGGCGGCGATGCGCGGCCCGTCGGATGCGATCAGCACGTCGGCCGCGAGCGCGTCGCGCTCCCGGCGGCACAGCGCGTCGAGGCCCGGCGAACCGGTTTCCTCGCCCATCTCGATCAGCAACTTCGCGTTGAAGCCGAGCCGGCCGCCGCGCGCGTCGAGCACGCTCGCCAGCGCGGCGAGATTGATCGTGTGCTGCCCCTTGTTGTCGGCGCTGCCGCGGCCGTACCAGCGATCGCCTTCGGCGGTCAGCGTCCATGGCGACAGCGGCGCGCGCCATTGCGCGTCGTAGCCGCGCACGACATCGCCGTGACCGTAGATCAGCACGGTCGGCAGGGCGTCGTCTTCGTGGCGCGATGCCAGCAGGAACGGGCCGCCGCCGTCGACGGGGTTGTCGACGATCCGCGATGTGAAGCCGAGGCGGGCGGTTTCGGGCGCGATCTCGTCGGTCAGGTAGGCGCGCAGGGCGGCGCCCGTGCCGCTTTCCTGGCTTTCGGTGCGCAGGCCGACGCGGCGGCCGAGGGTCGTGAAGAACGCGCCCGATTCGAACTGGTTCAGCGCGTGCTGGATGGCGGCGGTACGGCTCAAGACGTGTCTCCTCTGTCGTATTGCCGGCGCGCGCACGGTGCGCGCAACCGGGAGTGCGATCGATTCTAGAAAGCCGTTTTTTTTGTCACAATGATCGAATTTCGAACATTTCTTTGCCGAAAAGGCAAAGCTCGGCGGCCCGCAGCGGCACGGGGACAGAACGATGACGGCTTTCCTGCATGGTCTTGCATTGAGGTACTTCGTCGAAGTGGCGCGCACCGGGTCGATCAGCGACGCGTCCGCGCGACTGCACGTCGCCGTGTCGGCGATCAGCCGCCAGATCGCGAAGCTCGAGAGCGAGCTCGGTGCGCCGCTGTTCGAGCGCCGGCCGCGCGGGATGGCGCTGTCGGAGGCGGGCGAGCGGCTGCTCGGCTTCGCGCAGCGCAGCCTGCTGGAAGCCGAGCACGTGATGAAGGAAATCGGCGGGCTCGAGGCGCTGCACGGCAGCCTGCTGAAGATCGCCTGTTCGGAAGGGTTCGCGATCGATTTCCTGCCGGGCGCGCTCGCGAGCTTCAAGGCGCGCCATCCGGGAGTCGATTTCTCGGTGTGGGTCGTGTCGCCGGCGGACGCGACGCGGCGCGTGCGCGACGGTGACGCCGATATCGGTCTGACGTTCAGTCTCGCGCCGGAGCAGGGCGTGCGCGTCGAACATACCGAACGTGCGCCGGTCTTCGCGCTCGTGCGGCACGACCATCCGCTCGCGGCGCGCGAGTCGGTGTCGCTCGCCGATGTCGCGCGGCACCCGCACGTGCTGCCCGAGGCCGGCACGACGGTGCGCCAGCTGATCGACATCGCGTGCGTGCTCGACGGGTTGATGCTCGAGCCCGAACTGACCAGCAACAACACCGCGGTGATGTATCGCTACGTGCAGCGCACCGGGGCCGTGATGTTCACGGGCCTGCTGTCGGTGCGGGACCGTTTCGACGCGGACGGCTTCGTTATCGTGCCTCTTTCGAACCCGCAACTGCGCGAGCGCAGCATCCAGGTGCAGACCATGGCGGGGCGCGATCTGCCCGCATCCGTGCGCGCGTTTCGCGACCATCTGGTCGACGTGATGAGCGCCGCATCGGCGCCGCCGGTTGCCGCGCGCGGCCCGGGACGCCCGGGCGTGAGATAATCGCGAATCCGCCTTCCGTGTCCGTGCGGCTCGCCGAGCCGCATCGCCCCTGTTCGACGCCAAATTGAAGAACCTGATTGTCACCCTCGATCGCGCCGGCGAGTTCGACGAGATCATCGACGTGCGTACGCCGCTCGAGTTCGCCGAGGACCATATTCCCGGCGCGCTGAACGCGCCCGTGCTCAGCAACGAGGAGCGCGTGATCGTCGGTACGATGTACCGGCAGGTATCGCCGTACGAAGCGACGCGCGTCGGTGCGGCGATGGTCGCACGCAACATCGCGCGTCACCTCGACACCACGTTCGCCGACCGGCCGCGCAACTGGCGGCCGCTGATCTACTGCTGGCGCGGCGGCAAGCGCTCGGGTTCGATGACGACCTGGTTCAACCTGATCGGCTGGCAGGCGCGCCAGCTCGACGGCGGCTACAAGACATACCGCCACTCGGTGTGCGCGACGCTCGACACGCTGCCGACGCGGTTTCGCTACATCGCGCTCGTCGGCCATACGGGCTGCGGCAAGACGCGGCTGCTGAACGCGCTGCGCGATGCGGGCGCGCAAACGCTCGATCTCGAAGCGCTCGCATGTCATCGCGGCTCGCTGCTCGGCGCGCTGCCGGGCAAACCGCAGCCGTCGCAGAAGGGGTTCGATTCGGGGCTCGTCGAGGCGCTCGGGCATTTCGACCCCGAATGGCCGGTGTTCGTCGAGTCGGAAAGCCGCCGGATCGGGCTCGTGCATCTGCCGATCGCGCTGATCGACGCGTTTCACGCCGGGCCGTGGGTGCAGGTCGACGCGGCACACGACGAGCGCATCGCGTTCCTGCTCGAGGATTACGCCCATCTGTTCGACGCACCGGCCGCGTTCAAGGCGCAGCTCGATCGGCTGATCGGCCTGCACAGCCGTGACCAGGTGGCGCACTGGAATGCGCTGATCGATGCCGACGCGCGTGCCGACCTGTTCACCGAACTGATCGACAAGCATTACGATCCCGCCTATGCGCGCACCTACCGTGCAACGTACAACAAGCCAAACCGGGCGCTGACGTTCACGTTCCAGCCGAACGCGGCCGACGTGCGCGACCAGGCGCGCGCGCTGCTGGGCCGGCTCGCGCAAGCGGGTCTGCCTGCGTCGGCCGCGTTGGCGGCAGGCGTGGCATCCACAACCGATCAAGACCAATCGATTACCACACGATGACGACCACACGCACCCAACCCAGTCCGGCGCTCGGCTGGATGACCTTCCTGCTGATCGCGATCGCGGGGCTGTTCTACGTGAAATGGTTTCCGTACTACAACAAGGCGTTCGTCGCCGCCGAGCATCATTCGATCGGCCAGTCGATCCTGATGGGCACGTCGGCAACGGCGCCCGAGCCGTCGCTGAAGGCGGCGCTCGACTATGCATGGGCGTACGGCAAGGCGATCTGGCAAGCGATGGTGCTCGGCCTGTTGCTCGGTTCGGCCGTGCAGGCGCTGCTGCCCGCGCACTGGGTCGCGCGCGTGCTCGGCCGCACCGGCTTCGGCAGCGTTGCCGCAGGCGGCCTGCTGTCGCTGCCCGGCATGATGTGCACGTGCTGCGCGGCGCCGGTCGTCGCGGGCCTGCGCGCGCGGCACGCGTCGCCGGGCGGCGCGGTCGCGTTCTGGCTCGGCAACACGGTGCTGAATCCGGCTGCGCTGGTGTTCATGGGTTTCGTGCTCGGCTGGCACTGGAGCGCGCTGCGGCTGGTGCTCGGTGTCGCGATGGTGTTCGGGATCGGCTACCTGCTGAACCGGATCGCACGTCCGGAAGACCGCAGCATCGACGACGCGCAGCTGGCTGCGCTGGTGGCCGAGCAGGCCGCGGCGGGCAATCCGTTCGTGCGCTGGATGAAGCTGCTCGCGCGCATGGCCGTGCGGCTCATCCCCGAATACATCGTGCTCGTGCTGCTGCTCGGCGCGGCGCGCGCGTGGCTGTTCCCGCATATCGGCCCGGACATCGGCAACCATCTCGGCTGGATCGTCGCGTTCGCGGTGGCGGGCACGTTGTTCGTGATTCCGACGGCCGGCGAGGTGCCGATCATCCAGGCGATGCTGTCGCTCGGCATGGGCGTCGGCCCGGCCGCCGCGCTGCTGATGACGCTCCCGCCGATCAGCGTGCCGTCGCTCGCGATGCTCGCGCGTTCGTTCAAGCCTTACATGCTGGCGATCGTCACGGGCCTCGTCATCGTGTTCGGGATCGCGAGCGGGCTGCTCGCGATCGCGTTCGGGTTCTGACGGGCGCGCGGACGGGCCGGTCATCCGGCGCGTCACCCCGGCCAGCCGGCTTGCGTAGGCGGCTGCGGGCGAGATGCCCGGCTGCCGGCACCGAAGGGCGCGTGTGATTGCGCACCGCCGGACGCGCAGGCCGCGCCCGTCACGCACCGGTCGTATTCATCCGGCGTCGCCGCTTCATGCGTGCGGCGCCCTTTACAAGAAGCAAACAGGAAAACGCATGACCCAACCGAAGATTCATCCTCGACTCGAAAAGGCGCTGACGCGCGGCGATCTCGCGATCCGCCAGGCCAATTCCGCGCGGGCGACTGCCGTGCTGAACGCGCTCGGCACGATGATCATCGAAGCCTCTGCCACGATCGGCGTCGAGGCGAGCATCGACATTCCGCAGGGCGACCGCATTTACGATCCGGCCAACGGCCTGTGGCCGCAGAAGATGCTGGTGTCGTTCGACGGTCCGGTCGACGAAGCCGACGCGGAAGAGCGTAAGCGATCGAATAACGACGCCCTTGTGTAGAAATCGCTGCACTCTGATGCTACGTGTCCACGTGGACAGCTGGCATCAGAGTGTATGAGTGAAAAACAAGACTTGCGTAGCCGACTGGTTGTTGGCCGAAAACGAGATGGCCGTCGAGAATACGACGATGCTGCCCGCGACGAGTTGGTGCAACTTTGTCTGCAGCCTGGTGTGTCGATAGCGCGAACGGCAATGGAGCACGATCTAAATCCAAATCTGCTGCGCAGCTGGGTCGCCCGCCATCAAAAGATACAGGCCCAGATCGAGCACGATCGGGTAGCTCGGTCGCCTGCAATTTCCGACGGCGTCACAATCGATATTCCCAATACATCACCAGCATTCGTGCCAATCGCGTCGATTTCCGCATTGCCGCCAGCACTCCCGCCTGATCCACCACCTTTGGAGAAATCGATGGCGCTCTCCTTGCATGTGCGCCTGTCCAATGGTGTCGAATTCGATCTTGGCGAGGCGGGCGTCGATGAACTGGCCACGGTGATCCAGATGCTGGGGAGGCTGCCTTGTTCCGGTTCGACGAAGGGCTGAAGGTCTACCTGCATCGCGACCCGGTCGACTTCCGAATGGGCATCAACGGACTGTCGATTCTGGTCGAACAGGCGATGCGTCTGAACCCGATGACCTCGGCGCTGTTCGTGTTCGGCAATCGCCGTCGTGATCGCATCAAGATCCTTGGCTGGGGTGGCAACGGCTTCTGGTTGCTGCTCAAACGACTCGAAGCCGACCGCTTCATCTGGCCGAACGGAGGAGACACAATCACGCTCAGCGCCGAACAGTTGCACTGGCTGCTCGACGGCATTGACCTGGCCGTGATCCAGAAGCATCCCCAGCGATATTACGCGCGGATGAGCTGAACACCACGCAGGTGGCATGGTCTAATCGGCCATGCCGAATAGACCCGTCATGTTGAGCGCGGAGGAGTACGAAGCGCTGATTGCCGCGAGCGCCGAACGCGATGCGCTGCGTGGTGAGCTTCGACTCGTGACGGCCCAGCGCGATCTGGCCGAAGAGAAGCTGCGGGCCTACAAGCACGAACTGTTCGGCGCCTCTAGCGAGGCGCGCCATGCCGACCAACTCGGCTTGTTCAACGAAGCTGAAGCATTGGCCACCACTACCAATGCGCCCGCGCGCGAGGACGCGCCCGGCACGTCTGTCGCCGCCCACACGCGAGGCAAGCGCGGACGCAAACCACTCGATCCGAACTTGCCGCGCGAGGTCGTGCGGCACGAACTACCCGAGTCTGAACGATTCTGCGCGCACGACGGCTATGCCCTCGTGGAGATCGGCGTCGAGACGAGCGAACAGCTTGACGTGATCCCCGAGCAGGTCCGCGTCGTTCAGCACCAGCGTGTCAAGTACGCGTGCCCGTGCTGTGATCTCGGCATCAAGGTCACGCCGGCGCCAGCGCGTATCATCCCGCGCGGGTTGCTCACGGAATCCGCGCTAGCGTGGATCATCACTGGCAAGTACCAGTATGGTATGCCACTGTATCGCCAAACCTCGCTGCTGCGTCGCTTCGGCGGCGACATCTCGTCGAACACGCTGGCCGCCAGCGTGGTGCGGGTGGGACTGGCCACGCAGCCGGTGATCAACCTGATGCGCGACGCGCTGCTCGAATCGGACCTGATCTACGGCGACGAGACAACGTTCCAAGTGCTGAAGGAGCCAGGACGCAGGCCGCAGGCGAAGAGTTACCTGTGGGCGCAGGTCAACGGCTCGGGGCCGCCAGTACGGATGTTCTCGTACTCGCCGGGGCGCGGCGCCCAGCACGCGCAGAAGCTCTATGCTGGCGTGCACCCTGGCACCGTGCTGATGACTGATGGGTACGAGCTCTACAACGGAATCGCCCACGATCACCAGCTCGTGCATCTCGGATGCTGGGCACACGTGCGCCGCGGCTTCATCAAGGCCGAGGAGTCGGTGCCGAAGGCTGCACGCTCGCCGGATCTGCTGGCCACGCGCTTCGTCGTGCTGATCGGCAAGCTGTTCGCGGCCGAGGCGCGCAGCGCGAAGTGGAAACCCGAATGTCGGCGGCGACTGCGTGCGCGATACAGCACCCGCGTGCTCGGCATCATCGAGCGCATGCTGGTCGAGCATCTACCGGGCGTCGTGCCGTCGAGTCTGCTCGGCAAGGCATTGCAGTATCTAAGCGGACAGTGGCCCAAACTGGTTCGCTACGTCGAAAACGGTACCTGGCCGATCTCGAACAACCTGTGCGAGAACGCGATCCGACCGTTCGTCGTCGGACGCAAGGGCTGGCTGTTCTCCGATACGGTAGCCGGCGCACAGGCCAGCGCCAATCTCTACTCACTGGTCGAGACCTGCAAGGCGAATGGCATCGACCCATACCGCTATCTCGTCTGGCTGTTTGCTAATCTGCCGCACGCTTCAACCGCTGACAGCTACGCGGCCCTGCTGCCTTGGGCGTCACCATACAATAACCAACCGACTGGCGAGCCACCGAGTACGAGCCCTTAGCAGTGAACGATGGTCACGCGAGGCCAGCGATTGCGATACTGCTTCTCTTGTACCCGCTGCCGATACGTCGCGACACTGACTCGCTCGGGATTCCGACGAACCACCATGGCGAACAAATCATCCAGCCCATACGGTGCAAGAACCTTGATCGTGTCATCAGGAAGTAGAGTCTACCCGACTGCGGTTGCATACTCTGGCCACGACGCGACGGCGGCCTCCAGCGACTTCAATGGTGGCACGGCGTAACCAAAAGCCGCCTCGAACCAGGTATGAACGGCGGCTTGATTGGTGACCTCCCATGGCAATTGGGGGTGCATCCTGCTTAGATGAGACTGAAACGTTGCGTCGCGCTCTGCAGAAAGATCAGCGCCATCAAAGTACGCAACATCGACGTCACGCAATGCTGACGATGTCTCCAATCCATGCAAAGAGTCCCAGACGAGGTTCCGTACGGCACCAGCACCAATGCACCAGGAGGGTAGATTCAGGGACCGGACTGCAACCAGTGCAGGCCAAAACCATGAAGACTCTCGCGCAAGGGCAACGAGGTGTGCTTCGAAATCAGTTGATGGCATGGGCGAAGAGTCCGCTGGGTAGAGGCGACGATCTGCCGCTGAGCAAACTCGCCGCTCACGGCAAGTCGATCTTAACCGAGTGTGACGCAGATGGAGGAGAGAGGCGTCCTTTACCGACCGCTTACGGAAGAGCTGCGCGCGGTCTATCTGGTTGCCGACGATCCGGGCACGCAGTTTCGCGTCGAATGGCATCGCGCGGACGGCAAGCTCGGTCGCCAGGAAGGCGGCCCGCTCGCGACCGTTGCATTCCTGACCGACGTCGAAATTCCGTGGAGCGACGACGACGAGTAAGGTCGTCGCCACGTCGTACCGAGCCGGCGTCATGCGCGCCGGCCGTCAGCGCATCATCCGCCGCCGGAACAGCCACGCGGAGACCACGAATCCGCCCACCGCGTAGCCGGCGAGCACCGCGACGTGCAGGCCGATGTCGGTCGCCGGCCGGCCGAGCATCGCGGGCCGGATCAGCTCGACCGCGTTTGCGAGCGGCAGCGCATGCGCCGCGTGCTGCGCGACCGGCGGCAACTGCGTGATCGGGAAGAACACGCCCGACAGCAGCAGCATCGGCGTCAGTACGAGCGTCTGATAGAACATGAAGAAATCGTAGGACGGCGCGAGCGCCGTGACGATCATCGCGGTGCTCGCGAAAGCGAGGCCGGCGAGCACGATCACGGGCAGCGCCGCGAGCATCGACGGAAACTGCGCATAACCGAGCAGCCCCGCGACGATCATGATCGCGACGCCCGACAGCATCGCCTTGCTCGCGCCCCAGACGATTTCGCCGAGCACGATGTCGCCCAGCGCGAGCGGCGTGTGCATGATCGCTTCCCATGTGCGCTGCACGTGCATCCGCGAGAAGCCCGAATACATCGACTCGAAGCTCGCCGACATCATCACGCTCGACCCGACCGTGCCGGCCGCGAGGAACGCGATATACGACACGCCGTCGACATGGCCGAGCATCAGGCCGAGCCCGAACCCCAGCCCGAACAGGTAGATCATCGGATCGGCGAGATTGCCGAACATCGACGCCAGCGCCAGCTTGCGCCACACGAGATAGTTGCGCCGCCACACGGCGATCCAGTTGGTCGCGTTCGCGGGCAGCGCGATCGCGAAGCGCGACTCGCGCGGTGGTGCGGACGGCGCGGCGGCGGAATAGTTGCGTACGTCCATGATCGATCAGTCCTGCATTTCGCGGCCCGTGAGCCGCAGGAACACGTCTTCCAGATTGGCCGGACGATGCAGATAGCGCAACCCCGGGCGACCCTTGAGTCGCGCGCTGAGCGGTTCCGGGTCGGTCACGTAGCAGAACAGCGTCTCGCCGCTGATCTCGGTGTGCTTCGCGAACGGCGCCAGCTCGTCGCGCAGCGCGACCGGATCCGGCCCGTAGATCTCGATCACGTCGCAGCCGATTTCCGACTCGATCAGCACGTGCGGCGCGCCTTCGGCGATCTTGCGGCCTTCCTCGATCACGCACAGCCGGTCGCACAGGCGCTCGGCTTCCTCCATGAAGTGCGTGGTGATCAGGATCGTCTTGCCGCGCGCAAGCAGCGAGCGCAGCCGCTCCCACATCAGGTGCCGCGCCTGCGGATCGAGGCCGGTGGTCGGCTCGTCGAGCACCAGCACGTCGGGATCGTTGACGAGCGCGCGGGCGAGCGTCAGGCGGCGTTTCATCCCGCCCGACAGTTCGCCGACCTTCGCATCGGCCTTGTTTTCCAGCTTCGCGAATTCG
Source organism: Burkholderia sp. IDO3 (assembly GCF_003366075.1). Lineage (NCBI taxonomy): Bacteria > Pseudomonadati > Pseudomonadota > Betaproteobacteria > Burkholderiales > Burkholderiaceae > Burkholderia > Burkholderia sp. IDO3. The sequence goes on from NZ_CP028963.1 coordinate 1,773,072, forward strand.
AGCAGCGGCTGTACGAGCGCGCGCGCGGCCTGTGCCGACATCCCGAAATAGCGGCTGAACACGAGCAGGTTTTCGCGAACCGTGAAGTCGGGGTCGAGATTGTCGAACTGCGGAACGACCCCGACGCGGTGGCGCGCATGCCGCGCCCGCGACGGAACCGGTTCGCCGCACAGCGAAATGGTGCCTGCATCGGGATAGGCGAGGCCGAGCAGCATCTTCAGCGTCGTGGTCTTGCCGGCGCCGTTCGGCCCGAGCAGGCCGTAGCATTCGCCAGCCTCGACGTGAAAGGACAGGTCGTTGACGACGAGCTTGTCGCCATAGCGTTTTTCGACGTTCCGGAAATCGATCGGTGCAACGGACATGGGCAATTTTGTCGTTGTAAGCGGCTGCGGTGCGTGTCGCTGCCGGCCGGTGCGCGGCCGGCATGCGAACGGACCGGGCGAATGCGTGTCACACGAGCATGACCGAAGCGAACGCGTGCCGGCGGCACGAACGGGCCATTCTAGTGCATCGGCTGCGTCTCTTCAGGGCATGCCGCGCGCGGCACGGCGATTGCATGCACGGATCTTGCGCTGCATCATCGCCGACCCGCCATGCGGGGCGAATCAGCGTTTTCCATCCCTTGCGTCCGGAATTGCGGCGCACCATGATGAATGCATCGGTACGTATTCGCGATAGGGGGGCTTCATGGCTTGCTACAACAAGATTCTGCTGTGCTACGACGGCACGCTCGAAGGGCGCAAGGCATTGCGATGCGGCGCCAATCTCGCGCTGGACCTGAAGGCGGAAACGCATTTGCTGTCGGTCGTCGACATGCGCTCGAGCATCGCCCAGAGCGCGGGTCTGCTGACCGACGTCGCATGCGGCCGTTTCGAGGAAACGGCACGCGAGATTCTGCAGGAAGGCGTGAACTGGCTGCGCGAGCGCGGCGTTCAGGCCGAAGGCCATTTCGCGTTCGGTTATCCGATCGACGAAATCGCGAATCTCGCAACGGAATTGCAGGCGGACCTCGTCGTTGTCGGCCACCGGTGCCGCAGCGGGTTGTCGAGATGGTGGATGGGGTCGGGCAACACGCAACTGCTCGATCGCGTGAACTGCAGCATTCTGGTGGCGTGTTCGTCGGCCGAAGAGCAAAAGGCCGAGATTGCGCGCGAGCGCGAAGCGGCGACCACGAATGGCAAGTGACGCAATGACGGCGTGACCGGCTGACTCGCCCTGCGATTCACGTCGGTCACGCGCTGTGCCGTATCGGCGGCATGCACATCGATTGCGATCGATTACGCGTGCAGGTCGATCGCGGACAGCTTCCACGAGAACAGACCGAAGCGGTGAAAGATCGCCGCATAGCGCGTGCCATCGCCGCTGCGTTGATAGGTCACGACAAATTCATCGATATTCCGGTAGCCGGCGCGCGTTTGCTGCGGATGGCCTGTATCGCTCGCGCTGGCCGGTGCGGGCGACGGTGCTGGTGCTGGTGCAGCGGGGGGAGCGGCGTTGCTGCCGGACGCGGGCGCGCTCGCCGGCGCGGCGGGTTCATTACCTGCAGTCGTGCCCGGAGGCGGACCAGACCATTCAGGCGGGCGTTCGCCCGGATTGCCGCGCGGGGGTATGCCGCTCATCAACGCCGCCACGCCTTCAGGTGTCGCATACGCATCGACCAGCGGGCCGATCAATGCCGACCCGATCAATGCGCCGATCACCGCGAACGGATTGTTCTTCTTGACCGAGTCGATCCGGCGCATCAACTCTTCCGTGACCTGCTGCTTCAGGCTGATGCGCAGCGACGGGAAATCGACATACTCACTGACCGCCTGCGCATCGCGCGCATCGATCGCCGATTTCAGGCGACCGAGCGCGACGTACGGCGATGCGTACGCGTAGCCGATCGCCGCAATGACGACAACGGCCAGCGCGACGATCAGCAGGGGTTTGAGCCGCGACGTGCGGCCCGACGATTCAATCACGATGCCTCCGGTGCGGACAGGTTCCGCAATCAGAGACCGCCTTGCTGGGCCGATCGTTCCTCTGCGATGCAGCGATCGATCATCCGGCACACGGCGTCGATCGTGCCGACCATGATCAGCCGCGACCGGCCGTGATACACGCGCACGGGTGCGCGGCGCGCCGGCTCGGCGTGATTCAGGCCGGCGTTCAGCGATACCCGCGCGAACGCGGGCAGCGCTGACGGCAGCAGCGACGCCTGCCGTTCAACTGCGACTTCTTGGCTCGCCACGGGCGCTGCAGCGGACAGCGGCGCACAAGGCGTGCGGCCGCGCAGGTGACGCAGGCGACCGAATTGACGGAAAGGCAGCAGACGGGCAAGGCGTTCCATGATGTTCTCCTCAGCGAGACCGATTGTCAGAGTTCGCCCGAGCGGATCAGCCCGACGGCGATGCCTTCCAGCGCAAACTCCGCGCTGCCGGCCTTGACGAAGATGTTTTCGTAATCCGGGTTCTCCGCGATCAGCTCGAGGCCGCCGGGCCGGCGCATCAAACGCTTGACCGTGACGTCGTCGCCCAGACGCGCAACGATGATCTGGCCGTCCTTCGCCTCGGTGCGCTTCTGCACCGCGAGCAAATCGCCGTCGAGAATGCCGGCGTCGCGCATCGACAGGCCGCGCACCTTCAGCAGGTAGTCCGGCTTGCTGGTGAACAGCGCGGGATCGCACGCGTAATGCTGCGAGATATGTTCCTGCGCGAGGATCGGGCTACCGGCCGCGACGCGGCCGACGAGCGGCAGCGACAGTTGCATCAGGCCGGCATGCGGCAGCGTGAACTGGTGCGGGGAATCGTCGAGGCCGAGCAGGCGGATGCCGCGCGAGGCGCCGGCGGCCAGCTCGATCACGCCCTTGCGCGCCAGCGCACGCAGGTGTTCCTCGGCCGCATTCGGCGAGCTGAAACCCAGCTCGGCCGCGATCTCGGCGCGCGTGGGCGGGAATCCGGAGCGCTCGATCGCGCGGCGGATCAAGTCGAACACTTGCTGCTGACGGGCAGTGAGTTTGGTCATGGCTGAACTGTATGGATAGACAGTGAGCTGTATTTTTATACAGTACTTCGCGAATTTCAAGTGTTACTTGAGGTTCGACGCGATCACGCCGATTCCGGCGCGATGTCGCGACGCCCGGACGCCGGTTCGTCTGCCGCAACCGTCCGTCCAGTATGCGTTAGCACTTTTGAGTATTAAAAAATGAAGAACGATTATTTTTAATCATGTAACCCGTTCGCTAGACTGGCTCGACATCGCAATACCGACAACACTGGAGAACCAAGGATGGCGAAGCGCAATACGGGGCTGGTGGGCGGAGTGGGCCGCCTGATCGCAACACTCGCGCTGGGCGCGGCGGCGGCGCTGGGCGTCGCGACGCATGCCCAGGCCGATACGACGTTCCTGAACGTGTCGTACGACCCGACGCGCGAGCTGTATCAGGACTTCAACCAGGCGTTCGGCAAGGAGTGGAAGGCGAAGACGGGCGAGACGGTCAACTTCAAGCAGTCGCACGGCGGCTCGGGCGCGCAGGCGCGCTCGGTGCTCGACGGCCTGCAGGCCGACGTCGTCACGTTGGCGCTCGCGTACGACATCGACGCGCTCGCGAACAAGGGACTCATCAACAAGGACTGGCAAAAGCGCCTGCCGGACAACGCGTCGCCGTACACGTCGACGATCGTGTTCCTGGTGCGCAAGGGCAATCCGAAGGGGATCAAGGACTGGGACGACCTGACCAAGCCGGGCATCTCGATCGTCACGCCGAACCCGAAGACGTCGGGCGGCGCACGCTGGAACTACCTCGCCGCGTGGGCATATGCCGTGCACAAGCCGGGCGGCAACGAGCAGACGGCGAAGGAATTCGTGACGAAGCTGTACAAGAACGCCGGCGTGCTCGATTCGGGCGCGCGGGGCGCGACGACGAGCTTCGTGCAGCGCGGGATCGGCGACGTGCTGATCGCGTGGGAGAACGAGGCGTTCCTGTCGATCAAGGAATTCGGCACCGACAAGTTCGAGATCGTCGTGCCGTCGGTGAGCATCCTGGCCGAGCCGCCCGTCGCGGTGGTGGACAAGGTGGTCGACAAGAAGGGCACGCGCAAGCTGGCCGAGGCCTACCTGAACTTCCTGTACAGCCCGCAGGGCCAGGAGATCGCGGCACGCAACTACTACCGTCCGCGCTCGAAGAGCGTGCCGGCGGAGCTGACCAAGCAGTTCCCGAAGCTGAAGCTGTACACGGTCGACGACACGTTCGGCGGCTGGACGAATGCGCAGAAGACGCATTTCGCGGATGGCGGCGTGTTCGATTCGATCTACAAGCCGCAGTAACGCCACGTAACGAACCATAACGACAGCGGCGCGCCACGACAGCGCGCCGCATCTCCGACGGCCTGCCGGCGCGACTCCCCGCGCCGGCAGGCCGTCGGGCCCGTGAGCAGCATCGACCCAGCAAGAGCATCCGATGACGACGTACACCTTTCGCAAGCCGAGCGCGCTGCCCGGTTTCGGCGTGACGCTCGGCATCACGGTGGCCTATTTGAGCCTCGTGGTGCTGATCCCGCTCGCCGCCACGTTCCTGAAGACCGCGACGCTGTCGTGGGACCAGTTCGTCACCGCCGTCACGTCGCCGCGCGTGCTCGCGTCGTACCGGCTGACGTTCACCTCCGCCTTGGGCGGCGCCGTGATCAACGCCGTGTTCGGGTTTCTCGTCGCGTGGGTGCTGGTGCGCTACACGTTCCCGTTCAAGCGCCTCGTCGACGCGATCGTCGACCTGCCGTTCGCGCTGCCGACGTCGGTCGCCGGCATCTCGCTCGCGGCCGTCTATGCGACCAACGGCTGGGTCGGCCAGTATCTCGCGCCGTTCGGCATCAAGATCGCGTTCACGCCGGTCGGCGTGCTGGTCGCGCTGACCTTCATCGGGCTGCCGTTCGTCGTGCGCACCGTGCAGCCGGTGCTCGAGGATTTCGAGCGCGAGCAGGAAGAGGCCGCCGCATGCCTCGGCGCATCGCGCTGGCTCACGTTCCGTCGCGTCGTGCTGCCGGCCGTGCTGCCCGCGCTGCTCACCGGCTTCGCGCTCGCGTTCGCGCGCGCGCTCGGCGAATACGGATCGGTGATCTTCATCGCCGGCAACGTGCCGATGAAATCCGAGATCACGTCGCTGCTCATCATCACGAAGCTCGAGCAGTACGACTACGCGGGCGCCACCGCGCTGGCGGTCGTGATGCTGGTCGTGTCGTTCCTGATGCTGTTGTTGATCAACACGCTGCAGTGGTATCTGCAGCGCAGGACGAGCAAGGGGGCGAGCGGCCCCGCACCGGCGACCGTCGCCGTTGCCGCAGCAGGAGGCCAGCAATGAGCCAGGAGTCCACCGCCGTGCTGAACAATCCGTCCACCGCGCGCGCGCGCGCCGCGAAACAGCTCGATCCCGTCGGCGAGTCGCGCGCCGTGCGCTGGCTGCTGATCGGCGTCGCGCTGGCGTTCCTCGCGTTCTTCCTCGTCGTGCCGCTCGCCGCGGTGTTCTTCGAGGCGCTGCGCAAGGGCGTCGGCTTCTATTTCGAATCGCTCGCCGATCCGGATGCGTGGTCGGCGATCAAGCTGACGCTGACCGTCGCGGTGATCGCGGTGCCGCTGAACCTCGTGTTCGGCGTGTGCGCATCGTGGGCGATCGCGAAATTCGAATTCCGCGGCAAGGCGCTGCTCACCACGCTGATCGACCTGCCGTTCTCGGTGTCGCCGGTGATCTCGGGCCTCGTGTACGTGCTGCTGTTCGGCGCGCAGGGCTGGCTCGGCCCGTGGCTGCAGGATCACGACGTACAGATCATCTTCGCGGTGCCGGGCATCGTGCTCGCGACGATCTTCGTCACGTTCCCGTTCGTCGCGCGCGAGCTGATTCCGCTGATGCAGGCGCAGGGCACCGACGAGGAAGAGGCCGCGCGCGTGCTCGGTGCGTCGGGCTGGCAGATCTTCCGCCGCGTGACGCTGCCGAACGTGAAGTGGGGCCTGCTGTACGGCGTGATCCTGTGCAACGCGCGCGCAATGGGCGAGTTCGGCGCGGTGTCGGTCGTGTCCGGCCACATCCGCGGCGTGACCGACACGATGCCGCTGCATGTCGAGATCCTGTACAACGAATACAACTTCGCGGCGGCGTTCGCGGTGGCGTCGGTGCTGGCGCTGCTCGCGCTCGTCACGCTCGCGCTGAAACTGCTCGCCGAACGTCACCTCGCCGCCGAACTGGCCAGCGCACGCGATGACGTTCCCGCTCATGCCGGCCCCGTCGCCGCCATTTCGTCGAAATCGTAAAGAGGCAACCAGAATGGGTATCACCGTCCGTCACCTTCAAAAGCGCTTCGGCGATTTCACCGCACTCGACAACGTGTCGCTCGACTTTCCGCCGGGCGAGCTCGTCGCCCTGCTCGGGCCGTCCGGCTGCGGCAAGACCACGCTGCTGCGCGTGATCGCGGGCCTCGAGCACGCGGACGCTGGCCAGGTGGTGCTGCAGGGGCTCGACGTCGCGTCGGTCGGCGCGCGCGATCGCCAGGTCGGCTTCGTGTTCCAGCACTACGCGCTGTTCCGCCACATGACGGTATTCGAGAACGTCGCGTTCGGGCTGCGCGTGAAGCCGCGTCGCGAGCGGCCGTCGGAAGCCGTGATCCGCGACAAGGTGCATGAACTGCTGAAGCTCGTGCAGCTCGACTGGCTCGCGCAGCGCTATCCGTCCGAACTGTCGGGCGGCCAGCGGCAGCGGATCGCGCTGGCGCGCGCGCTCGCGGTCGAGCCGAAAGTGCTGCTGCTCGACGAGCCGTTCGGCGCGCTCGACGCGAAGGTGCGCAAGGAATTGCGCAGCTGGCTGCGGCGCCTGCACGACGACCTGCACATCTCGACGATCTTCGTCACGCACGACCAGGAGGAAGCGCTCGAAGTGGCCGACCGGATCGTCGTGCTGAACCGCGGTCACGTGGAGCAGGTCGGCAGCCCGCAGGACGTCTACGATCATCCGCAAAGCGCGTTCGTCTACGAGTTCCTCGGCGCGGCGAACCGGCTGCCGGGCACGGTCGCCGGGAGCGGCTTCGTCGCCGAAGGCGCGGCGGCGCCGATCGCGGTCGACGCGGATTTCGCGGGCCCCGCGAACGCCTACGTGCGGCCGCACGACCTGCAGCTCTGGCCGGCCGGCGACGGGCATCGCGACGGCATCGCGGTGGACGTGCGCCGCGTGATCCCGCTCGGCGGCTCGGTGCGGGTCGAACTCGAGGCGCGCGCGGGGGGCGCGCTCGAAGCCGAACTCGATCGCGACGCGTGGCGTGCGCTCGCGTTGCAGGTCGGCGACGGCGCGACGGCGGTACCGCGCGCGGTGCGCGTATTTCCCGCACACTGACGCCCGAACCCGGTAAAGAGAAGAGAGCGGACACCGCTCCGAATCGACATTCGAACAACGACAGCCTAAGAGGCATACCCATGAATTTTCAGCAATTGCGTTTCGTGCGCGAAGCCGTGCGTCAGAACATGAACCTGACGGAAGTCGCGAACGTGCTGTATACGTCGCAGTCGGGCGTGTCGAAGCAGATCAAGGATCTCGAGGACGAACTGGGCGTCGACATCTTCATTCGGCGCGGCAAGCGCCTCACCGGGCTCACGGAGCCCGGCAAGGCCGTGCACCAGCTGATCGAGCGGATGCTGCTCGACGCCGAGAACCTGCGCCGCGTCGCGCGTCAGTTCGCGGATCAGGACAGCGGCCACCTCGTCGTCGCGACGACGCACACGCAGGCACGCTACGCATTGCCGAAGGTGATCCGGCAGTTCACCGACGTATTCCCGAAGGTGCATCTCGCGCTGCGCCAGGGCAGCCCGCAGCAGATCGCGCAGATGATCCTGAACGGCGAAGCGGATCTCGGCATCTCGACCGAGGCGCTCGACCGCTATCCGGACATCGTCACGTTCCCGTGCTATTCGTGGCACCACACGGTCGTCGTGCCGAAGGGGCATCCGCTCGTCGGCCGCGAGAACCTGACGCTCGAGGAAATCGCCGAGTATCCGATCATCACGTACGACCAGGATTTCACGGGCCGCTCGCACATCGACCAGGCGTTCACGCAGGCCGGCGCGGTGCCGGATGTGGTGCTGACCGCGATCGACGCGGACGTGATCAAGACCTACGTCGAGCTCGGGATGGGGATCGGCGTCGTCGCGGCCATGGCGTTCGATCCGCAGCGCGACACGGGCCTCGTCGCGCTCGACACGCAGCATCTGTTCGAGGCGAGCACGACGCGCGTCGGGTTGCGCAAGGGTGCGTTCCTGCGTGCGTATGCGTACCGGCTGATCGAGATGTTCGCGCCGCATCTGAACGAAGCGGAAATCGCGGGACTGCTGCGCGAAGCGGTCTGATCGCGCGGGCGATCGTTCGGCGGCGCGGCATGCGCTCGCCGGATGCATTGCACGGGCGCGCCGAACCATCGGTTGCGCCTGTCGTGCAGGGTGCGGCGTGGCGCACGGCAACCGGCGTATGCATTGCCGCCGCCCCGCGACATACCCCGTGGGGCGCTCAGAATAAACCCTTAAATATTGATCAGACGGGTTGCGCGCCGAACCGAAACGGTACAGCATAGCCCTCACTCCGCCGGCGTCCCGCCGGCGGTGGCGCGTCAATGACAGCACGCGTCAGGCAGTCGGCCGTCTGCCTTGCTTCCATTCCGTGGTACCGACAAGCAGCATCGATGGCCAATGTCCGGGAAGTGTGGTGCAAACGTTTGCTCACATTAAAACAACAGCCAAACAACCATCCGGCCCGTCGGGCCAGTCGCCAGGAGATGTGTATGAATGTCCTCTTTCGCCGTCGCTTCCTGACCGCCGCGCTTGCCGCCGTCGCGGTCGCTGCCGCACCGGCCGTTCACGCGCAGTCTGCGGCCAAGCCGAAGGTCGCGCTCGTGATGAAGTCGCTCGCCAACGAGTTCTTCCTCACGATGGAAAACGGCGCGAAGGAATACCAGAAGCACAACGCCAGCCAGTTCGACCTGATCACGAACGGCATCAAGGACGAGACCGACACCGCGAACCAGATCCGCATCGTCGAGCAGATGATCGTGTCGAAGGTCGACGCGATCGTGCTCGCGCCGGCCGATTCGAAGGCGCTCGTGCCGGTCGTGAAGAAGGCGGTCGACGCGGGCATCATCGTCGTGAACATCGACAACCGGCTCGATCCGGACGTGCTGAAGTCGAAGAACCTGAACGTGCCGTTCGTCGGCCCGGACAACCGCAAGGGCGCGCGCAAGATCGGCGACTACCTCGCGAAGCGGCTGAAGGCGGGCGACCAGGTCGGCATCGTCGAGGGCGTGTCGACGACGACCAACGCGCAGCAGCGCACGGCCGGCTTCCAGGACGCGATGAAGGCGGGCGGGATGAAGGTCGTGTCGGTGCAGTCGGGCGAATGGGAAATCGACAAGGGCAACGCGGTTGCGTCCGCGATGCTCAACGAATACCCGAACCTGCGCGCGCTGCTGTGCGGCAACGACAACATGGCGATCGGCGCCGTGTCGGCCGTGCGCGCGGCAGGCAAACAGGGCAAGGTGTTCGTGGTCGGCTACGACAACATCAACGCGATCAAGCCGATGCTGAAGGACGGCCGCGTGCTCGCGACCGCCGACCAGTATGCGGCGAAGCAGGCGGTGTTCGGCATCGATACGGCGCTCAAGGCGATCGCCGAGCATCGCAAGCAGGCCGACTTGTCCGGCGTGGTCGAGACGCCGGTGGATCTCGTGACGAAGTAACGCCGCTGCCGGTCGCGGCCGCCGCCCTCAAGAATCCGGGCCGGCGGCCGTTATCCGGAGTGAGCGCGATCACGGCCACTGCATGCACATGCACTTGTGAGCGTCATACCCGCGCGCCGCGTGCGCGCGGCCGCAACCAGGATCGCGATGGAACCGACCTTCCAACCCTCCCGTTCAGCCGTTCCCGTGCTGTCCGTCTCCGGTGTGGGCAAAACCTACGCCGAACCCGTGCTCGCCGACGTCACGCTGACGCTCGCGTCGGGCGAAGCGCTCGCGCTGACGGGCGAGAACGGCGCCGGCAAGAGCACGCTGTCGAAGATCATCGGCGGCCTCGTCGATCCGACGGCCGGCACGATGCAGCTCGGCGGCCAGGCCTATGCGCCGGCGAGCCGCACGCAGGCCGAGGCGCTCGGCGTGCGCATGGTGATGCAGGAGCTGAACCTGCTGCCGACGCTGACGGTCGCCGAAAACCTGTTCCTGAACCGTTTGCCGCGCCGCTTCGGCATCATCGACCGCGCGCGGCTGCGCGAGGACGCGCGCGCCGCGATGGCGCAGGTCGGCCTCGACGCGGTCGACCCCGATACGCCGGTGGGCGCGCTCGGCATCGGCCACCAGCAGATGGTCGAGATCGCGCGCAACCTGATCGGCGACTGTCGCGTGCTGATCCTCGACGAGCCGACCGCGATGCTGACCGCGCGCGAGGTCGAGCTGCTGTTCGAGCAAATCGACCGGCTCAAGGCGCGCGGCGTGGCGATCGTCTACATCTCGCATCGCCTCGAGGAGCTCGCGCGCGTGGCCGAGCGCGTCGCGGTGTTGCGCGACGGTCGGCTCGTGCACGTGGGCGACATGGCCGCGACGACATCCGACGGGCTCGTCACGCTGATGGTCGGGCGCGAGATCGGCGAACACATCGATCTCGGCGCACGCCATATCGGCGCGCCGCGACTCGTCGTGTCGGGCATGACGCGCGGCACGGCCGTGCAGGACGTATCGCTCGAGGTGCGTTCGGGCGAAATCTTCGGGATCTCCGGGCTGATCGGCGCGGGGCGCACCGAATTGCTGCGGCTGATCTACGGCGCGGATACGCCGGACGCCGGGATGATCGCGGTCGGCGATCCGCTGAAGCCCGCGCGCATCGGCTCGCCGGTCGACGCGGTGAAGCACGGCATCGCGCTGATCACCGAGGACCGCAAGGGCGAAGGATTGCTGCTGTCGCAGTCGGTCACGTCGAACGTGTCGCTGGGGCAGCTCGACCGGCTCGCGCGCGGCGGCATCGTCGATACGGCGCGCGAGACGGCGCTCGCCGAGCAGCAGATCGACGCACTGCGGATCCGCACGCACGGCGCCGCGCAGGCGGTCGGCGAGCTGTCGGGCGGCAACCAGCAGAAAGTCGTGATCGGCCGCTGGCTCGCGCGCGACATGGGCGTGCTGCTGTTCGACGAACCCACGCGCGGCATCGACGTCGGCGCCAAATTCGAGATCTATACGCTGATGGGCGCGCTCGCGCGCGAGGGCCGCGCGCTGGTGGTCGTCTCGAGCGACCTGCGCGAGCTGATGCTGATCTGCGACCGGATCGGCGTGATGTCGGCCGGCCGCATGACCGCCGTGTTCGAGCGCGGCAACTGGACCCAGGATGCGCTGCTGGCCGCGGCGTTCGCCGGCTTCGGCCGCGAAGCGCTGCCGGACGGCGCGCGGCAGCCGGATGCGCAGGCCGCGCCGCGCGCGGCTTCCGGCACACCGAGCGGCACTTCGACGACAGGACGACATCAATGACCCAGCCTCCCGTATCCCCGACCGACGCAGGCGCCCGGCAGACCGTGACGGGGCGTCGTGCCCGCGCGCTGTCCGGCACGCGGCTCGGTTTGTCGAACTATCTCGGACTCGCCGGCGCGCTCGCCGCGATGATCGCGCTGTTCTCGACGCTGAGCTCGCATTTCCTGACCTACGATACGTTCAGTACGATCGCGAACCAGATTCCCGATCTCGTCGTGATGTCGGTCGGGATGACCTTCGTGCTGATCATCGCCGGGATCGACCTGTCGGTCGGCTCGGTGCTCGCGCTGGCCGCGTCGATGGTCAGCGTGGCCGCATTGAAGTGGCAATGGGGGCCGCTGCCGGCGGCGCTGGCCGGGATCGTGATCGCGACCGTCACCGGCGCGCTGACGGGCGCGATCACGGTCGGCTGGCGGATTCCGTCGTTCATCGTGTCGCTCGGCGTGCTGGAGGCGGCGCGCGGCGTCGCATACCAGCTGACGAATTCGCGCACCGCGTACATCGGCGACGCGTTCGATTTCCTGTCGAATCCGATCGCGCTCGGCATCTCGCCGGCGTTCCTGATCGCCGTCGCGGTGATGATCGCGGCACAGTTCGTGCTTGCACGTACGGTGTTCGGGCGTTACCTGGTCGGGATCGGCACGAACGAGGAAGCGGTAAGACTTGCCGGGGTTAACCCGCGGCCGTATAAAATCCTCGTATTCGCATTGATGGGCGCGCTCGCGGGACTCGCGTCGCTGTTCCAGATTTCGCGGCTCGAGGCCGCCGACCCGAATGCGGGCGTCGGCCTCGAGCTGCAGGTGATCGCGGCCGTCGTGATCGGCGGCACGAGCCTGATGGGCGGGCGCGGCTCGGTGATCAGCACGTTTTTCGGCGTGTTGATCATCTCCGTGCTGGCCGCCGGGCTGGCGCAGATCGGCGCGAACGAGCCGACCAAACGCATCATCACCGGGGCGGTGATCGTGGTGGCGGTCGTGCTCGATACGTATCGCAGCCGGCGCACGCGCGCGCGGTAGAACTACACAGAAGGCAGACCAGAGAGAAACGGGAAATGGCGACGATCAAGGATGTGGCGGCCATGGCGGGCGTGTCGTTTACGACCGTCTCGCACGTGGTGAACAATTCGCGGCCGGTGTCCGCGGATGTGCGTGCGAAGGTCGAGGGCGCAATCCGCGAGCTGAACTACGTGCCATCGGCGGTGGCGCGCTCGCTGAAGGCGCGCTCGACGGCGACCATCGGCCTCGTCGTGCCGAACAGCACGAATCCGTATTTTGCGGAGCTTGCGCGCGGCATCGAGGATCAGTGCGCGGCCAACGGCTATTGCGTGTTCTTCTGCAATTCGGACGACGATCCCGTCAAGCAGCGCAACTATCTGCGCGTGCTGCAGGAAAAGCGCATCGACGGGCTGATCGTCGCGTCGGCGGGCGAGGACGCGGTGCTGGCGCAGACGCTCGCGGACGCGCATGCGCCGCTCGTCGTCGTCGACCGCAACATCGAGGGGCTCGCGGCCGATCTCGTGCAGATCGACCACGAACGCGGCGCCTACCTGGCGACGCGCCACCTGCTCGAACTCGGGCACGCGAAGATCGGCTGCATCACGGGGCCGACGGACACGGCCGTCAGCGCGATGCGCGTGCACGGCTTCATCCGCGCGATGGCCGAGCGCGGGATCGACATCGTGCCGGGCGCGATCGCGGAAAGCGATTTCTCGTGTCTCGGCGGCTATCACGCGGCGTCGCGGCTGTTCGAGTCGGTGCATCCGAGCGCGATTTTCGCGGGCAACGACCTGATGGGCGTCGGCGCGCTGCGCGCGGCGGCCGAGCGCGGCATGCGCGTGCCGGACGATTGCTCGATCATCGGCTTCGACGACATCGAATTCTCGCGTTACACGTATCCGGCGCTGTCGACGGTCGGCCAGTCGGTGCGCGCGCTTGGCGAAATGGCCGCGCAGACGCTGATCGAGCGGATCGGCGGCGGCTCGACGTCCGCGCCGAGCCGTCGTCGCGTCGTGTCGCCGCGCCTCGTGCTGCGCGAATCCACGTCGGTCTACCGCGAGCCGGTCGTGCCCGGCACTCCCGCATGACGGCGCGCGCGGCGGCGGCCGGCCGCGTGACGGTGGTCGGCAGCCTGAACATGGATCTCGTCGTGCGCGCGCCGCGGCTGCCGCTGCCGGGCGAAACGCTGGCCGGTCATGCGTATGCGCAGGCGGCGGGCGGTAAGGGCGGCAACCAGGCCGTCGCGGCCGCGCGGCTCGGCGCAACGATCGCGATGATCGGCTGCGTCGGCGCGGATGCGCACGGCACGGCGTTGCGGGCCGGCCTCGAAGCGGAGGGCATCGACTGCACGCGGCTCGGGACCAGTGCGACGGCGTCGACCGGCGTCGCGCTGATCGTCGTCGACGACGCGAGCCAGAATACGATCGTGATCGTCGCGGGCGGCAACGGTGAAGTCACGCCCGATACGGTCGCACGGCACGAAGCCGCACTGGCTGCGACCGACGTGCTGATCTGCCAGCTCGAGACGCCGCCGGACGCCGTATTCGCGGCGCTGTCGGCCGGGCGGCGGCTCGGCCGCACGGTGGTGCTCAATCCGGCCCCGGCCGTCGCGCCGCTGCCGGACGGCTGGCTGCCGCTCGTCGACTACCTGATCCCGAACGAAGTCGAGGCCGCCGCCTTGACCGGATTGCCGGTGCGCGATCCGGACGACGCGCAAGCCGCGGCGCGCGCGCTGCAGGCGGCCGGTGCGCGCAACGTGCTGATCACGCTCGGCGCGCGCGGCGTGCTGGCGCTGACGGCCGACGGCGCGGCGCGGCATTACCCGGCGCCGGTCGTGCAAGCGGTCGACACGACCGCGGCCGGCGATACCTTCATCGGCGGTTTCGCCGCGCGGCTCGCGGCCGGCGAGGACGTCGATACCGCGATTCGCTTCGCGCAGCGCGCGGCGGCGCTGTCGGTGACCCGCGCGGGTGCGCAGCCATCGATTCCTACCCTCGCCGAACTGGGCGAATAGAACCGGATTGCCCCGATCGCGGCCGGCGCCTGCAGCAGCAGGCGGCCGGCCGTTTCTTTTCTGGCGTCGTCGCGCAAGCCGCGTTGCCATCGCCTTCCTGCTTTCGCGAACCGGCATTGGTTCGCCCCCATTATTCATCAATCTGTAATTAATGAACTGATTGGTGAAAAAGAGCGGTCAATACCATCAAGTTGGGCGGCGCGCGGTCGTAAATGCATCGGGCGAAACACTGTTTCGAAAACGGGCACGGCCCGTCCATGACGACGCAAAACAGGAAGGATGATGGTGTTCACAAACCTGACGATTCGTGCGCGCATTGGTTTGACGATGGCGTTTCTCGCCGTGCTGCTGGGGGTGGTCGGCGTGCTCGGCCTGTACGGGATGGCGCGCTCGAACGACTCGACGCGCGAAATTTTCACGAACCAGATGCCGAGCGCGGTGGATGTTGCCGTCGCGGAAATGTACGCGGCGCGCGAGCGGCTGGCGCTCGACCGCGCGGTGATGCTGGCCGGCACGCCCGACGCGGCGGCGGCGGTCGAGCGCAGCCGCAGCATGCGCACGCAGTCCGACGCATGGTGGCGCAAATATCTCGCGCTGCCGCGCGGGCCGGAAGAGGACGGGCTTGCGCAGGACGTTGCCGCCAAGCGACAGGCGCTGCAGAGCGCGTGCGACGCGTTCGCGGGCATCGTCGGCTCGGACCGGCACGACCGGATCGGCGACGGCGCGAAACAGTTGCAGGTGCGCTACAACGAGCTCGCGGTCGCGAGCGAAGCGCTGCGCGGCTTCCAGTTCCGCGACGCGCAGGCGAGCTTCAATCACGCGGAATCGGTGTACGAGATGCTGCGCGTGCTGTCGATCGTCGTGCTCGTCGCCGGTTTCGGCGCCGCGGTGTTGTCGTGGCTGACGCTCAGCCGCGCGATCGGCCGTCCGCTCGCGGACGCGCTCGCGCAGTTCGACGCGATCGCCGCGGGCGACCTGCGACGCGCGATCGTCGTGCGCCGGCGCGACGAAATGGGCCAGCTGCTCGACGGCCTCGCGAAGATGCAGCACGCGCTCGTCGATACGGTGCGCACCGTACGCGGCGGCAGCGAGTCGATCGCGACCGCGGCGCGGCAGATTGCCGCCGGCAACATCGACCTGTCGTCGCGCACGGAAGAGCAGGCCGCGGCGTTGCAGGAAACCGCATCGAGCATGGAGCAGCTGACCGGCACCGTGAAGCAGAACGCGGACAATGCACGGCAGGCAAGCTCGCTGGCCGCTAACGCATCCGAAATTGCAAACAAGGGTAATACCGTCGTCGGCCAGGTGGTCGGCACGATGGTCGAGATCAACGACAGCTCGGCGAAGATCGCGGACATCATCGCGATCATCGAGGGGATCGCGTTCCAGACCAACATTCTCGCGCTGAACGCGGCCGTCGAAGCCGCCCGCGCCGGCGAGGAAGGGCGCGGTTTCGCGGTGGTCGCCGGCGAAGTGCGCAGCCTCGCGCAGCGGTCGTCGAGCGCGGCCAAGGAGATCAAGGCGCTGATCGATGCATCGGTGGACCGCATCCGCACCGGTTCGACGCTGGTCGACGAAGCGGGGCGCACGATGAGCGACGTGATCGGTGCAGTGCAGCGTGTGACGGACATCATGGGCGAGATCGCGGCAGCATCCGAGGAGCAGAGCGGCGGCATCGACCAGGTCGCGCGTGCGGTCGCGCAGATGGACGAGGTGACGCAACAGAACGCGGCGCTCGTCGAGGAGGCCGCTGCGGCGGCGCAATCGCTCGACGAACAGGCCGCGCGTCTGCGCCAGACGGTTTCGGTGTTCCGGATCGACGACGAAGCGGCACGACCGGCAGCGGTTGTCGCTGCCGCGCGTCAAGCGCCGCGCGCGATGCCTGCCGCGCCGGCAGCCGTGTCGGCTGCGACGTCCGCACCGGCGACGGCACGCGATGGTCGCGATGCACCGGCGAAGCGCACGGCAATTGCTACGTCGGCTCGCCAACCCGTGGCCGCGTCCACGGCGCCCGCGCCGGTCGCAGCCACCGCCGGCGGCGACGACTGGGAGACGTTCTGATTCGCGTGCATCGCGCATCTATCCCCATTTGGTAGCGCACGACGCCCGCGGCATGCGGGCGTCGTCGTTTCGGCGATCGACAGAATGTGACAGCGCACATGAACGATCGTGCATCGTCGCGCGTCGTGTTTTGGCATCCGTGCTACGTACGGGTATCTCCGAAGAATGCGAAAAAAATTTGTAACGGCGCACGTGGCGTGTCGTCGCGCACGATCGCTCGAACGTATAGGGATGAAGGGGTGTGTGAACGAAGAAGTGGAGGAGCAGCGACGACGACCGAAGCGTCCAACGCACGAGACGTTCCGATGCTCGACGAGACATCGCGGATGCAGTTTCTGCGGCTCGGGAGATCGATTGTAAAGCGTGGAAATGCATTGTCCAACCGGTGTTGTCGAGAATGACGAACTTCATACGAAGAGTTCGTGAAAAAAAAACAGAAAGGGTTTAGGATGAATTCGAACGCGCTTGCTTCTGCGCAGTCATACGAAGGCAAGCACGTCTTCAGACTCAGGCGAGGGAGGTAGCATGGATATTTACAGCAGCTTCGCGAACCGCTTCGAAAAAACGCGAGAGGAAGAGCTCTCGCTGGAGGAGTATCTCGCGCTCTGCAAGAACGATCCGTCAGCGTACGCCACGGCCGGCGAACGCATGCTGGCTGCAATCGGGGAACCAGAACAAATCGATACCCGCAACGACCCGCGCCTGTCGCGGATCTTTGCGAACAAGGTTATCAAGGTCTATCCCGCGTTCCGTGAGTTCTACGGAATGGAGGAAGTGATCGAGCAGGTCGTCGCTTACTTCCGGCACGCCGCGCAAGGGCTCGAAGAGAAGAAGCAGATCCTCTACCTGCTCGGCCCGGTGGGCGGCGGCAAGTCGTCGATCGCCGAGCGCCTGAAGCAACTGATGGAGCGCGTGCCGTTCTATTCGCTGAAGGGTTCGCCCGTCAACGAATCGCCGCTCGGGCTGTTCGACTACGACGAGGACGGCCCGATCCTCGAAGAGCAATACGGCATTCCGCGCCGCTACCTGAAGAGCATCCTGAGTCCGTGGGCCGTCAAGCGCCTGCATGAATACAACGGCGACATCCGCCAGTTCCGCGTGGTGCGCCGCTATCCGTCGATCCTGCGGCAGGTCGGCATCGCGAAGACTGAGCCTGGTGACGAGAACAATCAGGACATCTCGTCGCTCGTCGGCAAGGTCGACATCCGCAAGCTCGAACAGTACGCACAGGACGATGCCGACGCATACAGCTACTCCGGCGGCCTGTGCCTGGCGAACCAGGGCTTGCTCGAATTCGTCGAAATGTTCAAGGCGCCGATCAAGGTGCTGCACCCGCTGCTGACCGCCACGCAGGAAGGCAACTTCAAGGGTACCGAAGGTTTCGGCGCGATTCCGTTCGACGGCGTGATTCTCGCGCACTCGAACGAGTCGGAATGGAAGGCCTTCCGCAACAACCGCAACAACGAGGCACTGCTCGACCGGATCTTCGTCGTGAAGGTGCCGTACTGCCTGCGCGTGTCGGAAGAGACGAAGATCTACGAGAAGCTGATCCGCAATTCGTCGCTGGCCGAGGCCGTGTGCGCGCCGGGCACGCTGAAGATGATGTCGCAGTTCTCGGTGCTGTCGCGCCTGCACGAACCGGAGAATTCGAGCCTGTTCTCGAAGATGCAGGTGTACGACGGCGAAAACCTGAAGGACACCGATCCGAAAGCGAAGTCGTACCAGGAGTACCGCGACTACGCGGGCGTGGACGAAGGGATGACGGGCGTGTCGACACGCTTCGCGTTCAAGATCCTGTCGCGCGTGTTCAACTTCGATTCGAGCGAGGTCGCGGCCAACCCGGTGCACCTGATGTACGTGCTCGAACAGCAGATCGAACGCGAGCAGTTCCCGCCGGAAACGGAGCAGAAATACCTGTCGTTCGTGAAGGACGTGCTCGCGTCGCGCTATGCGGAGTTCATCGGCAAGGAGATCCAGACGGCTTACCTCGAATCGTATTCGGAGTACGGGCAGAACATCTTCGATCGCTACGTCACGTATGCGGACTTCTGGATTCAGGACCAGGAATTCCGCGATCACGACACGGGCGAGAGCTTCGACCGCGCCGCGCTGAACGCGGAGCTGGAGAAGATCGAGAAGCCGGCCGGGATCAGCAATCCGAAGGATTACCGCAACGAGATCGTGAACTTCGTGTTGCGCGCACGGGCGGCCAACGCCGGCAAGAACCCCGTGTGGACGAGCTACGAGAAGTTGCGTGTCGTGATCGAGAAGAAGATGTTCTCGAATACCGAGGAACTGTTGCCGGTCATTTCGTTCAACGCGAAGGGGTCGGCAGAGGAGCAGCGCAAGCATGAGGACTTTGTGAACCGGATGGTCGCGAAGGGCTATACGCCGAAGCAGGTGAGGCTGCTTTGCGACTGGTACCTGCGCGTGCGCAAGTCGTCATGACGCGCGCGGTACCGCGCCCGTGCGGTTCGTCCGCGCGGGCGCCTTCAGAGGCGCCGCCCGCATGACGGCAGACGGCATGCGCGGCGAGTGCCCCGGCAGATCGACTTTCGAGCGGGAGACCGGGAGTGCTTCATCAAATCATCGACCGCAGGCTGGCCGGCAAGAACAAGAGCATCGCCAATCGCGAACGCTTTCTGCGTCGCGTCAAGAACTACATTCGTCGTGCCGTGTCCGACGCGGTGCGCGACCGTAGCATCAAGGATATCCAGAGCACGCAGAGCATCACGATCCCGCGCAAGGACATCGCCGAGCCGAATTTCCGGCACGGGCCGGGCGGGCGCCGCGAGTACGTGCACCCGGGCAACGAGGACTACATCCGCGGCGACAAGATTCCGCGCCCGCAAGGCGGCTCGGGCGGCGGCGGCAGTCAGGCGAGCAACGAGGGCGAAGGTCAGGACGACTTCGTGTTCGAGCTGTCCCGCGACGAATTCATGCAGTATTTCTTCGACGATCTCGAACTGCCGCGCCTCGTGAAGACGCACCTGTTGACGGTGCCGAGCTGGAAGAACGTGCGCGCGGGCTGGTCGGCGGAAGGCACGCCGAACAACATCGACGTCGTGCGTTCGCTCAGGAGCGCGCTCGGCCGGCGCATCGCGCTCGGCTCGCCGCTCGTCAACGAGCTGCGCGAACTCGAGGCGCAGCTCGAGGCGCTGAAGAACGACACCGAGGACCGTCGCACGGAAATCGCCGCGCTCGAAGCCGAGATCCATCACCTGAAAGGGCGCATCTGGCGAATTCCGTTCATCGATCCGTTCGACCTGCGCTACATCAATCGCGTGAAGCAGCCGCAGCCGTCGAGCCAGGCCGTGATGTTCTGCCTGATGGACGTATCGGGTTCGATGGACGAGCAGCGCAAGGATCTCGCGAAGCGCTTCTTCATCCTGCTGTACCTGTTCCTGAAGCGCAACTACGAGCGCATCGAGGTCGTGTTCATCCGCCACCATACGCGTGCCGAGGAAGTCGACGAGGACACCTTCTTCCATTCGACCGAAAGCGGCGGCACGGTGGTGTCGAGCGCGCTCGAGCTGATGCGCAAGGTGATGAACGAGCGCTATTCGCCGACGGAGTGGAACATCTACGGTGCGCAGGCGTCGGACGGCGACAACTGGACCGACGATTCGCCGAAGTGTCGCAAAATGCTGGAAGAGGATATCCTCACCAAGACGCGCTACTTCGCGTATATCCAGGTCGCACCGGAAGAGCAGAACCTGTGGCTAGAGTACGCGCAACTGGCGCTGTCGCAACCGCATCTCGCGATGAAAAAGGTCGAATCGGCTGCCGACATTTACCCGGTGTTTCGCGAATTGTTCGAAAAACAGGTGGAAATGTCATGACGACCCGCCACCTGCACAACGAGTCGCGCGGCTATGCGCCGCGCCCTTCCGGCGACGACACGGGCGGCCCTGCCGCATCGCAGCAAAGCGGCCGGACCGACGCGTCGGCGCCGGCCGCCGACTTGCCCGGAGCCGGGCAAAAGGAAGCGCGTATGAACGTTGCCGAACGCAAGCCGCTGCCGTGCCCGTCCGACTGGACGTTCGAACTGCTCGAGGAATACGACACGCACATCGCGCAGGTCGCCGAGCAATACGAGCTCGACATCTATCCGATCCAGCTCGAACTGATCAGCGCCGAGCAGATGATGGATGCCTACGCGTCGGTCGGGATGCCGGTCAACTACCGGCACTGGTCGTTCGGCAAGCACTTCCTCGCGACCGAGAAGAGCTATCGCCGCGGCCAGATGGGCCTCGCGTACGAAATCGTCATCAATTCGAATCCGTGCATCGCGTATCTGATGGAAGAAAACACGATGACGATGCAGGCGCTCGTCATCGCGCACGCGGCGTACGGACACAACTCGTTCTTCAAGGGCAACTACCTGTTCCGGCTGTGGACCGACGCGCACGCGATCATCGACTATCTCGTGTACGCGAAGAATTACGTCGCCGAATGCGAGGAGCGCTACGGGCTCGATCGCGTCGAGGAACTGCTCGATTCATGCCATGCGCTGATGAACTATGGCGTCGACCGCTACAAGCGGCCGCAGAAACCGTCGCTGTCGAAGGAAGCCGCGCTGCGGCGCGAACGCGAGGCGTATCTGCAGTCGCAGGTCAACGAGCTGTGGCGCACGCTGCCGGGCAAGAAGCCCGAGCTGACCGAGGAGCAGGAAGAGCGCTATCCGCCGGAGCCGCAGGAGAACCTGCTGTATTTCGCGGAGAAGAACGCGCCGCTGCTCGAACCGTGGGAGCGGGAAGTGATCCGCATCGTGCGCAAGATCGGCCAGTACTTCTATCCGCAGCGGCAGACGCAGGTGATGAACGAAGGCTGGGCGACGTTCTGGCACTACACGCTGCTGAACACGCTGTACAACCAGGGCAAGCTGGAAGACGGCTTCATGATGGAGTTCCTCCATTCGCACAGCAACGTGGTCTACCAGCCGCCCGTCACGAAGCCGTACTACAGCGGGATCAATCCGTATGCGCTCGGCTTCTCGATGATGAGCGACATCCGGCGGATCTGCGAGTCGCCGACGGAAGAGGACTACAAGTGGTTTCCGGAGATCGCGGGCACACCATGGCTGCCGGCGATGCACTACGCGATGCGCAACTTCAAGGACGAGAGCTTCATCGCGCAGTATCTGTCGCCGAACCTGATTCGCGAGATGCGGCTCTTCTCGGTGCTCGACGACGACATGCGCGATTCGCTCGAGGTGTCGGCGATCCACGACGAATCCGGCTATCAGTATGTGCGGCAGGCACTGTCGCGGCAGTACGACATCCATCATCGCGAACCGAACATCCAGGTGTGGGCGGTGAACACGCGCGGCGACCGCAGTCTCACGCTGCGTCACTTCATGACCGACAACCGCCATCTGTCGAACGACAGCGACGAAGTGCTCAAGCACATGGCGCGGCTCTGGCAGTTCGACGTGTTCCTGGAAAGCGTCGACGAGGCCGGCACCGTGCGCAAGCGCTACGAGTGCCGCTACGTGCCGCCGGAGGTGCACGTCTGAGCGTCGATCGAACATTGTTTGCATGAAACGCCAGCCTGAGGGCTGGCGTTTTCATATGACGAGCGCGCGACGAGAGAAAAATTTTCTACATCCGGACGAACCCGGAGAGCCTGTTACTTTACATTTCGCTAAAATCCCGTAGCGCCGTGCGCCGGAACCGGTGCCACGTGCGACCGCACGCGGCGGCCCCCAGCCGTCTCGCCCAGAAAGTACTAAAAGGAACAGACCCATCCATGGACGTCCAGACCGACCAAGCTGCGCTGTCCGCGCACGACACCCGGCGGCGCGTGTTCGCCATCGTCGGCGCCTCATCGGGCAACCTCGTCGAGTGGTTCGACTTCTATATCTACTCGTTCTGCGCGCTGTATTTCGCACCGGCATTCTTCCCGAGCGGCAATACGACGACGCAGTTGCTGAACACGGCCGGCGTGTTCGCGGCGGGCTTCCTGATGCGTCCGATCGGCGGCTGGCTGTTCGGCCGCATCGCCGACCGGCACGGGCGCCGCGCGGCGATGATGATCTCGGTGCTGATGATGTGCGGCGGTTCGCTCGTGATCGCGGTGCTGCCGACCTATGCGCAGATCGGCGCGCTGGCGCCGGCGCTGCTGCTGGTCGCGCGGCTGTTCCAGGGCCTGTCGGTGGGCGGCGAATACGGCACGAGCGCGACCTACATGAGCGAGGTCGCGCTGAAGGGGCGGCGCGGCTTCTTCGCGTCGTTCCAGTACGTGACGCTGATCGGCGGCCAGCTGTGCGCGCTGCTGGTGCTCGTGATCCTGCAGCAGACGCTGTCGCATGACGAACTGAAGGCGTGGGGCTGGCGGATTCCGTTCGTCTGCGGTGCGGCCGCCGCGCTGATCTCGCTGTACCTGCGCAAGTCGCTCGACGAAACGTCGACGAGCGCGTCGCGCGACAAGAAGGACGCCGGCACGATTCGCGGCGTGTGGCAGCACAAGGGCGCGTTTTTCACGGTGGTCGGCTTCACGGCCGGCGGCTCGCTGATCTTCTACACGTTCACGACGTACATGCAGAAGTACCTGGTGAACACGGCCGGCATGCATGCGAAGACGGCCAGCAACGTGATGACCGTCGCGCTGCTCGTCTACATGCTGATGCAGCCGGTGTTCGGCGCGCTGTCCGACAAGATCGGCCGCCGCACGTCGATGATCCTGTTCGGTGCGTTCGCGGTGATCGGCACGGTGCCGCTGATGCATACGCTGAAGACGGTGACGAGCCCGGTGGCCGCGTTCGTGCTGATCACGATCGCGCTGGCGATCGTCAGCTTCTACACGTCGATCAGCGGCCTGATCAAGGCCGAGATGTTTCCGCCGGAAGTGCGCGCGATGGGCGTCGGCCTGTCGTATGCGGTCGCGAACGCGATCTTCGGCGGCTCGGCCGAGTACGTCGCGCTGTGGTTCAAGTCGATCGGCAGCGAGGAAACCTTCTACTGGTACGTGACGGTGCTGTGCGCGATCTCGCTGATCGTGTCGTGGCGGATGCGCGATCCGAGCAAGGAAGGGTATCTGCGTCACGAACCGTGATCGATCGGGCCGCCCGGCCGATGCGGCCGGGTCGTCCGCTGCGGCATGCAACACGGCAGCATGCCGTACGCAGCACCTGATACGACGGCGCTCCGCCATGCAGGCGGCGCGCCGTTTTTTCATCCGGCGCGGGATCGCACGCACGCGTGCAAGCTCATCGCGGCCTCCGCGATATCGATATCGGAATCGCTTCGTTGTCGGCCGCGGGCGATGCTTTTATTCTGAACCCGTAGTTCGTGTGACACCTCCTTGACTGGGATTCTCGCCCGCTGCGTGCAGCGGGCGTCTTTTTTTGTGCTCGGGATTCGTGTGCCCGCGACCTGCGCGCCTCATCACGAATGCCGCAGAGCAAAGCACCATTTGTTGGTTCGGATTCGCCGCACGCGCTGATACGTTAGCGGCTTCGCGACAACACGCTGCGTCGCGATGTTCCTCGAACCGGCCGCCGCGCGATCCGCGGCGGCCTTCATAACAAATCAGGTCGTGCTCATGAAAATCCACACTCTCGCTACGTGGCTCGTCGGCGCCGCACTCGTGACGGCCGGCACGGTCGCGCATGCGGACCGGCTCGACGACATCAAGAAGGCCGGCGTGCTGCGCGTCGCGACGTTCGACAGCAATCCGCCGTTCGGCTATGTCGACGGCAAGAGCAATCACATCGTCGGCCTCGACGTCGACTATGCGAAGGCGCTGGCCGACAAGCTCGGCGTGAAGCTTCAGATTCAGCCGACCAACCCGGCGAACCGCATTCCGTTCCTGACCTCCGGCAAGGTCGATCTGGTGCTCGCCAACTTCACGATCACCGACGAGCGCGCGAAGCAGGTCGACTTCAGCATTCCGTATTTCTCGTCGGGCCAGCAGTTCCTCGCGAAGAAGGGCGTGCTGAAATCGGCCGACCAGCTGAACGGCCTGCGCGTCGGCGCGGACAAGGGCACGACGAACGAAATCACGCTGCGCGAGAAATACCCGAAGGCGACGATCGTCGCGTATGACGACACGCCGTTCGCGTTCGCCGCGCTGCGCGCCGGCAACGTGCAGGCGATCACGCAGGACGGGCCGAAGCTGATCGGCCTGCTTGCGAACGTGCCCGATAAGCAGAACTACGAGATCCCGGCGTTCACGATCTCGAACGACTACATGGGTGTCGGCGTGCCGAAGGGCGAGACGCGCCTGCTCGGCTTCGTGAACGACACGCTCAAGGGGCTCGAGGCGAACGGCCGCGCGGGGCAGATCTACGACGCGTGGTTCGGGCCGACGACGAAGACGCCGCTCACGCGCATCTTCCGTATCGGCGACAAGACCTGAGCCGAGCGCGACGCGCGCCGCGTTTCCGCCGCCGGCCGGGCCGGCGTGCGCGGTTCGCGGCGTTTTCCGTTCTTATCCGTCTCTTCTTATCGCGCGTTTCGCGCGCGCACCACGGCATGCTCGGGTTGGCTCCCAAATATCTGTCCTGGCTCTGGCAGGGCTTTCTGCTGACGCTCGGTCTCTCGGCCGCGTCGGCCATCGCCGCGACCGTCGGCGGGCTGTTGCTCGCGGTGATGCGGCATGCGCGCGGCAACGCGCTGCGCATGCTGGCGACCGGTTACGTCGTTGCGTTCCGCAATACGCCGCTGCTCGTGCAACTGCTGTTCTGGTATTTCGGCGTCGCGTCGCTGCTGCCCGACACGTGGACCGCGTGGCTGAACGCGCGCCATGAAGTGAACGTGGGGCCGCTCACGCTCGCGTGGCCGTCGTTCGAATTCGTCGCGGGCTGGATCGGGCTGAGCGCGTACACGACCGCGTTCGTCGCCGAAGAGTGCGAAGCGGGCCTGCGCGGCGTGCGCCGCGCGCAGCACGACGCGGCCGCGGCGCTGGGTCTCACGCCGATGCAGTCGCTGCGCTACGTGGTGCTGCCGCAGGCCGTGCGCATCGCGCTGCCGCCGCTGTTCGGTCAATACATGAATCTCGTGAAGAATTCGTCGCTCGCGATGGCGATCGGCGTGGCCGAGCTGTCGTACGCATCGCGGCAGGTCGAGACGGAAACGTTCAAGACGTTTGCCGCGTTCGGCGTCGCGACCGTGCTGTACGTCGCCGCGGCCGCCGCGATCGAGGCCGGCGCATACGCGGCCACGCAATGGCGCGACCGGCTCGGGGCAGGGCGCTGACGATGGATTTCTCGCTGCTGCTCTCCAACCTGCCGTATCTGCTCGTGGGTGCGTTCCCGGACGGCCCGCTCGGCGGTGCCGCGCTGTCGCTCGTGCTGGCGATCGCGTCGGCGCTTGCGTCGGCCGTGCTCGGTGTGGCGCTCGGCGTCGCCATGGCCCTCGCGCGCGGCCCGGCACGCGTGCTGTTGCTCGCGTTCATCGGCTTCTTTCGCGCGATTCCGGTGCTGATGCTGATCTTCTGGACGTACTTCCTGATGCCGATGCTGCTGCACATGGACGTGCCGGGGCTCGCGACGGTCGTCTGCGCGCTGGCCCTGATCGGCGGCGCGTATCTCGCGCACGCGGTGCATGCGGGCATCGTCGCGGCCGGCGACGGGCAGTGGCAGGCCGGGCTGTCGCTCGGGCTCACGCGCTGGCAGACGGTGCGCTACGTGCTGCTGCCGCAGGCGATCCGGATCATGACGCCGTCGTTCGTCAACCAGTGGGTCGCGCTCGTGAAGGACACGTCGCTCGCGTATATCGTCGGCGTGCCGGAACTGTCGTTCGTCGCGACGCAGGTGAACAACCGGCTGATGATCTATCCGGCGCCGATCTTCCTGTTCGTCGCGGCGATCTATCTGGTGCTGTGCACGTCGCTCGACGGCGCCGCGCGCTGGCTGCTGACGCGTCGTCCGCGCGCGGAACGCATTGCGCAGGCGACAACCGGGCGCACGGAATCGGCGAGGTGACGGCGCGCCGCACTCGGGCACGCATGGCCGATGCGTGCGGCCGATTCCCGGGCGTGATGGACGGTGTGATGGTCTGCGGATAACCCGCGGCATGCCGCGCCGCCGCCGCGCGAGCGGCGACAGGCGGATTGGCGCATCAGGATGCGCTGTAGCTCGAATTGAAGACCGCGCGCAGCGTGGACGGGCCGGTTGCGAAGTCGCCCCACAGCGGGCCGTCGCCCTGTGCGAACGCGAACGGCGACGTATTGATCGACGCGAGGCGGCCGCGCCATTGCGCCGCTTCCTGGCGGAACGCGGTGAGCTGCATGTCGGAGAGCCCCGTCTGCGCGTTCGCAAGCGTGACGAGCGGATCGACCGGGTCGTTCGCGATCCGCACTTCGAAGTGCAGGTGCGGGCCGGTGGCCGCGCCGGTCATCCCGACGGAACCGATGCGCTGGCCCTGCTTCACGGTTTCGCCCGTCTTCAGCCCGCGCGCGTACGCGGACAGGTGGGCGTAGTACGTCGAATAGCCGTCGGCGTGATCGACGATCACGTAGTGGCCGTAGCCGCCCGGGTCGGTGCCGACGAACGACACGACGCCGTCGGCCGCCGCATTGACGGGCGTGCCGGTCGGCGCGGCGAGATCGACGCCGGTATGGAACGCCATCGCCTGCGACAGCGGGTGGATGCGTTCGCCGAAGAACGAGCTGATGCGCGTCCACGCGACCGGCATCGTGAACGCGGCCGCTTCGAGCGGCGCGCCGTCGAGCGTGTAGTACGCGCCGTGCCCGGCGCCCGGCGCGCGGAACCAGATCGCGCCGAACGTGCGGCCCGCGACGCGCAGCTCGAGTGCCGTGAGGTGCGGCGTGCCGTTGTCCGTGTCGTACGCGAGGCGGTAGTAGTCGCCGCGCTGCGCGCTCGCGCGCATCGCGACCTTGCCGGTGACGATATCGCCAAGCTGGATACGCACTTCGGGCGGCACGTCCAGGCGATTCAGCGTATCGGACAGCGTGAGTTCGATGTCGCCGGCACGCATCCCGTGCTGGTGCTCGGGCGGCGCGAACCGGAACAGGCTCGCATAGCCGAGCATGTCGTTACGGTGCGCGCTGAGCGGGGCGAACAGGCCCGGTTGCGGATTCCGGTCGTTGCGTCCATTGAGTTCGTTGCGCTCGCCGATCGTGCGCGCGAGCTCGCTCGTCACGAAATGCTGCGCGGTAGGAAACGGCGTGTCGGACAGCACGCGCTGCGGCAGCGCGGCGGTGCCGAAATCGACGGCGCCCGGCAGTTGCGAGACGGCCGGCAGTGCGGCGGCGAGACCGAAGGCGGCGAGGGCGCCGAGCACGGCGGCCGGCACGAGCGCACGCACGAGGCGCTGCGCGCGGCCGGGCGCGAAAGCATCAGGAGTTGCGGCAGGCTTGACCAAAAGTGTCCACATCCAGGAAAACGGTTCAAAGAGGTGTGGGCAGGAGCCGTCGGCGGCACATCCGTCGGGCGACGACGGGGCGGGGCGACGGGCGTGCAACAAAACAGGCCCTCCGAAGGGCCTGTGTCGTTTCCGTTCGACCCAACTCGCGGGCAGGCCCGCTTCGAACGGCGGCGTGGGTTTGCCGGGTCGAACCCGACTTGTCACGAAGACGCTAAAGAAAGATGACCGCGTCAGTCTACCGATGTTCCGCAAAATGTTAAAAATTTTAAAGAGGGTCGGCTCATTCGTTTCGCACTGCGGTAAATCGGGAGTGATCGGCATTTGTTGCGCCGTTTTTCGTCAATCTGGCAATTTTTGCGCGCGCCCGCGCAGCGCGGCGGAGGTGCGGACCGCATCGAAACCGGCGTCGAGCATCGCTTCGGCGTCGTTCCACAGATTCCCGCGCAGCCGGTTGGTCCAGATCATCGACGCGAACACGCCTTCGAGCAGCGACACGAGATAGACGGCCGCGAGATGCACGTCGAGCTCGGCCGCGAGTTCGCCGGCCGCGATCGCGCGGCGCAGCAGCGCCTTCGCGATGCGCAGCATCTGCAGCTCGAGCAGCATCCGGCGCCGTTGCAGCGCGCCGTTCTCCTCGCTCTGTTCGCACTTCGTATAGAGGATCACCAGCACGCGCTGCATCGCGCCAGGCTCGCCGCATTGCTGCAGATAGTGCGACGCGGCGCGGCGCAGCGTGCCGAACGCGGGAAGGGTGTCGCCCGCGTCGAAGCCTTCGGACGTGCGCGCGAACGCGCGGTCGCACATCGCCAGACACACTTCCATCTTGTTGCGGTAATGCCCGTAGACGGCGCCGCGCGACATGCCGGCGGCCTCGGCGAGATCCGCCATCGCCGTCTGCGCGACGCCTTTCTCGAGCAGCACGAGCTCGGCGGCGTCGAGGATCCGGTGCTTGATGGCGAGCGATTCTTCCCGGGTCTTGCGGGCCATGTCGTGAATTTCCTTACAGTTTGCTGTCGTTTTATTGAGACAGTATGACGGACGGATGACACATGCACATATTTAATCAGTCATGACTGATTATAATCGGCCACCCTGAGCCGCCGCATTGTATCGGCGGCGAACGATCGAGATCACACATGAATAACAAACGTTCGTTGTCGCGCCGCGCCCGGCTGGCGCCGTTCGCGCTCGCGGCCCTGCTGGTCGTGGCCGGCTGCGGAAAGGGCGAAAAGGACAAGGCGCCGGAGGCCATCCAGAGCGCGACGGTCGTGACCGTCCGTCCCACGGCCGTGCCGATGACCGTCGAGTTGCCGGGCCGGCTCGACGCCTACCGGCAGGCGGAAGTGCGCGCCCGGGTCGCGGGCATCGTCACCGCGCGTACTTACGAGGAAGGCCAGGAAGTGAAGCAGGGCGCGGTGCTGTTCCGCATCGATCCCGCGCCGCTGAAAGCCGCGCGCGACGCCGCGCAGGCCGCGCTCGCGAAAGCGCAGGCCGCCGCGCTGGCGGCAAGCGACAAGCGCCGCCGTTACGACGATCTGGTGCGCGACCGCGCGGTCAGCGAGCGCGATCACACCGAGGCCGTCGCCGGCGATACGCAGGCGAAGGCCGACGTCGCGTCCGCGAAGGCGGAGCTCGCCCGCGCGCAGCTGCAGCTCGACTATGCGACCGTCACGGCGCCGATCGCGGGCCGTGCGCGCCGCGCACTCGTGACCGAAGGCGCGCTCGTCGGCCAGGATCAGGCGACGCCGCTCACGACCGTCGAGCAGCTCGACCCGATCTACGTGAACTTCTCGCAGCCGGCCGCCGACGTCGATGCGTTGCGCCGCGCGGTGAAAAGCGGACGCGCGACGGGCATCGCACAGCACGACGTCGCGGTGACGCTGTTGCGCGCCGACGGCACGGCGTATCCGCTGAAGGGCAAGCTGCTGTTCAGCGATCTCGCGGTCGATCCGACCACCGATACGGTCGCGATGCGCGCGCTGTTCCCGAATCCCGAGCGCGAGCTGCTGCCCGGTGCGTACGTGCGGATCGCGCTGGATGCGGCCGTCGACCAGCGCGCGATTCGCGTGCCGCGCGATGCGCTGCTGCGCACGACCGATCGCACGTCGGTGCGCGTGGTCGATGCGGGCGGCAACGTGAAGGACGTCGAAGTCGTCGCCGACCAGATGAGCGGCCGCGACTGGCGCATCACGCGCGGGCTCGCGGGCGGCGAGCGCGTGATCGTCGACAACGCCGCCCAATTCGCGCCCGGCACGCCCGTCAAGCCCGTCGAAAAGGCATCGCCGACGCAGGCCGCATCACAGGCGGCCGCCCGTCAAACCTGACCGGTCCGGATAAACCAACATGGCACGTTTCTTCATCGATCGCCCCGTGTTCGCATGGGTGATCGCTCTCTTCATCATGCTCGGCGGCGCGTTCGCGATTCGCGCGCTGCCGGTCGCGCAGTATCCGGACATCGCGCCGCCCGTCGTCAGCATCTATGCGACGTATCCGGGCGCGTCCGCGCAGGTCGTCGAGGAATCGGTGACCGCGCTGATCGAGCGCGAGATGAACGGCGCACCGGGGCTGCTGTATACGTCCGCGACGAGCAGCGCGGGGATGGCGTCGCTGTCCCTGACCTTCAAGCAGGGCGTGAATGCCGATCTCGCGGCCGTCGAAGTGCAGAACCGGCTGAAGACGGTCGAGGCGCGCTTGCCCGAACCCGTGCGCCGCGACGGCATCCAGGTCGAGAAGGCGGCCGACAACATCCAGCTCGTCGTGTCGCTGACGTCGGACGACGGCCGCATGACCGACGTGCAGCTCGGCGAATACGCGTCGGCGAACGTCGTGCAGGCGCTGCGCCGCGTCGACGGCGTCGGCAAGGTGCAGTTCTGGGGCGCCGAATATGCGATGCGGATCTGGCCCGACCCGGTGAAGATGGCCGGGCACAACCTCACCGCCTCCGACATCGCGTCGGCCGTGCGCGCGCACAACGCGCGCGTGACGGTGGGCGACATCGGCCGCAGCGCGGTGCCGGACAGCGCGCCGATCGCGGCGACGGTGTTCGCCGACGCGCCGCTGAAGACGCCGGCCGATTTCGGCGCGATCGCACTGCGCACGCAACCCGATGGCTCGGCGCTGTACCTGCGCGACGTCGCGCGCGTCGAATTCGGCGGCAACGACTACAACTATCCGTCGTACGTGAACGGCAAGGTCGCGACCGGCATGGGCATCAAGCTCGCGCCGGGCTCGAACGCGGTGGCGACCGAGCGGCGCGTGCGCGCGGCGATGGACGAGCTGTCCGCGTATTTCCCGCCCGGCGTGAAATACCAGATCCCGTACGAGACGTCGTCGTTCGTGCGCGTGTCGATGAACAAGGTCGTCACGACGCTGATCGAGGCCGGCGTGCTGGTGTTCCTCGTGATGTTCCTGTTCATGCAGAACCTGCGCGCGACGCTGATCCCGACGCTCGTCGTGCCGGTCGCGCTCGCGGGCACGTTCGGCGTGATGTATACGGCCGGCTTCTCGATCAACGTGCTGACGATGTTCGGGATGGTGCTCGCGATCGGCATCCTCGTCGACGATGCGATCGTCGTCGTCGAGAACGTCGAGCGGCTGATGGTCGAGGAAGGGCTCGGCCCCTATGACGCGACCGTGAAGGCGATGCGGCAGATCAGCGGCGCGATCGTCGGCATCACGGTGGTGCTGACCTCGGTGTTCGTGCCGATGGCGTTCTTCGGCGGCGCGGTCGGCAACATCTATCGGCAGTTCGCGCTCGCGCTCGCGGTATCGATCGGCTTCTCCGCGTTCCTCGCGCTGTCGCTGACACCCGCGTTGTGCGCGACGCTGCTCAAGCCCGTGTCCGGCGACCATCACGAGAAGCGCGGCTTCTTCGGCGGGTTCAACCGCTTCGTCGCGCGTTCGACGCAGCGTTATGCGACGCGCGTCGGCGCGATGCTGAAGCAGCCGCTGCGCTGGCTGGTCGTGTACGGCGCGCTGACCGCGGCCGCGGCGCTGATGCTCACGCAGCTGCCGAGCGCGTTCCTGCCCGACGAGGACCAGGGCAACTTCATGGTGATGGTGATCCGCCCGCAAGGCACGCCGCTCGCGGAAACGATGCAAAGCGTGCGCGAGGTCGAGGCGTACATCCGGCACGACGAGCCGGCCGCCTACACGTTCGCGCTCGGCGGCTTCAACCTGTACGGCGAGGGGCCGAACGGCGGGATGATCTTCGTCACGCTGAAGCCCTGGCAGGCGCGCAAGGCCGAACGCGATCACGTGCAGGCGATCGTCGCGCGCGTGAACGAGCGCTTCGCGCATACGCCGAACACGACGGTGTTCGCGATGAACTCGCCGGCGCTGCCCGATCTCGGTTCGACGAGCGGCTTCGACTTCCGGCTGCAGAATCGCGGCGGGCTCGACTACGCGGCATTCAGCGCCGCGCGCGAGCAGCTGCTCGCGGCGGGCGGCAAGGATCCGGCGCTCACCGACCTGATGTTCGCGGGCACGCAGGACGCGCCGCAACTGAAGCTCGACATCGATCGCGCGAAGGCGTCGGCGCTCGGCGTGTCGATGGACGAGATCAACACGACGCTCGCGGTGATGTTCGGCTCCGACTATATCGGCGACTTCATGCACGGCACGCAGGTGCGCCGCGTGGTCGTGCAGGCCGACGGGCGGCACCGGCTCGATCCGGACGACGTGAAGAAGCTGCGCGTGCGCAACGCGCGCGGCGAGATGGTGCCGCTCGCCGCGTTCACGACCTTGCACTGGACGCTCGGGCCGCCGCAGCTCACGCGCTACAACGGCTATCCGTCGTTCACGATCAACGGCTCGGCCGCGCCGGGCCACAGCAGCGGCGAAGCGATGAGCGCGATCGAGCGGCTCGCCGGGAAGCTGCCGGCCGGCGTCGGCCACGCGTGGTCGGGGCAGTCGTTCGAGGAGCGGCTGTCGGGCGCGCAGGCGCCGATGCTGTTCGCGCTGTCGGTGCTCGTCGTGTTTCTCGCGCTCGCGGCGCTGTACGAGAGCTGGTCGATCCCGTTCGCGGTGATGCTGGTCGTCCCGCTCGGCGTGATCGGCGCGGTGCTGGGCGTCACGCTGCGCGGGATGCCCAACGACATCTATTTCAAGGTGGGGCTGATCGCGACGATCGGGTTGTCCGCGAAGAACGCGATCCTGATCGTCGAAGTCGCGAAGGACCTGGTCGCGCAGCGCATGCCACTCGTCGACGCCGCGCTCGAGGCCGCACGCCTGCGGCTGCGGCCGATCGTGATGACGTCGCTCGCGTTCGGGGTCGGCGTGCTGCCGCTCGCGTTCGCGTCGGGCGCCGCATCCGGCGCGCAGATGGCGATCGGCACCGGCGTGCTCGGCGGCGTGATCACGGCGACGGTGCTCGCGGTGTTTCTCGTCCCGCTGTTTTTCGTGATCGTCGGCCGCCTGTTCGACGTCGGCCCGCGCCGACGCGGCGGCGCGCAGCCGGCGACGATGGAGGGTTCGCAATGATGTTTGCGTGGAATGCACGCGCGACGCTGAAGGTTCAACTGGCGCTGGCCGCGGCGCTCGCGCTCGCGGGCTGCTCGCTCGCGCCGCGTTACGAGCGGCCGGCAGCGCCGGTGCCGGGCAGCTACGCGCCGGTCGACGACGGCGCCGCAGCCGCCGCGACGTCGGCCGATGCCGCGCTGCTCGACGACTGGCGCGGGTACTTCACCGATCCGGCGCTGCAGGCATGGATCGACGCGGCGCTCGCGAACAATCGCGATCTGCGGATCGCTGCCGCACGGCTCGACGAAGCGCGCGCGCTGTACGGCGTGCAGCGTGCGGACCTGATGCCGTCGGTCGATGCGAATCTCGGCTACGAGCGCACGCGCCAGTACGACCCGGTCGTGCGCGAGAGCGCGGTAAGCGGGCTGTATCGTGCGGGCGTCGGCGTCAGCGCGTACGAACTCGATCTGTTCGGCCGTGTGCGCAGTCTTTCCGATGCGGCGCTGGCCGAGTATTTCGCGACGGCCGACGCGCAGCGTACGGTGCGCATCGGCGTGATTGCCGAAGTCGCCGGTGCGTACGTGTCGGAGCGTTCGTTGCACGCGCAACTGGCGCTGGCGCGGCGCACGCTCGACGCACGGGAACACATCGCATCGCTCACGCAACGTCGCTACGCGGCCGGCACGAGCGATGCGATCGAGCTGCGTTCGGCGCAGATGCTCGTCGCCTCCGCACGTGCGTCGCAGGCCGCGCTGGCGCGCGAACACGTGCAGGCCGTGCGAGCGCTGCAATGGCTCGCGGGCGACTTCGCCCGCAACGTGCCGGCCGACGGCACCGCGCTCGACACGCTCGCGATAGCGCCGGTGGCGCCCGGCGCACCGAGCGCGCTGCTCGAACGGCGGCCGGACATCCGGCAGGCCGAGGCGCGGCTCAAGGCCGCGAACGCGCAGATCGGCGCGGCGCGCGCGGCGTTCTTTCCGCGCATCGCGCTGACGACCGACTACGGCTCGGTCAGCGACGCGTTCTCGGGCCTGTTCGCGGGCGGCACGAGCGTGTGGACCTTCGCGCCGCGCATCACGCTGCCGCTCTTCGCGGGCGGGCGCAATCGCGCGAATCTCGACGTCGCGAACGCACGCAAGCACATCGCGGTCGCGGAATACGAGAAGATCGTGCAGACCGCATTCCGCGAAGTGGCCGACGCGTTTGCCGCGCGCGGCTGGATCGACCGGCAACTGGACGCGCAGCAGGACGTCCATGCGGCGGACGGCGCGCGGCTGAAGCTCGCCGAGCGCCGCTATGCGGGCGGTGTGGCGACCTATCTCGAACTGCTCGACGCGCAGCGCAGCACGTACGAGTCGGGACAGGAGCTGATCCAACTCAAGGCGCTCAGACTCGCGAACGCGATCGCGCTGTATCGCGCGCTGGGCGGCGGGTGGGCGCCGGCATCGGCCGACGCGTCTGCCGCGTGATGTCGTAGCCGTACACGGCGACAGGGCGGCGACGCGCGGTGACGCGTCGTCGCTGCCCTCGTTGGCGTGGCATTGCTTCTGTCGACGCATCGGCAGAAAGCGGCGACGCGCGCAGCCGTGCGTCGTCATCCCCATTCTTCCTTCCGGTGATCGGCCTGAAGCGTCGCCTTCGGCTCGTCAGGGGCGCGGCGACCGATCGTGTCGCCGCACGGCACGAATCCGCGCCGACTTTCTTCCTTTCTCTTTCTCCGTGTCGATGCGCCGATTGTCCCGGCGGCGCGTGGCATTACGTACGATTTTTGAAACCGAATTGACGACTCGATTGATTTGCGTATTGAAAATAATGATGGCGGCAAAGTGTCGCGGTGAAACGTTTGTATCGATTCGCAATCGTTTGCGTATCGGATTCGGGCTGACGTAAATCGATCATTAATTTCCTGTCATTTGAGAATGTCCGGATGTTTTCGTTGCGACTCGACAACGGTGGCGGTATTGGACAGGGTTTTGTCATTTGGGTGAATGCATCCTGTCAAGCCAATACCCGCAAGGGAAGGCAGGCGAGGAGCGGCCTCGATCATGAAAAGTCCTTGATTTTCAATCGACTCACGGAAATGAAAAAGGACTGCAAAAGAAAATATCGAAATTGAAAATTGCAGGGAGGCAATTCATCCAAAACAGTGAAGACCGGGCAATGTCATTTTCAATTTAACAATGCTTTACAGAATTCTTTCATTGTTATCTCGATAATGCCGCCTCGTGTCGGACGGGAGCCAACCACACGCTGCCTTTTGTATCCGCCACGTCGTCCATTCGCATCGCAACCTACACGGAAAACATGATGAAAAAATCCCTCCTGACCGCTGTCGCACTCGCCGCCCTGTCCACGTCGGCCTTCGCGGACGGCACCGGCACGATCAACTTCACGGGCGAGATCGTCGCGGGCGCATGCGGCATCGATTCGGGCTCGGACAACCAGACCGTGAACCTCGGCAAGGTGCCGACGCACGTGTTCAAGCAGGCCGGCGACAAGTCCAAGCCGACCACCTTCGACATCCAGCTGACCGACTGCGACACCAGCATCGCGCAGAACGCGTACTTCACGTTCACGGGCACGTCGAGCTCGGGCCAGCCGAAGCTGCTCGCGACGATCGGTTCGGCCACCAACGTCGGCATCCGCCTGCAGGCTGCATCGGGCGAATACCTCGACAACGGCGCCGAGCAAAAGGCACCGACGCTCCTGCAGAACGGCACCAACGTCGCACGCTTCGCGGCCATGTACGAAGCGACGGCAGCCGGCGTGACGCCGGGTACCGCCGACGGCGTCGCGAACTTCACGGTCCGCTACCAATAAGCGTCCGCACCGGGGAAGGGGTGCGCGCACCCTTTCTCCTTCTTTCTTTCCCTCCCGCCTTTCTTCGTCGGACTTCCCGATAGCACCGCGTGCGAATCAGACATTCCTTCCTTTGCGTCTCCGTGCTGGTCGTCGGCAGCCAGAGCCATGCGACGGAATTCAATTCATCGTTTCTGAACATCGACGGCTCGAACAATGTCGACCTGTCGCAGTTCTCGCAGCCCGATTTCACGCTGCCGGGCGAGTACATGCTGGACGTGCAGGTCAACGACCTGTTCTACGGGCTGCAGGCGATCGAGTTCGTCGCCGTCGACGATTCTGGCGCGGGCAAGCCGTGCCTGCCTCCGGCGCTTGTCGCGCAGTTCGGGCTGAAGCGCTCGCTCGCGAAGGATCTGCCGCGCTTCCAGGGCGGCCGCTGTGTCGATCTGGGCGCGATCGAAGGCGCGACGGTGCGTTACCTGAAAAGCGACGGGCGGCTCAAGATCACGATTCCGCAGGCCGCGCTCGAATTCACCGATTCGACCTACCTGCCGCCGGAGCGCTGGTCCGAAGGGATTCCGGGCGCGATGCTCGACTATCGCGTGATCGCGAACACGAACCGCAATTTCGGGACGAGCGGCACGCAGACGAATTCGATCCAGGCCTACGGGACGATCGGCGCGAACTGGGATGCATGGCGCTTTCGCGGCGACTACCAGGCGCAGTCGAACGTCGGCAGCGCGGCGTACGCGGACCGCACGTTCCGCTTCAGCCGGCTCTATGCGTTTCGCGCGCTGCCGTCGATCCAGTCGACGGTGACGTTCGGCGACGACTACCTGAGCTCCGACATCTTCGATACGTTCGCGCTGACGGGCGCGTCGATCCGCAGCGACGATCGCATGCTGCCGCCTTCGCTGCGCGGCTATGCGCCGCTGATCTCGGGCGTCGCGCGCACCAATGCGACCGTGACCGTGTCGCAGGCGGGCCGCGTGCTGTACGTGACGCGCGTGTCGCCGGGCGCGTTCGCACTGCAGAACGTCAACACGAGCGTGCAGGGCACGCTCGACGTCGCGGTCGAGGAAGAGGACGGCAGCGTACAGCGCTTCCAGGTGACGACGGCCGCCGTGCCGTTCCTCGCGCGCACCGGCCAGCTCCGCTACAAGGCCGCGCTCGGCAAGCCGCGCCAGTTCGGCGGCGCCGGCATCACGCCGTTCTTCGGTTTCGGCGAAGCCGCATACGGGCTGCCGTTCGACGTGACCATCTACGGCGGCTTCATCGCCGCGTCGGGCTATACGTCGATCGCGCTCGGCGTCGGCCGCGATTTCGGCGCGTTCGGTGCGGTGTCGGCCGACGTCACGCATGCGCGCGCACGCCTGTGGTGGAACGGCGCGACGCGCAACGGCAACTCGTACCGCGTGAACTATTCGAAGCACTTCGACGGGCTGGATGCCGACGTGCGCTTCTTCGGCTATCGCTTCTCCGAGCGCGAATACACGAACTTCGCGCAATTCTCGGGCGACCCGACCGCGTACGGCCTGGCCAACAGCAAGCAGCGCTACTCGGCGACGATGTCGAAGCGTTTCGGCGACACGTCGACCTACTTTTCGTACGACCAGACGACCTACTGGACGCGCGCGTCGGAGCAACGCGTCGGCCTGACGCTCACGCGCGCGTTCTCGATCGGCACGCTGCGCCACCTGAACGTCAGCGTGTCGGCATTTCGCACGCAGAGCGCGGGCGCGAGCGGCAACCAGTTCTCGGTCACCGCGACGCTGCCGATCGGCGGGCGCCACACCGTCACGTCGAACCTGACGACGGGCAGCGGCAGCACGAGCGTGAACGCGGGCTACATCTACGACGATCCGGACGGCCGCACGTACCAGGTCAACGCGGGGGCGACCGACGGCCGCGCCGCGGCGAACGCGAGCTTCCGCCAGCGCACGTCGGCGTACCAGCTCACCGCGCAGGCGTCGACGGTCGCGAACGCGTATGCGGCCGCGTCGCTCGAGCTCGACGGCTCGCTCGTCGCGACGCAGTACGGCGTGTCCGCCCACTCGAACGGCAACGCGGGCGACACGCGCCTGCTGGTGTCGACCGACGGCGTGCCCGACGTGCCGCTGTCCGGCACGCTCACGCACACCGATTCGCGCGGCTATGCGGTGCTCGACGGGATCTCGCCGTACAACGTGTACGACGCGACGGTCAACGTCGAAAAGCTGCCGCTCGAGGTGCAGGTGTCGAACCCGATCCAGCGCATGGTGCTGACCGACGGCGCGATCGGCTTCGCGAAGTTTTCCGCCGCGCGCGGCAGCAACCTGTACCTGACGCTGACCGATGCGCCTGGCAAGCCGTTGCCGTTCGGCGCATCGGTGCAGGACGCGGCGAACGGCAAGGAGCTCGGCATCGTGGGCGAGGGCGGCACCGCTTTCCTGACCCAGGTGCAGCCGAAATCCGTGCTCGCGGTGCGGGCGGGCGAACGCACGCTCTGCACGGTCGACACGCTGCCGAACCAGCTCCAACTCGAAGGCACGCCGATTCCGGTCACGTGCCGGACGCCCGGCGAGCCGCATGCAGCGGCCGCGCGGAACGAACGATGAATTCACGGATCCTGCGATGAACCACGCTTTTTCCCTTTCCTTTCTGCGGCGCGCGTCGAGCGCGCTCGCCGTCGTGTCCACGCTGTTCGCCGGCGCCGCGCATGCGGCGATCGTGCCGGACCGCACGCGCGTGATCTTCAACGAGGGCGAACAGGCCGCGATCGTCACGATCACCAACAAGAGCACGACGTATCCGTATCTCGTGCAGTCGTGGCTGGAGGACGCCGACGGCAACAAGATCACGTCGCCGCTGATGGTCGTGCCGCCGCTGCAGCGCGTCGAGGCGAACGAGCGCAACGTGCTGCGCATCGCGAAGCTGCCCGGCGCCGCGTTGCCGGCCGATCGCGAATCGGTGTTCTACCTGAACATCCGCGAAGTGCCGCCGAAGACCGATACGCCGAACACGCTGCAGATCGCGCTGCACACGCAGATGAAGCTGTTCTACCGGCCGAAGGGCGTGCAGCCCGCGCGCGACGCGGACTGGACGCTGCCGATGACGCTGCGCGTCGATGCGGCCGCGCACCGGCTCGTGTTCGACAACCCGACGCCGTATCACGTGACGGTGGTCGACGTGAGCGCGGGCGCGCAGAAGACGCGCGTGCCGATCGAGCCGGTCATGGTGAACCCGATGAGCACGGCGGACGTGCCGTTCAAGGCCGCGACGCCGGCGACGCTGTTCGTCACGCATATCGACGATTACGGCGGCCAGGTGGCGGTCGAGTATGCGTGCGAGGCCGGTGCCTGCAAGAGCGTGAAGCAATGAGCGGCGCGCGACGCAACGCCGTCGCGGGGACGCTGCCCGCGTGGCTCAGGTGGGGCATGCTCGCGCTGTTGATCGGGCTGGCCCAGCCGGCGTGGGCGGTGCGCTGCATTGCGAACGAGGGGGGCACGATGCTGACCGAGGCCATCGGCAACGTCGCGTCGTATCCGACCGACGCCCCGGACGGCTACGTGATCTGGGTGTCGCCGCCGCGCACGACGACGGGATATTGCTACAAGGATCTCGGCGGCGACATGAAGACGTTCGGCGAGTGGATCTATTTCTACGCGAACCCCGAACAGCAGAATCCGGCCGCGTGGGGGCTCGAGATCGGCATCCGCTATCTCGGCCAGGATTATTTCGGCCGCAGCAGTCAGCCGGGCGACGGCGTACAGACGACGACGTACGTGGAGCCGTGCGCGCTGAGCGACGCCGACGTCAAGGCGGGACGGTGCACGCGGTTCCCGCTGAGCATCACGTACCAGGTCGTGGTGCGCAAGCGCGGCAACTGGGTGCAGCCGCCGTCCGACATCTACGCCGTGTTCCAGTTCGACGGCAAGGGCGGCCTGAACTACATCAATCCCAGCTTTCGCTACAAGCTGAGCGGCCTGCGGAACCTGAAACCGACGCCTTGCCTGGTCGACGTGAAGGTCACGCCGGAACCCGGCATCGTGAAGTTCGGCCAGGTCCAGGCGACCGGCAACGGCTTCTCGCCCGCGGTGCCGCGCAAGTCGTTCAATCTCGCGCTGACCAAGCAATGCAACGTGGCGCTGCGCGTGGACGGCTACTTCGAGACGTCGCAGACCGTGCGAAACGGGCTGCTCGTGCCGGACTCGAACAGCAATTTCGGGATCGGCATCGAGGACCGTAACGGCACGGCGATCCCGTTCAACCAGCAGTTCGTGCTCGCGCAGATGCCGGGCAGCGTGAACTACCAGAGCGTGACGCTCGACGCGGTGCTGAAGGCGTTCGGGCCGCCGAAGATCGGCCCGTTCAACGGCACGGCGACGATCCGCTTGTTCATCTACTGACGCATGCGGCGCGTGCGCCGCCGCATGCACGGCTCGTCAGCATGAAAAAAGCGCCGGCATGCCGGCGCTTTTCTGCGAACGCGCTGCGCGCGATGCTCAACGCACCCAGCGGCACACCTTGTGATGATGCTCGAAGTGGCACACGCGGTGCTGGTGGGCTTCGGCGATGGCCGGCACGAGCACGGCTGCGGCAACGGCGGCTGCGGTCAGAGTCTTGAGTAGCGTCTTCATGTTGAGGTCCTGTCGTTCAGTATCGGATCACGGGAAAGGAAAGGCATTACCACTGCGGTCGCTGATCGTCGCGACGGTCATCACGATGGTCGTCGCGATGATTGTCACGCCCGCCGGGATGCTGCGCTTCCCAGTCGCGGCGCTCCCAGTAGCGGTGTCCGTCCCAGTAGCGATCGCCGTGCCAGCCGATCGTTACTTCGGCCGGGCCGGCAGGGTACGCAACACACCCGGTCAGCATCACGCTCGACAGCGCGCCAACCATGACTGCGGATAACACGATGGTCTTCATGTTGTTCTCCCTTGGAAACGGCAACCCGATCGTACGAGCCCCCAAAATTTCACGTCGTAATAAGTTGCTACCGTACATGACAAGGCAGCCCGCCTCGTCGGCTGGTTGAAAGATCGTGTCGGCGCCGCGCAAGACGGCCGCGCGGGCGCGAAATTCGCCGCGTGCCATGCGCGATGCAGGTCCGGCGCGGACGTTCGATGCCTGACGGGCGCCGCACGACGCCTTTCAGTCGGAAAGCTTCTCCGCGCGTGCCGATCGATGACGGATACACATCCGCCCGGACGACGATTTCGCCAATTGATCAGACAAATCCCGATTGACGGCAGGGAAATAGGGGAATGTGATTGAGAATGATTTGCGTTTACGTTAAATTGCGTTATCTCGGAATTTGACGGAGCAGATCGATGGCAATGGCGGAAGTGCTCGAACGACCGGCAGCGGCAACGGCAAACCCGTTCCTCGGCAGTTATCCGGACCTGCCGTCGCGCGCCGCGCCACGTGCGAACCGGGCCGCGGAGCGGCAGGCGCAGGGTGCGCTGCTCGACGTGCTGATTTCGCATCGGGCGATGCTGGTCAACGTCGCGCGCGGTTTCGTCGGCTGCGCGAGCCGGGCCGAGGACGTCGTGCACGACGTGTTCGTGAAGCTCGTCGAATTCCCGAACCAGGATGCGGTGCGCCAGCCGGTCGCGTACGTGACGCGGATGGTGCGCAACGCGTCGATCGACGCGTGCCGCCGGCAAAGCCTCGAGAACGTCTATCACACGGAAGAGGACGACGGCTTCGACGTGCCGTCGCCGGAACCGACGCCCGAAGCCGCGCTGCTGACGCGCGACACGCTGCGCCGTGTATGGGCCGCGCTCGACGATCTGCCGGCGCGCAGCCGCGCGGCGTTCGAGATGGTGCGGCTGCGCGAGGAAACGCTGCAGACCGCGGCGCGCGCGCTGAACGTGTCGCAGACGCTCGTGCATTTCATGGTGCGCGACGCGGAGCGGCACTGCGCGGAATGTCTCGACGCGTGCCATCGCGGCGTCGCGTGTCCGGTGTTTCTCGGCGGTCGTGCGCGGCGGCGGTAAAAAATCGCGCCGGCCAATCGTCTTCAACACAGGAGCGGCCAATTCGACAGTTCGCCGGGTTCGCCGCTTCGCCTCCTTCAACCGTCTTCCGCTTTTTTCCGATCATGACGCAAGCCACGACGCCTTCCGCCGACATCGACGACCTGATCCACACGGTCGTCATCAACGACGAAGAACAGTATTCGATCTGGCCGACGTTCCGGCCCGTGCCGGCCGGCTGGCGCGAGGTGGGCGTGCGCGGCACGAAAGCCGAGTGTCTCGCGCACATCGAAACCGTCTGGACCGACATGCGCCCGGCGAGCCTGCGCCGCGCGATGGACGGCGCGCGCGCATCGCGCGCGTCGTGACCCGCTGCGCCGGGATCCGGCGCGCCACCTGAAGAGGACGTTGCATGACCCTGCTTTCGTTGCCGACGCTCGACGACCTGCGTATCGAGCCGGGGCTGCCCACCGTCGTGTCGCCGCGCAGCGCCGACGGCATGTCGATCGACGAAGTCGCGCCGCTCGCGCACGCCATCGCGGCCGACACGCTCGAACGGGCGGGCGGTGTGCTGTTCACGGGCTTTCACGTGCCGTCGATCGACGCGTTCCAGCGGTTCGCGGCATCGTTCGGCGATCCGCTGATCGGCTATGAATACGCGTCGACGCCGCGCAGCCAGGTCGAAGGCGCCGTCTACACGTCGACCGAATACCCGCCGCACCGCGCGATTCCGCTGCACAACGAGCAGTCGTACACGCGCGAATGGCCGCTGCGGATCTGGTTCCATTGCGCGCTGGCGGCGCCCAAGGGCGGCGCGACGCCGATCGCGGACAGCCGTGCCGTCTATCGCGCGCTCGATCCGGCGCTGGTTGCGCGCTTCGAGCAGCGCGAGCTGCTGTACGTGCGCAACTTCGGCCAGGGGCTCGACCTGCCGTGGCAGCAATCGTTCGGCACCGGCGAACCGGCCGAGGTCGAACGGATGTGCGCGGCGCGCGGCATCGAATGCGCATGGCGTACCGACGACGACGGCGAACTGCTGTTGCGCACCCGCGAACGCTGTCAGGCCGTCGCGCGCCATCCGCGCACCGGCGATCGCGTGTGGTTCAACCAGGCGAACCTGTTTCACCTGTCCGCGCTCGACGACGACATGCAGGAAGCGCTCGTCGACGCGGTCGGGCTCGAAAACGTGCCGCGCAACGTGTACTACGGTGACGGCGCGCCGCTCGAGGCCGACGCGCTCGCGGAGATTCGCGGCGTGCTCGATCGCCAGCGCATCGTGTTTCC
The DNA here is from genome assembly GCF_003366075.1 of Burkholderia sp. IDO3. Taxonomy (NCBI): domain Bacteria; kingdom Pseudomonadati; phylum Pseudomonadota; class Betaproteobacteria; order Burkholderiales; family Burkholderiaceae; genus Burkholderia; species Burkholderia sp. IDO3. The sequence continues at coordinate 1,816,488 of NZ_CP028963.1, forward strand.
GTGGCGCACGGGCGACGTGCTGATGCTCGACAACATGCTGAGCGCACATGCGCGCGACCCGTTCGAAGGGCCGCGCAAGGTGGTCGTCGCGATGGCGCAGAGTTACACGGCGACCAGACGGAGGACCGATGACGCGTAGTACCGCCGCGCTTGCCGCGCGCGGGCTGACGGTGGGTTATCGCGACCATGTCGTGATCGACGGGCTGGACCTGTCGATCGCGGCCGGCCGCGTAACGGCGCTGTGCGGGCCGAACGGCTGCGGCAAGAGCACGCTGTTGCGCACGCTCGCGGGCCTGCAGCCCGCGCTTGCCGGGCAGGTCGACGTGAACGGCCGGCCGCTCGCGTCGTTTCGCCGTCGCGCGCTCGCGCGCGAGCTGACGATGCTCGCGCAGTTCAACCAGATTCCGTCGGGGCTCACCGTGCGCGAACTCGTCGCCTACGGGCGCTACGCGTACGGCGGTTTCCTGCGCGGGCTGTCGCGCGCCGACCATGCGGCGATCGACGAGGCGCTCGACACGAGCGGCCTCGCGGGCGACGCGGAACGCGACGTCGGCGCGCTGTCGGGCGGCGAACGGCAACGCGCGTGGATCGCGATGGCGCTCGCGCAGCAGGCGCCGATCGTGCTGCTCGACGAACCGACGACCTATCTCGACATCCATCACCAGCTCGACATCCTCGATGCGCTGCGCACGCTGAACCGCACGCGCGGACTGACGATCGTATGGGTGTTGCACGACCTGAACCAGGCGGCCGCGTACAGCGACGACATCGTGCTGATGCGCGCCGGCCGCCTCGTCGCGCAAGGCACGCCCGACGCGATGCTCGATCCCGCGCGGTTGCGTGCCGCGTTCGGCGTCGACATGCTGAAGCTCGCGCATCCGCAGACGGGCGCGCCGATGTGCGTGCCGGCCTACGGGCCGACGGCGTCGGGCGCGTCGCACGCGGCGGGCGCACTCGACCGGGACGTCGCGGCATGACGACGTTCGCGATGCGCAAGCGTCTTGCGGCGAGCGGGCAGGGCGCCGCCGCCGGCCGTCGGGCCGGCGCGATCGCGCTCGGCCTCGTCGCGCTGATCGCGGTGCTGGCCGTGCTGCGCGTGGCCCCCGACCTGCGCGCGTGGTGGAACGCGGCGCCGGGCAGCGATGCCGCCGCGCTCGCCCACGTGTTCCTGTTCGACCTCAATCTGCCGCGCGTCGCGGCCGCGCTCGTCGCGGGCGGCTGCCTCGGCGTCGCCGGCGCGCTGTTCCAGTCGCTCACGCGCAATCCGCTCGCGTCGCCCGATCTGCTCGGCGTGACGGGCGGCGCGCAGCTCGGGCTGCTGGCGGCGATGCTGGTCCCGGCGCTCGCGGGCGTCGCATCGGTGCCGCTGCTGTTCGTCTGCGGGCTGATCGCCGCCGCGTGCGCGATCGTCGCGGCCGGCGGCTGGCGCGCGACGCCGCTGCGGCTCGTGCTCGCCGGCAGCGTCTGCATGCTGCTGTTCGCCGCGCTGTCGACGCTCGTGCTCGCGTTTTTCGAGCAGAACATCGCGGGCGCCGCGCTGTGGACCAACGGCAGCCTTTATCAACCGGGCGCGGCAGGGCTTGCGCTCGCCGCGCGCTGGCTCGTCGTGCCGCTGGTCGCGCTGCCGTTCGTGATCCGGCCGCTGAATCCGCTCGCGCTCGGCGACGATGCGGCGGCCGCGGCCGGCGTGCGCGTCGACGCGACACGGCTCGCCGCGACGATCGTCGCGGTCGCGTTCACGAGCGTGGCCGTCAGCATCGCGGGCCCGCTGTCGTACGTCGGTCTCGTGGCGCCGAACCTGCTGCGCCAGGTGCGCGGCGCGCGTGCGGCACGGCTCGGCGTGCTGGTGCCGTTGTCCGCGCTCGCAGGTGGCGCGCTGGTGCTCGTCACCGACAGCGCGGTGCTCGCATCGGGCCTCGACGCGACGCTGTCGACCGGCGTCGCGATCGCGCTCGTCGGCACGCCGCTGATGCTCGCGATGATCCGGCGCGGCGCGGCGTGGTCGGGCGTGTTGCACGCGGAGGGCGAACGCGCGGCAGGCAGCGGTTCGACGCGCGTGGTGGGCCGGCTCGAACGGCTCGGCTGGCCGTTGCGCACCGGGCTGTTCGTCGCGCTTGCCGTGCTCGCGGTGTTCGTCGGCGTGTCGGCCGGCCCCGAATGGCTGTCGCCCGCGCGCTGGTCCGCCGCGCTGTCGGGTCACGATGCCGTCGCGCGGATGATGATCGACCTGCGCATGCCGCGCTTGCTGTGCGCGCTTCTCGCGGGTGCGCTGCTCGCCGTGAGCGGCGTCGCGATGCAGAGCGTCGTGCGCAACCCGCTCGCCGGCCCCGAAGTGCTCGGCGTCACGCAGGGCGCGGGGCTGGTCACGCTGGTCGCGTTGTCGACATGGCCGCTGATGGGGCACGTGACGCTCGCCGCGGCCGCGCTGATCGGCGGCGGCTTGTCGCTCGCGATCACGCTCGCGCTGAATCACCGGCATCGTTATGCGCCGCTGGCCGTCGCGCTGACCGGCATCGTGATCGGCGCGCTGTGGACCACGCTCGCGCAGTGGCTGATCACGCAGCAAAGCGTGCAGCCCGCGCGCTTCGTCGTCTGGCTCGTCGGCGGTACCTATGGCCGCAGCTGGGGCGAGGTGTCGATGCTGCTGCCGTGGTGCGTATTGGCGGTGCCCGTCTTCGCATGGCTCGCCCGGCCGCTCGACATGCTCGCGCTCGGCGACGACCAGGCGGCCGCGCTCGGCCTGCCGGTCGCCGCGCTGCGGCCGCTCGCGCTGACGATCGCCACGCTCGCCGCATGTGCGGCCGTCGCGGCGGTCGGTCCGGTCGGTTTCATCGGGCTGATGGCGCCGCACGTCGCGACGATGCTCGGCGCACGCCGGCACCGCACGCGCCTGTGGCTCGCGGCGGCGTGCGGCGCGCTGATTCTCGGCTTCGCCGATCTGGCGGCCCGCACGGTGGTCGCGCCGCGCGAAGTGCCGGCCGGCGTGCTGACCGCGCTGATCGGCGCACCGTATCTGCTCGGACTGCTGATTCTCGAGGGGCGCCGCGCCCGGCGCGCGGGCCGGTGACGCCGGCGCTCGACAGCGCGCGCGCCACGCGGTTCTCGGCGTTCGCGCCCGCGGCGTTTGCCGGGCATCTCGACGTCGTGTGGCTCGGGATGCCCGATGACGCCCATGCGCCGCCGGGGCGCATCGTCGTGCCCGTCGTCGCGCTGCCCGAGCATCGCGAGGCGGTGCTCGACGCGATGGTCCGTCACTACGGCGGCGACCCGGCGCAGCATGCGCGTGCGCTGATGTCGCAATGGAGCAAGTACTACTTCGGGCGTGCCGCGCCCGCCGGCGTGGTTGCCGCGCTGACGCTCGGCCGGCCGCTCGACATGGCGCCGGAGCGCACGTTCGTCGCGCTCGACGACGGCATGCCGGCCGCATTGTATTTCGCGCGGGACGCGCTCGGTGCGCCGTGCGACGAACCCGCACGGCGTTACGCGGGGCTCGTCGCGCACCTCGGCACGGTGATCGACCTGCTCGCGGCGATGGGCCGCGTCACGCCGCGCGTGCTGTGGAGCAACGCGGGCAACCTGCTCGACTATCTGCTCGACACGTACCGGTCGCTGCCGTGCAGCGCGGATCCGGTGCGCGATGCGGACTGGCTGTTCGGCGCGGCCTGCGTGCACGGCGAGCCGAATCCGCTGCGTCTGCCGGTGCGCGATGCCGTGCCGCGCTCGTCGCTGCTGCCGACGCCGTTTCGCGCGCGCCGCGTGTGCTGCCTGCGTTATGAAATTCCTGGAGAAACGCAACTGTGTGGAAGCTGCCCCCTGCTACTGACGATGGACGACGCGGCGCTGGCCGGGCAGGACGCGATCCGGTGACGCATGCCGGCCGCCGTCATGCGCTCGGTGCGCTGGCCGCGCTCGGCGCTGCGTGCTGCGGCGCGTTCGTCGCACCGAACGGCGCAGCCGCCGCCGCGGAGGATGCGCGCGGCACGACTTCGCAACCGGGGCGCTCTTCGCTCGCCGGCAATCCGGTCGTGTCGCAGGCGAGCAAGACGATGCCGGTACGCCCGCAACGCGTGGTCGCACTCGACTTCATGTTCGCGGAAAGCGTGATCGCGCTCGACATCGTGCCGGTCGGCATGGCCGATACCGCGTTCTATCCGGGCTGGCTCGGCTACGAGAGCGACCGGCTCGCGCACGTGACCGACATCGGCTCGCGACAGGAGCCGGGGCTCGAGGCGATCGCCGCGGTGAAGCCCGATCTGATCATCGGCGTCGGCTTCCGCCATGCGCCGATCTTCGACGCGCTCGACCGGATCGCGCCGACGATCCTGTTCCAGTTCAGCCCGAACGTGTCGGAAGACGGCGTGCCCGTCACGCAGCTCGACTGGATGCGGCAGATTTTCCGGACGATCGGCGCCGTGACCGGCCGCGATGCGCGTGCGCAGGCGGTCGACGCGCAACTCGACGCGGGCCTCGCGCGCAATGCGTCGCGGCTCAAGGCGGCCGGGCGCAGCGGCGAACGCATCGCACTGCTGCAGGATCTCGGGCTGCCCGACCGCTACTGGGCCTATACGGGCAACAGCACGTCGGCGGGCCTCGCGCGCGCGCTCGGGCTCGAACCGTGGCCGCGGAAGCCGACGCGCGAAGGCACGCTGTACGTGACGTCCGCCGACCTGCTCAGGCAGCGCGACCTGGCCGTGCTGTTCGTCACCGCGACGGGGATGGACGTGCCGCTGTCGGCGAAACTCGATTCGCCGGTGTGGCGTTTCGTGCCCGCGCTGCGTGACCACCGGATCGCGCTGATCGAGCGCAACATCTGGGGATTCGGCGGCCCGATGTCGGCGCTGAAGCTGGCCGACGTGATGACCGATACGATGCTGAAGCTGCCGGCCGTGCGTTGAATGCGTGATGGAACGCCAGCGGGCGGGGCGGCGGTCTGACGGAAAGGTGGTGCATCGTCGTGCCGGACGAACCGTATTGCGCTTGCGTCGCGCGCACGTCGGGCCGCATGCCGTTCCGGATCTTCTGATTTCCCGACCTTCCGATCTTCCTGGCCGAACCGGCGCACCGCCCGCGCACCGCAATCACGGCGCGCGGGCGGTAAACCTTTCGCTTACGCGCTCAACGCGTCGATGCCATTCCGCGCCTGCGAGCGCGCAGGCGTCGTATCGCTGACGATCTGCCCGTTGTCGAGCTTCAGCAGCCGGTCGGCGAGACCGAAATAGCGGTCGTCGTGCGTGATCACGATCACGGCCTTGCCGCGCGCGCGCAGCTCGGGCAGCAGTTGTTCGTAGAACACGGCCTTGAACGACGGATCCTGATCGGCCGCCCATTCGTCGAACAGGTAGAACGGCCGGTCCTCCAGATACGCGACGACGAGCGCGAGCCGCTTGCGCTGGCCGGTCGACAGCGCACGGTTCGAGAACGCGCCGTCGACGACCTTCACCTTGTGATCGAGCGCGAGCTTCGCGACGAGCGCATTCGCGCGCGCATCGGCCTGCGCGCGCTCCGGGTCGTCCGGATCGACGATGCCGAGCAGCGCATCGAACAGGTGGAAATCGTTGAACACCGCGCTGAAGCGCTGCCGGTACGCGGCGCGCTCGCGCCAGCCGATCGGGCGGCCGTCGACCTCGATCGCGCCTTCCTCGGGCTCGTAAAGCCCCGTCAGCACCTTCGCGAGCGTCGTCTTGCCGCTGCCGTTGCCGCCGACGATGAACACGAGCTCGCCCGGCTGGATCGTCAGGTTGATCGGCCCGATCCGGAACATCCGCTCGTCGCGCTCGTGGAAATACGCATGCGTGACGTCGCGCAGCGTGACCGCGCCGGCCGGCGGCACGTCGGGAGCATCGCTGGCGGGCGGCACCGTGCGCAGCGCGCCGAATTCGGCCATCACGCCTTCGATCCGGCCGAGCGACACGCGCGCCGCGTTGACGGTCGGCAGGTTGTTCAGCAGCCCGTCGAGCGGCACCAGCATGAACAGGAACACGACGACGTAGCCGGCCGCGGTGCCGGCATCGGCGTGCACGCCGAGCTGCGGCCAGAACGCGGCCGCGCCGAGGAACACGTAGAACAGGAAGATGATCCAGCCGACGCCGACCGCATACGCGCTGAACGCGCGGCGGCGGTGATCGCGCACCTCGCCGATCGCGGCGCCGAGCTGGCCGTCGACGAACTGGCGCGCGCGCGCGTCGTGCAGCTTCAGCTCCTTCGCGCCGGAGAACAGCGAGCCGAGATAGCCGAACAGGCGGTCCTGCGCGTGGCCGGCCGCTTCGAGCGACGCGATCGCGCGGCGGTCGCCGGTGTGATAGCCGAGCGAGCCCGCGACGATCGCGGTGAGTGCCAGCAGGCACACGGGCCACGACAGCCATGCGAGGTAGCCGAGGCAGCCGAACACGATCGAGCCGTGCATCACCAGGTTCGGCAGCGCGAAGAACAGCATCGACACGTTGGTCGCGTCGTCGGTCAGCACCGACTGCACGGGGGCGGCGCCGATCCGCTCGATGTCGCGCAGCTCGGCCGCGCCGACGCGCCGCGCGAGGTGCACGCGCAGCCGCGCCATCGTGTCCTGCGACAGCCGTGCGAACAGCGTGCCCGACACGATGCGCGTGACGAGCGCGATCACGGCGCACAGCGCGAAGCGCCACGCGAGCGACGCATCGGCCGCGCCGGGCTGCGCGAGCGCGCGGTTCAGCGTCGCGACGAGCAGCACGCTCGCGACGCCGTTGAGCACGCAGGCGACGAGCGCCAGCGCGAGCGATGCGCGGCTTTCGCGCAGCAGCGCGAGGATCAGGCGCGCCGCGGGGCGGCCGGGGGAGGCGTCGAGGGACGGCGGGGAAGAAGGCTCGTGGGCGGCTGTCATCGGCAACGTCGGTAATAAGGAGGCAGGCGAAACCTGCGGAAACGGAAAAACTGATGCGAAAGCAGCGCGCGGGCACGGGCCCGGTTGCCGCTTTCCCTCCTGATAGACGAACGGGCCGCGCAAATATTTAGCGATTCCTTCAAGAAAGCGGGGCCGTGCGCGATTTGCACGCAAAACGGTAAAAAATCGGCCGCGTCGTTCGTCACACCAGTGAAGCCGCCCAAAGCGGCCCCGAGACTTGGCCGAAGCGGCCGGACCGAAGGACTTCACGCACATGACGAGTTTCCCGACTGCGCTGCATCACCGAATCCGCGAACTGGCGCGCGTTGCGCCCGACGCGCCCGCGCTCGCCGCACCTTTCCAGAACGATCTGCGCCTGTCGCGCGGCGCGCTCGACGCGCGTGCGTCGCGGCTTGCCCGCCAGTTGCGCGCGGCCGGCGTCGGCGCGGAAGTGCGGGTCGGCGTGTGCGTCGAACGCTCGTGCGAGCTGTTCGTCGCGCTGCTGGCCGTGCTGAAGGCGGGCGGCGTGTTCGTGCCGCTCGATCCGCGCCATCCGGCGGCGCGCCTCGACTGGATCGTCCAGGATGCGCAGTTGCGGCACGGGATCGTCGACGCGGCAGGCCGCGCGGCGCTCGGCACGCCGTTCGAGCATGCGTTCGATGCGACGGCCGTGACCGCCGACGGCGCGGATGCCGCTGCCTTCGACGATCACGACGACGCGCAGGTGCATCCGCGTTCGGCCGCCTACATGATCTATACGTCGGGTTCGACCGGCACGCCGAAGGCGGTCGTCGTCGAGCACGGGCCGCTCGCCGCGCATTGCGACGCGCTCGCGGCCGCGCTGCCGATCGAGCACGGCGACTGCCTGCTGCATTTCGCGTCGGTCAATTTCGATGCCGCGCACGAATGCTGGCTCGCGCCGCTCGCGGTCGGCGCCAGCGTGACGATTGCGCCGCCGCAGCCGTTCGCGCCGGACGCCGCGCATGCGCTGATGGTGCGCGAAGCGGTCAACGTCGCCGCGTTCCCGCCGGCGTATCTGCGCGAATTCGCGGCCGTCGCCGCGCGCGACGGCGTGCCGCCGGCATTGCGCGTGCTCGCGTTCGGCGGCGAGGCGCTGCCGCAGCAGGCGTTCGAATTCGTGCGCCGGACGTTTCCGTCGGTACGCCTGATCAACGGCTACGGGCCGACCGAGGCCGTGATTTCGCCGATGCTGTGGCCGGTCGAGCCCGGCGAAACGCCGGCGCTCGCGGCGGACGATGCGTATGCATCGTTGCCGATCGGCCGCGTGATCGGCCCGCGCGTCGCGCGTGTGGACGGCGACGCAGCGAGCGAGGGCGGCGAGCTGCTGCTCGGCGGCGTGTGTCTCGCGCGCGGCTATCACGGCCGTCCGGCGCTGACGGCCGAGCGCTTCATTCCCGACGCGGATGGCGAACCGGGCGCGCGCGTCTATCGCACCGGCGACCTCGCGCGCTTGCGCGACGACGGGGCATTCGATTACCTCGGCCGGCTCGACGATCAGGTTCAGGTGCGCGGCGTGCGTGTAGAGCCCGCGGAAATCGCCGCGTGCCTGCGCACGCATCCGGCCGTTGCCGATGCGGCGGTGATCGCCGAAACCGGCAACGGGCCGACGCGGCTGATCGCGTGCGTCGCGCTGCGCGCGGCCGCCGACGATGCGGCGCTGAAGGCGCACGTGGGTGCGCAATTGCCCGCGGCGTGGCAGCCGCACCGGTTCGTCCGGTGCGATGCGCTGCCGTATACGCTGAACGGCAAGATCGACCGGGCCGCGCTGCGCGAGCGCATTGCCGCCGCACGCGACACGGCGCAACGCGTGGGCGACGCGCCGCACACGCCGACCGAGCAGCAGATCGCCGGCGTCTGGCAGACGCTGCTGGCGCTCGATGTCATGCCGTCGCGCGACGATCGCTTCTTCGTGCTCGGCGCCGATTCGCTGGCCGCGATGCAGCTTCAGGCCGCGATTCGTGCGGCACTGCGCGTGAACCTGCGCCTCGACACGCTGTTCGCCGATCCGTCGCTCGCAGATCTGGCCGCGCACGTCGATCGCGCGGAACGCGAAACGGGCGAGCCGCTGGCCGCGATCTCCGCGCGTCGCGGCGAGGCTGCCTCGGCCGCGCCGTACGCCGATCGCGCGGCATCGCTCGCACAGCAACGTTTCTGGGTACTCGCGCAGACGCTCGATGCAAGCGCCGCATATCACATCGCCGCGCACTGGACGATCGACGGCGTGCTCGACCGCGACGCGCTGCAGCGTGCGCTCGATCACGTGATCGGACGGCACGAGGCATGGCGCACGACGCTCGTCGACAACGACGACGGCATCGTGATGCAGCGCATCCACGCACACCTGCCGGTTGCGATCGCCACGCTGGACCTGCGCACACAATCGCCGGCTGCGCGCGATGCGCAAGCCGCGCGCGCGGCTGAACGCGATGCGGGTGCGCCGTTCGATCTGTCGGCCGGGCCGCTGCTGCGCGCGACGCTTCTCGTGCTCGCCGACGATCGCCACCGGCTGCTGCTGACCGCGCACCACGCGATCACCGACGGCTGGAGCTCGCGCTGCGCGTTCGACGAACTGTCGACCGCGTACCGTGCGTATGCGCAAGGCCGCGAACCGTCGTTGCCCGGGCTGCCGATCCAGTACGCGGACTATGCGGACTGGCAGCGCGACATGCTTGCCGGCGGCGAGGGCGAACGACAGCTCGACTACTGGCGCGGCGCGCTGCGTGACGTGCCGGGCCCGCTCGCGCTGCCGGTCGACCGTCAGCCGGGCGCGACGCGCACGCTGCAGGGCGCGCGCGCGTCGGTACGCCTGCCTGACGCGGTCGCAGCCGACGTGCGGCGCCTCGCACGCGATGCGCAGGCCACGGTATTCACGGTGCTGCTGGCCGCGCTCGATGCATGGCTGTCGCGCGTGACCGGCGAGACGGATGTGGTCGTCGCGGTGCCGGTCGCGCATCGCCAGCGCCCGGAAACCCGCGCGCTGCTCGGCCTGTTCCTGAATACGGTGGCGCTGCGCGTACGCGTGGCGCCGACGCAGTCGTTCCGCGCGCTCGTCGATGCCGCACGCGCGGCGGCGCTCGATGCGGTCGCGCATCAGGACGTGCCGTTCGAGCGCGTCGTCGATGCGGTGAAGCCGCCCGTCAAGCGCGGCGACGAATGGCTGCGCGTGAAATTCGCGCAGCAGTTCGATGCGCGCCACGACAGCGTGCTGCCGGGCGCGACCGCCGTGGCGACGCCGGGCCCCGACCTTGCCGCGCGCTTCGACTTCGCGCTGGATTTCACCGATGACGCGAACGGCATCGAACTGGTCGCCGCCTACGCGACCGACTGCATCGATGCCGATACCGCGCGCGCATGGCTCGACAGCTATGCGGCGCTGGTCGCGTCCGCGGCGCACGAACCGCAACGCACGACGGCCGCATTGCCGTGCGATGCGTCGCCGGTTTCGCGCCAGCCGCGTGACGGCCGTGCGCTGCGTGTCGAGCACGCGGACATCGTCGCCGCGTTCGCGCGGCAGGCGGCCGCCTATCCGCATCGCGTCGCGCTCGCCGATGCATCGGCATCGCTGACCTTCGCCGAACTCGACGACGCGTCGAACCGCATCGCACACGCACTGAAACTGCGCGGCGCAACGGCCGAGGCGCCCGTCGTCGTCTGCATCGAGCGTTCGGCCCGTTTCGTCGCCGGCCTGCTCGGTGCGCTGAAAGCCGGTGCGCTGGCCGTGCTGCTCGATCCGGCGCAGCCCGCCGCACGACTGGCCGCGGCTGCCGCCGATTGCGGCGCGCGCTGGGCGCTCGTCGCGGACGCGGCCGCCTGGCCGGCCGGCACCGGCACGCAACCGCTCGACGTCGATACGCTCGCGCAGGACGCGACGCTCGCCCATGCGGCCGGCGTCCGTGTCGCGCCGCATCCCGAACAGGGCGCCTATCTGATCTATACGTCGGGCTCGACCGGCACGCCGAAGGGCGTTGTCGTGTCGCACGGCGCACTCGCCGACTACGTGCAGGGCATGCTCGACGAACTCGCGTTCGCACCGGACGCGTCGTTCGCGATGGTGTCGACCGTCGCGGCCGACCTCGGCCACACGACGCTGTTCGGCGCGCTGTGCGCGGGCCGCACGCTGCATCTGCTGCCGGCCGCATGCGCATTCGACCCGGACCTGTTCGCTGACGAAATGCGTCGGCGCGACGTCGGCGTGTTGAAGATCGTGCCGAGCCACCTGCAGGCACTGCTCGACGCGCGCGCGCCGGCCGACGTGCTGCCGCGCCACGCGCTCGTGACCGGCGGCGAAACGCTGACGTGGGCGCTCGTCGCGCGTCTCGCCGCGCTCGCGCCGGCCTGCCGCGTGATCAACCATTACGGGCCGACCGAAGCGACGGTCGGCGCGATCGCGTGCGACACCGCGTCGATCGCCGTCGACGCGCGCGATCCCGCGAGCGGCGTGCCGCTCGGCGCACCGCTGCCGAATGCGCGCGCGCTGGTGCTCGATGCGTTCGGCGCATGCGTGCCCGCAGGCGCAACGGGCGAGCTGTATCTGGGCGGGCCGGGCGTCGCGCGCGGCTACCTGAGCCGGCCGGCGCAGACCGCCGAGCGCTTCGTGCCCGATCCGTTCACGCCCGGCGCGCGCCTGTACCGCACCGGCGACCGCGTGCGCTTGCGCGCGGACGGCCGGATCGCCTTCCTCGGGCGCATCGACGACCAGGTGAAAATTCGCGGCTATCGCGTCGAACCGGGCGAAGTGAGCGCGGCCGTCCGCGCGGCCGGCCCGATCGCGCAGGCCGAAACGCTCGCGATCGAGCACGACGGCCGCCTGCGGCTCGCGACGTTCGTCGTGATGCGCGACGGCGCGGCATTCGACGAAGCCGCCGTGCGCGCGGCACTCGGCGCGACGCTGCCCGACTACATGGTGCCCGCGCAGTTCGTCGCGCTCGCGCGCCTGCCGGTGACTGCGAACGGCAAGATCGATCGCGCCGCGCTGCGCGAGCTGGCTGCCGTGCCGGTGACGGTCGCAGCGGGCGACGGGCCGCAGGGTCCGGTCGAAACCGCGCTCGCCGAAGTATGGCAAACGGTGCTGAAGGCGCCGCGCGTCGGCCGCGACGACAACTTCTTCGAACTCGGCGGCGACTCGATCCTCGTGCTGCAGGTGATCGCACGGGCCCGCAAGCGCGGCGTGCGCTTCACGCCGAAACAACTGTTCGACGGCCCGACGGTCGCCGAGCTCGCGCGCATCGCGAAGACGGAGGAGGCGGCCGCGGCAACGCCGGCGCCAGTCCAGGCCGCGCCGGCCGCCGCGGCGATCCTGACACCGGCCCAGCAGCGCTTCTTCGCGCTCGACGTGCCGCACCCGGGCCACTGGAACCAGTCGGTCGCGTTCGACGTGCGCGGCCCGTTCGACGCCGACGCGTTCGCACGCGCGTTCGACGCGCTGCTCACGCATCACGATGCGTTCCGCCAGCGCTTTACGCGCGACGCGAACGGCAACTGGCACGCCAGCGACGCGGCGAAGCCGTACGACGCACTGCCGTTCGTCGAAGTCGCGGCACGCGACGAAGCCGACGCACTGGCGCGCTTCGACGCATTGCAGCGCCGCCTCGACCTTGGCCGCGGGCCGCTCGCGTGCGCATGCGCGGCACGGCTTCCGGACGGTTCGACGCAGCTCTATCTGGCGATTCATCATGCGATCGTCGACGGCGTGTCGTGGCGCATTCTGCTCGACGACCTCGACTCGGCCTATCGCGCCGCATGCGAGCGCGCACCGGTTCGCCTGTCGCAACCGGGCCTGCGTGCGGATGCATGGGCCGCGCGGCTGGCACGCGCGGCGACGGACCCGGCGTCGCCGTTCGCGGCCGAAACCGCATACTGGGTCGGGATGGCGCAGGGCGGCGACCTCGTGCCCGATCATCCCGACGCACCGGCGACGAATGCCGATGCGGCCGTCGTCGTGCAGACGATCGACGCGGCATTGACCCGCGCGGCGCTGACCGATGCGCACGCCGCGTATCGCACGCAGACGATCGAACTGCTGGGCGCGGCGCTCGCGCTGGCGCTGACTGAAGCCGACGGCGCCGCTTCGTGCCGCGTCGAACTCGAAGGACACGGCCGCGAGGCGCTGTTCGACGATGCGGACGCGAGCCGGACGATCGGCTGGCTGACGAGCCACTATCCGGTGACGCTGCCGGTCGACGCGAGCGCACGCGATACGCTGTGCGCGGTCAAGGACACGCTGCGCGCGGTGCCGCACAAGGGGCTCGGCTTCGGTGTGCTCGCACACTACGGCGATGCGGCGACGCGCGCGGCGCTGGCCGCCGTGCCGCGCCCGCGCGTCACGTTCAACTATCTCGGCCAGTTCGACGCGCCGCGCGATGCGACGCTCGTGCCGCGCTTCGGCGGCACCGGCACCGAGCGCGACCCCCACGGCCCGCTCGGCAACACGCTCGCGATTCACGCGTATCTGGATACCGATCGCGACGGCGCCCGCACGCTCAAAGTGCATTGGGTGTACGGCGCACCGCAATTCGAACGCGCGACGATCGATGCCTTCGCCGAACGCTTCGCGAACGCGCTGCGCGCGCTTGCCGATGCCTGCGCGGCACGCGTCGCGCATCGCGGCGGCGGTGCGACGCCGGGCGATTTCCCGCTCGCGCAGACGGCCGGTCTCACGCAGGCCGCGATCGAGCGCGCGCCGCTCGACTGGCGCACGATCGACGACGTCTATCCACTGTCGCCGATGCAGCAGGGGATCCTGTTCCATGCGTTGTTCGCGCCCGGTCACGCAAGCTACGTGAACCAGCTCGTCGCGACCGCGACGGCGCTCGACGCCGACCGGCTCGCGGCCGCGTTCGCCGCGTCGGTCGCGCGCCACGACATCCTGCGTACCAGCGTGATGCCCGACGAAGCGGCGCCGCTGCAATGCGTGCACCGCCATGCGCGGATGCCGGTCGAACAGCTCGACTGGCGCACGCGCGGCGGCGCACTCGACGCCGATTTCGACGCATGGCTCGCGGCCGATCGCGCTCGCGGCTTCGACTGGCGCGAGCCGCCGCTGATGCGGCTCACGCTGATCCGCGTGGCCGACGACGCATGGCGTGTCGTGTGGACGCGCCACCATGTGCTGCTCGACGGCTGGAGCACCGCGCGCCTGCTCGCGGACGTACTGCGCGACTATCGCGACCCCGATGCGGTGTCGCCGTTCGCGAGCCGCCCGGCGCTGCGCTATCGCGACTTCATCGCGTGGCTCGGCACGCGCGACCGCGATGCGGACGAACGCTTCTGGACCGGCCGGCTCGCGCGCCTCGACGCGCCGACGCTGATCGCCGAGCGCGCGGCCGACCGTGCGGATGCCGACATGGTCACGTGGCGTGCGACGATCGGCGCCGATGCGCTGGCGCGTGTCGCGCACACCGCGCGGGCCCTGAAGCTGACCGTGAACACCTTGGTGCAGGGCGCGTGGGCGCTCGCGTTGCAGCGCATGACGCATCAGCCGGCCGTCGCGTTCGGCGCGACCGTCGCGGGCCGTCCCGATGCGCTCGCGGACGTCGACACGGTGCTCGGTCTTTTCATCAACACGCTGCCGGTGATCACGGCGCCCGCGCCGCAACAGCGCGCGGCCGACTGGCTGCAGGCGCTGCAAAGCGACAACGCAGCCGCTGCCGAGCATGCGCATACGCCGCTTGCCGACATCCAGCGCTGGGCGCGCGGCGCCGGCGGCGCACTGTTCGACACGCTGGTCGTGTTCGAGAACTACCCGGTCGACGACACGGCGCGCGACGCCGATCCGCGCGCACTCGCGCTGAGCGACGTGCGCAGCATCGAAGCGACCGATTTCGCGCTGACGCTCGTGATCGAAAGCGGCGCCGCGCTGACGATCGACTATGGCTACGACACCGCGCGTATCGATGCGCGGCAGGTCGAAACCTGGCATCGCGCGTTCGCCTGCGCGCTCGACGCGCTGGCCCGCACGCCGGACGCGCTGCTCGGCACGCTGTCGGTCGCGGACGATGCGGCACGCGATGCGCTGGCCCGCGCGCAGCACACCGCACAGACGTGGCCGGACGCGCAGCGTCGGCCGCTGCATCTGCAATTCGCCGACGCCGCGCGCGCGACGCCGGACGCGATCGCGCTCGAATACGCGGACTCGCATGGCCGCGTGCAGCGTGCAACCTATCGCGAACTCGACCTGGGCACGGCACGCGTCGCCGCTGCATTGCGCCGGCGCGGCGTGCGGCCCGACACGCCGGTCGCGTTGTGCGTCGAGCGTTCGTTCGACATGGTGACGGCGCTCGTCGGCGTGCTGAAGGCAGGCGCCGCGTACCTGCCGATCGACCCCGACTATCCGGCCGAGCGCATCGCGTATCTGCTGCAGGACGCGCGTCCGGCCGTCGCGATCACGCAGGCGCATCTGCGCGAGCAGGTCGAGGCCGCCCTCGGCGACGGCGCGACGACCCAACTGCTGACGGTGGCCGATCTGCTGGCCGACGAACCGGACGAGCTATCCGCCGGCGTCACGACCGGCATCGACGATGCGCAGCTCGCATACCTGATCTACACGTCCGGCTCGACCGGCAAGCCGAAAGGCGCTGGCAACACGCACGGCGCGCTCGCGAACCGGATCGCGTGGATGCAGCACGCGTACCGGCTCACGCGCGACGACGTCGTGCTGCACAAGACGCCGTTCGGTTTCGACGTGTCGGTATGGGAATTCGTGTGGCCGCTCGCGATCGGCGCGAAGCTCGCGATCGCCGCGCCCGGCGACCACCGCGACCCGGCACGCCTCGCGGCCGCGATCCACGCGCACGGCGTGACGGTGCTGCACTTCGTGCCGTCGATGCTCGCCGCATTCGCCGCGTATCTCGACGATTTTTCGGCCGCCGCGCAATGCGACAGCGTGCGCCTGATCGTCGCGAGCGGCGAGGCGCTTGCGCCCGAGCTCGTCGCGAAGGTCGCGCGGCTGCTGCCGAACGCGACGCTCGTGAACCTGTACGGGCCGACGGAAGCCGCGATCGACGTGTCGCACTGGACCTGCGGCCCCGACGACGCGAACGCGATCGCGGTGCCGATCGGCCATCCGATCGCGAACCTGCAGTTGCACGTGCTCGACGCGGCATGGCAACCGGTGCCGGCCGGCGCGACCGGCGAACTGTATCTGGCCGGCGCGGGTCTCGCGCGCGGCTATCTCGGCCGCCCGGGACTGACCGCCGAGCGCTTCGTGCCCGATCCGTTCGTGCCGGGCGCGCGCATGTACCGCACCGGCGACCTCGCGCGGCGTCGTGCCGACGGCGCGCTCGACTACCTCGGCCGCGTCGACACGCAGGTGAAGCTGCGCGGCCAGCGGATCGAGCCGGGCGAAATCGAGGCGTTGCTGCGCGCGGCGCCGGGCGTGCACGACGCGGTCGTGATCGTGCGCGACGAGCAGCTGGTTGCCTATGTCGCACGTGGCGACGCGGGCCCGCTCGACCGCGCGGCGCTGCTCGATGCGTTGCGTGCGCAACTGCCGGCGTACATGGTGCCGTCGCAACTGATCGAGCTCGACGCGTTGCCGGTCACGCCGAACGGCAAGTGCGACCGCCATGCGCTGCCCGCGCCGGTGCGTGAAGCGGCGGCCGCGGTCGAACTCGCCACCGACACCGAGCGTGCGCTCGCGGCGATCTGGCAGCGCGTGCTGCACGTGGACGCGATCGGCCGCGACGACGATTTCTTCCTGCTCGGCGGTCACTCGCTGCTCGCGACGCAGGCGCATGCGCAGGCGAATCTGCACTGGGGCCTCGCGCTGCCGCTGCGCACGCTGTTCGACACCCGCACGCTCGCACGCTGCGCGGACGCGATCGATGCGGCCTGCGCGGCGCGTGGTGAAACCGATGCGGCGAGCGCGATCGACGCGCTGCTCGGCGAACTGGAAACCCAATAAGGACGACGGATGACGAAGGTTCAACCCGACTGGCTCGCGCTCGCGACGCGTTTCGCGCAACTGCCCGACGCGCAGCGCGCCGTCTTCATCGACAAGCTCGATGCGGCCGGCATCGACTTTCGCGTGCTCCCGATCCCGCCGCGCACGCCCCGCAGCGACCGCGTGAGCGCATCGTTCGCACAAACGCGGTTGTGGCTGCATGCGCGGCTGATCGACGCGCCGGACGCGTATCACATCACCGAGCGGCTCGCGCTGACGGGCCCGCTCGACGCGCACGCGCTGCGCCTCGCGTGCGACGCACTGATCGCGCGCCATGAAGCGCTGCGCACGACCTTCGACGAAGCGGAGGACGGCGTCGCGCAGACGATCCACGCGCCGCTGCGCTGCCCGTGGCGCGAGACCGATCTCGAAGCGCTGCCCGACGCGCAGCGCAGCGCGCGCGCCGACAGCGTCGCGACCGCCGACGAAGCCATTGCGTTCGATCTCGGCGCGGCGCCGCTCGTGCGTGCCCACCTGATCCGCTTCGACGCGACGCATCACTGGCTCGCGCTGACCGTTCACCACATCGTGTCGGACGGCTGGTCGTCGGGCGTGATGCTCGACGAGCTCGCGGCGTTTTATCGCGCCTATGCGTCGAACGAACCGGTGCCGCTCCCGCCGCTGCCGATCCAGTATGCGGACTACGCGCTGTGGCAGCGCCGCTGGCTCGACGCCGGCGAGCGCGACCGGCAGCTCGCGTTCTGGCGCGAGCGGCTCGATCCGCAGCGCGGCGTGCTCACGTTGCCGGGTGCGGCCGCACGGCCCGCACGGCGCAGTGCGCGCGGCGCGCGCCACGTGTTTTCGCTCGACGCGCGGATCGGCGCGCAACTGCGCGCCTTCGCGGCCGCGTCGGGGGCGACGCCGTTCGCGGTGCTGCTTGCCGCGCTCGACGCGTTGCTCGCCCGCGCGACGGGCGACGCGCGGATCTGCGTCGGCGTGCCGGCCGCGAACCGCGAACGCGCGGAGACGGGCAGCCTGATCGGGTTCTTCGTCAACACGCTCGCGATCGACATCGACGTGCCCGCGCACGGCGATTTCTCGTCGCTGGTCGCGCGTACGCAGCGTGCGCTCGTCGATGCGCAGATGCACCAGGACGTGCCGTTCGAACAGGTCGTCGACGCGCTCGGCGTGCCGCGCAGCGCGAGCCATCATCCACTGTTCCAGGTGATGGCCGCCTATGGCGAGCGCCGCGCGCTGCCCGCACTGGGCGCGGCGTCGGCCGCGCTGTTGCCGTCCGGCACGCCGTCCGCGAAATTCGACCTGACGCTCGCCGTCGAGGCGACGCCCGACGGCACCTTCGACGCCGCCTTCATTTACGCGCTCGACCTGTTCGACGCGGACGCGATCACGCGGCTCGCCGCGCGCTTCGTCACGCTGCTCGGCGACGCGCTCGCGCGCCCCGACATGCCGATCGGCGATCTCGACTGGCTGCCTGCCGATGAACTCGCGCAACTGTTCGCGTGGAACGCGCCGGCGGGTGCGGCCGAGGCCGAACCGTTCGTGCCGGTGCATGCGCGCATCGCCGCGCATGCGCAGGCGCGGCCCGACGCGCGCGGCGTCGCCGACATCGATCGCGCGTTTACGCGCGGCGAAGTCGACGCCCGCGCCGCGCGCATCGCGCGCAATCTCGTCGCGGCCGGCGTGCGGCCCGAGATGCGCGTCGGCGTCGCGCTGCAGCGTTCGGTCGACCTGCTGGTCGCGCTGATCGCGGTGCTGAAGTCGGGCGCCGCGTTCGTGCCGCTCGATCCGGCCCATCCGCGCGAACGGCTCGCGCAGATCGTCGGCGACGCGGGCATCGCGCACGTGCTGACCGACGCCGCGAGCGCCGCGTCGCTGCCCGATCTGCCGGAACTGCGCATCTGGCGCGCGGACGAAGTCGCAACATTCGACGAAGCCGCGCACGTTGAACTGCCGAACGTACTGCCCGGCCATGCGGCGTACGCGATCTACACGTCGGGCTCGACGGGCAAGCCGAAGGGCGTGATCGTCGATCACGCGGCATTCGCGCGGCACTGCGTGGCGATCGCCGAGCGCTACGGCGCGGGCGAACACGACGTATTCCTGCTGTTCCAGTCGGTCAACTTCGACGGCGCGCACGAAGGCTGGTTTTCGCAATACCTGTCGGGCGCCGCCGTGTCGGTGACGGCCGACGTGCTGTGGCCGCCCGCGCAGACCTGCGCGATGATGGTCCGCGACGGCGTGACGATGACCTACGTGCCGCCCGGCTGCGCCGCGCAACTCGCGGAATGGACGCTCGCGCACGGCGCACCGCCGACGCTGCGTTCGCTGACCGTCGGCGGCGAGGCGACGTCGCGCGAAGCGTTCGCGATGCTGCGCCGCGCGATGCCGAACGTGCGGGTGGTCAACGGCTACGGCCCGACCGAGACCGTCATCACGCCGACGTTGTGGATGTTCCGTCCCGGCGACGATCTCGCGGCACTTGGCGACGCCGCGTACCTGCCGATCGGCACGCTGGTCGGCGCGCGCACCGCGCACGTGCTCGACGCGCGGCTGCATCCGCTGCCGGTCGGCGTGATCGGCGAACTGTATCTGGGCGGCGAGGGGATCGGCGTGGCGCGCGGCTATCTGGATCGTCCGGCGCTGACGGCCGAGCGCTTCGTGCCCGATCCGTACGGCGCTCCGGGCGCGCGCCTGTATCGCACCGGCGACCTCGTGCGGCGTCGCGCTGACGGCGTGTTCGATTTCATCGGGCGTGTCGATCATCAGGTGAAGCTGCGCGGGCTGCGCATCGAACTCGGTGAAATCGAGGCCCAGCTCGCCGCGCACGACGCGGTGCGCGAAGCGTGCGCGGTCGTGCACGGGCAGGGCGCGCAGGCCCAGCTCGTCGCGTACGTCGAGCTGACCGCCGACGCGCAGGCCGCGGCGCACCCCGTCGAAGCCGCGACGCTCGATGCGCATCTGCGCCGCACGCTGCCCGACTACATGGTGCCGGCGCAACTGATCGTGCTAGACGCGCTGCCGCGCAATGCCAACAGCAAGGTCGACCGCGCGCGGCTGCCCGCGCCGGTGCGCGTCGAACGTGCATACGAAGCGCCGCACGACGGCGACGAGGCCGCGCTCGCGGCGATCTGGCGCGACGTGCTGAACGTCGAGCGCGTCGGCCGTGGCGATCACTTCTTCGAACTCGGCGGCCATTCGCTGGCCGCGGTGCGCGTCGCGACGCGTGTCGCCGAGCGGCTCGGCCGCGACGTGCCGGTGCGTGCGCTGTTCGAAGCGCCGGTGCTCGCGCAATATGCGCGGCAGGTTGCCGACGCACCGCGCGCCGCACACGCCGGCGCCGCGGCGCCGGGCGTCGCGGTGGTCAAACCCGATGCGCACGGTGTGTGGCCGCTGTCGCCCGCGCAGCTCGGCCTCTGGTTCCTGTGGCGCGCGCAGCCGGACAGCGCCGCGTACAACATTCCGGTCGCGCTGCGCGTGCGCGGCCCGCTCGACGTCGCTGCGCTGCGCGCGGCGTTTTCCGCCGCGGCAGCCGCGCATCCGGCGCTGCGCACGCGGCTCGTCGCGCGCGACGGCATGCTGCCGGGCCAGCGGATCGACGACGCCCCGACCGTCGCGTTGCCGGTCGTCGATCTGTCGGCACAGCCCGATGCGCTCGCCCGTGCGGCTGCGCTGACGGATGCGGATGCGCTCGCACCGTTCGATCTCGTCGCCGATGTGCCGCTGTGGCGCGCACGCGTGCTGCGGCTTGGCGCCGAGGATCACGTGTTGTCGGTGACGATCCATCACATCGTGTCGGATGGCGAATCGATCGAGTTGTGGCTCGATGCGGTGCGCGCGCGCTATGTCGATAGCATGCGCGGTCAAGCGGCATCGACATCGACGCCCGTGCTGGAGAACAGCCCGCTCGTCTTGCCTGCGCCGTGCCACCCGGCCCGCGTCGCGTACTGGCGCGACGCGCTGGCCGAGCTGCCGTCGTGCGTGCTGCCGCAGCGCGCGGATGCGCCGGCCGTCCCGCAATGGCGCGCGGCACGCATCGCGTTCGAGTTCGATGCGGCGCTGATCCGTACGGCGCGCGACGCCGCATCGGCCGCGCATGCGACGTTGCCGATGCTGCTGCACGCGGCGCTCAACACCGCGCTGTTCCGCGCGACCGGCGCGGCTGACCAGCCGGTCGGCGTGCTCGCGTCGACGCGCGAGCTGACGGGCGACGCGGCGCGCGATGCGCTGGGGCTCTTCATCAATTCCGTCGTCGTGCGCACGCGTCTCGACGCGACAGCGCGCCGCGCGGACGTGCTCGCCCAGGTGCGCGACACGGCGCTCGCCGCGTATGCGCATGCCGACGTGCCGTTCGCCGACGTCGTCGCGGCGCTGCGCGCGCAGCGCACGGCGCAGGCCAATCCGCTGTTCCAGGTGATGTTCAACTACCTGCGCCCGACCGGCGCGGCCGCGCGCGACTGGGCCGGATTGTCGCTCGCCGAATTCGACGCCGTGCGTCATCGCGTCGTGTTCACGCTGGAGCTGGACGTCGTCGAACATCCGGACGGCCGCGTGAGCGCCGCGTTCTCGTATGCGGACGAACTGCTCGACGGTGCGTTCGTCGACACGCTCGTCCGGCTGTATCACGACGAAGTCGCCCGTTTCGCCGGTGCACCGGAAGCGACGCTCGGCGCGCCCGATGCGCGGTTCGCCGCGCACACGGCGGACGCAGTCGCGCCGGCTCGCCATGCGGCGCACGGCACGGCAGCGGCGGCCGCCCCGAACGCCGTTGCATCGCTCGCGGCGTTGTGGTCGGACACGTTCGCGACGGCCGCGCCTGCGCCCGACGCCGATCTGTTCGAGGCCGGTGCGACGTCGTTCGACGTCGTGCGCTTCGTCGACGCGGCGAGCCGCGCCGGTCACCCGCTGACGGTGGCCGACGTGTTCGCGTCGCCGACGCTCGCGGCGCTCGGCGCACGTATCGGCACACCGGCCCAAACCGGCCTGGAGGTGCGCGATGCTGGCTGAAGTGCGTCCGGACGGATTCACGATGCCCGACACCTGCCGCCTCGTCTTCGCGGACGACCTGTTCGCCGCGCGCGACGATGCGGAGATCCGCGTCGCGCATGGCGACGGCATCGGCGCGCAGCTGTTGCGCGCGCAACTCGCGGACGACGGCACGCTGCGCCTCGTCGCATACAACCATCGCGCGGCGCCGGCCGACCAGCGCCGCGCGCTGCTGGCCGCGCTCGCCGCGGCGTTTTCCGACGACGTCCGCCGCGCGGCGATCCGGCTCGACCCGGCCGCGTGGCCGGCAGTCGCGCTCGACGCGCTACGCGCGAGCGGCGTGCTCGCCGACGGCGGCCTGTGCATGCGCGAAGGCTGGGCGCAACAGGCGGACCTGTGGCGCGTCGGTGCGCATCTGCCGTGCGCAACGCTGCCGATGCTGACCGACGGCCGGCGTCATCCGCGCCGGCCGCCCGCGCCGCGCGGCGACGTATACGCCCGCGACCTGCCGGCGCTCGGCGTGCGCTTCACGCTGCGCGGCTGGCAGCCGGGCGAGGACGCCGCGCGCGTCGCGCGCTGGTTCGACGAGCCGCGCGTGCGCGACGGCTGGCCGGGCACGCAGCCCGGCGTGGACGGCACGGCGCCCGATGCCGATCCGCACGTCACGCCGCTCGTCGGCTGCTTCGACGGCGAACCGTTCGCGTATTTCGAAGCGTTCTGGCTGAAGGAAGACCCGCTCGCGCCGCACGTCGGCGCGCGCGACTACGACCGCGGCCTGCGGATGCTGGTCGGCGAATCGCGCTGGCGCGGCCCGCATTGCGTGGCGGGCTGGCTGCCGTCCGTCGTCCATTACCTGTTTCTCGACGATCCGCGCACCGAAGCGCTCGGCTGCGCGGTCCCGGCCGGCCATGCGCGGGTCGTCGACATCCTCGCGCGGCATGGCTTCGCGCGGCAGCGCCGTCTGGCGCAGGCCGACGCGCAGCCGCTGTGGATGCATGCGCTGCGCGAGACGTTCTTCTCCGGCCGTCATGTCTGACGGGCCGGTTTCACCGACAAGGGAGCTGAGAGACATGCAGAGAGAAACCGTATTCGACCTGATCGGCGTCGGCTTCGGGCCGTCGAACCTGGCGCTGGCCGTGCGCCTTGCCGAGGGCGGCGGTGCGCGTCCGTTCGCGCATTGCTTCGTCGAACGCCAGCCGGAATTCGGCTGGCATCGCGGGATGCTGCTCGACGACTGCCGGATGCAGATCTCGTTTCTGAAGGATCTCGTCACGATGCGCGATCCGAAAAGCCGCTATACGTTCATCAACTACCTGTTCGAACGGGGCCGGCTGAACGAATTCGTCAACCTGAAGAACTTCTATCCGACCCGCGTCGAATTCCACGACTACCTGAGCTGGGTCGCGCAAGCGTTCGACGAGCACGTCCATTACAGCGAGACCGTCACGGCGATCGAGCCCGTCCACGGCGACGGCGCGCGCATCGACGCGCTGCGCGTGCTGTCGCGCGATGCCGCGGGCCACGAGCGCCAGCGCGTGACGCGCGCGCTGTCGGTCGGCGTCGGCGGCACGCCGGCGGTGCCGGACGCGTTCGCCGCGCTCGGCCGCGACCGCGTGATCCATTCGTCGTCGTATTTGACCGACATCGACCGGCTGGTCGCGTCGCCGGACGGCGAGCGCCGCCGTGTCGCGGTGATCGGCGCGGGGCAGAGCGCGGCCGAGGTGTTCATCGACCTCGCGCGCCGCTTCCCGCACGTCGACGCGAGCCTCGTGATGCGCGCCGGTGCGCTGAAACCGGCCGACGACAGCCCGTTCGTCAACGAGATCTTCAGCCCGGCGTTCACCGACGTCGTCTACGCACAGCCGCAGGACGCGCGCCGCGCGCTGCTCGAGCGCTATCGCGACACCAACTACGCGGTGGTCGACCGGCCGCTGATCGAGCAGATCTACGAAATGCTGTACCTGCAGCGCATCGACGGCACGCCGCGTCATGCGCTGCTCGCGAACAGCGCGATCGAAGCCGCGGTGCGCGCCGCCGACGGCCGCATCGAACTGACGCTGCGCGACCGGATGAACGGCGCGACGCGCGTCGAACGCTTCGACGCACTCGTGCTCGCGACCGGCTACCGGCGCGACACGCATTCGGCGCTGCTCGAAGGGCTCGCGCCGTACCTGGGAGACGCGCTCACGCGCGGCGACGTGACGCGCGACTACCTGCTCGCGACGCCCGAGCACTTCGCGCCGCGCATCTACCTGCAAGGCTGCTGCGAAGACAGCCACGGATTGTCCGACACGCTGCTGTCGGTCCTGGCGCGCCGCGCGGACGAAATCTGCGCGTCGCTCGAAGACGGGAGCGCGCCCGCCCATGACGACGGCGCGGCCCGGGCAGTACATGAACAACGACATCAAAACGGGGTGAGCGCGGGCCGGATGGCTTTCGCTCTTTGACAAAGGCGCGGTCGGAGACCGCATGAAAAACTGGAGCAGAGAAAGATGGAGTGGGCAACAGGCACGCGTTTGCGTGCGATCGCAGCCGCGGCAGGCGTGGCGTTCGGGACGGCGGCGGCAGGGCACGCATTCGCCCAGACGGCGCCGACCGTGAACGCAGGCGCTTCGGCGCCGGTCAGCAGTGCGCAGAACGGCGCGGCGGCGAGTTCGACGGCCGGTGCATCGAGCAGCGCATCGGACAGCGCGGCGACCGGCACGCTGCCGGCGATCAACGTCAACGCGGGCTCGGAAGGCGACGGCACGGTCGGGCTCGTCGCGAAGCGCAGCCGCAGCGGCACGAAGACCGATACCCCGATCACCGAAATCCCGCAGACGATCAACGTCGTCACCGCGCAGCAGATCGAGATGACGGGCGCGACCGACGTGAACGCGGCGCTGCGCTACGTGCCCGGTTTCTCGTCGTACGGTTCGGACAACCGTTCCGACTGGTACGCGGCGCTGCGCGGCTTCACGCCGACCGCCTACGTGAACGGGCTGCAGGTGCCGAACACGCTCAACCTGTCGAGCTGGCGCGTCGATCCGTACATGATCGACAGCATCTCGGTGCTGCGCGGGCCGACCTCGGTGCTGTACGGCGCGGGCGACCCGGGCGCGATCATCGACGTGCAGACCAAGACCGCCGACGGCGAGCGCGTGCGCGAAGCCGGCGTGCAGATCGGCAACTATGCGCGCAAGCAGTTCATGATCGACGTCGGCGACAAGCTCGACCCGGACGGCCGGTATGCGTACCGGTTCGTCGGCGTCGCACGCGACGGCAACGCGGTGACCGGCCCGAACAACGACCAGCGCGTGTCGCTCGCGCCGTCGTTCCGCTGGCGCCCGAACGCGGATACGTCGCTGACGCTGTCCGCGACGTACCTGCAGGACTGGGGCGACATCTCGTCGAACTTCCTGCCCGCGCAGGGCACGGTGCTGCCGAACCCGAACGGCCAGATCAACCAGGACATCTACGAAGGCGACGGCAGCTTCAACTACTACCGCAAGAAGCAGTGGTCGCTCGGCTACCAGTTCGAGCAGAAGCTGACGCCGGCGTGGACGTTCCGCCAGAACACCCGCCTGATGCACCTGTCGCTCGACAACGGGTCGGTGTGGGGCGCGGGCTTCGCCGACGACACCCTGACCGACGTCAACCGCTGGGCCGGCGTGTTCCAGATGAACTACAGCCGCTTCGACATCGACAACAACCTCGAAGGCCGCTTCGCGACGGGCCCGCTCCAGCACACGCTGCTGCTCGGCTTCCAGTACAACCGCCAGACCGCGACCGACAGCGAATGGCTGGCCGCCGCCCCGACGCTGAACCTGTACAACCCGGTCTATACGCCGGTCACGCTGTCGGTGTTCTCCGATCCGGACAGCACGTACCGGACCAACACGTACACGACGATGAACACGTTCGGCCTGTACGCGCAGGATCAGATCAAGTGGAACCGCTGGACGCTGACGCTCGGCGGCCGCGAGGACTGGGTCAACATGCGGATGGACGACCGCGCGGGCGGCACGCAGTCGAAGGCCGACGTGACGGCGTTCACGGGCCGCGTCGGGCTGACGTACGAGGGCGACTACGGCCTGTCGCCGTACGTCAGCTACGCGACGTCGTTCAACCCGCTGATCGGCGTGAGCCTGTACGGCGGCGGCCTGCCGCAGCCGACGCGCGGCAAGCAGATCGAGGCCGGCCTGCGCTGGCAGCCGCCCGGCAAGAACATGATGCTGAACGCGGCGATCTACCAGATCAACCAGACCAACGTGCTCACGCCGACGCCGACGGATCTCGATCCGGCCGGCACGACGCAGATCCAGACGGGTGAAGTGCGCTCGCGCGGGATCGAGCTGAGCGCGACCGGCAAGCTCACGCGCAACCTGTCGGTGATCGCGTCCTACGTCTACCAGGACGTGAAGAACGTGAAGGCCAACGACGATTCGCTGAACAACTGGCCGGTCGACATTCCGCGTCCGCGCCAGATGGCGTCGCTGTGGACCGACTGGACGTGGCACACGGGGCCGCTCGCGGGCTTCGGCCTCGGCGGCGGCGTGCGCTACCAGAGCGCGTCGGCCGGTGCGTCCGACAACTCGCTGTCGGTCTCGAGCGTCACGCTGTTCGACGCGGGCGTGCATTACGACATGCGTAACTGGCGCTTTGCCGTGAACGGGACCAACCTGTTCAACCGCCACTACATCAGCGGTTGCCAGTCGGCGAGCGTCTGCATTTTCGGCACCGACCGCACGGTGATCGCCACCGCGAAATACAACTGGTGACGCCGCGCGCCGCGGCGTGCCGGCCGGCCTTCGGGCCGGTCCGCGCGAGCCGCGGCGCCGTCGTCCGCTTTTTCCACGACGCCTCCATGCCGAAGAAAAATCTCGTCTACATCCAGTCGCTGCGCAACGGCGCGGCCGATCGCGCCGGCCAGCCGGTCGCTTACCAGGGCGGCACGCGCTACATGAAGGCGCCGCTCGAATTCCTCGTCGAACGCCTGAACGATTCGCCGCTCGGCGAGCGCTATACGCTCCAGGGCGTGATCGTCGACGACGACGCAGGCTCGCCGGCCGACCGCGCAAAGGTCGCCGACTACGGGTTCGCGCGCACGCCCGGCCACCCGTGGATCCTGCCGGAAGGGCTGACGGTGCAGGGCCGGCCCGTCGACGAACTGTTCTGCACGATCGCATCGACGTATCGCCGGCTGCCGCGCGATGCGCGCGAGCGCGTGACGGGCAAGCAGGCGTTCGAGCGCCGGCTGCTCGAACGCCTGCTCGAACTCGACGCCGACGTGGTCGTGCTCGACGGGCTGCTCGTGATCCTCGACGAGCTCGTGCGGCCCGGCGCGCGTTTTCACCGGCGCATCGCGAACATTCACCCCGGCATCACGGCCGACGATTCGCCGTACCAGCGGCGCGGCGCATGGGCGACGCTCGATGCGCTGCACGGCGCGCGCGGCGAACGGGTCGACTGGGCGAGCGGCGCGCGCGCGCCCATCGAACCGGTGACGATGACGGGTGCATCGTTCCACTACGTCGACAACGGCATCGATTCCGGCGAAGTGATCTGCGACGTGCTCGACACACCGATCGCACCGGACGACACGATTCTCGAACTGCGCTGGAACAACTTCCAGCGCAGCCTGTTTCCGGCGCTCGAGCGGGGGCTGCACATCCTCGCCGACCGCCACGACGCGGGAGCACTGTAATGGAAGACACGCTGACGAAACCGGCCGGCGCGGCAGAGGCCGTGGAAGGCGAGGTGGCCGCAGCGCTCGACGGCGCGGCGCATGCGCAGACGCAGACGACGTCTGCCGTCGAGCGCGCGCTCGATGCATGGCGGCCCGACGATCCGCCGGCCATGCTGCTTGCGGAATTCGTCGCGCTGTTCAACACGGACACGCGGCACGATACGGCGACGGTGTCCGTGCCGCTCGGGAATGCCGATCCGTCGGCCGTCGCATCGTACGTCGACCGCGCGGTGCGCGAGGGCGTGATCGACGGCGCGCAGATCGAAGGCGGCCGGTTGCGCCTGAATGCATCGCGCGCAACGTTCTGGCAGAACCCGCAACCGTGGCTGACGGCGCCCGCATCGAGCGGGATGCCGCTGCGCTACGCGATCACGAACGGCCATCGCCATCCGGTGCGGCCGCCGTCGCCGGCCGGCGAGATCTATGCGCGCTACATGCCGCAGGTCGGGATGACGTTCAGCCTGCGCACCGTCGACGTCGACACGCATGCGCAGCTTTTCAGCGACTGGATGAACCTCGATCGCGTCGCGCACTTCTGGGATCAGCGCGGCACGCGCGACGAGCACGCCGCGTATCTGACGGAGCGGCTCGCCGATCCGCACATGCATCCGATGATCGGCTATTTCGACGACACGCCGTTCGGCTATTTCGAGTTCTACTGGGCGAAGGAAGATCGTCTCGCGCCGTTCTACGATGCGCACGACTACGATCGCGGACTGCACCTGCTGATCGGCGACTCGCGGTTCCAGAGCGCGGGCAAGCTGCATGCATGGTGGAGCGGGGTGCTGCATTACATGTTCGTCGACGAACCGCGCACGCAGCGGCTCGTGGGCGAGCCGCGGATCGATCACGTGCGGCATATCGCATACATGCACCGGCTCGGGTTCTACACGCTGAAGGAGTTCGATTTTCCGCACAAGCGCGCGGCGCTGACCGTGATGGAGCGCGAAACGTTCTTCGACACTTTCCGGTTGCCGTGACTGGGCGGGGGCGCGAGGCGACAGGGTGACGTGTCGCGCGGTCTGGCGGGGTGGGGCATCGGCCGTTCGGGATATGGATCAGCCGGGCTGCATGAGGAAGAATGGATTTCCCTCTCATCCACGACAGGTCGTGACGATATGGCCAGCACACTCGCCACAGCGTGGGACACGCTTCCCGGTCCGCGCCCCCCAACGTTGACATATGCCGGCATATGCCTAGAATGGACGCATCGAACGCCAGTGGAGTGGCTCATGCGCACCGTTTCCATTTTCAAGAACGCCCGTAACCAGGCAATCCGCATCCCGAAGGACATGGAATTCGAGGGTGTGACCGAGCTCGAGATCCGCCGCGAGGGCGATACGCTGCTGCTGCGTCCGGTACGACCGACGTGGCTGTCATTCGCGAGCGAACCGCTGGCTGATTCCGATTTCCTCGTCGAGCGCCCGGCCGTCGTCGAAACCGGCCGTTTCGACCTGTCCGGCACCGATGACGATGCATCGACGGAGGCGAGCCAGTGACGACGCTCTATATGCTCGATACGAACATCTGCTCGTTCATCATGCGCGAGCGGCCGCCCGTGGTGTTGTCCCGGCTGCAGTCGTGCGTCAATGCGCAGCACCGGATCGTTGTGTCGGCGATCACCTATGCCGAAATGCGATTCGGCGCTGTGGGCAAGAAGGCGTCGCCAAAGCATGCGGCACTCGTGGCGGCCTTCGTCGCACGGCTGGACGGCGTGCTGTCGTGGGATACGGCCGCGGTCGATGCAACGACCGCGATTCGAGCCGATCTCGCGGCCCGCGGCACGCCGATCGGCGCAAACGATGCGTCGATCGCCGGCCATGCCATTGCCGCCGGCGCGGTGCTCGTGACGAATAACAGTCGTGAATTCAGTCGCGTCGCGGGGTTGTCCGTCGAAGACTGGGCAGCTTG
This sequence comes from Burkholderia sp. IDO3, assembly GCF_003366075.1. Taxonomy (NCBI): domain Bacteria; kingdom Pseudomonadati; phylum Pseudomonadota; class Betaproteobacteria; order Burkholderiales; family Burkholderiaceae; genus Burkholderia; species Burkholderia sp. IDO3. Next base: position 1,845,885 of record NZ_CP028963.1, read on the forward strand.
AGCCGAACGGGCGGCAGCGTCGTCATCTTGCCGGGTTGCGTCCCGTCACACGTGGCCGGTGGCCGGGCCGGCAAGAAAAGCGCCACGGAACGCGTCGAGATACCGGTCCGCGTCGTCGTCGAATTCACCCGGCAACAGCGCGAACGCACGTGCCAGCAGGTCCTGCCCGAGCATCGCGTAAATCGCGTCGTCGGATAACAGCGCGTGAATGGCGTCGTGCGTGTGCGGCAACGCAATCCGTTTCGCATCGCGCGCCAGCAACGCCGCCGCCGCCAGCTCCGGCTGGAAACCGTGCCGTTCCACCAGATCGGGCGCGACGTCCCAGATCCGTTCGCGATTGCCCGCGTCGTGAAAATGCGTGAGCAGGAACAGCAGATCGTACGCGTCGCTGTTCTGGCGCGCGCGCCGGTCCTTCCAGGCAAGCAGTTTCAACAGCACGAGCGCCGGCAGGCTGGCCACCGGCACCACGACGCCCGCGCCGACCGACACGGGCAGCGCCGTCTCGACCGCCTCCTGGAAACCCAGCACGTTCAGCACGAATTCGCCGCCGGGCGGCCACGCGATTTCTCCGGGCGGCGTTTCGAGCGGCCCGAACGGCACGAGATCGAGCTCCGTGCGAAACCCCGGCATGCCGCTGTCGAACAGCAGCTTTTGCTGATGCTTCGGCGCGTGCGCGAATTGCCCGGTCGCGACGAGCGCATCGACGAGCTGCGCGTGAAACGGCCAGCTCACCGCGCACACCGCGACGTCGACGTCCCGCGTCGCGCGTACCGGCCGGATGCCGTGGACGTGCCACATCAGGATGTCGCGCGCGGTTGCGCCGGCGACGACGAATGCCGTGTCGAGCCGCGTGCAGGCCGCGCCGACCGCCCGCAGCAGCGCGAACGCCGCCGGCTCGAGCGGCCGGCGCGGGTCGACTTCAAGCGGGCGGGTGGGCGAGGTATCGGTCATGGATCTGCTCGGCGGCGGCAAGATTGCGGCTGTCTCCGGACGAGACGAGATCCGCGTAGATCAGGAGCGGCGGCACGAGCGGCACATCCTGCTCGCGCCAGTCGAGTGCCGGCGACGGCGGCCAGAACGCTTCGAGCACCTCGACGTCGCCGCGCTCGTCCGGCCGCAGGCGCGCGTCGAGCAGCAGGCGGTTCGACACGGTGCCGTGCGTATAGACGGTGATCGCGGCCGGTTTCAGGTCGTGGGTCAGCAGGTCGGCTGCCGGTTCGCCGCCGAGCCGCGCATCGCACGCCGCGAAATCGAAGTCGCGCCACCAGTCGGGCGCAAGCGCGGCAAACCGCCGGGCCGGCAGTTTCGCGCGCAGCCGGCTCGGGTACAGCGCGACCCATTCCTGCACGAAGCGCGGCCAGTCGGGAATCAGGCGCGCGCCGTTGCGCCGCTGCGCGACGAGGCCGCGCGCAATCAGATCGTCCATCGCCAGATTGACCGTGCCGAGCGCGACGCTCGACCCGGCGGCGATCGCGCGATACGGCTGCGCGACGAGGCCCGGCTGCGTCGCGAGCGCGAACATCACGGCGAGCCCCTTGGGCGTCGTCGCGCGCGAGGCCTGGCGGCGCGGCGTGCGGGCAGGTTTCGGCCGGCCGGCGATCATCACGGTGGCCTCCGGCTGGATCAGGCTCGCATTGCCGGCCGTATCGAGAAACGGGATGTCGTGCTCGGTCAGGCGGGCGGCCAGCTCGGCCGAAAAGTACGGCGCGACCAGCATCAGCGGCCGCTCGCCCGGCGCCGGCGTGCCGCCGCGGCGACGCAGCGCCGCGAGCGCGCCCTGCAGCGATTCGACGCCGATGCTCACGGCCGCCGGCATCTCGAAAGTCTGCCCCGCGATGTCGAAACGGATCATTGCGTCGGCGCGCGCCTGGCAGGCCGCCGGCACGCGCACGGGCCGAGCATGGAAGTGTCGGGTCGCGCGCGCGAACGCGGCACAGGCCTCGTCGAGCACGTGCTGTTCCGATATCGGGAGGGGGGCGTTCGCGGGCATCACGGAGGATCGCTTGTTCACTGTTTTGTCAGCGTACACAAAAAATGTACATCCGTCAAAAAATGAACAAACGTTCTCAACCCTTTGATGTAAAGGAATTATTCCAGGGTAATGAGCGACAACCACCGATAACCTCCGCATGAAAAATCGATCCCGAACACACAGTGTCGGGTGGGCCGATCGCATGCGGTAGTCGTCCGGATGGGCGGCGCTTCCGGAAGCCGCGCGCTTCGTCCCGCGCCCGCATGATAAAGAGGCAACCAGCAGTTGCTGCCACGACGACTTTCTGTCTGTCCGGTTGCTGCTCAACGCACTATCCTTGCCTGCACATTCCCCACTGAACAACAGGAGACGACACCGTGACGCACAGCGTGATCCCCGCAGGCCTCGCCGACGAAATGATCGAGATCCGGCACCGCATCCATGCCCACCCCGAGCTGGGTTTCGAGGAGTTCGCGACGAGCGACCTCGTGGCCGAGCAGTTGCAGGGGTGGGGCTACACGGTGCATCGCGGGCTCGGCGGCACGGGCGTCGTCGCGCAGTTGAAAGTCGGCGACGGCGCGCAGCGCCTCGGCCTGCGCGCCGACATGGATGCGCTGCCGATCCACGAATCGACCGGCCTGCCGTACCAGAGCACGATCGCCGGCAAGATGCACGCGTGCGGCCACGACGGCCACACGGCGATGCTGCTCGCGGCCGCGAAGCACCTGGCGCGCGAGCGCCGTTTCTCCGGCACGCTGAACCTGATTTTCCAGCCGGCCGAAGAAGGGCTCGGCGGCGCGAAGCAAATGCTCGACGACGGGCTGTTCGAGCTGTTCCCGTGCGATGCGATCTTCGCGATGCACAACATGCCGGGTTTCCCGACGGGCAAGCTGGGCTTCCTGCCGGGGCCGTTCATGGCGTCGTCGGATACCGTGATCGTCGACGTGCAGGGGCGCGGCGGCCACGGCGCGGTGCCGCACAAGGCGATCGATCCGGTCGTCGTGTGCGCGCAGATCGTCGTCGCGCTGCAGACGATCGTGTCGCGCAACGTGTCGCCGCTCGACATGGCGATCGTCACGGTCGGCGCGATCCACGCGGGCGAAGCGCCGAACGTGATTCCCGATCGCGCGCAGATGCGCCTGTCCGTGCGCGCGCTGAAGTCGGAGGTGCGCGACCTGCTCGAAACGCGCATCAAGGAAGTCGTTCACGCGCAGGCGGCCGTGTTCGGCGCAACCGCGACGATCGACTACCAGCGGCGCTACCCGGTACTCGTCAACGATGCGGAGATGACCGCGTTCGCACGCGGTGTCGCGCGCGAGTGGGTCGGCGAAGCGAACCTGATCGACGGGATGGTGCCGCTCACCGGCAGCGAGGATTTCGCGTTCCTGCTCGAGCAGCGGCCGGGCTGCTACCTGATCATCGGCAACGGCGACGGGGAGGGCGGCTGCATGGTGCACAACCCCGGCTACGACTTCAACGACGCGGCATTGCCGACCGGTGCGTCGTACTGGGTCAGGCTGGCCGAGACGTTTCTGGTGTGACGGATGGCGCGTGAGATCCGGGGCTGTGTATGCGTGCGCTGGTCCCGACTGCCCGAGACCATATGTACCAAACTTTGGTATATGACGATTGACTTGAGCAGGAGGTGACTCATGTCGCGGAACACATCCGTTTCCCTCGATGACCACTTCGCCGAATTCGTCGATTCCCAAGTGCAATCAGGGCGATATGGCTCTGCGAGCGATGTCGTCCGAGCCGGTTTCCGACTCCTCGAATCCCATGAAACGCAGGTACGTGCGTTGCAAGAAGCGTTGAAGGCGGGCGAGGCCTCAGGAGCGCCCAGGCCATTCGATAGCGAGGCGTTCCTGACGCGCATGCGGGGATCCCATGGCGGTTAAGGGTCGGCAGCTTCAACTGACCCCGCTGGCGGAACTCGATCTCGAAGACATCTGGCGCTATACCGCCGAGCATGGGTCGCTCGCGCAGGCGGACCATTACCACCGCGATCTGATCGCAACGATGGAAGCACTGGCGCACGGAGAAAAGGTCGGCCGGGCTTGCGCTGTTCGCGAGGGCTATTTCCGGTACGCGGTAAGTTCACACGTCGTTTTCTATCGCGAAACGGATGACACGCTCGATGTCATCCGGATTCCGCATCAGCGCCTGGATATCGAGCGGCATCTGTAATCGCCGTCCCGGTGCCATTGCGACATCGGCCAAGCTAGAACGCGTCCCCGCCGAACAACGCCGCCGCCGCATCCGGATTCGACGGCCAGTACATGTGCATGTACGTCGCGACGATCGCGCCCGCGCGATAAACGGCTTCGCCGCTGCCGGCCTCGCCATCGGGCCGGGCGGCGGTCGCCACCGGCGCCAGCGGCGTAGCCAGCCGCGAATAATGAAACGTATGACCGCGCATCGGCCCGGTGCGCGTATCGAGCTGCTGCATCCCGAGTGCCACGAACCGGCGCTGCATCGTCGCCTGGCCGGGCAGCAGTCCGAGCATCGGCGTCGTGACGCCGTCCACGTCGGTCAGCGACTCGCACAGATACACCATCCCGCCACATTCCGCGACGATCGGCCGGCCGGCCGCCGCGTGCGCGCGAATCGTCCGCGCGGTCACGGCATGCGCCGCCAGCGTCGCCGCGTGCAGCTCCGGATACCCGCCCGGCAGGAACAGCGCATCGCAATCGGCGGGCACGGGTTCGTCGGCAAGCGGCGCAAAGAACCGCAACTGCGCGCCAAGCGCGTCGAGCAACGCGAGATTGGCCGGATAGATGAACGAGAACGCCGCATCGCGCGCGATCGCGATCCGCTTGCCGGCGAGCGCGCGCGGCAGCGGGGCGGCAACGTCCGGTTCCGCGAACGCGACGGCAGCGGGCAACTCGGCGAGCGCGGTGTGCGCGAGCACGTCGGCCGCGCGATCGAGCCGGGCGTCGAGATCGTCGATATCGGCCGGCTGGTGCAGCCCGAGATGCCGTTCCGGCAGCGCGATGCCCGCGTCGGCCGGCACGTGCCCGAGCCAGCGCAGGTCGTCGGGCAGCGCCTGCCGCAGCAGTTCCGCGTGTCGCGGCGAGCCGACGCGGTTCGCGAGCACGCCGTGAAACGGCACGCCGGGCCGGAAGCGCGCGAGCCCGAACGCGATCGCCGCGAACGTCTGCGCCATCGCCTTCGCGGAAATCACCGCGACGACCGGCACGCCGAACGCGGTCGCGAGATCGGCGCTGCTCGGCGTGCCGTCGAACAGCCCCATCACGCCTTCGATCAGGAGCAGGTCGGCATCGCGCGCGGCCTCGGCGAGCAGCGCGCGGCAGCCGGCTTCGCCGACCATCCCGAGGTCCAGCGCATGCACGGGCGCGCCGCTCGCGCGTTCGAGCAGCATCGGATCGAGGAAATCGGGCCCGGTCTTGAACACGCGCACGCGCCGGCCGAGCCGCCGGTGCAGCCGCGCGAGGCCGGCCGTCACCGACGTCTTGCCCTGTCCGGACGCGGGCGCGCTGACGAACAGCGCGGGGCAGGCCGGCATCGGTCAGAACTCCACGCCGCGCTGCGCCTTCACGCCTTGCTCCTTGTACGGATGCTTGACGAGCCGCATTTCGGTGACGAGATCGGCCGCGTCGATCAGCGCATCGGGCGCATGCCGCCCGGTGACGACGACGTGCACCGAATCCGGCCGCGCGGCGAGCGTCGCGAGCACTTCGTCGAGCGGCAGGTATTCGTACTTCAGCACGGTGTTCAACTCGTCGAGGATCACCATCCGGTATTCGCCGCTTTCGATCATCCGGCGCGCCTCGTCCCAGCCCTTGCGGGCGGTCGCGATGTCGGCGTCGCGGTTTTGCGTGTTCCACGTATAGCCGTCGCCCATCGTCACGAAGTCGCACTCCGCGACCGCGCCGAGGAAATCGCGCTCGGACGTGTGCAGCGCGCCCTTGATGAATTGCACGACGCCGAGCCGCATGCCGTGGCCGAGCACGCGCACGGCCATGCCGAACGCGGCCGTGCTCTTGCCCTTGCCGTTGCCGGTGTTGACGATCAGCAGGCCCTTCTCGTGCGTGGCGGCGGCCTGCTTCTTTTCGTGGCCGGCGCGGCGGCGTTCGGTCATCCGTTGATGGGATTCGGCATCGGTCTTCATCGGGAGTCGTCCTGTCGAAAGCGAAACAAAGGGTTCAGAGCGGGCCGGCGAGCGCAACCGTCACGCCGCCCAGGATGGATTTGGGGCCGAGCAGCCGGCCACGCGGCGCCGCGAGCTGCGCACACGGTTCGGCCACGCCGGCGACGCCGAAACGCGCGAGCGCGGCAGCCGACGGCGCGCTCGGCGCCGGTTCGGGACAATGCGCGAGCTGCGCCGCGTCGAACGCGACGAGCGGCCAGCCGCGCCGCGCGCACAGCGTGCGCAGCGCACGCGTGTGCGCCTTGACGGCGAGCGTCGCGACGACGGCCGGCTCGGCGTCCGGGTAGCGCGCGAGCGCCGCGCGGATCGCGGCGTCGAGTTGCGCGGCCGTCACGCCCGCGCGGAAACCGACGCCGAGCGCGACGCGCATCATGCGCCGCTCCCGCCAAGCGCCACGCGCACCGCCGGGTCGTCGGCGAGCGCCGCGACCCGGCCGATCACGACGATCGCCGGCGAACCGATACCGGTCGCGCCGACGCGTTCGACCACCGTATCGAGCGTCGCGAGCACGTGCCGCTGCCCGTCACGCGTCGCGTTCTCGATCGCCGCGCACGGCGTGTCGCCGGCCAGCCCGCCGTCGCGCAGCGCGGCCGCGATCGCGTCGAGCCGGCGAATGCCCATGTAGATCACGATCGTCATGCGCGTGGCGGCCAGCGCGCGCCAGTCGGGTTCGTCGGCGCCCGCGCCGTGGCCCGTGACGAAGATCACGCCCTGCGCATCGCCGCGATGCGTGACCGGAATGCCGAGCGCGGCCGGCGCGGCGATGCCGGCCGTGATGCCGTTGACGACTTCGACCGGGAAACCGGCCGCGCCGAGCACGAGCAGTTCCTCGCCGCCGCGGCCGAACACGAACGGATCGCCGCCCTTGAGCCGCGCGACGCTGCGGCCCGCGCGCAGGTGCGCGAGCATCGCGGCGACGATCGCGTCCTGCGGCGTCGACGCATGGCCGCCGCGCTTGCCGACCTGCTCGATGCGCGCATCGGCGCGCGCGTGGCGCAGCACGTCGGGGTTCACGAGATCGTCGACGAGCAGCACGTCGGCCGCGGCGATCGCGCGCACGGCCTTCAGCGTCAGCAGATCGGCATCGCCCGGGCCGGCGCCGACGAGCCAGGCGCGGCTCATCGCGTGCGGCACGGCGCGCACCGTGTCGAAGCAGTGGAAAGGGGAAAGCGGGCGGCGCATCGGCTGCCGACGGACAGGCAAGACATGATTGATCGAGCGAAGCCCGCGCGAGCGCGGGCGGAATGCGCACCCCATCCGTCCCCCGCGGATCGGGCGTTCGGCGAGCATCGGGCTCGCCCCTTGCGTCGGCCGGTATCCGGGCTGGCCGCTTGCCAGGCCGCAGCCTTCCCGCCCGCTGAAGGGCAGTGGCATCGCGGGCGGCCTGGGCGCGTGCGCGGCAAGCGCGGCGCGCGGGCGGCGTACCGTTGCGGGGACAGCACAGGCCGGGCGGACATCCGCCTCCTGTTTCCCGTTTAACTGCATGCGCGCAAATGCGCGTGCGAGCACCGAACGCGGCGCATACGATAGCACAGCGACCGATCCGCGCGAACCCGCCGCGCGGGCGCCGGAGGCAGCCTTGCGCGCGGCGCCGCGGCCATGCCGAACGCCCGGCGGCGGCCCGTTTCGCCTTGACGCTCCCCGCACCGCCGCCTACACTCGCACGCGTTTTGGTGCTCGCGCGCGCTCCTCCGGCGTGCGCAGTTAAACGGGAAACAGGGAGCGTGACTGCACCGCAGTCGAGCCAACCTGTGCTGCCCCCGCAACGGTAAGCGAACGCGTCGCGCGCAAGCGCCACGCAGCGCCGCTTCGCCGCATGCCCGCCGCATGCGGACGACCGCCACTGGATGCCGCGCGCATCCGGGAAGGCGAAGCGGCGTGTTCGTCAGCCCGGATACCGGCCGAGACATTGGGGTTCAGCGCCGCGGGGAGGCGGCGCATCGTCCACGGCCGCAGCACGCCCGACGCCCGAGCGTTTCCCGCTTCCTCCGCCGATCGGCCCGCCGCGCATGCGCGCCCGGGCCGGCGCGGCGAGCGGCAGGCGGCGCGGGCAGGGCAGCGACGGCCGTGTTGGCATTCACCATGTCGACCGTTCGCAAGGAAGCGTCATGTCCGATTCGTCGTTCCGTCCGTTCAGCGGCCGTCCGTCCGGACTGCGCCGCACGATCCCCGCGATCCGCCAGATGACATGCCGCGCCGCATTCGGCGCGACGATCCCGGCTTGATTCCATTTTCGACACAGGATCTACCATGACTATGCGCAAGCTGCCCGTCACGATCGTCACGGGCTTTCTCGGCAGCGGCAAGACCACGCTGATGCGCCATATCCTGCAGCACGCCGAAGGCCGCCGCATCGCGGTGATCGTCAACGAGTTCGGCGAGCTCGGCATCGACGGCGAGATCCTCAAGGGCTGCGGCATCGGCTGCGAGGACGCAAACGGCGCGCCGGGCGAAGCGTCGGGCCAGTTGTACGAACTCGCGAACGGCTGCCTGTGCTGCACCGTGCAGGAAGAGTTCTATCCGGTGATGGAGGCGCTCGTCGAGCGCCGCGCCGACATCGACCACGTGCTGATCGAAACGTCGGGCCTCGCGTTGCCGAAGCCGCTCGTGCAGGCGTTCAACTGGCCGACGATCCGCAGCAGCTTCACGGTCGACGCGGTCGTGACCGTCGTCGACGGGCCGGCCGCCGCGAGCGGCCAGTTCGCGGAGAATCCGCAGGCCGTCGACGCGCAGCGCCGCGCCGATCCGAACCTCGACCACGAATCGCCGCTGCACGAACTGTTCGCCGATCAGCTGTCGTCGGCCGATCTCGTGATCGTGAACAAGGCCGATCTCGTCGGCGACGCGCAGTTCGCCGAAGTCGAAGCCGCGATCCGCGAAGAGATCCCGCCGCAGGTGAAGATCGTGCGCGCGACGCGCGGCGAACTGGATCTCGCGATGCTGCTCGGGCTCGAATCGGCGTCGGAGGACACGATCCATCTGCGTCACGACCATCACGGCTCGGCCGACGACGGCGATCACGACCACCATCACGACGATTTCGATTCGGTCGTCGTGTCGGGCGATGCAGGTTCGCGCGACGCGACGATCGCCGCGCTGCAGCGTGTCGTCGAGACGCATACGATCTACCGCGCGAAAGGCTTCGCCGCGCTGCCCGATGCGCCGATGCGGCTCGTGATCCAGGGCGTCGGCCGGCGTTTCGACAGCTATTTCGATCGTCGCTGGCAGGATGGCGAAACGCGCGCGAGCCGCTTCGTGCTGATCGGCGAGGATCTCGACGCGGCCGCGCTGCAACGCGCGTTCGACGCCGCGTGCGCGGCCCGGACGCAACAGGCGTAACGCACGATGCATTTGCTGCGCACCACGCCGGGCGGCTTCGTCGACGATACGCAAGGCGTCGTCCGGATCGACCAGCAGCCGGCCGACATCGTGATCCTGAGCTCGGCCGACACGACGCTGTCGCTGCTGGCAAGCGTCGTGCCGACGATGCCGGCGGGTTTTCCGAGCGTCCGGCTCGCGAACGTCACGTTCCTGCGGCAGCCGGCGTCGGTCGATTTCTATGTCGACGACGTGCTGCGTCACGCGAAGACGGTCGTGATCGACCATCTCGGCGGCGAAGCGTACTGGCCGTACGGGATCGAGCAGGCCGTGTCGCTCGCGTCGAAACGGAAGCAGCAGCTCGCGATGTTCTCGGGCGACCTGCAGGAAGACCCGAACCTCGTCGCGAAGAGCACGGTCACGCCGGATCTGTGCCGGCTGTGGTGGCGCTACCTGCGCGAAGGCGGGCTGCACAACGCCGCGGCGCTGCTGCGCAGCATTGCATTCCATACGCTCGGGTTTGGCGACGAGCCCGAACCGCCGCGGCCGCTGCCGGCCGCGGCGCTGTATCACCCGGCACGCGACACGGCGAGCGTCGACGACTGGCGGGCGCGCTGGACGCCCGGCGCGCCCGTCGTCGCGATCCTGTTCTATCGTGCTCACTGGCAGGCCGCGAACACCGCCGTGTTCGACGCGCTCGCCGATGCGCTCGTGCGCGAAAGGCTCAATCCGCTGCCGATCGCGGTCACGTCGCTGAAGGACGCGGTGAGCCGCGAGGTCATCACGCAGCTCTGCGACACGCACGACGTCGCGCTCGTATTGAACACCACCGCGTTCGCGGCGGGCGCGATCGACAGCCCCGAACCCGACGTGCTGGCCGGCGACGCGCCCGTGCTGCAGGTGATCCTGTCCGGCGGCAATCGCGACGCGTGGGTGGCCGACAACCAGGGGCTGCATGCGCGCGACATCGCGATGCACATCGCGCTGCCCGAAGTCGACGGGCGCATCGTCACGCGCGCGGTGAGCTTCAAGGGGCTCGCGTATCGTTGCCCGCACACCGAAGTCGACGTCGTGCGCTATCAGCCGGATGCCGAGCGGATCGCGTTCGTCGCGGCGCTCGCGCGCGGCTGGTGCCGGCTGCGCACGCTCGACAATGCCGACAAACGCATCGCGCTGATTCTCGCGAACTATCCGCACAGCGAAGGGCGGATCGGCAACGGCGTCGGGCTCGATACGCCGGCGTCCGCGCTGCGCGTGCTCGCGGCGTTGCGCGACGCGGGCTACGCGGTAGCCGAATTGCCGGCCGACGGCGACGCGCTGATCGCGCGGCTCACCGAAGGCGTGACCAACGACCCGGCCGTGCACGCACTGCGCCCGGCGTTCCAGAGCTTCGCGCTGGCCGACTACGTCGCGCATTTCGCGCGGCTGCCGGCCACGGTGCGCGACGCGCTGAACGAACGCTGGGGGCCGCCCGAAGCCGACCCGACGCTGCGGCAAGGGCGCTTCACGATCGCCGGCTGGCGCGCGGGCAACGTGTTCGTCGGCATCCAGCCGTCGCGCTCGCGCGACGAGAACGACTATGCGAGCTACCACGATGCGGACCTCGTGCCGCCGCACGCGTATCTCGCGTTCTATTTCTGGCTGCGCGATGCATTCGGCATCGACGCGGTCATCCACCTCGGCAAGCACGGCAATCTCGAATGGCTGCCGGGCAAGAGCGTCGCGCTGTCCGACGCATGCTGGCCCGACCTGACGCTCGGGCCGTTGCCGCACCTGTATCCGTTCATCGTCAACGATCCGGGCGAGGGCAGCCAGGCGAAGCGCCGCGCGCAGGCCGTGATCGTCGATCATCTGATGCCGCCGCTCACGCGCGCGGAAAACTACGGCCCGCTGCAGGATCTCGAACGGCAGGTCGACGAGTACTACGAAGCGTTGATGGTCGATGCGCGGCGCGCGAAGCTGCTGCGCAAGACCATCCTCGCGACGATCGCCGAGCATCGGCTGCACGACGAGCTGAGCGTATCGCCGCCGCGCGGCACGAGCGACGAGGATGCGCTGCTCACGCGTGTCGACGCTTGGCTGTGCGAATTGAAGGAAGCGCAGATCCGCGATGGGCTGCACGTGTTCGGCGCGTCGCCGGCCGGTCGCCAGCGGCGCGACACGCTGCTCGCGCTCGCGCGCTTTCCGGTCGGCGACGGCAAGGGCGAACGGGCCGGGCTGATCGGTGCGCTCGCGCGCGATCTCGCGCTCGGCGACGATTTCGATCCGCTCGCGGCCGACTGGACCGCACCGTGGAGCGGGCCGCGGCCGCCGGTCCTGCAGGCGCTCGATGCGTCGCCGTGGCGTCATGCCGGCGATACACGCGAGCGGCTCGAATGGCTCGCGCAGCGGTGGCTCGACGGGCTGAGCCCGGCCGCTTGCGGCGACGACGGCCATCCCGGTGCTTCCGGTGCTTCCGGTGCTTCCGGTGCTTCCGGTGCTTCCGGCATCGACATACCACCGCCCGGCGAATGGCCGCACACGCTCGCGGTGATCGACCGCGTGCGCGCGACGCTGATCCCCGCGCTCGACGCGTGCGGCGGCGAGGAAATGCGCCAGTTGCTGCGCGGGCTCGACGGCCGCTTCGTGCCGCCGGGGCCGAGCGGTTCGCCGTCGCGCGGCCGTCCCGACGTGCTGCCCACGGGCCGCAACTTCTACTCGGTCGACACGCGCGCGGTGCCGACGCAAGCCGCGTGGTCGCTCGGGCTGAAATCCGCGCAGCAGTTGATCGAGCGCCATCTGCAGGATCACGGCGACTATCCGCGCGCGATCGGGCTGTCGGCCTGGGGCACCGCGACGATGCGCACCGGCGGCGACGATATCGCGCAGGCGTTCGCGCTCATCGGCGTGCGGCCGAAATGGGCGCACGGCAGCCATCGCGTGACCGACTTCGAGATCCTGCCGATCGAGATCTTCGACCGGCCGCGCATCGACGTGACGCTGCGCGTGTCGGGCTTCTTCCGCGATGCGTTCCCGAACCTGATGCACCTGTTCGACGCGGCCGTGCAGGCGGTTGCCGCGCTCGACGAGCCCGAGGAACTGAACCCGATCCGCGCGCGCATCGAACGCGAACGCGAGCAGTGGATCGCGCAGGGCATGGCGCCCGACGAAGCGCGGCGCCGCGCCGGCTGGCGCGTGTTCGGCGCGCGGCCGGGCAGCTACGGCGCGGGCCTGCAGGACCTGATCGACCAGCGCCGCTGGCAGACCGACGCCGATCTCGCCGACGCGTACCGGCAGTGGGGCGGCCATGCCTACGCGCAAAACAGCGCGGGCGATGCCGCGCCCGACGTGTTCGGCGAGCGGCTCGCGACGATCGACGTCGTCGTGCAGAACCAGGACAGCCGCGAGCACGACATCCTCGATTCGAACGACTACTACCAGTTCCAGGGAGGGATGACGGCGGCCGTGCGGCACCTGTCCGGGCAGCAGCCGAGCATCTATCACGGCGACCATGCGAACCCGGTCGCGCCGAAGATGCGCACGCTGCGCGAGGAAATCGCGCGCGTGATCCGCTCGCGCGTCGTCAACCCGAAATGGCTCGACGGCGTGAAGCGTCACGGCTACAAGGGCGCGGCCGAAATGGCCGCGACTGTCGACTATCTGTACGGCTATGACGCGACCGCGCGCGTGCTGTCGGATCACCAGTACGCGCTCGTCGCCGACGCCTACCTGTTCGACGACGACACGCGCGCGTTCCTCGAACGGCACAACCCGAAGGCGCTGCACGGCATCTGCGAACGCTTCGTCGAAGCGATGCAGCGCGGGCTGTGGCAACAGCCGGGCGACTATCGCGAGCGGATCGAAGCGGTCTGGCTCGCGAGCGAACAACTGCAGGAAGGAGGACGGCGATGACCGATTCGACGACACACCGCGCCCGCGCGGTGTTCCCGTTCGCGGCGCTGGTTGCGCAGCAGCCGTTGCAGCAGGCGCTGCTGCTCGCGGCGATCGACCCGTCGCTCGGCGGCGTGCTCGTCAGCGGGCCGCGCGGCACCGCGAAATCGACCGCCGCACGCGCGCTCGCGGAGCTGCTGCCCGAAGGCGAGTTCGTCACGCTGCCGCTGTCGGCGAGCGACGAGCAGGTGACGGGCACGCTCGACCTCGCGCATGCGCTCGCCGAAAACGGCGTGCGCTTCCGGCCGGGGCTGCTGGCCCGCGCGCATCGCGGCGTGCTGTATGTCGACGAGGTGAACCTGCTCGCCGACGGGCTCGTCGATACGCTGCTCGACGTCGCCGCGAGCGGCGTGAACGTGGTCGAACGCGATGGCGTGTCGCATGCGCACGATGCGCGCTTCGTGCTGGTCGGCACGATGAATCCCGAGGAGGGCGAACTGCGCCCGCAACTGCTCGACCGCTTCGGGCTGATGGTCGAGCTCGAGAACTGCTTCGATGCCGCGCAGCGCGAACGGATCGTGAAGGCGCGGCTGGCGTTCGATCTCGATCCCGGTGCGTTTCGTGCGCGTCATGCGACTGCGCAGCATGAACTCGGCGACGGGATTCGTGCGGCGCGGGCGCGCCTGGCGACGCTGGATTTCGACGATGCGGTGCATGCGCGCGTCAGCGCGCTGTGCATCGACGCGGCCGTCGACGGGCTGCGCGCCGATCTCGTGATGCTGCGCGCCGCGCGGGCCCTTGCCGCGCTGGAGCAGGCCGATGCGGTGACGGTGTCGCACGTGGAACGCGTGGCCGACGCGGTGCTGCGGCACCGGCGCCATGCCGGTGCGCCGCCGTCGTCCGGCGCGTCACCGGCGAATGACGAGCGCCGCGATCAGCACGATCGATCGCCGCCGGACACGCGCCGGCAGCCTGGCGAACCGCCGGGCGCGGCGAAGCACGACGCCGCCGCATCGCAAGGCGACTGGGGCTATCTGCCGCCCGAGCCGGCCGGGCTGCGCGACGTGAAAAGCGTCGTGCCGCTGCCGCTAAAAAAACGCTGAGCCATCGAGCCGACGCCGCCGCGAACGCCATTCGCGGTCCTCGATGGCATTCAGGCGCGGCCGCGCGCGTGCCGGGCACCGCGCGCTCGGGCACGGCCGTTGCGTGGCCCGCGACGCTCGCCGCGAAGCGCGGCGGCCCGCTGCATGCGACGCATCTGCGCTTTCGCCAACAGGCCGGCGCGCCGCGTGCGCTGCATTGCTTCGTGCTCGACTGTTCGGCGTCGATGCTGTCGCACGACCGGCTCGCGCTCGCGAAAGGGTTGATCGTCGCGTATTTCGACCAGGCCGCGCGTGAGCGCATGGAAACCGCGCTGATCTGCTTCGGCGGCAACGGTGCCGCGCGACGCTTCGGCCCGGCGGTGCCGCGCTGGTGGAATGCGCGCTGGCTCGAACCGGTCGACGGCGGCGGCGGCACGCCGCTCGCGGACGGCATCGCCGCCGCCGCGCAACTGCTCGCGCGCGACGCGCGGCGCGCGCCGGCGCCGGACAAGCAGCGCTGGCTGTGGGTGCTGTCCGACGGGCGCACGCGCGAAACGCCGCCGAAACCGGCAGCCGCCGATCACGTCGTGTTCGTCGACTTCGACGATGCGGCCGTGCGGATCGGGCAGGGCGAACGGCTCGCCGGCGCATGGGGCGCGCACTGGGTGACGGCCGAATCGCTTTGCCGCGGATTGACCGGTTGATCGACGGCGCAGGCCGATGGCCGGCGCTGCGCTATGATCGCCGTTTCTGCTGACCGGAATGCCTGCCATGCAAGTACTCGTCGATGCCGACGCGTGTCCCGCCGTCGTCAAGGACATGCTGTTTCGCGCCGCGCGTCGTGCCGAGATCTGCGTGACGCTGGTCGCGAACCAGTTTCTGCGCACGCCGCCGTCGCCGTTCATCAAGGCGCTGCAGGTGCCGGCCGGCTTCGACGTGGCCGATGCGCGGATCGTCGAACTCGCGGAGGCGGGCGACCTCGTGATCACCGCCGACATCCCGCTGGCCGCCGCCGTCCTCGACAAGAACGCGCATGCGCTCGACCCGCGCGGCAACTGGTTCAGCCGCGAGAACATCGAGGAACGCCTGTCGACGCGCGCGATGATGGATCAGCTGCGCAGCGCGGGGATCGATACCGGCGGCCCGGCGCCGTTCAGCGCACGCGACGGCAAGGCGTTCGCGTCGCAGCTCGACCGCTTTCTTGCGCGCCACGGCAAGCCGTAACCCGCACGCCGCGCGCGGCACGCCGGAGGTGCGTCGGCGAGGCCCGCCGACCCATGCGCGAGCGCCGCGTCGAGCTTCGGCAGATGCGCATCGTCCGACCGCGGGCAGAGGTGCCGTACGCACGGCTTGCGCGGGAAGCGCGATACGCCACCGGTTTCGCGCCGGCGCCTTGACGGCGGCAGGGTGCGGTTTTTCGCCGACGCTGATATCGTGTGACGCGAACCATTACCCGGAGTGCAAGGATGTCCCCGACCCAACTGCTCGTTCCGACATTGACCCAGATGCTGCGCGCGCAAGCCGCGTGGCTCGACAAGGCGGCCGCGCACCGGCAGGCCGCCGGCGACATGCCCGATGCGATGCTGACGCTGAAGCTCGCGCCCGACATGTATCCGCTCGCCGCGCAGGTGCGCTTCTCGTGTTTCCAGGCAATGGAACCCGTGTACCGGCTGCGCGGCGAGCCGCTGCCGGCCGCGCTGCTGGCGTTGCGGGAAGCCGGCTGGAACGCCGATGCGCAACCCGGCACGCTGAGCGACGCACAAGGCATCGTCGCGGGCACGATCGCGTTTCTCGGCGAACTCGCGCCCGACGCGCTCGACGGCGGCGCGGCGCTGCCGATCGCCCTCGAACTGCCGAACGGCATCGCGTTCGACATGACGGGCGAGCAGTACGCGCGCGACTGGGCGCTGCCGCAGTTCTACTTTCACACGATCGCGGCCTACGCGATCCTGCGCCATCACGGCGTCGATCTCGGCAAGGCCGATTATGTGCCGCACATGCTCGCGTACGTGCGGCCCGGCACGATTCCGCAAGGGTGAAGAACGGATGAGCGAGCGCGGCGGCCACCGCCGGCCGGCGCACGCATCCGCACACGAACCGGGATGACCCGCGCGGGCGCGTTCAGCGCGCGCGCAGCGACCCGTCGGCAAGCACCGAAAAACGATCGAGGTGCAACAGTTCGATGATCTTGCGCGTCGGCACGCTCGCGCGCAGCGTTTCGAGCCGTTCGACGTCGAACCACTTGCAGCGGGCGATTTCGTTGCTGGCGCGCGGCGTCAGGTGTCTGGGCACATCGGCCACGAATACGTGGTGGAGCTTCGTGAGTCCACCGAACTGCACCGCATAGTCGAGCGCGAGCCCCTCCAGCCGCGTTTCCTCCGCCAGCTCGCGCTGCGCGGCCTCCAGCGGCGTCTCGCCGCGCCGGATCGTGCCGCCCGGCAGCGACCAGCGCGCCGCGCTGCGGGCGACCAGCAGCACGCTGCTGCGTTGACGGCAGACGATCGTGGCGCGTTCCTTGATGATGGCGAGGGTATCGGGCCCGGTACTCATGTTCGGCAAAACAGGTGCTGAATCGTGGAGGAAATGCGCGTCGCCCGATACTCGGGCGCGACGGCATGCAGGCAGCCGCGCCGATCTTACCGGGCGTTCATGACAGTTCCGTGCGCTGTGCCGCGCACCGGCTTTCGCGTCACGCGTGCGTGTAGAGTCCCGAGCGCGCGGGCTTGCCGTGCCGCACGTGGCGCCGCTTGTGGACGGTGCGCCGGTGATGTGGCGGCGGCGCCACATGCCGGCGCGGGGGCGCCGGGCGGGCGGCGGGCGACGCAGCCCCGGGCTGTACCTGGCCTTCACCGAAATGGAATGTCTGGGTTTGCGCGCGGGCGACGCCCAACGTCGACGCCAGCACGAGGGCCGCGAGCAGCATGCGTTTCATGAATCTTCGCCTTTCTTCATCAGTTCAACCGTGTACTGCCCGCCAGCTTAGCGAACGGCGGCCCCGCGCCGCAACCCGCCTGCGTTCGGTGTCGTCCCCAGTTGCGCGCGGCCGCTTTATCGGCCCGTCGGCCGGGACATTTCCAGCTTGACAACAAAATTCCCGAGTGTGAATATAAATTCACACACAAGAATTATTGTTCCAGCCGAGGAAACCGTGCCGCCGTTGCCGGCGCGGCGGAACCGGCGGTCCGATCAACCGGAAGCAGGAGCGAGACGCATGGCGGAACACGAGCAGCAGGGCGCGCTGGCAGGGTTGCGCATCATCGATCTGTCGCGGGTGCTGGGCGGCCCGTACGCGACGCAGATCCTCGCCGACCACGGCGCGGAGGTGATCAAGGTCGAGCCGCCGTCGGGCGACGAGACGCGCACCTGGGGGCCGCCGTTCGACGGCGACACCGCGTCGTATTTCCTCGGCGTGAACCGCAACAAGCTCGGCATCGCGCTCGACCTGACGAAGCCCGACGACCGCGAGCGGCTGCTCGGGCTGCTCGGGCAGGCCGACGCGGTGGTCGAGAACTTCAAGATCGGCACGATGGAGCGCTGGGGCCTCGGCTTCGACGCGCTGCACGCGCGCTTTCCGCGTCTCGTCTACTGCCGCGTGTCGGGTTTCGGCGCGGACGGCCCGCTCGGCGGGCTGCCCGGCTACGACGCGGCCGTGCAGGCGCTGGCCGGGCTGATGAGCGTCAACGGCGAGGCGGGCGGTGCGCCGCTGCGCGTGGGCGTGCCGATCGTCGATCTCGTCACCGGGCTGAACGCGGCGCTCGGCGTGCTGATGGCGCTGCGCGAACGCGATGCGAGCGGACGCGGCCAGTTCGTCGAATCCACGTTGTTCGACTGCGCGCTGTCGATCCTGCATCCGCATACGCCGAACTTCTTCCATTCGGGGAAGGCGCCGGTGCGCACCGGCAACGCGCATCCGAACATCACGCCGTACGACAGCTTTCCGACCGCGGGCGTCGACATCTTTCTCGCGGTCGGCAACAACGGACAGTTCGCGGCGCTCTGCGACGTGCTCGGCACGCGCGACTGGCCCGACGATCCGCGTTTCGCCGACAACCGCGCGCGCAGCGCGAACCGCGCCGCCTTGCGCGCGCTGCTCGAAACGGCGCTGGCCGCACACGACGGCGCGGCGCTCGCCGACCAGTTGATGCGCCGCGGCGTGCCGTGCGCACCGGTGCTCGGGCTCGATGCGGCGCTCGACCATCCGCACGTCGCGCATCGGCGGATGAAAGTCGAACTCGGCCGGCATCGCGGCATCGCGTCGCCGATCAAGCTCGGCCGCACGCCGGCCACGTACCGGCGGCCGCCGCCCGCGCTGAACGAACACGCAGCGCAGGTCTTTACCGACGACGCGCGCAACGACGGCAACGGCGATCGCCGACGCTGACCGGCATCGCGACGGGCGGCCGCGCGACGACGCACGGCCGCACCCCGCACGCCCCTTCGGACACCCCGCCGCGCCGCGCACGACGCGCGCCGGCGCAAGAGGAGACACATCATGCTCGCATGGATCGGCGCGATTGCGATCGTCGCGCTGTTCGGCCTGATCATCACGAAACGGCTCGCGCCGCTCGTCGCGCTGATCGTCGTGCCGGTGACCGCATCGCTCGCGGCCGGGTTCGGGCTTCAGACCGGCAAGTTCATCGTGCACGGCGTGCAGAACATCGGCCCGATCGCCGGAATGTTCGTTTTTGCGATTCTATTTTTCGGAATCCTCACCGATGCGGGGATGCTCGATCCGATCATCGCGGGCGTGCTGCGCGTGATCGGCTGCCATCCGCCGCGCATCGTGATGGGCTCGGCGCTGCTCGCGCTGCTGATCCATCTCGACGGCTCGGGCGCCGTCACGTTTCTCGTCACGCTGCCCGCGATGATGCCGCTCTATACGCGGCTCGGGATGGACCGGCGGATTCTCGCGTGCGTCGCGTCGATGGCGGCCGGCGTCAACTTCCTGCCGTGGGTCGGGCCGATGCTGCGCGCGTCGGCGGCATTGCACATTCCCGGCTCGGCGATCTTCATGCCGATGATTCCGGTGCAGATCGTCGGGCTCCTGTTCGTGTTCGGCACCGCGTATGTGCTCGGCGTGCGCGAGGCGAAGCGGCTCGGGCTCGATCGCGCGGGCGCGGCGGCGCTTGCGATTGCGCCGCGCGAACTGACCGACGCCGAACGCGCGTTGCGCCGCCCCGGGCGTTTCTGGATCAACCTCGCGCTGACGCTCGTCGTGCTCGTCACGCTGGTGTCCGGCATCGTCGACCCAATGGTGATGTTCATGCTCGGCACGGTGGCCGCCCTCGTGATCAACTATCCGGACGTGCAGGCGCAGCGCGAGCGGATCGACGCGCATGCGAAGGCCGCGCTGATGATGGCGAGCGTGCTGCTCGCGGCCGGCGCGTTCACCGGGATCATGTCCGGCACCGGGATGCTCAAGGCGATGGCCGAGGTCGTCGTCGCGCACGTGCCCGTCGAGCATGCGCGCCACATGCCGTTCGTGCTCGGCCTGCTGTCGATGCCGCTCAGCCTGCTGTTCGATCCCGATTCGTTCTACTTCGGCGTGCTGCCGGTGCTCGCGGAAAGCGCGAAGCTGCTCGGCGTGCCGCCGATCCAGATGGCGCAGGCCGCGCTGCTCGGCCAGATGACGACCGGGTTTCCGGTCAGCCCGCTCACGCCCGCGACGTTCCTGATCGTCGGGCTGACCGGCGTCGAGCTCGCCGAGCACCAGAAATTCACGATTCCGTTCCTGTTCGCCGCCACCGTGCTGATGGTCTTCGCCGCGGTCGCGACGGGCGTGTTTCCGTTATGAGCGCCTGCGGGCCTGTCGCTTCGCGCCGGGCCATGAAGGCGCCCGTCAACCTTCGGGCGGCCCGGCGCGTCGTTGCACATGCCGCGGCCGTTCACGTTTTCCGGGAGAGCAATCCATGCAGTTCGACCTGACCGACGACCAGCGCGCGATCGAAAGCGCGATCGAGAAAATCTGCGAACGCTTCGGCGACGATTACTGGCTCGAGCGCGATCGCGCGGGCGGGTTTCCGTCCGATTTTCACGCGGCGCTCGCCGAGGCCGGCTGGCTCGGCATCGCGATGGACCCGGCGCACGGCGGCGCCGGGCTCGGGATGACCGAGGCCGCGCTGATGATGCGCACGATCAGCGCATCGGGCGCCGGCCTGTCGGGCGCGTCGGCCGTGCACATGAACATCTTCGGGCTGAACCCGGTGCAGGTGTTCGGCAACGACGCGCAGAAGGCGCGCTTCCTGCCGCCGCTGATCGCCGGGCGCGACAAGGCCTGCTTCGCGGTGACCGAACCCGACGCGGGCCTCGACACGACGCACCTGAGCACCCAGGCGCGCCGCGACGGCGACGATTACGTGCTGAGCGGGCGCAAGATCTGGATCTCGACCGCGCAGGTCGCGAACAAGATGCTGATCATCGCGCGCACGACGCCGCTCGACCAGGTCGCGAAGCCGACCGACGGGCTGAGCCTGTTCTATACCGACCTCGACCGTTCGCGCGTCGAGGTGCGCGAGATCGAGAAAATGGGCCGCAAGGCCGTCGACTCGAACATGCTGTTCATCGACAACCTGCGCGTGCCGCGCGACGACCTGATCGGCAACGAGGGCGACGGCTTCCGCTATCTGCTGCACGGGCTGAACCCCGAGCGGATCCTGATCGCCGCCGAGGCGATCGGCCTCGGGCAGGCGGCGCTGCGGCGCGCGACGCAGTATGCGTGCGAGCGCGTCGTGTTCGGCCGGCCGATCGGGCAGAACCAGTCGATCCAGCATCCGCTCGCGCAGGCGTGGATGCAGCTCGAGGCGGCGTGGCTGATGGTGATGAAGGCCGCGACGCGCTACGACGCGGGGCAGTCGTGCGGCGCGGAGGCGAACGCCGGGAAGTACCTCGGCGCGGAGGCCGCGTTCCAGGCATGCCAGACGGCGATCGCGACGCACGGCGGAATGGGCTATGCGAAGGAATACCATGTCGAGCGCTACCTGCGCGAGTGTATGATTCCGAGGCTCGCGCCCGTGAGTCCGCAACTGATTCTGTGCTACATCGCGGAGAAGGTGCTCGGGCTGCCGAAGTCGTACTGACCGTACCGACCCGGCGGCCTGCGCGGCGCGCGGCTTCCCGTTCCGAATCAAGCGCTCGCCATGGATGTCAAACTCGTTGCCCGCACGCTCGACCTGTTCGAGCTGTTCGCCGCCGAACGGCGGCCGCTGCCGCTCACCGAACTCGCGCGCCTGCTCAACGTGCCGGCGTCGAGTTGCCTGGCGATGGCGCGCACGCTCGTGAGCCGCGGCTATCTGTACGAAGTCCGCAAGCGCGGCGGCTACTATCCGACGCGGCGCCTGCAGACGATCGCCGCCGCGATCGACGCGACCGACCCCGTCGTCGATCTCGTGCATCCGCATCTCGTCGCACTGCGCGACGCGAGCCGCGAGACGGCCGTGCTCGGCAAGATCCAGGGCGCGTCGGTCACGTATCTCGACGTCGTCGAATCCGAGCAGGCGATCCGCTATACGCGCCAGCCCGGCGAGCTGCGCCCGCTGCATGCGAACTCGATCGGCAAGGCAATCTTCGCGGAACTCGCCGACGACGCGCAGCAGGCACTCGGCGCGCAGTTGTCGTTCGAACGCTTCACCGACGCGAGCGTCGCGGACCTGCCGGCGCTCGTCGCGCAAGCCGCGCGGTTTCGCGCACTCGGCTGGGCCGAGAATTTCGGCGAGAGCGCGCCCGAGCTGTCGGCGATCGCCGTCGCGGTGACGCTCGACGGCGACTGGTACGGGCTGTCCGTCGTCGGGCCGACCGAGCGGATCCGCCAGCATCGCGACGCGCATGCGGCGCTCCTGGTCGATGCGAAGGCGCGGCTGCTGGCCGAGCAGGGGCGCGGCTAGCGCCCCCGCGTGGCGCGCCGCGCGTCGGCCATTCAGCGATACCAGCGCGGCGTATAGACCCACTCGCGGCCGCCGTCGATCGCAAAACGCCGCGTCGTCGACGAACCGACGATCACCATCGTGCGCATATCCACCTGATCGCTGCGCAGCGCGCCGAGCGTCGTCGTCGCGAGCGTCGCGCCGGGGCGGCCGATGTCGCGGCCGAGCACGACGACCGTATCGGCCGCACGGTGCGCGCGCACGATGTCGAGCGCGCGGTCGAGCTGCCACGGCCGCGCACGCGAGATCGGGTTGTAGAACGCCATCACGAGATCGGCTTGCGCCGCATGCCGCAAGCGCGTCTCGATCACGTCCCACGGTTTCAGGTTGTCCGACAGCGAGATCGCGCAGAAGTCGTGGCCGAGCGGTGCGCCGGCCTGCGCGGCGGTCGCGAGCGACGCCGAGATGCCCGGTTCCACGCGCAGGTCGACCGCCGCCCAGTGCGGGTCGCGCGCTTCGTCGAGCGCTTCGTCGAGCGCTTCGAGCACAGCCGCGGCCATCGCGAACACGCCCGGGTCGCCCGACGATACGACCGCGACGCGCCGGCCCTGTGCCGCCAGTTCGAACGCATGGCGGGCGCGCTGCATTTCCTCGCGATTGTCGGTGCCGTGCACGCGTTGATCGGCGCGGAACGGGCCGGCCATCGTCACGTAGGTCGTGTAGCCGAGGATGTCGGTGGCTTCGGCGAGCGCGCTGCGCGCGGCGGGCGTGAGCCACGCGGCGCCGCCCGGGCCCAGGCCGAGCACGGTCAGACGGCCGCGGGCACGGCCGAGCGTGGCCGGATCGATCGGGTGTGAAGCGACGGCGCAGGCAAGACCGCTGGCGGTGGCGCGCAGCGTATGCGCGACGCGCAACGTGCTGCCGAGCAATGCGGCGGCATCGGGGTCGCCCGCGCGGGCGTGAGCAGCATCGACTTCGGCATCGGCAAAGCGCAGCGGCACGCCGAGCGTTTGCGCCGCTTCTTCCAGTCGAACGTCGCCGAGCAATGTGGCGGGCGCAACGAGCGCGGCGAGCGCCGGTCGTGCGAGACCCTGTGCATCGAGCAACGCTTCGACCCGCGCGGCAACCGGCGGCGACGCATCCGCCCGCGCACCATGCGCGTCGATACCGACCACCACGCTACGCGGATGAATCACGAGCTCGTCGCGCGCGCCGCGCCACGCGTCGGGCGTGACGCGGATCGCATGCGCTGCCGCGGCATCGCGCGGCAGCGCGACGTCGTCGAGCCACGGCGCCGCGCCGTCGATGCGCGTGGCCGCGCCCGCAAGCAGGTCGGACACGAAGCGCTTGCCTTGCGCGAGATCCGCGAGCGCATAGCCTTCGGGCGGATTGAGCACGCACGCGCCGAAGCGCAACTCGCCGCTCGTCGTGATCGCCGGCGCGACGCCGACGCATTCGGCGATTTCCCGCGCGATTACGTTGACGCCGGTCAGCCCGCCGAGCAGCGGCACGACGGCCGAGCCGTCTTCCGCGACGGCGAGCACGGGCGGCTCGACACCCTTGTCGGCGAGCGCCGGCGCAAGGCAACGGATCACGATGCCGGCCGCGCACAGCGCGACGATCGGCAGGCCGCGTGCGTAGAGCGCGCGCAGATGCGCGCCGAGTTCGTCGAACGGCACGTCGGCAGCGACGCGCGATGCGAGCCCGTGCACGAGGGCGCCCGGATAGCGCGCCTGGATGCGCCGCGCGGTGTCGAGCGCGCCGGCGCCGAGAATCACGATCGCGGGCGGCGTCGTCATCCTTGCCATTTTTCCCCCGGCACCACGAGCAGCGAGAAATACGGCGACGCCGTCGGATCGACTGCGTCGAGCGGCACGATGCGCTGGGTCGCCATCGTCGCGCGCTCGACGTACAGCGCGCGTTTCGCGAGCCCCAGGTCGTCGAGCACGCGCCGCACCTTGTCGAAGTTGCGGCCGAGCTTCATCACGACGGCCGCGTCGGCCTGCGCGAGCCGCGCGCGCAATTCGTCCTCCGGCAGCACGCCGGACAGCACCGACAGGCTCTGGTTGCGATACACGAGCGGCTGGCCGAGCACGGCCGTGCCGCCGAGCATCGCGCACACGCCCGGGATCACCTCGGTGTCGTAGCGCGGCGCGAGCCGGTCGTGCAGGTACATGTACGACCCGTAGAAGAACGGATCGCCTTCGCAGATCACCGCGACGTCGCGCCCCGCATCGAGGTGCGACGCGACGATCCCGGCGGCCGTGTCGTAGAAGTCGGCGATCACCGTCTCGTAGCACAGCGGCGGCGGCAGCGCCTCGGTCGTCACCGGGTAGACGAGCGGCAGCTGCGTCTGCGTATCGAGCAGGTGCGCTTCGACGATCCCGTACGCATTGCCTTTCTTGCCCTTCGCGACGAAATACGCGACCACCGGCGCGGCCTGCAGCACCCGCAGCGCCTTGATCGTCATCAGTTCAGGGTCGCCGGGGCCGACGCCCACGCCGAACAGGCGTCCGCGCGCGGCCGTCATTCGGCCTCCGTCGCGAGCGCGTTGACCGCGGCGGCGGCCATCGCGCTGCCGCCCCGCCGGCCGAGCAGCGCGACGTACGGCACGCCGCGGCTGTCGGCGGCCAGCATCGCCTTCGATTCGGCCGCGCCGATGAAGCCGACCGGAAAGCCGAGGATCAGCGCGGGGCGCGGAGCGCCGGCATCGATCATGTCGAGCAGATGGAACAGCGCGGTCGGCGCGTTGCCGATCACGACGACGCTGCCGGCCAGCTGGGAGCGCCACAGTTCGAGCGCCGCGGCCGAACGCGTGTTGCCGAGATGGCGCGCGAGATCGGGCACTTCCGGCTCGCCGAGCGTGCAGATCACGCGATTGCCGGCCGGCAGCCGCGCGCGCGTGATGCCTTCGGCCACCATCTTCGCGTCGCACAGGATCGGCGCGCCGGCCGCGAGCGCGGCGCGCCCGGCCGTGCCGGCGCTCGCCGAGAAGCGCAGATCGTGGACGACGTCGACCATCCCGCACGCATGGATCACGCGCACCGCGAGTTTCTCGAGGTCGGGCGGAACCCGCGACAGGTCGGCCTCGGCGCGGATCGTCGCGAACGACTGGCGGTAGATTTCCTGCCCGTCGCGAATGTAGTCAAGCATCGGTGGTGTCCTGGCTGTGCCGCGCGCCCGTCAGTCGGGCCGCGGCCTGGTCAATCGTCAGATGGCGCGCGAGCGGGGCGCCGAGGCCCGCGGCGGCGTCGCGCCGGTAAAGGTCGTAGCGCCCGGGCGCGACCGCGACGAGCGTGTGCGTCGCCGCGTGCGGCAGCGCGCAATGGCGCGCGCAACCTGTCAGGTGTAAGTCGAGCGGACGGCCGATGCGCGCGGCCAGCGCGAGCGCGTCGCGTTTCGTATCGGCGCGCGATTTCGCGCAGCCTGCGCTGCCCGTGCACGCGACGAGCGATGCGAGCGGATCGGTCGGCGCGCACACGAGGCCGAGCGACGCGAGCGCGTCGAGCACGGCCGGCGCGCGGTCATGTGTCACGCCATGTACGAACACGCCTTGCCAGGGCGTCATCGACAGCGTGCCGTCGCCGTCGGCTTCCGATATGTCGGCAAGCCGTTCCAGTTGCGTCGCGTCGAGCCGGCCGAGCGCGCATTGCGCGCCGACGCTGCAGCGGGCCGCGTCGAGCGACGGCCGCGCGCCGAAACGCAGCGCGGCATCGGACGGCGCGCGTCGCCAGCCGGCGAGCGCCGGGTCGGCCGCCAGCGGGAAGGGCAGAGCGTGTTGCGCACGTTCGAGCAGCGCGCGTTCGCCGCAGGTCGCGAGCAACGCGCGCATCCGCGCGACGTCGGCCGGCGCGAGATCGAGGAACGCGAGCAGCAACGCACGCACGAGCGCGACGGCCTGGTCGGGCGACACGTCGATCGACGCGGGCGTGTCGCCGGAGGCGACCGGCACGCAGCCGGCCAGGCCCGCGGCGATGCGCAGCGCGCCGTCGCCGCGACGCCAGGCGGCCAGCCAGATATCGTGCGGATGATCGAGCGCCGCGACCGATTCGCCGCCATCGAGCTGAATCGAGAATTTCGGTGACAGTTCGCCGCGACGCGGCTCGCGCGCCAACAGGTCGAAGAGGGGTGTCGCGAGTGCGCGGCTATCGAGCAGCGCGTCGGGGTCGCGCCCGGCGAGCGGGCTGAGCATCAGGTTGCGGACGTCGTCGCTCATGGCGAGCGCGGCCCGGTCGTCGGCGGCATCGGCGGCGCGCGGGCCGAGGCCCGCGTCGAGCAACGCGTCGGCCAGCGGATCGGCCGCGCCGCCGCGAATGCCGCGCAGCTGAAGATTCGCGCGATTGGTCGCGTCGATCGCACCGGAGCCGTAGGCGCGCGCGGCAGCGGCGATCGCGCGCGCCTGTCGCGCGTCGAGCCGGCCGCCCGGCAGCTTGATGCGGCACAGTCCGCCGTCGGCGGCCGCGACGACGCGCACGAGCCCCGGGCAGGCCGACGGGCGCACGGCGGGCGACACAGGAATCGAGACGGGGGCGGAACTCAACGGAATACGGGACAGTGTCGCGCAGCGGCCAACGCATCGGTACACCCCGCCCGACGCCGGCTGGCACGCACGCACTTTCAGGCCGGCAGGTCTCCTGGCTGACAGGTCGGCGCCTGCTCCCGGCCTTCCCGGTGAAACCAGTGGCATGAAGGGGAGATCGGCTCGCTGTCTACAGTTGCGGGGGCAGCCACGGCGGCACGACGCGCGCCCCGTGTTCCCTCTTCGGCCCCGAAGGGCACCGGCGATCGAACGGCCGTAGGATACCCGATTTCGACGGCGCTTCGCGACCGCCCGGCCATGCGCCGGAGTCGGGGCAAAACACGGTGCGGGGCGGCGGGCCGGCAGATGAAACGCGCGGTGGAACACGGTACCATGCCGACTTTCGCAATGCGGACGGCCGCACCGGCGCCTTCACGGCCGTCGTGCGGCGACTCGATGGAATCGAACGATGGGGAAGGGTGCATGACGGCGTGGCTGACGGTAGTGGGCATCGGCGACGACGGCTACGCGGGGCTCGGACGCAGCGCGCGGCGCGCGCTGCTCGACGCGACGCGGGTGGTCGGCGCGAAGCGGCACCTCGACATGCTGCCCGCGCGGCTGCCGGCCGCGCGCGAAACGTGGCCGTCGCCGTTCGACCTGTCGGGCCTGCTCGCGCGCCGCGGCTCGCCCGTTTGCGTGCTCGCGAGCGGCGACCCGATGCTGTTCGGCGTCGGCGCGACGCTCGCGCGCGAACTGCTCCCCGACGAGTGGCGCGTGCTGCCCGCCCCGTCGTCGCTGTCGCTCGCGGCCGCGCGGCTCGGCTGGGCGTTGCAGGACATCGGCGCGGTGTCGCTCGTCGGTCGCCCGCTCGCGACGCTCGCGCGCCACCTGTTGCCGGGCCGGCGCCTGTTCGTGCTGAGCGCGGACGGCCGCACGCCGGCCACGGTCGCCGCCGAGCTCACGGCACGCGGCTTCGGCCCGACGCGCATCAGCGTGTTCGAACATCTCGGCGGCCCGCTGGAACGGCGCATCGACGGCCTCGCGCAGGACTGGAGCGTCGACGAAACGGCCGCGCTCAATCTCGTCGCGCTCGACTGCCGGGCCGGCCCCGACGCACCGCGCCGCGCGCTCACGCCCGGCTTGCCCGACGATGCGTACCGCCACGACGGCCAGCTCACCAAGCGCGACATGCGCGCGCTCACGCTCGGGCGCCTCGCGCCCGCACCCGGCGAACTGCTGTGGGACGTCGGCGCGGGCAGCGGCTCGATCGGCATCGAATGGATGCGCGCGCATCCATCGTGCCAGGCGATCGCGATCGAATCGCACGCCGAGCGGCAGCGCTTCATCGAGCACAACCGCGACGCGCTCGGCGTGCCGGGCCTGCAACTCGTCGCGGGGCGTGCGCCCGATGCGCTCGCGGGGCTCGCCGCGCCCGACGCGATCTTCGTCGGCGGTGGCGCGACGGCGCCCGGCGTGCTCGACGCGTGCTGGTCGGCGCTGAAGCCCGGCGGCCGGCTCGTCGCGAACGCGGTCACGCTGCAGGGCGAGCTGGCGCTCGCCGCATGGCGCGACGCGCACGGCGGCACGCTCATGCGCGTATCGCTCGCGCACGCGGAGCCGCTCGGCCGCTTCGACACGTGGCGGCAACCGTTGCCCGTCACGCTGTACGACGTGCGCAAGCCGGACGCCACGGCAACCGGCCTGTCGAACCTCGCGGACCTCGCGTGATGCGCGACGAAACCCCCGAACAACCGGCGCCGCTGCGGTTCGGCTACACGACCGGCAGCTGCGCGACCGCGACGTCGCTCGCCGCCGCGCGCCTGCTGCTCGCGGGCCGCGCGGACGATGCGGTCGAAATCGTGCTGCCGAAGGGGCAGCGCGTAATGATGCGGCTCGAGTTCTGCCGCACCACGGCCGACGGCGCCGAAGCCGGCACGCTGAAGGACGCCGGCGACGATCCCGACGTCACGCACGGCGCGCTGATCTTCGCGCGCGTCGCGCTCGCCGCGACGCCGGGCGTGCGCTTTCATGCGGGGCCGGGTGTCGGCACGGTCACGCGCGCGGGGCTCACGCTGCCGGTCGGCGAACCGGCGATCAATCCGGTGCCGCGCCAGATGATGACGACCCACCTCGACGCGCTCGCCGCCGAATACGGCCATGCGGGCGGCTTCGACGTGACGATCGGCGTCGAGGGCGGCGAGGCGCTCGCGTTGAAGACGATGAACCCGCGCCTCGGGATCGTCGGCGGGCTGTCGATCCTCGGCACGACCGGCATCGTGCGGCCGTTCTCGTGTTCCGCGTACATCGCGTCGATCCACCAGGGCATCGACGTCGCGCGCGCGAACGGCATCGCGCACATCGCCGCGTGTACCGGCAACGCGAGCGAGGACGCGATGCGCGCGCATTACGGCCTGCCCGACATGGCGCTGATCGAAATGGGCGATTTCGCGGGCGCGGTGCTCAAGCACCTGCGCCGCGCGCCCGTCGCGCGCCTGTCGATGTGCGGCGGGTTCGGCAAGCTCAGCAAGCTCGCGGCCGGCCATCTCGACCTGCACAGCCGCCATTCGAGCATCGACCTGCCGCTGCTCGCGCAGTGGGCGTCGGAGGCCGGCGCGAACGACGCGCTGCAGGCCGCGATGCGCGCCGCGAACACGAGCCAGGAAGCGCTGAAGCTCGCGCAGGCCGGCGGCGTACCGCTCGGCGACATCGTCTGCGCGCATGCACTGCGCGTCGCGCGCGACATCGTGCCGGCCTCGGTCGCCGTCGAGATGTTCGCGATCGACCGGCAGGGCCGCTTCGTCGGAGACGCGCGATGAACGCCACGAACACCATGAACACCCGCATCCTGTTGCTCGGCGGCACCGGCGACGCGCTGAAGATCGCACGCGCGCTCGGCCCGCGACACGTCTACAGCCTCGCGGGCCTCGGCAAGGTGCCCGACGATTTGCGCTGCGACGTGCGCGTTGGCGGCTTCGGCGGCGCGGCGGGGCTTGCCGCCTATCTGCGCAGCGCGGATATCGGTCTCGTGATCGATGCCACGCATCCGTATGCCGCGCAAATCAGCGCGAACGCGGCGGCCGCCGCGCGCGGCGCCGGCGTGCCGCTATGGGCGCTGCGCCGCGCACCGTGGACGCCCGGGCCCGGCGACGACTGGCGGATGGTCGACGACTGGGCCGGCATCGAAGCCGCGCTCGCGCCGTTCCGGCGGCCGCTGTTCACGCTCGGCCGCGAACCGCTCGCGCATCTCGACGACATCCCGCCGCACCAGTTCTGGCTGGTGCGCTGCCTCGATCCGCATCCCGGCAACGCGCGCGCACAGGTCGTCGCCGCGCGCGGGCCGTTCACGCTCGACGGCGAACGCGCGCTGCTCGCGCTCGCGGGTATCGACGTCGTGGTCAGCAAGAACAGCGGCGGCGCGGCGACCGAAGCCAAGCTCGAGGTTGCACGCGAACGCCGGCTGCCGGTCGTGATGTTGCGCCGGCCGCCGCTGCCCGATGCCGATCGCGCGTTCGACTCGGCCGCCGCGCTGCTCGATGCACTCGATCCGGCCGCGCGCGCGTGATGCGGCGCGCCCGGCTGCACAATGAATTGACGGAGAATTTTCGATGACGGTGTATTTCATCGGCGCGGGCCCCGGCGACCCGGAGCTGATCACGGTGAAGGGCCAGCGCCTCGTGCGCGCGTGCCCGGTGATCCTGTATGCCGGTTCGCTCGTGCCGCCGGCCGTGCTCGACGGCCATCGCGCGGAACAGGTCGTCAATACGGCCGAGCTCGACCTCGATACGATCGTCACGCTGCTCGCCGACGCGCATGCGAAAGGGCAGGACGTCGCGCGCGTGCATTCGGGCGATCCGTCGCTGTACGGCGCGATCGGCGAGCAGATGCGCCGGCTGAAGGCGCTCGGGATTCCGTATGAAATCGTCCCCGGGGTGACGGCCACGGCCGCGTGCGCGGCGACGCTCGGCGTCGAACTGACGCTGCCCGGCATCGCGCAGACGGTGATCCTCACGCGCTTCGCGGGCAAGACGATGATGCCCGAAGGCGAAGCGCTCGGCGCGCTCGCCGCGCATCGCGCGACGCTCGCGATTCATCTCGGCGTGCGGCATCTCGCGCGGATCGTCGACGAAGTGCTGCCGCACTACGGGCCCGCGTGCCCGGTCGCGGTGATCTATCGCGCGAGCTGGCCCGACGAGGAACGCGTGACCGGCACGCTGGCCGACATCGTCGGCAAGGTGCAGGGCACGCAGATCGAACGCACCGCGCTGATCCTGATCGGGCGCGTGCTCGATGCGGAAGGGTTCGCGGATTCCACGCTCTATGCGAGCGGGGACTGAGGCCGCCGTACGATCGGAATACGATCGGACGCGCGCGTCATCCACCGCATCCGACCTGCGCTACGCGCGCGCGGCGCGCCGCGCAAACTGCGGCGCGAATCCCGTCGCCAGCGCGAACAACACGACACACAGGCAGGCCATCGCGATCCACGCGGGCGACAGATCCGCGAGATGCTGGCGCACCACGCCCGCCGCGAACGGAAACAGCCCCGCGATCAGATAGCCGATACCCTGCACGAACCCCGTCAGCGATGCCGCATCGGCCGGCGTCGCCGCGTGATCGACGGTGACGATCAGCGACAGCGGAAACAGCGCGCCGATCCCGGCTCCCAGCAGCAGCGCGGCCGGCAACGCGAGCGCCTGCGGTGCGGCCAGCATCACCAGCAACCCGGCGAGCAGCGACGCGATCGCCGCGTGCAGCGCGGGCCGGCGATCGGGCAGGCGGTCGATCGTCGCCGAGATCGTCAGCCCCGCGACCACTTCCGCGAGCGTCACGCCGCCGAGCAGGGTGCCGGCCGCCGTCGGCGACCAGCCGAGCCGCATGTAGTACGGCGGCAGCCATGCCAGCACCAGCGTGTAGGCGCCCGTCGCGATCCCGAAAAACGCCGCGAGCCGCCATGCGCGCGGCGAGCGTGACGGTTGCGCAGGCGTGGCCGACGTCGAAGCCGAAGCCGATCCGGACGCTGCCGTATCACCGCCGTGGCTCGCCAGCGGCCACGCGATCGCCGCGACCGCGGCCGGCAACGCCCAGCCCGCAAGTGCCGCAAGCCAGCCCCAGCGGGCCGCGGCAAACGGCGCGACGACGCTCGCGAGCACCGCGCCTCCCATGATCGACGTCGAATAAACGCCCATCGCGCCACCGATGCGCGTCGCGAAATGCGCCTTGATGAATCCCGGCAGCAGCGCCTGCACCAGCGCGATTCCGATGCCCGCGCAGCACGCGCTCGCCAGCAGCAGCCACGCATGCTGCGCGCCGATGCGCGATGCGCACGCGAACCCGATCAACGCGACACCGAGCCATACGCCGCCCGCGATGCCCGTCGCGCGCTGCAATCGCCGCGCGCTCAATGCGCCGAGGCCCATCAGCAGGATCGGGATCGTGGTCAGCAGGCTCGCCGCGCCGTCGCCGATGCCGGTCGCGCGCTGGATCATGTCGAGCAGCGGACCGATCGCGGCCAGCGCCGGCCG
This sequence comes from Burkholderia sp. IDO3, assembly GCF_003366075.1. Taxonomy (NCBI): domain Bacteria; kingdom Pseudomonadati; phylum Pseudomonadota; class Betaproteobacteria; order Burkholderiales; family Burkholderiaceae; genus Burkholderia; species Burkholderia sp. IDO3. The sequence goes on from NZ_CP028963.1 coordinate 1,878,198, forward strand.
CAGGTTCAGTCCGACCAGTACGATGGCGGCCAGCCGCCATCCGGGGGAAGTCGAGCGATTCATCAAACGGCCCTCGATATCGATGCACGGCGCCGCCGTCGGGGGAACCGTGCGTTTTCATGTAAAGTATCTCGACATCAAGATAAACGCCGATTTGTCTCGACGTCAAGATAACTGGTGAACCGAGGAGGGTTAATGGATCGAGCCGCGCATGCGCTCGCGCAGTGGCGCGTCGAGCGTCCGGATCTGGATGCGTCGTCGATGCTCGTGATGGGACGGTTGCAGGAGGCGGCGCTCGTGATCGCGCGCGACGGCCTCAATCCGCTGTTTGCGCGCTACGGGATGCAGCCGGGCGAATTCGACGTGCTGGCGACGCTGCGGCGCAGCGGCGCGCCGTTCGCGCTGACGCCGACCGCGCTATACGACGCGCTGATGATGTCGTCGGGCGGCATGACCGCACGCATCGACCGGCTGCAGAAGGCCGGCTGGGTCGAGCGCCGGCCGAACCCGGCCGACGGACGCGGCACGCTCGTCGCGCTGACGGACGCCGGCCGCGCGCTGATCGACGACGCGGTGGTCGCGCACGTCGACAATCAGCGCGCGATGCTGGCCGCGCTGTCGGAGGCGGAGCAGGCGCAACTTTCGGCGTTGCTGGAAAAACTGCTGGCGGGATGGGGGAAACAAGCGTCGACGTCGGCCGTGAAATAGCTGCGCCGGATCGTCACGCCGGACGCAACGAGCGGAAGCCGGACACGCAGAAGGGAAGCGGGAAAACCGCCCGCCGCGCGATGCGGCGGGCCGGACAGGCAGCGGGCAGCCCGCTGTGCGGCTCAGTCGCAGCTCAGTCGCGAGCCGGGATATTGAGCCCGCGCGCGACGGCCGGGCGCGCAACGAACGCTTCGAGCGCGCGTGCGACGTGGCGGAACTCGCCGAAGCCGACGAGATCGCCGGCCTCATAGAACCCGACGAGGTTGCGCACCCACGGGAAGATCGCGATGTCGGCGATCGTGTACGTATCGCCCATCACCCACTTGCGGTTCGCCAGATGCGCATCGAGCACGCCGAGCAGGCGCTTCGATTCGGCGACGTAGCGGTCGCGCGGCCGCTTGTCCTCGTAGTCGCGGCCGGCGAACTTGTGGAAGAAGCCGACCTGGCCGAACATCGGGCCGATGCCGCCCATCTGGAACATCACCCACTGGATCGTCTCGTAGCGGCCGGCGAGGTCCTTCGGAATCAGCTGGCCCGTCTTGTCCGCGAGATAGATCAGGATCGCGCCCGATTCGAACAGCGGCAGCGGTTTGCCGTCCGGGCCGTCCGGATCGATGATCGCCGGGATCTTGTTGTTCGGGTTCAGCGACAGGAATTCGGGCGACAACTGGTCGTTCGTGTCGAAACGCACGAGATGCGGCTCGTACGGCAGGCCGGTTTCCTCGAGCATGATCGACACCTTGACGCCGTTCGGCGTCGGCAGCGAATACAGCTGGAGACGGTCGGGATGCTGGGCCGGCCATTTTTTCGTGATCGGGAAGGCGGACAGATCGGGCATGGAGGTTCGCTCGTCAACGTGGAGGATCCGCGCGCCGCCGGCCTGCCGCGCGTCGCCGCGGGCCCCCGGCACGGCGGCAGGAACGGGACGATCGCATCGGCATGGCGGGCGGGGCGCGCCGAAAACGCCCACTGTAGCCGATCCCCGCGATCGCTGCAGACGGCGGGCGCGCGTCGCGACCCGGCGTCGCGGCATCCATCGCGCCGTGCCGCACGGCACGGCACCGCGTCGTCGGAAGTCGTGCCGCATCCGTACCCGGGCCGGCGCGGCGGCATGAACCGATTTCATTTCAGCGGCTATTGATATACGACGTCCTAACACGTCGCACGTCCATTGCCACGTGGCGCCACGAAGTCGGTCGATCAGTAAATCCTCAACAAACGGAAGGTTTTTGTTAGGGAAACTCCCGCCCCGCGCCGCTCGGTTTTTTGTTGACCGACATCGTATAACGCCGTCATGATTTCCTGAAAGAAAGGTCCCATCCACCGACCGAAGTGAGGAGACATGAACACAACCACGATCGGGCGCCGCGTCTGCCGAATCGCCCTGGCGCTGGGCTTCACGCTGTCGGCCGCGGCGGCCGTCGCGGCCCCCGTGTCGCTGAATGTCGTCGACGTCGCGGGCAACCTGCAACTGACGCAGAAGGCCATCGAGGCCTTCAAGGACAAGAACCCGAATCTCGTGTCGAACGTCACGTTCACGAATGCGCCCGCGCCGCAACTGCCGGGCAAGATCAAGGCGATGCAGGCGGCGGGGCGCTCCGACATCGACCTCGTGCTGACCGGCACCGACGCGCTGGCCGCCGGCATCGAGCAGAACCTCTGGCTCAAGCTGCTGCCCGACAACGCGGGCGCGTTCCCCGGCGTGCTCGACAAGTACGCGCCCGGCCCGCGCAAGATGCAGGATCTCGCGCAGGGCTTCGGCCTCGAAGTGACCTACATGCCGGCCGGCCCGCTGCTCGAATACAACCCGGCCAAGGTCAGCGATCCGCCGAAGACGCCTGCCCAGCTGCTCGCGTGGTGCAAGGCGCATCCGAACAAGCTGATCTACGCGCGCCCGGCGAACTCGGGCCCGGGCCGCACGTTCCTGATGGGGTTGCCGTACGTGCTCGGCGACAAGAACCCGCAGGACCCGGTCAACGGCTGGGACAAGACCTGGGCGTTCCTGAAGCAGCTCAACGACTGCATCCCGTACTACCCGGGCGGCACGTCGGCGGTGATGAAGGAGCTCGGCGAAGGCACGCGCGACATGACCGTGACCGTCACCGGCTGGGACATCAACCCGCGCGCGCTCGGCATCGTGCCGGCCGATTTCCGGATCCAGGCGTTCGACAATATGACGTGGGTCAACGACGCGCACTACATGGTGATCCCGAAGGGCGTGCCGAAGGACAAGCTCGACGTGCTGTTCAAGCTGATGAACTTCCTGCTCGAGCCGCCGCAGCAGGCGATGACCTACGACGACGGCTACTTCTATCCGGGCCCGGCGGTAAAGGGCGTGACGCTGGAGATGGCGCCCGCGCACAGCCAGGACGTCATCAAGAAATTCGGGCGCCCCGAGTACGCCAGGCTGCTGGCCGATCATCCGCACGTGCAGCCGCTCAGCGCGCAGGCGATGGTCGCCGCGTTCCAGAAGTGGGACCGCGAGATCGGTTCGCAGAAGTCGAAATGACGCATGAACCCGCGGGCGCTGCGGCGCCCGCGCCGACGGAGTTCGCGTAATGAAGCACAGTTTCGAACGGCTGCGGCTCGACGGCGTGTGCCGCAGCTTCACCAATGCGGAGGGCGCGCAGGTCGCCGCACTGAACGGGCTCGATCTCGATATCAGGCGCGGCGAGTTCATCGCGCTGCTCGGCCCGTCCGGTTGCGGCAAATCGACCGCGCTGAACTGCATTGCCGGGCTGCAGCCGCTCACGAGCGGCGGCATCTGGCTCGACGACACGCGCATCGACGTGCTGCCGCCCGAGCGCCGCGGCTTCGGGATGGTGTTCCAGAACTACGCGCTGTTTCCGCACATGTCGGTGCTCGAGAACGTCGGCTTCGGGCTGAAGATGCGCGGCGTGCCGAAGCAGGAAACGCGGCGGCGCGCGCAGCAGGCGCTCGAACTCGTGCAACTGGTCGGCCATGAAGGCAAGCTGCCCGGGCAGCTGTCGGGCGGCCAGCAGCAGCGTGTCGCGATCGCGCGTGCGATCGTGATCGAGCCGCCGCTGGTGCTGATGGACGAGCCGCTGTCGAACCTCGACACGAAGCTGCGCATCGAGATGCGGGCCGAGATCCGCCGCATCCACACGCAGCTCGAACGCGCGACGATCTACGTGACGCACGACCAGGACGAGGCGCTGTCGATGGCCGACCGGATCGTCGTGATGAAGGAGGGCGTCGTGCAGCAGGTCGCGTCGCCGAAGGACGTGTACACGCGCCCGCACAACCTGCACGTCGCGCGCTTCATGGGCTATCGCAACGTGCTGCCGTTCACGCTCGAAGGGATGGCCGGCGATCACGTGAACGTCACGGCCGCCGGCGTGCGCCTCACGGGCGTGCCGATGGCCGGTTTCGACGGCAAGGACGTGCTGGTCGCGCTGCGTCCCGACGATATCGAACGCGCGACGGAAAGCGCCGACAACGCGTTCGACGCGACCGTCGACACGCTCGAGTACGGCGGCCGCGATTCGCTGATCCGCGCCACCACGCCGTTCGGCCCGATCTGGGCGCGCGTGGCCGGCGAATTCGCCGAAGGCGAACGGCTGCGCCTGCGCGTGGCGCCGGCGCGCACGCTCGTCTACGCGGGAGACGCGAAATGAACGACGCACGCGCGGCGCTGGGCCGCCGGGAGGCCGCATGAGCACGCTCGCGGCCGGTACGCGGCGCGACGCGAAGGCGTGGCTCGTCACGCCCGCGCTCGCGTTCATCGTCGCGCTGTTCATCTATCCGTTCGCGTACGGCCTCGTGCTGTCGTTCCAGCCGATGAACGGCGGCGGCGCGCTCGCGAACTACGTGCAGTTCTTCACCGATACCGCGATGTGGCCGACCGTGCTCGTCACGCTGAAGCTCGCGGTGCCGGCCACGCTGATCAACGTCGGCATCTCGGTGCCCGTCGCGTTCGCGCTGCGCCGCAATTCTCCGTACCAGAAGTTCGTCACGACGCTGCTGGTGATTCCCGTCACGCTCGGCACGGTGCTCGTCGCCGACGGGATGCTCACGTACTTCGGCCCGAACGGCTGGTTCCCGCAGGCGCTGCAGGGGCTGCACCTGTACACGGACGAAGTGCGCCTCACGCACAACTACTGGGGCGTGCTGCTGTCGCTGATCGTGTCGGGCTTTCCGTTCGCGTTCCTGCTGATGCTGTCGTACGTCAGCGGCATCGATCCGACGCTCGCGCGCGCCGCGGCCACCCTCGGCGCGAACCCGTGGCAGCAGTTCCGGCAGATCTACCTGCCGCTGCTGGTGCCGGGGCTCACGATGGCCGCGTGCCTGTCGTTCGTACAGGCGTTCTCGGTGTTTCCGTCGGCCGTGCTGCTCGGCGCGCCGGCCGGGCCGACGCGCGTGATCTCGATCGCGGCCGCCGAAGCCGCGTTCGAGAGCTACGACTATTCGCTCGCGTCCGCGATCGCGATCGTGATGGGCTTCGTCCAGTTGCTGGTGGTCGCCTCGATGCTCGGCGCGCGCCGCTTCTTCTATACCGGTCCGGTCACGGGAGGCAAGGGCTGATGGGGACCGACAATCATGCCGCGCCAGCCTGGCCGCCGAAGCACAACCCGCCCGGCGCACAGCCCGTCAACGCGATGAAGCCGCGGAAGCTGCGCGGCAGCCTCGCCGGCCGCGCGTGGAAGGCGCTCGTGTGGGGGCTGATGGCGTTCTTCCTGCTGAACGTGATGCTGCTGATCGCGACCGTCGCGGTGAATTCGGTCGCGACACGCTGGTTCGGCACGCCGCTGCCGCAGGGCTTCACGCTGCACTGGTACACGAAGGCATGGGAAGACTTCCAGCTCGCGAGCGTGCTGTGGGTGACCGTCGAAGTCGTCGGCGCGGTCGTGCTGCTGTCGGTCGCGCTCGGCGTGCCGGCCGCGTATGCGCTCGCCCGCGTGCAGTTTCGCGGCAAGCGCTTCGCGCTGCTGGTGTTCCTGCTGCCGCTGATGGTGCCGCCCGTCACGTACGGGATCCCGATGGCGACCGTCATGTACAAGGTCGGACTCGCGGGCACGCTGCCGGGCGTGATCCTCGCGAACCTGGTGCCGGCGCTGCCGTTCGTGATCCTCGTGATGACGCCGTTCATCGAGCAGATCGACCCGAATCTCGAATCCGCCGCGCGGATCTTCGGGGCGAACACGTGGCGCTATTTCCGCTACGTGCTGCTGCCGCTGCTGGTGCCCGGCATGCTCGCCGCGGGCCTGCTCGTGCTGGTGCGCACGATCGGGATGTTCGAGCTGACTTTCTTCACCGCGGGCCCGAGCACGCAGACGCTCGTCGTCGCGCTGTATTACGCGGTGTTTTCGACCGGCGTGCGCGCGCCGCAGTCGATCGATGCGATGGCGATGATCTACATGGCCATCACGCTCATCTGGGTCGTGATCGCGCTGCAGTTCGTGAGCCCGACGCAGCTGGTGAGCCGCGTGAAGCAAGAGCGGCAGTAACCGCGACCCGATCGACGCGGCAGCAGGGCGGCCGCGTGATTGCATTGCGCCGCGCGGACGTTGGCCCGCACGCATCCGTGCAATTGGTTACAAATGGATACCGCGAACGACACGCGGACGTTGCAGACTACGCGGCGTACCGGCCACGCGCTGCGTTCATCGCGCAGCGCCGCATGCCGCCCGACGTTCACCCGATGCACGGATATCCATGAAGTTCCAAACGCTGCTCACGCTCGGCTGTGCCGCCTCGCTGCTTGCCGCCTGCAACCTGCTCCACGACGGTCCCGGATCGAGCGACGTCGACGCCGCGGTGCGCCGCGCGCTCGAGGCGGAAAACCACGGCGGCCTGAACGCGCTGTTCGGCCAGCCGCTGCCCGTGTCGGCCGACGTGATCTCGGCGAAACCCGACGGCGACTGCAAGAAGGCCGGCGAGCGCACCTACACGTGCGACGTCGTGGTCACGTGGCGCAATACCGATTACTCGCCGTCGCGCGCGAACCTCACGTTCGTGCAGGCCGCCGACGGTTCGTGGCAGACGTCGGGCGTCGATGCGGCCATCGCGACGGGCGCCGCCAAGTCGATGATCGACCGGATCGGCAAGGCATGGCCCGGCAATGCGGCCAGCGCCGCGTCGGCGCCGCAGTAATGCCCCGGGCGGCCGTTCTGACGATTGCGGTGTGCGATGCAGCCGATGCGCGCCGCACCGTCGCGCGCCGTTTGTCGAAGGCCTGCCCCCGATAACGGATGCCTCCGCCGGTCGCGACGAGCGCACCGGTGCACAGCTCAGCGCCCGCGACCCGCTATGCCGGCAGCGGGTGCGCCCGGCACCGGGCGGCCCGCCGCGCTCGCCGCGCCGGCATCCGCGCCGATCCCCGACGCTTGTTCGAGACGCGCTTCGGCGGCGCGGATGTCGTCCGGATACTGGCCCTTCAGCGGCTTGTAGCCCGCCTGCTCGAGCTGGCGCAACTGTGCGACGACTTCGGCTCGCGTGACGGGTGCGGCAGGCGATTGCGCGAACGACATGGCAGGGGCCGCCAGCGCTGCGGCGAGAACGAGCATGGAAAGCTTGGTTTTCATCTTCAGGATCTCCGAAAAACGGGGTACCCGGCACGGCACACGCGCCGCAACGGTGAGTCCATCTTGTTCGACCCGCGCTTAAGTCCGGATTAACCTGAAAAAGGGCGCGAACATCAGTCCGCTATCGGCAGAACCTATTTTCGATATGCGGATCGACATATAGGGAAAACCCTTAATTCGAGATATAATCACCGGGTAGAAGAAAGGTCGAACCATGCCCGAACGTTTCCAATCCCTTGAAAAATTTGTGTTTTCCCTGATCGTGATGTCCGCGGTCGTCTGCTCCGCATTCCTCGCGTACGAGCGTCACCCCGAGATCAAGATCGCCCTGCACGAAGGCGAAGCGCTGATGCGCGAAAGCGCCAAGTACTCGGCCATCTGCTCGCCGTCGAAGGTCGATCCTTGCGTCGAGATGTCCGCGTACTGATACGCGCATCGAAATCCGTTTCAGGCGCGTCCGGCCGCTTTGGCGGCCGGCGTTCGTTCACGTAGCGCGCTCGGGGAATCTGCAACCCGGCCGCAAGACGGCGCGGATGTACACGCGCTGATCAACGCGTCGAGTCGCGGCACCCGCAACGCCGAATCCAGCCGGCCCCGCTTCGAGCAATCGAGCGGGGCCGTTCTGTTTGCGCGGTCGAAATGCGCGACCGAAGCGATCGCCGCTTCCCGGACGCATCACACGACGTTACGCGGCTCGCCCGCCGCAAAGGCGGCGACGTTGTCGACGAGCTGGTCGGCCAGCGCCTGCATCGCCTCGTCGCTCGCCCATCCGACATGCGGCGTCAGGATGAAGGCCGGATGCGACAGGATCGCGTGAAACGGATGCGCGGCCGGCAGCGGCTCCTGCGTGAGCACGTCGAACCCGGCCCCCGAGATCTGCCCCGACTGCAGCGCGTCGACCAGCGCGCTTTCATCCACGAGTCCGCCGCGCGCGGTATTGATCAGCAACGGGCGGCGCGCCATCCGTGCGAAGGCGCGTGCGTCGATCAGATTGCGCGTGGCCGGCGTGAGCGGACAGTGCAGCGTGATCGCGTCGCTGTCGCGCAGCAGCGCGTCGAGCGGCACGTGATCGTCTCCCCGCGCATCGCCGTGCGCGGCGAACAGCACGCGCATGTCGAGCGCGCGGGCGATGCCGGCCACCGCGCGGCCGAGCACGCCGTCGCCGACGATCCCGAGCGTCGAGCCGGCCAGGTCGCGAATCGGGTGATCGAAGAAGCAGAACTGTCCGCTGTCGAGCCAGCGTCCCGCCCGCACCGCGTCGCGATACGCGACGAGGCTGCGCCGCAGCGCGAAGATCAGCGCGAACGTGTGCTCGGGCACGGTGCGCACCGCATACCCGCGAATGTTGCTGACGACGATGCCGCGCGCCGCGCATGCGTCGAGATCGACGATGTCGGTGCCGGTGGCCGCGATCGCGATCATCTTCAGGTGCCGCGCATCGGCAAGTGCCGCCGCGTCAAGCCGGATCTTGTTGGTGACGACGATGTCCGCGTCGCCGATGCGTTCGGCCACCTCGTTCGCGGCCGTCCGCTCGAACGTATGGAGCGCGTGCGGCCCGGCTTGACCGTTGCGCGAGCGCGCTTTCCCGGATGGAAAGGCCGGCGCAGCGTACGTCCGGCACGCCCGCCCGCCAGCCTTTCCGTCCGGGAAAGGCTGGTTGAACATCGATCGATTTTCGCCGCGCGCGAACGCCGTCATGATCGCCGTCATCGACAACACGATTTCATCGGAGACAGTCATGACGAGACCCCTGGACGGCATCCGCGTGCTGGAACTCGGCCAACTGATCGCCGGGCCGTTCGCGGGCCGGATGCTCGCGGAATTCGGCGCGGACGTGATCAAGGTCGAGCCGCCCGGCGTCGGCGACCCGCTGCGCAAATGGCGGCTGCTGCATGAAGGCACGTCGGTCTGGTGGGCCGCGCAGTCGCGCAACAAGCGCTCGCTCGCGCTCGACCTGCGCACCGCCGAAGGGCAGGACGTCGTGCGCCGCCTCGTCGCCGAAACCGACGTGCTGATCGAGAACTTCCGGCCCGGCACGCTCGAAGGCTGGGGACTCGGCTGGGACACGCTGTCCGCCATCAATCCGGGGCTCGTGATGCTGCGCGTGTCCGGCTTCGGGCAAACCGGCCCGTACCGCGACCGGCCCGGCTTCGGCGTGATCGCCGAAGCGATGGGCGGCCTGCGGCACCTGACCGGCGAGCCCGGCCGCACGCCGGTGCGTGTGGGCGTGTCGCTCGGCGATTCGCTGTCGGCGCTGCACGGCGTGATCGGCGTGCTGCTCGCGCTGCGGCATCGCGAACAGCAGGGCGGCCAGGGGCAGGTCGTCGACGTCGCGCTGTACGAGTCGGTCTTCAACATGATGGAAAGCCTGTTGCCCGAATACTCGGCGTTCGGCGCGGTGCGCGAGGCGGCCGGCAGCAGCCTGCCCGGCATCGCACCGACCAACGCGTACCGGTGCCGCGACGGCAAGTACGCGCTGATCGCCGGCAACGGCGACAGCATCTTCCGGCGCCTGATGGAACTGATCGCGCGCCCCGATCTCGGCAACGATCCCGCGCTCGCGCACAACGACGGCCGCGTCGCGCAGGTCGCGCGCATCGATGCGGCGATCGGCGAATGGAGCGCGCAGCACGATCTCGACGACGTGCTGGCCGCGCTGAACGAAGCGCGCATTCCGTCCGGGCGCATCTACGACGTCGCCGACATCGCGGCCGACCCGCATTACCGCGCGCGCGACATGATCGTCGACGCCGCGTTGCCCGACGGCACGCCGGTACTCGTGCCGGGCATCGTGCCGAAACTGGGCGCGACGCCGGGACACATCGAGCGTGCGGCGCCCGCGCTCGGCGCGCATACCGATGCCGTACTCGAATCGATCGGCATCGATGCCGCGACGCGCGACGACTGGCGCACGCGCGGCGTGATCTGAACGGCCCCCAGGAGCGACGACATGAGCACACAACCCAAACGACTCTACATCCACGAAGTCGCGACACGCGACGGTTTCCAGAACGAAGCGGCCTTCGTCGACACCGACGACAAGATCGCGCTCGTCGATGCGCTGAGCGCGTGCGGCTACGCGAAGATCGAGGTCACGTCGTTCACGTCGCCGAAGGCGATTCCCGCGCTGCGCGATGCCGAGGCCGTGATGCACGGCATCGCGCGCGCGCCGGGCGTCGTCTATACGGTGCTCGTGCCGAACGTACGCGGCGCGGAGCGCGCGCTGTCGTGCGGCGTCGACGAAGTGAACCTCGTGATGTCGATGAGCGAGAGCCACAACCGCGCGAACCTGCGGATGACCCGCGAGCAGTCGTTCGCGCAGCTGCGCGACGTGATCGACGCGGTGCGCGGCACGGGCGTCGCGATCAACGTGTCGCTGTCGACCGCGATGGGCTGCCCGATGGAGGGCGACGTGCGCGCCGAAACCGTGCTCGCGTGGATGCAGCGGTTCGCGGATCTCGGCGTGCACGGCTTCACGCTGTGCGACACGACCGGCATGGCGTTTCCGTCGCAGGTACGCGATCTCGGCCAACGCGCACGCGAGCGCTTCGGCGCGTTGCAGCTCACGCTGCACTTTCACAACACGCGCGGGATGGCGCTCGCCAACACGCTCGCCGCGCTCGACGCGGGCATCGACCGCTTCGACGCGTCGCTCGGCGGGCTCGGTGGATGCCCGTACGCGCCGGGCGCGACCGGCAACGCGTGCACCGAAGAGCTCGTGCACATGCTCGCGCTCGACGGCTACGATACCGGCATCGACCTCGCGGCCGTGCTTGCCGCGGCCGCGCGGCTGCCGGCGCTGATCGGGCACGACGTGCCGAGCCAGCTCCTGAAGGCGGGGCGGCGCGCGGACCTTCACCCGGCGCCACGCGCCGAAGCCCGCGACATGCCGGCGCAGCGGGCTTTCTCATGAACAGGAGCGAATCACATGGCGCTGATTGACCACCTCGACCACCTCGTGCTGACCTGCGTCGATCCGGAACGGACGAAGCGCTTCTACACCGAGGTGCTGCAGATGCAGCTCGAAACCTTCGGCGCGGGGCGGCTCGCGTTCCGTTTCGGCAACCAGAAGATCAATCTGCACGTGCGCGGCGCGGAGTTCGAACCGAAGGCGCACGTGCCGGTGCCGGGCGCGCTCGACCTGTGCTTCATCGCGTCGGTGCCGCTCGACGACGTGATCGCGCATCTGCGGCGCGTCGACTGGCCGATCGTCGAAGGGCCGGTCGAGCGCACCGGCGCGACGCAGAAGATCCGCTCGGTGTACGTACGCGATCCGGACCTGAACCTGATCGAGATCTCGGAGCCGATCTGACGGAGCAGGGTGGCGCGGTGCTTCACCGTGCCCTGATCTGTCCACGCGGCCATGCACTACGCACTATGCGGCGCCGCAGTCCGTCGCCGAAAGCGGACAGGCGCGCACCCCGCTCGCCGATTCCGGATAGCCGGGCCCGCCCGCGCTGCGGATAATGGAACGACGGCGCCGGCCCGTCCGCCGCCTTCGCGGCGGGCGCCGCGCGGGGCCCGCGCATCCGCAATCCGACCAGGTGCTTCCCGAATGACGATCCTCTATCGCGGCATGGACCGCGCGGCACTCGACGCCGCCTACCTGAACACGAAGGCCATTCCCGATTTCCCGGCGGTGCTCGCGTCCTGCCAGGCACGCAGCGCGGCGCTGTACGACGCGACGCCCGGCAGCCGCGACCTGCGTTACGGCCCGCGCCCCGCGCAGCGCTTCGACTGGCTGCGCTGCGGCCGGCCCGACGCGCCGCTGTTCGTGTTCATTCACGGCGGCTACTGGCAACACTGCGCGAAAGAGGATTTCGCGTACGCCGCGGCCGGCCCGCTCGCACGCGGCTTCGACGTCGTGCTCGCCGAATACACGCTCGCGCCGGCCGCATCGATGACCGGCATCGTCGCCGAGATCGGCGCGTTGCTCGATCATCTCGCGGCCGATCCGGACGGCATCGGCACCGCCGGCAGGCCGCTCCACCTGAGCGGACACTCGGCGGGCGGCCACCTGACGGCCGTGCATCGCGCGCATCCGGCCGTCGTGTCGGCGCTCGCGATCAGCCCGCTCGTCGATCTCGAACCGATCTCGCTGTGCGTGCTCGGCGACAAGCTGACACTCACCGCGCACGAGATCGCCGCGTACAGCCCGCTGCACCACGTCGGGCCCGGTGCGCCGACCGTCGTCGCGGTCGGCGCGGCCGAGCTGCCCGAGCTCGTGCGGCAAGCACACGAATACGCCGACGCATGCGAAGCAGCCGGCGAACACATTGCACGTGCATGGTTGCCCGGCATGCGGCATTTCTCGGTGCTCGACGATCTCGCTAAACCGGACGGCGCGATGCTCGCGGCATGGCAGGCGCTGACGTCGCGCTGACCGGGCCGTTTCGCGGCCGCACGGCCGCGCGTATGATCGGCATCGGGCCGCTCCGGCACTGACCACGCGCGCCGCACGGCTTTCTCCCAGGATCCTCGACATGGTGAACCCGCTTCATTTCGATCTGCAGTCGCTGCGCGTGTTCGCACTCGTCGCCGAGCACGGCAGCCTGACCAAGGCCGCCGAACATGGGCAGCTCACGCTGTCCGCGGTCAGCAAGCGCATTGCGGAACTCGAGAGCGTGACGGGCAGTGCGCTGTTCGTCCGGCATGCGCGCGGCGTCGAGCTGACGCCCGCGGGCCGCGCGCTGCTCGACCATGCGGCGAAGGTGATCGAGCAGGTCAACCGGATGGCGCACGAGATGAGCGACTATGTCGCCGGCGTGCGCGGCCACATCCACGTGTGGACCAACACGTCGGCCATCGTCCAGTTCCTGCCGGCCGATCTCGCCGCGTTCCTCACCGGCAATCCGGGCATCAAGGTCAGTCTCGAAGAGCGGCTGAGCCACGAGATCGTCGACGCGCTCGCGTCCGGCAAGGCCGATCTCGGCGTGTTCGCCGACAACGTGCCGGCGCCGGGCATCGAACGCCGGCTGTACCGGCGCGACGAACTCGTGCTGCTCGTGCCGCGCGGGCATCGCTTCGCGGCGCACGACAGCATCCGCTTCGCGGATACGCTCGATGAAGACTACGTCGGCCTGAGCGACGGCAGTTCGCTGCTCACGCGGATGACCGACGCCGCGTTCGCGGCCGAGCGCTCGCTGAAGCTGCGCATCCAGGTATCGAATTTCGACGGCGTGAGCCGGATGATCGAGGCCGGGCTCGGCATCGGCGTGCTGCCGCGCGATGCGGTGACCCATGAGCGCGCAGCGCGGCTTGGGGTCGTGAAGCTCGACGATGCGTGGGCGACACGCACGCTGTGGGTCGGCGTGAAGGCCGGCGCCGTGCTGACCACCGACATCGCGAAGCTGTTCGATTTCATGTCGGCGCGCTGAGCGCGCCGCAAACGCGACGCGCGGGGCATGCATCGGCACGCCCCGCGCGGTTGTCGCATTCCAGCGGGCATTACACCGGGTTGATGTCGTCCTGGCTGCGCCGCGTGGTCAGCGGCCCGAACACGCGCAGCGTGACCGCGACGATGCCGAGCGCGACCGAGATCACGCCGAACATCGCGCCCGCGCCGTAATCGGCGAGCACCGGCAGCAGCATGAACGGCAGCGCGCCGCTGACGATGCGCGACAGCGCATACGTGCTGCCGATCGCCGTCGAGCGCACGCGCGCCGGGAAGATCTCGGCCTGGTACACGTGATACGCGTTGCTGAACACGTTCGACGCGCAGGTCGTCAGGAAACCGAAGCAGACGATCAGCGCCGTATTGCCCGAATACGCGAAGCCCAGCCCGAATGCGGCGATCGCCAGGATCGACACGATCACGAGCGTGCGGCGCTCGATCCAGTTCAGCAGCGGAATCGACAGCAGCGAACCGATCGGATAACCGATGAACGACAGTGCGATGAACAGCGTGCTGTCCGTCACGTCGAAACCGCGGCTCTTGACGACCGTGCCCGCGAGCGTGCCGAACCCGTAATAGCCGAAGCCCTGGAACAGATGGAACACCGCGAGCATCAGGTAGCGCTTGCCGTACGGCTGACGGCGCAGCAGCGCAATGCGCTCGCCGATGCCCAGCGGCCGCTGCGGTTCGGCCGATTCGGCGAACTGCTCGGGTGCGCGTACGCCGGCGCTTTGCGCGAAGCGCCGCGCGGCGGCATGCGCTTCCGCCGTGCGGCCTTGCGCGAGCAGCCAGCGCGGGCTTTCCGGCAGCCGGTGCTGGATCAGCAGCACGTACACGGCGCCGAGGCTGCCGATCGCGAGGATGATGCGCCAGCCGGCCACGCCCGCGATATGCAGCGGATTGAGCCATAGCGCGAGGAAGCCGACCAGCGGCACCGCGACGTAGGAAGTCGTATAGGCCCACGCGGCGAGTCGCCCGCGTTTTTCTTTCGGCAGGATTTCCGACAGGAAGCTGTCGGCGACCGGATAGATCGCGCCGACGCCGATGCCCGTCAGGAACCGGCACGCGACCAGCATGTCGGCATTCACCGAGAATGCGCCGACCAGCGAGAACGCGCTGTACCAGACGAGCGTCATCAGGAACGCCTTGCGGCGGCCAATGCGGTCGGCGAGGCTGCCCAGGCAGACCGCGCCGACGAACATCCCGATGAACGCGGATGCGAGCAGCAGCTTGAAATCGGCGCTTTGCCGGCTCAGTCCGTATTCGTGCTGCAACGCGGTGCCGATCGTGCTGACGAGGAAGATTTCGTACATGTCGAAGAACAGCCCGATGCCGATCACCCACACGACGAACCGGTGCAAGGCGCCGACCGGCAAGTCGTCCATGAATTCGCCGAGCGTGACGCTGCGGGCGGGAAGGGGCGCCGCATCGGCGCCGGCCCGGGCCGCGGACGGTCTTGCGGACGCGGGTCCGCCCGCATTGCCGCCTAGATCGAGGGATTGGCTGTTCATCGTGTCTCCTGATTATCGATATGCCGTGGCGCAGCGCCCGGCCGTTCGCGGCCGGCATCACGGGCCCGGTCGCGCGACGCGACGGCGGGGCGCGCGCGGCCCGTCAAAGGCCGGATGCGCGGGCGGCGCCGATCGTCCGAAACATGGTCGGCGAATTCGCGCGGCGCGATAATTGCGGATGCCTCAAGCATCCTTTCCTGCGCAGAAAGGCTGCGAAACGCCCGCCGGGCGGGCGTCGGATGCGGGCCCGGCCAGCGGGCGAGCGCCGGGGCAGGGAAAACCATGGGGCGTTGAAGCCGAACGGCTGCGGCGAGTCATGACTGCGCGCGTCGCCATTGCACATCCGCGCACGGTTGAATGCACCGGCGCGGCGCACCTCGCGCATTCGTCAGCTCGTCAGCTCGTCAGCTCGTCAGCTCGTCAGCTCGTCAGCTCGTCAGCTCGTCAGCTCGTCAGCTCGTCAGCTCGTCAGCTCGTCAGCTCGTCAGCTCGTCAGCTCAACGACTGGCGTGCGCCGTCCGGGTTCACGGCAATGCGCACGGATCGGCGTGTTCGGCGGCCGCCTTTGCGTCCGCTTGTTCATGCCGCACCGTATCCGACGCGACGGCCTGCAGGCTTGCCGCCATGTCCGGCGCGATGCCGAGCTGCGCGGCCGCCTGCTCGCGCGCCCCGAACGTGCGGACGTCGACGCCGCTGATCTGCTGGAACAGCACGAGCGCGCTCAGATACGCGCCGAGCACGCCCGGATGCAGATAGTCGGGCCGCGAGATCGGCGGGTCGTTCTGCGCGCGGATGCCGTACCACAGCAGCGGCGCGCCGGACGGCGCATACGGATCGGCGGCGACGCCCCCCGTCGCCCACGCACGCTGCCACGCGCGCCCGACCGGTGCGACGGCAACGATCGACGGGTCGGTCCGGCGCGCGCCTTCGTACGCATCGCGATACGCGGCGACGAGCTCGGCGAGACGCTCGACGTAGCGCGCGTGAAAACCGTCGCTGTCCGGCGCGCCGGCGAGCGCTTTCGCGAGATCGGCGCGCGGCCAGGTTTCGTACAGATAGACGCGTGCCTGCGGTGCGGCCGCCCGAATGCCGCGCGCCAGCTTCGCGACGCTGGCGCAGAAGCCGGCCGGATCGCTGGCGCGGCTGTGCGTGAGCGCGAACGGCAGCGGCTTCGCGCTCAGTTCCTGCAGCACGACCGCATCCCAGACGGGGCGATCGATCACGTCCGATGCGACGCGGTCGTGTTTCGCGAGGCTCGTCGCCGACATCGCCTCGAGATGGACGTCATAGTCGAGCCCGGCTTCGAGCGCGAAACGCGCGACGATGCCCGGAATGCCGCCCCACGGGCCCGGTTCGCGTTCCGCGCGCACGCCGGTTTGCCCGTCGTTTTCGTCGACGACCGACGCGTCGCCATCGGCCGCCTGGCTGCCGGTACGCATCGCGCCGTACGAACGCACGGGCGTGTAGCGGCCGTGCGTGAGGCTGTCGCCGACGAACAGGATGTGTTGTGTCGTGCGGCCGTCAGGCGACGACGGCCCGGCAGGCGAGTCCGGGGTCGAACCGGCAAATTCGGGCACGGTGAACAGCAACGCCGCGACGCACGCCAGCGCGCGACGCGTGACGGTGAAAAAGGCCGAGGGCACGGCAGGCATTTCGCGCATCGCGGCAATTCCGGAAGAAAGCGTGGATAAAGAGTATTTCATGAAGCGGCCCGACGGAGCCGGTCGGGAGATACGGCGCGCGTACGGTAGACTGCGCGCTGGCCTTCCCGCCGCCGAACACCCCCACATCTGCGCTCACTCATACGCCATGGACCGAATCGATGCGATGAAGGTATTCGTCGCCACGCTGGACGAGGGCAGTCTCGCGGGCGCGAGCCGCCGACTCGGCCGCTCGCCGGCGGCAGTCAGCCGTGCGATTGCCTTTCTCGAAGCGCATACCGGCACTGCGTTGCTGTATCGCACCACGCGCACGATCCGCCTGAGCGAAGCCGGTGAGCGCTATGCGGCGGCATGCCGCCGCATTCTCGGGGATCTCGAGGAAGCCGACATGCTGATTGCCGACGAGCACTCGGCACCGCGCGGGCTCTTGACGGTCACCGCGCCGGTCGCCGCGGGCGAAGGCGTGCTGCGTGCGCTTCTCGACGAATTCATCGATCGCCATCCTGCCGTGTCGATTCGGCTGCAACTGCTCGACCGCCCCGTCAGCCTGATCGACGAGGGGATCGACGTCGCGCTGCGCATCGCGCACCTGACCGATTCGACGCTCGTCGCGATTCCGGTCGGCGCGGTGCGACGGGTCGTCGTTGCCGCGCCCGACTATCTGGCATCGCATCCGCCGATCGCCGTTCCCGCCGATCTCGCGCAACAGCGGATCATCTCGATGACGCATTTCGGGCTCGATTCGTGGAGCTTCCCGCCATCGGGACGGTCGGCGCTTCCGCAGGTCGTCCAGTTCACGCCGCGCTTCATCGTCAACACGATCCGCGGCGCCGTCGCGTCGGCGCTCGCCGGCCACGGCGTCACGCGGCTCTTCTCGTATCACGTCGCCGAGCAGGTCCGAGACGGCGCGTTACGGATCGTGCTGCGCGACAGCGAGCACGCGCCGCTGCCGATCCATCTGGTCACGCCATACGGACGACTGACGGTCCCGAAGGTACGGACGTTCGTCGATTTCGCCACACCCCGGCTGCGCGAACATTTCGCGCAACTAGCCGCCATGACCGACGGAGATTGAACCGAAATTCGGAAGAATGGCTTCCGCATTTCATGGATTCACCCGATCTCCGGTTCAATCTAGACTCCCTTCAACCGACGGGCGTACGGACGCCCGTCCTGTGAATGGAGGTCCACTTGCAAAAAGCGCATCTCGACCGGCCGCATGCGCCGGCGTTCAACGTGTGGCGCGGCACGGTGTCCGGCGCCAGCGCGAGCCTGATCGGCATCGGCCTGGCACGGTTTGCGTACACGCCGCTGCTACCGGCGATCATCGGCGCGCACTGGTTTCCCGAGTCGAGCGCCGCATATCTCGGCGCAGCCAACCTCGGCGGCTATCTGGCCGGGGCACTCGTTGCCGGCACACTGGCGCGCCGCGCCGGCTCGACGTCCGTGCTGCGCGCGATGATGCTGCTCGCGACGCTCGCATTCGTCGCGTGCGCGGCGCCCGTGTCGTTCCTGTGGTTCTTCGTCTGGCGTTTCGCGTCCGGCCTGTCGGGCGGCGCACTGATGGTGCTCGCCGCGCCGGCGATCCTCACGCACGTGCCGCCGGCACGGCGCGGGTTCGCGAGCGGCGGCATCTTCACCGGAATCGGTCTCGGTATCGCGGCATCGGGCACGATCGTACCGATCCTGCTGCGGCAGGGCCTCACCGAGACGTGGCTCGGGCTCGCGATCGTGTCGCTGCTGCTGACCGCCGCCACATGGCACGGCTGGCCCGCGAACGATGTGCCCCCCACGGCGGCCGTCCCGTCGCATGCCGCGCACGGACGCGACGTGCCGACCGGCAGCCTGCGCGCGCTGTACGTCGAATACGGGCTAAACGCGGTGGGACTCGTTCCGCACATGATCTTTCTCGTCGACTATGTCGCGCGCGGGCTCGGCAGAGGCGTGGACGCGGGCGCGCAGTACTGGGTGCTGTACGGTCTCGGCGCGACCGTCGGGCCGCTCGCGTGCGGGCACCTGGCCGATCGCGCCGGCTTCGGCCGCGCGCTGCGTATCGCGTTCGCGATCGAGGCCGTCGCCGTCGTGCTGCCGAGGCTCGGCATGGGCCCGGCTGCGCTGATCGTGTCGAGCGTGCTGGTCGGTGCGTTCACGCCGGGTATCGTGCCGCTCGCGCTTGGACGCGTGAACGAACTGCTTGCACATCATCCGTCGGTCGCGAAGAGCGCATGGCGCAGCGCGACGACCAGCTTCGCGATCATGCAGGCGGTGGCCGCCTACGGCCTGTCGTTCCTGTTCGCATCGGGCGGTGGCCATTACGAAACCCTGTTTACCGTCGGCGCCGTCGCGCTGGCGCTGGCATTCGCGGTCGACCTGGTCGCCACGGCGAGGACGCGATGAGCACGACCGCCCAAGCCCCGGCCGCGGCACGCCCCGAGCGGCCCACGACTAGCTATACCGAACGCCATGAGCGCTATTGGCGGCGCAATCTGGCCGTGTGCGTGTTCGGTTCGTTCACGACGCTCGTGAGCCTGAGCATGTTGCTGCCGTTCCTCCCGCTGTACGTGCGGCAACTCGGTGTCGACACGCAGTCGGACGTGATCCGGTGGTCGGGCGTCGCGTTCAGCGCCACCTTTCTTGGCACTGCGGTCACGGCGCCGTTATGGGGCCGTCTCGCGGACCGTTTTGGCCGCAAACCGATGCTCGTGCGCGCGGCGATCGGGATGGCCGTCGTGATGTCGCTGATCGGCGTCGCGCATACCGTCCATCAACTCGTCGCGCTGCGGCTCATCGCCGGGCTCGTCGGCGGCTATGCATCGGCATCGACCGTGATGGTCGGCACCCAGGCGCCGCGCGAGCGTGCGGGCTGGGCGCTCGGCATCCTGTCGACAGGCGCGCTCGCGGGCAACCTCGTCGGCCCGCTCGTCGGCGGATTGCTGCCGGGCTGGCTCGGCATTCGCGGCACATTCTTCGCGGGAGGCGCCATGATCGCTGTCGCCGCGCTGCTGACGATCGTCATCGTGAAAGAGGACTTTCGCCCGGAAATCGACGCGAAGACGCGCACTCGAACGAATACGCCAGGCGCGGCGCGGCGTACGGATTCCGCGGCGCTCGCGGCACTGCTCGTGACGGCGATGATGGTGTTGCTCGCAAACATGTCGATCGAGCCCATCATCACGGTCTATATCGGCGGGCTCGGCGTCGGCACCGATCATCTCGCGCGCGTTGCGGGCGTCGTGATGGCATGTTCGGCGCTCGGCAGCATGCTGACCGCTGCCAGGCTCGGCGCGCTCGCCGATCGGATCGGCAGTTGGAACGTGATCGTCTGCTGCCTGCTGCTGACCGCGCTTGCGATGGTGCCGCAGGCGTTCGTCACACAGTGGTGGCAGCTCGCCGCGCTGCGCGGGCTGATGGGAATGACGCTCGCGGGGCTGCTGCCGTCGATCGGCAAGCTGGTCCGGCAATCCGTCGACGAGCACGCGACGGGGCAGATGCTCGGCTATCTACAATCCGCGCAGTTCAGCGGACAGGTAATCGGACCGGTAATCGGCGGCCAGATCGGCGTCGCGCTCGGCCTGCACTCGGTGTTCTTCGTGACGGCCGCGCTGCTCGCGATCTGCGCGACGTTTGTTTACCGCGTGCGCGGCCGCGTTGCCCGATAACGGGCCGGCGGGCTGGGTAGTGGCGTAGCATGGACGCAGTTGCGGGGCGCCTCGGTTGCAACGCCGCGACAAACCGACGGTATATCACGCCTTGGCCGCACGTTTGGACTAGCATCATCGCACGGCTGCCCTGACACGCTCGAAACCGCTTTTCGCATCACCGGCCCTGCGCGAAACCGCTGAAATGCGCAGTATGCCGGCCCCGACCCGGCAGCTTCGTCCGCATGCGGCGGGGGCATTCCAATTCCGGACATTGCAGGAGACAACCGACGATGAATCCCCCGACCGACAACCGGACCCTGTTGCGCGCGCTCGGCATCCGCGTCCCGATCATCCAGGCGCCGATGGCCGGCGTCAGCACGCCGGCGCTGGCGGCGGCCGTGTCGAACGCGGGCGGCCTCGGCTCGCTGGGCGTCGGTGCGACGAACGCCGACGGTGCGCGCAAGATGATCCGCGACACGCTCGCGCTCACCGGCCGGCCGTTCAACGTCAACCTGTTCTGCCACCAGCCGGCCGTCGCCGACGCCGCCGTCGAACGCGCGTGGCTCGACTGGCTCGCGCCGGCGTTTCGCGAGCAGGGCGCGACGCCGCCCGCGTCGCTGTCGGAGATCTACACGAGCTTCGTCGCGGACGAAGCGATGCTCGCGATGCTGCTCGATGAAAAACCCGCCGTCGTCAGCTTCCATTTCGGGTTGCCGTCCGACGAGGCGATCGCCACGTTGAAGCGCGCGGGCATCACGCTGTTCGCGGCCGCGACGAATCTCGACGAAGCCCGGCAGATTGCCGCGGCCGGCATCGACGCGATCGTCGCGCAGGGCATCGAGGCCGGCGGGCACCGCGGCGTGTTCGACTCGACGGCTCGCGACGACCGGCTCGGCACGTTCGCGCTGACGCGCCTGATCGTGCGCGAATGCGCGCTGCCGGTGATCGCGGCAGGCGGCATCATGGACGGCGACGGCGTGGCCGCCGCGCTCGCGCTCGGCGCGCAGGCCGCGCAGCTCGGCACGGCCTTCGTCGCCTGCCCGGAGACGTCGATCGACGACGGCTATCGTCGCGCGATCCTCGGCGATGCCGCATGGCGCACGACGTTCACGAGCGCGATTTCCGGCCGCGTCGCGCGCGGCATCGCGAACCGCCTGACCGCGCTCGGCGACGCGCCGGACGCGCCGGCGACGCCGGCCTATCCGATCGCCTACGACGCGGGCAAGGCGCTGCATGCGGCCGCGAAGGCGAAAGGCGAGTTCGGCTACGGCGCGCAATGGGCCGGGCAGGCCGCGCCGCTCGTCCGGTCGCTGCCGGCCGCGGAACTGTTCGCGACGCTCGAGCGCGAAACGCGCGCGGCCATCGCGCGGCTGCAGCACGTGCTGGACTGATTTCCCGATATACGCGGCCACACGTATCCGGCGCCGCAAAATTGTATCGCGCTGTATCTGCGCGCCGTGCGGATACAGCGCGATACAACGCATCGACACGCATCCGCTATAACGCAGGCATGACCTCTCGAGGAACGCATCATGTCTGCCACGTGGTTCAACGGGTCCTGCCATTGCGGGACCGTCCGATTCGAAGTCCTTACCGCGCTTGCGCCGGCGGCTCGCTGCAACTGCAGCCTCTGCCGCCGCCGCGGTGCGCTGATGAGCCCGATGTTCCCCGCGCGCGACCTGAAAATCGTCGCAGGCGAGGGCGCACTCACGCTCTACCGTTTCAACACGCGCACGGCCCGTCACTATTTCTGCAGCCGCTGCGGCGTCTATCCGTTCCACCAGACGCGCAAGGACCCCGGCTGCTGGCGCGTCAATCTCGGCTGCCTCGACGGTGTCGATCCGTATGCGCTCGACGCGTCGGTCGCCGACGGCGCGAGTCTTTCCGTCGTGGAGGACGCATGAAGCGCTGGCTGATGATCCTGCTGTTTGCCGCGGGCGGCCTTGCGACCGAAATCGCGCATCCGGTGCAGTGCTCGCTGCTGTCGGTGAGCCGGCAGCGGAGCGGCGCGCGCCGCTGACCCCGAACGGGCGTCTCGGGCTCACACATCCTCTTGATCGGAAACGATAATCATGCTTCCGATAAGATCGCACGCGATATATAATGCGTTCATCTGCGACCGATCGCGCGTCGATGGAGGACGTTCATGAAACCGACCGAAGCACAATCGCCTGCCACGCCGAAGCTGTCCGAGTTTCTGTGTTTTGCGATCTATTCGACGAACCTTGCGTTCGGCAAGGCGTACAAACCGATCCTCGAAGAACTCGGCCTCACGTACACGCAATACATCACCCTCATTGCGTTGTGGGAAGCGGGCAATCAGACGGTCGGGCAACTCGGCGAAAAGCTGTTCCTCGAATCGAACACGCTGACGCCGATCCTGAAGAAGCTCGAGGCAATGGGCTATCTGGAGCGGCATCGCGATCCGTCGGACGAGCGCCAGGTGCTCGTGAGCCTGACGAAAAGCGGCCGCCGCGTGCGCGAGAAAGGGCTCGACATGAACCTGATCGAAGCGACCGGCCTGAAACCCGACGAATTCGCGAAGATGCAGAAGGCGATCGTCACGCTGCGCGGCAATCTGATCGACTCGGTCAACGAGTAGGCGGCCAGGCGACTCGACGCCGATTCGATATCCGGCCGGCGAAACGGCTTTCGCCGGTCATTGCCGTCTCCGCGATTTTCCGCGCCGGTCAGGCCGTCAGCGGCCGACGTGCCACATCGGTTACGGCCGCTTCTCCGGCTCGCTCGCTGTGGTTGCCGCGCTTCCGAGCACCAGCAAATGCATGTCGCGGCGCGTGACGAAGCCGAGCGCCAGATAGCGTTCGATCGCGACGCGATTCGACGCGAGCACGTGCAGAAACGGCGTTTCCCCGCGTGCGCGACCGGTTGCGATCAACGATCGAATCAGTCCCGCCGCGAGCCCCTGGCCGCGGAACGCGGGGTCCACGCACACGGCGCTGATCTCCACATGCCCGCCGGCCCTCAGCCGCTGACCGCTCATCGCCACGAGCCTGCCCGCCCTGCGAACACCGATATAGCCGCCGAATTCGATCGTGCGCGGGCCGAACGGGCCCGGCTCCGTCATCGCGATCAGTTCGAGCATCTCCGGCACGTCGGCTTCGGTCAGCGGGACATGCTCGAAAGGATGCGCGTCATCGAGCGTTCCCTGCCAGACCATCTGATGCAGCACCGCGCGCCAGACCACGGAAAAGCCGGCCGGCGTCGGGATTTCGTCCGGCGTGACGAGCGCCGCAGGCCCGTGTTCGTCGATCAAGCCACGCAATGCGTCGAAGGCGGCCGCGCTGCGCTCGGCCATGCCGGCAAACGGCGCGACCGTCGGGGGAAACCGCAACGCGCGATCGTCACCCAGCGCGAAACGGCGCTGCTCGCCGGCGAGTGCGTTCCATACCGCGTTGTCGAGCGGGTGCTGCGTGTCTGCCGCAGGTCCTGTCGTTGTTTCCAGCATCGCCGGTTCCTCGAGTAAAGGCTGTCCGTCGCACAGCATAGACGGGATCGTCCGCGCCGGCAGCACACCGACAAAAAGCGCACGCGATTACATCGCATGCGCTTTATTGGATGGACACTGCCGACGATTTCGGCGTGACGCTCAATGTCCGAAGTAGATCGAGCGCTCGGCCGTGCGGATCGTGACGTGACTGCCGGATTGCGTTGCGCTGTCGGCGTTGCGGCCGTAGCCGGATGCCTGCGTGCCGGCCACCGTCGCATCAGTGTCGCGGATCCGCTTCAGCGCTGCCTGCAGGTTGTCCGGATAGTTCGGATCGTTCGGGCGGTTCGGCAGATAGCCGGCCTTCTGGAGCGCGGCCAGCTCCGCATGCACCTGCGCACGCGTCACGGTGCTTTCGTTTGCGAATGCCGGCGCGGTCACGCTGGCCGATACGGCGACGAGCAGGGCTGCAATCAGTCGGGTCTTCATCATTCACCTCATACAGAAAAAAAGGATTCCGGGGCTGCGTGCGGTACGCCGGCAACCGGCGCCGCTCGCGGTTTCGTTCAATGACCGAAGTAGATCGAGCGCTCGGCAACGCGTGTCGGCGCACGGCTGCCCGATTGCGTGACGGCGGCAGTGTCGCTGCCGTAGCCGGACGTCACCGTATCGGCCGTCACGGCGTCGTTTGCATGGACATGGATACGGGCCAGCGCGGCCTGCAGGTCGTTCGGATAGTGCGGATCGTTCGCACGGCCCGGCGCATAACCGGCCACCTCGAGCTGCACGAGTTCGGCGCGCACTTGTGCACGCGTCACGCCGGATTCATTGGCAAAGGCCGGTGCAGCCACGGCAGCGGACACGGCGACGAGCAGGGCAGCGATCAGTTGGGTTTTCATCATTTACCTCGACAAGAAAATGGAAGGACAGGTGCGAGGGCGGCGCTCCGCCCGATGATGCGTTCAGGCGATGTGGATCTCGACGTCGATGTTGCCGCGCGTCGCCTTCGAATACGGGCAGGTCTGATGCGCGGTATCGACGATGTGCTGCACGACGTCACGGTCGAGCCCCGGCGCGCTCACGTTCAGGCGCGCCTGCAGGAAGTACGCGTTGCCGCCCGTGCCGAGGTCCACTTCGGCATCGACCGCGAGATCGGCCGGCAGCGTCACCTTCGCCGCGCGCGCCGCAAGCTGCATCGCGCCGATGAAGCAGGCCGACCAGCCGGCGGCGAACAGTTGTTCCGGGTTGGTGCCGGTGCCCGCGCTGCCCGGCGACGACAACTGAATGTCGAGGCGGCCGTCGGAACTGCGTGCGGCGCCGTCGCGGCCGCCGGAAGTCGTATGCGTCTTGCCCGTGTACAGCACTTTTTCGATCTTGCTCATCGTTCACTCCGTCAGGTTCGAAGGTTTGTCTCAGATGCGATTCGATCGCATGCGATGCAGTTTGGTCGATGCGCCTCCGCACGTCAAGCGCATTCGATTAAATCGCATGCGATATTTTGTATTCCAACGTATCTGAAACGCACAGCGCCTTTCCCGACAAGGCTTTTCGACGATCGAACCCTGATAATAGGGGATCGCGGGAAGATGACCGGTTCCGGGCAAGCGGTGGAGAAGGGCGATTCACTCACTTGGCCTTTCCATAAAGCGAACAAACTCATTGTCATTATTTCGCTTTCTACAAAGCACCGTCTCTTCTAACCTTGCCGCACCCGATCGCAAGGCGGGGCGCCCACGGCCCGCGCTTGCCCGGACAACGAGCACAATCGAAACGGAGACCTCACGTGTCGCGCGTCAGCCCTGTTGCAACCGCCACGGATTCCCGGCGGACCGGAACCCTCGCGAACCTGCGATCCATCTTCAGCGGATCGGTAGGCAACCTCATCGAGTATTACGACTGGTACGTCTATTCGGCGTTTTCGCTGTACTTCGCGAAGGCATTCTTTCCGAACGGCAACCTGACCGTGCAGTTGCTGAATACGGCGGCCATCTTTGCCGTCGGCTTCATCATGCGTCCGATCGGCGGCTGGCTCGTCGGCATGTACGCGGATCGCAAGGGGCGCAAGGCCGCGCTGCTCGTCTCGGTGCTGGCCATGTGCGCCGGCTCGCTGATCATCGGCCTGACGCCCGGCTACGCGACCATCGGCATCGCCGCGCCCGTGCTGCTGGTCACGGCGCGCCTGCTGCAAGGGTTGAGCCTCGGCGGCGAATACGCCAGTTCGGCAACGTACCTGAGCGAAATGGCCGACCCGTCCAGCCGCGGTTTCTATTCGAGCTTCCTGTTCGCGACCTTGTCGCTCGGCCAGTTGCTCGCGATGGGCGTCCTGGTGGTGCTGCAGCAGTTTTTCCTGACCACCGCGCAACTCGAAAGCTGGGGTTGGCGCATCCCGTTCCTGCTTGGATCGCTGCTCGCCTGCAGCGCGATCTTCCTGCGCAGCAACATGGAGGAAACGGCGTCGTTCGAGCAGCATCGCCGGAGCAAGCGTCGCCACGCATCGATCGCGGACCTGTTTCGCCACAAGCGCGAATGCCTGATCGTGGCCGGCCTGACGCTCGGCGGCACCGTCGCGTTTTATGCGTACACGACGTACATGCAGAAATTCCTCGTCAACAGCGCGGGGATGAGCAAGGCCAACGCATCGATGGTTTCCGTGCTCAGCCTGCTGGCGTTCGTCGTGATGCAGCCGATCTTCGGCAGCCTGTCCGATCGCATCGGCCGCCGTCCGCTGCTCATCGCGTTCGGCGTACTCGGCACGCTCTGCACCGTGCCGATCTTCCAGGCCCTCAGCGGCGTTCAGACGACCGGCGGCGCACTCGCGCTGCTCATCGTCGCACTCCTGATCGTCAGCCTGTATTCGTCGGTCAGCGCGGTGGCGAAGGCCGAACTGTTCCCGGTCGGCGTGCGCGCACTGGGCGTGGGATTGCCGTACGCGATCACGGTGTCGCTGTTCGGCGGAACCGCCGAGTACGTCGCGCTGTGGATGAAGAGCATCGGACACGAAGCGTGGTTCTTCTATTACGTGTCGGCCTGCGTGCTCGTTTCGCTGCTGTGCTATCTGTGGATGCCCGATCCCAAGCGCGTGTCGCGGATCGACGAAGCGTGACGATCGCCCGCCGCTACCGGGCCGCCCGCGCGTAACGCCGGCGGCCCGGTAGCTGTTACCTGTCAGCGGAAATCCGCGTATTGCCGCACCAGCGACAACATCGACGGAATCAGCCCGCGCACGTCGCCGCGACGCCACTGGAACGCATACGGAAGCGGCGCCAGCGGCGGCTCGCTCGCCAGCTCCACGAGGTCGCCGCCCAGCCGCGCGCGTGCCCAGTCGACCGGCAGAAAGCCGATGCCGACGCCTTCACGCAACATGCCGGCCACCGCACTCCAGTTGTTGCACGCGATCCTGCGCGCGTGATTGATGCCGCACGCCAGCAGCCAGTCGTCGAGAATGCGCGTCACGCCCGAACCGGACGGCAGCAGCACCAGCGCGTGGCGGGCGATCAGCGCCGGCGTCAGCACGCGCTCGCGGCCGACCAGCGCGTCGGCCGCCATCCACGCGAAGCGCGCTTCCGCGACCGGCTGCGACAGCACGCTGCCGCGCGACGAGCGGCCCGCGATGACCGCGAAGTCCAGCTCGCCCGCATCGACTTTCTCTTCGAGCGCCGCCCCCACGTCCACATACGGCTCCAGCGCCAGCTTCGGATGTTGCTTCTGGACGGCCGCCACGAAACGCGGCAGCCACGTCAACGCCGACAGCTCGCCGACCCCGAAACGCAGCCGGCCGCTCAATCCTTCGTCCCGTGCCACCGAGTCCTGCAGCGCCGCGACGGATTCCAGCACGCGCACCACGGCCGGCAACAGCGCCTCGCCGTCGTCGGTCAGTACGGCCCGATGGCCGCTCCGGTCGAACAGCGTGCGCTCGACGACCTGTTCCAGTTCGTTGATGCGCTTGGACAACGACGACACCGACAGATGCAGCCGTTGCGCCGCGGTCGAGAAGTTGGCGCACGTCGCAGCCCAGTAGAACGCATCGAGTTGCTTGAGAGTCGGGGTCGCCATTGTCTTTCGCTTTTATCGAACAAATTCATTGGAAGATTATCGCTTTTTATGAACCTCGCGCGGACCTAAAATTCCCGCATCGATTCGACAACAGGCCGCTGAAATGACCCCGTCCGCATCCTCCCTTTCCGCAGCAAGCCGCCCGCAGGCCGATACGCGCACGCCGCGCGTGCTGCGCAACATGCTGAGTCTTCACGATTTCGAGGCCGCGGCACGCCGCGTGCTGCCGCGCCCGATCTTCGGCTATGTCAGCGGCGCGGCGGAAGACAACCGCACGCGCGACGACAACCGTGCCGTGTTCGACGAGTACGGGTTTGCCACGCGCGTGCTGCGCAACGTGTCGCAACGGCAGCAGGCGGTCGAGCTGTTCGGACGGCGCTATGCGTCGCCGTTCGGCATCGCGCCGATGGGTATCCATGCGCTGTCGGCCTATCGCGGCGATATCGTGCTTGCGCGCGCCGCGCAGCGCGCGGGCATCGCGTCGATCATGAGCGGCTCGTCGCTCATCCCGCTGGAGGAGGTGGCCGCCGCCGCGCCGGGCACGTGGTTCCAGGCGTACCTGCCCGGCGATGCCGAGCGCATCACCGCCTTGCTCGAACGTGTCGCGCGCGCCGGCTACCGGACGCTCGTAATTACGGTCGACATCCCCGTGTCCGCCAATCGCGAGAACAACGTGCGCACCGGTTTCAGCACGCCGCTGCGCCCCGGCCCGCGGTTGTTCTGGGACGGCATCACGCGCCCGCGCTGGCTCGCGGGCACCTTCGCGCGGACGCTTCTCGCGCATGGCATGCCGCATTTCGAAAATTCCTTTGCGACACGCGGTGCACCGATTGTGTCGTCGTCGGTGCTGCGGGATTTCTCCGCACGCGACCATCTCGACTGGGGGCATCTCGCGCGGATCCGGCAGGCGTGGAAGGGCGAGCTGGTGATCAAGGGCATCCTCAGTGTGGAAGACGCCGTCATCGCGCGCGACGCGGGTGCGGACGGGATCATCCTGTCCAACCATGGCGGCCGCCAGCTGGACGGCGCGGTGTCGCCGATGCGAATCCTGCCCGACGTGGTTCGCGCGCTCGGCGCGGATTACCCGGTGATGATCGACAGCGGCTTTCGGCGCGGATCGGACGTGCTGAAGGCGGTCGCCATGGGCGCACGGATGGTGTTCGTCGGGCGGCCGTTCAATTACGCGGCGGCGGTGGCCGGGGAAGCGGGCGTGCTGCACGCGATCGGCCTGTTGCGCGACGAGGTGGACCGGAACATGGCGATGCTGGGCGTCGATCGATGCAGCCGTGTAACGCAGGACGTGTTGATCCGGAAAGCATGATTCGGAAATTCATGCATCTATCTGGATAACTTTTCTTATCACAATAGATTTGTTTTAGATCGAAACTCTCGTGTGCGAAAACGTGGCTGGGTTCCATTTTCGACGTGCATCGCAGGGTGAAGGGCGATCGGTATCGGGGGAAGGAGATCGGTACATCACGCGCCATTTCGGGCGTTCGGAGAGCAATCCAGACCATGCAAGGCAACGCGATTGTCTGGCTTCGTTGGAGGAGAGAAAAGAGCGTCGTCGGCCGCGCGGGTGTAGCGGCCGATGCGTATCGAGGTCGCGCTTCGGCGATTTCGCGAAGCGCGCGTTTTAGGCGGCGATGAAGGAGGGCGCGTAAGTAGTTGAAGGTCGATTCGGTCTGCGTGAAGTGCAGCATCATCAGCCGGCTCGTCGCGTCGTCCACATACACCAACAGCGTGCAGGCCGGTGCCCGTTCCTCGAACCACCGATGATCGCTGCCGTCGATCTGGATCAGTTCGCCGAGGCAAGCCCGGCGCGCTCGCGGCTGATAAACCTTCGGCGGTCGTTGCCGGCGCGGAATCCACAGCCCGGCGTCCGTCATCAGCCTTCTGACCGTCTCCTTCGACAACTGCAGCCCGTGGCATTCCCACAGCTTCTCGCAGGCCAGCGTCGGCCCGAAATCGGCGTAGCGCTCACGAATCAGGCTCAAGGCACGATGCGCCAAATCCTCGGGCAGTTGATGGTTGCTCGCGTGACCACGACGCTGCGAAATCAGCCCGACCGGGCCAGCAGCGCGATACCGGGCGACCAGCCGTTCAATCTGCCGGCGACTGATCCCGAGCCGCTCCGCGGCTCGCCAAGGCATCAGATGCTGCTCGATCACGGCTTCCACGACCTTCCGACGGTCCAGCTCCCGCATGCTCATGGTGATCAGTCCAGGTTGGCCCACGATGCGCTCCGGCAGTTCAAACCGCCGCCAGCATGCGCCGAAACCCTCGAACTACGACATTTCAACTTTGCCCAGATACGACATTACAACTTTGCTCTTACAACCATTCGGTTGATAACTGTGATTATGTCAAATAACAAATTCACCGGAAACCACCACTGAACATCGGTGGATCTTGACCAGTCCGCCACCCCTCACTTTCGCGGCGCAATCTTTACGAGTTCTTTGCGCGCATCCGGAAAGTACTCGTTGGCCTGCTCGAGCGTAAGAAAATACGGCGCTCGAGCTTCCGCAGCAATCTCCAGAAACTGACCGCAATTCGTGCATCGGTACAGCTCCGCGTGCCTGGAAATATTTATACCAAGATATTTATACCAAGATATTCATAGTTAGAACGCGTTCTGCCGAAGCTGCGACACTTTTCGCACGACATCCGCATCTCCTAATCGGGTCCGTCTTCCAGACTCAACTAGTTTAAAAAATTCTTCAAGCATCCCACCTCATCGGTCGCCGCCAACCACCGGTTCCAGCACGCCGCCGCCTCGACAAAATCAGCGGCGCACGGTTGCCTCCGCGTCCGCCCACCGCCCACCGGACGCCGTCTCCCTCCATCGCAACCACCCGCGCCAAGCCGATCAAGACACCCACATTCCCTGCATCCTGTGCGAGAAATGCGCGCGCTCGGCCGTCTCCATCAGCGACAGGAATTCGTCCTGCATCATGTGGATCAGCGCTTCGTGGTCGCCGGCCTCGAAATACACTTCCGGCTGCTCCGCGAGATGCTCCTCGAGGAACGTCTTCATCCCGTAGGCCATACACACCGGCGGCAACGCGCCCATGTCGCAATCCTTGAACAGTTCGCGCAGCTCGATTTCCCTGGCGAGCACGAGATGGCGGCCGGTCTTGACCCAGAGGTCCGACAGCCGCACCGCGTGCGACGTCGGCAGCACGGCGGCGACGTAGCCTTCGTCGTCCTCGAGCAGCACGGTTTTCGCGAGACGATTGCCGGGGATATGCGCGGCGGCGGCCGTCTCCATGCTGGTATGACTATACGGGTGGTACACGACTTCGTACCGCGATGACTTCTGGCGCAGGCAATCCTGCAGGGTGGCTGATACAGGCATGGCACACCTCGTCTGGGCGAATCGGGCGAACGAAGTTCGCACCGGATTCGTTCAGCATAGGTCGCATTCTGGCCAATGGAAACGCCCTCGCGCGGCGTCCGTACGGGCCGGCCGACGGCCGGCTGCGGCCCCTTTTCCGACGGTTCGTCCGCCCTCGCCGGCATGTGAAATCCGGACCCGGAATACGCTCATCGAGCCACCTTTCCTGAAGACAAAGTTCGCCGATGGACGTCTCGTCGCGACAGCACATCGCAATCCGACGACGGACCAGCGATAGACCGTTAGTTGCATTTAAAGGAAAAGACAGGAACGCAAAAATGCCCAGCGGCGTCGCCACGCAAACTCGTCCGAACACGCCGGGCGAATCGCCGCGAGCCGCGCCGACAAAGACCGAACCGTGTCCTATACTGAGCCGGCCGCCGCCCCCGCGCGGCAACCGATTCCGGGAGCGACCATGCATTACCAGCTGATCTACGATCTCGTCGACGATTACTTGGCCCGGCGCGAACCGTTCCGCGCCGAGCACCTCGCACTCGCGCAGGCCGCAACCGAACGCGGCGAGCTCGTGCTCGCCGGCGCGTTGCAGGATCCGGCCGACCTGGCCGTGCTCGTGTTCGAAGGCGATTCGCCGGAGGCCGCCGAATCGTTCGCGCGCGCCGATCCGTACGTGCAGAACGGCCTCGTCAAGTCGTGGCGCGTGCGGCCATGGCGTGTCGTGGTCGGCAAGCACGCGCCGCGCTAGCGGCGCACAGCGACAGGCGCGGCTACAGCCACCCCGCCCGCTTGAACCGCCACCACAGCCCGAGATCGGCCGCGAGCATCACCGCGATGCAGCCGTAGAAGCCGTATTTGAGATGCAGCTCGGGCATGTTCGCGAAGTTCATCCCGTAGATGCCGGCGATCATCGTCGGAATCGCGAACAGCGCGGCGAACGAACCGAGCCGCTTGGTCACCTCGTTCTCGGCGAGCGAGATCATCCCGAGGTTGACCTGGATCGCAGTCACGACCATCTCGCGCCGCCCTTCGATCGTCTTCACGATCCGCTGCAGATGGTCGTACACGTCGCGGAAATAATGTTCCATCCCGCTGCAGACCTGCGGAATCCGGCCGCCGGTGAGCTTCGCGAGCGGTTCGAGCAGCGGCGCCGTGTGCTGGTACAGCATCACGAGCCGACGCTTGAGCGAATAGAGATCCTCGATGATCGCGCGCGACGATGACGGCGAAGCCTTCGTGAAGATGCGGTCCTCGAGCTCCTCGAGCTCGCTGCCGAGCGTCTCGAGGATCGGGAAATAGCGATCGACGATCTGGTCCATCAGCGCATAGAACACGAACGCCGAGCCTTCCTTCAGCAGATGCGGCTCGCGCTCGCAGCGCTTGCGCACCTCGCGGAAGTCCTGTTCCGTATGGTTGCGGATCGACAGCACGTAGTTCGAGCCGACGAACACGTTCATCTCGCCGACCTTGAATTCGTCGTCGTCGTCGAGTTCGACCGTGTGCAGCACGGCGAACAGCGAGTCGCCGTACTCCTCGATCTTCGCCCGCTGATGCCCGTTGCGGGCATCCTCGAGCGCCAGCTCGTGCAGCCCGAACTCTTCGCCCATCAGATCGATTTCCTCGGGCGTCGGATCCTTCAGCGCCACCCACACGAAACACTCGGGTTTCGACACGTAGTCACTGATGGCGTCGATATCGATGTCGGCCAGCTTGCGGCCGTCCTGGTATGCAGCACAGTTGATCAGCATGGTGTCCGTGATGTTGCCGTTTGCGCGTCAGTTTACCGGTTTGCCGCGCCGGCGGCCCGGCTTGCGCGTCGCGCCGATATTGGTCATGATCGGACTGCATGCGCCGCAGGCTGCACGCGGCATCGCTTCGACAGGCTCACGGCACGCTCGTGCGCCCCAACCGTCCAGGAGACAAACCCATGTGGTATTTCGCGTGGATACTCGGCATCGGTGTGGCCCTCGGCTTCGGCATCATCAATGCGATGTGGCTGGAAGCGGAAGTGTTCTCGCGCGACGACAAGCGCTCCGACACGTCGCGTGCGGGTTCGCGGAGCCGGTATTCGTGACCCACCTGGTGTTCTTTTGCGGCCATGCCGGCACCGGCAAGACCACGCTCGCGAAGCGGCTGATCGGGCCGCTGATGCGCGCGACCGGCGAGGCCTTCTGCCTGCTCGACAAGGACACGCTGTACGGCCGCTACAGTTCGGCCGCGATGGGCGCCCTCACGTCGGACCCGAACGACCGCGACAGCCCGCTCTATCTGAAGCATCTGCGCGACCCCGAATACCAGGGCCTGCTCGACACCGCCCGCGAAAACCTCGCGCTCGGCATCGGCGCGCTGGTGGTCGGCCCGCTGTCGCGCGAAGTACGCGACCGGCGCATCCTCGATCGCGCGTGGCTCGGCATTGCGCCCGACGTCACGCTGACCGTCGTCTGGGTTCATACGGCCGAAGACGTCGCGCACGAGCGGATCGTCGCGCGCGGCAACCCGAACGACGCCTACAAGCTCGCGCACTGGGACGAATACCGGCAACGCCGCTTCGTGCCGACCGGCGACGAATGCGACGGGATCGTGATGTTCGACAATACCGCGCCGTCCGACGCCGACGTCGAGACGCTGCTGTACCGCATCGCGCCCCCGGCGCCGCCCGTGCCGCAAGCGACGATCGTTCCGCCGCTGCCGGCCTGAACGGGCCACCGCCCTTCT
Organism: Burkholderia sp. IDO3; assembly: GCF_003366075.1. Classification (NCBI taxonomy): domain Bacteria; kingdom Pseudomonadati; phylum Pseudomonadota; class Betaproteobacteria; order Burkholderiales; family Burkholderiaceae; genus Burkholderia; species Burkholderia sp. IDO3. Next base: position 1,912,226 of record NZ_CP028963.1, read on the forward strand.
CTTCTTCCGTGCCTAAAAAACAACGCCGGAAGCGCTGCTGCGCTCCCGGCGTTGTCACACGGCCCTCGTGCCATCGATCCGTCGTCAGGCGACTTCGTGCACGCGCTCCATCGTGCCGCCTTCGTACAGCTTGCCGAAGCGGTTCGCGAGGAACGCCTTCAGCGACACTTTTTCCTGCGGGATGAAACCGCTCTGCGGCAACTTCTTTTCGCGGAACAGGTCCAGCACCGCACACATCGCGCCGGCCGTCGTGATCTGGATCGCGCTCATGTGCATCCCGCACACGTCCTTCGCGAAGATCTTGCGGGTGAACACGTCCTGCACGAGCTGGCCGTCCTTCACGCCCGTCACCGTGACGAACACGAGCACGACGTCCTGCTTCGTCGACGGCACGGCACGGCGCATGATCGACTTCAGCGTGTCGCGGTCGCTCGACAGGCGCAGGTCTTCGAGCAGGAACTGCACGAGTTCGCGGTGGCCCGGATAGCGCACCGACTTATAGTCGAGCGTCTCGACCTTGCCCGACAGCGTCTCGCACAGCGTGCCCAGGCCGCCCGACGTATTGAACGCTTCGTATTCGGTGCCGTCCAGCGAGAAGTGCTCGAGGCCTTCGAGCGGCTGCACCCACTGCTTGCGGCCGTCGCGGATCGCTTCGCACGGCTGGCAGTATTCGTTGATCAGACCGTCGACGCTCCACGTCAGGTTGTACTTCAGCGCATTGGTCGGATACTCGGGCAGCGCGCCGACGCGCATCTTCACGTCGCGCACTTCGCTGAAGCCGTTTACGAGCTCGTGTGCGGCGATGCCGATGAAGCCCGGTGCGAGGCCGCACTGCGGCATGAATGCACGGTCCGAACCGTCGGCGAGTTCGCGAATCGCGTGGGTCGCGCGCACGTCTTCGGTCAGGTCGAAGTAGTGAACGCCGGCAGCCTTCGCAGCGGCCGCGACGTTGACCGCGAGGTAGTACGGCAGCGCGTTGACGAGCGCATCGAAGCCCTTCACGGCTTCACGGATCGCATTGGCGTCGGCCGAATCGACACGCTGCGTCGCGATCCCTTCGCGCGACAGCTTCGCGAGCGCATCGGCGTCGCGGTCGAACGCGACGACTTCGTAGTCGCCCGTTTCACGCAGCATGTGAGCAATGGTGTGGCCGATCAGACCTGCGCCGACGATGGCGATTTTCATGCGCTTATCTCCTGATGATGGGTTTGGTGTTTGTGTACGGCGTCGAGCCATGAACACAGTTTAGGGACGCGCAAAATCAGTTCCAAGACGAAGAATGATGCGAAACGACCGATGGATTCGACGGAATGACGACACTTTTCGTCGTAACGACCAAACCGTCTGAAAATCGTATCAATCGCCGGCTGCAACGGGCCGCGCAAGCGGCGTCCGGGCGCTCGGAAAGAACGAACTCAAACGGGATCGAGGCGGAATGCAGGAAGGCGCATGAGCCGTTGCTCGCGCCGGCACCGGCAGCAGTCGACGCAACGACGCCGGCGTGACGATGCGCACGCCAACGCGCCGCCCTGCGGCAAGCGCAAACGGCGAGCGTCAATGAAAGATAAAGGAGGAAGGCCTGCGCAACGATCGCGCTGCGACGTCACGCGCGACGCCGCACGCGACGCATTACCCGCCGATCGTGCCGCGATCGATCTTGCGCGACAGAATGATCGACGTCGTCGTGCGCTCGACGCCCTCGAGCGTGCCGATCTGGTCGAGCAGATCGTTGAGGCGCTCCGGCGAATCGGCGCGCAGCCAGGCGACATAGTCGTACTCGCCGCTCACCGCGCACAGCAACTGCACCTCGGGCATCCGGTCGAGCCTGCGCAGCACGTCCTTGCCGAACTTCGGCGTGAGGATGATGCCGACGTACGCGTAAATGCTCGCATCGAGCACATCCTGTCCGAGCCTCACGCTGTATCCGGCAATCACGTTCGTCCGCTCGAGCCGCGCGATGCGTGCGACGACGGTCGTGCGCGCGACGTCGAGCTGCCGCGCGAGATCGGCGACGCTTGCGCGCGCATCCGCTTGCAGCAGCGCAACGAGTTGCCGGTCGAGGTCGTCGAGTTGGTCGAGGCGGGGTGGACGCATGAGGCTGGGCCGGCGTGCAGCGCACCGGCGAAATGGAACGTGACGCGATGATAGCGCCGAACGCCGGGCCGCCCAACCGGGATCGTGCATCGTGGCAACGATCGCACCGGGACATCGCGCGGCCTGTTTCGCACGCATCGATCGCGCGCCGATCGAGCGCTGCCGTCGTCGCCCGAACGTGCCCGACACCGCGTCCACCCGCTATGTCCCTTTCAATTTCTATTCGTATCGGTTGTAAGCAAGTGTCGCTTTCGCTGCCGTGTCGTGCACAACGTGCTACTAATAGCGGCGACGCGAGATGCGCGCTCGCGGCAGTTGCCGCCGCGCCCACTCGCACGACACCACCCCGGAGAGCCAACCATGAAGAAAATCTCGCTCACCCTCGCTACGCTCGTCGTTGCGGCCAGTGCATTCGCGCAGACCCAACCGCAATCGCAGCCCGCTCCGGCCGCGGCCACGCCGACGGCCGCGTCGGCACCGAGCGCCGAGCAGCGTGCGGCGCACCGTGAAGCGCGCATCGAGCAGCGCATCAAGTATCTGCACGACCAGTTGAAGATCACGTCGGCGCAGGAACCGCAGTGGAAGACGTTCGCCGACGCGATGCGCGAGAACGGCGAAACGATGGGCCGCCTCTATCGCGCGCGGATCGAGAACCACAACGTGTCGGCAGTCGACGACGTGAAGCAGTACGCGGAACTCGCGCAGGCGAACGCGGACGGCGCGAAGAAGCTCGCCGACGCCTTCGCGCCGCTCTACGAGAGCTTCCCGGCCGAACAGAAGGCGCTGGCCGACACGACGTTCCGCAACTGGCTGCACCACGGCGGCGAACACCGCGGCAAGGGCAAGGCCAGGAGCAAGGAAGGCAAGGCAGCCGCCGCGCCCGCCGCAAGCGCTCCCGCCCAGCCCTGATCTCCGCATTGCCGGCGCCGCGCTGCCCGTCCGGGCCGAACGGCGCCGCGCGTCCCGCAGGCAGTCGGCGCGTCACACGGCGCGCCGATTTCGGGATAAGCTGCCGGCTTTTCCCGCACTTCCCCGCCATGCTCGAACTCAAGCACCTCGATCTGCGTACCGATCCGCAGGCCCGTCGCGTCGTCAAGGACGAAACCGTCGCGGTCGCCTTCGCGGATGCCGACGGCGAACTGATGAGCCTCGAAGGCCCGAACCGCTACGTCGCGGGCGACGCGCTGATCACCGGTTCGACCGGCGATCGCTGGGTCGTGTCGCGCGCGCGCTTCGATGCCAAGTACCTGCCCGCCGACTCCGCGCTCGTGCACGGCACGCCGGGCGCGTACCGGAACCGGCCGACCGTCGTGCTCGCCCGCCGGATGGACGAGCCGTTTACGATTGCCCGCTCGGAAAACGGCGACACGCTGCGCGGCATCGCCGGCGACTGGGTGATGCAATATGCGCCCGGCGACTACGGCGTCGTGCAGGCACAGCGCTTCGCGCAGGTCTACCACGACGCGTAACCGGCCGCGCCGGCATTGCGCCGGCGCTTACGCGAAATCTTCGTCGAGTTCGAGTTCCGCGTCGCGCTCGATGGCCTGGCCGGCCGCATGCCGCTCCTCGAGCGAACCCAGCATCGCTTCCGTATACGCATGCAGCACCGCATGGCTGCGCGCGCGCTGCATCGGCCGAAGCGCCAGATAGCGCGCGAGCGCGGCCGGCACGATACGGATATCGAGCGTCATCCGCTTCGGCGTCGCGCCGAAACGCATCGCGAGCCAGTGCACGGACAGGAACCGCCCGCGCGCGTCGCTGCTTTCGGTAAAACGCGTCTGCTCCGGAAAGAGATCGCAGATCACGCGCGCGAGCGCGTCGAATTCAGCGCTCCGGCATTCGATCAGATAGTCGTCCATTCCCGCTCTCCCGTCAGGCCGCCGCACGCCGCGGCCGGCACGTTTTCACCAGCACGACGACCAGGATCGCGGTCAGCACGAAATACGCGGCTTCGAGCCATCCGGCCGGCAGCACACGGACCTGGTAAAGCAGCGTCGGCGCGAGCGCGAGCGCATGCAGCACGATCGCGAGCGGCAGCACGCCTGCGCGGCCGGCACGCACGCCGCGCCACACCAGCACCGACAGCGCGAGCTGTATCACGAAGCCCGAGCAGCGTTCGAGCAGCAACAACAGGATCGACGGCACCGACAGCGTCGCCAGCATCACGTGCAACCGCACGACGGTATCGCCCGGCAGGTCCGCGAGCTGCGTTTCGAGCTGGCCGCGGCTCGCGAGCCACGCGAGATACGACCACTGGCCCCACACGAGCACGCCGACGAACCACGCTTCGGCGCCCGCATGGCCGATCCCGTAGCCGATGCCGCGACCGTCGCCGGCCGACGCGCCATAGCGGCGATTCAGGAAACGCATCCCCAGATAGCGGCCGGCTTCCTCGAATACGGCGGTCGCGAGCGCGCTGTATGCGACGAACGCCAGCGGCTGCGTGAGCCACCCGCCTGCCGGCGTCTGGCTCAGCACGAGACCGTGGAAAGCGCGTTCGACGATCATCGCGAACAGCGTGAAGACGGCGACGCCGACGATCGTGTCGCGGCGGTCGAGCGCAAGCGGCTTGCGCAAAATACGGAAGAGAACGAACGGCAGCAGCGCGATGATCAGCGTGGCGGCGATCAGCACCGCCAGCGTGACGGGGGCGACAGTCATGTATTTCCTTGTTCAGGGCAGCGCACCTGACGCGCTGCGTGCCCCGAATGATACTCAGCTTGCCGTCGACGCGCGCGCAATCAGCTCGCCGGGCAGCATCGCGACGCGCACGTCGCCGGCCGCGCCGTCGATGCGTTCGTGCACGAATTCGACGGCCTTGTAGCCGATTTCGTAGGTCGGCTGGCGAATCGTCGTGATGCCGATCAGCTCGGCCCACTCGGGATCGTCGATCGACAGCAGCGCGGCCTTTGCCTGCCACGCGGCACCGAAACGCGCGCGCAGATGGCGCGCGATCGCGAGCGCGACCGGCGCGTTCGCGGCGAACAGCGCCGCGCGCACGCCGCGTTGCGTCGCGGCGTCGATGCGCGCGTCGAGGTCGGCGAGCGCCGCCGCGGCCGCATCGGGTTCGTTCAGGTCGAGTACGACCGTCGGCGGCACCGGCAGCCCGCGCGCGTCGAGCGCCGCGCGGAAGGCGGCCTCGCGCACGCGCCGCGAACTGACCTGCTCGAACGGCTGCACGACGAAATGGATCGCATCGAAGCCGCGCTCGATCAGGTGCGCGAGCGCCGTCTCGATCGCATCGGCGTTGTCGAGGCCGATCAGGTCGGCCTCGAAGCCCTCGACGGTCCGGTCGACGAGCACGGCCGGAATGCCGCCGCCGCGCAGCGGGCGCAGCACTTCCTCTTCGGCGCCGAGCGCGTTGACGATCAGCCCTTCGACGCGATACGTCGTGAGCAGCTGCAGGAAGCGCCGCTCCATCTCGACTTCGTTCGCCGCGTGACAGATCAGCGGCATGTAGCCGAGCGCATGACACGCGGCCTCGACGCCCTGCAGCACTTCGACGGTGTAGGGATTGGTCAGGTCGGCCGCGAGCATGCCGAGCAGCCGGTTGCGACCGCGCTTGAGCCCGCGCGCCATCTGGTTCGGCCGGTAGTTGAGCCGGGCGATCGCCGTCTCGATCCGCTGGCGCAGATCGGCGGACAGCACGTGCGTCTCGCCGTTCAGGTAGCGAGAAACGCTGGTCTTGCCCGTGCCGGCTTCGCGCGCGACGTCGCTGATCGTCGCCGGACGCTGCGTGGTAAGTTGCGAATCGGTCAAGTCGTGCCTCGCGACGGTCGATCCGCGCCGCTTCATGTGCGGACGGACTTTGTTGTTGGATACGAAAGCCACCCGGCGCGCGCCGCTGTCGATCAGCGTCGGCGCTTCAGCGCCCATGCCGATCCGATGCCGCGCGATCGACCGAAGCCGGCGCATTCGCGCCCGCTCCGGTCATCTGCTGCAACGAACAGCGGCCGGCCGCACCGGATCTGGCACGGATGCCCGTCGCCGGACGCCGCCGGCAAGGTGGGCCGGGCCGCGGATGCGACGAGCGGGCGATCATAACGCAGCCTGCCCTCCGGTACCAATACTACCGGCTCTAACGGGGCCGGCGGCCTCGCCGGCCGGCCGTCGGCGCTCAGGCGCGCGCGAGCGCGCCGGGATTGACAAGATTCGTGCGCAGCGTGCCGGCCAGCGCGCCGACCAGGTTTTCCGCGGCGCAGCGCGCCATCGCGTGGCGCGTCTCGTGCGTCGCCGAGCCGATATGCGGCAGCGCGACGACGTTGCGCATCTGCAGCAGCGGTGAATCGGCCGGCAACGGCTCCTTCTCGAACACGTCGAGCCCCGCGCCACGGATCGTGCCCGCGCGCAGCGCGTCGATCAGCGCGGCCTCGTCGACCACCGGCCCGCGCGATGCGTTGATCAGGATCGCGCCGCGCTTCATCTTCGCGAATTCGGCCGCGCCGATCATATGATGCGTTTGCGGCGACAGCGGCACCTGCAGGCACACGAAATCCGACTGCGCGAGCAAGGCGTCGAGCGTCACGCGGCGCGCGCCGTACTGCGTCTCGGCTTCCGCGTGCGCGGACCGGTTCGCATACAGCACCTGCATCCGGAAGCCGAGCGCCGCGCGGCGCGCGACCGCCCCGCCGATCCGCCCGAGCCCGACGATGCCGAGCGTCTTGCCCTGCACGTCGGTGCCGTACAGGTCGGGGCCGATGCTGCGCTGCCAGTGGCCCGCCTTCACCCACTCCGCCAGTTCGACCACGCGCCGCGCGGACGCGAGGATCAGCGAGAACACGGTGTCGGCGGTCGATTCGGTCAGCACGTCGGGCGTATGCGCGAGCACGATGCCGCGCCGCGTCAGGTCGTCGACGTCGAAGTTGTCGTAGCCGACCGAGATCGTCGACCAGGCCTTCAGCCGCGGCGCGCGATCGAGCATTTCGGGCGTGACCTTCAGGCTCGCGCCGATCGCGCCGTCCGCGTCGCCGAGCGCATGGGCGAGCGCGTCGGCGCCGTCGGCCTGCACGACCTCCGCATGCTCGCGCAGGTACGCGAGAACGTCATCGGGCAGCGGCTTGTACGCGACGATACGGGGCTTCATCGTTTCATTTTCCTTGCAGCGGCGCCGCGAGCGAGTGCTCGTCGCGCGCCTGGGGTTTGACGGACAGCGTGAGGATCACCGCCGCGATGAGCGCGACGCTCATGAACGCATACGATGCGACCGGCGACCCGGTCGCGCCGTTCAGGTAGCCGACGAAATACGAGCCGACGAACGAGCCGAGCGCGCCCATGCTGTTGATCAGCGCCATCGCGCCGCCGGCGACGTTCTTCGGCAACAGTTCCGGCACGATCGCGAAGAACGGGCCGTACGGGGCATACATCGCGGCGCCCGCGACGACGAGCAGCGCATACGAGATCCAGAAATGCGACGAGCCGAGCGCATACGACGCAGCGAATGCGGCAGCGCCGACCAGCAGGAACGGCCACACGAAGCCGCGGCGCGAGCCGACCTTGTCCGACGCCCACGATGCGACGAGCATCGCGATCGTCGCCGCGAGATACGGCAGCGCCGACAGCCAGCCGGTCGCGACCATCCCCAGTGCGGAGCCGTTCTTGACGATCGACGGCAGCCACAGCACGAAGCCGTACACGCCGATGCTCCAGCAGAAGTACTGTGCGCACAGCTTGATCACGGCCGGCGAACGGAACGCCTCGCCGTAGTTGCGCATCGGCTTGATCGCCGCCTGTTCGGCCGCGAGCGCCGCGTCGAGGTCGCGTTTTTCCTGTGCGGTGAGCCACGGCGATTCGGCCGGCTTGTCCTGCACGAGGAACCACCAGCACACGGCCCAGATCACGGCCGGCACGCCTTCGGCGATGAACATGTGGCGCCAGCCGAATTCGTGGACCAGATAACCGGACACGACCGACATCCACAACACCGTCACCGGGTTGCCGAGGATCAGGAACGTGTTCGCGCGCGAGCGCTCGTTCTTCGTGAACCAGTTGCTGATGTAGATCAGCATCGCGGGCATCACGGCCGCTTCGACGACGCCGAGCACGAACCGGATCGCCATCAGCGACGGGATGTTGCTGACGATGCCCGTGAGCGCCGCGCAGCCGCCCCACAGCACGAGGCTGACGAACACGAGCTTCTTGACGCTGCGGCGCTCCGCATAGATCGCGCCCGGGATCTGGAAGAAGAAGTAGCCGAGGAAGAACAGCGCGCCGATCAGCGACGACAGGCCCTTGCTGATCCCGAGGTCCTGGTTGATGCCGGCCGCCGCCGCGAACCCGTAGTTCGCGCGGTCGAGGTAAGCGAGGCTGTAGGTAATGAAGACGATCGGCATGATCGTCCACCAGCGTCGGGCTGCGAGATTGGCTGCCATCAGTGTGTCTCCTATGTCGGTGGGAGTTAGCGCTTCAGCGCTTACTCCCACCCCATGCCGCTGTTGGTGAGAGTTGGTGCTTCAGCGCCTACTCTCACCCTGCGGCGGTCGGTGGGAGCCGGCGCTTCAGCACTGCCCCCCACCCTTTCGGGAATCGACCGGCATCGGCGCATCGGCGCCGGATCCGGCCTCATGCAAAACCGTGCACGAAGCACGAACTGGGTCCGCGGATTGTGCCGTGCCCGGCCTCTCATTGCGCGGCGGCGGTTTCTTGCAAACGCTCGGCGCAATTGCCGACGTTTTCGAGCCGATCGAGTGCCGCACGGGTCGGCAGGCCTTCCGAGTCGCCGATCACCTGGATCGCCAGCGCCCCGATGCGGTTGCCGCGCGCGACGGCCTGCTCCACGGAGCGGCCTTCCAGCAGCGCGCTGACCACACCGACCGCGAAGCCGTCGCCGGCCCCGACCGTGTCGACCACGTTCGCGACGCGCTCGCCGGTCACCGTGCCCTCGCGGCCGTCAGCCGTGCGGAAGTACGCGCCTTCGGCGCCCAGCTTGATCACCACGCCGCGCGCACCCTGCGCCAGGTAGAAACCCGCGATGTCGGCCGGCGCGTCGTGCCCGGTAAGCTGCCGCCCTTCGGACAGGCCCGGCAGTACCCAGTCGGCGAGTGCCGCCAGCGCGTTCAGCGTCGTCGCCATCACGTCGGCGGACGGCCACAGCGTCGGGCGCAGGTTCGGGTCGAACGAAATCGTCTTGCCGGCCGCGCGCATCTCGCGTGCGAGACGAAACGCGAGCTCGCACGACGTCGCGGAAATCGCCGGCGCGACACCCGTCAGGTGCAGGTGACGCGCGCCGAGCACGTAGTCGGCCACGTAGTCGTCGCACGACAGGTGGCTCGCGGCGGAGCCCTTGCGGAAATATTCGACGGCCGGGTCGCTGCCGTCGTCGTTGCGCGACTTCAGCTGGAAGCCGGTCGGATAGCGCGGATCGACGGTCACGCACGACGCATCGATGCCTTCGCGCGCCAGCGTGTCGAGCACGTAGCCGCCGAACGAATCGCGGCCGACCCGGCTCATCCAGCCGACCCGGAAGCCGAGCCGCGACAGGCCGATCGCCACGTTCAGGTCCGCGCCCGCGATCCGCTTCGTGAATTGCGCCGCGTGCGCGAGGTGGCCCGGCTCGGCGGCGACGAACATCGCCATCGCTTCGCCGTAGGTCACGACATCGAGTGCTGCTTTCATGACTGAATTCCTCCGTGTCCTTCCGATGTCACGCGGCGGCGAGCCACGCGACGCGCCGGCCGGCATCGCCCACCAGGTCGGCCGCATCGAACGGAAACTCGATGCCGCGCGGCACCGCTTGCGGCAAGGCCGCGAGCACGCCCGCGACGAGCGGATCGCCCGGCGCCGGCGCCACCGCGAAACGGCGCGCACCCTCGCCTTCAACGGCCTTGCAATGAATGTATTCCACATGCGGCGCGAGCACCTGCGCGCATGCGAGCGGCGCTTCGCCCGGCCACTGCCAGTTGCCGATATCGAACGTCATGCCGACCGCATCCGGCATGCCCGCGGCGCTCAACGCGGCGAACAGCCCGCGGAACTGCGCGAGCGCGCCGCCCACCGGCAGCTGGCCGTTCTCGACCACCACGCGGGCCCGCGCGCCGCGCGACAACGCAACGAGGTCGGCCGCGTGCGCGTCGCCGGCGAAGCCGCCGAGCTGGAATTTGACGAAGCGCGCGCCGAGCGCGTCGGCTTCCACGAGCGTGTCGCGCAACGCGTCGGCATCGAGCGCGCCCGTTTCCGTATACAGCGTGGCCGGCGTCGAGTAGACCGACCACAGCCCGTGCGCGGCGAGTTCCGCGCCGAGCGCGGCCAGCGCGCCCGGCGTCGCGTCGTCGTCCGACGCGAACAACTCGCGCCGCACTTCGAAACCGGTCGCACCGGACGCCGCCGCGGTCTCGATGAATGCACGGTGGCCCTGCTGGCGCACGCGGTCCATCCCGAATGCACTCGCCACGATCACGATGTCTGCCATTTCTCGCCCTTTCTTCCCGAAATGGAACCGGTTCCATTTGCTTGAGACGGATGGTGCGCTTCGCCTTTGGCGTGCGCCATAGAGGAAATCCCTAGGCCGGACCGGCGTGCAAGTACGCGCCAGCCGACGCGCCCCCGGCGTTCCCGGGCCGCGCCCGGCCCGCTTATCCGGCGTCGTGCGTGAGGCTCATGTCGAGGAACTGGACGGCCACGCGCGATGGCGCGGCGCCGTGCGGCACGAGAATCGAGAAATGGCGCGTGAGCGGCTCGGGCGCCAGCGAACGCGCCACGAGCGCCGCATCCTGATGGCGCAGCGACATCGCGGACACGAAACCGACGCCCATCCCCGCGCGCACGGCTTCCTTCACGGCCTCGACGCCCGAAATCTCGAACGCGACGCGCATCGGCGCGCCGCCGTGCGCAAACGCACGCTCGACGAGCTGGCGCACGCCGGAGCCCTCCTCGCGCAACACGAGCGGATGCGCGGCGAGCGCGTCGAGCGCGACGCCCGCGTCGTACCCGGGCGCGGCGAGCGGATGCCCGGCCGGCACGATCGCGACGATCTCGTCCTCGTGCCACGCATGCACGGCGGTGCCGGGCGGCAGCGTCTCGCCGGGCGGCCCTTCGATCATCGCGATGTCGAGCGATGCCAGCGCGGCGACCACGTCGGCCGTATTGCCGCTCATCGTCTGGATCGCCACGCGCGGCGCGCGCGGCTGGAATGCCGCGATCAGGTACGGCAGCAGATAGCTGGCCGGTGTGGTGCTCGCACCGATGCGCAGCGTGCCGGCGTCGAGCCCGCGCACCGCGTCGCGAAACGCGCGCGCCTGCGCGAACGTGTCGCGCTGCGCCTTCGCGTATTGCGCGAGCTGTTCGCCGACCGGCGTCAGCCGGATGCCGCGGCCGTCGCGCTGGTACAGCGGCTCGCCGAACTCGTCCTGCAGCAGGCGCAACTGGCCCGATACGGCCGGCTGCGACAGATGCAGCGCGACAGCGGCACGGCTGATGTTCAGGTGTTCGGCGACGGCGGCGAACGTTATCAGTTGATCCGGGGTCATGGGGATAAATTATCGGCTTTCCGGATAGTTTACGTCACAAATCACAATTTTTCATATCGATATAACCAAATTAGGATTAGAACATCGCAACATGCTTCATACGGTACCTCCATGTCCACTGCTCCGACTCCCCATCTTGGCCACGCCGCGCCGTCGATGCGCGGCCAGTTGAACGGCGTGCTGTTCGTCGCGCTGTTCGCCGCCGCCGTCACCAGCCTGTCGCAACTGCCGGCCGTCGCCGGGCTCGGCCTGTCGCCGCTGATCGTCGGGATCATCGCCGGCGCGCTGTACGGCAACGCGCTGCGCGACGGCATGCCGGCGAGCTGGGCGGCCGGCGTCAACTTTTCCGCGCGCAAGCTGCTGCGCATCGCGGTCGCGTTCTTCGGCTTGCGCGTGAGCCTGCAGGAAATCGCGCAGGTCGGCCTGCCGGGCCTCACGGTGTCGGTGCTGGTGGTCGTCAGTACGCTCGTGATCGGCACCTGGGTCGGCATGAAGGTGATGAAGCTCGATCGCGACGCGGCGCTGCTGACCGCCGCCGGCAGCGCGATCTGCGGCGCGGCCGCGGTGCTCGCGTTCGAGTCGACGCTGCAGTCGAAGCCGCACCAGAGCGCGATGGCCGTCGGTAGCGTCGTATTGTTCGGCACGCTGTCGATGTTCCTGTACCCGCTCGCGTATCACGCCGGCCTGCTCGATCTCGACCCCGCCGGCCTCGGCCTGTTCTTCGGCGGCACGATCCACGAGGTCGCGCAGGTGGTCGGCGCGGCAAGCGACATCAGCCCGCAGGTCACGCACGTCGCAACGATCGTCAAGATGACGCGCGTGATGCTGCTGGTGCCGGTGCTGCTCTCGCTCGGCTGGTGGCTCGCCCGCTCCGCACGGGCAACCGCCGACGGCGCGCAAGGCAAGCGCAAGGTGGCCGTGCCCTGGTTCGCGCTCGGCTTCCTCGCCTTCGTGATCGTCAACTCGCTGAACGTGCTGCCCGCCGACGTCACGCATACGCTGAACGTGCTCGATACCTTCGCGCTGACGATGGCGATGACGGCCCTGGGCATCGAAACACGCGTCTCGCAGATCCGCGAGGCCGGCCCCCGCGCGCTGACCACCGGCCTGATCCTGTATGTGTGGCTGATCGCCGGCGGCTACGGCATCACGCTGGCCGTACAGCACTGGCTTGGCTGAGCCGCACGCCCACGCCGCGACGAGCGCCGCGCCCGACGGGGAAGTCCCGCGGGCGCGGCGCAATGCTATGCTTCGCGACGGTTTCCCTCGTCCTCTTTTCCGCTCTCTTTCAGCCGTGCTCTCGTTCCTGCTGAAGCTGCGCACTCGCGCTCAAACGCTGTTCCGCCTGTCGGACGCCCATACGATGCTGATCTGGTCGGCCATCGTCGGCGTCGGCGGCGCCTTCGCCACGATGGCGTTCCGCGAAGGCATCGACCTGATGCAGCGCCTGATCTCGGGGCACAGCGGCAGCTTCGTGCAGATGGCGAAAAACCTGCCGTGGTACGTGCGGTTCTGGATGCCGGCCGCGGGCGGCTTCCTCGCCGGCTGCGTGCTGCTGCTCGCGACGCGCGGCGACAGGCAATCCGGCAAGACCGACTACATGGAAGCCGTCGCGCTCGGCGACGGCATCGTGCCGGTGCGGCAGAGCCTGTGGCGCAGCGTGTCGTCGCTGCTGACCATCGGCAGCGGCGGCTCGATCGGCCGCGAAGGCCCGATGGTGCAGCTCGCGGCGCTCGCCGCGTCGCTGGTCGGCCGCTTCGTGCACTTCGATCCGCCGCGCCTGCGCCTGCTCGTCGCGTGCGGCGCCGCGGCCGGCATCACGTCCGCGTACAACGCGCCGATCGCCGGCGCGTTCTTCGTTTCCGAAATCGTGCTCGGCACGATCGCGATGGAAAGCTTCGGGCCGATGGTCGTCGCGTCGGTCGTCGCGAACATCGTGATGCGCGAATTCGCCGGCTACCGGCCGCCGTACGAGATGCCGGTGTTCCCCGCCGTCACGGGCCCCGAGGTGCTGCTGTTCGTCGTGCTCGGCGCGCTGTGCGGCGTGCTCGCGCCGCAGTTCCTGCACCTGCTCGATGCGTCGAAGAACCAGTTCAAGCGGCTGCCCGTGCCGCTGCCGGTGCGGCTCGCGATCGGCGGCCTCGTCGTCGGCGTGATCTCGGTGTGGATTCCGGACGTGTGGGGCAACGGCTACAGCGTCGTGAACCACATCCTGCATTCGCCGTGGACCTGGCAAGCGCTCGTCGCGGTGCTGGTGTTCAAGATCGTCGCGACCGCCGCGACGGCCGGCTCCGGCGCGGTCGGCGGCGTCTTCACGCCGACGCTGTTCGTCGGCGCGGTGTTCGGCTCGCTGTTCGGAATCGCGATGAACGCGCTGTGGCCGGGCCACACGTCCGCGTACTTCGCGTATGCGATGGTCGGAATGGGCGCGTTCATGGCCGGCGCCACGCAGGCGCCGCTGATGGCGATCCTGATGATCTTCGAGATGACGCTGAGCTACCAGGTCGTGCTGCCGCTGCTGGTGTCGTGCGTGTTCGCGTATTTCGTCGCGCGTGCGACGGGCACGACGTCGATGTACGAGATCACGCTGCGCCACCACCAGGACGCGGAAGAACGGGTGCGCCTGCGCACCACGCAGATGCGCCAGCTGATCCAGCCCGCGCAGACGGTCGTGCCGCTCACCGCGAGCGTGGCCGACATGACGCGCGTGTTTCTCGAATATCCGGTGAAGTATCTGTACGTGACCGACGACACCGGGCGCTTTCGCGGCGCGGTCGCGCTGAAGGACATCACGTCCGACCTGCTCGACAAGCGCGACACGACCGACAAGACGGCCGCGCACTACGCGCATACGCCGTTTCCGCTGCTCACGCCCGACATGCCGCTCGCGAGCGCGCTCGAACGCTTCATGGCGTTCCAGGGCGAACGGCTGCCGGTGATCGAAAGCGAAGCCGAGCCGACGCTCGCGGGCGTGGTCTACAAGACGTCGCTGCTCGACGCGTACCGGCGGATGACGGGCGAGCGCTGACGGGCTCGGCGCACGTGACCCGGTGTTGCGTGCGCTGCCGCCCCGCATCCCGGGCGGCCACCGCCACACCACCGCGCGCCGCCCGCCTGGACATTCAGTCCGGCGCGCGCCCCAGCACGACCCGTGCGAAGAACCCCGCGAGCACCGATTCGGCCACCTCCGCCGACACGTGCTGCGGGTCGGCCGTGTAATACGACTGCACGCCGTCGCACAGGCACATCAATCCGAATGCGAGCGTCTCGGCCGGCAGCAGCAGCGGCGTGCCCGCGCGCTCCGCGAAACGCTGGATGAATTCGGCCATCTGCAGCCGCTTGCCGTGCAGGAACTGGTTGAAGCGCACGCGAAACTTCGCGTCGCGCGCCGCCTGCAGCTTCGCCTCGCCCCACAGCAGCGAATATTCGTCGTCGCGAAAGAGCGTCCGGTAGTACGCGAGCGTCATCGACTCCATCTGCTCGCGCGGGCCGCCTTCCTCGAAGATCGCTTCGAAGTCGGCCCGCACCGAATCGTGGTCGCGCTCGAGCAACTCGAGCAGCAGTTCCGACTTGCTGCGGAAATTCGAATAGAACGCGCCGCGCGTGTAGCCGGCCGCCGCCGCGATGTCCTCGACGCTCGCCGCGACATAGCCTTTCTTCATAAAAATCCGGTGCGCGGCAGTCAGCAGACGCTCGCGCGTCTGGTCCCGGCTCTGCTCGCGAGTTAAGCGCTGTGGTCTCATGGCGCGCAGTCTAGCACCAACTCCCTTTCGGATTCATCTTTGCACTCGGATACAGGTGTGTATTAGAATTCGCCACAGTTTCCGAACGACCTCGTTCGGCTCTATTCGTGCGCGCCGAGGCCGGCGCCACTCGGGGCAAGCGCCCGTCGCGCTTGCCGGCTTCGTTCCGCTCTCACCTGATCTGGGGGTTTCGTGAATCGCTCCGGTTCCCGCGCCGCGCTGCTGATCGGCGCCGCGCTCGTCCTCGCCGCCTGCCATCCGAAGGAAGCCGCGCCGCCCGCGCCGCGCCCCGTCGTCGCGCTGCCCGCCCATGCCGACGATGCGGCGCCCGCGCGCACGCTGCCCGGCGAGATCCAGCCGCGCTACGCGACGCCGCTGTCGTTCCGCATCGCGGGCAAGATCGTCGAGCGCAAGGTGCGGCTCGGCGACACGGTCAAGACCGGCCAGGTTGTCGCGCTGCTCGATCCGTCCGACGTCGAGAAGAACGCCGCGAGCGCGCAGGCGCAGCTCGATGCCGCGTCGCACAGCCTCGCGTTCGCGAAGCAGCAGCTCGACCGCGATCGCGCGCAGGCGCGCGAGAACCTGATCGCGACCGCGCAGCTCGAGCAGACCGAGAACAGCTACACGTCCGCGCTCGCGCAGCGCGACCAGGCGCAGCAGCAGCTCGCCCTCGCCAAAAACCAGCTCCGCTATGCGACGCTCGTCGCCGATCACGCGGGCACCATCACCGCCGAACAGGCCGACACCGGCCAGAACGTGTCGGCCGGCCAGGCCGTCTACCAGCTCGCGTGGTCGGGCGACGTCGACGTCGTCAGCGACGTGCCCGAGGCCGCGCTCGCATCGCTCGCGCCCGGTCACGCAGCCAGCGTCACGCTGCCGTCGCTGCCGGGCCGCCAGTTCGCGGCCAAGGTGCGCGAAATCGCACCGGCCGCCGATCCGCAAAGCCGCACGTATCGCGTGAAGCTCACGCTCGCCGCGCCCGATCCGGCCGTCCGTCTCGGGATGACCGCGAATGTCGCGTTCGACGGCGCGCCGGCCGCCGGCAACGCGCCCACCATCACGCTGCCCGCGACCGCGCTGTTCCATGACGGCCCGCATCCGGCCGTATGGATCGTGCGCGCGAAGGACGACACGCTCGCGCTGCGCCGCGTCGACGTCGCGCGCTTCAACGAGCGCACCGTCACCGTGTCGAACGGGCTGCAGCCGGGCGAGCGCGTCGTGCTGCAGGGCGTGCATACGGTCAGCGCGGGCGAGAAGGTGCGCGCGATCGCGCCGCTGCATCCGGAGGACTTCGCGTCATGAGCGTCCCCCGTGAAGAAGGCCGGTTCAACCTGTCGGCGTGGGCGCTGCGCCACCAGGCGCTGGTCGTCTACCTGATCGCGCTCGCGACGCTCGCGGGCATCCTCGCGTACACCCGCCTCGCGCAATCCGAAGACCCGCCGTTCACGTTCCGCGTGATGGTGATCCGCACGTTCTGGCCCGGCGCGAGTGCGCGGCAGGTGCAGGAGCAGGTGACCGACCGGATCGGCCGCAAGCTGCAGGAAACGCCGGCCATCGACTTCCTGCGCAGCTATTCGCGCCCCGGCGAATCGCTGATCTTCTTCACGATGAAGGATTCCGCGCCCGTGAAGGACGTGCCCGAAACCTGGTACCAGATCCGCAAGAAGGTCGGCGACATCGGCTATACGCTGCCGCCGGGCGTGCAGGGCCCGTTCTTCAACGACGAGTTCGGCGACGTCTACACCAACATCTGGACGCTCGAAGGCGACGGCTTCACGCCCGCGCAGCTTCACGATTACGCGGACCAGTTGCGCACGGTGCTGCTGCGCGTGCCGGGCGTCGGCAAGGTCGACTACTTCGGCGACCCCGACCAGCGCATCTTCATCGAAGCCGACAACGCGCAGCTCACGCGCCTCGGCATCTCGCCGCAGCAGCTCGGACAGGCGATCAATGCGCAGAACGACATCTCGTCGGCCGGCGTGCTGACCACCGCCGACGATCGCGTGTTCGTGCGGCCGAGCGGCCAGTTCGACAACGTCGCGGCGATCGCCGACACGCTGATCCGCATCAACGGCCGCACGTTCCGGCTCGGCGACCTGGCCACCGTGAAGCGCGGCTACGACGATCCGCCCGTCACGCAGATGCGCGCGAACGGTCATGCGGTGCTCGGCATCGGCGTGACGATGCAGCCCGGCGGCGACGTGATCCGGCTCGGCAAGGCGCTCGACGCCGAATCGAAGGATCTGCAGGCGCAATTGCCGGCCGGCCTGAAGCTGACGCTGGTGTCGAGCATGCCGCATGCGGTGGCGCATTCGGTCGACGACTTCCTCGAAGCCGTCGCCGAAGCGGTGGCGATCGTGCTGGTCGTGAGCCTCGTGTCGCTCGGGCTGCGCACCGGGATGGTCGTGGTGATCTCGATTCCGGTCGTGCTCGCCGTCACCGCGCTCTTCATGTACCTGTTCGACATCGGGCTGCACAAGGTGTCGCTCGGCACGCTGGTGCTCGCGCTCGGGCTGCTCGTCGACGATGCGATCATCGCGGTCGAGATGATGGCCGTGAAGCTCGAGCAGGGCTACAGCCGCGCCCGCGCCGCCGCGTTCGCCTATACCAGCACCGCGTTTCCGATGCTGACCGGCACGCTCGTCACGGTCTCGGGCTTCCTGCCGATCGCCCTCGCGAAATCGAGCACCGGCGAATACACGCGCTCGATCTTCGAGGTGTCGGCGATCGCGCTGATCGCGTCGTGGTTCGCGGCCGTCGTGCTGATCCCGCTGCTCGGCTATCACCTGCTGCCCGAGCGCAAGAAGCACGCGCACGAAGCGCATCTGCCGGACGATCACGAGCACGACATCTACGACACGCGCTTCTATACGCGGCTGCGCGGCTGGATCGACTGGTGCATCGAGCGGCGCTTCGTCGTGCTGCTGATCACCGGCGCGCTCTTCGTCGTCGCGCTGACGGGCTTCACGCTCGTGCCGCAGCAGTTCTTCCCGAGCTCCGACCGCCCCGAGCTGCTGGTCGACCTGCGGCTGCCCGAAGGCGCGTCGTTCGCGGCGACGCTGCGCGAGACGGCGCGCCTGGAGAAGGTGCTCGACAAGCGGCCCGAGATCGATCATTCGGTGAACTTCGTCGGCAGCGGCGCACCGCGCTTCTACCTGCCGCTCGACCAGCAGCTTCAGTTGCCGAACTTCTCGCAGTTCGTCGTCACCGCGAAATCGGTCGAGGATCGCGAAAAACTCGCGACCTGGCTCGAAACCACGCTGCGCGACCAGTTTCCGGCCGTGCGCTGGCGCCTGTCGCGGCTCGAGAACGGGCCGCCCGTCGGCTACCCGGTGCAGTTCCGCGTGAGCGGCGACGATATCGCGACGGTGCGCGCGATCGCCGAGAAGGTGGCGGCGACGATGCGCGGCGACGCGCGCGCGGTCAACGTGCAGTTCGACTGGGACGAGCCCGCCGAGCGCTCGGTGCGCTTCGAGCTCGACCAGAAGAAGGCGCGCGAGCTGAACGTCACGTCGCAGGACGTGTCGAGCTTCCTCGCGATGACGCTGTCCGGCACCACCGTCACGCAGTATCGCGAACGCGACAAGCTGATCGCGGTGGATCTGCGCGCGCCGCGCGCGGACCGCGTCGACCCGGCCCGGCTCGCGGGCCTCGCGATGCCGACGCCGAACGGCCCGGTGCCGCTCGGCTCGCTCGGCCGCTTCACGCCGACGCTCGAATACGGCGTGGTGTGGGAGCGCGACCGCCAGCCGACCATCACCGTGCAGTCCGACGTGCGCGCCGGCGCGCAGGGCATCGACGTCACGCATGCGATCGACGCGAAACTGAATGCGTTGCGTGCGCAACTGCCGGTCGGCTATCAGATCAACATCGGCGGGTCGGTCGAGGAAAGCGCGAAAGCGCAGGCATCGATCAACGCGCAGATGCCGCTGATGGCGATCGCGGTGTTCACGCTGCTGATGATCCAGCTGCAGAGCTTCTCGCGCGTGCTGATGGTCGTGCTCACCGCGCCGCTCGGCCTGATCGGCGTGGTCGGCACGCTGCTGCTGTTCGGCCAGCCGTTCGGCTTCGTCGCGATGCTCGGCGTGATCGCGATGTTCGGGATCATCATGCGCAACTCGGTGATTCTGGTCGACCAGATCGAGCAGGACATCGCCGCCGGCCACGGACGCTTCGACGCGATCGTCGGCGCGACCGTGCGGCGCTTCCGGCCGATCACGCTGACCGCCGCGGCCGCCGTGCTCGCGCTGATCCCGCTGCTGCGTTCGAACTTCTTCGGGCCGATGGCCACCGCGCTGATGGGCGGGATCACGAGCGCGACCGTGCTGACGCTGTTCTACCTGCCCGCGCTGTACGCCACGTGGTTCCGCGTGAAGCGCGACGAACGCGATCCGCGCGACGGCCCGCCCAACGACGGCAGCACGCCTGCCGCGCCGTCGGGAGCCTGATCATGGAACTGTCGATGACCCTGAAAACGAAGGCCGCGCGGGCGCTCGCGGCCGCGACCCTCGCCGGCCCGCTCGCCGGCTGCGCATGGTTCGCGCCGAGCGGCGAGGCGCCCGCGATGCCGTCGCCCGCCCATTACGGCGCCGCGCCGCAAGTGCAGCAGACGGTTGCCGCGCAAGGCGTCGCGCAGCAGTTCGAGGTCGGCGCGCAACCCGTGCCCGACTGGTGGACGCAGTACCGCTCCGATGCGCTGAACGCGCTCGTCGACGAAGGGCTGCGCAACAGCCCGACGCTCGGCGCGGCGTCGCATTCGCTCGATGCCGCGCGCGAACAGCTGCGCGGGCAGATCGGCAGCTCGATGCTGCCGTCGATCGATGCGGTCGGCCAGGCCGCGCGCCAGCGCGCGCTGGGCGTGCCGATTCCGGCGCTCGGCGCGCCGACGCTGCTGTACGACACCTTCGTCGGACAACTGCAGGCGAGCTACACGATCGACCTGTTCGGCGCGTCGCGCTTCGCGAACCGGGCGCTCGCCAAACGCGTCGACGTCAGCGCGTTCCAGCTCGAATCGGCGCGGCGCGCGCTCGCCGCGAACATCGTCACCGCGTCGATCACGGTGTCGGTGCTCAACGCGCAGATCGCGACGACCGAGCGGCTCGTCGCGCTCGCGAACGACCAGGCGCACGACGCGCAGCGACGCTATGCGCTCGGTTCGGCATCGCGCAGCGACGCGCTGAACGCGCAACAAAGCGCGGATACGTTCGCGGCCAGCCTGCCCGCGCTGCGCCAGCAGCGCGACGCAGCGCGCCATGCGCTCGCGGTACTGATCGGCCGTACGCCCGACCAGCCGCCCGCCGATCTCACGCTCGCCGACCTGCATCTGCCCGCGCAGGTGCCCGTGGTCGTGCCGTCGGTCCTGCTGCAAAGCCGACCCGACGTCCAGGCCGCCGACGCGGGGCTGAAGGCGGCCGCCGCCGAAGTCGGCGTCGCGACCGCGCAGATGTTCCCGCAACTGTCGCTGTCGGCGGCGCTGGGCAAAGGCGGCTTCAGCTGGCCGGCGATGCTGTCGGGCGCCGGCGCGATCTGGAATGTCGGTGCGTCGCTGAGCCAGCCGCTGTTCCATGGCGGCGCGCTGCTCGCGCAGCGCCGGGCGGCAAAGGCGACCTACGAGGCCGCGGTCGATCAGTACAAGCAGACCGTGCTGGCCGCGTTCCAGAACGTCGCCGATTCGCTCGCCGCGCTCGAACACGATGCGCAAGCGCTCGATGCGTCGTCGCGTGCCGCGCTGTCCGCGCGCGGCGCCTATGACGATGCGGCCGCCCGCGTGCGGCTCGGCGCGTTGCCGCCGTCGGCCGCGCGGGCGAGCGAACTGCAGTACCGCAATGCGCGGCTCGACGAGATCCGCGCGACCGGCGCGCGCTTCGCCGACACCGCGCGGCTCTACCAGGCGATGGGTACGCCGCCGGTCGACCCGGCCGGCAACGCCGCGAAGGCCGGGAAAGCCGACGCAGCCGGCAACGCGGATCACAACACCCCCGGCGCCCAGGCCGGCACGGGCACAACCGACGCGACGCCGTCACCGCAATAACGCATCGCACACCCTTTGTGTCGGGCCCACGGCACGCGGAGCTCTCCGCGCGCCGATTTGCGATCTTCCGCTTGACCCTCAACTCCCGTGTGCGCACCGAACGGAGGACACCATGCGGCTCAAAGCGGGAAGCGTGATCGACATGCGCTGAACCACCCGCCCGGCAGCGTACTCAGCGATAGTCGCGCAGGCTGATCGCGCGCCAGTGCTTCGTCATGTAGCGCAGGAACACGGGTTGCGCCTTCAGGTCCGCACTCGGCGCGGGCACCGCACCGCCGTCCATGAACTTGCCTTTGACCGTGACGGTCTCCTCGCCGCGCAGCACGTATTTCGTCCCCTGGTCGATCAGGAAGTACTTGACCTGGTCCGCGCTGACGTCGCCGCGGCAGCCGATCTTGTATGCGAACAGGAACTGCTTGCGACCGTTGCCGAGCAGGTCGGTCATCTCGATCGACGCCGGCACGACGTCGAGGATCACGTCGACCGGGCATTCCTTCACATAGTCGCGCACCGTCCAGTCGGGCCGGCCGTCGAGTGTCGCGGATACCTTGAGCTGCACGTCGTCGCCGGACTCGGTCCGCGCGAACGTCACCGCATGCGCGCCCAGCGCATCGGTCCACGCATATTCGGCGGCCTGTGCCGGGTTGGCCAGCGTAGCGGCGGCCAGCAACATGCAACCGGAAAGGAGAGGATTCTTCATCGGCGACGGCGTTGGAATCGAACGCGCCATTATCGACAAAGCCGCCCGTGGCCGCCAGTTACCGCGACGCTACGCTCACCGGTCGCGCATCCCGAGCCCGAGCGCCTTCATCCGCCGATACAGCGTCCGCTCGCTCATCCCGACATGCTCCGCCAGCGCCTTGCGCGTGCCGTCGAACGTGCCGGCAATCCGCACGAGTTCCGCATCCGACACGCCGCGCGAGTCCGCCGCGCGCGCGTGCGGCGCCGCCGATGCCGCGACCAGCTCGGCCGGCAGATGCTCGACGCGAATCGTCCCGTCGTCCGCGAACAGGCACGCGCGTTCGAGCACGTTGCGCAGCTCGCGGATGTTGCCGGGCCACGCATACGCGTCGAGGCAGGCCCGTGCGCGCTCGGTCAGCACGAACGGCCGGGCCGCGAACGGCCGCGCGCCGGCATCGCCCGCGCCGGCGCGCGCATTCGCGATCCGCTGCAGGATCGATTCGGCCAGCAGCGCCACGTCGCCGCGCCGTTCGCGCAGCGCGGGCAGCGGAATCGGAAACGCGTTGATCCGGTAGTACAGATCCTGTCGGAACCGGCCGTCGTCGATCATCTCGCGCAGCGGCTTGTGGGTCGCCGCGACGAGCCGGAAATCCGCGCGCAGCGCCTCGACGCCGCCGACGCGCCGGAACGTCCCCGACTCGATCAGCCGCAGCAGCTTCACCTGCATCGGCAGCGGCACGTCGCCGATCTCGTCGAGAAACAGCGTGCCGCCCTGCGCGGTCTCGACGAGGCCCGGCTTGCGCTGATTCGCGCCGGTAAAGGCGCCCTTCTCGTAGCCGAACAGCTCGCTCTCGAACAGCGTCTCGGCGATCCCCGAACAATCGACGACCACGAACGGCCCCATCGCGCGATCGCTCGCCTCGTGCAGCGCCCGTGCGAACAATTCCTTGCCGGTGCCCGACTCGCCGAGCAGCAGCACGGGCAGCGTCGACGGCGCGACCCGCTGCAACGCGCCGAGCGCCGCATTGAACGCGTCGGCGCCGCCGACGAGCCCTTCCGCGCTCGGCTGCGCCGACGCACTGCGCACCGTCGTCAGCCGCTCGACGTACGCGATCACGGTGCCGCTCGCATCGAAGATCGGCCGCAGCTCGACGTCGACGTGCTCGGGGCCGCGCGGCGTATGGTGGATGTGCAGCACGCGGTTCAGGCTGCGCGATTCGCGCGCCTGCTTCATCGGGCAATGCTCGCCGGCCTGGTCGCACGGCACGTCGTAGTGATGCGAGACCTGGAAGCAGTGCCGGCCCACGTGCTCGACGCCCGCCACGCCGAACTGGCGGCGGTACGCATCGTTCGCTGCGAGGATGCGGTAATCGGGATCGACGACGATCATCGGCTGCGGGTCGTGCTCGAGATACGCGACGAGCGCACGCACGTCGGGCATCACGTCGCGCGGCGGCGCGGGAACGATCGGAATGGTGTCGCGCGGATTCATGCGGAGGCTCGAAAGCGGATGGCCGGGCGGGCTGCCAGACCGACTGCCAATTCTGCCACGACACTGCCAGTCGTGGCAGTCCACATGGACGGCAGCACGTCGCCCGCCGTTGCAGATCGCCGCAATCGCTCCGAAAAGACGAGCCAAATCAAGCACCTGTCAAGTCGCCAAGCGCCGCGACGCCGGTTGGCACGCTTCTTGAACATGAGATTCCCGATTGCAGATGCAGAACCCGATCGAGGACATTCCCGTGAGCCCTACTCCCACGCTGTCAGTCGAAGGCTTTTTCGACCCGGCGACCCACACCGTCAGTTATCTGCTGCTCGATACGGCGAGCCGCGCGTGCGCGCTGATCGACAGCGTGCTCGACTACGATCCGAAATCCGGCCGCACGCACACGGCCAGCGCCGACCGGCTGATCGCGCGCGTCGCCGAACTCGGCGCGACCGTGCACTGGCTGCTGGAAACGCACGTGCATGCCGACCATCTGTCGGCCGCGCCGTACCTGAAGGCGCACGTCGGCGGCCGGATCGCGATCGGCTCGCACGTGCGCCGCGTGCAGCACGTGTTCGGCACGCTGTTCAACGCCGGCCCCGGCTTCGCGCAGGACGGCAGCCAGTTCGACCGGCTCGTCGACGACGGCGACACGCTCGCGCTCGGCGCGCTGACGATCCGCGCGCTGCACACGCCGGGCCATACGCCCGCGTGCCTGACCTACTGCGTCGACGACGCGATGCAGCGCGCGGCCTTCGTCGGCGACACGCTGTTCATGCCCGACTACGGCACGGCCCGCTGCGACTTCCCCGGCGGCGACGCACGCACGCTGTACCGCTCGATCGCGCGCGTGCTGGAACTGCCGCCCGACACGCGCCTGTATCTGTGCCACGACTACCAGCCGGGCGGCCGCGACGTGCAGTACGTGACGACCGTTGCCGAGCAGCGCCGCGCGAACGTGCACGTGAAGGACGGCGTGACCGAGGACGCTTTCGTCGACATGCGCACCGCGCGCGACGCGACGCTCGACATGCCCGTGCTGATGCTGCCGTCCGTGCAGGTCAACATGCGCGCCGGCCACCTGCCCGAACCCGAAAACAATGGCGTGCGCTACCTGAAGATCCCGCTCGACGCGATCTGAGCCGCCGCCCCGACCGGAGAACCCCCGACATGACCATCCGCAAGCTGACCGACACGCTGTCGGTGTCACCCCAGATCGCCGTGACCGACCTGCCCGCGCTGCACGCCGCCGGCATCCGCGCGATCGTCTGCAATCGCCCCGACGGCGAAGGCGCCGACCAGCCGACCGTCGCCGAGATCCGCGCCGCCGCCGCGCCGCTCGGTATCGCCGTGCATGACCGGCCCGTCGATACGGGCAAGGTCACCGACGACCAGGCCGCGCAGTTCGGCACGCTCGTCGCGTCGCTCTCCGGCCCGGTGCTCGCGTACTGCCGCAGCGGCACGCGCTCGGCGACGCTGTGGGCGCTGTCGCAGGCCGGCCTGCGCCCGCTGAACGACATCGTCGCGACGGCCGCCGCGGCCGGCTACGACCTCGGCGCACTCGCGTCGCGTCTCGCGCAAGGCGGCCGGTCCGCCGCACCGGCCGTCGATGCGCGGCACGACATCGTGATCGTCGGCGCGGGCGCGGCCGGCGTCGCGGTCGCATCGAGCCTGCTCGCACGCGACGCGTCGCTCGATATCGCGGTGATCGATCCCGCCGATATCCACTACTACCAGCCGGGCTGGACGATGGTCGGGGCCGGCGTATTCCAGCCGGAAACGACCGCGCGCCGGATTGCCGACCTGCTGCCGCGCGGCGTGAAATGGATCCAGGCCGCCGTCGCCGGCTTCGAACCCGACGCGCATACGGTCGTGCTCGACGGCTGCCGGCGCATCGGCTACCGCAAGCTCGTCGTGTGCCCGGGGCTCAAGCTCGACTGGCACGCGATCGACGGTCTCGCCGACACGCTCGGCCGCAACGGCGTGACGTCGAACTACCGCTACGATCTCGCGCCGTACACGTGGGAACTGGTGCAGGCGTTCCGCGGCGGCAATGCGCTTTTCACGCAACCGCCGATGCCGATCAAATGCGCGGGCGCGCCGCAAAAGGCGATGTACCTGTCGTGCGATCACTGGCGGCGCACCGGCCGCCTCGGCGCGGCGAACGTCGAATTCCTGAACGCGGGCGGCGCGCTGTTCGGGGTGGCCGACTACGTGCCCGCGTTGATGGAATACGTGAAAAGCTACGACATCGCGCTGTCGTTCGGCCACAACCTCGTCGCGATCGACGGGCCGGCGCGGCGCGCGACGTTCACGCGCACGCTGCCCGGCGGCGGCACCGAGACCATCGAGCGCGCGTTCGACATGATCCACGTCGTGCCGCCGCAGAAGGCGCCCGACTTCGTGCGCGCGAGCCCGCTCGCCGACGCGGCCGGCTGGATCGACGTCGATCCGGCGACACTGCGCCACAAGCAGTTCGAGAACATCTTCGCGCTCGGCGACGTCACCAATACGACCAACGCGAAAACCGCCGCGGCCGCCCGCAAGCAGGCGCCCGTCGTCGCGCACAACGTGCTCGCGTCGCTCGGCCGCGCGCAAGGCCACGCCGCGTACGACGGCTACGGCTCGTGCCCGCTCACCGTCGAGCGCGGCAAGATCGTGCTCGCGGAATTCCTGTACGGCGGCAAGGTCGCGCCGACCTTCCCCGCCTGGCTGATCGACGGCAGGCGCCCATCGCGGCTGGCATGGCTGCTCAAGGAGCGCGTGCTGCCGCCGGTCTACTGGAAGGCGATGCTCAAGGGCCGCGAATGGCTCGCGAAACCCGCGATCGCACGTTGACCCACCGGATGACGCCATGCTGATTTCCCTCGTACTGGGCGGCTTCGTCGGCGCCGTGCTCGGTCTCACCGGCGCGGGCGGCGGCATTCTCGCGGTGCCCGCGCTCGTCGTCGGGATGGGCTGGCCGATGCAGCAGGCCACGCCCGTCGCGCTCGTCGCGGTGGCGGGCAGCGCCGCGCTCGGTGCGCTCGAAGGCTTTCGCCGCGGACTCGTGCGCTACCGCGCGGCGCTGCTGATGGCCGTGGCCGGCGTGCCGCTCACGACACTCGGCGTGAAGCTCGCGCACGTGCTGCCGCAACACGTGCTGCTGGCGTTGTTCGCGCTGACGATGCTGGTCGTCGCCGTCCGCCTGCTGCGGCAGGCGCTGCGCAACGCGCCCGGCGACGCCGACGAATCGCGGCTGTGCGTCGGCCGCGTGAATCCCGATACGGGCCGGCTCGTGTGGTCCTGGCCGGTCGGGCTCGCGCTGGCGTCGACCGGCGCGGTGACGGGCCTGATGACGGGGCTGCTCGGCGTCGGCGGCGGTTTCGTGATCGTGCCGATGCTGCGCAAGTTCACGAACGTGTCGATGCACGGCGTGGTCGCGACGTCGCTGATGGTGATCGCGCTGGTCGGCACCGGCGGCGTGTTCGCGACGCTGGTGTCGGGCACGCGCGCGCCGCTCGACATGATGCTGTGGTTCACGGTCGCGACCGCCATCGGCATGGCGGCCGGCCGCGGCGCGTCGCGGCATCTGTCGGCACGGCACGTGCAGGTCGGCTTCGCGGCCGTGCTCGTGTGCGTCGCGCTCGGGTTGCTGGCGAAGGCCGCGTTCGGCGCGTAACCGCTCCGGCCTGCACCTGCCAGACAAAACGCCCGGCCCGACTGATCGTCGGCGCCGGGCGTTTTTCGTTGCGTCGGCAACCGGTGCGTCAGGTCGCGAACGCGGCCATCCGCTTGCGCTCCTGACGCAGCATCACGAAGTTCGCGATCACCACGCCGGCCGTCACCGCGATGATGAACAACGTCGCGAGCGCATTCATCTCCGGATTCAGGCCGAGACGCACGCGCGAGAACACGACGAGCGGCAGCGTCGTCGAGCCCGGGCCCGACAGGAACGCCGACAGCACGAGGTCGTCGATCGACAGCGTAAACGACAGCAGCCAGCCCGCGATCAACGCCTGCGAGATCAGCGGCAGCGTGATCGTGAAGAACACCTTCAGCGGCGTCGCGCCCAGATCGAGCGCGGCTTCCTCCAGCGACGGGTTCAACTCGCGCACGCGCGACTGCACGATGATCGCGACGTACGAGATGCACAGCATCACGTGGCCGAGCCAGATCGTGAACACGCCGCGCTCGGCCGGCCAGCCGATCCACTTCGCCAGTTCGATGAACAGCAGCAGCAGCGAGATCCCCTGGATCACCTCGGGAATCACGAGCGGCGCGTTGATCATCCCGCTGAACAGCGCGAAGCCGCGAAAGCGGCCCATGCGCGCCAGCACGAAGCCGGCCCACGTGCCGATGAACACCGACGCGAACGCGGTCATCACGCCGATCTTCAGCGACAGCCAGGCGGCGGTCAGCAGCTCGTCGTCCTGCACGAGCGCCGAGTACCAGCGCAGCGAAAAGCCCGACCACACGGTGACGAGCTTCGACTCGTTGAACGAATAGACGATCAGGCTGACGATCGGGATGTACAGGAATGCGAAGCCGGCGAACAGCGCCGCGAACTGCAGGTAACGATTCGGCTTCATCGACGGCGGCCCTCCTGCTCCTTCGCCTGGAAGTGCTGGAACATCGCCATCGGCACGAGCAGCAGCAGCACCATCGCGCAGGTCACGGCCGACGCCATCGGCCAGTCGGCGTTGTTGAAGAACTCGTTCCACATCACGCGGCCGATCATCAGCGTGTTCGCGCCGCCGAGCAGCTCCGGAATCACGTACTCGCCGACCGCCGGAATGAACACCAGCAGGCAGCCCGCGATGATCCCGTTCTTCGACAGCGGCAGCGTGATCTGCACGAACGCCTTCCACGGCTTCGCGCCGAGGTCGTACGCGGCTTCGAGCAGGCGCAGGTCCATCTTCACGAGGTGCGCGTACAGCGGCATCACGAGGAACGGCAGGTACGAATAGACCATCCCGATGTACACCGCGTAGTTCGTGCGGTACAGCTCGATCGGCGCATGGGTGAGCCCGATCCACATCAGGAAGTTGTTCAGCAGCCCGTTGTTCTTCAGGATTCCGATCCACGCGTACACGCGAATCAGGAACGACGTCCAGAACGGCAGCATCACGCCCATCATCAGCAGGTTACGGGATGCGGGGTTCGAGCGCGCGATGTAGTACGCCATCGGATAGCCGAGCAGCAGACACAGCAGCGTCGTGATCGCGGCCACCCATACCGAGTTCACGTAGGTCGCGAAATACAGGCTGTCCGTGAACAGGAACGCGTAGTGCGACAGGTTCAGCGCGATGTGCACCACGCCGTCCGTGTACGACGCGAGCTCCGTGTACGGCGGAATGCCGAGCTGCAGCTCCGCGAAGCTGATCTTCACGACCAGCACGAACGGCACGAGGAAGAACAGCACGAGCCACGTGTACGGCCCCGCGACGACCGCGGAGCCGCCCGTCAGGTTGAAGCGCCGCACGGGCCAGGCGAGCAGGGACTTGAGCGTGCTCATGACGTCAGCACCACGCCTGCCGTCGCGCTCCAGCGCACGTAGATCTCGTCGCCGAGCGCCGGCGTCTCGAGCTCGGTGATCGCGAGGCTCGACACGTTCGCGATCACCGTCTTGCCCGCGTCGAGCAGCACGTGATACAGCGAATAGCCGCCCATGTACGCGATGTTGCTGATCTTGCCGTGCGCCCAGTTGAACGCGCCTTCGGGCGGCTTGCGCGTGAGCGCGATCCGCTCGGGGCGCACCGACACCGTGACCGGCATCCCGAGCGGGCCCGTGATCCCGTGGCTCACGTACAGCCGGCTCGGCAGTTCCGGCGATTCGATGTACACGTGATCGGGTTCGTCCTCGACGGTGACGCCGTCGAACAGGTTGGTCGAGCCGATGAACTCGGCCGAGAATCGGCTGTTCGGATATTCGTAGACGTCGCTCGGCGAGCCGATCTGCACGATCTGCCCTTCGCTCATCACGGCAAGCCGGTTCGCCATCGTCATCGCTTCTTCCTGGTCGTGCGTGACCATGATGCAGGTGACGCCGACCTGCTTCAGGATGTTGACGAGCTCGATCTGCGTACGCTGACGGATCTGCTTGTCGAGCGCGGACATCGGCTCGTCGAGCAGCAGCACCTTCGGACGCTTCACGAGCGAACGCGCGAGCGCGACGCGCTGCTGCTGGCCGCCCGACAGCTGGTGCGGCTTGCGTTTCGCGTATTTGCCCATCTGCACGAGGTCCAGCGCCGCGGCCACGCGTTCCTTCAGCTCGGCCTTCGGCGTGCCCTCCTGCTTCAGGCCGAACGCGACGTTCGATTCGACCGACATGTGCGGAAACAGCGCATACGACTGGAACATCATGTTCACGGGCCGCTTGTACGGCGGCATCTGCGCGAGATCCTCGCCGTCGATCAGGATCTTGCCCGACGTGACCGTCTCGAGGCCCGCGAGCATCCGCAGGAGCGTCGACTTGCCGGAGCCCGAACTGCCAAGCAGCGCGAACAGCTCGCCCTGGCGCACCGTGAGGTTCACGTTGCGCACCACCTCGGTCTCGCCGAATTTCTTGACGACGTCGACGATCTGAACAAAGTTCTCGGCGCGTGCATCCGCGCCGGACGAAGGAACGAAGGACGGCGCGCCCGCGACCGTCGCACCCGACTGGCTATTCATGATCTGCTGCTTCTCTCCTGCGTTTGACGAAAAAGCCCCCGGGGGCACCCAGGGGCTTCATGACTGCCGGCTCACTTCGGCTCGCGTCAGCGGCCCGATTTCAGCTCGGTCCACAGACGCGTCTGCAGACGCTGGATTTCCGGCGGCAGCGGCTTGAGCAGGAACAGCGTCTTCACGACGTCGGCCGGCGGGTAGACCGCCGGGTCGTTCGCGACGTCAGGACGCACGTACTTGCGGGCCTCGGCGTTCGCGCTCGGGTAGTACACGGCGTTCGTGATCGCCGCGTGCACCTTCGGATCCTCGATGTAGTTGATCCACTGCAGCGCGGCATCCTTGTCCTTCGCGTCCTTCGGAATCGCCATCACGTCGAACCACACCGGCGCGCCGCCCTTCGGAATGTAGTACTCGATCTTGTACGGCTTCTTCGCCTCGATCGCGCGATGCTTCGCGATCACGACGTCGCCCGACCAGCCGAACGCGAAGCAGATGTCGCCGCCGACCAGGTCGTTGATGTAGCCCGACGAGTTGAATTGCGTGATGTACGGGCGGATCTTCTTCAGCACGTCCATCGCGGCCTTGTAGTCGGCCGGGTTCGTGCTCATCGGATCCTTGCCGATGTAGTGCAGCGCCGCTGCGAACATCTGGTCGGGTGCGTCGAGCACCGACACGCCGCAGGTCTTCAGCTTCGACAGGTTTTCCGGCTTGAACAGGATGTCCCAGTTGTCGAGCGGCACCTTGCCGAGCGCCTGCTGCGCCTTCGTCAGGTTGTAGGCGAGGCCGGTCGTGCCGTACGCCCAGGGCACCGAGAACTTGTTGCCCGGGTCGGCGCCGGCGACGAGCGCCATCAGTTGCGGATCGAGGTACTTGAGGTTCGGCAGCTTCGACTTGTCGAGCGGCGCGAAGATGCCGGCCGCGATCTGCTTGCCGGCATAGTTGCTGGTCGGCACGACGATGTCGTAGCCCGAGCTGCCCGTCAGCAGCTTCGCCTGCAGCGTGTCGTCGCTGTCGTAGTTGTCGTAGCGAACCTTGATGCCGGTCTGCTTCTCGAAGTTCGGGATCGTGTCCTTCGCAATGTAGTCCGACCAGTTGTAGACATTGAGCTGCGTATCCTTCGCCGCCGCCGCCGATGCACCCACGCACAGCGCGAGCGCTGCGAACCGGCCCACTACCTTTGCTTTCATCCCGTTCTCCCTCCGACCGGACACGTTGCCCGGCTGCCGTCTGCCTCGTCATGGCGGCGCATCCTGGTGCTCCGCCCCTCGAAAACCCCGAAAACTACCATCATTCACGCGCCGTCACAAAAAAATCATGCCGATGTCGCGCAAACGGAACAGATTCCCGCTGCGAGCCGCTCCGGGCGGGCCGCACGGCGGGGTGTTCCGGGGGAATTCTATCGGGTAATCGGCGGCTGTCCATCAGGAAAAGAAAGCGCCGGCGAAACGGCATCCGCACGGCGGGCATGCGCGACGGCCGCGCACACCCGCGTTGCGCCGGTGAATTCGCGGCCCGCGCCGCACGCACTGCCGTCCCGGCCGGCGCGGGCCGCACTCGCACTGTAACGACGATGCGGCCGGACGGCACGGCGGCGACACCCGCCGGCCGACCGGCGCCGATGCATTAAAATGATGCCCTGACGATTCATGGCACGAACCCTCCCGATGACCTCCAATCTCCACGACCTGCCCGACAGCCCCTGCATCGGCGTGTGCTCGACCCTCTTCGACGAAGTCTGCAAGGGCTGCGGCCGCACGGCCGCCGAAGTATCGAACTGGGTGTTCCTGAGCGACGAAGAAAAGCGCGCGGTGTGGGAGCGCATCAAGCGCGAAGGCACCGCGATGCGCTTTCAGTACGACAAGCTGTAAAACCGCCGCACAAAAAAAGAGCGGCATGCCGACCGCCATGCCGCCAACCCCAACTCTGTTCTTTTCCGCTCGCGTCTAGAACTTCATCCCGACGCCCACGCCGACGATCAGCGGATCAATGTGCAGCGTGCCGATGCCCTTGTCGCCGAGCGTCGCATCGGTGCTCATCCAGATCTTCTTCACGTCGACGTTCATGAACACCTTCTTCGTCACCTGCACGTCGACGCCGAACTGCAGCGCCGGACCGAAGCTGCTCTTGTTGATCGACACGCCCTCCCCGCCGACGTTGAGCCCGTTGTTGTAGAAGTACGTGTAGTTCAGGCCCGCGCCGACGTACGGACGCACCTTGCCGGCATGGTTGAAGTGGTACTGCAGCAAGAGCGTCGGCGGCAGCACGCCCACGCCGCCGAGATTGCCGAGGCTCGACGTCATCTGATGCCGCGACGTGCCGAGGATCAGCTCCACGCCGAGGTAGTCGCGGATCATGTAGGTGAAGTCGAGCTCCGGCACGATCGCGTTGTTCACGCCGGTGTTGATCGCACCGAGCGTGTCGCTCGCGCGCTCGTTCGGCTGGATGCTGATCGCGCGCAGCCGGACCAGTACGTCGCCCTGGTTGATGCCGTCACCCGGCGACGCCGCGTGCGACAGCGAAGGCATCGCGACGAGGGCTGCCGCAACGGCGGCGGCGGCAACGGTGGCTTGGATTCGAATTGTTTTGTGCATGGTACGGACCCCCAAAGAATTGATTCCATTCTCGCAGTGGGGTCTTTTCGCCATCTTGATATCCGTCAAGCCAGCGTAAACATGGGGCGGTTTGTCGCAGGCTCGCAAGCACGGCCGGTCAGCAACAGGTCGAGCAAGTCGTGCACGCTGCGGATCGCGTTGCCGAACGGCAGCGCTTCGCGGCCGCGGAAGAACAGGCCGTTCGCGACGTCGCCGCGCAGTGCCGCCGCCAGCCGCGTGTCGATGCAGAAGTGGCCGAATTTCTCGATGCCGTCGCGCAGCCCGCACACGCTCAGGCATTCGAGCGCGGTCGGGCAGCGCTGCCGGAACGCGCCGAGCTTGTTGCGAATGCGCGTTTCGTTGCGCAGGTAGCGATCGAGCCACGGCGTCTTCACCGCGCGTGCGGGCAGCCCCGTCACGCTGACGAATTCGACGATGTCGTCGGCGCATGCGTCGGCCAGCACGCGCTTGAAGTTCGGATGCGCGTCGCCTTCTTCGGTCACCGCGAACGGCGTTCCGACCTGCACGCCGTTCGCGCCGGCTTCGAGCGCCGCGCGCACCGCGTCGTGACTGTTGATCCCGCCCGCAACGATCAGCGGGATCGTGTCGCGCGCGAGGCCGAGCGACGCCATGATGTGTGCGGTCTCGTCGAGCACGCGTGCGAAATCGAAGCGCGCGTCGTGCATGTCGTCGATGTGCGTGACGCCGAGATGGCCGCCCGCATGCGCCGGATGCTCGATCACGATCGCATCGGGCAGCCGCCCCTTCTTCATCCATTTCTTCAGCACCAGCGCGATCCCTCGGCTGTCCGACAGGATCGGGATCAGCGCGATGTCATGGCCTTGCGTGAGGTCCGGCAGGTCCAGCGGCAATCCGGCGCCCATCACGATCGCGTCGGCACCCGCTTCGCACGCGACGCGCACGTAGTCCGCATGCGCGCTCACCGCCTTCATCACGTTGACCGCAATCATTCCGTGCCCTTCGGCGTAGGTCTTCGCGAGGCGAATCTCGCGCGCGAGCGCTTCTAGGTTCGCGGCCTCCAGCGTCGCGCGGTCGGTATTCGCGCGACAGCGCGCGAGCAGGTCCGCATGGTGGTGACGCAAGTCGATGCTCGCGATCGTGCCGAGCGCGCCTTCGCGCGCGACGCTGCCCGCGAGGCGGTGCGCGGAGATGCCGACGCCCATGCCGCCCTGCACGACGGGCAGCAAGGTGCGGCCGCGAATCGTCAGCGGCGGGAAGGAATTGCGTGCGGTCATCGGAAACCTCGTCGAAACATCGGAAATCGGAAACGCGATGATCGACGATCCACCGGCGCGCACCTTGACGGCCGTCAATAAAAAAACGGCACGCGAGCGTGCCGTTGCCGGTCGTGCGGGGTGAAACGCTCAGCCCTGAGGCGTCTGCCTGAGCTGCATCGACTTGTACTCGAGATACTCTTCGAGCCCGTACACGCCGTTCTCGCGACCGTGTCCCGACTGCTTGTAGCCACCGAACGGCGCGGCGCCGTTCCACGTGCCACCGTTGATGTCGACCTGGCCCGTGCGGATGCGGCGCGCCACGCGCATCGCGCGCTCGTCGCTGCCGGCCCACACCGCGCCGCCGAGCCCGTACGGCGAATCGTTCGCGATCCGCACGGCTTCGTCTTCGTCGCGGTACGTGATGATCGACAGCACCGGCCCGAAGATCTCCTCCTGCGCGATCGCCGATTTCGGATCGACGCGGCCGAACACGGTCGGCTTCACGAAGAAGCCTTTCGCAAGCCCTTCCGGCAGGCCGGTGCCGCCCGTCACCAGCTCCGCGCCGTCGTCGATGCCGCGCTGGATGTACGCTTGTACGCGCTGCTGCTGCACGGCCGATGCGAGTGCGCCGAGACGCGTCGTTTCCTGGCGCGGATCGCCCGCGACGTACGCTTCGGCCGCCGCCTTCGCGAGCGCGCGCGCGTCGTCGTAGCGCGCCTCCGGCACCAGCATCCGCGTATGCGCCGAACAGGTCTGGCCGGCGTTCAGGTAGCACGCGTTGACCGTGCCCTTCACCGCCGTCGCGAAATCGGCATCGTCGAGGATCACCGACGCCGACTTGCCGCCGAGTTCGAGCGCGACGCGCTTGACGCCCGCGGCCGCCAGCTCGGCCACGCGCTTGCCGGCGCGCGTGGACCCCGTAAACGACACCATGTCGACGTCCGGATCGGTGGCCAGCACCTCGCCGACG
Organism: Burkholderia sp. IDO3; assembly: GCF_003366075.1. NCBI lineage: Bacteria > Pseudomonadati > Pseudomonadota > Betaproteobacteria > Burkholderiales > Burkholderiaceae > Burkholderia > Burkholderia sp. IDO3. The sequence continues at coordinate 1,947,169 of NZ_CP028963.1, forward strand.
ACCGGCCCGTAGCCGCACACGAGGTTGAACACGCCCGGCGGCAGGCCCGCTTCGTGAATCGCCTCGGCGAGCATGAAGGCATTGAGCGGCGCGACTTCCGACGGCTTCAGGACCACCGTACAGCCGGCCGCGAGCGCCGGCGCGACTTTCAGCGTGACCTGGTTGAGCGGATAGTTCCACGGCGTGATCGCCGCGACGACGCCGACCGGCTCGCGCACCACCAGCGAGTTGCCGACCGTCGCCTCGAATTCGAACGATTCGGCGAGCTTCGCGTACGCCTTCCAGTTATGGATCGGGCCACCGACCTGGATCGCGCGCGACAGCTTGATCGGCATCCCGACTTCGCCGGTGATCGACTGCGCGAGTTCCTCGCTGCGCGCCTGCAGACGCTCGACGATCTTGCGCAGGTAGCCCGCGCGCGTCGCGGCCGGCGTTGCGGCCCACGCATCGAAGGCCGCGCGCGCGGCGCGGATCGCGTCCTGCGCATCGGACGCGGCGCCCTCCGGAATCCGGCCGATCGCGGCCTCGGTGCCCGAGTCGATCACGTCGATCGTGCCCGTTCCGGCCGGCTTGCGCCATGCGCCGTCGATGTAAAACTGATCGTAGATTTTCATCGCTTCCTGTCTCCCGGAAAACGGCCATTCTAGCGAGAGTGGCGCGCCGCCGCGATGACGCCGAACGACACCGCAAGGTCCGGCGCGCGGGCTGCGCGGACGCCGGCACGACTCCCGACGGCCGGCCCGTTCCCGCCGTTGCGGCATTCGCGCCACGCCGACGCGCCACGTGGCCCGCATCGTGCTATGTTTTTAGTATCGGCGCCGGCTGTTGCAAACCGCGCCATCCGGAACCGATGCCTTTCGTGAGCGCTGCCATGACCGACGCATCCCACAACCTCGGCTCGCAAGACCGCCTGGAGCTGCTGTGCTGGCTCACCTGCGGCAATCTCGGCGCGTTTTACCTCAACGAATCCTGGCCCGACGCGTCGTTCCAGGTCCAGGCCGCGCACCGCTGGCTCGACCGCCATCACCGGCAGTCCGACTGGCTCGCCATCGCGAAGCTGGCCGCGCTTGCACAGGACATCGCGAAGCGCCACGCCGGTTTCGTCGACGCATCGTGGGCGCGCGACGCGGTCGAGGAAATCGTCGATACCGACGACCTCGACTACCGGGCGAAACTCGTGCAATGGGTATACGAAGACTGCTGCAAGGCGCTCGCCGACAAGCGGCTTGCCGACTGAGCGCTCGCGCATGCGCGGGCGCCGGTGCACGCCGTCACCCAATCGGCAACCGCTGCGTCGACTTCAACTGCCGCAGCGACAGGTTCGAGCGGATGCTCAGCACGCCCGGCAGCTTGCGCAGCACTCTTTCGACGAAATGACTGTATTCGTCGAGATCGGCTGCCACCACCTGCAGCAGGAAGTCCGCTTCGCCCGTCGTGTTGTCGCACGCAAGCACGTTGGGGCTGGCCTGGATCAGCCGCTCGAACTCGGCCGTCACCTCCTCGCTGTGCTGCGTGCAAACAATCTGCACGAACGCCATCACGCCGAGCCCGAGCTTTCTGCGGTCGAGCCGCGCGTGATAGCCCGCGATCAGCCCCGCTTCCTCCAGCCGCCTGAGCCGGCGCCAGCAGGACGTCTCGCTCAGCGAAAACGCTTCGGCGAGCCGCGCATTCGACACGCGCCCGTCCTGCTGGAGCATGTCGAGCATGCCACGATCGATCCTGTCCAGCTGCTCCATGAAAGCTCCTTGCGGCAATCGCGCGATGGTCGCAAGACTATCTCAAAAATACCCGCTTCTCAATTGCGAAACGAAAGATAAATCCACTTTCGCCGGGCTATATTGAAAGAATCATTCGATCAAGGAGGGGATAGTGAAAGCAGTCGTCTACGAAGCATTCGGCGCCGCACCGCGGTTGATGAACGTCGACGATCCGACGCCGGCATCCGACGGCGTCGTGATCGAAGTCAAGGCGACCGGCGTGTGCCGCAGCGACTGGCACGGCTGGATGGGGCACGACCCGGACATCGTGCTGCCGCATGTGCCGGGCCACGAACTGGCAGGCGTCGTGGTCGCGACGGGTGCGGCAGTCACGCGCTGGCAGGCCGGCGACCGCGTCACAGTGCCGTTCGTCGGCGGCTGCGGCCGCTGCCCGGAATGCCACTCGGGCAACCAGCAGGTCTGCGAGCAACAGTTTCAGCCCGGTTTCACGCACTGGGGCTCGTTCGCCCAATATGTCGGCATCCATCACGCGGACCTGAATCTGGTGCGACTGCCCGATGCACTCGATTTCCCCACTGCGGCGAGCCTCGGATGCCGCTTCGTGACGTCGTTTCGCGCGGTTGTCGACCAGGGCCGCACGTCGGCCGGCCAGTGGGTCGCCGTGCACGGCTGCGGAGGCGTGGGTTTGTCGGCGATCATGATCGCGCATGCGATCGGTGCGAACGTCGTCGCGATCGACATTTCGGACCAGGCGCTCGCGCTGGCGCGATCGGTCGGCGCCGCGGCGACCGTCAATGCGTCGCAGGTCGCCGACGTTGTCGATGCGGTGAAGGAGATCACACGCGGTGGCGCGCACGTGTCGCTCGATGCGCTTGGCCATCCGACGACCTGCTTCAACTCGATCAGCAATCTGCGCCGCCGCGGCAAGCATGTGCAGGTCGGGCTGATGCTCGGCGAGCATGCGACGCCGGCCGTGCCGATGAGCAAGGTCATCGCACACGAGTTGGAGATTCTCGGCAGCCACGGAATGCAGGCGCATCGTTACGACGCGATGCTCGATATGGTGCATGCCGGCACGCTCGCGCCGAGCCTGTTGATCGGCAAGGAAATCCGTCTCGGACAGTCGATCGACGCGCTGATGAACATGAACCGGTTCGAAGGCGCCGGTGTGACGGTCGTGACGGACTTTTCGGGTTGACGCGGCCGGACGTTACCGCCGGTGATGGCGACAGCCTGCTTCCGCCGCCACACCGGCCCTTTCTGTCGTTCGCGCACGGACTCGACGTGCGCGAACGGTACGCGACGCCGGCTTACAGCAGCGACTTCCCTTGTGCGAGCACCTTGTCGCAGATCTGCTTGGTGACCTGCTGCTTCAGGCCGCCGCCGCTCAGGTCGACCTTGCTGCCGTTGCCCGCGTCGAGGATCCCGCTCGCGCCGCTCGTATAGCCGCTGTCGGACGACGCATTGCCGCCGAGCTTGCTCATCAGCGCGTCCTTCACCGACGATGCGCCGCCGGACGCGCCGCCGAGATAGTTGTTCTGGATGCAGAACTGCAGCAGGCCCGCGACGTTGCTGCTGCTGCCCGACATCAGCGACGACGCGCCGCCGCCGCCCGTGAGCGCGCCGCCGAGGCCGCCCAGGTTGCCCAGCGCACCGCCCGCGCTGCTGCCCGAGTCACCGCCGCCGACCTGCTTCAGCACATCGCCAAGCTGCGCATGGGCGACCGAAAACGGCGCGAGCAATCCGATCAGCGCGCCGGCTACGGTCGCGCGGTATAGACGTGCATTCATGTGAAGCCTCCCTGTAGTGACTGCATAAGTACCGCGATTCGAATCAAAGCATACTCAATCAATCGGCCGATGACAGCCTCGACACCGGCGCGAAACGTCAGGCATCGTGATATTGCGGCGGATTTGACAATACTTGACGGGGAATGCGGTGCGGAGCGATGGTGCGCGGATGGTGTGCGCGGGTCGTTTTTACAATCATTTCCGGCGGCGGCCGATCGCGCGAATGGACGGGCACGCGGCTGCGCCCCGTCGGCCGGTGCCCGCTGCGTATCGAGCCGGTTCAGTCACGACGGGCGGCCGGCCCGGATATTCCGGATACGAAAAAGCCCGCCAGGCTTCCACCTGGCGGGCTGCTGATACATCAGTGTCGGGCATGACCGCCCGGGCAATTACTCCTGCCCCTGACTCGTCAGGAAATCCTCGTAATTCCCGCCGAAGTCGAACAGCGTGCCGTCCGTCTTCACCTCGATGATCCGGTTCGCCAGCCCGCTCACGAATTCGCGGTCGTGCGACACGAAGATCAGCGTGCCTTCGAACTGCTCGAGCGCGATCTGCAGCGACTCGATCGACTCCATGTCCATGTGGTTGGTCGGCTCGTCCATCAGCAGCACGTTGTGGCGGCCGAGCATCAGCTTGCCCCAGATCATGCGGCCCTTCTCGCCGCCCGACAGCACCTTCACCGACTTCTTGATGTCGTCCGACGAGAACAGCAGGCGGCCCAGCGTGCCGCGCACCATCGTTTCGTCGTCGCCATCCTTGCGGTACTGGTCGATCCAGTCCATCAGCGTGATGTCGTTCGGGAATTCCTCGTACGTGTCCTGCGGCATGTAGCCGACATTCGCGTTCTCGGACCACTTCACCGTGCCGTGCTCGAGCGGCAGCGCGCCGAGCAGCGAACGCAGCAGCGTCGTCTTGCCCGCGCCGTTCTCGCCGATGATCGCGATGCGCTCGCCCGGCTGCACCGACAGGTTGAAGTTCTGGAAGATCGTGCGCTCGTACTTCTTCGTGATGTCTTCGGCAACCACGGCGACGTTGTGCAGCTTCTTCTCGAACTCGAAGCGGATGAACGGGTTCTGACGCGACGACGGCTTGAATTCCTCGATCTTGATCTTGTCGATCTGCTTCGCACGGCTGGTTGCCTGGCGGGCCTTCGACTTGTTCGCCGAGAAGCGGCGCACGAAGTCCTGCAGCTCGGCCACGCGTTCCTTCGCACGCGTGTTCGCCGCAGCCTGGCGCTCGCGCGCCTGTGCCGATGCGAGCATGTAGTCGTCGTAGTTGCCCGGCCAGACCTTCAGCGTGCCGAAGTCCATGTCGGCCATGTGCGTGCACACCGAGTTCAGGAAGTGACGATCGTGCGAAATGATGATCATCGTCGAGTTGTACTCGTTGAGCGTTTGCTCGAGCCAACGAATCGAGTTGATGTCGAGGTTGTTGGTCGGTTCGTCGAGCAGCAGCACGTCCGGCTTCGAGAACAGCGCCTGCGCGAGCAGCACGCGCAGCTTCCAGCCCGGCGCGACGTCGGCCATCGTGCCGGTGTGGAACTTCTCCTCGATGCCGATGCCGAGCAGCAGCGCACCCGCGCGCGCCTCGGCGTCGTAGCCGCCGTATTCGGCGAACTTGCCTTCGAGCTCGGCCGCGTGCATGTAGTCGTCGTCGGTGGCTTCCGGGTTCGCGTAGATCGCGTCGCGCTCGGTCATCGCGGCCCACATTTCGGTGTGGCCCATCATCACGACGTCGAGCACGCGCACGTCTTCATACGCGAACTGGTCCTGGCGCAGCTTGCCCAGACGCACGTTCGGCTCCAGCGCGACGTTGCCAGCGCTCGCCTCGAGGTCGCCGCCGAGGATCTTCATGAAGGTCGACTTGCCACAGCCGTTCGCGCCGATCAGACCGTAGCGGTTGCCCTCGCCGAATTTGACCGAGATATTCTCGAACAAGGGCTTCGGCCCGAATTGCATCGTGATGTTGGCAGTAGAAAGCACGGCAGGTCCCGTAAGAGAGAAATCGACGGAAAACCGTGTATTTTAGCAGGTGTCGGAGAAACTGCCGACCGCGCCACTGCGACGGCGTGTGACAAGGGGTTTCCACGCGGCCGGGCAACCCGTGAATGCGGCGGCACGCGCCCCTTCGACGGTAGCCGGCGGCGGTCACGCCCGGCCACCCTGAGCCCGGCGGTGAATTGCAGGACGGTCGCCCCCGCGGCCCGAGGGCCATATCGCGCAACCAGACCCCTTTAATGCCAACACGGCGGTACGCTGACCGGTGCAATGGCAATGGACGTGCGCGCCATCCGAAGCGCGCCCCCGGCGCCGACGGCAACCGACCGCAGCAGCCCGGCGCCGCCAGCGCCCTCGCCCCTTACTTCCCTGCCTTCGCCGCCTGCCTCTGCGCAGCCTTCTCCTTCATCTGCCCGAACAGCTGCGAGCACGGCACGCCCTTGTTGTTGCTCGGCGCGATCAGCGGAATCAGCGCCGCGAACGGGTTGATCAGGCCGAGGCCGATCATCGCGCCGGCACGCAGCGCGAGCGCGCCCGCATCGACGCCGACGTCCGGATTCTTGAACGTGCCCTTCGCGTACAGCGGCGAGCGCAGCGAGAAGATCCGGAAGCCCTTCGTATGCGGATGGATCTTCAGATCGAGCGATTCGTCGCGCAGGCTGATCGTGCCGTCGACGTTGATCAGCGCGTCGTCGGTATCGAGCGCGAACACCTTCGGATCGAGAATGCCGTTGGTCGCGGCGAAGTCGATCGCCGCGCAATTGATGTTCACGTCGCGGTTGCCGAACAGCTTCTCGTAGACGACGTTCGCGACGTTCAGCCCCGCCGCCTCCATCAGCAGGCGGCTGATGCGGCCGTCCGTCACGAGCGCCTTCACTTCGCCGTTCGAGGTCGCGGCGAGCGCGGCCGGCGAGTTGCCGGTCGCCGACAGCGACGCGTCGCCGTTGATCTCGCCGAGCGCAGACTGCATCACCTTCTGCGCCGGGAACAGCTGCTTGAGCTTCAAGTGCCGCGCGGCCACCGTGAAGCGGCCCTTCAGCGGCGTGCCGCTGCCGTCGAGATGCGCGGTCGTCGCGAGCGTGCCGCCCGCGACGCCGAACTGCAGCGGTTCGAGCGACAGCACGCCGTCCTGCAGCACGATGTGCGTGTACAGGTTCGTGATCGGCAGGTTCGCGCTCTTGATCAGCTTGCGGCCGGTGAACTTCACGTCCGCGTCGAGCGCGCGCCAGCGGTCGGTGCGGAACGTCTCGACCGGCAGCACGCGCCCCGGCGGCTGGCGCGTCGTGTCGCCGCGCTTGGCCTTGCTCGCGGCGGTGTCCGCGCCGATCACCGGCGCGAGATCGGAGAACTGCAGCAGGTTCGACACGAGTTCGCCCGACAGCTTCGGCCGCGGTTCGCTCTGTGCGTAGGCGAGCGTGCCGCCGAGATCGCTGCCGCCGACGCGGCCGTTGAAGTTCTCGTAGCGGAACGTGCTCGCGTGCGGCTTGAAGTTGCCGATCAGGCGCCCTTCGGTCGCATACGGCGGCGTGTCGGGCAGCGTGATGCCGGTAAGCTGGTACAGGTGCGACATCGACGTGCCCTGCAGCCACAGTCGCAGGTCGATCGCCGCGAGATGCATCGGATCGGTCAGCGTGCCGACGATCGCGAGCCGCGTATCGCCCGCCTTCACATCGGCCTGCAACGGGAACGGTTGCGTCGCATTCTCGATCGCGAGCACGCCGCCCACCTTGCCGGTGCCGTTGATCGGCACGTTCTTGTAGCGGCCGTCGACCTTGAGCCCGAACGCATACGTCGGCCCGGACGGCGCCGCGGCGGCCGCGCCACTGGCGCCGCTTGCACCGGAGGCCGATGCGACCGCCGATGCGGAGGAGCCCGAACTACTCGCGGCAGCCGGAACAGCACCGGACGCCGCCACGGGCGACGCCGCACTCGCGCCCTCCGCCGCCGACGCGCTCGACGCGGCCTGGGCATGCGCCTTCGCGCTCAGTTGCGCGGCGCCGCGCTTGCCGACGCGCTGGGCCGATGCCGCACGCGACGTCTGCTCCTGCTCCTTCAGCACGTCGCCGAGCGGAATCGGCTGGCCGAGCGTATCGATCGCAACCGTGAGATCGGCCTTGGTGATCGCGTCGCGATAGGCGACGGTCCCCTTCGCGAAACCGAAGCTGTCCAGCCGCACCTTCCACGGCGACGGCTGCGACGATTGCTGGAACTGGAAGGTCCACGTATTGCGACCGTCGGCGAGCCGTTCGAGGTCGACCGCGGGATTGACGACGTCGATCGACGGAATGACGATCTCGTGCGCGAAGAGCGGCAGGATCGCCAGATCGAAATGCGCGGCGTCGAGCGTGACGAACTTCGGCGCCTTCGCCCAATCGGGATTGCCGATCTCGAGTTGCGTGGCCGAGAAGCTCGGCCAGGGCACCCACGCGCGCCAGCCGGTCTCGCCCGACGGGCGACGCCAGCCGATCTTGATGTCGCCGTTGATCGCGAATGGACGGCCGAGTGCAGCCGTCACCCGTTCGTTGATCCACGGCTTCGCGTGGTTCCAGTCGAACGTGAAGAGAAAGATGCCGGCTGCCGCAATGACGATTGCGACGATACCGACGATCCATGCAGCCGATTTACCGATGGCTCGGGTTAGCGTCATGGCGGGTCCGTTGTTGTTCTGCCGGGTTTTGCGCCATGTCGGGCCGCTTGCGTGAATGAACGGCGCACGACACCGGCGGCTTTTCAATCGGTATTATGACGCACACTGCGGACACGCTTCGGCACCGTTAACGCTTTTTTTCACTTTTGACATGACAGCCCCGACCGGCCTCATCGATGCGCAGCACATCACGCGCCGCGACACCAGCAGCGGCAAGACGCTGCTCGCCCCGACCGACTTCAGCCTCGCGGCGGGATCGCGAATTGCTGTCACGGGGCCGTCTGGATCGGGCAAGAGCGTGCTGCTGCGCGCGCTCGCGTTACTCGATCCGCTCGATGGCGGACACATCCTGTGGCGCGGCAAACGGATCCGGCGCAGCGCGATTCCGCGCTACCGGCGCAGCGTCGCCTACGTGCGTCAGCGCCCCGCGCAAATGGACGGCACCGTCGAAGCGCAATTGCGTTACCCGTATTCGCTCGCGATCTATCGCGACGTCGCGTTCGACCGCGCGCGCGTCGAATCGCTCGCCGCGCGTGCCGGCCGCGGCGCCGACTTCCTCGACAAGCGCGCGAGCGAACTGTCGGGCGGCGAAGCGCAGATCGCCGCGCTGCTGCGCGTGCTGCAACTCGATCCCGACGTGCTGCTGCTGGACGAACCGACGTCCGCGCTCGATCCCGATTCGACGCGCGCGATCGAGGCGCTCGTCGGCGCGTGGTTCGATGCGGCGTCCGATGCACGCGCATACATGTGGATCTCGCACGATCCGGCGCAGGCCGCACGCATCGCCGCGACACGGCTCGTGATGCAGGCCGGCGTGCTGCGCGCCACGGACCCGAAGGAGGCCGCGCAATGAGCCCGGCACTGCAGGATCTCAGTCTCGTCGACGTCGGCATCGCCGCCGCGCTCGTCGCGATCAACGGCGCACTCTCGGCCGCGCTGTCGCTCGGGCTCGGCCGCAAGCTCGCACTCGCGGCGGTGCGAACCGTCGTGCAGTTGCTCGCCATCGGCTACGTGCTTGGCTGGGTGTTCGGCCATCCGCACTGGACCGTCGTGCTGCCGCTCACCGCATTGATGACGCTGATCGCCGGCTTCGCAGGCGCCGGGCGCGGCAAGCACACATATCGCGGGCAGCGCGTCGACAGCATCGCATCGATCTGGTTCAGCAGCTGGCTCGTCGCGGCGATCGGCCTGTTCGTCGTGATCCGCATTCATCCGTGGTACGCGCCGCAATATGCAATCCCGATCCTCGGGATGATCCTCGGCAATACGCTCACGGGCGTGTCGCTCGGCGTCGAACGGATGATGGAGGAACTGACCGCACGGCGCGACCGCGTCGAGACCGCGCTCGCGCTCGGCGCGACGCGCTGGGAGGCCGCACAGGACGCGGCACGCCAGGCCGTGCGTGCCGGCATGCTGCCGACGCTCAACCAGATGGCCGTCGTCGGCGTCGTGAGCCTGCCGGGGATGATGACGGGCCAGGTGCTGGCGGGCCAGTCGCCGCTGCAGGCCGTGCGCTACCAGATCGTGATCATGTTCCTGATCGCCGCGGCATCCGCGCTCGGTACGGTCGGCGCGGTACTGATGACGTATCGCCGGCTGTTCTCGGCCGATCATCGCTTTCTCGCATCGCGGCTCGAGGAACGCGCGCATTGATGCGCGCCGGTGCCCGGCGCGACGACGCGCGATAGCGGCGTAGCGGCACGCGGCACGAAACGCTCACGCGCCACCATGCCGCTATCGCGCGAATCCGGATGGCAATTGGTTGCGCGCGCACCGCTCAGTGCTTGATCGACACCGTCACCTTCGTGCCGTCGCTCATCGTGACGGACTTCGAGCCGCCATTGGTCGAAATCGATATCCACTTGACCTGGCTCACCGATATGGCGTCCGGACATTGCAGCGACTTGCCGCCGACGCTCACGTTGCGCGTGCCTTTCGGCGCGGCGGCCTGGAAGCTGATCTGCACGTTCGCGATGCCCTTCGCGTCGACCGACGGCGCGAGCCGGATCTGGGTCTGGCGCACCATCGCGCCGTTCTCGTCGCGCGGCAGATTGTCGGCGTTCGGACAGCCGTCCGGCATCGCGACCGCGCCGCTCGGCGGCACCGACTTCCAGTTGAAGTCGTCCGTTTCGCCCGAGCGGATCTTGCGCGTCTCCTGCGTGTTGCCGAAGATCTTCGAATCGACCTTGACGGTGTATTCGAGCTGCCCTGTCCCCCCGCCCTTCAGGCTGCCCTTGACCGGCGGCGCCGCGAATACGCTCGCGCTGACGCACGCCGCCGCGAATACGGCCGACCACGATGCGGCGACTGACAAGCTGCGTTGGCTCATGCTGACCTCCTTGTAATGCGGCGGCACGCGCGCGCCGCGCGGTTTTCGATGCATGATGCGTTGTCAGTCTACCGCCAAGCGGCAGGCAATGCGCCGCAAACGCATCGGGTGTTACCCCCCTTGCGTTCGCGACGCGGCATCCCGTACCCGCGATGCCCGCCTCGGCAGCCGCTCAGAAGCCGCTCAGCACGAGCTTGCCGATCGCGCGCCCGGCTTCGAGCAACCGGTGCGCGTGCCGCACGTTCGCGGCGTTGATCGTGCCGAGCTGCGCGCCGAGCGTCGTGCGCAGCGTCCCGCCGTCGACGAGCCGGGCCACCTCGCTCAGGATCCGGTGCTGCTCGATCATGTCCGGCGTCTCGAACATCGCCCGCGTGAACATGAACTCCCAGTGAAACGCGGCGCTCTTCGCCTTCAGTTGTTCGACCGGGACCGGCTTCTCGTTCTCGACGATCGTGCAAATGCCGCCCTGCGGCCGGATGACTTCCGCGGCGGCAGGGAAATGGCGATCCGTGTCGTTGAAGATCAGCACGTAGTCGACGTTCGGGCGGCCGATTCCGCGCAGTTGGGCCGGCAGATCGCCGAAATGATCGACCACGTCGTCCGCGCCGAGCGAGCGCACCCATTCGGCCGATGCCGGTCGCGACGCCGTCGCGATCACGTGCAGCTTGCCGAGCGTCTTCGCGAGCTGGATCGCGATCGAGCCCACCCCGCCCGCGCCGCCGACGATCAGCACCGACTTGCCGGCGTCCGCGCCCTGCGGCGACACGCGCAACCGGTCGAACAACGCCTCCCAGGCCGTCAGCGCGGTGAGCGGCAACGCGGCCGCGGCGGCAAAATCGAGCGTGCGCGGCTTGAGTGCGGCGATGCGCTCGTCGACCGCGTGAAATTCGCTGTTCGCGCCGGGCCGCGTGATGCTGCCCGCATAGAACACCGCGTCGCCCGGCCGGAACAGCGTGACCTCGGCGCCGACCGCGACGACCGTGCCGGCTGCATCCCAGCCGAGCACGCGCGGCGTTTCCTCGACCTGCGGCTTCGGCGCGCGCACCTTGGTGTCGACCGGGTTCACGGAAATCGCCTCGACCTTCACCAGCAGGTCGCGCGGGCCCGGCACCGGTTGCGGCAAGTCCACGTCGAGCAGCGCCTGCGGGTCGTCGATCGGCAGGTAACGGGTCAGTCCAACGGCTTTCATCACGACACTCCTTCTGGGTTCACGGAAATCGGGCGGGCCGCGACGCAGCCCCCATGGATCCCATCGTAGGCCGCCCGATCATTTCAGAAAACCGCTATATTTCCTGAAACATTTTCAGGAATTTCCGAAGAATGGCATCCGATCCGGTATCCGCCCCCGACAAGCCGCTCGACCTGCTCGACGTCGGCCTGTTCGTGCGCGCCGCATTGCTCGCGAACGTGACCGCGGCCGGGCGCGAGTTCGGCGTGTCGGCGGCCGTCGCGAGCGCGCGCATCGCGCAACTGGAGCGCCAGCTCGGCGCACGGCTGCTGCATCGCACCACGCGGCGCATCAGCCTCACGCAGGACGGCGAAATCTTCATGGCGCGCGCCGAGGCGCTGCTGTCGGCCGCCGACGCCGCGCGCGCGTCGGTCGGGCATGGCCGCAGCGAACCGTACGGGCGGCTGAAGGTGTCGATGTCGTCGTCGTTCGGCCGCCAGCACGTCGCGCCGGTGATTCCCGCGTTCCTGCGCCGCTATCCGTCCGTGTCGCTCGACCTGCGGCTGTCCGACGAGATCGTCGACCTCGTCGACGACGGCTACGACGTCGCGATCCGCCTCGGCGCGCTGAAGGATTCGACGCTCGTCGCGCGCAAGCTCGCGGCAAACCGGCGCGTGCTGTGCTGCTCGCCCGCGTATCTCGCCGAACGCGGCGCGCCGCGCCATCCGGCCGACCTCGCGCAGCACGAATGCGTGATCCTCGGCGACCAGCGCGACTGGTCGTTCGCGACGCCGCAAGGCCCGCTCACCGTGCGGGTCGGCGGCCGGCTCGTCGCGAGCAACGGCGAGGCGATCCGCGAAGCGCTCGTCGACGGCTTCGGCATCGCGATCAAGTCGACCTGGGACGTCGGTCCGCTGCTCGCGAGCGGCGCGCTCGTCACCGTGCTCGACGACTACCCGTTCGCGAACGACATCGCGATCTGGGCCGTCTATCCGAGCCGCGCGCACGTGCCGCTGAAGACGCTCGCATTCATCTCGTTTCTCGCCGATCACTTCGGCGATCCGCCTTACTGGGATCGCGCGGACGAACGATAGGCGCCCGTGCCCGGCAAATCCCACGGGGAGCGGCTTCCGGCGCCGCTCACGGCCGCATCCGCCGGCGATCCGATCGCGACCGGATACCAACCGGCTACAATGGCGCGTTCGCAACGCCGCGGCCCGCAGCCGAACGGGGCCCGCGCTCGCAGGTGGCCGCATGCCGGCCGCGCACGCGTTTCATTCGCTTCCAACCATTCCGTCATGACCCAGAACCTCGTCATCCAGAGTCTCGCGCCGCTGTCGGACGCGCATCACAAACCGCTGCTCGCGCTGTCGCGCGGCACCCGCATCGTGCAGACCGACGATCACGCGCTGCGCATCGAACACGCGAATCCGGCGCAGCGCCTCGACATCGACGCGTACTGCGGCACGCATGCGCTCGACTTCGGCTTCGTCGACGCCGGCCGCGCACTCGGCGATTTCGGGCTCGTCGTGATGGACATGGATTCGACGCTGATCACGATCGAATGCATCGACGAGATCGCCGACTTCTGCGGGCTGAAGACGCAGGTCGCCGAAATCACCGAAGCCTCGATGCGCGGCGAGATCCGCGACTTCAACGAAAGCCTGACGCGCCGCGTCGCGCTGCTCGCCGGCCTCGACGCGCAGGCGCTCGAACGCGTGTACGAAGAACGGCTGCAACTGTCGCCGGGTGCCGAGACGATGCTCGCCGGCGTGAAGGCCGCCGGCCTGAAGACGCTGCTCGTGTCGGGCGGCTTCACGTTCTTCACCGAACGTCTGAAGGCGCGCCTCGGCCTCGACTACGCGCACGCGAACACGCTCGAGATCGTCGACGGCAAGCTGACCGGCAAGGTGCTCGGCGAGATCGTCAACGCGGACGTGAAGGCGCGCATGCTGCGCGATACGTGCGCATCGCTCGGCATCGCGCCGAGCCGCGCGATCGCGATGGGCGACGGGTCGAACGATCTGAAGATGATGGCCGAAGCCGGGCTGTCGGTTGCATTCCACGCGAAGCCGGTCGTGCGCGATGCGGCCACCGTCGCGTTCGATCACGTCGGCCTCGACGGGCTGCTGCGGCTGTTCTGATCCGCGCGAGCCGCCAATGCAAAACGCCGGCGCGATGCCGCATCGCGCCGGCGTTGCGTTTTTCTGCCGCGATTATCGGCCGAGCGTGGCCTGCAGCGCGCGCTCGATGTCCGCGCGCAGGTCGGCTTCGTCCTCGAGACCGACGTAGAAACGCACCAGCGTGCCGCGATGCGGCCAGTCCGCGCGCATCGATGCGACATCGTACGGCATCGCGAGACTGCATGCGCCGCCCCAGCTCCAGCCGATCGCGAACAGCTCGAGCGCCTCGACGAAACGGTCGATCTGCTCGGCGCTGTAGCGTTCGTCGAACACCACCGAGAACAGCCCGCCCGCGCCGGTGAAGTCGCGCACGAACGCTTCATGGCCCGGGCAGTCCGGCAGTTGCGGATGCAGCACCGCCGCGATTTCCGGCCGTGCCTTCAGCCACTGCGCGAGCGCGAGCGCGCTCTTGCTGTGCGCGTCGAAACGCACCTGCATGCTCGGCAGGCTGCGCATCACGAGCGAGCAATCGTCCACCGACACGCCGATCCCGCAGCGCATCCGCGCGAGTTTCAGTTGCGCATGCAGTTCCGCGTTCGCGGTGATCGTCGCGCCCATCAGCACGTCGCTGCCGCCCGACTGATACTTGGTCAGCGCCTGCACCGAGATGTCGACGCCGTGCTCGAACGGCTTGAACGCGAGCCCGGCCGAATACGTATTGTCGATCGCGGTGACGATGCCGCGCGCCTGTGCGACCGTCGTGATCGCGCGCACGTCGGGCACTTCCATCGTCACGGAGCCGGGCGCCTCGATCCAGATCAGCCGCGTGTCCGGCTGGATCAGGTCGGCGATGCCCGCACCCACGAGCGGATCGTAGAAACGCGCGGTGATGCCGAAATCCTTCGCGAGCCAGTTGCCGAAATCGGCGTTCGGTCCGTAGATGTTGTGCGGGATCAGCACGTCGTCGCCCGCCTTCACGATCCCGAAATAGACGTTCATGATCGCCGCGAGACCCGACGGCTGCAGCAGCGCGTGCGTGCCGCCTTCGATCTCGGCGAGCCGCTGCGCGAGCGCGAGCGACGTCGGAGTCGCATGCAGACCGTAGCGCCACTGGTTGTCGTTGTGCCAGACCAGCGCGCGCATCGTCGCGAGATCGGGGAACACGACCGTCGACGCGCGCGCGACCGGCGGCACGAACGAGCGAAAACCTTCCGGAATGACGTCGTCGGGTTGAACGATGCGGGTTTGCAGTGCGCGCTTGGGTGTGGATGCAGTCATGGCAGAGGGCGGGCACAAGGCCGTTCGGTTGCGGAATATCCTGCTAGATTAGCCAAAATCGGCGCGCTTGACCCGGTACAATGCGCGCCGCGCACACCAAGCCAGCGCGCGCTCGGGCGCTCTCAGTCGTCGGTACGCAGGTTGACGACGCCGCCGACCGTCTCGATTTCCTGCACGCGACCGTTGCGGACCTGCAGCGCCGCGCGCTTGGCCGGCGAGGGATGCAGCACGACGGGTTGCGGATCCGATTCGTCGGAATTCATCCGGTCGGCTTTCAGGGCGCCGGTCGAATCGAAGCGGCCGATCCACACGCCCGTGATGTTCGTGCCGTCGTTCGATTCCTCGATCTCGAGCGTATCGCCGTCGCGGTCGCCCGCGAGCAGGATCACCTCGCCGGTATCCGTGAACTGGTATTCGCCGTGCACGCCCTCTTCGTCCGTCTTCGGACCAAGATGCACGACGATCGGCCGATCGCCGAGCGTGCCCTCGTAGCGCGGCAGCCGGGCAAATTCAGGATTCGGCCGCAGCGGCCGCGCAGGCGCCGGCGCATCCTGCTGCGCACCCGATGCGGCAACCTGCGCCGCGGCCACGCCCGGCATCGCGAAACCCGCTGCCAGCGCGCCGGCGAGCACGAGCGCTCGCGGCCATTCCGAATATCGACCCACCTTGTATTGCTCCTTGCTTCAGATTCGTTCGCCGATCACGGCGATTGACCGTGACCGTGCGTCGCCGATACGCCTCGTCGCGAACGCGCAGCGACCGCCGCCACGTCACGTCGTTCGAATGAACCGGTCGTGCGCGGCCGCGGACAGTGTGCGTCGTTCGCGTCAGCCCTGCATCAGGCGTTCCACCGCATCGCGGTGCGGAATCGGCGCGACCGCGCCGTAGCCCGTCGTCGACAGTGCCGCCGCCGCGTTCGCATAGCGCGCCGCTGCGAACGGGTCGTCGCCCGCGACGATCCGCGCGACGAACGCGCCGCCGAAGCAGTCGCCGGCGCCCGTCGCATCGATGGCTTCCACCACGAAGCCCGGCACGACGCGTCGCTCGTGCGGCGTCGCGACGTACGCGCCTTCCTTGCCGAGTTTCAGCGCGACGACCTGCGGCCCGTGTTCGAGCATCGCGTCGACGATCGCGTCGCGATCGCTCGCACCGGTGAGTGCCGTAACGTCGTCCCAGCTTGGCAGGCAGATGTCCGTCTGGCGCAGCGCCTCGCGCATCACCGCGCGGGCGCGCGGCAGCGGCCACAGCTTCAGGCGCAGGTTCGTGTCGAAGCTGACGTGCGCGCCGTTGCGGCGCGCATGGTCGATCGCGGCGAACGCGGCATCGCACGCGGCCGTGCTGATCGCGAGACTGATGCCGGACAGGTGCACGGCTTTCGCCGCGGCCAGCGCGTCGAGCGGCAGGTCGGCCACCGCATAGCGGCTCGCCGCGGAGCCCGCGCGCAGATAGTCGAACTGATGGCCGTCAGCCCCGTGCGTGACGAAATACACGCCGGTCGGCGCCGTGCGGTCGATCCGCACGTACGTCGTGTCGACGCGTTCCGACGCCCACATGTCGGCCAGCAGCCGGCCGAACGGATCGTCGCCGATCGCCGATACGAAGCCCGTCGACGCGCCCTGGCGCGCCGCGGCGATACAGAAGTTCGACGTGTCGCCGCCGAAGCCCTGCAGGAACTCCGGACGGCCCGGCTGCGACTGGTTGAATTCGATCATCGCCTCGCCGAGCGCGAGGATCTGCGGAAACGCTGCGGTCATCGCTTAAACCTCGCCCCACAGATCATGGCCGTCCGCGCCGGTGATCTTCACCGACACGAAATCGCCGACCTTGTAGCGCTTCGACGCCTTCGTCGCCGGCTCCACATAGACGACGCCGTCGATCTCCGGCGCATCCGCCGCCGTGCGGCCGATCCCGCCTTCCGCGCTGACTTCGTCGATCAGCACCTTGAGCGTCTTGCCGACCTTGCGCTGCATGCGCTGTGCCGACACTTCCTCGGCCACTTCCATGAAGCGCGCGCGGCGTTCCTCGCGCACCTCGTCCGGCAGCGCGCCGTCCAGTTCGTTCGCGGTCGCGCCTTCGACCGGCGAATACGCGAAACAGCCGACGCGATCGAGGTCCGCCTCGCGGATGAAGTCCAGCAGCGTGTCGAACTGCGCTTCCGTCTCGCCGGGGAAACCCGCGATGAACGTGCTGCGGATCGTCAGGTCCGGGCAGATCTCGCGCCACTTCTGCACGCGTTCGAGCACCTTCTCCGCGTTCGCCGGGCGCTTCATGCGCTTGAGCACTTCCGGATGCGCGTGCTGGAACGGCACGTCGAGATACGGCAGCACATGGCCCTTGAACGGGCCGTCGGCCATCAGCGGAATCACTTCGTCGACGCTCGGATACGGATACACGTAGTGCAGGCGCACCCATGCGCCGTACTGCGCGGCCAGTTCGCCGAGCGCGGCGACCAGGTCGGTCATGCGCGTCTTGATCGGCTTGCCGTTCCAAAAGCCCGTGCGGTACTTCACGTCGACGCCGTACGCGCTCGTGTCCTGCGAGATCACGAGCAGTTCCTTCACGCCCGACTTGAACAGGTTCTCCGCCTCGAGCATCACTTCGGCGACCGGACGCGACACGAGGTCGCCGCGCATCGACGGGATGATGCAGAACGTGCAGCGGTGGTTGCAGCCTTCGGAGATCTTCAGGTACGCGTAGTGACGCGGCGTGAGCTTGATGCCGGCGGGCGGCACCAGGTCGACGAACGGGTCGTGCGGCTTCGGCAGATGCGAATGCACGGCCTGCATCACTTCGCCCACCGCGTGCGGGCCGGTGACGGCGAGCACCTTCGGGTGGACTTCCTCGATGAGGTTCGAGCCGCTGGCGCTCGACTTCGCACCCAGGCAGCCGGTGACGATCACCTTGCCGTTTTCGGTCAGCGCTTCGCCAATCGCGTCGAGACTCTCCTGCACGGCTTCGTCGATGAAGCCGCAGGTGTTGACGACGACGAGGTCGGCGCCGTCGTACGTGCCGGAGATTTCATAACCTTCGGCACGCAACTGGGTGATGATTTGTTCGGAGTCGACGAGCGCCTTCGGGCACCCGAGTGAAACGAAACCTACTTTGGGGGACTGGGACATCTGGAATGTGGGGGCGTGGCGGCAAAAGCGTGAGTTTACAGCTATTTATGGGTCAGCGAGGCAAAACCGGCGGTTGGCACGCAGCGGATCGCGATGCCGATGTGCGACCCGTGCGGGCGCGCCGGGCGGACAGAGCAAAGCGATCCGGCCCTTTCCATGCGGCACGACGAGCCCACCGACACGGCCGACCCGCGCCGCGCCGCGAGAAACCTCCAAGAATCGCCGTGGAACCGCCCCGCTGCCATGCGAAAATCTCGGCATCCGCTCTCTTCACACCCAACGGGGTTCGCATGACCACCCACATCACGATCGAATTCACCGAGCACGCCGCCGAAACCATCGGCGAGCAAACCAGCACCAGCTTTTCGTATGACCAGGGCGCGCATGTGCCGCAACCCGGCGACTTCGTCGAACTCGAGAATTCGCGGCAGACGTTTCTCGTGATCGGCCGCGTGTTTTCGCTGAAGGCGAACTACAGCGCGGTGAAGCTCGTGCTGGACCTTCCGCCTGCGGACGATCATCAGGATCTCGATCCGGCACGCTGAGCGAGGAATGCCGGCGCACCGCGCCGGCATCGCGCGTGGCGTGTCGTACGGGCACGAAACGTCATCGCGGGCAATCGCGGCCGGCACGCGCGCGAACACGTGCAACCGGACACGCAATGCGCCGATTCGGCTGGACTGACGTCTGGAATTCGCTCGACCGGACAACGGTCTTGCCCGCCTCGCGCGAAGGCACGGGCATCCGGCGCCGACGATCAGGAACGACCGTCGGCGGCATCCTGCGGCGGCCGGCCACCGACCGTCATCGTGCCCGGGCACACGATCGGTCGCCTCGCACCGCCGCACGTCGCGGCGCCGACCGTCCCGCGGCCGGCCCGCCGCAAATACGTTACTTCTTCTCCGGCTCCGGCGCGCCCGGCTGCTTGAACGGGAACGTGCTGAACATCGACTTTGCCTGGTTCTGCATCTGCTCCTGCATCTGCACGAACATGTTCTTCGACTGCTCGATGTAGCTCGTCATCATCCCTTGCATCATCGGCGCCTGCATGTTCATGAACTGCGACCAGACTTCCGGATTCATCGCGTTACCTTCGTAGAGGTTCTTCGATTGATCCGCGAGCTTGTTCTGGATGTCGATGAACGCCTGGATGTTCTTTTCCAGATACGTGCCCATCATGCCCTGCATCGCATGACCGTAGAAACGGATGATCTGCGACAGCATCGACGACGAGAACATCGGCACGCCGCCACTTTCTTCCTCGAGGATGATCTGCAGCAGGATGCTGCGCGTCAGGTCTTCGTTGGATTTCGCATCGACGACCTTGAAGTCCTCCTGTTCCAGCACGAGCTGCTTGACATCGGTCAGCGTGATGTACGTGCTCGTCTCGGTATCGTAGAGCCGGCGGTTCGGGTACTTCTTGATGAGCCGCTCGGCCGTTTTCTTTGTAGTAGTCATGTAACGCCTTCGTGTGCAGCGTAGCGCAAGTGACAAATCCCCGCCGCCCGAATCCGGGAGGCGGGGGCCTTCGGACACGCCGGGCCGCGCAGCCATTTCGCCTGCGCGGCCCGGACGTTCAGCCCATGTGCAGGCCGCCGTTCAGCGAGAAGTCGGCACCCGTCGCGAAACCGGAATCGTTCGACGCGAGCCACGCGACGATCGAACCGATTTCCTCCGGGCCGCCGAGACGCCGCACGGGAATCGTGGCGACGATCTTCTCGAGCACGTCCGGGCGGATCGCCTTCACCATGTCGGTGCCGATGTAGCCGGGCGACACGGTGTTGACCGTCACGCCCTTCGTTGCGACTTCCTGCGCGAGCGACATCGTGAAACCGTGGATGCCTGCCTTCGCGGTCGAGTAGTTCGTCTGGCCGAATTGCCCTTTCTGGCCGTTCACCGACGAAATGTTGATGATCCGGCCCCAGCCGCGCTCGACCATCCCGTCGATCACCTGCTTCGTCACGTTGAACAGGCTCGTCAGGTTGGTGTCGATCACGGCCGTCCAGTCTTCATGCGTCATCTTGCGGAACACGACGTCGCGCGTGATGCCCGCGTTGTTGACCAGCACGTCGATTTCGCCGACTTCGGCCTTGACCTTGTCGAACGCTGCCTTGGTCGATTCCCAGTCGCCGACGTTGCCTTCCGATGCGATGAAATCGTACCCGAGCGCCTTCTGGTCCTCGATCCATTTCACCCGGCGCGGCGAATTCGGGCCGCAACCCGCGACCACCTTGAAGCCGTCTTTCGACAGACGCTGGCAGATGCTGGTGCCGATGCCGCCCATCCCGCCCGTTACGTACGCAATTCGCTGAGACATAAATCTCACTCCATTTCTTGGTTTTGAGAGCCGCCGGAGGCCCCTCTGACTTCACGTGGCGCCGGCCGAAGCCGCAATCGGCCGGCGCACGGATCGGTTTGGCGGTGACGAACGGCCGGTTACGGACGTTCGACCGCGAGTGCGACGCCCATCCCGCCGCCGATGCACAGCGACGCCAGCCCGCGCTTCGCGTCGCGCTTGACCATCTCGTGCAGCAGCGTCACCAGGATCCGGCAGCCCGATGCGCCGATCGGGTGGCCGATCGCGATCGCGCCGCCGTTCACGTTCACCTTCGACGTGTCCCAGCCCATCTGCTTGTGCACCGCCAGCGCCTGCGCCGCGAATGCCTCGTTGATTTCCATCAGGTCCAGGTCGCCCGGCGTCCACCCCGCACGCTCCAGGCAACGGCGCGAGGCCGGCACCGGACCCATCCCCATCACGCTCGGATCCACCCCCGCGTTCGCGTACGCCTTGATCCGCGCAAGCGGCGTCAGCCCCAGGGCCGCCGCCTTCTGCGCCGACATCACCAGCACCGCCGCCGCGCCGTCGTTCAGACCCGACGCGTTCGCCGCCGTCACCGAGCCGTCCTTCGAGAACGCCGGCTTCAGGCCCGACAGCGATTCCGCCGTCACGCCGTGACGCACGAATTCGTCCGTCGCGAACTGCAGCGGCTCGCCCTTGCGCTGCGGAATCGACACCGGCACGATCTCGTCGTTGAAACGGCCGGCCTTCTGCGCGGCTTCCGCCTTGTTCTGCGACAGCGCCGCGAATGCGTCCTGCTCTTCGCGCGTGATCCCGTATTCCTTCGCGACGTTCTCCGCCGTGATGCCCATGTGGTACTGGTTGTACACGTCCCACAGGCCGTCGACGATCATCGTGTCGACCAGCTTCGCGTCACCCATCCGGAACCCGTCGCGCGAGCCCGGCAGCACGTGCGGCGACGCACTCATGTTTTCCTGGCCGCCTGCGATCACGATCTCCGCGTCGCCCGCCGCGATCGCGTTCGCTGCCAGCATCACGGCCTTCAGGCCCGAGCCGCACACCTTGTTGATCGTCATCCCCGGCACCGCATTCGGCAGGCCGGCCTTGATCAGCGACTGGCGCGCCGGGTTCTGCCCCGAGCCTGCCGCCAGCACCTGACCCATGATCACTTCGCTCACCTGATCGGGCTTCACGCCCGAGCGCTCCAGCACCGCGCGAATCACCGCCGCGCCCAGTTCCGGTGCTGCAACCTTCGCCAGCGAGCCGCCGAATTTGCCGACCGCGGTCCGCGCGGCCGATACGATCACTACGTCCGTCATTTCCCTTTCCTCCAGGCCCGCACGACACGGCGCATCGTTACCGGCCCTGTTAAAAAAACTGCGGTGCATCGGACAGCGTGCGCCGCTGTCCGGTTTTCGTCAATCGCGCTGCAACACGTAACGGCCCGGCGCCGGCTCGATCACCGGGAACTGCGCGGAACCGGGCTTCGCGGGCGGCGCCACCTTGCGGCCGCCGTACTGCTCGAGCCATTCGGCCCAGGTCGTCCACCAGCTGCCCGGCTGCTCGGTCGCGCCGGCAAACCAGTCGTCCGCGGATTCGGGCAGTTCGCCGTCGTTGATCCAGTAGCTGCGCTTTTTCTTCGCCGGCGGATTGATCACGCCTGCAATGTGACCCGATGCGCCGAGCACGAACTTCAGCGGGCCCGTCAGGATCGACGTCGATTCATAGGCGGTCTGCCACGGCACGATGTGATCCTCGCGCGACCCGTAGATGAAGGTCGGCACGTCGATGCGCGACAGGTCGACGGATTCGCCGCACACCGTCAGCGCGCCAGGCACGCGCAGCTTGTTTTCGAGATACGTATTGCGCAGGTACCACGCGTACATCGGGCCGGGCAGGCTCGTCGAGTCACTGTTCCAGTAAAGCAGGTCGAACGGCGCGGGCGTGCGGCCCTTCAGGTAGTTGTCGACCACGTAGTTCCACACGAGGTCGTTCGGTCGCAGGAACGAGAACGTATTCGCGAATTCGACGCCGCGCATCAACCCCGGCGGCGTGCCGTTCTTGCCGCCGATGGTCTGCTCGCGCATCTGCACGTGCGCCTCGTCAACGAACACGTCGAGGATGCCGGTATCGGTGAAGTCGAGCATCGCGGTCAGCAGCGTCATCGACGCGGCCGGATGTTCGCCGCGCGCGGCGAGCACCGACAGCGCCGTCGCGAGCATCGTGCCGCCGACGCAGAAGCCGAGCGTGTTGATCTGCTCGCGGCCGCTGACCTGCTGCACGGCATCGATCGCCGCGAGCAGCCCTTCGTTCATGTAGTCGTCCCACGTCTTGTGCGCGACCGACGCGTCGGCATTGCGCCACGACACGAGGAACACCTGATGGCCGCTCGACAGCGCGTGCGCGACGAGCGAATTCTCGGGCTGCAGGTCGAGGATGTAGAACTTGTTGATGCACGGCGGCACGATCAGCAGCGGCCGCTCGAACACCTTGTCCGTCTTCGGCGTGTACTGGATCAGCTGGATCAGGTCGTTCTCGTAGACGACCGCGCCTTCGGTACACCCGAGGTTCTTGCCGACCACGAATTGCGATTCGTCGGTCTGCGAAATCTTGCCGCGCTGCATGTCGCCGAGCAGGTTCATCATCCCCTGCCGCAGGCTTTCGCCCTGCGTCTCGAGAATCGATTTCTGCGCATCGGGATTGAGCGCGAGGAAATTGCTCGGCGCGGCGGCAGCCGTCCATTGCTGGACCGAGAAACGGATGCGCTCGCGCGTCTTCGGATCGGTCTCGAGCGCGTCGGCCAGTTCCTGCAGATAACGCGCGTTGAGCAGATACCACGCCGCGGCGAACGCATGCGCGGGCGAAGCCTTCCATGCGTCCGCGCTGAAGCGGCGGTCCTTCAGCTCAGGCGATTCGAGCTTCGCGGCGACGCTCTGCTGCATCAGCGTCATGCAGTCGCGCGCATAGTCGGCCTGCAGTTTCCGGAGCCGTTCGGGCGGAATCGCTGCGACCGGCAGCTTCAGCCCGGCGAACGGCGACGCCATGCCGCCGAGGCTGCCCAGGTCGGGCATCGACGGCATCTGGAACGGAAGCGATGTCGGGAACTGGAATGCGGCGAACGGGTTCGCCGTGCTCGCCGCCGTGGCGGCACGCGCCGGATCGGCGAAACCGCGCCATGCGTTCAGCCATGCCTCGAACATCTGCTGCATCGGCTGGGTGGCCTGGTCGAATCCGGTGCTGCTCGCGGAAGTGCCCGCCTGAGCGGACGTCGACGAATTTTTCGATGCTGTCATTACCTGCCTTACCGGTGATTCGTGAGCGTCAATCGTGAAATCCTGCTCGCGCGCGGCGTGCCGGCTGCGAGCCGGGCCGTCATGCTCTGGAGAGGCGTCTCCAGATTCTGCCGCAGTGCGGTATTTTTATCATTATCGTTTTCCCCATGTGAAGCACGGCGTCAAACCACTGAACATTTCCGCACGGAGATAATCGGTGCGCAACAAGCGGGACAAGGCTTCCGGCAAAACATAAAACATATTGACCGACTTGACTTCGCGATTATTCATTCGATTGCCCATACCACGCCGCATTGCCGCGCCAATATCGAGATAAAGCGATTGCGCGGCGCAATAAAGCGCGCGCAATCAGTCGATCAGTCGGCCAGCCAGATCGCCGCGGCCATGCGGCCGGTCACACGGTCGCGCCGGTACGAATAGAAACGCGCGTGTTCGGCGACCGTGCAGGCGGCCCCGCCGCTCATGTGCGCGACGCCCGCGCGAACGAGGCGCAGGCGTGCAAGCGCATAGAGATCGGCGAGAAACTTGCCGGGTGCGCCGTCGATCGCGGCGAACGCTTGCCGTGTGTCATCATGCTCCGACAGCGGAGCCGTGTCGAGAAACGCATCGCGTACGTCCGCGCCGACTTCGAACGCCTGCGGGCCGATCGCCGGCCCGAGGTATGCATGGAGTTCATTCGTCGCGCCGCCGGCGAGCGCCGCGACGCGTGCCGCGGTCTGCTCGACGATACCGGCCGCGAGCCCGCGCCAGCCCGCATGCGCGGCGCCGACCGCGCGCCCCTGCGCATCGCACAGCAGCACCGGCAGGCAATCCGCGACCATCACGACGCACACGGCATTCGCACGCGCCGTGACGCTCGCGTCGGCCTGCATGGGCGCAGCAGCACCGGGCGCGGCATCGATCACCTCGTCCGCGCGCACGATCTGCGCGCCATGAACCTGCTCGAGCCATGCCGCGCTCGACTGCCCTGCCAGCGCAAGCAGGCGTGCGCGGTTCGCGGCGACATGCGCCGGATCGTCACCGGTATGCAGGCCGAGATTCATGCCGCCCGGCCGTTCGGCGCCGTCCTGCCAGCGGCCGTACGGGCCTTCGCTGACCCCGCCGTCGCGCGTCGTGATCAGCGCGCGCACGCGCGGCGACACCTGCCAGTCGGGCCGTACGCAGTCCTGCCATGTCAACGGCGCAAGGTTCGTCATCGGCACTCACTCCTCATCATCGTCATCCGGATACGACGCGTCGTCGTGGTCCTCGTAGTCGCCGCCGAAATCGCCATCGTCGTAGGCGCCTTCATCGTCGAAATCCTCGTCGCCCTGTCCGAATCCGAGCGCGGCGACGAGCGCGTTCATGTCGTCCGGCAACGGGCAGCGCCACTGCATCGTCCTGCCCGTGACCGGATGCACGAGGCCGAGCCGCCATGCATGCAGCGCCTGCCGCGCGAATCCGTCCGGCAGCGGCGCGACCGAGCGCTTGCCGCGCGCGCGTCCGTACACCGGATCGCCGAGCAGCGGGTGCCCGACGTGCGAGCAGTGCACACGGATCTGATGCGTGCGGCCGGTTTCGAGATCGCACTGGATCGCGGACACCGGCTGACGTTGCCACATGCATGTGTCAACCGTACGGAAATGCGTGCGCGCCGGCTTGCCCGACGCGCCCGTGACGACGGCCATGCGCGTGCGCTCGCGCGGATCGCGGCCGATCGGTGCGTCGATCGTGCCGTCTTCGGGCATCGCCCCCCAGACGAGCGCGAAATAGCGGCGCTTCACCGTGCGCGCCTGCAGCTGGCGCACGAGGTCGGTCTGCGCGGCGAGCGTGCGTGCGACCACCATCAGGCCCGACGTCTCCTTGTCGAGCCGGTGGACGATCCCCGCGCGCGGCAGGCCGGCCGCGGCGTCGCCGTAGCGATGCAGCAGGCCGTTGAGGATCGTGCCGCTCCAGTTGCCGGCGGCCGGATGGACGACGAGCCCGGCCGGCTTGTTGATGACGACGAGCGCGTCGTCCTCATAGATCACGTCGAGCGGCACGGGCTCCGGCGTAAACGCCAGCTGCTCCGGCAGCAGGTCGGGCACGAGCTCGATCTTCGCGCCGAGCGGCACCGGCTGGCGGATCTTCGCCGGCGCGCCGTCGACCAGCACGCGCTGCGCCTCGATCCAGCTCTGCAGGCGGCTGCGGGAGAATTCGGGGAACAGCTGGGCGAGCGCCTTGTCGAGCCGTTCGCCCGCGAGCGACAGCGGCACTTCGACGATGCGCGGCGCCTCATCGGCCGCCGCGGAAGGCACGACAGGCGGCTGCATCGCGCCTGCAGCCAGATCGTCATCGGGGGAATCCCCCGACGCAGCGTCGGCGGGCCGATCGCTTGGGCTATAATCTTCGCGATTTGGCTTGCCCCGCGGGGCATTCTGCGAACTTGAACGGGTCATTTAGACTGGGTCACCGAGACTTGAAGCTAGGACATGCGAGCATGATGAATTCGACCAAACGTACGGCCAAGACCGTCGCCGCCCGAGCTGCGGCGGTAGCGGCCGCGGCCCTCATCGCCGGCTGCCACGGCTTGCCGCAGAAGCAGGACGAGACGGCTACCTGGTCGAACAACAAATTATACTCAGAGGCCCAGGACGCACTGTCCGGCGGCGACTGGGGCAAGTGCGCGAAATACTTCGAATCGCTGCAAGGTCGCGATCCGTTCGGCCATTTCGCGCAACAGGCGCAGATCAACGTCGCGTACTGCAACTGGAAGGACAACGAAGCGGCAGCCGCCGACCAGGCCGTCGACCGCTTCATTCAGCTCCACCCGGATCATCCGGACATCCCGTATGCGTACTACCTGAAGGGGATGATCCACTTCAACGACGATCTGGGCCTGTTCGGCCGCTTCTCCGGCCAGGACATGAGCGAGCGCGATCCGCAGGCACTGCGCGAATCGTACGATGCGTTCAAGGTCGTCGTCGACCGCTACCCGAAGAGCAAGTACGCACCCGACGCCGCGGCCCGGATGCGCTACATCGTCAACGCGCTCGCATCGCACGAAGTGCACGCGGCCGACTACTACTATCGGCGCGGCGCCTACGTGGCGGCGATCAACCGCGCGCAGCTCGCGATCAAGGACTACAAGGGCGCGCCGGCCATCGAGGACGCGCTGCACATCATGATCCTGTCGTACGGCAAGCTGAACCAGCCGCAACTCGCCGATGACACGAAGCGCGTGCTCGCCGGTACGTTCCCGGACAGCCCGTACATCACCGGCCATTCGCGCCCCGGCGCGAAGAAGTCGTGGTGGCAGTTCTGAGCCCCATCCGCGGCAGATAAAAAAACCCGGCCATCGAGCCGGGTTTTTTATTGGCGCCGCGTGCCGGACAAGCACACGCGGCATGCGCTCACGCGCGCTCTTGCGCGCGATGCTCGTCGAAGAAGTCCTGCACGACCGCGATCTCGCGAGTGCGCTTGAACGGCGGCAGGCTCTGCCAGATCCGCCTGCCGTATGGCTTGTCGACGAGCCGCGTGTCGCAGATCATCAGCACGCCGCGATCCGTCTCCGCACGAATCAGGCGCCCCGCGCCCTGCTTCAGCGTGATCACGGCCTGCGGCAACTGGTGAACCGCGAACGGGCTCAGGCCCTTCTTGGTGAGCGCATCGAGCCGCGCCGCCAGCACCGGATCGTCGGGCGGCGCGAACGGCAGCTTGTCGATCACGACGAGCGACAGCGCGTCGCCGCGCACGTCGACGCCTTCCCAGAAGCTCTGGCTGCCGACGAGGATCGCATTCCCGTACGAACGGAAGCGATCGAGCAGCTCGGTACGGCTCGCATCGCCCTGCACGAGAAGCGGCGTATTCCAGCCGCGCGATTCGATCACGTCGCGCAGCTTCGACGCGATCCGGTCAACCGCGCGCAGCGTCGTGCACAGCATGAACACGCCGCCGCCCGACGCCTCGATCGCCGGCAGCGCGGCGTCGAACACCGCATCGGTAAATGCCGGCGACGACGGCTGCGGCAGGTTGCGCGGCACGTACAGCAGGCCCTGCGTCTGATAGTCGAACGGGCTCGCGAGCGTCATCGAGCGCCGCGAACTGAGGCCCATCTGCGCCGCGTAGTGCGTGAAGTCACCGCGCACCGACAGCGTCGCCGACGTGAAGACCCATGCACGCGGCACGCCGGCGCGCTGCTTCGCGAAAATCGGCGCGACCGACAGCGGCGTTTCGTGCAGCTGCACGGTATGCGCGAACACTTCGACCCAGCGCACCTTCTCGTTCGGGTCGCCATCAGTGGCTGCCTTGTCGCCGGCTGCCGCAGCGTCGGCCTTCGCCGCCGCTTCCGCCGCGCCAGGCGTCACCCAGCCGGCCAGCAGATCCTGCAGCTCGCGGGCGCGCCGCAAGCACGCACCGAGCGATTCCGCCCGCTCCGCCTGGCTCGCAAGCGCCGATGCGAGCGCATCGAGCGCCGTCTCGAGCGCGTCCAGCGCGCCGAACATCGGATGATCGTCGCCGAGCTGCGCGAGCGACATGCGCACGATCTGGTCGTTCGCGAATGCGAGGCGCAGGTCGCGCGCCGCACGCTCGAGATCGCCGCCGAGCTTCACCCACTCGACCGCATCGCGCGCATGACCGAGGCCTTCGGCCACCGTGTCGCGCGCGAGTTCGAGGATCTGCGTGGTCGACAGCGTCTCGCCGAAGAACAGCGTCGCGGTCTCCGGCAACTGATGCGCTTCGTCGAAGATCACCGTGTTCGCGTTCGGCAGCAGTTCGGCCATCCCCGTGTCGCGCAGCATGATGTCCGCGAAAAACAGGTGATGGTTGACGACGACGATGTCGGCCTGCTGCGCCTCGCGTCGCGCCTGCATCACGAAGCATTCCTTGTAGTGCGGGCACTCCTGGCCGAGGCAGTTGTCGCGCGTCGACGTGACCATCGCCCACACGGGCGCCGTCTCCGGCACGCTCGCGAGTTCGGCCTTGTCGCCGCTCTTGGTGACTTTCGCGAAACGGACGATTTCCTGCAGATACGCGGTGTCCTGTCGCGACGGCAGGCGACCGTTGTCGGCCGTGCGCTGCAGGTAGTAATGGCACAGGTAGTTCGAGCGGCCCTTGAGCATCGCGACCGTCACCGGCACCGCGAGCGCGTTGCGCACCGTCGGGATGTCGCGCTGAAAGAGCTGATCCTGCAGGTGCTTCGTGCCGGTCGACACGATCACCTTGCCGCCCCACAGCATCGCGGGCACCAGATACGCGTAGGTCTTGCCCGTACCGGTGCCGGCTTCGACGATCAGCGTGTTGTCGCCGCTGTCGCTGTCGGACTCGGCCGCGACCACGCCGTCCGCGGCCGCTTCGGCCGCCTTGTCGCCGTCGCCGAGCCGGCGTGCCGGCCGCTTGCGGGTCTCGAAAATCTCCGGCTCGGGCATCCGGCGCGCGGACGCCTCCATCGCGGACGCGACAGCGCGCGCCATTTCGATCTGCGACAGGCGCGGGTGATATCCGTCGAGCGCACGCGCAAGCAGCCCGCCTTCGCCGAAGATCGTGTCGAGCTCGTCGACACGCTTGCGGCTCAGCTCAAAGGTGCCTTCGGGCGCACGAACGCGCCCGGCGGACGACGCGTCACGCCGGGCATCGGGGGTGGCTTCAAGCGGTGAATTCAAGGCAAGCGTTCCTGTGTCCAGCGCCCGGGCGGCGCCGGCGCTCGCCAGGCCGCGCTCAAGCGCGCTTATCCGGTTCCAGCTGCGATTGCAGCAAAATGATTTTGTCCTTGGCAGCCAGCTTTTCCTTCTTCAGCCGGTGCAGCGTGACGTCGTCGATGTCGGAGTGCCCTTCTTTCAGCTCGATCTCCCGAGCGAGCTGCTGGTGCTGCTCCTGCAATGCAGCCAAACGGTTATGCAATTCCTGCTGCTGTTCCGTGTGACGGTTTTGCATACTTGCCTCCTCATCGAAGCAGCGCGCCGACTGGCGTGCCGACACGCTCGAGACTGATTCCGGTTCAATCCAACACGTTACTGCCCCTGCTGTTGCTGCTGCTTGGCCTTTTCGGCCGCTTCCTGCTGACGCCGTTCGATATCGGCCTTGTGCTGTGCGGCTTCCTGCTGCTTCTGCTGGTAGCGCGCGGTGTTGTCCGCCCGCTCCTGCGCCTTCTGCGCGGCCTGCTGGTGCGCCTGGTCGAGCTTGCGCTGGAAATCCGCCTGCTTCTGGTCGTATGCCTGCTTGTTCGCGGCATGCTGCGGCCCTTCCGCGCCGCGTTGCGCCTGCTTCAGTGCATTCTGCTCCTGCTTGTCGCGGAACGCAGCCGCGTTCGCCGCGTCGGTCGCCGCCCGCTGCGGCGCTTCCGCCGCATTCTGCGCCTGCTTCAGCGCCTGCTGCTGGTCACGCTGCTGCGCACGGACCGCGCGCTGCTCGTCGTCGAGCGCGAGTTGCTCCTGGCGAATGCTCGCCCGCTCCTCGCGCATCTGGTCGCGCGCATTGCCGAGACAGTGATTGACGAAGAACTTGCTGTAGCAATCGTGCTCCGCCACCGCATAACGATAATCGTTTTCCGCGGAACGTTGATTGAGCACTTTTTGACGGGAGTCAAAATCCTGCGTGGCGGAAGCCGCTACGGGCGCGGCTGTGGCGGCATCCGGCGCGACTGCGCCCGATGCCTGCGCGTACGCGGCGCAAGGCCCTGCGGACAAAGCCGCGACGAGCGCTGCGCCGAGCGCGACGAGAGAAATGCGGGAAGTTGGCAACGTCGTAGGAAAGCTGCGGGACATGTGTCAAATTCTATCACCCCCGGCTGGAGGCTCCGCCATTTATGGCAAAATGCCCCGCTTCACTCACCCGCGGCATCTGGTCCGGCGGGCCCGTCACGCAGCCCGCCGCGCGGCCTGCCGGCCCGCGCCGCGATTTCAGCAGGCAGATCATCCACGACATGACGGAAACCGTAGCACTCAAGATCGTACAGCGCATCGCCACCGAACTGTCCGTCCAGCCGCGCCAGGTCGCGGCGGCCGTGCAACTCCTCGACGAAGGCTCGACCGTTCCGTTCATTGCCCGGTACCGCAAGGAAGTGACCGGCAACCTGGACGACACGCAGCTGCGCCAGCTCGAGGAACGCCTCCTGTATCTGCGCGAGCTCGAGGATCGCCGCGCGACGATCCTGTCGAGCATCGACGAGCAAGGCAAGCTGACCGACGAGCTGCGCGCCGCGATCGGCGCGGCCGACAGCAAGCAGGTGCTCGAAGACCTTTATCTGCCGTACAAGCCGAAGCGCCGCACGCGCGCGCAGATCGCCCGCGAAGCCGGCCTGGAGCCGCTCGCGCAGGCGCTGCTCGCAAACCCGCTGCTCGACCCGCAGACGGAGGCCGCCGCCTACGTCGACGCTGACAAGGGCGTTGCCGACGTGAAGGCCGCGCTCGACGGCGCGCGCGACATCCTGTCCGAGCAATTCGGCGAAACCGCCGAGCTGCTCGGCAAGCTGCGCGACTACCTGCACAGCCAGGGCGTCGTGTCGTCGGCGGTCGTCGAAGGCAAGGAAAACGAGGAAGGCGAGAAGTTCCGCGACTACTACGATTACGCGGAAACGATCCGGACCGTGCCGTCGCACCGCGCGCTCGCGCTGTTCCGCGGCCGCAACGCCGGCGTGCTGACCGTCAAGCTCGGCCTCGGCGAAGAGCTCGACGCGCAGGTGCCGCACCCCGGCGAAGCGATGATCGCGCGCCATGTCGGGATCGCGAACCAGGGCCGCCCGGCCGACAAGTGGCTGTCCGACGTGTGCCGCTGGTGCTGGCGCGTGAAGGTGCAGCCGCACATCGAGAACGAACTGCTCACGCAACTGCGTGAAACGGCCGAAGCCGAAGCGATCCGCGTGTTCGCACGCAACCTGAAGGATCTGCTGCTGGCCGCGCCGGCCGGCCCGAAGGCCGTGATCGGTCTCGACCCCGGCCTGCGCACCGGCGTGAAGGTCGCCGTCGTCGACCGCACCGGCAAAGTGCTCGCCACCGACACGATCTACCCGCACGAACCGCGCCGCGACTGGGACGGCTCGCTCGCGAAGCTCGCGCGCATCGCCGCGCAGACGCAGGCCGAGCTGATCAGCATCGGCAACGGCACCGCGTCGCGCGAAACCGACAAGCTCGCGAGCGAACTGATCGCGAAGCACCCCGAACTGCGACTGCAGAAGATTGTCGTGTCGGAAGCCGGCGCATCGGTCTACTCGGCGTCCGAACTCGCTGCGAAGGAATTCCCGGAAATGGACGTGTCGCTGCGTGGCGCCGTGTCGATCGCCCGCCGCCTGCAGGATCCGCTCGCCGAACTCGTGAAGATCGAGCCGAAAGCGATCGGCGTCGGCCAGTACCAGCACGATGTGAACCAGCGTGAACTCGCCCGCTCGCTCGACGCGGTGGTCGAGGATTGCGTGAACGCGGTCGGCGTCGACGCGAACACCGCGTCGGTCGCGCTGCTCGCCCGCGTATCGGGCCTGAACGCGACGCTCGCGCGCAACATCGTCGACTACCGCGACGCGAACGGCCCGTTCCCGTCGCGCGAACACCTGCGCAAGGTGCCGCGGCTCGGCGACAAGACCTTCGAACAGGCGGCCGGCTTCCTGCGCATCAACGGCGGCGAGAACCCGCTCGATCGCTCGTCGGTGCACCCGGAAGCCTATCCGGTCGTCCAGCGGATCCTCGCGAAGATCAGCAAGCGGATCGACGACGTGCTCGGCAGCCGCGACTCGCTGTCCGGCCTGTCGCCGGCAGAATTCGTTGACGAACGTTTCGGCCTGCCGACCGTGCGCGACATTCTGTCCGAACTGGAGAAGCCGGGCCGCGACCCGCGTCCGGAATTCAAGACCGCAACGTTCCGCGACGGCGTCGAGAAGGTCTCCGACCTGATGCCCGGCATGCTGCTCGAAGGGGTCGTGACGAACGTCGCCGCATTCGGCGCGTTCGTGGACATCGGCGTGCACCAGGACGGCCTCGTCCACGTGTCCGCGATGTCGACGAAGTTCATCAAGGATCCGCACGAAGTCGTGAAGGCGGGCCAGGTCGTCAAGGTCAAGGTGATCGACGTCGACGTGAAGCGCCAGCGCATTGCGCTGACGATGCGCCTCGACGACGAAGCGGCGGCACCCGGCATGGCGCCGCGCGGCGGCCAGGATCGCGGCAACGCCGGCCGCGGCGCGGCACGCCCGCAGCGCTCGCGCGAGCCGGAACCGGCCGGCGCCATGGCCGCGGCATTCGCGAAGCTCAAGCGCTGAGCACGCGAACGCTGTCGACCGACGACAAAAAGCCCGCCGAATGGCGGGCTTTTTCATGGTTCGAACGGTAAGCACGCGACCGGATCGGCATGGGCCGCATGCGGGGCCCGCACGCGGTGTTCAGATCTCGATCTTGGTACCGAGCTCGACGACGCGGTTCGCCGGAATCGAGAAGAAGTCGGTCGGCTTCGCCGCGTTCTGGTGCATCCACGCGAACACGCGCTCGCGCCAGATCGACATGCCCGGCAGATGCGTCGGCACGACCGTCTCGCGCGCGAGGAAGAACGACGTGTCCATCAACTCGAACGTCATGTCGTGCGTGCGGCCGAACTCCTCGAGCACCGCCTTCACGTCCGGTGTCTCGTTGAAGCCGTACTGCGCCTTGACGATGTAGAGGCCGCCGCTCGCATCGCGCGAACTCAGGCGCTTGTCGTCGCGCACGTAAGGAATGTCGCGCGTGACGAACGTCAGGAAAATGGTCCGCTCGTGCAGCACCTTGTTGTGCTTCAGGTTGTGCAGCAGGCTCACGGGCACGAGCGTGTCGTTGCCGGTCAGGTAGATCGCGGTGCCCGACACGCGGTGCGGCGGATGCGCGAGCAGCCCTTGCAGGAACGGCTCGAGCGGAATACCGTCGGCCGCCGTGCGTTCCTTGACGATGTGCCGCCCCTTGTACCAGGTCATCAGCAGGAAGAACAGCAGCGCGCCGATGCCGAGCGGCAGCCAGCCGCCCTGCGCAACCTTCAGCAGGTTCGCGCCGAAGAAGCCGAGGTCGATCGCGAGGAACACCGCGATGATCGCGCCGACCAGCAGCCGGTTCCAGTTCCACACCTTCACCATCACGACGCACGCCAGCACGGTCGTGATCACCATCGTCGCGGTCACCGCGATACCGTACGCGGCCGCGAGGTTGTCGGAACTCTTGAAGCCGACCACGATGCAGAGGATCACGAACAGCAGCAGCCAGTTCACGACCGGCACGTAGATCTGGCCGATCGCCAGTTCGGACGTGTGCAGCACCTTCATGCGCGGCACGTAGCCGAGCTGGATCGCCTGCGACGTCAGCGAATACGCGCCCGAGATCACCGCCTGCGACGCGATCACGGTTGCCACCGTCGACAGCACGACGAGCGGCAGCAGCGCCCAGTCCGGCGCGAGCAGGAAGAACGGGTTTTCGATCGCCTTCGGATTCTGGATCAGCAGCGCGCCCTGGCCGAAGTAGTTCAGCACGAGCGACGGCATCACGAGCCCGTACGCGGCCAGGCGGATCGGCTTCGCGCCGAAGTGGCCCATGTCCGCGTAGAGCGCTTCCGCACCGGTCAGCACCAGCACCACGGAGCCCAGCACGACGTACGCCTGCAGCAGGTGCTCCGACATGAACGACGCAGCGTAATACGGGTTGATTGCCGCGATGATGCCCGGCACGCGCAGGATGTGATACACGCCGAGTGCCGCGATCGCGATGAACCACAGCACCATGATCGGGCCGAACAGCTTGCCGACCATCGCGGTGCCGTGACGCTGGATCCAGAACAGCGCGATCAGGATCACGATCGTGATCGGCAGCACGAGATGGGACAGGTGCGGTGTCGCGATCTCGAGACCTTCGACCGCTGACATCACGGAAATCGCCGGCGTGATCACCGCGTCGCCGTAGAACATGCACGCGCCGAATATCCCGAGCGCCATCAGC
This sequence comes from Burkholderia sp. IDO3, assembly GCF_003366075.1. Taxonomy (NCBI): domain Bacteria; kingdom Pseudomonadati; phylum Pseudomonadota; class Betaproteobacteria; order Burkholderiales; family Burkholderiaceae; genus Burkholderia; species Burkholderia sp. IDO3. The sequence continues at coordinate 1,981,825 of NZ_CP028963.1, forward strand.
GCGCCCGCGACGCGGGTTTTCGAATCGAGCGGCCGCAGCGACAGCGCCATCAGCGCGAGCACGCCGCCCTCGCCGTTGTTGTCGGCCCGCATCACGAACAGCAGGTACTTGACGCCGACCACGAGGATGATCGCCCAGAACAGCAGCGAGATCACGCCGAGGATCGAGCTCTCGGTGAGCGGAATGCCGTGTGCGGGGCTGAACGCCTCCTTCAGCGAATACAGCGGGCTCGTGCCGATATCGCCGAACACGACGCCGATGGCTGCTATCGCAAGCGCCCGCATCGAATGTTGGTGTGTCGAATTCGCGTGGGCCGCGTCGGTCGCCTGGATCGTGTCGTTCATATGAAGCGTAATAATCGGGTCCGATTCGGACAAAACGAGCGCTATTCTACTCGCGCCCCCGTGAAACGCCGCCCTGCGCTGTTGCCCTGAAACCACGTGACCTTACGCTGCGCATGCAATACGGCACGAGCTGTGGCAGGGCTGCCATCATAGCCGGGGCCGCGCCGTCTGCCTACCGCGCATGCCGATTGTCGCGCGGACACATCCGGTCCGCCAATGAAAAACGGCGCCGCAAGCGGCGCCGTACAAGGCTTTCCTTCGATCGGCCGGCCGCTTACGCGCCTGAACCGTCGCGCTGCGCGCGACCGCGCTTGATCCACGCCTCGAGATTGTGCGGACGAACCGTGTCCCACTCCTCGAACGGCTGATGAATCCACGGATTCGTCGGCAGATACTGCGTGTGATAGTCGGGCTTGACCTTCGAGCAACCCTTGTACCAGAGCACGGCCGAACGCACGGCCGTGACGGACGGATAACGCTCCTTCAGGTGCTCCTGCACCCGCGCGAGCGTGACGCCCGAATCGACCAGATCGTCGACCAGCAGCACGTTGCCCGCGAGGTTGCCGCGCGTCATCGTGATGTACTGCGCGATGTCCAGCTCGCCCTGCTCGGTACCGGCCGCTTCGCGGTACGAACTCGTCGCGAGGATCGCCAGCGGAACGTCATAGATCCGCGACAGCTGGTCGCCGACGCGCAGACCGCCGCGCGCGAGGCACAGGATCTGGTCGAACTTCCAGCCCGAAGCATGCACCTGGAGCGCGAGCAGTTCGATCAGACGATGGTATTCGTCCCAGCCCACCCACAGATTCTTGTCGTCGTTGCGCGGATCAGTCATCAAGTCTGCCGCTGTCATCGTGATTTGCTGCGTCATGCTGAAAATTAAACCTTGAACGGATGGCGGAGCAGGATCGTTTCGTCGCGGTCCGGGCCGGTCGACACCATGTCCACCGGCACGCCAGCCACTTCCTGGACACGGGCCAGGTATGCCTGCGCATTCGCCGGCAGCGCGTCCCACGTCTTGATGCCGACGGTGCTTTCCTTCCAGCCGGCGAACGTTTCGTACACCGGCTCGCAACGCGCCACGTCGGCTGCGCCGCGCGGCAGGATGTCGGCGTCCTTGCCGTCGATCTTGTAGCCGACGCACAGCTTCACTTCATCGAGACCGTCGAGCACGTCGAGCTTCGTCATGCACAGGCCCGACACGCCGTTGATCTGGATCGAGCGGCGCAGCGCGGCTGCGTCGAGCCAGCCCGTACGGCGCGGACGGCCGGTCACCGAGCCGAATTCCTTGCCGACGTTCGCCAGCGTGACGCCGACCTGGTCCTGACGCTGCGGATTGTCCGCATCGTACAGTTCGCTCGGGAACGGGCCCGAGCCGACGCGCGTGCAGTACGCCTTCGTGATGCCGAGGATGTAATTCAGCTTTTGCGGACCGACGCCGGCGCCGGCCGAGGCCGCACCCGCGACGCAGTTGCTCGACGTGACGAACGGATAGGTGCCGTGGTCGATGTCGAGCAGCGTGCCTTGCGCGCCTTCGAACAGCAGGTTCTGACCGGCGTTGTTCGCGTCGTACAGACGGCGCGACACGTCGGCCACCATCGGCTTCAGGCGATCGGCATAGCCGAGCATCGTGTCGAGCGTGGCCTGGAAATCGACGGCCGCGGCGCCCAGGTACTGGGTCAGCACGAAGTTGTGGAAATCGAGGTTTTCGCGCAGGCGATCGGCGAAGGTCTTCGCGTCGAACAGATCCTGCACGCGCAGCGCGCGGCGGCCGACCTTGTCTTCGTACGCGGGGCCGATGCCGCGGCCGGTCGTACCGATCTTGCCCGCGCCCTTGCGCGCTTCGCGCGCCTGGTCGATCGCGATGTGGTACGGCAGGATCAGCGTCGTTGCTTCGGAAATGAACAGGCGGTCGCGCACGTTCACGCCGGCCTCTTCCAGCTCGCCGATTTCCTTGAACAGTGCCTCGGGGGACAGGACGACGCCGTTGCCGATGTAGCAGGCGACGCCTTCACGCATGATGCCCGACGGAATGAGGCGCAAGATGGTTTTCTTGCCACCGATGATGAGGGTGTGGCCGGCGTTGTGACCGCCCTGGAAACGCACGACGCCCTGAGCGTGGTCCGTCAGCCAGTCGACGATCTTGCCCTTGCCTTCATCACCCCATTGCGTTCCCACGACGACGACATTGCGCCCGGGAGTCACGTTCACTGCGCTGGCAGACATGTTGATTCGTTAGCTGGTTAAAAACGTATTCTACCTATGTTCGCGGGCGATTCCGAATTTTTCCGTTTCGCTTCAACGATATGCACGCCGAACGACAGCCCGCGAACGCCTGTTTAACGGGGCTCGACCACCCACGCGCCGTTGCGTTCGACGAGCGAACGGTCGCACGCGAATTCGTCGAGCACATGATCGTGCCCCGGCAATGCCTGGATCACGACCTCGCCCGCATCGCGCAGCGCCGCGACGGCCGCGCGCAGCGCGTCGTCGTGCACCCAGGGCGCGAGGATCGCGGCGCCGCGCGCCTCGACCGGCGAGATCCGCGCGAGCTCGCGCAGGTCAAGCGACAGGCCCGTCGCGGGACGGGCCCGGCCGTATGCCTGGCCGACGTTGTCGTAGCGGCCGCCGCGCGCGATCGCGTTCGGCACGCCGTCGACGTAGGCCGTAAACATCGCGCCGCTGTAGTACGCGTAGCCGCGCAGGTCGGCAAGATCGATCGCCACTTCGACGCCCTTGGCCTGCGCCGCGAGCTGCGCGAGATCGTCGAGCGCGCGCGTGATTTCGGGCAGCACCGGCAGGCGCGAGCGCGCCTCGTCGAGCACGCTCGCGTCGCCGTACAGATCCGGCAGTGCGCGCAGTGCCGCGCGTGTGTCGGCGCCCAGATCGTCCGTCAATTCGTTCAGCAGCGGCACGTCCTTGCCCGACAGCGCGTCGTGCAGTTCCTCGCCGCGCGCGGCCGCCTGTGCGTCACGCGCGAGCAGTGCCGCGAGCACGCCAGCGTGGCACAGATCCAGGCGGATCCGCGACAGACCCGCGAGATGCAACGCCTCGAGCATCAGTTGCTGAATCTCGAGATCGGCTTCCAGCCCCGCATGGCCGTAGATTTCGGCGCCGATCTGGATCTGTTCGCGCGTCGCGTGCAGGCCGCGCGGACGCGTATGCATCACGTGGCCCGCATAGCAGAGGCGCGTCACGCCCTGGCGATTCAGCAGGTGCGCGTCGATGCGCGCGACCTGCGGCGTGATGTCCGCGCGCAAGCCGAGCGTGCGGCCCGACAGCTGGTCGACCAGCTTGAAGGTGCGCAGGCGCAGGTCGGCGCCGCCGCTCGTCAGCAGCGACTCGAGATATTCGAGCAGCGGCGGCATCACCATTTCGTAGCCGTACGAACGGAAGCGGTCGAGCAGCCTGCGACGCAGCTCCTCGATCTTGCGCGCTTCCGACGGCAGCACGTCGGCGATATTCTCGGGAAGTAACCAGGTCGACATCGGTACGGTCCTACGACGGGAAACAGGGCGCGACACGCGCGCCGCGAAATGAATCGGAAATCGGAATCGGGCGGAACGAACGGCGGATGCGCCGTCCGGGTCAGGTGGCGAGCAGCAGCAGGACGAGCCCGAGCGCCATCACGATGAGCCCGCCGATCCGGATATGATGCGGCGGCCGCTCCGCTATTCTACGAAACGTGTCGCGCCAGGCGACGGGAAATACGAAGGGGAACGCCCCCTCGATGATCAGCATCAGTGCTACCGCGAGCAACAACGAGCCAGCCAGATCCATGCGAGCGACGGCGCCGCTCGTCGCGGCGCCCCAAGTCAGTGTTTGCGGGGAGCGGGTGCCGCCGGTGCGGCACCGCCCGTCGGGCTGCGCATGAAACGGAAGAACTCGCTGTCGGGATCGACGACGATGATGTCGTTGCGCTTGAAGGTATTCCGGTAAGCCTGCAGGCTCGCGTAGAACTGGTAGAACTGCGGGTCGCGGCCGAACGCATCGGCGGCGATCGTCGCGGCCTTCGCGTCGCCCTCGCCCTTGATCGTCTGCGCGGACTTGTACGCATTCGCGAGCACGGCCTGCTGTTCGCGTTCCGCATCGGCCTTGATCTGTTCGACGTCGGCAGCGCCCTCGGCACGCACCTGGGCGGCCTGGTCGCGCAGCGCGGTAATCATCCGCTGATAGACGGCGTCCGTTTGCGCGGCCGGCAGATCGACACGCGTGAGCTGGACGTCGACCACGTCGATGCCGAAGCCGGACGCCTTCTCCCGCACCGCATCGCGCGCCGCATCGGCGATCTCGCGCTGGCCGCCGAGCGCGTCGTCGAGCGCGCGCTTGCCGAATGCGTCGCCCAGCGCACTCTTCAGCGCACCGGCCAGACGTTCGTTGGCGGCCGCCGGATCGCCGCTGGATGCCGTGAAATACTTCATCGGATCGCTGATCCGGTATTTGACCGCGTACGCGACGAGCAGGTCGTGCTTGTCCTGCGTCGCGAGCTGCAGCGGGTCCGACGACTCGAGCGACTGCAGGCGCGTATCGATCAGCGTCGCCGTCTGCAGCGGCGGCGGCAGCTTGAAGTGAATGCCGGGGCCCGCGAGTTCGGGCTGCGCGCCGTCACGGCCCGACAGCACGGCCGCATGGCGCGGATCGACGGTCAGGACCGTCGACGATGCCGCGAAGGCAACGATCACGATTGCGACGACGAGCGCAATGATTCGGTTCATGTTCTGCGCTCTCCGTTACTTCAGATCGTCTTCGCGCGAGCGGCTGCGGAACGCTTCGCGCGACCGCAGCACGTCGCTGCCCGCTGCCGGCGCGGCGGCGGCCGAAGCCGCGCTGGCCGGCGCACTCGCCGTGCCGTCGGCCGGTGCCGACGCCGAGGCCGCGTCGGGCGTGGATGCGCCTGCGGACGCCGCGGCGTTTTGTCGCCCCTGCTCGACGATCTTGTCGAGCGGCAGATACACGACGCTGTTGCCGCCCTTGTTGCCGACGAACACCTTCGTCGTGTTCGAATAGATTTCCTGCATCGTCTCGAGGTACATCCGCTCGCGAATCACCGCGGGCGCCTTCGAATACTGCGCATAGGCCTGCTTGAACCGGTCGGCGTCGCCTTCGGCCTCCGTCACCACGCGATCGGCATATGTCTTCGCTTCGTCGACGAGTTTCGCGGCATCGCCCTGCGCCTTCGGCAGCAGGTCGCTCGCGTAAGCCTGTGCGGCACGCTTCGCGGCTTCGCGCTCGTCGCGCGCCTTCGCCACTTCCGCATACGCGGCCTGCGTCTGCTCCGGCGCCGCGACGCTTTGCATCGTGACGGCCGTGACTTCAAGCCCGGTCTGGTAGCGGTCGAGATCGCGCTGGATCGCGGTCGAAAGCTGCTCGCGCAGCGCGTCGCGATCCTGGTTCAGCATGTCGGCGGCACTACGCGTGCCGACGATCGCGCGCACCGCGGCCTGCGCGGCCTGCGACACGCTGCGCTCGGGATCGACGCTGCGGAACAGGTAATCGGTTGCGGAACGAATCCGGTACTGGACGACGAAGCGCACGTCGACGATGTCGGCATCGCGCGTGAGCATTGCCGCTTCCTTGACGTTCGCGAGGCGCACGACGTTGTTGCGGCCGATCTCGATCGAACGGACCTGCGACGTATCGACGATCTCGTGCGACGCGAACGGATACGGCGCGCGCCAGTGCACGCCCTGGCCGACGGTGCCCGACAGCTTGCCGAGTTGCAGCACCACACCCGTCTGGCCGTCCTGCACGACGAACAGCCCGCTGCCCGCATAGACCGCGACCAGCACGCCGATCACGATGCCGACGCCGACACGCGCGGCCCGGCCGTTGTCGGGCCGGAAGCCGTTGCCGCCCTTGCCGCCAAACAGGCCGCTCAGACGCCGGTTGAAGTTGCGCCACATCTCGTCGAGATCGGGCGGGCCGTCACCGTCGCCGCCGGGCGGACGCTTCGATTCGTTCGTACGCGGACGGGATCCGTCGTTGCCCTTGCCTTCGCTACGTCCCCAGCGGGGATCGTTGATCGACAGCAAGGCGCGCATCCGCCGCAAGGTACTCCGCTCGTTGTATTCGTTCACCAGAGTTTGTTCACCAGATTGGACGCCGGCGAACCGGCCGGGACCGGTTAGCGCCCGTGTTCGGAAATCGTGCGGTCTTCGTGTGGTTCAGCGGGTACGCCGTCGAGCGCGTCGTCGGATAACGTCGCGCCGGAAAGGTGTTCCGCGGAGGCGATCTCGGCGATGGCGGCACGCAACGCATCAAGACCCTGACCGGTGCGCGCGCTCAAAAAGACGCGCGAAATATTACCATATTCGTCCCGCTCGACCGCGTCGCCACGGGCCGCCAGCTCGGGCACGGCGTCGATCTTGTTGAACACCAGCACCTGTCGGATCGTGTCCGCGCCGATCTCGTGCAGCACGCCGTTGACCTGCTCGATCTGTTCGAGCCGCACCGCGCTCGATGCATCGACCACGTGCAGCAGCAGATCCGCATGGATCGTTTCCTCGAGGGTCGCGCGAAACGCGGCAACCAGCTGGTGAGGCAACTCGCGGATGAATCCGACCGTATCGGACACGACGATCTGGCCGACTTCGTCGCCCAGATACACGCGCCGCGACGTCGTATCGAGCGTCGCGAACAGCTGGTCGGCCGCATAGGCCTGCGCTTTCGTCAGCGTATTGAACAGCGTCGACTTGCCCGCGTTGGTATAGCCGACGAGCGACACCGACATCGTGCCGCTGCGTGCGCGCTGGCGCCGCTGCGTGCTGTGCTGCCGGCGCAGCCGGTCGAGTCGCGATTTCAGCATCTTGATGCGCTCGCCGATCAGCCGGCGGTCGGTTTCGAGCTGCGTTTCACCCGGGCCGCGCAAGCCGATACCACCCTTTTGCCGTTCCAGGTGGGTCCACGCGCGAATCAGGCGCGTCGACAGGTATTGCAATTGCGCGAGCTCGACCTGCAGCTTGCCTTCGTGGCTGCGGGCGCGCTGGGCAAAGATATCGAGGATGAGGCTCGTGCGATCGACCACGCGCCTGTTAAGCGCCTGCTCCAGATTACGCTGCTGGGCCGGTGCAAGTGCGTGGTTGAAGATGACGATTTCGACGTTGTGCGCGTCGCAGGCAAGCCGCAGTTCTTCGGCTTTGCCGCTGCCGATGAACATCTTGGCATCGGGACTGGAGCGACGACCCGTGAGGGTGACGGCGGGACGGGCCCCTGCACTGGAGGCGAGAAGACTGAGTTCTTCGAGACTGGCTTCGAAATCGGTCTTGCCGAAATCGATGCCGACGAGCGCTGCGTTGATCAAATTATCGGGTGTCAAGATAAGGCGGCTGGCATCGGTCGCTCGCGGCGACCGGGTGCCGGCCGCTGCGATAGGTTAGGACGAGGCTTCCGCGTCCGGGTGGAAATTCACCGGGCGCGCCGGCACGACCGTCGAGATGGCGTGCTTGTAGACCATCTGGGTCACCGTATTACGGAGCAACACGACGTACTGGTCGAACGATTCGATGTTCCCTTGGAGCTTGATGCCGTTGACGAGATAGATCGAAACGGGAACGTGCTCTTTGCGCAGTGCGTTCAAAAACGGGTCTTGTAACAATTGCCCTTTGTTGCTCATGGCGTACTCCATCTTTTTTTGCAGGTTGATCTGGATTGGCGACGAAGAAAAAGAGATCCGGCGCCAATCGCTACACTATAGCCGATTTTGCCTGCCCCGCCCGGGGCCGGGCCATCCGGCCCAGGCCTTGCGGGGCGTGCTTCAGCCCTTGTCCGCGTACGGGTTGTTCGACGAACGGAACTCTATGCGCAATGGAGTCCCGGTCAGTGAGAAAGTTTCGCGGAATCGGTTTTCCAGGTAACGCTTGTACGTTTCCGTCACGGCATCGAGTGCGTTACCGTGGATGACGATCAGCGGCGGATTCTGGCCGCCCTGGTGCGCGTAGCGCAGCTTCGGACGCACCGGGCCGCGACGGCGCGGCTGCTGGAATTCGACGGCCTCGATCAGCGCGCGCGTGAGCTTCGGCGTCGGCAGCTTCGCCATGGCCGCCGCGTATGCGTCGTCGACCGAGCGCATCAGCGCGCCGATGCCCGTCTTCTTCGCGGCCGAAATATAGTGCGACTTCGCGAAGTCGAGGAATTTCAGCTTGCGGGTCAAATCCGCTTTCGCGCGATCGCGTGCGTGATCGTCGAGACCGTCCCACTTGTTGACGCCGATCACGAGCGCACGACCCTGCTCGACGACGAAGCCGGCAATGTGCGCGTCCTGGTCGGAAATGTCCTGCTGCGCATCCAGCAGAAGAATGACGACGTTCGCATCCGAGATGGACTGCAGCGTCTTCACGACCGAGAACTTCTCGATCGCCTCGAACACCTTGCCGCGACGCCGCAGGCCCGCGGTGTCGATCAGCGTATATTTCTTGCCGTTACGTTCGAAGTCGACGTAGATCGAGTCGCGCGTCGTGCCCGGCATGTCGAACGCGATCACGCGGTCCTCGCCGATCAGCGCGTTCACGAGCGTCGACTTGCCGACGTTCGGGCGGCCGACGATCGCGATCTTGATCCCGCGCGACGGATCGTCCTCGTCCGTTTCCTCCGGCTGGCCCGCGTACGCGACTTCCAGCGCCTCGTTGATCATGTCGGTCACGCCGTCGCCATGCGCAGCCGAAATCGCGCGCGGATCGCCGAGCCCGAGCTCGTAGAAGTCCGTCGCGACCGCCGTGTACTTCATCCCCTCGGCCTTGTTGACGACCAGGAAGATCGGCCGGCCGGTCTTGCGCAGGTAATCGGCGATCGACTTGTCCTGCGGCGCGAGGCCGTTGCGGCCGTCGACGATGAACACGACGACGTCGGCTTCCTCGACGGCCTGGCGCGTCTGGCGCGCCATCTCGTGCAGGATGCCGTCCTTCGCGACGGGCTCGAAGCCGCCTGTGTCGACGACCAGGTACGGCCGTGCGCCGACCCGCCCTTCGCCGTAATGGCGATCGCGCGTCAGGCCCGGCAAGTCGGCGACCAGCGCATCGCGCGAGCGCGTGAGCCGGTTGAACAGCGTGGATTTCCCCACATTGGGGCGCCCAACGAGGGCAATGACCGGTTTCATCTGTGTTTTCTACGGTGATGCGCAGCAGCGGGAGGCCCGCTGCTGCGGGCGGCTGCGCTGAATGAAAATATCACGAATTCGCGCCGCGCCGGATGCGCGCGCCGGGCGCGCGTTGCACGCCGTCGTCTTTCGTTTCGAACTGCCTTTCAAATACCGAGCGGCCGGGGACACCGGCCGCCTTCATGTCGCACGACCCGCGGCGCGCGGGACAAGCCCGCCGCGCCGCGGCCGCGCATGTTTCGCGCGCGTCAGCGCGGACGGAACCCGTACAGGCCGCCGTCCTTCGTCTGCACGACGAGCGTGTTGCCCGCAAGGACCGGCGCCGCCGTAATCGCGCTGCCGTCGGTCTTCATCCGTGCGATGAAGCTGCCGTCCTCGCGCGACAGGAAGTGCACGAAGCCCTTGTAGTCGCCCATCACGACGGCATGACCGAGCAGATACGGCACGCCGACGTCGCGGCTCTTCAACTGGTCGTTGCGCCAGAGCTGGTTACCGGTCGTTGCATCGTACGCCGTCACGACCGACCAGTCGTCGCCGCCGGCGACCACCGAATCGTCCTGCGCCAGGCCGCTGCGGCTCGAGAACGCCTTTTCCCACAGCGGGCGACCCGAGTTCGCATCGAAGCAGCCGAGCTGTCCCTGGAACGTGACCGCGCAGGCTTCGGCGCCCACGAGCGTCGGCGGACCGCTGACGTCGTTGATACGCTCGACTTCGGTCACGCCCTTCGGGAACGACACCGGCGTCTGCCAGAACGGCTCGCCCGTCTGCAGGTTGATCGCGACGAGACCGCCGCCGGGGAAGCCCGCCAGCACGGCCGCGTCGCCCGCGAACGTCATGCCGGCCGATACGCGCAGGTTCAGCGGCACCGCGCGGTTGCGGTAGTTCCACTTCTGCTCGCCCGTCTGCGCATCGAACGCGATCACCTGGCCGTCGATCGTGCGAACGATCACGAGGCCGTTGCCCACGAGCGGCGGCGAGAAGATCTCGCCCTGCACGGAGGTCTTCCACAGCTGTTTGCCGTCGGGGCCGAGCACGAACACGCCGCCCTTCAGCGCGCCGACCGCAGTCAGGTTGCCGTCGCTGCCGACGCCGGCGGACAGGTCGGAACCGACCTTCGTGCGCCACAGCGTCTGGCCCGTCTTCGCGTCGATCTTCTCGACCGAACCGTTTTCGCCGGCCGCGTAGACGGCGTCGCCCACGGCTACCGGCGAGAACAGGTAGCGGCCGCCCTTGCCGACGCTTGCCTTCCAGACCTGTTGCACGTCCATGACGGACTTGAACTCGGTGAGCGGCGTCGGCACGCGGCGCGCGTCCTTCGACGACGAGCAGGCCGCCAATGCCAGGACAGCCGCCGCGCAGGCTACGGGCACAGCGTAACGTTTCAGCAAATTCATCGGTTAGCGAAGCAGAGTTAAGAGGTTGAGGGGACCGTGATCAGCCGCCGAGCGCGTCGAGCTTGAACTGCACGAGCTGGCGCGCGGACTGGTCGTCCTTCGACAGGCCGTCGAGCGCGAGCTTGTAAGCGGCGCGCGCATCGTCGGTCTTGCCTTGCGCGACAAGCAGGTCGCCGCGGCGATCCGCCACGAGGCCCTTGAATGCATCGACCGGCGTGCCGGACAGCAGCGCGAGGCCTGCGTCGTACGCCTTCTCGTCGAGCAGCAGCGACGCAAGACGCAGCTTCGCGATCTGCTTGTACTCGTCGTCCTTGGCGTGATCGGCGGCCCATTGCAGCTGCGCCTTCGCGCCTGCCGCGTCGCCGGCCGCATACAGCGTCTTCGCGGCAGCGAGCGCCGCCATCTGCGCATACGGCGTGCTGCCGTACTTGTCTTCCATGTCGGCAGCCGCGCGGGCCATCGTCGCCTTGTCGTTCGCGGCGGCGGCCTTCTGGACCTGCTCGTACAACCCGGAAGCCTCGGCGGCCTGACGGCGCTGCCAGTAGTTCCAGCCGTTGAAACCGGCCGCGACGACCAGCGCCGCGAGCACGATCCACGTGGTGAGGTTGCCCCAGCGGGCCCACCACGCTTTCAGACTTTCAATCGATTCTTGTTCGTCGTGATAACTCATCGGCGAGCGATTCCTTCCTGTTCAAGCCTTTCTTGTCGAGCGAATGCCGGCGCGATCAGTCGTCGCCGTCTTCGGCGGATGCAACCATCGCATTGATTAGGAATTCGGTCAAGCTTTCGACCGGTACGGTCTGCTGAGCGTTCTTTTCCCCTTCCTGGCCCGCACCGCGCAGCGCTTTCACGCCCACCGTGCCGTTCGCCACCTCTTCTTCGCCGAAGATCACCGCGAACGCGGCGCCGCTCGCGTCGGCCCGCTTCATCTGCGACTTGAAGCTTGCCGGCGCGCCGTCGGCGCTGCAGTGGAAAATCACGTCGAGGCCCGTGTCGCGCAGACGCTCGGCCGCAATGAACGCCTGTTCGCGCGCAGTCTCGCCCTGGTGCACGACGTATACGTCGACGCCTTCCTGCTCGGGCGCGAGATCCTCCTCCTTCAGCAGCTCGAGAATGCGCTCGATGCCCATCGCCCAGCCGCATGCGGCGGTCGGCTTGCCGCCGAGCTGCTCGATCAGCGGATCGTAGCGGCCGCCGGCCGCGACCGTACCCTGCGCGCCGAGCTTGTCGGTCACCCACTCGAACACGGTCAGATTGTAGTAATCGAGACCGCGCACGAGACGCGGGTTGATCTTGAACGGGATGTTGTTCGCGAGCAGCAGACGCTGCAGCCCTTCGAAGTGCGCGCGCGACTCGTCGCCGAGGAAGTCGATCAGCTTCGGTGCGTTCTGCGCGATCTCCTGCAGCGCGGGGTTCTTCGTGTCGAGCACGCGCAGCGGGTTCGTATACAGACGGCGCTTCGCGTCCTCGTCGAGCACGTCCGCGAACTGCTCGAGGTACTTGATCAGCTCGACGCGGTGCGCGGCGCGCTCTTCGGCGAGGCCGAGCGAGTTGATCTCGAGCTTGATGCCGGTCAGCCCGAGGTCGTCCCACAGGCGCTGACACATCATGATGATTTCCGCATCCGCATCCGGGCCCGCGAAGCCGAGCGCCTCGACGCCGACCTGATGGAACTGACGGTAGCGGCCGCGCTGCGGACGCTCGTGGCGGAACATCGGGCCGATGTACCACAGGCGCTTCGGGCCGTCGTACAGCATGTTGTGCTCGATCGACGCACGCACGACCGCCGCGGTGTTCTCCGGACGCATCGTCAGGTTCTCGCCGTTCAGCGCGTCGGTGAAGCTGTACATCTCCTTCTCGACGATGTCCGTGACTTCGCCGATGCCGCGCGTGAAGAGCTGCGTATGCTCGACGATCGGCGTGCGGATGTTCTGGTAGCCGTATGCGCGCAGCAGCGATTTCACCGTAGCTTCGAAGAACTCCCACAGGCCGGCATCCTGCGGGAGGATGTCGTTCATGCCTTTGACGCCGGTGAGCTTCTCGATCTTGCGTTTCTGTTCAGTCATCGTGTGTGTGGACGAATTAGTTCAGGGCCGCGGCGCGGCCGTAATTGCGTGCGACGTAGTCGCTGACGATCTGCTGGAATTCCTCGGCGATCCGCTCGCCGCGCAGCGTCTTGACCTTCTCGCCGTCGATGAAGACGGGCGCGGCCGGATTCTCGCCCGAACCCGGCAGGCTGATGCCGATGTTCGCGTGCTTCGACTCGCCCGGGCCGTTGACGATACAGCCCATCACGGCGACGTTCATCTTCTCGACGCCCGGATATTCCTTGCGCCAGGCCGGCATCTGCTCGCGCAGATACGTCTGGATCTGCATCGCGAGTTCCTGGAACAGCGTGCTCGTCGTGCGGCCGCAGCCCGGGCATGCGATCACCATCGGCGCGAACGAGCGCAGGCCCATCGTCTGCAGGATTTCCTGGCCGACGATCACCTCACCGGTGCGCGACGCACCCGGTTCCGGCGTCAGCGAGATGCGGATCGTGTCGCCGATCCCTTCCTGCAGCAGCACGCCGAGCGCGGCCGTCGAGGCGACGATACCCTTCGAGCCCATGCCGGCTTCGGTCAGGCCGAGGTGCAGCGCGAAGCCGCAGCGGCGGCCGAGTTCGCGGTACACGGCGATCAGGTCCTGCACGCCGCTGACCTTGCACGACAGCACGATGCGATCGCGGCCCAGGCCGAGTTCGACCGCGCGCTCGGCCGAGCCGATCGCCGACTGGATCAGCGCCTCGTACATCACGCTCTGCGCATCCCACGGCTGCGAACGCGCGCCGTTCTCGTCCATCATGCGCGCGAGCAGGTCCTGGTCGAGACTGCCCCAGTTCACGCCGATCCGCACCGGCTTGTCATACTTGGCCGCCGCTTCGATCATCTGCGCGAACTGCGTGTCACGCTTCGCGCCCTGGCCGACGTTACCCGGGTTGATCCGGTACTTCGACAGCGACTCCGCGCAGCCCGGATAGTCGCGCAGCAGCAGGTGGCCGTTGTAGTGGAAATCGCCGACGAGCGGGACGGTCACGCCCATCCGGTCGAGCTGCTCACGGATCGCCGGCACGGCGGCCGCGGCCTCGGGCGTGTTGACGGTGATACGCACCAGTTCGGAGCCTGCGTTCGCGAGATCCTTGATCTGGATCGCCGTGCCGATCGCATCGGCCGTGTCGGTGTTCGTCATCGACTGCACGCGCACCGGCGCATCGCCGCCGATCGTCACGAGTTGCCCGCCCCAACGGACATCCACCGCATGCGACACGCGACGCGGCTGATGCCCGCCGAACACCGGCTCGGTTGAACAAATCTGACTGCTGCGTGGGGATTGAGCTTCGGATTGCATCGATAGATCCATTTACGCGGAATGCGCCGCGATGCGGCGCATGAATTGAAAAAGCGCCGTGCCCTCGCGGCCTGTCGGCGACAGGCCTTCGTCACGGCGCTTGACGTCAGGGCAACGTGAACCGCGCCACGTTACCCCGCGCTGCCGAATATTTTGCCGGATCGACGGGCATTCCGTCGAACGCGACCGAGTCGAGGCCGGCCTTGTTGCCGATCGTGACCTTGAACGGCCCGTCGCCTGCGACCTGCTTCGCTTCGCCGGCCCGCACCAGCCCCGAGAACAGCTCCTTGCCGCTCTTGTCGCGCACGCTGAACCAGCTATCCTGCTTCACCTTCAGTTCGATCATCGACTGACCTGCCGCCACCACGACGCTCGCGGGCTGAGCCGGTGCGGCGGCACTTGCCGCGACGACAGGTTGCGACGCAACTGCAGCCGCCGGCGCAGCCGACGCCACCGCTTGCGGCACCACACCGGACGCGACAGCCGCGGCCGGAGCCTCATTGGCGGCCGCCGCCGACGCACCGCTCGCGGCCGCCTCGTCGGCAGACGAGCCCGCAGCGACGCTGGCAGCCGACGCATGCTCGGTATCGCCGCCCTTGAAGCGCGCGAGCCAGCTCGACGAGTCGCCGCCAGTGTGCCACATCAGTACCGCGACCACCGCGACGACGACGATCGCCGTGCCCCACAACCACGGGTGGTGGCGCGACGAGCCGCCAAGCGGAATCGACACGCGGCCGCGCGGCAGATCCGTCCCCGACGACGCGGGCATCGACAGATCGACTTCCGGCGCGCCGCGCTCGCGGCGCAGTGCCTGCGCGAACGGCTCCGGATCGACGCCGAGCATCTTCGCGTAGCTGCGCACGACGCCGATCGCGAACGTCACGCCGGGCAAATGACTGATGTCACCGGCCTCGAGCGCACGCAGCTTCTGCGGGGCGACCTTGAGCCGCGCCGACACGTCGTCGACCGTCCAGCCCTTCGCTTCCCGGAGCTGCGCCAGCCGGCCGCCGACTGCCGCCAGCGTTTCCAGTCCCGCCGGCGCCGGCTGCGCGGCATTCGTCTCTGCGCCGTTTGACGGCTGCGGCTCACTCATCCTTGTCCTCGCGTCGATTCTTCTTCACTGGCGGACGCCGCCGGCTCTTGCCGGCCGGCACCCGCAACCTGTCATACCATGCGCGGCGCCGAGGCGCCGCGACCGATCGCTATTCGCGTGTTGTACCGCCAAAAGATTCGGGCATCCCCGGTCAGGCGCGCCAGCGAGGCGCGCCGTCAAACCGCCCGAACTTCGATGATTTTTGCTGCCGCACCCGTTCGCTCCGCCAGGCGCGTGCGGTCCTTCACGGCGCCGGCCAGCTGGCCGCACGCGGCGTCGATGTCGTCGCCGCGCGTCTTGCGCACGGTCGTGACGACACCCGCGTCGATGAGGACCTGTGCAAAGCGCTTGATCTGCTCCGGCTTCGAGCGGATGAGGCCCGATTCCGGAAACGGGTTGAACGGGATCAGATTGAACTTGCAGGGCACGTCGCGCGTGACGGCCAGCAGTTCGCGCGCATGCGCTTCGGTGTCGTTGACCCCGTCGAGCATGCAGTATTCGAAAGTAATGAAGTCGCGCGGCGCGACTTTCAGATAGCGCTGGCACGCGGCCATCAGCTCGCGCAGCGGATGCTTCTTGTTGAGCGGCACCAGCTCGTCGCGCAGCGCGTCGTTCGGCGCGTGCAGCGATACGGCGAGCGCGACCGGCAATTCGGCGCCGAGGCGGTCCATCATCGGCACCACGCCGGACGTCGACAGCGTGACGCGACGGCGCGACAGGCCGTATGCGTTGTCGTCGAGCATCAGCCGCATCGCGGGCACGACCGCGTTGTAATTCAGCAGCGGCTCGCCCATGCCCATCATCACCACGTTGGTGACGACCCGTTCGGCCTTGCCGTTCGGACCGGGCGCGCGACCGCGCGATGCGCGCAGCGCAAATTCGGCCATGCGGAGCTGGCCGATGATTTCAGCTGTCGACAGGTTGCGGGAGAAGCCCTGCTTGCCCGTCGAGCAGAAGCGGCAGTTGACCGCACACCCGGCCTGCGACGACACGCACAGCGTGCCGCGCGTCTCTTCCGGGATGAACACGGTTTCGACCGCATTGCCGTTTCCGACGTCGATCAGCCACTTGCGCGTGCCGTCGGTGGAAACGTGATCGCTGACGATATCCGGCATCACGATCGACGCGCGGCCCTTGAGCTTTTCTCTCAGGGACTTCGCGAGATCGGTCATGCCGTCGAAATCGCCGGCGTTGTACTGGTGGATCCAGCGCTGCAACTGCTTGGCGCGGAACGGCTTCTCGCCGAGACTGCCGCAGTACGCGACAAGACCCTCGGCATCGAAGTCGAGAAGATTGACGGAAGTTTCGCTCGTCATGATGTGCTGCCTTGCCGCGTGCGCTGAATCCAGCCTACTTGTTGCCAGCCGGAGCTTAGCGCGAGTAGACGTTCATTTCCGGGAAGAAGAACGCAACTTCGACCGCTGCCGTTTCCGCAGCGTCCGAGCCGTGCACGGCGTTCGCGTCGATGCTGTCGGCGAAGTCGGCGCGGATCGTGCCCTTTTCCGCCTTCTTCGGATCCGTCGCGCCCATCAGGTCGCGGTTCTTCAGGATCGCGCCTTCGCCTTCCAGAACCTGGATCATCACCGGGCCCGAGATCATGAAATCGACGAGGTCCTTGAAGAACGGACGTGCTGCGTGCACTGCGTAGAACTTCTCGGCGTCTGCACGCGACAGGTGCGCCATGCGCGATGCGACGATCTTCAGGCCGGCGCCTTCGAAACGACTGTAGATCTGGCCGATCACGTTCTTTGCCACCGCATCCGGCTTGATGATCGACAGGGTGCGCTCGATTGCCATAAAAACTCCAAGAAATTAAGAAGTTACAGGTTCAAATGAATCCGCTATTGTAGCACGATCCCGTGTATCATTGCGATTGAACCCTTACACGAGTGAAAGGTTCCGAATCCATATGTTTTTGCGCTGCCCGGCCATTGAAACCAAGCGGCGCGGAACGTATCTTAGCCATAGCTGCTCCGGTTTGCTGCGCCGCACACCGCGTGCGCCGAACCGGCCCCGGACGCCCATGCGTTCAATGTTAGGAGAAACCATGAACGACTATCCGTACAATTTCGGCCGCGGCGGCTCCGTCAGCACCGCGGAGGTTCGCAACCGCGTGCTGCGGAACACGTACTGGCTGCTCGCGCTGTCGATGATTCCGACGGTGCTGGGGGCATGGGTGGGCGTCGCGACGGGCTTCTCGCTGTTCGCGGCCACGAGCCCGATGATGAGCCTGCTCGCGTTCTTCGCGATCGCGTTCGGCTTCATGTTCGCGATCGAACGGACGAAAAACAGCGCGGCCGGCGTGTTCGTGCTGCTCGGCTTCACGTTCTTCATGGGCCTGATGCTGTCGCGCCTGCTGAGCTTCATCCTCGGCTTCTCGAACGGCCCGTCGCTGATCATGCTCGCGTTCGGCGGCACCGGCATCATCTTCGCCGCGATGGCCACGATTGCCACGGTCAGCAAGCGCGATTTCTCGGGCCTCGGCAAGTGGCTGTTCATGGGCGTGATCGTGATCCTGCTCGCGTCGGTCGCGAACATGTTCCTGCACCTGCCGGCACTGATGCTCACCGTGTCGGTGCTCGCGATCGCGATCTTCTCGGCCTACATGCTGTTCGACGTCCAGCGCGTCGTGAACGGCGGCGAGACGAACTACATCTCGGCCACGCTCGCGATCTACCTCGACCTGTACAACGTGTTCACGAACCTGCTCGCGCTGCTCGGCATCTTCGGCGGCAACCGCAACTGACGCTCGCTGCGCCCCAAGAAAAAACCGGCCCTCGGGCCGGTTTTTTTTACGTCCGCCGCCGGGCTTCAGTCGCGCTCGAACAGCGCGATCGATTCGACGTGCGACGTATTCGGGAACATGTTCACGACCCCCGCGCCCTTCAGCCGGTAGCCGGCCTCGTGCACGAGCAGGCCTGCGTCGCGCGCAAGCGTCGACGGATTGCACGATACGTAGACGATGCGCTTCGGCAGCGGGCCTTCGCCGCTCTGTGCGATTTCGGCCAGCGCCTTCGACACCGCCAGCGCACCTTCGCGCGGCGGATCGATCAGGAACTTGTCGAATGCGCCGAGCGCGCGGATGTCGTCGCCCGTCACTTCGAACAGGTTCCGGCATGCGAACGTCGTATGCCCGTCCACGCCGTTCTCGCGCGCATTCGCGAGCGCGCGCGTCGTCAGCGTTTCGCTGCCTTCGATGCCCATCACCTCGCGCGACAGGCGCGCGAGCGGCAGCGTGAAGTTGCCGATCCCGCAGAACAGGTCGAGCACGCGATCGTCCCGCGACGGCGCGAGCAGGCGCAGCGCGCGGCCCACCAGCACACGGTTGATCTGATGATTGACCTGCGTGAAGTCGGTCGGCTTGAACGGCATGCGGATGCCGAACTCCGGCAGCGTGTAGTCGAGCGGCACGTCGAGCGGATAGAACGGCGTCACCGTGTCCGGGCCCTTCGGCTGCAGCCAGAACTGCACCTTGTGCTCGTCCGCGAACGCACGCAGCAGCGCTTCGTCGTCCGCATTGATCGGCTCCAGCACGCGCAGCACGAGCGCCGTGACCTCCGAACCCACCGCGAGCTCGATCTGCGGCATCCGGTCGCGGATCGACAGCCCCTCGACGAGCCGGCGCAGCGGCACGAGCATCGCCGACACATGCGGCGGCAGCACCTCGCAGCTCGTCATGTCGGCGACGTAGCTGCTCTTCTTCTCATGGAAGCCGACCAGCACGCCGCCCTTCTTCGCGACGTTGCGCACGGTCAGGCGCGCACGGTAGCGGTAGCCCCACGACGGGCCGTGGATCGGCGCGAACATCGTCTCGGCGCGCAGCTTCGACAGGTGCCAGAGGTTGTCCTCGAGCACGCGCTGCTTGATCGCGACCTGCGCGCGCATGTCGAGATGCTGCATCGAGCAGCCGCCGCAGGTGCCGAAGAACGTGCATTTCGGCTGCGTACGCATCACGCTCGGGCGCAGAATGTCGACAACGGTCGCCTGCTCGTAGCTCGGCTTGCGGCGATAGCTCGAATAGGTCACGCGCTCGCCGGGCAGCGCGCCTTCGACGAAGATGACCTTGCCCGGCGTGCCGTCCTCGGTCGCCGTGCGGCCGACACCGCGCGCGTCCATGTCGAGCGATTCGATCTCGAGAACCGGGGCGGGCCCGGGCGCGACGGGCGCATTTTTCGATTTGCGCGCAGAAGTGGGGACGGCTTCGGACACCAGCTTTTCCTGACAAAACGTTGAAGAAGGCGAGATTGTAGACGACGCAGGCCCGCATCGCCTGCTTTCGTGGCGCAAGCGTCGATACTGACGCGCCTAGCGGCCGGCCGGTGCTCGGCCGGGCATGCCGGCAGCACCCGTACCCCGCACGCGGGCGCGCCGTCCAACGCCCTATCGTGCAAACCGAAGGTACGCATTCTGCCCGCAGGAGGCTCGACCATGCGACTGATCGACTGGAACATTCAATGGGGTCGGGACGCGGACGGCGTCGTCGACCTCCCGCGCACCATCGCCGCCGCCCGCCGGCTCGGCGACTTCGACGTGCTGTGTCTGCAGGAGGTCACGCGCGGTTTCGGCACCCTGCCCGGCCAGCCCGGCCCCGACCAGTTCGCGGAGCTGGCGGCGTTGCTGCCCGGCCATACGATCGTCGAGGCGATCGGTGCCGATCTGCCGGCGCCCGAGCCCGGCGCACCGCGCCGTCAGTTCGGCAATGCAATCGCGACCCGTCTGCCGGTCGGGCGCGTGCTGCGTCAGTGGCTGCCGTGGCCGGCCGACGCCGGCGCACCGTCGATGCCGCGCGTCGCGCTCGACGTCGAAATCGAAACGCGGTCGGGGCCGCTGCGGGTCGTCACGACACACCTGGAATACTATTCGGCGCGGCAGCGGCTTGCGCAGGTCGACGCATTGCGCGCGCGGCACCGCGAAGCATGCGCCCACGCCGATCGGCCCGCGCCGGCGGAAAACGCGGCGGGACCGTTCACGTCGACACGCCAGCCGCGCGATGCGATCGTCTGCGGCGACTTCAACAGTGCATTCGACAGCGACGCATACAGGCGCTTTCTCGAGCCGAACGCCGACGCGCCGGCGTTCGTCGACGCATGGGTTGCACGCCATCCCGGCTGCACGCCGCCGCCGACGGCCGGCGTCTACGACACGGTGCAATGGTCGGACGGCCCGCTCGCGTGCGACTTCGTGTTCGTCACCGAGACACTGCTGCCGCGCGTCACGCGCTGCGAGATCGACGGCGACACGCGCGCGTCGGATCACCAGCCGGTCGTGCTCGAACTCGATTGATCGCGAGGGCGATGGCGCGGCCTGCTCGCGTCATGCGTCGAACGCGCCCAGGTATTCGGCCCAGTGTGCCGCCGGCTCCTGCGCGAGCGAATTCTTCACGAGCAGGATTTCGTCCGCGTACTCGCTCGGGGTCAGGCCGCCACGCATCAGCTGGAAGCGGCAATACAGCAGATACGTATTGACGACGTCGGTTTCGCAGTAGTTGCGGATCTCCTCGATCCGTCCTTCCTGGAACGCCGCCCACACCTGGCTGCCGTCCATCCCGAGCTTGCCCGGGAAGCCGCACAGTTTCGCGAGCGCGTCGAGCGGCGCATTGGCGCGCGCCTGATACATCGCGAGCACGTCCATCAGATCGGTATGACGCGAGTGATAGCGCGAGATGTAGTTGTTCCACTTGAATTCGCGGTCGTCCTCGCCGAGATCCCAGTAGCGGGTCGCGGGGATCCCGTGCACGAGCGCACGGTAATGGAGCACCGGCAGATCGAAGCCGCCGCCGTTCCACGACACGAGTTGCGGCGTGTATTTCTCGATCACGCGGTAGAACGACTGGACCAGCGCCGCCTCGTTGTCCTGAGGCGTACCGAGCGAGCGCACGCGAAAGCCGTTGTTGTCGCGGAACACGCAGGAGATCGCCGCGATGCGCTGCAGGTAGTGCGGCAGGAAATCGCCGCCGGTCTTCTCGCGGCGCGCGGCGAATGCATGTTCGGCCACCGCGGCATCGTCGAGCGTCGCGGGCAGGTTTTCAAGACGGCGAATGCCGTCGACATCGGGAATGGTCTCGATGTCAAAAACGAGAATCGGAGTCATCAGTTACAGAACGGCGTCCTTGCGCACGCCATTGGAGGCAAAGAACCGCTTGAGGCGCACCAGCGCTTCCTGCTGGATCTGCCGCACGCGCTCGCGCGTGAGCCCCATCTCGTCGGCCAGCTCCTCGAGCGTGGCCGGCTCGATGTGATTCAGGCCGAAGCGGCGCTCGATCACGTGCCGGTGCTTGTCGGACAACCGCGACAGCCACGCGCGCGTGAGCGTCTCGAGCTCGCGGTGCTGCACTTCGGCGTCGGGCGACTGGCTCTGGTCGTCGGGCAGCAGGTCGAGCAGACTGCTCGCGGGATCGAGATCGAGCGGCGCGTCGAGCGATGCGGTGTGCTCGTTGAGCGCGAGGATGTCGGTGACTTCCTCGGCGGTCTTGCCGGTGAGGTAGGCGATGTCGTCGATGCTGGCTTCGCGGCGCTCGGCCGCCTCGCCCGTCGACATCGAATTCTTTTCGAGGTGGCGCTTCGCGCGCAGCACCTGGTTCAGTTCGCGGATCACGTGCACGGGCAGCCGCACGGTCCGGGCCTGGTTCATGATCGCCCGTTCGATGCTCTGCCGGATCCACCACGTCGCATAGGTGGAGAAGCGAAAGCCGCGTGTCGGGTCGAATTTCTCGATCGCATGCATCAGGCCGAGGTTGCCTTCCTCGATCAGGTCGAGCAGCGGCACGCCACGGTTCAGGTAGCCCTTCGCGATGCTGACGACCAGCCGCAGGTTGCGCTCGATCATCACCTGCCGTGCCTCGAATTCGCCGGCCTTCGCGAGACGGGAATAGCGCTGCTCCTCCTCGACGGTCAGGAGCGGCTTCACGCTGATGCGGTTCAGGTAATGCTGGATCGTATCGGCCGTGAGCTCGGCCTGCAGCAATGCGCGGAAATCGTCGACGTCGGGCGCCGGCTCCGCGCGCTCCTCGCGATCGTCGCCACCGTCCGCATCGGCGTCGCGTGCCTCGACATCACGTTCGTTTTCCGCGACGTCGTCTTCGTCGTCCGTCGAAGCGCCACTTCGCTCCACCGATGCTTGCGTGGCACGACTGATCTTCTCAGACTCGGCTTGCGGCTCGTGGCGCTTCGATTTCGGCATGGTCGTCTCGGTTATTGAGGCGGCAAATACTTCAGCGGATCGACAGGCTTACCCTGCCGGCGAACCTCGAAATGCAGCATCACGCGGTCGGAATCGCTGTTCCCCATCTCGGCGATCTTCTGCCCCTTCGTCACCGCGTCCCCCTCTTTTACCATCAAAGCGCGATTGTGTGCATACGCCGTGAGGTAAGTTGCATCGTGTTTGATGATAATGAGGTTGCCGTAGCCACGCAGGCCGTTGCCCGAGTAGACAACGCGGCCGTCGGCCGCCGCCTTCACGGCCTCGCCGGCCGTGCCGCCGATATTGATGCCCTTGTTCTTCGCGTCGTCGAAACTGTTCAGCACCGGGCCGCGCGCCGGCCACGAGAACGTGACGGGGCCGCTCGGCGCGGCTGCCGTATCGCTCGATGCGGCGGCAGGCGGCGGCGTGATCGCGGACGACGTGCCGGCAGCCGGCGCCGCAGGGCCGCTGCTCAGCGGTGCGGTTGCCACGGCTGCGCCGCCGATCGGCGCGGCAACCGGCACACCGGCGGTCGCGGTGCCGCCCGGCGGCGCGACGCGCAGCAGCTGGTCGACTTCGATCTGGTTCGGGTTCGCCAGGTTGTTCCACGTGGCGATGTCGCGATAGTTCTGCCCGTTCTCGAGCGCGATCCGGTACAGCGTGTCGCCCGGCTTCACACGGTAGAAGCCAGGCGGCGGCGGGCCGAGCGGCACTGCCGGCTGCGCGGCAGCGGTCGTGCCGAGCGTACCGGAGCGGTCGACGACAGGCGCGTTGTCGAGCCGCGTCGCACAGGCGGCCAGAAGCGTGGAGAACGCAGCAACACAGATCGCGCGCTGCGCGAACGTGAGCGGTTCCCTGGATCGGTTGTTTTGCATCGCGCGCAACATA
Organism: Burkholderia sp. IDO3; assembly: GCF_003366075.1. Taxonomy (NCBI): domain Bacteria; kingdom Pseudomonadati; phylum Pseudomonadota; class Betaproteobacteria; order Burkholderiales; family Burkholderiaceae; genus Burkholderia; species Burkholderia sp. IDO3. The sequence continues at coordinate 2,005,201 of NZ_CP028963.1, forward strand.
CTCATCGGTTTCAAATCACTCCGGATTTTAAAGGGACAAAGAAAACGCGATCAAGCCGTGACTCCCGCCATTGCGCGTGCGCGACGCGCTCGACGAGCGTGAGCACCTGGGACTGCCCGCTTTGCGCGCCCACCGGCGCGACGAGCCGCCCGCCGATCGCGAGCTGCTCGAGCAGCGCCTGCGGCACGTCGAGCCCCGCCGCCGCGATCACGATCGCGTCGAACGGGGCCGCGGACGGCAGGCCGACACGCCCGTCGCCGTAATGCAGACGGATGTTCGGCACGCGCAGCGGCCGCAGGTTCAGCTTCGCGCGCTCATAGAGCGGCTTGATGCGTTCAATCGAATACACGTCGCGTGCCACATGGCTCAGCACGGCGGCCTGGTAGCCGCAACCCGTGCCGATCTCGAGGACGCGCTCGAGCGTGCGGCCGGCCATTGCGAGCTCGATCATGCGCGCAACGACCGACGGCTTTGAAATCGTCTGCTGGTGGCCGATCGGCAACGCGGAATCCTCGTAGGCCTGCGTCGCGAGCCCCGGATCCACGAACATGTGACGCGGCACCGCGGCCATCGCATCCAGCACGCGCGCGTCGGTCACGCCGTTCGCGCGCAGGCGTTCGACCATGCGCTCGCGAACACGTTCCGACGTCAATGCAAACGCACCGGCCGGCGCGACGCTCGGCGCGGCCGGCTTCGGCATCGCGGGCTTCAGCACGGTCGGTTTCGGTGCGCTCGCCGGCTTCGCCGACGTCGCGCGGGCCACGCTCGTATTCACCACAACCGGCTTCGGCACGGCCGCGGGCTTGTCGGCGGCCTTCGGCATCGCGATCGCGGCATGGCGTTCGCCGGCCCGGCCGTCCGATTTGCGTGGCGCTCGCTTGAGATCTTCGAGCGCGAGCGGGAACCGCTTCGCGCGCTCGCCGCTCATGAAGCCCGCCCGCCTGCGCGCGCCCATTCGCGCGTTGCAGGCAGCATTTGCGTATGCGTGAGATCGAGCTGCAGTGGCGTGATCGACACGAAACCGTTGGCTACGGCGTGAAAATCGGTGCCCTCGCTCGCGTCCAGCGCCGCGCCCGCGGCACCGATCCAGTAGATCGGCTCGCCACGCGGGTCGGTCTGGCGAATCACCGGCTGCGACGGATGACGCTTGCCGAGGCGCGTGACCTTCCAGCCTTTCAGTGCGTCGTACGGCAGATTCGGGATGTTGACGTTCAGCAGCGGCTGGCCCGGCAGCGGATGCGCGAGATAGTGCCCGGCGATTTCCGCGGCGACGCGCGCGGCGTCCGCCAGATGGGCCCAGCCCTTGTCGACCAGCGAGAACGCGATGGCCGGCACGCCGAACATGATGCCTTCGGTGGCGGCTGCAACTGTCCCTGAATAGAGCGTGTCTTCGCCCATGTTCTGGCCGTTGTTGATGCCCGAAACGACGAGGTCCGGCCTCGCGTCGGCCATGCCCGTCAACGCGACGTGCACCGAATCGGTCGGCGTGCCGTTCACGTAGAAGAAACCCGTATTGGCCGCGCGCTGCACCGACAGCGGGCGCGACAGCGTGAGGGAATTCGATGCGCCGCTGCAGTTCTGCTCGGGCGCGATCACCGTGAGGTCGGCCAGCGGCTGCAGCGCTTCGCTGAGCGCGGCGAGACCGGGGGCGAGATAGCCGTCGTCGTTGCTGAGTAGGATTCGCATCCGGCGATTGTAACCGAGGAAAGATGGCGCGAGAGCGACAGTCCGGCGGCTGCGGACGAGCCGGCATGCACGGTCGGGCACGGCGCGCCGCCGCACTGCGCGGCCGCGTTCCGCGCGCTCAGGGAAACGCCGCGCCGCCCCGGGTTTGCCACCGCGAGGGACGCCCCGGCGAGGGGGCGCTCCGGCGACAGGCCCGGCGCCAACCGCCGAGGCGCGCGGCGCTCAAATCGCGCCGGCGTCGCGCAGCGCGGCAATCGCCTGCGCGTCGTAGCCGAGGCCGCGCAGCACCTCGTCCGTATGCTCGCCGAGCTCGGGCCCGAGCCAGCGCGTTTCGCCCGGCGTGTCGGACAGTTTCGGCGTGATGTTCGGCAGCGGAATGTCAGTGCCGTCAGCCAGTTTGAAACGCTGGATCATCTGCCGCGCGACGAACTGCGGATCGGTGAACATGTCGGCGGCGCTATAGATGCGCCCGGCCGGCACGTCGGCCGCATTGAGCACGACGAGCGCTTCGTCGATCGTGCGCGGTGCGAGCCATGCGGCGATCGCTCCGTCGATTTCCTGTGTGCGCGGCACGCGCCCGTCGTTCCGCGCGAGTGCAGGATCGTCGGCGAGATCGTCGCGCTCGATCGCCTTCATCAACCGCTTGAAGATCGGGTCGCTGTTGCCGCCGATCACGATGCTGCCGTCGCGGCACGCATAGGTGTTCGATGGCACGATGCCCGGCAGCGACGCACCGGTACGCTCGCGCACCATCCCGTACACGCCGTACTCGGGCACGACGCTTTCCATCATGTTGAATACGGCTTCATACAGCGCAACGTCGACCACCTGCCCCGCGCCGCCGTTGACCTTGCGATGGTGAAGCGCCATCAGCGCGCCGATCACGCCATGCAGCGCGGCGATCGAATCGCCGATCGAAATGCCGATGCGCGGCGGCGGCAGATCCGGATAGCCGGTGATGTGGCGCAATCCGCCCATCGATTCGGCAATCGCGCCGAAGCCCGGCCGGTCGCGGTACGGGCCCGTCTGCCCGTAACCGGACAGGCGCACCATCACGAGGCCGGGGTTGTCGGCCGACAGCACGTCGTAGCCGAGGCCGAGCTTCTCGAGCAGGCCCGGGCGGAAGTTCTCGATCACGATGTCGGCCTCGCTCGCGAGTTGCCGCGCGATCGCCTTGCCGGCATCGGATTTCAGGTTGAGCGTGACGGACTTCTTGTTGCGCGCCTGGACCGACCACCACAGCGACGTGCCGCCCTGCTCCGGATGCAGCTTGCGCCATTTGCGCAGCGGGTCGCCGCCGTTCGGATCCTCGATCTTGATCACTTCCGCGCCGAATTCGGCAAAGAGGCGCGACGCGAACGGCCCCGCGATCAGCGTCCCGAATTCGAGCACTTTGACGCCCGCGAGCGGGCCCTGGCTGGTGCTCATGTGTCTCCCTGACATGAGGAACGGCGCCGCCGGCCGGCGGCGCCAGACTTACATCGTGCGGCGGTCGAGCATCGCGCGGGCGATCGTGCCCGCGTCGACGTATTCGAGCTCGCCGCCCACCGGCACGCCGCGCGCGAGGCGCGTGACCGCGAGTCCGCGCGCCTTCAGCGTCTGGCCGAGGTAGTGCGCGGTGGCTTCGCCCTCGTTCGTGAAGTTGGTCGCAAGCACGACCTCCTTGACGATCCCGTCGGACGCGCGCCGCACGAGGCGGTCGAAATGGATTTCCTTCGGGCCGATGCCGTCGAGCGGGCTCAGGCGGCCCATCAGCACGAAGTAGAGCCCGCGGTACGTCATCGTCTGCTCGAGCATGATCTGGTCGGCAGGCGTCTCGACGACGCACAGCAGCGTCGGATCACGCTCCTCGTCGCTGCAGACCTCGCAGATCTGCGCTTCCGTGAACGTGTTGCACTTCTCGCAGTGCTGCAGGTGCTCGGTGGCGAACAGCAGCGACCGGCCGAGCCGCTCCGCGCCCTCCCGATCGTGCTGCATCAGGTGGTACGCCATGCGCTGCGCGGATTTCGGCCCGACACCGGGCAAGATGCGCAGCGCTTCGACGAGCGCGGACAGGGCGGACGGCTGTTTCATACGGCGGCTGAAAGCTGAACGAGCGGAACGGACGCTACGCTCAGAACGGCAGCTTGAAGCCCGGGGGCAGCGGCAGGCCCGACGTCATGCCGCTCATCTTTTCCTGCGACGTGGCTTCTGCCTTGCGCACGGCATCGTTGAACGCAGCGGCGACGAGATCCTCGAGCATGTCCTTGTCGTCCGCGAGCAGGCTCGGGTCGATCGCCACGCGACGCACTTCGTTGCGGCAGGTCATCGTCACCTTGACGAGGCCGGCACCCGACTGCCCTTCGACTTCGATCTGCGCAAGCTGCTCCTGCATCTTCTTCATGTTTTCCTGCATTTGCTGCGCTTGCTTCATCAGTCCGGCGAGGTTGCCTTTCAACATGGGAATACTCCTTCTTGATCGTGTGAAAACCGGCACGCGGTGCGTGCCGGTCAATGTGTGCGGGCGTGATTGTGCCTGTTGCGGTGCGAATCGTTCAATGCAGCGTCGGCGGCGTCGCGTCCGGCGCCGAATCGGCGAGCGGCCGCACCGAGCCTTCGACGATGCGCGCGCCGAAGTCGCGCACCAGCTGCTGGACGAACGGATCGCCGTGGATGTCCTGCTCGGCCTCGCGCTGGCGCGCCGCGCGTGCGGCCGCGTCGAGCGCCGCTGCGGTGCGTCGCGCGGGCCCGACCTCGACCGCGACCTCGACCGGCTTGCCGAGCGCATCGGCCAGCGCAGCCTTCAGTTTGACGACCTGCGCGGCATCCGCGTACTGCGGCACCGGCACGGAAAGTTTCAGCGTCGTCGCGTCGACGGCCGTCAGCTCGCTGTTGAACGCCAGCTGATACGCGACGCCCTTGAGCGGCAGCCGTGCGGCCAGCGCCGGCCATTCGCCGTCGAAACCGACCGGATCGAGCGCGATCGCGGGCGGCAGCGGACGCGTGTCGACCGGTGCGGACGGACGGGCTTCGGCCGGCTTCGGCGCAATGCGCACGTCGTCGGGACCGCTGTCGAACACGGGCACGAAGCCGTCGTCGGCCGCGCCGCCGAACATCTCGTCCGCACTGAGCGGCACGTATTCGTCCGGCGGAATGTCTTCCCACGGCGGCGGCGCCTGACGTGTGTCGGCGGCCTGCGGTGCGCGGGCCGCCGCGCGCGGCGTCGGCACCTGCACGGCGGGACGCGACGCAGCCGGTTTCTCGGCGGCCGGCTGAGCGGCTGCCGGCTTCGGCGCAGCGCCGGCACGCGAGCGCTCGGACGACACGCGCATGCCGGCATTGCGCAGCACGTCGAGTGCGGCCGCCGCGCCACCGCGCGCCGAGGCACGCGCAGCCGGCTCGGCCGGCGCAGCACGCGGCGCCGGTTCAGCTAGCGGCGCGGGTTCGTCGTTGCCCTCGATCGCAATCGCAACGGGCGGCTCCGGTTCCTTGCGGACAGCCGGCGGCGCATCGTTCGTCACGGCCGCTTGCGGTGCCGCATCGACTTCCGGCTGCGGCTCCGGCACAACCGGCACAACCGGCTCAACCGGCTCAACCGGCTCAACAGGTACATCGGCTGCAGCCGGTGCGGCCGCAGGTTTCACGGCAGCGGGACTTGCCGTATCGGCGGATGGTGCAGGCGACGGACGCACCGCTGGCGCAGCCGGAGCGGCAGCGGCTTGCGGGCGTGCCGCCGGCGCGGGCGCTGCCGGCTTCCTGGCCAACGCCGCCGGCGCAGCAGCCGCTTCCGCGCGCGGCGCGGGCACGGCGCGCGGCACGGCCGGCTGGCCGCCAGGCGCACTGCCGGCACCGGCAGCCGGCTCGAACGCGAGCATCCGCAGCAGCGTCATCGTGAAGCCCGCATACTCGTCCGGCGCAAGGCCGAGCTCCGCGCGTCCGACCGTCGAGATCTGGTAGAACAGCTGAACCTGCTCGGGGCTCAGCGTTTCCGCGAAGCGCCGCAGATCGGCCGCTTCCGGCCATTCGTCCAGCACCGAACCCGGCGCGAACTGCGCCCATGCGATCCGGTGCAGCAGGCTCGCGAGATCCTGCAGCGCGGTGGAAAAAGACAGGCTGCGCAGCGACATCTCGTCGGCGATCGCGAGAATCTCCGGGCCGTTGCCGGCCGCGAGCGCATCGAGCAGGCGCACCATGTAGGTCTGATCGAGCGCGCCGAGCATGCCCGACACGGCCGCTTCGGTCACTTCGTTCGCCGAATAGGCGATCGCCTGGTCGGTCAGCGACAGCGCATCGCGCATGCTGCCCTGCGCGGCACGCGCGAGCAGACGCAGCGCCTGCTGCTCGAACGAGATCCGCTCTTCGCCGAGAATGCGCTCGAGGTGCGACACGATATGCCCGGCCGGCATCTGCTTCAGGTTGAACTGCAGGCAGCGCGACAGCACGGTCACGGGAATCTTCTGCGGATCGGTCGTCGCGAGGATGAACTTGACGTGCGGCGGCGGCTCCTCGAGCGTCTTCAGCATCGCGTTGAACGCGTGGTTCGTCAGCATGTGCACTTCGTCGATCATGTAGACCTTGAAGCGCGCATCGACGGGCGCGTACACGGCACGCTCGAGCAGCGCGGCCATCTCGTCGACGCCGCGGTTGCTCGCCGCGTCCATCTCGACGTAGTCGACGAAACGGCCTTCGTCGATTTCGCGGCACGCGCGGCACACACCGCACGGCTGCGACGTGACGCCGGTTTCACAGTTGAGCGCTTTGGCGAAGATCCGCGACAGCGTCGTCTTGCCGACGCCGCGGGTGCCGGTAAACAGATAGGCGTGATGGAGACGCCCGCCGTCGAGCGCGTGCGTGAGCGCCCTGACGACGTGCTCCTGGCCGACGAGCGAAGCGAAATCCTTCGGACGCCACTTGCGTGCGAGAACTTGATAGGTCATCGGGAAATTGTATCAGTAACGCCGCGTCGCGCCGACACGCGAAACGGTGCGGAAGACGGGCAAAGCGCGGGTAGAACGGAGAATGACGCAGAAATAAAAATCGCCCGGCGAACGGGGCGAAAGGAAAGGTGACGAGCCCAACCCTCGGCACTGGCAGAAAACGATTGTGGCTGCTTCGTTCCCGACCTGACCAGGTTCACCGCCCCACCATGCGAGGAGGCCCGTCACGGCATATTCTATCACCGCTTCCCGCCGAATGCGACCGTTTGTTCGCAACAATGCCAAGGATTGCGCAGACCGGCGCGCGCGACGCGATCGCAAAGCCCGCGCGAACACGCATCTAGCCGGCGGTTAGATGCAGCGGCTCTTGTATTTCACGCGCAGGCCTCCACCTTCGAAGCACAACGGTCGAACGGCGCGTCGTACCCCTACTCGCGAAGCGGCTACTATCGCCGCCCGCAGCAGATAGCAATTTAGGCTAATATGACGCCCGAACGACCCGCGAGCCGCGCCACGCAGCGCTTACGCCCTTCCTTCCGGAGAGCGGAGCTACCTGCCGCAGCGGCCGGCAGCCGACAGGCGGCCGGAGCGCCGCAACGCGCCAAGCAGGCAGTCCCCGAACCGTAAGAGGTATTGACCCAATGAGCGAACAGATCAAACACATCAGCGACGCATCGTTCGAACAGGACGTCGTCAAATCCGACAAGCCCGTGCTCGTCGACTTCTGGGCCGAATGGTGCGGCCCGTGCAAGATGATCGCCCCGATCCTCGACGAAGTCGCGAAGGATTACGGCGACAAGCTGCAGATCGCGAAGATCAACGTCGACGACAACCAGGCAACGCCGGCGAAATTCGGCGTGCGCGGCATCCCGACGCTGATTCTGTTCAAGAACGGCGCGGCCGCCGCACAGAAGGTCGGCGCGCTGTCGAAGTCGCAGCTCACCGCATTCCTGGACAGCCACCTGTAATACCGGCCGTTCCGCAGACGTGTTGTCAACCGACAACACGTCTGCCGTCAAGCCGCCGATCGGCCGCTCAGGCGTGAATCGGCGTATGCTAGAATCAAAAAACGTCTACAAGACGCATTAAGTCTCAGAGCGCCTCCGCTCGCCCTCCTCCCTTTATTTCTTTTCGTCGCTTCTCCTCCCTGGCGGGTTCTCCGTATGCATTTATCCGAGCTCAAGTCTCTGCACGTGTCCGAACTGATCGAAATGGCCAATGGCCTGGAGATCGAAAACGCGAACCGCCTGCGCAAGCAGGAGCTGATGTTCGCCATTCTCAAAAAGCGCGCCAAGACGGGAGAGACGATCTTCGGCGACGGCACGCTCGAAGTGCTGCCGGACGGTTTCGGCTTCCTGCGCTCGCCGGAAATGTCGTACCTCGCGAGCACCGACGACATCTATATCAGCCCGTCGCAAATCCGCCGCTTCAACCTGCACACCGGCGACACGATCGAAGGTGAAGTCCGCACGCCGAAGGACGGCGAGCGCTACTTCGCGCTGGTGAAGGTCGACAAAGTCAACGGGCAGCCGCCCGAGGCCTCGAAACACAAGATCATGTTCGAGAACCTCACGCCGCTGCACCCGAACAAGCCGCTGTCGCTCGAGCGAGAAATGCGCGGCGAAGAGAACGTCACGGGCCGCATCATCGACATGATCGCGCCGATCGGCAAGGGCCAGCGCGGCCTGCTGGTCGCGTCGCCGAAGTCGGGCAAGACCGTGATGCTCCAGCACATCGCCCACGCGATCAAGCAGAACCACCCGGACGTGATCCTGTTCGTGCTGCTGATCGACGAGCGCCCCGAAGAAGTGACCGAAATGCAGCGTTCGGTCGCCGGCGAAGTGATCGCCTCGACGTTCGACGAACCGGCCACGCGCCACGTTCAGGTCGCCGAAATGGTGATCGAGAAGGCCAAGCGCCTCGTCGAAATGAAGCACGACGTCGTGATTCTGCTCGACTCGATCACGCGCCTCGCACGTGCGTACAACACCGTGATCCCGGCGTCGGGCAAGGTGCTGACGGGCGGTGTCGACGCGAACGCACTGCAGCGTCCGAAGCGCTTCTTCGGCGCGGCGCGCAACATCGAGGAAGGCGGCTCGCTGACGATCATCGGCACCGCGCTGATCGAAACCGGCAGCCGCATGGACGACGTGATCTACGAAGAGTTCAAGGGCACCGGCAACATGGAAGTGCACCTCGAGCGCCGTCTCGCGGAAAAGCGCGTGTATCCGTCGATCAACCTGAACAAGTCGGGCACGCGTCGCGAAGAAATGCTGATCAAGCCCGAGATCCTTCAGAAGATCTGGGTGCTGCGCAAGTTCATCCACGACATGGACGAAGTCGAGGCAATGGAATTCCTGCTCGACAAGATCCGCCAGACGAAGAGCAATTCCGAGTTCTTCGACCTGATGCGCCGCGGCGGCTGATCGCCCTCGCCCGCAAGAACGGCCGCCCGCGTTTCGCCCGGCGGCCGTTTTTCGGCCTCAACCTGAACGTGAACGTACAGGTTGATCTATAATCGCGTCACCCTGCCGACCGAATTCCCGCCCCGATGCCGAACGACGCCCCGCCCTCGCTGCTGACCGTGAGCGACGCCGCGTCGCGGCTCGGCGTCACGCCCCGCACGCTGAAGTACTATGAAGAGCGCGGGCTCGTCACCCCGTCGCGCAGCGGGGGCCGCTACCGGCTGTACGACGAGGCCGATCTCGAACGCTTCGCCCGCATCCTGCGGCTGCGCTCGCTCGGCTTCTCGCTGCACGGCATCACCGAGATGCTCAAGCGCCCGCTCGAGGAAACGGGCGACGGGCGACGCCGTTACTCCGACACGTCGCTGCGCGAAATCCGCACCGGCCTCGCCGCGCAGATCGACACGCTCGACGAGCGGATCGCGGCCGTCCAGCGTGAACTGAAGGAAGCCGTCGCGCTGCGCAAGGAACTGCAGCACGACATCGACTACATCGAACGGCGTCTCGCCGGCGAAAACCCCGATGCGCTGATCGCGCAGCGGCAGGCCGAAGCCGGCACACGCCGCTCGCGCAAGGACCGGGCATGAACCTCGCGCCCGACCGCTCGCCGCTGTGGAGCCGCGCGAACCTGCGCGCGGACCTGTTCCCGTGGGCGCTCGCGCTCGTCACCGGCATCGACTATTTCGACAACGCGGCCTTCTCATTCTTCGCGAGCTACATTGCCGGCGGCATCAACGCGTCGCCCGACGAGCTCGTGTGGTCGTCGAGCGCGTATGCGGTCATGGCCGTGCTCGGCATCCTGCAGCAGCAATGGTGGGTCGACCGGCTCGGGCATCGCCGCTACGTCGCCGGCTGCATGCTGATGTTCTCGCTGGGCGCGATCGCGGCCGCGCTCGCCGACACGTCGCTCGAACTCGCCTTCGCGCGCGGCTTTCAGGGCTATTTCATCGGACCGATGATGGGCGCCTGCCGGATCCTGATCCAGATCAGCTTCAAGCCGCAAGAACGGCCGCCCGCCACGCGTGCGTTCCTGATCATGATCCTGCTCGGCAGCGCGCTTGCGCCGATCGTCGGCGGGCTGCTCGTCGCACATTCGACGTGGCGCGCGCTGTTCGCATGGACGGCGCCCGCCGGCATCGCGTTCGCGATCCTCGCCCTGCTCACGCTGCCCGATTCGGGCAGGACGCCCGACGACGAACGCGGCTCCGGGCACTTCTGGCCGTATGTCGTGTTCGCGCTCGCGCAAGGCGCGCTGCAGATCGTGCTGCAGCAGGTGCACTATCAGCTCTACAGCGGCTCGCCGATGCTGATCCTGCTGACGATCGCAGGCCTCGGTGCGCTCGCGTGGTTCGCGTATCACCAGTGGAACCATCCGACGCCGCTCGTGCGGCTGCATGCATTGCGCGAGCGCACGTTCCAGGTCGGGCTGCTGCTGTACATGTTCTATTACTACGAGTCGACGGCTTTCAGTTACCTGACCTCCCGGATGCTCGAAGGCGGCCTCGGCTATCCGGTCGAGAACGCCGGGCGCCTGGTCGGCTCGATGTCGCTGATCTCGGCCACCGCGCTGTTCGCCTACCTGCGCTACGCGAAGCTCGTCACGCACAAGAAATGGTTCGTCGTGCCGGGGTTCGCGATCGCGATCGTCGCCGCGCTGTGGATGACGCGGATGACGCCGCAGGTCGGAGAGGCCGCGCTGATCGGCCCGCTGCTGCTGCGCGGGCTGCTGCTGCTGTTCATCGTGCTGCCCGTCGCGAACCTGACGTTCCGCATCTTCGCGATCGACGAATACACGCACGGCTACCGGCTGAAGAACATCGTGCGGCAACTGACGATCTCGTTCGCGACGTCGTCGGTGATCATCGTCGAGCAGCACCGCCTGGCCGTGCACCAGACGCGGCTCGTCGAGCGCGCGAACGCGTTCGATCCGGTGTTCCAGCAAACCGTCGACACCCTCACGCACAGCTACGCGGCGGCCGGCCACGCGCTGAACGAAGCGCACAGCCTCGCGATCGCATCGATCGCGCGGATGGTCGCACAGCAGGCGTCGTTCCTCGCATCGCTCGACGGCTTCTATTTCCTCGCGGGCGTCGCGCTCATCGGCGGCCTCTTTGCGGCATGGCAAAAAGAGATCGATTGAGTTAAAAGACAGGCTTTGGATTTCCGTACGCCGTCTCCATGCTTTCGAAACTGACCCGCTGGTTCGACGAGCGCCGCCGCGACCGCGCGCTGCGCAGCCATCCGATTCCCGACGCGCTGTGGCAGCAGACCGTCGAGCGGCTGCCGTTCCTCGCCGCGCTGCCGCCGGGCGACGTCGGCCGGCTGCGCGAGCTGACGAGCCTGTTCATCGCGAAGAAATCGTTTTCGACCGCGCACGGGCTCGAGCTGACCGACGCGATGGTCGTCGCGATCGCCGCGCAGGCGTGCCTGCCCGTGTTGAATCTCGACCTGTCGCTGTACGACGGCTGGGTCGGCGTCGTCGTGTACCCGGGCGAATTCGTGATCCGCAAGACCGTGCAGGACGAGGACGGCGTCGTGCACGAAGTCGAGCAGGACGCGAGCGGCGAAGCATGGGAAGGCGGCCCGGTGATCCTGTCGTGGGAAGACGCGCAGATGACCGACGGCCGCGACGCGTACAACGTCGTGATCCACGAGTTCGCGCACAAGATCGACATGGTGAACGGCGCGGCCGACGGCTATCCGCCCCTATTTCGCCGCTGGCATGCGCCGCACCTCGATGCGCAGGCATGGGCCGACGTGTTCGAACACGCGTACGATCAGTTCTGCGCGCGGGTCGATGCGGTGCCGGACCGTGCGTGGGCACGCTTCGAGCGCGACTCGCTGATCGATCCGTATGCGGCCGATCACCCGTCGGAATTCTTCGCGGTGTGCAGCGAAGCGCTGTTCGTGCGACCGCGCGCGTTCGAGTCCGAATTTCCGGAGCTCTACCGGCTGCTCGCCCGCTATTACCGGCAGGATCCGGCCGGCACCGGCGCGCTCGACGCACGTTGAAAAATATTCGTCAACCATCTGATTTTCTGGCATAATCGCCGTTTTTCGACCTTAGGCAAGTGGCTCGCGCCGGGCTTGACGTCGGCTGATCCGCGCACATTGCGCGATCCGGCACGGCAAGCGGCGGGTTGGCTACCGCTCTCACCAAGGAAAGACCATGAAAGAAGGCATCCACCCGAACTACCGCGAAGTCGTCTTCCAAGACATGTCGAACGGCTTCAAGTTCATCACGCGCTCGACGATCCAGACGCGTGAAAACATCGAACTCGACGGCAAAACCTACCCGCTCGCCAAGATCGAAGTGTCGTCGGAATCGCACTCGTTCTACACGGGTCAGCAAAAGATCATGGACACGGCAGGCCGTGTCGAGAAGTTCAAGAACAAGTTCGGCGCACGCGCCAACGGCAAGGCTGCTGCAAAGTAAGCCTTGCACCGATCCGGTGGTTGCAATGCACCGGTACCGCACGAAAGGGCAGCCCAGGCTGCCCTTTTTTGTCTCCGCTCGCCGGCAAACCGGCGGCCGGCACCGGGCAATCGTCTGACGCGCATCGTCCGGCGCGTCTACAATGCCGGATGCTCGAAATCGGCGCGAGCGCGCACGATTGCGCCGGCCGCCCGCTCATAACAAATCGCTCATCTGCATGAAGCCTGTCGTTCGTCTGACCGCCTCCGCCACGCGCGCGCTGCCGCGCTGGCTGCTGCTCACGCTGTGCCTCGTCTATGCGGCGTTCGGCCTGTTCGGCCGCGACCCGTGGAAGAACGAGGACGCGGCGGGCTTCGGCGTCATGTGGACGATGGCCACCGGCCAGTGGCACGACTGGCTGCTGCCGAACCTCGTCGGCAAGTTCATTACGACGGACGGCCCGCTCGGCTACTGGCTCGGCGCGCTGTCGATCCGCGCGCTGGCGCCGTGGGTCGACGCGAGCAACGCATCGCGGGTCGACACGGGCGTGCTGTTCTGCATCGCGTGCGCGTTCGTCTGGTACGCCGCCTACCTGCTCGGCCGGCGCGCCGAAGTCCAGCCGTTCAAGTACGCATTCGGCGGCGAGCCCGAGCCGCGCGACTACGGCCGCACGCTCGCCGACGGCGCGCTGCTGATCCTCGTCGCCTGCTTCGGACTCGCGGAACGCGGCCACGAAACGACGCCGCAGCTCGCCCAGTTCGCATGGATCGCGATGCTCGTGTACGGCATCGTGCGCGGCATCGACAAGCCGATGCAGGGCGCGCTGTGGTGGGGCGTCGCGATCGGCCTCGTCGCGCTGTCCGGCAACCCCGTGCTCGTCGTCGCACTGCTCGCCGGCACGGCCGCGCTGTGGCTCGTCACGCCGGAGATGCGCAACCTGCGCCTGCCGATGATCGGCGTGCCGCTCTCGGCCGCCATCTTCGCGCTGTGGCCGCTCGCCGCGCTCCACGCGGCGCCCGACGACGCCGCATGGTTCTTCAACCAGTGGATCCACGGCAGCCTGATGCGCTTCTCGGGCCCGCCGACCGAAGTGCTCGGTTATGCGGCGAAAAACCTGCCGCTCTTCACGTGGCCCGCGTGGCCGCTCGCGATCTGGGCGTGGTGGAGCTGGACCGGCATGCGCCGCCGCGCGCACATCGCGATTCCTCTGTCGGTCGTGGTGCCGCTCATCGCACTCGTGATCCTGCAGAGCCAGCAGTCGAACCGCATGTACATGCTGCTGCTGCCGCCGCTCGCGGTGCTCGCGACCTTCGCGCTGCCGACCCTCAAGCGCGGCGCGATCAACGCGATCGACTGGTTCGCAGTGCTCAGCTTCACGATTCTCGGCTCCTTCGTCTGGCTCGTGTGGCTCGCGTCGCTCACCGGCTTCCCGCATCCGCTCGCGCGTAACCTCGCGCGTCTCGTGCCCGGCTACGAGCCGCATTTCAAGATCCTGTCGTTCGTCTGCGCGGTGATCGTCACCGTCTGCTGGTTCATGCTCGCGCGCTGGCGCATCTCGCGCCAGCCGAAGGTGCTGTGGCGCAGCGTCGTGCTGTCGGGCGCCGGCACCACGCTGATGTGGGTGCTGCTGATGACGCTGTGGCTGCCGATCGTCAATTACGGCCGGACCTACAGCGACGTCGCGCAACAGATCGCGTCCCACTTGCCGAAAGACTATGAGTGCATCTCGCCTGTCCGGCTCGGCGATGCGCAGATCGCGACCTTCGCGTACTTCGGCGACATGCACTTCGAATTCTCGGGCGACTGCGACGTGATCCTGCGCCAGGATCGCTCCGACTTCGGCGAGCCGAGCGCGATGTCGCAATACGTGTGGCGTCTCGTGTGGGAAGGCCGCCGCGTCGCCGACCGCGACGAGCGCTTCCGCCTGTACGAGCGGATCGAACGGCCGAAGACGCCGGTCAAGCGGCGCGGCCCGCGCCACCGGGTGGTCGATTGACGATGTTCGCCGACATCCGCCGGATCGTCGGCCTCGCATGGCCGGTGCTCGTCGGCCAGCTCGCGATCATCGCGTTCGGCGTGATCGACACGGCCATGGTCGGCCGCTACTCGGCCATCGACCTGGCCGCGCTCGGGCTCGGTTCGTCGATCTACGTATCCGTCTACATCGGCCTGACGGGCATCCTGTCCGCGCTGCAACCGATCACCGGGCAACTGTACGGCGCGCGGCGCCATGCGGAGATCGGCGAGGAAGTCCGCCAGGCGCTGTGGCTCGCGCTGATGCTCGCGGCACCCGGCTTCCTGCTGCTGCATTTTCCCGAACCGCTGCTGCATATCGCACACGCGCCGCCCGCGCTGCACGACCGCACCGTCGATTACCTGCGCATCCTGTCGTACGGCCTGCCGGCCAGCCTCGTATTCCGGATCTACAACGCGCTGACCAATGCGGCCGGCAAGCCGCGGCTCGCGATGATCCTGCAGATCGGCGCGCTGCTGCTCAAGTTTCCGCTCAACGTGTGGTTCATCTTCGGCGGCTACGGCGTGCCGGCGCTCGGCGGCCCCGGCTGCGGGCTCGCGAGCACGCTGATCAACTGGGCGCTCGCGCTGATCGGCTTCACGCTGCTCGCGAAGCTCGACGTGTTCGCGCCGCTGTCGATCTTCTCGCGCTTTTGCTGGCCCGTATGGGCGCGCCAGAAGGCGATCCTGAAACTCGGCGTGCCGATGGGCCTGTCGTACCTGATCGAAGTCACGTCGTACACGTGCATGGCGCTCTTCATCGCGCAGTTCGGCACGACGACGCTCGCCGGCCACCAGATCGCCGGCAACATCGGCGCGGTACTGTACATGACGCCGCTGTCGATCGGCGTGGCGGCGTCGACGCTCGTCGCGCGCGCGCTCGGCGCCGGCCGCCCGGACGAGGCACTGCTGCTCGGACGCCACAGCGTGATGCTCGCGTGCGGGATCGCCGCAGCGTACGGCGTGCTCGTGTTCACGCTGCGTCCGCTGATCGTCAGCGGCTACACGCCGAATCCGGCCGTCGCAGCCGCTGCGCTGCCGCTCGTCGCGATCGTCACCTGCTATCACTTCTTCGACGCGCTGCAGATCACGTCCGCCTTCGTGCTGCGCGCGTACAAGGTCGCGGTCGTGCCGACCGTGATCTACGCGGTCGCGCTGTGGGGCGTGGGGCTCGGCGGCGGCTACGTGATCGGCTTCGACGTCGGCGGCATCGCACCCGCGTGGCTGACGGGCGCGCGCGGCTTCTGGTTCGCCAACACGATCAGCCTGATGCTGGCGGGCGCGGGGCTCGCGCTGTATCTGCGGCGCGTGAGCCGCGCCCACCTGCCCGTGCGCGCCTGACGCGCCGCCGGCTGCCTACGCGTGCGCCAGCACGTCGGCCGCGTGATACGACGAGCGCACGAGCGGACCGGCGACCACCTCCCTGAAACCGAGCGCAAGCCCCTCGTCGCGCCAAGCGGCGAACGCGTCCGGGCTCACGTAGCGCCGCACCGGCAGATGGTGCGCGGACGGGGCGAGATACTGGCCGAGCGTCAGCACGTCGACCTCCTGCGCGCGCAGTTCGCTCAGCGTGCGCCTCACCTCGTCGTCCCGCTCGCCGAGCCCGAGCATCAATCCCGATTTCGTCACGAGCGTCGGCCGCGCGGCCTTCGCCTGCGCGAGCAGTTCGAGCGAGCCGCGATAGTCGGCGCCCGGTCGCGCCGCGCGATACAACGACGGCACCGTCTCGATGTTGTGATTGAACACGTCAGGCCACGCCACCGACAGCGCGTCGAGCGCACGGGCGACGCGGCCGCGAAAATCGGGCGTCAGCACCTCGACGCCGATACCCGGCACGCTCGCGCGCACCGCCGCGATACAGGCGGCGAAATGCGCGGCACCGCCGTCGCGCAGGTCGTCGCGGTCGACCGACGTGATCACGACATAGCGCAGCCCGAGCGCCGCGACCGCATCGGCAAGCCGCGCGGGCTCGTCCGGGTCGAGCGGCTCGGGACGGCCGTGCGCGACGTCGCAGAACGGGCAGCGCCGGGTACACAGGCCGCCCATGATCATGAAGGTCGCCGTGCGCTGCGCGAAGCATTCGCCGATGTTCGGACACATCGCCTCCTCGCAGACGGAATGCAGCCGGTGATCGCGCAGCACGGCCGCCATGTCGGCGACCGCCCCGCTCATCATCGGCCGCGCCCGCAGCCACGGCGGCTTCGGCAGCGCCGCGCCGGCCGCGGGCTCGATGCGCACCGGAATGCGCGCGAGCTTGTCGCGGCTCCTCGCGCCCGGCTGGCCGAGCGCGGTGAAGCTGGGTCGTTCAAGCGCGGCGGCCATCGTCAGTCTCCGAGGAATGCGACGATCAGGCGGTTCACGTCGGCGGCCGCCTCCATCTGCACCATGTGACCGCTGCCGGCGATCACCTCGGCACGCACGCCATCCGGCAAGCCGTGCGCATGTTGCGCGGGAATCACCTGGTCGCGCTCGCCCCAGATCACGAGCGTGCGCGGTGCGAGCGCCGCGATGCGGTCGCGGAACACGCGACGCTGTGCGGCGCCGTCGAACGCGGCGTTCGCGATCTTCTCGAGTGCGGCCTGTACGCCTTCGAGCCGCTTGTACTTGACGAGATCCTCGACCAGTTGCCGCGTGACGAGTGCGTTGTCCGCGAACAGTGCGCCGAGATGCGGCTTCAGCGTGTTGCGGCTGTTGCCGGCGACGAAACCGTCGATGTAGCCGCGGTTGATCTCGGCACCGAGCCCGGCGCTCGCGATCAGCGTCAGCGACGCCACGCGCTGCGGCGCACGCTCGGCCGCCGCCATCGCAATCGCGCCGCCCATCGAGTGGCCGATCAGGTGCGCGCGCTCGATGTGCTGCGCGTCGAGCAGCGCGAGCACCGCGTCGGCCAGTTCGTCGAGGCTGCCCGTGTCGACGGCCTTGCCCGATTCGCCGTGGCCGGGCAAATCGAGCGCCCATACGGGCCGGTGCGCGGCGAGCTCCGCATGGTTGAACAGCCAATTGTTCAGGTCGCCGCCGAAGCCGTGGATCAGCACGGCGGGCGTGCCCGTGCCGTCGCCCAGCTTCAGGAAACGTACCGTGCGGCCGCCGATCTGCGCCTTCTCGGGCTGCGGTCCGGCCGCTTCGTCGGACGCCGCGCTCGGCACGAAGTCGCGCTGGAATTCGGCGATCGCCGCATCGATGTCCGCATCGCTCGCCTCGGCGGCGGCGACCACGCCGAGCAGCGCACCGACCGGCAGCGTCTCGCCTTCCTGCGCGACCTGCCGGCGCAGCGTGCCGTCGAACGCGCACTCGACGCCCGACGAGATCTTGTCGGTCTCGACGTCGAGCACTTCGTCGCCCTTCGTCACGCGCTCGCCGAGCGCCTTCAGCCAGCCGTTGACCTGCCCCTGCTCCATCGACAGCCCCCACTTGGGCATCGTGATCATGTGAATCGACATCGTGTCAGCTCCTCGTCTTCAGTACCGCCCGCGCGATCGCATCGGCGGACGGGATGTACAGGTCTTCCAGCACGCCGGCGAACGGCGCGGGCGTATGCGGCGCGGTCACGAGTTCGACCGGCGCCTTCAGCGAATGGAATGCGCGCCGTGCGACGAGCGCGGCGATGTCGGTCGCGATCGAGCAGCGCGGATTCGCTTCGTCGACGACCACCACGCGTCCGGTGCGCTCCGCGCTTTCGAGGATGGTTTCCTCGTCGAGCGGCGACGTCGTGCGCAAATCGATCACGTCGACCTGAATGCCGTCCTTCGCGAGCTTCGCGGCCGCGTCGGTCGCGAGATGCACCATCCGGCCGTAGGTGACGATGGTCGCGTCGTCGCCGTCGCGCACGATGTTCGCCTCGCCGAACGGAATCGCATAGGATTCCTCAGGCACGTCGCCTTCGCGCGTATAGAGCAGCTTGTGTTCGAGGAAGATCACGGGATCGTTGTCGCGGATCGCCTGGATCAACAGCCCCTTCGCGTCGTACGGCGTCGCCGGGCACACGACCTTCAGCCCCGGGATGTGCGTAAACAGCGACGTGAGCATCTGCGAGTGCTGCGCGGCCGCGCGCAGGCCGGCCCCGTACATCGCGCGGATCACGACCGGCGTCACCGCCTTGCCGCCGAACATGTAGCGGAATTTCGCGGCCTGGTTGAAGATCTGGTCGAAGCACACGCCCATGAAATCGATGAACATCAGTTCCGCGACGGGCCGCATCCCGCACGCGGCCGCGCCGACCGCCGCGCCGATGTAGCCGCCTTCGGACAGCGGCGTATCGAGCACGCGGCCCGGAAACTTGTGGAACAGCCCCTTCGTCACGCCGAGCACGCCGCCCCACGCGTCGTCCTCGCCCGGCGCGCCCGCGCCGCCCGCATTGTCCTCGCCCATCACGATCACGCTGTCGTCGCGCGCCATTTCCTGCGCGAGCGCCTCGTTGATCGCCTGCGAATAAGTGATCTTCCTTGCCATGTCTGTCTCCTGGAATGTTCGGTTCGCCGTACCGGCTGCTGGGTCAGATCGCGCTCACGGGTACGACACGTACACGTCGGTCAGCAGGTCGGCGGCATCGGGCAGCGGCGCGGCCTTCGCCTGCGCGACCGCGTCGTCGATCAGCGCCTTCACCTGCGCGTCGACCGCGCGCAGCTCGTCGGTCGTCAGCGCTTCGGCGCGCACGACGCGCGTCTCGAAATGCTTCAGGCAGTCCTTCTCGTCGCGCAGCTTCTGCACTTCACCCGGCGCGCGATAGGTCTGCGCATCGCCTTCGAAGTGGCCGAAATAGCGCGTGAACTTCACCTCGACGAGCGTCGGGCCGCCGCCGTTGCGCGCACGCGCGACCGCTTCGCCGAGCGCTTCGTGCACCGCGAAGAAGTCGAAGCCGTCGACGATCACGCCGGGCATGCCGAAGCCGTTCGCGCGATCGGCGATGTTGTCGGTCGCGACCGACCAGCTCGACGACGTCGCTTCCGCATAGCCGTTGTTTTCGGCCACGAAGATCGCCGGCAGCCGCCATACCGACGCGAGGTTCATCGACTCGAAGATCACGCCCTGGTTCGATGCGCCGTCGCCGAAGAAGCACACGCCGACGCCGCCCGTCTTCTTGTGCTTGGCCGCGAGCGCCGCGCCGCACACGAGGGGGCCGCCCGCGCCGACGATCCCGTTCGCGCCGAGCATCCCCATCGCCAGGTCGGCGATGTGCATCGAGCCGCCCTTGCCGTGGCAAACGCCCGTCTTCTTGCCGTAGATCTCGGCCATCATCCCGTGCACGTCGACGCCTTTCGCGATGCAATGGCCGTGGCCGCGGTGCGTGGTGGCGACGTAATCGTCGAGGCCGAGGTGCAGCATCGTGCCGACCGCGGATGCCTCCTCGCCCGCGTACAGGTGCACGAAGCCGGGAATTTCGCCGGTTGCGAACTCGACGTGCAGGCGCTCCTCGAATTCGCGGATCGTGCGCATCAGCCAGTAGGCGTCCAGCAGCTTGTCCCTGCTGAGCTGTGTCGAAACGGTCATGTGTGTCTCCTGGGTAGGTCTGACTGCGAATGCCGCCGCGGCAACGCCCCGGCGACGGATTGCACGGCCTGCGGCCGTCAGTGGAACGTGAAGCCGCCGTCGACGTTCACGGCCTGGCCGGTCACGTTGTCCATCGTCGCGAAGAACAGCGCGAGCCGGCCCATGTCCTCCGGCGTCTGCGCGCGGCCCTGCGGAATCAGCATGAGCTGGTGCCGCTGCCACGACGCCTCGACCGACTCGCCGTCGTTCTTCCATTCGTCGGACAGCCGGTCCCACATGTAGGTGCGCACGATGCCCGGACAGATCGCGTTGACGGTCACGCCGTCGCGCGCGAGTTCCTTCGCCAGCGCGTTCGTGAATCCGACCACCGCGAATTTCGACGCGCTGTAGTGCGCGAGATTCGGAAACCCTTCCTTGCCGGCGATCGACGCGACGTTGATGATCCGGCCGCTGCGCTGCGCCTTCAGATGCGGAAGCGCCGCGCGGCAACCGAGAAACGTGCCCTTCGCATTCACGTCCATCACGAAATCCCAGTCGCGCTCGGTCAACGCCTCGACCGGATGAATGCTGATCACGCCCGCGCAATTCACGAGGATGTCGAGCCGGCCCAGTTCGGCGAGCGCCTGCGCGACCATCGCGTCGACCTGCGCGGCCTGCGTGACGTCGACCTTCGCGACCGCCGCGCGCCGGCCGAGCGCACGCACCTCGCGCGCGGTTGCGTCGAGTGCGTCGTCGAGCAGATCCGCGAGCAGGATGTCGGCACCCGCGCCTGCCAGCGTCAGCGCAATGCCGCGGCCGATGCCGCGCGCGGCGCCGGTGACGATGGCGACCTGTCCTTCGAGAACGGCTGTCATGGCGATGTCTCCTTGTCGATTGACTGAAATGGAAGCGATGCGTCGTCGAAAAAACGGGGGGTCAGTTGCGCCACGCGCCGGCGTCGCGCAGCAACTGCCGCGACGACGCGTAACGCAGCGTGCGGCCGACGTCGACCGTCAGCGGCCCCCGCCAGTCGAGTGCGATCTCGTAGCGATCGCCGCGCGCAACCTCGATCTCGCGTTCGCCGTCGAACGCGAGCGTGCCGTGCTCGAACGGGATCGTCTGCCACGCGCCTGGTTCGAGCCGCTCGCAACTGCGCATCACGACGCGATCGACGCGGCCCGGTGCGATCGGTGCGATGAGCGGCGTGCCGGCCGCCTTGCCGTCGGCGGCAAAACGCATCGCGAGCCCGTGCGGCGCGCTGCGCTCGAGCGGCGCCCACGCGCCGCCGAGCGCGGACAACCCGATGCCGTCCGGTTCCGCGAAAGTCAGATAGAGCGTGTCGATGTCGTCGGGGCCCGAGATCGCCCGTGCGCCGATGAAGCGCTGGCGCGCCGCGCACACGTCGACGAGCGCGATCTCCTCGCGTCCCGCGTTGGAACCGGCCGTGCAGCGCACGACGAGCCGCTTGTTGCGCGTGAACGCGACGTCGGCCGGCACGGCGCCGGTCGCGGCAAGCCCGGCCGCGACGCCTGCGACCGTCGCCTCGCGATGTTCGGGAAACGCGTTGTTGGTGCCGGTGGACAGCGCGACGAGCGGCGTCGCGCCGCAATGCGCGGCGACCGCGCGATGGGTGCCGTCGCCGCCGAGCACGACGATCAGCGCGACTTCCATCCGGCGCATGTAGGCGGCACCGGCCTGCGTGTCGGCGACCGTATCGGAGATCGGCAGATCGGCGAATTCGACGTCGGGCCAGCGCTCGTGGGGGGCGACCGCACGATGCGTATCGAGCGCACGCATCAGCAGCGTCGCGATGCCCGTCTTGTCGCGCAACGTCAGTACGCGCTCGACGCCCATCGCGCCGAGGCCGGCGAGCAGGCGCACGACCATGTTGGCCTTCTCCGCCGTCGGGAACACGGATGCATGCGTCGTCAGGCGGCGAATGTCGCGCCCCGATGCGGGGTTCGCGATCACGCCGACGGTCACGGGCGTCGTCACGGGCTTGTCTCCATCCAGTGGGCCGGCGCCCGCGCATGGGTGCGCGCGCCGGCCCTGCATGTGTCGTCCGCCGCCATCGAGGGCGGCGGATCGTCGTCGCCGACGCGACTGCGCCGGGCTTGCCGTGATATCTGCAAGCGGCGTGCCACCGTGTGTGCAACGACCGGGAAACCCGCGTGCGGACTGGCTCGGCGGCGGTGCACGGGTTCGACACGGGCCGCCATGACGCGCGTACGCGTCGCGAAACGGCGCGTGCGTCTCATCGCGTCGATCTCGCAGCGCGCATGTTTCGGCAGCGTGGCGCGCACGCCGAGCTATCCGGCAAACCGCGCGGATCGCGGCACGGCGCGCGCCACCGCGATCCGCACGCCCATCGCACATAGCTCGCCCATGCGTCTCAGCCCCGCGAGACCCGTTGAGATGCCGGTGAGACGAACGTCTCATGCGTCGCGCATGCTGCGATGCAATGTGATCCGCCGAAGCGGATGTGCTACAAGAACAGCGAATTCCCCGCCGTACGGAACCGGAGCCGACCATGCCCTATGCCGTCCCCCAGGCCCAGCACGCCGACCGTGTGCTCGGCGCGCTCGCCGGGCGCCTGCCCGCGCCGGCCGACTCCTCGCGTCTCGTGTCGTCGTGGCAACGCTCGCTCGAGCGCTATGCGCTCGACCCGGCTTCGTCGATCGGCCCGCGCGTGCTGACCGCGGCCGAACTGCGCGAGGTGCGCGACAAGGAGGAAGCGTTCCTGCGCGCGTCGGGGCAGTGCCTGACGCGCCTGCACGACATGATTCGCGTTGCCGACTATTGCGTGATGCTGACCGACGCGCACGGCGTGACGATCGACTACCGGATCGAGCGCGAACGCCGCAACGACTTCCGTCATGCGGGCCTGCACATCGGCTCGTGCTGGTCGGAAAGCGAGGAAGGCACGTGCGGCGTCGCAAGCGTGCTGACCGATCTCGCGCCGATCACCGTGCACAAGACCGATCACTTTCGCGCGGCATTCACCACGCTCACCTGCAGCGCGGCCCCGATCTTCTCGCCGGGCGGCGAACTGATCGGCGTGCTCGATGCATCGGCCGTCCAGTCGCCGGACAACCGCGACAGCCAGCGCCTCGTGTACCAGCTCGTGCGGCAAAGCGCCGGACTGATCGAGGACGGCTATTTCGTGCACAGCACCGCGCAGCACTGGATATTGTTCGGGCATCCGAATCGTCACTATGTCGAGGCG
Source organism: Burkholderia sp. IDO3 (assembly GCF_003366075.1). Taxonomy (NCBI): domain Bacteria; kingdom Pseudomonadati; phylum Pseudomonadota; class Betaproteobacteria; order Burkholderiales; family Burkholderiaceae; genus Burkholderia; species Burkholderia sp. IDO3. The sequence continues at coordinate 2,028,388 of NZ_CP028963.1, forward strand.
CAGCCCGAATGGCTGATCGCGTTCGACGACTGCGGCAATATCGTCGCCGCGAACCGCCAGGCGCGCGACGCATTGCCGGCGCTGTGCGAACCGCGCCACATCGACGAGATCTTCGACGCGACCGAGATGCCGCTGCGCGATGCCGCGCGGCTCAACACGATCGTCGCGCTGCGGCTGCGCGCAACCGGCGCCCCGCTCTATGCACGGCTGCGCGCGCCGCTACGGCGCGCCGGCCGCGAAGCCGGCACGGCACGGGCCGCCCCGGCATCGCGCCGCCCCGGCACCGCGCTGCGCCACGTCGGCGCGCTCACGCCGTTCCTGCACAGCAGCGACGCGCGCATCGCGCAGCAGGCCGAACTCGCGCTGCGCGTCGCGAGCAAGCGGCTGCCGATTCTCGTGCTCGGCGAAACCGGCGCGGGCAAGGAAGTGTTCGCCCGCGCGATCCACGACGCCGGTGCGCGACGCGCACGGCCGTTCGTCGCGGTCAACTGCGGCGCGCTGCCCGAGGCGCTGATCGAAAGCGAGCTGTTCGGCTACGCGGCCGGCGCGTTTACCGGCGCGCGCAAGCACGGCGCACGCGGCAAGATCGCACTCGCCGACGGCGGCACGCTGTTTCTCGACGAAATCGGCGACATGCCGCTCGCGCTGCAGACGCGCCTGTTGCGCGTGCTCGCCGACGGCGAAGTCGTGCCGCTCGGCAGCGACACGCCCGTGCGCGTCGATCTGGACGTGATCTGCGCGACGCACCGCGATCTCGGACAGATGGTGGCCGACGGCACGTTCCGCGAGGATCTGTATTACCGGCTGAGCGGCGCGACGTTCGCGCTGCCGCCGCTGCGCGAGCGTGCCGACGTGGGCGACGTGATCGCCACGGTGTTCGCGGAAGAAGCGCAGGCGACCGGCCACGTGCTCACGCTCGACCCGGCACTCGCCGGGCAGCTCGCCGCGTACCCGTGGCCCGGCAACGTACGGCAACTGCGTAACGTGTTGCGCTATGCGTGCGCGGTGTGCGACGCCGCACGCGTGACGCGGCGCGACCTGCCGGCCGATCTCGCCGCGCAGCTCGGCGCCGGTCCGGCCGGCGCGCTGCCGGACGACGAGCGCGGCCGCATCGTCGCGGCGCTCACCGCGCATCGCTGGCGCCCCGATGCAGCGGCCCAGGCGCTCGGCATTTCACGCGCGACGCTGTACCGGCGAATCGCGAAGCACCGGATCGTCGCGCCGCACCGCATCTGACACGCGCGGCACGCGGCGCGCGGTGCATCACGCCGCGTGCGCGACCGCTTCGGTCGTGCCGTCGTCCGTGGCGAGTGCGTCATCGCGCCGGGCAAATACCTCGTGCGCGGCAAACAGCGCATTCAGCGCGGCCGGAAATCCCGCGTACACGGCCATCTGCATGAACACCTCGACGATTTCGTCGTGTGTGCAGCCGACGTTCAGCGCCGCCTCGACATGCACCTTGAGTTGCGGCTGGGCGTTGCCGAGCGCGGCCAGCGCGGCGATCGTCGCAATCTCGCGCGACTTGAGGTCGAGCTGCGGCCGGCTATAGATGTCGCCGAATCCGAATTCGACGAGCAGACGCCCGAAATCGGGCGCGATCGGCGCGAGGGCCGCGATCACGCGTTCGCCCACTTCGCCGTCGATTTCCTTCAGTTTGTTCCAGCCGCGCGCATAGCGATCGTCAACGAATCGTTCCATGATGTCCGTCCTGCTCCGATGATGAATGGGAAGTGTTCGCCCGTCGTTCCGTCTCGCGCTCCCGCGTCTCGTAGTACGCGATCTTGTCGCCGATCGCGTCGAGGCTCGCCTGCAGCGCCTCGATATGCACGCGCACCGCATCGCGATGCGCGGCCAGCAACCGTCGGCGCGCGCCGAACGTCGACTCGCCTTGCGCGCGCAATGCCGCGAACTGCTGCATCTGCGCGATCGGCATGCCGGTCGCTTTCAGCCGCATCACGAAGGCGAGCCAGTCGAGATCGGCCGGCGCGTAGAGCCGGTGCCCGGCCGCCGTGCGCGAAATCGCGCGCAGCAGCCCGGCCTGCTCGTAGTACCGCAACGTGTGCGTCGACACGCCCGTCAGCGCGGCGACTTGCCCGATCGTCAGCGGGCCGGCAGAGGAAGGAGTGGAAACGGTGATCGACATGGCACGCTCAAGGTTAGGAGTTAGAGTTCACTCTAAGTCAAGCGTTGCCGAACGGCCAGCGCGTCAATTTGCGGCCGTCGCTTCCGACACCCACCCTTCCGACACCCACCGTCAGACATCGGCGGATACCGTAAAGAATGGTCAAAATCGCGGCCCGGCAGCGCGTTCCGTCTTTACAGCGACGCAAGCCTTCAGCAAGATTCGGACAGCTTGTCTTAAAAAGGGCACGCATTTGTCCTATGCTTAACGGCAACGCTTGGACAGGCGTCGCTCCACCGTCCGTTGCAACAACCATTCATCCGTTGAAACCTGGGAGCCTTTGCCATGCTGAAAAAGCTGCTGATGCTGTTTGTCGCGCTGTCGCTGTCACTCGCCGCCGGCCTGGCCGCGGCCGTCGAAGTCAACACGGCCGACCAGGCCGCGCTCGAATCGGTAAAGGGTCTCGGGCCCGTGAAGTCGAAGGCGATCATCGACGAACGCGCCAAGAACGGCCCGTTCAAGGATGCGGACGATCTCGCGAATCGCGTGAAGGGCCTCGGCACGAAGTCGGTCGGGCATCTCGAGGAAAATGGCCTGACGATCGGCGGCTCGTCGACGCCGCCCAAGGGCGTGAAGCTGTCGAAGCCGGCCGCGACGACGTCGGCCACCACGACCACCACGACGCCGGCGGGCACTGCGACGACGTCGACAACCGCGACGGCCGGCACGGCGGCGCCGGCCGCAAGCGCGCCGGAAGCGGCGGCCAAGCCGGCCAAGAGCAAGCGTGCGTCGAAGAAGGAGAAGGCGGCCGCAGCCGCGGCGGCAGCCGCCGACGCGGGCGCGAGCGCGCCGTCCGCAGCGTCGTCCACGAAGGCGACGAAGGGTTCGAAGAAGAAGAGCAAGAAGGACAAGGCAGCCTCCGCCGCCGCGGCGTCGGGCGCCTGATGCGCGCCGCGCGCGCGACGGCGTGCGCGCGGCATTCGTTCAACGGGCGCCGCCGTTACGGCGCCCTTTTCAGTGAAGGTGAAGAACCATGGGTCTCCTCGACATCGTTGGCGGTCTGATCGGCGGCCAGGCCGGCGGCAACTCGCAAAGCGCGCTCATCACGACCGCGCTCGAATTCATCAACAACCAGCCGGGCGGCCTGAACGGGCTGATCGAGAAGTTCAAGGCCGGCGGCGCCGGCGACGTGATCGGCTCGTGGGTCGGCAGCGGCGAAAACCAGCCGATCTCGGCGGATACGCTGCAGAACGTGCTCGGCTCGGACGCCGTCGGCGCGCTCGCGAGCAAGGTGGGCATCGATCCGGCGCAAGCATCGTCGATCCTCGCGCAGGTGCTGCCGCACGTCGTGAACCACGCGACGCCGAACGGCGAAGTGCCGGCCGACGGCCAGGTCGACACGTCGAACGTGCTCGGCGCACTGTCGCAGCTCGCCGGCATGTTCGGCGGCAACAAGCAGGCCTGAGCGCACCGCGCACGACAGCCGGGGCAGCCGCTTCATCCGTTTCCGCCGCTCCATATGCAAACACCCCGCCTGAGCGGGGTGTTTGTTTTTGCGCGCCCGGCGCGAACCGGGCGTGCGGCCGATGACCGGCGATCAGTGCACGACGCGGTCGAACACGAACTTGCCGTCGCTGACGTCGACCGGGATCACGTCCTTCGGACCGAAGCGGCCCGCGAGGATCAGCTTCGCGACCGGGTTCTCGATCTCCTGCTGAATCGCGCGCTTCAGCGGCCGCGCACCGAACAGCGGATCGTAGCCGACCTTGCCGATCTGTTCGAGCGCCGCCGGCGACACCTCGAGCGCCATGTCGAGCTTCGCGAGCCGGTCGTGCAGGCGTGCGAGCTGGATCTTCGCGATCGACTCGATGTTGCTGCGGTCGAGCGCATGGAACACGACGACGTCGTCGATCCGGTTCAGGAACTCCGGACGGAAGTGCTGCTTCACTTCGAGCCACACCGCGTCCTTGATCTCTTCCTGCGGCGAACCCGTCATCGCCTGGATCACCTGCGAGCCGAGGTTCGACGTCATCACGATCACCGTGTTCTTGAAATCGACCGTGCGCCCCTGCCCGTCGGTCATGCGACCGTCGTCGAGCACCTGCAGCAGCACGTTGAACACGTCCGGATGCGCCTTCTCGATCTCGTCGAGCAGGATCACGCTGTACGGCTTGCGGCGCACGGCTTCCGTCAGGTAGCCGCCTTCCTCGTAGCCGACATAGCCCGGCGGCGCGCCGATCAGCCGCGCGACGCTGTGCTTCTCCATGAACTCGCTCATGTCGATGCGGATCAGGTGCTCTTCTGAATCGAACAGGAACGACGCCAGCGCCTTGCACAGCTCGGTCTTGCCGACACCCGTCGGGCCGAGGAACAGGAACGAGCCGTACGGACGGTTCGGATCGGCGAGCCCCGCGCGCGAACGACGGATCGCATCGGCGACCGCGCTGATCGCCTCATGCTGGCCGACCACGCGCTCGTGCAGCTTTTCCTCGATATGCAGCAGCTTCTCGCGTTCGCCCTGCATCATCCGCGACACCGGAATCCCGGTCGAGCGCGACACGACTTCCGCGATTTCTTCCGCACCGACCTGCGTGCGCAGCAGCCGCGGACGCGTCGGGTTGTGCTGCTCCTGCTCTTCGGCCTGCGTGACCTGCTTCAGTTGCGACTCGAGTTGCGGCAGCTTGCCGTACTGCAGTTCGGCGACCTTCTCCAGCTTGCCGTCACGCTGCAGACGCGCGATGTCGGCACGCACCTTCTCGATTTCTTCCTTCAACTGCGCGCTGCCCTGCACCGCGGCCTTCTCGGCGGTCCAGATCTCCTCGAGGTCCGCATATTCGCGGCCGAGGCGATCGATCTCCTCCTCGATCAGCTGCAAGCGCTTCTGCGACGCTTCATCCTGCTCCTTCTTCACGGCCTCGCGCTCGATCTTCAGCTGGATCAGCCGGCGGTCGAGCTTGTCCATCTCTTCGGGCTTCGAATCGATTTCCATCTTGATCTTCGATGCAGCCTCGTCGATCAGGTCGATCGCCTTGTCGGGCAGGAAGCGGTCCGTGATGTAGCGGTGCGACAGCTCGGCCGCGGCGACGATCGCCGGGTCGGTGATGTCGACGCCGTGATGCAGTTCGTACTTCTCCTGCAGCCCGCGCAGGATCGCGATCGTCGCCTCGACGCTCGGCTCGTCGACGAGCACCTTCTGGAAGCGGCGCTCGAGCGCGGCGTCCTTCTCGATGTACTTGCGGTATTCGTCGAGCGTGGTCGCGCCGATGCAATGCAGCTCGCCGCGCGACAGCGCAGGCTTGAGCATGTTGCCCGCATCCATCGCGCCTTCGGCCTTGCCGGCACCGACCATCGTATGGATCTCGTCGATGAACACGATCGTCCGGCCTTCGTCCTTCGCGATGTCGTTGAGCACCGCCTTCAGGCGCTCCTCGAACTCGCCGCGATACTTCGCGCCCGCGAGCAGCGCGGCCATGTCGAGCGACAGCACGCGCTTGCCCTTCAGCGTCTCGGGCACTTCGCCGTTGACGATCCGCTGCGCGAGCCCTTCGACGATCGCGGTCTTGCCGACGCCCGGCTCGCCGATCAGCACCGGGTTGTTCTTGGTACGACGCTGCAGGATCTGGATCGAACGACGGATTTCGTCGTCGCGGCCGATCACCGGATCGAGCTTGCCTGCACGGGCGCGCTCGGTCAGGTCGACCGTGTACTTCTTCAGCGCCTCGCGCTGGCTTTCCGCATCCTGGCTGTGCACCTGCGAGCCGCCGCGCACCGCGGCGATCGCGGCTTCGAGCGCCTTGCGCGTGAGGCCGTGCTGGCGTGCGAGCTTGCCGGCTTCGCCCTTGTCGTCGGACACGGCGAGCAGGAACATCTCGCTCGCGATGAACGTGTCGTTGAGCTTCTGCGCTTCCTTGTCGGCCTGGTTCAGCAGCCCGGCCAACTCACGGCCGATCTGGATGTCGCCGCCCGTACCCGTGACTTGCGGCAGGCGCGAGATCGCCTCGTTCAGCGCGCCTTGCAGCGCCTGCACGTGAACACCCGCGCGCGACATCAGCGAGCGGGCGGAGCCGTCCTGCTGCGCGACGAGTGCCGCCAGTACGTGAACGGGTTCGATGTATTGATTGTCGCGGCCTGCCGCAAGGCTTTGCGCGTCCGCGAGTGCTTCCTGGAACTTGGTGGTGAGCTTGTCGATTCTCATTTAGTCGAGACCTCCAATTTTCGATTAACACCAAGATGAGGATGGTTATGCGGGTTTCAAGCGAAATTCGGGTTGATTCAGCGCAAAAAACGATGGGCGGCGACAAGCGGCCTGCCGGCCGGTTGCAGCCGGGTAATGGAGGCGTGCGGCGCGCGTCAGCCGGCCTTCGACGGCGACCCGGCGGACGCAGCCGCGTCGGGTTCCGACGGCTCGGCACGCACGAGCGCGATCGGCCGAATGCCGAGCAGCGCGACGAGCGGCGACGCAGGCGCGGCCAGCTCGCCGACCGTATGACGATCGAGCTCGGCGAAAAATGCATCGCGCGCGGCCGCCAGCACGCCCTTCAGACGGCACTGCGGCTCAATCACGCAGCCGCGCGACTCGTCACCGTCGGCGGAAAAACAGCCGACCAGCGCGAAATCGCTCTCGGTCGCGCGCACGACCTGCCCGACCGTCAGCGCCAGCGATTCGGGGAAGAGCCGCAGCCCGCCGTTGCGGCCGCGAACCGTGTCGACCCAGCCGAGCTCGCCGAGCTGCTGCACCACTTTCATCAGATGGTTCTTCGAGATGCCGTAGGCGTCCGAGATCTCCTGGATCGTCGCGAGCCCCTCGCCGCGCACGGCAAGGTACAACATCACGCGCAGCGAATAGTCGGTGTAGTCGGTGAGTCTCATGAGCGAATACGGAAAATTGTCGATCGTGCCCCGATTATGCAGCCCGGATCACCGGGAGCGCGCGCCGGCCGGGCTTTTGACTGCCGCCTGACAGGCCCGGGTTGCCCGGACGGCCTGCACACAATAAGATGCATGGCATACGCACATTTTTCAGGCCTTGGTGGACGCTATTTTGCGTCAAAATCCTGTCGGCGTCCTGCGCATCGGCCGCACCTGCGTCATGCCGCCGCGTCGCCGAAGCCCCAACGCTCCGATTTTCCCGGCCTTTTTGTCATGACCGCCCTGCCCGCCTCGCCCGATACCGCACCGGCCCGCCCCCGCGACGCCGAACCGACCGAAGACAACATCCGCGACCTCGTCTACGCGTTCTACGACCGCGTCCGCGCCGACCCGCTGCTCGGGCCCGTATTCGACGCGAAACTGAACGGCCGCTGGGACGATCATCTGCCGAAGATGGTCAGCTTCTGGTCGAGCCTCGTGCTCGGCACCAAGGGCTATCGCGGCAACGTGCAGCAGGCGCACCAGCCGCTCGACGGAATCGAACCCGCGCACTTCAGCCGCTGGCTGTCGCTGTTCCTGAAGACCGTCGAGGCACGCTACACGCCGCTCGCGGCGATCCGCTTCATGGAACCCGCGCTACGGATCGCACAAAGCCTGCAGCTGAGCCGCTTCGGCTGGGACTATCAGATTCCGCCCGAGCAGCAGGCGCTGCTCGATGCGATCGCGCCGCGCCGCCGCGATGGCGGCGACGACGCGCATGCGCTGCCGTCACGCGCCCGCGGCGAGCCGTTTCCGACGAAGATCATCGGGCGCGGCACCGATCCGGACGCGTAACGCGGCAATCCGGCGCCTGCGGCACATCGCCGCAACGAGAACGCCGCGTTCAACGCGGCGTGTTGCCCGATTCAACGCCCCAGCGCGCCAGCGCGGCGTCGTCGGTACTGCGGGCATCGACCCAGCGCTCGCCGTCCGGCGTCGTTTCCTTCTTCCAGAACGGCGCCTCGGTCTTCAGATAGTCCATCACGAACTCGCACGACGCGAACGCATCGCCGCGATGCGACGCGACCGTCGCGACCATCACGATCTGGTCGAGCGGCAACAGCCGGCCGACCCGGTGCACGATCGCGACGTCGATGCCGGGCCAGCGCCGGCCAGCCTCGGCGGCGATCTTCTCGAGCGCCTTCTCGGTCATCCCCGGATAGTGCTCGAGCTCCATCGCGGCGACCGAGTCGCCTTCGTTCAGGTCGCGCACCGTGCCGACGAAGCATGCGACCGCGCCGATCTTCGGGTTGCGCGCCCGCAGCGCCGCCACTTCGGCGTTCAGGTCGAAATCGTCGGCCTGGACTCGTACCGTAGCCATCGCAAGCCCCTCAGCCGCCCGTCACCGGCGGAAAGAACGCGACCTCGCAGCCGTCGGTGAGGCGCGTGTCGGGGTCGGTCATCTCGTGGTTGCACGCCATGCGCAACGCGCGCCCTTCGGCGAGCGTCTCGGCCCACGCGCCGCCGCGCAGGCGCAGCCATGCGCGCACGTCGCCGACGGTCGTCACGCCGTCCGGCACGTCGGCCTGTTCGTCGGACACGCCCAGCGCCTCGCGCACGCTTGCAAAGAATTTCAGTTGAATCTTCATGGATCGGGAGGCCGTCGCGTTACGACAGCAGTTCGGAAAACGGAATGAAACGCACGGTCTCGCCGGCGCTGATCGCGTGCTGCGGCGGATTGTCGATCAGGCCGTCGCCCCAGACCGTCGACGTCAGCACCGCCGAGCTCTGGTTCGGGAACAGATCGAGGCCGCCGGCCGCATTGACGCGCGCGCGCAGGAATTCGTTGCGCCGGTCGCCCTTGCTCTGCGAGAAGTCCGCGCGCAGCGACAGCGCGCGCGGCGCGACGTCGCGCACGCCGGACAGGCGCAGCAGGAACGGCCGCACGAACAGCAGGAACGTGACGAAGCTCGACACCGGATTGCCGGGCAGCCCGATGAAGTGCGCATCGGGCCGCTCGTCGCCGCGGCGCACCGCGCCGAACGCGAGCGGCTTGCCGGGCTTCATCGCGATCTGCCACAGTGCGAGGCGCCCTTCGGCCTCGACGGCCGGCTTCACGTGATCCTCGTCGCCGACCGATACGCCGCCGCTCGTCAGGATCACGTCATGATCGCGCGCGGCCTCGCGCAGCGTGTCGCGCGTCGCCGCGAGCGAGTCGGGCACGATCCCGTAGTCGGTCACGTGACAGCCGAGCCGCTCCAGCAGCCCGCGCAGCGTGAAGCGGTTCGAGTTGTAGATCGCACCGGGCTTCAGCGGCTCGCCGGGCATCGTCAGTTCATCGCCGGTGAAGAACACCGCGACGCGGATCCGCCGCGCGACCGACAACTGCGCGCAGCCGACCGATGCGGCCAGGCCGAGCGCCTGCGGCGCGAGGCGTGTGCCGGCCGGCAGGATCACCGAACCCTGGCGGATGTCCGCGCCCTGCGCGGTGATCCATTCGCCGGCTTTCGGCGTGTGCAGGATCTCGACCGCGTCGCCGTCGGCCGATGCCTGCTCCTGCATCACGACGGCGTCGGCACCCGGCGGCACCGTCGCGCCGGTGAAGATCCGCGCGGCCGTGCCCGCGGCGAGCGGCGCGGCCGGATGGCCGGCTGGAATCCGCTGCGACACGGGCAGGCGCCGCTCGCCGTGCAGCAGGTCGGCGACGCGCACCGCATAGCCGTCCATCGCGCTCGTATGCATCGGCGGCACGTCAAGCGGCGAGCTCACGTCGGCCGCCAGCACACGGCCGAGCGCATCGAGCGTCGCGACGGTTTCGGCGCCGGGCAGCGGTTTCGCGGCATCGAGCAGCGCGGCGAGCGCTTCGGCGGTCGACAGCATCGGCGCGCGCGGCGCCACGGAATTCGGGTTCGACATCGATGGAATCGGGGATCGTTGAAGTCAATACGTCATTGTAGCGACGCCATCGCACGCGCGCGCGATATGGCCGGCATGCGAAAACTGTGATCGGCGCGAATGTGCGGGGCTGATACTTGTTTCATGGCGCCCCGGGCGGGCGGCACCCGCACGGGCCTGGCCGATGAGCCGCCGCGCCGCCAAGCAAAACGGCCGGAACCCCGATCCGTTCGACGAATCGGCATTCCGGCCGTCCTGCGCGCACGCCGGGCTCGCGCCCGGCGGCACGTCATGCGCCCGTATGAGCGACGATGAAATCCTTCACCTGCCGCGCGTCGGCCTTCACGACCTCGAAACGCTGCGGCAGCGCCTCGAGCCCGTCGAATGCGGCCGGCCGCTCGGCTTCGCGATCGAGCGCTTCGCGGATCGTCTCGCCGAACTTGATCGGCTGCGCCGTCTCGAGCACGACCATCGGCACGCCCGCGTCGAGATGCTCGCGCGCGACCTTCACGCCGTCGGCGGTGTGGGTATCGATCATCGTGTCGTAGCGCGAGAACACATCGCGGATCGTCGCGATGCGGTCCGTATGACTGCTGCGGCCCGACACGAAACCGAATTCGGCCACGCGCGAGAAATCGCCGCTCGCGGCGAGATCGAAGCCGCCCTTCTCCTCGACGTCGCGGAACAGTTGCATCACGCGCGCCGGATCGCGGCCGAGCAGGTCGAACACGAAGCGCTCGAAGTTCGACGCTTTCGAGATGTCCATGCTCGGGCTGCTCGTGTGGTACGTGTTTTCGGCGCTGCGCACGCGATACGCACCGGTGCGGAAGAATTCGTCGAGCACGTCGTTCTCGTTGGTCGCGACCACGAGCTTCGCGATCGGCAGCCCCATCATCCGCGCGATGTGGCCCGCGCACACGTTGCCGAAGTTGCCCGACGGCACCGTGAACGACACGCGCTCGTCATTGGACTTGGTCGCCGCGAAATAACCCTTGAAGTAGTACACGACCTGCGCGACGACACGCGCCCAGTTGATCGAGTTGACCGTGCCGATCTTCTGCTGCGCCTTGAACGCGTGATCGTTCGACACCGCCTTCACGATGTCCTGGCAGTCGTCGAACACGCCTTCGACCGCGAGGTTGAAGATGTTCGGATCCTGCAGGCTGAACATCTGCGCCGTCTGGAACGCGCTCATCTTCTTGTGCGGCGACAGCATGAACACGCGCACGCCGGCCTTGCCGCGCATCGCGTACTCGGCCGCGCTGCCCGTGTCGCCCGATGTCGCGCCGAGGATGTTCAGCGCCTCGCCGTGCTTCGCGAGCGTGTACTCGAACAGATTGCCGAGCAGTTGCATCGCCATGTCCTTGAACGCGAGCGTCGGGCCGTTCGACAGTTCGAGCAGCGACAGCGTCGTGCCGTTCTCGGTGCCGAGCGCCTTCAGCGGCGTGATGTCGGACGCGTTCTCGCCGTGGCGCGTGTTGCTGTACACGGCGGCCGTGTACGTGCGGCGCGTGATCGCGCGCAGGTCGTCGGCCGGCACGTCGTCGCAGAACTTCGACAGGATCTCGAACGCGAGATCCGCGTACGACAGCGTGCGCCAGCGCGCGAGCTCGTCGGCGGAAACCTGCGGGTACTCGGCCGGCAGGTAGAGCCCGCCGTCCTTCGCGAGACCGCCGAGCAGGATGTCGGAGAACGTATGGCGCTCGCCGATGCCGGCGCCGCGCGTGGAGATGTAGTTCATGTCGTGCCTGGTCCTCAGTTCAGCGCTTCCATGCGCAGCTTCGTCACCTTCGAGACGACCGTCGCGAGGCTCTCGATCTGCGCGATCGCCGCATTGACGTGCTTCTCGATCGTTTCGTGCGTGATCAGGATGATGTCGGTTTCGCCGTTGGCGTCGTCGACCTGCTCCGATTCCTTCTGCAGCAGCGCATCGATCGAGATGCCCGCCGCGGCGAGAATGCGCGTGATGTCGGCGAGCACGCCCGTCTGGTCCGCCACGCGCAGGCGCAGGTAGTAGCCGCTCGTCACTTCGTCGATCGGCAGAATCGGCGTGTTCGACAGGCTGTCCGGCTGGAACGCGAGGTGCGGCACGCGATGCTCGGGGTCGGCCGTGTGCAGGCGCGTGACGTCGACGAGATCCGCGACGACCGCCGATGCGGTCGGTTCCGCGCCCGCGCCCTTGCCGTAGTACAGCGTCGTGCCGACCGCGTCGCCGTGCACGACGACCGCGTTCATCGCGCCTTCGACGTTCGCGAGCAGGCGCTTCTCGGGGATCAGCGTCGGGTGCACGCGCAGTTCGATGCCGTGTTCGGCGCGGCGCGCGATGCCGAGCAGCTTGATCCGGTAGCCGAGCTCTTCCGCGTAGCGGATGTCGGCCGCGTCGAGCTTGCTGATGCCTTCGACGTACGCGCGGTCGAACTGGACCGGCACGCCGAACGCGATCGCGCTCATGATCGTCGCCTTGTGCGCGGCGTCGACGCCTTCGATGTCGAAGGTCGGATCGGCTTCCGCGTAGCCGAGCGCCTGCGCGGCCTTCAGCGCGGTCGCGAAGTCGAGGCCTCGGTCGCGCATTTCCGACAGGATGTAGTTCGTCGTGCCGTTGATGATGCCCGCGATGTACTGGATGCGATTCGCGGTCAGGCCTTCGCGCAGCGCCTTGATGATCGGGATGCCGCCGGCGACGGCCGCTTCGAACGCGACCATCACGCCCTTCTCGCGCGCGGCCTCGAAGATCTCGGTGCCGTGCACCGCGAGCAGCGCCTTGTTCGCCGTCACGACGTGCTTGCCGTTCGCGATCGCGCGCAGCACGAGCTCGCGCGCGATGCCCGTGCCGCCGATCATCTCGGCGATGATCGAGATCGACGGATCGTCGACGACCGCGTTGAAATCGTCGGTGATCTGCGCGGCGGCGGCGTCACCGCCGAGCGCGGCCTGCGCCTTGGCCGGGTTGCGCACCGCAATGCGCGCGACCTCGATGCCGCGCCCCGCGCGTCGCTTGATTTCTTCCTGGTTGCGGCGCAGCACCGTGAAGGTGCCGCTGCCTACGGTGCCGAAGCCCAACAGGCCAACTTTGATCGGTTCCATGCTGCGTGTGATCGATGAGTGAGATTAGGGAATGGGGAATGCCGTGTGACCTGTCCGCTCAGGCCGAATGGCGCTTGCGGTAGCCGTCGAGGAAGCGCGCGATCCGGTTGATCGAATCGGTCAGGTCGTCGAGGTTCGGCAGGAACACCACGCGGAAGTGATCCGGCGCCGCCCAGTTGAAACCCGTGCCCTGCACGAGCAGCACGCGTTCCTCGAGCAACAGGTCGAGGATGAACTGCTGGTCGTTCTGGATCGGATAGAGCTTCGGATCGAGGCGCGGGAACATGTACAGCGCGGCCTGCGGCTTCACGCAGGTCACGCCGGGAATCGACGTGAGCATGTCGTGCGCGAGTTCGCGCTGCTTGTACAGGCGCCCGCTCGGCACGATCAGCTCGTTGATGCTCTGGTAGCCGCCGAGCGCCGTCTGGATCGCGAACTGCCCCGGCACGTTCGCGCACAGCCGCATCGACGACAGGATCCCGAGCCCCTCGAGGTAGTCCTTCGCATGCCGGCGGTTGTCGCCGCCGAGGCCCGACACGGCCATCCAGCCCGCGCGATAGCCGCACGAGCGATAGCTCTTCGACAGGCTGTTGAAGGTGACCGTGATCACGTCCTCCGACAGCGAACCCAGCGCCGTGTGTTCGAGCCCGTCGTAGACGATCTTGTCGTAGACCTCGTCGGCGAACACGATCAGCCCGTGCTGGCGCGCGATCTCGAGCAGTTCGAGCAGCAATTCGTCGGAATAAAGCGCACCGGTCGGGTTGTTCGGGTTGATCACGACGATCGCCTTGGTGTTCGGCGTGATCTTGCGGCGGATGTCGTCGGGGTCGGGCATCCACGCGTTCTGCTCGTCGCACACGTAATGCACGGGCGTGCCGCCGGACAGGCTCACGGCGGCCGTCCACAGCGGGTAGTCGGGCGCCGGCAGCAGCACTTCGTCGCCGTCGTTCAGCAGCGCCTGGGTCGCCATCACGATCAGCTCGGACGCGCCGTTGCCGATGTAGATGTCGTCCAGACCGACGCCGACGACGCCCTTTTGCTGCGTGTAATGCATCACGGCCTTGCGGGCCGAGAACACGCCTTTCGAATCCGAATAGCCGGACGACGCCGGCAGGTTGCGGATCATGTCCTGGATGATCTCGTCCGGCGCGTCGAAACCGAACGGCGCGAGGTTGCCGATGTTCAGCTTGATGATGCGGTGGCCTTCTTCCTCGAGGCGCTTCGCGTGCTCGAGCACCGGGCCACGGATGTCGTAGCACACGTTGAGCAGCTTGTTCGACTTCTGAATCGGTTTCACGACGACACGGTTCCTGGGTTGGCCTCGCGGCCGGGGGACGGAATCAAAACTGGAGAGCGGCCGGTCTGTGCGCGCTGTCTAGACTGGGGGAAAAAGCGGGCGGTCGGACGCGGCTTGTGGCAGCGCTCGACGCAAGTGGCGCCCGGGGGCAACCAAAAAGTTATAATTTAGCGGATTTTGGCCGACTTTCGCAATGCACCATAGCCGCTCCGGGCCCGCGCCGTCAGGCGTCCCGCGCGTGCCGGCGCGCGAAACCGGCCGCCCGGGGCCGTGCGGCCCTTGCCAGACATTCCCCCTACGGAACGCGGAATACCGATTTGAAACTGCACCAGGACGCGAGCGGCGCGCTCAACACCGTCACCGGCTACGGCCCCGATTATGTCGACGTCAACCTCCAGCGCCACGAGGGCAGCGTCATCATGCTGCCCGGCGCGCCGGTCCGGGACTGGCCCGTGTCGTCGTTCGACGCGCTCACGCCCGAGCATTTCACGATGCTGCTCGAGCCGGCGCCCGAACTCGTCATCTTCGGCAGCGGCGCGCAGCTGCGCTTCCCGCATCCGCGCCTCGTGGCCGCGCTCACGGCCAAGCGGATCGGCGTCGAGACGATGGATTTCCAGGCCGCCTGCCGCACCTACAACATCCTGATGGCCGAAGGCCGCAAAGTCGCCGCCGCGCTCTTAATTGAACGTTAATCCCCGATGCGGTAAAACTCGGGCCGGCGCGCCGATCGATCCCCGGATCGACACCCGGCCGGCCGCCCGCCCCCGGCGCCACGCGCCGGCGGCCCGTCACAACAACCAACAGGCTGAAAATCCATGAACGATACGCCGTCGAGGCTACCGCTCAATCGCATCACGCTCGTCCTCCTGCTCGTCGCGCTCGCGATCGTCTGGTTCGCGCCGCTCGGGCTGCGCCACCTGATCCCGAGCGACGAAGGCCGCTACGCGGAGATGGCGCGCGAGATGTTCGTCACCGGCGACTGGATCACGCCGCGCTACAACGGCTACAAGTACTTCGAGAAGCCGCCGCTGCAAACCTGGCTGAATGCGCTGACGTTCGCGTGGTTCGGCATCGGCGAATGGCAGGCGCGCCTCTACACGGGGCTCGCCAGCTTCGCCGGCGTGCTGCTGGTCGGCTTCACGGGCGCGCGCCTGTTCAACCCGCTGTCCGGCTTCCTCGCGGCCGTCGTGCTCGCGTGCTCGCCGTACTGGAACCTGATGGGCCACTTCAACGCGCTCGACATGGGGCTCGCGTTCTGGATGACGCTGTCGCTCTGCTCGCTGCTGCTCGCGCAGCGGCCCGGCCTGCGCGCGGGCGCCGTGCGCGGCTGGATGTGGGCGTGCTGGGCCGCGATGGCGTTCGCCGTGCTGTCCAAGGGCCTCGTCGGCCTGATCCTGCCGGGCGCCGTGCTGGTGCTCTATACGCTGATCGCGCGCGACTGGGCGCTGTGGAAGCGCTTGTACCTGGTGAGCGGCCTGGTGATCTTCTTCGCGATCGTCACGCCGTGGTTCGTGCTCGTCCAGCAGCGCAACCCCGAATTCTTCAACTTCTTCTTCATCGTCCAGCAGTTCCGCCGGTATCTGACCCCGGAACAGAACCGCCCGGGCCCGTTCTACTACTTCGTCCCGGTGCTGCTGGTCGGCTTCCTGCCGTGGCTGTCGGTCGCGTGGCAGAGCCTGCGGCATGCGCTGCGCATGCCGCGCCAGCCCAACGGCTTCGCGCCGATGCTCGTGCTGCTGATCTGGAGCGCATTCATCTTCCTGTTCTTCAGCGCGTCGCATTCGAAGCTGATCTCGTACGTGCTGCCGGTCGCGCCGGCACTCGCGCTGATGATCGGCGCGTACCTGCCGCTGATGAGCGCCGACCGGTTCCGCCGCCACCTGCTCGGCTATCTGGTGTTCCTCGTCGTGGCGGCGTTCGGGATCATCTTCCTGGCCTACCAGGGCGACGCCCGCACGCCGAACGCGCTGTATCGCGCGTTCCAGCTGTGGCTGTACGCGGGCCTCGCGGTCGCGGCCGTCCTGACGCTGGCCGCCGCGTGGCTGAACCGCCGCACGGGCGTCGCCGCCGCGATCACCGCGTTCGGCGCCGCATGGCTCGCGTTCGGCACGATCGGCGGCACCGGCCACGACGAATTCGGCCGTTACAGTTCGGGCGCGCTGCTCGCGCCGACCGTGCGCGCGGAGCTGGCGAAACTGCCGGCCGACACCCCGTTCTACTCGATCGACATGCTCGATCACACGTTCCCGTTCTATGTCGGCCACACCACGATCATGGTCCACCGCCAGGACGAACTCGCCTTCGGAATCTCGGTCGAGCCGAACAAATGGATCCCGACCGTCGACGAATGGATCACGCGCTGGAACCAGGAAACCCACGCGCTCGCGATCATGTCGCTCAGCGAATACGACACGCTGGTCAAGCAAGGCGTGCCGATGCGCGTGATCGCGCGCGACAACCGCCGCGTGATCGTCGAAAAACCGCAATCGTAAGGACCCGCACCGCATGAATCCCGTTTCGCTCATCTGTATCGTCACCGGCGTGATGCTCAACGCCTGTGCGCAACTTCTGCTGAAAGCCGGCGTCAACGCTGTCGGGCACTTCGAATTCAC
This sequence comes from Burkholderia sp. IDO3, assembly GCF_003366075.1. Classification (NCBI taxonomy): domain Bacteria; kingdom Pseudomonadati; phylum Pseudomonadota; class Betaproteobacteria; order Burkholderiales; family Burkholderiaceae; genus Burkholderia; species Burkholderia sp. IDO3. Next base: position 2,045,246 of record NZ_CP028963.1, read on the forward strand.
GCCGTCGAACATCGTCCCGGTCGGGCTGAAGATCGCGACCCAGCTGCCGATCATCGGCGGCCTCGGCTGCTACGTGCTGAGCGTCGTCGTCTGGATTCTCGGGCTGTCGCGGGTCGACGTGTCGATCGCGTACCCGATGCTGTCGCTCGGCTACGTGGTCAACGCGTTCGCGGCCTGGTACCTGTTCGGCGAGGTGATGTCGGTCCAGCGGCTGATCGGCATCGGCATCATCCTGATCGGCGTGGTCGTGCTCGCGCGCAGTTGAGCGGCCCCGGCGGGCCCGGCGTACATTAAGCGTCCGCCTACAAAAAATCACGGTGCGAATCCGCCAACCGGTGTTTAATGCCGGTTTCGGGCCGGATCGCCCGACCCCTTTATTACACGCCATTACGAGCCAAAGCGTTCATGAGCCAGACTACCGCTCCGTTTCTGCCGTTCACCCGCCCCGAGATCGATGAGGAAACCATCCAGGGCGTCGTCGACGTGCTGCGCTCGGGCTGGATCACCACCGGCCCGCAGAGCCAGAAATTCGAAGCCGCGCTGTCCGAGTACTGCGGCGGCCGGCCGGTCCGCGCGTTCAATTCGGGCACCTGCACGCTCGAGATCGGGCTGCGCATCGCGGGCGTCGGCGCCGGCGACGAGGTGATCACGACGCCGGCATCGTGGGTCTCGACCAGCAACGTGATCCTCGAGACGGGCGCGACGCCCGTGTTCGCCGACATCGACCCGATCACGCGCAACATCGACCTCGACAAGCTCGAGCAGGCGATCACGCCGCGCACGAAGGCGATCATCCCCGTGTACCTGGCCGGCCTGCCGGTCGACATGGATCGCCTGTACGCGATCGCGCGCGCACACAACCTGCGCGTGATCGAGGACGCCGCGCAGGCGCTCGGCTCGACGTGGAACGGCAAGCGCATCGGCGCGATCGGCGACATCGTGTCGTTCAGCTTCCATGCGAACAAGAACCTGACGACGATCGAAGGCGGCGCACTCGTGCTGAACAACGAGGACGAGGCGACGCTCGCGCAGAAGTACCGGCTGCAGGGCATCACGCGCACCGGCTTCGACGGGATGGACTGCGACGTGCTCGGCGGCAAGTACAACCTCACCGACGTCGCCGCGCGCGTCGGCCTCGGCCAGTTGCCGCACCTCGACCGCTTCACCGCGCAGCGCCGTGCGCTCGCGCGCGCGTATTTCGCCGCGCTCGACGGCGGCCTGGCCGTGAAGCTCGGGCTCGGCCTGCCCGTCGCCGATTTCGAGAACGGCAACTGGCACATGTTCCAGGTCACGCTGCCGCTCGACCGGCTGTCGATCTCGCGCGCCGATTTCATGGCGCAGATGAAGGAACGCGGCATCGGCACGGGCGTGCACTACCCGGCCATCCACCTGTTCACGCTGTATCGCGCCCGCGGCTTTACCGAGGGCATGTTCCCTCACGCCGAACGGTACGGCGCGTCGACCGTCACGCTGCCGCTCTTCACGCAGATGACCGAAGACGACGTGCGCCGCGTAGCCGACGCCATCAACCAGATTTGCGAACAATACGGAAAATAAGCGTACATGAGTCACCTTGAAGCACGCGCCGGGCATCCGGGCGCCGCGAATCCGGAAGTTTCGATCATCATCCCCGTGTACAACGAGGAAGATGGACTGGCCGCGCTGTTCGCGCGGCTGTACCCGGCACTCGACGCACTCGGCACGTCGTACGAAGTGATCCTGATCAACGACGGCAGCCGCGACCGCTCGGCCGCCATGCTCGCCGACCAGTTCCACGTGCGCCCCGACACGACACGCGTCGTGCTGCTCAACGGCAACTACGGCCAGCACATGGCGATCCTCGCCGGCTTCGCGCAGTCGCGCGGCGAGATCGTCATCACGCTCGACGCCGACCTGCAGAACCCGCCCGAGGAAATCGGCAAGCTGATCGCGAAGATGCGCGAGGGCTACGACTACGTCGGCTCGATCCGCAAGCAGCGCCAGGACAGCCTGTGGCGACGCAAGGCCTCGCTGGTGATGAACCGGCTGCGCGAGCGCATCACGCGGATCAAGATGACCGACCAGGGCTGCATGCTGCGTGCGTACAGCCGCCGCATCATCGACACGATCAACGTGTGCGGCGAAGTCAACACGTTCATCCCGGCGCTCGCGTACACGTTCGCGCAGAACCCGACCGAAATCGAGGTCGCGCACGAGGAGCGTTTCGCGGGCCAGTCGAAGTATTCGCTGTACAGCCTGATCCGGCTGAACTTCGACCTCGTGACCGGTTTTTCCGTCGTGCCGCTGCAGTGGCTGTCGTTCATCGGCGTGATCCTGTCGCTCGGTTCGGCCGGGCTGTTCGTGCTGCTGCTCGTGCGCCGCTTCATCGTCGGCGCGGAAGTGCAAGGCGTGTTCACGCTGTTCGCGATCACGTTCTTCCTGCTCGGCGTGATCGTGTTCGCGCTCGGCCTGCTCGGCGAATACGTCGGCCGCATCTACCAGCAGGTGCGCGCACGGCCGCGCTACCTGATCCAGGCTGTGCTCGAACAGCACGAAGGCGTGCCGGCGGTGCCGGTCGGCGGCTACCGCACGGGGCCGACGCAATGAAGCCGCGCGCCGTCGTCTTCGCGTATCACAACGTCGGTGTGCGCTGCCTGCAGGTGCTGCTTGCGCGCGGCGTCGACGTCGCGCTCGTCGTCACGCACGAGGACAACCCGAACGAGAACATCTGGTTCGGCAGCGTCGCGTCGGTTGCCGCCGAGCACGGGATCCCGGTTCTCACGCCGGCCGACCCCGCCGATCCGGCGCTGCGCCGCGCGATATCCGACGTGCAGCCGGACTTCATCTTCTCGTTCTACTACCGCCACATGCTGCCGGTGAACCTGCTCGCGATCGCGCCGCGCGGCGCGTACAACATGCACGGTTCGCTGCTGCCGAAATACCGGGGTCGGGTACCGACCAACTGGGCCGTGCTGAACGGCGAAACGGAAACCGGCGCGACGCTGCACGAGATGGCCGCGAAGCCGGACGCCGGCGCGATCATCGGCCAGACCGCGGTGCCGATCCTGCCGGACGATACGGCCACGCAAGTGTTCGACAAGGTCACGGTCGCCGCCGAGCAGACGCTCTGGCGCGTGCTGCCCGCGCTGCTCGCGGGCGAGGCGCCGCATCTGCCGAACGATCTGTCGACGGGCAGCTACTACGGCGGGCGCAAGCCGGAGGACGGCCGCATCGACTGGTCGAAGCCGGCCGCGCAGGTCTACAACCTGGTGCGCGCGGTCGCGCCCCCGTATCCGGGCGCGTTTACCGACGTCGGCGACACGCGCTTCGTCATCGCCCGCGCGCGCCTCGCGGCGCCCGGCAGCCCGGCTGCCGCGGCCGCGGCAGATTTGCCGCCCGGCCTGCACGTAAGCGATAATGCGCTATTCGGCGTCTGCGGCGACAGCCGCGCCCTATCCATTCTCGAGCTGTGGCAGCAACGCGACGGCAGCGAAACCGTCGTGACGCCCGCGGAATTCGCGCAGTTCATTCATTCTTCCCGTCATTCATGAAAGCAAAAAAAGTCCTGATCCTGGGTGTGAACGGCTTCATCGGCCATCACCTGTCGAAGCGCATTCTTGAAACCACCGATTGGGAAGTGTTCGGCATGGACATGCAGACCGACCGGCTGGGTGATCTCGTCAACCACGAGCGGATGCATTTCTTCGAAGGCGACATCACGATCAACAAGGAGTGGGTCGAGTATCACGTGAAGAAATGCGACGTGATCCTGCCGCTCGTGGCGATCGCGACGCCGGCCACCTACGTCCAGCAGCCGCTGCGCGTGTTCGAACTCGACTTCGAGGCGAACCTGCCGATCGTGCGTTCGGCCGTCAAGTACGGCAAGCACCTCGTGTTCCCGTCGACCTCCGAGGTCTACGGCATGTGCTCGGACGAGCAGTTCGACCCGGATGCATCGGCCCTCACCTACGGCCCGATCAACAAGCCGCGCTGGATCTACGCGTGCTCGAAGCAGCTGATGGACCGCGTGATCTGGGGTTACGGGATGGAAGGCCTGAACTTCACGCTGTTCCGCCCGTTCAACTGGATCGGCCCGGGCCTCGACTCGATCTACACGCCGAAGGAAGGCAGCTCGCGCGTCGTCACGCAGTTCCTCGGCCACATCGTGCGCGGCGAAAACATCAGCCTCGTCGACGGCGGCTCGCAGAAGCGCGCGTTCACCGACATCGACGACGGCATCAGCGCGCTGATGAAGATCATCGAGAACAAGGACGGCGTCGCGACGGGCAAGATCTACAACATCGGGAATCCGAAGAACAACTTCTCGGTTCGCGAGCTCGCGCACAAGATGCTCGAACTGGCCGCCGAATTCCCGGAATACGCCGACTCCGCGAAGCAGGTTCAGCTTGTCGAAACGACATCGGGCGCCTACTACGGCAACGGCTACCAGGACGTGCAGAACCGCGTGCCGAAGATCGACAACACGATGCAGGAACTCGCGTGGGCGCCGCAGTCGACGTTCGACGAAGCACTGCGCAAGATCTTCGAAGCGTATCGCGGCCATGTCGGCGACGCGCGTGCGCTCGTCGAGCAGCAGAACTGACGGGACGTTCGCTTGGCTCGTATCGTCCTCAAGATCGACGTCGACACGCTGCGCGGCACGCGCGAAGGCGTGCCGAACCTCGCGCGCATCTTCGACCGCTTCAACGCGCGCGCGACCTTCCTCTTCAGCCTCGGGCCCGATCACACGGGCTGGGCGCTGCGGCGCGTGTTCCGCCCCGGCTTTCTGAAGAAGGTGTCGCGCACGTCGGTGGTCGAGCATTACGGCGTGAAGCAGCTGATGTACGGGGTGCTGCTGCCCGGCCCCGACATCGGCCGCCGCGCGATCGCCGACATGCGCGCGATCCACGAAGCCGGCTTCGAATGCGGGATCCATACATGGGATCACGTGTACTGGCAGGACAACGTCCGCGTGCGCGATCGCGACTGGACCGCGCGTGAAATGCAGAAGAGCCACGCGCGCTTCGCCGAAGTCTTCGGCGCGCCGCCCGTCACGCACGGCGCGGCCGGCTGGCAGATGAACGACTCGGCCTTCGAGCAGATCGACGCCTGGGGGATGCGCTACGCATCCGACGGCCGCGGCCATTCGCCGTACCTGCCGGTGGTCGGCGGCCGCACGCTGTCGCACGTGCAGATGCCGACCACGCTGCCGACGCTCGACGAGGTGCTCGGCGTCGACGGCGTCGACACGCACAACGTCGCCGCGCACATCCTCAGGTTCACCGAAACCAATCCGCACGACCAGGTGTTCACGCTGCATGCGGAACTGGAAGGCCAGAAGCTCGCATCGGTATTCGAGCAGTTGCTCGCCGGCTGGCGCGCGCAAGGCCATACGTTTGCGACGATGGGTGACTATCACGCGACGCTGGACCGCGACTCGCTGCCATCGTACCCTGTCACGTGGGGCGAGATCCCCGGCCGCTCCGGCGAACTGATCGTCCAGCCCGACTGAGTTCGCGCGCGAGCCGGCGCCGCCCTCCGCGCTTGCGGCGCGCTGCCGAACCGCGCTGCCGCGGCGCCTTTCCATAACAACAGGAGAAACACGTGTCCGTCGAAGTTGACCGTCAAGTTCCCGATTTCACCGCACCGGCTACGGGCGGCGACATTTCGCTGTCCGGCCTGAAGGGCAAGAAGCTCGTTCTGTATTTCTATCCGAAGGACAACACGCCGGGCTGCACGACCGAAGGCCTGCAGTTCCGCGATCTCTATCCGAAGTTCAAGAAGGCCGGCGCCGAAGTGATCGGCGTGTCGCGCGACAGCCTGCGCTCGCATGACAATTTCAAGGCCAAGCTCGAACTGCCGTTCCCGCTGATTTCGGATGCCGACGAAGCGCTGTGCGCGCTGTTCGATGTCATCAAAATGAAGAAAATGTATGGCAAGGAAGTACGCGGAATCGAGCGTTCGACGTTCCTGATCGATGCCGACGGCGTGCTTCGCCAGGCATGGCGCGGCATCAAGGTGCCGGGGCACGTGGACGACGTGCTAAGTGCTGTACAAGCGCTTTGAGCCGCGTTATATTGGGCCGCAATGAATGCCAGTTCGCCCCATATTTCTCGTAGCTGCGCCGGTGCCCGTTGCGATGCTTCCCGGCACCTGACGCGCATCACGACGGTATCAGCCGAGCCGCATGTCCCGGTCCACGGGGCAGCGGCTTTTTTTATGGATTGGGCGCCGGCTCTCGGTCCGGTGCCCACCCCGTCAAGGAGTTGACCGACACTTAGGCGAACCGGCTAGACGAAATTCCTGTGCGCCACCGCGCGCAAACTGCATGCGTCTACGTCACGCAGGATGCGATCAGCGGCGCACTTCATGCGACACGATTCCTCCCGAGGGACACCATGCCTTTGCCTACTCCCCCCAGCAAGCTCGGCAGCCTTCTGCCGCCCGACGAATACAAGGCGAAAGCGCGGCCCGCGAAAGCCGCGAAGAAATCCGCCGAAGGGGACGCATCCACAGCCGGTGACTATGGCCCGGCCAGCGTGGCCCAACCGATGACCGAAGCCGCGAATACGACCGCGCCGCTGCGCGCCGTCGCGCCGTCGGCGCAGGAAACCGCGAGCACGCCCGCACGCGGCCGCAAGACCCGACAAACCGCCGCACTGCTGCAACCGATCCCGCAGCCGGTCGAACCCGCGGCACCTGCCGTTCCCGAAACGCCCGCGGCGCCCGTCGTCGCACGCAACGACAAGCCGGCCGCCGGCAAACCGGCCGCCGCACCCGCGCGCGATGCCGGCGCCGCGACGAAGTCGCGCAGCCGCAAGCCCGCCGAGGCCGAGCTGCAGAAGCTGTTCGTGCTCGACACCAACGTGCTGATGCACGACCCGAGCAGCCTCTTCCGCTTCGAGGAACACGACGTCTATCTGCCGATGATGACGCTCGAGGAACTCGACAATCACAAGAAGGGGATGTCCGAAGTCGCGCGCAACGCACGCCAGGTCAGCCGTACGCTCGACGCACTGGTTGCCGACGGCGGCCCGATCTCGGCCGGCATTCCGTTGTCGCGCCTCGGCAGCCGCGAGGCACTCGGCCGCCTGTACTTCCAGACGAAGCTGGCCGACATCGCGCCGGTCGAAGGCCTGCCCGAAGGCAAGGCCGACAACCAGATCCTCGGAGTCGTCCGGGCGCTGCAGCGCGACCGGCCGGACCGCCAGGTCGTGCTGGTGTCGAAAGACATCAACATGCGAATCAAGGCGCATGCGCTCGGCCTGCCGGCGGAAGACTACTTCAACGACCAGGTACTCGAGGACAAGGATCTCCTCTATAACGGCGTGCGCGAATTGCCGCAGGACTTCTGGACCAAGCACGCGAAGGGGATGGAGAGCTGGCAGGACACGAAGACGGGCACCACCTACTATCGCGTGACGGGCCCGCTCGTCGCGTCGATGCTCGTCAACGAGTTCGTCTATCTCGAGCCGCAGAACGGCGAGCCGACGTTCCACGCGATCGTGCGCGAGCTGAACGGCAAGACGGCGCTGCTGCAGACGCTGCGCGACTACAGCCACCACAAGAACAACGTGTGGGGCATTACCGCGCGCAACCGCGAGCAGAATTTCGCGCTGAACCTGCTGATGAACCCCGAGATCGACTTCGTCACGCTGCTCGGCCAGGCCGGCACCGGCAAGACGCTCGTCGCGCTCGCGGCCGGCCTCGCGCAAGTGCTCGACGACAAGCGCTACAACGAGATCATCGTGACGCGTGCGACCGTGCCCGTCGGCGAGGACATCGGTTTCCTGCCCGGCACGGAGGAAGAGAAGATGCAGCCGTGGATGGGTGCATTCGACGACAACCTCGAAGTGCTGCAGAAGACCGACGACGCAGCCGGCGAATGGGGCCGCGCGGCCACGCAGGAACTGATCCGTTCGCGCCTGAAGGTCAAGAGCATGAACTTCATGCGCGGGCGCACATTCGTCGACAAGTACCTGATCATCGACGAAGCGCAGAACCTGACGCCGAAGCAGATGAAGACGCTCGTGACGCGCGCGGGCCCCGGCACGAAGATCGTGTGCCTCGGCAACATCGCACAGATCGACACGCCTTACCTGACCGAAGGCAGCTCGGGCCTGACCTACGTCGTCGACCGCTTCAAGGGCTGGGGCCACAGCGGCCACGTGACCCTCGCGCGCGGCGAACGCTCGCGGCTGGCCGACTACGCGTCGGACATCCTGTAACACGACCCGCCGGCCGCCCGGCCGACTTTCGACGCCTCGCGGCGCTCCGCTCCCGGAGCGCCGTTTTTATTTTGGGGTCGGAAACGTTGGTCATGCTTCGTTACCGAACAGCCTCACTTACACGCGAAACTTCAAGTAAATTCTCAGGAATGGTTGCTTAAGCCCCGCCGGTACGTCTACCATCGGGTCTGTCTGTTGTCATACGATTCGCGAGCGCGCCGCGCTCGTCCGCCTTGCCATGCTTCGAATCTGCGTTCCCGTCATCGTCGTTTCGCTGCTTGCGGCCTGCTCCAGCGTGCCGCCGCAGTCGGCTTCGCGCACGTCGGGCATGAAGATCACGACGCCGCGCGCGTTCCCTGCCCCCGCCAATTTCCCGAAGTTCGTCGACCACAGCGTCGGCCAGGAAGAAATCTCGATTCAGGCGATGAGCCTCGTCGGCGTGCCGTATCGCTGGGGCGGCAACACGCCGACGAGCGGCTTCGACTGCAGCGGGCTGGTGCGCTACGTGCTCGGCCGCGCGGCCGACGTGAACCTGCCGCGCACGACAGCCGACATGAGCAGCCGCGGCATGTCGATCGACCCCGACCAGGTGGCGCCGGGCGACCTGATCTTCTTCAATACGACCGGGCGGCCGCATTCGCACGTCGGGATCTATGTCGGCAAGCTGCGCTTCGTCAATGCGCCGTCGACCGGCGGCACCGTGCGACTCGACTATCTGACGAATCCGTATTGGGCGAAGCGCTTCGACGGCATTCGCCGCGTCGCGCCGCCGCGTGCGACGCCGGCGCCGTTCGACACGCCGACCTACGAGGCACGGCGCGATGCGCCGCGCACCGCGCCGGTGGCTGCCCCTGCTCCCGCCCCGGTCGTCGCGGCCGCCGCGCCGCAACAGCCGGCCTATGCCGCGCCGCAGGCCGGCGCGACGCCGTCGCCTGCCCCGATCATGCCAGCCGCACCGGTCGTGGCCGCCGCGGCGGCTACGCCGGCAGCCACGTCGGCCGATCCATACGAGCCGCCGCCACCGCGCATGCAGGCCGCTCAGCAACAGGCAACCGCGACGACTGGCGACATGAACGCCATGACGGCGAATGCCGTGCCCGCCAGCCCGGCCGAGACCGGCTCACAGATCCCGACGACGGCGCTGACGGCCGCGCAGGCTGCCGCGTTCGATGCCGAACCGCCTTCCGCAGCCGCCGTACCGTCGCCGCGCAGTACCGAGCCCGTACAGGTGCTGCGCGCCGCTACGCAATCCGCGCCGTCCGGCGCGCGTACCGGCACGGCCGACGATCCGATCGCCCGCTTCGCGAACGGCAGTTACTAGCCCGCCTCGCCGTCCCTGCGGCGGCTTCACCCCGCATCGGTCATTCGCCGTTCGCCGCACGGTTGCATTTGCACACCCCAAAAGAAAATGCGCCGCAGCCTGTCGGCTTGCGGCGCATTTCATGTCGATCCGGCCGTGCCGGAATCAGAACATCAGAAGATCTGGTGTCCGAGCCACCATCCGCCGGCCGCGAACAGCGCGGCCGCCGGCAGCGTCAGCACCCATGCCCACACGATATTGCCGGCCACGCCCCAGCGCACGGCCGACAGCTTCTGCGTCGCGCCGACACCGACGATCGCGCCGGTAATCGTGTGCGTGGTCGACACGGGAATGCCGAGGAACGACGCGATGAACAGCGTGATCGCCCCGCCGCTTTCGGCACAGAAACCGCCGACCGGCTTGAGCTTCGTGATCTTCTGGCCCATCGTGCGCACGATGCGCCAGCCGCCGAACAGCGTGCCGAGCCCCATCGACAGGTAGCACGCGCCGATCACCCATGCAGGCGGCGCATCGGCCGTCGCGGACGCATAGCCCGACGCGATCAGCAGCATCCAGATGATGCCGATGGTCTTCTGTGCGTCGTTGCCGCCGTGACCCAGGCTGTACAGACCAGCCGACAGCAGTTGCAGCCGGCGGAAACGCCGGTCGACCTTGCTGGGCGCGGTACGGAAGTACAGCCACGACACGCCGAGCATGAACAGCGAACCGAGGATGAAACCGAGCAGCGGCGAAATGAAGATGAACGCGATCGTCTTCAGCAGCCCGTCGATATTCAGCGAGCTCCAGCCCGACTTCGCGAGCGCCGCGCCGACGAGACCGCCGATCAGCGCGTGCGACGAGCTCGACGGAATCCCGTAGTACCAGGTGATCACGTTCCAGCCGATCGCACCGACCAGCGCGCCGAACACGACGTAATGGTCGACGATCTCGGGATCGATCGTGCCTTTGCCGACGGTCTGCGCGACCTTCAGGTGGAAGATGAAATACGCGATGACGTTGAATGCGGCCGCGAACACGACGGCCTGCTGCGGCTTCAGCACCCCGGTGGACACGACGGTGGCGATCGAGTTCGCCGCGTCGTGGAAGCCGTTCATGAAGTCGAATACGAGCGCGACGAGCACCAGCGTCGCGACCATCCATAGGGCGAGTTGTATCGAATGCATCGTGGTTCGCTCAGGCGTTTTCCAGCACGATGCCTTCGATGATGTTCGCGACGTCCTCGCACTTGTCGGTGATCTCTTCGAGCAGCTCGTAGATCGCCTTCAGCTTGATGAGCGTCTTCACGTCGTCTTCCTCGCGGAACAGCTTCGACATCGCCGCGCGCAGCACCCGATCGGCCTCCGATTCCCAGCGGTCGATCTCCTCGCATTGCTTGAGGATCTGTGCCGACTGCTTCATGTCGGACAGCAACCCGACCGCCTGCTGCACGTGTTGCGCCGACTGCGTGACGATGTGCGCGAGCTGGCTCGCCTCGGACGTGACGGCGCGCACATCGTACAGCGACACGGCCGTCGCGACGTCTTCCATCAGGTCGAGGATGTCGTCCATCGTCGTGATCAGCTTGTGGATCTCGTCGCGATCGAGCGGCGTGATGAAGGTCTTGTGCAGCAGATCGATCGCTTCATGCGTCAGCTTGTCCGCGGCCTTTTCGGCGGTCTGCACGTTTTGCTTGTGAATCTCGGCGTCAGCGAGATTGTCGATCAGCAGTTCGAGCTCGCGGCCACCGGAAACGATGTGCTTCGCGTGCGCGTTGAAAAGTTCAAAGAACTTGCCCTCGGTGGGCATGAATCGACCGAACATGGGATTCCTGAGAGATTGTCAAACGACTGTCACGAAAACGGGCGATATTGTACCGTTTCCGGTCGTGACGCGACGCGCGCATATGCGCGCGCCGGGATGGGATACAACGTTTGGCTAAATAAGGGTTTACATCCGGCGTTACTCGCCGTAGAAGTTCTGCGCCCCGGCAAAATTATCGAACTTCGTGTATTGCCCCAGGAACGTGAGCCGAACAGGCCCGATCGGACCATTACGCTGCTTGCCGATGATGATCTCGGCCGTCCCCTTGTCCGGGCTGTCGGGGTTGTAAACCTCGTCGCGATAAATGAACAGGATCACGTCCGCATCCTGTTCGATTGCGCCGGATTCGCGCAAATCGGACATCACCGGCCGCTTGTTCGGCCGCTGTTCCAGCCCGCGGTTCAGCTGCGACAGCGCGATCACCGGCACGTCCAGCTCCTTCGCCAGACTCTTCAGCGACCGCGAGATTTCCGAGATTTCGGTCGCACGGTTCTCGCCCTGCGACGAACCCGACATCAGCTGCAGGTAGTCGACGATGATCAGGCCGAGCTTGCCGCACTGACGCGCCAGACGCCGCGCACGCGAGCGCAATTCCATCGGGTTCAGGCCGCCCGTCTCGTCGATGAAGATCTGCGCCTCGCTCATCTTCTGCACGGCATGGGTCAGCTTCGGCCAATCCTCGTCCGTCAGGCGACCGGTACGCATCCGGTGCTGGTCGAGCCGGCCGATCGAGCCGAGCATACGCATCACCAGCTGGGTGCCCGGCATTTCCATCGAGAACACCGCCACCGGCAGCCCGTACTCGACCGCGACGTATTCGCCGACGTTCATCGAGAACGCGGTCTTACCCATCGACGGACGCCCTGCGACGATGATCAGTTCGCCGCCGTGCATCCCGGACGTCATCCGGTCGAGGTCGACGAAGCCCGTCGGCGTGCCCGTGACGTCGCTCGGGTTCGCAGTGTGATAAAGCGTGTCGATGCGCTCGACCACCTGCGTGAGCAGCGGACCGATTTCGAGGAAGCCCTGATTGCCGCGCGCGCCTTCTTCGGCGATCGAGAACACCTTCGACTCGGCTTCGTCCAGCAGCTGGCGTACTTCCTTGCCCTGTGGATTGAACGCATCGGCCGAGATTTCGTCGGCGACCGACACGAGCCGGCGCAACACCGCGCGATCGCGCACGATCTCCGCATAGCGGCGGATGTTCGCGGCGCTCGGCGTGTTCTGTGCGAGTGCGTTCAGATACGCGAGCCCGCCGACGTCGTCGGCCTTGCCGGACGTCGTCAGCGCTTCGTACACGGTCACGACGTCGGCCGGGCGCGTCGACGCGATCAGCCGGCCGATGTGCTCGTAGATGATCCGGTGGTCGTAGCGATAGAAGTCGCCCTGCGACAGGAAGTCGGCAATCCGGTCCCAGGCCGCGTTGTCGAGCAACAGGCCGCCGAGCACCGACTGTTCGGCTTCGACCGAATGCGGCGGGACTTTCAGCGATTCGATTTGAGGATCTTGCGGCGCGTTCATGGGTTGGGATTATCGCGAATTACACAGGACGGCGCCATACCGGCCGCCAGCGATGCGGCAATAAAAAAAGGCAGGCCCCGGTTGCCCGGGCGCCTGCCCTTGTCCGGACGGCGGAAGCCGCCCGGCAAGCTTGCGTACGCTTACGCGTGGTCGCCGATCACGTTGATCGTGACGTCGACGACGACGTCCGTATGCAGCGCGACCTGAACGACGTGCTCGCCGATCATCTTCAGCGGGCCTTCCGGCATGCGAACTTGCAGCTTCTCGACTTCGAAACCTGCCTTCTTCAGCAGATCCGCGACGTCGCCGTTCGTGACCGAGCCGAACAGACGGCCGTCGACGCCCGACTTCTGCGTGATTTCGAACGACTGGCCGTTCAGCTTCTCGCCGACTGCCTGCGATGCGGCCAGCTTTTCAGCGGCGATCTTTTCGAGTTCAGCGCGGCGAACTTCGAATTCGGCGATCGCTTCCTTCGTTGCACGGCGAGCCTTGCGGTTCGGGATCAGGAAGTTGCGAGCGTAACCGTCCTTGACCTTGACGATATCGCCGAGGTTGCCCAGATTGGCGACTTTTTCCAACAGAATGATTTGCATTCGAATTCTCCTTATTGCGTCGCCTGATTACGCCTTGTGCTGATCGGTGTACGGCAGCAGCGCGAGGAAACGCGCACGCTTGATTGCCGTATCGAGCTGACGCTGATAGTGCGACTTCGTACCCGTCAGACGCGCCGGCGTGATCTTGCCGTTTTCGCCGATGAAGTCCTTCAGCGTATCCGTGTCCTTGTAGTCGATCTGCTCGACGCCTGCTGCCGTGAAACGGCAGAACTTCTTGCGCTTGAACAGCGGGTTTTGTTGCTGACGACGCTTGTCGAATTTCTTACCAGTGGGGCGGGCCATGTTCAGTCCTTTCCAATGTCCTGCAATGCTGTGATGTGAAACACCAAGGTTCTCGCGTTGCGGCTTTTCTTTGCCAGGAAGCCCGTGAACAGCGTTTCGACGCCCATTTCACGACGCTCCAGCTTGCCGCTCGCCTCACCGGCCGCCACCGCCTCGATCGTCATTTCGACCTGACGGGGAATGCCTGCTTCGACGACTTCCGTGCGGTGATGCAACGTGGCGCTTGCGATCGGAACACCCGCCGGCGTATATCGCACCGGTGCGCGTTCGACGACGCTCGCCGTCAATTGCAACCTGTTCACGTGAGTAGCGCGCTCCTTGATGGCTTAATAAGTGACGAACTTAAGCCTGCGCTTCGGTCGGCTGAGCTGCAGCCGCCTTCTTGGCTTCTTCGCGCTGAACTTCCTTCATCATCGGCGACGGGCCGGTTTCGGCCTTCTTCATCTTGACGATGAGGTGGCGCAGCACGGCGTCGTTGAACTTGAACGCGTGTTCGAGTTCGTCGAGCGTCGTCTGGTCGCACTCGATGTTCATGCAGACGTAGTGAGCCTTCGCGAGTTTCTCGATCATGTAGGCCAGCTGGCGACGGCCCCAGTCTTCGACACGGTGGATCTGGCCGCCGTGCGTCGTGATCGTGGTCTTGTAACGCTCGATCATCGCAGGCACTTGCTCGCTCTGATCGGGGTGCACGATGAATACGATTTCGTAATGACGCATTACACACTCCTTGTGGATTAAAGCCACCCGGGCGTCTGTACCGGTGTGGCAAGTGAGAAGCCGAAGATTCTAACCCGGATACGGGGCACGTGCAACACCGATCGACGATTTCCGACCGGATTCGGCCATGTTTTCAAAGACTTGAACGGGCAACGGGCAGCAACGGCAGCCCGTGCATCCGCAAAAAACGGGGGCGGACCCGGCGGCGAACCGTCACGCGTGCAATGCGAGTCCGGCAGCCAGCCGCGCGGTTACTCGCTGCCCGCCCCGCCCAGCCGCGCATCGAGCGCCGTCCTGAACGCCGTCAGCGCCGACGGCTCGGCGTCGGTCACCGCCCACCACGTCATCCCCGCCGCGTCCCAACGGTCGAGCGCGTAACCCTGCGACACGGTCGCGTACGGCGCGGATGCCCGCCCTGCGCCGGCCGGCCGCACGTAGACGTCGATCACGTGCTGCCGGTAACGATAGACGAGCACCGCGACGCGGCGCTGCCCGACGTAGTCGAGCCGCCCGCCCGCGAGCGGAAAACCGCTCGCCGACAGATCCTCGACCGGCGGCGCATAGTCGAGCCGGCCGTTGAACCACGGCTTGACGGTATGCCGGTCGGTCGAGATCACGTCGATGTCGCGCGTCGACAATCCGGCCCGCACATGGCTCGCAACCAGTTCGTCGATCGTCCGGTCCGTTTGCGCGTGACGCGCGGACAGCGCCATCCCGCCCGCCGCCGCGAGCGCGACCAGCAGTGCCACGCCCCAGCCGAGCCCGGGTAGCGCCGCGATGCGCGGCCCCGTGCCGGCAGCCGCCGGGCGAGCCGATTCGCCGCGACCGCCCGGCCACGAGAACCAGCCCCGCCCGCTCGGCCGGGGCCGCCGCGCAGCGTCGGGCTCCGGTTCCGCACGGGATGGCCCGCGCGCCGCCGCGTCGCCCGCCGCCGGCAACGCGGCAAGGATGCTCGCCCGCAGCGCATCCGGCGCCCGGTGATAGTCGGCCTGCCGCACGGCGCGCCCCAACGCGACGATCCGTTCGCGTTCGCGGCGGCATGCGTCGCAACCGTCGACGTGCCGCTGTACGCGCAACGCGTCGGGCGCCGACAGCTCGCGGTCGACATCCGCGTCGAGCAGCGCTCGCGCTTCGTTACAGTCCATCGCTCGCCTCCGCTGCGGTTCCGCCCGCCGACGCCCGCGCCGGCTTGCTCGCGCCCGCCGACGATCGCGCGTCGCCCAGCAACGCGGCCAGCCGGCGCCGGCCGCGCGCGAGCCGCGACATCACGGTGCCGACCGGCATGTCGGCGATCGCCGCGATCTCGCGGTAGCTCAAATCCTCCATCTCGCGCAGCACCAGCACCTCGCGATATTCGGGCGGCAACTGCGCGAGCGCCGCATTCACGCGCCGTGCGTTCTCCCCGCGCAGCAGCTCGGCGAGCGGATCCCCTGTCGCCGGTTGCCAGTCGTCGGGAACCTCGGTGTCGTCGAGCGCGTCGGGCAGCGCGACTTCGTGCGCGTGGGTCCGGCGGCGCCACTCGGTGTACCAGGTGTGACGCACGATCGTCAGCAGCCACGGCCGTGCGTTGTCGCCGCGGCACGCATCGACGAAACGCAGCGCACGCATGCAGGCATCCTGGACCACGTCGTCGGCGTCGCCCGCATTGCCGCTCAGCCAGCGCGCCAGGTTGTACGCGGCGTCGAGATGCGGCAGCACGAGCACGCGAAACCGCTCGGCGCGCGCCAGCGCATCGTCCGCCCGCTCGTCGACCGCCTGTCCGGCTTGCCCCACATGGCCTCCCTGGTCCCGGCGGCCGAAGCCGCGCCCGCTCCCGCACGCCGCCCGGACGGACCGGCAGCGAGCGCGCTCGATGACCTTACCGCCGTCGCATCGAGTTTATTCCCGTGAAAGGCCGATGAAGCATAAAAAACCGGCGTTGCCGCAGCCGTTACGGCGTGCTGCTCCAGTAGCCGGGGCGCGCGTATGCATCGCGCAGGTAGTCGATGAAGTAGCGCACGCGCGCGGGCACATAGCGCTGCTGCGGGTAGACCGCGAGGATGTCGTAGTCCGGCAGCGCGTATTCGTCGAGTACCGTCTCGAGTTCGCCCGTTTCGAGCTGCGCGGCGATTTCCCAGGTCGAACGCCAGCCGAGCCCGAGGCTTTCGGCGACCCAGCGGTGCAGCAGCTCGCCGTCGTTGCAGTCGAGATTGCCGGTCACGCGCATCGTCGCAATCTTGCCGTGGCGCTGGAAATACCAGCCGCGGTTCTGGCCGCCCTGCAGGTTGAACGCAAGACAGTTGTGCTTGAGCAGGTCATCGAGCGATTTCGGCCGGCCGTGCCGGCGGAAATACTCGGGCGTGCCGCATACGACGCGCCGGTTCGACGCGAGCTTCACCGCGACGAAGTTCGGATCGACCGAGCCGCCGATCCGGATCGACAGGTCGTAGCCTTCGCGCACGAGATCCACGACGCGATCGGTCAGGTTGAACGACAGCTGCATCTCGGGCTTGTCGACCAGGAACCCGGGCGCGTGCGGCGCGACGTGCTTGCGGCCGAACGCGGCCGGCGCCGACACGATCAGGTGCCCGCTGACCGCGCGGCGCCCCGCGGCCAGTTCGTTTTCGGCCTGGTCCCATTCGGACAACAGCCCGCGGCAGCGTTCGAGAAACGCGGTGCCCTCCTCGCTGACCACCAGCCGCCGCGTCGAGCGGTACATCAGCTTCACGCCGAGGCGCTTCTCGAGCGCGTCGATGCGCCGCCCGAGCACCACCGGCGACACCCCCTCCTCGAGCGCGGCGGCCGCGAGGCTGCCCGCGTCCGCGACCCGCACGAACGTCTCGATCTGCTTGAAGCGATCCATCTGTTGTCTCCGTCCCGGTTCCGACGCCGGCGGGAAACCCTGGCCGGCGGCCATTCCATACTTTTAGTTTCGAAATAAGCGACTTCGGCTGATCTTATCAAACCTTTCCTGCAACCCTAAAGTGTCCCCAACAGACCGATTCGCAAGATTCCACCATTCAAGGAGACATTCATGGCCAAGATGAGAGCCGTCGACGCAGCCGTACTCGTGCTCGAGAAGGAAGGCATCCAGACCGCGTTCGGCGTGCCGGGCGCGGCAATCAACCCGTTCTATTCCGCGATGCGCAAGTCGGGCGGCATCAGCCACGTGCTGGCTCGCCACGTCGAAGGCGCGTCGCACATGGCCGAAGGCTTCACGCGTGCGGCACCGGGCAACATCGGCGTGTGCATCGGCACGTCGGGCCCCGCCGGCACCGACATGATCACCGGTCTCTACTCCGCCTCGGCCGACTCGATTCCGATCCTCGCGATCACGGGCCAGGCACCGCGGGCGCGCCTGTACAAGGAAGACTTCCAGGCCGTCGACATCGAGTCGATCGCGAAGCCCGTCACGAAGTGGGCCGTCACCGTGCGCGAACCGGCGCTCGTGCCGCGCGTGTTCCAGCAGGCCTTCCACCTGATGCGCTCGGGCCGTCCGGGCCCGGTGCTGGTCGACCTGCCGATCGACGTGCAGCTCGCCGAGATCGAGTTCGACATCGACACGTATGAACCGCTGCCGGTCTACAAGCCCGCGGCCACCCGCGCGCAGGTCGAGAAGGCGCTCGCGATGCTCAACGACGCGGACAAGCCGCTGATCGTGTCGGGCGGCGGCGTGCTCAACGCGGCAGCCGAAGACCTGCTCGTGCAGTTCGCAGAAACGATCGGCGTGCCGGTGATCCCGACGCTGATGTCGTGGGGCGCGATTGCCGACGACCATCCGCTGATGGCCGGCATGGTCGGCCTGCAGACGTCGCACCGCTACGGCAACGCCACGATGCTCGCGTCCGACTTTGTGCTGGGCATCGGCAACCGCTGGGCGAACCGTCACACGGGCAGCGTCGAGGTCTACACGAAGGGCCGCAAGTTCGTGCACGTCGACATCGAGCCGACGCAGATCGGCCGCGTGTTCGGCCCGGATCTCGGCATCGTGTCCGATGCGAAGGCCGCGCTCGAACTGTTCGTCGCCGTCGCACAGGAATGGAAGGCGGCCGGCAAGCTGAAGGACCGCAGCGCATGGGTCTCGGAATGCCAGGAGCGCAAGCGCACGCTGCAGCGCAAGACCCACTTCGACAACGTGCCGGTCAAGCCGCAGCGCGTGTACGAAGAGATGAACAAGGTGTTCGGCCGCGATACCTGCTACGTTAGCACGATCGGCCTGTCGCAGATCGCCGCCGCGCAGTTCCTGCACGTGTTCAAGGCGCGCAACTGGATCAACTGCGGCCAGGCGGGCCCGCTCGGCTGGACGATCCCCGCCGCGCTCGGCGTGCGTGCCGCTGATCCGCGCCGCCCGATCGTCGCGCTGTCCGGCGACTACGACTTCCAGTTCATGATCGAAGAGCTGGCCGCCGGCGCGCAATTCAAGCTGCCGTACGTGCACGTCGTCGTGAACAACTCGTACCTCGGGCTGATCCGCCAGGCACAGCGTGCGTTCGACATGGACTACTGCGTGCAGCTCGCATTCGACAACGTGAACGCACCGGAGCTGAATGGCTATGGCGTCGATCACGTGGCGGTTGCCGAGGGCCTCGGCTGCAAGGCGCTGCGCGTGTTCAAGCCGGAAGAGATCGAGCCGGCGCTGCGTCAGGCGCAAACGCTCGCGGAAGAGTTCAGCGTGCCGGTGGTCGTCGAAGTGATCCTCGAGCGCGTGACGAACATTTCGATGGGCACCGAGATCGACGCGATCAACGAATTCGAAGAGCTCGCCGAAAAGGCCGAGCATGCGCCGACCGCGATCTCGATGCTCGACTGAACCGCACGACATTTTTTGACTGACCGACCGAAGAGGCTTAGCTCATGCCGAAGTTTGCTGCAAACCTGACCATGCTGTTCAACGAAGTGCCGTTCCTCGACCGCTTCAAGGCGGCCGCCGACGCGGGCTTCGACGCCGTCGAGTTCCTGTTCCCGTACCCGTACGCGAAAGAGGAACTCGCCGAGCGGCTCGAAACGCACCGCCTGCGCCTCGTGCTGCACAACCTGCCCGCCGGCAACTGGGACCAGGGCGAGCGCGGCATCGCGTGCCTGCCCGATCGCGTCGGCGAGTTCCAGGAAGGCGTGGGCCGTGCGATCGAGTACGCGAAGGCGCTGAAGGTGCCGCAGCTGAACTGCCTCGTCGGCATCCCGTCGGCCAGCACGGCGCGCGACAAGACCTTCGTGACGATCGTCGACAACCTGCGCTTCGCCGCCGATGCGCTCAAGCGCGAAGGCATCCGCCTGCTCGTCGAGCCGTGCAACAGCTTCGACATCCCGGGCTTCGCGCTGAACCGCTCGTCCGAAGGGCTCGACGTGATCCGCGCGGTCGGCTCGGACAACCTGTTCCTGCAGTACGACATCTATCACATGCAGCGCATGGAAGGCGAACTGGCCGCGACGATCGAACGCAACCTCGCATCGATCGGCCACGTCCAGCTCGCGGACAACCCGGGCCGCAACGAGCCGGGTACGGGCGAGATCAACTACGCGTTCCTGTTCGCGCTGCTCGACCGGCTCGGCTATGCCGGCTACGTCGGCTGCGAATACAAGCCCCGCACCACCACGACGGAAGGGCTCGGCTGGCTGCAAAGCGTCGCCGGCTGCGCACCGGGCTCGGCGCGTCGCGCCGCCTGAGATCCGCCCTTCCCGCATCCGCCCCTACAAGGAGACTTTCACATGGCAACCATCGGTTTCATCGGCCTCGGCATCATGGGCGCGCACATGGCGCGCAACCTGCTCAAGGGCGATCATCAGCTCGTCGTGAACGGTGCGTTCCCGGTTCCGGACGACCTGCGCGCAAGCGCCAAGGTCGTCGCGAACTCGACCGAAGTCGCGCAGAACGCCGACATCATCATCTCGATGGTCCCGGACACGCCCGACGTCCGTAACGTGCTGTTCGCCGACGACGGCGTCGCGAAGGGCCTGAGCGCCGGCAAGCTGGTGATCGACATGAGCTCGATCTCGCCGCTCGACACGCAGGCATTCGCGAAGCAGATCAACGCGCTCGGCTGCGACTACCTCGACGCGCCGGTGTCCGGCGGCGAAGTCGGCGCACGCGAAGCGACGCTCACGATCATGGTCGGCGGCCCGGAGCAGGCCTTCGAGCGCGCGAAGCCGTTGTTCGAGAAGATGGGCAAGAACATCACGCTCGTCGGCGACAACGGTGCGGGCCAGACCTGCAAGGTCGCGAACCAGATCATCGTCGCGCTGAACATCGAAGCGGTCGGCGAAGCGCTGCTGTTCGCCGCGCGCTCGGGCGCCGATCCGGAGCGCGTGCGCCAGGCGCTGATGGGCGGTTTCGCCGCATCGCGCATCCTCGAAGTGCACGGCGCGCGCATGACCAAGCGCACGTTCGATCCGGGCTTCCGCATCGAGCTGCACCAGAAGGACCTGAACCTCGCCCTCGACGGCGCACGCAAGCTCGGTCTCGCACTGCCGCACACGGCAAGCGCGCAGCAACTGTTCAGCGTGTGCGCATCGCACGGCGGCAAGGCATGGGATCACTCGGCACTCGTGCGTGCGCTCGAGATCATGTCGAACTTCGAAATCGGCCAGACGCCGGCCGCGTAACGCGGCTGCAACGGCGCGCGTTTCGCCGCAATGGCGAACGCGCGCGACGAATACACGCGAACCGGCTCGCGGCCGGTCGCATCGATGCGCGTGCACGCGCGCATCACGGTGGGGCGCCCCGCCGCGCATTGCCAAACGCATGCGCGACGGGGCGAAAAACGCCGCTCTGGGCTGAGAGCGGCGTGGTGGGGTCCGCAGCGGCACCCGGCGGCGCCGGGGAAGCCTTGGTCGGTCAGACGTCGTCGTTGGGTGTCCGCCTGTCGGATTTCGCGTATTACACTTCTTTACGTTCGTGCGTGCGATTTTTCATGCAATCGTCGCGATGAACGCCTACACTTTCGCCACGCCTTTCGAGAAATCCGCCGCGCTTGCGCTCACCTTCGGTGGCCGCGTCCAGCGCGGTGTTTTTTTCGCCACTTCACGGCGCGTTTCCTTTTCAACCACCTAGGGAGTGCAGCGATGGGTCTTCTTTCGTTTATCAAAGAGGCGGGTGAAAAACTGCTGGGTCATGCCGACGAGCAAGCGGCAGCCGATCCGAATGCCGCGAACCAGACCGCGGCCGATGCAATCAAGAACTACATCAGCACGCAAGGTCTCGACACGTCGAACCTGACCGTCGCGTTCGACGGTGCGTCGCGCACGGTCACGCTGTCGGGCAGCGTCGCCGATCTCGACACGAAGGCGAAGGTCAAGGTCGCGGCCGGCAACGTGCAAGGCGTCGCGGGCGTGAACGACGACGATCTGCAGCCGGACGATCCGCAAGTTCAGTACCACGACGTGAAGTCGGGTGACACGCTGTCGGCGATCGCCAAGGAAGTGTATGGCGACGCGAACAAGTACCCGGTGATCTTCGAGGCGAACAAGCCGATGCTGTCGAGCCCGGACCGGATCTACCCGGGCCAGAAGCTCGTGATTCCGCCGCAGTCCTGAGCACTCGCGCAGCACTGACGTAAAAAAGGCAGGCCGTCGGCCTGCCTTTTTCATTCGTGTGACAGCATGTCGTTTCATGCGTCACGCACACCGCCCGACGGGCAGCCATCGGCTACAGCGTATCGAATGCGCGTTGCAGCGCGTCGCGGCCCCGAATGCCGTTCGCGAGCGCGAGCATCAGCAGCACGCGCGCCTTGAACGGGCTCAGCGACCCGGCGCTCACGAAGCCGAACGCGTCGTCGTTCGCGGCACCGTTGCGCATCACGTGGCCCGAGCCGACGCGCGACGCGCGCACCACGGCGACCCCCGCGTTCACCGCATCGGCGAGTGCCGCCTGCAGCGTCGCATGAATCGACCCGTTGCCGGTGCCCGCGACGACGAGCCCGCGCACGCCGGCCGCAACGAGCGCATCGACGGCCGTGCGCGTCACGCCCGCATAGCTCGTGACGATTTCGACCCACGGCCACGCAGTGGCGATCGCCAGTTGCGCATCGCGCGAACGCGTGACGCGGCGCGCGAATTCGACGCGGCCGTCCTGCACCCAGCCGAGCGCGCCGAGCTCCGGCGTCTGGAATGCGTCGACCGCATAGGTGCTCGTCTTCACGACGTCGCGCGCGCCGTGAATCCGGTTGTTGAACGCGACAAGCACGCCCTGCCCGCGCGCGGCCGGATGAGCGGCGACCGTCACCGCGTTCAGCAGGTTCAGCGGGCCGTCGGACGACAGCGCGGTGGCCGGCCGCATCGCGGCGGTCAGCACGACGGGCTTGTCGCCGGTCACGACCAGATGCAGCGCGTACGCGGTTTCCTCGAGCGTGTCGGTGCCATGCGTGATCACGATGCCGTCAATGTCCGGATCGGCCATCAGCGCGTCGATGCGCGCGGCGAGCGTGTTCCACAGCGGCAGCGCGAGATCCCTGCTGTCGATGCTGGCGATCTGCTCCGCGTCGACGCGCGCGACCGATGCGAGCGCCGGCACCGCATCGAGCAGGAAATTGACGCCGAGCGCGCCGGCCTGATAGCCGGCGGTGCTGGTCGCGTCCGGCGCGGCGCCGGCGATCGTGCCGCCGGTGGCGAGTACGGCGATACGCGGCAAGGCTGCCGCGGACGGGGGAAAAGCGGGGTTCGGAGTATTCATGGCCGCGATTGTAATGGCTCACGGCCGGCATCCGGTAGGACCGGCGCGCAGTATCGATATCGGCCGCCCCGCGTCATGGTTTGTCCCGATCGCCGGCACCCATCCGCCGTCAACGGTCGCGCCGCCCGCGGCGTTATAGGAAGGCCGTTTTGGTGTTTTCACATTGATTTGCCATAATCGGAGCGCACGGCGCGATGCGGCCCTGTTCCCGTTGCGCCGGGTTTCGTGACGGCGTCGATATAAAACGCAATTCACCCCATGGGAGTGTCGAAATGAAAATCCAATCGCTCGTAGCCGCAGTACTTCTCGGCGGCATGCTGGCTTCCCCGGCTTTCGCCGCGAACAGCCAGCAGGACAAGATGAAGGCCTGTAACACCCAGGCCGCCGGCAAGACGGGCGACGAACGCAAGGCGTTCATGAAGGACTGCCTGTCGGCCAAGCCCGCGAAGAAGATGACGCAGCAGGAAAAGATGAAGGCCTGCAACACCCAGGCCGCCGACAAGAAGGGCGACGACCGCAAGGCGTTCATGAAGAGCTGCCTGAGCAGCCAGCCGGCCGCCTGAACCCCGGCGCTCCCGTCTCGAATGCCGCGCACCGCTTCGGCGGGCGCGGCATTTTTGTTTTCGCTGCACGCACGGCGGCGCGCGCGACCCGGCAGCGGATGCGTCGCCGCGTCGGCCGCCCGGCGACAACCGCGCCGCAGCGCACGCACACACACGCCCCCCACACCGCCGCCTTCCCGCCCCGCTTCCCCGGCACGCCGCGCGAATGCCGCACACGATGCGGCAATTCGCCGCGTTTTCTTCTATGATGGCTGCAACGCGGCCCATCCAAGTACAAGACGCGCCATCGGGCCGCCCTCAGACGAACGCGCACGCCGCGTCAAACGGAGGCATGGATGGCATGGAGACAACACCGCTGGTTCCGCCGCTGGGTGATCGTGATCGTATTCTGGGCCGTGCCCGTCGCGATCGTCGCCGTGCGCGAGATCCGCGAGGAAATGGCGTACAACAAGGCCGATCTGCAGCTCGCCCTGACCACCTGGCAGCTCACCGACGCGCAGCAGGCGGCCGGCGCCGCCGCGAAGTGCCATGGCGATCCTGACGAAGCGCACGCGGCCGGTTGCCCGGCCGACGTGCTCGCGGCCAACGCGGCACGCCAGCAGGCGGCCCGCGACGAATACGTGGTGCGCCGCAACACGCTCGCCGGCTATCTGTGGCATGCATTCGTCGGCTACTGGGTCGTGCCGGCCGCGTTCCTGTTCGCGTGCGGTGTGGTGATCGCGCTGATCCGCCGCGCGCTGCGGCGCCCGCCGATCAAGCCGCCGGTGCCGCCCGTCCCGCACTGACGCCGCGGGCCCTGCCCGCGCGCCCTGTCTTTCCTTGCCCGCCGCCGACCGTACGCGCGACGCGCCGGCGCGCGCCGATCCGGCCGTTGGCGCGCCGCGACACCCGAAAACGATTTGACGCTTTTTCACGTCCGAACGAAAAGGGGTTGTAATCCACTGTGATATAACTGCCGACGTGATCCGCTCCTTGAGCGAGACTCACTCCGAACATCATCCGATGGAGAAGAACGATGCAAAAACGGAATCTTGTGCTGAAAGCCGCCGCTGCGCTCATCGTCGGTAGCCTCGCGCTCACCGGTTGCACCACCACCCCCGACAAGCCCGACAACGCCGCGACCAACGCGTCGAAGCGTCAGGCGATCGATTCGAGCGTCGACGCCACGCTGTCGCGCATGTACTCCACGGTCAAGGGTTCGCGTGAACTCGTCGCGAAGTCGCGCGGCGTGCTGGTCTTCCCGGACGTGATCCAGGCCGGCTTCATCGTCGGCGGCCAGTCCGGCAACGGCGCGCTGCGCGTCGGCGGCAGCACCGTCGGGTACTACAACACGTCGTCGCTGTCGGTCGGCCTGCAAGCCGGCGCGCAGTCGAAGGCGATCGTGTTCCTGTTCATGACGCAGGACGCGCTCGACGAATTCCGCGGCTCGGACGGCTGGGCAGCGGGCGCCGGCGCCTCGGTCGCGCTCGTGAAGATGGGCGCGAACGGCGCGGTCGACACGACCACGGCCACCGCACCGGTCCAGGTCATCGTGCTGACGAACGCCGGCCTGATGGGCGACGTGTCGATCAACGGCACGAAGGTCACGAAGCTGAAGATCTGACGCTGCGGCAGCCTCGCCCGTGCGCCCCGCGCGCGGGCGACAGACAAACGGCGATGTCCTTGCGGGCATCGCCGTTTTTTCATGTGCGCGCGCAGCGGCTCAGGTCGTCGAATCGATCACCTTGAAGCGCGAGCGCTTCTGCGCGCGAATCAGCGACTGGTACACGTCGACGTACTGCTGCGCCATCCGGCGCGACGTGAAGCGCGCCTCGAAGCGCTGCCGCACGCGTGCGCGCGGCAACAGGTGCAGCCGGTTCACGGCGGCCACCGCGCTGATCTCGTCCTCGACGATGAAACCCGACACGCCCTCGTCCACGACTTCCGGCACGGCGCCGCGATTGAACGCGATCACCGGCGTGCCGCACGACATCGCCTCGATCATTACCAGCCCGAACGGCTCCGGCCAGTCGATCGGAAACAGCAGCGCATGCGCGCCCGACAGGAATTCGGCCTTCTGGTGGTCGGCGATCTCGCCGATGTACTCGACATGCGGCAGCGCGAACAGCGGCTTGATCTCGCGCTCGAAGTACTCCTGGTCGGCCGCGTCGATCTTCGCGGCGATCCGGATCGGCAGCCCGCACTGGCGCGCGATGCGAATTGCCGTGTCGACCCGCTTCTCCGGCGAAATACGGCCGAGGAACGCGAGATAGCGCGGCTCGACGGGCTGCGGCAGGTACATCGTCTCGGGCAGCCCGTGGTAGACGGTCGTCAGCCACTTCGCCTGCGGCAGCGGCTGGCGCTGCGAGTTCGAGATCGAGATCACCGGCGCGGTGTTGAAGGTGTCGAACACCGGCTGCTGCTCGGGCAGGTCGAGCCGGCCATGCAGCGTCGTGACGAACGGCGTTTCCTGCCGGTTGAAGACCGAAAACGAGTAGTAGTCCATGTGGAAATGGAGCACGTCGAAGTCCTTCGCGCGGCGCGCGACCGTCTCCATCAGCAGCATGTGCGGCGCGACCCGGTCGCGGATCGACGAGTCGAGCCGCAGCGCGCGCGGCCATACCGGTTCGAGCTTCGCCCGTGTCGTCGAATCGCCGCTCGCGAACAGCGTCACGTCATGACCGAGATCGACCAGCGCCTCGGTGATGTAGGACACGACGCGCTCCGTGCCGCCGTACAGCTTCGGCGGCACGGATTCGGTCAGCGGGGCGATCTGGGCAATTCTCATGATCCACGTCTCCTGTGTCCTCGGTCGGCCGGCAGGTGCGCTCGTGCGCGCCCCGTCCCGTACGAGCGGGCCGGCCGGATATCTCATTATTATTCGCGATCCCGAGGCCCGGAAGCGCCGGTCTTGCATTTTATGGGGGTTGTTACAGACCGGATACATTCTGCCGGGTGCCCTCCCGTGCGGCGCCGATGCGGGCGTACCGCCCCGCCTGTCCGGCCTCGCCCGCCCGCCGCGGCGATCCCGGCCAGCCTGACCGTGCCCGTCAGCGCGACGGCCACTTCCACGGCGGCAGGTCGCGCGTGTCCGCGTCGACGAGCACGGTCGCGCCCAGCTGCTTGTCGAGCACCAGCGACGCGCAACCGGCCTCGCGCTCGAGCGTCGCGATGAGCCGCGCCGCGTGCGACACGACCAGCACCTGCGAACGCCCGGCCGCCTGCGCGATCAGGCGGCCGAGCGCCGGCAGCAGATCGGGATGCAGGCTCGTTTCCGGTTCGTTCAGCACCATCAGCGCGGGCGGCCGCGGCGTCAGCAGCGCCGCCGCGAGCAACAGGTAGCGCAGCGTGCCGTCCGACAGCTCGGCCGCCGACAGCGGCCGCAGCAGCCCCGGCTGGCGCATCAGCACGTCGAAGCGGCCGCGGCCGCCCGGATTGTCGATGTCGACCGACGCGCCGGGGAACGCGTCGTCGATCGCCGCGTCGAGCGCGGCGGCGTCCCCGATCTCGCGGATCGTCTGCAGCGCGGCGGCCAGGTCGGCACCGTCGTCCGCGAGCACCGGCGTGTGCGTGCCGATGTGCGACTGCCGGGCCGGCGCCTGCGCATCGGTCCGGAAATGATCGTAGAAACGCCACGAGCGGATCCGCTCGCGCACCGCGATCATCTCCGGCGCGCCGACCGGATCGGCGAACTCGGTCATCATGCTGTCGAAGCTCGCGACCGGCTGCGGCACCGTGTGCCAGTCGCCCGAGGCGGTGCGCGCGCGAATCTGCGCGCCCTGCCGGTCGACCAGCAGCGTCGACGGGCGCAGCAGCGCGCCGCCCCAGATGCATTCGCGCTTCACGACGGGATCGAGCGCGAACTGCGAACGGCTCGGCGCCGGCAGACCGAGATCGATCGCATAGCCGAAATCGTCGCCGGCAAAACCGAGCCTGAGGCTCACGGGCCCGCTGCGCACCGTGCCGGTCACCGGCGTGTCGCCGTTCAGCATCGCGCGCGAAAAGCGCTCGGGGCCGGCCCACAGAGTCGACGGCAGCCCGCCTTCGCGCGCGAGCGACGGAATCACGCGGCCCTGCGCGGTGTCGGCGAGCAGCCGCAGCGCGCGGTACACGCTCGACTTGCCGCTGCCGTTCGGCCCCGTGACGACGGTGAGCGCCGCGAGCGGCACGATCAGCTCGCGCAGCGAGCGGTAGTTGGCGATGGCGAGCGTCTTCAGCGCGGTCATGGATAGGAATGGCAGCAGGTACGGGCGCGCGTTCAGCGGCCTTCGGTGGCCTTCGGGTCGGCCGCGGTATTGGCCGCCGTGCTGGCGGCAGGCGGACGCGCGTGCGGCCGCTCGGGATTGGGCTCTTCCGGCGCCGAATCGTGCGGATACAGCTCCATCCGGCTGCGCGGCAGGCATTGCGGATAGCGCGCCTGCAGGTACGCGATCAATCCCTCGCGCACGCGGCAGCGCAGATCCCAGCACGCCGACGCATCGGCGGCACTCACCAGCGCGCGCAACTGCATCGTACGCTCGGTCGCGTCGGTCACCTGCAGCACCTGCACGCGGCCGTCCCACTCGGGCGCCGCATGGACGAGCCGCGCAAGCTCCTCGCGCAGCGGCGCGAGCGGCGTGCGGTAGTCGACCGACAGGAACACCGTGCCGATGATCTCCGAGCTGCTGCGCGTCCAGTTCGTGAACGGGTTTTCGATGATCCACTGCAGCGGGACGACGAGCCGCCGCTGATCCCACAGCCGCACCGACACGAACGAGCCGGTGATTTCCTCGATGCGGCCCCATTCGCCCTGGATCACGACGACGTCGTCGAGCCGGATCGGCTGCGTGAGCGCGATCTGCAGTCCGGCGATCAGGTTGCCGAGCACCGGCCGCGCGGCGATACCGGCGACGAGACCCGCGACGCCGGCCGACGCCAGCAGGCTCGCGCCGACCTGGCGCACGTTCGGGAACGTCATCAGCGCGGCGCCCGTGCCGATGATCACGATCAGCACCATGACCGTCCGCACGAGCACCTTGGCCTGCGTATGGATGCGCCGTGCGTGCAGGTTGTCGGCCGTATCCATCGGATGGGCCTGGATGATCGCATCGCCGACGCCGGCCGCGAGCCGCACCAGCAGCCAGGTCAGCGAGACGATCGAGCCGACCGCGGCCGCGGTGCGCATCCCGCGCACGAACGACATGCCTTCGTCGGCCTGGATCCACAGGAATTCGAGCGCGAGCAGCGCGAGCGTGACGAGCGACGGCTTGTCGATGTAGCGCAGGATCACGCTCATCAGCGGATACGGCTGCGCGATACGCTTGACGATGCGTGCACCGAGTCGATGCACGATCACGACGACCAGCACGACGACGACCGACACGAACAGCGTGCCGAGCCACGAATGCAGCGGCGCATCGGCGATGCGCTGCAATTCCTCGATTGAAATCATCGGCGCCCGGGAGGCTTCGGTTATGAGGCGCATCGGCCTCGTCCTGGATGCGTCGGCGATGTCCGGGCGTCGCACGCACCCGGACGCAGCGTCAAATCAGTTGCCGCCCTTGCAGGGAAACGCCTTGCCGAGACCGAGCGACACCGCGGTGCTCGCGTTGTAGTCGGCCAGCTTCGGATTCTCCGCGATGTACTTGCGCACCGCGTCGGTCATCTGCTGCGCCCGGATGTCGGGCGGCAGGCAGAAATACTGCCCGACGCGCGGCCCGGTGGTGCCGCCGATCGCGTCGATGGTGTTGTAGACGCCATCGGCGGCGCCTTCGATGTAGGCCGCGCACGATGCTCGCGACTTGACGTCCGTCTTCGCGCACAGCCGGTCGAGATCCGCGCCCGTGAACGCCGCCGCCGACAACGGCACGGCAAACGCCGCGGCACAAAACATAGCCCGCAACATGGTGTTCCTTATGTCAATGCGGCCCGAAGGCCGCTCACTGCGCTGACCGGCGCGGCGGCCGGACGCCCGCTGCCGGCCGGTTTCCGGCCGGCCGGGCGCGCCCCGCCGTCGCGCCGAAACCGTCATTTTGCACTCTTTTGCGCATCTGCCGGCGTCGAGGCGCCGATGCGCACCGTCCGCTTGGTCAGAATCTCGATGGCGTCCGGCGCCTTGTAGTGCTTCGCGAAATCGAGCGCGGTGATGCCGAGCTGGTTCTTGACCTGCGGATCGGCGCCCTGGTCGAGCAGCAGCGTGACCGTCGACGCATGGTTGCCGCGCGCGGCCATCATCAGCGGCGTCGTGCCGTTCGGCGACGCGGTGTCGATGTAGGCGTCGTGGTCGAGCAGGATCTTCACGACCGCGTCCTGGCCGTTGGTGGCCGCGTAGTGCAGCGGCGCCCAGCCCTTCTTGCTGACTTCCGCGCCCTTGTCGATCAGCAGCTTGACGAGCCCGACGTCGCCGTTCAGCGACGCGAGCATCAGCGCGTTCTCGCCGGCCTTGTCTTCCTTCTCGAGATCGACGTTCGGCGTCGTGGCGAGCGCCGCGGCGACCTTGTCGGACTTCTCGCGCGCGGCGATCACGAGCAGCGGGTCGCCGTTCGGCGCGAGCGTGTTCGGATCGAGCTTGCCGCTCTTGAGTTGCTGGCCGATGTCGGCGATGTCGTCGAACTTGACCGCCTTGACGACAGCGTCGAGCGACTCGGCGTGTGCGCCGGCGGCAGCAAACAGGCCGCTCGCGACGAGCGCGGCGGCGACGAGTGCGCGCTTGGGCAGGTATGTGGTCGGCTTCGTCATTGTTGTGGGCTCCTTCCCTGGGTTGTGGGCTGTGCCGCGCGTCGTTAGCGAGCGATCTTGAACAGCCGGAAAAAATTTTGCGTCGTCGCATCGGCGAGCGCCTCGACGGCGATCCCGCGTTCCGATGCGATAAAGCGTCCGACATGGCTGACGTACGCAGGTTCATTCGGCTTGCCGCGATACGGCACCGGCGCGAGGTACGGCGAGTCGGTCTCGATCAGCAGCCGGTCGAGCGGCACGCGCCGCGCGACGTCCTGTACGTCGGTGGCGTTCTTGAACGTGACGATGCCCGACAGCGAGATATGGAAGTTCTGCGCGAGCGCCTGCTCGGCAACCGGCCACGGCTCGGTGAAACAGTGCATCACGCCGCCCGGCACGTCCGCGCGCTCCTCGGCCATGATCCGCAGCGTGTCTTCCGACGACGAGCGCGTGTGGATGATCAGCGGCTTCATGGTCGCGCTCGCCGCACGGATATGCGTGCGAAAGCGTTCGCGCTGCCACTCCATGTCGGCGATCGAGCGGCCTTCGAGCCGGTAGTAGTCGAGGCCCGTCTCGCCGATCGCGACGACCTTCGGGTGCGCGGCCAGCTCGACCAGCTCGGCAAGCGTCGGCTCCCGTGCGTCCTCGTGATCCGGATGCACGCCGACCGATGCGTAGACGTTGTCGTGCGCCTGCGCGATCGCGAGCACGTCGGGCAGCGTCTCGAAGTCGACCGACACGCACAGCGCGTGCGTGACGTCGTGCTCGCGCATGTTCTCCAGCACGGCCGGCAGGCGGTCGGCGAGACCCTTGAAATTGATGTGGCAGTGAGAATCGACGAACATCGTGTTTCCTGAATACGTAAGGCGGGCGCTCACGCGCTCGCCGGCAATCGTTTCCCTACCCGGCGGAAATAATTCCCGATTACGCGAACATTTCCCGATAACCGAGAAACAGTTCCTCGAATACGAGCCGCGCGTTGAGCGGATGGTTCTCGACGGTACGCTGGCGCGTCACGGCCTTCATGAAGCGCGCGAACGCATTCGCGTCGACCGCCTCGGCGCAGCGCGCGAGCGCCGTCGCGTGCGTCGGGAAGTAACGCGGCGCGCCCGCCATCCGCTGCGCGAGCAGATCGTACAGCCAGCGCTGCAACCAGCCGAGCACGAGCGGCATCGGCAGCTTCTGCAGCGCCTCGCCGCACGCGAACGGATCGCACGCGGCGCCGGCCGCGAGCTGGCCGAGCGTGAAGTCGCGCAGCGGCCGATTCTCGTCGCTCGCGAGCGCCAGCGCGGCGAGCGGCGCGCCGCCGGCTTCGGCGAGCAGCGCACGCGCATCGTCCACACCTTGCGCCGCGAGCCACGCCTGGGCCGTCTCGGGCGCCGGCACGGTCATCGGCCACTGGCGGCAGCGACTGATGATCGTCGGCAGCAACCGGTCGATACGCGCCGACACCAGCAGGAACACGACGCCCGACGGCGGCTCCTCGAGTGTCTTCAGCAGCGCGTTCGACGCAGCGACGTTCAGCGCCTCGGCCGGATACAGCACAACGACGCGCGCGCCGCCGCGGTGCGAGCCGACTCCGCAAAAGTCGAGCAGCGCACGCACCTGCTCGATCTTGATTTCCTTGCTGGGTGCGCGCGTCTTCTTGCCGCCGTCGTCCGCGTCGGCAGGCTTCGCATCGTCGGCCGCGCCGGGCGCTTCGCCCGCGAGCGCCTCCGGCAGCACGATCCGGTAGTCCGGATGGTTGCCTTGCGCGAACCACGTACAGGCCGCGCAGGTGCCGCACGGCTCGCCGTTCGGCTGCGGCGCTTCGCACAGGAAGCCCTGGGCGAGATGCTGCGCGAACTGCAGCTTGCCGATCCCGGCCTGGCCGTGCAGCAGCAGCGCGTGCGGCCATTGCGCGCGCAGTTGCTGCAGGCGGTTCCAGTCGTCGGTCTGCCACGGATAGATCATGTCGTGCGTTCCTTGCGTGTTACAGCGCGGCGAGCACGCGTTCGAGCTGCTGGCGAATCTCGGGAATCGACTGCGTCGCGTCGACGATCGCGAAGCGGTGCAGCGCCTCTTCCGCGCGCCGCAGGTATTCGCTGCGCGTGCGCGAGAAGAACGCGTCCGACTCGCTTTCGAACTTGTCCGGCATGCGCGCGGCGCCGCGGCGCTCGCTCGCGACTTGCGGCGCGACGTCGAACAGCACCGTCAGGTCCGGCTGGAAACCGCCCTGCACCCAGCGCTCGAGCGTCTCGAGCTTGTCGCGCGGCAGCCCGCGGCCGCCGCCCTGGTACGCGAACGTCGCGTCGGTGAAGCGATCGGACACGACCCAGTCGCCGCGCGCGAGCGCGGGTTCGATCACGAGTGCCAGATGCTCGCGGCGCGCGGCGAACATCAGCAGCGCTTCGGTCTCGAGATCCATCGGCTGGTTCAGCAGGATCTCGCGCAGCTTCTCGCCGAGCTGCGTGCCGCCCGGCTCGCGCGTGACGACGACCTGCCGGCCGCTCGCGGCCAGCTTGTCTTGCAGGCGTTCGCAGAACCATTGCAGGTGGGTGGTCTTCCCCGCCCCGTCGATGCCTTCGAACGTGATGAATTTACCGCTCGCCATTTATTGACCTCGTATGTACTTGTCCACGGCCTTGTTGTGATCGCCGAGCGTGTCCGAGAACACGCTCGTGCCGTCGCCCTTCGCGACGAAATACAGCGCGCTCGTCCGGGCCGGATTGATCGCCGCCTGCAGCGAGGCGACGCCCGGCAGGGCAATCGGCGTCGGTGGCAGCCCGCGGCGCGTATAGGTATTGTAAGGAGTGTCCGCCTGCAGGTCGCGCTTGCGCAGGTGGCCGTCGTACGCGTCGCCGAGACCGTAGATCACCGACGGATCGGTTTGCAGCGGCATCCCGATGCGCAGCCGGTTCGCGAACACGGCCGCGACGAATCCGCGATCGGCCGCATGGCCCGTTTCCTTTTCGACGATCGACGCGATCGTCAGCGCATCGTAAGGCGTCTTGTACGGCAGCCCCGGCGCACGCGCGGCCCATGCTTCGTCGAGGCGCGTCTGCATCAGGTGGTACGCGCGCCGGTAGATGTTCAGGTCGCTCGTGCCCTTGTCGAACAGGTAGGTGTCGGGAAAGAACAGCCCCTCGCCGCTGCCGCGCTGGATCGCGGTGTCCGACGCGCCGATCGCGCGCAGCAGCTCGGCATCGCTCATGCCGGCCGTCGCGTGCACCAGATCGGGATTGCCGTCGAGTTCCGCACGCATCCGCTTGAAGGTCCAGCCTTCGATCACCGTCGCGACGTATTCGTTCACGTCGCCGCGCGCGATCTTCTGCAACACTTCATAAGGCGTGATCCCGGTCTTGAATTCGTAGTTGCCGGACTTCAGCCGGCTCGACAGCCCGAGCAGCCGCGTCATCGCGACGAACCCGAACGGCTCGATCGGCACGCCGCCGCGCTTGAGCTGCACCGCGACGCTTTTCACGCTGCTGCGCGGCTTGATCGTGACGTCGAGCGACGCGGCGCCCAGCAGCAACGGCCGGCTCGCCCAGTAATACCCGCCGCCCGCGCCGGCAGCGGCCACAACGACGGCCAGCGCCACGACAGTCGCGGCGCATTTCTTCAGTAGGGACATGGAAACGTGACTCAGGTAAGACCCATATAATACTTGCTCGCCTTCGTCAAAGTCAGGGTTGACTGTTCCCTCATTCCATGAGCACACCGTTCGCTTCACCGGCTGCCCAGGCCGCATCTGCCTCGCTCCCCGTTTTCCCCCGCCCGTCCGCCGCCGATTTCGACGCGCCGGGCGCCTGCATGCCGCTCGCGCAGTTCGGCGTGATCGACGTGGCCGGCGACGACGCCGCGACGTTCCTGCACAGCCAGCTCACCAACGACATCGAGCATCTCGATGCCGCGAGCGCGCGCCTGTCCGGCTATTGCTCGCCGAAGGGCCGCCTGCTCGCGTCGTTCCTCGCGTGGCGCGCCGGTCACGGCGTGCGCCTGCTGGTCTCGAAGGACGTGCAGGCCGCCGTGCAGAAACGGCTGTCGATGTTCGTGCTGCGCGCCAAGGCGAAGCTCACGGACGCGAGCGACGCGCTCGCGGTGGTCGGCTTCGCCGGCGACGTGCGCGACGCGCTGTCGGGCATCTTCGACGCGCTGCCGGACGGCGTGCACGTGAAGGTCGACGGCCCGGCCGGCGCGCTGATTCGCGTGCCGGATGCGGCCGGCCGCAAGCGCTACCTGTGGATCGGGCCGCGCGCGGAAGTCGACGCGCGCCTCGCCGCGCTCGCCGGCACGCTGCCGGTGGTGTCTCCCGCCGTGTGGGACTGGCTCGACGTTCGCGCGGGCGAGCCGCGCATCACGCAGCCGGCCGTCGAACAGTTCGTGCCGCAGATGGTCAACTTCGACGTGATCGGCGCCGTTAACTTCAGGAAGGGGTGCTACCCGGGCCAGGAAATCGTCGCGCGCAGCCAGTATCGCGGCACGATCAAGCGCCGCACCGCGCTCGCGCACGTCGCCGGCGAGACCGACACCGTGCATGCCGGCATCGAGCTGTTCCACAGCGACGATCCGGGCCAGCCGTGCGGGATGATCGTCAATGCGGCGGCAGCGCCCGCGGGCGGCGTCGACGCGCTCGTCGAGATCAAGCTGGCCGCGCTCGACAGCGGCACGGTGCACCTCGGTTCGGCCGACGGTCCGGCGCTCGCGTTCGATGCGCTGCCGTACGCGTGGCCGACGGAAGTGTGATGCACTGATAACCCGTTCGCGCGCCGGTGCGCACGTTGCAGCCGGCGCCCGATGTTTCCTGCGAGAGATTCGCCCGATGTGTCTGATTGCCTTCGACTGGCAGCCTGATGCCGCCGCCGGTCCCGTCTTTACCCTCACCGCCAACCGCGACGAGTTCTTCCGTCGCACGAGCGCGCCGCTTTCATGGTGGGAGGACGTGCCGGGCGTGCTGGCCGGCCGCGATCTCGAAGCCGGCGGCACGTGGCTCGGCGTATCGCGCGACGGCCGCTTCGCGGCGCTGACGAACTACCGCGCGCCGTTCGACATTCGCGCGGGCGCGCCGACCCGCGGCAAGCTCGTCTCCGACTTCCTCGGCGGCCCGTCCGTCGCGCCGCTCGATTATCTCGGCGCACTGGCCGAGCACGCGGCCGTATACAACGGCTTCAACCTGCTCGTCGGCGACTGGAAGCGCCGCGAGCTCGCGTGGTTCTGCAACCGCGCGGCCGAAGGCGAAACGGGTGTCGCCGCGCCGGTGGCGATCACCGCCGGCGTGCACGCGCTGTCGAATGCGCGGCTCGACACGCCCTGGCCGAAAGTCGTGCGCAAGCGCGCGGAACTCGGCACGCTGCTGACCGACAACCCGACGCCGTCGCTCGACGAGTTGATCGAGCTGATGCGCGACACGCATGTCGCCGACGACGATGCGCTGCCGCACACCGGCATTCCGCTCGAGCGCGAACGTGCGCTGTCGGCCGCGTTCATCGAAACGCCCGAATACGGCACGCGCGGCACGACCGCGCTGCGCGTGACGATGAAGGAAGGCGTGCGGCTGACGGTCGACATCAAGGAACGCTGCGACGACGACGGCTCGCACCGCACCGTGCGCCCGGGCACGTTCGAGCGCGCCGTCACGTTCGACATCGACGCGACGAAGCCGCGCTGAACGGGCGCGCGGCGCTACGGCGCGCGCGCCATCTCGACGTGCCGCACGCCGACTTCGACGAACGGTTCACCGACGGCCACGAAGCCGTGCCGCTCGTAAAACGACACCGCGGCATCCAGCGCGTAGAGCCACACGAGCGGTTCGCCGCGGTGCCGCGCCGCATCCAGCAGCGCGTGCAGCACGGCTGACCCGGTGCCCTGCCCGCGCGCGTCGGCCAGCACCGCGACGCGGCCGATCGTGCCGGACGGCAGCAGCCGCCCGGTTGCGACCGCGCGACGCGCGCCGGTCGTCGTGTCGACCCGATAAGCGACGGCATGGAGCGACAGCGGATCCTCGTCATCGAGTTCCCATTCCGGCGGAATCCGCTGTTCGCGCACGAACACCGCATCGCGAATACGCGCGGCATCGCCGCCGAGCGACGTCCAGTCGCCCGTTTCCACCCAGGTGTCCGTCATCGCTTCCTCCGCGCGGCGCCCGCGCCGCCGCCAACGCCGTCAAACGGCGTCGAATGCGGCCTTGAGCGCCGCCACCGCGTCGGCATGCGCGGCACGCACTTCGGGCACATAGCCGCCCATCTTGAAGAACTCGTGGATCATCCCCGGATAGCAGACCAGCGTGACCGTATTGCCGGCCGCGCGCAGCTTGTCCGCGTAAGCGGCGCCTTCGTCGCTCAGCGGATCGTATTCGGCCGTCGCGATCCATGCCGGCGCGACGCCCGCGAACGACGGCGCATCGCGCTTGCCGTCGAGCGGCGCGAAGCGCCAGTCGTCGCGATCCGAGCGGTCGCGGACGTATTGCCCGAAGAACCACTGGATCGTGTCCTGCGTCAGCAGATGGCCGCTCGCGAGCCGCGCGTGCGATTCGGTGTCCTGGTAGCCCGTCACGCCCGGATAGATCAGCATCTGCAGCGCAAGATCGATGCCCGCGTCACGCGCGAGCACCGCGCAGACCGTTGCCAGCGTGCCGCCCGCGCTGTCGCCGCCGACCGCGAGTCGCGCGGCGTCGATGCCGAATGCGGCGGCCTCGCGATGCAGCCAGCGCACTGCGTCGTCGGCGTCGTTCACCGCGGTCGGAAACTTGTGCTCGGGCGCGAGCCGGTAGTCGACCGACAGCACCGCGCACTGTGCGTCGCGCGCGAACATCCGGCACAGCGCGTCGTGCGTATCGATGCTGCCGACCGTGAAGCCGCCGCCGTGGTAGTAGACGAGCGCGGGCAGCGGTTCGGCGAGGCTCGGCTCGACCGGCAGGTACAGCCGCGCGCCGATCGTGCGGCCGTCGC
Organism: Burkholderia sp. IDO3; assembly: GCF_003366075.1. Lineage (NCBI taxonomy): Bacteria > Pseudomonadati > Pseudomonadota > Betaproteobacteria > Burkholderiales > Burkholderiaceae > Burkholderia > Burkholderia sp. IDO3. Next base: position 2,082,516 of record NZ_CP028963.1, read on the forward strand.
GCGTCGGCACGACGCACGCTTCGACCGAATGCATCGGCGCCGGCGCGACGTCGAGGATCGGCGCGCTCTTCTCGTACGCGGCGCGCGCCTGCTGCGGCGTCTGCTGGTGATAGGACGGACGTTTCGCGCGCTCGACCATGTCGAGCACCTGGGCGATCTTCGGATTCAGCGGCATGGGCGAGAACGGCGCGCGTGGCGCCGTGAACGGACAAGCGTCACATGATGCCACGTGCGGGTCAGACGAGCTGCACGAGCTGCTTGCCGAAATTATGGCCCTTCAGCAGCCCCAGGAACGCGTCGGGCGCTCGCTCGAGCCCGTGCGCGATCGTCTCGCGGTAATGCAGCTGGCGCGTCGCGACGAGTTCGCCCAGCTCGGCCAGCGCGGGCGGCCATGCGTCGGGATGTTCGAACACGATGAAGCCCTGCATCGTCAGCCGCGAACGCAGGATCAGGCCGGGATTCGCGAGCGGCGCGACGGCGCCGTCGTAACCGGAGATCATCCCGCACACGGCGATGCGGCCGAACGCGTTCATCCGCGCCATCGTCGCGTCGAGCACCGCACCGCCGACGTTCTCGAAGCAGCCATCGACGCCGTCCGGCGTCGCGGCGGCCAGGTCGTCGGCAAGCCGGCCGGCCTTGTAGTCGACGCACGCGTCGAAGCCGAGCGTGTCGACCACGTACCGGCACTTGTCGGGGCCGCCCGCGATGCCGACCACGCGGCATCCGGCGCGCTTCGCGAGCTGGCCGACGACGCTGCCGACCGCACCGCTCGCCGCGCTGACGACGACGGTATCGCCGGCCTTCGGCGCAATGATCCGGTTCAGCCCGACCCACGCGGTCACGCCCGGCATGCCGGTCACGCCGAGCCACGCGGACAGCGGCACCCGCGACGTATCGACCTTGCGCAGTCCGCTGCCGTTCGACGTGCCGTATTCCTGCCAGCCGAACTGGCCGACCACGTGTTCGCCGACCGCAAAATCCGGGTGCCGCGATTCGACCACCTCGCCCGCCGTGCCGCCGATCATCACTTCGTTCAGCGGCTGCGGCACCGCGTACGACTTCGCGTCGCTCATGCGTCCGCGCATGTACGGATCGAGCGACAGGAAATGGTTGCGTACGCGCAGTTCGCCGTCCGCGAGCGGCGCGAGCGGCGTCTCGACGAGCCGGAAGTTGTCGACGCTCGCGGCACCTTGCGGGCGCGACACGAGCAGGATCTGGCGGTTGACCGTGTTCATTGCTGCCTCCTTCGTTTCATTCACCCGGCATTGCGGCGGCGGGAGCCCGCGCGCCCATGCCCCACCAAAACAAAACGGCCCTGCCCGTGACCAGGCAGGGCCGCGCGTGACAGCGCTTACGCGTCGCTCGGGCCGGGCTGCGCGTCCGGTACCGTGCGCGTGCGTTGCCGCTTGATGTCGCGGCCGACCGCGAGCCGCCGCATGTACTTGAACGTGCCGAGCGCCTTCGCGACGAAATTGCCGTCGCTGTCGCGCACTTCGCCTTCGCAGTACGCCATCGTCGTCGACCGATGCATCACGCGCCCGTATGCGCGCAACTCGCCGCGCCCGGGCTGCATGAAGTTCACCTTCATCTCGACCGTGACGACGCCGACGCCGTCATCGGTCAGGCTGCGTGCGGCCATCGCGAGCGCGATGTCCGACAGCGTCATCGTCACGCCGCCGTGCGCGATGCTCCACGTGTTCATGTGCCGTTCGTCGAGCGGCAGCACGATCTCGCTCGCACCGTCCTTCGCGGATACCAGCCGCACGCCGAGCAGGTCGACGAACGGGCTTTCGATCGACGGACCGTCCGCCGGGGCTGCCGCGTCGCTCATCGTGCGCTGTCGGACAGGTAGTCGACGCACTGGCGCGATTCGGCCACCGCCACGACGAATTTCTTCACTTCCTGGTGAACGGGGTGCACCTGGTACGCATCGAGCGCGGCCTGGTCCGCGAAATCGGACACGAGCACGACGTCGCTGGTCGCATCGAGGCCCGGCGTCGCCACGCCGACGTCGAGCTGCAGGATCCCGGGCACGAGATCGCGGCAGCCTTCGAGCTTTTCCTTCAGCCGGAGTGCGTTTTGCGCGCGCGTGCCGCCTTCCGCCGATTCCTTCAACTTCCACATCACTATGTGCCTGATCATGTAGTTCTCACGAGTTCGCGCCAGTTCGACAAATGCCGCGAAGGCATTGCGTGGCGGGGGTTAGCGGACGCTCGGCGGTTCGCCGCAGTTCATGGTTCACCGTCCACATCCGCACGAAAAACGGGTAGGAAAGCGGGTACGTTCGAGCATCGCCGACCCGATACCCGCCTCTTCATCATGCCACTCGCCGACGTCAAGATTCGGCAAGTCGAGGCAGACAGCAAGCCTATCAAAATTACCGGCGCCGATGGGCGAGATCGAAATTCGACCGGGCGGACCGAAACTCTGGCGCCATCGGTACGAAATCGTCGGCAAAGAGACATTCATCCCCCGAACTATACCCCCACCCCCTATATGGGAAGGCAATTGGGTTTATAGTCCCCCCCACTATATGAAGGGACCACCATGAGCCACACCATCAAGGAAAAGCAGAAGCTGCTGAACCGTGTCCGCCGGATCAAGGGACAGGTCGAAGCCATCGAACGCGCGCTGGAGGACGAGCGCGGGTGCAACGAAATCCTCCGCCTGATCACGAGCGGTCGCGGCGCGATGAATGGGCTGCTTGCGGTCGTGCTCGAAGATCACATCCGCAGCCATCTGGTCGATGCCGAAGATCACCACGACGAAGGCAGCGCGACCGAACAACTGATCGAAGTCGTTCACAGCTACTTCAAATAATCGGGGGAGCGATGAACGATTTCAAGAACGATGCCTTCGGCGCAGGGCACGACCACATCTTTCTCGGTGCCGCGCACGAACAGAACGAACGCAGAACCTGGACGGTCATCGCGCTGTGCGCGGCGATGATGGTGGCCGAGATCGTCGGCGGATCGATTTTCGGCTCGCTGGCGCTGATCGCCGACGGCCTGCACATGTCGACGCACGCAGGCGCGATGTTGATCGCCGCGCTCGCCTATACCTATGCGCGCAAACACGCGAACGACCCGCGCTTTGTGTTCGGCACCGGCAAGCTCGGCGATCTGGCGGGCTTCACCAGCGCGATCGTGCTCGCGATGATCGCGATGCTGATCGGGTACGAGGCCGTCGCGCGCCTGCTCGCTCCGGTTCCGATCCATTTCGGCGAGGCGATTCCGATCGCGGTTGCCGGCCTGCTCGTCAACATCGCGAGCGTCTGGCTGCTGAGCGGCGATCATCACGGCCACAACCACGGTCACGGTCATGGGCATCATCACGGCCACGACCATGACGAAGAGGAAACGCACCAGATCTTCGATCGGCAGGGTGTATTCGTCGTGTCGGTGTTCGAAGATGGCGTGCCGCCGGTTTTCCGCATGGCGCCCGCGACACGGGAGACGCAGCCGGTCGATGCCGGCGCCGTATCGGTGACGACGGTCCGTCCAGACGGTATGCGGCAGACATTCGCGATGCAAGATCGTGGCGGCTATCTGGAATCGACGGAAGCCATCCCCGAGCCGCATGCGTTCAAGGCGATCGTCCGCCTGAACGGCCGCGAGCACGCGCTGGCGTTCGAGGAACACGACCACGGTGCGTCCGCGGCGGCCGCGCGCGATCACAACATCCGCTCTGCCTACATCCACGTGATCGCCGATGCGGCCGTTTCCGTGCTGACGATCGTCGGGCTGCTGCTCGCGCGTGCGTTCGGCTGGCTATGGATGGATCCGCTGGCCGGCATCATCGGCGCGCTGGTCATCGCGAACTGGTCGTACGGCCTGCTGCGCGACACCGGCGCAATCCTGCTCGACATGAATTCGGATCGGCGTCTGACGGACCACGTGCGTGGCGCGATCGAGGGCAATGGCGACCGCGTCGGCGACCTGCATGTGTGGCGACTCGGGCCGGGGCACATGAGTGCGGTCGTGTCCGTGGTGACGGACAACCCGCAGCGCGATGCCCGCTTCTATCACCGTATCCTGCAGCAATTCAGAAATTTGTCGCACGTTACCATCGAGGTTGTGCCTGCGACGCGAAGGCAATGAGGAGGGTGGACAAATCCGCTGAAGTCGACGCGCGTTCGTTCGGCGGCCGCATCGCTATCGCGTGATCGCTTCAGCGCCAGCCGGACAGCGTTGCCACATCCTGCGGTCGGCTTCGCGCCGCGGTTCGGCACGCCGCCGGACGACGCACTGCAGCGGATCGTCGCCAACGCGACGCGATCGTTCCCGACCCGGCTCATCACCGACGTCGGGATGCCGAGCGCGAACCAGGCGCCGCGGCCGAAATCCACGCGTTCCGCGTATCACGGCACGATGACCTGGTCGTGCCGGCAGGCGATATGGGTTGCCGCGCGCGATCGTCAGCTTGCGCACCGGGCCGGCACCACCATGCCCAACCGCAATCCATCCGCGTCGCTCAGCGGACCTTGCGTTTCTTTCGGCGATAACACCACGCATCCAGGGCAGCGCAGCCGCCAAAGCCCACGCCGACCGCGACAAACGGCAATCCGATCGCGCACAGGATGAGGATCGCCACCCACTGCTCGCCGAAACTGCGCACGACCGCGCGATCGGGATTGCGGGGATCGTAGAGCACCCGAACGGTGTCCCCGGTATTCAGCGAATTGCTGGACGACGAACCCTGCGCAAAAGTGATGGTCCGGCCGGTGTCCGTCCTGAACGTGACGATCGCCGAGTACATACTGCCGGCGCCGCGATCACTGCGTTTGCGCTCCGCCATCCCGACGATCTGCCCGGTCGTGTGAACGTAATCTCGAACCTGCTTCTGGTTGTGCGCGTAAAGTGCCCCTGCGCCGCCCAGCAGGCCGGTACCCAGCAACAACGGCAATCCGGCGACGAGCGCGAGCCCGGCCATCATGCTCATTGCTTCGGATTGGGATTTCGCACCGGACGCATGCCCGGCAGCTTGCCCGGGCTCCGTCGACGACGAACCATCCCGTCCGACCAGCACGCCGATCCCGGCAAACACGGTGCCCAGAATGGTCAGGATCCCGACGCCGAACCACCGCTCGAAAAACCCGGCGAAGATCACGCCGTCGGCCGGGTGAGCCGGGTCGTAATAGAGCCGGCCCCCGTCGCCCGGATCGGCGCTTGGCGACGTCGTGGCCATCTGCCCCGTCACCTCGACGGCTTCGCCGCTTGCGGTGACGAATCGATAGACGGTCCGGTAGTGGCCGGCGTCGTAGCTGTCGTGTGAAAATCCGACGACGACGGCCTCGGTTTCCGTCATGCGCGAAGCCGCCGAGATCGAGGCATAGACCCAGACGGCAGCACTCAGCAAAAGGGCCACGCCGACCAGCAAGAACCCGTTCACGCGTCGGCGCATCGATGCGCGCGTCGCGCCGGGCGCGGCCATATCGACGGGTTTGCGCGTTGAAGTCCTGCGTGCCTTGCGTTGCCCGGCGTCGCGCCGTGCGTACCCGGTCGTCGAAACACTGCGTCGCGCATCGGCCTTTGCGATATTGTCGTCGTCAGGCGTGCTCTTGTCGTTCATGCATCATGTCCGGTCTCGTCAGACCGACATGATACGGTCCGGGATGCTCCGCACTGCCGCACGGACTCGCGCGGTTCACCGCGACACGACCCGGTTCCGTCCGTCCCGCTTCGCCTGATACAACCGCTCGTCGACCACTCGCAGCAACGCATCGACCGTGCTCCCGTCGACGCCGTACTGCGCAACGCCGACGCTGACCGTCACCTGCACGCGCTTGAAATCCAGACCGAACGGCGCGCTCGCGATCGACGAGCGGACGCGCTCGGCCGTCATGCGCGCCCCTTCGAGCGGCATCTCCGGCAACAGCGCCATGAACTCCTCGCCGCCGACCCGCGCGAGCGCACCCGCCGGACGAATCGCCTCGAGACACTGGCGCACGACGCCACGCAGCACCTCGTCGCCGATCTGATGCCCGTATGCGTCGTTGATGTTCTTGAAATTGTCGAGATCGAGCGTGAGCAGGCAGAACGGCGTGCCGTCGCGTTCCGCGCGCACGATCTCGCGCTCGACCTGCGCGATGAACTGGCGACGGTTCGACGCGCCCGTCATCGGATCGGTCGCGGCCATGTATTCGAGCTTCTGGTTCGTGCGCCGCAATTCCTGCAGTGCGCTCTCGGTGCGCGCCATCGATTCCGACAGCCGGCTCATCAGGTCTTCCTGGCTGTAGATCGCGGAGAACGAGCGCGTCGTCTGCAGCGCCTGCACCACGCCGTAGCTGAGCAGGAAGAACCCGCCCGCGAAGATGGCATGCGCGAGCCACCACATGTGATTCCACGGCTTGCCGAGCATGAACGCGAGCGACGACAGCGCGAACGCCATGATCGACATGCCGTAGATCACCATCAGCGGCGAACGGATGCGCCGCGCGAGGAGCACGCCGACGTTGAGCAGGGAAAACACGAGCGCGCCGCCTTCCATCGACATCCGCGTCCCGAGCGCGCCTGCGACGGGCGAATACGCGATGTACGCGACCGCCACGTTGACGATCACGAAGAACACGATCCACGGCAGCCACGTGCGCGCACGCGTGCGCTTCTCGATGCGATCGGGCGGCTCGGCATACGACAGCAGGCCGGTCAGCAGCAGGATCGACATCACGAGGCGCGACGCGGGCCCGTACAGCAGGAACAGCCAGATGTTGTGGTGCGCCATCCCGGTGAATGCGCCGTGCAACGCGTAGATCATCGCGAAGCCGAGAAAGCCGAGCGTGAGCCAGCGCAGCAACGGCTCGCCGGACGACCGGTAGCAGACCCACGTCACGTAGGTGACGAACGCGCCCTCGAGGGTCGCGGCCGCGATCGCGAGTTCATGGAATGCATGACTCTCGAACACGGCGTGCGGGTCGCTGAAAAACCACAGATAGGCGATCAGATAGGCCGGCAGCAATGCGAATCCGACCAGCAGGCATTTTGCGTAGAGCCTCGCGGCCGCGCTCACGACGCGCGGCGGTTCCCCGGCGGCATAGGTCGTACTCAATTCGGTCCCCGTTCGGTCTGCTGCGTGGTTCGAACGTCCATGGCGCCGGAAACGCACGATGCATCTGCGCCGGCTGCCGGGAACGCGTCGCGTACGCCGGAACGACGCACGCGCGGGCCCATCCCGCCGAAAGACAAATGACAGAGCAAGTATAAGGGCGGCAATTCGTTTGACAAGTAAGGGGAAACGGCATCACCCGGCAGACGCCGTTTACCCTCTCTTCGTTACGAATTGCACCCGATCATCGCGGATTCGCGCCGGGGTCGCGACGTTTACCCCGCCAAACCGCCACCGCCGGCGGACAAAGATCAGACGATTTCGAACAGGCCGGCCGCGCCCTGCCCGCCGCCGATGCACATCGTGACCACGACGTATTTCACGCCGCGGCGCTTCCCTTCGATCAGCGCGTGGCCCGTCAGGCGCGCGCCCGACACGCCGTACGGGTGGCCGACCGCGATCGCGCCGCCGTTCACGTTCAGGCGCTCGTCAGGAATCCCGAGCGTGTCGCGGCAATACAGCACCTGCACCGCGAACGCTTCGTTCAGCTCCCACAGGCCGATGTCGTCGACCTTCAGCCCCGCCTGCTTCAGCAGCTTCGGCACCGCGAACACCGGACCGATGCCCATCTCGTCCGGCTCGCAGCCGGCCACCGCGAAGCCGCGGAACACGCCGAGCGGCTGCAGCCCTTCGCGCTGCGCGACATCGGCGCTCATCACGACGCACGCCGATGCGCCGTCGGAAAACTGGCTCGCGTTGCCGGCGGTGATCACGCCGCCCGGCAAGGCCGAACGGATCTTCGACACGCCTTCGAGCGTCGTGTCGGGCCGGATGCCTTCGTCGGCCGACACCGTCACCTCCTGCGTGAACAGCCGGCCCGTCGCCTTGTCGGCGATGCCCGCACGCACGGTGATCGGCACGATTTCGTCGCGGAAGCGCCCGGCTTCCTGCGCGGCCGCCGCGCGCAGTTGCGACTGCACGCCATAGGCATCCTGCCGGTCCTTCGCGATCCCGTAGCGCTTCGCGACGTTCTCGGCCGTCTGCAGCATGTTCCAGTAGATCTCGGGCTTGTGCTCGACGAGCCAGCCTTCCTGGATCATGTGCCGGTTCATCTCGTTCTGCACGCACGAAATCGATTCGACGCCGCCCGCCACATACACGTCGCCCTCGCCTGCGATGATCCGCTGCGCGGCCAGTGCGATCGTCTGCAGACCCGACGAGCAGAAACGGTTCACGGTCATCCCCGGCACGCTGACCGGCAGCCCGGCGCGCAGCGCGATCTGGCGCGCGATGTTCGCGCCGGTCGCGCCTTCGGGATTCGCGCAGCCCATGATCACGTCCTCGACGCGCGCGGGGTCGAGCTTCGCGCGTTCGAGCGCGGCGGCAACCACGTGGCCGCCGAGCGTCGCGCCGTGCGTCATGTTGAATGCGCCGCGCCACGATTTCGCGAGCGGCGTGCGTGCGGTCGATACGATTACGGCTTCGGTCATGCGAGTCTCCTTCGGTCCTGCTGAATCGGATGGGAATGCGCTACGCCGTCGGGCGCGCGCCCGCGGACGTCACGTGTGCGACGCCCGCCGCCTGCATCTGTTGCCATGCGTGCGCGAGCGACCCGTTCAGGTCGATGGCGCGGCACGCATCGTTGATCACCGCGGCGTCGAAGCCCGCCGCGCGCGCATCGAGCGCCGACCATGCGACGCAATAGTCGGTCGCGAGCCCGCAACACCACACGCGCTTCGCGCCAAGCTCGCGCAGATAGCCGGCGAGCCCCGTGCGCGTCGTGCGATCGGCTTCGACGAACGCGGAATAGCTGTCGACCTGCGCGTCGCCGCCCTTGCGGATCACGAGCCTGGCATGCGGGATGTCGAGGTCGCGATGCAGCGCCGCGCCTTCCGTGTCCTGCACGCAGTGCACGGGCCACAGCACCTGCTCGCCGTACGGCAGCGCGAGCGTCGAGAACGGCTCGCGCCCCGGATGGTTCGCGGCAAACGACACGTGCTCGCGCGGGTGCCAGTCCTGCGTCAGCACGACCTGGTCGAAGCGCTGCGCGAGCGCGTTGATCACCGGCACGACCGCGTCGCCGTCCGGCACCGCGAGCGCGCCGCCCGGCATGAAGTCGTATTGCACGTCGATCACGAGCAGCACGTCGTCGGTGCGTTTCATTGCGTTTCTCCTGATTGGGCCGGTCGCGCCGTCACGCCGCGCCGTCAGCCGTTGAACCCGCGCCCGGCTCGGGCCAGCTCGACGATCGACGGCGCAAGCTGCCACGCGTCGCCGTTCGGCGCGGCCGCGTAGCGGCGAATCGCGCGCTCGACGTTGTAGAGGCCGACCATGTCCGCGTACAGCATCGGGCCGCCGCGCCACAGCGGAAAGCCATAGCCGGTCAGATAGACCATGTCGATGTCGGACGCCTTCGACGCGATCTTTTCCTCGAGGATCTTCGCGCCTTCGTTGACGAGCGCGAACACGAGCCGCTCGACGATCTCGTCGTCGCCGATCTTGCGCCGCTCGACGCCGCGCTCCTTCGAATACGCGACGACCATCTCGTCGACGAGCGCCGACGGCTTCGCCTTGCGCTCGCCCGGCACGTAGTCGTACCAGCCGCCGCCCGTCTTCTGGCCGAAACGGCCCAGCTCGCACAGGCGATCGGCGATCTTCGAGTACTGCAGATCGGGCTGCTCGACATAGCGGCGCTTGCGGATCGCCCAGCCGATGTCGTTGCCGGCGAGGTCGCTCATCCGGAACGGGCCCATCGCGAAACCGAACTTCTCGATCGCACGATCGACCTGCGCGGGCAGCGCGCCTTCCTCCAGCATGAAGAGCGCCTGGCGGATGTACTGCTCGATCATCCGGTTGCCGATGAAGCCGTCGCACACGCCCGACACCACCGCCGTCTTGCGAATCTTCCTGGCGACCGCCATCACGGTGGCGAGCACGTCCTTCGCGGTCTGCGCGCCGCGCACGACCTCGAGCAGCTTCATCACGTTCGCGGGGCTGAAGAAGTGCATGCCGACGACGTCCTGCGGACGCTTCGTGAAGGCGGCGATCTTGTCGACGTCGAGCGTCGACGTGTTCGATGCGAGAATCGCGCCGGGCTTCGCCACGGCGTCGAGTTGGCCGAACACCTGTTCCTTCACGCCGAGTTCCTCGAACACGGCCTCGATGATCAGGTCCGCATCCTTCAGGTCGTCGTAGGACAGCGTCGGCGCGATCAGCGCCATGCGCGCGTCGAGCTTCTGCTGCGTGAGCTTGCCCTTCTTCACCTGCGCGTCGTAGTTCTTGCGGATCGTGGCGAGCCCGCGATCGAGCGCGTCCTGCTTCGTCTCGAGCAGCGTGACGGGCAGGCCCGCGTTGATGAAGTTCATCGCGATCCCGCCGCCCATCGTGCCGGCGCCGATCACGCCGACGCGGCGAATCTCGCGCACCGGCGTATCCGGCGGCACGTCGGGAATCTTGCTCGCCGCGCGTTCGCCAAAGAACGCGTGCCGCAGCGCGCGGCTTTCCGGCGTCATCATCAGCGCGACGAAACCGTCGCGCTCGGCGACGCTGCCCTTGTCGAAGCCGTTCAGCACGCCCGCCTCGATCGCATCGATGCACTTGTGCGGTGCGGGGAAATTGGGTGCGGCGGCCTGTGCGGAATTTCGCGCGAACTGGATGAAACCCGCCGCATTCTCGTGGACGATCTTGCGATCGCGCACGCGCGGATGCGACCCGTTCTGCGCGCCGGCCTTGCGCGCGAACGCGACGGCCGCGTCGAGCAGGTCGCCGTCGGCCATCGCGTCGAACAGCCCGCTCTTCGCGAGTTGCTCCGACGGCACCGGCGCGCCCGACACGATCATGTTCAGCGCGGTTTCGAGCCCCACCGCGCGCGGCAGGCGCTGCGTGCCGCCGGCGCCCGGCAGCAACCCGAGCTTCACTTCGGGCAGCGCGATCTGCGCCCCCGGCGCCGCGACGCGATAGTGCGCACCGAGCGCGAGTTCCAGGCCGCCGCCCATCACGACGCTGTGCAGCGCCGCGACGACCGGCTTCGCGCTCGTCTCCACCGCGCGGATCACGGTGTGCAGCGTCGGCTCCTGCAGTGCCTTCGGGGTATTGAATTCGGTGATGTCGGCGCCGCCCGAGAACGCGCGGCCCGCGCCGGTCAGCACGATCGCCGTGACCGACGGATCCTGCGCGGCACGCTCGAGCGCGTCCATGACGCCGAGCCGGGTCGACAGGCCGAGCCCGTTGACGGGCGGATTGTTGAGCGTGATGACGGCCACGCCGTCGCGAGTCGAGTAATCCACTGCCATCTGCCTGCCTCCATGCATCGCGCGCCGGGGTGGCTGCGCTTCATTGTGCGCGGTCGAACGGCCGCATGTCCGGATCGAACGGAGGCAGCATACAACGAAAAAGCACGGTCGTTCAATTTGAATTTTTCCCGATCCGGGGGCCGGATCGGGCAACCGTGCGGCAGGCCGTCTCCGGCCACGGGGCTTACGACTCGCAGACCGCCGTCGGCAGCACGTAGTCGCGGAAGGACTCGCGCAGCTTGAGCTTCTGCAGCTTGCCGGTCGCCGTGTGCGGCAGCGATTCGACGAACACGACGTCGTCGGGCACCCACCACTTCGCGACCTTGCCCTCGTAGAACGCGAGCAGCGCCTCGCGGGTCAGGCTCGCGCCTTCGCGCGGCACCACGACGAGCAGCGGCCGCTCGGTCCATTTCGGGTGCGCACAGGCGATGCAGGCCGCTTCGGCGACGCCCGGATGCGCGATCGCGACGTTCTCGATGTCGATCGAGCTGATCCATTCGCCGCCGGACTTGATCACGTCCTTACTGCGGTCGGTGATCTGCAGGAAGCCGTCGGGGTCGATCGTCGCGACGTCGCCGGTCGGGAACCAGCCGTCCGACAGCGGCGACGTATCGCTCCTGAAGTAGTGGTCGATCACCCACGGCCCGCGCACCTGCAGTTCGCCGAACGCGACGCCGTCCCACGGCAGTTCGTGCCCGTCGTCGCCGACGATCCGCATGTCGACGCCGCAGATCACGCGCCCCTGCTTTTCCAGCAGCTTGCGCTGCGCGTCGGGCGAGCGCTGCGATTGCGCCCAGTTCAGCTTCGCGAGCGTGCCGAGCGGCGACAGCTCGGTCATCCCCCATGCGTGGATCACGCGCACGCCGTACTCGTCCTCGAACGTGCGCAGCATCGCGGGCGGGCACGCGGAGCCGCCGATCACCGTGCGGTTCAGCGTCGAGAAGCGCACGCCTGCCTCGCGCATGTAGTTGAGCAGCCCGAGCCACACGGTCGGCACGCCCGCGGAAAACGTCACGCGCTCGGCCTCCATCAGCGCGTACAGCGACTTGCCGTCGAGATCCTTGCCGGGCAGCACCAGCTTGCCGCCGGTGAGCGGCACCGCGTACGGCAGCCCCCACGCGTTCACGTGGAACATCGGCACGACGGGCAGCACGGCGTCGAGCGCCGACAGGTTCATCGCATCGGGCAGCGCGGCGCCGTATGCATGCAGCACCGTCGAACGATGCGAATACAGCACGCCCTTCGGGTTGCCGGTCGTGCCCGACGTGTAGCACAGGCCCGACGCCTGCAGTTCGTCGAGGCGCGGCCAGTCGTAGCGGCCGTCCTCGGCGTCGACGAGCGTTTCGTAGCACAGGTACGGCGTCGCGCCGGACGGCAGGTGTGCGGCGTCCGTCATCGCGATCCAGCCCTTCACATTCGGGCACTGCGGCGCGATCGCATCGACGAGCGGCGCGAAATTGATGTCGAAGAAGACGTAGCGGTCTTCCGCATGATTGACGATGTACGCGATCTGCTCGGGAAAGAGGCGCGGGTTGATCGTGTGGCACACGGCGCCCATCCCGCCGATCCCGTAATAGGCCTCCAGATGCCGATAGCCGTTCCACGCGAGCGTGCCGACGCGCTCGCCCGATTCGACGCCGAGCCGCGCAAGCGCCTGTGCGAGCCGCTTCGCGCGCTGCTCGCAATCGCGGTACGTGTAGCGATGCAGGTCGCCTTCCACGCGCTTCGACACGATCTCCGTGTCGCCCGCATGCCGCGCGGCATGCGCGATCAACGACGACACCAGCAACGGCATGTCCATCATCTGGCCCAGCAACGGCTTACCCATCGTCTTGTTCTCCCGGAAGGACGCGAATCGGTGACCCGCCTCGAAGCAGTGCGCCAGCGTACGACCCGTCCACGGCCCGGACAGGCCTGGCGCAAGGCGCGCGCGCCGCCATGCGGGCGGCGCGGCGCCGCCTTACAATATCGACTTACCCAGAGGCGCTCAACATGTCGTTTTCCCGAAGCGCAGCCGATGCGGCTGACACGCTCCCCGACCTCGCCGAGACGCTCGGCGCGCCCGCCGAACGCGCGTTCGTCACGCTCGGCGATGCGTTTCATACGCGGCTGCCGGCCGCGCCGCTGCCCGCGCCGTACGTCGTCGGCTTTTCCGGCGAAGTCGCGCGACTGCTCGGCCTGCCGCCATCGATCGTCGCGCAGCCCGGCTTCGCCGAGCTGTTCGCCGGCAACCCGACACGCGACTGGCCCGCGAACGCGATGCCGTACGCATCGGTGTATTCCGGCCACCAGTTCGGCGTATGGGCCGGCCAGCTCGGCGACGGCCGCGCGCTGACGATCGGCGAACTTCCCGGCCCCGACGGCCGGCGCTTCGAACTGCAGCTCAAGGGCGGCGGCCGCACGCCGTACTCGCGCATGGGCGACGGCCGCGCGGTGCTGCGCTCGTCGATCCGCGAATTCCTGTGCTCCGAAGCGATGCATCATCTCGGCATTCCGACCACGCGCGCACTCACGGTGATCGGCTCCGACCAGCCGGTGGTGCGCGAGGAAATCGAGACGTCGGCGGTCGTCACGCGCGTGTCGGAAAGCTTCGTGCGCTTCGGCCACTTCGAGCACTTCTTCTCGAACGATCGCCCCGACCTGCTGCGCCAGCTCGCCGATCACGTGATCGACCGCTTTTATCCGGCGTGCCGCGAGGCCGACGATCCGTACCTCGCGCTGCTCGAAGCCGCGATGTTCCGCACGGCCGACGTCGTCGCGCAATGGCAGGCGGTCGGCTTCTGCCACGGCGTGATGAACACGGACAACATGTCGATCCTCGGCGTGACGATCGACTACGGCCCGTTCGGTTTCGTCGACGCGTTCGACGCGAATCACATCTGCAACCACTCCGACACGAGCGGCCGCTACGCATACCGGATGCAGCCGCGCATCGCGCACTGGAACTGCTATTGCCTCGCGCAGGCGCTGCTGCCGCTGATCGGGCTGCAGCACGGCATCGCCGACGACGATGCGCGCGCCGAGCGTGCGGTGGAAGACGCGCAGGCCGTGCTCGCGAAGTTTCCGGAGCGCTTCGGCCCCGCGCTCGAGCGCCTGATGCGCGCGAAGCTCGGCCTCGAACTCGAACGCGAGAACGACGCGGAGCTCGCCAACAAGCTGCTCGAAACGATGCACGCGAGCCACGCGGACTTCACGCTGACGTTCCGCCGGCTCGCGCAGCTGTCGAAGCACGACGCGAGCCGCGACGCGCCGGTGCGCGACCTGTTCATCGATCGCGACGCGTTCGATGCATGGGCGAACCTCTACCGCGCGCGGCTGTCCGACGAAACGCGCGACGACGCGGCACGCGCCGCCGCGATGAACCGCGCGAACCCGAAATACGTGTTGCGCAACCATCTGGCCGAAGTCGCGATCCGGCGCGCGAAGGAGAAGGATTTTTCCGAAGTCGAGCGGCTCGCGCAGGTGCTGCGCCGCCCGTTCGACGAACAACCGGAACATGAAGCGTATGCGGCACTGCCGCCCGACTGGGCCGGGTCGCTCGAAGTGAGCTGCTCGTCGTGACCCGCGCGACCCGACCGACCGATCAGGAGAACCCCCACATGTCACACGATTCCGACGACAAGACCTTCCCGTACCAGAAGGACGACGCCGAGCTGCGCCGCCGCCTCACGCCGATGCAGTACGAAGTCACGCAGCACGCGGCGACCGAGCGCGCGTTCACCGGCGAATACACCGACACGGAAGACGCCGGCATCTACACATGCGTCGTCTGCAGCACGCCGCTGTTCGAATCCGGCGCCAAATTCCATTCGGGCTGCGGCTGGCCCAGCTACTTCAAGCCGCTGAACGGCGAAGTGATCGACGAGAAGATCGACCGCTCGCACGGGATGGTGCGCGTCGAGGTGCGCTGCAACCATTGCGGCGCGCATCTCGGCCACGTGTTCGAGGATGGCCCCCGCGACCAGACCGGTTTGCGGTACTGCATCAATTCGGCTGCGTTAAACTTCGAGTCCCGACCCGAAAACGAATGAGCGGCGCCGGACGGATCCGACGGCAGCCTCCCCGGCTGCCACGATCCGCGACGGTGGCGCCTGGCGGGTCCCTACAACGGTGAAAGGCCGCGCGATGCGACCTTTCACGCAGCTGCGAGCGCCATGAAATTCCTGTTCGATCTGTTTCCGATCATCCTGTTTTTCGCTGCCTTCAAGGTCTGGGGCATCTTCACCGCCACTGCCGTCGCGATCGTCGCGACGCTGGCCCAGGTCGCGTGGGTCGCCTTCCGGCACCGGAAGGTCGACACGATGCTGTGGGTCAGCCTCGGCGTGATCGTCGTGTTCGGCGGCGCCACCCTCGTCCTGCATGACGAAAAATTCATTCAATGGAAACCGACTGTGCTGTATTGGTTGTTTGCGATCGGGCTGTTCGCCGCGCGCTATGCGTTCGGCAACAACCTGATCGAGAAGATGATGGGCAAGCAGCTCACGCTGCCACATCCCGTGTGGGACAAGCTGAACGTCGCGTGGGCGCTGTTCTTCGCGGTGCTCGGCGTTGCGAACCTGTACGTGGTGCACAACTACACCGAATCGCAGTGGGTGAACTTCAAGCTGTTCGGCACGACGGGCGCCATGGTCGTGTTCATCATCCTGCAGAGCCTGTGGCTCACGAAGTACCTGAAGGACGAGTAACATGAGCGACACCTTTCTCCACGCATCGCCCGACGAACGCATCGCGCTGATCGAGGCGCGTCTCACCGCATCGCTCGCGCCGCTGTCCCTCGCAGTACGCGACGACAGCGCGCAGCACGCGGGCCATGCCGGCGCCGCCGCCGGCGGCCATTACACGGTAACGATCGTGTCGGCCACCTTCGCCGGCAAACCGCGCGTCGCGCGGCACCGGCTGGTGTATGATGCGCTCGCTGATGCGATGCAGCGCGGCATTCACGCGCTCGCGATCGTGGCTTACACGCCCGAAGAATTCAACGAATCTTCAATCTAGTCTCACTAGGAATTCCCGATGATCCTGAAATCCCCCCGCCTGTGGGTCGCGGCGGCTGCCTTTGCAGCGGCACCGGCATTTGCCCAGAACATCGCCGTCGTCAACGGCACGCCGATTCCGAAGTCGCGCGCCGACGCCATGGTCGCGCAGCTCGTCCAGCAAGGCCAGACCGACAGCCCGCAACTGCAGCAGGCCGTGCGCCAGGAACTCGTGAACCGCGAAATCCTGATGCAGGAAGCCATCCGCGAAGGCATCCCGAGCCGTCCGGACGTGAAGGCGCAGATCGCCGTCGCGCAACAGACGGTCGTGCTGCGCTCGATGATCGAGACCTTCCTGAAGAAGAACCAGCCGACCGACGCCGAAGTGAAGGCGCGTTATGACGATCTCGTGAAAACGGCGGGCGGCAACCGCGAATACCACCTGCACCACATCCTCGTCGACAGCGAACAGCAGGCGAAGGACCTGATCGCGAAGATCAAGGCCGGCGCGAAGTTCGAAGACCTGGCGAAGCAGTACTCGAAGGATCCGGGTTCGGGCAAGAACGGCGGCGACCTCGACTGGTCCGATCCGAAGGCGTACGTGCCGGAATTCGCGGCGGCCGCGCAGAAGCTGCAGAAAGGCCAGATGACCGACGAGCCGGTGAAGACGCAGTTCGGCTGGCACATCATCCGTGTCGACGACATCCGCGACGTCGCACCGCCGCCGTTCGACCAGGTGAAGGCGCAGATCGCGCAGCAGCTCGTGCAGCAAAAGCTGCAGGCGTTCGAGGAAAACCTGCGCCAGCAGGCAAAGATCCAGTAACGTCGGCGACGCTCGCCCACGCAAAGGCCACTCCAGCGAGTGGCCTTTTTTTCATGCGCGGCCGCTACGCGTTGCCGCGAAGGCCGCGCAAAGCAAAAGGCCGCTTGAAGCGGCCTTTCTGTCAGGATGGCGGCATCACGTGCGTGGGCGCACCGAGCCAATACGCCGGCTCACGCCGACTCGAATGCGTCGTGATAGCGGACCTCGCCCGACGGCCGCGGCGCGGTTGCATCGAACGACAGCGCAAGAAAATGCCCGGGCAGCGCGTGCGCAAACACGAGACCATCGAACGGCTCGAAACCGAAGCGCGCGTAGTACGCGGGATCGCCGAGCACCACACAGCCGCGCGCACCGAGCCTGCGCAACGCGTCGAGCCCCGTGCGCACGAGCCCCGCGCCGATGCTCTGCCGCCAGCAATCGGGCCGCACCGCGAGCGGCGCGAGCCCGTACCACTGCTGACTGGCGGCCGGCGCACCGCCGATCGACACCGGCGAGAACGCGACGTGGCCGATCACGCGCTCGTCGCGCTCCGCGACGAGCGACACGCTGAGCGCACCACCCGCGCGCAGCGCGTCGACGATCCGCCGCTCGAACTGCCCGTGCTGCGGCTCGTCCGCGAACGCCGCCACGATCACGCGGCCGATCGCATCGACGTCGCTCGCGCGTTCGTCGCGCAGCGTGACGATCTCGACCGGCGCGTGCGGATCGAACATCAGCCGATCCAGCGGCGTGCGTTGCGGAACACGCGCAGCCACGGGCTCGCTTCGCCCCAGCCTTCCGGATGCCAGCTCATCGTGACCGTGCGGTGCACGCGCTCCATGTGCGGCATCAGCACCGAGAAGCGGCCGTCGGCCGTCGTGACCGACGTGATGCCGGCCGGCGAGCCGTTCGGGTTGAACGGATAGCGCTCGGTCGCTTCGCCGCGGTGGTCGACGTAGCGCATCGCGACCGCGACGCGATCGATATCGCCCTGCTGCGAGAAGTCCGCATAGCCTTCGCCGTGCGCGACCGCCACCGGAATCCGCGAGCCTTCCATCCCCGCGAAGAAGATCGACGGCGACTTCTCGACTTCGACGAACGAGAAGCGCGCCTCGAACTGCTCGGACTTGTTGCGCGTGAACTTCGGCCATGCTTGCGCGCCCGGGATCATCGACGCGAGGCTCGACAGCATCTGGCAACCGTTGCAGATGCCGAGCGCGAACGTGTCGGGGCGGGCGAAGAACGCCGAGAACATGTCGGCGAGGTTCGCGTTGAAGCGGATCGTCTTCGCCCAGCCTTCGCCTGCGCCCAGCACGTCGCCGTACGAGAAACCGCCGCATGCCACCGCGCCCGCGAAATCGGCGAGCGTCGCGCGGCCCGCGAGCAGGTCGCTCATGTGCACGTCGTGTGCGTCGAAGCCCGCGCGGTCGAACGCGTACGCCGTTTCGAGATGCGAGTTCACGCCCTGCTCGCGCAGGATCGCGACGCGCGGACGTGCGCCCGTCGCGATGAACGGCGCGGCGATGTCGTCGGCCGGATCGAACGTCAGCACCGGCGAGATGCCCGGGTCGGCCGCGTCGAGCAGCGCATCGTATTCCGCATCCGCGCAGGCGGGGTTGTCGCGCAGGCGCGCGATGCGCCAGCTCACTTCGCCCCATGCACGGTGGAGTTCGGCGCGCGGCGCGTCGAAGACCTTCTTCGCGTCGCGATACACCTCGATCACGTCGCGATCGTTGACCGTGCCGATCACGTGCGAGCACGCCGACAGGCCGAACTCGCGCAGTGCGCCGAGCACCGCATCGCGATCGGCCGCGCGCACCTGCACGACGGCGCCGAGCTCTTCGGAGAACAGCGCGCGCAGCGTGCGATCCTCGCGACGGCCGCTCGTCTGCTTCGCCCAGTCCTTCGCATCGCCGTAGTCGGATTCGTGATTCGGGTCGAGCGTCAGCATGTCGACGTTCAGCGACACGCCCGCGTGGCCCGCGAACGCCATTTCGCACACCGTCGCCCACAGGCCGCCGTCCGAGCGGTCGTGGTAAGCGAGCAGCTTGTCTTGCGTATTGAGCGACTGGATCGCGTTGAAGAAGCGCTTCAGGTCTTCCGGATCGTCGACGTCCGGCGTCGCGTCGCCAACCTGCTGCGTGACCTGCGCGAAGATGCTGCCGCCCATCCGGTTCTTGCCGCGGCCGAGATCGATCGCGATCAGCACGCTGTCGCCCGCGTCGGCGATGCGGCGCAGTTGCGGCGTCAGGTGCCGGCGCACGTCCTCGACCGGCGCGAATGCGGAGATGATCAGCGACACCGGCGACACCACTTCCTTCGCGACGCCCTGCTCGTCCCACTTGGTCTTCATCGACAGCGAGTCCTTGCCGACCGGGATGCCGATCCCGAGCGCCGGGCACAGCTCCATGCCGATCGCCTTGACGGTGTCGAACAGCGCGGCGTCCTCGCCGGCCGTGCCGCAGGCGGCCATCCAGTTCGCCGACAGCTTCAGCTTGTCGAGCGACGCGATGGGCGCGCTCGCGATGTTCGTGATCGCTTCGCCGACGGCCATGCGGCCCGATGCCGGCGCGTCGATCACGGCGAGCGGCGTGCGCTCGGCCATCGTCATCGCTTCGCCCTTGAAACCGGCGTAGTCGAGCGCGGTCACCGCGCAGTCGGCCACCGGCACCTGCCACGGGCCGACCATCTGGTCGCGCACCGACGTGCCGCCGACCGAACGGTCGCCGATCGTGATCAGGAACGACTTGCTGCCGACCGTCGGGTGCTTCAGCACGTCGACCGCGACTTCCGACAGCGCGATGCCCGTCACGTCGACCGGTGCACGCTCGGTGGCGACGCGCGCAACGTCGCGATGCATGCGCGGCGGCTTGCCGAGCAGCACTTCCATCGGCATGTCGACCGGGAATTCGTCGGCGCCCTTCGCTTCGTCGTCGACGAGCTGCAGCTGACGTTCGTCGGTCGCGACGCCGACCACCGCGAACGGGCAGCGCTCGCGTGCGCAGATCGCTTCGAAGCGCGGCAGGTCGGCCGGCGCGATCGCCAGCACATAGCGCTCCTGCGCTTCGTTCGACCAGATTTCGCGCGGCGACAGGCCCGACTCCTCGAGCGCGACCTTGCGCAGCTCGAAGCGCGCGCCCTTGCCCGCGCCGTCGACGATCTCGGGGAATGCGTTCGACAGGCCGCCCGCGCCGACGTCGTGGATGCTCAGGATCGGGTTTTCCGCGCCGAGCTGCCAGCAGCCGTTGATCACTTCCTGTGCGCGACGCTCGATTTCCGGGTTGCCGCGCTGCACCGAGTCGAAGTCGAGCTCGGCCGTGTTCGCGCCGGTCGCCATCGAGCTCGCCGCGCCGCCGCCCATGCCGATCCGCATGCCGGGGCCGCCGATCTGGATCAGCAGCGAGCCTGCCGGCACGTCGTGCTTGTGCGTGTGTTGATCCGCGATGTTGCCGAGACCGCCCGCGATCATGATCGGCTTGTGATAGCCATGCACCTTCCCGCCGACGTTCTGCTCGTACACGCGGAAGTAGCCGCCGAGGTTCGGGCGGCCGAATTCGTTGTTGAACGCGGCGCCGCCGAGCGGGCCGTCGATCATGATCTGCAGCGGCGATGCGATGCGGTCCGGGCGGCCGTACGGGCCGTGCGCGTCGTTCGGGTTGCGCTCGCCGACCGGCTGCGCGGCGTCGCGCGCGTTTTCCCACGACTGGCGTGCGTCCGGCAGATCGAGGTTCGACACGGTGAAGCCCGTGAGGCCGGCCTTCGGACGCGCGCCGCGGCCCGTCGCGCCTTCGTCGCGGATCTCGCCGCCCGCGCCGGTCGCCGCACCCGGGAACGGCGAGATCGCCGTCGGGTGGTTGTGCGTCTCGACCTTCATCAGCGTGTGCGTGAGCTCGGTGTGGCGGCCGTAGCGCTCGCCCGGCTCGCCGGCCGCGCCCGCGTTGCGCGGGAACCAGCGCTCGGCTTCGGCGCCGACCATGATCGACGAGTTGTCCGAATACGCGACGATCGTGCCTTGCGGGCTCAGCTTCTCGGTGTTGCGGATCATCGCGAACAGCGACATGTCCTGCGCTTCGCCGTCGATCGTCCACTGCGCGTTGAAGATCTTGTGGCGGCAGTGCTCGCTGTTCGCCTGCGCGAACATCATCAGTTCGACGTCGGTCGGGTTGCGTTCGAGCTTGCGGAACGCGTCGACCAGGTAATCGATCTCGTCGTCGGCGAGCGCGAGGCCCAGCTCGACGTTCGCGCGCTCGAGCGCGCCGCGGCCGACGCCCAGCACGTCGACGGTCGCGAGCGGCTTGGCCGGCAGTTCGTCGAACAGGTGCTTCGCATCGTCGCGCGCGGCGACCACGCTTTCGGTCATCCGGTCATGCAGTGCGGCGGCCACGGCCGCACGCGCGTCGTCGGACAGCGCCTTCTTGCCGCCGAGCAGGCCCGACTTCAACGTGACCGTGAACTCGACGCCGCGCTCGATGCGGCGCACCTGCGTGAGGCCGCAGTGCTGCGCGATGTCGGTCGCCTTGCTCGCCCACGGCGAAACCGTGCCGAAGCGCGGCAGCACGACGAAGGTCTCGGCCGTCCCCTTCTCGGTCGCCGGCTCGAACGGCGCGCCGTAGTGCATCAACGCGTCGATGCGGGCGCTGTCGTCCGCCGACAGCGGCTCGGCCGCATTGACGAAGTGCAGGAACTGGCCGCGCACCGCGACGATGTTGGCGTCGATTTGCTTGAGCGTGTCGAGCAGACGGGTTTGACGGAAATCGGAGAGGGCCGAAGCGCCGGGAAAACACGAGAAGTGAGCCATGGGCTGGACTGACGTCGATGAGTCGCGCGAGGTGGCGACGTGGGGCGAAAGGTAGGGTAGCCCCACCCTCCTTACGGAGAGGGGGCCCCCTAAGAACCGTACGTGCGAGTTTCCCCGCATACGGCTCAAGCCTACAAGAGCAAAGTCTGGCCTACGGCCAGACCGGCTTAGTTACTGCAATTTTACCGGCGTGCACTTGGCTGTGACAGTCCGGATGCAGCAGAACCCGGTTGGAGAGTGAGTCCGACCCGCCATACCTCTGGTACTCCAGATGGTGGTCGTGCCAGCCTGATTCTTCAGTCAGGGCGCAGCCACAATGCGCACAACAGCCGCCTTGTGACAGATACAGCGAGGCCAATTGCTTGCGGTAACGCATCGAATACAACATGCGTTCCTGCCGCAGTTCTTCGCCGTACTGCTCCATCGCAGGGTCAAAGGGATTGAAGTCCCCTTTCACCTTCTTGTGCCTTCTGATTTCCGTACCGCTGAGTTGGTACAAGGTCAGAAGACCCTTACTGCCATCGTCCCGCACTACGGGCGCGGCAAACACCCAATTTCGGTTTCCGACCGTGTGAAAATATTTCTTCTTCACCCAGTCCTTGCCCTTGTTCGGATGCCGCCGTTTCGACCACCGCCGGAGCCTCGCAACTACCAGATGCTCCATGCGGGTGTACGCCTGCTTGGCAACTACGGGTCTGTGATACTGAGCCCATCCCCGTAGCATCGGGTTCAACAGAACGATCAAACGCTCCTGCGTCACCGCCTTATTGCCGCTGATCGTTTCCGCCACCTTGCGATAGAACGCTTGAAAGTTCTTTTTGCTTGGCTTGATGAGTAGCTTTCCCGAGTACTTCCGGAAATTCCACCCAAGGAAATCGAAGCCATCGTTGATGTGAACGATCCGCGTTTTCTCCTCCGACAGTTGCAGCCCTCGTTTTGCGAGAAATGCCTCCATCCAAGGTCGGACCTCGCTCTCCAACACCTCGACTGAGATGCCGGTTACTACGAAGTCATCCGCGTACCGCACCACCCTCACCTTCAGCTTCTTGGCTTTCACGATCCCAAACTTCGCATCAAGATGCGCAGCAAGTTGCCGTTCCAGCCCATTCAGCGTCACATTGGCCAACGTCGGGGAAATGATGCCTCCCTGTGGCGTACCGGCCTCAGTCACCTGAAACTGACCTTCGTGAATCAGGCCAGCCTTCAACCACTTCCGGAGGATCTCCTTGTCCATCGGGACATGGTCGACCAACCAGTCGTGGTTGATGTGGTCGAAGCAGCCCTTGATGTCCGCCTCTAGGACCCATTGGACCGAAGCCTTCTGGGAAAGCGAGACGAACAACTGGGCCATGGCATCGGCCGTCGAGCGATTTTTCCTGAACCCATATGAGTTCGGGTCGCTCGTCGATTCCGACACCGGCTCCAAAGCCAGCAAATACAGGGCTTGCATCGCCCTGTCCCGCATGGTCGGTATGCCCAGAGGGCGTAACTTCCCATTGGCCTTGGGGATAAAGACTCTCCGTAAGGGCAGAGGCTTATATCCGCGCCGCTTCAACGTACCGATGGCTTCCCATCGGCTCTCAGGCGACTTCCATAGTTCGCGATCGACTCCAGCCGTTCGCGCACCCTGGTTTTGCGTAACACGTCGTACCGCATACAACTTCGCGGACAACGTGCGGGTCAGCAGCCGTTGAAGGGCTTTCACCCTGCGCCAGTCACCTTCCCGCGTCGCCTTCGCAATTCGAATCTGCATCCCTCTCACGTTCCGTTCCACGCGGCGCCAATCAACGGCTTGCCAGCGGTCCGGCGCATGGGAAAGCGCAGACCCACCCTTACGGGCAGATACTCTCATGCTGCTCTCCTGCTCAAAGAAGTGAATCCCTGCGCGGAGAGCAACACGCCCCTTGCGGGAGCGTTTTGCTCCCACAAGGGATAAGAACAACACTGATGGCTAAGAAGCCACCAGCGATCACCATTTCAGCTTGAGGGTTAGTCAGCCATCTTGCGACGGTAGACCAGACGGAAGTCTGCCCGCTTTCGCGTGAGGTAATGTCCCAACCTCTATCCGCGCCATTACAGCGCGGCATTCGCTTTTTCCGTCCTCCCATACCCGCACGGTCTACAGCGTTCCTTGCGGTTCGCCTGCCGAGCGTACTGCCTCGGCAACCATACGGGCTTACCACGTTCCCGGCGTGTCACACGACTGGTTTAGGTCCTGCCTCTCCCCCGGCGGTCCGATGACGACGTAACCCGAACCTTCAACGGGTTATCCGACCGCGTACCATTTTGGTCAGTGCCTATCATCAGCTTTTGGCACCACAATTATTACGAGGTTTATCAGCAGTTCACATACGTTGACCCTGCCAGTCAGCCTAGCTCCTCGATCCCTTGCTGCTAGGGATCTCCAAGTAGTGGTCTCACGATCACTACCTGCCCGAAACATCCGGAGGCTTCGTTGTCGGGAGAGCTTCACACCCCACCGTTACCAGTGACGCATGTCTCCCTAGGCTACTGCTGGTCGTACAACAGGTTCCCTACCTCTCCAACCGCAAGAGAGATGGAACAATGACACACCGAGCTTTACGCTCGTCTCAAGCTTCGAAACCCCAAGCCGCGAGCGGCTCAGGGGATTGCAAACGACATCCCACCCTGTCGGCGGAGATGAAGCCGCTGACTGGGCGGAACCTGACGGTAATCAGGTCAATGCAATGCGACGTCCGGCGGAATGCAGCATGCCGGTCATCGCCAATGGCGATACCCGGCATACCCCCACCGGGTTCGCTTCGATACAAGAAAGTACAGCGCTTGTGGGCAGTTGCACTTGGGAACTCGCGCTCCTTCATGATGCACCGCGTTGTACTTTTCGCAGCCGGTCAAGGTCATACCGCACCTTCCAGACACTGCTAGTCGATGTCCCTTACGTTGGGACGACCCGGACACGAGCGTGCGTGTCGCACGAAGGCCGTAATTATACCCGGAAGTCGGTCGTCCCAGACCGGCCGATCGGCACCCGTCATGCACCGCCACGGTGCGCCGGCCTGTCCGGCGCGCGGGCCAGCGCCGGGCCGCCGCGCGCGGCCGCGGTAGCCGGCAGACGCACGATGGCGAAACCGGATAGGCTCGCGCGGCGCCGTTTCCCGCGATTTTGGCGCTATCATTCCCGGTTCACCGGGCCGGAGCCCGTCAGCGAATTCTCACCGGGCGGCGTGCGCGCTGCCCGTCATCGAATCAGTCCATGGATGTCATCGTCATCGGCGGCGGAATCAGCGGCGTCGCCACCGCCTACCAGCTCCGCGCGGCCGGCCATCGCGTGTGCGTGGTCGAACGCCACGCGACCGTCGCGCAGGGCGCGACCTACGGCGACGGCGGCACGCTGCTGCCGAGCCCGCTCGACGTCTGGTTCGGCCCGACCTTCATGCGCCAGCGCCAGCCGCGCGACAGCGGCATCGTCTACAAGCCGGGCTTCAACGGCGGCGTGCGCCGCTTCGTCAAGGAACTCGGCGCGCTGCGCGAGCCCGACGCATTCGCCGCGCAATACGCGCGGCTGCGCCCGCTGATCGACGCATCGCGCGAGAGCGTCGCCGACATCGAAACGCGCTTCCAGCTCGAATTCGAGCAGAAACCCGGCATCCTTCACGTCGTGCGCGACCCGCGCGACTGGGAGGCCCTGCAGCCGGCGCTCGACCTGCTGCGCACGCTCGACCAGCCGTACCGCGTGCTCACCGCCGACGAATGCGCGGCGCTCGAGCCGTCGGTGCCGGCCGAACCCGGCTTCGCCGGCGGCGTGCTGCTCGAGACCGAACGCACCGGCAACTGCCCGCTGTTCGCGAAACTGGTCAAGCAGACCCTCGACGAGCACGGCGTCCAGTTCCGCTTCGGCGCGGAGGTCGCCGCGATCCGCGTGGACACCGGCCGCGCCGCGGTCGAGCTCGCGCCGCCCGGCGGCCGGCACGCGGCCAACGCCCGCGAAGTCGACGTGATTTCGGCCGACGCGATCGTGGTCGCCGCCGGCGCCGGCAGCCCGGTGCTGCTCGAGCGGCTCGGCTGGCGGCTGCCGCTGCATCCGGTCCGCGCGCATACGCTGACCGCGCCCGTCACCTACGAGGAACACGCGCCGCACCTGAGCGTCGTCGATTCGATCAAGCGGATCTCGATCACGCGCACGCATCAGCGGTTGCGCGTCGGCGGCGGCGCCGTGCTGCAGAGCCTCGCCGACACCGCGAAGCCGCTGCCCGAGCCGTTGTCCGAGGCAGCGCTCGCGCTGCTCGGCCAGGCCGTGCACGACTGGGTGCCGGGCGCCGCAAAAATCTCCGCCGCGCTGTCGTGGCAAGGCATGCAATTGCTGTCGCCGGACGGCCTGCCGGTCGTCGGTCCGACCCCGCATCCGCGCGTCTTCGTCAATTTCGGCCACGGCCCGGCCGGTTGGGCGCTCGCGTGCGGGTCTGCTAAAGTGGTGACCGACTACCTCGGCGGCGACACGCAGCAGTGGCCTGCCGACACGCTCGCCGCGCTGAGCGCCGCGCGCTTCACGACCTGACCGCCGCGGGCCCGTCCCGGGCGGCATCCTCCCTGCCGTCACGATCCCGCGATGACCCTTGCCCGCCCGCTTCCCGACTCCACTCCGATCGCGCTGCTGCGCGTCGCCGACCTGCGTGCGGCCGAGGCCGCCGCGACCGCCGAACTGCCGCCCCACACGCTGATGGGCCGCGCCGGCGCCGCCGCCGCGCGCTGGCTGTCCGAACGGGTTGCCGGCGACGAGCGCCCCATCTGGTTCGCAGTCGGCCCGGGCAACAATGGCGGTGACGCACTGGTGGCCGCCGCGCAACTGCAGCAGCTCGGCGTCGCGACGCAGGCGTGGATGCCTGTACCGGTCAAGCCGGACGATGCGCAATGGGCGCTCGGCCTCGCACGCGCGGCCGGCGTGCCGCTGTCGAGCGAACCGCCCGCATCGCTCGACGATTACGCATGGGTCGTCGACGGCCTGTTCGGCATCGGCCTCGGCCGTGCGCTCGACGGCCCGTTCGCCGCGCAGGCCGCGCGCATCGCCGCGCATGCGCGAAGCGGCGGCCGCGTGCTCGCGCTGGACGTGCCGAGCGGGCTCGACAGCGACACGGGCCGCATCGTCGGCGCCGGCGTCGCGGTCGCCGCCACGCATACGCTCACCTTCATCGGCGCGAAGCCGGGCCTTTACACGGGCGACGGCCGCGACTTCGCCGGCGAGATCGAGATCGCATCGCTCGACGTCGCGCCCCCTGCCGTGCCGGCCGTCGTGCTGAATGCGCCTGCGCGGTTCGCCGCCGCGCTGCCCGCACGCGCGTTCGCATCGCACAAGGGCACGTTCGGCAGCCTCGCGGTGCTCGGCGGCGACACGGGGATGTGCGGCGCGCCGATCCTCGCCGCGCGTGCCGCGCTGTTCGCAGGCGCCGGCAAGGTGCATGTCGGCTTCCTCGGCACCGGCGCGCCGCCGTACGATCCGCCGTTTCCCGAACTGATGCTGCATCCGGCCGACGGCCTCGACCTCGATGCGATGTCCGCGATCGCGGCGGGCTGCGGCCTCGGCACCCGCGAGGCCGCGGCGACGCTCGTGCGCGACGCGCTCGCGCACGACGCGGCCACGCTGCTCGACGCCGACGCGCTGAACCTCGTCGCGACCCACGCCGACCTCGCGGCCGCCGTTGCCGCTCGCGGCGCGCGCGGCAACGCATGCGTGCTGACGCCGCATCCACTCGAAGCGGCCCGGCTGCTCGGCACCGACACCGCGTCCGTGCAGCACGACCGGCTGGCCGCGGCGCAGGCGCTCGCCGCGCGCTACGCCGGCATCGTCGTGCTGAAAGGCTCGGGCACGGTGATTGCGGCACCCGACGGCCGCGTCACGATCAACCCGACCGGCAACGCGGCGCTCGCCACCGGCGGCACCGGCGACGTGCTCGGCGGCCTGATCGGCGCGCTGCTCGCACAGCGCGTCGCACCGTACGAAGCCGCGCTCGCGGGCGTCTATCTGCACGGCCTCGCGGCCGACACGCTCACCGCGAACGGCACGGGGCCGGCCGGCCTCGCCGCGGGCGAGCTCGCACCAATGGTGCGCACGCTGATCAATCGCCTTTTTTACCCGTCGCCGCGCGCCGACATATAACGCCGCTATACTGAGTGCCCCGCCGCACGGCGGGCCCGCTCGTCCGCCGGCCTTCCGATCCCGATGCGCCGGCGCGGCATTCCTCCCGATTCACGCTTCACTCGAACCGCCATGACGCTGAATTCGCTCCCCGCCTGGACTGCCCTTCAATCCCACTTCGAACAGATCCGCCATGCGCGGCTGCGCGACTGGTTCGCGCCGGAAAACGACCACGCACCGACCCGCGCCGAACGCTTCACGATCCCGGGCGGCGGCCTCGCGGCCGATTTCTCGAAGAACCGCATCAACGACGACACGCTGCGCCTGCTCGTGCAACTGGCCCGCGAAGCGGGCATCGAAGCGCGCCGCTACGCCATGTTCGCCGGCGAGATCGTCAACCCGACCGAAGGTCGCGCCGCGCTGCACACGGCATTGCGCGCGACCGACCCGCAAGCGCCGTTCCATGCGCAGGTCAGCGCCGAGCGCGCGAAGATGGCGACCTTCGCACGCGCCGTGCGCAGCGGCGCGTGGACGGGCTACACGGGCAAACGCATCCGCCACGTGATCAATATCGGCATCGGCGGATCGGATCTCGGGCCGAAGATGGTCACGCACGCGCTGCACCACGTCGCGACGCCCGACATCTCGACGCACTTCGTGTCGAACGTCGACGGCGCCGATCTCGCGCGCGTGCTCGAACAGGTCGATCCGGAAGAAACGCTCGCGATCATCGTGTCGAAAACCTTCACGACGCTCGAGACGATGACGAACGCGCGCTCGCTGCGCGACTGGTTCGTCGCGCGCGGCTGCCCGGAAGATGCGCTCGCGAAGCACTTCGTCGGCGTGTCGGCCAACCCGGCCGAAGTCGTGAAGTTCGGCATCGCGGCCGACAACGTGTTCGAAATGTGGGACTGGGTCGGCGGCCGCTACTCGCTGTGGTCGGCGGTCGGCCTGTCGATCATGATCGCGATCGGACCGGAACAGTTCGACGAACTGCTCGCCGGCGCGAACGACATGGATCGTCATTTCCGCGAAGCGCCGCTCGAACGCAACCTGCCGGTGCTGCTCGGCCTGATCGGCATCTGGTATCGCAACTTCTTCGGCTCGCAGAGCTATCTCGTCGCGCCGTATTCGGAAGCGCTGCACTACCTGCCGTCGTACCTGCAGCAGCTCGAGATGGAAAGCAACGGCAAGTCCGCGCGTCTGGACGGCACGTTCATCGATTACCCGACATCGGCCGTCACGTGGGGCGAGCCGGGCACCAACGGCCAGCATGCGTTCTTCCAGATGCTGCACCAGGGCCCGACGATCGTGCCGATCGACTTCGTCGCGGTGCTGACGCCCGAGCATCCGCTCGCGAGCCATCATCCGAAGCTGCTCGCGAACTGCTTCGCGCAGAGCGAAGCGCTGATGCTCGGCCGCACGCTCGACGAAGCGCGCAAGGTCGCCGGCCCCGGCAAGGAAGCGCTCGCACCGCACCTCACGTTCCCCGGCAACCGCCCGACGACGACGCTGCTCGTCGACGCGCTGACGCCGCGCACGCTCGGCGCGCTGATCGCGCTGTACGAGCACAAGGTGCTGGTGCAAGCGACGGTGTGGGACATCAATCCGTTCGACCAGTGGGGCGTCGAGCTCGGCAAGATTCTCGGCAAGGTCGTCGAAGCCGACCTGTCGGCCGAGTCGGTCGACCCCGCGAAGCACGATTCCTCGACCACCGCGCTGATCGAGCGCGCACGTGCGGCGCTCAAGCGCTGACACGACGCGCGATGCGCATGCCGGCCGCACGGGGGTGAAACGCGCCTGCGCGGCCGGCGAAGCAATGCAATGCGGTGCTACGCCGCGTGCGGAGCGACGATGCGTCCGGCTTCGATCGTCACCGTCGTCTCGCAGCGCCGCGCGAGTTCGGTATCGTGCGTGACGAGCACGAGCGTTGCGCCGTGCGTGCGATTCAACTCGAACATCAGGTCGATGACCGCGTGCCCCGTCGCTGCGTCCAGGCTGCCGGTCGGCTCATCCGCGAACAGGATCGCCGGTCGCGTGACGAACGCGCGTGCGAGCGCGACACGCTGCTGCTCGCCCCCCGACAGCAGCTTCGGATAATGCGCGGTGCGTTCGGCGAGGCCGACCTGCACGAGCAGCGCGCGCGCACGCTCGGCCGCCTCGCGCGCACTGATGCCGCCCTGCAGTTCGAGCGGCAGCATCACGTTCTCGAGCGCGGTCAGGTGCGGCATCAACTGGAACGACTGGAACACGAAGCCGACCGCGCCATTGCGCAGCGCGGCACGCTCGTCCTCGTCGAGCGGGTCGAGTGTGCGGCCGAGCAGGCGAACCGTGCCGCTCGTCGCGCTGTCCAACCCCGCGAGCAGGCCGAGCAGCGTCGATTTGCCCGACCCCGACGCACCGACGATCGCGAGGCTGCTGCCGGGCCGCACCGCGAGCGTGATGCCGTCGAGGATCGTCAGTTCGCCCGTCGCGTCGGCGACTCGCTTGCACACGTCATGGACTTCGATGATCGGATCGGTAATCTTGAACATGGACACGACATTTCGCTGGAAAAGACGTGCGGCGCTCGCCGCACTACTGGGTACCCTGTTCGCCGCAACCGTGCCCGCGCTGGCGGCGACGGCTGCCGCGCCATCATCGGGCCAGCCCGTGCTCGTCGTGCTCGGCGACAGCCTGTCGGCCGAATACGGGCTGCCGCGCGACACGGGCTGGGTTGCGCTGCTGCGACAACGTCTCGCGACCGGGCGAGTCGATTATAGCGTTGCGAACGCAAGCGTCAGCGGCGACACCACGAGCGGCGGCCGCGCGCGACTGCCCGCGGTGCTGCAACGGCTCAAGCCGTCGATCGTCGTCGTCGAGCTCGGTTCGAACGATGCGCTGCGCGGCGTGCCGCTCGCGACGACCGAGCAGAACCTGCGCGACATCATCGCCGATGCGCGGCGCGCGCATGCGAAGGTCGTGCTGGTCGGCATGTACGTACCGGCCAACTACGGCCCCGACTACACGCAGAAATTCCACGCGGTCTATACGCGGCTGTCGAAGGAACTCGACGTGCCGCTCGTGCCGTTCCTGCTCGCCGGCATCGAGAACAAGCCGGAGATGTTCCAGTCGGATCAGATGCATCCGACCCAGCAGGCGCAAGGCATTCTGCTCGACAACGTCTGGCCGGCGCTGAAGCCGCTGCTCGGCAAGCCGCGCGGCTGACACTACCGCCGTGCCGGAAAACACAAAGCCCCGCTTCGAGCGGGGCTTTGTGTCGTTACGTGCGAAACAGTGAACGAGAGAGCGATGCTCAGTTGTTCTCGTCCTGCGCACGGGGCGTCGTACCGTACAGCTTCACCTTCGAGCGGTCACGCAGCGCGGCAAGATACGCTTCACCCTCGCTCTGCGCTTCGACCTGCGCCATCTGCTGCTGCGCGGCCGCGAGCTGCTGCGGATCGACCGCCGAACCCGGGATCACCGCGTTCACGCGATAGATCGCGTAGCCGTCCGCACCGAGATCGACGCCGATGTAGGCCGGCAGCGTCTTCGCATCGACCTTGTAGACGGCGCTCAATGCCGCCGGCGTCAGGCCCTGCGATTGCGTGCGCGACACCTTCTGCGCGGCGCCGAACCCGTCGGTCGACTTCGACTTCTGCAGTTCGGCCAGCTTCGCCGCACCGTCCTTCTTCGCGAGTTCCGCGGCCTGCTCGGCGATCACCTTCTGGCGCACGGCGTCCTTGATCGCGTCGAGCGCGGGCACGGCTGCCGGCTTGTAGTTCGTGACGTGCGCGGAAATCAGCGTGTTGTTGCCGACGTCGATCGCCTGCGTGTTGTTCTGGTTCTTCACCGAGTCGCTCGCGAACACGGCCGTCAGGAACTTCGGATTGTTCAGCGGGCTCGTCGGCGGCAGTTGCGGATTCGGCGTCGGCGTGACGGTGGCCGTCTGGATCGTCAGCTTGTACTTGTCCGCAGCCGGCTGCAGCGACTTCGCCTTTTCATACACGGTCGACGTGAAACCTTCCGCGTTGTCCGAGAACGCCTTCGACGCATACTGCTGCTTCAGGTCCGCGGCGATCTGGTCCTTCACGTCCGCGAACGGCTTGACCACCGACGGCTTCACTTCGGTCGCCTTCAGGATGTGGAAACCGAGATCCGACTGCACGACACCGCTGATCTCGCCCTGCTTCAGCGAAAACGCCGCATCGTCGAAGGCCTTGCCGCCCGCCGTCGAACCGCGCGTGATGAAGCCGAGGTCGCCGCCCTTCGCGGCCGACGGCGCGTCCTGCGAGCTCTTCTGTGCGATCTGCGCAAACTGGTCGGGATGCGCCTTCACGTCGGCCAGCAGTTGCTCGGCCTTCGCCTTCGCGGCCGCCTTGTCGGCAGCGCTTGCGTCGCTCGCCGCGGCGATGAAGATGTGGCTCACGCGCGCCTGCGCTTCCGTGCGGAAGTGCGTCGGGTTGTCGTCATAGAACTTCTTGATGTCCGCATCGGTCGGCTGCGCGCTCGCGGCGGCTGCGGCCGGCGAATAGACGAGGTACTGGATCGTCGCGGTTTCCGGCGTCGCGAAGCTCTGCTTATGCGCGTCGTAGTACGCGGCGAGCTGCGCGTCGGTCGGCTGCACCTTCGCTGCGTAATCGCTCGTCTTCAACACGAGCGCCTGCACTTCGCGCTGCTGCGCTGCCAGTTCGGACAGACGCTGGGCGAGGCTCTTCGGCGTGAACGCGCTCGACACGATGCTTGCCGGAATCTGCTGCAGCGCGAGGCTGTAGCGCACGCGCTCCTGATACTGCTCGGGCGTCATGCCCTGGAACGACAGCAGCTGTGCATAGCGTTCGACGTCGATCGAGCCGTCCGGCTTCTTCAGCGACGCGATCATCGGGTCGCTCATCAATGCGTCGCGCACTGCGTTGTCGGAAGCGGTAAGGTGCAGGCGCTGCGTCTCATCGGCCAGCACACGTTGCTGGATCAGGCCGTCGAGCACTTGCTTGCGATGATCGGGCGTATCGAACGCCTTGATGTCGAACTGCCCGCCGAGCGCCTGGCGCGCCTGGTCGATCTGCTGACGGAACGCGCCGTCGAATTCGACTCGCGTGATCTTGTGCCCGTTGACCGCCGCGACGTTCGCACTGTCGTCGAAGAAACCGCGGAAACCTTGGATCCCGACGAAACCCAGCCCCGGCAACACGATCAGGAGCAGGAGCGCCATCATCAGGCGCTGGTGATTACGGAAGAAATCGAGCATGCGTGACGGGAAAATTGGACAAAACGTCCGATATTACAACATACAGGGTGGGACGGGAGAAAAGCAGACGGCTTCGTCGACTCGACGAAGCGCGCACAAGCGGGCGTGATCGACGATGCAAATGAAAAAGCCCGCACAAGGCGGGCTTTTTCATTTTCTGGCGGAGCGGACGGGACTCGCCTACATCCTGCAGGCCGCGGTTGCGCGTGCACGCGCAACCCTTCGAGTCCCGCCGGAAGCCGCGCAGGCGGCTTCCTCCACTCCGCAGTCACGCGCCCGCCAACGGGCGCAACCGACGATACAAATGAAAAAGCCCGCACAAGGCGGGCTTCTTCATTTTCTGGCGGAGCGGACGGGACTCGAACCCGCGACCCCCGGCGTGACAGGCCGGTATTCTAACCGACTGAACTACCGCTCCTTGGTCTGGCTGAATCGTGAAACTGGTGGGTGCTGAGGGGTTCGAACCCCCGACCTACGCCTTGTAAGGGCGCCGCTCTACCAGCTGAGCTAAGCACCCGTTTCCGATTCGTTCTGGCTGCGATCTGCGTTTCGGCATCAACAACCAGCGAGCCTGCGAGTGTAATTCATTCCAGATCATTTTGCCAAGCCCGGATGCGATTTTTTTAAAAACCCGCTCGCACACCACCATTCCCGCTGGCATAAAAAAACCCGCGGACACGCCGCGGGTTTCGTGAACAACCGTCAGGGACGGCGTTCGTGCGCTCAGTGCTTGACGACTTCCGTCGAGCCGGCATCCTTCGCCGCCTCGCCAACCGGTGCCGCCGCAGCCTTCGCCTCTTCTTCCGGCGGCAGCGGGGTCGGCGTACGTTCGAGCGCGAGCTCGAGCACCTTGTCGATCCAGCGGACCGGCACGATCTCGATCGCGTTCTTCACGTTGTCCGGAATGTCCGCGAGATCCTTCACGTTCTCTTCCGGGATCAGCACGAGCTTGATGCCGCCGCGATGCGCCGCCAGCAGTTTTTCCTTCAGCCCGCCGATCGGCAGCACTTCGCCACGCAGCGTGATTTCACCCGTCATCGCGACATCGGCACGCACGGGGATCCCCGTCAGCACCGACACCAGCGCGGTCGTCATCGCACCGCCGGCGGACGGACCGTCCTTCGGCGTCGCGCCTTCCGGCACGTGGATGTGGATGTCCTGCTTCTCGAACGCTTCGTCCTTGATACCCAGACGTCGCGAACGCGAGCGCACGACCGAACGCGCCGCCTCGACCGACTCCTTCATCACGTCGCCGAGCGAACCCGTGCGAATCACGTTGCCCTTGCCCGGCATCACCGCGGCTTCGATCGTCAGCAAGTCGCCGCCGACTTCCGTCCACGCGAGGCCCGTCACCTGACCGACCTGGTTTTCCTTCGCCGCGAGGCCGAAGTCGTACTTGCGCACGCCGAGGAACGTGTCGAGGTTTTCGCCATCGACCTTGATCGCGCCCGATGCCTTCTTCAGCAGCAGCATCTTCACGACCTTGCGGCAGATCTTCGACACTTCCCGCTCGAGCGAACGCACACCGGCTTCGCGCGTGTAGTAGCGGATGATGTCGCGGATCGCCTGCTCGGCGACCTCGATCTCACCGTCCTTCAGGCCGTTGTTCTTCTTCTGCTTCGGCAGCAGGTAACGCTGCGCGATGCTGACCTTCTCGTCTTCCGTGTAACCCGACAGACGAATCACTTCCATCCGGTCGAGCAGCGGCGGCGGGATGTTCAGCGAGTTCGACGTCGCGACGAACATCACGTCCGACAGATCGAAGTCGACTTCGATGTAGTGATCGGCGAACGTGTGGTTCTGTTCCGGATCGAGCACTTCGAGCAGCGCCGACGACGGATCGCCGCGGAAATCCATGCCCATCTTGTCGACTTCGTCGAGCAGGAAGAGCGGATTGCGCACGCCGACCTTCGCGAGGCTTTGCAGGATCTTGCCCGGCATCGAGCCGATGTACGTACGGCGGTGGCCGCGAATCTCGGCTTCGTCACGCACGCCGCCAAGCGCCATGCGGACGAACTTGCGGTTCGTCGCGCGAGCGATCGACTGGCCGAGCGAGGTCTTGCCGACGCCGGGAGGCCCGACGAGGCACAGGATCGGCGCCTTGACCTTGTCCACGCGCTGTTGCACCGCGAGATACTCGAGGATGCGCTCCTTGACCTTCTCGAGGCCGAAGTGATCCTCGTCGAGCACCTGCTCGGCGTTCGACAGGTCGTTGTTGACCTTGCTCTTCTTGCGCCACGGCAGGCCGATCAGCGTGTCGATGTAGTTGCGCACGACGGTCGCTTCCGCCGACATCGGCGACATCAGCTTCAGCTTCTTGAGCTCGGCGTCGGCCTTCTTCTTCGCTTCCTTCGGCATGCGCGCGGCGTTGATGCGCTTCTCGAGTTCCTCGAGATCCGCACCCTCTTCGCCTTCGCCCAGTTCCTTCTGGATCGCCTTGACCTGTTCGTTCAGGTAGTACTCGCGCTGGCTCTTTTCCATCTGGCGCTTCACGCGCCCGCGGATGCGCTTTTCGACCTGCAGGATGTCGATCTCGGCTTCGAGCTGCGCGAGCAGGTGCTCGAGGCGCTCGATGACCGGGAACATCTCGAGGATGTGCTGCTTCTGGTCGAGCTTGAGCGGCAGACGCTCGGCGATCATGTCGGCGAGACGACCGGCTTCGTCGATGCCCGACAGCGACGTGAGAATCTCCGGCGGGATCTTCTTGTTCAGCTTCACGTACTGGTCGAACTGCGACACGATCGCGCGGCGCAGCGCTTCCGTTTCCGCGCTGTCGGCGTGATCGGGCTCGAGCGGCATCACTTCGCAGGAGAACTGCGTCTCCTGTTCTTCGATCGACAACGCCTTCGCGCGCTGCAGGCCCTCGACGAGCACCTTCACGGTGCCGTCCGGCAGCTTCAGCATCTGCAGGATGTTGGCGATACAGCCGACCTCGTACATGTCTTTTTCGGTCGGCTCGTCCTTGGCCGCGGTTTTCTGGGCGACGAGCATGATGTGCTTGCCGCCTTCCATCGCTGCTTCGAGGGCCTTGATCGATTTCGGCCGGCCCACGAAGAGCGGAATCACCATGTGCGGGAAAACGACGACGTCCCGCAGCGGCAGCAGCGGGAGCGTGATGCGTTCCGGCGGAAGAAGTTGGGTGCCTGACATTTCATTTCCCCATGAGTGGAATCAATTGTTCGGTAATTGAGGCCGCCACAACGAATTGCAAGCCTTCAAGTGCGGGAAATATTCGGTAAGAAAGTAACCACCGCGTGTCGAGTCAGAGTTACCCACAAGATAAACGAAAAAAAGCCGCCCACGGACTCATGAACGGCCTTTTTCGCAGAACATCGTCGGCAAGCCGGTCAGTTCGAACCCGCCACCTTCGGCGTGTCCTCATAGATCAGCAGGGGCTTGCCGTCGCCATCGATGACGTTCTCGTCGATGATGACCTTGCTGACCCCTTTCATCGCCGGCAGCTCGTACATCACGTCGAGCAATGCCTGTTCGATGATCGAACGCAAACCGCGCGCGCCGGTCTTGCGGCGGATCGCCTTGCGGGCGACTGCCTGCAACGCGCCCGGCCGGATTTCCAGCTCGACGCGCTCCATCGCGAACAGCTTGTGATACTGCTTGACGAGCGCGTTCTTCGGCTCGACGAGAATCTTCATCAGCGCGGCTTCATCGAGCTTGCCGAGCGTCGCGACCACCGGCAGACGGCCGATCAATTCGGGGATCAGACCGAATTTGATCAGGTCTTCCGGTTCCGTTTCGCGCAGCACTTCGCCCGCGTCGCGTTCCTGCTTGCTCTTGACCGTCGCGCCGAAGCCGATGCCCGTCTTTTCGGTACGGTCCGTGATCACCTTCTCGAGACCGTCGAACGCGCCGCCGCAGATGAACAGGATGTTGGTCGTGTCGACCTGGATGAAATCCTGGTTCGGATGCTTGCGGCCACCTTGCGGCGGCACCGATGCCATCGTGCCCTCGACGAGCTTCAGCAGTGCCTGCTGGACGCCCTCGCCCGACACGTCGCGCGTGATCGACGGGTTGTCCGACTTGCGGCTGATCTTGTCGATTTCGTCGATGTAGACGATCCCGCGCTGAGCCTTGTCGACCTCGTAGTTGCAGTTCTGCAACAGCTTCTGGATGATGTTCTCGACGTCCTCGC
Organism: Burkholderia sp. IDO3; assembly: GCF_003366075.1. Lineage (NCBI taxonomy): Bacteria > Pseudomonadati > Pseudomonadota > Betaproteobacteria > Burkholderiales > Burkholderiaceae > Burkholderia > Burkholderia sp. IDO3. The sequence goes on from NZ_CP028963.1 coordinate 2,119,914, forward strand.
CGACGTAGCCGGCTTCGGTCAGCGTCGTCGCATCCGCGATCACGAACGGCACGTTGAGCAACCGTGCAAGCGTCTGCGCGAGCAGCGTCTTGCCGGAACCCGTCGGGCCGATCAGCAGGATGTTGCTCTTCGACAGCTCGACGTCGTCCTTCTTGTCGAGATGCTTCAGGCGCTTGTAGTGGTTGTACACGGCCACCGCGAGGATCTTCTTCGCGCGCTCCTGTCCGATCACGTATTGATCAAGGATGTCGCGAATTTCCTGCGGGCTCGGCAGATCCGACCGGGACAGGCTGGCCTCGACGCCGGCGGCAGCCGCCTCGTCGCGAATGATCTCGTTGCAGAGGTCGATACATTCATCGCAGATGAATACCGACGGGCCCGCGATGAGTTTTTTCACCTCATGCTGGCTCTTCCCGCAAAACGAGCAATACAACAGCTTCTCGCTGTTCGAACCTTTTTTGTCCGCCATGAATGTAGAGCCTCCGGACAGGTAAATGACATGATACGCCGAATGCTCCGAGCGCCGCGCCTAGGGCGCGACCGGAGCCGGCTGGATGCGCTTGCCGCAGATGCTCAACGCGTTTCGGACGCCGCGACGCGCCGCACGAATCGGGGCGGCACCCCACTTAAACTCAGGGGCGCTTCAACAGCACCTGATCGATCAGCCCGTACGCCTTCGCGTCTTCGCTCGACATGAAGTTATCACGGTCGGTGTCGCGCGCGATGCGCTCGACGTCCTGGCCCGTGTGCTGCGCGAGCAGATTGTTCAGCCGCTCCTTCAGGTACAGGATTTCGCGTGCCTGGATTTCGATGTCCGAAGCCTGGCCGCGTGCACCGCCGAGCGGCTGGTGAATCATCACGCGCGAGTTCGGCAGTGCAAAGCGCTTGCCCTTCGCGCCCGATGCGAGCAGGAACGCGCCCATGCTGGCCGCGAGGCCCATGCAGAGCGTGGAGACGTCCGGCTTGATGAACTGCATCGTGTCGTAGATCGCCATGCCGGCCGACACCGAGCCGCCCGGGCTGTTGATGTAGAGGCTGATGTCCTTGTCGGGATTCTCGCTCTCGAGGAACAGCAATTGCGCGACGACGAGGTTGGCGGTCTGGTCGTTGACTTCGCCGACCATGAACACCAGGCGCTCCTTCAGGAGACGCGAATAGATATCGTACGAACGCTCGCCGCGGCCGCTCGTTTCGACGACGATCGGCACCAGTCCCAGCGCTTGCGCCTCGAAACCCTGCGGCGCGTTCGAAGCAAGCATGTCCAGCAATTCAGCACGAGTGATCATTCAATAAACCTTGTTCGAATGGAAAATTGAACGGAGGGAAGCCGCCCGCTCAATCGCCATATTAATGGCAACCGCGCGCTTGACGTAAAAACGGCGTGCGGGCCGTCGCTCCGACAGCCGGCACGCCGCTAGAGCGACACTTACGCTTGCGCCGACGCGCTCGCGAGTGCCTCGAAGCTCACTTCCTTGTCCGTCACCTTTGCCTTGCCCAGCACGAAGTCGACGACGTTGCTCTCAACGACGAACGCTTCCATCTCGGCGAGGCGCTGCTGGTTCGAATAATACCAGCGGACCACTTCCTTCGGGTCTTCGTAGCTCTTCGCGAACTCGTCGACTTCCGCGCGAATCTGTTCCGGCTTCGCTTCGAGGCCGTTCGACTTCACGAGCTCGGCCAGCACGAGGCCCAGCTTCACGCGACGCTCCGCCTGCTCGGCGAACATCTCGGCCGGGATCGGTGCGTCCTTCGCGTTCGGCACGCCGCGCTGCGCCAGATCCTGGCGGGCCATTTCGACGAGACGTTGCTGGTCCTGCTCGATCAGCGCCTTCGGCACGTCGAGTTCGGAAATCTTCAGCAGCGCGTCCATCACCTGGTTCTTGACGATGGATTGCGTGCGGCGCTTGGCTTCGCGCTCGAGGTTTTCCTTGATCTCGCCGCGCATCTTCGTCAGGTCGCCGTCTTCGATGCCGAGCGACTTCGCGAATTCAGCGTCGATTTCCGGCAGGTGCGGCCACTCGATCTTCTTCATCGTGACCGTGAACTGTGCCGTTTTGCCTGCCACGTCCTTGCCGTGGTAGTCGTCCGGGAACTTCAGGTCGAACGTACGCGCTTCGCCGGCCTTCAGGCCGAGCGCTGCCGTTTCGAATTCCGGCAGCATGCGGCCTTCGCCGAGCACGAACGGGAAGTCTTCCGCGGTGCCGCCCTGGAACGCGACGTCGTCGATCTTGCCGACGAAGTCGACCGTCACGCGGTCGCCGTTCTTCGCTGCGGTGTCGGCGCCGCCGTCGCCGTGCTCGCCGGCTTCGCCGCGTGCGTGGAAGTGCACGCGCTGGTTGCGCAGGATGTCGAGCGTGCGGTCGATTTCGGCGTCGCCGATCGACGTCGTCGAGCGCTCGACTTCAGCCGTCGCCAGATCGCCGATCTTCACTTCCGGGTAGACCTCGAACGTCGCGTCGAACGCGTATGCATCCTCAGCCTGCTCCTGCTTCGGCTCGAAGCTCGGCTGGCCGGCGACGCGCAGGTTTTCCGCGCGGCTGATCGTGAAGAACTCCTGGCCGATCTTGTCGCTCAGCACTTCCGCTTCGACCTGACCCGCGTATTGCTGGGCGACCATCTTCAGCGGCACCTTGCCCGGGCGGAAACCCGGCATGCGCACGTTCTTCGCGAGTTTCTGGATACGGGCGTCGATTTCCTTCTGCACGGTGTCTTTCGGCAGGGAAATCGTCACGCGGCGTTCAAGCTTGCCGAGGTTCTCAACAACGTTAGCCATGGCTTCAATCGTCCTAAAATTATTCGAGCGAATCGGGTTTTCCTTGCCGTGCCTGCCTGCGGCGTGCGGTGCATGAGGTGCGCATGAGTGCGCTATACCCACCGTCATACGTTACATACACACACGCCGCGCCGGAGCGCCACGCCATCCCTGCACGCGCCGGATGGCTAGCGCAAGCGGCTCGGAGCACGGCTTTGGCCGGAAGAATCGACTATTCTAGCAAACAATCTTCCTCATACCGCCAGATCGGCACGACTCACGTGCGTACCCGGCGTGTCACCCGCCTCCCGTACGCGGCAATGCGAGCGGATCGCCGCTATGCCGAACGCCATATCCACCGCGGGCCCGCCATCCTGTAAGCTCCGATTGAGCGTGCGCCGCCGTCGCGGCCCCGATTCTTCACACCAATTTCGCCTTCCGGAGACACCATGCCGCAACACCCGTCCGCGCCTGTCGTCGTCATCGCGCCCGATTCGTTCAAAGGCTCGCTTTCCGCCGAGCAGGTCGCGGACGCGATCGCCACCGGCATCCGCCGCGCGCGGCCCGATGCGGTCGTGCGCTGCTGCCCGATGGCCGACGGCGGCGAAGGCACGCTCGATGCGATGCTGGCCGGCGGCGGCACGCGGCGCACGCTGCGGGTGGCCGGCGCGTCGCTCGCGGCACGCGACGCGGCGCTCGGCGTGATCGACGCGCGCACCGCGATCGTCGAGACGGCCGAGATCGTCGGCATCACCGATGCGGTCGGCATGAGCGTGCCGGTCGAAGCGCGCAGCACGCGCGGGATGGGCGAAGCGATCCGCACGCTGCTCGACGAAGGCGTGCGCCGCTTCTTCGTCGCCCTCGGCGGCAGCAGCACCAACGACGCGGGCGCGGGGCTCCTCGCCGGCCTCGGCCTGCAGTGCTTCGACGCGGCCGGCCAGCCGGTGGAACCCGTCCCGGCACGGCTCGCCGATATCGCGCGCATCGACGCGTCGGGGCTCGATCCGCGGCTGAAGGAAGCCGAATTCATCGGCATGTCGGATGTCGACAACCCGCTGACGGGCGCACATGGCGCAACCGCCGTGTTCGGTCCGCAAAAGGGCGTGACGCCCGAGCAGGTCGCGACCCTCGACGCCGCGCTCGCGCGCTTTGCAGACCTGCTCGAAGCCGCGCTCGACCGGCGCAGCCGCGACCTGGCCGGCGCCGGCGCCGCAGGCGGCCTCGGTTTCGCGCTGCACATGCTGGGCGCGCGGTTCGAAGCCGGCGCGGAAGTCGTCGCACGGCAAGTCGGCCTCGATACGGCACTCGCGGGCGCCGACTGGCTGATCACCGGCGAAGGCCGCTCCGACGTGCAGACGCTGCACGGCAAGGCGCCGTTCATCGCGTGCCGCCACGCACAGGCCGCGGGCGTGCCCGCGTCGCTGCTGTCGGGCGCGGTCGACCCGGCCGCGCTGCCGCGCCTGTCCGAACATTTTTCCGGCTGTTTCTCGCCGGCACCCGGGCCGATCACGCTCGACGTCGCGATCCGCGATGCGGCGAACCTGCTCGCGAACGAAGCCGAACAGTTGACACGGCTGAAGTACGGCGCACACTGACCGTTGACCCGAGCGCGCGATACAGGAACAATCGGGCCCGCCCTTTTTCTTCAGGATTCGACATGAAAGGCCGTCAAACCGGGCTCGATCAGTTTCTGACCTATCGTCTCCACGCGCTCACGAAGCGATCCGACCGCGGGATCGCCGAGGTATACCGGCACAAGCTGGACATCTCGCTGCCCGAGGCGCGCGTGATCGCCGCCGTCGGCGCCTTCGGTCCGTTCTCGATCATGGATCTCGCGCGCCACACCAATCTCGACAAGAGCCAGGCGAGCCGCGCGGCCGAAGCGCTGCTGCGCCAGGGGCTGCTCGAGCGCAGCGCGAGCGAGGAGGACGGCCGGATCGTGCTGATCGCGCTGACCACCGACGGCCGCGCGCTGCATCGCAAGATCATGCCGATCGTGCGCAAGTGGAATGAAGGCCTGCTCGCGGGCCTGTCCGACAGCGAGCGCCAGACGTTCGAGCGGCTGCTCGACAAGGTCGTCGCGCACGCGATCGAACAGGACGACTGAGGCGGCACAACGGTCGATGTCCGCACCGCATGTTGCCTGACGTGGTGCGGCTCGCATCGCAACGCACATCGGATCGACGGGCGGCCTCGCAAGTGCGTCACGCACGATGCTGGCCGCCCGGCTTTATTCAGACGAATCAGCGAGCCGCCCGGGTTGCGTGAGCGCACGAGGCCGCAGTCCGGCCTCCCTCGCCCGGTACGCGCCGAACGTCGTCTTGCCGGTATGCAACCGCCTCCGCATACCTGCCGCCCTTCCGCTACAGCCCGCTGTTTTCCGCCCGCTGACGCAGCAAGCCGAGCACTGCGTCGCAATATGGCGTCGGCACATCGAGCTTGCGGCCCAGCTCCGGAAACACGCCGAGGATCGGCCCGATCTCGAGCGGACGCCCCGCCTCGAAATCCTGCAGCATCGACGTCTTGAACGCGCCGAGCTTGCGTGTCACCGCGATCCGGTCCGGCCCGCTCATCCCGGTATGAAGACCGAGCTTCGTGCCGATCGCGGCAGCCTCCTCCATCATCCGCAGTGCGAGATGCTCCGTGTACGGATCGTCGAGCAACTGCTCGGCGGTCGAACCCGTGAGCGCGCTCAGCGGGTTCATGTTCATGTTGCCCCACAGCTTCGTCCAGATCTCGGCGCGGATCGCCGGCGTCGGCTCGACGTCGAAGCCGCCCGCGGCGAGCGCCGCCGCGAGCCGCGCCGTCGGCGCATCGAGCCGCGGATCGGGCGAGCCGACGATCAGGCGATTGCCGCGTCCACGGCGCACGACACCCGGCCCGTCGGTGCTCGACGACAGATGCACGACGCAGCCGATCGCCTGCGCGGGCGGCAGCGCCGCCGACACCGCGCCGCCCGGATCGACCGCGTCGAGCGGCACGCCGTCGATCGCCCCCGCGAGCCCGTGCGTGAACCACCACGGCAACCCGTTCATCGCGGCGACGATCACCGTGTGCGGCCCGACCAGCGGTGCGATTCTCGCGGCCAGCGCCGGCAACGCCTGCGCCTTCAGCGCGATCACCACGTAGTCCTGCACGCCGAGCGCGGCCGCGTCGTCGCTCGCACGTACGGGAATCGACGACATCGCGCCCGTCTCGTCGATCACGCGCACACCGTGCGCGTTCAACGCATCGAGCGTCGCGCCGCGCGCGTACGCGCTCACGGTCATGCCGGCCCGCGACAGCGCAGCCGCGAGCAATCCGCCGATCGCGCCGACGCCGACCACCGCCGCGCGCACCGACCCTGAATTCGTGTCGTTCATGATGGGAATCCGTCTCCTGGGAACTGACGAGCATAACGCTCAATGGTTGCGGATACAACCATTCACGCGAGCGCACGACGTATCCGTGCCGTCCCGATTCATCGTACCGGGCTGCCGGCCTCCTCCGGTTCGTCGTCGGTCGGCCCCGTCGCGCCGAGCACGCCGGCGATCTGGCTCTTGTCGTGCATGCCGAGCTTGCGGTATGCGCAGCGCAGGTAATGCCGCACCGTCGTCGGCGAAATCGCCATCTGTTGCGCCACCTCCTTGTGCGAGCGCCCCGCGCCGTAATAGCGGATCGCCGCCAGCTCGCGCGGGCTCAGCCGGTCGAGCAGCGAGCGCGGCCGCGCCTCGATCTGGAACAGTCCAGCGACCGGCACGCACTGGATGCGCAGCGCGTCGCCGATGAACGGCTGGCCCGACTGGCGCCGCACGTGGGTGACCAGCGGGTCCGGCACGCGCGGCCCCGTCCACGCAGGCCATTCAGTACGCAGCACGTCGTCGAAGCCGTGATCGGCATGGTGCAGCACACCGAAGTTGTCGCACAGCGCGCGCGCCGCCGGCGCCACCGCGTCGCCGCGCTCGCGCGTGAGCTGTGCCGCCCGGTTGATGGTGAGCGCGGCCGCGAGATGCGGAATCATCTCTTCGAAACGATTCGCATCCTCGTCGCTGAACGGCCGGTTCAGGCCCTGCCGGTAGATCGACATGAACGTCGTCAGACCGAAGCGCCGATCGAGCGTACACACGCACATCAGTTGCGCGAGCCCGTACTTCACGCACCAGTCGCGAAACCGCGCATCGACCCCCGGCTCGACGACCGACAACCGCACCGCGCGGCCATGCGCGCCGAGCAGCGTGCGACGGGCGAGCGGATCGCAGTCGCGCACGCGTTTCCAGTCGCTGAAAAACGCGTGCGGAAGACGGTACAGGAAGCTGTTGTGCATCACCGGGCCGGTCGGCACGTGCGTCGCGACGCCGGTCCACGCGGCATCGAACGGGATCAGCGCCTGCAACAGCGAAAAGAAGCGGCACTCGAACTCGCCGATTCCGGATTGCGCGGCGACCGCATACAGGTCGAGCAGCATCAGGCCGAACTCGCGCCGCGATGCGTCGCCGCGCGTGACGCCGTCGAAATCGGCACGGCGGGAGGGCAATGGCGGCCATGCGGATTCGTCGAGCACGATCGCGGCAGGCACGTCGCGCAGCGCGTCGAGATCCTGCCTGATATCCGTCGTGATCCTCACCTTCCGCTCCCCTGCCCGATCGGGCCGCTGATGCGCGCAACGCAGACCGGCCGATTATAGCGATCGTCATTTTTGGCGGGCACCGCTGCCGGAACACGCGGCAACCCCATCCATTTGAACGGTACGCCGCGCGTTGCTGCTGCGCAGCACGCGTCGCGGCAGCCAGGCGGCGCGGGCGTGCCGCACACCGCGGGTTTTCCACACCGTTCATCTGTACGACTGTTCGGCGGCGTTCCTGCTGCGGACACTGCGTCGCGACAACACCAACAACACACCCCGATGCAGGACGGTATGGAGAACCCCACGTGACGAAACCCCGCTTCATCCGCACGGCCGCGACCGTAGCCGCCGTGACGCTCGCTACGTGCAGCGTCGCCGCACACGCGCAATCGGCGCTCACGCTGTACGGCGCGCTCGACACCGGCGTGCAGTACCTGACGCATGCCGACGGACGCCACTCGGCCGTGCAGTTGCAGAACTACGGCATCGTGCCGTCGCAGATCGGACTGAAGGGCAACGAAGATCTCGGCGGCGGCTGGCGCGCGCTGTTCAAGCTCGAGCAAGGCCTGAACGTCAACGACGGCACCCCGACCGCGCCCGGCTACGCCTTTTTTCGCGGCGCATACGTGGGTATCGCGGGCCCGATCGGCACCGTCACGCTCGGCCGGCAGTTCAGCGTGCTGTTCGACAAGACGCTGTTCTACGACCCGCTGTGGTACGCGTCGTACAGCGGCCAGGGCGTGATCATGCCGATGGCGGCGAACTTCATCGACCACTCGATCAAGTACCAGTCGCCGACCTTCGCCGGCTTCGACGCCGAAGCACTCGCCGCCACGGCCGGCGTCGCCGGCAATACGCGCGCCGGACGCGTGCTGGAACTGGGCGGCCAGTACACGAGCAACGGGCTGTCGGTCAGCGCCGTGCTGCATCAGGCGCACGGCGACGCAACGACCGCGGATGACGCATCCGCCCGTCGCCGCGAACTCGGCACGCTCGCCGCACGTTACGCGTTCGCAACGCTGCCGCTCACCGTCTACGCGGGCGTCGAACGCGTGACCGGCGACCTCGATGCGGCACGCACCGTCATCTGGGGCGGCGCGCGTTACCTGATCGCATCGAGCGGAATCGGACTGAACGCGGGCGTCTACCACACCGATTCGCACACACCGGCGATCGGCCATCCGACGCTGTTCATCGCGAGCACCACGTACGCGCTGTCGAAACGCACCGTCGCCTACGTGAACGTCGGCTATGCGCGCAACAGCGGCCAGAGCTCGCAGACCGTCTACGAATACGACCCGACGCCGCTCGCCGGCGCGTCGCAGTTCGGCGCGATGGTCGGCATGTACCACCTGTTCTGATCCTGTCCACCTGGAACCCGCCATGAAAACCCTTTGCTCCGATGCCGCACGGCCGTCCGACGGCCGCGCGTCGACCTTTGCGCGCTCGACGCTCGTCGCGCTCGTCGTGTTCGCGGCCATCACGCCGCTGCTGCTGCTCGTCGCGCCGGCCGTCGCCGGTCAACTCGCGACCCAGCTCGGGCTGTCCGCATCGCAAATCGGCACCTACTTCTTCGTCGAACTCGGCGCGTTCAGCCTCGCGACCGTGCCGTCGTATCTGTGGCTCGGCCGCGTCGATGCGCGCCGCGTCGCCGCCTGTGCAATCGCGCTGTTCGGCGCGGGCAATCTGCTCACCGCGGTGTGGATGCCGGGCTTCGTCGCGCTGCTCGCGCTGCGTGCCGTCACCGCGCTCGGCGGCGGCTCGTTGATGGTGCTCTGCATGACGAGCGCGGCCACCAGCAAGAACAGCGACCGCGTATACGGCCTGTGGGTCGTCGGCCAGTTGATCGCGGGCGCGATCGGGCTGTTCGTGCTGCCTCACGTGTTCGTCGCGTTCGGGCTGCGCGCGCTGTACGTCGCGCTCGCGGTGCTTGCCGTCATCGCCGCGCCGCTGTCGCGCGGCTTTCCGGCGACGCTCGGTACACGGGCCGCGTCGGCGCAGACCACGTGCGACGCCGCATCGCATGCGCCGCGGCTGTACGTCGCGCTCGCGATCGGTGCGGTACTGACGTTCTATCTCGCGATCGGCAGCGTGTGGACGTTCGCGAGCCGTGCCGCGGCGCAAGCCGGCCTCGATCCGCAGTCGACCGGCAACGTGCTCGCGATCGCGAGCGTGATGGGCATCGCCGGCGCGGCGCTCGCGTCGTGTGCGGGCGGCCGCGTCGCGCGGCGCGCGATGCTCGCCGCCGGTTACGCACTGCTCGCGGCGTCGCTCGTCGCACTCGCCGCGCTTCCGCATGCGAGCGGCTACAGCGCCGCGATCTTCGCGTTCAAGTTCGCGTGGACCTTCGTGCTGCCGTTCATTCTCGCGACCGTCGCGCAGATCGATACGTCCGGGCGCCTCGTCGCGACGCTCAATTTCGTGATCGGCGCGGGCCTCGCCGCCGGTCCGCTGCTCGCCGGGCTGCTGCTCGATGCAGGCGGCACGATGCACGCGCTGTTCGCGATCGCGACGGCCGTTGCGATCGCATCGTTCGCCGCGCTGCGTCATATCGATCGCCGCGCGCCCGCTTCCGTGATTCCCGTTTCCTCCCAACCGTGACAGGTCAAGCCCATCCATGAATCGCACTGCCTTCTTTACCGACGAACGCACCTTCTGGCACACCGGCGGCACGCATGCGCTGTTCTTCCCGGTCGGCGGCTGGGTCCAGCCGCCGTCGAGCGCCGGCTACGCCGAATCGCCCGATTCGAAGCGCCGCTTCCTGTCGCTCGTGCAGGCGTCGGGGCTTGCCGCGCACCTCGACATGCGCGGCGCCGCGCCGGCCACGACCGGCGATCTGCTGCGCATTCATCCCGCGAGCTATCTCGACGCGTTCCGCGCGCTCAGCGACGCGAACGGCGGCGACCTCGGCGATCTCGCGCCGTTCGGCAAGGGCAGCTACGAGATCGCTGCGCTGTCCGCGGGCCTCGCGATCGCGGCCGTCGACACGGTGGTCGCCGAACACGCGGCCAACGCGTTCTCGCTGTCGCGGCCGCCCGGCCACCACTGCCTGCGCGATCGTCCGATGGGCTTCTGCCTGCTCGCGAACATCCCGATCGCGATCGAGGCCGCGCGTGCGAAACACGGGATCGAACGCGTCGCGGTGATCGACTGGGACGTGCACCACGGCAACGGCACGCAATCGATCTACTACGACGACCCGGATACGCTGACGATTTCGCTGCACCAGGACCGCTGCTTCCCGCCCGGCTACAGCGGCGGCGGCGATCGCGGCGAAGGCGCGGGCGTCGGCGCGAACCTGAACGTGCCGCTGCTCGCCGGCAGCGGCGACGACGCGTATCGCTACGCATTCGAGCGGATCGTGCTGCCCGCGCTGGAGCGGTTCCGGCCCGAGTTGATCGTCATCGCGAGCGGCCTCGATGCGAGCGCCGTGGATCCGCTCGCGCGCATGCAGCTGCATACCGACAGCTACCGGTTCATGACGCGCGCGGTGAAGGAGGCCGCGCAGCGCCACTGCGGCGGGCGGCTCGTGATCGTTCACGAAGGCGGCTATTCGGAGGCGTATGTACCGTTTTGCGGGCTCGCGATCGTCGAGGAACTGACCGGCATGCGCACCGACGTCGCCGATCCGATGCTCGGCCTCGCGATCGCGCAGCAGCCGGGAGAACGCTTCGTTGCGTTCCAGCGCGGACTGCTCGACGAGCTGGCGACGTCGTTCGGGTTGTAGCGCCCGTTGTTCTCGCCCGCTCTCGTGCGCTCCCCCGCGGGAACGGGCGATGCGGAGCCGGTGTGCTCGGACCCTTGCGCGATCGGTGCGGATGGGGTCTCCTGTGCTTTTACACCTGCCAGGCCCGGGCCCTTCTTCAGATGAAATCGTCTCCGCGCGAACCCGATTCCAACGACAAGGCGCGCCGCCAGCCTTCGAAGCTCGCCGTGAATATCGCCGCCGTGCTGGTTGGCGTGATCACGTTCGCGATCGGCGTGGCGTGGTTGATCTATAGCTGGGTCGTCGATCGCGAAGCGCAGTATTTCGCGATTCCGCTGGTGTTTTCGGTACCGGTGATCGTGGCGGTCGCGGTGCGCAGTTTCTGGGACTAGTCACGCTCGCAACGACAAAGCGCCGCGGTCGGTCGACGCGCGGCGCTTTCGGGAATCGGCTGTATCGCGTTGGTCGAACGAAGCGGCAAGCCGCTCCGTTCGTCGGTGGCGCAGTTACAGGCCCGCGCGTGCGCACGGGTTCGGAACCGTCCCCTGATAGCCCTGGGTCGCGCTCAACGCGGAACCCAGCAGCGCCATGCCGACCGATTTCAGCACGGTGTCCGTGTTCAGCGGGAGGCCGCTGGCGATCGGCCGTCCGGAGTAGGCCGTGCACGCCGCCGACGGCGCGGCCGTCTGCACCGATCGCGCGCTCCAGGCAATGTTGTCCGCGGGTATGCCGGCAAAAGCCGGCATGGTCAGCGTCAAGGACAAAACGGAAATCAGCGTGCGCGTGGTATGGATCATCGACGGCCCCCGGTTAAACAGCCCGCGTGAATGAAAGGTTTTGTTCATGATTATACGGAACCGGGTTGGCTGCGCACGCAAAAGCGTGTGTGCCCGCGAAACGGCATCAACCGGCATGGCCGCCGCAATATGGCGCGCCGCGAGCCGTGGCCGGGATAGCCGTCTCGGGCATGAGGACATTTCGGCGCCTTGCTGCAGGAGCAGCGCCCTCTGAGAGGCTCGCCGCTTCCGCGAGTCCAACGACCTGCGCGGATAACAAAAAGCCCCGCGAATGCGAGACTCGCGGGGCTTTTCGACCCGACATGGCAATGCCGGGGAGCATACGTGGTTGAGGCCTGACTCTAATTCAACCCTGAACACCTTGCCACACAAGCCCCGGCGAATTCGATTGCGCAGCAATACCAACAAAAATACCAACAAACCATATTACTGCTGCCATCTCATGCGTGGTTAGAGCAGCGGGCTGACCCCATTGGTGCCGTGTTCGCCTCACGGGAGGCCACCAGCCAGACCTCACCTACTACGCATCATCTTCCACCTTCGCAATCGGTGAACGTCTGGCGCCATTCACAAAGCGTTGCAGCCGATCCCAAGCCGCCAAGTACCGGTGCTTGGGGACCGCTGCCAGTTGTTCGTCATGTACAACCAGCACTCGCTCGACATCAGCAACCTCATCGTCGACCAGCGCCCACATCTCACCACGTTCAGCACGTGCTATGCAAGCGTTGGAGCAGCCCCGCCCCTGCGCGCCGATACAAATTGACGTCCGAGCCCGATGCCGCCTCATTTCGCATGAAGTACGACAAATAAACGGTTCTCAGCAAACAAAGAATCTGGTCACATTCCCCGCCCCCAGAGCGAGCCACCGCAAGCGCCATGTGATGCTCAAGCGACAGCGATCGCACCTTCTCGGTCGACAACGGCAACAGCATTTCTTTCGTCAACGTTGGGCGACCACCTCGCCGAATCGTACTTCGTCGCACTCGTTACCCTTTCGCGTTACCAGAGTTGCTCAGTTTGCCCTCACTCCTCTTTTCGCGTGCTATCGGCAAACGGAAGAAGCCCCTCGCGCCGCCGATCTATCGCACCGATCCGACCGCCGCACCGCTGCTACCACACATGCCAAGCTGTGCTTGGTATCCCGCGATTCGCCCATCCAGCGCTTTGACGCGAGCGTCCGCATCAGGACGCTCCGAACCCGAAAATACATCATGGCTTCGTAAACGGTAAATTTCGTCCTCGGCGTCCTTGATCTGAGCATGAACAAAGTCACAGTTCTTCTGCCCCGCGTTCGCAGCCGAAGCATCAACAAGCTTCTGCCGCAAAGTGCCGACTTCAATACTCTCGGCGTTCGCGGCACCGGTTAGCTGTGCATTCGATTGTGTCAACGTCACAATCTGCTGCTTGGCCCCGGACAACTCCGTCTGGCATTGGCCACGGTCCGCCGTTACGGACGCCAGTTTCACTGCATCGCGCACTTCCGCATCGTGCCTACCAATAAAGTAACCGGTCGTCAGTATCGCAACAATTGCCCCGCCTATTGCCACCGCCTGACCAACACTCAAGGCCTTCAATATTTCCCACAAGGTAAGCTTTGAAGGATCGATCTGAATCCGAGGTTCATTGGTTGTATTCACGTTTTCACCGCTCCTTGGTCTGAGAAGGAGAGGTCTGCATACCCGGCGCATGCTCGGTCAGATAGCAGTGTTTAGGGATCACCGCCCCTCGCTCATCATGCACGACTAATACCCCTCCATGTTCAGGAACCAGCCAGCTAACCAGACTAGCCTTCACATAGCCGAGCACTTCCTTGCCGATGTTGCGCTAACAGGTTCATCTAAGCCATCTTTGTCGATTCTGCGAATTGCTGTCCGACACGTACGACGTTCATAGTCCAGGAAGACATCATAGTCTTGCCCGGCGACAGGGGAAAATGTAACTGGTGGCGCATTGCAATAGGTCGTTCCGCCGTACTGTCCCATGTACGTGCTCATAGACAGCAACAATGTAATCGGTTTCCCCGCGGGCACCACATATTCCCTGATGAGATCTTTCGAGAAAAGGCCATCAATACGCATCGATTCGCGCGGGCTCGGCGGCATTCCAATTACGACGCTACGCGACGAATATTTCCATGCTGCAATGAATCCATCATTTGCCTTCACTGCTCCCGGATCAGATACTGAGCCAGCACAACTACTCTCCCAAAACGTTACGCTCTTCTCCGGACCATTGGACGAAAGAACCCGCATCCTCGCCGACACCGCAGGATCGTAGGTGGGTGTCTCCGTGTCGACATAGTGATGTGGCGGTATGACGTAAGCACACGCGCTCAGGAACACAGTGCCGGATATCGCGAGGATTACACTTCGCATCATCGATTTATGCATGATCATCTAATCAGATAAGCCATCACCTGCGTTGGCTGTTGTCCACGACCTCTCTCGACTTGCATCAAAGGATGCATTAACGTCCAGGAGGGTGTGTTGAAATAATTTCCGATAGCACCACGTGAAGCACTCCCCACGCCAGCAGTACAGCTCCGATCAACGCTATAGCTTTCCAGCGCCATGTTCTTAACGCAGGCGGTTGTTCGCTTCCGTCGCTACTTGAGCGAACAAACCCGAGCCGCTTCAGATCTCCGATGCCGCTACTCAGCTTCTGCATTTATGCCCTTCCCTCGCCAAGTTCCAACCTCCAATAAGCCTCTTCGTTCGACGAGCTCGCGACGCATGGACATCATCCGTCCGCAATGCATGCAACGGACTGGCTTCCAGTCGGTGTAAAAACGTAAATTTAGAGAACCGCACCAGACATACGGCGTCTGCTTGTTGGGCCGAGTACGCGACGGTCTCGATCTAGCCCACCGTCGTCCACACCCCGCTCAGTCAGGCGCTCCACACGTTTATCCCGCGTCCCGCCTCGCATCTCGCTATCCCTCAGAACTGAGCCGTCAACTGAAAACCAACTGTGACGCGTGCAGTCGGGAACCCAGACGGCTTATATACAGGCGTACCAGCGAACAAATCGTACCCATAGGCTCCGAGCCGAGTTGCGACGCTGCCCTTCACGCCAACCACTGCACCGGCCAACTGCGTTCCGACCAACACAACAGGCTGCGGTCCCCATACACGACCGTAATCCAGGCCAGCATAAATCGCCTGTCCAGTCTGCCCGATAGGCATTTGTAGTTCGTTGCGCCAATACAGGCCACGCGCCGCCGCCAACATCGTTTCACCGTCGAAGCCACGCACCGTGTATCGGCTGCCGATGGTTACGTCATCGATGTAGTACAGCGTGTTCCCCGTGTACTGACCATGAATGCTCGTCACGTAGCGGAATGGCTGCTTTGCGATCGCGAACGGCACCGACAGATTCGCATCGAGCACCGCCATTCTGTAGCGGTAGGTCGGGCCGCCACCTGCTGCAAGGATGTCGTCCCGCGCGCCGAATCCGCCAACGCCCTGACGATAGGCCAGCGTGCCGTCGAATTGTGCCCCGTCGAAGTAGTGGCGATCGGTCAGGCCGAATTCGATAACCGTGTTGTTGCGGCGCTGTTGCGTGATTTCCGTGTCCTCGATGAAGCTTTCGCCAAACCGACGTGTCAGACGGAAGTACCCGCCGAACACGTCGTTCTGACTGCGCAGCAGCACGCGGGCCAGTTTGAAATCCAGCGTCTTTGAATTGCCGCTCGCAACGAACGTTTGGTTCACGCCAGCAATCTGTTGATAGTAGGTGTTCGTATAGGCGGACAGCGTGGCCGTCCAGTAGCCCCATGGAATCGAATAGAAGCCGTTCCAGCCGTGTGACCCAAGGCGCTTGTCGCCGAATTCGAGGTCTTGACTCACGCCAACGTTAAACACGTCGTTCAAGCCCAATGGGTTATCGATGCCAATTGACAGATTGCCCTGTAGTCTGCCCGTTGCGCGTGTGCCCGAATTATCGATCGAGGCGACGACAGTCCACGGTTTGCCGCGCTTCACGTCCAGCACCACATCGCTTTCGCCCGGCACGTCCGCCGGCACGATTTGCATCGACACGTCCTGACTGGTGACGCGCTTCATTTGCTCCAGACCTTGCTCAAGGTCGCGCAAGTTCAGCAGATCACCGTCGCGCGTCGGGAACGCCGTCTTCCAGGTGCCACGCAATTTCTCGTCAGCGAAGCGCACGTGTCGGATCGTGCCGGGCACCAATGCAAGCTTCAACGTTCCCGTCGCCAAGTCTTGTTCCGGTAGCAGGACGCGCGTCGTGATGTAGCCACGCACCAAGATTTCCCGAGACAACCCCTTGACGATCGTATCGACGCCTTGCTTGCCGACGCACTGGCCCGCGTAGTGACCGAGCCATTCGCGGGCAAAGGCGAAGCGATCTATCGGCAGTGCAGACGCCCCCTGTGCCTTGGCGGCATCGGGCAGCGAATCCGGTACGTCAAGCGCGAAACGGTCGATGCGGAAACACGGTTGCTCACTCGGTATCGCAGGATACGTTTCCACCTTCGGCACTTCCGACCGAACGGAAGGGGCTCGCACGGCTGCGTCACGCTGCTGCGCGTCGCGTTGCTGCTGCGCTTGCCGGTCTTGTTCCGCGTTCGCGCGCGCTGCGGCAGCTTGGTCGGCAGGCGTGAGGGCCTGCTGTGCGTGAACCCCGAGCGATACCAAGGCTGTGATCGGTAAAACCGCGAATCGTTTAGTTATTTTCATTGCCAACCCAATTCCCGACGCTGCACGCCACTCAATCAAGAATGGAAAACATATTTAATTACGAGAATACTCGGTAAGAAAAATCCAATCCGGCATCTTTAATAACTCCCTTCGCCACCTCACAAAAATCGATCGCCACCTTCGATAGCGGGTATTTTGAAAGCAATTCGATTTCACACCTACAATTCCGCGCATCTGGATAGTGATCGTAAATTTCACCACTTTCTATAAATCTAAGGTAGGTGTTGATTTTCTCCTGAAGCAGCAACAAGTGCTCATCCTCCGGCGCAATCCATTCCAAATGATCCGAAATACCGAGTCGAGCAACTCCCTTTGATGGGTCCACTCCAATCAAGTCAACGACATTAGTTTCAGTGATTGACATTTACTTTCCCTTACTATTGCTAGGTGGTGATGTAGTGATGTTTGGGCGAACGATTTCCACGCTCGTCGGTGGAATTACTGTTCCGCCGGGGAAGCCCGGTTTCCCTTTACCAACAACAACGGCTCCATCTGTTTTGATTTGCGGAAATGCTGCTGCTTGATTCTTCGTCAGCGGCGCAGTGTCGGACGACTTACATTCAACACAGCCAATCGTACCGTTTGAATCTTTGGTCATGATATCGAGTCTTGTCCGCGTGCCATCAGTAGTCTTCACCGTAATCTGTTGACCAACTTGGGGATACTGGTTCTGGTACGCAGCCGCAGTTGCATTCTCAAACGCATCCGACTGCGCCTTGTTCTGCAATATCGTAGTTTTACCGGAACCCCTTCCGGCCCCAGCCAATCCCCCAGCAGCTAACGGTGCAACTGGTACGACCGCAGTGCTTCCATCTTGCTTTGGAGCGAAAGAAGCTTGACCAAGAATCTCCCGTTCCTTCTGCAACTCTTTCCGCAGGTCGGCAATTTCCTTCTGTGCTTCGTTCTCGTTCTTGTCGTTGTTCTGATTGTAGAGGTTGACGCTCGATGCCGTCGCCGCGCCAGCACTCCCTCCAACCAACGCGCCTCCCAATCCCGACGCGATGTTGCCGGCAATATTTCCGATCAACTGCGAGCCAGTCGCACCGCCAATCGTATCTGACAGTTGTTTCGTCTGGTCCGCAAGTGCGTTCGACAAGCCAGCGCCTGCGGCACCGCCCAATACGCCAGTTAAGGCGCTGCTACCGCCCAAGCCACCAATCAATGCGCCGCCACCCATCTGCAGCATACCGCGATTGGCTCCGCCTTCTTTCCATGCTTCAGCTGTATCCAGCGCAGTCGCAAGGGCATCGAGGTCGCCGCTCGCAAGCGCAGCCTTCGCGTCGGTAATCGCCTGATCGCGCTTCATATCTGCATACGCGCCGATACCTTGCGAGACGACCTGACCAGCTGCCTGCGCCGCATTCACCGTG
Source organism: Burkholderia sp. IDO3 (assembly GCF_003366075.1). Classification (NCBI taxonomy): domain Bacteria; kingdom Pseudomonadati; phylum Pseudomonadota; class Betaproteobacteria; order Burkholderiales; family Burkholderiaceae; genus Burkholderia; species Burkholderia sp. IDO3. The sequence continues at coordinate 2,137,863 of NZ_CP028963.1, forward strand.
TCAGCTTGCTTATCCAGCAGATTCTGCACGTCCGGCGTCTTCGAGACCGTTCCGTTCAGAGTCGACGTGTCGCGGTTCAGGTTCGCTACGTCCTGTGTCTGGGCCGCCGGTTTCGTGATATTGATCGTGCCGGCACTGACGCCGCTACGCGTGGTCGCGTTCTCGTCGCCGCTGTCAGACTGCGAAATCATCGGCGTCACACCGCCCGCACCGCTGACCGATCCTGGTCCGATCGCCTTGCCGGTAACACCAACACCTGCGCCCGCACTGAATCCGTTACTATCCGCCGCGTAATGCGAGTGATTTTCGATATCGCTGTAAGTCAGCGAACCCGTCGTCAAGGTGTTCTTCGAGGCGTCGGCCGAACTGCCGATATACGCGCCCTTCAAATCGGTATTGCCCTTGACGGTCACATCAAAGCCGCCGCTACCGGCTTGAATGCCGGCTTGTTCGTTCACGCCGGCATAGTTGCCATCCGCATGCCCGTTCTGCGCGCTGAAGCTCGCGCTTCCGCCGCCCATCGTACTGACGCTGATACCGCCGCCCGCGCTGCTTTGATGTGCCGTGCTATACGTCGTGTCCTGTACGCTCTGCACGTTCAGGTTGCCGCCCACATCCGCTTTAACGGTGCCGCCGCTCACGTTCGAACCGATCACGTTCGTATCGCCGCCACTAAGAAGCGTCACGCTGTTCGCGCCGGTCACGTGCGAATTGTTCTGCATCGCGGCATCGCTGTTGCCGTCGCCATGCGCGCGCGACATCGCCGCAGACACCCCGATACCGTTCGTGCCGATCGACACGCCGACGCTCGCGCTTGATGACGAATTCGAGCTACGCGTTGAATCCGTGTTCGTCGTGTTCTGCAGGCCAATCTGATTCTTCGCGACCAGCAACACATCGTTGCCCGACACGTTCGAGCCAGCAACTGTGATATTGCCGCTACCCGGCGTGCCGTTACCGGTCGCAATCAGCGACGTGGTGCCGCCAGCCGTCACGCTCGATCCACGCTGCGTTGTCTGGTTCTCCGACGTATCGAGTCGACTGTGGCTCGATCCGACGCTGACTTGAACACCGATGCTCGGCGCACCGCCGCCCGCAAGTGCACCGCCGGTCAGCCCGGCTACACCCATCGCAGCATCGCCTGCCGCCGCAATCGCGTGCAGGGCCGTCGCACGGCTGTCGCCGGCACCGCTCTTAGCTGCCTGCGCCTGCTGATACGCACCGTTGATCGCATCACCGATGCTGCCCGACAGGCCGAGCGTGACGCCGCTGCTGCTGGTTGTCTCGCTATGGGTCGTGTTGCTAGTATCCGTCGCAGAATCGATCACGACATTCGCGGCGCTGCCCGTCAGGTTCTTTCCGGCAATCAGGTCACTACCCGTCACGTGCAGGGTGTCGCCGGCCTTGACATTCAGGTTGCCATTGAGCGAACCAACCGTGCTCGCGTTGTTCGTCACGGATTCGGCATGATCCGTATCGTTCTTCTTCTGCGTGCCGATACTCACGCTCAGGCCGCTTGTGCCGATACCCGAATGCGTTTCGTGGTAATAGCTGTCCTGCGAAACCGTATCCTTGGACGTCGTGATATTGACGTTGTTCGTCGCGGCAAGGCTCACATCGTTCGTGCCGACGACCGTGCTGCCCTGAACGGTCAGGTCGCGGCCCGACTGAATGTTGACGGTATTGCCCGATACCGTGCTGCCGACGCCGACATTCGCATGCGTGTCCGTCATCGAAGCGATCTTCGTGCTGCTGATGAAGCTACCGCGACTGACCTGTACATCCTGATACTTGTCGTGTTCCTCGCGGGCTTCGTTCACTGTGACGTTGCCCGTCGCAACGATGCTCGCTGCACCGGTCGCGTTCTCAACACCATTCGTCATACCAGCGGTCAGGGACGAGCCCGTGAGCGTCACGTTACCTTTCGACGCATCGCTGCTCGCGGCCCCGAGCGCCGCATTGCTGCCCGCTGTGAATTGCGTACCGACGGCGTGTTCGTCGTAATTGTGATCGACTTCCTTGCGCGTCTTGCTGTCCGCCGCAACGTTATCGAGCTTCGAGGTATCCGTGACCGTCGTTGCCGTCAGGTTACCGCCTGCGAGCACCGACAGATCCTTACCAGCGGTAACCGTCGCGCCCTTGAGCGTCGTATCGTTACCGCTTTGCATCCCCAAGCTGCCGCCTGCGGTGATGCCGCTCGTGACGTTCGTCGTCTTCGATTCTTCCCAATGATGCTGATCGTTCAGATACATCGATTGGTTCGTCGTGGACTGAATCGCATCGACGTTGATATCCCGGCCTGCCGTGACCAGCGCATCGCCGCCGGCCGACAGATTCGCACCGTGCAGCGTGAGGTCGCGACCGGCCTCAACGGACAGGTCGCCCGTTGCCGCAATCGTGCCTTGTTGTCCGACCAAGCTTGTGCTGACTTTACTTGCACCCGATACGCCAATCGCGCCCACGGTATCAACCAGTGTCGTGTTGACGATATCCCGACCCGCCGACACGGCTACGCGGTTGCCGGTGATCATCCCCGACGAATTCACGACGTCGTTAGACGCAACAACCTGCGTCGTGCCGTTCGTGCTGTCGCTCGAAATCGTACCGCCCCGATTCAGGATATCGGTCGCCGTGAGCACGGTCTTCGTACCGCCCTTGATGACGCCCGAATTGGTCGTGCTGCCGACCATATGAATTTCCACGTCGTCGGCCGCAATCAAGCCACCGGTCGGTTGCAGGTCGTTCGCATGCGTCTGCGCCATATAGACGACCGGAGCCAGCACGTGCGTCGTGCTGCCGTCGGGCAGGGTCACCGTTTGATCGACCAACCACACGATATCGCTCGTCAGCGCATCCATCTGCGCAGCGGTCAGCGCCATGCCGGGCACCAAGCCGAATTCCTTCGCGTAGTTCGCACCGTTCGTCATCAGCGCCCGATATTCGTCTTCCGCGCTCGCATAGCCCGGCAGGAAAGTGCGCCCCGTCAACTCCGTAATCTGGTTGCGTACCATCTGCTGCTCATACATTCCATCACCCAGACGCTTTTCGATGCTCGCGGGGTTCAGGTTCAACTGGCCGAGCATGTAGTCGCTCGAGATGAAATTCGTATAGCTCGTCAGGCGCGGATCGGTGACGACCAGATAGGGCTGGCCCGGTGCGGGCTGAATCGAGTACATGCCGCTGGTCGGCAGCGTGATCGACAAAGCACCGGTTGCACTGGCGACTGACTGCGGCGCGGGAACAGTCGTTGTGCCGCTGGCCGTGCCGACCTTGATCAATTGACCACCCGACGCCCCCGCCACCGTAGCAGGCGTGCTGCCTGACACGCCGCCGTTGCTCTGGTTCGTGCCGAGCGTGCCGCCCGTTGCGCCGGTCGCAGAATTTTGCGCAGCGACGTTTTGGTTATTGACGCTCTGGCCGCTGATCGATACGGACTGGTTCGCGATGATCGTGCCACCCGTGCCACCGATGGCAACCGGCGTATATACCACGGGCGGTTCGACGATCGTGCCGCGATCCTGCGTCGTATCCTCGTTCCACGCATACATCGACACGATATTGTCGGTCTGGTACTGATACAGGGTTTGACCGACGTTGTTCACGACCGTGCCGCCGTAGCTACCGCTGCCAACGGAGCCGTTTTGCTGCGTGCTGCCAATTTGAATCGACTTGCCGGCAGTGATTACGCTGTAGTCGTTGTTGACCGTGCCGACGTTCGCCATCGTGATACTGTCGCCCGCGACGAGCTGCGCCTGCGGCGCCTGACTTGTTACCTTGTCTTGCTGAATCGTAGACGTCGTATCGCGCCAGATTTCGACCCGCTGATAGCCGTTATGACCGTCACTGCGCGTCGTGTATTCAGAATCGGGCACGTAGTTGATGTGCGGGTCATAGCCGGCCCAATAAACTGCCGTGACACTGCCATCGCCGTTCACAGTCAGCGTGTTGTAGTACAGCGTTTGCTGTTGCCCGTTGACGTTCACGACCAGTACGCGATCAACAGGATTGGTCCCGTTCGATTGGGACACGACTTGGCTCGCCGAGTAGGTTGCCGTCTGCGGTGTCTTGTACGGACCTGACCATGTTGCATACGAACACACACCGTGGTTTGGCGCGGCATTACCGGTCGGACAACCGATGAACTGCTGTCGCTTCGTTTGGTGCGTGGTCGTTGTGTCGGTCGTCTCGGTCGCGACGGTCGGTGCGGGACGCGAATTGGTGAACGTGCCGGCGGCAAGTTCGATGTTGCCTTGCGCTTCGATCGTGGATTGATCGTTCAGCACATTTTGCGTGCGGTTCGCGAGTAAGCCACTGGCGTCACGCTGGCCGTTCGCCGCGATATTGATATCACCAACGCTGTACAGGTTCGCGCCGCCCGTGTTCGACAATTGGTTCGATGCGTACAGATTCAACTGATTGGCGGCAGCAAAGACAGCGGCGGCCCCCGTATTGGTGATCGTCGCCGCATTTGCCGTGACGTTGCTGCCGATCACGGTCCCCGTGTTGTTCAGCGTCGTGCTGTTGGTCGTGACCGTATCGCCTTCGATGCGGCCGGCGTTATCGATCGTGCCGCCATTCGCGTTGACCGTCGTGCTGGCGGAATTCAAATCCGCGCCGCTCTGATTCTCGACGTTCGCAGCGTTCACCGTGAGTGCGCCATTGGCATCCAGCACGCCTTGGTTCGTCAGCTTGCCCGACGTGGTGAAACTCAGATCACCATTCGCGTGCAGCTTGTTCGCTGCCGTCTGCGTGTAGTCGCTCGTGAGCGTGATCGTGCCGTTGCGACCGGCAACAACCGAACCGTCGCCCGTCAGCGTGCCCGCTGTCAGCGACAAATCCTGATCGCTGCCGATCGCACCTCCCGAATTCGACAAAGTACCTGTTTGAATCGCAATACTGCCGCCGCTGTCGGCGTCGTTGCCGATCTTGCCGGACGTGTCGTCAATCAATGCAGCGGCCAACGACAGGACACCGTTTGCATGCACAGATCCGTTTTGGTTGGACAGCGCCGCGTTCGCGCCGTTGAATGTCAGGTTGTTCGCCGCCGACAGCACGCCGCCAGCATTGTTCGCGTTACTGGCGACGTTCAACGTCAGGTCGTGGCCAGCCAGTGTCTGACCGCCTTGCGCATTGGTGAGCGTTTGCGCGGTTAGCGTCACATCGCCGTTGCCGCCAATGGTGCCGGCACCGGCTTTGCCGGACGCATCGGTGTTCGTGATCGATGCGCCGCCGTCGATCGTCGTCGCGCCCGTGCCAATATTGGCGATCCGTCCGTCACTATTATCAATGCTTGATCCGGCCAATTGGAGCGTCGCCGTTGCTCCGTTCGCTTCGATTTGCCCGCCGCTATTGAGCACCGCGCCAAGCGCCGCGACCTTGAGGTTTCCGTTCGATTGAATTAGGCCAGCCGCATTCCCGAGCTGGCCGTTCGATTGCACCGACAGCGATTGTGCTGCCAGCAAAGAACCATTCGAATTGTCGATCGTGCCACCCGAAACCGACACGTCACCGTTGCCGCCGATCGTGCCGCCTGCCGTGTTGGTCAACGCGTTCGTCGTCACGGACAGCGCATCCGTGCCGAGCGCCTTAACGGCACCGCCGTCGTTTGCCAAGCTGTCGGCCGAGAGCGCCAGCGCGTGGTTCGACTCGATCGCACCGGTTTTGTTGTTGACCGCTCCTTGCGAATTGATCGTTACGCTGTCGGCACCGATGTATCCGGCTGCGCTGTTATCGAGCGATTGCACGCCGAGCGTGGCCTGCCGCTGCGCCGATAACGTACCTGCTTGGTTCGATAGGGCAGCAGCGGTCAGCGCGAGCGCGCCGTTGGTCGCGATGGAACCATGATTGCTCGACAACGCGCCTGTTTTAACTGTCAGCGTGCCGCTGCCCGCGTGCGCGATCGTGCCTTGGTCGTTCGTGAGCGATCCGGACGTGATCGCCAAATCCGAGCCATTGCTCTGCAATTTGCCGGACGTGTTGTCAATGGCGTTCGTGACTGCGATGGTTGTTGCGCCGGTTCCCGTCTGCAAAACGGTGCCGCCATGATTGACCAGATCGCTTGCCGATACGGCGAGTTGGTCCGCTTCAATTGCGCCGCCGCTGTTCTCGACCGTGCCTTGCGCATGCAAGTCAACCGTGGCGGCGTTCACTGTACCGCCGGTACGATTGTCCAGTGACTGTACGGCAAGCGAGGCTTGCCGCTGTGCGGCAATCGTTCCGGCCTGATTCGAAACGGCAGCGGCTTGCACATTCATCGCGCCGTTGGTCGCGATCGAACCGCCTTGGTTCGACAACGTACCGGTTCCGATTGTCAGCGTCCCGCTGCCAGCATGCGCGATTCTTCCGTGGTCGTTAATCAGCGTCGCGGGTGTCAGACTCAGATCGGCGCTGTTCGTCTGTACCGTGCCCGAACTATTGTCGAGCGTGCCGGAAACCGCGATCGTGGTCGGGTTCGTGCCGGTCTGCGTGATCGCGCCTGAGCGGTTCGCAAGATCGGTTGCCGACAACGACAACTGGCTTCCCTGTATCGAACCGGAACTATTGTCCAGATTGGCCGCGCGAACGTTTGCTAACGCGCCGGCAGAAATGCTACCGGATGCGTTCGTCAGGTGCGTGCCAGCGTCGATCGATGCGTTCTGACCAGCCGTCAGCGTGCCGCTGCCGTTGTCCACGGATTGCGCACCGACGGTCAAATCGGTTGCGGCGCTGATCGATCCTTGGTTTGCGATGCTGCCGGCCTGTACCGATACGTTGCCGTCACCGCCGATCACGCCGCCTTGCGCGCCGTTCGCGGTCGTCCCCGCTGCGTTCGTGAGCAGGCCGCTCATCGTGATCGACAGACCATCTCTGTTTAGGGACGTCACGCGCCCGGCGGTATTCTGAAGGGAAGCACCGACCACTTTCATTTGGCCGGCGCTCTGGATGATGCCTTGCTGATTGTCGATCGCGCCGCCTTCCACGTCGGCGGTGTTCTGCGACACCAACGTGCCGGCCTGATTCGAAATCGCGCCGGACGTGTGAACCGTCAGCGGGCCTTGCGACGACACCGTGCCGCCCTGGTTCGACACACTGCCCGCTGTCAGCGTGGCACCGCTCTGGCTGGAAAGGCTGGCGTGATCGTTGACGATCGCGCCCGCTGCGGTCGCACTCAATGCGCCCTGTGCGCTCGTCGTCGCGTTCGACAGATTGATATCGCCCGCGTCGGCGTTCAACGCCACGCTACCGTTCGCCGCCGTCTTGCTGCCGGACAGATTGACACCGTAGCCGCGCAACGTCGCGTTACCGCCCGCGATGTTCTCGCCAGTCGCAGTCAATTGGCCAGTCGTCGTAACTTGCAGGTTGCCTGCTTGTGTGACCGTGCCGTTGCTGTCTACGCCCGCGCCAATTCCGCCCGTCGAACTCAACGATACGGCATTGATGCCGACGTCATGCTGCGCGGCGAGCATGCCACTATTCGTCATGTCCGCGCCGGTACTCATCGACACGGATTGCTGGCTGTAGGTCGTGCCGTTGTTGTCGATGCCGCCGCCGGCCGACACTGCGACGTTGCCAAGCGAACTGATCTTGCCCGACTGCACCAACCGCCCGTCGGTCGTCAGCGTCATACCGGCCGCGTCCGCTGAAAGGGTGCCAGCGTTCTGAACCCCTACAGCGCTCCCCGAACTGACGAGGAAAATGCGGTTGGCGTACATACCGCCGAGCTGGCCCACGTCGATCGCAACCGCCGGAGCCGCGCCGTCGCCCTGAATCGGCGTCGCCGCGAGCGTGTCGTGATTAACTTGATTCGAGCCAGCGATTACATTCAGGGATTTGGCATAAATAGCTGCATTTGCCTGCACTGCGCGAGCTATAATGTCAACCTGATCGATATTTTCCGCATTCAGGCCCGATCCGGATACCGTGACAAGCCCGCGATTGACGTTGAAACCAACGACAGAGCCATCCGCACCATAATACGGCACGCCCGTTGTCAATACGGCGCGTGAGGTATTAATAAACCCGCCGCCGTCGATTTGTAAGCCGGCCGGATTGCTTATGATGAGTTCGGCTTTTTGCCCTGCAATTTCAATAAAACCGCGAATCGAGCTGGGATTGTTGCTGTTGACTTGGTTGACAATGATCCGCGCAGCGTCGTTTGGCCCGAAATTCGGGTTGCCGTTGATCATGCCCGCTTGCTGCGTGTTAACGATGGTGGGCGAATTGTTGAGTATCGCGCCGGGTTTTTGTACGTCGAATTGATTGTACGTATTTAGAGAAACCCCAGCGCCTCCAGGCTTATTAATGTTGACTTGCGGCAATCCGTTCTGCGTCTGGATCACCGAAGGCGCATGCGCGCCGCCGCCTACAATCTGCGCATTCACCCACATTGGCATTGCGCCTGCTACCACCAGTACCGCGAATGCCGCGTGACGCAGTGCGAAACTCGCCAGCATGTCCGGCACACGGCTATCGGCTGCGCACACTACCTCGCCCTTACTGACCTTCCCCGTTGCGTGGGCAGTCTCTTCCACCGCAACCAACATACCGCGTACGCGGCTAAAAACCAGTCGATATTGATTCTTGTTCATGATTCTGGTCTACCCCGAAATTCATGGCTCGCGCGTCACGCGATTTAGTTGTTGTATGGTCTTCTAGAACGCAAACACGCGACCATGAATGCAAGTTAAAGAGTGTTAAGCGTTGTGCAGGCGAGACGCAATTTTTGCGCAAACGGGATAAATTTAGTGCATTGCAATTGATAGTTGCGACCATTCTTCGTCTTTATGCAGCGCATGTAATGCGTAAGCTGTACGCAAGACATCCTCCTGCATGCGCGCTTCGCGCTCGTACTGCTCGCTCAGTTGCTCAATCGACGCAAGTAATACAGCGTGATCAATATCGGGGCACTCGACCCGCGTCCCATATCGAGCGATCGCGGCCAGACGTGCGAAATACGTGACGCGCTTCCGGGTGTTTTCCAGCGCGATCTGTGCGATGGTTTCCAGCACGGCAACGTCGTTGGTCAACGCCTGGTAGCGCTCAATCAGGTTATCGTTATTCATACGTCCGGATCTCTCGGAAGCTGTCGGCTGAATGGCTCGGAACCGCCGACATACGGCAATACGTGCGAGCGAAGTGGTTGCGATCGAACCGTACACGGGAAAGCACGTAACCGTCCATCGAAACAACTCGATTTTTTCAATATTTGAAGATTGGTGATTTTCAACAATTATCAAAAAATATTTAGACTTTATTTTTAGATAGCCTAATCTCGAAATTCCGGAGAGCCCGCTTTTAATGCGATATGTGCGATCGAGGCAATGACTCGTCATCGCTAAGCGTAAGCCAACGCTTGGCAACAGCAATACGTAATCATTGATGATGCACTATCGCGTGCGCTTCATATAGCTTGCTAAATTTGCAGAGAAAGGCCATTGAACCCGCCCGTTTCACATTGTCGCGATCGGCATGCACGCCATAACGCGCAGTCGACGCCAGTCTCGCGCGGTGGTCGATTCGTGGTGGGTATCCAACCCGCGCCGCTGAAGCCGATTTGCCCTAGGTTACGTTGAATCCCCCAACGCACCATCCGGGTTGAAGGTCGGGTGATGAAAAAAATTTCACCCCTATATCACCTCCTTGAGCACGGCCAATCCCGGCCGCTCCGCCGACTCTCTCTTGAGTTGGCTCACTTCGCTCAGGAGCCTCTGTGAACTTCCCCCTCTCTCCCATCGCGCTTGCTGCTATGGCGCTCACCCTCGTCGTCTCGCTCGCATTGGCCGCCTATTGGTTGGTCAGCAGAAACCGGCGACTACGCCTCCACCACTCCGCTCCAGCATTTCCCTTGTCCCCCCGTGTCGATACTCATGACGAGTGGGAAGCCGACGCGCCCTATCCTGATCACGTACTGCGTGCGACCGCCGACGATAGTCAGGAATACGTTCGACGAACGGGGCGGCGTGAGTCGTTCGAGACACCCGAATCGTCGCGCCTCCCCGAGGACGCCCGTGACGTCTCGCCGTATGCGTCACTGCAATCCCGAGCGTATGCATCGACTTCAACCGAGCCGGCTATACGGTGCCCGCATTGCTTGTCGTCACGGATCGACACGCTCAATATCGGACGCAAGACCGGCAGCACGATCGGAAGCGTCGCAGGGGCAACAAGCGGGATGGCGATGGCGCTTTCCGGTGCCGAAGCTGGCGCAGTCGTGGGCGCAATTGGCGGGCCGATCGGCTCGGTCTTTGGCGGGCTGGCCGGCGCGGTCATCGCCGGTCTGGTGGGCAGCGCCGCGGGCTGTGCCGCTGGCTCGGCCGTGGGCGCCGCCATCGACGACAACGTGCTCGATAACTTTCGGTGCCGTTCGTGTGGGAACGTATTCGGCTCCCCGCCTCAGTAACGCGCACATCTACATTTGCCACGCCCGCCCACATCACCTCGCTGGCACATCCCCCTCCCACCCTGTCCCGCGTCGATTTCTCTCCGCACCTTCATTTCGCTCGGCGTCAGTCGGGCTTTCCGCACTGTGATTTTTAATAGGAGCATTTCCTCATGCATCTCGTCCAAACCATGGCGTATGTCGGTGCCGAACCCTGGCACGGTCTCGGCAACAAGCTCGCCCCGAAACAACCGCTCGAAGTCTGGGCGCAAGCCGCTGGCATGGACTGGCGCCTGGCCGCTGGAACAACAAGGGAGATAAGCGCAGAGCGCACTGCATAACGAAAGTGCCCTTGAATCCATCAAACGCTCGCAGCAACTCGCCAACCTGGCGCCAGTCCGTGATCGATGCAAAGTGCTTGGCTCGCGGCACTGGAACGGCTCCAACCAGATCCCGGGCCGGGTCGGCCTTGCAATAACCCTCCCTGATTCCATACCGAAAAACCATGCTCAGCTCGGAGCGCACACGGTCAGCCGTATATCGAGCCCCCTCCCTGCAATCCGCTTCATCACAGATAGAATTTCAGGCGCATCGATTTGATCAATGGGGCGTTTCCCCAACCACGGGAACACATCGCTGACGAAACGAGCCAATGTTTTGCCGTATTGTTTCGGCTCGACTCGGGAACGGCGCGCTCTTCCATCCACACGCGCGCTACAGCCTCCAGACTGTTGGAAGCAGCAAGCACCGCCGCTTGCTTCGCTGCCTTTTTGGCTTCACTCGGGTCAACGCCCTCAGCTATCTGGGCGCGCGCTTCGTCGCGCTTCTTTCGAGCAGTTTGTAGACCAACTGCCGGATAAGCGCCGATAGACAACGTTTTCTGTTTCTTGAACGCATCGCGGTACAAATACCGCCAGAGCTTGCTGCCAGTAGGCATCAGGAACAAGAAGAGGCTATCGCCGTCGGCAAGCTTGTTGCCCGTACCGCTGGGGTTGTACTTGGCGTTCTTGCACTGGAGGTCTGAGAGTGCCATCGGATATCCTGTTGGTATCGCCACACGCCGCAAGCGTGCCAGCATTGCGATACCAACAAAAATACCATCAAACCATTCGGATCGTGTTGGATTCCGGCGGACGATGCCGGACCTTAGAATCAGCGAAACCCTTATCTGTAGCGGGTTTCACGGACATTCCCGGACTTCCCCGGAACTTGAGTTGGTGCGTGAGGCCGGACTCGAACCGGCACACCCTTGCGGGCGTCAGGACCTAAACCTGGTGCGTCTACCAATTTCGCCACTCACGCGCATGTCCGTTGCCTGATCGCGCGGCACGCAAGATACGTTCTCCGCGCGCCCGAAATACCCGGGACCCTTCGCGCCGACCCGAAAAGCCGGCACGCCCGATCAGGCGAGCGCGAGATTCTACCCGATCTCCGCCGCATTGTCTCGCCCCGCCGGCATCGCTCGACGAGCGGTGCTAGAATGCCGCGCTCGACGTGTCGGCCACGCGCCGGCACGCGTCCCCCGAACCCGCCTTCGCCACGATCCCGCCCGTGAACTTCGACGACTACTGTCAGCAAAAGGCTGCTCCCGCCGGTTCCAGCGTCTACTACGCGCTGCGCCAGGCACCGCTCGCCGCCGCGCCACGCCTGACGGCCCTGTTCGCGCTGCGCCGCGAACTCGAGGAAACCGTCAAGGAAACCAGCGACCCGACCGTCGGACACACGAAGCTCGCATGGTGGCACAAGGAACTCGCGGCACTCGCCGCCGGCGAACCGACACACCCGGTCACGAAAGCGCTGGCGCAACATCATCCGTCGATCGCGGCTGAGGCCGACGCGCTACGCACGCTCGTCAACGGTTACGGGATGGATCTCGAACAGGCGCGCTACCTGGATTTCGCGAACCTGCAGCGCTACACCGCGCAGGTCGGCAGCACATTCGCATCGCTGGTCGCGCGCGCGAGCGCCGCGAATCCGGCCGACCCGCAGCCGTGGGCCGCGGATGTCGGCCACGCGCTGATGCTCGCGCAGTTCGTGCAGGAACTCGGCAACGATGCGCGTCATGGCCGCATCTACCTGCCGATCGACGAACTGCAACGCTACAACGTGACCGCGGCCGATCTGCTGAACCGCCGCTACAGCCCGGCCTTCACCGAGCTGCTGCAGTTCCAGACGGCCCGGGCGCGCGAAGCGCTCGCTGCGGCCGACGCGGCGATCCCCGCATCCGAACGCCGCGCGCAGCGCACGCTGCGGGCGCAGATCGCGCTGGCCGGCGCGCTGCTCGACGAAATCGAGCGCGACGGCTTCCAGGTGCTGCATCAGCGCATCGCGCTGACGCCGATCCGCAAGCTGTGGATCGCATGGCGAGCCGCACGCCGCCGCTGACCCGTAGCGCAACGCGACGCACTTGCACCCTCACGCCTTGAGCAGCGGCAACGTATCGAAGCGCTGCTGCAGCACGCGCGTCGCATCGAGCCCCCACCACGGCCCGAGCACGGTCGCATAGAGCTGGCGGAAATCGACCGCGACCGGCAGGTTGCCGTTGCCGTCGAGGTGCCCGAGCGCGGGCGGCGCACCGTACAGGCCGCCGGCCACGCGGCCGCCCATCACGAAATGCGGCGCGGCCGTCCCGTGATCGGTGCCGTTGCTCTGGTTCTCGCGCACGCGCCGGCCGAATTCCGCATACGTCATCACGAGCGTCTGGTTCCAGCGCCCGAGCTCGGTCAGCGCGCTGCGCATCGCGCTCATCCCTTCCGCAAACTGCTTGAGCAACGCCGCCTGCTGTCCCGGCTGGTTCTGGTGCGTGTCGAATCCGTTGAGCGTGAGCCGCAGCACCGCGACGCCATCCTGTGCCCCCGGCCCCGGCGCCTCGCATGCGGCGAGCACCTGCATTGCCGTCTTCACCGACGTGCCGAACGTCCCGGCCGGAAAGGCCGTCCTGAACGCGCGCATCCCGCCGCGCGGGCGCAGCCGGTCGGCTGCCTTCACGATATCGTTCTCGACGTCGACGATGTGCGCGAGCGCCGGATTCCGTTCGCGCAGCGACGACGGCTCGGCAAGCCGCGCCGCACGGATGAACTGCGCGGGATTGACGAGCGCGATCGCACGCGCGCCGTTCGCGAGCGGCCCCATCTCGGCGCTGCCGAGCACGACGCCGTCCGCCGCGAAACCGGGCGGCACGGGCGCCTGCGCAAACGTGCGCGTGAGCCAGCCTTCGTGCAGGTATTGATCGGAACGCGACGCGGTATCCCAGATCTCGATCGAGCGGAAATGCGACAGGTTCGGCTGCGGATAGCCGACGCCCTGCACGATGGCGACCTGTCCGTCGCGCCACAACGGCATCAGCGGTGCCAGCGACGGATGCAGCCCCGTATGCGCATCGAGCTGCAGCACCTGCTCGCGCCTGATGCCGATGCCGCGGCGGAACTGGTAGTACAACGGATCGGCATACGGCACCACCGTGTTGAGCCCGTCGTTGCCGCCTTTCAGCTCGACGAGAATCAGCACGTTCGCATAGCCGGCCGTCGTGCGCGCGGCTGGAGCGGCCAGCGCGGACGGTTGCCACACCGACACGCCCGCGGCCGCCGCGGCGCCCGTCAGCGTCAGAAAGTCACGTCGATTCATCGCGCATCCTTCGGTTCGCCGCGCGGCACATTCGCCGCTGCGGCGCGCCTCTCCATCGTCGTTTTCGTCATTTCAGTTGATAGGCCGGGTCCATCAGCAGCGCCTCGAGATACGCGCTGCCGGTCGAGTCCGTATCGATCGCCGCAACGGGCGACACCGGCAGCACCGCATGCTGCAGTTGAAGCTCGATCGACAATCCCGCCGTCGCCTGCGGTCGCGCGCGATACTGCGCGAGCCAGCGCTCGAGGTCGAACCGCAGACCGCCGTGCACGGGTTTGGCCGGCCCGCCGCGCATGGCGGCAGCAGACGCCGTGTCGACCACCGGCACCACGTGCGCGCGGGCAGCGCGGGCATTCGGCGGCGGCGCCATCGCAGGCGCCGGCGCGCGCATGCCGGCCGTCTCGGTCGCGCGGAACAACTGTTCGACGAACTGCTTGCGCGCGAGCAGCGTGGTGCTGTTGATCCACATCGCGCCGCCCGGCCAGCCCTTCACGTTCGGCGGATAGAACAGGTTCTGCCCGAGCGTGCGCACGGTGTTCGCGAGCATCTGCGGGTCGCCGTACGCGACGTCGAAGAGCCGCACCGAGCCGACCACGAATTCGGCCGGCGATTTCACGAGCACGCCGCGGTTGCGCGGATCCCAGAATGCATCGGTCGACCACAGCGCGGCGAGCGCCGCGCGAACGTCGTAGCCGCTCGCGCGAAACCGCTCGGCAACGGTGTCGAGCGCGCCGGCGTCCGGCGTATCGGAAACGAACTCGCGCCACAGCTTGCCTGCAATGAAGCGCGCGGTGTCGGGCCGCTTCAGCAGGATGTCGAGAAACCCGTCGCCGTCGAACGCGCCGGTCTCGCCGAGAATCGTCTTGTCGCCTGCATCGTGCCATTCGGGCCGCACCACGAAGCGCAGCGTATCGGGATCGATGCTCCAGCCGGTCATCGCGCGCGCGGCTTCGGTCACGTCGCGCTGCGTGTAATGCCCTTCGCCGAGCGTGAACAGCTCCATCACCTCGCGCGCGAAATTCTCGTTCGGGCGCCCCTTGCGATTGCTCGCGCCGTCGAGATACTGGAGCATCGCCGGATCCTTCGCGACGGCATGCAGCAGCGTGCCGAAATTGCCGAGCGCCTCGCGGCGAAACAGCGCGTTCTGCACGGCCATCGTCTGCGGATACGGCACCTTGTCCTGCCCCGACGTGAAGTGTCCATGCCAGAACAGCGTCATGCGTTCGGTGAGCGGCGACGGCGTCACGATCATCTCGTTGACCCATGCGGCGCGTAACGCATCGTAACGGTGATTGCGTTCGCGCTGCGCGTCGCGGCGCATGTCGGGCGTCAGCGCCTGACGCTGCGCGCGTGTCGGCGGCAGCTCGGCGATCCAATCGGGCCACGTCGTCACGGGGTCGCGGCGCACATCGGCGAGCACGTCGGCCACGGCCTGCGCGCGCGTCATGCCGACGACGCGGGCAACCTCGGCAGGGGCGGGAGAAAAGCCGGTACGGCTCAGGAAGAACGACGCATCGTCGGCGTCGAGCGGCGCCTGCATCGCGGGTGAAACCGATGCGGCAGCATGCGCTTTCATCGTCTGGAACTCCCGGAACGCACCGTCGGCGCGGATGCCGGTTCAACGGCGGGACGCGGGTGAAAGTTGACGGAAAAATTGCTACGGAATTTTTCGGGCAGCGGGCAAGGCGCGCGGCTCAGCGCTTGTACAGCTCGCGGACGGCGTCTTCGATGTGCTGACGCAGCAGGTGGCGCTCTTCGGGCGTCATGTGCCCGTCGCGGCGGCGCTGTTCGAGATCGGGAGGCACGGCGGAACGAACCGCCGTGTCGGCGGCGCGGTCGGGCTGCGACGCTTTGCCGCGCTGCATCTTGCGCGACCATGCGCCCTGTTCGGGGCCCTGCGCATACGCGAAGTTCGACGCATATGGACCGGCAAGTGCGATCGTCAGCATCAGTGCAATCCGGGCAGATCGCATGACCGTCCTCGCTTCTCTGGTCGATTTGTTCCCTTCGTCACGCGGCAACCGGTTACCTCTGGTACTTGAAAAACCCTGCGGAATTCGGGTGTGCAAAGATGAAAGATGGAGTGCAGGGAGTATCCACCGAATTTCGGCTTCGAGTAAAGGAATCTCGATAGCCTGCCTTTACTCTCTACGACACTACGGGTAAATTTTGTAACTGACTGTAACGCCTGAAAATACGCGACCGTGCGTGATTTCTCATTCGCGATAAGATGCCGCTCATGGAAACGAAAAACCCCTCCAAGATTCTCGTCGTCGACGACGACCCGCGCCTGCGCGATCTGCTGCGCCGCTATCTCGGCGAGCAGGGTTTCAACGTATACGTCGCGGAGAACGCGACCGCGATGAACAAGCTCTGGGTGCGCGAGCGCTTCGACCTGCTCGTGCTCGACCTGATGCTGCCCGGCGAAGACGGCCTGTCGATCTGCCGCCGTCTGCGCGGCAGCAACGACCGCACGCCGATCATCATGCTCACCGCGAAGGGTGAAGACGTCGATCGCATCGTCGGCCTCGAGATGGGCGCCGACGACTACCTGCCCAAGCCGTTCAACCCGCGCGAACTCGTCGCGCGCATTCACGCGGTGCTGCGCCGCCAGGCGCCGGCCGAACTGCCAGGCGCACCGTCCGAAACCACCGAGGTGTTCGAGTTCGGCGAGTTCTCGCTGAATCTCGCGACGCGCACGCTCACGAAATCGGGCCAGGAAATTCCGCTGACGACCGGCGAATTCTCGGTGCTGAAGGTATTCGCGCGTCATCCGCGCCAGCCGCTGTCGCGCGAGAAGCTGATGGAGCTCGCGCGCGGCCGTGAATACGAAGTATTCGACCGCAGCCTCGACGTGCAGATCTCGCGCCTGCGCAAGCTGATCGAACCGGATCCGGGCAGCCCGCGCTTCATCCAGACCGTCTGGGGCCTCGGCTACGTGTTCATTCCGGACGGCGCCGCCTGATCTTCTTTCTTTCCGGTTTCGCCTGTCCTCGGCCCGTCCCATGCGTATCGACCGGCGCCTCCTGCAGCTCGCGTTCGGCGGGCTGTTCTGGCGCACCTTCCTGCTGATCGCGCTGCTGATCTCGGTCAGTCTCGCCGCGTGGTTCCAGAGCTTTCGCGTGATCGAGCGGGAGCCGCGCGCGCAGCGCGTCGCGCTCCAGCTCGTCGCGATCGTGAAGCTCACGCGCACCGCCCTGCTCTATTCCGATCCCGATCTGCGGCGCGCGCTGCTGCAGGATCTGGAGAGCAACGAGGGCGTGCGCGTTTATCCGCGCGAAAAAACCGACAAGTTCAAGCTGCAGCCCGACGAATCGCTGAATCGTCTGATCGAACACGACATTCGCAGCCGTCTCGGCGACGACACCGTGATCGCCCAGTCGGTCAACGACATCCCGGGCGTATGGATCAGCTTCAAGATCGACGACGACGACTACTGGGTCGCGCTCGACCGCGACCAGCTCGACAACGTCACGGGCCTGCAGTGGGCCGGCTGGGGCCTGTTCGCGCTCGCGCTGTCGCTGTTCGGCTCCGCGTTCATCACGAGCCTCGTGAACCGGCCGTTCTCCAGACTCGCGCTCGCCGCGCGCCAGGTCGGCTCGGGCCAGGCGCCCGATCCACTGCCCGAGCGCGGAATGGGCGTCGCGGCCGACACCAATCGCAGCTTCAACCAGATGGTGCGCGACCTCGAACAGCTCGAGGCCGATCGCGCGCTGATGCTCGCGGGCATCTCGCACGACCTGCGCACGCCGCTCGCGCGGCTGCGGCTCGAAACCGAGATGAGCCCGTCCGACCAGGCGACCAAGGACGCGATGGTCGACGACATCGAGCAGATGGACCGCATCATCGCGGCATTCATCGACTACGCACGCCCGACGCAGCGCAAGCCGGAGCCGGTCGACCTGTCATCGATCGTGCAGGAAGTCGCCGCACGCCTGTCGGGCGAGGACGGCGTCGAGATCCACACCCGGCTCGCGCCGACCGCCGTGATCGAAGCCGACGAGACGGACATGCGCCGCGTGATCGGCAACCTCGTCGAGAACGCGCGCAAGTACGGCCAGAGCCGGCAGGACGGCGTGTCGCGCATCACGCTCGAGACGCGCGTGACGCACGCACGTGTCGAGCTGTCGGTGAGCGACGAGGGGCCCGGCATCCCCGAGGACCAGCTGCCGCTCGTGATGCGGCCGTTCTACCGCGTCGACACGGCCCGCACCAAGGCGGACGGCACGGGGCTCGGCATGGCGATCGTGCTGCGCCTCGTCGGCCGCTATCGCGGCGCGCTGCGCCTGCGCAACCGCAGCCCCGAAGCGGGCCTCGAAGTCACCCTCGAATTCCCCGGCGCCGGCAAGGCGCGTGCGACGGCATGACACGTTCGCGCACGGTTCTTGCGCGTCACACTATCGCCGCGGTTGAAAAAAGCTATGAGAATAGTTAGTTAAAATCTATTGAAGCGCTTTGCTAATAGTGTTATAGTTTTCCCCATGTGCTGTCACATCACCGTTGCAGCACCGAGGTAGCTTGACTCAGTCTTCTTCCCAACTCATACAGGAGTATCCGCATGAAAACCGTGGGCGATAAACTCGAAGCATTCACCGTCGTAGCCGCGAAGCCGGGCTTCAACAATCACGAGGAAAACGGCCAGTCGGCGTTCGAGACCGTCACCGAAGCGTCGTTCCCGGGCAAGTGGAAGATCATCTACTTCTATCCGAAGGATTTCACGTTCGTGTGCCCGACGGAAATCGTCGAATTCGCCAAGCTCACGAAGCAGTTCGAAGAGCGCGACGCCGTCCTGCTCGGCGGCAGCTCGGACAACGAATTCGTGAAGCTCGCATGGCGCCGTGAGCACAAGGACCTGGACAAGCTGAACCACTACTCGTTCGGCGACGTCAAGGGCGAGCTGATCGACCAGCTCGGCGTGCGCGACAAGGAAGCCGGCGTTGCGCTGCGCGCGACGTTCATCGTCGACCCGGACAACACGATCCAGCACGTTTCGGTGAACAACCTGAACGTCGGCCGTAGCCCGGAAGAAGTCCTGCGCATTCTGGACGGCCTGCAAACGGACGAACTGTGCCCGTGCAACCGTGCAGTCGGCGGCGCAACGCTGTAAGCGCATCGATGCACGAAGCCCGCGGCGCACGTCCTGCCTGCGGGCTTTTTTAACGGCCAACCCATAGGAGATATCAATGGAATTCATCGACTCGATTAAGGCACGTATCCCCGACTACGCGAAGGACATTCGCCTGAACCTCGACGGCACGATCTCGCGCTCGTCGCTCGAAGGCACCGATGCGGTCGGCGTCGCGCTGGCAGCGGCGGTCGCGGCGAAGAGCACCGTGCTGGTGAAGACGATCCGCGAAGCCGGCGTGCTGTCGCCCGAAGAGACGCATGCCGTGCTGACGGCCGCCGCGCTGATGGGGATGAACAACACCTGGTATCCGTATGTCGAGATGGCCGACGACGCCGACCTGAAGACCCAGCGCGCCGAGCTGCGGATGGGTGCGTATGCGTCGCACGGCGGCGTCGACAAGCGCAGGTTCGAGATGTACGCGCTCGCCGCGTCGATCGTCGGCAAGTGCCACTTCTGCGTGAAGTCGCACTATGCGCTGCTGAAGAACGAGCAAGGGATGACGACGACGCAGCTGCGCGACGTCGGCCGCATCGCGTCGGTGATCAACGCCGCCGCGCAGGTGATCGCCGCCGAAGGCGAGTAACCGGCCGCCGGCGCCGTCAAACGAAAATGCCACGCGTTCGCGTGGCATTTTTTCATTCCGGCGGCGCAACGCGCACGCCGCTTCGCGACGCCGTCAGGCGCCCTGCTTCACCAGCAACGCCGCGGCCTGCGCCTCGATGCCCTCGCCGCGGCCGAGATAGCCGAGCTTCTCGTTGGTCTTCGCCTTCACATTCACGCGCTCGAGCGGCAACCCGAGATCGGCCGCGATGTTCGCGCGCATCCCGTCGATATGCGGCGCGAGCTTCGGCGCCTGCGCGATCACGGTGCTGTCGACGTTCTGGATCGTGAAGCCGGCCGCCTTCACGCGGGCGACGCATTCGCGCAGCAGCACGCGGCTGTCCGCGCCCTTGAACGCCGCATCGGTGTCGGAGAAATGGCGACCGATGTCGCCCAGCGCCGCCGCGCCGAACAGCGCGTCGGTGATCGCGTGCAGCAGCACGTCGGCGTCCGAATGGCCGAGCAGGCCGCGCTCGTACGGAATCGTCACGCCGCCAATGATGAGGGGGCGCCCCGACACGAGCTGGTGCACGTCGTAGCCTTGTCCGATTCTGAAGTCCATGCGTATTCCGGTTGAGATAAGGTGAAAGTCAGGAAGCGTTCGCGGGGCGCGCGAGAATCGCTTCCGCGAGCGCGAAATCTTCCGGGTACGTGACCTTGAAGTTGCGCAGGCTGCCCTGTACGACGCGCGGCGTATGGCCGGCCCATTCGATCGCGCTGGCCTCGTCGGTCAGGTCGTGCCCGTCGCGCTGCGCGCGCAGGATCGCGTCGCGCAGCATGCCGATGCGGAACATCTGCGGCGTCTGCGCCTGCCACAGCGCGTCGCGCGACTCGGTGCGCGCGATCGCGTCGCCGCCGGCCGGCACGCGCTTGAGCGTATCGGCCACCGGCAGCGCGACGATGCCGCCGACCGGGTCGTCCTTCAGCGTCGCGACGAGCGTGCGGATCAGCGCCGGCGTGATACCCGGGCGCGCGGCGTCGTGCACGAGCACCCAGTCCTGGTCGGTCGCGCCGAATTCGGCCAGCTCGAGCAGCCCGTTCAGCACCGATGCCTGCCGCGAGCCGCCGCCGCAGCGGCGCACCGCGAAGCGCAGGCCCGCGAAGCGGCGCGCGTCGAAGTGCGTGTCGTCGGGCGCGAGGACGACGAGCGTCTGCGCGAATTCGCTGCACGCGTCGAACGCGGCGAGCGTGTAATGCAGCAGCGCGCGGCCGGCCAGCGTGCGATATTGCTTCGGCACGGCCGAACCGGAACGGCTGCCCGTGCCGGCACAGGGAATCAGGGCGAAAAGTCGGGGAGTCACGAAAGAAAAACGCCGGAAAGGTGAAATCGAGAAGCGGATTTTATAATAGGTCTTTCGTCTCGACCGGCGCACCGCGATGCGCCCGTGCCCGCCACCCCTGCCGTCCCTATGCCAGACAACGCTTCCACCCCGTTCGCCTCGCCCGTCGCCCGCGTCAAGCCGGGCCAGCGGTTCGCCTTCGACGGCGCGCACGGCTCCGCCGACGCGCTCGCCATCGCCCGCTATCTCGCCGACAACCGCGACGCGGTCCCGCTCCTTGCGGTGATCTGCGCGAACGCGGTGGACGCGCAGCGGCTGTCGCAGGAACTCCGCTACTTCTCCCCCGATGCGCGCGTGCGCCTGCTGCCGGACTGGGAAACGCTGCCGTACGACACCTTCTCGCCGCACCAGGATCTCGTCTCCGAGCGACTGGCGACGCTGCACGACCTCGGCGAGGGGCGCTGCGACATCCTGCTGGTGCCCGCGACCACCGCGCTGTACCGGATGCCGCCCGCGTCGTTCATGGCCGCGTACACGTTCGCGTTCGCGCAGGGCGAACGGCTCGACGAGGCGAAGCTGAAGGCGCAGCTGACGCTGGCCGGCTACGAGCACGTGAGCCAGGTCGTGCGGCCCGGCGAATACTGCGTGCGCGGCTCGCTGATCGACCTGTACCCGATGGGTTCGCCGCTGCCGTACCGGATCGACCTGTTCGACGACCAGGTCGACTCGATCCGCGCGTTCGATCCCGATACGCAGCGCAGCCTCTATCCGGTGCGCGACGTGCGCCTGCTGCCCGGCCGCGAATTTCCGTTCGACGAAGCTGCCCGCACGGCCTTTCGCAGCCGCTGGCGCGAAACCTTCGAAGGCGACCCGAGCCGCGCGCCGATCTACAAGGACATCGGCAGCGGCGTGCCGTCGGCCGGCATCGAGTATTACCTGCCGCTGTTCTTCGACGAAACGGCCACGCTGTTCCACTACCTGCCGCAGGACGCGCACCTGGTGTTCGCCGGCGATCTCGAAACGTCGATCCGCCGCTTCACCGCCGACACGAAGCAGCGCCACGCATTCCTGTCGCACGATCGCGAGCGGCCGATCCTCGAACCGCAGCGCCTGTTCCTGTCGGACGAGGATTTCTTCGCGTTCGCGAAGCCGTTCGCGCGCGTCGTGCTGCCCGCGCAGCCGGCCGGCGGCTGGGCGACCGGGCTGCCCGAGCTGACGGTCGATCGCCACGCCGACGATCCGCTCGCCGCGCTGCGCACGTTCGTCGAATCGTCCGGCAAGCGCGTGCTGCTGACCGTCGAATCGGCCGGCCGCCGCGAAACGATCCTGCAACTGCTCGCCGAACATCACCTGCGACCGTCGTCGAACGACGACTTCGCGAGCTGGCTCGCAAGCGACGCGCGCTTCGCGCTCGGCGTCGCGCCGCTCGCGAGCGGCTTCGCGGTGCCGGGCGAAGGCTATGCGCTCGTCACCGAAACCGAGCTATACGGCGCGCTCGGCCGCCGCGCGGGGCGCCGCCGGCAGGAGCAGGCGAGCAACGTCGACGCGATGGTGCGCGACCTGTCGGAGCTGAAGGTCGGCGACCCGGTGGTCCACGCGCAGCACGGCATCGGCCGCTACATGGGCCTCGTGTCGATGGATCTCGGCGAAGGCGAAACCGAATTCCTGCACCTCGAATACGCGGGCGACAGCAAGCTCTACGTGCCGGTCTCGCAACTGCACGTGATCTCGCGCTACAGCGGCGCCGATCCCGACAGCGCGCCGCTGCACGCGCTCGGCTCGGGCCAGTGGGAGCGCGCGAAGCGCAAGGCCGCGCAGCAGATCCGCGACACCGCCGCCGAGCTGCTGAACCTGTACGCGCGCCGCGCGGCCCGCGAAGGCCATGCGTTCGCGCTCGAGCCGCGCGACTACGTGAAGTTCGCGGAAAGCTTCGGCTTCGAGGAAACGCCCGACCAGGCCGCGGCGATCGCGGCCGTGATCGGCGACATGACGAGCGGCAAGCCGATGGACCGCCTCGTGTGCGGCGACGTCGGCTTCGGCAAGACCGAAGTCGCGCTGCGCGCCGCGTTCATCGCGGTGATGGGCGGCAAGCAGGTCGCGCTGCTGTCGCCGACCACGCTGCTCGCGGAGCAGCACACGCAGACCTTCGCCGACCGCTTCGCGGACTGGCCGGTGCGTATCGTCGAGCTGTCGCGTTTCAAGACGACCAAGGAAGTGAACGCGGCGATCGCGCAGATCAACGAAGGCAGCGTCGACATCGTGATCGGCACGCACAAGCTGCTGTCGTCGGACGTGCAGTTCAAGCGCCTCGGCCTCGTGATCATCGACGAGGAGCACCGTTTCGGCGTGCGCCAGAAGGAAGCGCTGAAGGCGCTGCGCGCGGAAGTCGACGTGCTGACGCTCACCGCGACGCCGATCCCGCGCACGCTCGGGATGGCGCTCGAGGGGCTGCGCGACTTCTCGGTGATCGCCACCGCGCCGCAGAAGCGACTCGCGATCAAGACCTTCGTGCGCCGCGAGGAAGAAAGCGTGATCCGCGAGGCGATGCTGCGCGAACTGAAGCGCGGCGGCCAGGTGTACTTCCTGCACAACGAGGTCGAGACGATCGAGAATCGCAAGGCGATGCTCGAGGAACTGGTGCCCGAAGCGCGCATCGCGATCGCGCACGGCCAGATGCACGAGCGCGAACTCGAACGCGTGATGCGCGATTTCGTCGCGCAGCGCGCGAACGTGCTGCTGTGCACGACCATCATCGAGACCGGCATCGACGTGCCGAGCGCGAACACGATCATCATGCACCGCGCGGACAAGTTCGGCCTCGCGCAGCTCCACCAGCTGCGCGGCCGCGTCGGCCGTTCGCACCACCAGGCCTATGCGTATCTGCTGGTCCACGATCCGCAGGCGCTGACCAAGCAGGCGCAGCGCCGGCTCGAGGCGATCCAGCAGATGGAGGAACTCGGTTCGGGCTTCTATCTCGCGATGCACGACCTCGAGATCCGCGGCACCGGCGAGGTGCTCGGCGACAAGCAGTCGGGCGAGATCCACGAGATCGGCTTCCAGCTTTACACCGACATGCTCAACGACGCGGTGAAGGCGCTGAAGAACGGCAAGGAGCCCGACCTCACCGCCCCGCTCGCCGCGACGACGGAAATCAACCTGCATGCGCCCGCGATCCTGCCGGCCGACTACTGCGTGGACGTGCAGGAGCGGCTGTCGCTGTACAAGCGTCTCGCGAACTGCGAGCACGGCGACGCGATCGACGGCATCCAGGAAGAACTGATCGACCGCTTCGGCAAGCTGCCGCCGCAGGCGCACGCGCTCGTCGAAACGCACCGGTTGCGGCTGGCGGCGAAGCCGCTCGGCATCGTCAAGATCGACGCGAGCGAGATCGCGATCGGGCTGCAGTTCGAACCGAACCCGCCGATCGACCCGATGCGGATCATCGAGATGGTGCAGAAACACCGGCACATCAAGCTCGCGGGCCAGGACAAGCTGCGCATCGAGACGCGCTCGCCCGATCTCGCGATCCGCGTGTCGACGATCAAGGAAACACTGCGCGCGCTCGCGCCGCGTCCGGGCGCGACCAGCGCGGCGCGCTGACGGCGCGCGGCGATGCTGCACCGCACTGCGCCGGGCGAAGGCGGGCCGGCGCGTTTTTGAGTATGATTTTCCCATTCCTCTGACGGAGTTTTGCCATGTCCACTCTCGACGCGACGGCCCCGCCCGCCGCCGACCAAGGCGACGCTTCGCTCGTCGGCCTGCCCTGGATCAAGCAGTTGGTATCGATGGACACGACGAGCCGCGTGCCGAACCTCGGCCTGATCGAAACGGTGCGCGACGCGCTGGCCGCGAAGGGCATCGTGTCGACGCTCACGCACGATCCGCGCGAAGGCTGGGCGAACCTGTTCGCGACGGTGCCCGCGCACGACGGCTCGACCGACGGCGGCATCGTGCTGTCGGGGCATACCGACGTCGTGCCGGTCGACGGCCAGCAGTGGGACAGCAACCCGTTCGCGCCAGAACTGCGCGACGGCCGCCTGTACGGCCGCGGCACGTGCGACATGAAGGGTTTCATCGGCACGGCGCTCGCGCTGCTGCCCGAGATGCAGGCGACGAAGCTCGCGCAGCCGATTCATTTCGCGCTGTCCTACGACGAGGAAATCGGCTGCGCCGGCGCGCCGCTGCTGATCGCCGATCTCGTCGAGCGCGGCGTGAAGCCGTCCGGCTGCATCGTCGGCGAGCCGACCAGCATGCGCCCGATCATCGCGCACAAGGGCATCAACGCGTACCGCTGCTGCGTGCGCGGCCACGCGGCGCACTCGTCGCTGACGCCGAAGGGGCTGAACGCGATCGAATATGCGGCGCGCCTCATCTGCCACATCCGCGACATCGCCGACCGCTTCCGCGCCGAAGGCCCGTTCGACGACCTGTACGACGTCCCGTTCACGACCGCGCAGACGAGCACGATCCAGGGCGGCAACGCGATCAATACGGTGCCGGCCGAATGCCGGTTCGACTTCGAGTTCCGCAACCTGCCGACGCTCGATCCCGAGCAGATCTTCACGCGCATCGAAGCGTATGCGCGGGAAACGCTGCTGCCGCAGATGCAGCGCGAGCATCCGAACGCCGCGATCGAGTTCTCGAAGATCGCCGCGGCGCCGGGGCTCGACGCAACCGAACAGGCCGCGATCACACAGCTCGTGCGCGCGCTGACGGCCGACCAGGACAAGCGCAAGGTCGCCTACGGCACCGAGGCCGGCCTGTTCGAACGCGCGGGCATTCCGAGCATCGTCTGCGGGCCGGGCAACATCGAACAGGCGCACAAGCCGAACGAGTATGTCGAGCTCGCGCAGCTCGCGGGCTGCGAGCAGTTCCTGCGCAAGTTCATCCGCAGCATGTCGGTCGACGCACACTGACCGCCCGCCCACGCCGGCCTGCGCGAGCGGGCCGGCTCACTCGCGCCACACGCCACGTCATGTCGACTGAACAACAGGGCACAGCCCATACGACGATCGACGGCGAGCCGATTCCGACGCTCGACGAAATCGCCGCGCAGCATTTCGCATTGTCGCCGTGGGTCGCCCGCACGCCCGTGTTCGAGCGCGCCGACCTGCCGTCCCTCGAAGGCACGCACGTCAATTTCAAGTTCGAGCTGCTGCAGGCGAGCGGCAGCTTCAAGGCGCGCGGCGCGTTCACGCATCTGCTCGCACTCGACGAAGCGCGCAAGAACGCCGGCGTCACCTGCGTGTCGGCCGGCAATCATGCGGCCGCCGTCGCGTATGCGGCGATGCGGCTCGGCAGCAGCGCGAAGGTCGTGATGTTTCACACCGCGAGCCCGACGCGCATCGCGCAGTGCAAGCAGTACCGCGCGGAAGTCGTGCTCGCCGGCAGCGCGTCGCAGGCATTCGACCTCGTGCGGCGGATCGAGGCCGAGGAAGGCCGCTTCTTCATCCATCCGTTCAACGGCTATCACACGATTCTCGGCACCGCGACGCTCGGCTACGAATGGGCGACGCAGACGCCCGATCTCGACGCCGTGATCGTGCCGATCGGCGGCGGCGGGCTCGCGGCCGGCATGGCGACCGCGCTGCGGCTCGCGAATCCGCGCGTGCACGTGTACGGCGTCGAACCCGAAGGCGCCGACGCGATGAGCCGCAGCTTCGCGGCCAATCACACGATCAAGATGAGCGCGATGCAGACCATCGCCGATTCGCTGATGGCGCCGCATACCGAGGAATACAGCTACCAGCTGTGCCGACGTCATGTCGACCGCATCGTCACGGTGTCCGACGACGCGCTGCGCGCGGCGATGCTGTTCCTGTTCTCGCACCTGAAGCTGTCGGTCGAACCGGCGTGCGCGGCGGCGCTCGCGGCGCTGCTCGGCCCGCTGCGCGAAACGCTGCAGGGCAAGCGGGTCGGCGTGCTGCTGTCGGGCACCAACACCGACCCCGCCACGCTCGGCATGCATCTCGCGCACGCGAAACTGCAGCGCTGACCTCCCGCGAAGCACTCAGGGTTATCCCCAGTTTATGTTGACAGCCCTGTTGATAACCCGCCGGACAAACACGCAAGTGGTTGAACGCGCAGCGTTTTGCGCGCGCGAAGGGCGCCGGACGCGAAATAGGCAGATTCCGCCACCGAACGCGCGTCCCGCCGCGTGGCGGCAGCGCTCGCGGCAGATCATCGGCGCTGCCGCGATCGCGCTGCTCGCCGGTTGCGCGGCCCCGCCCTCGCCCGTCGCCAACACTGTCGCCCCGCTCGCCTGCACGCAGCCCGACGCGCATCGCATGTTGCAGGCCGACCTGCTGTTCGGGCGCGATATCGCCGGACGCGGCCCCGTCACCGACGAGGAACGCACCGCCTTCCTTGCCGACGTCGTCACGCCACGCTTTCCGGACGGCTTCACGGTCTGGGACACCCGCGGCCAATGGCGCGATCGCGCCACCGGCCGGACCATCCGGGAAACGGGCTTCGTGGTCCGTATCGTCGCCGACGATACGGCCGATACGCGCGCGCGGCTCCAGGCGATCCGGCACGCGTACGTCGAGCGCTTCCGGCAGCAGTCGGTCGGCATCACCATCGTGCCGGCCTGCGCATCGTTCTGAGTCGCACGACACGGCTTTCATTCGACGCCGCATAAAAAAACGGGCGCCCGAAGGCGCCCGTCGCATGCGAAACATCCGAGTACCGCTTACTTGCTCTCGAACATGTCCATGATCTGCTGCTTCTCCTGCGGCGTGACGGGCGGCGGTGCGAGGCCCGCCGCGCCGGCCGAGCCGAGCGCATCGTTCGCGCTGATCGCGTTCGCGGCCGGGTTGATGTCGACGCTCGCGACGAAGCCGTTGCCCGGCGTGCGATCGGCGTAGTACAGCTCGCCGTCGATCGTCGTCAGGCCGTCCGGCATCGGCATCTGCTGCTCGGGCACGCCGTTCAGCGCGGTGCGCATGTAGTTCACCCAGATCGGCAGCGCGAGCTGCGCGCCGAATTCGCGGCTGCCCAGGCTCTTCGGCTGATCGAAGCCCATCCACGCGACCGCGACGAGCGACTGCTGGTAGCCGGCGAACCAACCGTCCTTCGCATCGTTGGTCGTACCCGTCTTGCCCTGCAGGTCGCCGCGGCCGAGCGCGTTGGTGCCCGCACCGGTGCCGGCCGTCGCGACCGTGTGCAGCAGGCTGTTCATCACGTACGCGTTGCGGCCTTCGATCGTGCGCGGCGCCGTGCCGCCCGCGACCACCGGCTGCGACTTCTGCAGCGGCTGGCCGCGCGCGTCGTCGACTTCGGCGATCAGGTACGGATCGACCTTGTAGCCGCCGTTCGCGAATACCGCGTAACCGGTCGCGAGCTGCAGCGGCGTCACGAGACCCGCGCCGAGCGCCATCGGCAGGTAAGGCGGCGTCTTCGCCGGATCGAAGCCGAAGCGCTGCGTGACGTACTGCTGCGCATACTGCGTGCCGATCGATGCGAGGATCCGGATCGACACGAGGTTCTTCGAGCGCTGCAGGCCGGTGCGCATCGTCATCGGGCCGTCCGGCTGGTCGTCGTCCTTCGGCTCCCACGCGGTGCCGCCCGGCACGCTCGGCGGGAAGTACAGCGGCGCATCGTTGATGATCGTCGCCGGCCCGAGCCCCTTGTCGAGCGATGCCGAATAGATGAACGGCTTGAACGACGAACCCGGCTGGCGCCACGCCTGCGTCACGTGGTTGAACTTGCTCTTGTTGAAGTCGAAGCCGCCGACGAGCGAGCGGATCGCACCGTCCTGCGGTGCGAGCGCGACGAGCGCGCCCTCGACCTGCGGCAGCTGCACGACCTGCCAGCCCGTCTTGCCGTCCTTCGTCACGCGCACGATCGAACCCGGCTTGATCCGCAGCGTCGCGTTCGCACGCGGGCTCAGCGCGGCCGACACGAAGCGCAGCCCGGCCGCGCCGATCGTCGTCGTCGCGCCGCCGACGAACTGCACGTCGACCGCGTTCGGCGACGCCGTCAGCACGACGGCCGACTGCAGGTCGCCGTTGTCCGGGTGATCGGCGAGCGCGTCGTCGATCGCCTCGTCGCGGTCGTCGCCGGCCGCCGGCAGGTTGATCGAGCCTTCCGGCCCGCGATAGCCGTGGCGGCGCTCGTAGTCGAGAATGCCGCGACGCACGGCCTGGTACGCCGCTTCCTGGTCGGCCGAGTTGATCGTCGTCGTGACGGTCAGCCCGCGCGTATAGGTTTCGTCCTTGTACTGCTGGTACATCATCTGCCGCACCATCTCGGCGACGTACTCGCCGTGCACCGCGTACTGGTTGCCCGGCGTGCGCACGTGGATCTCTTCCTTCACCGCCTCGTCATATTGCGGCTGCGTGATGTAGCCGATCTCGAGCATGCGCTTCAGGATGTATTCCTGGCGCACCTTCGCGCGTTTCGGATTGACGACCGGGTTATACGCGGACGGCGCCTTCGGCAGCCCCGCGAGCATCGCCGCTTCCGCGAGCGTGATGTCCTTCAGGTCCTTGCCGAAATACACGCGCGCGGCGGCCGCGAAACCGTACGAGCGCTGCCCCAGATAAATCTGGTTCATGTACAGCTCGAGGATCTGGTCCTTCGTCAGCGCCTTCTCGATCTTGTACGCGAGCAGCATCTCGTAGATCTTGCGCGTGTAGGTCTTTTCGCTCGACAGGAAGAAGTTGCGCGCGACCTGCATCGTGATCGTGCTCGCGCCCTGGCGCGCGCCGCCGTGCAGCAGGTCGGCCACGCCCGCGCGCAGGATGCCGACGAAGTCGACGCCGCCGTGTTCGTAGAAGCGGTAGTCCTCGATCGCGAGCACCGCCTTCTTCATCACGTCGGGAATGTCCTGGAAGCGCACGAGGCTGCGGCGCTCTTCGCCGAACTCGCCGATCAGCACGTGGTCGGCCGTGAACACCCGCAGCGGCACCTTCGGCTGGTAGTTGGTCAGCGCATCGAGCGACGGCAGCTGCGGCGCCATCACGACGAGCGCGTAGCCGACGATCAGCGCGCCGACGACGGCGAGCGTCGCGAACAGGCCGACGAACCACAAAGCGACGCGCGAGCCGAACGAGCGGCGGCCACTGCCCCCGCCTCCGCTGCGCGGCGTGCGACGGTCGTTGTCGCCGTTGTCGTCATCGGGGTAATAGGCTCCCGAAGGCGAACGGCGCAACGTGTAGTGGGGTTCTTTCCGGTCGGAAGAAGAAGACGGTCGTTTGATGATTGGCATGTCGGAATGGCGGGCGTACATGGCGCCCTCGGATGCATGCGGAAATGCAAGCGGATGAATCAGAGTGGGTGCATCGCGGCAACTGTCACGTCGACAGACCCCGCCGCGCGGCGATCCGTTCCCGCGACGTGACAGCGCATTTTAATGAAATCGACCGATCGGCTTCGCGATTTTTTGTAAAAATTCCCGCACGATCGTGAATTGCGGAACGTATTGGCGGCATCCTCGACCTATCATGGACACGCACCCCATGCGTGCCGGCGGCCTTCCTTTCAAATGCGAAAGGTCGGAACGACGCGCACGCACGCTGCTTGAACTTCGGCGCTTAAGCCGTATTTAAGGGGCCGGCGGTGTAATATCCGCCGGCTCTGGCGGACCGCAACCGGTCCGCGGCGAGCACTGCCGCGCTGACGCGGCGTTTTTCAACCACGGAGGATTTCATGTCGCTTTTCGACTCTGTTTCGCGCACGATCAAAGGCCTGCTGAACGATGCGGCCGACTCGGTACAGGATCCGTCGCGCGACGCACGGCAGATCGTGCGGGAGCTCGACGACAGCATCGGCCGTGCCGAGAATTCGCTGATCGAAATCGAAGCACAGGTCGCGACCCAGCGCAGCAAGCGCGATGCGGCCGACGACAAGGTAAAGAAGTACGAAGACGGCGCGAAGCGCGCACTGCAGTCCGGCGACGAAGCGCTCGCACGCGAGGCGCTCGCCGCGCAGTCGAATGCGGAAGCCGAACGCGATGCGCTCGCGGCCGAGCTGACCACGCTCGAACCGTCGGTCGACAAGCTGAAGGGGCAGATCGCCGACATGCGTCAGCGCCGCAACGACCTGAACGCACGCTCGAACATCCTGCAGGCCAAACAGGAAATCGCGCAGGCGAAGGACGTCGCGGCCAGCGCGCTGGGCGGCATCGGCGGCAAGAACCTGTCCGAAGACTTCCAGAAGCTGGAAGACAAGGTCGCGCTGCAGAACGCGCGCTCGGACGCCCGCCTGAATTCGGCCGACACGTCGAGCGGCAAGGCGCTCGACGACAAGCTCGCCGCGCTGAACAAGGGCCCGTCGGTCGAGGATCGCCTCGCCGCGCTGAAGAAGCAGCTCGACACGCCCGCGCAGTAACGGCAACCGCGCCGCGGCCCGACCGGGTTCGCGGCGCGCACCGATCGTCAGGAGACGGGCGCGCGCGCCCGGTTCGACCATGAAGAAATCTCTCGCCGCACTCGGCTTTTCGCTGATGTTGCTGTCGTCCGCCGCATTTGCGGTACCGTCGCTGCAGCAAGTCGAGCAGTCGATCGCACAGCGTGACTGGCAGAACGCCGACACGCAGCTCTCGCAAGTCATCGACGCCCATCCGAACAACGCGCATGCGCGCTACCTGTACGCGCAGGTGCTGGACCGCGAAGGCCGCGCGTCCGACGCACTGACGCAGCTGCAGCGCGCGAAATCGCTCGATCCGCAATTGCGTTTCACCGACGCGTCGCACTTCGCCCAAACGGAATCGCGCATCCGCGCGGACGCTGCACGCACGAGCGGCAACGCGCCGTCGGCCACCCAGTCCGGCTCGCTGCAATCGTCGCTCGCGCCGGCCGCGCCGGTCGCCAAACACGGCCCGTCGACCGGCATGTGGATCGGCCTCGCGCTGCTCATCGCGATCGTCGCGCTCGTGCTGCGCTGGACGCTGCGCCGCGCGCGCTCGGCCGACGACAGTCGCGCGGACGACGAACGCCGCTCGCAACTGAAGCGCGCCACCGACGTGCTCAACGACATCCGCCCGCTCAAGCTCGATGCGCGGCTGTCGACCGCGGCCGGCGCCGCCGCGCTCACGGGCGAGCTCGAAGGCATCGAGACCGATGCGCGCGGGCTCGTCGAAGCGCTGGCGAACGGCAAGAATCCGGTGCCGCCGTATCGCATCGACGAACTCGAACAACGTCACGCGAGCGTGAAGGCGCGCGTCGAAGGACGCCCCGACCCGAGCGCGCAGCAGAACGGCAACGGCTCGGTGTACGCGCAGGAAGCCGATCGCGTCACCGGCATGCAAGGCCAGCCGTATCAGCAGCAACCGTACCCGCCGCAACAGCAGCCGACCGTCGTGGTTCAGCAAGGCGGCGGCTTCGGCGGCGGCATGGGCGGGCTGCTGACCGGCGTGCTGCTCGGCGAAGCGATGTCGGGCGGCCGCGAGCGCGTGGTCGAGCGCGACGTGATCGTCGACGACCCGCGCCGGCGGCAGGACAACGGCCAGGGCTTCGACCTCGGCCGCGGCGACGACGCCAGCTGGAGCGACGGCAACGGCGGCGGCGGTGTCGATCTCGGCAGCAACGACGACGGCTGGACCGACGACAACAGTTGAGCATCACGAACGCGGGCGTCGACGCATGGCGCGACGCCCGCGGCCTACACCGCGCTTCCTTTCATTTTCACTCGCGCCGGCCCGCCGAATTTGTCAATCATTTCAAGATGGGCTACCGGCAATGGGGTACGTTCGTTATCATGCGACCATCGGCGTGCCCCCGATCCCATCCGACGTTTCGCAGCCCTGCGCGTCGCGGCACGCCTCCCCTCGCCCAACCAGGAGAAAGCCGCTTATGAGCATAATCAAGGAATTCAAGGAGTTTGCCGTCAAGGGCAATGTGATGGATCTCGCCGTCGGCGTGATCATCGGCGGCGCATTCTCGAAGATCGTCGACTCGGTCGTGAAAGACCTCATCATGCCGGTCATCGGCGTGCTGACCGGCGGCCTGGATTTCTCGAACAAGTTCGTTCTGCTCGGCACCATTCCCCCGACGTTCAAGGGCAACCCCGATTCGTTCAAGGACCTGCAGGCCGCGGGCGTCGCCGCGTTCGGCTACGGCTCGTTCATCACGGTGGCGATCAACTTCATCATTCTCGCGTTCATCATTTTCCTGATGGTGAAATTCATCAACAAGCTGCGCAAGCCGGAAGAAGCCGCGCCGGCCGCGACGCCGGAAGACACCGTGCTGCTGCGCGAAATCCGCGATTCGCTCAAGCAACGCTGAGCACCGCGCCACGCTGCATCCGCCAGGCCCGCCACGTGCGGGCCTTTTTCATGGACGCGTGCCGCGCATCGCCGCGCGCGGCTTATCCCACTTTTTTGTGACGCGCGAATGCACGCGCGGGAAAAGCAGGTCTATGATGGAGACTAAACGACAGTACGGGCGCCAAGACGCTGGCTGTGTCGATCATCGTGGCAAGCGGGTCGACGGGAGACATTGATCGTCGTACCGCACACGAGTGCAGCATTTTCGTGTGCTATAAAGGATCGACATGCGGCGTACATAGCCGGGAGTGGGTCGCATGAAAGTGCCGCATTTCTTGCAATTGTTTTTGAGGCGAGTGTTTATGTCCTTCCCGAAAAAACGTCGACGCGCGCAGCAGGATGGCCAGGAGTCGTTCCTCGCGGTATTGCGCCACTCCAAGCCGTTCGCACAGCTCGACACCAAGATTGCCCGCGCCCGTGCGCAGGACGAGCCCGTCCTCTACGCGCACGTGCTGCCCGGACTCGACGTGCTCCTGTGCAGCGTGCGCGGCGCACAGCCGCCCTATCCGGCCATCGCCGAACTGCGCAAGCGTTGCATCGAATCGATCGCCAACGCGCTCGAGCAGCCGCTCGACGGCCTCGAGAACGGCGGGTACTGGTACGAGGCGAACGGCTTCGGCTTCCTGGTCTTCGCGAGCCGCGCCCGCGCGCGCATCCTGCCCGAATTTGGTGCAGGCACGAAGGCGAGCCTGCGCGGCGGGCTCGGACGCCAGAACGCCGGCGACACGACACCGCGCTCCCTCGGCTGAACCGACACCGATGCGATGGGCCGCCCGCGAGCGGCCCATCGGTCATTCAGGCTTCCCGCTTCGTCGTCACTGCGCTGCCGCGCGAGCGTGGCCGGGCCGCACGATGTCGATGAATGCGGCGAAATCGGCACCCGCCAGCCCTTGCGCGGCGCCCAGCCGCAGCACCTGCTGCACCGTGGCCGACACCGGCATCACCGCACCCGTTTCGCGCGCCGCGTCGGCGATCGCGTCGACATCCTTCTGGAACGTGGCGAGCGCGCCGATCGGCGGATGGCCGCCCGACGTCATGCGCGGCACGAACGTCTGCAGCAGCACCGAATCCGCCCATCCGCCGGCCAGCGCTTCGGCCAGCCGCGCGGCGTCGATCCCGCTCGCCTGTGCGAGGCCGACGGCCTCGGCAATCGCCGTCACCGTCGCGGTGACGATCGCCTGGTTGCACAGCTTCGCGGTCTGGCCCGCCCCCGCTTCGCCCATGTGCGTGATGCGTGACGCATAGGTGTCGATCAGCGGCCTGACCGCGTCGAGGTCGGCCGCACCGCCGCCGGCCATCACCGCGAGCGTGCCGGCCTGCGCGCCGGGCACGCCGCCCGACACCGGCGCATCGATCCAGCCCGCGCCGAGCGCGGCTGCGCGCGCCGCATAGTCGCGCGTCGCGGCGGGCGGAATGCTCGAATGATCGACGATGCGCCGCACGCGGCGCCCGGCCGCGTCGCCGGCGAAGAGCCCGTTCTCGCCGAACGCGACGTCGCCGACCGCACGCGCGTCGAGCACGCATACGAAGACGGTTTCGACGCGCCCGGCCAGTTCGCGCGGCGTGTCGACCACCTGCGCGCCATCCCGCGCGAGCGCCTCGGCCTTTTCACGCGTGCGGTTCCATACGCTGACCCGGTGGCCCGCCGCCAGCAAATGCCGAATCATCGGCGCGCCCATCAATCCCGGTCCGCAAAATCCGACTTCCACGATGTTCCTCGCCTCCAATTGGGGTTGCACTTGCCGCCCATCATACCTATCACTCAAGAAGCCGGACACGCGCGGCGCC
Source organism: Burkholderia sp. IDO3 (assembly GCF_003366075.1). NCBI lineage: Bacteria > Pseudomonadati > Pseudomonadota > Betaproteobacteria > Burkholderiales > Burkholderiaceae > Burkholderia > Burkholderia sp. IDO3. The sequence goes on from NZ_CP028963.1 coordinate 2,172,908, forward strand.
GCTTCGGCCCGCGGCTTGCGCCGGCCGCACATACCGACACCCCAGGGAGCGCATCATGAGCGACCACGTCTACAAGCTGATCGAACTGACCGGCTCGTCGAAGCAATCGTGCGACGACGCCATCCGCAACGCGATTTCGAAAGCCGGCAAGACGCTGCACAACCTGCACTGGTTCGAGGTGACCGAAACGCGCGGCCACATCGAAGGCGACCAGGTCATCCACTGGCAGGTCACGCTGAAAGTCGGCATGCGCATCGACGACTGACGCGCAGCGCAGCGCACGCGGCGCCATGATCGCCGGATGCGTGCAATGCGCATCCGCGCGGTGCCGTGCCCACCTGCATTTCGCCCCGTTCCGGCCCCTCGTCGAGGCCCGACCGGCGGGGGTCTGCGGGTATCCATCCCTTGACGCTGGCTCCGGTTCATATTAAAAACGATATACCCCACCTGCCCCTCGATCAGCCCGGACATATAAAACGGAGATACCATGAGTCAGCAACGCGAGGCGATCGACACGTACCTCTTGCGCGTCTTGCACACCTTGTTGATGGAGCGCAGCGTCACGCGCGCGGCCGTCAAACTGAACCAGTCGCAACCGGCGATCAGCGCCGCGCTGCGGCGCCTGCGCGACATCACCGGCGACCCGCTGCTCGTGCGCGGCAAGTCCGGCATGGTTCCGACCGAATACGGGCTGCGCCTGCTCGAGCCGGTACAGAACGCGCTGCGCGAAATCGAGCGGATCAAGTTCCAGCAGCACAATTTCGACCCGGCCACGTCGATCCGCTGCTACCGGATCGGCTGCCCCGACTACCTGAACGTGCTGTTCGTGCCGACCGTCGTCGAACGCTTCCGCCAGGCGGCGCCGAATGCGACGCTCGAATTCCATTCGCTCGGCCCCGCCTTCGACTACGAACTCGCGCTGGAAGACGGCAAGCTCGACATCGTCGTCGGCAACTGGCCCGAGCCGCCGGAGCAGCTGCACCTGTCGAACCTGTTCGTCGATGAAATCGTCTGCCTGATGAGCAACACGCACCCGTTCGCGAAGCGCGGCGGGCTGACGCTCGACCAGTACCTGAACGCGCCGCACCTCGCGCCGACGCCGTACTCGGTCGGCCAGCGCGGCGCGATCGACGTGCATCTCGCGCGCGAACGGCTCAAGCGTCACGTGGTCGTCACGCTGCCGTACTTCAACCTCGCGCCGTACGTACTCGTGAAGTCGGACCTGATCTTCACGACGACGCGCCTGTTCGCCGATCACTACGCGAAGTTCCTGCCGCTGTCGGTCGTGCCGGCGCCGCTCGACTTCCCGCCGATGCAGTACTACCAGCTGTGGCACGAACGCTGCCACTACTCCGACGAAGTGCGCTGGCTGCGCGGCCTCGTCGCCGAAGCCACCCGCACGCTGATCGAGCCGTAATCACGCACGACGCGCGCCGGCCACGCCGTTACGGCGTGGCGCGGCATCGCGTGACGCGGCGCGGCGGCCGCGCGCCCGGTTCGGCAGCGCGCGGCGCGACCTCCGCCCCGGCGCGTCAGCGCGACGCCTCCACGAGCGCGTGCGCAAGCGCGTTATGACGCTCGATGACGGGCGGCAGATCGAGCGTCGCGAGCCGCCCTTCCCGCACCACCACCTTCCCGTTCACCACCGTGTACGCCGTCTGCGACGGCGCGCAGAACACGAGCGCCGCCACCGGATCGTGCAGCGCGCCCGCGAACAACGGCTGGCGCAGGTCGAACGCGGCGAAGTCGGCAGCCATGCCGGGCTTCAGCGCACCGATGTCGTCGCGGTTCAGCACCTTCGCGCCGCCGAGCGTCGCGATCTCGAGCGCCTCGCGCGCGGTCATCGCATCGGGCCCGAAGCCGACCCGCTGCAGCAACAGCGCCTGGCGCACTTCCGCGACCATCTGCGCGCCGTCGTTCGACGCGGAGCCGTCGACACCGAGACCGACCGGCACGCCTGCCAGACGCATCTTCTTCACCGGCGCGATGCCGGACGCAAGCCGCATGTTCGAGCACGGGCAGTGCGCGACGCCGGTGCCGGTGCGCGCGAACAGGCCGATGCCCGCATCGTCGAGCTGCACGCAGTGCGCGTGCCACACGTCATGACCGACCCAGCCGAGGTCTTCCGCGTATTCGGCCGGCGTCATCCCGAATTTCTCGCGGCTGTACGCGATGTCGTTCACGTTCTCCGCCAGGTGCGTGTGCAACGACACGCCGTATTCGCGCGCGAGCACGGCGGCGTCGCGCATCAGCTCGCGGCTCACCGAGAAGGGCGAGCACGGCGCGACGACCACGCGCAGCATCGCGTAACGGCCTTCGTCGTGATAGGTCTCGATCAGGCGCTGCGCGTCACGCAGGATGTCGGGTTCACGCTCGACGACCGAATCGGGCGGCAGGCCGCCGTCGCGCTGGCCGACGCTCATCGCGCCGCGGCTTGCGTGAAAGCGCATGCCGATCCGCTGCGCGGCGCCGATGCTGTCGTCGAGCCGGCTGCCGTTCGGATAGATGTACAGATGATCGCTCGACGTCGTGCAGCCCGACTGCAGCAGTTCGGCCATCGCGGTGAGCGTCGACACCTCGATCATTTCGGGCGTCAGGTGCGCCCAGATCCGGTACAGGTTCGTGAGCCAGCCGAACAGCTCGGCGTTCTGCGCGGCCGGCACCGCGCGCGTGAGGCTCTGGTACATGTGATGGTGGGTGTTCACGAGCCCCGGGATCACGAGGTGGCCGCGCAGGTCGAGCACCTCGTCGGCGGTGTCGGGCAGCTCGGCGCTCGGGCCGACCGCGACGATCCGGTTGTCTTCGATGTAGAGCCCCGCATCGCGCAGTTCGCGACGCGTGTCGTCCATGGTCACGAGCACGTCGGCGTGCCTGACCAGCAGGGTTTTCGGGCGGGATGAGGATGGGTGCGGCGCGCGTGCGCCGGCGTGCTGCTCGAGGTTCATGCGTTCTCCGCGTCGTTCTGCCCCCGGGAGCCGCTCCCGGAGACCATCACAAAGCCGTTCGAACGCTGATTCGCGGCACGCCCCGGTGCCTGCGTCCGTTCGAACGCGCTGGCCCGGTTACCCGGCGTGCTCGCCGTCTTCGGGGTACGCACCGGACACTGCCCGACGCGCACGGCGGCAGGATCGCCCAAGCGCGCGCCGCGCACAATGCGCGATCCGCAATACCGCGCTTCACGGTTTCGATATGGTACGCCGCGCGACGGGCCGCCGGCCGCGCGAAGCACGGGTCGCCGGCCGCTTCCGGCACGCCGTCGACAGCGGTTCATGCGCGGCGCATTATCTTTGATATCGCGCCCGTATTTACGCGGGGAACCTTTTTACAATGCCTGCACGGCGCTCGCTTCAATTTCGCCGACGGGTATGTAGCCACGTGACGTGGAGCCTCGATCCGCCGCACAGTCATGGATCGAGTCGCCGCCGAACCTCGCATTCACACAAGGACAATTGCGAATGGGAAAGCTCACTACCCACGTACTCGATACGGCGCACGGTCGTCCCGGCGCCGCCATCAAGGTGGACCTCTACGCGCTGGACGGCGAATCGCGCCGCGCGATCAAGACCGTGCTGACCAATAGCGACGGCCGCTGCGACGCCCCCCTGCTCGAAGGCGCGGCACTCGCCGCCGGCGAATACGAACTCGTATTCCACGCCGGCGACTACTTCGCGTCGCTCGGCGTGAAGGTTCCCGAACCGCGTTTCGTCGATCGCGTCGTGCTGCGCTTCGGCATCGCCGACACCGCATCGCACTACCACGTGCCGCTGCTCGTGTCGCCGTGGTCGTACAGCACCTATCGCGGCAGCTGACATACGCATCGGCTGCCCGCATCAAAGACAACGATCTGAGTCTGGAGGAGTTTCATGGAAGGCTTCATCACCGACTGGCTGAACCTCGCGCTGCGATGGCTGCACGTCATCGTCGCCATTGCGTGGATCGGCGAGTCCTTCTATTTCGTCGCGCTCGACAACAGCCTGAAACCGCCGACCGACCCGAACCAGCGCAAGCGCGGCGTGTTCGGCGAACTGTGGCACGTCCACGGCGGCGGTTTCTACAACATGCAGAAGTACACGGTCGCCCCGCCGGAAATGCCGGATGACCTGCACTGGTCGAAGTGGCCGTCGTACACGACCTGGCTGTCGGGGTTCTCGCTGTTCTTCGTGCTGTACCTGCTCGCGCCGAACACCTACCTGATCGACAAGAGCGTGCTCGACATGGGCCCGGTGGTCGCCGTCGCATCCGCGCTCGGCTTCCTCGCGGCCGGCTGGATCGTCTACGACTCGCTGTGCCGCATCCTCGGCACCAACGATCGCGTGCTCGGTATCTGCGTCGGCATCTACGTCGTCGTCGCCGCATACCTCGCCTGCCACATCTTCTCGGGCCGTGCGGCGTACCTGATCGTCGGTGCGATGCTCGCGACGATCATGTCGGCGAACGTGTTCTTCGTGATCATCCCCGGCCAGCGCAAGATGGTCGACAAGATGCTCAAGGGCGAAGAGCCGAACCCGATCTACGGCAAGCGCGGCAAGCAACGCTCGGTGCACAACACGTATTTCACGCTGCCCGTCGTGTTCGCGATGCTGTCGAACCACTATGCGATGACCTACACGAACAAGCTCAACTGGGTCGTGCTCGTGATGATCATGCTGGCCGGCGCGCTGATCCGTCAGTTCTTCGTGATGCGTCACCGCGGCAAGCAGCTGTGGTACCTGCCGATCGGCGGCGTCGCCCTGCTGTCCGGCGCACTGGTATGGACGATGCCGAAGCCGGTCGCACCGGAAGCGCAAGCCGCCAACGCGCCGAAGGTCGTGATCGCCGACATCATGCCGGTCCTGCAGCAGCGCTGCGTCGAGTGCCACTCGGCCAAGCCGACGCTGATGGGCAGCGCGCCTGCCGGCGTGATGTTCGATACGCCGGACGAAGTGTCGAAGAACGCGCAGCGCATCTATGAACAGGCCGTGCGCCTGAAGGCGATGCCGATCGGCAACGTCACGCACATGACCGACGACGAGCGCGTGAAGCTCGCCGCCTGGTTCGAGGGTGGCGCGAACAAGTAAGCCACCGTGCGCCGGAGGTTGTTTGCCGGCGCGATCCTCTCCGTTCGCGGGCCCGGAAACGGGCCCGTTTTTTTTGCGTGCGGCGAATGCGTGCGTCAGTCGCGCGACGCGTCGCGCTGCAGCGCGACCAGTGTGTCGAGCGCGCGCGCACCGTCGCCGAATGCGACGAAGATGTGATCGTGGCACGCGGCCGCCATCACGTTGCAGCTGATGCCGGCCGCGCCGAGCGCCTGCGCGAACGCGGCCGTCAACCCGACCGCCTGCAGGTCGGAATGCACGGTCAGCGTGATCCACGCGGCGCGAAACAGCACAGGCCAGCCGCGGCGGGCCGCCGTTTCCTCGCTGACGATCACCGTCAGTCCTTCGGCTTCCTGGAACGTGGCGACCGTTTCGGATAACGAAACGTCGATGCCGTTCGGCAGCGATACGAATGCGTACGCGCCCGGATGCAGCTCGGGTTGCATCGTGCGCAACAGGGTCGCAAGGTCGTTTTCAGGCTGGCTCATCGGCGGGAATCATCCGGCATGGACGTCGTGGGGTGGCAATGCGGGCACGATAGCACGTGCGATGGCCGGCGCCGGCGTGATGAACGCGTGAGCGCCCCACCCGCAATCCTCGTGTGCAGCTTCGGCATGGCGACACGGCGCAATGCGGTGCCGATCGCCGCGCGGCTGCATCGCGCGGATGAACGGAGGACGCCCCTCTCGCCGTGGCGCATGCCAACACGGCACGCAATCAGCCCGTCGGGCCCCGCTCACCCGTCGACCGTCTCCGGCATCCGCGCGATCGCCTTGATCTCGAACTGGAAACCGTACAGCCAGGTCACGCCGACGGCGGTCAGCGTCGGATGCGGTGCGTCGCCCCAGTACTCCGGAACGATCTGCCAGATCCGCTCGAACGTCGCTTCGGGATCGACGAGAAATACCGTCACGTCGACCACGTCGTCGAACGTACAGCCGGCTGCGTGCAGCACCGCGTTCAGGTTCTCGAACGCACGCCGCACCTGCGTGTCGAGCGCCGGTTCCGGCGAACCGTCGTCGCAACTGCCGACCTGCCCGGACACGAACAGGAAGCCGTTCGACTTCACCGCCGGCGAATACCGGTTGCGCTCGTACAGCGCCCGGCGCCCGGGCGGGAAAACTACGCTACGCTTCGTCATGCCGATCCTCCATTCATCCTTGGGGCCAACCGCCCCGGTATCAACGATGAAGGCACTTTAAGGACCGCTGCCCGACCGATAAACAGGCAATCGTGTCCAGCACTGTTTGCGAAACCCAAACAATTTCCGAGCGACGCGGAGCACACACCCGATGGATCGATTCGACGCGATGCAGGCGTTCGCCCGCGTGGTGGAAACCGGCAGTTTCACGAAGGCGGCCGAGACGCTGCACATGAGCCGGACCAGCGTGACGCAGCTGGTGCAGCAACTGGAAGCGCGACTGCGCGTGAGGCTGTTCAACCGCACGACGCGCAAGGTCGTCGTCACGGCCGACGGCGCCGCCTACTACGAGCGCGTGGTGCGGCTGCTCGCCGACATGGACGATGCCGAGACGAGCCTGTCCGGCGCGTCCGCATCCCCGCGCGGACGGCTGCGCGTCGACGTGCCCAGCCCGTTCGCGCGGCTGATCCTGATCCCGGCGCTGCCCGCGTTCCACGCGCGCTATCCGGACATCCAGCTCGACATGGGCGTGAGCGACCGCGTGGTGGACGTGATCGGCGAGAACGTCGACTGCGTCGTGCGCGGCGGCGAGCCGACCGACCAAGCGCTGGTCGCGCGCAAGGTCGGCGACCTGCGGCTCGGCGTCTACGCATCGCCCGACTATCTGGCGCGCGCCGGCACGCCGTCGCATCCGGCGGAACTCGAGGACACGCATCACCGGATCGTGGGTTTTCTTTGGGCGCGTACCGGCAAGGCGCTGCCATATGCGATGGAACACGACGGCGAGCGCGTCAACGTGCGCGGGCGCTACGTGCTGGCGGTCGACGACGGCAACGCGTACGTCGAGGCCGGCCTCGCTGGCCTCGGCATCCTGTGGCTGCCCGACTACATGGCCGAGCGGCACCGCGCGCGCGGCGAGCTGGTGCCGCTGTTCGAGCACTGGCGGCTCGATCCGATGCCGATGTACGTGGCCTACCCGCCGAACCGGCACGTCAGCGCGAAGCTGCGCGTGTTCATCGACTGGATCGCCGCGTTGACGGCACAGCATGCGCCTGTCACCGAGCGGCGCCGCGGCAGCAGCGGCCAGCACGACACCCGCAAGCGTCGCGCGAACGCCCGGCGCGACGACGCATGAAAAAAACCCGCGCATCGTGCGCGGGTTTCGTCGAACGGAGAACGGCTACGCGAGCCGATAACTCAGGCCGTCAACGCATGCAGCGCTTCGTCGGTGAGCCACAGCGACTCCTGCAGATCCTGCTCGTTCAGGTTCAGCCCGTCGCCGCCGCGATCGACAACGATGAAGTCGCTGACGCCGCCCAGCGCGATCAGCGGGTGATGCCACACGCCCTTCGCGTAGTTCACGCCTTGCCACCCGCTCGTCACGAACGCGCGGATCTTCGACGGATCGAGCTCGCCCGCCGGCGCGACGACGACGAGATACGGCTGGTCGTTCAGCGGCACGAACGCCTGGCTGCCGAGCGGATGACGCTCGAGCATCTTCACCTCGAACGGCAGCGTGCGCGGCTGGCCGCGGAACAGGTTCACGAGCGTGCGGCCGTCTTCGTCGGTCACGTCGACTGTCGCGAGATCGTGAAAGCGGATCGTCGTGCCGAGGTTGATCGGAATCTGCTTCGCGCCTTCCGTTTCGATCACGTCGCCGAACGGCGCGAACGCTTCCTTGGTCAGCGGTTCGATTGCAAGCGTCTTCATTGGTCGAGCGTCCCCCACAGACGCAGGCGCGATACGCCGCCGTCCGGAATGATGTTCAAGCGCACGTGGGTCACCGGGCCCAGCGCTGCGATTTCCTGTTCGAAGTAGTGCTGCTTGTCCATCTGCAGCTTCTGTTCGCCGAGCAGCACCGGCCAGAACATCGACTGCGTGATCAGCGAGCTGTCGGTGCCGCCCGACACGTACGCGGCCTGGATCGAGCAGCGATCCGGGTAGTTGCCCTTGAAGAACGCCGTATCGACTTCGATCTTGCGGATCACGCCCGGCCGCGCCAGCGCGATGATCGCCCAGTCGTTGCCCGGTTCGCGGCGGCGGCGGGTTTCCCAGCCGTCGCCCATGTTCACGCCGCGGCCCGGCAGCAGCAGGTTCGATGCGACGCCGAAGTGCTGGTTGTTCGCCGCCACCACGTAGCCGCCGTTTTCCATCGCCGCGAGATCGAACTGCTCGGTCGCGCTCGCGCCGGCCCAGTCGAGCTGCGGCTGGCCGTACACGCGCAGGCGCGCGATGCCGCCGTCCGGATAGATGTTCACGCGCAGGTGCGTGAACGCACGGGCGTCGCTCGCTTCGACGTAGTGATGGCTGTTGCCCTGCAGCGTCGTCGACGGCACGATCTCGACCCATTCGGTCGCGTGCGTCGGCGCGCCGTCGGCCACGTACGCGGCCTCGATCGACGCGGCCGGCGGGAAATTGCCGGTGAAGTGGCTCGTGTCGATGTCGAAGCCCTTGATCACGCCCGGGCGCGCGAGCTTGACGATGCACCAGTCGTAGCCCGTCGTGCGCTTGCGGCGCGTCTCCCAGCCGTCCATCCACTTGCCGTGGTCGTCGTACTTGCCGGGGATGAATACCGCCGGCTCGGGGTTCAGCATCCGGTCCTTCGGCGCGAAGAAGTCGTCGCTGGCCTCGAGCGCCTGCGCACCGAGACGCGGGTCGGCGAGGTTCACGTAGCGCCGCGTGAAATCGGGTGCGTTCGGATCGAGAAGCGGAACAGCCATGATGTTTCCTTGTTTCAGTGAGGCGGTCAGGCCGCTGCCACGCAGCAGGCCGTATTGCGGTGTCAGGCGTCGATCAGGTCATCGAGGCGGAAGCGCGCGATCCGGTAGATCTGGTCGAGGCTCGTGCGCAGTTCCTCGGTGCGAGAATGATTCACGCGCGCCTCGAAGTTCGCGATGATGCCGTGCCGGTCATAGCCGCGCACCGCGAGGATGAACGGGAAGCCGAACTTCTCGCGATACGTGCGGTTCAGCGTCAGCAGCTTGTCGAACTCTTCCTGCGTGCACTGGTCGAGGCCCGCGCCGCTCTGCTCGCGCGTCGACTCGGCCGTCAGTTCGCCGCGCACGGCGGCCTTGCCGGCCAGCTCCGGGTGAGCGTTGATCAGCGCGAGCTGGCGCACTTCGCCGCTCGCCTCCACCGCGCCCGACATCGTCTTGTGCAGCGCGTCGATATTCGCGAACGGCCGCTCGCCCGCGGCGATCTCGGCCACCCACGGCGAATGTTCGAAGATCCCGGACAGCGCCGCGACGAATGCGCTCGGCGCCATCGTGTTCAGTTGATCCAACGTGTAACGCATCGCCTTCATGCTTTCCCTTCGTTTCGATGATTGGGCTGATACGGATGATGTTCACGCCAATGACGCGCAATATCGACACGACGCGTCACCCATACGCGATCGTGCTTTTCGATGTGATCGAGGAAACGCTGCATCCCGCGGAAACGGCCCGGCCGGCCCAGCAGCCGGCAGTGCATGCCGATCGACAGCATCTTCGGCGCTTCGTCGCCTTCCGCGTACAGCACGTCGAATGCGTCGCGCAGGTAGTCGAAGAAGTGGTCGCCGGTGTTGAAACCCTGCGGCGTCGCGAAACGCATGTCGTTCGTGTCGAGCGTGTACGGCACGATCAGCTGCGGCGACGTGCCGCCGCCCGATACTTCGACGTTCATCCAGAACGGCAGGTCGTCGCCGTAATTGTCGGAGTCGTACAGGAAGCCGCCGTATTCCGCGACGAGACGGTGCGTGTTGGGACTGTCGCGGCCGGTGTACCAGCCGAGCGGACGCTCGCCCGTCACGCGTTCGATCGCTTCCATCCCGAGACGCATGTGCTCAGCTTCGAGCTCGGGCGTCATGCTCTGATAGTGGATCCAGCGCCAGCCGTGGCATGCGATTTCATGACCGAGCTCGACGAATGCGCGTGCGAGTTCCGGATGGCGTTCGATCGCCATGCCGACCCCGAACACCGTCAGCGGCAGCCCGCGCTTCTCGAATTCGCGCAGGATGCGCCACACGCCGGCCCGCGAACCGTATTCGTAGATCGATTCCATGCTCATGTGCCGATCCGGATACGCGGCCGCGCCGACGATTTCGGACAGGAACTGCTCGGAGCCCGGATCGCCGTGCAGCACGCAGTTCTCGCCGCCCTCCTCGTAGTTGAGGACGAACTGCACGGCGACGCGGGCGCGCCCCGGCCAGTTCGCCTGCACGGGATGGCGGCCGTAGCCGATCAGGTCGCGAGGATAGTTGGGATCGAGTGACATGGTTCGAAGTGCGGCGAAAGCTTGCTGAAATAATGGGTTCGCATCAGCCCGCGCGGGTGCCGGAGGGACGCCGTGCGGGCCGATGCGATGACGGCCCAGTGTAGCGAAAAGGTTCATACGCGCCCATACAGCGGCGCAGATAGTGCATGTCAGACGGAGTGTATGTGCGGTTGCGGCAAATTCGGGACCGGTTCCGGTGCGGCAACCCCGCTGCGGGCCGTGGCGACGGCCGCCGGCAGGTCGTCCGGCGGGCTGAACCGCGCGAATTCGCCGTCGTAGCGCTTAGGCAGCGGCCGCGCGTAGTCGCCGCGCTTCGCGGTCGCGAGCCGCAGCGACACGAGCGCCTCGGCCCACTTGACGGCCGCCGTGACGCCCTCGACCACCGGCGCGCCGATCTGCTGCTCGATCTCGTGCGCGAACTCGGCCATCCCGGCGCAGCCGAGCACGATCGCGTCGGCGCCGTCCTCGTCGAGCGCGCGCCGGCATTCGTCGACGATGATGCGCCGCGCGGCCGAGCCGGGCCGGTCGAGCTCGAGCACGGCCACGTCGGTCGCGCGCACGTTGCGGCAGAACCGCTTCATCCCGTAGCGCTCGGCAAGATGCCACGCCATCCCGCACGTGCGCGCCAGCGTCGTGACGACCGAGAAGCCCGGCGCGAGCACGCTGGCCGCGTGCATCGCCGCCTCGGCGATTCCGATCACCGGCCCGCGCGCGACCTCGCGCGCCGCATATAGGCCCGGGTCGCCGAAACACGCGATCACGTAGGCATCGACACCTTCGCGCTCGCCGTGCACGATCTCGGCCAGGAGCCCCGGCGTCGCGAGCGCCTCGTCGTAATACCCTTCGATCGACGGCGGCCCCATCGGCGGGCTCACGGCGACGACTTCCGTGCCCGCGGCCGCGACTTCGCGCGCGCAACGCCCCATCGCGTCGGTCATCCGCTGCGTCGTATTCGGATTGATCAGCTTGATCTTCATCGCGCGCTCCTCAGGCCTTCGCGTTCACGAGCAGCCGGTAGAACAGGAAGCCGAGCCCCGCGCCGATGAACCACGAGAAGTTCGCGGCGGCCTGCCAGCCCGGCACCATCACGCAAACGATCGCGATCACCGCGGCCGGCAACAGCGCCGCGAGCGCGCGGCGGTTCACGCCGCCCGTGTACCAGTACGCGCCGCGCTCCGACATCGTGTAGAGATCGTCGCGCACGAGCCGGCCGCGCTTGACGAGGTAGAAGTCGGCGACCAGCACGCCGTACAGCGGACCGATGAACGCGCCGAGCACGTCGAGCGTGTAGTGGATCACCGCCGGGTTGTTGAACAGGTTCCACGGCGTGATGAAGATCGATGCGACGGCCGCGAGCATCCCGCCCGCGCGCCAGCTGATCAGCCGCGGCGCGACGTTCGAGAAGTCGAACGCCGGCGACACGAAGTTCGCGACGATGTTGATGCCGATCGTCGCGATCGTGAAGGTCAGCGCGCCGAGGATCACGGCGGTCGGATGGTCGATGCGACCGACCGTCTCGACTGGATCGGTGATGAGTTCGCCGAACACCGGCAGCGTCGCGGCCGTCGTGATCACCGTGACGAGCGAGAACGCGAGGAAGTTGACGGGCAACCCCCAGAAGTTGCCGCGCTTCACTTCGCCGAACGAGCGGCAGTAGCGCGAGAAGTCGCCGAAATTCAGCATCGGCCCGGAGAAGTACGACACGACGAGCGACACGGCCGTGATCATCACCGGGATCACTTCCGCGCCGTGATACTTGACGCCGCCGAGGTTGATGCCGATGTTGCGCCAGCCCGCGCGCCACACCATGTAGCCGGCCAGGATGAACATCACGACGTAGACGGCCGGGCCCGCGAAGTCGATGAACTTCTTGATCGTCTCCATCCCGTTCCAGAACACGAACGCCTGCAGCACCCACAGCAGCATGAAGCCGGCCCAGCCGATCGCCGACAGCCCGAGAAAGCCGTAGCGATGGACGTCGGCGTACGGCATCCATTGCGGAAAGAACTTCAGCACGACGATCACGAGCGCGCTGGACGCGAGATAGGTCTGGATGCCGTACCACGCGATCGCGATCAACCCGCGGAGCACGGCCGGCACGTTCGCGCCGAGCACGCCGAACGTCGCACGGCAGGCGACCGGATACGGCACGCCGATCTGCTGGCTCGGCCGCGCGATCAGGTTGCACAGCCGGTTCACGATCGTGATGCCGACGATCAGCGCGATCAGCACCTGCCAGCTCGTCAGCCCGAGTGCGAACAGGCTGCCCGCGAACACATAGCCGCCGACGCTGTGCACATCCGACATCCAGAACGCGAAGATGTTGTACGAACCCCACGTCTGATTTTTTAGGGGTGCCAAATCTTCGTTATACAAACGTCTGCTATAGCCGTCCGGCAACGTGGGATCGCTGCCCTCGCCGCCTTCTTCCGCCGGATACGCGCTGTCGTGCGCGACACTGAACTGAGCCATGACTTCTCCTTGACGCGGCCGGACAGCCGCTCCACCGTCATCGATATCGCTCCGGATCGTCGCCCGGAGTCGGACTGGCAGCCGGCGGCAGATACCGCCGGCCTGCATTGCTCTCGTTCTGTGGCGCGCGGCCGGGTTCGCGTCGCCGCTCAGGCGCCGCCGAACACTTCGCGCAAATCGACCTGCCCTTGCGCGGGCCGATCCAGCATCTTCAGTTCGACATGCTGCAGGTGGTGCGCCATCAGCGTCACCGCCCGCTTCGGATCTCCCGCTTCCAGCGCGGTCAGGATCTCGTCGTGGTCGTCGCACGAGCACGGGCTGCGCCCGTGCGATTCGTACAGCGCCGACATCAGCGTCGAGCGTGCGACGAGCCCGTCGAGGCACTCGCAGAGCGTCGCATTGCCCGTCAGCGCCGCGAGCGCCGTATGGAATTCGCCCGACAGGCGGATCCATGCCGCGAAGTCGTGCCGCTCGAACGCACGGCGTTCCTTGTCGATCAGCGCGGCGACGCCCTTCAGCCGCTTCGCGCCCGGGCCCGTCGCGAGCCGCTCGACGACGGCCAGCTCGACGATCCGGCGCATTTCGAACACCTCGTGCACGTCCTGCAGCGTCGGGCTCGCGACGAACGCGCCGCGGTTCGGCTCGAGATCGACCAGCTTGTCGGCCGCGAGCTGCGCGAGCGCCTGCCGGATCGGCCCGCGCTTCACGCCGAACACGTCGCAAAGCTGCGCTTCCGTCAGCTTCGCGCCGGGCGCGAGCCGATGCTCGAGGATCGCGGTACGGATCCGCTCGGCGATCGCTTCGGGACCGGCTGCGCCGGACGGGTGGGAATCGGGCTCGTTCATGATCTGCATCGCGTGATGGTCCTCATCCTAGAACGGACATAAAGATTGTCAACAATTCTTTTCTCGAAATGCGCACAATCGGCGTGCGTTTCGATGTACCGAATCGGTGCGTGCCGCTCCGAATCCATGCATATCAAGCCTCTCAGGCTTGCCCACGGCCGATCACGGCGTATACCCTCACGGTCGTTTTGTTGACAAAAATGGTGCGTGACACGGTGCCGACTCGATCGGTGTCGACGAAAAATCCAGACCGTTAGTTGCGCATTTACTTAAAGAAAAAGGCGGGAAATCCCGCCTTCCGATCGTACCCGACCGTCGCATCCGGCCGGCTCAGCCGAGATGCGGATAGTCCGACAGCGTCAGCCGGAAGCCGTGCGCATTCGCGACGAGCTGCGCCTTCGCGCCGAACGGCAGCGTCAGCAGGTCGGGCACGTGACCGAACTGCAGCCCCGTGACGACCGGAATGCCGACCACCGAGCGCACCTGGTCGATCATCGCCTGCATGTCGTAGCCGTTGTCGTATTCGAACGGCCGCGCACCGGTGAACTGGCCGAGCACGAGCGCCTGCTGGCGCGCGAGCAGCCCCGACAGGTGCAGCTGATAGATCATCCGCTCGATCCGGAACGGCTGTTCGTTGACGTCCTCGATGAACAGGATGCCGCCTTCGATATCGGGCATGTACGGCGTGCCGACGAGCGACGCGAGGATCGCGAGGTTGCCGCCCCACAGCGTGCCCGTCACGTTCACGGTCTGCACCTGCGGCGCTTCGGCGACGATCGTCGTGGTCGGCTGCGACAGCGTCTGCCAGAAGTGCTGCATCGTGAAGTCGCTCGGCGTTTCGGCGCCGAAGTCGGCCGACAGCATCGGGCCGCCGAAGGTCTTGATGCGCGCCTTCGCATACAGCGCGAGCTGGATCGCGGTGAAATCGCTGTGGCCGACGAGCGCGATCGGCTGGTCGCGCAGGCGACGCTCGAGCCCGAGATAGTCGAGCCCGTGCAGGATGCGCGCCGCGCCGTAGCCGCCGCGCACCGCGAGCGCGATGTCCGGCAGCGGCCGCTCGGGATCCGCCAGGCGGTTCAGGTCCCCCGCCCGCTCGCCGTCGGTGCCGCCGAAACGCTGAAAGCGGCGCTGCGTCGCCTCGATGTTCTCGATGCGATGCTGCGCACCGCTCAGGCGTTCGAGCGCGCGATTGATCGCATCGGGATCGTGCGGATAACCGGAGGGCGCCAGCAGGCGGATGGTGTAGGACGCGGCGGGCTGGAAGGACATGGCGAAAGGTATCGGGTCGTCAAACCTGCTTAGAGGGTCCGAACCGTCTCCGGTTCACGGGCCGGGATCGCAGCGACGCTCACGGAAGCCGGCCGCTGCGCGAGGCGATGCGCTTATGACGCGCCGGATGCCGCGTCGCGGGCCAGCCGCGCTTCGCGCAGCGCGCGGCGGCGCTCCCCGAAGAACGACTTCAGCGCGGCGCCGCACTCGTCGGCGAGCACGCCGCCGGTCACGTCGGTATGGTGGTTGAGCTGCGGATTGGCGAACGCGTCGATCACGCTGCCGCACGCACCCGTCTTCGGATCGGCGGCGCCGTACACCACGCGCGCGATGCGCGCATGCATGATCGCGCCCGCGCACATCAGGCACGGCTCGAGCGTCACGTACAGCTCGCAGCCGGGCATCCGGTAATTCTGCAGATGCTGCGCGGCCATGCGCAGCGCGGCCATTTCCGCATGAGCCGACGGGTCGTGCCCGCCGATCGGATGGTTGAAGCCGCGCGCGATCACTTCGTCACCGCGCACGAGCACCGCGCCGACCGGCACTTCGCCGGCCGCGCGCGCCTCTTCGGCGGCAGCCTGCGCGAGACGCATGAAATGCAGATCGCGCGCCGACACGGGCGAGGCTTCGGAAACAGGAGAAGGCGCGACGGATTCGGTTGCCGCGGGGTGCAGCGCGTCGGCGCTCACATCGGCCCCGCTTCGGCCGACACTTCGTCGAGCCCGCGTTCGCACAGACGTTCGGCGATGCGCCGGCAATAGTCGCGCGGCATCACCATCGGGCCGCCGCGCAGCGATTCGAGCGCCATGTCGAGCGCGAGGATCTTCGCCTGCAGCCGGCAACGCGCGGCCCGGTCGCTGACCGCCTGCAGTTCGTCCTGCAGATTGCGCAGCGCGCGCAGTTGCTCGACGGCCGGCGGCACGAAACCCGCGTTCTTCAGGATACGGTTGGCCACCCGCACCTCCTCGGGTACGAGCAGGTCGTCGTCCAGCGCCTGCGGCGCGCCAGCACCCGGCAAGTCGTCGAACTCGCCCCGCGCGGCGGCGGCGGCGATACGTTGTTCGACCAGTGCGTCAAGCAATCTCATCAGTCAATCGGAACAATGCGGCAGCCGAATTCTAGCAGGGTGACGCGCGGATGACAGGCTCTTCGAAGGTATGCTCGATATTGTGTTTTTTAGGGGCCGAATCGCCGCGCATGCGTGCCGATCGACGCGATTTGCCGCTCTGCTGCGCCGCAGCAGGCTCCGCGCGGGTTTGGTGTCATTTCGGACCGGCAGCGTCCGCCCCCGTTTTTTTATTTCGTATCCTTGCAAATCGACGTTCGTTTCGCTGCCGACACCGCCTTTGTGATCCTGCCCGGTCACACGGCAACCGTTTGCGACGGCGCCTTCGGAAACGGCCTGAACATCATCGCCACGGCGAACGCGGCGATGCCGATCACGAACGATCCGATGTACAGCCAGCCGTAGCTGCCGAGCGCATCGACGATCAGGCCGCCCGCGACGGGCCCCGCCGCCATCCCGAGGCTGCCGGCCATCGCGCTGCCGCCGATCACGGTGCCCATCATCCGCAGCGGAAAATTCTCGCGGGCGAGCACCGAATACAGCGGCATCACGCCCGCATAAATGAAGCCGAACAGCATCGCGACCGCGTAGAACCCGTCGAGCGTGCGCACGAAGTAGTAGCCGAGCGCGCCCAGCGCCTGCGCGAGCAACCCGGCCGCCAGCATGCGCTTCGCGCCGAAACGGTCGCCGAGCAGCCCGAATGCGATCCGCCCGCCCAGCCCCGCGAGCCCTTCGACGCTGTAGATCGACACCGCGGCGATCAGCGGAATCCCGCAGGTCACCGCATAGCTGACCGTATGGAAGATCGGCCCGGAGTGCGTCGCGCAGCAGAAGAAATTGGTCAGCAACAGCACGACGAACTGCGGCGAGCGCAGCGCGTTGCCGACCGACAGCGGCGCGGGCGCACCGGCCGCCACCGGTTCGGCAGGCGGGCGGTCGAGCGCCGGCGGGCGGCGTACGAGCAGCGACGCCGGGATCATCACGGCGGCCGCCAGCACGGCGATCGTCAGCATCGACGCGCGCCAGTCTTCGCGTGACACGAGCCACGCGGCAAGCGGCGACATCGTCATCGGCGCCATCCCCATGCCGGCCGACACCAGCGACACCGCGAGGCTGCGGTGCGTGTCGAACCAGCCCGTCACGCACGCCATCATCGGCGCGAACACCGCGGCGGCGGCACTGCCGACACCCAGTCCGAAAATCAGCTGGAACGCGAGCAGCGACGGCGCACGGCTCGCGAGCGCGAGACTCGCCGCCAGCAGCACCGCGCCCGTCGCGACCACCGCGCGCGTGCCGATCCGGTCCGACAGGCTGCCCCACGCGATGCTCGCGAACGCCATCGCGATGAAGCCGAGCGTCATCGCGGCCGAAATGCCGGTCATCGACCACCCCGTGTCGCGCGCGACGGCCCGCAGGAACACCGGCAGCGAAAACATCGCGCCGATCGCGATGCAGCTCAGCAGGCCGCCCGCGGCGACGATCACCCAACGGTATCGGGAATCCGGCATCCGGTAGCTCCTTTCTCTGTCCAGCAGCCATCGACGGGGAACCGGGCAGCGTTCGCGCACGGGCGCGGCGACGCCATCCGGTCGACATCGATACGACGAACGACACATCGGGAAATCGACACGCGCGGCACGCCAGCCGCGAATTTCCGATTGTCGGCCGATTTCCGCGCGTGGCAAGCGGCCAGGGGGACCGATCGACGTGCCGCCCGGCATCGGCCCCCATCATTCGGTCCACGGAACCCCACCCCGCTTTTCCGGAATCGGAAAGTCGAAATCAGAAATAGTTGGTTTGGGCGCGCGAGCCCGCTCACTACACTCCAGTCTTCTTGTCATAACAAGTTGACCGATGACCCCACCCAACGTCGTGCCGCTATCGACGGCCCCGCTCTACGTGCAGATCAAGGACACGCTGCGCGCGCGCATCCTCGACGGCACCTATGCGCCGCACAGCCGGATGCCGTCCGAGCACGAACTCTGCGCGATGTTCGACGTGAGCCGCATCACGGTGCGCCAGGCGCTCGGCGACCTGCAGAAGGAAGGCCTGCTGTTCAAGCTGCACGGCAAGGGCACGTTCGTGTCGAAGCCGAAGGCATTCCAGAACGTGACGTCGCTGCAGGGCTTTGCCGAAGCGATGTCGTCGATGGGCTACGAGATCGTCAACCAGCTGCGCAGCTTTCGCACCGTCAAGGCCGATCGCCATCTCGCGACGAAACTGAACGTGCCGGAAGGTGCGCCGCTCGTCGAGATCCACCGCGTGCGGCTCTTGAACCGCGAGCCCGTGTCGCTCGAACAGACGTGGGTGCCCGAAGCGCTCGGCAAGCGGCTCGCCGGCGCCGATCTCGCGACCCGCGACATCTTCCTGATCCTGGAAAACGACTGCGGCGTGCCGCTCGGCCACGCCGACGTGTCGATCGACGCGATCCTCGCCGACGACGAGATCGTCGACGCGCTGCGCGTCGAGGAAAGCAGCCCGGTGCTGCGCATCGAGCGGCTCACGCACGACGCGTCGGGTACGCCGATCGACTACGAATACCTCTACTTCCGCGGCGACGCCTTCCAGTACCGGTTGCGCATCGACCGGCAGAAGACTCGCCAACCTGCAAGGAACCCGTGATGAATACCCATGTACTCGAATACGACATCGTCGTGGTCGGCGGCGGCACGGCCGGCCCGATGGCGGCGATCAAGGCGAAGGAGCGCGACCCGTCGCTGCGCGTGCTGTTGCTGGAGAAGGCGCACGTGAAGCGCAGCGGCGCGATCTCGATGGGGATGGACGGACTGAACAACGCGGTGATCCCCGGCCATGCGACGCCCGAACAGTACACGCGCGAAATCACGATCGCCAACGACGGGATCGTCGACCAGGAGGCCGTGCATGCATACGCGACGCACAGCTTCGCGACGATCGAACAGCTCGACCGCTGGGGGGTGAAGTTCGAGAAGGACGGCACCGGCGACTACGCGGTGAAGAAGGTCCATCACATGGGCTCGTACGTGCTGCCGATGCCGGAAGGACACGATATCAAGAAGGTGCTGTACCGGCAGTTGAAGCGCGCGCGCATCGCGATCACGAACCGGATCGTCGCGACGCGCGTGCTGACCGACGCGCAAGGCCGCGCGAGCGGCGTACTCGGCTTCGACTGCCGCACGGCGGATTTTCACGTGATCCGCGCGAAGGCCGTGATTCTGTGCTGCGGCGCGGCCGGCCGCCTCGGGCTGCCGGCGTCCGGCTACCTGATGGGCACGTACGAAAACCCGACCAATGCGGGCGACGGCTACGCGATGGCCTACCACGCGGGCGCCGCACTCGCGAACCTCGAGTGCTTCCAGATCAATCCGCTGATCAAGGACTACAACGGGCCGGCCTGCGCTTACGTGACGGGCCCGCTCGGCGGCTTCACCGCGAACGGCAAGGGCGAACGCTTCATCGAGTGCGACTACTGGAGCGGCCAGATGATGTGGGAGTTCTACCAGGAACTGCAAAGCGGCAACGGCCCGGTGTTCCTGAAGCTCGACCACCTCGCGGAAGAAACGATCCAGACCATCGAGCAGATCCTGCACACCAACGAGCGGCCGAGCCGCGGCCGCTTCCATGCGGGGCGCGGCACCGACTACCGGCAGCAGATGGTCGAGATGCACATCTCCGAGATCGGCTTCTGCAGCGGGCACAGCGCGTCCGGCGTGTACGTGAACGCCCGCGCGGAAACGACCGTGCCGGGGCTCTATGCAGCCGGCGACATGGCGGCCGTACCGCACAACTACATGCTCGGCGCGTTCACGTACGGCTGGTTCGCCGGGCAGAACGCGGCCGACTACGTGGCCGGACGCGATCACGCGCCGGTGGACGACGCGCAGGTCGCGGCCGAGCGCACCCGCGTGCTCGCGCCGCTCACGCGCGAACGCGGCCTCGCGCCCGCGCAGGTCGAATACAAGCTGCGCCGCATGGTGAACGATTACCTGCAACCGCCGAAGGTGACGCGCAAGATGGAAATCGGCCTGCAACGTTTTGACGGAATTATTGAGGATATCGAAGAAATCAAGGCGAACCATCCGCACGAACTGATGCGTGCCGCCGAAGTGCGGGCGATCCGCGACTGCGCCGAAATGGCTGCGCGTGCGTCGCTGTTCCGTACCGAAAGCCGCTGGGGACTGTACCACCATCGCGTCGATTTCCCGCATCGCAACGACGCGGAATGGTTCTGCCACACGTGGCTGCGCAAAGGTGCCGACGGTGCGATGCGCAGCGAGAAGCGTCCGGTCGAACCCTACATCGTGCCGCTCGCCGACGACGAGCGCAGCGCCTACGCGCACCTGCGCATCCGCGAACCGGCCGCACTCGCGGCCGCCCTGTGATTCCGAGGAGCCTTACCGTGTCCCATACCCCGCACGACATCTTTCTGCGCAGCAGCGCGCCCGTGACGATCGACGAGGACCGCTGCATCGCCGACAAGGGCTGCACCGTCTGCGTCGACGTGTGCCCGCTCGACCTGCTCGCGATCGACGTGACCAAGGGCAAGGCCTACATGCAGTTCGACGAATGCTGGTACTGCATGCCGTGCGAACGCGACTGCCCGACCGGCGCGGTCAAGGTCGACATCCCGTACCTGCTGCGCTGACCCGGCGCGCCGCTTCCCCACCATCGGACCTACGACACATGAACCCTACGCTACGGATGTTCCACCTCCTCGCCGCCTCGCTCGCGCTGTCGGCCGCCGGCCTCGCGCACGCCGAAACGATCCGCGTCGCGATCGGCACGCAGGACACGACGATCAACTGCGCGACCGGCGGCCTGCTGATTCGCGAGCTGCATCTGCTCGACAAATATCTGCCGCACACCGGCAAGTACCAGGACGTGAAGTACGACGTGCAGTGGAAGGACTTCACGTCCGGCGCACCGCTGACCAACGAGATGGTCGCCGGCAAGCTCGACTTCGGCGCGATGGCCGATTTCCCCGGTGCGCTGAACGGTGCGGCGTTCCGCAAGGCCGGCCGCAAGAGCGTGTTCATCACCGTGCTCGACGGCAGCATCGAAGGCAGCGGCAACGGGATCGTCGTGCCGACCGGTTCGCCGGTGCGCTCGCTCGCGGACCTCAAGGGCAAGACGATCTCGGTGCCGTTCGCGTCGACCTCGCACGGGATGCTGCTGCGCGCGATCAAGGCGCAGGGCTGGAACCCCGATACCGACGTGAACATCGTCACGCAGGCGCCCGAAGTGGCCGGCAGCGCATTGAAGGCCGGCAAGATCGACGCGCATGCCGACTTCGTGCCGTTTGCCGATCTGTTCCCGTATCGCGGCATCGCGCGCAAGATCTACGACGGTGCGCAAACCCATGCGCCGACTTTCCACGGCGCGCTCGTCGACGCGGACTACGCGCAGCGCTATCCGGAGGTGGTCGTCGCGTACCTGCGCGCCGCGATCGAAGCGAACCGCCTGCTTGCGCAGAATCCCGAGAAATACAGCCTGCTGATCGAAAAGGTCACCGGCATCGAGGCGCCGGTCGACTATCTGTATCACGGGCCGCTCGGCATCCAGACCCGCGATCTCACGTGGAAGCCCGAATACCGGCAGGCCGTCGCGACCGCCATCGACACGCTCAAGCTGCTGAAGAAGACCGACACCGCGCCCGATCCTGCGACCTTCATCGACGACCGCTATATCCGCGCCGCCTTCAAGGCGTCGGGGCTCGACTACGACGCCGCGCTGAAACACTACGGCAAGCAGCCGCTCGTCGCGAACGACGCGACGACGGGCAAGCCGATCCGCGACTTCAACGACGTCGCACAGGTCTGGCTGGTCGACGACGAACCCGTGCGTCACTATGCGAGCCCCGCAGCCGCGTTCACTGCGCTCGGCAAGCTCGGCCCGGCCGCGAAGGTGCGTGCGGTCTTCGTGCACGACCATGCGAGCGGGCTGAAGCTGTTCGCAGACCAGGCGTGGTACGTGAAGGACGCGCACGGCGCGTTGAGCGCATTCCTGCTGAAAACGAGCGCAGATGCGTACGCACAGCGGGTGTCCGGTTCGGTCGTCGACTACGCGGCCGCGAAGACCGGCGCCGCGCAAGCGCTTGCATCGCGCTGAACCTTCCCCGCCCTCTTCACCGACACCGGATATCCGCATGGCCGCCACCGTCGAGCTTGCCAAACGCCGTCTCTCCGAATCGCCGCGCGCCGGCGACACCCGCACCACGCATGCCGCCGCGCATGCGCGCCCGACCTCGTTGCGCCGCCGCGCATGGCGAATCGCATCGCTCGTCGCGTGCGTCGCGCTGTGGCAGGCGGCCGTCCAGTGGCGGCTGTCGCTCGGCATCGTCACGTTCGCGAACGTGCCGGCGCCGGCCGACGTCGGGCCTGCGCTATGGTCGCTGCTGCATTCGCCGAAGCTGCCGATGCACCTGTTCGCGAGCATCACGCGCGTACTCGCCGGCTTCGTCGCGGCGGCATTCGCCGGCGTCGGTCTCGGGCTCGCGATCGGCCGCTATCGTGCGCTCGAAGACACGCTGCTGCCGCCGCTCGAAGTGCTGCGGCCGATTCCGGCCGTCGCGTGGATTCCGCTCGCGATCCTGATGTTTCCGTCGTCCGAACTGAGCATGATGTTCATCACGTTCGTCGGCGCGCTGTTCCCGATCCTGTTGAACACCGTGCACGGCGCCGAAGCCGTCGACCCGCGGCTCGTCGCGACCGCTCGCAGCCTCGGCACGCGCGGCATCGCACTCTACGCGGAAGTGATCCTGCCGGGCGCGGCGCCGGCGATCTTCACGGGGCTGTCGATCGGGATGGGCACGGCGTGGTTCTGCCTCGTCACGGCCGAGATGATCGCGGGCCAGTACGGCATCGGCTATTTCACATGGGAGTCCTATACGTTGCAGAACTATCCGGACATCGTCGTCGGGATGGCGCTGATCGGCCTGCTCGGGATGGGCAGCAGCCTGCTCGTCAAACGAATCGGCACGGCGCTCACGCCGTGGTACGCACCGCGTGGAGGCCGGCAATGACCACCGCCGCTCTTGCCACGGCCGCACCGGGCCGCGTCGGCGTACGTGCGCTGACGATCGAACTCGGGCCGCCGCATGCGCGCTTCGCGGCGCTCGATGCACTCGACGTCGACATCGCACCCGGCGAATTCGTCTGCGTGCTCGGGCCGTCCGGGTGCGGAAAGTCGACGCTGCTCGGCGCGCTCGCCGGACACGTCGAGGCCACGCACGGCGAGATCGTCGTCGACGGCGAACCGGTCGACCGCCCGCATCCCGATCGCGGGCTCGTGTTCCAGCAGCACACGCTGTTTCCATGGAAGCGCGTGATCGACAACGTCGCATTCGGCCTGAAGATGAAAGGCGTGCCTGCGCGCGAGCGCCGCCGCGAAGCCGCCGCGCTGCTCGAACTCGTCGGGCTCGGCGACTACGGCGCGCACTACCCCGCGCAGTTGTCCGGCGGCATGCAGCAGCGCGTCGAGATTGCCCGCGTGCTGATCAACCGGCCGCGCATCCTGCTGATGGACGAACCGTTCGGCGCGCTCGACGCGCAGACGCGCCGCATGATGCAGACGCTGCTGCTCGACATCTGGTCGCGCATCGGCACGACCGTGTTGTTCGTCACGCACGACATCGAGGAAGCGCTGTTTCTCGGCGACCGCATCCTGATGCTGTCGCCGCGGCCCGCGCGCATCGTCGCCGACATCCCGGTGCCGCTCGCACGACCGCGCACCGACGACAGCACCACCGAGTCCGCGTTCGTCGACATCAAGCGCCGCTGCCTCGCGCTCCTGCGCGACGCCGTTTGATCGCGCGCCCCTCACCGCTCCGCCTATTGCCCATGACCGCTTCTTCTCCTGCTTTCCCGCTGCCCGGCGCGTTCGATCCCGACCTTGCCGGCCTCGTCGCGCGCGTCGGTTCGCCCGACGCACCGGTGCGCCGCCTTGCACTCCTTGAACTCGCCGACCTCGAGGATCCCGATCTCGTGCCGGCATTCGTTGCGGCACTGCGCGACGATCCGTCGGCCGACGTGCGCGGCGAAGCCGCGCGCGTGCTCGGCGCGTGGGAACAGCCCGACGTCGTCGACGCGCTGTGTCACGCGCTGCTCGACCCGGACGACGGTGTACGCGCGACCGCTGCACAAAGCCTGTCCGAGCTGAAGGACGTGGCCTCCGGTGCCGTGCTGTGCCGCTGGGCCGAACGGCCGGAGCCGTTCGTGCGCGGCGCCGTGCTGCGCGGGCTGCGTGAACTGCGCGACCCCAACGCGTTCGCGCCGGCATTGCGCGCGCTCGACGCGGACGCGGCGGCCGTGCGGGCGGAAGGCGTCGCCGTGCTCGGGTGGCTCAAGGACGCTCGCGGGCTCGCGCCGCTCGCCCGCGTGGCGACAGCCGACGCTCATGCCGACGTACGACGCATCGCGGTCGGCGCGGTCGGATTTGCGGCATCGAGCGACACAGCCGTCGCGACCGCATTGCTTGCGGCGTTGCGCGACGCCGAATGGCAGGTCCGCGAAGAAGCGGCCGCGACGCTCGGCAAGCTGCGCATCGCGGCCGCGCGTGCGCCGCTCGTCGCCGCGCTCGACGACGATTACTGGCAGGTGCGATTGCGTGCGGTGCGCGCGCTCGGACAGTTGCACGATGCCGCAGCAGCATCGGCCGTCGTCGCCTTGCTCGCGCATGCGATCAGCAACCTGCGCAAGGAGGCCGCGCTCGCGCTCGGCGAACTGCGCGATCCCGCGACGTTGCCCGCATTGCATGACGCGCTGGAGGATCGCGATCCCGAAGTCCGCAAGGCCGTGCGGATCGCCATCGCGCAGATCGAAGGAGACGCACGATGATCGCGCCGACCGAGATCCTGCTCGACCATGCGGCCCGCGCGCTGACGCTGCGCTGGCCGGATGGCGCTACGCAACGCATCGGCTATGCGCGGTTGCGCCGCGATTGTCCGTGCGCCGCGTGCAGGAAAATCCGGTTCGACGGCGGCAGCGTTCGCGCGCAACCGGGCCTGATGCTGGACGGTGTCGAAGCGGCCGGCTACGGCATCCGGCTGCTGTTCGGCGACGGTCATGCGCGCGGTATCTATCCGTGGCCGTATCTGGTCGAACTCGGCAAGGACCGACCGGATACAGGCCTCGCTTCGCACGGCTTGCATGCTCGCGACGAGTCCGCGGGCTGAATACCGAACGAACGGCCTTCGATCTGCCGTTTCACCGTCCCACCGGGTCGCGATCCGCACGGCTTCAGTGCACCCCACCGGCACGCGCCCGCACGAGTCCGAAAACGCTGCGATACTGACGCCTGCGCGCTGCACTCCCCTTTCCCGAAGGAGCACGGACATGCAAACGGCAGTCGGATTCATCGGCCTCGGCGTGATGGGCACGCCGATGGCACTCAACCTCGCGCGGGCCGGCACGCCGCTCGTCGTGTGGAGCCGATCGCACGGCAGCGACGATGCGCTGCGCGATGCCGGCGCGCAAGTCGTCGAACGCGTCGACGACGTGTTCGACGCGTGCCGCACCGTGCTGCTGATGCTCGCGAACGACGCCGCGATCGATACCGTCCTCGCCCGCGGCACGCCCGATTTCGCCGCACGCGTCGGCGGACACGCGATCGTGAACATGGGCACGAATTCGCCCGAATACTCGCGCGCGCTCGCCGACGAAATCGCCGCCGCATCCGGCCGCTACGTCGAATCGCCGGTGTCGGGTTCGCGCAAGCCGGCCGAAGCCGGACAGCTCGTCGTGATGCTGGCCGGCGCGCCGGAAGACGTCGACGCGATCCGCCCGCTCGTGAAGCCGCTGTGCCGCGACAGCTTCGTGTGCGGCGACGTGCCGGCCGCGCTGACGATGAAACTCGCCGTGAACCTGTTCCTGATCACGATGGTCACGGGCCTGACCGAAGCGACGCATTTCGCGCAACGCCACGGCATCGATCTCGGGCGCTTCGCCGACGTGCTGAACGCCGGCCCGATGGCAAGCGACGTGTCGCGCGTGAAGCTCGGCAAGCTCGTCGCGTCGAACTTCGACGTGCAGGCGGCAATCACCGACGTGCTGAAGAACGCGCGGCTCGTCGCCGAATCCGCGCGCGGCATCGGGATCGCGTCGCCGCTGCTGGACATCTGCCATGCGCTCTATGGCGAAACCGAGCAAGCCGGATACGGCTCGTCCGACATGGTCGCCGTAATTCATGCAATCGAGCAGCGCAGCAACGACGTGCGATGAATCGCAGGTACACCAACCCGTTCGCGTCCGCTGGCGCCTAGACCCGATCATGTCCGAACCCTCACGCTCCCCGACCGCCGACGCATCGCCGCTGCGTGCCGTTCCTGCCGTGATCGGCGTCGTGCTGCGCGACCGCGACGTGCTGCTCGTGCGGCGCGCGAATCCGCCGGACGCGGGCCGGTGGGGATTCCCCGGCGGCAAGATCGAACCGGGCGAGCCGATCGCGGACGCGATCGTTCGCGAGATCGCCGAAGAGACGACGCTCGACGTCGAAGCGCTCGACGTACTCACCGCGCTCGACTCATTCGATCACGATGCCGCCGGCCGCGTGCGCCAGCATTTCGTGATGGTCGCGGTGCTGTGCAGATGGCTGCGCGGTACGCCCGCTGCCGGCGACGACGCGCTGGAGGCACGCTGGTTCGATCTCGTTGAACTCGAACGCGACGATCTGCCGATGAGCGCGGGCGTGCGCGGCGTTGCGCTGCGTGCCGTCGCGCGGGCCGCGGACATCGACCGATCGAACCGTCCGTGAGCGGCGCCCTTACTGCAAGCCATCGTCGCTCAACGGCCAGCACCCTTTGATTTCGTGATGTGTCTTGCCGAACCAGCTGTCGATCAGCACGAATTCGCGCACGCGCCACGTAATCGGCGCAATCTCGCGCGGCCGGAATCGGTGTTCGCTATACAACAACGTGACATGAGGCGTGAAATGCCTGCCTGATGCGCGAAACCCGGCCCAGTTGAGCGCGTCGACCAGTTTCTGATGGAACGCAGTCAATGCACCCGGCGCGATCTCCGGGGTCAGCACCCACGGAAAATTTCCCGGCCGGCCCTTGAAGCTGAGAATCCGGTCGAACGTCACGTCGAACGGCGCCACGTGGATGCGTTGCGCCGCCAGGCACGCACGTGCGGCGACGCCCGACGGCACCTGCATGAACGGCCCGAGCGACTGCAACGTGATGTGGAAACGGTCGGCGTCCTGCAACCGGCCTTCGACGGGCACCTCGGCCTGCAGTCGGCCGGCCTGGTCCGCGATGCGCGCGGCGGTATCCGGATCGGGCTTCACCGCGAAGAACAGGTGATGCTCCAGCCGGCCCGCTTCGATTCCGGGTAGCGTCAGTTGGGTCATGGCAGCATGGGAAATACGCCGAAGATGACGCTTCCATTATGGTCAATCGGACGACCATGTGCCCACGGCATAGAAAATGCCCGGCAGGTTCCCCTGCCGGGCATTTCGCATCGTTCGATGCCGTGATCCGTTACCGGGGCATGCCCCATTCGCCCCCTTGGCGAATATCCCGATCAACGCTTCGTCGAAGGAACGCGTTGACTCGTGGGCTGTGTATACGGACACGTTACCCACCTGGCGTGCGGGTTGCGGCAGTCAGCGCTCAAGTGCCGCCGCGAGCGCATCACCCGCACCAATAATATGGCTGGAGAGCGCCGCGCAGGCCGCTTCGACATCGCGAACACGAAGTGCCTCGACAATCTGCTTGTGTCCATCATGCGACTGGGACTGCCAGTCCAGCCGTTTCCACGCAGCGAATAAATGGCGTGTGCTGGCGCGATGCAGGTCGTCAATTGCGGTGAGTAGACGCGGCATCGCGCAATGCTCGACCAGCGCGCGATGCAACCGCTGATTGAGCACTTCGAGTTGCAACACGCTGCGCTCGGACGATTCGTCGTCGAGCAGTCGATCAATGTCGGCAAAGCCGGCGTCGGCTAACGCCGGCATGGACTCGCGCAACGCGAGCGTTTCAAGCGCCGCCCGCATTTTCGCGACCTCCCGCACCGCCAGCGGATCAAGCGGTGCCACACGCACCCCGCGCCTCGGCTCCGAAACGACGAGACCCTGCGCTTCGAGTCGTCTGAAGGCCTCGCGCACGGGCACGTGGCTCGCCTCGAACTGGATAGCCAGTTCGTCCTGACGCAAGCGCTCGCCTGGCGCAATGTCGCCCGAGATGATGCGCTCCGCCAGCGACGTCGCGATTTGTCCGGCGATCGAACGATTCTCCTTGACATTGAAGTTCATTGCGAACATCCTTTTTGTAGATTATCTATAATCTATCACGAAATGGAGATCGCATGAGTCGCAATCGCCCAGCACGTCTTGCGCACATTGCCGGTATTGGCGTCGATCGAATGGGTTCATTGGCCGACCACACGGGCGGCGACCTGTTGCGCCTCGAGAATCTCGACACGGACATCGCGCCAGTGGCTGAAGTGCTGGCAATAACCCAGGCGTCCGTCGTGCGCGATTCGGCCAATTCCTATCTGCCGTTCGTGGGCCACGATCGATTGCGCGCGACCGCTGCCGCGCATGTCTCGGCGCTGTCCGGCGTGCCCTACACCGCCGACAACGTCGTGATTTCCGCGGGCGGCTTGTCCGGCATCCTGAATGTGCTGCTCGCCACCATCGAGGTCGGCGACGAGGTGATCGTCACGGACCCGACCTACGCCGGGTTGTTGAACCGGATCCGGCTGGCGGGTGGCTCGCCGCGTCAGGTGCCGTTCGACTTTAATCAGGAAGGCGAATGGAAGTTGAACCGCGCGGTGCTGCGGACGGCCATTGGGCCGCGAACGCGCGCGATGCTTCTGATGTCGCCCTCGATGCCCTCCGGCGGCGTATTGGATTCCGAAGACTGGGCGCTCGTCGCTGAACTGTGCGTGCGCAACGATCTTCTGCTGATCGTCGATAGCGCAATGGAACGGCTGCTGTTCGATGGACGCAAGGTGATCCATCCCGCCGGTTACGCGGGGATGATGGATCGCACGATAACGGTTGGCGCCGCCTCAAAGGAATTGCGCATGATTGGCTGGCGCGTCGGCTGGATCGTGGGGCCGGCTTGGCTCATGCCGGACCTGATTGCCGTGTCGCTCGCCAACGTCGTGGTACCCGTCGGCATCGCGCAGGAAGCGGTGTCCGTCGCACTGGAGCGCTCCAACCAGGATTTGCCCGCTTATGTCGCCGAGCTCGAGCGCCGGCGCGACACGATTGCGAACGCGCTCGCGGGATTGCCATTCGGCATGCCGGCGGGAGGCTGGTCGATGTTGTTGCGCGTCTCGGAGTTTGGCCTGACCGGCGAGCAAATGGCGCAACGCCTGTTCGCCCGTGGAGTCTGCGCGACAGGCATGGCGGGATGGGGACGCCAACACGGAGACGACTACATTCGATTCGTGTTTTCCAATGAGCCTGTCGAGCGTTTGCGCAACCTCGGCGACAAGGTTCGCCGTGCGCTTGACGGCGGCTGAAACTGGCAAGCATGCTCCGACGCCTTACCCGGTGACCCCGGGTTTCAGCACACCATGCTCGTCCCAGTCATCCCATCCGGGAAAGCGGAGCGGCGTATCCGTCTGCCAGTTCGCGAGGCGGCGGGCAAGGTTTTCACGATGCGTGGCCAGCTCGGCGATGAACGGCGCATCGGCCTGATACGCATAGCCGCCGCGCGTGTCTTGCACGCCGTGCGCAAGCACCGGCTTCAACACGTCGTAGCCCATGTAGTACAACGAATAGTGGATCGGCCACAGCAACAGGTCGATGTCGCCGCTGCGCCCATCCGGGGCGAATGTTGCCGCCGGCGCGCCGGTCGTGACCGAACAAATTGCGCGCCGCCCGCGGAAATGGCCATGATCGTAACGCCGACTGCCGGTGTACAAGCCACCGTTCACGAACACGCGATCGAACCATCCCTTCAGCATCGCGGGCGCAGCATGCCACCAGATCGGAAACTGGAAAATCACAAGGTCGGCCTGCTCGAGCCGGCCGATTTCCCGACGAACGTCCTCGGGCAGCGTGTCGTGCGCGCTCGCGTGGCGCTGCTCGGCCAGCGCGGAAAAAACGTCGTCGTTCGCGCGGCACCGGTAATGGCGCGGCGCCTCGACCGGATCGAAGGCTTCTGCGTATAGATCCGACACGTCAATTTCATGGCCGAGCGTGCGCATCGCCTGCGCTGCGGTGTCGCGCAGCGCAGCGTTGAACGAACGTGCTTCCGGGTGGCAATGGACGATCAGTGTGTTCATTTGCGACGATCCTCGATGGTGTAAAGGATGTGGCGATCTCGCTGCTGCGGTGGCCGGTATATGCTTGCTACGGTACACGCGGCGAAAATGCGCGGGAACCGGCCAACTTCGCAAACGAGGTTTGCATGAATGAACAGCGAATGTCATGGGACGATCTGAGATTGGTGCTGGCCGTTTCGCGGACCGGGTCGCTCGCAGGTGCTGCGCGACTACTCGGAACCAGCCACGCGACAGTGTTCCGCCGACTGTCGGCGATCGAGACGGGGCTGCGCGTCAGGCTGTTCGAGCGGTCTCGGACCGGTTATGTGCCTACGCCGGACGGCGAGGATGTCGCAGCTGCCGCCGCAAGGATCCAGGACGAGGTCAATGGCATCGAGCGACGCGTGGCCGGTCGCGACGCGCGCCCGTTGGGCACCGTCCGCGTGACGACAACCGACACGCTGCTGTCGGGGCTGCTGTCGCCGCTGTTTGCCGCATTCCGGCGCGCCTACCCGGAAATCGCGCTTGAGGTGTCCGTGTCGAACACGGTATTCGATCTGTCGAAGCGCGAGGCCGATGTCGCGATCCGCCCGTCGTCGTCGCCTCCGGGCACATTGATCGGCCGCCAGATCGGGACAATCGCGCAAGCCATTTATGCGACGCCGGCGTGGCGCGCACGTGGCGATGATCTGGAATGGATCGGCCCGGACCCGAAGATGGGCTACCGTTCGCTGGAACAATGGATGTGCGCGCAGGGGGCTGACACGCGTTGCGCGTATCGGGTCGATACATTGCTCGGCCTGCTCGCCGCAGCGCGCGAGGGCCTTGGCGCGGTCGTGCTGCCGTGCTATCTGGTCGACGGTGATCGCGATCTGGTGCGAATCGGCGGCCGGATCGATGCACTGGCGACGGACCTGTGGATGCTGACTCATCCGGATCTTCGCAAGACCGCCAGGATTCGTGCGTTCTCGTCGTTCGTCGCGGCGTCGATCGATACGCTGCAAGCACGTCTCGCCGGCGCGTAGCGCAGCGATACCGGCCCGCGTATCGACGCTTCGCGCGCACGACATGCCAACCTGCTGTGCAAGTGGATCACGAAATACTTGATGGCGCGCGAGAAAGGCCGCTCATCGGCACCGCAGGACAATGGCAGCGACGGGCAGGATCAGAAGCCTTATATAAATCTTGGATTTGGGCTTCAGATTGCTAGTACAGCGTCAGGGATCGGGATATCTGTTGATGCTCGGAAAGCCGTGTAAAACAAGCTTTCCCGAGAAGACTTTTACCGTCAAGGACGGTAAAAGTCTGAATCGTGAATGCGAATGTCGGCCTCGGTTCTTACCGTCAGATTTATCGTCAGCCTTTTTTGCTGGCCGGCGGATAGCCGCCGATAGGTGCCGCGACGCATTGACTTGAAAATCAACACGTCACGACAGTTTTTCGATAGCTGGCGATAGTCTTCGAAGGACGTCAATTCACTCCCACTCAGTCATAAACGGCGCTTGCAACATACTGATTTTGTTGCGTTTTCAAAACGTCACTTTGGCCGATACCCCGGAAAATACCCTGACCAGAAAACGCGAAAATTCACAGCTTGTATGTGGCCTTCAACTCACGAACAAGTACGCCGAACGACGCGCTGACGTTGCCTTTGGGGAACGGCACGTAGACTACGCCGGACAGGTTCGTTGGAATGCTCACGGCCTCTTCGTGCAAAACGCAAACACGGGATCGACCGTACTTGGCTTGAAAATATCCGATCTCGTGCATGACATTCTCGCGCACACGAGCCTTGCCTTCGTCGTCCGTGTCATCGCCGGTCATCACGATCACGGCGCTGTCGCAGGAAGAAGCGTTGTTCTCAAGCTTCTCAATGATCGTTTGCCCGGCGCTTGGCTCTTGCGCAAGTTCCAGCGTCGCAAGGCCAATGTCCTTCTCGATGTACGCTTGAACTTCCCGCCAGTCGTTTGATCGACCGTGTGAAATGAAAACGCGCTTGAGTTCTTTGGCATCCTGTGCCGCCGGCTGTGAAAGCTCGCTGTTCGCACGAATCTCCAGCACTTGGTCAATGTCGCGCCCTAGCCTCTCAACCTGCTCTCGACCGTAGAAAAGCCGCTTCTCCCCACCCTTTTCCAACAGGACTACTTCCGTCGTTGGCTCCGTGGCGATCTGCTGGAAGTCTCCATATAGCTGCGGTAGGAATTCGCGCAGTTTTTCGATCTGGTTCGCAGCCTGCTTGAAATGATGCTCGACTGAATCCGGGTCAAAACTCCTGCGTGGCACCTTTTCGCGGCCTCGCGTCAGGAGCATTTCATCCAAAGCTGCGGTAACAGCTTTGCGAATGCCGGCAAGCTTTGCCATAGCAGTTCCAACGTCTTCCATTATTGGCCTCTTGTTGGTTCAACTACAGCATGTTACCGGCAAATTCATGTCTTGGTCCTACCTCTCAGCCGTCAGATAGCAGCCCCCATTCGCCGTTAGTCGCCGCCCAAGCGTCCGATGGCTTCCTCGTCTGGTGCAGCGGAGCTGTCGCAGCCACTCTTCGGTGGGCTTCAACTTGAACTCGAACTACTCTGCTTTCACCAGCTTTGCCGCTTGGGGATCGTAGATGTAGCCGGTGATGCTGCCATCCTTGATGCGTGCGACGGCCTCGTCGATGACGAACAGTGGAACGAGAAACCATTCCTCGGGCTGCACGGGGTGACCGAAGCGGTCGTTGATGGTGATGTTCAACCGTGCGGGTGCAAACAGTCTGTGAAACAAGTTCTCCATCCGGGTGCGGTTGATGCCCGCGAGCTTGTAGGTCGCCACCACTTCGACCTTCGCCAGCAGGTAGGTGGAGTCGTGTTCGGCGTTGGCGATGCGCGTCTCCACTCTGCCGCCGGTCACGCCCATCTTATGAATGATGTCGCGGTGCTGCGCAACGTACGGATGATCGGACAGAGAGCGCAGGACGTAGATCGTGCCGCTTTCGACATCATCGGCCTCAAGCTCACCGCCGAAGGAGAGTTGCCCGCTCTCGGGCGAAGCCAGCCGCCGCGCGGCGGGGTCGTTGTAGAACGCACGCTGGAGCGAGCGCAGCAGCAGATTGCTCTCGGTACCATTGGAGAAAATGAGGCGCAGGCGGCGGTCCACCTCCCTGGCGGTCGTCTTCAGCGGCTCGCCGACCTCGGCGACGTAGAGCGTAATGCCATCGAGAACGAAAAAGTCCCCGGCTTCAATCGCGCGGCTGCCCGCGCCTATGGGCTGGGACTGGCGAAAGCCGATCTTGACTTCCGTCGTTACGCGCTCGAACAGTGGCTTGAACGCCTCGAAGTCCTCGCAGGGTTTGCGATCCGCGATCTCCTCAGCAGCGCGCTTGTCGGCGCTGGTACGGACATGACGCAGGACCGTAATGTCGTTCGCGTCGCCGGTGCCCGCCAGCTCGGCAGCCAGGTCGTTGATGTCAACGGGTTGCTTCGCCGAAGCAGCAACGGTCAGCGCCCCGGCAAGCAAGCCCTGATGGTCTAACGGCTCAAGCAGAGCGCGGCAGTCCGGGAGCGCGCGCAAGCGGTCGAGCCGTACCGCGTAAAGACGCTCGAATATGTCACGGTCTTCACCATGCTGCGGCGCATGCCCGTGCTGCTCGGTGAAGCGCTGGATTTCCTCGAAGCCTGCGATGACGCGCTCCTCGCTAGCCGGGCGTCCGCCCTTCTCCTCGGGCGGTGCGAAATCGGCAAGCTCCGCAGCGAGTGCGTCAAGATCGGAGTTACTCATACCGCCCCTCCGCCTTGAAACGCATGAATGCGGCCGCGCCTTCGGCCATGCGTCGCTCCCACACATCCTGAGAATCGAGCGCCGGAATGCGTCCGCGCTCCTTCTTGAACTGGACGGCGCGAACGGCCATCTCCTTCGCCTCATCTGGCGTCAGGCTCGTGCGTTTGGCCGAGATGGCCGCCGCGACCTGCTTCAAGCTATCCTCGCTCATGGTTTTGGCGAGGATGGCGTAGGCTTCCCCGAACGGGTTGATGCGGTCGATGAGGTCGATATCCAGCTCGCGCACGTCCATCGCAAAGCGGCGCACGCCATCGACCAGGGCGGTGTTTGGCGGTCCGTCGCCCTCGACTTCGGTGACAAGGCGCTTGGCTTGTTGCGTAATGTTAAGGGCGGCAATGGCGTGCTGGCGCACGGCCTCCTGATCTTCGGCGTCAAGGTCAGGGTATTTATCCTTGATGATCTTACCCATGCGAACCTGCGTCAGCTCCTCAGGCACCAGTTCCTCATCGAACAGGCCACGCTCGATGGTGGACTTATCCTGTACGAAGGCTGCGATGACTTCGTTTAGGTCTTCCTGGCAGATACGCGCAGCCTCCTTGCTTTTCGGCTCGGCGAGGCCCTTGATCTCGATTTGATACGCTCCCGTCTGCTCATTGACACCGATATTGCAGCGATCAGGGTCGTAGCCACCCTCGCCGTAGTCAAAGCCCGGCGTCGGACCACTGTCGGGGTTCTTCGGTTTGAACTCGAAGCGCGGGGCAAGCACCTGCTCCATCAGCAGGCTCGCCGCGATGGCCTTCAACGTATCGTTGATAGCCTCAGTGACAGCCGCTTCGGTCGCATCCGGCTCGGCGATCAGGTTGGTGAATCTCGCTCGGGTCTTGCCTGGCGCATCGCGAGTCGCGCGCCCGATGATCTGCACGATCTCGGTCAGGCTAGCGCGGTAGCCCACTGTCAGCGCGTGTTCGCACCAAATCCAGTCAAAACCCTCCTTCGCCATGCCAAGCGCGATGATGATGTCCACATGACCGCGGTTGTTCTTCTGTGTCGGGTCTTTCAGCGCGGCGGACACGCGGTCGCGCTTGCTGGCATCGTCATCGACAAGATCAGCAATGCGCAGCATGCGGCCATCGGGGCGCATGACGAGCTGGAAGCCGGTGCCGGCGTCGATGCCCTGCCACTCCCCCAGCGCCTCGATGATGTGTTCCACCTCGCGCATCTTGTCCTTCGTGCTTTCGCGCGAATTGACGTTGGGAATGTGGATGATGGTCTTCTCGGCTGGATTGAGGACGTTGAGAATGTCATCGACGTAGGGGCCGCTGTAGAAAAAGTAGCCGATGTCGAGTTGCTTGAGGTACTCGTAGCCGTTAAGCTGTTCGTAGTAGGTGTAGGTGACGGTGTCGAACTTGGCCTCATCGGCCGGAGCAAGCACGGCCTCAGCGTCGCCGCGGAAATAGGAGCCGGTCATCGCGACGATGTGCGTCTTGCCGCGCGCGATGAATTGACCCAAGTGCGCGCCCAACTTGTTGTCAGGGTTGGCTGAAACATGGTGAAACTCATCGACGGCGATCAGGCGCTCGTCGAATGCCTCCACACCATAGGCATCGACCGCGAAGCGGAAAGTGGCGTGGGTGCACACCAATACCTTGTCGTCACTTTCAAGGAATGCACCCAGGGATTTGACCTTGCCGCCATTGTCGTTGCCCGGCGCGTTGCACAGGTTCCACTTGGGTTCAACATGCCAGTCGGACCAGAAGCCGTACTTTGCCAACGGCTCGTCATTGAAGCTGGCACCGATAGACTTCTCCGGCACAACAATGATGGCCTGCTTCAATCCCTGGTTCTGCAACTTATCCAGCGCGATGAACATGAGGGCTCGGCTCTTGCCCGATGCGGGCGGCGACTTGATGAGCAGGTATTGTTCACCTCGCTTCTCATAGGCGCGCTCCTGCATGGGCCGCATCCCAAGCGCGTTAGCCTTGGCCGATGCGCCGTTGCGAGCGTAGGTAACGGAAACGGACGGTACAGATTTAATCTTCTCGCTCATGCGTTGGCTCCGGCTTTTCGCTTCTTTCCCCTGGCCGGTGCGGCCGAAGCGGTCATCTTGGTGTAGAGGTCAAACAGCTTTTCGAGCCGCTCAGTGTCGTTCTTAAAACGCCGGCCGATATAGATGCGCTCCAGCACTTCGTCGTTACGCTCATGAGCCGCGCGCAGATCGGCAGGCATGTTCTCGGGGTCGTACAGGTCTGCGATGGTCGCGGGGAAGTGATGCTCGCGCGCAAGCAAGATGTCCTCGGCACAGCGTGCGAGGTCAGCCATGTTTTTTTCCGTCAAAGTCGGGACTGGAAAAGTGTTCCATCCTAGAGTGTTGGAGTATCGATAGTCGGTTTTCATCTTGCCGCACACAGCTCCAATCCATACGATGTGCAGGCGTGATGCAATCAGGGCGAGGTTCCAAAGGGGGGCGTCATACATGGCACAAACGGCGTCGGAAGCGACTGCATCGCTTGGCACATAACCACACGGGAGATACTCGCGCGTTTCAGAAGATACCCTTGGAACAATTAGCGTCGAGTACTTGCCACTAAGCGTTCTTTGAAATTGGTGCGGTCGTCCGGCCAACTCCCTGGCAGTAGCGCCTCCATTGAGTCTTAGGCGGTGCACGTTTTGAATGCGCTGAGAAATAGGCTGGATCGTTTGTGCTTCGGCTAGATGTTGATCTTGAATCCAAAGACAATAACGTTCCAGGCCACGAATGAACTCAGCTGAACCATATATTCGACGAATGAAGCGGCTTTGTTGACTTGGCGTAAGGTGCAACGAGTCGCGCTCATCGCGCGAAAGAAGCAAATTACCTCCATCTAGCGGCATGTTCCCGAAGGTCATCTCGCTGCGTGAGTCGAGGGGTTGGCTCGCCTTTTCAACAATGACACTTTCGCCCGGCGCAAGATATGCATTGATATGTGCGCATTGGCGTTCGATGGTCTGACCGGTATCGTCGAGGGAGAACAAACGCCTCGGACTGCGAGGTTGCGTCGTAATGCCGACGATGACTACGGTCACGCCTGCATTGTGACTTGCAAGATTGGTCCACCGAAACGATGTGTGAGCAAATTCAATCTGACAGCCACTGCCGAAAATGGCTGGCCAGAGGACTGGAACTTGTAATCCTTGGCAAATGGAGTTGGTGGACACAAACGCCGAAATCGACTTAGTGTTTGTGCAGTAGTCGGTCGCCTTCAAGAACCACCCGGCGACATAGTCAAGGGACTTCCAGTTATTGATCCGCTTGTCGAATAGAAGCCGCAGATCAGCCTTCTGTTCTTCCTTCTGATCGCGCGATCCTAGGTAGGGCGGATTGCCACAGAGGTACGTCTCACCACCCTCGTTCTCGAAGTCAATCTCGGCTTGATCTAGCGGCGTGCCAAACAGATCATCGGCCTGCACCGTCACGCCTGTTCCCGTCGGCGGGCAAATACTTAACCAGTCGAGCTGTAGCGCGTTGCCGCAGGTGATCCAGTTCTCGTTTCGGAGCGGCAAGAACTCGGCCAATGCCAGCTTCTGCCCCCGGTACAGCACATCACACTGGTATTCGGCGATGACGAGAGCAAGGCGCGCGATCTCCGCCGGGAAGTCGCGCAGCTCAATCCCACGGAAGTTCGTCAGCGGGATACCTGATGCCCGATCCGGCTCACCGCGCCGTCTGTTGACCTCAGCCTCGATGGCGCGCATTTCCTTGTAGGCTATGACAAGGAAGTTGCCAGAACCGCAGGCCGGATCGAAGACCCTGATCTTAGCCATGCGCTTGCGCAGGTTTAGCAACGTACGAGGATTGTCACCCGCCTCTTCCAGCTTGGAACGCAGGTCGTCAAGGAACAGCGGATTCAGCACCTTCAGAATGTTGGGGACGCTCGTGTAGTGCATCCCCAGCTCGCCGCGCTCCTCGTCCTCGGCGACGGCTTGGATCATCGAGCCAAAGATGTCAGGATTGATCTTGGTCCAGTCCAATCCGCCGACGTGCAGCAGATAGGACCGGGCAATCTTGCTGAATCGCGGTACTTCGTCGCCGCCAGCGAACAACTGCCCGTTGACGTAGGGGAAGTCTTCGGCCCAGCGGGGAATCTTGGCTACGGCCCGGTCCTCGCGCTTAGTGTTCATGGCGCGGAACAGGGTGGCGAGGACCTCGTGCGTATTCGACGAGTCCTTGGCACTCATCTGCGCCACGGTTTCGGTGAAGCGGCCCTTGCCGATGAAGATATCGGTGTCCTCGGCGAAGAAGCAGAAGATCAGCCGCGCCATGAAGTGGTTCATGTCATGGCGCCGCTCCGAAGTACTCCATTCAGGGTTATCTTTCAACAGTTCGACATACAGGCGATTCAGGCGGCTGGTGGCCCGGATGTCGAAGGCATTTTCGCTAATCTGACGGACGGTGCTGATGCCCGCTAGCGGCAGGAAAAAGCCGAAATGGTCTGGGAAGTCCTTGAAGGCGCATGCGACGGTCTCGCCGCTGGTCAGGTCTTCAGCCTCGAAGTCCATGCCGTCAGTTGCGAGGATGAACTTCGCCTTGGCCTTGGCGGTGGCCGGGCTCGCCTTGAGGGCGGTCAGCGTCGTTGTGACTTGGTCTGTGCCGCAGGTCAGGATGTGAATGTTGCTGGTCTGCAGAACGCCGCCCAGGTCAGACTTGTTCGACGCCCCGGCGCGAAGGCGCTTGATGGTCGTGTCCTTATTGCCGAAGGCTTCAAGAAAGGCGTAGGGGAATTCTGCGGGGTCGAAGGGCTGCTCCGCGAGGTCCGTGATGGCTTGTTCGATTTCTACTGCGTTCATGTGGCATCTTGCCTATGTGACTTTTTCCGGCCCGCGTCCGACCGAGGCTCACTAGCGGGCGCAGCACTGCGGGGGGCCACATTGTAAATAGTTGTCCGCGAGACCTTGTAGCGCTCCGCAATCTGGCCGACCGGGATAGTCGGGTCAGACATCAAGCGCTTGATCTCCCTTATTTGTCGCGCATCCAGCTTCGGTTTGCGTCCCCCAGAGCGGCCACGTGCTCGTGCCGCGACCAGACCAGCCCGTGTCCGCTCCCGAATCAGGTTGCGCTCGAACTCTGCCAGCGCCGCAAAAACATGGAAGACCAGCTTCCCGGCCGCGCTAGTGGTCTCGATCTTCTCGGTGATGCTCTCGAAGCCGACACCCTTTTCCTCCAATCCAGCGACGATGTTCACAAGGTCCGGTAAGCTACGCCCGAGCCTATCCAGCCGCCAGACTACAAGGGTGTCGCCCGCTCGCAACGCCTTCAAACAGTGGTCAAGCTCCTGCCGAGCAGCATCCTTGCCGCTAGCCGCTTCTTCGTAGATGGATCCCACCCCTGCTAGGCACAGCGCATCGCGCTGCAGGTCCAGGTTCTGGTCATCTGTCGAAACGCGGGCATAGCCGATCCGTTGATTCATTGACAGTTGCCGGACGTTGAAAAATTGACGGGAATTTTAACAGACCGAAGGCGTTTCTAGCGGTCAGTTCGCATGAGGCGGCATGTGTTCACCAAACCAACGTTTGATGAACAAGCCATGCGAGCACGTGCCGTCCACCGGAGCTGTTCGTTGACACTTGAGGGATTGGCTCGAACCCACCCATCCACCAAGATCGCATGTTTTTTTAGCCGCTAAAATCCAAGCGGCAGCAGTCGAGTAGCCTAGCGAATTCACTGCGACACCGATCCCTCAAGTGTCAAAGACCGCCTCCCGTCAGACGATCTCCTCACGAGACCCAAGGCTCACGGGTTCTCGGCAGACAGATGCGAGTCCTTCCAAACCTGCCGAAAGGCAAGCTCGGCCGCATCCGGTTCGCGGCAACGTTCGTCCATCAACCAGGCCTCCCCTGCGGCCAGCGCTTCCGAGCGGCCGCAGTAACGTTGCTCCAGTGCACTAAAAATATTCCCCGTGCGGATGTTCACTTCCCACGCTCGACCATCGTGAGTACGGCACACCGCATAGGCAAAGTAGCTTCTCGAAGCATTCATCTCGTCGTGAGCCGTTTGCAGCTCCGCGCGAAGCGGCGGCAAACCGTCAGCGGTGCCACATCCACGGTTACGGTTGCTCATCGTGATTTCCTTTCGGTTCGACTTCCCAGCCTTCAATGAGGCTCATCGCAACCTCGCACCACGCGAGCACGTCCGCCTCTGACTGAAACATTTCGATCTCGCGATTTCGATCGAGCGTCCCCGCCCTGTCAACTGAATTCACCTAGTCCTCCAATG
This sequence comes from Burkholderia sp. IDO3, assembly GCF_003366075.1. Classification (NCBI taxonomy): domain Bacteria; kingdom Pseudomonadati; phylum Pseudomonadota; class Betaproteobacteria; order Burkholderiales; family Burkholderiaceae; genus Burkholderia; species Burkholderia sp. IDO3. The sequence goes on from NZ_CP028963.1 coordinate 2,213,231, forward strand.
TTTCACTCCTGTTTCGAGCGGATATGCACTTGGCAGCATCTCCCACATCAGTATGAAAGGCCGGCCGCGGCGTGTCACGTACCACCGCCATAGACACCGCGATTCTCGCTATGATTGGTAACTTGCTACCGCAATATTCCTCGAAATGAAGCCCTCTGATTTCCATATCGGCCTGGCGTTCACATGCGGCCCCTTCTGGTGGCGCTGTACGGATGTTGGCTCTCGCACTGTGACAGCAATCAGGCTCATTGAAGATGACCCGATCTGGTACGCAGGGCCGCCGTATAAGGTCGAAGAAATAGTATTTGACGAGGCGGAACTCGAGTGCGCGTACCTGTCGGATGACGACGCGATTCGCGCGGCGATAAGAGAGGCGGATACGTCCGGACATCCAGGATGTCCCGCACGAAGTAGTCAGCACGATGTTTGCTGCACGTAACAACGCCCGGGCTTACCCGAGACAACCTCTGCTGCGCTTTGATCGCGTTCGCGAGGATGGTGAAATACTGCACCCCTACGCTGCGGCGCAAATCGGGAGGGATTGGGTCATCAGACTGTATTTGCCGTTCACCGCCGAATGGGCGGAGTTGCCCGAAGCAGGGTTCGTGCGATTGCCCATGTCGACCAGCGTGGACATCAAACGTCGGAGCCAAACGCATCGAGGCAATGCTGAGGAACAGCAATGAACGCCAAGAAACCCGTAGCGATTGAAGAAATGAACGAGGTCACGGCCAAAAGTTGGACGGCAGGGGGCCTAGCCGGCCTCGCTCCGGCTGAAGAAATCGACGCATGGGTAGCGAGTTGGGGAACCGAAAACGTGCGTCCCGTACCTATACTCGCCGATCTGCTCGCCAACATCACTCCGGACAATCTGCATGACGAGATTGATTTCGGGCCGCCGGTCGGCCGCGAGATCCCCGGTCAAGACAATTGAAAAGGGCGGCCAGTTCACACAGTGGCCGCCCTTTTCACATCCCTATTGCGTCAGTGTCGAGCCAACGACCGCTCAACGGCGGTCTTCGCTTCACGAAAATCCATTGGCGTAGCCCGGCCTGTTTCGGCCTGGTAGAACACGACCATGAACAGGTTTGCGATCGCCTCAGCCATCTGCGCCAGCTCGCGCGCAGTGTTCTGATCCATGAAATGCAGCGCCACGAGCTGCTCCGCCGCTTGATGGATAACCTGTTGTGCTTCGGTATGATGTGCAGTTGCCATGCTTCACCTCTCTATCAGGTGTTGTCGTGGAAGTGCCGGCCGGTTGCCGCCGGCCGGTGCGCCTTCATGCGTCCTGCAAAGGCTGTCGATTGACGAACGCGGCTACCTCGTCGTTGATTGACTGAGGCCGGCCCTGCGCGCCACCTACGCTGTTGCCGGTGAAACTCGCTGCATCCGCTCCAGCCTGCTGCTTAGCCTCCGAACCTTCCTGAATGGCTGACGCGATCTTGCCGCCCGTGGTTTGAGCGATACGATCCTTCGCCGCGTCCATCATGCCGGCAGCCTTGTCCTTGGCAACAGCACCTGCCCCTTGGGCCAGGCTTGTGCCCATGTCGGCCGCGAACTTGCCGGCCGTGCCAAACACCGACGCAAAACCACTGCTACCGCCCGACGAACTGCCGTTCGTACCACTCCCGCCGAGACTGCTGGAACCAGCACCGCCCGAGAACATGCCTGTGCCGTTCGCCATGTTCTGCTGTGCAGACTGAAACGCCGCACTCAGCGCCGACGCACCGCCGGCCGCGCTGGACGCCGCGCCCATCGCGGCGGAACCAACCGCAGAGGCAGCACCAACCGCGAATCCGGCCGCGCCGATCGCTGAACCTGCGGCAGCGGCCGCCGCACCAGCACCGAAAGCGCCGATTCCCCCCGTCGAGCTGCCGCCGACAATGCTTGCGAGCATTGGCGGCACTTTATTCACCAATGCAAGCAATACGATGGACACCAGAAGGAGCAGGAACAACGCGTTTAGCGAAAGCTCCTGGCCCTTGAGTGAATCGTAATATTGATCGACAAATGACTTGCCAATGCCGACCAGCAAGATCATCGCGAATATCTGAACGCCAACACCAAGGACCGTCTTATAGAATTGGATCGCGATATCGGATGTCCAGCGCGCCCCACCAAAGCCCAGCAGGAACACTCCGCCGTAAGCGAGCATCCAGCCCGTCACCAGGAGCAGCAGCATGTTCACGCCGACCAGCGCGAGCACAACGAGATTGACACCGGCAACCAGGATTCCGATGGCTGACTGAACAGGCTCCGACCAATGACTGCCGTCCGAAACGCGCTTCAAGATATCGAAACCGATATCGACGATTCCCGAAGGGGCCAGGCCATTGCTCAGGCCCGATGCCTTCGCCGCGATCTGTCTCATCGAATCGGTTATCGAGACTGAAATTGCCGGGCCGTTGCTGAGAATCCACCAGAAGAAACCCAGCACGGTGAAAAACCGAATTGTTTCGGCCATGAACTCACCGATGTCGGCCTTGCGCAAGGCCATCATGCCGTATGTCCACGTCATACTAAGCAACGCAAGCCCCCAAAAAAGCCAGGAGGCATAGCTCACCATCGTCGTGCTCCAGCTACTGGCAACGTCGGCGTATCGTTGCAGGATAGTGTTCAAGAGATCATCGCTTCCGTTCGTCACCGACACCGCTGCATGAGCGTGCCCGGCAAACGCGACAGCTGCCAGAAAGAGACCTGTTGTTGAAAGCTTTTTCATCGTATTACCTCACCACTGTTTCGAGGAACTTGGCTTGCTCGTCCCACCGAGAAAGCAACCACTGGCCGGGTGATCCTTGCAGGACATTTCACTCGCATCGCGCATATTTTCCTTCGCATGTCGATCGCACCCAGCGAGCACCCCCAAGGCAACTGCAATGATCACGATCGCTACTGGCATTCGCATGGCAACACCTCCACTCACCACTGTTTATCGGAACTGCGCTTGCTGGTTCCGCCGAGAAACTGCGAACTTGCTGCCATCTGTTGAGCTTCCCGATCTGCCGCTACCTGCGCGCGCGTAGCCTCTGCCGCCTGCTGCGCGACGAGCAGGCCACGGATTTGCAGCAGCTGGTTAGCCTGCGCGCTGGCGAGCTGATTCGCGGCTTGGATCGCCTGCATCTGCCCCGTCGCGCTGGTGGCTTGTGATTGCAACGAACGAAGGTTCGCCGCGTCGGCCGTGAGCGTCTGTTGCTGCTGATCGACGCCTTTTAGCACCGCATCGTTCACGGCCTTGACCGAGGACGAGCCGTTGGCCTGTGCATCGATCAACGCCTGTCGCTGTGCATTCGTACAGCCGCTCGATGTGAAGCATGGCGACGACCTGTAGTAGCTCACGTCCTCATAGCGGGAAAGATATTGATCGAGACTGCCTGCCTGGCTCTTGAACTGCGTCAACACATCCTGCGCGGCTAGCAACTTGCTGATCGTCTGGTTCGCCTGGTCCCACACCCAGGCAGCCGGCGCGAGCGTGTTTTGCAGCATGTTCTGGTACTGCTGCAACTGCGTCTCGTACTGCTGAATCTGTTTTTCGACCGCTGCGACGTTCTGGATTGCGCTGACGGTGGCCTGCGCAATGTTCGTGGCGTCGATGACCGGAATGCCCTGTGCGCCGGCGGACATCACAACGCCGAGCATCACGGCCAGCGCGGCAGTTTTAGCAGCTAAAATTTTTCTCATGACGGATACCTCTGATACGTGGCAATCGGTACATCGAATGGCTGCGCCACGAAAGCCATCGGTGCTTGACCTGGGCGACACCGAAGCCCGGCCATCTTGGGGTGATGTCACGGTGTCGGAGTGCCGGACGATGCTCAGGCTGACCGGCACACACGCCTGCTCAGCACCCGCGTCAGCGCGAATGCCCTTTCGGCTTGGCTCGCGCCTCGCGCAACTGCGAGTCGCCATTACCCTGCGCTGCGGCCTCGCGACGCATCCTTGCAAGTTCGATTTCCTGGCGTTCGGGCGACTGAGCATTGAAGCGCTCGATGCGCTGCTGCAGCGTCTCCGGGAGGCTTTGCCATGCGTTGCCCCGATCACCGTAGCCGTTGGCGCGCATCTTCCGGCGATTGGCGACGGCCCGGAACCGGCTCACGGCCTGACTTGCCGCCTGCTCGGCCCGTTGACGAACATGGTCGGGCACGGCCGGCGGAATGGTCGCCGGACGGGCGACCGCCTGCTCGCGACCACCGACAACCAACGCGCGGAGCTGGGACAGCGTACGCAGACGATTCCTGCTCTCCGGTGGAGGCTCCTGTCCGACTGGTTTCAGGGCGGGCCGGCGGGTCGGCACTCGGGATCTATGTGCGGCCTGGTCGCCCAAATGCTGTTGCCGCAACCTCTCCATCGACGGATCATCGAACGTGACCGGAAGTCGCATATCGACCGCCGCACGAATAACACGCGCTTTGAATTCGGCGCTACCGGTGACAGTGATACGGTCGCCGTAACGCTCAACCGCCATCCGTAACGCCTGTTGCACGCCGGCCTGATTCGCTTCCCGCGATACCTGGAGACGATCGCCGTCATCGCGCACAGCGCTACCGCCGGCGCGATAGATGATCGTCCCCTTCTTCGTGATGTTGTCGATCACCGGGGCACGACCAGACTGAGCCTGCCCTTCGGCCCGAATGGTGTCGCCCTTTAAGCCTTGGGCGGCCTCTCTGGCTCTCAACGCAGCCAATGCCTCAGCATTACCTTGCAAGGCTTCCTGCTTGAGCCAGTCGGCCCATGTGTATCGGCGATGCTGCTCATACAGGTGCTTGCAGGCGACACGATGCTGCGCGTAAATCGATTCCAGCTCCGACTTCATCGCACCGCTTACCTGGGCATACAGCAGCTTTTTAGTTAGGCGACCACCGCCCAGCAGCTTGATCGCTGCACGACGAGCATGCCCCACCTTCTTGGCGTTCTCGACCTGCTTTTCCTTCTGGCGACGCAGCTCCGCCAGCGCGGCTGCACGATTCTTGCTGATGCGCTGCTGCGCAGATTGATACTGCCCATACAGTTCCACCGTGTTCACGCGCAGCCGCAAGGGCTCTTTCCGGTACTCTCGTTTCGGCCGTGCGTCGGCTTGTCGTTCCGGCGATGCAGAGAAAGGCCCATACTGGCTTTCCAGCTTCGCCTTTGAGAACTCCCGGCCCAAGGTACTCGCCTTGATCTGCATACCGTTGCCGGCTTGGATCACCAGCCCGTTCCCCTTCGCACGGATTTCTAGTCCGTTCGCGTGCATGACATCGTGCAGCTCAACCCAGCTCCGAGCGCCACGAATTTCCGTAAGGCACTCGCGCTTGATCCAGCCGACCAGACTTTCGATGCCGGAATGCCGCTCCATATCGGCAGCGCTTGCCTCGGCACCTCGCCGACGCGGCTCATGGTTGTCGCGTTGCAGACCGTAGGCACGTTCAAGCACGTCGCACAGTTCGGCCAAAGCCCGATGCGGGTAGTACGGCTCATGAATCGTGTTCCGCACCGGGTGAATCTTGTTGATGGCGATATGGATGTGCAGATTGTCGGTGTCGTGATGCACGGCACTGACGCGCTGATGCTCGCCAAACCCGAGGCCGGCGCATATCCGAGATTCGATGGCTTCCAGGGTCGCTGCGTCAGGTTGTTCGCCGGCGCGAAAGCTGACCAGGAGATGGTAGGTCTTGTCCCCCTTCGCCCGGGTATTCGCGCGCTGCGTCGCGAGCACTTCGGTCATGGCGTCTCGCACCGTATAGGCAGCGCAGTTCGTCATACGCACTTCGCCAATCCGGTGCTCCCTTGCCTGATCGGCCGTGATGTACTTCACCAGCTCGGCAAAATCGCTCTTGCCGAGTGACCTCATAGGAACGTGCTTCGCGATCATCACCGGCCCCTCGGCCGCATCACGCTTTCCATGATATGGCTCATCTCGTCGCGGGTCGCCTCGATCCTCGACAACAAGGCGTGAATCGTCGCCGGGGTAAAACCTGCAACACGCGCGTCGTTCGTCAGCCATAGTTTGAGCAGGCCGCCAAGACGGCCGAGATCGCCGTTCACGCGCACCAGCTCGCGTACCTGCTCGGCATCGACAATCCCCTCGACCCGATACCCCAACCCGACCAGGCGCAGGTACGTTGAGGCGCTGTTCCCGCTCGTAGCTGCAAGCGTCTCAATTTCTGCCCGCTCGTCGGGCAAGCAATACACCTTGATAGGTGTCGTGCCCTTGCGCGTCGCGGCTTTCACCGTTTCCTCCATGGGAACCCTCGCAGTCAATCTCGCCGGCACCGCCGGCTGGCCTCGCAGAGCGGGATGCCCGTTGAGTACCGAAGGTGCGAATAAGGGAAAGTGAAATAGGAACGCCGGCTTGCCGGTGGTACTACTTCACACATCCTGCCCCGATCACCACCTTGATTTCTGTACAACTCAATGTTTGCTAAAGGCTGTTTTTCGCTGCATCCGCCACGTAGCAACAAAACTGAACGCGAAAAGATCGCATTGAACGATGATTGAACGCCAAGGAACGGGAGAAGCACGCTCATGGCTCCGTTACTGCCAATCAAAGCAGATCCTTTGTGTCCGCCAGCGGATTGAACGTAAAACTAGAGGTGGGAGCTACTGCCGCCTTTTCTGCTGGCCTGCTAGCGCTGAACTTACCCCTGCGTTCGATGCTGCATCGGTCGGGCAACAGCTGATTCACGTACCTCCGAAAAGCCTGGTAGCTGAATGTCAATCGCCCCTCGTCATGCAAGGTCTGGTAGATCGCCAAGACAGACCACCCATCGTTGACCGCCTGTTGAATATCCGAACGGAGTGCCAACACTACGGCGCGATTCGAGTGCGGAGTGACCACTGCCTTATCGCGCGCCCGCTCTGCAATTCGTTCCGACAGAGATTTCATGGCATCAACCTCATAGCCCCGTGAAAAATGCATCTGAGCCAGATTGGCAACTTCCCAACCACCCGGGCAATTCATGGTGATCGTTGAGTAGCTGCACGGGCTCCTCAGTTTCGGTGGCGGTCTTGTCACTCACGGTGATGGCGATTCGTTTCATGAATGTCCCTCAGTTGGAGTTGTCCACACTCTCTGTCGGTAGAAAAAGGTAGAAAGAAGGTAAACGGCAAAAACGGGCGGAAAAATTCAATTGCTTCAGTGGGTTGTCAGGTGGCGTCGCGACGTAACCCCGAAAAAGCGCGATGTAACCCCGACAAAACGCGACGTAACCCCGGTGTGCGCGCGACGTAACCCCGATAGCAGTCATAGCTTTATCCACATGGCTTGGGCGTTACCTTTGGTGCTGGTCCCGATGCGGCCGTCAGTGATGATTTCGAGCCGTTCAAGCTCTCGCATCGCTCGCTCCAGGGCATCGACGAAATCACGCATGCGTCCCGTGTATTCCAGCTTGGCCTTGAGCCAGTCGAGTGCATATTGCTGAATCCTTCTGTCGGAGGTCGCAACCAAGCGTTGCAGCGCTTTCGCCATGTCCTGGCGTGCCCCGAAGCGAAGGCGCTTTTCCCAGTCGATGAGTGCGAATTCACTGTTGCCGAACATTGCCCTCCAGCGCGGATCGATACGCAACGTGTAGGCCTCGGCGACGTCGTCATAGTCGAAGCCCTCAACCATGTGCAGTGCGCGGTTCTTACCAACCGCTAGCTTCGGTTTGCCGTCTTTGGTGCGAACTTCGATCACTAGCATCGCGAACGTCAGCGCCTGCATAGTCCGGTTCAGCCACTTGTATTCGTAGTTCCCTGTTTGTCGTCCGATAGACCGCAAGAACTCGGCACGCTTGATGATGACCGGCTCGCCCAGCGGCCAACGACATGCCTCATACATAGCCTGCATCCAGACATCCGCTTGAGCTTCGTCCAATTGCTCTCCCCAAAATTTGATGACTGCATCGGCACGGCTAACAAGAACCGTGTCTTTGTGAATGCGCTTTCGTCCGCGCGCAACTGGCGCAAACAGACTGGATCGGGCGATGTGGTTCGGCATGGCCCGCATGAAATCTTCAAGGCCAGGAAGGAACAGTTGCTGTGGTTCCATCGCTTCGCGGCGTGTTTCGAGGCGCGATTGCGCTTCGGCTGCACGTGCGACCACATTCGGGAATCGTTGCAACAGCGACCTAGACATCAGATATATCTAGGAGCAGCAGACCACGGCCGAGCCATTCATGCGTTCGACTCCGCTACAGCACCGTCAATCAACTTGGCAATTTCTTCGGTTCGGAAATACACGCGCCCGCCGATTTTCAAGCGGGCCGTGTTGATTCGCTGCGCCCACTCGTTCGTTGCACGCAGGCTGATCCGCAGTCCGTCGGGCGAACGATCCAAGACAGTAGCGAGCTGCGCAATGCTTAGTAGTGGGCCAAAGCGTTGCAACAGCGTGTCTTCTATCGTCATTGCGTAAACCTCCGTAATCAACTGAATTGCTACGGAGTTTAGGTGCTACTACAGGTTGTCTACACCCTATTAATTGTTCAAAATGGTTGACATGAAGAACGAACCAACCATTTCCATCTGGGAAGGCTGCGACCCCACCGTCTCAGAGGCCATCCGGCAATTTCAGGATCGCTGGCGACCGTACTCCGCATCATCGCGGCGCTATCCCATCGCGCGATTGATACAGGAACTGATCGATCCCGCTGTGACCACCTACATGGCAACCCTTCCAGCGCGCTATTCAGGGCACGTCCCTGGCGCCGGCACGGGAGTTCGCTTCAGCGAAATCATTCGGCTGGTGGGACTTGATGCAATGGTTCGCTTGCAGCGACAACTGCTGCGCGCGTTCGTTCTCACGGAAGATCGACAGTCCGCGAGAGATCGGCGCTTTGTCGCAACACTGGAATCACTAATCGAACTCGTGTGGGACTGTGCCTGCAAACGGCCAGCGAAATCGCAGGTGCGTGACACTCGCCTGAATGGCGAGCGCCATCAGGGGTTTTGTCGATTCTGCGGAACACTCGCCGAGCTGACTTCATTCGCTGGTGGAAGCGATGACCCAAAGGTCGACGATCCAGAAGAGAGGCTTCGACTCAGCAACCTGTACTGCCTAAATCACCGACCCAAATTGCCGAGCGGCGCGTGGAATCCTTCATACAGGCAAGCGAGACGCTCACTCGCTCAGTTCGACCTCGAACTTGCAAGGCTTAGCCAGCAGTGTGCAAAGCCGGCTACGCCCCAAGTGAAATCGGGCGATCAACTGGTTGACAGCTACTTCTTCCACTACGTCGCTGGCCAGGCCTTGCAGTCAGCGGACAAAGCCGAACTACGCAATCAAGCGCGGCAGATGGTGGACTCGAAATTGTCGGATCGCAAGAAGCAGATGTTGATGCTCCAGTGGTCTGGACTCAATCAGTCGGAGATTGCGCGAAAGCTGGGCATCGAGCGCCAAGCGGTATCGAAGGCGCTGGCATCGATACCCGAAATCTTCTTCTTGAGCACAAAGCCGCGCCTGCGGCGTCAACCTATTTGACCAACTAATAGGACGAAACAATCAGCATTCGCAGGCACTATCATGCACATGTTCGCAAGTGACTGAAAGAGGCCAAGGGATGCAGGCAACGACAAGTAAGACGCTCATCAACCGAAAGAAACTACTGGCAATGATCCCACTGTCTGAGCGCACGATTTTCAACATGGAGCAGCGCGGGGAGTTTCCACGTCGCATTGCACTCACCCGCCGAAACGTCGCGTGGGACTTGGCCGAGGTCGAGGAATGGATCGAAACGCGGAAGTCGTCGGGCACCCAGGCCATGCGTCCTGGCTTTAGCTCTGCTTCCCCTTTTAGCGGCTAAAATGCTATGCCCCTCAAGGGTCAATGAAATCCGAGCCAATGCCTCGGCGCTCGGGCAACACACGACTTATTGCTGGAGTTCGACGGCAAGCTTACCAGCCCGCAGCAAGGGCGCCGAAAGCTCTCGCGCCAAGAGGTCAGCAATCTCTGCTGGGCTCGCGTTTTGAGCGCTCTCAATCGGATCGCGCCCCTTTCGAATTGGTAGTTGAATTCTTAAAAACTGGAACTCATGTCGATGCAACATGATTTCGAACTCCGAGCTCACGGAGTCCGGCATGTCCCAAAGCTCTTCGTAAGTGAATCCACCTTCATTTATTCTCGAAAGCACGGCATCAAGCGTTGCAAAAAAGCTCTTCGTCCCTTCGTACCACTCTGCGCGAAGGCACTCTGATTCTAAAAGAGCGTGTAGAAGCTTTTCTAGGCCCTCAACTTCTTCCCGATACGCGGACCGCACAACGAAAGCATGCGTTATCGAATGTGGGCATCCGGTCTGAATGTTTGACAGGCGACGCTGAATGCTTGATGTCAGACCGAGCTTTACGTAGATCTTGCTTTCATCGCGACAGGCAATTAAATAAACATAGTGTGTATCCATTGGTACGGCCTCCCTGGCAGTCTAACCTGTAAAAGGTTGGACTAGATCAAACAGGCAGCGTCAGATCGGCTGACTCAGTTCGGCCATGAAGGGACATTCACGCCAATAGTCCGAATGACCGATATGATCACCAAGCGACGCTCAGTTCTTTGATGAAGGCGTGGTCGCGTCGGCAGCTTGCTCCAAGTCATCAACGATTGCTTTTCGCGTCCAATCATGCTTAATAATCCATATTATCGTGCATATCCTGAACATCGTTCCAGTGTGAAATGTATTCCTCAACATCTTGGCTGGTCGATTCGTTTAAGGCTGCATATTCTCGCAAACTGTCTTTGTCCCACGCGGGGTTGACTCCCCCGTCAGCGAGAGCACTCGGGATAGTCATGCTCGCCGCGCAGAGAAGCGCATCAACCTCGTCGAACAGCTTACACGCCGATGCGTGGTCGTCAGTATCGACAGGAATAAACTCGAAGCGCGCACTGTTCCTTGTTCTACTTAAATTGCCAGGAATTGCGCCAACATAGGGAACATGGCAAAAGATGGATCCTCGATCATTCTCAACTCCACCGTGAGCGAACGGATTTCGAATTCTCTCTTTCAGCTCTCGAAGTCGCCCCAGTATTAGCCTGCAGGTGCCGGCATCAGATTTCGGGATAACCATTTTGAGCTTTTCGTCCCACTTTGCACCTAAAATAGTCTCCAATTCCCCTTCCATTATGGGCTTGCCAGTGAACGCTCGCAGCAACGTCAGACGATGCTCAAGATAGCTAAAGTACGCATCTATCATAGCCACCGAGTAGTAGAATCCTTCGTTTTTCAGCTTTATCGTTCGTTGAAATTCCCCCATAATCGCCGTTAGGCCTTGTGACAGGTTCTTATTTTTCTCTTTGGATTTCGATCGAGTGGGCCGCTCCGCTTTCTTGAACGACACTGCCGCACGGTCGCGGAAGAACTCATAGCGGTGACGAAACTCATGCGAACGATTCGCGATGGTTGCATCTCCACTTTTAATCGCAGAATCGATTAGTGGCATTAAATGCTTCTCAAGCCGCCCCAAAGCTTTTTTCAACTGACCTTTGATTCGATTTATATTTACATCACTATTTTCACGATACCAAATCCGCAACCCGAACTTCGCGAGTTCGATGCGCACAAGCTCGCCATTGAAATTGAAGTGCACCGCCCATCGCACTTTCTCCTCGTGGCCGGACCACTGAAATCCCATCACATTTCGCAATAACATAAGCAAAAGTTCCGGAACAGGGAACTCCTCTCGGCTTGGGCGAGACCAAGTCCACTTGCCGAGATTTTCAGTGGCTCCCGGCTCTGCTTTGCTAAAGCCCGCAAGATCGCGCGCGAACGCGGCGCGAGCACTAGCAATCGGATTTACAGGACTATTAGCATTACGGCGCGGCAAGTTATTTGTCATTTTCGCGTGACGTGGCGTCATTTAAGTGTCGGAACCAAGCCGCGATTGTCTCATGCGTCATCTGAAGCGGACACGAGGCAGTCTTTTCAGAAGGACTGCAAGCCGCGTGGCGTCCAGAGCGACAATCATGCAGCAGAAGACCCAGCGGCCAGTGCAATTCGAAATCACGGAACAGACCCGTGAGAGCCGCGAAGCGTGGATCGAAGCGCGAGGATTGAAGGCGGCGGATTTTCTGTTCCGGAGCTGGTTGCATACGTCACCGCATCTATCACCGCGGCAATATGCCCGGCTGGTACATCACTGGGTTGCATCGATCGGCCTTGACGATGCCGCATACGGAACCCACACGATGCGCCGCACAAAAGCTTCACTGATCTACCGGCGAACGAAGAACCTTCGGGAGGTGCAGTTGCTGCTCGGACACACGAAGCTGGAAAGCACGGTTCGTTATCTCGGAATCGAAGTCGACGATGCGCTCGAGATAGCAGGGCAGACGGGGGTTTGATGGCATCGCGGCCGGCGAGCGGTCGCTTGCCGGCTAGGAGGCGTCATTCGCCGCCTCCGTTGTCCGATTAGCCCAATGACTGCTACACCTCAAAAAAACAGACGTTCGGCTTACGAGTCTCGAAAGGAAAAATAAGTCGGAAACGGCGCCTCATGTTGCCTGACGAAGGTCAAAGGCCCTTTGCATTCCGAGCCACAGGACCCTTCGACCGATGGACTGGGATTACAGAACGATCGTGACGTTCGAACCATCAATCTTCGCAAATTTTTCCAAGGACGTGGAGGTGTAATTTCCCGCGTGAATGGTTATATGAAGGTTCTTGGAAGTGACGATCTTTACAAGCTTCTCGACAGTGGTCGAAGTAAATCCAGAGTTGGCAGTAATCTCCAGGTTGACATTCAAATTCGCCAGCTTCTCTGCCGTGGTGCTATTAATTGTCATCGAAAATCCCCGTTGCGGTTAGTGGCCACTCTAAAATTCAGTGATATTTTGACGCTAATCATTTCCGACTCCGTGACTTTGACATCGCCTCAATTTTCGCGCCGAAACATCCCCCAGCATCGCATCATATCAGTGTTTTTTCCTTTCGCGGCGATGATAGCCCTAGCTGTCTTTCTCAACCTGGTTGTGTCTTTGGGATAGGGGATTTACCGCTCAGATACTCGTGTGATTTGCTACGAGGCGTTCATGCATGTTGGTCGGCTTTGGTCCCTACCGAGGCAGCCCCGCAGACCGGTTGAATGGCCGTTATACCTCCGGAACCTGCCTGAGCCTGAGATTTGAGCGAGCGTCGGCAACGGGTCGATCGGCTACGAGCGGTCGTATTGTCCGAGACCTAATCTGACGTTGACTGACTGGTCAGGTCTCGGCCTATACATCTAACCGCAGATTTCAACTGGCTAGCTCCTTTGGCTGCTTTAGCGTCCATTCGTCGATCATGTCCGCCCAATCCTGCAACATCGCCGTGCGCTGCTCTCGATACTCAGCCTTGTTGTAGACGGCCCTGACGCCCCTCTGCTCGTGCGCCAAGCACTTTTCAATCCAGTCCGTGTTGTAGCCGGCCTCATGCAGCAGCGTGCTGGCCGTTCGCCGCAAGTCATGTGGCCCGAACTTGGCGAGCGACTTCCCCTCATTCTGCGCCAGCCGGTATGTCAGCGTCAGCACCTGGTTGAGCGTGGCGCTGCTCATGGGCAAGTCCGAGTCATATCGCGACGGCAGCACGTAGTCCGAGCCACCAGCAAAGGTTTTGAGGGCAATGAAGATATCCAGCGCCTGCCGGGACAGGAACACCAGATGCGGATTGCGCCGCTTCATTCGCTCCTTCGGAACCGTCCAAAGCGCGTCACTGAAACTGATCTCGCTCCAGGTCGCGTTGGTCAGCTCGCTCTTGCGCACCATCGTCAGCAGCAGCAGCTTGGCGGCTGCCCGGATCGATGGCGTCGTGCCGATGCGCTCCATGTACTGGTACATCAATCCGATTTCTTCGGGTGTCAGCGCACGATCGCGCGGCTCAAACTTGGCGATGGACGTTGGGCGCACCAGTTCTGCCGGGTTCTCGACCTTCTGCCCGCGTTCGACAGCCCAGCGAAAGACCTGCAATACCACCTCGCGAGCATGCACTGCGGTTGCCGGAGCACCGCGCTCCACGATGGCGTCGGTTAGCATCCGCAGGTCTTCATGCGTAATCTCCGCCAACTTCTGGCTACCAAATTTGGGCTTCAGCTCGCGCTCGTAGACTGAACGCCGCATGTCCCGCGTGGAGTCAGCCATCTGGTACCCACGCAGCCATTTTTCCGCCCAGGCGTCGAAAGTCTCCGCATCCTTGATGCGGGCCTTGTCCCGCGCCTTCTCCTTGGCCGGCGACTTTCCAGCCGCAATCATCTTCTTGGCCTCACCAAGACGCTCGCGCGCCTCCGAAAGGGTAATGCCCCCGACTGCGTACCGGCCAAACGTGATGGTCTCCTGCCGGCCGTGGATCGAGTAGTTATAACGAAACGAGATAGCTCCGGCAGCCGTGACGGCAACATAGAGGCCATCGCGGTCGTTCACCTTGTACAGCTTGTCCTTCGGCTTGAGGTTGCGCAGCTTGGTATCGGTCAGCATGATCGGTGTTCAGATTCGGTACAAATACCATGATCTGAGGACCGTCCAATTCTGGATGAAAAACACGAAAAATCAATGTGTTATCCAGAATCAATACCATGATGCGCCGCAAGGCAGGCGCATGGTATCGGTAGCACGTCATGGAATCACGCAGAAACGATACCATCGTTCATACCATAAGGAAAACGTGCTTGAGGGTGCCGGAAGGTACCGGCCATTGCCAGACAGGAATGCAAAAAAGCCCGCAAAATCGCGGGCTTAGGTGTGTTTTACTGCCAACGGATGCCGGCCGGTGCCGGACGCCGGATCATTCCCACTCGATCGTCGCCGGCGGCTTCCCCGAGATGTCGTACACCACACGGTTGATCCCGCGCACCTCGTTGATGATCCGGTTCGACGCACGGCCGAGCAGCGCGTACGGCAGGTGCGCCCAGTGCGCGGTCATGAAGTCGGTGGTCTGCACCGCGCGCAGCGACGTCACGTAGTCGTACGTACGGCCATCGCCCATCACGCCGACCGACTTCACCGGCAGGAACACCGCGAACGCCTGGCTCGTCAGGTCGTACCAGGTCTTGCCGACGTCGGCCTCGCCGCACAGGCCCGCTGCCGCATCCTGTGCGGTGGCGGTCGTGCCGCGCAGTTCCTCGATGAAGATCGCGTCGGCACGGCGCAGCAGATCCGCGTATTCGCGCTTCACTTCGCCGAGAATCCGCACGCCGAGGCCCGGGCCCGGGAACGGATGGCGGTACACCATCTCCGGCGGCAGGCCGAGCGCGACGCCGAGTTCGCGCACTTCGTCCTTGAACAGGTCGCGCAGCGGCTCGAGCAGCTTCAGGCCGAGCGTTTCCGGCAGGCCGCCGACGTTGTGGTGGCTCTTGATCGTCGTCGCCTTCTTCGTCTTCGTGCCACCCGATTCGACGACGTCCGGATAGATCGTGCCCTGTGCGAGCCACTTCGCCTTCGACAGCTTCTGGGCCTCGGCCTGGAACACCTCGACGAATTCGCGGCCGATGATCTTGCGCTTCGCTTCCGGATCGGTCACGCCGGCCAGGTGGCCGAGGAACTGCTCGGATGCGTCGACGTGCACGACCTTCGCATGCAGGCGGCCCTCGAACATGTCGAGCACCATCTTGCCTTCGTTCAGGCGCAGCAGGCCGTGGTCGACGAACACGCAGGTCAGCTGGTCGCCGATCGCGCGATGGATCAGCGCGGCGGCCACGCTCGAGTCGACACCGCCGGACAGGCCGAGAATCACTTCCTCGTCACCGACCTGCTCGCGAATCTTCGCGACGGCTTCCTCGATGTGGTTCTTCATGATCCAGTCGGGCTTCGCGCCGGCGATCTTCAGCACGAAGCGTTCGATGATCTCGCGGCCCTTCACCGTGTGCGTGACTTCCGGGTGGAACTGCACCGCGTAGTAGCCGCGCGCCTCGTCGGCCATGCCGGCGATCGGGCAGCTCGGCGTCGACGCCATCAGCGCGAAGCCCGGCGGCAGCTCGGCAACCTTGTCGCCGTGGCTCATCCAGACCTTCAGCATGCCGTGGCCTTCGTCCGTCGTGAAATCCTCGATGCCGTCGAGCAGGCGCGTATGGCCGTGCGCACGCATTTCCGCGTAGCCGAACTCGCGATGATCGCTCCACTCGACCTTGCCGCCGAGCTGCACGGCCATCGTCTGCATGCCGTAGCAAATGCCGAGCACCGGCACGCCGAGATCCCACACGGCCTGCGGCGCGCGCAGTTGATGGTCTTCGTACGTGCTCGCGTGGCTGCCCGACAGGATCACTGCCTTCGGCGCGAACTCGCGGACGAAGTCGTCGGACACGTCGTTCGGGTGGATCTCGCAGTAGACGTGCGCTTCGCGCACGCGGCGCGCGATCAGTTGGGTGACTTGCGAACCGAAGTCGAGAATCAGGATTTTGTCGTGCATGGCTGCGGACGGGATGAAGAGAATAAGAAAAGCAGCGCATGAAGCGCTGCGTCAAAAGCATGGACAGCGGCGTCGGGCGGCAGGCGGCTCGCGCGACGCATCGCAGGTCAATCCTGCGACGGCGGGCGCGCGTCGAATGCGACGCTGCCTGACGCGCGATCGGATGCGGCCGACGTGCCTGACGCGGCCGGCGCCGCAGGCGCCTCGGGACGGCTGACGACCGGCTCGACACGCTGCGGCACAGGCGCCGGCTCGACCGGCCCCTTCGCGACCCGCGCCTCGAGCGCCTGCGTTTTCTCGCGCCGGCGCACGGCCGATGCGAGCCGCACGCCGCCGAGGCCGAGCACGATCAGCGCGACGCCGGCCACCGCCGACAGCACCCTGCCGGCAGCAGCGAGCGCGGGACCGTTACCGGTGCCGATCGACCACACGACCGTCAGCACGCCGATCAGCCAGTTCACATGGCCGACCGCCCGCGCGACCGGCGCCGTGAGTTCGCCGTTGACCGCCGCGTGAAACGCGAGCCACGCGAGCCCGAGCAGCGCGATGCCGAACGCCTGGCCAAGCATCGCCGGCTGGATGTTCGCGAGCTGCAGCGCGTTGAAAAGCGCCTGCCAGGGCGTCAGCACGAACAGCACGCCGAACGCCAGCAGCAGCACGGCATCGATGATCAGCACGGCTCGCAGCAGCGGTTTCATCGGCAATCAGTCCACGTGGTAGTTCGGTGCTTCCTTCGTGATCTGCACGTCGTGCACGTGCGACTCGCGCATGCCCGCCGCGGTGATCTGGACGAATTCGGCCTTGTCGTGCAGCTCGTCGATCGTCTTGCAGCCGCAGTAGCCCATGCTCGCGCGCACGCCACCGACCAGCTGGAACAGGATCGCGTTGACCGAGCCCTTGTAGGCGACGCGGCCTTCGATGCCTTCCGGCACGAGCTTGTCGATGTTCGCGGAGTTGTCCTGGAAGTAGCGGTCTGCCGCGCCGTCCTTCATCGCGCCGACCGAACCCATGCCGCGGTACGACTTGTATTGACGGCCCTGGTACAGGAACACGTCGCCCGGCGCCTCTTCGGTGCCCGCGAGCATGCTGCCCATCATCACCGCGTTCGCGCCGGCCGCGAGAGCCTTCGACACGTCGCCCGAGAAACGCACGCCGCCGTCGGCGATGCACGGCACGCCGGTGCCCTTCAGCGCTTCCGAAACGTTCGCGATCGCGCTGATCTGCGGCACGCCGACGCCCGCGACGATCCGCGTCGTGCAGATCGAGCCCGGGCCGATACCGACCTTGACCGCGTCCGCGCCGTATTCGACGAGCGCCTTCGCGGCGGCGGCCGTTGCGATGTTGCCGCCGATCACTTCGACGTGCGGGAAGTTCTGCTTGACCCAGCGCACGCGCTCGAGCACGCCCTTGCTGTGGCCGTGCGCGGTGTCGACGACGATCACGTCGACGCCTGCCTGCACGAGCAGCTCGACACGCTCTTCGTTGTCGGGGCCGACGCCGACTGCCGCGCCTGCGCGCAGCTTGCCGTGTTCGTCCTTGCACGCGTCCGGGTGCTCGGTTTGCTTGGTGATGTCCTTGACGGTCATCAGGCCGCGCAGTTCGAACGCCTCGTTGACGACCAGCACGCGCTCGAGGCGGTGGCTATGCATCAGCGCCTTCGCTTCGGCGAGCGGCGTGCCTTCCTTGACCGTGACGAGACGATCGCGCGGCGTCATGATCGACCTGATGGGTTCGTCGAGACGCGTTTCGAAACGCAGGTCGCGGTTCGTGACGATACCGACGAGCTGCGGGCCTTCGACGACCGGGAAGCCCGAGATGCCATGCTGGCGCGACAGCGCGATCACGTCGCGCACCTTCATCTGCGGCGGGACCGTGATCGGGTCGCGGACGACGCCCGATTCGAAACGCTTGACCTTCGCGACCTCGCGGGCCTGCTCGGCCGGCGTGAGGTTCTTGTGGACGATACCCACACCGCCCTGCTGCGCCATCGCGATCGCGAGGCGACCTTCGGTGACCGTGTCCATCGCGGCGGACACGAGCGGCATGTTCAGGGAGATGTTGCGGGTCAGCTTGGTTTTCAGGCTGGTGTCGCGCGGGAGAACGTCGGAAAAGGCGGGAACGAGGAGCACGTCATCGAAAGTGAGTGCTTTTTGGATCAGACGCATGGCAAATCCTATGGGCGCAAAAGCGAATTATACGCGAAGCGCTGCGAATTTTCACAACACGAACAACGGGTTAGCCGTTTTCCAGTGTTCGGGGGCCGAATCGTTCGGATCGCCGTTCGGTTCGTTTTCGATCGTCTTTCGTTTCACCCCGGCGTCGCCCCATTCGCACAACCGGCCGCCACCGGGCCGATTTCATGCCGCCGGCGGCCCATGCGGCGTTGGCGACAACGCATCCGCCGGCCTTGCGGCGCCGCACAACCGCCCTAACCCTGAGCCAGCCCGGCCGCACACATGACCATCATGATTCCGGCGCCGATCGCGGCACCGCCGACGATCGCTCGCACCGCGCGTTCGCCGCCGGCCGGTACCAGCCGCTCGGCGGCGATCGCCACCGTCACGGCGGCCATTACCCGCAGATCCATCCCGCCCGTCGCCAGTGCCGCGACCATCAGGTTCCCGCAGCAGGTGCCGCAGCGCAGCGCGGCCCGCACGCCATGCCGCCACGCGGCGCCGGCACCCGGCCGCCCGGCACATCCGGCAACCGGCGCATGCCGACAGCACGCGAGCCGACGCGCTTTCCATGCCGAAAACTGCAGCACACCCGCACCGAGCACGACCGCGCCGGCGGCGAACGGCATCGCAACCGCGAGCGAAGGCAGTCGCCGCGCGGCAACCGCCAACGCGTCGCCAGCGGGAAACACCGCCGCGCCAACCGCCATCCACACCGAAAAGTACCCGGCGCCCGAAATCGCGACGAGCCATGCGCCGCGGGCCGATGTCATCGCACGAATGCGCTGTCGATACCGCCAGAGCACCGGCGCCAGCACCGGCAGCATCATCGCCACCGTCATCGCGCCCCACATGCCGACAAACGCCGCGAAAGCGCGCCCCGCGCTCCATCCGCACGGCCTCGCCCATCCCGCCGACAATGCCCGGCCGCCTGGCACCGGCATGCCGCCCATCGCGTCCATCGCGTCCATCGACGCATGCTGCGCGAGCATCGCCCACACGGCGACGGCGAACACCCCGGCGAGCACGGTACCGAACACCCGCCAGCCTGCGTCTGTCGCGCCCGTCGCAGCCGGCTTCGTCGCTCGCATCATCGCCGCCCCCGGTGGTCGCCGCCCTACGCTCAACCGCGCGCGTACTCGTCGTGACGACGCCACCACGGGCCCGTCTCGTTGCGCCCGAGCGGCGCGCGATCGAGCCACTGGTACATCCCCCACAGCCCGTCGAGCCCGCGCGCATAGGTCGAATACGTGTGGTGGACGACACCCCCTTCGCGCACGAACGCGCTCATCCCCGGCCGGTCGAGCGAGTACGTGGCCGCGTCGGTGCCGCAGGTCGCCGCGAACTGCGCGACGGCGGCCGGTGGCGGCTCCATGTCCATCGCATGCGCGGCGCGCGCATAGTTGTATTCGACGTCGCCCGTGCGCTGCTGCGTTTCGGTGAACGACACGTTGAAGTCGAAGTTGAAATCGTTGCCGACCGACGACACCCACGGGAACGTCCATCCCATCCGCTGCCGGTACGCAAGCAGCTTCGCGAGCGGCGCGCGCGACACCGCCGCGAGCGTCACGTCATGGTTCGCGAGATGGATCGCAAAGCCGTCGAAGCCGTCGGCCAGCGCCGAGCACGACGGGCAACCCGCCTTGTAGTCGGGGCCGAACATGAAGTGATAGACGAGCAGTTGCGAGCGGCCGTCGAACAGGTCGGCGAGCGTCGCCTGCCCGTCCTCGGTGTCGAACCGGTAGGTCTTGTCGACACGTACCCACGGCAGTGCCCGGCGCTGCCGCGCGAGTTCGTCGCTTTGCCGCGTCAACGCCTTTTCAGCCTCGAGCAGCGCCCTGCGCGCCGCCAGCCATTCGGCGCGCGTTCCGGCGAGATGGTTCGTCATCCTGGGTTCTCCTTTCGACATCCGACAGGTATCCGGGCACGGCACATCGAGCCGTGTACGTGGTGTTAGATTAGGACCGGGCATCGGATCGCAGGGAGTGACAACTGTGTCGGGATTCGGATGGATTCGCTGATTACGGCGGCAGCCCGCGCGCTCGCGGCAGGCGACCCGCTCGGCGCGCTGAACCGCGTTGCGCTGCGCGACGATGCGCCGGCGCTCGCACTGCGCGGCATCGCGATGGCGCAGCTCGGCGATTTCGAACGCGCGCGCACGCTCGTGCGCGGCGCGGCACGTGCATTCGGTGCGAAGGAAGCCGTCGCGCGGGCACGCTGCATCGTCGCGGAAGCCGAGATCGCGCTGGCGTCGCGCGACCTCGGCTGGCCGTCGCACGCACTCGACGCCGCATGCGCGACACTCGACGCGCACGGCGACCGCACGAACGCCGCACACGCGCGCTATCTCGGCGTGCGCCGGCTGCTGCTGATCGGGCACATCGACGACGCCGAGCGGCGGCTCGCGAGCCTCGATCCCGCGCCGCTGCCGGCCGCGTCGCGCGCCGCCCATGAACTGATCGCGGCCGGCATCGCGATGCGCCGCATCCGCCCGCACGCGGCCCGCGAGGCGCTCCATCGAGCCAGCGCAGCCGCGCACGACGCCGGCATCGCCGCGCTGACGGCCGAAGTCGACACCGCCGCGCGCGTGCTCGATACGCCGGCCGCGCGACTCATCGCGCACGGCACATCGCGGCTCGTGCTGCTCGACGAGGTCGAGGCGCTGCTGGAATCGAACACGCTGATCGTCGATGCATGCCGTTACACGGTGCGCGACGCGCGCACGACCGTGTCGCTCGCCCGCCGCCCGGTGCTGTTCGTGCTCGCCCGTGCACTGGGCGAAGCGTGGCCTGCCGACGTATCGAGACACGCGCTCGTCGCCGCGGCGTTTCGTGCGAAGCACGCGGACGAATCGCATCGCGCACGGCTGCGTGTCGAGATCGGCCGGCTGCGCGCCATGCTGCGACCGTTCGCGAACATCACCGCGACACCTGACGGCTTCGCGCTCGAGCCGCTCGGCGGACGCGAGACCGTCGTGCTCGCGCGCCCGGTCGACGACCGCCACGCAGCCGTGCTCGCGCTGCTCGCGGACGGCGAAGCGTGGTCGAGCTCGGCGCTGGCGCTCGCACTCGGCGCGAACCAGCGCACCGTGCAGCGCGCGCTCGATGCACTGGCCGGCGCGGGCAAGATACAGGCGCTCGGCCGCGGTCGCGCACGCCGCTGGATGACGCCGCCGCTGCCCGGATTCGCGACGACCTTGTTACTCCCTATGCCGCTGCCGGGAGACTAGGATGGGTGCACCGAACGACGAGGTGACAGACATGAAACGCTCCACCGCAGACATCATTCGCGAATACGGCCCGTTCCCCGGCGGCGACGGCGTGCACGGCGTCACGTTCGACGGGCAGCACGTATGGTTCGCGTCCGGCGACAAGCTGAACGCGCTCGATCCGGAACGCGGCACGACCGTACGCACGCTCGACGTCGCCGCGCATGCCGGCACGGCGTTCGACGGCCGCTACCTGTTCCAGATCGTCGAGGACCGCATCGAGAAGATCGATCCGGACTCGGGCCGCGTGCTCGCGACGATTCCCGCGCCCGGCGGCGGCGCCGATTCCGGGCTCGCGTGGGCGGAAGGCACACTGTGGGTCGGCCAGTACCGCGAGCGCAAGATTCATCAGGTGGATCCGCAATCGGGCGCCGTGCTGCGCACGATCGAATCGAACCGCTTCGTCACCGGCGTGACGTGGGTCGACGGCGAGCTATGGCACGGCACGTGGGAAGCCGACCAGGGCGAGCTGCGACGGATCGACCCGCACACGGGACAGGTACTCGAACAGGTCGACATGCCGCCCGGCATCGGCGTGTCGGGGCTGGAATCCGACGGCCGCGACACGTTCTTCTGCGGCGGCGGCAACAGCCGCAAGCTGCGCACCGTGCGGCGCCCCGCGCATGCACGCGCGGCCGATGACGATGCGACGACGGCCGAACCGGTCGAGCGCTGATCCGCTGATCGCCTGCAGGCAACCCGACCCGCCGCGATCCGCCGGCAAACAGGACCGGATCGCGGCAACCTCGGCATCCCGCTCCATCCCGAGTGCAGAAGTGCAGGAATGAACAAGACGCGGTCGCGCCTGCATCGTTAAGATGCGCGCTCGTCAGTCATTTTGTTCGGAGCAGTCGATGCAGCGCGGTGTAGTGTATGGCGTCCTCGCAGGCGCGTTGTGGGGCATGGTATTTCTCGTTCCGCGCCTGATGACCGATTTCTCGCCGCTGCTGCTGAGCGCCGGCCGCTATGCCATGTACGGCCTCGTGTCGCTGGCGGCCGCGCTGCCCGCGGCCCGTTCGCTGCTCGCGCGATTGACCCGCGAGGATCTCGTCGCGCTCGCGACGCTCGCGCTGATCGGCAATCTCGCGTACTACATGCTGCTGTCCACCGCCGTGCACCTGATCGGCATCGCCCCCACGTCGCTGATCATCGGCGTGCTGCCCGTGACCGTCACGCTCGTGGGCCTCGGCGACCACGGCGCGGTCCCGCTGCGGCGCCTCGCCGCCCCGCTCGCGCTGGTGATCGCCGGCATCGTCTGCATCAACATCGACCTCTTCACGTCGGAAGCCGCGCAGGCGACGACGCTCAGCCAGAAGCTCGCCGGCATCGCGTGCGCAAGCGGCGCGCTCGCGAGCTGGACCTGGTACGCCGTCGCGAACGCGCGCTACCTGCAGCGCCACCATCATTTCAGCGGCAACGAGTGGTCGGTGCTGTGGGGTGTCGTGACGGGGCTGATCGGCGGCCTCTGCTGGGTCGCGATCCTCGCGCTGCCGTCCGGCACGGTGCAGGCGGCCGTCCCGGCGTCGCGCTGGCAGTTGTTCTGGGGGCTGAACCTCGCGCTCGCGATCGGCGCGTCGTGGCTCGGCAACGGATTGTGGAACGCAGCGTCGAAGCGGTTGCCGCTCACGCTGTCGGGCCAGTTGATCGTGTTCGAAACCGTGTTCGCGATGCTCTACGCGTTCGTCTACGACCACCGGATGCCGCGCACGCTCGAGATCGCGGCGCTCGCGCTGCTGCTGGCGGGCGTCTACGGGTCGGTGCGCCGGCACAGCGACACGCACGCCGGCGGCGCGGCCGCGAGCGCGAACAGCGCGGCCCACTGAGCGCGGCCGCGCGTCTTGTCTGATGAATCGGGGAACAGAAGGCGGATGGAGCGGCACGCGTCAGCGCGCGTCCTTGTGCATCCACTTGCGGCCCTCGATGGAGCCTTCGCGACGGGTCTTGTCGACGCGCCGCTGGCGCGCGAGCTTCGGATCGACAATCAGCGGGCGGTAGATCTCGACGCGATCGTGGTCGACGAGCGGCGCGTCGAGCGATGCGAGCTTGCCGAACACGCCGGTCTTCGCATGCGCGAGATCGATCTCCGGGTGCCGCGCGAGCACGCCGCTCGCGTCGATCGCCTCGCGCACGGTCGCGCCGTCGGGCAGCGACACGGGAATCAGCGTCTGGCGATCCGGCAGCGCGTAGCAGACTTCGATCGACAGCATCGCGTCACCCCTTCCCGTAGCGCTGGTCGGCGCGCTTGACGAACGAATCGACGAACGTGTTCGCGATATGGCTGAACACGGGCCCGATGATCTTCTCGAGCAGGATGCTGGAGAACTCGTAGTGCAGCGCGAATTCGATCTTGCACGCGTCGGCGCGCAGCGGGATGAAGCGCCACGAGCCCGTGAACTTCTTGAACGGGCCGTCCGCGAACTCCATGTCGATCCGCGTCGGACGCTGCTGCGTGTTGCGCGTCGCGAAATGCTGCTTGATGCCCTTGAAGTTGATATCGATGCGCGCCTCCATCCCGCTGTCGTCCTGACGACGGACTTCGACGCCGCCGCACCACGGCAGGAAATTGGGGTAGTCGGCCACGTCGGTGACGAGGTCGAACATCTGTTCCGCCGAGTGGCGGATCAATACGGTTTTCTGGACATCTGCCATAAATCGCGCGGCATCGCCTTAAGTGAGAACGCAAGCCGGGCGATTGCCGCCCCGCTTTGCTAAAATCGTGATTTTAAACGAGTTGGCCCGATCCTTTCATGAGCATCATCGACAACAGGAAAGCGCACTTCGATTATCACATCGAGGAACGCTACGAGGCGGGGCTCGTGCTGGAGGGCTGGGAAGTCAAGGCGCTGCGCGCCGGCCGCGGCCAGATCAAGGAAGGTTACGTCGTCGTCAAGAACGCCGAGATCTTCCTGATCGGTACCCATATCAGCCCGCTGCCCGAAGCCTCGACGCACATCACCCCCGATCCGGTCCGCACGCGCAAGCTGCTGCTGCACCGCGAGGAAATCAAGAAACTGATCGGCAAGGTCGAGCAGCGCGGCTACACGCTCGTACCGCTGAACTTCCACTACAAGGGCGGTCGCGTGAAATGCGACATCGCGCTCGCGAAGGGCAAGAAGCTGCACGACAAGCGCGAAACCGAGAAGAAACGCGACTGGGAACGCGAAAAGGCCCGCATCATGCACGCCGGCACCTGATTCGCCCAGCCTGCATCGCAAACGACACGGCCCGCTCGACGCGGGCCGTGTTGCTTTCTACGGTATGAGGCGCCGGAGCCGATCGCCGTGCGTTCGGCGCACGCTCAGCCCTTGCCGCCCGCGGCCGGTGCCGCGCTCTTCACGATCGTCAGCGCCGATGCGATCGCCGTGCCCAGATCCGACAGGTTCGACGGCACGATCAGCGTATTGCCCTGCTTCGCGAGGTTCGAGAACGCGCCGACATACTGCTCGGCGACCTTCAGGTTCACGGCGTCCATCCCGCCTTGCGACTGGATCGCCAGCGCGATTTTCTGGATCGCCTGCGCGTTTGCCTCGGCAACCGCGAGAATCGCGGCCGCCTCGCCCTGTGCCTGGTTGATCGCGGCCTGCCGCTCGCCTTCCGACTTCTGGATCGCCGCCTCGCGCGCGCCCGACGCGAGGTTGATCTGCTCCTGCTTGCGGCCCTCGGAGGCGGCGATCAGCGCACGCTTTTCGCGCTCGGCGGTGATCTGCGCCTGCATCGCGTGCAGGATCTCCTTCGGCGGCGTCAGGTCCTTGATTTCGTAGCGCAGCACCTTCACGCCCCAGTTCGCCGCGGCCTGGTCGAGCGCCGACACGATGTTGTGGTTGATGAAGTCGCGCTCCTCGAAGGTCTTGTCGAGCTCGAGCTTGCCAACCACCGAGCGCAGCGTCGTCTGCGCGAGCTGCGTGATCGCCAGCACGAAGTTGCTCGACCCGTACGACGCCTTCATCGGATCGGTGACCTGGAAGTACAGCACGCCATCGACCTGAAGCTGCGTGTTGTCGCGCGTGATGCAGACCTGGCTCGGCACGTCGAGCGGAATTTCCTTCAGCACGTGCCGGTATGCGATCCGGTCGACGAACGGCAGCACGATATTGAGACCGGGCGACAGCGTCGCGTGATAGCGCCCGAAACGTTCGAGCACCCACGCATGCTGCTGCGGCACGATCTTCACCGTCTTCGACACGATCACGATGGCGATGACGAGCAGGACGACCCAGATGACCAGCGTATCCATGAAGCGTTCCCTCCTTGTTGTATCAGTGGACGATCAGCCCGCGGGTTTCGCTACGACGACGAGGCAGTTGCCGCGCACGGCACTCACCTGATACACGCGCGCATCGTCGCGCTCGCCGCGCGCGAGCTCGACGTCCCAGTCGGCGCCGCGATACTGCACGCGCGCGCGGCCGTCATGCCACGCGTCGACCGTGACGGTCGCGCCGATATCGAGATTGACGTCCGGATTCGTCGACGTATCGCGCTTCTGCTTGCGCCCGAGCCCCGAGCGGCGCAGCACGACCATCGCGATGATCGCGACCGCGGCGGCCGCGCCGAACTGCGCATGCGGCGCGAAGCCCGCGAGCTGCAGCAACGCGCCCGCGAGAAAGCCGAGCGCGATCATCAACAGATAGAACGTGCCGGTCAGCAATTCGGCCACGACCAGCACGCCGCCCCCGATCCACCAGAACAGATGCCCCGACATCATTGCGGTCTCCAGAAAAACATCCCCGACGCATACCGACAAACAAAAACACCCCGGTGCTTACCGGGGTGTTTATAGCATGAAGCTTGCATTTTGCCTTCAACGAAAGCGCGGCAGCACCGCCCTTTCGTCGAATCGGCATGACCGGGCGTTACTTCCGGTTCGCCAGCGCCTGCCACGTATCGATGATCGTGTCGGGGTTCAGCGAGATCGACACGATGCCTTCGTCGGTCAGCCATTCCGCGAAATCCGGGTGATCGGACG
The DNA here is from genome assembly GCF_003366075.1 of Burkholderia sp. IDO3. Taxonomy (NCBI): domain Bacteria; kingdom Pseudomonadati; phylum Pseudomonadota; class Betaproteobacteria; order Burkholderiales; family Burkholderiaceae; genus Burkholderia; species Burkholderia sp. IDO3. The sequence goes on from NZ_CP028963.1 coordinate 2,239,949, forward strand.
GGCCCTGGCCGCAGATCCCGACATACTTGCCCATCTTGCGGCAGGTGTCGATCGCACGCTTCAACAAGAACTTGACGGCCGGGTCGCGTTCGTCGAAGTCGGCGGCCAGCAGTTCCATGCCCGAGTCGCGGTCGAGGCCGAGCGTAAGCTGCGTGAGGTCGTTCGAACCGATCGAGAAACCGTCGAAGTGTTCGAGGAACGCTTCGGCGAGGATCGCGTTGGTCGGGACTTCGCACATCATCACGAGGCGCAGGCCGTTCTCGCCGCGCTTCAGACCGAACTTCTCGAGCAGGCCGACGACACGTTCCGCCTGCTTCACGGTGCGCACGAACGGCACCATGATCTCGACGTTGGTCAGGCCCATCTCGTCACGCACGCGCTTCAGTGCGCGGCATTCCATCTCGAACGCCTGTGCGAAGTCTTCGGCGATGTAGCGCGACGCGCCGCGGAAGCCCAGCATCGGGTTTTCTTCGTCCGGCTCGTAACGCGAACCGCCGATCAGCTTCTTGTACTCGTTCGACTTGAAGTCGGACAGGCGCACGATCACGGGCTTCGGATAGAACGCCGCGGCGATCGTCGCAACGCCTTCCGTCAGCTTGTCGACGTAGAACTGGCGCGGCGACGCGTGACCGCGCGCAACGCTCTCGACGGCCTTCTTCAGATCCTGGTCGATGTTCGGGTACTCGAGGATCGCCTTCGGGTGCACGCCGATGTTGTTGTTGATGATGAACTCGAGACGCGCGAGGCCAACACCGCCGTTCGGCAGTTGCGAGAAGTCGAACGCGAGCTGCGGGTTGCCGACGTTCATCATGATCTTGACCGGGATTTCCGGCAGTTCGCCGCGCTGCACTTCCGTGACTTCCGTCTCGAGCAGCCCGTCGTAGATCTTGCCTTCGTCGCCTTCCGCGCACGACACGGTAACGAGCGCGCCATCCTTCAGGATGTCGGTCGCGTCGCCGCAGCCGACGACTGCCGGCACGCCGAGCTCACGCGCGATGATCGCCGCGTGGCAGGTACGGCCGCCACGGTTCGTGACGATCGCCGACGCACGCTTCATCACCGGCTCCCAGTTCGGGTCGGTCATGTCGGCCACCAGCACGTCGCCCGGCTGCACGCGTTCCATTTCCGACGGATCCTGGATCACGCGCACGGGGCCCGCGCCGATCTTCTGGCCGATCGCGCGGCCCGTCGCCAGCACCTGCGACTGGCCCTTCAGCTTGAAGCGCTGCTCGGCCTTGCCGCTCGCCTGGCTCTTCACCGTTTCCGGACGTGCCTGCAGGATGAAGATCTTGCCGTCGCGGCCGTCCTTGCCCCACTCGATGTCCATCGGACGCTGGTAGTGCTTCTCGATGATGACCGCGTACTTCGCGAGCTCGATCACGTCTTCGTCGGTGATCGAGTAGCGGTTGCGCTGTTCGTGCGGCACGTCGACCGTCTTCACGCGGCCTGGCTCGCCCGGCTGCGTGAATTCCATCTTGATCAGCTTCGAGCCGATCGAGCGGCGGATGATCGGGTACTTGTCCTGCGCGAGCGTCGTCTTGAACACGTAGAACTCGTCCGGGTTCACCGCACCCTGCACGACGGTTTCGCCCAGGCCGTAGCTCGACGTGATGAACACGGCGTCCTTGAAGCCCGATTCGGTGTCGATCGTGAACATCACGCCGGCTGCGCCGACGTCCGAGCGGACCATGCGCTGCACGCCGGCCGACAGCGCGACTTCCGCGTGCGTGAAGCCCTTGTGCACGCGATACGAGATCGCGCGGTCGTTGTACAGCGACGCGAACACGTGCTTCATGCGGTCGAGCACGTCCTCGATGCCGACGACGTTCAGATATGACTCCTGCTGACCGGCGAACGATGCGTCGGGCAGGTCTTCCGCGGTCGCGGACGAACGCACGGCGAACGACAGCTCGCTCGGCGAGCCGCTCTTCAGGATTTCGAACTGTGCGCGGATTTCCTGCTCGAGACGTGCCTGCATCGGCGCGTCGACGATCCACTTGCGGATTTCGGCACCGGCTTCGGCGAGCGCCTTCACGTCGTCGATGTCGAGCGACTCGAGACGCTTGGCGATGCGATCGGTCAGATCGTTGTGCTTGAGGAAATCGCGGAAAGCGAGCGCGGTCGTGGCGAAACCGGTGGGGACGCGAACGCCTGCCTCGGACAGCTGGCTGATCATCTCGCCGAGCGACGCATTCTTGCCGCCCACGATCTCCACATCGGTCATCCGCAACTGCTCGAACGGGATTACATACGCCTGGTCCTTTGCGACGTTTGCTGCGTTAGTCATACAAGCCCCTAAGTGTGAAAAAAATGCTCGATTGCGCAAGTGGGCTCGGACGCGGGCGCTTGCAAAAAGGCGCGGCGCGTCTTGCGCAACCTGTTAGATAAACAATCGCAGGACGGAATCGCTTCCGACCCGATTTGCAAAAATCCCGGCAGAAAGGCGATATATTCATACCAATCGCCGAACTTGCCGGGAGTTTTGGATCAAACGCGGCAAGCCCGGGGTGCCGTTTGCACCCTGCCCCCGCAATTGCTTATCCAACAGGTTGCCGCTATTCTACCGTGCCGGCTGCCGGATGTGGCGCGACCTTGTCACTGCGTCTGGAGGCGAACCTCCAGCCGTCCGCGCAACTGCCCTTCACGCTCGACGCCCAGATTCATGCTGCCTACCGTTTTCATCGTCTCCGACGGCACCGGGATCACTGCCGAAACCTTCGCGCATTCGATCCTCTCCCAGTTCGACCAGAAATTCCGCCTCGTGCGCGTGCCGTTCGTCGACTCGCTCGAGAAAGCCTATGCGACCGTCGAAAAGATCAACGACGCCGCCGTGCACGACGGCCGTCGCGCGATCGTGTTCACGACGCTCGTCGACAGCGAGTCGAACGACATCGTCAAGCGCTCGAACGCGCTCGTGCTGGACATGTTCCAGCGCTTCGTCGAGCCGCTCGAACAGGAGCTGGAGCTCAAATCGAGCCATGCGATGGGCCGCGGCCACCAGAATGCCGATACCGACGAATACAAGACGCGGATCGAGGCGATCAACTTTTCGCTCGCGCACGACGACGGCCAGTCGAACCGCAACCTGTCGGAAGCCGACGTGATCCTGGTCGGCGTGTCGCGCAGCGGCAAGACGCCGACGAGCCTGTATCTCGCGATGCAGTACGGCGTCAAGGCGGCCAACTACCCGTTGATTCCGGAAGACTTCGAGCGCGGCAAGCTGCCGTCGGCGCTGTCGCCGTACAGCGAGAAGCTGTTCGGGCTGTCGATCGATCCGCAGCGCCTGTCGGAGATCCGCAACGAGCGCCGCCCCGGCAGCAAGTACGCGGCGCCCGAGAATTGCCGCTACGAGATCAACGAGGCCGAAGCCATGATGCGCCGCGAAGGGATCAAGTGGCTGTCGTCGACGCACAAGTCGATCGAGGAGATCGCGACGACGATCCTGCAGGAGATCCGTCTCGACCGGCAGTCGTACTGATCGCCTGCCCGCTGACGGCCGTCAGGCCGCCGTGAAGAACAAAAAAGGCCGCGTCGGACGCGGCCTTTTCATTTGTTGCGGCGTACCTGCAGGCACGCCGCGCGTCACGTCGTCATCCGTGCCGCTGCTGCCGCACCTGCTCGAACAGACACACCGCCGCTGCCGCCGCGACATTCAGCGACTCCATTCCGCCCGGCTGCGGAATCGTCACGCGATGCGTGGCCGCGTCGCGCCAGAACGCCGACACGCCCGCACCCTCGTTACCGAACACCCATGCCACCGGCCCGGCCAGGTCGCAGTCGTAGATCGCCTGCGCACCGTGCGAGTCGGTCAGCGCGACCGGCACGTCGAGCCGCCCGGCGAGCACGTCCGGCGCGACGTCCTCGTGGATCGACAGCAGAAAATGCGCGCCCATTCCCGAGCGCAGCACCTTCGACGACCATGCATACGCGGTGCCCGGCGCGCAGAACACGTGCCGCACGCCGGCCGCCGCCGCACTGCGCAGGATCGACCCGACGTTGCCGGCATCCTGCACGCCGTCGAGCACGACCGATGTGTGCGTCACGCGCTCGGGCAACGGCTGCGCGGGCCGGTCGACGAGCAACAGGAAACCGACGCCGCTGACCACGTTCGACAGTTGCCCGAACAGCGCATCGGGCAGCGTGACCACCCGCTGCGCGTCGATGCGCGCGATGATCGCCTGCGCCTCGGCGTGACCGAGCGCGCCTTCGGTCGCGACGCACAGCTCGGGCGTGGCGCCCGTCTCGAGATACGCGCTCGCCAAGTGGAACCCTTCGAGCAGCGCCTGGCCGCCGCGGCGCTGCTGGGACGTCGAACCCGCGAGCGCCTTCAGGCGCTTGTACAGCGGGTTGTCGCGGGAAGTAATGCTTTTCATCAGAGGGTCTGTTCCCGCTAATAACGGGCTTGCGAACGTGCGTTGCCGGTCGCAGTGGAAGCAACGCGCGACGCCGCAATGCGGCCGGCAACGCACGTTCCCGAAACTAAAAATCCCTTTCCAGGGGCTGACCCGTTATGAGCGGGAACCGGCCACCAGATCGAGCGCCGCCCGCACGGGCGCGAACGAGCGCCGATGCGCTTCGCACGGGCCGTGTTCGCGTAGCGCAGCCAGGTGTTTCGCGGTGCCGTACCCGGCGTGCACGTTGAAGCCGTACATCGGGAAGCGTTCATGCAGATCGACGAGCATCCGGTCGCGCGTGACCTTTGCGATGATCGACGCGGCCGAGATGCTCGGCACGAGCGCGTCGCCGCTGACGATCGCCTCGGCACGCACCATCAGCGTCGGACAGCGATTGCCGTCGATCTGCGCGAGCGTCGGCAGTACCGACAGACCCTCGACGGCCCGCTTCATCGCGAGCATCGTCGCGTGCAGGATGTTGAGCGTGTCGATTTCGTCGACACTCGCCGACGCGACGCAATACGCGCGAGAACGCGAGACGATCAGTTCATACAGCGCGTCGCGCTTCTTGGCGGACAACGCCTTCGAATCGTCGAGCCCGTCGATCGGCTGCGCGGGATCGAGAATCACCGCGGCGGCGACCACCGGCCCCGCGAGCGGACCGCGGCCGGCTTCATCGACGCCGCAGACGATCTCGCCGGGGCGGCTGAAGTCGAACCCGCCCTGCTCGTCAAGCGACGCGCGGCGGCGTGATACACGAACGGTCGTCATGCGCGCCCCTTGCGTTGCTCGAGTACGCGGACGACCGCTTCGGCGGCCTTCGCGGCCGTGTTCTGCCGCAGCGACACATGCATTTCGGTAAAGACTTCGGTCAGCGTGCGGCGGTTCGCATCGTCGCGCAGCTGCGTGAGCGTCGCGTCGGCAAGCGCCTCGGGCGTCGCGAAATGCTGCAGCAACTCCGGCACGACGAAGCGCCCCGCCAGGATGTTCGGCAAGCCGACATACGGCAGATAGCCCTGCCGGCGCATGATCTGCCCGGTCAGCCAGGGCACCTTGTACGAGATCACCATCGGCTTCTTCAGCAACGCGGCTTCCAGCGTGACGGTGCCGCTCTTCACGAGGATCGCGTCGGCAGCCGTCATCGCGACCTGCGAGCGGCCGTCGGTGATCGTCAGCGCGAGTTGCGGATGCGCGTCGACGAGCGGCTGCAGCAGCTCGCGCAACGCGGGCGTCGCCGCCGGCATCACGAACCGCACGCCGGGCTCGCGCTGCTGCATCAGCGCCATCGCCGCGAAGAACGTCGGGCCGATCAGCCCGATCTCCGAGCGCCGGCTGCCCGGCAGCACCGCAATCACGGGGCCGTCGGGCGGCAGCCCGAGCGCGATGCGCGCGCCGTGCGTGTCGGGCTCGAGCGGAATCTCGTCGGCAAGCGGATGGCCGACGTACGTCGACGCGACGCCTGCCTTGTCGAGCAGCGCCGGTTCGAACGGGAACAGGCACAGCATGTGATCGACGGACTTCGCGATCTTCTTGATCCGGCCGCCGCGCCATGCCCAGATCGACGGGCACACGAAATGGATCGACGGGATGCCCGCGTCGCGCACCGCCTGTTCGACGTTGAAGTTGAAATCGGGTGCATCGACGCCGATGAACGCGTCCGGCCGCTCCGCGAGCAGCTGGCGCTTCAGCTCGCCGCGAATCCTCAGGATCTCGGGGATCTGGCCCAGTGCCTCGACATAGCCGCGCACCGTCAGCTTGTCCATCTGCCAGTGCGAGTCGAAGCCATGCGCGAGCATCCGCTGCCCGCCGATCCCGTAATACTGGGTCGACGCGGGCAGACGCTCGTGAAGTCCGCCGAGCAGCGAGGCCGCGAGCAGGTCGCCCGACGGCTCGCCGGCCACCATCGCGAGCCGGATCTGATTGGTCGGGAGCGACATCGCTTAGCGGATGATGCCGCGCTGCGATGCGTCGACGAACTCGACGAGCGCAGTGACTGCCGCGTCGCCTTCGCCGCCCGCCGTCGCCAGTTCGCGCAACTGCACCTTCGCTTCCTCGAGCGACAGGCCGCTCTTGTACAGCACGCGGTATGCGCTGCGCAGCGCCGAAATCGCGTCGGGCGAGAAACCGCGCCGGCGCAGGCCTTCGACGTTGATGCCGTGCGGCTCGGCCTTGTTGCCGGCCGCGATCACGAACGGCGGCACGTCCTGCACGAGCGCCGATGCGCCACCCAGCATCGAGTGCGCGCCGATGCGCACGAACTGGTGAACGCCCGACATCCCGCCGACGATCGCCCAGTCGCCGATCTCGACGTGACCGGCCATCTGCGCATTGCTCGACAGGATCACGTTGTTGCCGACGCGGCAGTCATGACCGATGTGCACATAGGCCATGATCCAGTTGTCGTCGCCGAGCGTCGTCACGCCGACATCCTGCACGGTGCCCGTGTGGATCGTCGTGAATTCGCGGATCGTGTTGCGGTTGCCGATCTCGAGCCGGGTCGGCTCGTCCTTGTACTTCATGTCCTGCGGACGGCCACCGACCGACGCGTAGTGGCCGATGCGGTTGTCCTCGCCGAGCGTCGTGTGACCTTCGATCACGCTGTGCGAGCCGATCGTCGTCCGCGCGCCGATCGTGACGTTCGGACCGACGATCGCGTACGGGCCGATCTCGACCGATTCGTCGATCTGCGCGCCCGGTTCGACGATCGCGGTGGGATGAATCCTGGTCATGCGCCGTTGCCTCTCGATATGATGTGTCGCGTTGCGTTGCCTGTCCGTGCCGCGTCGCTCAGGGCGCCACGTCGGTCGTCTTGACCGTGCACATCAGTTCGGCTTCCGCCGCCACCTTGCCGTCCACTTCCGCCACCGCCTTGAACTTCCAGATGCCGCGAATGTAGCGTTCGAACGTCACGTTCAGAATCAGTTGGTCACCCGGCTCGACCGGTCGCTTGAAGCGCGCGCCGTCGATCCCGACGAAGTAGTACAGCGTGTTCTCCGGATCCTTCGGCTGCTCTTCCGAGAAGGTCAGCAGCGCCGCGGCCTGCGCCAGCGCCTCGAGGATCAGCACGCCCGGCATCACGGGCCGCTTCGGGAAATGCCCCTGGAAGAACGGTTCGTTGATCGACACGTTCTTCAGCGCTTTGATCCCTTTGTGCGGTTCGAGTTCGAGCACGCGATCGACGAGCAGAATCGGATAGCGGTGCGGCAGCAGCGTGAGGATCTTGTGGATGTCGAGATTGATTTTTTCAGTGCTCATGATGGTTCGTCTCACGCAGGTGCTGCGCGGTGGTGATGCAAAGGCTGAAGCGGGCCGTCATGCGGCCCGGTCTGGCGAACCGGGCCGGATGCGCTGGCCGTGCCCGGTTCGTGGTCTCGCATGATGGGTCAGGCGTCCGTGCCGCCCTGGGCGGCAAGCGCGGTTTCAAGCGCCTTGATGCGGTCGCGCAGCTTGTCGAGGTTGCGCACGAGCGCGGCGCTCCGGTTCCATTCGCCGTGGTCGACGGCCGGGAACGCGCTCGTGTAGATGCCGGCCTTCGGCAGCGACTTCGACACGCCCGACTTCGCGGTGATGATGACATAGTCGCCGAGCGTCACGTGGCCGGCAATGCCCGCCGCGCCACCGATCATGCAGTGGCGGCCGATCGTCGTGCTGCCCGCGATGCCCGCGCTGCCGGCGATCACCGTATAGGCGCCGATCCGGCAGTTGTGGCCGATCTGGACCTGGTTGTCGATCTTCACGCATTCCTCGATGACGGTGTCCGCCATCGCGCCGCGATCGATCGTCGTGTTCGCGCCGATCTCGACGTCCGGGCCGACCGACACGCCGCCGACCTGCGGGATCTTGACCCAGCTGCCGGTGCGCGCGTCGCCGTCGCCGACGAAATCCGGCGCGAAGCCGAATCCGTCGGAGCCGATCACGGCGCCCGAGTGGATGATCGCGCGCGGGCCGATCTTGCAGCCGTGGTACACCGACGCGTTCGGATACAGGTGCGAATTCGCACCGATCGTCGTGCCGCGGCCGATGAACACGTTCGCGTCGAGCTGCACGCCGTCCTCGATCACCGCACCGGCTTCGACCGTCACGTGCGGGCCGATCACCGCGCTCGCGGCAACCTTTGCGGCCGGATCGATCGTTGCGCTCGGATGCACGCCGGCCGCGCGCTGCGGCGTGGCGAGATCGATGAACATCTGCGCGACGCGTGCGAAGTACGCGTACGGGTTCGGCGTCACGATGAAATTGCGAGGGCCGGCCTCCTGGGGACCGGCAGCCGCGCGCAGCTTTTCGAGATCCTTCGGCGCGATCAGCACCGCGCCGGCGCGGGTCGCTTCGACCTGCGACAGGTATTTCGGATTCGCGAGAAACGCGAGTTGCTGAGGGCCTGCCTGGTCGAGCGGCGCGAGGCCGCTCACCTTGCACTGGGCGTCGCCGGCGATCTCGCCGCCGAACCGCTTTACGAGTTCCTCAAGCGTCAATGCCATTCGTCGTCTGCTCCGTTCAGTTCGTCGAGCCGGACGCGAGCGCCTTGAGCACCTTGTCGGTGATGTCGATGCGCGGGCTGACGTACACGGCTTCCTGCACGATCAGGTCGTAATTCTGCTGCTCGGCGATCTGCTTGATGACCCGGTTCGCGCGCTCCAGCACGGCAGCGAGTTCCTCGTTGCGGCGCTGGTTCAGGTCTTCGCGAAATTCGCGCTGCTTGCGCTGGAAATCGGTATCGAGCTGCGCGAGATCGCGCTGCTTCTGCGCGCGATCGGCCGCCGACAGCGACGCGCCGTTCTTGTCCAGCGAATCGGACATCGTCTTCAGACGGGCCGCCATGTCCTGCAGATCCTTGTCGCGCTTCGCGAACTCGGCTTCGAGCTTCGTCTGCGCCGCCTTGGCGGGCGCGGACTCGCGCAGGATCCGATCCGAATTGACCGCCGCGATGCGGGCGACGTCCTGAGCATGTGCCGTCGCCGCGCCCAAGGCCAGCGCAACGGTCAGCGCACACATCACTCGTTTCGAAAACTTACCGGTTAGCAAAATTACCCTCTCGTTGCTGTTGTCATGCGTTCGATCAGAACGCCGTCCCGATCTGGAACTGGAATTTCTGGTACTGGTCGCCTTCGTGCTTCTGCAGCGGGAAACCGAGGCTCAGCTTGAGCGGGCCGATCGGCGAGATCCACGCCAGACCGACACCGTAGCCGTAACGCAGGCCGTTCGCACCCGTACTCGTGCCGCCCGGCGCGTTGCCCCACACGTTACCGCCGTCGAAGAACGTGAACACGCGCAGCGTGCGGTCGTAGCCGGTGCCCGGCAGCGGGAACGTCAGTTCGATGTTGCCCACGACCATCTTCGAACCGCCGATCGGGTCGTTGGTCGTCGTGTCGCGCGGGCCCAGCGAGCTCGGCTCGTAGCCACGCACGGAGCCGATACCGCCCGCGTAGTAGTTCTTGAAGATCGGGTACGAGTTGCCGATACCGTTACCGTAACCGCCTTGCAGGTTCATGCCCAGGATGAAGCCGCGCGAGAACGAATAGTAGTACTGCGCCTGCAGGTCGGCCTTGTAGTACTGGATCTTGCCGATCGGCGCACCGTACTCGACGTTCGCCTGCGTGAAGTAGCCGCGGCTCGGAATCAGCGCGCTGTCACGCGCGTCGCGCGACCATGCCACCGTCAGCGGCGCGGTGTTCGACACGCGGCCGAACTCGTTCACGTAATCCTTGTAGCTCTGCGGCGTCGCCGAATCGACGTCGAGACGGTTCTGCTCGAGACCGACGCCAAAATACACGGTGTCGACTTCCGAGAACGGGATGCCGAACTTCAGGTCGCCGCCCGCGCTGATGATCCGGAAGCTCGAGCTCGTCGAATAGTAGAGCGGCTGGTACGTGCGGTAGTAGACGTCCGTGATCCGCTTGATGCCGTCGACCGTGAAGTACGGATCGACCTGCGTGACGGTCAGCGTACGGTAGCTGCGTGCGGTGTTGACGTTCACCGACAGGCTCGTGCCCGAACCGAACACGTTGTCCTGCGACACGCCGGCCGACAGCACGACCTTGTCCGTCGACGAGAAGCCCGCGCCCAGCGTGATCGCGCCGGTCGGCTTTTCGTCGACCTTCACGTTCACGTCGACCTGGTCGTTCGTGCCTTCGACCGGCACCGTCGTCACGTCGACGTTGGTGAAGTAGCCGAGACGGTTCACGCGGTCCTTCGACAGCGCGAGGCGGTTCGAATCGAACCACGAGCTTTCGAGCTGACGCATTTCGCGACGCACCACTTCGTCGCGCGTACGCGTGTTGCCGACGACGTTGATGCGGCGCACATACACGCGGCGGCTCGGGTCGACGACGAGGTTCAGGTTCACCTTGTGGTTCGCCTGGTCGATTTCCGGCTGTGCGTTGACGGTCGCGAATGCGTAGCCGTATTCGCCCAGCTTGTCGACGATCGACTTGGTCGTCTGCTGCAGCTTTTCAGCGGAGAAGCGATCGCCCGGCTTGATCTTGATCAGCTTGTTCAGTTCGGCTTCGCGATCGAGCAGGTTGCCCGACAGCTTGATGCCCGACACGGTGTACGGCTCGCCTTCGTGCAGCGTGACCGTCAGGTACATGTCCTTCTTGTCGGGCGAGATCGACACCTGGGTCGACTCGATGTTGAACTCGAGATAGCCGCGGTTCAGGTAGTACGAGCGCACGGCCTCGAGGTCGCCCGTCAGCTTTTCCTTCGAGTACAGGTCGTTCTTCGTGTACCAGGAGAACCAGTTCGGCGTCGACAGCTGCATTTCATCGCGCAGCGTGCCGGTGCTGAATGCCTTGTTGCCGATGAAGTTGATCTGGCGGATCTTCGCGCTCGGGCCTTCGGCGACCGCGAACAGGATCGACACGCGATTCGCGTCGACCGGCGTGATCGTCGTCTTGACCTCGGCCGCGTAGAAGCCGCGCGTCAGGTACTGACGCTTGAGCTCCTGTTCCGCCTTGTCGACGAGCGCCTTGTCGTAATAACGACCGTCGGCCAGGCCGACCGCGCGCAGCGCCTTCGTCAGGTTGTCCTTGTCGAATTCCTTCGTGCCGGTGAAGTCGATCGACGCGATGGCCGGACGCTCCTGCACCTGCACGATCACGACGTTGCCTTGCGTGGCGATGCGCACGTCGTTGAAAAAGCCCGTCGCGTACAGCGCGCGAATTGCTTCGGATGCCTTGTCGTCGGTGAAGGTATCGCCCTGCTTGATCGGCAGGTAGGCGAACACCGAGCCCGCTTCGACGCGCTGCAACCCCTCGATCTTGATGTCTTGCACCACGAACGGTGCCGCTGCATGCGCCGCGAGGCCGTGAGCGGCGAGCGCGGCCGCTGCAACTGTCTTAGGTACAAAGCGATGAGGTTTGAACAACGTGCATCCCCAATATTTAGCTGCATCGAATCAGGCGACTGCCCAGCGGCGGCCGCCTGACGCTTCAGAAATGGATTAACCGAGCCAGGTCGTTGAACAGCGCGATCGCCGACAACGCGACGATGCAGATCAACCCGGCTCTTTGCAGAATCAGCTGCCAGCGCTCCGAGATGGCTTTCCCGGTCGCGGCTTCAACCAGATAATATAACAGATGCCCCCCGTCCAAAACGGGAATCGGCAGCAAGTTCAGTACGCCGAGGCTAATGCTGACAAGGGCGAGGAACGATAGAAAGGCCGACGGACCGAGTCGCGCGCTCTTGCCCGCGTAGTCGGCGATCGTCACCGGGCCGGACAGATTCTTCAGCGATGCGTTGCCCGTGATCATCCGCCCGAACATCTTCAGCGAATAGACGGAGATGTCCCACGTGCGGCGCGCGCCGAGTTGCAGGCTTTCGATCGGGCCGTAACGGACGTCGACCGACGGCGTGTGCATCGACAGCGCCGCGCCGATGCGGCCGATCTCCTGCCCCGTGTCGTCGTCGCGCTGCGTCTGCGGCACGACCGACACGGTCTGCGTGGCGCCGCCACGCTCGATCTGCAGCTCGACCGGCTTGCCCGCATGGTGCTTCACCGTGTCGATGAAGCGCGATGCGCCGCCGATGGGCGTACCGTCGAGCGCGAGCAGCTTGTCGCCGGTCTTCAGGCCCGCCTGCTCGGCCGCGCTGCCGGGCTGCACGGACGCCACCGACAACGTGCCGCCGCCGGCCTCGAAGCCCAGGCGCGTCATGAAATCGTCGTCGAGCTGGCTTTCGGGAACGTTGCGCAGATCGACGCGGAAGTCGAACGTCGAACCGCCGTCGCGCGCGCCGAGCACGATCTCGCGATGATCGAATGCGGCGGACAGCAGCTTCCAGCGCAGATCCGACCACGATCGCACAGGCTCGGACTCGCTGCCGTGCTCGTCGCGGATCGACACGATCGTCTCGCCGCCGTCGAAGCCCGCGCGCGCCGCGACCGTGCCGGTGGCCGGCGGTGCGAGCACCGCGACCGGCTCGGTCACGCCGGTTGCGAATACGGCGGAAAACAGGACGATTGCCAACAGGAAGTTCGCGATCGGGCCCGCGGCGACGATCGCGATGCGCTTGAATACCGATTGCCGGTTGAACGCCTGGTCGAGCTCTTCGGGCTTGACGTCCGGCCCCGGCTCGCGCTCGTCCAGCATCTTCACGTAACCGCCGAGCGGCAATGCGGAGAGCGTCCATTCGGTGCCGGTCTTGCGGCTGACCCAACGGGCAACGGGCTGGCCGAAACCGATCGAGAAACGCAGCACCTTCACGCCGCACCAGCGCGCGACGCGATAATGTCCGTACTCATGCACGACGACCAGCACCCCGATCGCCACCGCAAACGCGATCAGTTCGACCAGCACGTTCATGAGCACCTCATTCAGACAGTACGCTCCACGCGGGGCGCAGGCGCTTTGGCAATGATTCCGGCGGCGAGGCGGCGTGCCTCGGCATCCGCCGCAAGGACGTCGTCGAGCCCGTTCGGGTTGCGGTTCGGCAGCGCGTTGAGCACGGCATCGACCGTCGCCGCAATCGCCATGAAGCCGATCCGGCGCTCGAGAAACGCTTCGACCGCGATTTCGTTCGCCGCGTTCAGTGCGGCGCTCGCGATGCCGCCCTCTTCAAGCGCCTTCAGCGCGAGCGCGAGGCACGGGAAACGCGTGTAGTCGGGCTTTTCGAACGACAGCTGTGCGATCTGCGCGAGGTCGAGCTGCTCGACGCCCGCGTCGACGCGCTCCGGGAACGCGAGCGCATGCGCGATCGGCGTACGCATGTCGGGGTTGCCGAGCTGCGCGAGCACCGAGCCGTCGCGGTACGACACCAGCGAATGGATCACGCTTTGCGGATGGATCAGCACCTCGATCCGGTCGCCGGCCAAGCCGAAGATCCAGTGCGCCTCGATCACTTCGAGGCCCTTGTTCATCATCGTCGCGGAATCGACCGAGATCTTGCGGCCCATCACCCAGTTCGGATGCTTGCAAGCTTCGTCCGGCGTCACGTCGACGAGCGTGGCCGGCTCGCGCGTGCGGAACGGGCCGCCCGACGCGGTCAGGATGATCTTCGAAATCCCGCCGTGCTCGTTCGCGTCGCGCGGCATGCACTGGAAGATCGCGTTGTGTTCGCTGTCGACCGGCAGCAGGATCGCGCCATGGTCGCGCACCGCGTCCATGAAGATCCCGCCCGACATCACGAGCGATTCCTTGTTCGCGAGCAGGATGCGCTTGCCGGCGCGCGCGGCCGCGAGGCTCGGCGCGAGGCCGGCCGCGCCGACGATCGCCGCGACGACCGTGTCGCAACCGTCGCTCTTCGACACGTCGACGAGCGCCTGCGGCCCGTACAGCACCGTGGTCTTGCTGCCCGCCGCGCGCAGTTTCGCCTCGACGTGCGCGGCCGTTGCCGCATCGCCGACCACCGCGACTTCGGGCGCGAAGCGCAGGCACTGCTCGACGAGCTTGTCGCCATTGCGGTGCGCGGTCAACGCGTAGACCAAGAAACGCTCCGGATGGCGGGCGACCACGTCGAGCGTGCTGTCTCCGATCGAGCCCGTGGAACCGAGCAGTGTCAGACGTTTTTGCATAACAGAAATAGTGGTTTAACCAAGCAGCAGCATCGCGAGCGGCAGCACCGGCAGCAGCGCATCGACACGGTCGAGCACGCCGCCGTGACCGGGCAGCAGTCCGCTCGAATCCTTCACGCCCGCCTGACGCTTGAGCAGCGACTCGAACAGGTCGCCGATCACGCTGTAGACGACCAGCAGCGTCAGCGCGGCCCACGCACCGGGCATCCCGTAGCGCGCGGCAAATGCGGAAAACAGGGTCGGCTCGAACCAGTGCGCGGCCATCGCGACACCGGCTACGACCATCACGGCAAGCCAGCCGCCGATCGCGCCTTCCCAGCTCTTTCCGGGACTGATCGTGATCGCCAGTTTACGCTTTCCGAAGGCCTTGCCGGCGAAGTATGCGCCGATATCGGCCAGCCAGACGACCAGAAGCAGCGACAACACGAACGGAACGCCCTGCGCACGCGCCGCAACGAGCGCGTGCCAGCAGGCCGCGAAGACCAGCAACCCGGCTGCGAGCAGGAACGGCCGCCATATGCCGGCCGCGAGCGTCGGCTTGCGCCGCAGCGCAAACGGTCCGACCAGCAGCCAGAACACGCCGGCCGCCATGAAAAGGGGGCGGGATGAAGCCGCGTCGACGCCGAGCGGCACGGTCGCCGCGAGTACCAGCGCCGCGACGACTGCATAGACGACGGAACCGGCGCCGCCCAGCTTCAGCAGGCGCGCCCATTCCCACGCGGCGAACACGAGCACGACGCCGATCAGCGCGCCGAACGCCGTGAGCGGCGCGAACAGCGTCACCGGCAGCAGCACTGCCAGCATGACGATCGCCGTGATCACACGGGTTTTCAGCATGAAAGGGAGTCGGCGTTCTGCGATTGCGGTTCGAGTTGCGCGCTGGTGCGCCCGAAACGGCGCTCGCGCTCGGTATACGACGCGATCGCGTCGGCCAGCGCCGCGCCGTCGAAGTCCGGCCAGTATTTGTCGGTGAAATAGAATTCTGCGTACGCGAGCTGCCACAGCAGGAAATTGCTGACGCGCTGTTCGCCGCCGGTACGGATGAAGAGATCGGGCTCCGGCGCGTAGGCCATCGCCAGATGCGGCGCGAACGCGTCTTCGGTCACGTCGACCTCGCGCCCCTCGCGCACGGACTGCTCGATGAGTTTCTTCGTCGCCTGCAGGATGTCCCAGCGGCCGCCGTAGTTCGCGGCGATCGTCAGGGTCAGGCGGGTGTTGCGCGCCGTCTTGGTTTCGGCGCGGCGGATCAGTTCGCGGATGCGCGGCTCGAAGCGGTCGAGGTCGCCCACGACGCGCAGACGGATTCCGTTTGCGTGCAGCTTGCCGACTTCGCGCTCCAGCGCGGTGATGAACAGCCGCATCAGGAACGACACTTCTTCGTTCGGACGCCGCCAGTTTTCCGAACTGAACGCGAACAGCGTCAGGTATTCGACGCCGGCGCGCGCGCAGCCTTCGACCACCGCCCGCACGGCATCCACGCCGCGGGTGTGCCCCGCGACGCGCGGCAAGCGGCGTTCGGTCGCCCAACGGCCGTTGCCGTCCATGATGATCGCGATGTGACGCGGCACGGCGCCGACGTCAGGCACGCGAACGGTAGAGCTGGTATAAGTCATGGCCGTTGAGACAGTAATGCGGGAAGAAGGCGGCGCGCGAGGACGGTCGTCAGACCGTCATGATCTCGGCTTCCTTGCTCTGCACGAGCTTGTCGACTTCGGTGACGTGCTTGTCCGTCAGCTTCTGCACGTCGTCGCTCGCACGGCGCTCGTCGTCTTCCGAGATTTCCTTGTCCTTCACGAGCTTCTTGAGCGCTTCGTTCGCGTCGCGGCGCAGGTTGCGGATCGCGACCTTGGCCGTTTCACCTTCGCCCTTGACCACCTTGGTCAGCTCGCGGCGGCGCTCTTCCGTCAGCGCGGGCATCGGCACGCGGATCAGGTCGCCGGACGTGGCCGGGTTCAGGCCGAGATCGGCTTCGCGGATGGCCTTCTCGACCTTCGCGACCATGTTCTTTTCCCACGGCTGCACGCCGATGGTACGCGCATCGACGAGCGTCAGGTTCGCGACCTGCGAGATCGGCACCATCGACCCGTAGTAGTCGACCTGCACGTGATCGAGCAGACCGGTGTGCGCACGGCCCGTGCGGATCTTCGCCAGATCGTTCTTGAACGCTTCGATCGAGCGCTGCATCTTCTGCTCTACGCCCTTCTTGACATCAGCGACACTCATTTCAACCTCCGAACCTTCAAACCTTCAAAGAACGCGGGCCCCGCCCGGCGCGCTTCGCACCACGGCCGACGACCCACGCCGCTTGCCCGCATCCGCGGGAGTTTACACGTGGACGAGCGTACCTTCGTCCTCGCCCAGCACGATGCGCTTGAGCGCGCCCGGCTTGTTGATCGAAAACACGCGAATCGGCAGCTTCTGGTCGCGGCACAGCGCGAAGGCCGTCGCGTCCATCACCTGCAGATTGCGGCTGATCGCTTCGTCGAAGCTGATCGTCGTGTAGCGCGTGGCCGACGGATCCTTCTTCGGATCGGCAGAATATACGCCATCGACCTTGGTCGCCTTCAGCACGACCTCGGCGCCCACTTCCGAACCGCGCAGCGCGGCGGCCGTGTCCGTCGTGAAGAACGGGTTGCCCGTGCCGGCCGCGAAGATCACGACCTTGCCTTCCTCGAGCTGGCGGATCGCGCGGGGCCGGATATACGGCTCGACGACCTGGTCCATGCGCAGCGCGGACTGCACGCGCGCGACGATACCGGCGTGGCGCATCGCATCCTGCAGCGCCAGCGCGTTCATCATCGTCGCCAGCATCCCCATGTAGTCGGCCGTTGCGCGGTCCATGCCCGCCGCACC
Organism: Burkholderia sp. IDO3; assembly: GCF_003366075.1. NCBI lineage: Bacteria > Pseudomonadati > Pseudomonadota > Betaproteobacteria > Burkholderiales > Burkholderiaceae > Burkholderia > Burkholderia sp. IDO3. The sequence continues at coordinate 2,257,202 of NZ_CP028963.1, forward strand.
GCCCGCGACGCCGCGGAAAATATTACCGCCGCCGATCACGACGGCGAGCTGCGTGCCGAGACCCACGACTTCGGCGATATCCGCCACCATCCGCTCGATCGTCGCGCGATTGATGCCGAAGGCATCGTCGCCCATCAGCGCTTCGCCGGAGAGTTTGAGGAGGACGCGTTTATAGGCATTGGACATAGGGGCTTCCGAGCGACGAGAGGATGACAACCACGAACTGTAGGGGCGAAATACTGATTCGGGCAAGCGCCGACGGTCGAACCGGGGTTCCCGGCCGGCCGGCGGCGGCGCCGGCCGCGGCGGAGCGGACGCCCGCCGCGGATACTGCCTAACTGCTTACTGCTGCTTTGCTGCTGCGACTTGCGCGGCCACTTCGGCGGCGAAGTCGTCCTGGCGCTTCTCGATGCCTTCGCCGACCACGAACAGCGCGAACTTCTGCACTGCCGCATTCGCTGCCTTCAGCATCTGCTCGATCGTCTGCTTGTCGTTCTTAACGAACGTCTGGTTCAGCAGCGACACTTCCTTCAGGTACTTCTGGATGCTGCCGTCGACCATCTTCGCGACGATTTCAGCCGGCTTGCCCGATTCGGCAGCCTTCTGTTCGGCGACGCGGCGTTCCGTGTCGATCAGTTCCGCCGGCACGTCGGCCGACGACAGCGCGACCGGCTTCATCGCGGCGATGTGCATCGCGACGTCCTTGCCGACCTGCTCTTCCGCGCCCGTGTACTCGACGATCACGCCGATACGCGCGCCGTGCAGGTACGTCGCGATCTTGTTCGCGGTTTCGAAACGCACGAAACGGCGGATCGAGACGTTTTCGCCGATCTTGCCGACCAGGGCCAGGCGCACTGCGTCGACCGTCGAGCCCTCCAGCGGCAGCGCCGACAGCGCAGCCACGTCGGCCGGGTTTTGCGTCGCGACGAGTTCTGCAACCGTCTTCGAGAATGCGAGGAAGTCGTCGTTCTTCGCGACGAAGTCGGTTTCGCAGTTCAGCTCGACCAGCGAGCCCGCGTTGCCGCCGACGAACGATGCGACGACGCCTTCGGCCGTCACGCGCGATGCCGCCTTGCTCGCCTTGTTGCCGAGCTTGACGCGCAGCAGCTCTTCGGCCTTGGCCAGATCGCCGTCGGCTTCCGTCAGCGCCTTCTTGCACTCCATCATCGGTGCATCGGTCTTTGCGCGCAGTTCTGCCACCATGCTTGCGGTAATTGCCGCCATCATTCGCTCCTTGAGTCTGTATTCACAACGCCGCCCGCTTGGACGCGAACGGCCGAAAATCGTTTCCGGACCCGCGCCGATTCGACGCGATCAGGTCCGGCGCACAAGCTTAAAAAAAGGGGGCCTGTTGAGAGCCCCCTTTTTGCGCCGGCTCGGGGCCAGTTACGCGTTTTCCTCGACGTATTCGTCGTCGCCGCGTGCGGCCTGGACCACTTCGTTGACCGCGTTCGCACGGCCTTCGAGGATCGCGTCGGCCACGCCTTCGGCGTACAGCGCGACCGCCTTGCTCGAGTCGTCGTTACCCGGGATCACGTAATCCACACCTTCCGGCGAGTGGTTCGTATCGACCACGGCGATGACCGGCACGCCCAGCTTGTTCGCTTCCGTGACGGCAATCTTGTGGTAGCCGACGTCGACGACGAAGATCGCGTCCGGAATGCCGCCCATGTCCTTCACGCCGCCGATCGACTTCTGCAGCTTGGCGATTTCGCGTTCGAACAGCAGCGCTTCCTTCTTGCTCATCTTCTCGGTTTCGCCCGATTCGACAGCTGCTTCCATGTCCTTCAGGCGCTTGATCGAAACCTTCAGCGTCTTGAAGTTGGTCATCATGCCGCCGAGCCAGCGTGCGTTGACGTACGGCATGCCCGCGCGCTGCGCTTCCTGAGCGATCGTGTCGCGCGACTGGCGCTTCGTACCGACGAACAGGATCGTGCCGCGGTTAGCTGCCAGCTGGCGCACGTACTTCTGTGCGTCCGTGAACATCGGCAGCGTCTTTTCGAGGTTGATGATGTGAATCTTGTTGCGGTGACCGAAAATGAACGGAGCCATCTTCGGGTTCCAGAAGCGCGTCTGGTGACCGAAGTGGACACCCGCTTCCAGCATTTGGCGCATCGTAACTGCCATGTAAATTCTCCACGAGGGTTGGGTCTTAAGCCGGCTGCCGTACCGCCGCGCGAACGCGCCCCGAAGGACCTTCGTTCCGCGCGGCCGGCACCCTGGTTGCGCCGGCTTGCGATTCGGCACGTGCGAAAATGCCCGTGCCGCAAGCCTTTCATCGCCACTGCCGCCCCGCCGGAGGCAGGCCCGAGGCAGGTTCGGCATTTGGATGTCGACTTAGCCAAAGAGTATAGCACGCCGATTTGTCGGCTCTCAAGTCGCCCGCCACTTTTGCTTGCCGCGCGGCAGCGGGCCGGGCAATCCGCGAAAACCCGCATCCGCACCGCCGGCAGGGGCTGCGAGGCCCGCCATAAGGTGCGATAATCCGTCAATTCACCGCATTCCAGGCATACCTCGATGGCTATTACGCTCAAAAACGAACACGACATCGCCGAGATGCGCGTCGCCTGCCGTCTCGCGAGCGAAGTGCTCGACTTCATCACCCCGCACGTCGTCGCGGGCGTCACGACTGCCGAGCTCGACCGGCTCTGTCACGAATTCATGCTCAACGAGCAGGGCACGATCCCCGCGCCGCTGAACTATCAGCCGCCCGGCTATCCGCCGTACCCGAAGGCAACCTGCATTTCGGTCAACGACGTGATCTGCCACGGCATCCCGGGCGAGAAGGTGATCAAGAACGGCGATGCGCTGAACATCGACATCACCGTGATCAAGAACGGCTACTTCGGCGACACCAGCCGGATGTTCATCGTCGGCGAAGGCTCGATCCTCGCGAAGCGCCTCGTGCAGACCACCTACGAGTGCATGTGGCTCGGCATCGATCAGGTCAAGCCGGGCGCACACCTCGGCGACATCGGCTATGCGATCCAGAAGCACGCGGAAGCGCAGGGCTACAGCGTCGTGCGCGAATACTGCGGCCACGGCATCGGCACGGTGTTCCACGAAGATCCGCAGGTCGTCCACTACGGCCGGCCGGGCACCGGCATCGAGCTGAAGGCCGGGATGATCTTCACGATCGAGCCGATGATCAACGCGGGCAAGCGCGACATCCGCACGATGCCCGACCAGTGGACGGTCAAGACGCGCGACCGCAGCCTGTCCGCGCAGTGGGAACACACGGTACTCGTCACCGAGACGGGTTACGACGTGCTGACCGTGTCGGCCGGCACGCCCGCGCGGCCGGTGTTCGCGCAACCGGCCGCCGCGGTCTGAGCGCGCGGTCGCGCCAGCCCGCCCTGCCCGCACCTGAACGGCCGCCCATGAGCGCTCACGCCGCCCCCTCGCCCGAAGCGCTGTCGCGGCGCGCCGAATTCAAGGCCGCCAAGACCGACATGCTCGAGCGCTTTCGCAGCGCGACCAACGTCGCGTCGCTGATGCACGCGCTGTCGAAACTCACCGACGATGCGCTCAGGCGCGTGTGGGACGACTGCGGGCTGCCCGCGACGCTCGCGCTCGTCGCCGTCGGCGGCTACGGGCGCGCCGAGCTGGCACCGTACTCCGACGTCGACATCCTCGTGCTGCTGCCCGATGCGCACGACCCCGCGCTCGACACGCGGATCGAGCGCTTCATCGGCATGGCATGGGATCTCGGTCTCGAGATCGGCAGCAGCGTGCGTACCGTTGCCCAGTGCATCGAGGAGGCATCGCAGGACGTCACCGTGCAGACTTCGCTGCTGGAGGCGCGCCGCATCGTCGGCAGCACCGCGCTGTTCGAGCGCTTCACCGTGCGTTATCACGAAGCGCTCGACGCGCGCGCGTTCTTCACCGCGAAGGTGCTCGAGATGCGCCAGCGTCACGCGAAGTTCCAGGACACGCCGTACAGCCTCGAGCCGAACGTGAAGGAAAGCCCCGGCGGGCTGCGCGACCTGCAGACGATCCTGTGGATCGCGCGCGCGGCCGGCTTCGGCAGCAGCTGGCGCGAACTCGACACGCGCGGCCTCATCACCGAGCGCGAAGCGCGCGAGCTGCGCCGCAACGAAGGATTCCTGAAGACGCTGCGCGCGCGGCTGCACGTGATCGCCGGCCGGCGCCAGGACATGCTCGTGTTCGACCTGCAGACGCAGGCGGCCGAGAGCTTCGGCTACCGGCCGACGCCGGCCAAGCGCACGAGCGAGCAGTTGATGCGCCGCTACTACTGGGCAGCGAAGGCCGTCACGCAGCTCGCGACGATCCTGATCCAGAACATCGAGGCGCAGCTGTTCCCCGCGACGAGCGGCATCACGCGCGTGCTGTCGCCCGACCGCTTCGTCGAGAAGCAGGGCATGCTCGAGATCGTCGACGACAGCGTGTTCGAGCGCCATCCCGACGCGATCCTCGAAGCGTTCCTGCTGTACGAGACGACCCGCGGCGTGAAGGGCCTGTCCGCCCGCACGCTGCGCGCGCTGTACAACTCGCGCGAAATCATGAACAACGCGTGGCGGCGCGAACCGCAGAACCGCCGCATGTTCATGCAGATCCTGCAGCAGCCCGAAGGCATCACGCATGCGTTCCGCCTGATGAACCAGACGAGCGTGCTGGGCCGCTACCTGCTGAATTTCCGCCGCATCGTCGGCCAGATGCAGCACGACCTGTATCACGTGTACACGGTCGACCAGCACATCCTGATGGTGCTGCGCAACATCCGCCGCTTCGCGGTGGCGGAGCACGCGCACGAGTACCCGTTCTGCAGTCAGCTGATCGGCAATTTCGAGCGCCCGTGGGTGCTGTATGTGGCCGCGCTGTTCCACGACATCGCGAAGGGCCGCGGCGGCGACCACTCGACGCTCGGGATGGCCGACGCGCGGCGCTTCTGCCGCGAGCACGGGATCACCGGCGACGATGCGGCACTGATCGTGTGGCTCGTCCAGCATCACCTGACGATGAGCCAGGTCGCGCAGAAGCAGGACACGAGCGATCCGGAAGTGATCAAGCGCTTCGCCGAACTCGTCGGCACCGAGCGCCGGCTCACCGCGCTGTACCTGCTGACCGTCGCCGACATCCGCGGCACGAGCCCGAAGGTATGGAACGCGTGGAAGGGCAAGCTGCTCGAGGATCTGTACCGGATCACGCTCGCGGTGCTCGGCGGCGCGAACCCCGACGCGCATTCGGAGCTGAAGTCGCGGCAGGAGGAAGCACTCGCGCTGCTGCGCCTCGAGACCGTGCCCGACGACGCGCACCGCGCGCTGTGGGATCAGCTCGACATCGGCTTCTTCCTGCGCCACGACGCGGCCGACATCGCATGGCAGACGCGCGTGCTGTACCGGCACGTGAATGCCGAAACCGCGATCGTCCGCGCGCGGCCGTCGCCGATCGGCGACGCGCTGCAAGTGCTCGTGTACGTGAAGGACCGCCCCGACCTGTTCGCGGGCATCTGCGCGTATTTCGACCGCAACGGGCTGTCGGTGCTCGATGCACGCGTGAGCACGACACGGCACGGCTATGCGCTCGACAACTTCATCGTCACGCAGACCGAACGTGACGTGCGCTACCGCGACATCGCGAACCTCGTCGAACAGCAACTCGCGACGCGGCTCGCCGAAACCGCAGCGCTGCCGGAGCCGTCCAAGGGCCGCCTGTCGCGGCTGTCCCGGACGTTTCCGATCACGCCGCGCGTCGACCTCCGGGCCGACGAGCGCGGTCAGTACTACATCCTGTCCGTGTCCGCGAACGACCGGCCGGGCCTCCTTTATTCGATCGCGCGCGTCCTGGCCGAGCATCAGGTCGGCGTCCACGCGGCGCGGATCAATACGCTCGGCGAACGCGTCGAGGACATCTTCCTGCTCGACGGTGCCGGCCTGTCCGACAACCGCCTGCAGATCCAGCTCGAAACCGAATTGCTGCGCGCGATCGCAGTCTGAATGAATCCCAGCGTTTATGCGCACCAAATTAACCGTCAAGAATCCGAAGCCGGCGTCGCCGACCCGCGCCCCCGTCCGCTCCGGCAGCCTCGTCGCCCGCAAGGCGGTGCGCCCCGCCGCACCGTCCGCGGCCGACAAGCCGGCGCGCCCGAAGAAGGCGTCCGCGCCGGCAGCCGCCGGCGAACGTGCATTCAAGCCGCGTGCCACGGAACGTCCGGATGCGGAGCGTGCTCCGGCGAAGCGGGCCCCGCGTGACGGCGGTGCGGAACGCGGCTATCGCAGCGATGCGAAGCCGGGCGGCCGCGGCGAGCGCGGCGATGCCCGTCCGTATCGCAGCGCCGAAGGCGGTGCACGCGCACCCTATCGAGACAAGGCAGCCGGTGAAGGCGCGAAGCGCAGCTTCGGCGAACGCGGCGCATCGTCCGATCGCCCCGCACGTCGCAGCGACGACGATGCGCGGCCGCGCCGCTCAGGTGCCGAAGGCGGCGCACGCGCGCCCTACCGCGACAAGGCAACCGGCTACGGCGAGAAGCGCAGCTTCGGCGAGCGCGGCGCGTCGTCCGATCGCCCCGCACGTCGCAGCGACGATGCGCGGCCGCGCCGCTCGGATGCCGAAGGCGGCGCACGCGCGCCCTACCGCGACAAGGCAACCGGCTACGGCGAGAAGCGCAGCTTCGGCGAGCGCGGCGCGTCGTCCGATCGCCCCGCACGTCGCAGCGACGATGCGCGGCCGCGCCGCTCGGATGCCGAAGGCGGCGCACGCGCGCCCTATCGCGACAAGGCAACCGGCTACGGCGAAAAACGCAGCTTCGGCGAGCGCGGCGCGTCGTCCGATCGTCCGGCCCGCCGCAGCGACGACGATGCGCGGCCGCGCCGCGCCGGTGCCGAAGGCAGCACACGCGCACCCTATCGCGACAAGGCAGCCGGTGAAGGCACGAAGCGCAGCTTCGGCGAACGCCGCACGTCGTCCGATCGTCCGGCCCGCCGCAGCGATGACGATGCGCGACCGCGCCGCGCCGGCGCCGAAGGCGCCGCACGCGCGCCCTATCGCGACAAGGCGGCCGGTGAAGGCGCGAAGCGCAGCTTCGGCGAGCGCCGCACGTCGTCCGACCGTCCGGCCCGTCCCGCACGCGACGGCGAACGCAGCAGCACCGCGCGCCGCTCGAGCGGCGCGCCGCTGAAAACCGCGCAACCCGTCAAGCGCCGCGAGGCCGACATCGATCACGGCGACGAAACGGGCCTGATGCGCCTGTCGAAGCGCATGTCCGAGCTCGGCCTGTGCTCGCGCCGCGAAGCCGACGAATGGATCGAGAAAGGCTGGGTGCTCGTCGACGGTGAACGCATCGACACGCTCGGCACCAAGGTCCGCCCCGACCAGAAGATCGAGATCGACGAGCGCGCCAGCGCCGCGCAGGCCGCGCAAGTGACGATCCTGCTGCACAAGCCGGTCGGCTACGTGTCCGGTCAGGCGGAAGACGGCTATGAGCCCGCATCCGTGCTGATCACGCGCGCGAACCAGTGGAGCGGCGACCGTTCGCAGGTTCGATTCTCGCCGCAGCACCTGCACGCGCTCGCGCCGGCCGGTCGCCTCGACATCGATTCGACCGGCATGCTCGTGCTGACGCAGAACGGCCGGATCGCGAAGCAACTGATCGGCGAGCAGTCGGACATCGACAAGGAATATCTGGTGCGCGTGCGCTTCGGCGAGCGGCTCATCGACATCGATCAGCATTTCCCGGCTGAATCGCTCGCGAAGCTGCGCCACGGTCTCGAACTCGACGGCGTCGCGCTGAAGCCGGCGATGGTGAGCTGGCAGAACGGCGAGCAGTTGCGCTTCGTGCTGCGCGAAGGCAAGAAGCGTCAGATCCGCCGCATGTGCGAGCTGGTCGGCCTCGAAGTGATCGGCCTGAAGCGCGTGCGCATGGGCCGCGTGATGCTGGGCGCGCTGCCGCAAGGGCAATGGCGCTATCTGTCGGCCGACGAGTCGTTCTGACGTTCTGACGGCGAGCACGCTACGCGTGCCACGCAAAGAAAAAGCCCGCTTGCGCGGGCTCAGATTGTTGACAAACCCTCGCCAAGCGCGAGGGTTTTGTTTTTAATAGCGTGATGCTGAAGATTCCGACGCCCACGCAGCACGAACTCGAGATGGTGACGCTCGAGGAACTCGTGCCGAAGGACCACCTGCTGCGCCAGATCGATGCGGCGGTGGATTTCGAGTTCATTCGCGAGAAGGTGGCGCACTTGTACTGCGTGGACAACGGGCGGCCAGCGCTGGACCCAGTGGTGATGTTCAAGCTGTTGTTCATCGGCTACCTGTTCGGCGTGCGCAGCGAGCGGCAATTGATGCGCGAGGTGCAGGTCAATGTCGCCTATCGCTGGTTCGCCCGATTTCGGCTGACCGACAAGGTGCCGGATGCCTCGACGTTCTCGCAGAATCGTCGCCGACGCTTCACGGACACGACGGTGTATCAGGAGATATTCGACGAGATCGTGCGGCAGGCGATCAAGCGCGGGCTGGTCGACGGTCGGGTGCTATACACGGACAGTACGCACCTGAAGGCAAGCGCGAACAAGGCCAAGTTTGACACGGTGAAGCTAGAGCAGACGCCTGCGGCGTATACGGAGGCGCTGAATGCGGCGGTGGACGCGGACCGGGCCGCGCACGGCAAGAAGCCGCTGGATCGCGACGACGACGAGCCCCCCCCGAGCAAGGACACCAAGGTCAGCCGGACTGATCCGGACAGCGGCTACATGGTCCGGGACGACAAGCCGAAGGGATTCTTTTATCTGGATCACCGCACGGTGGATGCCAAGCACACGATCATCACCGATACGCATGTGACGCCGGCCTCGGTGCACGACAGCCAGCCGTATCTGGATCGACTGGATCGGCAGCGCAAGCACTTCGAGTTCAAGGTTGAGGCAGTCGGACTGGATGCGGGCTACTTCACGCCGGCGGTGTGCCAGGGGCTGGAGGAACGCGGGATTGCCGGGGTAATGGGCTATCGCACGCCGAACCACAAGCCGGGCATGTTCTACAAACGGCAGTTCAAGTACGACGCGTATCGCAACGAATACGTATGCCCGCAGGGGCAAGCACTGCCGTACAGCACGACCAATCGGGTCGGCTATCGGGAATACAAATCCAATCCACAGATCTGCCGGCACTGCCTGGTGCGCGCGCAGTGCACAAACAGCGCGAATACGGTGAAGGTGGTAACGCGCCATGTCTGGGAGCGTGCCAAGGTGCGAGTGGACGCGCGGCGCCTGACCGAATGGGGTCAACGCATTTACGCTCGGCGCAAGGAGACGGTGGAACGCAGCTTCGCCGATGCCAAGCAACTGCACGGGCATCGCTATGCGCGCATGCGCGGGCTGCGCAAGGTGGCCGAACAGTGCTTGCTGGCCGCGGCGGCACAGAACATCAAGAAGATCGCGATGCTGTTGGCCCGGAGAGGGAAAAAGGGGCCAGCGGGTCCCGATTGGCGCTTCGCACGCATTCTGCTACGTCTCGTGAGCGGTTTGCCTGGCAGATTCGACTGCTCGCTCGCGGCGAGTCTGTCACCCTGATTCCGAAAAAACAAAACCCCACGCTCCGAAAAACGTGGGGTTCGTCAGCAGTCTGAGCCCGCTTGCGCGGGCTTTTTCTTTTCCGGTGCAGCGCCTGCACCTCATGCCGCGCAGGCGTCCGCGTGCCGGTCAGTCGTCGTCGGCCGGATCGAGCCCCGGGAACAGCACCTCGGTGAAACCGAAGCGCGTGAAGTCGGTGATCCGCATCGGATAGAGCTTGCCGATCAGGTGGTCGTATTCATGCTGGACCACGCGCGCGTGGAAGCCTTCGGCGACGCGGTCGATCTTCGCGCCGAACTGGTCGTAACCGCTATAGCGCACCTTCGCGTAGCGGCTGACGACGCCGCGCATGCCCGGCACCGACAGGCAGCCCTCCCAGCCCTCTTCCATGTCCGGCGGCATGTATTCGATCTTCGGGTTGATCAGCACGGTCTCGGGCACGGGCGGTGCGTCCGGATAACGGTTGTTGCTGCCGAAGCCGAAGATGATGATCTGCAGCCCGATGCCGAGCTGCGGCGCGGCGAGCCCCGCACCGTTCGCGTGATGCATCGTCTCGAACATGTCCGCGACGATCTCGTGCAGCTCGGGTGTATCGAACCGCTCGACCGGTTTGGCGACTTCGAGCAGGCGCGGGTCGCCCATCTTCAGGATCTCGCGAATCATGGCGTGTTGCCCTCCAGGAGTTGGTGCAGTCCGTCTTCGTCCAGTACGGGAATGCCGAGTTCCTCGGCCTTCACGAGCTTGCTGCCCGCCTCGGCACCCGCAACCACGTAATCCGTCTTCTTCGATACCGAGCCCGCGACTTTCGCGCCCGCCGCTTCGAGCATCTCTTTCGCGGCGTCGCGCGTGAGCGTAGGCAGCGTGCCCGTCAGCACGACCGTCTTGCCGGCCAGCACACCCTGCGGCGCCTTCGGCGCAGGCGGGCCCTCCGGCCACGTGACCCTGCCGGGCGCGCGCAGTTGCTCGATCACGGTCCGGTTGTGCTCTTCCGCGAAGAACTGGTGAAGCGACTCGGCGACGATCGGCCCGACGTCGTTGACTTCGAGCAGTTCGTCGATCGACGCGTCCATGATCGGTGTCAGCGAACCGAAATGCTTCGCGAGATCCTTCGCGGTCGACTCGCCGACATGCCGGATGCCGAGCCCGTAGATGAAGCGCGCGAGCGTCGTGTGCTTCGCCTTCTCGAGCGAGTCGAGCAGGTTCTGCGCGGACTTGTCGGCGAACCGGTCGAGTTCCGCGAGCGTCGCGAAACCCAGATTGAACAGGTCGGCCGGCGTGCGCACGAGATTCAGTTCGACCAGCTGATCGATGATCTTCTCGCCGAGCCCGTCGATGTCGAGCGCGCGGCGCTGCGCGAAATGCCACAGCGCCTGCTTGCGCTGCGCCGGGCAGAACAGGCCGCCCGTGCAGCGCGCGATCGCCTCGTCGGGCAGCCGCTCGATCTTCGAGCCGCACACCGGGCATTCGGTCGGCATCACGAATTCGGCCGCATCGGCCGGCCGGCGATCGAGCAGCGCGCCGACGACCTCCGGAATCACGTCGCCCGCTCGTCGAACGATCACGGTATCGCCGATCCGGATGTCCTTGCGGCGTACTTCATCCTCGTTGTGCAGCGTCGCGTTGGTCACCGTCGCGCCACCGACGAACACGGGTTCGAGCCGTGCAACGGGCGTGATCGCGCCGGTGCGGCCGACCTGCACGTCGATCGCGACGAGCTTCGTCAGCGCTTCCTGTGCGGGAAACTTGTGCGCGAGCGCAAAGCGTGGCGCACGCGACACGAAGCCGAGACGGTCCTGTTCGTCGCGCCGGTTCACCTTGTAGACGACGCCGTCGATGTCGTACGGCAGCGACTCGCGCTTCTCGCCGATCTTGCGGAAGAAGCCAAGCAGCCCGTCGGCGCCGTGCACGACCGCGCGCTCACGGTTCACCGGCAACCCGAGCGACTCGTACCAGTCGAGCAGCGCGCTGTGCGTATCCGGCATCGGCATGCCGTCGAGCACACCGATCCCGTATGAGAAGAACGACAGCGGACGCTGCGCGGTGATCTTCGGGTCGAGCTGGCGCAGGCTGCCCGCCGCCGCATTGCGCGGGTTCGCGAATTCGCGCTGCTCGGCCGCGCGCTGGCGTTCGTTCAGGCGTGCGAAATCGCGCTTGAACATCAGTACCTCGCCGCGTACGTCGAGCACGGCCGGCACGTGGGCGCCTTTCAGCTTCAGCGGAATCGAGCGGATCGTGCGGACGTTCTCCGTCACGTCCTCGCCCGTCGTGCCGTCGCCGCGCGTCGACGCCTGTACGAATACGCCGCGCTCATAGCGCAACGAGATCGCGAGTCCGTCGAACTTCAACTCGCACGCGTATTCGACGGGGTCGGTCACCGAACCGGCGAGGTCGGTCGTCTTGTCGAGCGCATCGGCGACGCGCTTGTCGAACGCGACGATGTCCTCGTCGGCGAAGCCGTTGTTCAACGACAGCATCGGCGCGTCATGGACGACCGGCGTGAAGCCGTTTGCCACTTCGCCGCCGACGCGTTGCGTCGGCGAATCGGGCGTCACGAGTTCGGGATGATCGGTTTCGAGTTGCTGCAGCTCGCCAAACAGCCGGTCGTATTCGGCGTCGGGCAGATCCGGCTGGTCGAGCACGTAGTAGGCGTGGTTCGCCCGCTCGAGTTGATCGCGCAGCCACGCGGCACGCGCGTCGGGCTGGCTGGCTGGCGGTTCGGCTTGGGTTCGGGCCATGCTGGCGGCAGATTCGTTCTGAAAAATCGGATGTTCGATTATCTCAGTTTGACGCCGCGACGGCGACACGCAATGCGTGCCACACGGCCCCTCGCAGCGCACGCGGGCGGCGTGTGTGCGGCACTGCGGCGACGGGCGGCGGCACCGGATGCCGCCGCCCGCAACACGCGTTACTGGCTGAAGAGGCGGCGCGTGACCGGCGAACCGGCCGGGATGCCGGCTTCCTCGAGCTTCGCGTACAGCTTCATCAACTGCTGATCGATCGCGACCAGCGTCGATTCCGGCAGCGGCCGGCGCGAATCGTCGACGACGCGCGCGCCGATCCGCTCGGACAGCGACTTCGCGTAATCGCACATCAGCCGGAACGGCAGGATGTCCTCTTCCGCGACCGGCACGTCGAGCACCAGCGTGATCATGTTGCCGCCCTTGTACGTGAGGTCGTCGCGCAAGAAGTTCGTGTCGCCGAACTGCAGCATGAACACGGGGTTCTGCTTCGCGTCGAGTTTCACGAAGCGCGTGCCGTCGCGCGACAGCAGCAGCCCGTCCTGCGAGGCAACAGCCTGCACGTAGTTCGCCGACCACGGTGCGCCGTCCGACATCACGTTGATCGACAGCTGCGCATCGCACTGCGCGGCAAAGCCGTCGAGCTCGCGCGCCATCGCGACCGTCTCCATCATGTCCGGGAATTCCGGCGCGCCGTCGATTGCATCGGCGAACTGCTGGACACCCGTCACGAATTCGGAGAATTCAAGCTCGTTGAGCGCGCCGCTGCGATTCGCGAGCTGTGCGGCCGCGCGCAGCTCTTCATAGCGCACGCCGTTCTGCAGCAGCTCCCACTGGCCGCCTTCCGGCTTGCCTTCGATATGCACGGGCTTGCTGCCCGCCCGGCGCAGCCGCTGGGCGGCCGGCAGGATCTTGTCGCCCGGCAGCGATCCGCCAAGGCGGATCGGCACGATGCAGTCGATCCGGCGGTCGACGATCGCGGGAGGCGCCGACGAGATCGTCGTCGCAGCCGGCAGCACGGGTTCGGCCGGCTCGTTCGATGCCGCGGGCGCCGGTGCTTCGGACGCGGCGGCTGCCGGTTCTGCGTGAACGGCCTGTTCGGTCGATGCAGCCGATTCGGTCGACTCCGGCGACGGGTCGGTGCCGGTCGCCTCGGCCTGCAGGTCGGCCGGCGTGTCCGCCGGCGCTACGCCGCCGAACGTCGGCTCGACGCGCGCGGCGTCGGTCGACGCACTCGCGGCCGCCGCCGGCGCCGGTGCAGCCGGTTCACGCCGCGTGGGCTGGCGCACCGGCTCGATGAACGGCCGCTCATCGTCGCGCTCGGGGCGATTCATCGCCTCGGCCGCTTCTTCCGGCATCGGGCGCGGCATCTTGCGCCGCACCTTCGCGCCCTGCCACGCGTTGTAGACCACGACGCCGCCCACCACGACGGCGCCCGCGCCGATCAAACCGAGTGTCAACTCGTCCATGCACGCTCCATCAGCAATTCTTTTTCGTCGGAACCGCGAACGGGCGCCCATGCGCCGCGCGAACGCGATCCGGTTTCGTCAAACGTCAATTCTGCGCAAAACCCGCGGCGGTTTCCATGTCCACCGCGACGATCCGCGACACACCCTGCTCCTGCATCGTCACGCCGATCAGCTGCTGCGCCATCTCCATCGCGATCTTGTTGTGCGAGATGAAAAGGAACTGCGTCTTGTCGGACATTGCGCGCACGAGATTCGCGAAACGCTCGGTGTTCGCGTCGTCGAGCGGCGCATCGACCTCGTCGAGCAGACAGAACGGCGCCGGGTTCAGCTGGAACATCGCGAACACCAGCGCGGTGGCGGTCAGCGCCTTCTCGCCGCCCGACAGCAGGTGGATGGTCGCGTTCTTCTTGCCCGGCGGCTGCGCCATCACCTGCACGCCGGCATCCAGGATTTCGTCGCCCGTCATGATCAGCTTCGCCTGGCCGCCGCCGAACAGGCGCGGGAACAGGTCGCTGAAGTGACGGTTGACCTCGTCGAAGGTGCCCTGCAGCAACGTGCGGGTTTCCTGGTCGATCTTGTGGATCGCGTCCTCGAGCGTCGTGATCGCGTCGGTCAGGTCGGCCGACTGCGCGTCGAGGAACACCTTGCGCTCGCTGGCGGCCTTCAGCTCGTCGAGCGCGGCCATGTTCACCGGGCCAAGCGCATTGATCGCGTTGTTCAGGCGCGTGACTTCGCCCTGCAGGTACGATGGCTTGAGATCCGGCGTCAGCTTGTCGCGCAGCGCTTCCTCGTCGACCTCGGCCGCCGTGAGCTGCTCGGCGAACTGCTCGACGGACAGGCGCGCGGCCTGCTCCTTCAGTTGCAGCTCGGTGATGCGATCGCGCAGCGGCTGCAGCGAACGTTCGGCCACGAGACGCTGCTCGTCCGATGCGCGCAGCTTCGCGGTCAGGTCGTCGAGTTCGATCCGCGCGGCCTGCAGCGCTTCTTCCTTGACCGCGCGAATTTCGAGCGCGTCCTGCAGGCCCGTATGCGCGGTCTGCTCGTTGATCGTTTCGAGTTCGGCACGCGCGTCTTCCAGCGAGGCGGCGACGCGTTCGCTCTGCTCGTGCGCGACCTGGATGCTGCGCTTGAGCTCGTCGATCCGCGTGACGGCGTTGCGCGCGGCGAAGCGCGCGTCGTTCGCGCCGCGCTCGAGGTCGCGGGCTTCCTGGCGTGCCTGCGTCAGCGATTCGTCGAGTGCTTCGAACGCGAGCTGGTTGTCTTCGAAACGCGCCTGCAACTCGGCAAGCTCGCCGTCGAAGCGCTCGAAGTTCGCTTCCGACTCCGCGCGCAGCGCACGCTGCTCGTCGACCTGCGCGCCGATTTCCTCGAGTTCCTCGCGGATCTGCGTGCTGCGCTGCGTGTAGCGTTCATGTGCCTGCGCGAGCTTCAGCACGTCCATCTGCAGCGCGTGCACGCGCTGCGTCGCGCGTTCGGCCTGGGCGCGCACGTCGCCCAGCGCCTGGGTGGCCTGCGTGTGCGCGGCTTCCGCCCGCACGGCGGCCGTGCGCGCCTCGTCGGCAAGGAGCGCCTGTGCGCGCACCTGGCGCGTCAGGTTTTCGATTTCCTGCTGGCGGGCCAGCATCCCGGCCTGCTCCGAATCGGCTGCGTACAGCTGCACGCCGACCCGCGTGACGATGTGGCCGGCCTTGACGACGAATGCGCCGCCCGCCGGCAGTTGCGCGCGCGCCGCGAGCGCCTGCGCGACGTCGTCGGCGACGTACACGTTGCCGAGCCAGTCGTTCAGCACCGCGCGGATGCCCGCGTCGTCGATGCGCAGCAGCGACAGCACCGGGCGCAGCCCGGCTGCCGCGGCAGGCGGTTCGCCGGCCGCGGGCGGCGCATAGAACGCGAGCTTCGCGGGCGGCGCGTCGGTCGCGAACGCCTTCACCCAGTCGAGATTCGACACTTCGAGCGCAGCGAGACGCTCGCGCAATACCGCCTCGAGCGCCGCTTCCCAGCCCGGTTCGACGTGCAGCTTCTTCCACAGGCGCGGCAGCGCGCCGAGTTCGTGCTTGTCGAGCCACGGCTGGATCTTGCCTTCGGTCTGCACGTTCTCCTGCAGCTGCTTCAGCGCGGCGAGCCGCGCCTCGAGCTGGTGGATCTGCGCGCTTTCGGCCTGCACGCGCTCTTGCGCGGCGCGGCGTTCGCCGTCGAGGCGCGGCACCGTTTCCTGCGCGTCGGCAAGCCGCGCCTGCGCTTCGGCGAGGATCTCTTCCTGTTCGGCGAGCTGCATGCGCAACTCTTCGAGCTGCGCCTCGTCCGGCGCGTCGAGCCCGCCCGCCTCGGACTTCAGGCGCTCGTGGCGCTGCTGAAGCTGCTGGAGCTGCTGGTCGGCGTTGCGCTGGTGCGCGGCTTCGAGCTTCAGCGACTGTTCGGTCTGCGCGATCCGCGTGCGCTCGTCGTTGAGCTGTGCCTGCGCGTCGCGCCACTTCGCTTCGAGGGCCGGCAGCGCGTCGTGCTTCGCCGCCGCGTTGTCTTCGGCGAGCGCGGCCTTCTCGTCGGCCATCGCGCGCGCCTCTTCGGCTTCCTCGAGTTCGTCCTGCGCCTTCCCGGCCTGCGCGCGCCATTGCTCGCGCTGCGCGTTCAGTGCGGCGATCTGCGCCTGCACGCGGTTGCGCGATTCGACGATGAACTTGATCTCGGCCTCGAGGCGGCTCACTTCGGCGTTCGCCTCGTAGAGCGCGCCCTGCGCGCCCTGCATCGCGTCGCTCGCCGAGTAATGCGCGACCCGCAGCGTCTCGAGCTGCGACTCGACCTCGCGCAGCCTGGCCGTCTGCGCCTCGAGGTCGATCTGCGCCTGCTCGATCGCCCGCTGCTGCTTCTGCTGCTCGCCCGCGGCCTCGTTCTTGCGCAGCAGCCACAACAGGCGCTGCTTCTCTTCGCCGTCGGCGACGAGTTCCTTGTACCTGGTCGCGACGACGGCCTGCGCCTCGAGCTTCTCGAGGTTCGCGCCGAGCTCGCGGACGATGTCCTCAACGCGCGTCAGGTTCTCGCGCGTGTCGTGCAGACGGTTCTCGGTCTCGCGGCGGCGCTCCTTGTACTTCGACACGCCCGCGGCTTCCTCGAGGAACACGCGCAGCTCTTCCGGCTTCGCCTCGATGATCCGCGCGATCATCCCCTGCCCGATGATCGCGTACGCGCGCGGGCCGAGACCGGTGCCGAGGAAGATGTCCTGGATGTCGCGGCGGCGCGCCGGCAGGTTGTTGATGTAGTAGCTCGACGTGCCGTCGCGCGTCAGCACGCGCTTCACGGCGATCTCGCCGTACTGGCCCCACTGTCCGGCCGCGCGGCCGTCGGAGTTGTCGAAGATCAGTTCGACGCTTGCCCGGCTGCCGGGCTTGCGGGCGGTCGAGCCGTTGAAGATCACGTCCTGCATCGACTCGCCGCGCAGCTCGGACGCGCGCGACTCGCCGAGCACCCAGCGCACGGCATCGATGATGTTGGACTTGCCGCACCCGTTCGGGCCCACCACGCCGACAAGCTGGCCCGGAACCTGGAAATGCGTGGGATCGACAAAGGATTTGAAGCCAGCGAGTTTGATCGAGCTCAGACGCACGGCGGTATCGGATGTGAAGAAGGTGTGAAACGGACGGGGCCGCGATGCGCGGGGCCGAACGGCCCGTGTGCGCGACGCGCCCCGGAATTCAAAAGCGGGGCCGCGCGCATCCAGCGTTGGGCCCCGCAAACGGCTTCCATCATACCATCGCGCGCGCGCCGTCCCGCCCGTCGCCGGGTTTGCCCGGTGCCGGCGTGGCACGATGGACCCGGCTCGACAGCAGCGTCGCGAGCACGATGCACGCGCCGCCCGCCCACTCGCGCGCGGTCGGCAGTTCGTTCGCGAACACCCACGCCGACAGCGCGGTGATCACGATCTCGAACAGCATGATGATCGACGCGCGGTTCGCCGGCACGCGCGCGAGCCCGTATTGCACGAGCAGGTTGTTCACCGCGATCGTCACGCCGATCGCGACGATGATCAGCGCCGCGGTGCCGAACGGGCCGCCCGCCGGCGCGGCCGGCAAGCCCTCGAACAGCGACGCGATCGCGCCGAACACCGCCGCGCCGCCGAACAGCGTCGCGGTGCGCATTTCCGCGCGCATCTCCGGCAGCTCGCGGCTCGCCTTGATCACGAGCACGTTGCTCATCGCGAAACTCAGTCCGGCCGCGAGCCCCGCCCACTCGGCCGGGTTGGCCGGCAGCGGCACGCCGAGCTTCGGCGACCACAGCATCAGCATCGCGCCGCCGATCGACAGCGCCGCCAGCCCCGCGCCGGCCCAGGTCAGCCGCTCGCGCAACAGGAAATGCGCGTAGATCGCGGTCCACGCCGGGGTCAGGTAGAACAGCAGCATCACGCGCAGCACTTCGCCGTGGATCGTGCCCCACACGAAGCCGAGGTTCGTCACGCCGGCCGTGATCGCGATGCCCGGCAGCACCCAGTGCCAGCGCAGCGTCGAAATCGTGCCGTGGCGCACCACGACCACGAACAGGAACGCGACGGCGCTCGTCAGCGCGCTCGCGAGCGTGCCGGTGAGGCCGAGCGACGCGAGGATCCGCAGCGGATACCAGATCAGGCCCCATACCGAGGCGCCGATCAGGATGGCCAGCGTCGGCAGGCTGCCGCGTACCGGGTTGTTCATTTGGTTCAATACCCTTTATTCGACCGGCCCGGCCGCCGTTCCGGCGGGCCGTGACCGCATTGCGCCACGCTATAATCGTCCGTTGCGAACCGCGCGCCGTCGGCGCCCGTTCGCAGCCGCGCGGCCCCTGAGCCGCCCCCTTTCGCCCCAACCAGGCCGCGATGGCCGCTTCGCCCGTGAACCCTCGACTCGACTCGCTCCAGCCCTATCCCTTCGAAAAGCTGCGCGCCCTGTTCAAGGACGTGACGCCCGGTGCCGGTACGCCGTCCGCCAGCCTGAAACCAATCAGCTTCGGCATCGGCGAGCCCAAGCACCCGACCCCGGCGCTGATCCGCGACGCCGTGGTCGCGGCCCTCGACGGCCTCGCGTCGTACCCGGCCACCGCCGGCTCGGACGCGCTGCGCACGTCGATCGCGCACTGGCTCGAACGCCGCTACGGGCTGCCGGCGATCGATCCGGCGACGCAGGTGCTGCCGGTGTCCGGGTCGCGCGAGGCACTGTTCTCGCTCGCGCAGACGGTCATCGACGCACGCCCGACCGAGGACGGCAAGAAGGCGATCGTACTCTGTCCGAATCCTTTCTATCAAATTTACGAAGGCGCGGCGCTGCTGGCCGGTGCCGAACCCTATTTCGCGAACAGCGACCCGGCGCGCAACTTCGCGTGCGACTACGCGGCCGTCCCCGACGAAGTCTGGGCGCGCACGCAGTTGCTGTACGTGTGCTCGCCGGGCAACCCGACGGGCGCCGTGCTGACGCTCGACGACTGGCGCGAGCTGTTCGCGCTGTCCGACCGTCACGGCTTCGTGATCGCGTCCGACGAGTGCTACTCGGAAATCTATTTCGACGAAGCGGCGCCGCCGCTCGGCGGCCTCGAGGCCGCGCACCGCCTCGGCCGCGGCTTCGAACGCCTCGTGATGCTGTCGAGCCTGTCGAAGCGCTCGAACGTGCCGGGCATGCGCTCGGGCTTCGTCGCCGGCGACGCCGCGCTGCTGAAGAAATTCCTGCTGTACCGCACGTACCACGGCGCCGCGCTGTCGCCGGTCTGGCAGCATGCGAGCATCGCCGCGTGGAACGACGAAGCGCACGTGCGCGAGAACCGCGCGCTGTACGTGCAGAAGTTCAATACCGTCACGCCGATGCTGGCCGACGTGATCGACGTGAAACTGCCCGACGCCGCGTTCTACCTGTGGGCCAACGTCGCGCGCACCGGCCTGTCGGACACCGAGTTCGCCCGCCGCCTGTACGCCGACTATAATGTGACGGTTCTGCCCGGCTCGTACCTGGCGCGCGATGCGCACGGCACGAATCCGGGCCGCGATTTCATCCGGATCGCGCTCGTCGCGGGCACCCCCGAATGCGTCGAGGGCGCGCAACGCATCGTCGATTTCTGCCGGGCTCTCGCGCAGTAAGACGTCCATACCGATCAATTCCATTCCTCTCCTGCGAAAACGAACATGTCGCAACAACTTCAGCAAATCATCGATACCGCCTGGGAAAACCGCGCCGAGCTGTCGCCGAAGGCCGCGCCCGCCGAAGTCCGCGAAGCCGTCGCTCACGCGATCGAGCAGCTCGACAAGGGCGCGCTGCGCGTCGCCGAGAAAATCGACGGCAACTGGACCGTGCACCAGTGGCTGAAGAAGGCCGTGCTGCTGTCGTTCCGCCTGGAGGACAACGCACCGATGCCCGCCGGCGGCTACTCGCAGTTCTACGACAAGGTGCCGTCGAAGTTCGCGAACTACACGGCCGAAGACTTCGCCGCAGGCGGCTTCCGCGTCGTGCCGCCGGCCATCGCGCGCCGCGGCTCGTTCATCGCGAAGAACGTCGTGCTGATGCCGTCGTACACGAACATCGGCGCATACGTCGACGAAGGCACGATGGTCGATACGTGGGCAACGGTCGGTTCGTGCGCACAGATCGGCAAGAACGTGCACCTGTCGGGCGGCGTCGGCATCGGCGGCGTGCTCGAGCCGCTGCAGGCGAACCCCGTCATCATCGAAGACAACTGCTTCATCGGTGCGCGCTCGGAAGTCGTCGAAGGCGTGATCGTCGAAGAAAACTCGGTGATCTCGATGGGCGTGTACCTCGGCCAGAGCACGAAGATCTACGATCGCGAAACGGGCGAAGTCAGCTACGGCCGCATCCCGGCCGGCTCGGTCGTCGTCGCCGGCAACCTGCCGTCGAAGGACGGCTCGCACAGCCTGTACTGCGCGGTGATCGTGAAGAAGGTCGACGCGAAGACCCGCGCGAAGGTCGGCCTGAACGAGCTGCTGCGAGGCGACTGATGGCCAAGCCGCGTACCGTGGTCGTCTACGGCATTCCGAACTGCGACACCGTGAAGAAGGCCCGCGTGTGGCTCGACGATCACGGCGTCGAATTCGAGTTCCACGACTTCAAGAAGCTCGGCGTCAGCGCACCGCTCGTCGAGGACTGGCTGAAGGACGTGTCGCTCGACGCGCTCGTGAACAAGCGCGGTACCACGTGGCGCGGCCTGGACGACGCCATGAAGGCCGCCGCAGAAACGAAGTCCGGCGCGGTCGCGCTGATGATCCACAAGCCGTCGGTCATCAAGCGCCCGGTGCTCGTCGTCAACGGCCGCGTGAAATCGCTCGGCTTCGTGGCCGATCAGTACGCAGCGCTGTTCGCCGCCTAGGGCCGCGCGCTGCGCCCGCGGGCGCAGCCCGACGTCTCATCGCTGCCGGCCACCGCGCCGGCATTTTTTATCCAAAGTGGTCCGAACCATGTCCGCCACCCTAGCCCTTACCGAACAGCTGATCGCCCGCGCATCCGTCACGCCCGACGACCAGCATTGCCAGCAGATCATGACCGAACGCCTCGCCGCGCTCGGCTTCGAATGCGAGACCATCGCGTCGCACGGCGTGACCAACCTGTGGGCCGTCAAGCGCGGCGCCGACGGTCGCGACGGCAAGCTGCTCGCGTTCGCGGGCCACACCGACGTCGTGCCGACCGGCCCGCTCGAACAGTGGACCTCGCCGCCGTTCATCCCGGCCCATCGCGACGGCAAGCTGTACGGCCGCGGCGCGGCCGACATGAAGACGTCGCTCGCCGCATTCGTCGTCGCGTCGGAGGAATTCGTCGCGGCCCACCCCGGCCACCGCGGCGCGATCGCCTTCCTGATCACGAGCGACGAGGAAGGCCCGGCCACCGACGGCACCGTGAAGGTCGTCGAGCTGCTGGAAGCGCGCGGCGAACGGCTCGACTACTGCATCGTCGGCGAGCCGACGTCGACCACCGAACTCGGCGACGTCGTCAAGAACGGCCGCCGCGGCTCGATGTCGGGCGAACTGATCGTCAAGGGCGTGCAAGGCCACATCGCATACCCGCATCTCGCGAAGAACCCGATCCACCTGCTCGCGCCGGCGCTCGCCGAGCTCGCCGCCGAACAGTGGGACGAAGGCAACGAATACTTCCCACCGACCACGTGGCAGGTGTCGAACCTGCACGCCGGCACCGGCGCGACCAACGTGATCCCCGGCCACGCGGACCTGATGTTCAACTTCCGCTTTTCGACGGCGAGCACCGTCGAGGGCCTGCAGGCACGCGTGCACGCGATCCTGGACAAGCACGGCCTCGAATACACGCTGAAGTGGTCGGTGAGCGGCCTGCCGTTCCTCACGCCGCGCGGCGACCTGTCGAACGCGCTGGAGAACGCGATTCGCGCCGAGACCGGCATCACGACCGAACTGTCGACGACGGGCGGCACGTCCGACGGACGCTTCATCGCGCGCATCTGCCCGCAGGTGATCGAGTTCGGGCCGCCGAACGGCAGCATCCACAAGATCGACGAGCACATCGACCTGCGCTTCGTCGACCCGCTGAAGAACGTGTACCGCCGCGTGCTCGAACAACTGATCGCCTGATGGAGCCTCGCATGACGACACCTTTTGCAACCGTTCGCGACCTGCTGCGCTATGCAGTCACGCGCTTCTCGAAGGCGAAGCTCTCGTTCGGCCATGGCTCGGACAACGCGTACGACGAAGCCGCCTACCTCGTGCTGCATACGCTCGACCTGCCGCTCGACACGCTCGAACCGTTCCTCGATGCGCGCCTGCTGCCCGACGAGATCGCCGCGGTGCTCGCGGTGATCGAGCGGCGCGCGACGGAACGCGTGCCGGCCGCGTATCTCACGCATGAAGCGTGGATGCACGGCCATCGCTTCTACGTCGACGAGCGCGTGATCGTGCCGCGCTCGTTCATCGGCGAACTGCTCGACGACGGGCTGCAGCCGTACGTCGCCGACCCCGAGCAGGTCGGCGCGGTGCTCGAGCTGTGCACCGGCTCGGGCTGCCTCGCGATCCTCGCGGCCAGCGCGTTCCCGAACGCCGAGATCGACGCGGTCGACCTGTCCGACAAGGCCCTCGAAGTCGCCGAAATCAACGTGCGCGACTATGGCCTCGACGACCGCATCGCGCTGCATCGCGGCGACCTGTACGCGCCGCTGCCCGCGTTTCGCGCCGAACCCGATACGCGCTACGACGTGATCCTGACGAATCCGCCGTACGTGAACGCAACGTCGATGGCGGCACTGCCGCCCGAATACCGGCACGAGCCGGAGATGGCGCTCGCCGGCGGCGACGACGGAATGGACATCGTGCGCCGGATCATCGCCGAAGCGCACAAGTGGCTGCACGACGACGGCGTGCTCGTCGTCGAGATCGGCAACGAGCGCGAGAATGTCGAAGCCGCGTTCGGCGGCCTCGATCTCACGTGGCTGCCCACCAGCGCCGGCGACGACAGCGTATTCCTGATCCAGGCGTCGGATCTGCCGCGCAAGGCCTGACGGCCCCCCGGGACCGAACCGTGCGGTACGGCATACCGCTGCATCGCACGGTTCGGTAAGATGCGCGTAAGCGGCCGCCGCGCCGCACGACTTCAGGAGTCCGTCACGCGCTTATGACCCTCGACTGGCTACACCTCGGCACCCTGATCCTGGCCATCCATGCGCTGGGGATCATCGCGGCATGTCACGCGATCATGAACACCCGCACGTCGCAAGGCGCGATCGCGTGGGCCGTGTCGCTCGCGGCGATGCCGTACCTGACACTCATCCCCTACCTGTTCCTCGGCCGCAGCAAGTTCTCCGGCTACGTCGACGCACGACGCCACGAGATGGAAGCGTTGCGCACGCACACACCGCGCACGCCGTGGCTCGAGGCCGACGCGGCCGACGGGCCGACCGCCGATGCGATCGGCCGGGCCGCCGTGCTCGCGCTCACCCGGCTCGGCGGCATGCCGTTCGTCGGCGGCAATGCGGTGCGCACGCTCGTCAACGGCGATGCCACGTTCTCCGCGATCCTGTCGGCGATCGACGAGGCGCGCGACTACGTGGTGGTCCAGTTCTTCATCGTGCGCGACGACGCGCTCGGCCAGATGCTGCGCGACGCGCTGCTCGCCCGCGCCGCGGCCGGCGTGCGCTGCTACCTGCTGTACGACAGCATCGGCAGCTTCGACCTGCCGCACAGCTACGTCGACACGCTGCGCCGCGGCGGCGTCGAGGTCCACCCGTTCGCCACCCATCGCAAGTTCGTCAACCGCTTCCAGCTCAACTTCCGCAACCATCGCAAGATCGTCGTCGTCGACGGCAACCGCGCGTTCGTCGGCGGGCACAACGTCGGCGTCGAATATCTCGGCGCGAACCGGCGCCTGTCGCCATGGCGCGACACTCACATCGAGATACGCGGCCCGGTCGTCGCCAGCATTCAGTACGTGTTCGCCGAAGACTGGCACTGGGCGACACAGACGCTGCCGCCGCTCGCCGCACCGCCGGCGACGCTGCCCGACGACGCGATGCACTGCCTCGCGGTGCCGATGGGGCCCGCCGACAAGCAGGAAACCGGATCGCTGTTCTTCGTCGAGGCGATCAACGCGGCGCGCGAACGGGTCTGGATCACGACGCCGTACCTCGTGCCCGACGAAGCGGTGATCGCCGCGCTGAAGCTCGCGGTGATGCGCGGCGTCGACGTACGCATCCTGATCCCGAGCCGGCGCGACCACTACGTCGTGTTCGAGGCGTCGAAGCTCTACGCGCGCGATCTCGTCGATGCCGGGGTGAAGGTGTTCCGCTACCGGCCCGGCTTCCTGCACCAGAAAGTGGTGCTGATCGATCGCGTGGCGGCCGCAATCGGCAGCGCGAACCTCGACAATCGCTCGTTCCGGCTCAATTTCGAGATCATGGTGCTGACCGTGGACCGCACCTTCGCCGGCGAGGTCGAGGCAATGCTCGATACCGACTTCGCGCAGGCCTACGAGGTCGATGCGAGCGAGTATCGGACATCGCCGGCGTGGCGGCGCATCGCGATGCACGTCGCGCGCCTGTTCGCGCCGATCCTGTAGCGAGTAACGAGTGCACGAACGCCGCCGCCGGCGACAAGCACGACGGTACGGCGACGCGCTCCCGGCGTTCCCTGCCCTGCTCGCCCCGCGGCGACACGCAGCCCGGCCGGCCCGCCCGCCGCCTCATGCGGTTACAGCAGCTTGTCGATATCCGCGGCGATTTCCTCGGGCTTCGTCGACGGCGCGTAGCGTTTGACGATGCGCCCGTCGCGGTCGACCAGGAATTTCGTGAAATTCCACTTGATCGCCTTCAGGCCCAGAATGCCCGGCGCTTCGCCGGTCAGATAGCGATACAGCGGATGCGCGTGATCGCCCTTCACGTCGATCTTCGCGAACATCGGAAACGTGACGCCGTAATTGCGCTCGCAGAACGCGCCGATCTGCGTGGCGTCGCCCGGCTCCTGCTTGCCGAACTGGTTGCACGGAAAGCCGAGCACGAAGAAGCCGCGGGCTGCGTACTGGTCGTACAGCTTCTGCAGCCCCGCGTACTGCGGCGTGAAACCGCACTCGCTCGCGGTGTTGACGATCAGCAGCACCTTGCCGCGGTACGCATCGAGCGAGGCCGGCTGGCCGGCAAGCGTCTCTGCGCTGAACGAATACAGGGTGGACATCGGGCACTCCTTTTACGAAACCGGATCGACGTGGAGTCTAGGCGAAATCGCGCCGTTGCGGCATCCGCCGAACGGCCGATGCCCGGGGCGAGTCACGCGCAGTCTAGAATAGCGGTTTTGGCCAGTCATTCACGCCGTGATCCGTTTCAATCAGTTCAGCCTTGCGCGCGGCACCAAGCCGCTGTTCGAGTCGGCCTCGTTCGTCCTCAATCCCGGCGAGAAAGCCGGCCTGATCGGCGCGAACGGCGCCGGCAAATCGACGCTGTTCTCGGTCCTGCGCGGCGAGCTGCATTCCGACGCCGGCGATTTCTCGATGCCGCCGTCGTGGCGGATCGCCCATGTGTCGCAGGAAACGCCCGCCGTCGACCGCTCCGCGCTCGACTACACGCTCGACGGCGACACCGCGCTGCGCGAGATCGAAGCGCGCATCGCCGCCGCATCGGCCGCGCATGACGGCGCAGCCGAAGCTGACGCGCACGCGGCTTTCGCCGACGCCGACGGCTATACCGCGCCCGCGCGCGCCGAGGCGCTGCTGCTCGGCCTCGGCTTCACCCTCGCGCAGACGCGCGAATCCGTGGCCAGCTTCTCCGGCGGCTGGCGCATGCGCCTGAACCTCGCGCAGGCGCTGATGTGCCGTTCCGACCTGCTGCTGCTCGACGAACCGACCAACCACCTCGACCTCGACGCAATCGTCTGGCTCGAAGACTGGCTGCACCGTTACGCCGGCACGCTCGTCGTGATTTCGCACGACCGCGAATTCCTCGATTCGATCTGCAACGTCACGCTGCACCTGGAAAATCGTCAGGTGAAGCGCTACGGCGGCAATTACTCGCAGTTCGAAGTGCTGCGCGCGCAGCAGCTGGCGCTGCAGCAAAGCGCATACGAAAAGCAGCAAAAGACGATCGAGCACCTGCAAAGCTTCGTCGACCGCTTCAAGGCCAAGGCGACCAAGGCCAAGCAGGCGCAAAGCCGGATGAAGGCGCTCGAAAAAATGGAGCTGATCGCGCCCGCGCACATCGCGTCGCCGTTCACGTTCGAATTCCGCACGCCCGATGCCGCGCCGAACCCGATGATGGTGATGGAGGATGTCCGCTGCGGCTACCATGCCGACGACGGCGCGGACATCCCGATCGTCGAACGCGTGGCGCTGTCGATCCAGAACGGCCAGCGCATCGGGCTGCTCGGCGCCAACGGCCAGGGCAAGTCGACGCTGATCAAGACGCTGGCCGGCACGCTCGCGCCGCTGTCGGGCCACGTGCGCGACGGCAAGGGGCTGACGATCGGCTATTTCGCGCAGCACCAGCTCGAAACGCTGCGCGAGGACGATTCGCCGCTCGCGCATCTGGCGCGGCTTGCGCCGGACACGCGCGAGCAGGAACTGCGCGACTTCCTCGGCGGCTTCAATTTCTCGGGCGACATGGCGACGAGCCCCGTCGGCCCGTTCTCCGGCGGCGAGAAGGCACGGCTCGCGCTGGCGCTGATCATCTGGCAGAAGCCGAACCTGCTGCTGCTCGACGAACCGACGAACCACCTCGATCTCGAAACGCGTCACGCGCTGACGATGGCGCTCGCGCAGTTCGAAGGCACGCTGATCCTGGTATCGCACGACCGCCACCTGCTGCGCGCGACGACCGACCAGTTCATGCTCGTCGCGAAACACCGGCTGCAACCGTTCGACGGCGACCTCGACGACTACCGCGACTGGCTGCTGCAGCACGCGGCCGAACAGCGCGCGGCCGCCAAGGCCGATAGCGCGGCGGCGGCGGGCGCGGATCCGGGCGTCAACCGCAAGGATCAGAAACGTCAGGCGGCCGAAGAGCGCCAGCGGCTGTCGCAACTGAAGAGGCCGCTGCAGAACCGCATCACGAAGCTCGAGAAGGAAATGGAAACGCTGCACGCGGAGAAGGCGCGCCTCGACGCGTTCGTCGCCGATCCGGCGAGCTACGAGGCCGCGCGCAAGACCGAACTGACCGAAGCGATCCGCAAGCTCGGGGAAGTCAACGCACGGCTCGAAACCGTCGAGGCGGACTGGCTCGCGTTGCAGGAAGAACTCGAGCAGATCGGCTGAGGCCGGACACGGCCCGGCGGCCACTCGCCGGGGCCGCCGCCGGCAGCACCGCGCAAGCGGCATTTCAGCGAGCGACGAGCCGGCTCCGGGCCCGTAAACGACAAAGCCGGGCACCCTGGCCCGGCCGCTTGGTCGGCATTTCGCCGTGCTCTGCCCGCTCAACGCCGCGGCAACGTATCGCGCGGCATCTGCTCGTCGTCGCCCATCAGGTGACGCCGCCCTTCGGTCGGCCGGCGAATCGCCGCGGCGACTTCCGCTTCCGTCACGTCCTCGGAGACGACGCGGCGCGCGAGGCGCCCTTCGTCATCGATCCATTCGACGATCCGGCATCCTCCGCCCCACGGGTGGACGATCGGCTCCGACACGCGGCAGCCGCGCAGGTTGTAAAGGCGTCCGCTCGGCGCTTCCCCATACTGTTTCAACATAGGTTCCCTTCGCATTGCGCGGTTCGACAATCCGGCAAAGGATAGGGAAAAGCAATGTCCGGCGGGTTACAGAAGCCTACATATTCTTTACACAGAATTACGCGACAGATCACCGCGGGCCGGTGTGCGATGGCGCCGGCCACGTGCGCTCATTCGAGATCGCGCACGCTGTCGATCGCCTGTTCGAGCCGCTCGACGGCCATCACCTTCAGCCCTTCGATCGCCTGCTTCGGCGCATTCGCCTTCGGAATCAGCGCAATCGTGAAGCCGAGCTTCGCGGCCTCGCGCAAGCGCTCCTGCCCGCGCGGGGATGGCCGGATTTCACCGGCCAGCCCGACTTCGCCGAACACGATCAACCCCTTCGGCAGCGCCTTGTTGCGCATCGACGAGTGGATCGCGAGCAGCACCGCGAGGTCGGCGGCCGGCTCCGTGATCTTCACGCCGCCGACCGCGTTGAGAAACACGTCCTGGTCGAAGCACGCGATGCCCGCATGACGGTGCAGCACCGCGAGCAGCATCGCGAGCCGGTTCTGCTCGAGGCCGACCGCGAGCCGGCGCGGATTCGGCACGTGGGCCGTGTCGACGAGCGCCTGGACCTCGACCAGCAGCGGCCGCGTGCCTTCCTGCGTGACGAGCACGCACGAGCCCGGCACGACTTGCTCATGCTGCGACAGGAAAAGCGCGGAAGGATTCGCGACGCCGCGCAGCCCACGCTCGGTCATCGCGAACACGCCGAGTTCGTTGACCGCGCCGAAGCGGTTCTTGAACGCGCGCACGAGCCGGAACGACGAATGGGTGTCGCCCTCGAAGTACAGCACCGTGTCGACGATGTGCTCGAGCACGCGCGGACCGGCAAGGTTGCCCTCCTTCGTCACGTGCCCGACCATGATGATCGCGGTGCCGGACTGCTTCGCGATGCGCGTGAGCTGCGCCGCGCATTCGCGCACCTGCGCGACCGAACCGGGCGCCGACGTCAGCGCCTCCGAATAGACGGTCTGGATCGAGTCGATGACGGCGACGTCCGGCCGTTCGGCATCGATCGCCGCCTGGATCTTCTCGAGCTGGATCTCGGCGAGCAGCTTCAGCTCGGCCGCCGGCGCGCCGCCGTCGAGCAGCGCGAGCCGTTGCGCGCGCAACGCGATCTGCGCGGCCGATTCCTCGCCACTGATATAGAGTGCGCGCCGCTCGCTCGCGATGTCCGCGAGCGACTGCAGCAGCAGCGTCGACTTGCCGATGCCCGGATCGCCGCCGATCAGCACGACGCCGCCCGGCACCAGCCCGCCGCCGAGCACGCGGTCGAATTCGCCGATCCCCGTCGTGAAACGCGGCACGTCGGCCGCCTCGATGTCGACCAGACGCTGCACGGGCGCGCGCTTCGCGAGCGACTGGAAGCGATGGGCCGCCGGCGACTCGGCAACCGATTCGACGAGCGTGTTCCAGGCCTGGCACGACGGGCATTGCCCCTGCCACTTCGGTGTTTGTCCGCCGCACTCGCTGCAGACGTAGACGGTTTTCTGTTTGGCCACGCGCGACGCCCTTATTCCGCGCGCACCGGTACGCGGGCGGCGACCGCGCACATCAGTTCATAGCCGATGGTCCCGCAATGGCGCGCGACGTCGTCGATCGGCAGCGCGTTGCCCCACAGCTCGACCCGCGCACCGACGCCGGCCTGCGGGCACGGCGTCAGGTCGACGGTAATCATGTCCATCGACACGCGACCGACGATCCGCGTACGGATGCCGTCGACGATCACGGGCGTGCCTTCGGGCGCAACGCGCGGATAGCCGTCCGCATAGCCGCACGCGACGACGCCGATGCGCATTTGCGCTTGCGCGGAGAACGTCGAGCCATAGCCGATCGCCTGGCCCTTCGCGATCGTCTGCACCGCAATCAGCTCGGACGTCAGCGTCATCGTGGGCTTCAGCCCGGTATCGGCGATATCGGCCGACAGCCCCGACGGCGATGCGCCGTACAGCATGATCCCCGGGCGCACCCAGTCGAAGTGCGTATCCGGGTGCCACAGCACGGCCGCCGAATTCGCAAGGCTGCGCGCACCGGCAATGCTTTGCGCGCCGCGCTCGAACGTCGCGAGCTGCGCGGCGACGCCGCGCTCGGTATCGGCATCCGAAAAATGGGTCATCAACGTGATCTGGCCGATGCCGGGACACGCGCGCGCGCGTTCCCACGCGGCACGGTATTTTTCCGGCACGTAGCCGAGCCGGTTCATCCCGCTGTTCATCTTGAGCTGCACGTTGACGGGCTTCGACAGCCGCGCCGTCTCCAGCATCCGCATCTGCTCGTCGTTGTGAACGGTCGTCGTGAGGCTGTAGCGGTCGATCACGTCGATGTCGGTCGAACGGAAGAACCCTTCGAGCAGCAAAACCGGACCGGCCCAGCCGAGCTCGCGCAGCTTCACGGCCTCGTCGAGGTCGAGCAGGCCGAAGCCGTCGGTGCCGCGCAAGCCGGGAAACGCGCGTGCGAGACCGTGGCCGTACGCGTTGGCCTTGACGACCGCCCAGACCTTGGACGGGCCGGCAAATCGGCGGACGACGGAGAGATTGTTCGCGAGAGCGGCGGTATGGATGGTGGCGGAGATCGGGCGCGGCATGGGAAATTTACGTAAAGACGCTTGCGAATCATCAGCTTACCGCGCCTTTTGAGCACCGAAGCCGACAATTTGCGGAACGATCGGGGAATCTTGCTAGTCCGAATTGCCGTATTTTCGTGTTATAAAGCCGTGCGCACAACCCATTTCGAACGGAATAAGCCGATCGCATACCAGGCGGCCTACGCGGCCCTGCCGCAGCGACGAAAGCATCGCATCAGATGAAAAAAGGTTTTTACACCATCATGGCCGCGCAGTTTTTCTCGTCGTTGGCCGACAATGCGCTCCTCATCGCCGCCATCGCCCTGCTGAAAGACTTACACGCCCCCAACTGGATGACACCGCTGCTCAAGCTGTTCTTCGTGTTGTCCTATGTGGTGCTGGCGGCGTATGTCGGTGCGTTCGCCGATTCCCGCCCGAAGGGCCGCGTGATGTTCATCACCAACACGATCAAGGTGGTCGGCTGCATGATCATGCTGTTCGGCGCCCACCCGCTGATCGCGTACGGCATCGTCGGGTTCGGCGCCGCGGCCTACTCGCCCGCGAAATACGGCATTCTGACCGAACTGCTGCCGGCCGACCGGCTCGTCGCCGCGAACGGCTGGATCGAAGGCACGACCGTCAGCTCGATCATTCTCGGCACCGTGCTCGGCGGCGCGCTGATCAGCCCGCACATCGCGTCGCACGTGATCGCGCACACTCCCGCCTGGATCGGCACGCCCGCCGAAGCGGCGATGGCGATCATCATGGCGATCTACGTGATCGCCGCGATCTTCAACCTGCGGATTCCCGACACCGGCGCGCGCTACCCGAAACAGGAGCGCGGCCCGGTCAAGCTCCTCACCGATTTCGCCGACTGTTTCATGGTGCTCTGGCGCGACAAGCTCGGCCAGATCTCGCTCGCCGTCACCACGCTGTTCTGGGGCGCGGGCGCGACGCTGCAGTTCATCGTGCTGAAGTGGGCCGAAGTGTCGCTCAACATGTCGCTGTCCGAAGGCGCGATCCTGCAGGCCGTGGTGGCGGTCGGCGTCGCGGGCGGCGCGATCGCGGCCGCTGCGCGCATCCCGCTGAAGAAGTCGCTCACCGTGCTGCCCGTCGGCATCATCATGGGCATCGCCGTCATGCTGATGGCGTTCTATACGCGCAACCTGTTCCCGTCGCACTGGGCGCTGCACTTCGGCCACCTGCGGCTGCCGGTTTACCTGATGGTCGCGTACCTGTTCCTGATCGCCGTCGGCGCGCTGTCCGGCTATTTCGTGGTTCCGATGAATGCGCTGCTGCAGCATCGCGGCCACGTGCTGCTGTCGGCCGGCCACTCGATCGCGGTTCAAAACTTCAACGAGAACCTGTCGGTGCTCGTGATGCTGTGCCTGTACGCGGTGCTGGTCTGGCTCGACGTGCCGGTCGGCGTCGTGATCGTGCTGTTCGGCACGTTCGTGTGCCTGACGATGTGGCTCGTGATGCGCCGCCACCAGGCGAACCAGCGTCAGTTCGATTCGGTCGCGCTGATCGGCGAATCGCGGCACTGACGCTACACTTCCCGTTTCCGTCCGTCGACGCCGGTCTTCGAACCGGCGCCTTGCCATCATGACGCACCCGATACCCAACGTCCTGACGATCGCCGGCTCCGACTCGGGTGGCGGCGCAGGCATCCAGGCCGACCTGAAGACGTTTTCCGCGCTCGGCGCGTACGGCGCGAGCGTGATCACCGCGCTGACCGCGCAGAACACGCGCGGCGTGACCGGCGTCCACGCGCCGGACGCGTCGTTCGTCACCGCGCAGCTCGACGCCGTGTTCGACGACATCCGCATCGACGCGGTCAAGATCGGCATGCTCGCGAACGCGGCGATCGTGCACGCGGTCGCCGACGCGCTGCGGCGTCATGCACCGCGCTTCGTCGTGCTCGATACGGTGATGATCTCGAAGAGTTCGCATGCGCTGCTCGCGCCCGACGCGGTCGACGCGCTGCGCGACGTCCTGCTGCCGCTCGCAACCGTCGTCACGCCGAACCTGCCCGAAGCGGCCGCGCTGCTCGGCGACGCACCCGCGACGACCGAAGACGACATGGTGCGGCAAGGCTGCGCACTGCTGAAGACCGGCGCACGCGCCGTACTGATGAAAGGCGGCCACCTGCCCGATGCGGCCGCGAGCCCCGACTGGCTCGTCGATGCGGCGCATGACGTCCGGCTCGACGGCACACGCGTGCCCGTCAGCAATACGCACGGCACGGGCTGCACGCTGTCGTCGGCAATCGCGGCGCTGCTGCCGCAACAACCCGATCTCGTCAGCGCGGTACGCGAAGCGAAGGCCTATCTGACCGGCGCGATCGCCGCGAGCGGCCGGCTCGACGTCGGCCACGGCGTCGGCCCCGTCCATCACTTTCATCGCTGGTGGTAAGCGCCGCGCGATGCGGCGTCAGTCGCCTTCTGCGGCAAACGCCTGCGCGCGTGCGGGCCAGTCGTCCGGCACGATGAAGCCGCGCGACATCTCGCGCCATGCGCCGTCGCCGTCCTGTCGATGAACGCCGATCAGCGCGGGGGCCTGGCGCGCCGTCAATACCGACGGCAGCGCGAGCGCGTTCGCCAGCGGCTCGGGCGCGGCATCGGCCGCACCATACCGCGGCGCAAGCCATGCGAGTCGCGCCAATACGTTCCAGGCCGCGCCGCCCGGTTGCGAGGCTGCCCAGTCCGGCCACTGCGCATGCGTGAGCCAGAAGCCGCGAGAATGATTCGCCGCGATTTCCGCGGACACCGGCGGCAGCGGCTCTCCATGCGGATAGAACAACCACCCCTTGACGAACATCTGTGCATCGGACGGCGCGCCGTAGCCGAGCAGCGCAAATCCGTGGCGATCGCTCAATCTCAGCTGATGGTCGAGCAGCCGGCTACGTTTGCGGTCGAGGCGGTCGACGAGATTCGGCCCGACGAAATCCGCGAGCGATGCGTCGCCACGCACCGGCGCGCACAGATAGCACTTCACCGCGAGTTCCCAGTGCAGGCGCTGCCCGCCCGGCGCATCGACGAGGAAGTCGACTTCGCCGAGCGTCTTGCCGTTGCTGCGTAGCGGCAGATTGGCGGCGACGAGCCGCAGCGATGGCCCGTGCGTGAGGAAATATTCGAGCAGGCATTCGGCATAGCGGCCGAGCCGTACGGGCCGCAACCCGTCGAGCGCCCGGTGCAGCGGCTCGGGCGCGGCGTCGAGCGCGACGAGCCACGCTTCGACGGCCACCCGTTCGACCGCATCCGACCACGGATGCGCGAGCGGCGCGCCGGGCGCCGCGGTGAGCAGGCTCGGGCTCGCGAGGAGCCAGCCCAGGTCACGAACCGCGACATCGCGCAGCGTATCGACGAACGCGAACGCCGCGCCGCTCGTCATTGTCCGGACGGCTCGTTCGCGTCGGCGCTGCCTGCGCGCAGGAACGTGTCGCGGGCGAGACACAGATCGGCCCAGGCCTTCGACTTGTCCTGCAGGCTGCGCAGCAGATACGCGGGGTGGTAGGTGACGATCACCGGCACGCCCTCGTACTGGTGCACGCGCCCGCGCAGCGACGCGATGCTCGCGTCGGTCTTCAGCAGCGTCTGTGCGGCGAAACGGCCGAGCGCGACGATCAGCTTCGGCTTCACGAGCGCGACCTGGCGCTGCAGGTACGGCTCGCAACGCGCGACCTCGTCGGGTTCCGGATTGCGGTTGCCGGGCGGCCGGCACTTGATCACGTTCGCGATGTAGACGTTCTCGCCGCGCTTGAGCGACAGCGACTGCAGCATGTTGTCGAGCAGCTTGCCGGCCTGGCCGACGAACGGCTCGCCCTGCTTGTCCTCGTTCTCGCCCGGCGCTTCGCCGACCAGCATCCAGTCCGCGTCGCGATCGCCGACACCGAACACGGTGTTGGTGCGTTTTTCGCACAGACGGCAGCTCGTGCAACCGGCCACGCGCGCGGCGAGCGCATCCCAGTCGAGCGCCGCAACCGGCGTTGCGGCAGGACGCGGCTCGGCGGCCGGCAGCGGATCGCCCGGCGGCGCGGCGTCGAACCACGCGAAATCGTCTTCGGTGACCGGCGGCATGTCGTCCGCGGCAGCCGCCGGCATGCGCTGCACGGGAGCACGACCTTCGGCGATCGCCGCACGGGCAGCGTTGCCCGCGCCATCGGCCGGCACCGCACCGCGCGCGGGCCCGCCAGCCGGCGGCGCATCGTCACGTGCGCGTTCACGGGCTGCCGGAACCTGCGCGTCGCGCGCCGGCTCGACCGCCGGCTGCGACGCTTGCGCGACGGTTGCAGCCGCAACGACAGACGGCTCGTCCACCGCAGCGGGCGCTTCGGTCGCCGCGGCGCTTTCCACGCGCTGCCCGCGCCGCACCCAGCGCTGCGCGAGCCCCATTTCCTCGAGCGCTGCTTCAGCCCACGTCATGCGCGTCCCCTCCATCCTTGTTCAGCGTCAGACGCATCACGATCGCGTCCTCCCGGCTGCGATGCCGCGCCGGATAGTAGTTCTTGCGCCGGCCGATCGTGACGAAACCGAAACGCTCGTACAGATGGACCGCGCGCAGATTGGACGGTCGCACCTCGAGCAGCACGCCGTCGAGCCCTTCCGCGCGCGAAACGCGCACGGCTTCACGCAGCAGCGCGAGGCCCGCGCCCGATTGCTGGGCGGCCGGCGCGACGCACAGGTTCAGCAGGTGCATCTCGTCGATCACCGGCATCAGCACGCAGTAGCCGACGAGCGCGCCCGTCACGTGCCGCAGGCACACGCCGAAATAGCCGTTGCGCAGCGAATCCTCGAAGTTGCCGCGGCTCCACGGGAATTCGTACGCGACCTGCTCGATCGCGACGACCTCGTCGAGATCCGTATCGGTCATCGGCGACAGATAGCGGTCGCTCAGCAGTACGCCGGTCATCCTTTCGCTCCGCCCGCCTGCGCGGCACGCGCCGCGACCCGCTCCGCGGTGGTCTGCGCGACCTTGTCGCGCACGTATTCTGGCGCGGCCTGATCGGCCGGCACCGCACGGCCGGCGCGAAACGCCCGCAGCGCGGCATGCGCGACCGCCAGCGCATGCGGCAGCGCTTCGCCGTCGATCGCGGCCGCGCGCGCCGCGGCCGGCAACTGCGCGCCGAATGCAGCCGCCGCGTTGCCCGCCAGCGTAAACGGCGCGTCGGGTACGCCGACGGCGCCCGGCGCATCGAGCGAAGCCGGATGCAGCGTGCGCCAGTCGCCCGTACTGTCGTCCCACGCGAAGTCGGCCCAGTACGCTTCGTCCATTCGCGCGTCGAGCGCAGCCAGCACTCGCGTCGTGCCGGGCGCACGCAGCCGCGCGTGCTCGGCGCATGCGAGCAGCGTGCCGATCGGCACGACCGGCAGCCCGCGCCCGAACGCGAGGCCCTGGGTAATGCCGGTCGCGGTGCGCAGTCCGGTAAACGAGCCGGGGCCCGCGCCGAACGCGATCGCGTCGCAGTCGGCGAGCGTCAGGCCCGATTCGGCAAAAATCTCCTGGATCGCCGGCAGCACGCGAGTGCTCGACACGGCGCCCGTCAGTTCGTGGCGGACCCAGGTTTGCGGGGTGGAAACGGCGTCATCGGCCTGAGCCGAGCGCAGCAGCGCGACCGAGCAGTATTCGGTCGACGTATCGATGGCGAGGAGCACTGTTTGCGTCATGGCCGACATTGTAGCCCCGCTCCCACGGGCGATCGGGCCCGATTCCGCCCCTGCGCCCGCGCCGCCGTCGGTTTGGAAGGATCGCTCGACCCCGCGCGGCGCTTCGCTTGCTAAGATCGCCCCAACTTGAAACCCTTACGGAGACACACGATGAGCGAACTCACCGCCCAATTCGACCAGGCCCAGGTCGACGTCAAACAACTGACCGAGCGTCCGGGCAACCTGACCCTGCTGCGCCTGTACGCGCTCTTCAAGCAGGCCACCGACGGCGATGCGCACGGCGACAAGCCGGGCTTCACCGACATCGTCGGCAAGTACAAGTACGATGCGTGGGACGCGCTGAAAGGCACGTCGCAGGATGCGGCGAAGCAGCAGTACATCGAGCTCGTCGAATCGCTGAAGAACGGCACGGCGTCCTGATCGCTCCGTCCCCGCCTGCGGTAGGCAACGCAATAGGCAATCAAATCAGTGGCGCAGCGCAGCAAAAGTCTTTATAATGCGGCCTGCGTCACCTCCCGCGCTCGGCTCGTAAGCCGTTCCGGCCTGACGCCTCGTAGCGTTAAGCTCCAATCCGGTTTAGAACCTGTCCCCTCCTGCTTCGACCCTCGCGGTCGTCAACTAGGCTGGCGGCCTCGCTCCAGAAGCGCGCCGCACCCAAAACAGCTTCTAATGCCTCATCCGCCGAAGGTTCGGCGGATTGCACCCGTTTCCCGATTTGCTCGCTGAATCCGACGACTTGGGTATGCGCGATTGGCGCCGACGTTTCACCCACTGTGTTTCAAGGATTGTTATGACTTCGAGCATCAACACCAGCCCGCTCAACGCGATCGCCGACCAGGCGCTCGGTCTCGACGACGCCGCCGCACCGGCCGCGGTCGAACCGGCGTCGGACGAGCCGACTTTCGCGTCGCTCGGGCTGTCGCCGGAGATCGTCTCCGCGCTGCAGGCCGCCGGCTACGCCAAGCCGACGCCGGTCCAGCAGCGCGCGATCCCGGCCGGCATCGCCGGTCGGGATCTGCTGGTATCGAGCCCGACCGGTTCGGGCAAGACCGCTGCCTTCATGCTGCCCGCGATCGAACGCTTCGCGCAACTCCAGAAGACGCTGGCGCAGCAACCGCGCGCGCCGCGTGAACCGAACCAGGGCGACCGCCGCGTGCGCCGCCCGCAGCCCGTCGCCCGCCCGGGCCTGCTCGTGCTGACGCCGACCCGTGAACTCGCAATGCAGGTCACCACGGCCGCGTCGACCTACGGCAAGCACCTGAAGCGCCTGCGCACCGTCAGCATCCTCGGCGGTGTCGCTTACGGCCAGCAGCTGATGCTGCTCGCGAAGAACCCGGAAATCCTGGTTGCAACGCCGGGCCGTCTGCTCGACCACCTCGAGCGTGGCCGCATCGACCTGTCCGAGCTGAAGATGCTCGTGCTCGACGAAGCCGACCGCATGCTCGACATGGGCTTCATCGACGACATCGAAACGATCGTCGCCGCCACGCCCGAGTCGCGTCAGACGATGCTGTTCTCGGCCACGCTCGACGGCAAGATCGGTTCGCTGACGAGCCGCCTGCTGAAGGATCCGGAGCGCATCGAAATCCAGCAGCGCCTCGAATCGCGCGCGAACATCGCGCAGACCGTGCATTACGTCGACGACCGCGACCACAAGGATCGCCTGCTCGATCACCTGCTGCGCGACGACGCGCTCGACCAGGCGATCATCTTCACGGCGACCAAGATCGACGCCGACCAGCTCGCCGGCCGTCTCGCCGACGCAGGCTTCGAATCGGCCGCACTGCACGGCGACCTGCCGCAGGGCGCGCGTAACCGCACGATCCGTGCGCTGCGCGAGCGTCGCGTGCGCGTGCTGGTCGCGACCGACGTCGCGGCACGCGGTATCGACATCCCGGGCATCACGCACGTGTTCAACTACGACCTGCCGAAGTTCGCGGAAGACTACGTGCACCGTATCGGCCGTACGGGCCGTGCCGGCCGTTCGGGCACCGCGGTGAGCCTCGTGCACCACGCCGAGCAAGGCGCGCTCAAGCGCATCGAGCGCTTCGTGCGCGCGCCGCTGCCGGTCAACGTGATCGAAGGCTTCGAACCGCGCAAGGCGCCCCCGCGCAACGATCGCGGCACCGGCGGCCGCGGCCGTCCGGGCGGCGGTAACGGCGGTCGCCGTTTCGGCGGCAAGCCGGGCGGCGGTTACGGCGGCAACGGTGGTGGCAACGGCGGCCGCAGCTACGGCGGCGGCAATGGCGGCGGCTGGAGCGGCAAGCCGAGCGGCAGCCGTGACGGCGGCCCGCGTCGCGACGGCCAGCGCAGCAGCGGCCCGCGTCGCAGCAATTCCGCGTCGTAAGCACGCACGGGCGGCCGCTCGGCCGCCCCGCCCTACCCATCGGGCAGACCGGCGCATCCGCGCCGGTTTTTTTTCGTCCCGCGCCGCATTTCACGATGCGGAAAAATTTTTTGCGTCGTAAAAAATCATGCTGCGTGGCACAACCTTACAATTGCAGGATGGGAAAATACGTTCCTCATTACGAAATTCACATCGCAATTCATTGATTTATAAAAATAAAAATTTCACACCCATCTCGAAAAAGTCCCTGTTCCGCTCCGGTCGATTTGCCTAGACTCTTATACAAGACTTCACGAACCGGCATGCAACACCCGCCCGCTTCGAGAACAGCATCGCCACCGTCCGTTTTGACCCATTAGGCAACACGCACATCAAGGAGCGCATCATGTCGCGTCAGCAACAGGCACAGGAACTGCAAAAACAATGGGAATCCGATTCGCGCTGGAAGGGCATCAAGCGCGGCTACACGGCTGAGGACGTGGTCCGCCTGCGCGGCTCGATCGTGGTCGAGCACACGCTGGCCAAGCGCGGCGCCGAAAAGCTGTGGAGCCTCATCAATGAAGCGCCGTTCGTCAACGCCCTCGGCGCGCTGACCGGCAACCAGGCCATGCAGCAGGTGAAAGCCGGCCTGAAGGCGATCTACCTGTCCGGCTGGCAAGTGGCGGGCGACGCGAACGTCGCCGGCGAAATGTACCCGGACCAGTCGCTGTACCCGGCCAATTCGGTGCCGCTCGTCGTCAAGCGCATCAACAACACGCTGACGCGTGCCGACCAGATCCAGTGGTCGGAAGGCAAGAACCCGGGCGACGACGGCTATGTCGACTTCTTCGCACCGATCGTCGCGGACGCGGAAGCCGGCTTCGGCGGCGTGCTGAACGCGTTCGAGCTGATGAAGGCGATGATCGAGGCCGGCGCATCGGGCGTCCACTTCGAAGACCAGCTCGCTTCCGTGAAGAAGTGCGGCCACATGGGCGGCAAGGTGCTCGTGCCGACACGCGAGGCGGTCGCGAAGCTGTCGGCGGCGCGTCTCGCGGCCGACGTGATGGGCACGCCGACGGTGCTGGTGGCACGTACCGACGCGGAAGCAGCGGATCTGATCACGTCCGACGTCGACGACAACGACAAGCCGTTCCTGACGGGCGAGCGCACGGTCGAAGGCTTCTTCCGCACGAAGCCGGGCATCGAGCAGGCGATCTCGCGCGGCCTCGCCTATGCGCCGTACGCCGACCTCGTCTGGTGCGAAACCGGCAAACCGGATCTCGAGTACGCGAAGAAGTTCGCGGAAGCGATCCACAAGCAGTTCCCGGGCAAGATGCTGTCGTACAACTGCTCGCCGTCGTTCAACTGGAAGAAGAACCTCGACGACGCGACGATCGCGAAGTTCCAGAAGGAACTCGGCGCGATGGGCTACAAGTTCCAGTTCATCACGCTGGCCGGCTTCCATGCGCTGAACTACTCGATGTTCAACCTCGCGCACGGCTATGCCCGCACGCAAATGAGCGCGTTCGTCGAGTTGCAGCAAGCCGAGTTCGCAGCGGCCGACAAGGGCTTCACGGCGGTCAAGCATCAACGCGAAGTCGGCACCGGCTACTTCGACGCAGTGACGCAAACGGTCGAGCGCGAAGCATCGACGACCGCGCTGCACGGCTCGACCGAAGACGAACAGTTTTTCGACGGCAAGAAGGTCGCCTGACGCGCGCCAGTGTCGCACCGATGCCCGTCCGTCACGCGACGGCGCGGCATCGGGCAGTACCGAATAAAAATCAGGGAGGAGACGGCAGGCGCGCGATGACTCGCGCGACCGGCCGCGCGGCCTCGTGCCGCCAGTCGTAGCGCGCCGGCGTCGTCCGGCGCGCCCTTTTTCTGCGGCGCTACGGCGCTGCCGTGCGGCCGCCCGCGCGGCGAAAACCGCCGCCAGTTCTACCGATAGACGATCACCGGAATTTTCGTATGGGTCAGCACGCGCTGCGTTTCGCTGCCGATCAACAGGCTGCCGAGCCCGCGACGTCCGTGGGACGCCATGAAAATCACGTCGCAGCCGCCGCGTTCGGCCGCCTCGATGATGCCGAGGTAAGGCGACGGATGCACGCTCGTCCAGCTGTCGCAAACGACGCCGGCCTCCCGCGCGGCCGCCTGCACCTCGTCGAGATGCGCACGCGCTTCACGCTCGCTACGCGCCCGGAAATCGGCGGGCGGCTCGATGATCACTTCGGAAAACGGCGAGTACGGATATTGCGGCAGGCACGCATAGGCCGTGACCTGCGCGCCGACCGCTCGCGCCAGATCGATCGCGCCGTCGATCGCCTTTTGCGACAGTTCGGAACCGTCGGTTGGAACGAGGATGTGCCGGAACATCGCGCCCTCCTGCGTCAGTCGCACCGCGTGCGCCGCGAACCCGTGCGATCCGGCCGCGACGCGTCGCGCATGCCAGTTTCGATTGTAGTGCGCGAAACGGCGCGACCGGCGCCGGCAGCGGGTTCGCCCTCATATCGGAAACACGCGGGCCGGCACGGCTCGCCACCCGCATCGGCTCGAGCGGCCGGCACCCTACTCGCCCCAATACCCGGGCCTTTCGTACGTATGTTTCAGGTAATCGAGAAAAAGGCGCACGCGCAACGGCAGGTGGCGACGCTGCGGGAATACCGCGTGAATGCCGATCGGCGGCGCCGCGAACGCGTCGAGCACGCTGACGAGGTGGCCGGCCGCGATGTCCTCGCCCACCTCCCACCACGATCGCCATGCGAGGCCGTAACCGGCGAGGCACCACTCGTGCAGCACCGCGCCGTCCGAGCACTCCATCGTGCCGTTCACGCGAATCGACACGACCTTGTCGTCCTCCTGGAACGCCCAGCCGCGCTGCTGGTTCGCGTTCGCGGCAAGCGCGAGACAGTTGTGACGTGCCAGTTCCGCGAGCGTGACCGGTGTGCCGCGCCGCGCGAGATACGCGGGCGACGCCACGCACACGCGGCGGTTCTCGCCGAGCTTGAGCGACACGAGGGACGAGTCGGGCAGTTCGCCGAGCCGCACCGCGCAATCGAACCCCTCGTTGACGAGGTCGACCATCCGGTCGGACAGATCCAGCGTGACCGACACGTCCGGATGCGCGCCGCTGAATTCGGGTACGAGCGGCGCGACGTGGCGCCGTCCGAACCCGGCCGGCGCCGAAATGCGCAGGTGGCCGCTCGCCTTCACGCCGCCGGCGGACACGCTCGCCTCGGCGTTCTGCATGTCGTTGATGATCCGCTGGCAATCCTCGAGGAATGCCGAGCCCTCGAAGGTCAGCGTGAGCTTGCGCGTCGTGCGCACCAGCAGCTTGACGCCGAGCCGCTCCTCGAGCGCGTCGAGGCGACGGCCGATGATGGCCGGCGCGACGCCTTCCGCGTGCGCGGCCGCCGACAGGCTGCCCTTCGCCGCGACCGCGGCGAACGTTTCGATCTGTTTGAACCGGTCCATGACTCGAAAGGATGGCGTTTCCGCCCTTCACATGACTGAAGCCGCTCAAGATTAGGTATATGAAAGTAAAAGATCAAGTGATGATTAGCGTCTTTTTTAGCACCTGCGATCACGAATAGAATCGATCCGACCTCTGAAACTGGAGCGCAAGGCTATGTCGGCCACAACGACACTCTCCTCTCCCGACGCAATCATCTTCGACGCATTCGGCACGTTGTTCGACGTGCGTGCGGTGCTGGCCGCTGCGGAGCAGATGTTTCCCGGACACGGGGAACGGTTGTCGCAGCTGTGGCGACGCAAGCAAATCGAATACTCGCAGTTGCGCACGCTGGCCGATCCGGCCGGCGCGCGCTATCGCCCGTTCCGCGACATCACGCTCGACGCGCTGCGGTTCGCCGCACGCCGGCTCGGGCTCACGCTGAACAGCGCGGCCGAAAAGCGGTTGATGGACGAATACGCGTGCCTGTCCACCTATCCCGACACGGTGCCCGCGCTGCGCAAGCTGCGCGCGCTCGAACCGCGCCCGCCGCTCGCGATCCTGTCGAACGGCACCCCGCAGATGCTCGACATCGCGATCAAGAGCGCCGGCATGAGCGGCCTGTTCGATCGCGTGCTGTCGGCCGATGCCGTCCGCGCGTACAAGCCGAGCCCCGTCGCGTACGCACTCGGCACGGCCGCGTTCGGCGCGAACCCGCGCGACATCGTGTTCGTGTCGTCGAACGCCTGGGACGTCGCGGGGGCCGCATGGTTCGGCTACACGACGTTCTGGCTCAACCGCACGGGCGCACCCGCCGAGGAACTCGGCGCGCCGCCCGACGGCACGGGCACCGGCATGGCCGACCTGCTCGCATTCCTCGCCACCCCGGCTCCGTCCGGCAAACCCGCAAACCGCGCGCGCCCCAGCCCGGGCGCATGACGTTCGCAGCGCTGCCGCCTTCCCCCTTCACCGAAACCGCAACTGACCGACCAAGGAGATGAGACTCATGAGCACCCCGATCACGCTGCCGCAAGGCATGGCGATCACCGGCGAAATCAAGCCGGGTTACGAAGCGATCCTGACGCCCGAAGCGCTCGCACTCGTCGCAGCGCTGCACCGCACGTTCGAACCGCGCCGCCAGGCGCTGCTGCAGGCCCGCGTCGAGCGCACCCAGCGCCTCGATGCCGGCGAACGCCCCGACTTCCTGGCCGACACGAAGGCGATCCGCGAAGGCGACTGGAAAGTCGCGCCGCTGCCGGCCGACCTGCAATGCCGCCGTGTCGAGATCACGGGCCCCGTCGAGCGCAAGATGATCATCAACGCGCTGAACTCGGGCGCCGATTCGTACATGACGGACTTCGAAGATTCGAACGCGCCGAACTGGACGAACCAGATCGACGGCCAGATCAACCTGAAGGACGCGGTGCGCCGCACGATCTCGCTCGAGCAGAACGGCAAGTCGTACCAGTTGAACGACAAGGTCGCGACGCTGATCGTGCGTCCGCGCGGCTGGCACCTCGACGAGAAGCACGTGACGGTCGACGGCCAGCGCGTGTCCGGCGGCATCTTCGATTTCGCGCTGTTCCTGTTCCACAACGCGAAGGAGCTGATCGCGCGCGGCTCGGGCCCGTACTTCTATCTGCCGAAGATGGAAAGCCATCTCGAGGCGCGCCTGTGGAACGACATCTTCGTCGCCGCACAGGAAGGGGTCGGCGTGCCGCGCGGCACGATCCGCGCGACCGTGCTGATCGAAACGATCCTCGCCGCGTTCGAGATGGACGAGATCCTGTACGAACTGCGCGAACACAGCTCGGGCCTGAACGCCGGCCGCTGGGACTACATCTTCTCGGCGATCAAGAAGTTCAAGAACGACCGCGATTTCTGCCTGGCCGACCGTTCGAAGATCACGATGACGGTGCCGTTCATGCGCGCGTACGCGCTGCTGCTGCTGAAGACCTGCCACAAGCGCAACGCGCCGGCGATCGGCGGGATGAGCGCACTGATTCCGATCAAGAACGATCCGGAAGCGAACGAGAAGGCGATGGGCGGCGTGCGCTCGGACAAGCAGCGCGACGCGACCGACGGCTACGACGGCGGCTGGGTCGCACACCCGGGCCTCGTGCCGATCGCGATGGAAGAATTCGTCAAGGTGCTCGGCGACAAGCCGAACCAGATCGCGAAGCAGCGCGACGACGTGCAGATCGAAGGCAAGAACCTGCTCGACTTCCAGCCTGAAGCGCCGATCACCGAAGCCGGCCTGCGCAACAACATCAACGTCGGTATCCACTATCTCGGTGCATGGCTCGACGGCAACGGCTGCGTGCCGATCCACAACCTGATGGAAGATGCGGCCACGGCCGAGATCTCCCGCTCGCAGGTGTGGCAGTGGATCCGTTCGCCGAAGGGCGTGCTCGACGACGGCCGCAAGGTCACGGCGGAACTCGTGCGCGAATACGCGAAGGCCGAGCTCGACAACGTGAAGCGCTCGGTCGGCGGCAACACGCAGCCGTACGAGCGTGCCGCGGCGATCTTCGAACAGATGTCGACGTCGGAAGGCTTCACCGAATTCCTGACGCTGCCGCTGTACGAGGAAATCTGACGGCCGGACCGGGCCCTGCCGGGCCTGGTCTTTATCGTTCTGCCCGCCTGCCCTACGGCACGGCGGCATGAAAAAAGCGCTCCGCGGAGCGCTTTTTTCTTTTTGCGGCGCGGCTGTCGGCCGCACGGAGGCTCAGGCGGCTTCCCGCTCCCGCCGATGCTGGACCC
Source organism: Burkholderia sp. IDO3 (assembly GCF_003366075.1). Taxonomy (NCBI): domain Bacteria; kingdom Pseudomonadati; phylum Pseudomonadota; class Betaproteobacteria; order Burkholderiales; family Burkholderiaceae; genus Burkholderia; species Burkholderia sp. IDO3. The sequence goes on from NZ_CP028963.1 coordinate 2,301,866, forward strand.
AGTCGCCCGACGCGATGCGCGGACGGTCGGCCACCGCATGCGCGGCAACCGGATAGTAGACGCACGCATACTCACGGCCGCCAAGTTCGACGCTCACCGGTTCCTGACGGAACAGCGTGTCGACGCCCGGATAGACGCGCTCGATCTCGTCGAGCACGGGCATCAACTGCTCGTCGACTTCATAGACGTCGCCCCATACCAGCGACCGGCCGGCCGGGCCGGCGATCATCCCCGGATACGTGCCGAAATCGTACAGTTCGCCCGGCAGCGCGACCGCACCGAGCAGCGTCGGCGCGGTAATCCCGTGCCGCGTGGCCGCATGGCCGATGTCGTTGGCTTCTCCCGCTCTCAACGTGCCGTAGACGAATACGTAGCGCATCTGGTTCTCCTCTTCGATTCAGGGGTTGCCGGACCGGACGCCGCGTGCGCGTCGCTCGCCCGCAGAACGCACAAAACACGTCCGCATCGATAGACCGTGGCGGCCCGAAGGTTCTTTTCGACGGGCGACACTGCCCGGCACCGGCTCGTGCCGCACGCCGGAATTCGCACGGCCCCATACAAAGTTCATTTGAACGGTGCATTATCGGCCGAAAAACCGCCGCATGCGCCTGCGCGGCGCCTTCTAAAATAACGGCATCGCCGCCGCGCAGCCCGAGTCGTCCATGAATCCGCCTGTCCAAGCCGACGCATCGAATCCCTACGACGTGATCGACATCCCGCCCGAGTTCGCGCCCACGCGCGTTCACCCGATGCGCGTTCGCGCGCGGCAGGTGGATGCCGGCCGCCGGATCCCGCTGCACACGCACGCGTGGGCGCAGCTCGCGTACGCGTCGCGCGGCGTGCTGCGCGTCGCAACGACCGGGACGACGTGGATGGTGCCGCCGTCCCGCGCGATCTGGGTGCCGCCGCACATTACGCACGAGGTCGTGATCGTCGAAGAGGCGTATTTGCGCACGCTGTATATCGACGAGTCGATCGTGCCGGACGGGCTCGACGCGTGCCGGGTCGTCGAAGTGACGGGCTTGCTGCGCGAACTGATCGTCGCGCTCGACGCGCGCGACCTGAGCAGCACCCGCGAGCGGCTGCTGTGCGGGCTCGTGCTCGACGAACTGAGCCACGCCGAACCGCTGCCGCTCGCGGTGCCGATGCCCGACGAAAAACGGTTGCGCACGCTGTGCGAATCGGTGCTCGCACAACCCGCGCACGCGGAGTCGCTCGAACACTGGGCGAGCGAGGTCGGCGCGAGCACACGCACGATCTCGCGACTTTTCAAGCAGGAACTCGGTGTGAGCTTCTCGCAATGGCGGCAGCAGGCGCTGCTCGCGCGCGCCATCCCGCTGTTGAACCAGGGGCGGCCGCTGTCGCATATCGCGCGCGAGCTCGGCTATCAAAGCCAGAGTGCGTTTTCGGCGATGTTCCGGCGCGCATTCGGCGAAAGCCCGCGCGCGTTCATGCTGCGCGGCTACGAGCACCGCGGCCCGGAAGGCAGCATCGCGGCGGACGACGAAGTGTCCGACGACGATGCGATCGACGCCGGACGCTGAGCAGCGCGTCGCATCCTTGCGCGTTCAGACGGGGCGCACCATATGACGGATCGATCCGAGCTGCGCAAGCCTCGGCCCGGTGACGCGGTAGCCCATGCGCTGGTAGAGCCGCGCGGCGGGATTGTCGACGAACACGCGCAACTGCAGTTCGTGCAGCCCGCGGGCGCGCGCCCAGCGATGCGACATGTCGAGCATGTAGGTGCCGGCGCCCTGCCCGCGATGGCCGGCCGCGATCTGCACGTCGCGGATATGCAGCGAATCGCCTTCCTCGGTCACGCGCAGCACGCCGATGCGCTCGCCGTCGGCCTCCAGGATGAAGTTCTCGGATTCGCGCCAGCTCGCATAGAACAGGTCGCTGCGCCAGACAAGCCCGTGGCGCTTGTAATAGCCGCCCATGTTGCCGTGCGTCAGCGCTTCGGCAAACGGGAAATCGCCAGGCTCCGCGGGCCGGAGCTGGTACAGCAATCGCAGGTCGGTCGGATCGAGCATCGCGCAGGGGTCAAGAACGCATCCCGCCACGATAGCGCAGTCGCGGGCGGATGCAATCGCGAATTTCTCGTAGCGGCGCCAACGGTAGCGCACACGCTGAAGCACGAATGAAAAAGCCCGCACGAGGCGGGCTTCTTCATTTTCTGGCGGAGCGGACGGGACTCGCCTACGTCTCGCAGGCCGCGGCTGCGCATGCATGCGCAGCCCTTCGAGTCCCGCCGGAAGCCGCGCAGGCGGCTTCCTCCGCGCCGCAGTCACGCGCCCGCCAACGGGCGCAACCGACGATACAAATGAAAAAGCCCGCACAAGGCGGGCTTCTTCATTTTCTGGCGGAGCGGACGGGACTCGAACCCGCGACCCCCGGCGTGACAGGCCGGTATTCTAACCGACTGAACTACCGCTCCAGTCTTGCTTCTTGCCTGGCAGGCGTCGGTTACTTCCTGCCGGCGCATCGTTTGTTCGAACGACGCCGAAATCTGGCGTCCCCTAGGGGATTCGAACCCCTGTACTCACCGTGAAAGGGTGATGTCCTAGGCCTCTAGACGAAGGGGACAGCGTACTGCTTACATCTTTAATGCAAAAGCCCGTTCAAAGCGTTCATTTGAACGGGCTTGTTCTGGCGGAGCGGACGGGGCTCGAACCCGCGACCCCCGGCGTGACAGGCCGGTATTCTAACCAACTGAACTACCGCTCCAGCTTTCTGCTCTATCACCTGCAGGACCACATTCACGCCCTGCAAGCGTTGCGACACTTCTACGAAACGCCGCTGAATCCTGGCGTCCCCTAGGGGATTCGAACCCCTGTACTCACCGTGAAAGGGTGATGTCCTAGGCCTCTAGACGAAGGGGACAGCGTACTGCTTACATCTTTAATACAAAAGCCCGCTCAAAAACGTCTTGAACGGGCTTCGTTCTGGCGGAGCGGACGGGACTCGAACCCGCGACCCCCGGCGTGACAGGCCGGTATTCTAACCGACTGAACTACCGCTCCAACTTTCTGCACCGTTACCCGCAGGACGTCGGTTACGTTCCTGCAAGCCTCGCGACATTTCTACGAAACGCCGCTGAATCTGGCGTCCCCTAGGGGATTCGAACCCCTGTACTCACCGTGAAAGGGTGATGTCCTAGGCCTCTAGACGAAGGGGACATGATCTTTTCAGACCTGTCTGACTTTCGCTATTCACTTATCGTCAACAGCGAAGGCCGAAATTTTAACTGCTTTAAAGCATTTTGTGAAGCATTTATTACTACCACCACTGCTTCGCAAATCAATCTTTTGTTCTGTTGGTGGAGGTAAGCGGGATCGAACCGCTGACCTCTTGCATGCCATGCAAGCGCTCTCCCAGCTGAGCTATACCCCCTTGCAGAACAGAAATGAGATTATATGGACCGAATTCGAACTTGTAAATACCCTTTTTGCGATTGGAGCGAAATTTTTGCGAAGCCGACGCAACGTCACGTGTCGACGGCTTCGCGCGCCCCAACCTCAGGACAGCGCAGCCTCGATGCGCGACACGACGATGTCGCGACCGAACAGCACCAGCACCGCGTCGATCGACGGCGTATGCGTCGTACCGGCCACCAGCAGACGCACCGGCATCGCGAGCTGCGGCATCTTCAGCTTGTGCGTGCCGAGCGTCGCCTTCAGCGCGGCGGACACCGCTTCCTTCGTCCAGTCGGCCGCCTTCAACGCGGCAACGAGATCGGCCAGTGCCGGTCGCACGGCATCGGTCACGTGCTGCGCGATCGCATCGGCGTCCGGGGTCGGCACACGGTAGAACATTGCGGCACCTTCGGCGATCTCCTTGACCGTCGTCGCGCGGTCCTTCATCAGGCCGACGACCGCGTCGAGCGCCGGGCCCGTCGCGATGACCGCATCGTCGATGCCGAGCGCGTCGAGGAACGGCTTCGCCAGCGCGGCGAGGCGCGCGTTGTCGGCTTCCTTGATGTAATGGGCATTCAGCCAGCTCAGCTTGCTGTGGTCGTACTGCGCGGGCGACTTGCCGAGGTGTTCGAGATCGAACCATTCGACGAACTGCTCGCGCGAGAAGATTTCGGCGTCGCCGTGCGACCAGCCCAGACGGGCGAGATAGTTGACGACGGCCTCCGGCAGAAAGCCTGCGTCGCGATAGGCCATCACGCTCATCGCGCCATGCCGCTTGCTCATCTTCTCGCCCTGCTCGTTCAGCACGGTCGGCAGGTGCGCATAGACGGGCGGCTCGCCGCCGAGCGCATGCAGAATGTTGATCTGGCGCGGCGTGTTGTTCACGTGGTCGTCGCCCCGGATCACGTGCGTGATGTTCATGTCCATGTCGTCCACGACCACGCAGAAGTTGTAGATCGGCGTGCCGTCCGGACGCGCGATCACGAGGTCGTCGAGTTCCTCGTTCGAGATCTCGACACGGCCCTTCACCGCGTCGTCCCACACGACCGTGCCGGTCAGCGGGTTGCGGAAACGCAGCACGGGCTTCACGCCGGCCGGCGGCTCGGGCAGCACCTTGCCCGGCTCCGGACGCCAGGTGCCGTCGTAGCGCGGCTTCAGGCCGGCTTCGCGCTGGCGCTCGCGCAGCGCGTCGAGTTCCTCGGCCGACATGTAGCACGGGTACGCGAGGCCCTTCTCGAGCATCTGCGCGAGCACCTCGCGATAACGGTCCATCCGCTGCATCTGGTAGATCGGGCCTTCGTCGAAATCCAGGCCAAGCCACTGCATCCCCTCGAGGATCGCATCGACGGCTTCCTGCGACGAACGCTCGACGTCGGTATCCTCGATACGCAGCACGAACGTGCCCTTCATCTTGCGGGCGAACGCCCACGGATAAAGCGCGGAGCGGATGTTGCCGAGGTGAATGAAGCCGGTGGGACTCGGCGCGAAGCGGGTACGGACAGGACGGGTCATAAACGGTAACTCGAACGCCTGGGGCGCATGAATGATTCGACGCGGGATCGACGGCGACAGCCCGGACAGCAATGGGGCCGGCCGCGCCCGGAACGGGAAAGAAGCCGGAATTATACTCGCGCCGGTCATCGCGCCAAGCGCACCGCTTGCTTTATGATGTGCGCGCCGCGGCCGCCAGCCGGCGCCGCGCCGGCCGCCCGGATCCCGCCGCACGGCCGCTCGGAACCTATCGCCGCCGCGGGCCGCACGGCCCGCCGCCAAGCCGCCGGAGAACCATTCGATGTCGTCCCCTCGCCTGTCGCGCCGCCACTTCACGATCGCGTGCGCGTCCGCCAGCCTCGCCGCCTGCACGTCGTTCGGCGACAAGTCCCGCCCCGACAACACCGCGCAATCGCACGAGAAACCCGTGAAGATCGGCATCGCGCTCGGCGGCGGCGCCGCCCGCGGCTTCTCGCACATCGGCGTGCTGAAGGCGCTCGAGGCCCGCGGCATCCCGATCGACATCGTCGCGGGCACGAGCGCGGGCTCGGTGGTCGGCGCGTTGTACGCATCCGGAATGAGCGGGCTGCAGATCAACAAGATCGCGCTCGACATGGATCAGGCGTCGATCAGCGACTGGGCACTGCCGTTCCGCTCGCGCGGGCTGCTGCAGGGCGTCGCGCTGCAGAACTTCCTGAACAAGGCGCTCAACAACCGGCCGATCGAAAAGATGACCAGGCCGCTCGGCGTCGTCGCAACCGATCTGCAGAGCGGTCAGCCGATCCTGTTCCAGCAGGGCAACACGGGGCTCGCGGTGCGCGCGTCGTGCAGCGTGCCGTCGGTGTTCGAACCCGTGAAGATCGGCAACCGCGAGTACGTCGACGGCGGTCTCGTGAGCCCCGTGCCCGCGTCGTTCGCGCGCAAGATGGGCGCGAACTTCGTGATCGCCGTCGACATCTCGGCGCGCCCGGACGGCGCAGCGACCAACAACCCGATCGAGATGCTGCTGCAGACCTTCACGATCATGGGGCAGACGATCAAGACCTACGAGCTCGACAAATACGCGGACGTCGTGATCCGCCCGAACCTCGCGGCAATGGGCGGCAGCGACTTCAACCAGCGCAACGCGGCGATCCTCGCGGGCGAGGAAGCCGTCGCGCGCATCATGCCCGAGCTGCAGCGCAAGCTCGCGGCGGCCCGCGGCGCCGCGGCCGCGTAACACGACGACGCGCGGCAGCCGACAGCGGCGCCAGCCACCCTCCGCCGCCGATCCGCTCACCGCGCACGCTTCGCGCGCACCCAAACAAAAAACCCTGCCGCCTTTCGGTGACAGGGTTTTTGTGATCCGGCGGTTTGCCGGCGAGCGTCAGTTGTTGCCGTTCGCCGTATCGTCGCCGATCGTCGCGCGCACGCGCTGACGCAGATCGTCGGCCTTCATCGGAAACTCCGATTCGATCCGGCGCGCGCCGGTGAACCGCTTTTCCCAGTAGCCGTTGTCGAGATCGTCGACGCGAACGGTGCTGCCGGTCGACGGCGAATGCACGAACTTGTTGTCGCCGATGTAGATGCCGACGTGCGAGAACGTGCGGCGCATCGTGTTGAAGAACACGAGGTCGCCCGGCTTCAGGTTGCTCATGCTGACCTTCTCGCCAACGCGGCTCATCTCTTCCGCGCGACGCGGCAGCGACATGCCGAGCGTGTCCTGGAACACGTAGCGCACGAAGCCGCTGCAATCGAGGCCGGAATCCGGGGAGTTGCCGCCCCAGCGATAGCGCACGCCGATCATGTTGAGCGCGCTGACGACGACGTCGCCTGCCTTGCCCGCCATGCCGGACAGGAACGACTTCGCGCCGCCGCTCGACGGCTGTGCACTGGTCTGCTGGAGGGAAGAATTCGACCCGATTTGAGTCGAATTCGCGACATTTTGACTAAAACTGCTGACTTCGTCGGCGAACGCGCCGGGAGCTGCTGCGAACAGGGCGCCGATGAACAGCCCGGCGATGGTGCGCGCGCATGCCTGGGTCAGGGATCGATGCTGCATTGGTCGATGGAATGTGCTTAAAAATCAGCTGATTGGCGGAAAATTTCGGTCGATACTAGCCAGCGCGTAATCGTTTGTCAAAACAAATTAATAAATACAATCGAGATAGTCAGACCATTGGACGCGTATCACGCTTTCCAGACCGCTTTCAACAGCTTTTGTGTGTAAGGATGTGACGGCTTCGTGAAGATGTCGGCGACGTCGCCGGACTCCACGACCGCCCCGCCCTGCATCACCGCGACCCGATGCGCCATCGCGCCGATCACTTCCAGGTCGTGGCTGATGAATACATAGCCGAGGTTGTATTTCTGTTGCAAATTCGCGAGCAGCTTCAGCACCTGCTGCTGGATCGACACGTCGAGCGCGGAAGTCGGCTCGTCGAGGATCAGGATGCGCGGCTCCAGCACGAGCGCACGCGCGATCGCGATCCGCTGGCGCTGCCCGCCCGAGAATTCGTGCGGATAGCGATGCAGCACCGTGCGGTCGAGGCCGACTTCACGCAGCACTGCGAGCGACTTCGCGCGGCGCGCATCGGGCGTCAATTCCGGGCGATGCAGTTCGAGCCCCTCGCCGACGATCCGCTCGATCGTGTGGCGCGGCGACAGCGAACTGAAGGGATCCTGAAAGACGACCTGCATGTTCGAGCGCAACGCGGTCTGCTCGCGGCCGCGATAGGACGACAGCGCACGGCCCTGGAACTCGATCTCGCCGTGCGCCGTCCGCTGCAGCCCGAGCAGCGCCATCGCGAGCGTCGATTTGCCGGAGCCGGATTCGCCGACGATGCCGAGCGTCTCGCCCTGCCGCACCGACATGGATACGTCCGAGACGGCCGTCACCGGCATCGTGCCGAACCAGCCGGCAAAACCCGGCCGCTTGCGCGCGAACTGAACACTGACGTGGCGCGCATCGAGCACGACCGGCGCGATCGGCATCACCGGCGCGACCGCACGCTGCGGCCGGCTGTTCAGCAAACGCCGCGTGTACGGATGCTCCGGCTCCGCGAAGATCCGCTCGACCGGCCCGCTTTCGACCAGCTTGCCGTGCTCCATCACCGCGACCCGCTCGGCGAAGTGCCGCACGAGATTCAGGTCGTGCGTGATCAGCAGGATCGCCATCCCGCGCTTTTCCGCCTCCTCGCGCTGCAGTTCGAGCAGCAGATCGACGATCTGCGCGCGGATCGTCACGTCGAGCGCGGTGGTCGGCTCGTCGGCGAGCAGCAACCGAGGCCGGCATGCGAGCGCCATCGCGATCATCGCGCGCTGGCGTTGACCGCCCGACAGCTGGTGCGGGTAGCTGTCGACACGCTTCTCCGGCTCGTCGATGCCCGTGCGCGCGAGCAGTGCAATCGCACGCTTGCGTGCCTCGGCCGCCGTCACGCCGTCGTGCAGCACGATCGTCTCGCCGATCTGCGCGCCGATCGTATACAGCGGATTGAGCGCCGTCATCGGCTCCTGGAAGATCATCGCGATATCCGAGCCGCGCAGCCCGCGCATCTGGCGCTCGCTCTTGCCGGCGAGATCATGCCCCGCGAAACGGATGGTGCCGCTCACGTCGGCATCGCGCAGCAGCCGCAGGATCGACAGCGCGGTCACGCTCTTGCCCGAGCCCGACTCGCCGACCAGCGCAACGCGCTCGCCGCGGCCGATCGCGAGCGTCACGTCGTCGACGGCCACCGTGTCGCCGAAGCGTACATGCAGATGCTCGAGCGACAGCAGCGGCTCGCCCTGCTTCGATACGGCCGTATCGCTCATCGCTGGCCTCCCGCCGCGCGCACCGAGTCGGAGATCCGCGTGTCGAGCGCGTTGCGCAAGGCGTCGCCCATGAAGGTCAGCAACAGCAGCGTCGCGACCAGCACGCCGAACGTCGACAGCGAGATCCACCACGCATCGAGGTTGCCCTTGCCCTGCGCAAGCAGCTCGCCGAGGCTCGGCGTCGGCGGCGGCACGCCGAGCCCGAGGAAGTCGAGGCTCGTGAGCGCGAGGATCGCGCCGCTCATCCGGAACGGCAGGAACGTGATCACGGGCGTCAGGCTGTTCGGCAGCACGTGGCGCCAGATGATCTGCCAGTTCGTGAGCCCCATCGCGCGGGCCGCGCGCACGTAGTCCTGCATCCGGTTGCGCAGGAACTCGGCGCGCACGTAATCGGCGAGCCCGATCCAGCCGAACAGCGACAGCAGCACGATCAGCAGCAGGAAGCTCGGCTCGAAGATCGACGCGAAGATGATCAGCAGGTAAAGCTCGGGCAGCGAACTCCAGATCTCGATCAGCCGCTGCCCGACGATGTCGATGCGGCCGCCGAAGAAACCCTGCACGGCGCCCGCGGCGATCCCGAGCAGCGTGCCGATCACGGTCAGGATCAGCCCGAACTCGACCGACACGCGGAACCCGTATACGAGCCGCGCGAGCAGGTCGCGCCCCTGCGCGTCGGTACCGAGCCAGTTCGCGCGCGACGGCGGCGCCGGGTTGGGCACGGTCGAGAAGTAGTTCAGCGTGTCGTAGTAGTAGCGGTTCGGCGGGTAGACGGCGAAGTTGCCCGGCGCTTCGATCCGCTTGCGGACGTACGGATCGAGATAATCGGCCGGCGTCGGGAAGTCGCCGCCGAAGGCCGTCTCCGGATACGCATGGAACATCGGGAAATAATAGTGGCCGTCGTAGCGCACGACGAGCGGCTTGTCGTTCGACCACAGCGGTGCCGCAAGGCTTGCCGCGAACGCGATGACGAAGATCACGAAGCTCCAGTAGCCGAGACGCTGCTGGCGAAAGCGCCGCCATACGCGGCGCGCGGGAGACGGCGACACGCGCGCGCGCGCCGCGTCGATGCGGGACGACACGGCTACCCGACTCATCGCGCACCTCGCCCGGCGACGCCGGGCATGCGGGCAGGCGCGCCGGCAAGCGGCGTGCGAACGGACGGTTTCATGTCAGCGCTCCAGGTTGTCGAATTGAATGCGCGGGTCGACCCACACGTAGCAAAGATCGGAGATCAGCTTGGTTGCAAGCCCGATCAGCGTGAACAGGTACAGCGTGCCGAGCACGACCGGATAATCGCGCCGCACGACCGACTCGTACGACAGCAGCCCGAGGCCGTCGAGCGAGAACAGCGTCTCGATCAGCAGGCTGCCCGTGAAGAACGCGCCGATGAACGCGGCCGGAAAGCCGACGATCAGCGGCAGCATCGCGTTGCGGAACACGTGCTTCCACAGCACGGTGCGCTCGGCGAGCCCTTTCGCCCGCGCGGTCAGCACGTACTGCTTGCGGATCTCGTCGAGAAACGCGTTCTTCGTGAGCATTGTGACGACGGCGAAGCTGCCGACGACCGACGCCGTGATCGGCAGCGCGATGTGCCACAGATAATCGAGCACCTTGCCGATCAGCGACAGCTGGTCGAAGTTGTCCGACGTGAGCCCGCGCAGCGGGAACAGCTGCCAGAACGAGCCGCCGCCGAACAGCACGAGCAGCAGCACGCCGAGCACGAAACCGGGAATCGCATAGCCGACCAGCACGACGAGGCTCGTCGCGACGTCGAACGGCGAGCCGTTGCGCACGGCCTTCGCGATGCCGAGCGGCACCGAGATCAGGTAGGTGATGAAGAACGTCCACAGGCCGATGCTGATCGACACCGGCAGCTTCTGCACGATCAGCGACCACACGCTCTGGTGCCTGAAGTAGCTGTCGCCGAGATCGAAGCGCGCGAAGCGCTTCAGCATCAGCCAGTAGCGCTCGAGCGGCGGCTTGTCGAAGCCGTACAGCGCCTTCAGCTGCGCGAGCTGCTGCGCGTCGACGCCCGTATGCGCGCGCATGCCGAACGGCGTCGCGCCCTGCTCCGTCGCGCCCTTGCGCAGCTCCTGCACGGCCTGCTCGACGGGGCCGCCGGGCACGAACTGGATCACCGCGAACGTGAGCGTGAGCACGCCGACGAGCGTCGGGATCATCAGCAGCAGGCGTTTGAGGATGTAGCTCCACATAGGGCGTCGACTCGCGATCGATAGGCTGGGTTGAACGAAGGGCCGGCAGGTTTCAGCGATCGGGCTTGGCCCACCAGGTCGACACGACCCAGCCCTCGGCCGAATAGTACAGCGGCAGCGTTTGCGGATAGGCGAGCGCGCGCTTGTACGCGATCCGGTGCGTGGTGCTGTACCACTGCGGAACCGCGTAATAGCCGTGCATCAGCACGCGGTCGAGCGCATGCGTCGCATCGAGCAGTTCGTCGCGGGTCTGCGCGGTGCCGAGCGCGTGCAGCAACGCGTCGACGGCCGGCGACTTCAGGCCGATGATGTTGTCGGAGCCCGGTTCGTCGGCGAACTTGCTGTCGAAGCGCGAGAACTGCTCGGCACCGGGCACCTGCACGCCCGGATAGCGGATCGTCGTCATGTCGTAGTCGAACGCGTCGAGCCGTTTTTGCAGCAGCGCATAGTCGGCCGTGCGAAAACGCGCGTCGATGCCGAGCTTCGCGAGATTGCGCTGGTAGGCCGTCACGATGCCTTCCATCGCCGCGCCCGAGTCGTCGAGGATCTCGAACGTGAACGGCTCGCCCTTCGCATTGCGCAGCGCGCCGTCGCGGTAGGTCCAGCCGGCTTGCGCGAGCAGCGCACGGGCCTTCAGCAGGTTTGCGCGCAGCGAGCCCGGCGGATGGGTGTCGGGCTGCACGACCATCGGGCCGAACACGGCCGGATCCAGCTGCGCGCGCAGCGGCGCGAGCAGCTTCAGCTCGCCCGGGCCCGGCGTGCCCGTTGCCTGCAGGTCGGTGTCGGCGAAATAACTGTCGAGGCGCGTGTATGCGCCGTAGAACAACTGGCGGTTCAGCCATTCGAAATCGAACGCGAGGTCGAGCGCCTGGCGCACGCGCACGTCGCGAAACAGCGGCCGGCGCAGGTTCATGAAGAAACCCTGCATGCCCGCGCCGTTGTGCTGGCGGAATTCGCGCTTCACGAGCTCGCCGCTGTCGAAGCGCTTGCCGACGTCGCGCCGCGCCCAGTTGCGCGCGATGTATTCGACGAGCACGTCGTACTCGCCGGCCTTGAACGCCTCGAGCCGCGCGACGCCGTCGCCGTACAGCTTGTAGACGATCCGCTCGAAGTTGTTGGTGCCGACCCGCACCGGCAGGTCGGCACCCCAGTACGCGGGATTGCGCCGGTACGTGATCGTGCGGCCGTTGTCGTAGCGCTCGATCAGGTACGGCCCGCTGCCGATTGGCTGCTCGAACGCGAGCTGGTCGAACGGGATGCGCGAGCCGTCCGCGCGCAAGCCCCACTTGCGCGAGAACACCGGCACGCCGCCGGCGATCAGCGGCAACTCGCGATTCGCACTGCGGAACTCGAAGCGCACGGTCGCCGGGTCGACCACCACGGCCTTCGCGATGTCGGCGAAATACGCGCCGAATTGCGGCGCGGCGAGCTTGCTCTTCAGCGTGTCGAACGAATACTTGACGTCGTCGGCCGTGACCGGGTCGCCGTTGGAAAAGCGTGCGCGCGGGTTCAGATGGAATGTGACCGCGCGGCGGTCCGGCGCGATCTCGATGTCGTCGGCGAGCAGCCCGTAAGCGGAAGCCGGTTCGTCGAGGCTGCCGGTCGCGAGGCTCTCGAACAGCATGTCGATGCCCGGCGCGGGGTTGCCGCGCATCGTGAACGGATTGAACTTGTCGAACGACGTGAGCCGGTTCGGGTTGGCGAGCACGAGCGTGCCGCCCTTCGGCGCGTCCGGATTGACGTAGTCGAAATGCTTGAAGCCCGGCGGATATTTCGGCTCGCCGTATTGCGCGATCGCATATGCTGCGTGTGCGGCCGTCGCGGCCAGCACCGCCTGTACTGCCAATACTGCCGCCGTGCGGCCGGCAGCCCATACGGCATGTGCGGCGCCGAAGCGGATGCGCGCGGCGACAGCCCGGGGCGAACCCTTCGTCATAGAGGCCCTGTCGGTCGATTGATGGGTGTAACGAGGGTCGATTCTACCCATTCAATTCGGCGTCGAGCCAGCTTGCGGGCGTTCGCGCGTGGCGCCGGCGCATCGCGCCGCATGCATGCCGTCCGCTCGAGGCAAAAGAAAACCGCCACGCGGGCGGTTCTCCTCCCCTCCTGCGCATACGCATCGCGCATGCGCCGCATGTCGATCAGTGCCGGTGACCGTTGTTCCAGTGACCACGCCCATGATCGCCGCCCCAGCCGCGGCCATGATGGCGATACCACTCGTCGCGCCCCCAGTAGCGGCGGCCGTCCCAGTAGCGGTCGCCATGCCAGCCGATCACGATCGCCGGCGCGGGCGCATACACGGGCGCCGGCTGATAGACGACCGGCGGCGGCGGCGCGTACACGGGCGCGGGCGCGACGTAGACCGGAGCCGGCACGCCGACGTTGATCCCGACATTGACTCCCGCCATTGCTGCGCCCGACACGAGCAAGGCCGTCATACCGGTCAAGAGCGAGGCAACACGCAAAGTCTTCATGGATTCCTCTTTGAGTTGTGTCATGTGTGATTCGACTATAACGGCAAGCGCCGTCCCAGCATATTTCAAGTTTGTAAGAACTGATGCGCGGCATCGCAACGGGAAGCGCCCGCTAACGTCTTGTAACAATTGACGGCCCGATCACGGCCCTGCGCGCCGCTCCGGCCCGCCCGCCGGGCTTCTCGCCCGGACTCGCGTCGAATCATACTGCGTCCGGACGCTCGTTCGCCGTGCCAATGCAATTGAAATGATGCGCGCGGATTTCGCAGGCGAAAAAAAAGCGGCACTCGCGTGCCGCTTCTTCATGGCCGGCGCGTTGCGCCGCGACGTCGCTCAGCGCGACATCATGTTCATGCTGACGTTGTGCATCACCCACAACGTCCCGACGATCAGGATCGCCGCGGTCAGCACCGTATAGCTGAACGCCATCACGTTCCAGCGCTGGCCCGACGAACCGTTCATGTGCAGGAAGTACACGAGGTGCACGACGATCTGCACGAACGCGAGCGCGGCAAGCGCGATCAGCGACGCGTGCGGCGACAGCACGCCTTCCATCACCAGGCCGAACGATGCGGCCGTGAGCAGCACCGACAGGATGAAGCCGGCGACATAGCCGCCGACGCTGCCGTGCCCTTCTTCGAGTTGAGACGAATGCGAATGGGCCATTTAGATCACGCTCGCAAGATAGACAAAGGAAAACACGCAGATCCACACGATGTCGAGGAAGTGCCAGAAGAGGCTCAGGCACGTCAGACGACGCAGATCGCGATCGGTCAGGTCGCCACCGCGCAGCACGATCTGCCCGGCGAGCACGACCATCCACAGCAGGCCGGCCGTCACGTGCAGGCCGTGCGTGCCGACCAGCGTGAAGAATGCCGACAGGAACGCGCTGCGTTGCGGGCCCGCGCCTTCCGCGATCAGGTGCGAGAACTCGCGCAGTTCCATCGTGAGGAACGCCGCGCCGAGCAGGAACGTCACCGCCAGCCAGGCGAGCAGCGCGCCGCGCCGTTGCTTGTACGCGGCCAGCATCGCGAAGCCGTAGGTGATGCTCGACAGCAGCAGCGCGGCGGTTTCCAGCGCGACGCCCGGAATGTCGAACAGGTCCTTCGCGGTCGGACCGCCCGCGTACTGGTTGCCCAGCACGGCGAACGTCGCGAACAGCGCCGCGAAGATCACGCAGTCGGTCATCAGATACAGCCAGAAGCCGAACACCGAGTGCGACGGCGGATGGTCGTCGTGCTCGAGCAGGGTTGCGCTCAAGGTTTTCTGCAACATCAGTTGGCCTCCAGTTCCACGTCGTCGACACGCGTGGCCACGCGCACCGCCGGTTGCTTCTCTTCGATCTTGCGCACCTTGGTCGCCGGAATGTAGTAGCCGTCGTTGTCACGCGAGCTATAGATCACGAGCGTCGCGACGATCCCGACCAGGCCGCCGATCGCCATCCACCAGATATGCCACACCAGCGCGAAGCCCAGCACGAGGCTGAAGATCGCGACCACGAGACCCGCACACGTATTCGACGGCATATGGATGTCGCGGATCGACGCCGGGTTAGGACGGGCATCGCCACGTGCCTTCATGTCGGCATACGCGTCCAGCGTGCGCACCTGCGGGGTCACCGCGAAGTTGTAGTCCGCCGGCGGCGACGTGGTGGCCCACTCGAGCGTGCGACCGCCCCACGGATCGCCCGTGGTATCGCGGTATTCCGGCAGGTTGCGGTTGCGGATGCTGACGACCAGTTGCAGCAGCTGGCATGCGATGCCGATCGCGATCAGCACGGCGCCGAATGCGGCGACCAGCAGCCACGGATGCCATGCCGGGTTGTCGTAATGGTTCAGACGACGCGTCATGCCCATGAAGCCGAGCACGTACAGCGGCACGAATGCGACATAGAAGCCGACCTGCCAGAACCAGAATGCAGCCTTGCCGAGCTTCTCGTTCAGCTTGAAGCCGAACGCTTTCGGAAACCAGTAGTTGAAGCCCGCGAGATAGCCGAACAGCACGCCGCCGATAATCACGTTATGGAAGTGCGCGATCAGGAACAGGCTGTTGTGCAGCACGAAGTCCGCACCCGGAATCGCCATCATCACGCCGGTCATCCCGCCGATCGTGAACGTGACCATGAAGCCGATCGTCCACAGCACGGGCGTCGTGAATTCGATCCGGCCGCGATACATCGTAAACAGCCAGTTGAACACCTTCACGCCGGTCGGGATCGCGATGATCATCGTCATGATGCCGAAGAACGCGTTCACGTTCGCGCCGGAGCCCATCGTGAAGAAGTGATGCAGCCACACGAGGAACGACAGCACCATGATCGCGCAGGTCGCGTACACCATCGTCTTGTAGCCGAACAGCGGCTTCTTCGAGAACGTCGCGATGACTTCCGAGAAGATGCCGAACGCCGGCAGGATCAGGATGTAGACCTCGGGATGGCCCCACGCCCAGATCAGGTTCAGGTACAGCATCGCGTTGCCGCCGGCTTCGTTCGTGAAGAAGTGCATGCCGAGGTAACGGTCGAGACCGAGCAGCGCGAGCGTCGCGGTCAGGATCGGGAACGACGCCATGATCAGCACGTTCGTGCAGAGGGCCGTCCACGTGAACACCGGCATCTTCATCAGCGTCATGCCGGGCGCGCGCATCTTGATGATGGTCACGAAGAAGTTCACGCCGGTCAGCAGCGTGCCGACACCCGATATCTGCAATGCCCACAGGTAGTAGTCGACCCCTACCCCCGGACTGAACTGCAGCTCCGACAGCGGCGGGTAGGCGAGCCAGCCCGTCTGCGCGAATTCGCCGATCACGAGCGAGATGTTGATCAGGATCGCGCTGACCGCCGTCATCCAGAAGGAGAGCGAGTTGATGAACGGGAACGCGACGTCGCGCGCGCCGATCTGCAGCGGCACGACGAGGTTCATCAGGCCGACCATGAACACCATCGCCATGAAGAAGATCATGATCACGCCGTGTGCCGTGAAGATCTGGTCATAGTGGTGCGGCGGCAGGTAGCCGGGCGCGTTGTACGCGAGCGCGAGCTGCATGCGCATCATGATCGCGTCGGCGAAGCCGCGCAGCAGCATGATCAGCGCGACGATGATGTACATCACGCCGAGTTTCTTGTGGTCGACCGTCGTCAGCCATTCCGTCCACAGCCACTTCCAGCGGCCGGTGATCGTCAGGCCGGCGAGCACGCCCAGCACGGCCAGCCCCATGAAGGCGCCGGCCACCATGATGATGGGCTGATCGAACGGGATCGCCGATAGTGTGAGTTTGCCGAACATGCGTTACCCCTTCGTGCCGCAGGCGGCGTCCTTCAGATCGAGGACGTGGCCATCGTTGTATTTCGCGATGATGTTGTGGAAGAGCCGCGGATCGACCGACGAGAAGTAGCGCACCGGCGCCTTCTCGCTCGGCTGAGCGACCGAGCCGTACACGGTCGCGTCGAGACGATCAGGCGATGCCTTGACCTTCTGCACCCAGGCATCGAACTGCTCGCGCGGCTCGGCCAGCGTGCGGAACTTCATGTCGGAGAAGCCGCGGCCGCTGAAGTTGGCCGACGTGCCCGCGTAGTCGCCGGCTTCGTCGGCGATCAGGTGCAGGCGCGTCTGCATGCCGGCCATCGCGTAGACCTGGCCGCCGAGCTGCGGAATGAAGAACGAGTTCATCACCGAATCCGACGTGATGCGGAAGTTCACCGGCGTACCGACCGGAATCGCGAGCTGGTTCACCGACGCGATGCCGAGTTCCGGATAGATGAACAGCCACTTCCAGTCGAGCGCGACGACCTCGACGTCGATCGGCTTCACCGACGATTCGAGCGGCTTGTACGGATCGAGCTCGTGCGTGGTCTTCCACGTGAGCACGCCGAGGAACAGGATGATCAGCGTCGGCACCGTCCAGATCACGATTTCGATCGCGGTCGAGTGCGACCAGTTCGGCGCATAGGCGGCGTTGCGATTCGACGCGCGATAACGCCACGCGAACCACAGCGTGAGCAGAATCACCGGCACGACGACGACCAGCATCGCCCACGTGGAGGTTGCGATCAGCGCCTTTTCGGCGGCACCGACACTTCCTTTCGGATTTAGTACATCTAAATTACAGCCTGACAGGCTCAGCGCCGCGCCGATTGACATCAGCGCCGTCCAGCCTTTTGAAGCTTTTCTTTTCATCACACAGCCCGAGGGGTCATTGAATCCGTAGCGTATGCCCGATGCGCATTCGATCCACGAAAGTGGACCGAATCATACGTCGCGCGAGCACGATGAAAAACCGGTGGATGCGGAAAATCATCATTGCAAAATCTGCCGTGAGACAGATTGTCGCGGGGCAATTTCACGCAGCCGGAAGTGGGCAGGTGCGCTCGGCACCCGCTCCGATGGATGCGCGCGCAACGACTGCATCGTCGTGCGATGCGGCCGTCGTGCGCGGTGCACTGCGGTCAGTTGCGTGCCGAGGCCATGTAGGCCGGCTGCGGCGGCGTGATGCCGTCCCCTGCCGGCACCTTCGAGCGGCTGGCGTCTTCGATCAGTTGCGCGACGGTCGGATCGATTGCATCGGTGAACGGCTTCGGATAGATGCCGACGCCCAGCACGATCAGCGCGAACGATGCGAACACCGCGATCTCGCGACGGCTGAGGTCGGAGAGCTTCGCGACACGTGCGTGATCGATCTTGCCGAACACGACGCGCTTGATCATCCACAGCGTGTACGACGCGCTGAGGATCAGCGTGAGCGCCGCGATGGCGCCGATCCAGAAGTTGAAACGGATCGCGCCCATGATGACCATGAACTCGCCGACGAATCCCGACGTGCCCGGCAGGCCGACGTTGGCCATCGCGAACAGCACCGCGAACATCGCGAAGCGCGGCATCACGCCGGCCACGCCGCCGTATGCGGCGATCTCGCGCTGCTTGGTGCGATCGACCAGCACGCTTACGCACAGCAGCATTGCGCCCGCGACGAAGCCGTACGAGACGAGTTGCACGATCGCGCCTGCGACGCCGATCTGGTTGAACAGGAACAGGCCGAGCGTGACGATCCCCATGTGCGCGACCGTCGAGTACGCGAGCAGCTTGGTGAGATCGGTCTGCGCGAGCGCGACCAGGCTCGCGTAGACGATCGCGAACAGCGACAGCGCGATCACGGCCGGCGCGAAGAAGTGAGCTGCATCCGGCGTGATCGGCAGCGCGAAGCGCAGGAAACCGTAACCGCCGAGCTTCAGCATCGCGAGCATCAGCGCGGCGCCCGTCGGGCCGTCCGTGTAGACGTCGCGCAGCCACGTGTGAACCGGCCACATCGGCACCTTGACCGCGAACGCGGCGAAGAAGCCGAGGAACACCAGCAACTGCGGCGAGAAGCCGAGTTCCAGCGTGCGCCATGCGTTCATGTCGAACGTATGCGACTTCGCATACAGGTAGAGCATCGCCATCAGCAGCAGCAGCGAACCCGCGAACGAGATGAAGAAGAACTTCACCGCCGCGTACACACGATGCTCGCGGCCCCACGTACCGATCAGCAGGTACAGCGGAATCAGCGTCGCCTCGAAGAAAATGAAGAACAGCAGCCCGTCCTGCGCGACGAACACGCCGACCATCAACCCCGACAGGATCAGGAACGACGCGTAATACTGCGCGATGCGAACCGTGATCGATTCCCACGATGCGATCACCACGATGAGCGTCGTGAATGCGGTCAGCACGACGAGCCAGAGCGATGCGCCGTCGATGCCGACACGCCAGCCCGAGTTGAATGCCGCAAGCCAGTCGCGGGTTTCGACAAACTGCATCGCAGCCGAATGCGAATCGAAACCGGCGACGAGCGGGACGACCGCTGCCAGCCCGATCAGTGCGCCGATGAGCGCGATCAACCTCGTGCGATTGGGATGATGGTCGCTGCCGGCACGTAGCAGGCACGCGCCGACCAGGATCGGAGCCCAGATCGCCAGGCTCAGAAAGGGAAAATCATGCATGTCAACAAACCTAGAGAGGGTCGCGCACTGCATCGGGACAGGCGGGACGAAAGAATCGAAACCAAATCGTAAGATAGATTTCGCGAATCACCCTTGTTGGCGAAATGTAAAGCAACGTCAGAACGAAGTTTGACGCGGCTCAAGCGCAATCGGGTTAACGAGGATAAATCGATTGGAGAAATTTTGCATCGCAACAGACTCTAGTTCTTCGGCGCACTCACAACCAGCTGATTTTTATACGTAATTTTTTGTATTATCAGAAGCCGTGACACCCAAGAATCGGTGCGATGCCGCATTTTTGACGTCAGACCGCTGTTTTGGCGTGCCTGAACAGGATGCCCGGAACGGTGGGCGCGTCCGGCATGAATCTTACATTAGTACTTTCATTTAACTTACATTTTCCCGTCATCAAAATACCCACTGAAGGCGCGCGATACCGCGCGCGTCGCAGCCCTTCCGGCTAGAGCTGATGACTCAACCGGTCCCATATGCGCATCGCCACCGCGCGGTAGTGGTTGTGTTGCGCGGGGAAATGAACGAAGCGACTGTCGCGCGTGGCATAAACCGGCGAAGTCGCGAGCGTGATCGCGTCGACGATATAGCGCGCGTCGATCATGCCCGCCCGCAGCAACTCGACATAGATGGCCTGCTGATCGCCGCCGCTCGCGTAGACGGACGATCGATCGTCGAAGCTCTCGATACGCGCGCACATGCGCTCGACCAGTTCGCGCATCGGCGCGACATTGCGCACGCCGATCATGCACGAGTTGATCGCCCAGGCCGTATGGTCGGTGCCGATCACGAAATCGCGGCCGTCGATCACACCGTCGACCGGCTGACTCTGGTCGATCGCGAGGATGTCCGCGTCGACCCAGAACACGAACGCATGATCCGGCAGATGTTCGCGAATCAGATGCAGCTTCGCCCAGTTCGCGTCGATGCCGGCCGGCAGGAACGCCGGCGGCTCGCGATACGCATGGTACGCATAGCCGTGGCGCGTGCAGTAGCGCACGAAGTTCTCCTCGTGCAGATCGCCGTAACCGGCGATGTGCGACGTGTGCAGGCTCACGAACGCAATGCGCGCATGCGGATTCACGTGTCGCGCCGGCTCGCGCGGCCGCTGCTGCGCGGCACGCCAGTCGTCCATCGCGCGCGGCTGCTCGCCGCGCCGGGCCCGCGCCGCATCGTCGACGAGTGCGACCACGTAGCGAAAGTCGTAGTCGGGCGGCGGCGCCCACTCGCCGTCCGTCTGCCGCCATTCGGGCGCATGGTGCGCGACGAGCGGGTCTGCGACGACGACGGCATCGATCGCATACGCATCGGCCCACACCGTTTGGGCCGACGCGAAATAGCCGCTCGCGAGCGGCTGATCGAACGGCAGCGGCGGAAAATGCGCGGCAAGCAGCGTCGCTTCGCATGCGTGTCGCCGCGCCGGCAGGCGCATCGCCCACTCGCCCAGTTCGACCGCGAGCTTGCGCAAGCGCTCGCGCACGTCGGGCACGTTGCGAAAGATCATGCCGCTTGCCGCGGGTAGCGGCGATTGCGGCGTCTGCGTCGTGACGATCGCGTCGTAACCGTTCGCGACATCCGGCAGCGCATGCTGGCCGAATACGACCGAGAACGGATCGAGCACGAGCAGCAACGCCCCCTGCTCCATCGCGACGAGTTGCGCGACGATCGCGTGGTACTTGTGCAGCACCTGCTGGCGCTCGCCGTACACATGCATGCCGTCGACGATCGCATGCCGGTAGCCGTGGCATCCTGCGTAACGCTCGTGGTTGGCAACGAGCCCGTCGACGGGTCGATGAGAAAGAAAAGTCAGTACGGAATGCATGCGTGCCAGGACTCCAGCTTGGGGCGCGACGGGCGATACGCCTATTTAGCGCATGTGCGTCGCTCAAGTCGAGCATTGCTTGGCTGTCCGGACCCAGTGCGCGCCGATCGGTGAGTCCAAAAAACGAAGGGGGAAAAGAAAAAGCCCCGCAAGTCCGAGAACTTGCGGGGCTTTGTCACCGCTTTTGGCGGAGACGGAGGGATTCGAACCCTCGATCCAGGTTTTGGCCCAGATGCTCCCTTAGCAGGGGAGTGCCTTCGACCTCTCGGCCACGTCTCCCAAACTTTCGCTCGCACCAGGGAGGCAGTGCGACGAGAACGAGATAATATAGGGTTTCGAACCGGTCGTCAATTTCCGTGATGCACTTTCTTCAATGCATCACAAAAAATTCACGCTGCCTGATCGAGCTCGAATGCCTTGTGCAGTGCGCGGACGGCCAGCTCCATGTATTTCTCGTCAATCAGCACCGAAATCTTGATTTCGGACGTCGAGATCATCTGGATGTTGATGCCCTCTTCCGACAGCGTGCGGAACATCTTGCTCGCGACGCCCACGTGCGAACGCATGCCGACGCCGACGACCGACACCTTCGACACCTTCGGGTCGCCCTGCACGCGCTCGGCGCTCACATGGCCCTGCACCTGGTTGGTCAGGATGTCCATCGCCTTCTGGTAGTCGCCGCGACCGACCGTGAACGTGAAGTCCGTCTTCCCTTCGACGCTCTGGTTCTGGATGATCATGTCGACATCGACGTTCGCGTCGGCGACCGGGCCGAGGATCTGATACGCGATGCCGGGCTTGTCGGGCACGCCCATCACAGCAATGCGTGCTTCGTCGCGCTGGAACGCGATGCCGGAAATGACTGCCTTTTCCATGGTCTCGTCTTCTTCAAAAGTAATCAGGGTGCCCGAGCGCATTTCTTCGTCGAGCGCAATCAGCGGATCGGTCAGGCTCGACAGCACACGCGTCTTCACCTGGTATTTGCCGGCGAATTCGACCGAGCGGATCTGCAGGACCTTCGAGCCGAGGCTGGCCATTTCCAGCATTTCCTCGAACGTCACGCGATCGAGGCGTCGCGCCTCTTCGACCACGCGCGGATCGGTCGTGTAGACGCCGTCGACGTCCGTGTAGATCAGGCACTCTTCGGCACCCAGCGCGGCCGCCACCGCCACCGCCGACGTATCCGAGCCGCCACGGCCCAGCGTCGTGATGTGGCCGTCCGGATCGACACCCTGGAAGCCCGTGATGATCACGACCTTGCCTGCGTTCAGATCGGCCTTCACGCGTTCGTCGTCGATCGAGTGGATACGCGCCTTCGTGAAAGCGCTGTCCGTCTTGATCGGCACTTGCCAGCCTGCATAGCTCACGGCTTCGACGCCGATTTCCTGCAGCGCGATCGACAGCAGGCCGACGCTGACCTGCTCGCCGGTCGATGCGATCATGTCGAGCTCACGCGGGCTCGGCTGGCTCGAAATCTCTTTCGCGAGACCGAGCAGACGGTTGGTTTCGCCGGACATCGCGGACGGCACGACCACCATCTGGTGCCCGGCCTGATGCCATTTTGCGACGCGTTTCGCGACGTTCTTGATGCGCTCGACCGAGCCCATCGAAGTGCCGCCGTATTTGTGTACGATGAGTGCCATTGTCGTTCTGAACTGGAGGAGAAACCGCACGGGCGCGCTGGACAGGCCGCGTTGCCGTTCGGTCACGCGGCTTGTGGCTGTGGACGGACGACGAGGGGGACGGCTGGGACGCAACACGCAAGCGTGACGGATTTTGCCCGGAAGGCCGATCAGGCCGCGCAAACCGGGTACGTCACGCGGAAAACCTGCACAAATCGCTCAAAAATCGAGCCGAGCAAACGACCGAGCGTACCCGATAGACGCCCGCTTGACAAGCCGCTCGCCGCGCCGGCGGGCGTTCCGGCGCTGTTTACCAAATGGTGAAAACCGGCGAGCGAGCGCGCCGCCGGAAACCTGCCGCGGCTACGCGATCAGCAGGTCGGGACGCCACTCGATCCGGCGCCACGCCCCGCCGCCGGACAACCCGTCGCCGTGATTGACGCCGAGCCGCGGCACGTAGACGAGCCGGTCGCCCGCGAACAGCAGCGGCACGTCGCGCTGCCATGCCGGCACGCCGCGCTCCTGGAACAGGTTCTTCAACGTGCGGCCCGGGCCGCCGGGCGACGTACGCATCCGCTCGCCGCCCGCGCGGGCACGCGCGGCGAGCGCCGCGGCGCGCAGCAGCGCCTCCGGCACCGCGCCGTCGCTGCCGGCTTCGGCCGGCGCGAACACGAACGTGCCGCGCCACGCCGGCAGGCGCCAGATTTCCTGTCCGTCCCAGCCGAGCACCGATTCCGGATGCGGCGTCCCGGTGCCGTCATCGGCCGGCTCGGCACTGTCGCCCGCCTCCCAGTACACGACATCGCGATACAGCCGCAGGCACTGGCCCGCATGATCGACACGCAACGCATGCGCATCGTGCGCGGCCCGCAACTGCCGCATCATGTTCGCGAGCCGGCCGGCGGACGCACCCGGCAAGCCGAGCCGGCGCATCCAGAAACGCAGCAGGTTCGCGCCGCGCGTGTCGTCGAACGCGACCAGCGCATCGCGCGACAGCGCGCGTCCGTCGTCGCGCGCGGCGGTCGCGAAATCCAGTTCGGCCAGATCGTCGAGCAGCCGCTGCGCGGCGGCCGCATGCTGGGCCGCGCGGCCCAGCGCATCGCGAAAGCCCGGAAAATGCACGGCAAGCGCCGGCAGCACGTCGATACGCAGCGCATTGCGCGCATAACGCGTGTCGCCGTTCGATTCGTCGTCGATCCATGTGAGCTCGCGCTGCGCCGCATAACGCTCCAGTTGCGCGCGCAACAATCGCAGCAGCGGGCGCACGCGCTCGACGCGAGTACCTTCCGGGCGGTAGCACGGCGCCATCGCGGCCAGACCGGCGATCCCCGCGCCGCGCAGCAACTGCAGCAGCACCGTCTCGGCCTGGTCGTCCGCATGCTGCGCGACCCATAGCGCGACCGTGCCGTGACGTTCGCACATCGCGTCGAGCACCGCGTAACGACGCTCGCGCGCCGTCGCCTCGATACCGAGGCCGCTGTCGCGCGGCACGTCGACGCGCTCCGCGTCGAACGCGACGCCGAGCCGGTCGGCCGTCGCTTGCGCGTGCGCGACCCATGCGTCGGCGTTCTCGCTCAGGCCGTGATGCACATGCAGCGCCACGCAACGCGCAGCGCCCGCGACGCGCACGGCCGCGTCGAGCAGCACCGTCGAGTCGAGGCCGCCGCTGTACGCGATCGCGATACGTGCATCGGGCGGGACGTCGGAAAGCGCAACGCCGACCGCATCGAGTACGACGCGGTCGGCGGAGAATTCGGTCGGGGGGATCACGAGAGAAGCGCGCGCCGCACGGCGCGCGATGCGAGCACGCCGGTCATGCGCCGGGCGTGGTTTCCTTGAACTTGCCGTAGGCCATCAGGCGCTCGAAGCGACGCTCGCGCAACGCATCGATGCTCATGCCCTGGAACTGACGCAGCGAATCGGCAAGCGCGCGACGCAGCAGCGCGGCCATGCCCTTCGGATCGCGATGCGCGCCGCCGAGCGGCTCGTTGATGATCTTGTCGATCAGGCCGAGCGCCTTCAGTCGATGCGCGGTCAGGCCCAGCGCTTCCGCGGCTTCGGGCGCCTTCGCGGCGCTCTTCCACAGAATCGACGCGCAGCCTTCCGGCGAGATCACCGAATAGGTCGAGAACTGCAGCATCATCACGGTGTCGGCCACGGCGATCGCGAGCGCGCCGCCCGAACCGCCCTCGCCGATCACGGTCGTGATGATCGGCGTCTTCAGTTCGGCCATCACGTACAGGTTGCGGCCGATCGCTTCCGACTGGCCGCGCTCTTCCGCGCCGATGCCCGGGTACGCGCCCGGCGTGTCGACGAACGTGAAGATCGGCAGCCCGAACTTCTCGGCGAGACGCATCAGGCGTTCGGCCTTGCGATAGCCTTCCGGACGCGGCATCCCGAAGTTGCGCGCAGCGCGCTCCTTCGTGTCGCGGCCCTTCTGATGGCCGATCACCATGCACGGGTGGCCGCCGAAACGCGCGAGACCGCCGACGATCGACAGGTCGTCCGCGAACGCGCGGTCGCCATGCAGCTCGTGAAAATCGGTAAACAGTTCCGCAACGTAATCGAGCGTGTACGGACGCTGCGGATGCCGCGCGATCTGCGAAACCTGCCACGGCGACAGATTCGCGTAGAGGTCTTTCGTCAGTTGCTGGCTTTTCTTCGACAGCCGCTCGATTTCTTCCGAAATATCGACAGCCGAGTCGTCCTGCACGAATCGCAGCTCTTCGATCTTGGCCTCGAGTTCGGCGATCGGCTGTTCGAAATCCAGAAACGTGGTCTTCATGTGTTCGAATCCTTGGGTCTTGCGGCAGCGCGTATTCTACCCGCGCAGACGATACGCAAGACCGGTTCTCAACTATTGATGTTTAAAACCCGATAGCCGTCAATCAGGCGTCGGCGTCAGGCGCGTCGAGGCTGCGCCACATGTACCAGGTCGCGACGGTGCGCCACGGCTCCCAGTTGGCGGCCACTTCCCGCGCCTCGCTGCGCGTGACGGGTTCTCCGCTGAAGTAATTGACGCTGATCGCGCGGATCAGGCCCGGATCGTCGAGCGGCAGCACGTCCGGCCGCGACAGGTTGAAGATCAGGAACATCTCGGCCGTCCAGCGGCTGATGCCGCGGATCTGCGTGAGTTCCGCGATCACGTCCTCGTCGTCCATCGACGTCCATTTGTCGACATGCAGCGCGCCGGACACGAAGTGTTGCGCGAGATCGAGAATGTATTCCGTCTTGCGCTTGGACAACCCGCACGCAATCAGCTTGTCCGCGCCGAGCCGGATGACCGGCTGCGGTGCGAGTTTCGGACACGCATCCTCGATGCGCGCCCACAGCGCCTGTGCGGACGGCACCGAGATCTGCTGGCCGACGACCGAACGCGCGAGCGTGACGAACGGATCGCCGCGCTTCACGAGATGCGCGGGACCGAACTTCGGAATCAGCTTCTTCATGATCCGGTCGCGCTTGACGAGATCGGCGCACGCCTTGTCCCAGTATGCGGGACGCACGACGCCATCGACGCCGTCGGCTGCCGCCTCGGACGCACGCGTCTTGCGGGCCGCGTCGGCGGCCGCCATCGCCGCTTCCGGCTGCACCGCATCCGCGCCTTTCGCGCGGGCGGGCTTCGCATGACCGTTGAGCGCGCCGTTCGGCACGGCGCGCGTCGCGTCCGCCTTCGCCGCTGGCGCGCGCTTGGCTGCCGGACGCGCGGCGACCGGAGTCGCGCGCCTGACCGGCGCTTTTCTGGCCGTTGCCATCTTGCCTCCTACCTGACGGATCGGTCAGTGGAACGCACCGCGCTCATACGCGACGCCATTCGGTCGATCCGCCCGGTTTGTCTTCAAGAGCGATCCCGGCCTCGAGCAGTTCCGCCCGAATCCGGTCCGCTTCGGCATAGTCCTTCGCTTGTTTCGCCGCGACGCGCGCGGCGATCTTCGCTTCGATCTCGTCGGCTGCGAGCCCGCCCGCCTGCGCGGCGCCGGCGCCCTGCTGCAGGAACGCGCGCGGTTCGCGGCCAAGCAGGCCCAGCAGGCCCGCGAGTTGTTTCAGTTGCCGCGCGAGCGACGCATCGCGCGTGCGGTTGACTTCGCCCGCCAGCTCGAACAGCGTCGCCACTGCGACCGGCGTGTTGATGTCGTCGTTCATCGCGGCCGAGAAACGCTGCGCATGCGGCTCGTTCCAGTCGAGCGCGAGCGCGTCGGGCTCGACGTCCTTCAGCGCCGTGTACAGGCGCGTGAGCGACGCGCGCGCATCGTCGAGATGCACGTCGCTGTAGTTGAGCGGCGACCGGTAGTGCGTGCGTACGATGAAAAAGCGCATGACCTCGGCGTCGTACCGCTCGAGCACTTCGCGGATCGTGAAGAAGTTGCCGAGCGATTTCGACATCTTCTCGTTGTCGACCTGCACGAAGCCGTTGTGCATCCAGTAATTGACGAACGTCGTGCCGGTCGCGCCTTCGCTCTGCGCAATCTCGTTCTCGTGGTGCGGGAATTGCAGATCCTGCCCGCCGCCGTGAATGTCGAAATGCTCGCCGAGCAGCGTGCAGCCCATCGCCGAGCACTCGATGTGCCAGCCCGGCCTGCCCATCCCGTACTTCGACGCCCACGACGCGCCTTCCGGATCCCCGGCTTTCGCACGCTTCCACAGCACGAAATCGAGCGGATCTTCCTTCGCGTCGTTCGCGGCGACGCGTTCGCCCGCGCGCAGATCGTCGAGCGACTTGCCCGACAACTTCCCGTAGTTCGCGAACTTGCGCACCGAATAATTGACGTCGCCGTCGCCCGCCTGATACGCGTAGCCGTTCGTCTCGAGCTGCTCGATCATCCCGAGCATCTGCGGAATGAACTGCGTCGCGCGCGGCTCGATGTCGGGCCGCTGGATGCCGAGCGCGGCTTCATCCTCGTGCATCGCGCCGATGAACCGGTCGGTCAGCGACTTGATCGTCTCGCCGTTCTCGACCGCGCGGCGGATGATCTTGTCGTCGATGTCGGTGATGTTGCGCACGTACGTGACCCGATAGCCGATCGCACGCAACCAGCGCTGGACGAGATCGAACACGACCAGCATGCGCGCGTGGCCCACGTGACAATAGTCGTAGACGGTGATCCCGCATACGTACATCCGCACTTCGCCGGAATGGCGCGGCACGAAAACTTGCTTGTCACGCGCGAGCGTGTTGTAGATGCGCAGTGATTCCATAGAGATGAACCGTGAGCCGAAGGAAACCGCCCTGGCGAAGCTCGCCCAGCATGCGAAACGGACGGACCACCTGCTGCGGCACGACGCCGCGCGTCCTCGATATCACATGGGGCGGTCAGGCTGCAAGCACAGCGGTGACGGCCACGAGAGGCAAAGAAAGACTGTCTGCGGCTCGCCGGAACGCGCAGACGTTTTGTTAGAATGGCTCGGAGTATAACATTCCGATTTACGCCTATGAAACCTCATCGCGGCCGCGCGCCGAGCGCTGCGACCCTCGTTGCGACCGCCGTCATGGGCGTCGCGCTGGCGCTTTTCGCAGCCCCTGCGGCGCATGCGCAAAAGGCCCCGGCCGTCGCCGACGGCACCCCTGAAATCGACGCATCGATCGCCGGCAAGCAGTGGAAACAGGCGCTCGCGCAACTCGACGCCCGTATCGCGGCGAACCCGCACGACGTGCAGGCGCAGTTCAAGCGCGGCACCGTGCTCGCGCGCCTGAACCGCGATGACGACGCGATCCAGCAATTCGTCGCGATCACGCAGGCGTACCCCGAACTGCCCGAACCCTACAACAACCTCGCGGCGCTCTACGCGAAGCACGGGCGCTACGACGAAGCGCGCAGCGCGCTCGTCACCGCGACGCAATCGAACCCGAGCTACACGCTCGCGTACGAGAACCTCGGCGACCTGTACCTGCGCCTCGCGGCCGAATCGTACAAGCGCGCGCAAGCGCTCGGCCATACGAGCGGCGCGACGGCCCAGCGCCTCGCCGATCTGCAGAAGATCGTATCGCCGCCGAAGTCCGCCGCGAACGCGCGCGCCGTCACGCCGGCAACGCGCGAGTACACCGACCGCGCGGCCGCGAACGTGAGCACCACCACGCTGCCGATGTCGCCGACGTTCCAGTTCAACGGGCCGTCGGGGGCGCTGGCGGCGCCGTACGTCGCGCCGTCGCAGTAAGCGGCGCAACCTTTCTTCCCTCCCAACCTGAGGATCGCAATGAAACGTCTGTTGCTGGCGCTTGGCGGCGCCGCCCTTCTCGCGACCGCGCCCGCGTTCGCGCAATCGGCTACCGCGCACCCCGTCGTGCAGCTGAAGACCTCGCAGGGCGACATCCGCGTCGAGCTCTACCCGGAGAAGGCGCCGAAGACGGTCGCCAACTTCCTCGATTACGTGAAGGCCGGCCAGTACAACGGCACGATCTTCCATCGCGTGATCAAGGGCTTCATGATCCAGGGCGGCGGCTACAAGACCAACTTCGACGAGAAGCCGACCCGCGCGCCGATCCCGCTGGAAAGCCGCAATGGTCTGAAGAACCTGACCGGCACGATCGCGATGGCACGCACGAGCGATCCGAATTCGGCCACCGCGCAGTTCTTCATCAACACGGTCGACAACAGCGGCCTCGACTACCCGAACCCGGACGGCAACGGCTATGCGGTGTTCGGCAAGGTCGTGTCGGGCCTCGACGTCGTGAAGAAGATCGAAGGCGTCGCGACGACCTCGCGCGGCCCGATGCAGGACGTGCCGGCCCAGCCGGTCGTGATCGAATCGGCCAGCGTCGTCTCGAAATAAGCACCTGCCGGCACGTCCGGCGCCACACGCGGCCGCGTCGCACGACCGGCCGCGTGCCATTTAAACCGCCTTACCGAAGGAATCCATCATGGTTGAACTGCACACGAACCACGGCGTGATCAAGCTCGAGCTCGACGCCGCGAAGGCACCGAAGACGGTCGAGAACTTCCTGAACTACGTGAAGAAAGGCCACTACGACGGCACGGTGTTCCACCGCGTAATCAACGGCTTCATGATCCAGGGCGGCGGCTTCGAGCCGGGCCTGAAGCAGAAGCCGACCGATGCGCCGATCGACAACGAAGCGAACAACGGCCTGAAGAACGACAACTACACGGTTGCAATGGCGCGCACGAACGATCCGCATTCGGCCACCGCGCAATTCTTCATCAACGTGAACGACAACGACTTCCTGAACCACTCGTCGCCGACGCCGCAGGGCTGGGGCTACGCCGTGTTCGGCAAGGTCGTCGAAGGTCAGGACGTGGTCGACAAGATCAAGGGCGTCAAGACGGGCAACGCGGGCTTCCATCAGGACGTGCCGGCCGACGACGTCGTGATCGAAAAGGCCGTCGTGGTCTGACGCGCGGTAACGGAGGCACTTCGATGTTGCAGGAGAGTCCGCCGCGAAGCGTCTCCGCGGGCGTGCCTGGCGAGCGCGAATACGCGCAAGCCGCACGCCCGTTCCTGTTTCTCTCCGATCTGCACCTGAGCGAAGCGATTCCGAAGACGGTCGCCGCGTTCGAGCATTTCGTGAAATACACAGCCGACAGCGCCGATTCGGTGTTCATCCTCGGCGACCTGTTCGAATACTGGATCGGCGACGACATACTCGACGACGATCCGTTCGCGGCACGCATGGCCGCGCTGATGCATACGTTCTCGGAGCGCGGGATCGCACTCTACGTGATGCACGGCAACCGCGATTTCCTGCTCGGCCGGCGCTTCATGAAGGCAGCCGGCGCGATGCTGCTACCCGATCCGGCGCTGATCACGGCATTCGGCCAGCGCATCGTGCTCGCCCATGGCGATGCGCAATGCACGGCCGATCGCGGCTATCAGGTGTTCCGGCGGTTCGCCCGCAATCGCGTCGCGCAATGGCTGTTTCTCGCATGGCCGTTCCGCTGGCGCCGCGCACTCGCGCAGCGGATGCGCTCGAACAGCGAAGCGGGCCGGATGCGCCCCGCTTCGCCGGTCTACGACGTCACGCGTGAAGGCGTTGCCGCCCTGTTCCGGAAAAGCCGGGCGAGCGTGATCATCCACGGCCATACGCACCGCCCTGCGCGGCACGTCGAACCGGGCGGAATTCGCTGGGTGCTGCCCGACTGGGATCTCGACCACGGCATGCCGCGCGGCGGCTATCTGCGCGTCGACGCGGAAGGCATCCACGCGATGCCGCTCGACTGACGCAAACCGCGCCGCCGGCCACCGCCGGCATGCGCTTACGACTGGCGCTCGACCGTCTTGCCTTCCAGCACCGCCGACAACCGGCGCAGGTCCAGACGCGCCGCATCCGCACCCTGCAGCGTTTCCAGATGCGTGCCGAGTTGCTCGAGCGCCGCGACGATTTCGTCGACGCGCCGGCTTTCCTTCGCCGCATGATCGATCAGGCCGTGAATCGCGAGCGACATCGGATCGTCGGCGTTCGGCGTGATCCCGTATGCGCAGAACGCAGCACGCTCCGGCTGCGGCTTCGGCTGAGCCGGCATCACGATGCGCGCCGGATTGCCGACCGCCGTGCCGCCCGCCGGCACCGGCTTCACGACGACTGCGTTCGAACCGATCTTCGCGCCCGCGCCGACCGTGAAACCGCCGAGCACCTTCGCGCCCGCGCCGACGATCACGCCGGCCTCGAGCGTCGGATGGCGCTTCGCGCCGCGTGTGAGCGACGTGCCGCCGAGCGTCACGCCCTGGTAGATCGTGCAGTCGTCGCCGATGATCGCCGTCTCGCCGATCACGACACCCATCCCGTGATCGATGAACACGCGCCGGCCGATCGTTGCGCCCGGATGGATCTCGATACCGGTCAGGAAACGTCCGGCCTGCGACGCGAAGCGCCCGAGCCAGTAGCGCTTCGCGCGCCAGCACGCGTGCGCGAAACGATGCAGGACGAGCGCGTGCAGCCCCGGATAACAGGTCAGCACTTCCCAGGCACTGCGAGCGGCGGGATCCCGCTCGCGAATCGTCGCAACGTCTTCGCGCAGTCTAGTGAACATGATCTGATCGGGGAAAAGGCCGGCGTGCCCCGCCGGCGATGGCCGGCCGTTATCGCGCCGGGTAATTTGCTTATGACGTTCGGCGATTGTAGGGCCAGTCGCGCGCGGCCGCACAGCACCGCGCGTTCACCCCGCCGCCGGCGCGGGTATTGGCGCCGGACGCTTGCGGTGACGGCCTTCCCGGATCGAGCGGCGAACCGGCGCGCGCCGGACCGGCACCGCCGGACGACCGATACGGCACGATCGCTGCGGGCCGGAACGCCGGGTTCGCAGCGTCCGGCATTCAGCGCGCCGACCGCTCAAGCATCGCCGTCGGGCGTGCCGGATTTCAGCAGGATGTGCTTCGCGATGCCGCGCAGGATGTTGACCTCCTCGCGCTCGAGGCCCGTGCGCGAAAACAGCCGCCGCAGCCGCGGCATCAGCTTCTTCGGGTTGCGCGGGTCGAGGAAATCGAGCGCGATCAGCGCGTTCTCGAGATGCGCGTACATCCGCTCGATCTCGTCGCTCTGCGCGAGTGTGCCGACCTCGGCCTGCGCCGGGTGCGACGACTCGCCGTGCTGCCCCAGGAGCGCGACGCGCAGCTCGTACGCGAGCACCTGGATGGCCTGCGCGAGATTCAGCGAACTGTAGGCCGGGTTCGCCGGGATATGCGCGAGTACGCTGCACTGCTCGACGTGCTCGTTCGCGAGACCCGTGCGCTCGTTGCCGAACACGAGCGCGATGTCGCCGGTGCCGACCTGCATGCACGCCTGCTCCGCGGCCGCGCGCGGCGCAAGGCGCGGCGGCCCGTATTCGCGCGTGCGGGCGGTCAGCGCAATCGACCAGTGGACGCCGGACAGCGCGTCGCCAAGCGTGGGCACGACATGCGCGGACGCGAGGACGTCGTCCGCGCCGCTCGCCATCGCGATCGCCTCGGGGTCGCTTTGTACGTGCGGCACGCGCGGCGCGACCAGCACGAGCCGCGAGAAACCCATCGTCTTCAGCGCGCGGGCGGCCGCCCCGACATTGCCGGGATGGCTCGGCTCGACGAGCACGAAGCGGGTGGACGTGAAACCGCCCGACGGCGGCGGGGAGGTGGCCGCGCCCGATTCGGACGGCGCGGCGGTGTTCTGCGGAGTTTCCACTACGATACGGCTCGGTTCATCGGAATGGCAGTATGGTATCGCCATCGCCCCGGCAAACCCACTCGTCCGGACGGACAGTGGGGTTTCCCCGCATTCCGGTCACCTGAAACTCTCGAAAATCGGGTAAAATCATGCGTTTACGCGTCGCACCTCGTGCGGCGCGGGTCGTACCCCGCTCTTTGTCAATTTGCGTCTCATCTCGCCAGGCACGTTTGCGCCGTTCCGGGCGGGTTGTCCCACTTCGTGGCGGCTCGTGCCGCCGGCTACAGGATTCAGGCTCATGCATCCCATGCTCAACATTGCTGTCAAGGCTGCGCGCCGCGCCGGACAGATCATCAATCGCGCCTCCCTCGATCTCGACCTGATCGAGATCCGCAAGAAGCAGCAGAACGACTTCGTCACCGAAGTGGACAAGGCCGCCGAAGAGGCGATCATCGAGACGCTGAAGACCGCCTACCCCGACCACGCGATCCTCGCGGAAGAATCGGGCGAATCGGAGAACGAATCCGAATTCAAGTGGATCATCGATCCGCTCGACGGCACGACCAACTTCATCCACGGCTTCCCGTACTACTGCGTATCGATCGCGCTCGAGCATAAAGGCGTCGTCACGCAGGCCGTCGTCTACGATCCGAACAAGAACGACCTGTTTACGGCCACCCGCGGCCGCGGCGCCTACCTGAACGACCGCCGCATCCGCGTCGGCCGCCGCGACCGCCTGTCGGACGCGCTGGTCGGCACGGGCTTCCCGTTCCGCGAAAAAGACGGCCTCGACGCCTATGCGCGCCTGTTCACCGAAATGACGCAAGCATGCACGGGCCTGCGCCGCCCGGGCGCCGCGGCGCTCGACCTCGCGAACGTTGCGGCCGGCCGTCTCGACGCATTCTTCGAGCAAGGCATCAACGTGTGGGACATGGCAGCGGGCAGCCTGCTGATCACCGAGGCCGGCGGCCTCGTCGGCAACTACACGGGCGACGCCGATTTCCTGCATCGCCATGAGATCGTCGCGGCGAACCCGAAGATCTACGCGCAGATGATCCCGATCCTGAACCGCTACAGCCGCCTGCACCCGGCAGCGGAGTAAGCCTTGAGCCGCACCCGTACGGTGCGGCTTTTGCGCGAACCACTCGCCGGTACCGTCATGATGGAGCGTCTGCCGCCGTTCGATTGCGCCGAGGGATAACGCATGTTCCCCGCGCAAGAACCGCTTCAGGCGCCTATCCTGACATTGCGCGCGTCGTCTGTGCTGCAACCCGCCGAGCGTTTCCCGGCACCAACCGGGTCGTCTGCGGAATGCGCGCGCGGCGCACCACGCCGCCATCGGCATGCCGCCCCCCACCCGTCTCAACACCGCCACGACGTCGTGGCAACCGTATCCGAATACTCATGTTACGGCTAAGCGAACTTAAACTCCCTCTCGACCACCCCGAAAGCGCCCTTGAAGCCGCGATTCGCGCGCGCCTCGCGGAACTCGGCGTGGCGGCGGACGGGCTCCTCCGTTACACGGTGTTTCGCCGCGCGCACGATGCGCGCAAGCGCTCCGACATCAAGCTCACGTATATCGTCGATGTCGAAGTCAAGGACGAAGCGGCCGTGCTCCCGCGACTCGCCGGCACGCCGCATTGCGGCGTGACGCCCGACATGGCGTACCACTTCGTCGCGCAAGCCCCCGAGCACGGCGACTTCCTGCGCCCGGTCGTCATCGGCATGGGGCCGTGCGGCCTCTTTGCAGGGCTGATCCTCGCGCAGATGGGCTTTCGCCCGATCATCCTCGAACGCGGCAAGGCCGTGCGCGAACGCACCAAGGACACCTTCGGCCTGTGGCGCAAGAGCGTGCTCAACCCCGAGTCCAACGTGCAGTTCGGCGAAGGCGGCGCCGGCACGTTCTCCGACGGCAAGCTGTACAGCCAGATCAAGGATCCGAACCACTACGGCCGCAAGGTGCTCGACGAATTCGTCAAGGCCGGCGCGCCGGAGGACATCCTGTATCTGAGCCGGCCGCACATCGGCACGTTCCGCCTCGTCAGCATGGTGGAAAAAATGCGCGCCACCATCCACGAACTGGGCGGTGAAGTACGCTTCGAAACCCGGGTCGAGGACATCGAAATCGATCAGGGCAAGGTACGCGCGCTCAAGCTGTCGAACGGCGAAACGCTGCGGTGCGACCATGTGGTGCTGGCCGTCGGCCACAGCGCGCGCGACACGTTCCAGATGCTGCACGATCGCGGCGTCTACGTCGAAGCGAAGCCGTTTTCGCTCGGCTTCCGGATCGAACATCCGCAAGGGCTGATCGATCGCAGCCGCTTCGGCAAGTTTGCGGGCCACAAGCAACTCGGTGCGGCCGACTACAAGGTCGTCCACCACTGCAGCAACGGACGGGCCGTCTACAGCTTCTGCATGTGCCCCGGCGGCACGGTGGTCGCGGCGACCTCCGAGCCGGGCCGCGTGGTCACCAACGGGATGAGCCAGTATTCCCGCGCCGAGCGCAACGCGAACGCGGGTATCGTCGTCGGCATCACGCCGGAAGACTATCCGGGCGGGCCGTTGGCGGGCATCGCGTTCCAGCGCAAATGGGAAGAACGCGCGTTCGAACTCGGCGGCGGCGACTACAGCGCACCGGGGCAACTGGTCGGCGATTTCATCGCGGGCCGGCCGTCGACGTCGCTGGGCTCCGTGGTGCCGTCGTACAAACCCGGCGTGCACCCGACCGACCTCAGCACCGCACTTCCCGACTACGTGATCGAAGCCATTCGCGAAGCGCTCCCGCAGATCGACAAGAAGATCGCCGGCTTCGCGATGCACGATGCCGTGCTCACCGGCGTGGAGACGCGCACGTCGTCACCGATCCGGATTCGCCGCAAGGACGACTACCAGAGCGTGAACACCGCAGGGCTCTATCCGGCCGGCGAAGGCGCGGGCTATGCGGGCGGCATCTATTCGGCGGCCATCGACGGTATCGAAGTCGCGCAGGCCGTGGCGCTCGACCTGATGGCGACGCACACGTCCTGAGTTGCCGGAAAGTTGCCGGAAAGGCTCGGCACACGAAGATTCGTGTGCCGAGCCGAACCTGACAACGCAACATGGGGCGCTCGCGCGGCGCCACCCTGTCCAGACGAGCCGCGCGTAGCGGCCACCTCGTTAAAGCCATCGGAAGGCAGCGAGCTGAAACGCAAAGCCGACCGCGCCGTTGCTGATCTTCCCGCGCCGGGCCGCACTCGCCTCCATGGCCATTCCTCCGGCTGCAAACACCCTCCTCCCGGTTTGCGCACCAGACGACCGCCCGGTCATCACCGCGCACGATGCCCCCTCCGCAGTTGAACCTCGAGCGCGTTCGCGCCTGCCTGCCACGACCTCGATAACGCGCGCACGCGGCGATCGGGCACGGCGATGTGGTGGCGCTCCGGGCGCGACCGCCTTGCAGGTATTCGTTGCCGCGGTGGTCATGCGGCGCCCGCGCTCCCGCAAGAAAATCCGGGCGATACCTGCGTCTTTTCATGACGACCGGATGTTATTGAATGGTCATCGCAGAACAGGTGGATTCCGATACCCGTTTGATCCAGCCAAGTTACCTCCCGGCTTTTCAATAGCGCGACGCTTCAGTAGACTCCCGTTTCCGTTGGCGCGGCATTCGCGTGCCGGTTGAAAATCCCGATCCATAATAAAACCCGACAGACCATTCATTCGGGTGGACGAAAGACGGTCGGACGCACTGCTTCGGTAATTCGTCCGGAGCCGCGACGACTCCTATCAGGAAAATGCAATGCTAAGAGTAACGAAAGCAGTTTTCCCCGTAGCCGGTTTAGGCACACGCTTTCTGCCGGCAACCAAGGCCAGCCCCAAAGAAATGCTGCCCGTCGTCGATAAACCGCTGATTCAGTACGCCGTCGAGGAAGCGATCGCCGCCGGGATCACCGAAATGATCTTTGTCACGGGCCGAAGCAAGCGTGCCATCGAAGATCATTTCGATAAATCGTACGAGGTCGAAGCAGAACTCGAAGCCCGCGGCAAAGAAAAACTGCTGAATCTCGTGCGCAGCATCAAGCCGCGCAACGTGGACTGCTTTTACGTACGACAGCCCGAAGCACTCGGGCTCGGACATGCGGTGCTCTGCGCTGAAAAGCTCGTCGGCGATCATCCATTCGCCGTCATTCTGGCCGACGACCTGCTCGACGGTGAACCGCCCGTCATGAAGCAAATGGTCGATGTGTTCG
Source organism: Burkholderia sp. IDO3 (assembly GCF_003366075.1). Taxonomy (NCBI): domain Bacteria; kingdom Pseudomonadati; phylum Pseudomonadota; class Betaproteobacteria; order Burkholderiales; family Burkholderiaceae; genus Burkholderia; species Burkholderia sp. IDO3. The sequence goes on from NZ_CP028963.1 coordinate 2,338,995, forward strand.
ATCATTACCATAGCTCGGTTATCGGCGTCGAAGAAATCCCGCCGTCCGATACGAAATCGTATGGGGTGGTCGACGGTAAAGAATGGGAAGAGTCGATCATCAAGATGTCCGGAATCGTCGAAAAACCGGCACCCGATGTCGCACCGTCCAATCTCGGCGTCGTCGGCCGCTATATTCTCAAACCGCGGATTTTCAAACATCTGCGCGGACTGAAACCCGGCGCGGGTGGCGAGCTTCAATTGACGGACGGGATTCAGGCGTTGCTCGCAGAAGAGCAGGTTCTCGCCTATCGGTACGCCGGCACCCGATACGATTGCGGCAGCAAGCTCGGCTACCTGAAAGCGACGGTCGATTTCGCGCTCCGCCATCCCGAGGTCGGGAATGATTTCACCGCGTATCTGGCTGCACGGGCGCACGCGACGCCGGCGGAATGACCTGAAGACTGATTCGATGCCGCCGGCGTTCGGGATGCGTCCCGCGTTCTCGATTGCCGGGACATCGGAGTCACCGCGCCGCCGTCGGTTTCGATCGGTGTGCGGCTCGCTACGCCACCTGCCGCTGCGCTTCGGTCTGCCCGCGTGTCCGTCTCTTCAATGCATGACGCAATGAAGCAGGCCTTCGACGACGATCCCGGCGTCGGCGTGCTGAATGCGGGTCCGCTCGTCCGTTGCGTCGCCCGGCACGCTCAGCGTCCGTTACATCTGTCCCCGCACCTCGGATTCCTGGGGCGCCGCCGTCCGCAGGCCCCTGCAGCGAGCGGTTGAAAAAGATAAAGACGAGCTTCGAATCGCGGACCGAAACTGTCCGATTGGCGAACATCGGCCGTAACGACCGGAGCCACTGGTAAACTCGGGCAACTCAAGCAACAACTTTACGCCGGATCTATGACCACGCTGTCGCCCGAGGCCTTTGCAGGCCACACTCCGATGATGCAGCAGTATCTGCGCATCAAGGCCGATCATCCTGACACGCTCGTCTTCTACCGGATGGGCGACTTCTACGAGCTGTTCTTCGACGACGCGGAGAAAGCCGCGCGCCTGCTCGACCTGACCCTCACGCAGCGCGGCGCATCGGCCGGCACGCCGATCAAGATGGCCGGCGTCCCGCATCACGCGGTCGAGCAGTATCTGGCGAAGCTCGTGAAGATGGGCGAATCGGTCGCGATCTGCGAGCAGATCGGCGACCCGGCCACGTCGAAAGGGCCGGTCGAGCGCAAGGTCGTGCGCGTCGTCACGCCCGGCACGCTGACCGATGCCGCGCTGCTGTCCGACAAGAACGACGTCTATCTGCTCGCGATGTGCTCCGGTCACAACAAGCGCGGCATCGCGATCAATATCGGCCTCGCCTGGCTGAACCTCGCGAGCGGCGCACTGCGGCTCGCCGAAATCGAACCCGACCAGCTCGGCGCCGCACTCGAACGCATCCGGCCGGCCGAAATCCTGACGGCGGACGGCGCGACCGACGCCGTGCCGGCAAGCGCCGGTGCGATCAAGCGCGTACCCGCGTGGCACTTCGACATCGCCTCGGGCACGCAGCGTCTGTGCGACCAGCTCGACGTCGCCGGCCTCGACGGTTTCGGCGCGCATTCGCTGACGAGCGCATGCGGCGCGGCGGGCGCGCTGTTGCTGTACGCGGCCGCGACGCAAGGTCAGCAGCTGCGTCACGTGCGCAGCCTGAAGGTCGAGAACGAAACGGAATACATCGGCCTCGATCCGGCAACGCGCCGCAACCTCGAACTGACCGAAACGCTGCGCGGCACCGAATCGCCGACGCTGTATTCGCTGCTCGACACCTGCTGCACGACGATGGGCAGCCGCCTGCTGCGTCACTGGCTGCATCATCCGCCGCGTGCGTCGGTCGCCGCGCAGTCGCGCCAGCAGGCGATCGGCGCGCTGCTCGAAGCACCCGCGAACGCGAGCCTGGATGCACTGCGCAGCGCGCTGCGCCAGATCGCGGACGTCGAGCGGATCACCGGGCGCCTGGCCCTGCTGTCCGCGCGGCCGCGCGACCTGTCGAGCCTGCGCGACACGTTCGCGGCCCTGCCGGCATTGCGCGAGCGCATCAGCGCGATCGTCGCGAACGCGGATGCGCTCACGCGCGTCGACGCGGCGCTCGCGCCGCCCGCCGAATGCCTCGACCTGCTGACGAGCGCGATCGCGCCCGAGCCGGCCGCAATGGTGCGTGACGGCGGCGTGATCGCACGCGGCTACGATGCGGAACTCGACGAGCTGCGCGACATTTCAGAGAACTGCGGACAGTTCCTGATCGATCTCGAGGCACGCGAGCGCACGCGCACCGGCATCGCGAACCTGCGGGTCGAATACAACAAGGTGCACGGCTTCTACATCGAGGTCACGCGCGGCCAGACCGACAAGGTGCCCGACGACTATCGCCGTCGCCAGACGCTGAAGAACGCCGAGCGCTACATCACGCCCGAACTGAAGACCTTCGAGGACAAGGCGCTGTCCGCCCAGGAACGTGCGCTGGCACGCGAACGCGCGCTGTACGACGGCGTGCTGCAGGCGTTGCTGCCGTTCATTCCCGAGTGCCAGCGCGTCGCGTCGGCACTCGCGGAGCTCGACGTGCTCGCCGCGTTCGCCGAGCGCGCCCGCACGCTCGACTGGGTCGCGCCCACCTTCACCGACGAAATCGGCATCGAGATCGAACAGGGGCGTCACCCGGTCGTGGAAGCGCAGGTCGAGCAGTTCATCGCGAACGACTGCCGGTTCGGCACCGAACGCAAGCTGCTGCTGATCACCGGCCCGAACATGGGCGGTAAGTCGACGTTCATGCGGCAAACCGCGCTGATCGCGCTGATGGCGTATGTCGGCAGCTACGTGCCCGCGAAATCGGCATGCTTCGGCCCGATCGACCGCATCTTCACGCGAATCGGCGCGGCCGACGACCTCGCCGGCGGCCGCTCGACGTTCATGGTCGAGATGACCGAAGCCGCGGCGATCCTCAACGACGCGACGCCGCAAAGCCTCGTGCTGATGGACGAAATCGGCCGCGGCACGTCGACGTTCGACGGCCTCGCACTCGCATGGGCCATCGCGCGCCATCTGCTCGCGCAAAACGGCTGCTACACGCTGTTCGCGACGCACTACTTCGAGCTGACGCAACTGCCGGCCGAATTCCCGCAAGCGGCCAACGTCCACCTGTCTGCCGTCGAGCACGGTCATGGCATCGTGTTCCTGCACGCAGTCAACGAAGGGCCGGCGAACCAGAGCTACGGGCTGCAGGTTGCGCAGCTCGCGGGCGTTCCGGCACCCGTGATTCGCGCCGCGCGCAAGCATCTCGCGTATCTCGAACAGCAGTCGGCCACGCAGCACACGCCGCAGCTCGACCTGTTCAGCGCGCCGCCGGCGGCAGCCGACGAATTCGAATGCGCGGATGCGCCGGCGCCGTCCGACATCCCGCATCCGGCACTCGAAAGGCTGCGCGACATCGATCCCGACGATCTCAAGCCGCGCGACGCCCTCGACCTGCTGTACGAACTGCGCACGCTGGTCCGTTCGCACGATGCCGACGGGCACGCCTAAACGCCTCCCGTCGGGCCGGCCGGCCCGCGTCGTCGCCGCGCTCGCCGCGGCCGCGCTCCTGCTGGCGCAGGCCGGCGCACAGGCCGCGCCACCCAAGCGCGCGGCCCCGCCCTATTCGTTCGCGGTCATCTCGGGTGTCATCAGCGTGCCCGCCGACGAGCCGGCGGCGCAACGACTGCTCGAATCGATCGCGCGCGAGCGCAACCTGGCCTTCGTCGTCTATGCAGGCGACATCAAGGGCGCGCAGGAAGCGTGCCGCGACTCGCTCTATATGCAGCGCGGCGCGATCCTGGACGCGTCGCGCGTGCCGCTCGTGTTCATCCCCGGCCACGACGACTGGGTGACGTGCAACACCGCGGCAGGCGGCAGCTACGATCCCGTCGAGCGACTGGACTTCCTCCGTCAGACACTGCTCGCCGATGCAGCGCTGCCCGACACCGGCGCACTGCCGATCACGCGCGAAAGCGAGGTTGCCCGATTCCGGCCGTATCGCGAGAACGCACGCTGGATGCACGACGACGTCGTCTACGTCGCGCTGAACGCACCGGCACCGAACAACCACTTCCTGACCGCCGGCGGCCGCAACGGCGAATTCGAAGACCGCATCATCGCGAACGATTTCTGGATCGACCATGCGGCCGAATATGCGAAGCGGCGCGAAGCGCGTGCGATGGTGGTGATTTTCGAAGGCGATCCGCAGTTCGATCGCTACGACCGCGCGGAACGGTTTGCATGGCTGCGTTTCAACCGGCCGCGCGTGCGCGACGGCTTCCGTGAACTGAAACGAACGCTGGTGAAGGCGGCAGCGGCATTCCGCGGCCCGATACTGGTAATGCACGCAAGCAGCGAACCGCTCGCGAACGGATTCCTGATCGATCGCCCGCTGCATGCGGACGACGGTGCGCTGGTGGGCAATGTGACGCGCGTCGCGATCGGACCGCGTCATCCAGCGAATCAATGGGTGAAGGTGAGCATCTCGCCGGCCCGGCAGACCATCTTCAACGTGAGCCTGCACGACGTGCCGAAGAACCTGCCGATCCCGCCCGCGCTGCCGCTCGTGCCGCGCGACGATGTCCCGCTGCCCCAGATGCCGGAAATTCCGGCGTTGCCGGCCCTGCCCGACTCGTCGTCGGTCGCGCCGCCGCTGCAAGGCGACGGCACGATGCCGGGCGGTGCGTCGTGGCCCGCGCCGCCCCCTGCTTCAGGGCCGGCGCCGGGCCTGCCGGACAGTTCAGTGCAGGGTACGCCCTGACGGCGCGTCGCCGTCCTCGTCTTCGTCCTCGTCGACGATTTCCAGCCCTTCCGCGCCGTGCGCGTGCTCATGCTCGATCTCGTCTTCGGTCGCTTCGCGCACGTCCTTCACGGTGAGCGCAAAGCGCAGCGCCATGCCCGCGAGCGGGTGGTTGCCGTCGAGCACGACTTTGTCTTCGGCGATGTCGGTGACCGTGTAGATCAGCGAATCGACTTCCTCGTCGCCGTCTTCCGGCGTGCCTTCGAACTGCATGCCCACTTCGAGCGGCTCGGGAAAACGATCGCGCGGCTCGATCTTCACGAGTTCGGGATCGTAGTCGCCGAATGCGTCCTGCGGTTCGAGCTGAACCTGCGCCTGGTAACCCGGCTCCTGGCCGTCGAGCTGTTCCTCGATCTTGGGGAACGTGCCATCATAGCCGCCGTGCAGATAGATCATCGGCTCGTCGCTTTCCTCGATCAGATTGCCTTGTGCATCCGACAGCTTGTAAGTGACCGATACGACGGTGTTTTTTGCGATTTTCATCCAATTCTCCCAAATACAAGTCTCATTATACGATGCGCAACCGGTCTCAAGCCGAACCGCAGGATGCCGCCGCCGCGCTCGGCGCGCCGTCCCCCGATCTTCCCACGCCGCTGCTCGGTGGGCTTACGCCGGCGCAATTCATGCGCCGCTACTGGCAGAAAAAGCCGCTGCTGATCCGCCAGGCGATTCCCGGAGTGAAGGCGCCGGTCACGCGCGACGCGCTGTTCGAGCTGGCTGCCGACTATGACGCGGAATCGCGACTGATCACGCATTTTCGTAACAAGTGGCAACTGGCGCACGGTCCGTTCGAACCGGGTTCGCTGCCGGCCGTTTCGCGCAAGTCCTGGTCCTTGCTCGTGCAAGGGCTGGACCTGCACGTCGACACGGCACGCGCGCTGCTCGACCGCTTCCGCTTCGTCCCCGACGCACGCCTCGACGACCTGATGATCTCGTATGCGACGGACGGCGGCGGCGTCGGCCCGCACTTCGATTCGTACGACGTGTTCCTGCTGCAGGTCGAAGGCCGGCGCCGCTGGCGCATCGGCGCCCAGAAGGATCTGTCGCTGCAGCCGGACGTGCCGCTGAAGATCCTCGAGCACTTCGAGCCGAGCGACGAATGGGTGCTGGAACCCGGCGACATGCTGTACCTGCCGCCGCACATCGCGCACGACGGCGTGGCCGAAGGCGAATGCATGACCTGCTCGATCGGCTTTCGGGCGCCGTCCGCCGGGGAGCTGGGCGCGCAGTTCCTGTACTACCTCGCGGAGCGCGGCGGCCTGCGCGACGAGCACGGCGACACCCTCTATCGCGATCCGAAGCAGCCCGCGGTCGGCTCGCCAGCCGAACTCCCGCCTGCGATGGTCGAACGCGTCGCCGAGATCGTCGATGCGATCCGCTGGCGCAAGCGCGACGTCGCGCAATTCCTCGGCTGCTACCTGAGCGAGCCGAAATCGAACGTCGTATTCGAGCCGCCGGCACGCCCGCTGTCCGAGGCCGCTTTCGTTGCCCAGGCGTCACGCCGTGGCGTGTATCTCGACAGACGCGCCGCATTGATGTATAACGCGCGCTCGTACTTCATTAATGGCGAGGAAGAACCGCTCGAGCAGGCCGGTGAATGGCTGCCCGAACTGGCCAATCTGCGCCGGATGGAGGCGAAACGGTTTGTAACACTATCCCGGGTTCCCTCAATGACAGCCTTGCTGCACGAGTGGTATTGTGCGGGCTGGATACGGGTCGGAAACCGGGTTTAGTGGGCCGCCCCGTATGCCCGTACAGATCAAATTCTGTATGGGAAAGACAACGTATTGACCCCGCATTTGTCGACGGTCGATAGGAAAGTGCATATAATTTCCGCCCAAGCCGTAGGGAAGATTCACGCTCTAGAAGTGCGTCTCCACCAGCGGCCCAGGTCGGTGTTGGAGCACATTACCGGTATTGTTTCGCGCTGTTGCTTACCTTTAACCATAAAAGGACGTGATCATGAAGAAATCCCTCCTCGTAGCTTCCCTGTTGGCTGCTGTTGCACTGGCTGCTTGCAACAAGAGCGCTGATCAAGCTGCTTCGTCGGCTGCTAGCGACGCATCGGCTGCTGCTTCGTCGGCTGCTTCGGCAGTTGCTGGTGCTGCGAGCGACGCTGCTGCTGCTGCTTCGTCGGCAGTGGCTGCTGCGAGCGACGCAACGGCTGCTGCAGCGTCGGACGCTTCGGCTGCCGCGGCTGCTCCGGCTTCGGGCGCAAGCCAGTAAGCCTCAGCGTCAGCTGAAAAAAAACCGGCCCGAGGGGCCGGTTTTTTTACGTCTGCCGATTCCGCGCATCGCGCCGGACAACCGTCCGATCGGGCCAGGCGCCGCCGCCCGCCCCGCTCAGTCGAGCGTCAGCCAGTCGAAGCCCGCATCCTGCGTGGCCACGACCACCTCCTCCCCGTCCGTTCCCAGCACGCCGGCCAACGCCTGGCGGGCCAGCTCCGGCCGATTGTTCTGCTGGCTCAGGTGCGCCGCAACCAGATGCCGCAAACGGCTGCGTTCGAGCGACGCAAGGATACCGGCCGCCGCATCGTTGCTCAGGTGGCCGTGATTGCCGCCGATCCGCGCCTTCAGCGACTGCGGGTAGCGGCTTCCCGCGAGCATCGCGGTATCGTGGTTGGATTCGAGCACCAGCGCGTCGCAGCCGCTCAGGACGGTCGTGATGTGCGACGTAGCCATCCCGACGTCGGTCAGCACGCCGAGCCGGCTGCAGCCGTCCATGAAGACGAACTGGAGCGGTTCCCGCGCGTCGTGGGGCACCGTATAGGGCATGACGGCCAGATCGCGTATCGAAGCCGTCTCGTCGCCCCACAGCACGTGGAGATCGACATCGGCCTCGTCCGCGCCCACCGCGCGTGCCGTGCCCCAGCTCATGTAGAGCGGCAGCGACCCGCGCCGCGCGAGCGTCAGCGCACTGCCGACGTGGTCGCTGTGTTCGTGGGTAATGAGGATCGCATCGAGATCGTCGATGCCGAGATTCAGGCGGCCGAGCCGGCGCTCGACCTCCTTTGCTGAAAAGCCGCAGTCGAGGAGCACACGGGTGGTCGTCGTACCGCTCGAGGCCTCGACGACCAGCGCGTTGCCTTCGCTGCCGCTACCGAGGCTGGCGAAGCGCACGCGTTAGTTCAACTGCGCGTGGAGCAGCGAAATGATCCGCTGCGCATCCGACGAGTTGTCGACCTGGCCGTTTGCGTCGACCACCGCGACCTGCGTGCCGCCATTGCCCTGCGCGCGCACGTTGACCAGGTATTCCTTGCCGGGCTTGGCTGCCGTCGGGCCGCCGTAGAACAGCTTGCCGAACAGCCCGTCGCGCTTGAGCTCTTCCACCGTATTCGCGTAGCGGACGGTGTACAGGCCCTTTTCGCGGTCGCGATTGTCGACCGCGAAGTTGGTGCGGTCGAGTGCGAGGCCGACACGCAGCCACGCACGGTCGAACGATTCGGCCAGTTGCAGCGTCGCCGCGCCGTTGCTCGCGTCGCTGACCTGCGCCTGTGCCGCCGCCGGATGCGCATCGGCCAGCAGTTGCTTCGCCTGCGCATCGGTCAGGCCGAACTTCTGCATCAGCTTCGACAGGAACACGGCCTCGAGCACCGGATTGCGCGGACGCTCTTCCCAGCGCGACGACGTGCCGCCCTGCGGGCCGACCATCATTTCCTCCATCGCGCTGTGCGTGATCGAGATGTCGGTGTTGCCGTTCGGCGTGCGGGTCACGAGCGTACGGAAACGGTCGCGCGTGCCGGACGAGTATGCGAAGTCGATGACCTTGCCGATCGTGCGGCGGAACCAGTCGTCAGGAATGTTCCCGCGGTTCTCGGCCCAGTCGGTCGCCATGATGCCGGTCGACGGCGCGTCGGTCTTCAGCGAGAAGCCGTTTTCCTGCCAGAATTCCTTCAGGATCGGCCACAGCTGCTCGGGCGTGCGTCCGTCCACGACGAGCCAGCGGTGGTCGCCATCGCGCTCGATGTGCATGCCGAGCGGATCCTGCGCGCTCGGGACGCCGTCGGTGGCGTTGCCGGCGGTCGTCGTCGCCCGCGGCGGCAGCGTGCCGAGGCCGGCGTTGGTCGGCGGCGCGACGAACTGCTGCGTCGTCGGCACGGGCTTCAGGTCGCTCGGCACCGCAAGCGGCGGCGCCGAACCCGTGTTCTTGTAGTTGACCCGGTCAGGGGCCAGATAATCGTTCAGCGTATCGCAGCCGGCGAGCGCGCCCAGCGCCAGCGCCACCACCGAAACCTGGATGGCGCGAGAGGAAAAGGCGAAACGTTTCATGAAATCCTTCGTCTTGCTAGAACGCTCGTCAGGAGCGGCGCCGGACGGAGCCGGCCGGTGCGGGTTGATGAGGGGTCGAGCCGGCGGCCGCAGGGCGCGGCCGCCTCTGCATCAGGCGAGAACGCCGGCCTCGACGAGGGCCGAACGCACGACATCGTGGCAGCGCTCGTCGAGCGGCGTGAGCGGCAGGCGAATGCCGCCCTGCATCTTGCCCATCGCCTGCAGCGCCCACTTCACCGGAATCGGGTTCGCCTCGATGAACAGGTTCTTGTGCAGCGACAGCAGCTTCATGTGCAGCTCGCGCGCCGTTGCGACGTCGCCGGCCAGCGCCGCGCGGCACAGGTCGCTCATCGCGCGCGGCGCGACGTTTGCCGTCACCGAAATATTGCCGTGGCCGCCGAGCAGCATCAGCGCGATCGCGGTCGGATCGTCGCCGCTGTAGATCGCGAAATGCTTCGGCGCGGCCTTGATCAGGTGTGCGGCGCGATCGATGTTGCCCGTCGCTTCCTTCACACCGATGATGCCCGGCACCTGCGCGAGGCGCAGCGTCGTCTCGTGCGCCATATCGGCAACCGTACGGCCCGGCACGTTGTACAGGATCACCGGCAGGTCGACCGCTTCCGCGATCGTCTTGAAGTGCCGGTACATCCCTTCCTGCGTGGGCTTGTTGTAGTAAGGCACGACCTGCAGCGTCGCGTCGGCGCCGACGGCCTTCGCGTGCTTTGTCAGCTCGATTGCCTCCGCCGTCGAGTTGCCGCCCGCGCCGGCGATGATCGGAATGCGCTTCGCCGCATGCTCGACCGCCGTGCGGATCATCAGGATGTGCTCCTCGACGCTGAGCGTTGCCGACTCGCCGCTCGTGCCGACCACGACAAGCGCATCGGTGCCTTCCGCGATATGCCAGTCGATCAGTTTGCGGAACGCCGGCAGATCGAGACTGCCGTCTTCGAGCATCGGGGTGACGATCGCGGGGATGCTGCCGCGGATTTGAATGCCGTCTTGGGTGCCGTTAGCCATGAAACGCGATTGATTGATGTACCGGTAAACGTTGAGATTGTAGCGGATTAGCCGGGCAGTTCGTAACGTGGAATTCCCGCCCCCGCCGTCGGGGTCGCGCCCTCGCGTACTGCGCAGATGCGCTGAACGAATGCCTCGCGCGGCGCGGCGACGAAGCCGTCCTCGTACGCGACCACCCGCAGGCGGCCGCGCACCGCGTCCAGCAACTCGCCAGGAGCGAGCAGGAACGCGGGATTGGACGGTTTGCCGACCGTTTCGTTTCCTTGCGCGAAGGTTTCGTAGATCAGCACGCCGCCTGGCGCCAGTGCATCAAGCAGATGGGGCCAGAGCGGACGATGCAGATAATGGGTGACGATCACGGCCGAAAACGACTGCTCGGCCGGCAGCGGCCATGGCGCGCCCTCGAGGTCGGCATCGCGCACGTCGACGCCGGGCATCGCGCGCAATGCGGCGAGCGCGGCCGGGTCGCGGTCGACTGCAACGACCGGATGCCCGCGCGACGCGAACCAGCGTGCGTGGCGGCCGCCGCCCGCGGCAACGTCGAGCACCGCGCCGCCTGCCGGAACGAGCCCGGACCACCGGGCGACCCAGCGCGACGGCTCGGTCTGGGCGACGTGGCCGCCCGCGGCGGCAATGACAGGTTCGCGCATGCCGTCCGCTCAGGTGTACGACAGGCCCATCGCGTCGCGCACGTCGCGCATCGTCTCGACCGCGTGCTTGCGCGCCTTGTCGCAGCCGTCCGCGACGATCGCGCGCAGCAGCGACGGATCGTCCATGTACTTCTGCGCGCGCTCGAGCATCGGCTGCTGTTCGCGCAGGATCCCTTCGACGACCGGCTGCTTGCAGTCGAGGCAGCCGATGCCCGCCGAACGGCAGCCCTTCTGCACCCAGTCGTGCGTCGCTTCGTCGGTATAGACCTGATGGAGCTGCCACACCGGGCACTTGTCGGGGTCGCCCGGATCGGTGCGGCGCACGCGCGCCGGATCGGTCGGCATCGTGCGGACCTTCTTCGTGATCGTCTCCGCGTCTTCGCGCAGGCCGATCGTGTTGCCGTACGACTTCGACATCTTCTGGCCGTCGAGGCCCGGCATCCGCGACGCTTCGGTCAGCAGTGCCTGCGGCTCGACCAGGATGATCTTGCGCGCGCCCTCGAGGTAGCCGAACAGGCGCTCGCGGTCGCTCATCGACAGGCTCTGCGATTCCTGCAGCATCGCGCGCGCCTGTTCGAGCGCCTCGTCGTCGCCCTCCTGCTGGTATGCATTGCGCAGCTCGTGATAAAGCTTCGCGCGCTTGCCGCCGAGCTTCTTCGCGGCTTCGAGCGCCTTCTCCTCGAAGCCCGGCTCGCGGCCGTACAGGTAGTTGAAGCGGCGCGCGATCTCGCGCGTCATCTCGACGTGCGGCACCTGGTCTTCACCGACCGGCACGAGCGAGCCGCGATACAGCAGGATGTCGGCCGCCATCAGCACCGGGTAGCCGAGGAAGCCGTAGGTCGACAGATCCTTGTCCTTCAGCTTCTCCATCTGCTCCTTGTAGGTCGGCACGCGTTCGAGCCAGCCGAGCGGCGTGCTCATGCCCAGCAGCAGCGCGAGCTCCGCATGCTCGGGCACCTTGCTCTGGATGAACAGCGTCGCCTGCGCCGGATCGATGCCGGACGCGAGCCAGTCGATCAGCACGTCCCATACGTTCTTCTCGATGACCTCGGGCGTTTCGTAGTGCGTCGTCAGCGCATGCCAGTCGACCACGCAGAAGAAACACGGGTACTCGGACTGCAGCTTCACCCAGTTTTTCAGCACGCCGTGGTAGTGGCCGAGGTGCAGCGACCCGGTGGGTCGCATGCCGGAGAAAATACGATCTGGGAACATGATTGTCGTTAGAAAAGCGAGGCGAAGGGAGACAGGATGGCACTCAGGATGCCCGCAGCGGCGTTCACGAGCGGACGCAGCCAGAAGTTCGTCAGCACGCCCGTCGCGACCAGCACGAGGACGATGATGAAACCGTACGGCTCGATGCGCGACAGCGCGATCGATTGCTTCGGCGGCAGCAGCGCCGCCAGAATGCGGCCGCCGTCGAGCGGCGGCAGCGGGAACAGGTTCAGCACGCCGAGCACGAGGTTGGCGCTGACGCCGGCATAGGCCATCCGCGTGAAGAACGGTTCGTCGATGCCGGTCGCGGCAAGCACGACGCTCAGCACGCCCCAGATCAGCGCCTGCACGAAATTGCACGCGGGGCCCGCGAGCGACACCCACAGGCTGCCCCAGCGCGGATCGCGCAGGTTGCCGAACGACACCGGCACCGGCTTCGCATAGCCGAACAGGAAGGCGCCGCCGGTCAGGAAATACATCGCGAGCGGGATCGCGATCGTGCCGACCGGATCGATGTGGCGCATCGGGTTGAACGACACGCGCCCCATCATGTAGGCGGTGTTGTCGCCGAGCAGGCGCGCGGCGTAGCCGTGCGCGGCCTCGTGCAGCGTGATCGCGAAGATCACAGGCAGCGCGTAGACGGCGATGGTCTGTATCAGGGAAGCATCCATATCGCGTTATTGTAACAAGCGCACTCGCGCAAAAAATGAACGGCGCGCTTACGCGGCCGAAAGGCCGAACGGTTCGAGTGCGCCGCGCCCCGCGCGCACGAGTTGCGGCTCGTCGCCCGTCAGGTCGATCACCGTCGACGGCTCGCGCGGGCATGCGCCACCGTCGATCACGAGATCGACCTGCTTCTCGAGCCGCGCGCGAATGTCGTCAGGGTCGTTGAGCGGCTCGTCGTCGGGCGGCAGGATCAGCGTCGTACCGAGCAGCGGCTGGCCGAGCGACTCGAGCAGCGCGAGCGTGATCGCGTGATCCGGCACGCGCAGCCCGATCGTCTTGCGCGACGGGTGCGACAGCCGGCGCGGCACTTCCTTCGTCGCCTGCAGGATGAATACGTACGGGCCCGGCGTCACCGACTTGATCTGCCGGTACTGGCGGTTGTCCACCATCGCGAAATTGGCCAGCTCCGACAGGTCGCGCACGAGCAGCGACAGGTGCTGCTTCTCGTCGAGGCCGCGGATGCGGCGCACCCGTTCGACCGCATCCTTGTCGTCGAGATGGCACGCGAGCGCATAGCTCGAATCGGTCGGCATCGCGATGACGCCGCCCTTGTTGACGATCTCCGCGGCCTGATTGATCAGGCGCGGCTGCGGATTATCCGGATGAATCCTGAAGAACTGGGACATGGGGGATACGTAAAGAGGGAAGAGTCGGATGCGCGCGCGACGGCAACACGAACGGCGGACGGCCGATTCGGATCAGAGCCAGCGCTCCCAGACCGGTTTCAGGTCGGGCGGCAACGGCGGCAGGCTGCCGAGCTCGATACGGCCCTCGCCCGGCGCATGAAAATCCGAGCCGCGCGACACTTCGAAGCCGAAGCGGCGCGCGACGTCCGCGTATTCGCGGTACTGGTCGGGCGTGTGGCTGCCCGTGATGACCTCGATCGCGCGGCCGCCGAGATCGATGAATTCGCCGAAGAATGCGTCGAATTCGACCGGCGTATAGCGATAGCGGCCCGGATGCGCGACCACGGCCTCGCCGCCCGCGGCGCGGATCCAGGCAACCGCGTCGGGCAGCGTCGCCCAGCGGTGCGGGACGAAACCGGGCTTGCCGTCGCCGAGCAGGCGGTCGAATACGTCGGAGGTCGATGCGGCGTGGCCGTTCTCGACGAGAAAGCGCGCGAAGTGGGTGCGCGAGATCAGGTCGGGATTCGATACGTACTTCAGCGCGCCTTCATACGCGCCCGGAATGCCGAGCGTCTCGAGCTGCGCGGCGATCGCCTGCGCACGCCCGGCGCGGCCGTGGCGCGTGCGATAAAGGCCGTCGACGAGCGTCGGGTTCGAAGGATCGATGTTCAGCCCGACGATGTGCACGGTGCGCGATGCCCACGTGACCGAAATCTCGACGCCGCTCAGGTAACGCATCCCGAGCGCTTCCGCCTCGCTTCGCGCCACCGCCTGGCCGCCGATTTCGTCGTGGTCGGTCAGCGCCCACAGGGTCACGCCGCCGGCATGGGCGCGGCGCGCGACGTCGGCAGGCGACAGCAACCCGTCGGACACATTCGAATGGCAGTGGAGATCAGCGTTCATTGTCGGTATGGCAGGTGAAGCTTCATTCTACTGCAACGCGGCAATTCCGCCGCCCGCCTGCCCCGCCGCTGCCGCCGCCGGCCTATGCGCAGAACGCCTCGATCAGCGCCGCGATCTGCTCGGGCTGGTCGTGATGGACCATGTGACCGGCATCTTCGACGAGCTTTTCACGCCAGTCCGGGAACGCGCCGAAGCGCGCCTTGAACTCCGGCAGCGGGATGTCGCCGGCAAGGTACGCGAGCGTCGGCGAATTGACCGCCTCGACGTGCAGCACCTTCGCGCGCACCTTCGTCCAGACGGCCATCACCTCGTCGAGCCGGTACAGCATCGGGCCCGCCATCTTGTGCGCCGGGTCCGCCAGCAGGTGATACAGGCCGTCGTCGCCACGCTTCGACCAGTGAGCGGCGAGAAACGCGGCGCGACGCGGATCGAGCCGCGGATTGGTCTTGGTCAGCCGGGCCGCCACCTCGTCGAGCGACGCGTACGGGCGCAGCACCGGCGGCTCGCGCAGCTCGTCGAGCCAGCCGCGCAGCCGGCGCGGCGCCTGCTCGGCGCGCGCCGGCGCAAGCCCAAACCCTTCGAGATCGACCACGCGCCGCACCCGCTCCGGCCGTGCGCCCGCGTACAGGCACACGACGTTCGCCCCCATGCTGTGCCCGACCAGGTTGACTTCGCCGGTCGGCGCATAGTGGTCCAGCAGCGCGTCGAGATCGCCCAGGTACTCGTGGAACCAGTAATGGCCGCCACCCTGCCGCGCGACCGGCCAGTCGGACAGGCCGAAGCCGCGCGCATCCGGCGCGATCACCTGCCAGTCGCCGGCGAGCGCGTCGACGACGAACTGAAACGATGCCGCGACGTCCATCCAGCCGTGCAGCATGAAGAGCGTCGGCGCGTCAGGCCGGCCCCAGCGTCGCACATGCAGCCGGACGCCGCGGACCGTGACGAAATCGGAAACAGAACTCGAGGCATTCATTGCAGTCGCCAGAAAAAAGAATGGTCGTTCGATTATAGCGGCGGCGTTTTCGTTCCGGCACTCGACAGTGGAGGCGGGTCTCTAGCGGCAACGCGCCCGAGACGCGATGAAACGCGGTGCCCGAACGCCGACAACAGCCGTCGGGCGGGCCGGCAGTCACACTAGTCCGCGGTCTTTCCGGCTCCCGCGTCCGCGCCATCCTGCGCGGCCAGTTCGTCCAACTCCGCCTGTTCGAATCCCGCCGTGCGGCGCGCGTCGAAATTGAACGGACCACGCAGCCGCGGCGCGTGGTATTGCGCGGCGAGCTCGCGGTAGGCCGGCACCGGATCGCGCCCCGCCTCGTCGCACAGGTGCCGGAACCAGCGGTTCCCGATCGCGACATGGCCGATTTCGTCGCGCAGGATCACATCGAGAATCGCCGCCGATGCATCGTCGCCCGCCTGCACGAGCCGCGCGCGAATGGGCGGCGACGCGTCGAGCCCGCGCGCCTCGAGCGTGCGCGGCACGAGCGCCATGCGCGCGAGCACGTCGGCCTTGGTCCGTTCGCACATGTCCCACAGTCCGTTGTGGGCGGGAAAGTCGCCGTACCCATGTCCGAACGCGACGAGCCGGTCGGACAGCAGCGTGAAGTGATAGGCCTCCTCGGCCGCGACCTTCAGCCAGTCCGCATAAAAAGCGTCCGGCAGCCCGCGAAAGCGCCACACGGCGTCGAGCGCGAGGTTGATTGCGTTGAATTCGATATGGGCGAGCGCGTGCAGCAACACCGCGCGCCCGGCGGGCGAGCGCATGCTGCGCCGCTCGAGCTGGCGCGGCTCGACGAGCGGCGGGCGCGCCGGGCGGCCGGGCAGCCCGGCCGGCTCGCTCAGGTCGAGCCGCGGCGAGATCGCGGCCCGTCCGGCCAGCAATGCGTCGTACAGCGCGCGGACCTGCACGGCCTTCGCGGCCGGCTCGGACATCTGCAGCGCGTCGAGCGCGGCGCGGCGCACGCAGGCCGGCGCGGCAGAGAAAGAAAAAGACGCCATGTTCATCAAACCGGAACACCGCCCGCGCGCATCGCGGGAGCGCACGCACGCGACGGTTTACAATATGCGTTTGTGCCGCGACGCAATGCGCCGGGCACGCCAGACGCGCCATTCTACCGGCGCCCATCATCGAAGAGACCAGGAGACTCCGTGACGATCTACAAACTGGGCGATACGGCCCCGACGATCCACGAAAGCGTATTCGTCGCCGATACGGCGGCCATCATCGGCAAGGTCGTGCTCGAGGAAAATGCAAGCGTTTGGTTCGGCGCGACGATCCGCGGCGACAACGAAACGATCACCGTCGGTGTCGGCAGCAACGTCCAGGAAGGCGCGGTATTGCATACGGACCCCGGCTTTCCTCTGACGATTGCCGAAAACGTGACGATCGGGCATCAGGCGATGCTGCACGGGTGCACGATCGGCGAGGGTTCGCTGATCGGCATTCAGGCGGTGGTCTTGAATGGAGCGGTCATCGGCCGCAACTGTCTGGTAGGTGCCGGCGCGGTCGTGACGGAAGGCAAGACGTTCCCGGACAACTCGCTGATTCTCGGCGCACCGGCGAAAGTCGTGCGTGAGCTGTCGGCAGACGACATCGCGCGGCTGCGCGCAAATGCGAAGACGTACGTCGAGCGGCGTGCGCATTTCAAGGAGCAACTCGTGCGGATCGGGTGATTCGCGCGGATTTCAAGGAAGAAGAGTGAGCGACCAGTTACAGAAATTCATGTTCAATTCGGCACCGGTGCGCGGCGAGATCGTTTCGCTGCGCAACACGTGGCAAGAGGTGCTCACGCGCCGCGACTACCCTGCCCCGGTGCGCACCGTGCTCGGCGAGATGATGGCCGCGTGCGCGCTGCTGTCCGCGAACCTGAAATTTCACGGCACCCTGATCATGCAGATCTTCGGCGACGGGCCGGTCCAGATGCTGGTCGTCCAGTGCAGCTCGGATCTGTCGATGCGGGCCACGGCCAAGTTCGCCGGTGACTCGGCCCAGACGATCGGCGACGACACGAGCTTCGCGTCGCTCGTCAACGCGAGCGGCCACGGCCGTTGCGTGATCACGCTCGATCCGGCCGACAAGCTGCCGGGCCAGCAACCCTACCAGGGCATCGTGCCGCTGAACGGCGTCGACGGCCCGCACGAATCGGTTTCGCAGGTGCTCGAGCATTACATGCACCACTCGGAGCAGCTCGACACGCGGCTGTGGCTCGCGGCCGATCGCGACCGCGCGGTCGGCATGCTGCTGCAGAAGCTGCCGGGCGACGGCGGCATCGTGCCGCGCAACGCCGAGACGGACGCCGACACGTGGGAGCGCGTCTGCACGCTCGGCAGCACGCTGTCCGCGAAGGAACTGCTCGAGGTCGAACCGGAAGTCGTGTTCCGGCGGCTGTTCTGGCAGGAAAACGTGCAGCACTTCGAGCCGACCGGCGCGCGCTTCCAGTGCTCGTGCTCGCGCGAGAAGGTCGGCGCGATGCTGCGCATGCTCGGCCGCGACGAAGTCGACAGCGTGATCGTCGAGCGCGGCCACGTCGAAATCCACTGCGAGTTCTGCAACCAGCGCTACGAGTTCGATCCGGTCGACGTCGCGCAGTTGTTCGCCGCACCGGAGCTCGCGACCGGCATCACGCCCGCGACCGAGCAGCGTCACTGACGCGCGCGCCCGTGCCTGCGATGCGGGTGCGGGCGCATAATGACGCACGAGCGTCGTACGCACGGCTCAGGCGCCGCAGGCCCGCCCTTCGGCGCAAGCCGCTTCCCGTCGTCGGCGCGCTGCTGGAGAAATGCATGGATTACCCGTTCCGCTCCGTCGTCCTGACCGGTGTCGTCGCCGGCACGCTCGCGCTCGCCGGCTGCGCGGTCCAGCCCACGTCCACGATCCTGAGCCGCCTGCCCGAACCGGGCGCATCGGGCGGGCAGCCGCCCGCATTGTCGAGCGCCGAGCGCAAACGCTACGACGAGATCGACAAGCAGGTGCTGCGCGAACAGAACAACGCAATGGCGGCCGAGGCGGCCGCACGCGCGTGGGCGTATTACTCGCCGCCGCCCATGACGATCTATGGCGGCTATTACGGCGGATGGGGAAACCGGTGGGGAACCGGCATCGGCTACGGTTACGGCTATCCGGGCGGGTGGTGGTAATGCTTCGCCCGGTCGATTGACGACTGCCAGGAAATAAAAAAGCGCGGTATTTCCCGCGCTTTTTCAATGGTTCGGACTGCTGCGCTCAATGATGAGCGGCCTTGCCCTTCTCGCCGTGATGCCGCGGCGATCTCGCCATCGGCTGAGGGTTCGGCACGACGCGCACGGGCGCCGCAGATACGTCCGCGCGTATCGACGTGCTTGCAGGCGCGTTGTTCAGCGGGCCGGCCGGCGCGTTCGGCGACACGAACTGCACGAATACTTCGCCGTCCTTCACCATGCCCATCTCGTAGCGCGCACGCTCCTCGATGGCCGCGGTGCCGCTTTGCAGATCCTGCACTTCGCCGGCGATCCGCTCGTTGCGTAATTTCTCGTCCGCATTCTTCTGGAGCTGGTCGTCAAGCTGCTGACGCAATTCGTGCACCCGCAGCCAGCCGCCGTGTCCCCACCATAGGGGGTACTGAATGAGCGCCAGCAAGGCAATCAGGACGACAGTGACAAGCCGCATGTAAGAAACGCAGATATAAGAAGCGCCGCTCCGCGCGACATGCACAGAGCGGCGTCGAGATGACGAACCCGATAGTAGCGCGTTAGCGCAGGTTATAGAAAGCCGATTTGCCCGGGTAGCTCGCGATATCGCCGAGATCTTCCTCGATGCGCAGCAACTGGTTGTACTTCGAGATGCGGTCGCTGCGCGACAGCGAACCCGTCTTGATCTGACCGGCGTTCAGGCCGACCGCGATGTCCGCGATCGTCGAATCTTCCGTTTCGCCCGAGCGGTGCGAGATCACGGCCGTGTAGCCCGCGCGCTTCGCCATCTCGATGGCCGCGAACGTTTCGGTCAGCGTGCCGATCTGGTTGATCTTGATCAGGATCGAGTTGGCGATGCCCTTCTCGATGCCTTCCTTCAGGATGCGCGTGTTCGTGACGAACAGGTCGTCGCCGACCAGCTGCACCTTCTTGCCGAGGCGGTCGGTCAGCAGCTTCCAGCCGTCCCAGTCGCTTTCGTGCATGCCGTCTTCGATCGACACGATCGGGAACTTGTCGGCGAGCGTCGCGAGATAGTCGGTGAATTCGGCCGACGACAGCTGCAGGCCTTCGCCCGCGAGCTGGTACTTGCCGTCGTGGTAGAACTCGGACGCCGCGCAATCGAGCGCGAGCAGCACGTCTTCGCCCGCACGGTAGCCGGCCTTCTCGATCGCCTGCAGGATCGTCGACAGGCACTCGTCGTTGCTGCCGAAGTTCGGTGCGAAGCCACCTTCATCGCCGACTGCGGTGCTCATGCCGCGGTCGCTCAGGATCTTCTTCAGCGCGTGGAACACTTCCGCGCCGCAACGCAGTGCTTCACGGAACGTCGGCTGGCTGACCGGAACGATCATGAATTCCTGAATGTCGAGGCTGTTGTTCGCGTGCGCGCCGCCGTTGACGATGTTCATCATCGGCACCGGCAGTTGCATCGCACCCGAACCGCCGAAATAGCGGTACAGCGGCAGGCCGGCCTCTTCGGCAGCGGCCTTCGCGACGGCCATCGACACGGCCAGCATCGCGTTCGCGCCGAGGCGCGACTTGTTGTCGGTGCCGTCCAGCTCGAGCAGCGTCTTGTCGAGGAACGCCTGTTCCGACGCGTCGAGGCCCATGATGGCTTCGGAGATTTCGGTGTTGATGTGCTCGACTGCCTTCAGCACGCCCTTGCCGTTGTAGCGGCCGGCTTCGCCGTCGCGCAGTTCGATGGCTTCACGCGAGCCCGTGGACGCACCCGACGGAACCGCCGCGCGGCCCATCGTGCCCGATTCGAGCAGCACGTCGCATTCGACGGTGGGGTTGCCGCGCGAATCCAGAATCTCGCGGCCGATGATATCTACGATTGCACTCATGGGTTTCCTCTGAGAATGACGATGGATTCTTCAAACTGCGACGGCACGCACGCCGGAAGCGCTTTCGCTACAGACGCGCAAAGCCGCCGCAGGTTCATTCGATCTTTAGTTGAAATCGTTTTCCAGGAACGGATTGCGCTTCACCGCCTGGTCGAGCGTGACGAGGGTCTCCAGCAACGCGCTCATCCGGTTCAGCGGCACCGCGTTCGGGCCGTCCGACTTCGCTTCGGCCGGATTCGGGTGCGTCTCCATGAACAGGCCCGCGACGCCCGTCGCGACCGCCGCACGCGCGAGCACCGGCACGAATTCGCGCTGGCCGCCCGAGCTCGTGCCCTGCCCGCCCGGCAACTGCACCGAGTGGGTCGCGTCGAACACGACCGGCGCGCTCGTCTCGCGCATGATCGCGAGCGAACGCATGTCGGACACGAGGTTGTTGTAGCCGAACGAAACGCCGCGCTCGCACGCCATGAAGCGGTCTTCCGACAGGCCGGCTTCACGTGCTGCGTCGCGCGCCTTGTCGATCACGTTCTTCATGTCGTGCGGCGCGAGGAACTGGCCCTTCTTGATGTTGACGGGCTTGCCCGAGCGCGCGCACGCATGGATGAAATCGGTCTGGCGGCACAGGAACGCGGGCGTCTGCAGCACGTCGACGACCGACGCGACCTGCTCGATCTCGTCGATCGAGTGCACGTCGGTCAGCACCGGCAGGCCGAGCTGGCGCTTCACCTCGCCGAGGATCCGCAGCCCCTCGTCCATTCCGAGGCCGCGAAACGACTTGCCCGAGCTGCGATTCGCCTTGTCGTAGGACGACTTGTAGATGAACGGAACGTTCAGCTTCTCGCAGATTTCCTTCAGGCGGCCGGCCGTGTCGATCGTCATTTGCTCCGATTCGACGACGCAGGTACCCGCGATCAGGAAGAAAGGCTGGTCGAGACCGACCTCGAAATCGCACAGCTTCATGCTTTCACTCCGCGCGCTTGCTTGTTGGCGAGCGCAGCTTCGACGAACGACTTGAACAGAGGATGGCCATCACGCGGCGTGGACGTGAATTCCGGGTGGAACTGAACGCCCACGAACCACGGGTGCATCGAACGCGGCAGCTCCATCATTTCCGGCAGATCCTCGCTCGGGGTACGGGCGCTGATGATAAGGCCGCCGGCTTCGAGCTGGGGCACGAAGCGGTTATTGACTTCATAACGGTGGCGATGGCGCTCGTTCACGTCCTTGCCATAGATCTCCTCGGCCATCGTGCCGGGCTTGATCGGGCAACGTTGCGAGCCGAGGCGCATCGTGCCGCCGAGATCGGACTCTTCGGTGCGCATCTCGACCTTGCCTTCGCGGTCGTACCACTCGGTGATCAGCGCGACCACGCGTTCCGGCGTGTCCGGATCGAATTCCGTGCTGTTCGCCTGCTTCAGGCCGACGACGTCGCGCGCGAACTCGATCACCGCGAGCTGCATGCCGAGGCAGATGCCGAGGTACGGCACCTTCGCTTCACGCGCATAGCGGATCGCCGCGATCTTGCCTTCCGTGCCGCGACGGCCGAAACCGCCCGGCACCAGCACGGCGTCGAGATGCTTCAGGCTGTCGACGCCGTTCGTCTCGACCTCTTCCGAGTCGATGTACTCGATGTTGACCTTGGTCGCCGTGTGCAGCGACGCGTGGCGCAGCGCTTCGATCAGCGACTTGTACGATTCGGTCAGATCGACGTACTTGCCGACCATGCCGATCGTCACTTCGTGCTTCGGGTTCTCGAGCTTCTCGACGAGTTCCGCCCACATGCTCAGGTCGGCGTCCTTCGGCGACAGCTTCAGCTCGTCGCAGATGATCCGGTCGAGGCCCTGGTCGTGCAGCATCTGCGGAATCTTGTAGATGCTGTCGGCGTCCCACACCGAGATCACGGCGTCTTCGGGCACGTTCGAGAACATCGAGATCTTCTTCGATTCGTCGTCGGGGATGCGGCGGTCCGCACGGCACAGCAGCACGTGCGGCAGGATGCCGATCTCGCGCAGCTTCTGCACGCTGTGCTGGGTCGGCTTCGTCTTCAGCTCGCCGGCCGTCGCGACGTACGGCACGAGCGTCAGGTGCACGAAGCACGCGCTGTTGCGGCCGAGGCGCAGGCTCATCTGGCGCGCGGCTTCGAGGAACGGCAGCGACTCGATGTCGCCGACCGTGCCGCCGATCTCGACGATCGCGACGTCCGGTTCGCCGCAGGTGGCCGATGCCGCCCCGCGCTCGATGAACGCCTGGATTTCGTTCGTGATGTGCGGAATCACCTGCACGGTCTTGCCGAGATAGTCGCCGCGGCGTTCCTTGCGGATCACCGATTCGTAGATCTGGCCGGTCGTGAAGTTGTTGGCCTTGCGCATCTTCGTGCTGATGAAGCGCTCGTAGTGGCCGAGGTCGAGGTCAGTCTCCGCCCCGTCTTCCGTCACGAACACTTCGCCGTGCTGAAACGGGCTCATCGTGCCGGGGTCGACGTTGATGTAGGGATCGAGTTTGAGGAGGGTGACTTTCAGACCGCGCGATTCGAGGATCGCGGCGAGAGAGGCGGCGGCAATACCCTTGCCGAGGGAAGAAACTACGCCGCCGGTGACGAAAACATATTTGGTCATCGCTGGATGCTCGCGGGAAAAACGGATTATACCGTAAAGCCCGCCCTTCTCTCAGCAATTGACGCGATGATCCCGCCCCTTCGCGCGGCGCCGCACCGGCCTTGCGCGCCCGGGCGAACCGGCCGGCCGGTCGGTGCAACCGCACCCGCGGGACGATGCGTCAGGCGCGCTTCGCGAGCGCCACGCCGTCGCGCGGCAGGCCGCCCTCTTCCGCTTTCAGCGAATTCAGCATCCGCTGCAACGCGCGGGCCGTCTCGATCGGCCGCTCCATCGGGAACAGGTGGCTGCCGTCGAGCCATTCGATGCGCCCGCGCGCCGCGCGCCGCGTCGCATCGAGCCCGACCTGGCGCACTTCGCGCGAGCGCGTGCCGGCGAGAAAGCCGAGCGGCACCGGCGAGCCGTGCGCGAGCCGCGGGCCGAGCGTGTGCGGCAACGTCCGGTAGATCAGGTATTCGACCTGCCGGTCGAAGGCAAGCGCGCGTTCGCCGTCGGCGCCCGCCTGCGGAATGCCGTGATCGATGTAGTCGGACAGCATCCGTTCGTCCCAGCGCGCGAACGCCGGCTTGTCGTGAAAGTGCCGCCACACCTCATCGCGGCTGACCCAGCGCGTGCGCCGGTTGCGGGTCGCCGCGGCCGGCGACAGCCGCTCGTCGAGCCCCGCCCACTGGCTCGCGCGCAGCGCGCCGGCGCGCCAGCCCGCGATGATCGGGGAATCGATCATCACCACGCCGCGCACCCATTGCGGCTTTTTCAGCGCGGCCATCAGCGACAGGTAACCGCCGAGCGAATGGCCGACGAGCCACACCGGGCGCTCGTAGCGGCTGCCGATGTCGTCGAGCAGTTGCTCGACGAGATGCGGCCAGTCGCGCGTCACCGGGTAGCGGCGATCGTGACCGATGCGCTCGATGTAGCGCAGTTCGTAGTCGTCGGCCAGTTCGGCGAAGATCGTCCGGTACGTCGATGCCGGAAAACCGTTCGCATGCGAGAAATGGAGGATGTCCTTCAAAAGCCGATGTCTCCTTTGTCGACGGGAACGGGCAATTCAACACCGACTCCCGTCCCATGCTTCGCGGTCGACCGGGGCCGGGGTTTCGGCACGTGCCCCGGCGCCGTGCGTCGCATCCGGCCGCAGCCGTGCTTCGCCGCGCGGCGCCACGTTCTTCCCTGCACGCGCCGTCACCGATCCATCCAGTACCGCCGCTGCGCATCGCGATAACGCTCGAACACGAAGCTGCCGCCATCGGGCGCGATGTCGAACCGTACGGCCCCGTCGCGATCGGTACGCGGCAGCGGGATCCCGCGCGCTTCGTAGCGCGCCAGGACCGTCCGGTGCGGATGCCCGAAGCGATTGCGATAGCCTACAGGAAATACCGCGACGCGCGGCCCGACCGAATCGAGGAAAGGCTCGACCGACGACGTGCGGCTGCCGTGGTGCGCAACGACGAGGATCTGCGCGGCCAGCGCGTCGTGCGCGTCGGCCACGAGCCGGCGTTCGGCGCGCGCCTCGATGTCGCCCGTCAGCAGCGCGGACGTGCCGCCCGCGTCGACGCGCAGCACGCACGACTGTCCGTTCGACGAGCCCGATCGCGCCTCGCCCGGCGGCCAGAGCATCGTGAAGACGACGCCGTCCCATATCCAGCGCTGCCCGGCCGCGCAACGCAGGCGATCGGTCACGCCGGCCGCTTCCGCGTCGCGCCACAGCCGGTGCGGCGACGCAATGCCGGCGAGCACCTGGCGGACTTCGGTTGCCGCATAAACGGCGGCCGCGCCGCCCGTGTGATCGGCGTCCGCATGGCTGAGCACGAGCGAATCGATCGTCCGGATTGCGCGCGCCCGCAACGCCGGCGCGACAATCCGCGCGCCGGCATGGGTCGACTCCGCCCCCGGCCCCGCATCGAACAGCAAGACCCGGCGCGCGGTCTCGACCAGCACCGACGCGCCCTGCCCGACATCGAGCACGGTCAGCCGGAAGCCGCCCGGCGACGGCGCATCGGGCGCCGGCGCGACAAGCGGCAGCCACGTGAGCGGCGCCGCCCAGCGCAGCGGCCAGCCGCGCGGCATCAGCGCCCAGGCCACGCCCACGCATGCGAGCGCCAGCACCGGCCAGTCGGGCATGCGCAGCCAGAGCACGCCTGCCGGCCAGTCGGCGAGATGCCCGAGCAGCGCCATCATCGGTTCGAGCGCCGCATGCGCGAGCCGGAACGCATACGCGTCGAGCGGTGCGGGCAATCCGATACCGGCCAGCACGATTGGCGTCACGACCGAGCTGACCCACGGAATCGCAAACGCATTGCCGACGGGGCCCGAGACCGACATCTGCGCGAACCACGCGGCCGTCAGCGGCGCGAGGCCGATCGTCACCGCGTACTGCACGCGCGCTGCCTCGCCGATACGGCGCATGACGCGCGCACGCCATGCGCGCAGCCGGCCCCGGCGACCGGTCATTGCGGCGCCATCGATCGTGCCATCATCGCCATCGCCGCCGCCGTCGAATTCGCGCACCGCACGCCAGCCCGCCACGGCCATCAGAATCGCCGCGACCGCACCGAACGACAGCCAGAACCCGGCCGACAGCACGGCCCACGGATCGGCAAGCAGCACGCCGCCGAGCGCCGCGCACAGCACCGCGGAGGTCGGCACGCTGCGTCCGGCGAGAAACGCAGCCGCGCCGGCCGCGATCATCCACCACGCGCGCTGCGCCGGCACGTTGAAACCGGCGAGCGCCGCATAGCCGGCGGCAGCCGTCAGTGCCGCGACAGACGCCACATAGGGTGCCGGCATCATGAGCGCCGCGGTTCGTCCGCGCCAGCGCAAGCGACGCCAGACCATCGACACGATCCCGCCCGCGATCGCGCCGACGAGCCCGACATGCAGGCCCGAGATCGCGACCAGATGGCTCGTGCCCGTATTGCGCAGCACGCGCCAGTCGTCGTCGCCGATGCCCGATTGATCGCCGACCGCGAGCGCGGTGACGATGCCGCGATGACGCGCATCGCTGCCCAGCACTTCGCCGATACGCGTACGCAGCGCGTCGCGCAACCGGTCGATCGACGCATGCCACCCCGATGCGCGCGCATCGAGCAGCGCCGAGCGCGGCGGCGCCGCGACGTAGCCGATCGCACGAATGCCGGCGGCCAGCCATGCCGCCTCGCTGTCGCGCACGCCGGGGTTGGCCTCGGCATGCGGACGCTTCAGACGCACGACCAGGCGCCAGCGCTGCGCGGCGCGCAACGCGGGAATCGCATCGCGTGCCGCCTGCGAGCCGTACGTGCCCCACGACAACCGGATCAGCGGCGGGAAACGGGCCAACCCCGCCTCGTTCGATTCGACCGCGAGCAGCAGCCGCGCGCCCGTGTCGTCGATCACCGGCAACCCGCGGATGACGCCCGTCACGACGATGTCGCGCCCTTCCCGCTCGACCGGAAGACTATCGCGCAGCCGCCACTCGGCGCGTGCGGCTGCATAGCCGAAGCCGATCGCACATGCCGCGCTCGCGCAGAGCATCCAGCGCAGCGCGCGGGTCGCGCGGGTCCGGCGGCGTCGCGCGCACCATGCGAACGACGCGCCGCCCACCACGAGCACGATCGCGCCGGCCACCCAGGCGCCCGCGCCCGGCAACGCCGCCTGCCGCTGCAGCACGACGACGCCGAGCGCGAACGCGATCCACCACACGCGCATCGCGCCTCCTCGTCCATTCGGCGCCGCCGTTGCCAATCCGGCGCCTGCCGGCAACGATTATGCGGACGAAAGCGCGAGGCGCGGCAGCGCGGCGAGCGCGTTAGCCGTTGTGGATAGGGACAGGGCGTGCGCGTCGGTCCCGCGCAGCGCGGCGAGCACTTCGCCGATGCGCGGCACCTGGTCGGGCGCGTTGCGGGACTTGTACGCCCATTCGGGCGCGATGTCGGGTGCGTCCGTCTCGACGACGATCGATTCGGCCGGCAATTGCGTCGCGAGCCGGCGAATCTGCAACGCGCGCGCGAAGGTCACGTTGCCGCCGAAGCCGAGATGCAGCCCTTGCGCGAGATACGCATCGGCCTGCTGGAAACTGCCGTTGAACGCATGCGCGATGCCGCGCCGCACGCCGAAGCGGCGCAGCCCGGCGAGCACGCGGTCCTGCGACTTGCGCACGTGGCACAGCACCGGCAAGTCGAATTCGCGCGCGAGCTTGAGCTGCCCCTGATAGAAGAATTGCTGCCGGCCTTCGTCGAGGCCCGGCACGAAGTAGTCGAGACCGATTTCGCCGATCGCGACGAAGCGCGGATCGTCGATGCTCGCCTCGATCTCCATGCGCAGCCGGTCGAGATCCGCATCGTGCGCATGCGGCGTGAACATCGGATGGATGCCGAGCGCATAAACCGCGCCCGGCGTGCGCTGCGCCAGCTCGCGCACCGTCGTGAAATTGTCGCGCCCGACGCTCGGGATCACGATGCGCGACACGCCGGCCGCACGCGCCGCCTGCGCGACCGCGTCGCGGTCGGCGTCGAATTCGGCGGCATCGAGATGGCAATGCGTATCGATCCACATGTCGGCTTTCCTGCGCCCGGGTTGCCGCGCCGGAACCAACCGGCAGCCCGGCGCGGACGTTCGTTTACACCGGCAGCGCCGGCTCCTCGTACAGCACGCCGTCGCGCAGGCGCATGATGCGGTCGCAGCGCGCGGCGAGCTCGGGATCGTGCGTGACGATCACGAAACTCGTTTCGAGCGTCTCGGACAATTCGAGCATCAGGTTGAACACCGTATCGGCCGTCCCGCCGTCGAGGTTCCCGGTCGGTTCGTCGGCGAGTACGCACGCCGGCTTCGTCACCAGTGCGCGCGCGATCGCGACACGCTGGCGTTCGCCGCCCGACAGCTCGCCCGGCCGGTGTTTCGCACGCGGGCCGAGACCGACACGCTCGAGCATCGCCTGTGCCTGCTCGCGCGCGTCCTCGGTGGTCATCCGGCGGATGCGCAGCGGCATCGCGACGTTGTCGAGCGCGGTGAATTCCGGCAACAGGTGATGGAACTGGTAGACGAAGCCGAGCGCGTGATTGCGCAGCTCGTTGCGCTCGCGCTCGGCGAGCTGCGTAAACGGCTTGCCGAGCAGCGACACCTCGCCCGCGCTCGGTTCATCGAGGCCACCCAGCACGTGCAGCAACGTGCTCTTGCCCGAACCGGACGCGCCCACCACCGCGAGCTTCTCGCCGCGCCGCACCGTCAGCTCGGTGTTGTTGAGCACCTGCACGTTGAAGCCGCCCTGCACGAACGCCTTCGTGATCCCGCGCGCCTGAAGCACGTATTCCTGCATACCTGCCGAATCCTGTCTGATGGGTTGTCGTGAATCCGCGAACGCGGTCGCGCGGTCATTCATAGCGGAGCGCCTCCGCCGGCTTCACCTTCGCGCCGCGCCAGCTCGGATAGAGCGTCGCGACGGCCGACAGCGCGAACGCGATGAGGCCGATCCTGATCACGTCGCTCGCGACGAGCTCGGACGGCAGCTCGCTGATGAAGTACACCGACGGCGGCAGGAACTGCACGCCGAACAGATGCTCGATCATCGGGATCAGCCACGGAATGCTCCACGCGATCAGGCAGCCGAGCGCGACGCCCGTCGCGGTGCCGACGAAGCCGATCGTCACGCCCTGCACGACGAAGATCTTCATGATCGAGCCCGGCTGCGCGCCGAGCGTGCGCAGGATCGCGATGTCGGCCTGCTTGTTGGTCACGGTCATCACGAGCGACGACACGAGGTTGAATGCGGCCACCGCGATGATCAGCGTGAGGATGATGAACATCATCCGCTTCTCGATCTGCACGGCCGAGAACCACGTCTTGTTCTGCTGGGTCCAGTCGCGGATGTACAGGCTGCCCGACAGCGTATGCGACAGTTCGACCGCGACCTGCGGCGCCTTCTGCATGTCGGTGAGCCGCAGCCGCACGCCGGTCGGCGCCGTCATCCGGAACAGCGCCTCCGCGTCGCGGATGTTGATCATCGCGAGCGTGCTGTCGTATTCGTAGTGGCCCGACTCGAACACGCCGACGACCGTGAACTGCTTGAGCCGCGGCATCATGCCGGCCGGCGTGATCGTGCCTTCGGGCGCGACGAGCGTGACCTTGTCGCCGACCGTCACGCCGAGGTTGCCGGCGAGCGCGTCGCCGAGCACGATGCCGAACTGGCCGGGTACGAGCGCGCTCAACTGGCCCGCCTTCATGTCCTTGCCGATGTCCGACACCTGCGGCTCGAGCGACGGCTCGACGCCGCGCAGCATCACGCCGCTCACCGCGTCCTGGCGCGTGAGCAGCGCCTGCGCGTCGACGTACGGCGCCGCGCCGATCACCTCGTGATTGCGGCGCGCTTCCTGCGCGGTCAGTTGCCAGTCGGGCATCGAGCCGGTCGGCGAGAACACCTCGACGTGCGCGAGCACCGACAGCATGCGGTCGCGCACCTCCTTCTGGAAGCCGTTCATCACCGACAGCACGACGATCAGCGCCGCGACGCCGAGCGCGATCCCGAGCATCGAAACGAGGGCGATGAAGGAAATGAAGCCGTTGCCGGTCGTGCGTTTGCCGGCGCGCGTGTAGCGCCAGCCGATCTGCCATTCGTACGGAAGTTTCAAGCGAATCCTTTCTGCTGGTTACGGCGGGGAAGCGGCCCGCGGCCGGACCGCCGGCCGGCGGCGCCCCGCCGGCCGGGAGCGGTCGAAAAAACGGTCGCCGGACGCAATCGGGCCGTCAGCCGGCCCGATCACGCGCGCAGTTTGCCATACAATGCGCACCATCATGCACGACCGACGCCTCCATTTTCTCGTTCCGTTCGCGCTGCCGCCGGCGGCCGATGCGGCCTCGTCCCTGCACACCCTGGACAGTCCCGCGCTCGAAAAGTTGCTCGCCCGCGCGAGCCTCGTCGAGCGCGTGACCGGCGAAGACTTCCAGCGCACGCTGCCGCACGAGCGCTGGCTGGCCCGCCAGTTCGGCGCGACCCAGGGCAACGCCGCCGACGAAGCGCCGCTCGCGCCCTACATGCTGCTGGCGGACGGCGGCGACCCGGGCACGCAGGCCTGGGCCTGCGTGGAACCCGTGCACGTCGAAATCGCGCACGATCACCTCGTGCTCGTCGATCCGTCGAGCCTCGCGCTCGACGACGGCGACGCGGCCGCGCTGCTGGCCGTCGCGCGGCCGCTGATCGAGGAGCTCGGCGTGCGGCTCGAAGCGCCGCAGCCGTCGCGCTGGTATCTGTCGAGCGAACAGCTCGCCCGCCTCGCCGGCGCCGCGCCGCTGCGCGCCAGCGGCCGCAACATCGAGATCTGGCTGCCGCACGAGGCGCGCACCGGCGAACGCTCGCGGATGTGGATGAAGCTGCAGAACGAGGTGCAGATGGCCTGGTTCCAGCATCCGGTCAACGAAGCCCGCGAGGCGCGCGGCCTGCCCGCCGTCAATACGATCTGGTTCCACGCGCAAGGCACGCTGAAGCCGGTCGGCAAGCCGTTCGGGCGCGTGCTGTCCGCGTCGCCCGCGGCGCTCGGCCTCGCGCGCGCGGCGCAAGCCGACGCGGGTGCGCCGCCAGCCGCGTTCGGCGCGCTGCCCGCCGCCGCCGGCGCGACGCTCGTCGAGCTGCCGGCGCTGACCACCCCGTTCATCGAACAGGACTGGGCGCGCTGGCACGACACGCTCGCCGCGCTCGAGCGCGACTGGTTCGCGCCGGCGCTGGCCGCGCTGCAGAACGGCGAGCTGGCGAGCGTCGATTTCACGCTGTGCGGCGACACGAGCTCCGTGACGCTGCACGCGACGCGCGGCGACCTGCGCAAGTTCTGGCGCCGCCGCGCGCTGGCGTCCCTGTTCGAATAACCAGACCTGTATGACCCGGATCGTTACCCGCCCCGTCGCCCCCGCCGACGCAGAAGCGCTCGCGCGCCACGGCCTGCACCCCGTCCTCGCACGCCTGTACGCGTCGCGCGGCGTGCAGTCGCCGGCCGACATCGAAACGGCGCTCGCGCGCCTCGTCCCGCCCACCGAACTGAAGGGCTGCGCGGACGCCGCTTCGCTGCTCGCCGACGCGATCGCCGACAAGCGGCGCCTGCTCGTCGTCGCCGACTACGACTGCGACGGCGCGACGGCCTGCGCGGTCGCGGTGCGCGGCCTGCGGATGTTCGGCGCGCAGATCGACTATCTCGTGCCGAACCGCTTCGAATACGGCTACGGGCTCACGCCCGAGATCGTCGAACTCGCGGCCGCACGCAAGCCCGACCTGCTGCTTACCGT
This sequence comes from Burkholderia sp. IDO3, assembly GCF_003366075.1. NCBI lineage: Bacteria > Pseudomonadati > Pseudomonadota > Betaproteobacteria > Burkholderiales > Burkholderiaceae > Burkholderia > Burkholderia sp. IDO3. The sequence continues at coordinate 2,370,089 of NZ_CP028963.1, forward strand.
CGACAACGGGATCGCGAGCGTCACGGGCGTCGAAGCCGCGAATGCGCGCGGTATCGACGTGCTCGTGACCGACCACCACCTGCCCGGCGACGCACTGCCCGCCGCGCGCGCGATCGTCAACCCGAACCAGCCCGGCTGCGCGTTCCCGAGCAAGCACCTCGCCGGGGTCGGCGTGATGTTCTACGTGCTGCTCGCGCTGCGCGCCGAACTGCGCCGTCGCGGCGCGTTCGCGAGCAAGGAGGCCGAGCCGCGTCTGGACGGGCTGCTCGACCTCGTCGCGCTCGGCACCGTCGCCGACGTCGTGCGGCTCGACGGCAACAACCGGGTGCTCGTCGCGCAGGGGCTGCAGCGTATCCGCAACGGCCGCATGCAGCCGGGCATCGCCGCGCTGTTCCGCGCCGCCGCCCGCGAGGCGCGCACCGCATCGGGCTTCGATCTCGGCTTCGGCCTCGGCCCGCGCCTGAACGCCGCCGGACGGCTCTCCGACATGTCGCTCGGCATCGAGTGCCTGATCACCGACGACATCGGCCGGGCGTGGGACCTCGCGCAGCAGCTCGACGTGATGAACCGCGAGCGCCGCGAGATCGAGGCCGGCATGCAGCAGCAGGCGCTCGCCGATCTCGCCGACGTCGACCCGGCCGACGCGTGCACCATCACGCTGTTCAATCCCGAATGGCACCAGGGCGTGATCGGGATCGTCGCCGGCCGGCTCAAGGAGAAATTCCACCGCCCGTCGTTCACGTTCGCGCACGCGGACGAAGCCGGCACGCGGGTCAAGGGCTCGGGCCGGTCGATTCCCGGGTTCCACCTGCGCGATGCGCTCGATCTCGTGTCGAAGCGCGAGCCCGACCTGATCGTCGCATTCGGCGGCCACGCGATGGCGGCCGGCCTCACGCTCGACACCGACAACGTGCCGCGCTTCGCGGCCGCGTTCGAGGCGGTCGCGCGCGAGTGGCTGTCCGACGACGCGCTCGCGCGCGTGATCGAGACCGACGGCGAACTCGAGGAAGCGTATTTCACGCCGCAGTTCGTCGGGCTGCTCGACGAGGCCGTGTGGGGCCAGGGCTTTCCGGCCCCGCTTTTCTCCGGCGAATTCGACGTCGTGTCGCAGTCGCTCGTGAAGGAAAAGCACCTGAAGCTGCAACTGGCGCGCGGGCGCCAGCGCTTCAACGCGATCTGGTTCAACCACACCGAGCCGCTGCCGGCGAGCGCCCTGATCGCGTATCGCCTCGTGGCCGACACGTGGAACGGCGTGACGCGCGTCCAGCTGATCGTCGAGCACGCGGCCGGCTGAACGCCGGCGCGGCGGCCCGAGGCCCCGCGCAAAGCGCATGCGCGCCGCGCCGGACGGGGCTGCGGCATGCATGCCGGCACAGTCCGCGTCACCGGGAAACCCCGCCGATCGGCTATAATTCCGCTTTTTTACGAAGCAAGAAAAGCGAACGATCATGGAAGCGGAACGTCTCAACGCGATCGAAAGCTCCCTGCTCGACCTGCGCAATCGCGCGGGCGAGCTTCGGGGGTATCTTTGACTACGACGCCAAAGCTGCGCGTCTGACCGAAGTCAACAAGGAACTCGAAGACCCGAACGTCTGGAACGATTCGAAAAACGCCCAGGCGCTCGGCCGCGAGAAGAAGCTGCTCGAAGGCGTCGTCTCGACGCTGACGGTGCTCGATAGCGACCTGCGCGATGCGCTCGACCTGTTCGAGCTGGCACGCGAGGAAGGCGACGAAGACACCCTCGTCGCGTCCGAAGACGATGCGAAGAAGCTCGAAGCGCGCGTCGGCGACATCGAATTCCGCCGGATGTTCTCGAACCCGGCCGATCCGAACAACTGCTTCATCGACATCCAGGCCGGCGCCGGCGGCACCGAGGCGTGCGACTGGGCGTCGATGCTGCTGCGCCAGTACCTGCGCTACTGCGAACGCAAGGGCTTCAAGGCCGAAGTGCTCGAAGAGTCCGACGGCGACGTCGCCGGCATCAAGAACGCGACGGTCAAGGTCACGGGCGAATACGCTTACGGCTTCCTGCGCACCGAAACGGGCATCCACCGCCTCGTGCGCAAGTCGCCGTTCGACTCGTCGGGCGGCCGCCACACGTCGTTCTCGTCGGTGTTCGTGTATCCGGAAATCGACGACTCGATCGAGGTCGAGGTCAACCCGGCCGACCTGCGCATCGACACGTACCGCGCATCGGGCGCGGGCGGCCAGCACATCAACAAGACCGACTCGGCCGTGCGGATCACGCACATGCCGACCGGCATCGTCGTGCAGTGCCAGAACGACCGCTCGCAGCACCGCAACCGCGCCGAAGCGATGGCGATGCTGAAATCGCGCCTGTACGAAGCCGAAATGCGCAAGCGCCAGGCCGAGCAGGACAAGCTCGAATCGAGCAAGACCGATGTGGGCTGGGGCCATCAGATCCGCTCGTACGTGCTCGACCAGAGCCGCGTGAAGGACCTGCGCACGAACGTCGAAATGAGCAACACGCGCGCTGTCCTCGACGGCGATCTCGACGACTTCATCAGCGCGAGCCTCAAACAGGGCGTGTAAGCGCCGCGGTGCGGCCCGTCCAGGCCGCGCCGTCCTTGCCCTTCCCGTTGGCGTTGCCGCACCCACTCCGAATTCCGACCATCATGACCGAACCGACTCAAACGCAGCCCGCCGTCGCGGCGGACGAAAACCAGATCATCGCCGAGCGCCGCGAGAAGCTGCGCGCATTGCGCGAGCAAGGCGTCGCCTATCCGAACGATTTCCGGCCGACGCACCACGCCGCCGATCTCCAGGTGAAATTCGCCGACTCGGACAAGGCCGCGCTCGAAGCCGAGCAGGTCGAGGTATCGGTCGCCGGCCGCATGATGCTCAAGCGCGTGATGGGCAAGGCGAGCTTCGCGACGGTGCAGGACGGCTCGGGCCAGATCCAGTTCTTCGTGACGCCGAACGACGTCGGCGCGGAAACCTACGACGCATTCAAGAAGTGGGATCTCGGCGACATCGTCGCCGCGCGCGGCGTGCTGTTCCGCACCAACAAGGGCGAGCTGTCGGTCCAGTGCAAGGAACTGCGTCTGCTGTCGAAGGCGCTGCGGCCGCTGCCGGACAAGTTCCACGGCCTCGCCGACCAGGAAATGCGCTATCGCCAGCGCTACGTCGACCTGATCGTCACGCCGGAAACGCGCGACACGTTCCGCGCGCGTACCCGCACGATCGCGTCGATCCGCAAATTCATGGACAACGCCGAGTTCATGGAAGTCGAAACGCCGATGCTGCACCCGATCCCGGGCGGCGCGGCGGCCAAGCCGTTCGTCACGCATCACAACGCGCTCGACATGCAGATGTTCCTGCGCATCGCGCCGGAGCTGTACCTGAAGCGCCTGATCGTCGGCGGCTTCGAACGCGTGTTCGAAATCAATCGCAACTTCCGGAACGAAGGCGTGTCGCCGCGCCACAACCCGGAATTCACGATGATGGAGTTCTATGCCGCGTACACCGATTACCGCTGGCTGATGGACTTCACCGAGCAACTGATCCGCCAGGCGGCGATTGATGCGCTCGGCACCGCGACGATCCAGTACCAGGGCCGCGAGCTCGACCTCGCGAAGCCGTTCCACCGCCTGACGATCACGCAGGCGATCCAGAAATACGCGCCGCAGTACACCGACGGCCAGCTGTCGGACGACGCGTTCCTGCGCACCGAACTGAAGCGCCTGGGCGTCGACGTGTCGCAACCGGCCTTCCTGAACGCCGGCATCGGCGCACTGCAGCTCGCGCTGTTCGAGGAAACGGCCGAAGCGCAGCTGTGGGAGCCGACCTACATCATCGACTATCCGGTCGAGGTGTCGCCGCTCGCGCGCGCATCGGACACGGTGCCGGGCATCACCGAGCGTTTCGAGCTGTTCATGACCGGCCGCGAGATCGCGAACGGCTTCTCGGAGCTGAACGATCCGGAAGACCAGGCTGCGCGCTTCAAGAAGCAGGTCGAGCAGAAGGATGCGGGCGACGAGGAAGCGATGTTCTTCGACGCCGACTACATCCGCGCGCTCGAACACGGGATGCCTCCGACGGGCGGCTGCGGGATCGGCATCGACCGTCTCGTGATGCTGCTGACCGACAGCCCGACAATCCGCGACGTGCTGCTGTTCCCGCACCTGCGCCGCGAAGACTGACGGCCTGACCCGCGTGTGCGCCGCGCCTCGTGGCGCGCACGCGTCGGCTTTGTAACCGCGCGTAAATCCCGCCTGCCGGCGCCCGCCGGCTTTCGATCCTTCCCCGTTTTATTCTCACACCGCAACGACCTTCCCCGGGTTTTCCCGGCCGCGATCGCCTGCGCGCCACTGCAATTCGTTACACCTTGATACGGTGCCCTCCTCCCCGGTGGATGACACTCCCGTTGCGTCACCACGCATGACCACGGGACCAGAACGAAGCGCCGGAACGCCGAGTCTGCTCGATCCCGACGCGTGGGATCCGCCCCGACGCCAACGTGCAGGGGCCGGGTCGACACCGGAGAAAAAAATGGACAACCAGAATCAAGCCACACCGCAAAAGCAACGCCTCCACCCGCTCGTCGCCACCGCCGCCGGTGCCGTCATCGTCGCCAGCCTCGCCGCGACAGCCGCGATCACGGGCATCTTTCCGAAGGCCAGCAGCAACGAACAGAACACCACCCAGACCCAGGCCGCGCTGATCGCATCGCAGCCGGCCGTCGACACGGCCGCGGCAGCCAGCACTGCCCTCGCCGCTCAGGCACAGCAGCAGGCAGCCGAGCTGGCCGCGCAGCAAAAGGCGGCCGCGCAGGCCGCACCGAAGCCCGCGCCGCGCCCGGTGGCAACGCATCATCGCCACACGCCGGCGCCGCAGCCGCCGCAATATGCGCAGCAACCGTACGCGCCCGCGCAGCCGACGTATTGCCAGTCTTGCGGCACGATCGTCGCGATCACGGAGAGCCGTACGCCGGGCCAGAGCTCGGGGATCGGCGCGGTCGGCGGCGCAGCGGCCGGCGGCCTGCTCGGCAACCAGTTCGGCCACGGCAACGGCCGCACCGCGATGACGATCATCGGCGCACTGGGCGGCGGTCTGGCCGGCAACCAGGTCGAAAAGCAGGTGCGCGCGGAAACCGACTATCAGGTGCAGGTACAGATGGAGAGCGGCGCGACGCGCACGTTCACGTACCACAACGCACCGCCGTTCGGCCAGGGCCAGCGCGTGCGGATCGAGAACGGTACGCTGGTCGGCGCATGACGCACCGCGCGGCAACGAAAAAGGCTCGTGAAGATCACGAGCCTTTTCTTTTTGCGGGAGCCGTACGAGCGCCGATGCCGGCGCGAATCTCAGTCTTCGTCGTCGAAGTCGGATTCGTCGATCCAGTGGGCCTGGATCGCCTCGAGAATCTTCTCGCCCGAGTGGGAAGGATCGTCGTCGAAGCCGTCGAGTTCGATCACCCATTGGCGCAGGTCGACGAAATTGATCCGCTGCGGATCGATGTCCGGATGCTTGTCTGCAAGCGCGATGGCGACCTCGCGCGAATCGGTCCATTTCATGGCCTGCTCTCCCGTGTAGGTGGCGGGTCCACCGGGCGCGGCGACCATGCCGCGCGCCGCCCGGCCCGCCGATCCGTCAGTGATTTTCCTTCGCGTGGTTGATCGAGTACTTCGGAATCTCGACCACCAGGTCCGACTCTTCCGTCACGATCGCCTGGCACGACAGGCGCGACGTCGGCTCGAGGCCCCACGCCTTGTCGAGCAGATCGTCTTCGTCCTCGTCGGACGGCTCGAGATCGTTGAAGCCCTCGCGAATCACCACGTGGCAGGTCGTGCACGCGCACGACTTCTCGCACGCATGCTCGATCTCGATCCCGTTGTCGAGCAGGTTGTCGCAAATACTCTTGCCGGGCGTCGCGTCGATCACTGCGCCGTCCGGGCACAGTTCGACGTGAGGCAGCACCACCAGTTGAGGCATGTCCGTTCCGTCAGTCAAGGTGCGGCGGCGGGCGCCGCACGGTTCAATATCGCGCGGGCCGTCGCCGGCCCGCATGCAGGTCGTTCGTTCAGATCTCGTCGAGCCGTCGGCCCGACAGTGCGCGCTTGATGCTCTTGTCCATCCGGCGCGCCGCGAATTCGTCGGTGCCGTCGGCCAGCGCCTTGGTCGCGGTTTCGATCGCGCCTGCATCGTCGCCCTGCGCGATCGTGCTCAGCGCCGCGACGAGCGCATCGACCTGCGTCCGTTCGGCCGCGTCGAGCAGTTCGCCGTCGGCCGCGAGCGCTGCCTGCGTCGCCTCGATCATCCGCTGGGCTTCGACCTGCGCTTCGCGCAGCGCGCGGGCGCGCATGTCGATCTCGGCGGTCTTGAAGCTGTCCTCGAGCATCTTCGCGATGTCGTCATCGGCCAGGCCGTACGACGGCTTCACGACGACCGATGCCTCGACGCCCGAATGCTGCTCGCGTGCGAACACCGACAGCAGCCCGTCCGCGTCGACCTGGTAGGTCACGCGGATACGCGCCGCACCGGCCGTCATCGGCGGGATGCCGCGCAGCTCGAAGCGCGCGAGCGACCGGCAGTCGGCGACGAGCTCGCGCTCGCCCTGCACGACGTGGATCGCCATCGCGGTCTGGCCGTCCTTGAAGGTCGTGAATTCCTGCGCGCGCGCGATCGGAATCGTCGAGTTGCGCGGAATGATCTTCTCGACGAGGCCGCCCATCGTCTCGACACCGAGCGACAGCGGGATCACGTCGAGCAGCAGCCAGTCATCGCCGCTGCCGCGATTGCCGGCGAGCAGGTCAGCCTGGATCGCCGCGCCGAGCGCGACGACCTGGTCGGGATCGAGATTGACGAGCGGCGGCTGGCCGAAATGTTTCGCGACCGCATCGCGGATCACCGGCATGCGCGTCGCGCCGCCGACGAGCACGACACCCTTGATGTCGGCCGGGCTCACCTGCGCGTCGCGCAGGGCCTTGCGGGTCGGCGTCAGCGTACGCTGGACGAGCGGCTCGACGAGCGCGGCAAACGTGGCGTGCGAGATCGTCTGCACGAGATGCGCACCGCTCGACAGCGTCACGTCGAGCGACGCCTGCGGCGCGGACGACAGCGCTTCCTTCAGCACGCGCACGCGGTCGAGCAGCAGGCGTACGTCCTCCGGCGCGAGCGTCTGTGCGTCGATGCCGGCCTGCGCGAGCACGTGGCCGAACAGCGCATGGTCGAAATCGTCGCCGCCGAGCGCGGAATCGCCGCCCGCGGCCAGCACTTCGAACACGCCCTTCGTCAGCTTCAGGATCGACAGGTCGAACGTGCCGCCGCCGAGGTCGTATACCGCGTACAGGCCTTCGGCCGCGTTATCCAGGCCGTAGGCGATCGCCGCCGCGGTCGGTTCGTTCAGCAGGCGCAGCACGTTCAGGCCCGCGAGGCGCGCGGCGTCCTTGGTCGCCTGGCGCTGCGCGTCGTCGAAGTACGCCGGCACCGTGATGACCGCGCCGACCAGCTCGTCGCCGAGCGTATCTTCCGCGCGGTAGCGCAGCGTCGCGAGAATCTCGGCGGACACTTCGACCGGGCTCTTCACGCCGTCGATCGTGCGGATCTGCACCATGCCCGGCGCATCGACGAATTCGTACGGCGCGTTCGCCGCGCCTTCGACCTCGGCCTTGCCGCGGCCCATGAAGCGCTTGACCGACACGATCGTGTTGCGCGGATCGGTCGCGGCCTGTTCCTTCGCTTCGTGGCCGATGCGGCGGCCGCCCTTCTCCAGATAACGGACCACCGACGGCAGCAGCACGCGGCCCGCTTCGTCCGGCAGGACTTCGGGCACGCTGCTGCGCACCGCGGCGACGAGCGAGTTCGTCGTGCCGAGATCGATCCCGACAGCGAGTCGCCGCTGATGCGGCGCCGGCGCCATGCCCGGTTCGGAAATTTGCAGTAAAGCCATCTTGGTTCGTTCGGGCGCTCGGCCCGTTTGCTGCGCGTGCCGCAAGGCACGCGGTTAAGTTTCGAGACGCTCGATCTGCGCGCCCACTTCCGACGCGACCCGCTCGATGAACATCAACTGGCGCACGGCCTCCGCGGCGGCCTGATCGGCACCGCTGTCGAGCAGCGTGCCGAGGCGTTCGAGACGCACGCGCTTTTCGCCGCGCAGTTCGGCGAGCAGCGCATCGAGCGCGTCGACGTTGCGAGCAGCCGCGGCATCCTCGATGCCTTCGCGCCACTCCATCTGCTGCATCAGGAACGCGGGCTCCATCGCGGTGTTGTTCTCGGCACCGATGTCGACGCCGCGCAGCGACAGCAGATAGGTCGCGCGCTTCAGCGGATCGCGCAGCGTGCGGTACGCCTCGTTCGCACGGGTCGCCCATTGCATCGCGATACGCTTTTGCGCGTCGCCGGCCGCCGCGAAGCGGTCCGGGTGCACCTGCGTCTGCACCGTGCGATATGCGCTGTCGAGCGCCGCCTCGTCGAGCGCGAATTGCGCCGGCAGGTGAAACAGATCGAAGTGGCTGTCTTTCAGCGAAACCATCGTCGCGTTCAATTCCGGTTCGTCGCGCGGCAAACGCCGCACATTAAAAAGGCGGCCCGTGCCGCCTCTTGCCCGCATCGCGCGGAAACCCGCGTCACACGCGGAACGATTCGCCGCAGCCGCACTCGTCCTTCACGTTCGGGTTGTTGAACTTGAACCCTTCGTTCAGGCCTTCGCGCGCGAAGTCCAGCTCGGTGCCGTCGATATACGCGAGGCTTTTCGGGTCGACGACGACCTTCACGCCATGGCTCTCGAACACCTGATCCTCGGGAGCCAGCTCGTCGACATACTCGAGCTTGTACGCGAGCCCCGAGCACCCGGTCGTGCGAACGCCAAGCCGCAGGCCCACACCCTTGCCGCGACGGACGAGGTATTTCTGGACGTGCTGTGCTGCTTTTTCGGTCAGTGTAATTGCCATGATGTCCTTGCCGCGGCGCGCCCCAAAGGGCTGCCGCGTTCCGTCTAAGCGCCCCCAAACCTGTCGCTACGCGCCAGGCCCCCCGAGGGGGTCATCCCCCAAGGGGACTTCCTGCGGGGCGAAAAACTTGGGGCGGCCCGGCGTTTTCCTGCGAAGCCGCTCGATGCCGCTCAGGCTGCTGCCTGATCGCCTTCCGTGGTGTCGTGACGCTTCTTGTAGTCGGCCACGGCTGCCTTGATCGCGTCTTCCGCGAGAATCGAGCAGTGAATCTTCACCGGCGGCAGGGCCAGCTCTTCGGCGATCTGCGTGTTCTTGATCGACAGCGCTTCGTCGAGCGTCTTGCCCTTCACCCACTCGGTCACGAGCGAGCTCGACGCGATGGCCGAACCGCAGCCGTACGTCTTGAACTTCGCGTCTTCGATCACGCCGTCCGCGCCGACGCGGATCTGCAGCTTCATCACGTCGCCGCAGGCCGGCGCGCCGACCATGCCCGTGCCGACCGCGTCGTCGTCTTTCGCGAACGAACCGACGTTACGCGGGTTTTCGTAGTGATCCAGAACCTTGTTGCTGTAAGACATGACTCAGACTCCTTGACTCGTTACGTCTGCGCGCGCGAATCCGCCCGCGAATGTATTGGATGCGGCGTTCAGTGTGCGGCCCATTCGATCGTCGACAGATCGATGCCTTCCTGGTGCATTTCCCAGAGCGGCGACAGCTCGCGCAGCTTCGCGATCTTGCTGTTCAGCAGATCGATCACGAAGTCGACTTCCTGCTCCGTCGTGAAGCGGCCGACCGTGAAGCGGATCGAGCTGTGCGCCAGTTCGTCGTTGCGGCCGAGCGCACGCAGCACGTACGACGGCTCCAGCGACGCCGACGTGCACGCCGAACCCGACGACACCGCGACGTCCTTGATCGCCATGATCAGCGACTCGCCTTCGACGAAGTTGAAACTGATGTTGAGGTTGTGCGGGATACGGTGCTCGAGGTCGCCGTTCACGTACGTTTCCTCGATTTGCGACAGGCCGCGCAGCAGCTTGTCGCGCAGCATGCGGATGCGCTCGTTCTCGGTCGCCATTTCTTCGCGCGCGATGCGGAACGCTTCGCCCATGCCGACGATCTGGTGCGTCGGCAGCGTGCCCGAACGCATCCCGCGCTCGTGACCGCCGCCGTGCATCTGCGCTTCGATGCGCACGCGCGGCTTGCGACGCACGTACAGCGCGCCGATGCCCTTCGGGCCATACGTCTTGTGCGCCGAGAACGACATCAGGTCGACCTTCAGCTTCGCGAGGTCGATCTCGACCTTGCCGGTCGCCTGTGCGGCGTCGACGTGGAACACGATGCCCTTCTCGCGGCAGAGTTCACCGATCGTCTCGATGTCCTGGATCACGCCGATCTCGTTGTTCACGTGCATCACCGACACGAGGATCGTGTCCGGGCGCAGCGCGGCCTTGAGCACGTCGAGGTCGAGGAGGCCGTTGTCCTTCACGTCGAGATAGGTGACTTCGAAGCCGTCGCGCTCGAGCTCGCGGCAGGTGTCGAGCACGGCCTTGTGCTCGGTCTTCACCGTGATGATGTGCTTGCCCTTGCCCTTGTAGAAGTTCGCGGCACCCTTGATCGCCAGGTTGTCCGATTCGGTCGCGCCGGACGTCCAGATGATCTCGCGCGGATCCGCGTTCACGAGCGCGGCCACCTGCTCGCGCGCTTCCTCGACCGCGCGTTCCGCATCCCAGCCGTACGCATGGCTGCGCGACGCCGGGTTGCCGAACTGCTCGCGCAGGTACGGCACCATCTTGTCGACCACGCGCGGGTCGACCGGCGTCGTCGCGCTGTAATCCATGTAGATGGGCAGGTGGAGAGTCTCTTGGGTCATCTGTCGCTCCGGATATTCTGTGCAGGGACTGTATGTGTTATGGGGTGTGCGGCGCGTTCGCGCTCACGAACTCGCGATGTTGAACACCGAATTGGGGCCGAGGGGCATCGTGCGCACCGGTTCGGCCGGTGCCGCGGCGGGCTCCGACGCGCGCCGGTCGCGCAACACCGTGGGGGCGCCTTCTCGCGCGCGCTGCTGATCGACGAGATCCTGCAGCGACACCGAATCGAGGTATTCGACCATCTTCTGATTCAGGGTCGACCACAGCTCGTGCGTCATGCAATGGCCGTCGGGCTGCTTCGAGCCGTCGCACGTGCCTTTGCCGCCGCACTGCGTGGCGTCGAGCGGTTCATCGACCGCGATGATGATGTCGGCGACGGTGACGTCCTGCGCGCGGCGCGCGAGGTTGTAGCCGCCGCCCGGGCCGCGCACGGATTCGACGATTTCATGCCTGCGCAGCTTGCCGAACAGCTGTTCGAGATACGAGAGCGAAATCCGCTGGCGCTGGCTGATGCCTGCAAGCGTCACCGGGCCCTGCTCCTGGCGCAGTGCCAAGTCAATCATCGCCGTGACGGCGAAACGGCCTTTGGTGGTGAGTCTCATGGTGTCTAGGGGACTGCAATCTTGACGATTTTGGTCAAGTATAAATATTTGACGTTTTTAGTCAAGTATCCATGTCTTTGACAGGGTATTCGCAGACCGCTGAATTTCCTGCCGCAATCAGCGCGCGGTGCGCGCCTGGAGGGTGTCCAGCAGGCCCGCGCATGCGCGCTCGACCTGATCGAGCACCTGCTCGAAACCCTGCGCGCCGCCGAAATAGGGATCGGCGACTTCGGTCTCGGCCGCGCCCGGTGCGAATTCCATCAGCAGGCGCACCTTGTCGCGATGCTGCGGCGGGCAGCGCCGATGCAGTTCCGCGAGATTGGCCTCGTCCATCGCGAGCAGCAGGTCGAAACGCTCGAAATCCGCCGCACTCACCTGCCGCGCCCGCAGCGCCGACAGGTCGTAGCCGCGCGTGTGCGCGGCAGCCTGCGCGCGCGTATCGGGCGGCTCGCCGACGTGCCAGTCGCCGGTGCCGGCCGAATCGATCGCGATCCGGTCGGTCAGCCCGGCCGCGTCCACCTGGTGGCGCATCACGCCTTCTGCCGTAGGCGAACGGCAGATATTGCCGAGACAGACGAAACAGATCGCAACGCGGTTCATCGCACTATCGGAAAGCCGCGGCGAACCGCGTGGGAGAAGAGCACGCCATTATACAAAGGCGCCCGGAATCGCGCCGTCGCGCAAAGCGACGGCGGCATGCGTCACAGCGCCTTCGGTGCGGCGAGCACAACGTCGCCGGATGCGGGCGGCAGCGACTTCGTCGCGTCGTCGACCAGACCGAACGACACCGCGCGTGCCAGCTCGGCCGATGCCTGATGAACGGCGAGCGGGCCACGCGACGGCGCGCCGGCCATCGCGTGCAGATAAGCGGCCGCCGCGAGCGGAACGACGATTGCCAGCGGCCAGTACATCGATATTGTCTTTTTCATGATGCGGCTCCTTGACCTCATTCCCCGAAACCCAATTTCGGGGACTACAGGCAAGATTCTATAGACCGCATCTATCGAGATAAATACTCGAATAGCGAACGCACTGTTGCTGCCCGATGAACAGTCGTCAGCCGAGATGACTCTTCGATGCCGCATACAACTCGCGGAACGTGCGCCCGGTCGGCATCGGCATGTCGCGCGTGTCCATCCAGCCGCCCATCATCGGCAGGCGCCGCAGCGTGCCGCCGCTGCTGCCCAGCCGCTCGAGGATGCGCACCGCGAGCTTGGTCGTCAGCGCGTAGAGCACCGGCCGGCGCGCGAAAAAGCCCCACGCGGCGAGCCCGGCGCGCTCGCGCCACGGCCGCAGGTGCCGCTCGACCTGCTTCTCGCGCAGCGCGCGCAGCAGATGCGACAGCGGAATCCCGGCCGGGCACACGCTGTCGCACTCGCCGCACAGCGTCGCGGCCTGCGGCAGGTCCAGCGCCTGCTCGACGCCGACGTAGCTCGGCGTCAGCACCGAGCCCATCGGCCCCGGATAGACCCAGCCGTACGCGTGGCCGCCGACCTTCTGGTAGACCGGGCAATGGTTCATGCACGCGCCGCAGCGGATGCAGCGCAGCATCTCCTGGAACTCGCCGCCGATCAGGCCGGTGCGGCCGCCGTCGACGAGCACCACATAGTTGTGTTCCGGGCCGTCCTCGTCGCCGGGGCCGCGCGGGCCGGTGAGCAGCGAGAAGTAGTTCGACGTCTTCTGCCCGGTCGCCGAGCGCGGCAGCAGGCGCATCGCGGTCGCGAGATCCTCGAGCGTGGGCAGCACCTTCTCGATGCCCGTCACCGCGACGTGCACGCGCGGCATCACCGTGCACATCCCTTCATTGCCTTCGTTCGTGACGACCGCAACCGAACCCGTCTCGGCGATCACGAAGTTGCCGCCCGTCACGCCCATGTCGGCCGACATGAAATGCGGGCGCAGCACTTCGCGCGCCTCGCGCGTCATGTCGGGAATCTCGGTCAGCCGCTCTCGATGGTGCGTGCGGGCGAACAGGTCGGCGATCTCGTCCTTGTCCTTGTGCACGACGGGCGCAATGATGTGGCTCGGCGGCTCGTTGTCGTTGATCTGCAGGATGTATTCGCCGAGGTCCGTCTCGATCGACTGCACGCCCATCTCCGCGAGCACCGCGTTCAGGCGCATTTCCTCGGACACCATCGACTTCGTCTTGATGACCTTCTTCACGTCGTGGCGGCGCGCGATGTCGGCGACGAGCCGCGCCGCGTCGGCGGTCGTTTCCGCGAACAGCACGGTCGTGCCGCGCCGCGTCGCCTCGCGCTCGAATGCCTCGAGCCAGACGTCGAGGTTTTCCAGCGCACGGTTGCGGCGCGCCTTCAGCGCGGCGCGGGTCGCCTGGAAGTCGATCGCGGTCATCGCGTCGGCACGCGCGGACACAAACTTCGTCGACAGCTTCTTCAGGTTCTGCTGCAGGCGCTGATCGGCCAGCTTCTGGCCGGCGCGCGCCTTGAAATGCATCGATTGAACTTGCATCGCGGTATCGGGGAAAAGTGAGCGGAACCGGGCGTCAGACGTCGCCCGCCAGCACCTGCGCGACATGCAGCACGCGGGTGTCGCGGTCGCCCGTGCGGCGCAACCGCCCTTCGATGTTCAGCATGCAGCCGAGATCGCCGAGCACGACGGCGCCCGTGCCGGAGGCCCGGACGTTCGCGCATTTCTCGTCCGCGATGGCCGCCGAGATATCGCCGTACTTCACCGCGAACGTGCCGCCGAAGCCGCAGCAGTGCTCGCAATCCTTCATTTCGGTCACGGCGACGCCGCGCTGCGCGAGCAGCGCGCGCGGCTGCGCCTTCACGCCGAGTTCGCGCAGCCCCGAGCACGAGTCGTGATAGGTGACGGGTCCCGTGAATTCGCCTGGAGCGAGCGTGACCTTCGCGACGTTCACAAGGAAATCGGTCAGTTCGTAGACTTTCTGCTGGAACCGCCCATAGCGCCCCATCAGTTCGGGGTCGTCGCGAAACAGGTCGCCGTAGTGCGCGCGGATCATCCCGCCGCACGAGCCCGACGGCGCGACGACGTAATCGAACTGCTCGAATTCGCGCAATGTCTTTTCCGCGAGATCGCGCGCGAGCGCGCGGTCGCCCGAGTTGTAGGCCGGCTGGCCGCAGCACGTCTGCGCGGGCGGCACGAACACCTCGTAGCCGGCGTCGCGAATCAGCTTCAGCGCCGAAAAACCGATTTCCGGACGCATCAGATCGACCAGGCAGGTCACGAACAAACCGACTCGCATACGTGCTCCTTCGAGAAAACGGCTCTCATTATCCGCCGTTTGACCGGCAAGACCAACGCCGGCGCACACGCAAGCGCACACCGCCAGATGCGAGGACTTCCTCGAACGGCGTTCGCTTTTTTCACGATACGAGATACAATCGACGCAACACCGCTTGACGCGTCAACCGATTCTCCCCCGACATGAGCCAACCCACCCCGGATTCCAAAACGTCGATCCAGGTGATCGAACGCATGATGCGGCTGCTGGACGCGCTTGCTGCGCACAGCGACCCCGTCAGCCTGAAGGAGCTTGCGCAGCGCACGGATCTGCATCCGTCGACCGCACACCGCATCCTCAACGACATGGTGACCTGCCGCCTCGTCGACCGCTCCGATCCCGGTACGTACCGGCTCGGCATGCGGCTGCTCGAGCTCGGCAATCTCGTGAAGGCGCGCCTGTCGGTACGCGACGCGGCGCTGATGCCGATGCGCGAGCTGCACCGCCTCACCGGCCAGACCGTCAACCTGTCGGTACGTCAGGGCGACGAGATCGTCTATATCGAGCGCGCGTATTCGGAGCGCTCGGGGATGCAGGTCGTCCGCGCGATCGGCGGCCGCGCGCCGCTGCACCTCACGTCGGTCGGCAAGCTGTTTCTCGCGGTCGACGAAACCTCGCGCGTGCGCGCCTACGCAACGCGCACGGGGTTGTCCGGCCACACGCAGAACAGCATCACCGACATCGCGAAGCTCGAGCGCGAGCTGACGCTCGTTCGCCAGCAATCGTGCGCACGCGACAACGAGGAGCTGGAGCTCGGCGTGCGCTGTATCGCGGCCGGCATCTACGACGATTCGGGCAAGCTCGTCGCCGGGCTGTCGCTGTCGGCCCCGGCCGACCGCCTGCAGGACGCCTGGCTCGGCCAGTTGAGCCGCACCGCGCTCACCATCTCGGAATCGCTCGGCTACCGGCCCGCGCCCGCGAAGGACACGGACGGGCTGCAGCGGCACGCATAAGCGCTGCCACCCGCTGCGCCGCAGCCGAACGAAAAAAAGCCCCGCGATTGCGGGGCTTTTTTTCGTTACGGCGATCGCGGGGATCCCGGCATACGGCGGCGAACCGCCGAAGCCCGATCAGGTACCGCCGTTCGCCGTATTAGCCGCCGTCAGGCGCTCGCCGCCGCCGGCATCGAGCCAGTTGCGCAGGCGCGCCGCATCGGCAAAGCGCGAATACTTGCCGAACGAATCGAGCAGCACCATCACCATCGGCCGGCCATGGATCGTCGCCTGCATCACGAGACATTCGCCTGCTTCATTGATGAAGCCCGTCTTCTGCAGACCGATGTCCCACGAGCCATTGCCGCGGATCAGCGCGTTCGTGCTGTTGTAGACCAGGTTGCGCTTGCCCGTGTACACGTCGTACGTACGATCGGTCGAGAACTGACGGATCATCGGGTACTGGTACGCAGCGTTGACCATCTTCACGAGGTCGCGCGCGCTCGACACGTTCGAGCTCGACAGACCGGTCGAATTCTCGAAGTGCGTGTCGGTCATCCCGAGCGCCTTGGCCTTCGCGTTCATCGCGGCGATGAACGCCGGACGGCCGCCCGGGTAGTAACGCGACAGCGCAGCCGCGGCGCGGTTTTCCGAAGCCATCAGCGCGATGTGCAGCATGTCTTCACGCGACAGGACCGAGCCGACCGACAGGCGCGAGCCCGTGTTCTTCTCGTAGTCGCGATCTTCGTCGGTGACTTCGATCTGTTCGTTCATCGGCGCCTTCGAGTCGAGAACGACCATCGACGTCATCAGCTTCGAGATCGACGCGATCGGCACGACGGCGTGCGAATTCTTGTCGAACAGCGGCTCGCCGGTGTTCTGGTCGACGACGTACGCGACGCTCGAGCGCAGCGCGAGCGCGTCCGGCGTGTCGTGCAGGCCGAACGCCTGACCCACGGTGGGCCGGCGCGGCTGGAACGCGACCTTGCGGACCGCGCCACGATGGCCGTGCACGTTCGACGCGAGCGTCACGCGCTTGCGCGACGCCTTCGCACGCGGCGCATCGGCCGATGCGACCTTGGCGGATTTTTCGGACGCGGCCTTGACCGACTTCTTCTTCGCGGACGAAGCGGAGGCAGTCTTTTTGGCGGCGTGGTGGGTGTTCGCAGTGGCAGCAAAGGCGTCAGCGGGCGCGGCGGTCGCCAGCAAGGCGACGGCGACCGACACAGCCGTGCCGAGCGTCATGCTCTGCAACAATCTGCGGGGTGAAAACGATTCGGCTTTCATTGGGGTCTGGACAAAGCGGGCGGGAGGTTTCCGCAAGTGTAGTTAAAGCTGAAAAAAAGAGCAATATTAGGCACTTACCGATCGTCGTTAAACCGGAATGTAAGGGTCGCTCGATCGTGATCGATCGCCCCTTCCGCTCCCATTGAAAAAATCGATGGGATGCGCTGCCCGACAGCACCCGTTTCCCGATTACCACACGGTTAATTGAGATAACGTCACTTCGGCGACGAATTAAAGCGGGGAAAGTACGTATCCGGCGCTCGGTGTGCCATCGGCACCGGTCTTGGCTGCGGCGGCGGCACGTCGCCACGGCACGCGCATTGAAACGACGCGCTTTTCGACAAGGACAGAAGCATAACGTTCCACACGCCTGTCAGGTTTACCTGTGCAAGATCATGGTGCGGCGCGCCTGCCCCGCCGCGGTGCGCACCATGTGGGACCGCGCCTGAAACCGATTCCGGACGGCCACGATAACTTGTTGTTTTATCGATAATTTGTCGCGATTGTGCAACGCACAAAAAATACTTGACAAGACTTTTCTCTGCCCTAAAATACGACTCATTGCTGCGTTGCACAAAGCACGTGGCACCGAGATTCCCCAGCGTAGTGCCCTTTCCCCCTGCGATCGACGCGATCGCTTTTCAGGAGCTTGACATGTCCTTGCTGACCCCCGAGCAAATCGCCGCCGCCCAGAAAGCCAACCTCGAAAGCCTGTTCGGTCTGACGACCAAGGCATTCGAAGGCGTCGAAAAGCTGATCGAACTGAACCTGCAAGTCGTGAAGTCGACGCTGACGGAGAGCCAGGAAAACGCCCAGCGCCTGCTGTCGGTGAAGGACGCGCAAGAGCTGATCGCGCTGCAAGCGAGCCTGTCGCAACCGGTCGCGGAAAAGGTTCTGTCGTACAGCCGTCACCTGTATGAAATCGCGTCGTCGACGCAAGCCGAATTCGCGAAGGTTGCAGAAGCGCAATTCGAAGAGCAGAACAAGAAGGTCCAGGCCCTCGTCGACAACGTCGCGAAGAACGCCCCGGCCGGTTCGGAAACGGCTGTTGCCGCACTGAAGTCGGCACTGAACGCCGCGAACACGACGTACGAAACGGTTCAGAAGGCTGCCAAGCAAGCCGTCGAGATCGCTGAAACGAACTTCAACGCGGCTGCCGCTGTCGCGACGAAGGCTGCGAGCGCTGCTGCATCGCGCCGCACGAGCAAGCCGGCCGCGTAAGCGTCCCCTGCTCCTGAAAGAGCCGCGCACTGCGCGGCTTTTTCGTTTCCGGCGCCGGAACGCACACGCCTTGCGGGCCGTCGCCGGCCGGCACGGAACATGCCGAGCAGCCGCTGACCGCGAACAAAACAAAACGCCGCCGTCCGGATTTCCCGGGCGGCGGCGTTTTTCCTGGCCGGCGTAACGCCGGCCATGCCGGTCGCGTTACTTCTTGCGTTGCGGCGGCAGGTCCGTACAGACGCCTTCGTACAGTTCGGCGGCCATGCCGACCGATTCGCCGAGCGTCGGGTGCGGATGGATCGTCTTGCCGATGTCTTCCGCGTCCGCGCCCATTTCAACGGCGAGGCACACTTCGCTGATGAGGTCGCCCGCGTTCAGGCCGACGATGCCGCCGCCGATCACGCGATGGGTTTCCTCGTCGAAGATCAGCTTCGTGAAGCCTTCGTCGCGGCCGTTCGCGATCGCGCGGCCCGACGCGGCCCACGGGAACACGGCCTTGCCGTACTTGATGCCTTCGGCCTTGCACTGGTCTTCCGTCTTGCCGGCCCATGCCACTTCCGGATCGGTGTACGCCACCGACGGAATCTGCAGCGCGTCGAAGTATGCCTTCTCGCCGTGTGCCGCTTCCGCTGCGACGTGGCCTTCGTGCACCGCCTTGTGCGCGAGCATCGGCTGACCGACAACGTCGCCGATCGCGAAGATGTGCGGGACGTTCGTGCGCATCTGCTTGTCGACGTCGATAAAGCCGCGGTCGGTGACGGCCACGCCTGCCTTGTCCGCGCCGATCTTCTTGCCGTTCGGGCTGCGGCCCACCGCGACGAGCACGAGGTCGTAGCGCTGCGCTTCCGCCGGGGCCTTTTCGCCCTCGAACTTCACGTAGATGCCGTCTTCCTTCGCTTCCGCGCCGACCGTCTTGGTCTTCAGCATCACGTTGCCGAAGCGCTTCGCGTTGTACTTTTCCCAGACCTTCACGAGATCGCGGTCCGCGCCCATCATCAGGCCGTCCATCATTTCGACCACGTCGATCTCGGCACCGAGCGTCGAGTACACCGTTGCCATTTCGAGGCCGATGATGCCGCCGCCGATCACCAGCATGCGCTTGGGCAACTGGCGCAGTTCGAGTGCGCCCGTCGAATCGACGACGCGCGGATCTTCCGGCATGAACGGCAGCTTCACCGCTTGCGAGCCGGCGGCGATGATCGCCTGCTTGAACTTGACGACCTTCTTGCCGTTCTCGCCCTGCACTTCCATGTGGAACGGATCGACGAACGCGCCGACGCCGGTCACGACTTCGACCTTGCGCGCCTTCGCCATGCCGGCGAGGCCCGTCGTCAGTTTCTTGACGACGCCGCCCTTGAAGTCGCGCAGCTTGTCGAGGTCGACCTGCGGCGCGCCGAACGTGATGCCGTGCGACGCGAGCGCAGCAGCTTCTTCAACGACGAGCGACGTGTGCAGCAGTGCTTTCGACGGGATACAACCGACGTTCAGGCACACGCCGCCGAGCGTCGAGTAGCGTTCGACGAGCACCGTCTTCATGCCGAGGTCGGCTGCGCGGAAGGCAGCCGAGTAGCCGCCGGGGCCGGCGCCGAGCACGAGCATGTCGCACTCGATGTCGGCTGCGCCGGCGTAGCTGCCGGCTTGCGGCGCTGCTGCCGGAGCGGCGGCGGCCGGTGCCGGTGCGGCGGCTGCGGGCTTCGCCGCTTCGGGTGCTTTCGCGGGAGCGGCTGCGCCTGCCGATGCTTCGACGAGGGCGATGACCGTGCCTTGCGAGACTTTCTCGCCGGCCTTGACCTTGACTTCCTTGACCGTGCCGGCGACGTCGCTGGGCACTTCCATGGAGGCTTTGTCCGATTCGAGCGTGATGAGCGTTTGCTCTTTTTCGATCACGTCGCCCGGCTTCACGTTGACTTCGATGACATCGACGCCGCTGAAATCGCCGATATCCGGAACCTTGACTTCGATGAGACTCATATACGTCCCCTTCTTGTTTAGCTACTGACAGAGGGAGAGGGCTCAACCGCTGAACGACGGCCAGACAAGAGAACGCGACGCTGGGCAGGACCACCTTTGCCGTCCGCCCAAGGACGCGCCTTTCTTTTGGTTACTTTTCTTTGGAAGACAAAGAAAAGTAACCGCCGCCCCGCGCAGGGGCAACGCTAGCAGACCGTTAGCAAAACAGGTTCAACGACGGGGCACGGCGAACCGACAAAAAACCACGCCCCGCGAGAGCCCTCAGCTCATCAAAGAATGATGCGACGGAAATCCCCGAGCAACGCCCCGAGATACGCATTGAACCGCGCGGCTTCCGCGCCATCGATGACGCGATGGTCATACGACAGCGACAGCGGCAGCGTCAGGCGCGGCACGAACTGCTTGCCGTCCCACACCGGCTTCATCTGGCCGCGCGACAACCCGAGGATTGCCACTTCCGGCGCGTTGATGATCGGCGTGAAGTTGGTGCCGCCGATCCCGCCGAGCGACGAGATCGAGAAGCAGCCGCCCTGCATCTGGTCCGGCTTCAGCTTGCCGTCGCGCGCCGCCTTCGACAGCTCGGCCATTTCCTTCGCGATATCGACGAGGCCCTTCTTGTCCGCATCGCGGATCACCGGCACGACGAGACCGTTCGGCGTGTCCGCGGCGAAACCGACGTGGTAGTACTGCTTGAACACCAGGTTGTCGCCGTCGAGGCTCGCGTTGAAGGTCGGGAACTTCTTCAGCGCCGCGACGACCGCCTTGATCACGAATGCGAGCATCGTGAACTTCACGCCCGCCTTCTCGTGTTCCTTGTTCAGTTGCACGCGCAGTGCTTCGAGCTCGGTGATGTCCGCTTCGTCGTTGTTCGTGACGTGCGGGATCATCACCCAGTTGCGATGCAGGTTCGCGCCCGAGATCTTCTTGATGCGCGACAGCGGCTTCGCCTCGAACGGGCCGAACTTCGAGAAGTCGACCTTCGGCCACGGCAGCAGGTTCAGCTCGCCGCCGCCCGCCGGCGCAGCTGCTGCGCCCGGCGCTGCGCGCTGGCCCGTCATCACGCCCTTCACGAAGCCCGTGATGTCGTCCTTCGTGATACGGCCCTTCGGACCGCTACCCTGCACGCGTGCGACTTCGACGCCGAGTTCGCGCGCGAACTTGCGCACCGACGGCGACGCGTGGCTTGCACGGTACTCGCCCGACGCAGCGGCGGCCGGCGCGGCAGCAGCCGGCGCCGGTGCAGCCTTCGCGGGTGCCGGTGCGGCAGCGGCCGGCGCCGGCGCGCTTGCCTGCGGCGCGGCGGCAGCCGGTGCGCCTGCGGCTTCGAGCAGCACGATCAGCGTGCCTTCCGATACCGAGTCGCCCACCTTGACCTTGATTTCCTTCACGACGCCGGCGGCCGGGCTCGGCACGTCCATCGTCGCCTTGTCCGACTCGAGCGTGACGAGCGACTGCTCCTTCTCGACCGTGTCGCCGACCTTCACGCCGATCTCGATCACCGGGACATCCTTGTAGTCGCCGATGTCGGGCACCTTCACTTCGAGCGTGCCGCCCGATGCGGCCGGTGCCGCAGCCGGAGCGGCGGCGGCCGGTGCGGGCGCTGCCGCCGGAGCCACTGCCGGTGCGGCCGCGCCGTTCACCTGCGCCGCGGCGCCGCCTTCGAGCAGGATGATCAGCGAGCCTTCCGACACGGAATCGCCCACCTTGATCTTCACTTCCTTGACCGTGCCGGCCGCCGGACTCGGGACATCCATCGTCGCCTTGTCCGACTCGAGCGTGACGAGCGACTGCTCGGGCTCGACCGTGTCGCCCACCTTGACGAGCACCTCGATGACGGGCACGTCCTTGTAATCGCCGATATCCGGCACCTTCACTTCGATCGCTTGACTCATCTTTTTGTGTCTCCATGGCCGCGCGCGCCCCTCCCGGAAGCGGCGCGCGGCGTCACACGGCGCGTGTGCGTTAAACGGTCATCGGGTTGGGCTTCGACGGATCGAGGTTGTACTTGGCGATCGCTTCCGCGACCACCTTGCGCTCGATCGTGCCTTCGTCGGCCAGCGCGTTGAGCGCGGCGACAGTAACCCAGTGACGGTCGACTTCGAAGAAGTGACGCAGTTTCTCGCGGGTGTCCGAACGACCGAAGCCGTCCGTGCCCAGCACGACGAAGCGGCGGTCGATCTGACCACGGATCTGGTCGACCAGCGCGCGCACGTAGTCGGTCGACGCGATGACCGGACCTTGCGTGTCCTTCAGGCACTTCTGGACGTGCGACAGACGACGCTCTTCGGTCGGATGGAGCAGGTTCCAGCGCTCGATTTCGTGACCTTCACGCGCGAGTTCGGTGAAGCTCGGCACGCTCCACAGATCGGCGGCAACGCCCCAGTCGTTCTTCAGCAGGTCGGCGGCGGCAATCACTTCGTTGAAGATCGTGCCCGCGCCGAGCAGTTGCACGCGCGGCGCCTTCTTGTCGGCGTCGGCCTTCTTGAACGCGTACATGCCCTTGATGATGTCGGCAGCCACGTGCTCGCCCTGCGGAATCGCCGGGTGCTCGTAGTTCTCGTTCATCACCGTGATGTAGTAGTACACGTCTTCCTGGTCCTGCACCATGCGGCGCAGACCGTCCTGGATGATCACGGCGAGTTCGTAGCCGAACGTCGGGTCGTAGCTCACGCAGTTCGGCACCGATGCCGCCCACAGGAGCGAGTGACCGTCTTCGTGCTGCAGGCCTTCGCCGTTCAGCGTCGTACGGCCTGCGGTGCCGCCGAGCAGGAAGCCGCGCGAGCGCATGTCGCCCGCGGCCCATGCCAGGTCGCCGATCCGCTGGAAGCCGAACATCGAGTAGAAGATGTAGAACGGCACCATGATCTCGCCGTGCGTCGAATACGACGTCGCCGCCGCGATCCAGTCGCACATGCCGCCCGCTTCGTTGATGCCTTCCTGCAGGATCTGGCCGGTTTCCGATTCCTTGTAGAACATCAGCTGGTCGGAATCTTCCGGCACGTACTTCTGGCCTTCCTGGTTCCAGATACCGATCTGGCGGAACAGGCCTTCCATGCCGAACGTACGCGATTCGTCCGGGACGATCGGCACGACGCGCTTGCCGAGCGTCTTGTCCTTCAGCAGGATGTTCAGGACGCGCACGAACGCCATCGTCGTCGAGATCTCGCGGCCTTCGCCCGTGCCCTTCAGCAGCGGCTCGAACGCGTCGAGCGCCGGCACCGGCAGCGACGTCGCCTTCTCGCGGCGATGCGGCAGGTAGCCGCCGAGGTCCATGCGCTTCTGGCGCATGTATTCGAGTTCCTTCGAGCCTTCCTCGAACTTCAGGTACGGCACGTCGGCGATCTGCTCGTCGGTGATCGGCAGGCGGAACTGGTCACGGAACTTCTTCAGTTGCTCGACCGGCAGCTTCTTCTGCTGGTGCGTGATGTTCATCGCCTGGCCCGACTCGCCCATCCCGTAGCCCTTGATGGTCTTCGCGAGGATGACGGTCGGCGCGCCCTTCGTGTGCGTGGCTTCGTGGAACGCCGCGTAGATCTTGTGCGGATCGTGGCCGCCGCGGTTCAGCGCCCAGATGTCGTCGTCGGACCAGTCGGCGACCAGCGCCTTCAGTTCAGGCGTGTTGAAGAAGTGTTCGCGCACGAACGCGCCCGACTCCGACTTGTACGTCTGGTATTCGCCGTCGACGGCTTCCATCATGCGGCGCATCAGCGCGCCCGACTTGTCGCGTGCGAACAGCGCATCCCAGCGGCTGCCCCAGATGACCTTGATCACGTTCCAGCCGGCGCCGCGGAATTCCGATTCGAGTTCCTGGATGATCTTGCCGTTGCCGCGCACCGGGCCGTCGAGACGCTGCAGGTTGCAGTTGATCACGAACACGAGGTTGTCGAGCTTCTCGCGGCTCGCCATCCCGATCGCGCCGAGCGATTCCGGTTCGTCCGTCTCGCCGTCGCCGAGGAACGCCCACACCTTGCGGCCTTCCGTCTTCGCGATGCCGCGCGCCTGCAGGTACTTCATGAAGCGGGCCTGGTAGATCGCCATGATCGGGCCGAGACCCATCGACACGGTCGGGAACTGCCAGAAGTCCGGCATCAGCCACGGGTGCGGGTACGACGAAATGCCGTTGCCGTCGACTTCCTGACGGAAGTTGTCGAGCTGCTCTTCCTTCAGGCGGCCGAGCAGGAACGCGCGGGAATACACGCCCGGCGACGAGTGGCCCTGCACGAACACGAGATCGCCGCCGTGCTGGTCGGACGCCGCGTGCCAGAAGTGGTTGTAGCCGACGTCGTAGAGCGTCGCGGCCGACGCGAACGATGCGATGTGGCCGCCGACGTTCGTGTCCTTGCCGGCGCGCAGCACCATCGCCAGCGCGTTCCAGCGCGTGTACGAACGGATGCGGTGCTCGACGTCCTGGTCGCCCGGGATCTTCGCCTGGGCTGCGACCGGAATCGTGTTGATGTACGGGGTATTGGCGGAAAACGGCAGGTGTTCGCCGTGCATGCGAGCGAATTCGATCTGCTTTTCGATCAGGTAGTGCGCGCGGCCGGTGCCCACGGAGGAGATCACGCCGTCGAGCGACTCGAGCCATTCAACGGTTTCTTGCGGGTCGTCGTCACGTTCGGCGGCGACATACTTCATCACTTCGTTCGGTACAGCGGACATTCTCGTCTCCTGGGTCCTGGAATGTGAGGATCGCTCTGATGCAGACGTCGCGACGCGGCCGGCTGCGGGCAAGCTCCGACGGATTGTAATGAGCGTGTACGGCCCGGGCAACAAAATTTTCGAATTATGAGATCTTTTCTCATAATGCGGAATATTGCTGCGCCGCACCCTTGTTTCGGGCGTCTCCGGCACGCGCCATCCGGACAAATCCGTTTCCGTTCAACATATCCGGTATAGGTTTTCCATGTATTGCGCTGCGCTACAATCCTGCCATGTTGACCGATCGGCTTTTCGCACGCTCGGCGCGACCGTCGGGCCCGCCGGCGGAGTCGCAGCCGTCTCGCTGGCACCACGGACCGTGGTGGTCCAATTCCTATTTGCTGACCCCGCTGCTGTCGATCCTCGTGTTCCTTGTGGTAATGAGCCTCATTCTATGGAGCCTCAATCGCCGCGAACAGCAACAGCAGGAAGACACCCTGTTCCGTAACGTCGCGTGGGCGCAGCAGCAGATCCGCCTGTCGATGACGGGCGCGCAGGAACAATTGCAGGCGCTGTCGCGCGATCTCGCGTCCGGCCGCCTCGACCAGAACGCGTTCCAGATGGCCGTCGCGGACGTGATGCAGACGCATCCGGAAATCCTCTATCTGAACTGGTATACGTCGCCCGGCGTGCAGCGCTGGCCGACCGTGCACCCGCCGCTGCTCGGCCAGCGGCTCGCGAAGCCCGGCGACGCGCAGATGCAGGACGCCGTGCGCGGCGCATACGACGAAGCGCGCAGCACGCGCCGCCAGGCCTATTCGCCGCTGATCTACGACGACTTCGGCAACGGCTACATCACGCTGCAGACGCCCGTGATGCGCGGCGACCGCGAATATCTCGGCTCGATCGCCGCGGTGTTCTCGGTCGAAGGGATCCTGAAGCACGACATCCCGCAGGAGTTGTCGTCGAAGTACAAGATCTCGATCACCGACGCGAACAACCGCGAGCTGTCGTCGACGTCGACGCGCCCGCGCCTGCCGCGCGACTCCCACTACGACCTGCCGCTCGACCCGCCGGGCCAGGGGCTGACCGTGCGCGTGTACGCGTTCCCGCAGCTCACGAACCTGACCAACAATACGCTCGTGTGGCTCGTCGCCGGCCTGTCGTGCTTCGTGCTGTGGAGCCTCTGGAGCCTGTGGAAACACACGCGCCAGCGCTTCGAGGCGCAGCAGGCGCTGTACGCCGAAGCCTTCTTCCGTCGCGCGATGGAAAACTCGGTGCTGATCGGCATGCGCGTGCTCGACATGCACGGCCGCATCACGCACGTGAACCCGGCGTTCTGCCGGATGACGGGCTGGGACGAGACCGACCTCGTCGGCAAGGTCGCGCCGTTCCCGTACTGGCCGCGCGACGCGTACCCGGAAATGCAGCGCCAGCTCGACATGACGCTGCGCGGCAAGGCGCCGAGTTCGGGCTTCGAGCTGCGCGTGCGGCGCAAGAACGGCACGCTGTTCCATGCACGTCTCTACGTGTCGCCGCTGATCGACAGCTCGGGCCGCCAGACGGGCTGGATGTCGTCGATGACCGACATCACCGAGCCGAAGCGCGCGCGCGAGGAACTCGCGGCCGCGCACGAGCGCTTCACGACGGTGCTCGAAAGCCTCGACGCCGCCGTGTCGGTGCTCGCCGCCGACGAAGCCGAGCTGCTGTTCGCGAACCGCTACTACCGCCACCTGTTCGGCATCCGCCCGGACGGTCACCTCGAGCTGTCGGGCGGCGGTTTCGATCGTGCGCAGGCATCGTCGGACTCGATCGACATGGTCGACGCGTTCGCGGGCCTGCCGGCGGCCGCGCTGACAAGCAGCACGGCGGACGCGCAGGAGGTGTACGTCGAGAGCATCCAGAAGTGGTTCGAGGTGCGCCGCCAGTACATCCAGTGGGTGGACGGCCACCTCGCGCAGATGCAGATCGCGACCGACATCACCACCCGCAAGAAGGCGCAGGAACTCGCGCACCAGCAGGAAGAGAAGCTGCAGTTCACGAGCCGATTGATGACGATGGGCGAAATGGCGTCGTCGATCGCGCACGAACTGAATCAGCCGCTCGCCGCGATCAACAACTACTGCTCGGGCACGCTCGCGCTCGTGAAGAGCAGCCGCGGCACGCCCGAAACCTTGCAGCCCGCGCTAGAGAAGACCGCGCAGCAGGCGCTGCGCGCGGGAATGATCGTCAAGCGCATCCGCGAATTCGTGAAGCGCAGCGAGCCCAAGCGCCAGCCGGCGCGCGTCGCGGACATCGTCGCCGACGCGGTCGGGCTCGCCGAGATCGAGGCCAGAAAGCGCAGGATCCGGATCGTCACGGAAATCCTCGCAAGAATGCCTATTATTTATGTCGACCCCGTGCTGATCGAGCAGGTGCTCATGAACCTGATGAAGAACGCGGCCGAAGCGATGGCCGACGTGAAGCCGGCGTCGGCGGACGGCATGATCCGCGTCGTCGCCGACATCGATGCGGGATTCGTCGACATCCGCGTGATCGACCAAGGCCCGGGCGTCGACGAAGCGACCGCCGAGCGCCTGTTCGAACCGTTTTACAGCACCAAGTCCGATGGCATGGGCATGGGGCTGAACATCTGCCGTTCGATCATCGAATCGCATCGGGGGCGTCTGTGGGTGGTCAACAATGTCGAACCGGACGGCCGCATTTCCGGCGCGACATTCCACTGCAGCCTGCCCATTGGGGAACCCGCTGATCTCGGCCAAGGGGGGCGCGAGGCATCGGCATCACATACCGTTACGGGAGAACTATGAATAGCCCTGTCACCACCACTCAGGAAACTGTCTTCGTCGTCGACGACGACGAGGCCGTACGGGACTCGCTGCGCTGGCTGCTGGAGGCGAACGGCTATCGCGTGCAATGCTTCTCGAGCGCCGAGCAGTTCCTCGATGCCTATCAGCCGGCGCAGCAGGCCGGCCAGATCGCATGCCTGATCCTCGACGTACGGATGTCGGGCATGAGCGGCCTCGAACTGCAGGAGCGCCTGATCGCCGACAACGCCGCGCTGCCGATCATCTTCGTCACGGGCCACGGCGACGTGCCGATGGCGGTGTCCACGATGAAAAAGGGTGCGATGGACTTTATCGAGAAACCGTTCGACGAGGCCGAGCTGCGCAAGCTCGTCGAGCGGATGCTCGACAAGGCCCGAAGCGAAAGCAAGAGCGTCCAGGAGCAGCGCGCCGCCAGCGAACGCCTGTCGAAGCTGACCGCGCGCGAACAGCAGGTGCTCGAGCGCATCATCGCGGGCCGCCTGAACAAGCAGATCGCCGACGATCTCGGGATCAGCATCAAGACGGTCGAAGCGCACCGCGCGAACATCATGGAAAAGCTCAACGTCAACACCGTGGCCGATCTGCTGCGCCTCGCGCTGTCCAAGAAGCAGGCCTGAGCGTTGCTCGCGGCCGCGGGGCGCCTGTCCGGCCGGCCGCGCCACCGCGCCGCGCGATGCGGCCCACTCGCGCGGTGCTTTCCCGCTTTCGTCGCGGGACGTCTCGCACCGCCGCCATGACGCTTCCCGTGTATTCGCTGTCGGACGACGACAAGCGAACGGTATAATTGCGTGCTTTGCTGCGGCGTTTCGCGCGCCGCACGCCCGCATTCCAACTTCCCGGCAGGACCACCACCATGACAGCCCTCCTCATCGACGGCAACGCCCTATCGAAGACCTTGCGCGCGCAGGCCGCCGAACGCGCCGCCGCCCTGACCGCACGCGGCCACCAGCCCGGCCTCGCGGTGATCCTCGTCGGCGCCAACCCGGCGAGCGAAGTCTACGTGCGCAACAAGATCAAGGCGTGCGAGGACAACGGCTTCTTCTCGCAAAAGGACGCGTACCCGGAAACGCTGTCGGAAGCCGATCTGCTCGCGCGCATCGACGCGCTGAACCGCGATCCGAAGATCCACGGCATCCTGGTCCAGCTGCCGCTGCCCGCGCACATCGACAGCCACAAGGTGATCGAGGCGATCGCACCGGAGAAGGACGTCGACGGTTTCCACGTCGCGAATGCCGGCGCGCTGATGACCGGCAAGCCGCTGTTCCGCCCGTGCACGCCGTACGGCGTGATGAAGATGTTCGAAGCGCACGGCATCCCGCTGCAGGGCGCGAACGCCGTCGTGATCGGCCGCTCGAACATCGTCGGCAAGCCGATGGCGATGCTGCTGCTCGAAGCCGGCGCGACCGTGACGATCTGCCACAGCAAGACGCGCGACCTCGCCGCACACACGCGCCAGGCCGACATCGTGGTTGCCGCGGTCGGCAAGCGCAACATCCTGACGGCCGACATGGTGAAGCCGGGCGCGACGGTGATCGACGTCGGCATGAACCGCGACGACGCGGGCAAGCTGTGCGGCGACGTCGACTTCACCGGCGTGAAGGAAGTCGCCGGCCACATCACGCCGGTGCCGGGCGGCGTCGGGCCGATGACCATCACGATGCTGCTGATCAACACGATCGAAGCCGCCGAGCGCGCCGCCGCGGCCGCCTGATCGTCCTGCCCCGCCCAGCCGGCGCGCATTCGTGCGCCGGCATCTTGCCGGCCGCCGTCGCGGCCGCGTCATGACGCCGCGTTCGCGGCCCGTATCCGACCCTCCTCCTCCCGCCATCGGCCGTATCCCAATCGCGTCGTTAGAAACTAACGATTGGAAAGCGCGCGATGCGCCCCAATAATGTCGGTATCGGGCGCCGCCGTATCGCGCCTCACCCTTTTCACCCCGGTTCATCCGGCAACAGACAGGGAGTCTTAATGTCCGCCAGCGCCAACACCAATCCGCTCCTCGATTTCTCCGGCCTGCCCCGCTTCGGCGAGATTCGCCCGGAACACGTGACGCCCGCGCTCGATACGCTGCTCGACGCCGCCAACCGCGCGGTCGACACCGCGAGCGCGCCCGCGACGCCGGCGACCTGGGCCGATATCGTCGAGACGGTCGAGCAGGCGACGGAGCCGCTCGGACGTGCATGGGGCGTCATCGGCCACCTGAACGCAGTCGCCGATACGCCGGAGCTGCGCGCCGCCTACGGCGAGAACCTGCCGCGCGTGACCGAATTCTGGTCGAGCGTCGGCCAGAACCTCGCGCTGTACGAGAAGTACAAGGCGATCGCCGCGAGCGCCGAATATGCGACGCTGTCCGTCGAGCGCAAGAAGATCCTCGACAACGCACTGCGCGATTTCCGCCTGTCGGGCGCCGAGCTGCCCGAAGACCAGAAGCCGCGCTTCGCCGAACTGCAGGAACAGCAGGCCGCGCTGTCGAAGGCGTTCTCCGATCACGTGCTCGACGCGACCAACGCGTACGCGTATTTCGCGCAGGACGAGGCCGATCTGGCCGGTCTGCCGGGCGACGCGATCGAAGCCGCGCGTGAAGCCGCGCAGAAGGAGGGCAAGGAAGGCTGGAAATTCACGCTGCACTTCCCGTCCTACTTCCCGGTGCTGCAGTACGCCGAGAACCGCGCGATGCGCGAGACGCTGTACCGCGCCTATGCGACCCGCGCGTCGGAACTCGGGCCGCAGTACGGCGGCGGCAAGGCCGAGTGGGACAACACGGCGATCGTCGCCGATGAACTGAAGCTGCGCCGCGAAGAAGCGCAGATGCTCGGCTACCGCAACTTCGCCGAAGTGTCGCTCGCACCGAAAATGGCCGAATCGCCGCAGCAGGTGATTTCGTTCCTCGAGGATCTGGCAACGCGCGCGCGCCCGCATGCGGACAAGGACTGGGACGAACTGCGCGCGTTCGCGGCGAAGGAGCTCGGCCTGACCGAACTCGCGCCGTGGGACGTCGCGTTCGCGGCCGAACGGCTGCGCCAGCAGCGCTACGCGTTCTCGGAAAACGAGGTCAAGCAGTACTTCCCGGAACCGGCCGTGCTGAAGGGCCTGTTTAACGTCACCGAAACGCTGTTCGGCGTGCGGATCAAGCCGGACGACGCGCCGGTATGGCACAAGGACGTACGCTTTTTCCGCGTCGAGAACCGCGACGGCTCGCTCGTCGCGCAGTTCTATCTCGACCTGTACGCACGCGAAGGCAAGCGCGGCGGTGCGTGGATGGACGACGCACGTGCGCGCGCGAAGCGCGGCAGTGCCGTGCAAACGCCGGTCGCGTACCTGACCTGCAACTTCTCGGCGCCGGTCGGCGGCAAGCCCGCGTGCTTCACGCACGACGAAGTCATCACGCTGTTCCATGAATTCGGCCACGGGCTGCATCACATGCTCACGCGCGTCGACGAGCTCGGCGTGTCGGGCATCAACGGCGTCGAATGGGACGCGGTCGAGCTGCCGTCGCAGTTCATGGAAAACTTCTGCTGGGAATGGGACGTGCTGTCGTCGATGTCGTCGCACGTCGACACGGGCGCCTCGCTGCCGCGCGCGCTGTTCGACAAGATGATCGCCGCGAAGAACTTCCAGAGCGGGCTCGGCACGCTGCGCCAGATCGTGTTCTCGATGTTCGACATGCTGCTGCACGTCGACTTCGATCCGGCGGGCGCGACCGGCGTGAACGCGTTCGCGCGCGAGATCAACGAGCGCTACCACGTGATCCCGCAGGCGGCGTTCTCGCGCTGGCCGAACACGTTCAGCCACATCTTCGCGGGCGGCTATGCGGCCGGCTACTACAGCTACAAGTGGGCCGAAGTGCTGTCGGCGGACGCGTACGCGGCGTTCGAGGAAGCGGCCGCCGCACGCGGCAGCGTGCTCGACGCGGAAACCGGCACGCGCTATCGCCGCGAAATCCTGGAAGTCGGCGGCAGCCGCCCGGCGATGGATTCGTTCAAGGCCTTCCGCGGCCGCGAGCCGGAAATCGACGCGCTGCTGCGTCACAACGGGATGGCCGCGCCCGCGCACTGAGCGCGCTTGCCTGCCCGGTTCGCCGGCGGATCGAAACAAGGCACCGCTTCGGCGGTGCCTTTTTCATGGTGCGGGCGGGTCGCCGCCGGCTGCGTCGGCCTCGTCGGCCTCCTGGACTTCGTCGGCTTCGTCGTCGAACAGCGAGAACTGCCCGTGACGCTCGGCCGTATCTTCGTCGATACGCACGCCGACGCCCAGCAGCCGCACGGCCTGCGCACGTCGCCGCAACCCCTTCGCGAGCAGCGTGACGGCCGTCTGCGCACTCGTCGCGTCGGCCACGCATTCGACCGTCGTGCGCTGGAAATCGGCGAAGCGGATCTTCACGTACAGCTTGCGGATCGCGCGTGCCGCACCTGCGCGCGCGATCCGCGCATCGAGCTGCACGACGAGACGGCGAATCTCGTCCGCGCATTGCTCGAGCGTCGTCAGGTCGGTCACGTAGGTCGTCTCGACGCTGACCGACTTGCGCTCCTGGTCGGCCTGCACCGGCCGCTCGTCGATCCCCCGCGCCAGCTGGTACAAACGCCGCCCGAACGCACCGAACTCGCGGTGCAGATCGATCAGCGACCAGTCGCGCAACTGCGCGCAGGTCTGGATGCCGAGCCGGTCGAGCCGCGTGGCCGTCACCTTGCCCACGCCGTGCAGCTTGCGCACCGGCAGCGCCGCGACGAACGCATCGACTTCATGCGGGCGCACGACGAACAGGCCGTCGGGCTTGTTCCAGTCGGACGCGATCTTCGCAATGAACTTGTTCGGCGCGACACCGGCCGACACCGTCACGCCGACCGTGTCGTATACGCGCTGGCGAATCTCGCGCGCAATCAGCGTCGCGCTGCCCTGGCACAGTTCGGAACCGCTGACGTCGAGGTATGCCTCGTCGAGCGACAGCGGCTCGACGTCATACGTGTAGTCGCGATAGATCGCCATGATCTGCCGCGACGCCGCGCGGTACTTGTCCATCGCGGACGGCAGAATCAGCAGGTCCGGACACTTGCGCATCGCGAGCGCCGACGACATCGCCGAATGCACGCCGTAACGCCGCGCCTCGTAGTTGCAGGTCGCGATCACGCCGCGCTGATCGGGCCGGCCGCCGACCGCGAGCGGCCGGTTGCGCAGCGACGGGTCGTCGCGCATCTCCACCGACGCGTAAAAGCAGTCGCAATCGCAGTGGATGATCTTGCGCACGCGCGGCGGCGCGTCGCCGGATGGCGCGCCCGGATCGGCAGGCGGGAGGATGGTCGGGTTCACGGTGCCGATACTGTACAAAAACACAGTGACCGTTTCAACTGCCACGTGTTGCCTCGATCGGCCGTCGCCCTTTCCGGTCCGTTCGCGCCATCCGCGTGCGGCGACCCTGGCCGGGCGCACCGTACCGGTCCGCTTCGCGCGGATCGTACCGCCGCGCGGACGGGCCGCCCCCTATACTCGTCTGCCACGACATACGAAACGCACAGGTGACGGATGAAGACGATCGGACTGATCGGCGGGATGAGCTGGGAATCGTCGGCCGAGTATTACCGGATGATCAATCGCCACTCGAAGGCGCTGCACGGCGGCCATCACAACGCGAAAAGCGTGCTGGTCACGGTCGATTTCGCGGAGATCGAAGCGCTGCAGCGCGCGCAGGACTGGGCCGCGCTCGGCGAACGCATGGCCGATGCCGCGCGTCAGCTCGAAGCGGCCGGCGCCGATCTCGTCGTGCTGACGACCAATACGATGCACCGCGTGCACGAAGCGATCGAAGCGGCGGTGACGCTGCCGTTCCTGCACATCGCCGATCCGACCGGCGCCGCGCTGCGCGCCGCGGGCGTCGAGCGCGTCGCGCTGCTCGGCACGCGCTACACGATGGAGCTGCCGTTCTATGCGGAACGGCTGCGCGACAAGTTCGGCCTCGACGTGCTGGTACCGGACGAAGCCGCGCGCGGCGACGTGCACCGGATCATCTACGACAAGCTGTGTCATGGCGTGATCGACGCGGAGTCGCGCGCACGCTACGTGACGATCATCGACGCACTGGCGAAGCGCGGCGCGCAGGCCGTGATTCTCGGTTGCACGGAAATCACGCTGCTGATCGGCGCGGACGACTCGCCGCTGCCGGTGTTCGATACGACCGCGCTGCATGCGAAGGCGGCGGTCGAGTGGGCGGCGGGCTGAACGACGCGCATCGTCGTGCGCCGCGTAACGGTCGCGCACCGGATGCACGCGCCGGCAACCGCCGCGCGATGCAGCGGCCGCATTATTCCGCGGAACGCAAATAGCTATCCCGGGCTGCCCCCTCCCGCTGTTCCCGCTTCCCCGCTCTCGCCTGCCGCATGGGGCCGCAGCGGACAGCCCCCCGCGCATCGCGCGCGTGTCATCCGGCCCGCCGACACCACGGGTTATCCATTGGTCATAAAGTGACCGCACATTGGCATGCGAGCAGCGTCGCTGCGATCGACGCCGCTCGTCGCGATCTCTTTTCCACCAACAGGGGAACAGGAACATGAAAAAGCTCAACGCCGCGATCGGTGCGTTGCTCGCCGTGTCGACCATGCTCAACGCGCACGCCGATCCCAACATCACCGCGTCGGCCGCAACGACACCGAAAGGCGGCTTCGACCGGATGGCATGGGACATCACGCCCGAAGTCGTTCCGGGCAACGTCAACGCCAGTTACTACTGGGCCAATGAGTTGTCGTCCGAGCATGGCGGGCACGCGATCTACACCGGCATCCAGCCCCGCACCCAGGGTAGCAACCTCGTGATCTTCAGCGCATTCGGCACCGGCACGACGCCGCTGTCCGCGAATTGCCGCGGCGGCGCCGACGGCGGCGCGGGAACGTCGTGCTCGATTGCGTACGCGTGGAAACCGGGTCGCGCATACCGGCTGCAGATCACGCACACGCAGGCCGATCGCAGCGACGGGCGCTCGACCGTCGAAGGCTTCATCACGGACGTCGCCACCGGCATCACGACGCCGACCGGCAGCATCGCGGTGCCGGCGGACTGGGGCGGCCTGTCGAGTTCGGCTTACCTGTTCGACGAGTACTTCCCGTTCAACGGCGCGTCGAAGGATCCGCTGCAGCGACCGTGCGTGCCGTATGCACGCTACACGACGTCGCTGCCGCATTTCTATCTGAAGGGGGTGGACTATCCGACGACCGAACGGTCGATCCGGGTGAATACCGGCATGGACAAGTGCGCGGTGCTGGCCGGTGCGCCGAACGCGCGGGCCACGCTCGTCAACACGACGACGTATCTGCTCGAGAACGGCTTCCTGCCTGGAAGCCCGGGCGCGCCGAAATGACATTCGAGCGCTGAAAACAAAAAACCCGGCACGGGGCCGGGTTCCTGTCGACGAAGCGCGCATCGGTCACTTGCGCAGCACATCGTCTGGTGTGCTTGGTTGCGGGGGTAGGATTTGAACCTACGACCTTCGGGTTATGAGCCCGACGAGCTGCCAGACTGCTCCACCCCGCGTCAGAGAAATAAATTATAGGGTGAGGAAGTACTCACGTCAACACTTTTGTCACAATTTCTTTACAAGCCATCGACGTCGCGATGCGCGCCCGCTCTCCGCATCGCGTGCCGCGCACGTTCGCGCCCCGCGCTCGCGGTAAGATGGCGGCCTTCGCATTCACCCCGCACGCACTCCCTCGTTCATGAAAATCGCCACCTGCGATTTTCATTCACGTCTAAGCCTGTCTAAAAACGACTACCCCATCGCCCGAAACCCTAAGCCCATCAAGGGTTTTAGCCGAATGACGTCTAACAATATCCAAGGGTGGTTAATGAAATTTGGGTAGCTAGACGGGTAGCTAATCTGTCGGCAATATCGCCTGACTACCCACGAGGAACGATATGGCTAGGCAAACGAATGTGCTCGACGACATGCAGCTGCGGCGCTGGATCGCGGCCGGGAAGCCGGTCGCAAAGTCCGATGGTGACGGGCTGACTTTCACTCTTTCGACTGGCGGCACCGCCGCGTGGATTCTGCGTTACCGGCTGGCCGGCGGTCGCCGGCGCGAGTTGACGCTCGGCAACTACCCCGACCTGTCGCTCGCGGCCGCTCGCAAGGCGGCCCGTGCGCACCGCGTCGCGATCGACAACGGCGCCGACCCGGCCGCAGCAAAGAAGACCGAGCGCGCGGCGTCGGCCGCTGCCTGGACCGTGAACGATCTCGTCGCCGACTTCCGCACGAAGCGGTTCGCACAGGACATCGAGAAACCGCTTTCGGCCAGCACAATCTATTACCGCACATGGGATCTCGACAACGTCGTCGGCCCGAAGCTCGGTTCGCTGGAAGTGCGCCGCGTGACGCCGGCCGACATCGTGCAGGCCGTCGAGGATGCCGGCCGCGGCTGGACAATGTCGAAGCGGATCCTCACGACCATGACGCAGGTGTTCGACCACGCGTGCGGCCGCAAGATCATCGCTGCGAACCCATGCGCCGGCGTGAAGCTGACGGCGATCATGGGCGCCCGCCCGAAGGTCAAACCGCGCGTGATGCTGGCCGTCGACGAGCTCGCGCGGATGCTGCCCGGCATTGACGACACGATCGGCCGCGCCAACGGCTTGATGCTGCGCGTGCTGCTCGCGACGTGCGTGCGCACGAACGAACTCGTCAAGGCCCGCAAGGAATTCATCGACCTGCAGCGCGGCACGTGGTTCGTCGCCGACGAGACGGTCAAGACCCGCAACGGGTTCCTCGTGCCGCTCGTGCCGCTCGTCGCGTCGTGGATCGAGGAACTGATCGCGCTATCCGGCGATTCGCCGTGGCTGCTGCCGGCGCGCGGTCAACAACGTATCAACCGGCTCGGCGAGACGCACGTCGGGAATACGACGCTATGGGCGGCGATCGACCGTGCCTTCCTGCGCGGTGGCCTCGAAGTCCGGCGCTTCACGCCGCACGATACCCGCAGCACGGCCAAGGGCCACATGATGAACATGGGCATCCCGAAAGAGATCACCGAGATCGCGCTGAACCACAAGCTCAAAGGGATGGAGGGAATCTACGACGTGCGTCAGGAAATTCCCGAGCGGCGCGCGGCGCTGGAAAAGTGGGCCGAGTTTGTCGGTGCGTGCGCGGACGGTCGCGAAGCCGACATCATCCCGATCCGGCCGCCCCTCGGCGTGGCCGCTTGACGCAAAGCAAACAGACGCAAATACTGTGTTTTTATACAGTATTTGCGACGTGCATAAACCCGGCTCCGGCCTATTCATCGAGACGATCAACCACCCATGCTGGACGTGCGAGCACTGGTCCGGTGTGGCGTTCTGCGGCGGTGCGCATGCGATATGCATGCACCCCGGCAACGTCGACGGTGTTGTGACGCGGCCGCGCTTAGGGTGCGCATTTTGGGAACTGGCGATCGGCCTGGACGAACTCGACGATGAAACGTGCGACCGGCTCGCACATCAGTTCGCGCGGCCGACGCGCTATACGGCGGTGAGCTGAGCCGTTGCAGTAATATGGCGCCATCCCATTGCCGCCGGCAGCCCACATGCGCACGTTCGCTTTCCAACTTGGGGCGCTTTTACTTTACGGCTTGGTGCTCGCTGCGTCGGTTTGGCTTGGTGTCAGGGTAAGCAACGCGACTGGCCGAGGATGGCTCGGTATTCTTTCCGGCGCTATGGCGTTCTGTGCGGCCGGAACGTTGCTCGCGCTGCAAGGCTTGCCTGCGCCGGGCGGTTACGGTCTCGACTGACGGCCAACCGTCAGCGCGTCGTAGTCGCGCTCGCACTGCTTGCCGGCGATGCCCCGGTCGTCAGCGATCTTTGCCAGCTCGCCCGCGCGCTCGTCAGCCCGGCCGAGCACGTCGGCAAGCAGATCGAGGGCGTCGCCGGTTGCCGGGCTTCCGGCGGCAACGGCGGAATGGCGGGCAGCTGCGACGAGCTGATCGACGCGCTGCTGCAGGCTGCCAGCGGCAGCACGAGCAGCGAAAGCATCAGCCAGTGCCGCGGTGCGTTGTTGGTTCGCATCGTTTGCGATCTCCGTTTGAGCCGCAGTGCGGCGTTGTTCTTCGGCGCGCGCGGCTTTCAGGTCGCGGATCTGTTTCGCCTGGTCGGCAACGGTCGCGGACTGGTCGGCATCGTGATGGCCCTTGAAGTAACCGGCGCCGGCCGTGATAGCGAGCGAGACGATGAAGGCCAGCCAGACGCGCGGGTCGAGGATCGTCATGCCGCAATCTCCCCACCGGCAGCCTGGTACGCAGCGAGCAGCCGCTCGATGTCGTTTTCACGCTGCCCGTAACCGGCACCCGGCAGACTGGCCCATACGTTCGACACCTTCGCGACCGCCTCGCGGAATCGCCCTGCGTCGATCAGCGGCAGCGCGCCATGCTCGCGAAGCTGCTGCAGCGCGTACCGATCCTGCGAGATGGGCCCGAAGTCGGGCAGCTTCATCTGCGCCTGATAAATGCGCCACCAGCGATACAGGATCTGGTAGCGGCCGGCGGCCGTCGACGGCACCGGGATCTGCCGGTTGAGCATGTTCGGGTGCGCTGCGTAGCTCGAGAACAGCAGCGGGCGCGCCGGCGTCGCGCCGACCAGCACGTTATAGCCGTCGTCCGATTTCGCAAGCAGCGCGGCGCCGATCTCGCTCGCGGCGATCGTGTCGAGGAAAGCGACGCGGTTCTTGCCGCCCGCCGATGCGATGTCAATGCGCGCCATTGTGCTTGTGCTCCTTCTTCCACCAGTAAGCCTTGCGCCCCATCACCCATAGCGACACGATCGCCATGCCGACCATCATCAGCGTCTCGGGCAGGTCGATCGCCGACAGCATGCGAATCGGCTTCAGGACGTTGACGGCCGAGGCGATGCCGATAATCGAGAAGCCGACGGTGCCCCACCAGCCCGTAGCAATCGCGTCAGTAACCGCGATCCACACGCAGAAGCCGAGCACGACGAGGTTTGCGAAAACGAAGATCGTGACCATCACTGCCCTCCAAGGAAGCGTCGTTTCAAAGCCCCGATGAAGTCTGCGTTGTTGATTTCTTTGAACAGCTCTTTCGTGATAGCCAGCCCGAACAGGCCGATCAGGAAGCCGATCGCCTGCTGCGCGCCGCTGTCCGTGATCGCGAACCACGTGACGATCAGTGGCCCGACGAAGTACGAGAACGTGGCGCCTGCGACGAACGACACGGCCTTCTGACGGCCCGTCAGTCCGTCACCGATGAAGCGCAGCGCGATCAGCGATCCGATGGCGCCGGGGACGATTTTGACGAGCAAAGCACCGGCCGCCGCGAGCACGCTGGTTGTGGGTTCAGCCATTCGATTCCCCTGTGGTTACGCGGCCTTGGACTCGAGCGCGGTAACGCGATCCGCCAACGCGAGTTGAGCGGCAAGCATCCCGGCAAGCATGAAGAACAGCAGTTCGTTGTCGCGGAACGAATACAGGTCTCCGGCTTCGCGAGCGGGCACCGCCACCGCGCCATCTTCATCAAGCACGGCATCGATTGCGTCCCACTTGTCGTAACAGATGAACGAGTAGCGCATCGGATCGAGTCCGTGCGCCTGCATGATCTCGATGGCGCGTTGCACCGTCATGCCGACGTGCAGGCGCGCGCCATCGGTCCCCTTCTCAGTGATCATCGCAAGGAACTGGTAGGCGCCGATCTCAGCGACGAGTGCTTGTGCTGCCGCAATCTCGTTCGCGTTGAGCGAGCGCACTGCGGATTTCAGTCGAGCATCCGACGTGTTGATCGCGCCTGTACCGGCGAAAAATTCCTTCCACCGGAGGGCCGCCGTCCCGTTATTGCGCGCATTGTCCGTTGTGGGTGAAATCGCCCCGGAGAATGTCGTCGTGGCCGCGTTGATTGCGATCGCCCCGCCGTTGTTGGCGTTTCCCGCCGTATCGCCGCCACTATGGACGATCGACGAATCTGCCGATGCGGTGCTGGTCGACGTGTGATAGCGGTTCGTGTACGTCGAACTCGGGTTTCGAAGCATGCTCGTAATGGCGTCGTAGCCCCACGTGGAACCCGTAGCAGGATCGTAGCGAGAGACCTGACTCCACCATTCCTGCTTGTACGTCGGACTTCCGTATGCATCGCGAAAATCGCCCAGTACGATACCGCTCGTCGGACCGATGATCCCCGTGCCCGCACTGTCGCGTTGAAGGTTCGATACCCACACATTGCCGGCCGCCGGGCCGGCCGCAAACGGAACCGGGTCGAGCAGATAGCGCATGTTCGCCTGACCGCACGCGACCACGTGGTTATCGCCCTTCCCGACGCGGAATCCGATTTTCATCGTCGCCGTCGACGTGTAGGACTGGTCCGAGCGGACGTAGCAGTTCGAGATCGCGCTGTTCGTGCAATACGCCTCGATGCCGATAAACCCGTCTGGCTTCGCGTCAGGTGTCGTCTTTTCCAGCACGAACACATTGGTGAACATGTTGTACGCGCGCTGGTAAGTCGTGCCGGTATCCTGCATCTGGATACCCCGGAAATGCACCTTGAAGTGGGTATCCGAAATGACGTGGTTGTTCGCAGGATTGGTGTAATCGCTGAATACCGCGCCATAGCCGCAATCAACGTGCGTGCCGCCGGTCATGACCAGACCCTCGCTGCGCCCGCGAATCTGCGTGCAGGTCGACAACGCCTCCATCTTCGGGCGGAACACACGAAGCCCGGTCAGGTCGTTTGCGACGATCCCCTTCGCACCTGTTTGCGAGTTATAGAACTCGTTCAGGAACGAGCCGTAGATGATCGCATCGTCGATGTGGCAATCGAACAGGTTGTACTCGGACCCGAGTTCGCCGAGCTCGTAGTGGATCGCCCATTCTTCCGGATACAACGGCGCCTGGTTGTCGCCACGCCAAATCGATTCTGAGCAGGTCTGTACGCGAATCGACTGAAACGTGCGCGAGTAACCCCGCGTCGTGAGCCACGGCTTGACCTTGACAGCAGAGAACCCGCTCGCGAAGGTCGCCGTCGTCGTCAGTGCAATGTCCTCGAGAATGGGAAATACCGGCACGCCGGGCTGACCCGACAAATCGAATACAAGACCGTTCACGCCGTCGAACATGATCCGGCTGCGGGCAAAGCCCTGCCCGACCAGACGCAGCCCGTTCTTCAGATCCTGAAGCGCGCCCGTCACTCGGTAGCATCCGACGACCTTCGCACTGCCGCCCCAGCTATTCAGGCCGTTGACGTACTCGATGAGGTCATTGAGCGGCCCCGTCTGATCGTCGTTCTCGTCGCCGGTCAGACCGAACTTCGTTTTCAGGTCGACCGTTTCATCGAGGGCTTTCTTGACGAGGATGCCAAACGTCGGATTCTCAGCCGGGAAGTACGTGACGTAACCGCCACCCGGCTCGATGCCCTTGACCAGCGTTTCAGCATAAGTTCGGACGGCCTTGTCGCCTGCATCGGCATACGACTTGACGGACCGCATGTTCGCGGCATCCGTATCGGCGATCGGATCGCCAAGGTTCGCGATGCGGTTGTTGTTCGCACGGTACGCGCCGAAGCCGTTAATGTCGTACTTTCCAAGCAGCAACGCCCGCGACAGGCCCGGCACGCCGCCCCCGAAAATTGCCCAAATTTGCTGACAAATCATCGTCAGCTTGTCGAGCGCCTTCTCCGTGGTCTTCGCCGGGAACGGGTCGTTCTGCTGGTATTCGCGTTGCTGTGTGATCGCGACTTGCCGCTCGATGACGAGCTGATACCCGGTCGGGGGTGCCACGAACATCGTGAGCGTACCGCCGCCCGGCAGGCCCGCGCCGCTCAAAAAGAAGTCCGTACCGAACACAAGGTCCGTACCGGCCCCGTCCTTCGCGAGCGAAGCTTCGATATCCTCGTTCAGCAGAAAGTAGAACGGGATCGGAAAATCGGTAGTGGAGCCGTCACCGTTGTATGTGACGCTTTGGGTCGACGAGTTGACGGTCATGACGCAGCCCTGTTAGAGACTGTGCCATGCTGACGCTCGGCCATCGCGGAATCTTGCGTCTTTCCGTCTATGCTAGGATCGCCGGAAACACGAAACGGGGGTCACAATGAAGAAGATAGCCTGCGCTGTGGCGGCACTGTTGGTTGCGAATTTGGCGGTCGCGGCCGACTGGCGCCCCATTGACGGGGTGTGGGCGAAGGGCGCTACCTTCTCAATCGACCAAGCGACGGTCGACCGGACCGGCAAGCTCACGAAGGTATGGGTTAAGGCGTCGTTCGATGCTCCACAGCGCTACCGCTCCGGAAGCGAGTCGCACATCTACCAGTCCGCGATTTCGCAATACGTTTTCGATTGCCGGACCCGGCAAGCCGCGATCGTTCAGTCGGTGACGTACGACAAAGCCGACGGCGATGGCGTGCCTGTCGACTCAACGAAATACCCGAACCCCATCGCCAACCTGGCCGAAGTCGTGCCCGGCTCCATCGGCGCCGGGCTCCTGCAGGCTGTCTGTCGCCCCGCTTAACCGAACGCCGCTGCGAGGTTCGGTGCACGCTGCGGCGCGCCAGTGCCGGGCGACCAGTAGTAGTCGTTGTGGTACTGGTTGCGCGACCGGTTCATGTTCCGCTGCGTGACGCCCG
The DNA here is from genome assembly GCF_003366075.1 of Burkholderia sp. IDO3. Lineage (NCBI taxonomy): Bacteria > Pseudomonadati > Pseudomonadota > Betaproteobacteria > Burkholderiales > Burkholderiaceae > Burkholderia > Burkholderia sp. IDO3. The sequence continues at coordinate 2,412,183 of NZ_CP028963.1, forward strand.
GCGAAAGATTCTCGGCGAGGTTGTCCCAAATAAGGCGGTTCCACACCGTTTTCCAAAACCACAGGTTGATGAGTGGCGTGTTCGACTGCGCGATCTTCAGCAGATCGGCGCCAACGTGCGTGTCCTTGCCCTGCGCTGCGTCCTGCACGTTCGACGAGATCGCGCGCAGTGGCTGGAACATCGTCGACAGCAGCGGGCCGCCGACCGCGCTACCGAGCAATGAGCCGTAGTCGGCCGATTCGAACGCGGCGACGAGCATGTCACCCACGAAGCCGGCGCCCCCACCCACCGAGAAAGCACGTGTCCAGAATCCGCCTGCGTGCTTCACGTCGTCGAACACCGGCTCGGGATCCTTGCCGGCGAGCAGGTTCTTCGCCTGCGTCGAGATCGCACCGATCAGCGTCGTGCTGACGACGAGCGCCGCCGCGTATGCCATCGGGTTTGCGAGTGCGGGCGCGCCGTCGACGCGGAAGTCACCCGAGCGCCGCATGTCGCCGATGCGCCCCCAGTGCCGCGAGATCATCGCCATCGGGAAGGACTTGAACTGCATAAATGACTTCTTCAGCTCGCCCGTGACGGTGCCTGGCGTGGCCGACGCGATCACCTTCGTGCGCAGATCCGGATTCAGCACGGCGAATTCGCCTTCCTCGCGGATCATGCCGAGCAGCTTCGGCACGATATCAGCCGCGCGCGCGTCACCGGTCGCGTACAGCGCATCGGGCGTCAGGTATTCGGCATCGCCGTACTTGCCCGGCGTTGCCTTGTTCACGATCGCCCAATCGTCGGCCGTCAACCCTGCACGCGTCAGCGCGCGGCGGTCCCATTCGGTCAGGCTGCCCCAATCAGTGCGACCGATCCCCGCGAGCCCGCGCATCATGTGCGACTGGAACGCCGTGCGCAGCGCGTCGGTCCAGCCGGTGACGCCGCCGAACTTCATCGTCGCGGCGGACAGGTTGCGGGCCCACGTCGTCGCAAGGTTGTCGGTGCCCCACCGATTCAGGCCGTGCTCGAGCGATTCGGCGATAAGCCCCTGCGACGACAGCCACGAGCGGAAGTCCTTCGAGCCGGGCGCCATCAGCCGCGCAGCCGTGCCGAGCGTCTTGAAGAACGGCACTTTGTTGTAGCCGGCGGTCACAAACATCGTGCCGACGTCGCCGAGCGCCGCCAGAATCGTGCCCTGCAGCTTCACGGCGCTGACCGTCGTGCGCAGCGTCTCCATCTGGCGCGCGAGCGCCGGATTAACGGGGGTGTTTGTCGCGCCGGTCACGTAGTTCCAGTACGCGCCGACCGACGTCATGCCGCCTTCGAGCGTGCGCATTTCCGTGCCGTCGTGCACGGCCGTCAGCTGCATCTGCGTCTTCATGTTGCGCGTCGGATTCGGGCCGTACCGCTCGACGAGCGCGATGTTCTTCGCCATGCCGCCGACGTGATCGACCAGCGCGTTCAACAGTGAGCCCTCGCCGAACTGGCGGTTGTACTGCATGTGCGCGTCCGCGTCCCGGAAGTGCAGCACGCGGTGCGCAGATCCGGCGTTCGCGCGCGCGGCGTTGCCGGCCGTCTCGCCCGGCACGATCTTGTTGACGCCGCCGTATGCGATGGTGTCCCACACGCCCTGCTTGCGCGGCGCGATGTTGCCGCGCGCGGTGGCGTTCGCACGCTCCCACGCCTCGCGGTCCTCGCCGACCAGCACCTTGCGCAGTTCGACGTCGCTCAGCGGGTTCCCGGCGTCGTCGAGATACCGCGAGCGGTCGAGCAGCGGCATCACAGCATCGGCCCAGGCGTGCCGCTGCGCATCCGACCCGTTGCCGAGCACCTTGCTTTGCGCGTGCCGGATCGGCACGTAGCCATAGTCGAGCTCACCGACGTTGCCGCCGGCACGGTTGAAGCGCTCGCGCATCGCGCCCGTCGTCTTGCCGATCTGCTCGGCGGCCGCCTTCGCGACCTCGTTGCCTGTCGAGCCGTCCGCGCCGCGATACACCTCGCGGATGATGTCGCGTTCCATCGCGGGGTTGTCCACGTCGAACGCGCGCGCGAGGAAGTTCTGCCCGACCTTCATCGCGTCGATCGCGCCCATCGTCTGCCGCATGTAATCCGACTTGATCGCGCCGGCGGTTACGTACGTTTGCTCGATGTCGTGCTTTACGACTGTCTCGCGCGCGCGCTTACGGTGAGCGCTTTCGGGATCGGCATAGAGCGCTTCCTGAATCCGATCGGTCGTCTCGATCTGCTTCGCGATCTGCAACTGCTTGCGGGCCCGGTCGAGATCAGCCTCATGCACGAGCTGCTGCCGCGCCCACTCAGCGCCTGCCGCAACGCGATCGGCCTGCGACATCGCCGACCACGCGGCCGGATCCTGACGCGCGGTCGAGCGCATGCCAGCGCGCACGCGGTTCTCGATTCCGTCGATCTCGGTCTGCGTGAGCTTCCGGCCAGCGGCCGCCTCGACCGCGTTGACGCACTTCTGGTGCATTTAGCCCCCCAAGCTGATGAAGCAGTTCGCGGCGACTTCGAACAGCCCCGCGTCCTGTGTGTTCATGGCGTGTTCGTCATCGATCTGGCGCATCAGGTCCGCGACGGTGCCCGTGCGCTCGCCGGCGGGCGTGTCGATCGTCACTTGCATGTCCGGCCGCAGCGCGGCGGCGTCACGCAAGTTCGCGTCGATCGCACGTGCGCTCGGCGCGCCAGTGTTCGAAGGGGTATTCGCGCGCGGCGCTGCGCCGGCGGGAATCATGTCGGCCGCCTGCAACACCGGTTCCAGCGGCTCGCGGTACGGCACTGGCTCGCGGCGCGTCTGCGCGCGCACGACATCCTCGACGAACCGCGACAGCGGCGTGCGGCGCGTGGCCGGCGCGTCGATTCCGGCGCGCGCGGTGCGCAGATCTGCCAGCTGAGCATCGAGCGCACCGAGCTGCTGGTGCGCTTGCTGTGCGCGTGCGTTTTCCTCGATCGCGCCGCGCAGACGCTGCACCTGCGCCTCGTGGTCGGCGATCGCCGCATCGATCTGCTTTTGCGCCTTTGCGGCCGCGGCCTTGTACTTCATGCCTTGGTCCTGCAGCTGGCGTGTCAGCTCTTTCACGCCGGCGGCGGAATCGTCCGGCCGCGCGGCGGTGAGCTGATCGAGCTCGGCGCGCATCTGCGACACGGCGCCCTGATCAGCGAGGCCCGCAGCTTGCTGCGCGACGTCAGTGCGCTGCGTTTCCGTGTCAGCGATAAGCGAGTCGAGCGCTGTCGCGCGCGCCGAGTCATCACCCGTGACGAACCGCGCGACATCCGGGAACTGTCCGGCATCCATCTGACGCGCGGCGAGTTCGAACGCATCCTGGTGCGCGGTCATCGCGGCGATGTCGCCGGGCGTGCCGAACACGTACGCGTCGTCGACGATCCGCTGGCCGCGCGCGAGCAGTGCCGCGTCGACCTGCTCGGGCGTCACGTGGAACGTCGCCGAATCGATACCACGCGTCGCGAGGTAGTCGTTCACGCGATCGAGATACGCGGCTGTCTCGTTCGCCGGCGGGCGCTCGCCGCGCAGCACTGCGGCCGCCTGCTTCGGGCCGCCGTTGTAGTCGGCGATCATCGCCTGCAGGTTGCCGCCGTACTGCTTCTGCGTGTCGGCCAGATACTTCGCCATGCCGTCGAGCGCCTGCACGGGATCCGTCGGATCGGTCACGCCGTACTTTCGCAGGTTCTCGGGCATCATCTGCGACACGCCGGCGGCGCCCTTCGGCGACACCTGGCGCGAATTCGACTTCTCGCCAGCGTTCTTCAACGCGAGCATAAGGTCCGGCGGTACGCCGGCTGCCTGCGCTGCCTGCACGGCATAGGTGTCGAGCTGCGGCGAGTCGTACGGCAGCGCGCGGCGGGCATCGAGCGCGAGCGACTGCAGCGGCAACCGCAGCGGCTGCCGCCGTCTGCCGCGCGGCGCGCGCCGTTGCCGCGGTATGTGCGCCCGCGAACGCGCCTGCCATCAGCGTCGAGGCGGCGATGTTCACGGGATCGAGCGGGTCGATCTGGTCGGCGAGGTGGTCGTAATCAGCATTGCGCAAGATCGCTTTCTCGATCGTCGCCTGCGCGATCGCGGCGCCCGGGCCGCCGGCCGCGACGAGTCCCGCCGTGCGCGCAACGGTCGAGCCGGCAACCGGCAACACCGCGCCGGCCGCCGTGAGCGCGCCCTCGACCGCACCGACTGCCGTCCGCGTACCGACTTCGACGCCTTGCCGCTTCAGGTCTTCCGCACGCGACATGCCGATCGACGTGCCGCCGACAGCGGCGCCAGCCAGCGGCCCGCCAAGCACGGCAGCCGGTACGATCTGCGTCAGCCCCGACACGACGCCCTGCACGGTCTGATCGATCGTGGTCGCGCGCGTCGGGTCCGGCTTGAACGTATCCGACAGGTCGTACGCCTTCGTGCCGAGCGGCGACTCGAACAGGTGCCCGACGCGCTGCTTCGCGATCGCCGCGTTCACCTGCTTGTCGGCGTCGGCCTGCGCCTGCGGGTTCAGTGTCAGCGTGTCGGGATCGACGTACACCTGACTCAGGCCCGCGGCTAGGTCCGACGCTGCGCCGAACAGCGCCGTCCCACCCTGCCCGAGCCCGCGTCCGACGGCGCGCGCGATCGAGGTGATAGACGTCGACGGATAGACGCGCGGCTCAGGTACATCGATCTGGTTCTGCCCGCTCAGAAAGCTGGCGGTCTGGTCGGCAACAGCGAATCGACCGCATTACATACCTCCCGGGAACGGCATGGTCGGAGATTGTCCGGCCGGCGCCGCGCCGGTCTGTGCGTTCTTCGTCGGGAACGTCAGATTGCACCGTGACCGGCGCGCCCGTCTTGTCCGTGACGAACTTGGATCCGAGTCGACACCGCGTACGTCCCGCGCAAGCACGACACGCACGAGCCGGTAGCTCGCGAACTGCTTCACGAAGTCGGCGACCGGAATCTCGTGCCCGTTCGCGAGCACGCTGTCGACGCCCGGATTTTCGATGTTCGCAGCCGTCACCGACTTCACGGCGCTCTGGAAATCGTCCTCGCGCCAGCCGTACGGCATGCGACAATGTTCGGCTTGCCGTTGATCTGCTGGCCGCCCGTCGTCGAGATCCCGCCCGTCGCGCCGCTGATCGCGTTTTGCACGTCGGTGCTGCTCGGTTGCGTGCGCCCCCGCCGCGCGCCGCGCTGCCGGCGGCGATGAAGTACGCGGCTTCTTTCGCGTCGTCGGCCTGCTCGGGCGGCAGCGCGTCGCCGATCGCGTTCGCGATTGTGGCGCGCATGCCCGTGCCTGCGACTTCGTCGATTTTGACCGTCTTGTCCTTCAGCGCCTGCGCGCCCGTCAGAATGAACGTGCTGAGCGGGCGCCCCGCTCGTCGTCAGCAGCGGTTTGCCCGCCCACGTCCGCGGCGCCAGCCTTCAGTGCGAGCGCCATCGCCGGGCTCTTTTCCTTCCACTGCGCTGCGAGATCCGCGATGCGGCCGGCATTGCCGAACGCCTGCCCGATCTGGTTCAGCCTGCGCCTTCGTATCGATCGGCAGCGCGTCGACGGCGGTCAGCGTCTTTTCAGCCTCGTCCGGCGTCAACAGCGACACGCGACGGCCCGCCGCCTGCTCGACGGCGCCGGCGCTCTGTGCACGCGACGTGAGCGACGTGACGAGATTCGGCACGCTCGACGTGTCCACCTGCGGCACGCCCTGCAGCACCCCGCGGTCGAGCGCCGCGTTCCACGGGTCGGCCTTGTACGCGGCGACGCTCGCCGTGTGGATCTGCTCGAGCTGCTTCACGGCGGCCGCCTGATCCGGGTCGGTGCCGCGCGTAGCCGCTTCGGTCTGATACTGCTGAAGGGTCGCGGCCTGCTGCGGCAGCGACGCGCTCGCGAAGCCTGCGCGCTGGCTCGCCATGCCGACCAGTTCGCGCACCGCGCCGGCCACGCTCGTCCCTGCCGTCGCGGTCATGAGTTGGTTCGTGAATTCCGGGCTCAGCTGCTTTCCCTCATTCACGAGCGTCAACGCCTGTTGTGCAGGTCGACGGCCGTGTTCTCGCGCTGCAGCGCGCGTCGCCTCGGCGGCGTTCTGCTGCTGCGCGACGAGCGTGCGCGCGTGGCCTGCAGCGCGACCAGCTTGTGCGGCGGCAGATCGCCGACCCACTCGTAGCCGGCCGGCAGCGGCTGGTCGGGCTTCTGCGTCATCGCGCCGAGCGCGGCCGCCGGGTCTGCCGACACCATGCGCATGCCGGCCGCCGTCGACGCCACGTCCTTGAAGTTGTCCGACAGCTTCGCCTTCGTCTGCGGGTCGAGTGCGGCGGAATCGATCAGTGCGAGCTGCGACGCCCGCGTCGAGCCGTACAGGCTCGGATCCATCGCGATCGCGCGCGCCGCGGTGTCGTTGCCCTGCTGATACTGGTTGACGTTGTACGCGCGATGCTGCTCGGCTTGCCACGTCACCGCCTGCCCGGCGAGCGACGTGCGCAGATCGCCGAGCTGCATCGTGTAGAACCGCTTCGCCGGGCCTTCCGGCATCTGCTGCAGTTGTTGCTGCGCGTAGTCGTCGAAGCCCTTGATCAGGTTCGGCGTGAAGTCCGGCGCGCCCGGCGCGGCGCTATCCTTCGCGGTCTGCATGTTTTGCAGCCACGTCACGCGATCGTCGCCGATCTGGCGCGCGACGGCGGCCTGCTCGTCTTGACGCTTCTGCGCGGCGAGCACGTCTGCGCCCTGCCCGAGCGCTGTGCCAACCTGCTGCACCGCCGCGCCCGTGCTGTCATCGACGACAGTCAGCGGCGTGCGTGCGCCTGACGTCTGCAGCGCGGGCGTGACCTGCCGATCGTAGACGGGAATTCGAATCGACATTACACGCCCCCCGTAAAGCCGAACTTATTCGCGCCCGAGTACAGCCCGGCCGTCATGTTGCCCGCGCGCCCGAACGACGACAGCCCGCCGAGCGACGAGAACGAACCGCCCGTGCTGCTCGAGAACAGGCTGCTGCCGGACTTCGCGTACGATGCGACACCGCCGAGCAGCGACGCAGCGGCCGAGATCCCGCCGGCGAGCGCACTATTTCGTGCGCTGGCGCGCGCGCTGCGCGCCGCATACCGATCTTGCTGCGCCTGGTCCTCGAGCGACTGGCCCTGCAGAATGCCCTGGTAGCGCGTCTGCAGCGCGTCGAGCTCGGCATTGCGCACGCTCTGCACCTGCGTGTCGAGTGCCGAGCCACTGTTCGGATCGAACCCGGATTCGGCCACGGACGCACGCTGCGCACCGAGCTGCTGCGCCGCCTGCGCGCGCTGCGCTTCCTCTCGGTTCACGTTCTGCGCGTAGACCTGCCCGGCCTGCTGGTCGGACAGCGCGGCGTTACGATCGAGCGCGGCGGCCTGCTGGTTCGCCTGCGCCGACTTCGCCATGCCTCCCGAGATTGCGCCAACCGCCGAGACGGCGGCACTGCCAATGGTCAGTGCGGATACCGGATCCACTATTTCACCCTCGCAAAAAGAATCACGTCCCGCCCGTCGACGGTGTATTTCCGGCGCACGCCCTCGTTCACGAAGCCGAGGTGCTCGGCCCACGCGATGCCGGCCGCGTGCGATGCGTCGACGTCCATTTCGATACGGCGCCACGGCGCGTCGTCGAGCACGGCGCGCACCATCCGATGCGCGGGCCGGAATCGGCGCAGCAGCGCGGACGAGATCAGCGTCCACGCCTGCGCGCGGTTTTCCCAAATCTCGACGATGCCGCCGCAACCGAGCGTCACGTCGCCGTCGACGATCGCCCACCCGACACGTGTCAGCGTGCATAGTTTCTCGGCGTACTCGCGCGTCAGCGCACCAGCGACACCGGCTTGCGCCGGCTGCAGCTGGACCGACATGATGTGCTCAGGTGTCAGGCGCTTAGCGATCATCTTGCGTATCCAGAATCGGGAAGAAGCCGAGCAGCGTCACCGGCAGCGGCTGATCGTTTTGATAGCAAACCCACGACTGCCCCTCGTAACCGCCGCGCCAGTTCGATTCCATATCGCCGTCGAACAGCGGCACCGCGTTGTCCATCGCATTCGACGGCCTACGGAAATTCAGCGGTTCGAGATCGCTGTCGTCGAATGACGGGCCGACGGCGCCGCCCTGGCTCCGCGAGAAGCGCGTCACGATGTTCGACACGCGCTTTGTCTTTCCTTGCGCTGTCCCGTTTGCGGCGCCGGCGTTCAGCTGCATGGTTTGGATACGACATTTCGTCGGAACTCCGATGTGCACGACAGACGCCGGCCAGTCGAGCGGGATCGATCCGGCCGCGACCGTGCGTGACGGGTGCACCGCGCCGTCGGTCAGCACCGCGACGGTTTGCCCTTCGAGGTGCGCCAGCCCGGTAACGGCGGTGGTCGGCGCGCCGCTATAGGTAATACCCGCATCGACGTAGAATGCCGACGACTGCGCGTCGTCGTCCTGCAGCGACGGGTTCAGGTATTCGACATAGCGCACCGTGTGCCCGTTGATCGTGCGGCGCACGATCACCCACAGGTCATCGGATGCGCCATCCGGCGCGGGCATCGATGCAACACATTCGACGAACCCGTTCGCGTCCGGATGGCGGTGCCAGCCGTAGACGTCGCTGCGGCCTGCTTCTTCGTCATACGTGCAGCCGATCAGCTGGCCGTCGGCGCGCGCGGCCCAAATGACGGAGTGCGGCTCCTGCTGATAGCAGAGCGACATGATTCCGTTGTTCGAGCCAGCGCGGCCGCGCGTAATGTGGTCGGCGATCTTCGTGACGTCCGTCGACACGTAGTTGTCGGACGAAAAGTCGTATTTGAAGTCGCGCAGCTTGCGGCCCGACTTCTGCACGAACAGGATCGTGCCGCCGACCTCGACCGGCTGCAGGCGCTTCGAGCCGTACGACGTGCGCCGGCGGGCGTTCATGTTCGTCGCGCTCAGCGCCTGCGAACCGTTCGCCTTGCCGATCACCCACTCGTCGCCGGTCATCCCGACGAGCAGGCTGTCGGATTCGACCATCCACGCGAGCTTGTTGAGCCGGCGCGCGTTGAGCTGCTGCACGATAGCCGAGTCGTCGGTCGCCTGGTCGGCGTCCTTCGTCTTGAACACCTCGAAGTCAGCCGACACCGACAGCGCGAGCCAGCGATCGCGCATCATGCACAGGCGTTCGCTCCAGAACGTCCCCATCTGCGGGAAGCCGTCGGTCGAGTTGAACAGCGAGCGGCCCCATTTGTACGTACCCGATGCGACGACCGTGTTCGGCAGCATGCACGGATCGGCGGGATCGTTCGTCGTCACGGTGCCCGCGACGTGCTGCGCGTCGGTGAAAGCCGTGATCAGCACCGTGCCGTAACCCGAATGCTGATACTCCCATTCCGCGCCGATCGAGCCCCACTCGTCGGTCGTCGACTCGTCCTGCCCGGTGCCATCCCATCGACGGCCGATCGTATGCGTCGGTGTCTCTGCGCCCGTGACCTGCGGCGTGTTCGCGCCGATCTGCGTGCACTTATACACGCGGTTGTCGACGCGACGAAGATCGCCGACGGCGATCTTCTGGTGCACGACCCACGGCTTGACGTACGAGTTATCGACTTGCTCGAGATAGAACAGTGTGCCGATGTCGGACGCCCGGAAAATGCCCGAGCTCGCCGTCAGCGTCACTGCGCCAGTCTGCGCGCTTGCCTGCACCGTCACGCTGCTGTCGATGTTCACCGACGCGAACGGGCCGCCCACGAACGTGACGGCCTGCAGCGTGAACGTCGTCGCCCCGGTGCGCAGCAGCTTCTGCGTCGGGTACGCGCCGTGGAACAGGTACATCGTGTCCGCGCTTTGCGCGACGCGGATCGCGAACGTGCCGTCCTCCGTCGTCAGGTCTGCGAGCGCGTACGGCGTCGCGATCTCGACGGGTGTGCCGGCGCTGACGAGCTGGCCGCGATTCACGAAGAAGCGAAGGTAGTGATCGCCGAATTCCAGCATGTACGCGATGCCGTCCGACACGATGAACGGCAGCAACCACGCCTGCTTGGTCGAATCCTTGATCGGTGCGACGAAGCGCTTGCCGCCGCGGCGGATCGCCGGGCCCTGCACCGTGGCGATGAAGTTCTCCATCACCTTGCACCCGTTCGGGTACTTGGCCAGGTCTACGCGCGCGCCGAGCAGCGGCGAAAGCTCGCCGGCGTCGAACGAAACCTGCTGCGGTGCTGCCTTCGGCATGCGCCCTCCTAACTACGTACGATCGGGGTTTCGGCCAGGTACGGCACGCCGTTGCGCGATTCCAGCCACGTGTCGTCACCGATCGGCTGCGACGGGCGTTCGATCGCGTTGACGCGGATCGCCTTCGTGATCGCCTGCTCGTGCTCGGCCCATGCGGCTTGGCGCTTCGTCGAGCTCTGCGTCAGGGTTTCGCACGCCTCGGCGGCGAGGCGACATGCGAACGCCTCGCGGAACAGCGGATCCATCGCGTTCGGATCGGTGACGCGCTTCGCGTATCGGATCGCGAGCGGCGCTTGCAGATCGGTCAGCAGGTTGCCGTTCTCGATGCTGAACAGCCCGCGCGTGTCGGTACGCGGATAGATAAGGAACTGCCCGATCTGGATCAGGCGAATGAAGTCGGCGGGCAGTCGGTACTGATAGCCGAACCCGAACAGCGGCGCATCGGCGAGCGCCGCAAGCTGCGCGCGGGTCTTCGCGAACGACCAGACGTGCTCACGCAGGCACGCGTCGAGCACGTCGTCGTACATCGAATTCAGCGCGGCCGCTGCCTTCGAGTCCTCGTCGAGCGAAGTGATGCGCGCCGACCCGAGCTTGGTCAGCGCGCGATTCGCGATGCCTACCTGCGACGCCATTCGTCAGTCCGTTATTGCAGATCGTCGCCGGCCTGCGCGTCGGACGAGTCGGAACCATTCTTCGGATCCGTGCTCAACGTGCCGTCGGAGCGACCACGGGCTTTTGGGCCCGTCGGCGCCTCGTCGGACGGAACGAACCAGCGAGCCTTTTCGCCCTTCTCGACCTCAAACACTTCGCCAACGCGCTTGCGCGCTCCGCGGTAGAAGCCCGTTTGAATTGCCTTAACCTTCGGCATGTTTTACCTCGTTGTGTGCGTTGAGAGGGCGGCGACTGCCGCCCATCGATCAGCCAGCGTCGCTTACGCGATGCCGTCCGGATACGCCTGCCACGCCGTCGGATCCTGATCGGTCAGGAACGCGTTGAGCGTCACGCCCGGCGACGTGCCACCGAGCGTGTAGTTCAGGCGCAGATAGCGCTCGTTCGCGAACGGCATACCGATCACGAGACGCTGGCCAGCGGTCAGCGCGGCAGCGGCCGGCGAAACCGAGGCGATCTTCGTCGGCGACGAGAAACCGGAGTTGTCGTCGGTTTCCAGGTCGATCTGGTACGTGCCCGTACCGACCGCAGCAACCGCGACAGCGACGACGATCCACAGCGGACGGCCGGGACCGATGTCGCGGTCGCTGCCGAGGTCGATGATGTTCTGCGATGCGCCCGACGCCGACAGCGCCTGCGCACGCGAGAATTCGAGAAGCGAGTCGATGTACATTGCGATGTCCTTTCGAATGGGTTCGGTGGATGCCGACGGCGCCGTAGCGCCGCCCCGCCGCGTTAGACGACGCGCGATTCCGAGTTGAGGATCGCGTCCGTGCGGCGCACCGGGATGCCGTCGAACATCATCACGCGTTGACCCGACACGGTGTCCCACGTCAGGTTGTTCGCGATCTTGTCGATGATGCCGAGGCGCAGCTTTTCGCGAATGTTGCGGTTGACGTACCAGGCAGCGCGGCCCATGCCGAACTGCGGGATGCGTTCCGACGCCATGATCATGTAGCGGATCAGCGCCTGCGTATTCGCCGACGTTGCGAGATCGGACACGTCGATGTTGCAGACACGCGCCACGTAGCGCCAGTCGCGCAGCGTGAAGCCGAGATCCCACTTGTAGTGGGTGCGGTACGCTTCCATGCGGCCGCCATTGCCGTCGGCGTTTTCGACCGTCACCTGGCCCTTGTCGGTCACGGTGAGCCCGGTCTTCGAGCCCTTCGGCGTGATCATGTGCGCCGTATTCGGGCCCCACACGACCAGCCAGATCGACGTGTTGTCGGCGCCCGTGCCGCCAGCGTCGACGATGTTGTCGGCGTTCTGCGCGGCGAGCGAGTTGTAGCGCGGTGCGAGGCCCGTGAACTCGGCCGGCGCGGAACCTTCGTTGCCGTAGATCAGCGTCTGCGCGGCTTCTTGGTTGATGCCCTCGATGTGCGCGTGATCCTCCGACAGACGGAACGCCATCGCGTTGTCGTTCAGGTCGGCGGCAGCCTTGTCGACTTCTGCGTAGTCTTCGAGCTGGCCGCAATTGTCCGTGACCTGCACCTTCGTGGCCTTCGTCGGCTGAACGCCGCCGTACAGCTTGCGCCACGTCGGCGTCGGAAGACCGGAACGAATCGTCGTCCGGTTGCCCGTCGGCAGGTTGCCCTCGACGAACGTCGCGTCCGCGAGGATCTCGTTCGTCTGGTCGAGAATCTCGATCGTCTGTGCGACGGTGCCGTCCGGATCGAGGCCCTTCGCGATGTCCGCGAGGGTCGGGTTGTTCGTTGCAAGAGTAGGCATGGATGCTCCTTACGTTTTCGTGTTGGCGTAGAACTTCGCAGCGCGTTGTTCTTGAGTGAGCGCCGCGCCGCTGCCGCCGCCATCGCCACCCGGATTCAAAGTCCCTTCGCTCAGCGACGCGCCGATCTGCGAGAACACCTTGATCGCCGCCGCGTCGCCGGATGCACCGGCGAGCTTGTCGATCACCTCGGCCGACACACCAAACTTCCGCATCGCCTGACGGCCGAGCTCGACGTTCCTGTCGTAGCTGTCGCCCCATTCGCCTTTCAGCGCGGTGAGCTCCGCTTCGCCCTTCGCCAGTCGCGCGGCCTCGGCTGCCGTGTTCTGCTCGCCGACGTATCCGTTCCACTTCGCGGCCAGCGCCTTCGCGGCCTCGGCCGGGATACCGGCCTCGTGGAACCACGTCGCTGCGGTCTTCGCAAAGTCACCGTCGCCGAGCTGGTATTCTTCGACGGTCGCCGGCGCCGCATGCTTCGCTTCAAACTCACGCATCGCCTTCACTGCGTCGCCCACATCCTTGAAGCCCTTGGCCTCGACGAACTGGCGCAGCTCAGCGTCGGCGATAGATTGCAGCCACGCGGGCGCAGAATCGTGCGTGCCTGCTGCGGCAGTGTTGCCGTCGGCCGGCGCAGCGCCGGTTGCAGGCTGACCACCTTCGCCGGCCGGCGCGCCCGTTGCTGCGGGAGCTGCCGCCGGCGCACCGCCGGTCGGTTCGCCAGTCGTGCCGGACTCGCCTTCGAGCAGCCGGAATTTGCGGAACATGCGGTAAAACATGGAACCTCCTGAATCGGTTGGTTGTGGCCGAGGCGTTAGCTCGCCGGCTGCGCCACGGCGCGAACGAGCGCCATCACGCCGGTTTGGATGTCGGTCTTGCCGATATCGGCCCAGCGCCGCGGTTCGGCCTCGTTGAAACGCCGGAACTCGCGGCACTCGTCGGTCGCGCCCGCGTAGATCGAAACACCGGCGGCCTCGGGCCTGTCGAGCGAACGAATCGCATCGGCGCGCTTCGTTTCCCACTGCGTATCGATGAGCCCGGTGAGCCGCGCCTGCAACGCGAGCAGTTCCGCGCCCTTTGCCTTGATCTCGTTCATGAGATCGATCTCGTACTGCGACAGATCGCGGTAGCCCTTGATGTGCTTGTGCTGGTTGTCCATGCTGGTTCCTGGTCAGGTCGTCGGGGTGTTGCTGTAGAACTTGGCGGCGCGCTGCTCGGGCGATTGCGTTTCAGGTGCGAGCGCCATATCCGTGATCTGCAGCGACAGGCTGGTGTCGGTGCCCTTCTGGTTCTCGTACTGGCTTTTGCTGCACACCTCGACGCGCGCCATCAGCGTCAGCGGCACCCCGACGTCCGGCAGCGCGGTCATGCCGAGCTTGGCCAGCACCTCGTCGTCCAGGTAGATCGACAGCCCGCACGGATACGCCGGCTGATCCTCGGGCGCGGCGAGCGCGGTGTCTTCGGTGACTTCGGCCTTCGCTTCGGCCGGCGTGAGCTTCATCGATACGAGATTCATTCGGGGGCCTCGTCCTTCAGGGAGTTGAGCTGTTCGTCGTCCATGCCGAGGATCTGGATCAGGCGCACGAACACCTCGCGCCGGCCCTCGGCGACCATCGTCGCGAGCGGGTCGATCGTTCGCTGCACGGGGGACGTGATCACGGTCGACTGGTTGGCGCGGCAGAACTGCGCGAGATCCGCGAGCACGGCCTCGCCGGCCGGCGTCAACTTCCCGCGCTCGTCGCAGAAGCACCGCCGGTATTGCTCACGGCGGTTCCAGAATCGGAGAAAGCGGCTCACGGGTGCGCGCATCACACCCTCGCCGTTTGCGCGTTCACCTGCGCGTCGCTGAGATCCTTGATTGCACCGGCGGCCACGGGCGCTGCGGCGAGCATCTGCTGCATCTGCGCGGCCTGCGCGTCGGCAGCGTCCTGCGCCTGCAGTTCCTCGTCGGTGTTCATGGCCTCGACCGGCACCCCGCCGGAATCGGCGAGCAGGCGCGCGATGCGCTGACCGTTCGGCACCTTCGCGGCGCGCGGATCGAACTGCGCAACGATGCCGAGCTGCTGCAGCCACTGCAGCGTCGCGGCGCTCTCGCCAGCACGCATTGCCTTGTTCAGCGGGCTGTCGTAATCGATGTCGACGTTCGCGCCGGCGTCGATCAGTTCCTGCGGCATTTCCGGCAGCTGGCCGGCTTCTGCGAGGATGTCGATCTCGCGCGCGATCATCGGGCCGAGCAGTTCCGACTGCGTGCGGCCGAGCGTCGGTGCGAGCAGCACGCCCTTCTCCTGCGCGCGCTGCAGCACCTCGGTTGCGGTCATGTCGCCGCTGTCGACGAGGATCTGGAACAGCGTGACGTAGAACCACTGGTTGATCGTCTGCCGCGTGTCCTGCGAGAACTCGATGCCGATCTGCGCCTGCTTGCCCGTAAGCAGCGGCTTCACCATTTCCTCGCCCTTCTCGTTCAGGCCGCCCCAATTCAGGGAGCCGGAACGCAGGTCGAAACCTTCGAGCACGCCGTCCTCGCTCGCGAGCAGCGGCGGGTCGACCATCTTCTGCGCGCCGCGGATGTTGGTCTTCGCCATGTCGTTCGCCATGCGAATGTCCGGCATGGCGTCGTACGCGGGGCTGCCGCCGTACACATCGGCGGTGCCGACGTAGAAGCGCCCGATCGCGAACGGGAACGTGCGAAAGCCGCTGTTCTGGATGATCCGATCGCGGCCTTCGTCGAGCCAGTACGATGCGAATCGCATGTTGCGGCCGTCGAGCTTGCGCGTATCGCGATCGGCGCGCGGTTCGACGGCGTGATAGAAGATCGCCGACTTCTCGGGGTCACGCTCGAGCGCCGACTGCATGGACGGCGACAGGTTCTCGCGGCCAAAGCGCTGCGCGGCCTGGCGCAACGTCAGTTCCCACTGCACGTGCGTCTTGTCGATCAGCCCGGCATTGTTCTCGGCGAACCAGAGGCGCTGCATCGGCACGTTGCGATAGACGATGCCCTCGCCGACGTCGTGCTCGATCATCAGCGCGCCGGGCCCGAACAGGCCGATGCTCTGGTAGGTCGCGCCCATCTGCGTGACAAAGCCGCCCTGCCAGCGATAGCGCGCGCCGAACAGCGTGTGCACGACCTGCTGCAGATACGCCTTCACGGCCGCCGCTTCGTTCAGCGCGGTGTCGCCGGTCTTCAGCCGGTGCCACATCTGCGTCGCCGGCGTGATCATGGAATCCATCGCGGCGACGAAGTTGCGCAGCGCGAGCGGTGCGGTCGAGTCGAACATCTTCTGCGAGCGCTCGCGGCCCTTCTCGCTGTCCGGGCGCGGCAGCTGGCCGAACTTGTCGAGGCGCGGCATCAGGTAGTCGATGACGTCGTTCCACACCGCCTCGTACGACTGCCGTTTTTCCTTCATGCGGCCGTGGTCGGCGTTCAGCGCCTGCAGCAGCTTCGCGTCGTCGTTCGTCATTGGCCGAGCATGGCTTTGCCGGCGGCGCTGGCCGCGGGCGCGTTGACGGACGAGGAAGCAACCGACGTGGAGTCGCCGGCGAGGATCGTCGCGGCGGTGCCTCGGCGCTTGCGCAGCTTCGCGGTAGCGTCGTCGGCGGCCGCCGTGGTGTCGGTCGTCGCTTGCGTGTTGTCGGGCAGCGGGGCTGCTGCCGGGATGTCAGGGCTGAGCCCGAGGAAATTCATGCGCCTCTCCGGAGATTCCCGAAGAGGCTAGGCGGTCACGCACGCAGAATCGTGCGTTGTTGCGGCGGGGTGTCAGGCGGGCAACGTAGATCCGGCGATTTCGAGTGCTTGCGCGAAGCTGGCGGCATCGCTGAACGGCACTTCGATGTCGCGGTTGCCGGCACGGGCGTAGATGACGAATTGTCCGTTGCCCTCGTCGCGGATGCCGAACACGACTTGGAGCTTGGGAATGCTGATCCCCGCCATTTCCGGGGTTGCTGAATCGACGACAAGCGCCATACACCCTCCTGTGGTTGAACTTCGATTCTAGTCCGTCGTCGCGCGCGTCGGCCGCTTGCCGCTCGATCGCTTCACGCGCACCAGGTGCTTGTGCTCACCCGCGCCGACAAGCAGGTACTGGCTCGCTTCGGCCACGTGCGAGTACATGTTCTTGTCAGCCTTGTCCGCGTACCGCTCGCCGCTCACTGCCATGCGGCGGAAGCAGTAGCCGCCCGACAGCGCCTTGCGCAGCGTACGGCAATCCGGGTGGATCAGCAGCCCCGGCTCGCCGTCGATGATCCGCGTCAGCGCCTCGTCGACAGCGCCATAGCGCAGCGCGGTGTCGTTCGTCGGCGCGGGCTTCGCCTCGAAGCCTGCAGCGCGCAGGATCCGGAACGGCGTGTCCTCGTCGTCAGCCTGCGAGCGCTGGTCGCCGGCCGGGTCGCCGTAGATGCCGCCGATCTCGAAGCCCGGGTAGATCTCGGCGAGGTGCCGCTTCAGCTCGATGCCGAACTTCTTCGCGCCCATGCTCGTCGCGACGACTTCCGACCGGATGCGCCAGCCACCCATCGGTTTGCGCTGCCCGATCACCGCGGCCGGTGTCAGGCCGAAGTCCATGCCGATCCAGAGCGGCTGCGACTTCGACAGCTCGAACGGCTTGCAGTGCAGCGAATCCGCGTAGTCGGGATGCACCGGCCGACCGTCGACGACGAACCCGTACTGGTTGCCAAGGTTCACCTTGATCCAGTCGAATTTCTTGCCCTCCATGCCGCGCTCGTAGTACCGCGCCGGCAGGTTGTCGATGTTCTCGGCGTCCGCGTTCACGACCCACCGATCGCCGTCGCGGATGACGCCGCCCGGCTGGCGGAAGAACGCGTAGCCCTCGGGCTTCGTTTCCTCGGCCAGCACGTAGTACCAGTGGTCCGAGTCCGGCGCGTTGGTGTCGCCGAACACGCCGTACCACGTCGGGTGCACGTCCTTCGGATAGCGGCCGACGCGCAGGTCGAGCATGTCGAGGATCGGCTTCGCGAGCTCCTTCACCTCGTTCAGCCACGCGAACGTCAGCTGCATGCCGCGCAGCTTGCGCTCGTGCTCGGGGCGATCGAGCGCGATGAATACCATTTCGGCTTCGACGGTCGTGCCGTCCTCGAGCTCGAACGACAGGTAGTGCGTCGGCGGTTCGAGGCCGCCGCCCACCCATCGGCCCAGGTCGCCGAACATGTCGAGCCAGTCCTTCGCGGTCGTCGACAGCAGGTCGGGATAGGTGTTCCGCACGGCCGCGCCGCGCGAGCGCCGCACGCCGTCGGCGTCGGGCTCCTGCTCGCACATGATGCGGAACGCCTTCCAGCAGCTCGCGTTCGTTTTGCCGCTGCCGAGCGGGCCCATGATGAACGACCGCGACGCGCGGGACAGGATGTAGCGCTCGAGTTCGGCGCCCTGCGGCTTGTAGTGGAATTCGATTTCGCTCATGGAAAACCGGGCGTCGCGCCCGTCGAATGGGTAGCTAAGTGGGTAGCTGCGCGCGGTTTTCGTATGTTGCGCGGCGCGCAGCGCCCGCCAGATAAGGCGATCACGGATCGCTTTAAATCGCCGTTGCGGATTTCAACGCGTTACGACGCCTTCCCGCCGTCCTTCTTTCGGCCCGTCAGATCCTTCACGCGCACGCGCGGCTTCGTCAGTTCGAGCTTGTCGTTCAGCAGACCGTGATGCCGGAACATCAGCTCGACCAGGCGGTCTTTCGACTGCGTCTTGATCTCGAAGCCTTCCTTCGTGCGCTTCAGGCCCGTGTAGAGCGCGCGCACGGCCGGCGACAGCTTGCGCGTGTCCGCGATCACCTCGTGCTGGATGCCTTCGCCGAAACACTCGGGGCAATCGGCGTGCGGATCGCGACGTGGATCGAAGCCGAGGCCGCCCGACTCATCCGGCGGCGCAGGCCACGCGTCCGGCGGCACCTTGGCCTTCTTCGCGGCTGCGATCGCCCGCGCGTGCCCGTTGATCGCGAGCGCGAGTTCGCGCTCGTTCTTCCACTGGTACGCGTGGCCGACGCCCCAGCAATGTCGGCAGCAGCGATGTTGGAACGAGATCAGCTGATTCACGTCGGTGAGCAACATCGACTCGGCGAGTTTCAGCACCTGGTCGGCGGTCATGCGCGTGCGCTCGCCGCGCTCTTTCATCGCTTTGTCGACTGCGGCGCGGATCGCAGGTTTCCGCAAGTTCTCGTCGCCGATCGCGGCGGCGCTGCGCTCGCTGTATCCGGCGCGCCGCGCGGCGCCTGTAGCGTTCAGGTCGATCAGGTACTCGTCGACGAATCGCTGCTGCTTTGCGGTCAGCTTGCTCATGCCCGCACCACCCGCGCCAGAGGGTTCGAACGCAGCGCGATCGGCCGGCGCGGCGCGTCTATGCGCCGCTTGCCCGTCTTTTCGCACCAGAGATCGAGGATCAGCTCACCGCGTACGTGCGACGGCTCGCACACTTCCTCGGTGTACGCACGCACGGCGGGCTCGCTGATCACGCCACGCAGTTCGCGCGCCACGTCTTTCGGCATCAGGTCGAGGCGCCGCAGGTCGAACAGCACCTCGCGCCAATCAATTCCGCTTTGGGTCATGGTTTGCCCTTCCTTCATCGTTGACCGGAGCATTGTTCATCGCTCCGGTAAAGTCAAACTCGTAAATTCGTACAACTTAACGTGCAATTTTTAGCGCCTTCCGGTTTGCGACGTTAGCGACGATAAAACCCGTTTTTCCCTAAACTTTTCTCGCTCCTATAGAGACAAAAAGTTTATGAAAAGTGGGGGTTTATCGTCGCTAACGTCGCAACTGCGGCCCCGTGCCCACCAACAACGCGCAAATTTCTGCGCGTTCACTCAACCAAGGTCACAACCTTCGAAGTCCACTTCGTCGTCCACGCAAATTCCTGCAAATCCGCGCCCACGAATTCCGTGTGAGTCTTTAACTTGCAAAAAACCGCGCGCACCAAGGCGACGCGCCAACGCGCGCGAATTGGCAATAAATCGCAGTTCGCCGCGCTGCTCGGCGAACGAGCGCCAGGATCGCCACAAATCCTCGTTCGACGCTGCGCCCCCACTGTCGACCTTGCAGCGCTCGTCCATCCACTCGCCGAGCAGATCCATGTCGGCTTTGTATGCGTCGCGTGCCGCGGCGACAGACCGCGGCGGCTTGAGGCCGTGCGCCCGGTACGCGAGCGCGCCGCGCACGGACCACGCGAGCACGCCGGCCAGCTCGGCCGCGATGCGCTCGGCGCGCGCCGGATCCTTCACGACGTCCGGGTCGCGGTCGAAATTCCGGGTGAACGGCACGAGCATCAGGCGCCGCCAGATCGCATGGTCGTCGCCCTTCACGATCGGGCGATGGTTGGTCGGCATAAACGCGACCCACGTCGGCACGATCTCGACCGTCGCTTTCGCGTACATGCCGCGCGCCGGGATCGGGTCGCCGCCTGTCATGCTCTTGATCAGCCCCTCGCGCAGCTCGCTGCCCTCGTCAGGCTCGCTCACGTAGACGAAGCGCGCGCCGCGCAGGCGCAGCAGATCCTCGCGCGCGGCACCGGCCGAGCCGCCGCCACCCGCGCCGGCCGACAGGAACGTCTCGGCGCTGGCCGACTTCGCGTGCCCGCCGAACGCCGAACGGATCGCGCCGAGCACGGTCGACTTCCCGTTAGAACCCATACCGTAGGGGATCGCGAGCAAATCCTCGCGCGGCACGCCCATCAGCGCGTAGCCGATGAGACGCTGGAAGAACTCGATCTGCTCGGCGTCGTCGAAGAACACGTCGCGCACGGTCTGCTCGAACAGCGGCGCGGCCGCGCGCGGGTCGTACGACACCGGCGTGACGACGGTGATGCGGTGTTCCTTGTCCGGCGCCAGCAGCTCGCCCGTGCGCAGGTTGACGGCGCCGTTCGCGACGCCGAGCAGGTGCGTGTGGCGGTCGAGCTCGGTGACGGGCACGACGACGCGCGGATCGGACGCGGCCAGGCGGATCATGTTCGACACCATCGCGGCCTTCTGACACACCGCGCAGAACTTGAAGAACTCGATCCGTTCCTCGGCCGTCTGCAGCTCGTCGGCCTCATCCGGCAGCGCGCGGATCGTCTCCTTCGCCATGTTCTCGAGCTCGACCTGTACGGCGCGGCGCCAGTAGACGCCCGTCCACATGTACCAGGCTTCCAGCTCGGGCACGTACATCAGGCCTGCGCC
Organism: Burkholderia sp. IDO3; assembly: GCF_003366075.1. NCBI lineage: Bacteria > Pseudomonadati > Pseudomonadota > Betaproteobacteria > Burkholderiales > Burkholderiaceae > Burkholderia > Burkholderia sp. IDO3. The sequence continues at coordinate 2,432,896 of NZ_CP028963.1, forward strand.
GAAGCGATCGAGCATCCGCTCGGCGTTGCCGAACTCCGTGCGCGCGCGGTAGCCCTTCGGCGGCTCGTCGGCGCCCTTCTTTTTCCCGGCGCGCGGCGGCTTTGCCGGCGGTGGATCCGATTGCACGAAGATCACGTCGTCATCATCGAACGGTGCGTCGTCGCGGGTCTCGGCCACCGGCGCGGCAGCGCGCGGCGCACCAACGGCGACCGCCTCGACGCGGGCGGCAACTTCGAAATCGTCTTCGATCGGTTCCTGCCAGCCGTGCGCGCGCGCCAGGTGCAGCACCGTGCGGCCCGTGATCGGTGCGCGCTCGTCGACACCGGTCTTGCCGATGTGCGGCCATACGCGCTCGTCGAGGAATCGCGGGTTGTACTTGCTCGAGCGAGCCGAAAACTCGTGCGCGAGCGCGAGGCCCGCGTCGTCGCCGCGCGCCGCGTGGTGGATCCCGAACACGACGTCGCGCCACTGTTCGTAGTCGAGCTCGTCATCACCTGCGTTCGGGATCATGTCGAGCGCCGACTTCAGCGTTTCGAGCTCGACCGGCACGTCGACCGCGCCGGGCATCACGATTTCCTCGCGCGCGACGTGCGGCACCGGCGCGCTCACCGGCCAATCCATTTCCGCCGCGTATTCCTTCGGCATGTCGTCGAGCTCGAACGAATCGAGCGGCACCGACGCGCCGGCCAGCGGCAGCACGAACATGTTGCCGAAGCCGTCACTCGGCACGCTGTTCTGCTTCGGGAACACCTCGACCTGTCCGGCCGCGACGCCCTTCGTGCCGTCGCGCAGCTCGCACGCGGCGAGCGCATCACGCAGCAGGCACCGCACGCTGTACGCGTCCTGCGGCTCGTCCCACAGCATGTAGATGTGCAGCCCCGCCCCACCGGACGAGCGGAACGGGATCGGGCGCATGCCGCGCGCCTCGAGCTGCGTCATCACGCGCAGCGCCGCGACCTGCATGTCGTACCACGACGTCTCGCCCTTGTGCGAATCCAGATCGAGACACGCGACGCGCGTCGTCGACTCGCCCGGCGCGATCTGCGCGGCGCCGTAGGCCGGCCCACCGTTCACGTGATGCGCGAGCCGATCGGCCGTCAGCGGCCTGCGAATGTGTGACGGCGGCCCATCGCGCTTTATCCAGCAGTGCGAAGTGACGACGCGCGAAACGATCGGCGCGAGCGCCGCGACCAGAGTCTCATTGTTCATAGGAAATGTGCGCAGAACCGCGCGAGGATGTGGTGTCGGCGGGCACTCGCGATACCGACCCAATTTGCTGTTTCGGATGCGTTTTGCATGGACGAATACCCACACAGGCAACACGGGTATTCCCGTATGTGCCTGATTTTTCGGTTAATGTTCGGCCCGTGTTAGGTCGTACCTGACACTTTAGACGGGCAGCCCGTCGCGCGGATTGGGGTATAGCGCCGGCGCAATTTGGTGCGGCGTGAACTTCCAGTTCGTCAGCTCGGCTAGGCGCAGGACGCGCAGCTCGGGCACGCGGCCCTTGTCGATCCACTCGTAGATGGAGATTCGCGAGATGCCGAACGCCGCCGCGACAGCGGTTGCGCCGCCGGCCTCGGTTACTGCGTCCTTGATGAGTGACACGTTGCCCCCGTTCAATGTCAGGTAATGCTGTACATGGTAGTTATGCACTGCCGTACAGTCAACTGAAAGTTAGGAGTTTGTCGTGACGACCAAAATCGAACACATCGGCACCCGCATTCGTGACTTACGCACGGCGAAGTTCTTGACCGGACAGCAGCTCGCGGACGTGTTCGGGATTTCGCGCGGCTCCGTGTCCGAGTGGGAAAACGGGCGCTCCAAGCCTGACTCCGAAAAGCTGGTCCGCTTGGCCGAGGTTCTCGACACGACGGTCGAATACCTGCTGAACGGCGATATGAATGCACCGAAACACCACACTGCCTCTGCCGTGACACGCGCCCGACTGCGTGGCGCAGCGCAGCAGCCGCTTAAAAACGTTGACGAAGTTGAAAGCAACGTTACAGAATGGCCGGTAGGAAAGCTGCCCCTTATTTCATGGGTGCAGGCAGGTGAATGGAGCGAGATCGTGGACAATTTTCAACCGGGCGACGCAGAGGACTGGATCGCGTGCCCATTCCCGAGCGGACGGCACGGCTTCGTGCTGCGCGTCGTCGGCGACAGTATGTACAACCCGGGCGGCGACATCTCGTTCCGTGACGGCGACTTCATCAGCGTGAATCCGGAGCGCGACGCACTGCACCGCAGCCTGGTGATCGCGCGCCGCAACCGTGAAAAGGCGACGTTCAAGCAGCTGCTGCTCGACGAAAGCGAAGGCCCAATGCTGCACGCACTCAACCCGAACTGGCCGACACGTTACATTCCGTTCGACAAGACGACCGAGATCGTCGGCGTCGTCACCGGCCAGTGGCGCCCGCTCGTGTAAGCCGCACTGACCGCCAAACCGATACCCGCCGCGAGCGGGTATTTTTTCGCACTTTCTGTACAGCATCGCTTGACACCGAGGTATGGCGTCACCTACGATTCGTGTACAGCGTTGCCTAACGCGACGCACCCACCGAATCGGAGATCGTCGTGTTGCACACCGCCTATTTCGTGCTCGGTCTGCTGACCGACATTTTCCTCGCCGCAGTTGTCTGTCTGTTCGCGTTCGAGCACGGCAAGCACAACGCGCAGCGATCGTGAACTTCCACCGCCTGCACACCGAGATCGTGCCGCTCGCCGGCGGCTATCTCGAAGTCGCTTGTCCGGACATGGAGCGCCCCGCGCTGCAGCGTCACTGGCAGATCCGGCGCGTGGTGGACTGGAAGCACGTCGTCTGGTGCTGAACTGAATTACCTGCCGCGGCTCCGCGAGCCGCACAACCGTTAAGGAGTACTTTACATGAGTCTCGAACAGGCCCTCGCCGACAACACCGCGGCGATCAAGGAACTCACCGCCGCCCTGCTGTCGATCGGCGCACTGCAAACCGCGCAAGCAAGCGCCGCGCTGCACTCGGCGCCCGGCGTGCAGGCAGTCGCCGCCGCGCAGAAGCAGCTGAACGACAAGGAAGCCGGCGCGGCAAAAAAGCCGACGTCGGGCACGGCAGCGAATGCGCCTGCCGCCGATGCCTCGGGGTCCGCGCAGACCGCGAACGAATCGAAGCAGTCTGGCGCGACGTCTGCACAGACTCCCGCGAAATCCAGCGACGAGCAGCCGCTCGGCGCGCGACAACCGTGGGCAGATCACACGGCTGAAATCTACGCCGAGCTGAAGGACGCCGAGGCGACGCAGGAAAACGTGAAGCGCCTGATCGTCACGGGCCTGAACTCGAAGATCCCGGGCGACGGCCGCGCGATCGCCGAGGCCGTGCTCGCGCGCTTCGGTGCGAACGCCGTCAGCGAGAAACCCGGCAAGCGCGGCCTGACCGCTGACCAGTACGAGGACGTGTTCGCCTACGGCCTGCGCGTGCTGGCCGGCGAGATCGATCCGCGCGAATCCGAACAGGCGGCAGCATGAACCAGACCGCAATCGCGGCCGTCGTCGAGGATCAGGAGCACGCGCTCTTGTCCCCCTCGTCGGCCTATACCTGGATCGAGTGCGGCGCGTCGACGGCCGCGCAGATCGGCCAGCCGGACGAGTCGAGCGAGTATGCCGACGAAGGCACGGCGGCGCACGAGCTCGCGAAGTGGTGCCTAACCGCTGACGAGGACGCCGAGCAGCACATCGGCACGGTAATCCCGGTCGGCACGGTCGTGATCGGCCGTGACGAGCAGTCTGGCGAGACGATCACCGAGCCGCGTCGCTCGTTCGAAGTCGACGAGGAAATGGCCGCCTACGTGCAGCTGTACCTCGACGGCGTGCGCGAGCGCGTCGCGGCGCTCGAACTGGCCGGCGCCGAGGTGACACTGCTCGTCGAGCAACGGCTGTCGATCGAGCACATCACGGGCGAAGCCGGCGCGAAGGGCACGAGCGACTGCGTGATCATCGCCGTATGGCCGGACGGCCGCGCCGAGATCGAAGTGCGCGACCTGAAGTACGGGCGCGGCGTCGCGGTGCAGGCCGAGCGCAACTATCAGGCCATGATCTACGCCGACGCGGCGCACGAGGAACACAGCGCGTTCTACGACTTCGAGCGTATCAACATCGTCATCCACCAGCCGCGTGTGAACGAGAAGCCGAGCGAGTGGGCCACGACGCCGGCCGACCTGCACGCGTGGATCTCGGAAACCGCGAAGCCGGCCGCCGAGCGCGCGCTGCTGTACGTCGACAGCGTCGAGCTCGCACCGCTCAGCCGGAGCGACTTCAACCCGGGCGAGAAGCAGTGCAAGTTCTGCAAGGCCAAGGCGGTGTGCCCGGCGCTCGCCGCGCACGTCGAGCAGACGATCGGCGAAGACTTCGACACCGTGGCGGACGCACTCGCGGGCGGCACCGATGCCGGCGCAGCCGATCCGAAGCACGTCGACCTGCTCGACAACGAACGCCTCGGCGTCGTCTATGCGTCGCTCGATCTGATCGACTCGTGGGCGAAGGCCGTGCGCGGCCGCATCGAGCACGAGCTGCTGCAGGCTCGCGCGGTGCCGGGCGTGAAGCTCGTCGCCGGCCGCCGCGGTGCACGCCAGTGGAACGAGCCTGAAGCCGCCGAGGCGCTGCTGAAGTCGATGCGCCTGAAGCAGGACCAGATGTACAACTTCAAGCTCATCAGCCCCACGCAGGCCGACAAGCTGCTGTCGAAGGAATCGCCCCGACGCTGGAAAAAGGTCGAGGCCCTGATCGTGCAGCGTGACGGCCGCCCGTCGGTCGCGCCGGATTCCGACCCACGCCCCGCCCTCGAAATCCAACCGCCCGAAGACGACTTCGAAGTCGCGGCGGCCGACGACGGGAGCGACCTTGCATGACACCAGACCAACTTCGAGCCGTTCGCGAACCCGAAGAACGCGCGAAAGCGGCGCGGCGCCGCGAACAGATTGCCATTGCCGCATTGGCGACGTTGAAGTTCGAACTGATCGACAACACCCGTCTCGGCTACGAGGGTGCGGTCGCCCGCGTAGCACGCGATGCAGTCGCAATCGCTGACGCGCTGATCGCGCGTCTCGACAAATAACCCCTATTCCACCGAAGGAGCCACACCCATGAAAGTCAAGCTCACCAACGTCCGTATCGCCTTCATCAACAACCTGCGCACGGCCGCAGAATTCGAAGCCGGTGACGGCAAGTTCCGCTACAGCGCGACGTTCCTCGTCGAGAAAGGCAGCGAGAACGACAAGGCGATCGAGGCAGCAATCCAGGCGGTCGCGGCCGAAGGCTGGCCGAAGAAAGGCCCGGCAATGGTCGAAAGCTTCCGCACCAATTCGAACAAGTTCTGCTACCAGAACGGCGACCTGAAGGACTTCGACGGCTTCGAGGGCCACAACTACATCGCCGCGCACCGCAAGCGCGACGACGGCCGCCCGTTGCTGCTCGACAACGTCGCGGATCCGGACACCAACAAGCCCGCGCGCCTCGTCGATTCGAATGGCGAATGGCTCGCCGGCAAGGAAGGCCGCATCTACGCCGGCTGCTACGTGAACGCGACGATCGACATTTACGCGCAGACGAAGACCAACCCGGGCATCCGCTGCGGCCTGATGGGCGTGCAGTTCCACGCAGCCGGCGACAGCTTCTCGGGCGCGAGCCGCGCGAACGAAGACGACTTCGAGGCAGCCGCGCCGGCGGACACCGAGGACGAACTCGGCTAAATGCAGCCCCGGGCCTCGCGCCCGGGCGCCCTCTGATACGCGGGGCGCTCGTCTCCAGCCGTGGCCGGCGCCACGGCACAAAACCCTTTCTCGCTACCCGTCGTCGCCCGCAGGTCAGCCGCACGGCGACGGCATGCGCAAACCGCGAGCGCTGAAATCAGACAGCGGAAAGATCGGGACGCCGGACCTTCGCACTACTTATCAGGAGATCGACGTGAACAACGGAACCACTGTTCTATGGGATGGCGCACCACTGCTGCCGCCGATCGGCGCGTTGGTCCTGATCGAACACGGCCGCGACGACAAGGACCACGTCTGCGTCGTGACCGGCTACGAGGTGCACCCGAGTTTGCGCGGTAACGACCACCGTGTTTTCGTGAATCTCGTTTATCGAGGCACGGCCACGCAGAACCAGCGGTTGCTCAACGATCTGCGGCCACTGACGAAAGCCCGATCGATTGCCGCGAAATGAGCGTCATCCTGCCGCGCCGGCGTGTGCACATCCGCTGCAGTCGGGAGAAGTGCAAACGGCGCTTCACGCTGCCGAAGCACCCCGACGAGTACGTGCGCGGATGGAAGTGCACCGGCTGCGGCGGGACGAAGTTTCGCGTGATCAAGAACCGAGCGAAAGAAGCCTGCGCGACCGAGTGCCAGTGCGGCGCATTCATCTGGACGGGCTCGACCGGACGCTACGAATGCACGAAGCACCGGCGCGGCACGGTCGGCTGTTTCTTCCGGCGCAACGGCGAGGAGCGCAAGCCGGGCGACCCCGACTACCTGGACCCGAACTATGAACCCGAAACAGCAGATGCCGCTTGACCTGCACGGCGGCCATCACGTCGGCCCGCTGTTCGTGCCCGTGAAGCGCCGCGCGCCGATCCTGCGCACGAGCCGGATGCACGGCGCCCGCCGGCGCGCACGCGAGCGTCGCGCGACCCCGGCGTGGGCGAACCTCGCGGCTATCCGCGCGCTGTACGCGGCGGCCGAGGCGCGCACGCGCGAAACCGGCGAGCAGCACACCGTCGATCACATCGTGCCGCTCGACGGGAAACTGGTGTGCGGGCTGCACGTGCACTGGAACATGCGCGTCACGCACTGGCGCGAGAACGCGGTTAAAGCCTGGCACACGTGGCCGGATATGCCGTTCGAGCAGATCGCCCTTTTCTAACAACCCGTAGGCTGTATCTGACGGATACAGCCTATCGCCTGTACAGGATTGCTCTGATGGAATTCGAACTGTTCACCGGCGACTGCATCGACGTGATGCGCGCCCTGCCGGCGGCGTCCTTCGACGCGATCATAACCGACCCGCCGTACGGCGAGACGTCGCTCGATTGGGATCGGCACGTCGCCGAATGGACGGTAGAGGCCGCGCGGCTGCTAAAGCCGACCGGCTCGCTGTGGTGCTTCGGCTCGCTGCGCTTTTTCATGGAGCGCGCGAAAGACTTCGCTGACTGGACGATCGCGCAGGACACCGTATGGGAGAAGCACAACGGTACGAACATGTTCAACGATCGGTTTCGTCGTGTTCACGAGCACGCGATTCACGCTTACCGCGGCGCGTGGCGCGACGTCTACAAGAAACCGCTGTTCACGCACGACGCCCGCGCGCGCGTCGTCCGCCGAAAGGTACGCCCCGCGCAATGGGGTGACATCGGCGCAGCGTCGTATGCGTCCGTCGACGGCGGCCCGCGGCTGATGCGATCGGTCATGTTCTGCCGCTCGATGCATGGTAGCGCCGTGCACCCTACGCAGAAGCCTGTCGAGGTTGTCGCACCGCTCATCGAATATTCCTGCCCGCCGGGCGGCCGCGTGCTTGATCCGTTTATGGGCAGCGGCACGACCGGCGTAGCGGCGGCGCAGCTTGGTTGCGACTTCGTCGGCATCGAGCTGCGCGCGGACTTCGTCGCGATCGCTGGCGAGCGCATCGCCCACGCTTACGGACTGGACCTCGCATGACAGGTGCCTACTACAACGAGATCGATCCGCATGCCGCTCAGTGGCTGCGCAACCTGATCGCCGCCGGCCACATCGCGCCCGGCGACGTCGACGAACGGAGTATCGAGGATGTCCAACCTGATGACCTGCGCGGATACAGCCAGTGCCATTTCTTCGCCGGCATCGGCGTGTGGTCCTACGCATTGCGGCGCGCCGGCTGGGCCGACGACCGTCCCGTGTGGACAGGCTCCTGTCCGTGCCAACCTTTCTCCGCGGCAGGCAAAGGAGCTGGGTTTGATGACGAGCGGCACCTGTGGCCTGCGTGGTACTGGCTCATCGGCGAGTGCCGCCCTCCAGTCATCTTTGGAGAGCAAGTTGCGAGCTCGGCTGTCGAGCCTTGGATCGACCTTGTACACGCTGACATGGAAGCGCTGGACTACCCCTTCGGGTGTGTCCCGTTTCCGTCTGCGGGCGTCGGCGCCCCGCACATCCGCGACCGCGCGTACTGGATGGCCTACGCCGACCACGCGCGATCACAAGGACGGCGCGGAATGCGCGAACGTGCCGCTGAACGCTCTACTCGGTCGGGTGGCGTGGCTGGCCGGCTGGCCGACGCCGGTCGTCAACGATTCGAGCAACACGCGCAATGCGACCGCGAACCGCTCGCCAGATGCGAAGCCGGCGCACTCAGGGATGACGCTTCTGGACGCGGCGACGTTTGCGGGCTGGCCGACACCAGCGGCAGCGGACGGCTCGGGCGGCAAGGGATTCCGGCCAGGTGTTTCGATGACGGGTCGCATGCCAGACGGATCGAAAGTCACGATGGATCTGTCGGCTGCGACGAAGCTCGCATTTCACGAGTTGAGCCAGCCTGCCCGACTAACGGCGTCTGGCGAGATGCTGACTGGCTGCTCTGCCGGGATGGAAAGTGGCGGCCAGTTGAACCCGGCACATTCCCGCTGGTTGATGGGGCTCCCTCGCGAGTGGGACGACTGCGCGCCTACGGCAACGCGATCAACGCCGAAGCGGCAACCGCGTTCATCGAAGCCAGCTGCGCCGCGCTCGGCGACTACGACCTTTGCTGACGACGGAGCGGATCTCGCATGAAGCTCTGGCTCGACACCGAAACGTATAGCCCCACCCCGCTGAAGCACGGCACGCACCGCTATGCCGAACAGGTCGAGGTAATGATCTGGACGTGGGCCATCGACGACGGCCCGGTCGGCACGTGGGATAAGACCACTGGCGCACCGATGCCGGCTGAACTCGACATGGCGATCGACGAGGCCGACGAACACTGGTGGCAGAACGGCGGCATGTTCGATCGCGTCGTGCTGTCGCACGCCGAGCCCGAGATCTACGCGCGCATGCCCGAGGAAAAGTGGCGCGACACGATGGTGCAGGCGTACGCGCACGGGCTGCCCGGCGCGCTCGCCCTGCTCTGCGAGATCTTCAACGTGCCGACCGACCAGGCGAAGGATAAGGAAGGGGCGCAACTGATCCAGTTGTTCTGCAAGCCGCGGCCCGCGTTCAGCGAGCTGCGCCGCGCCACGCGCGAGACACACCCCGAGCAGTGGGCGAAGTTCCTCGACTACGCTGGCCGCGACATTACCGCGATGCGCGCCGTGCACAAGGCGATGCCGCGCTGGAACTACCCGAACAACGCGGCCGAGCTGGCGCTCTGGCACCAGGATCAGCGCATCAACATGCGTGGCATGCAGATGGACGTCGAGCTCGCCGAGGCCGCGGTGCGTGCGATCGATCGTGCGCAGAAGGATCTCGCTGCGCGCACGGTCGAGCTCACCGACGGCGAAGTCGCGAAGGCCACGCAACGCGACAAGCTGCTGGCGCACCTGCTCGCCGAGTATGGCGTCGACCTGCCCGACATGAAGAAGTCGACGCTCGAGCGCCGCATCAACGATCCCGACCTGCCCGACCCGCTGCGCGAACTGCTGGCGATCCGGCTCGAAGCGACGATGACGAGCTCATCGAAATACAAAACCCTGCTGCGCGGCGTGTCGGCCGACGGCCGGCTGCGCGGCCTCATGCAGTTCTGCGGCGCTGCGCGCACGGGCCGCGTCGCGCACCGGCTCTACCAGCCCGGCAACATGCCCCGCCCTGACGTCGGCCTGATGGCGCGCGAACTCGGGCTGCCGAAGTTCTCCGACGGCGACGCCGAGCGATACACCGAACTCGGCATCGAGGCGTTGAAAAACGGCTCGGCCGATCTCGTGTTCGAGAACGTCATCGGCCTGACGGCGAACGTCGTGCGCGGCACGATCATCGCGCCGGACGGCAAGAAGCTGTGCGTGTCCGACCTTTCGAACATCGAGGGGCGCGACGCGGCGTGGCTCGCCGGCGAGAAGTGGAAGCTGCAGGCGTTCCGCGACTACGACGCGGGCACCGGGCCCGACTTGTACAAGCTGGCCTACGCGCGCTCGTTCGGCGTCGACATCGCCGAGGTGACGAAGGAGCGCCGCCAGCTCGGCAAGGTGCAGGAACTCGCGCTCGCATACGAGGGCGGCGTCGGCGCGTTCGTCACGTTCACGATGACGTACAAGATGGATCTCGACGATATCCGCACGGCCGTGTTCGCGGCGCTCGACACCGTCGACCCGGAGATCGTGCGCGGCGCGCGCGGCATGTGGGATTGGGCCGTGAAGAAGCGCCGCACGCTCGGCCTGCCGCAGGACGTATTCATCGCCTGCGACATCCTCAAACGCGCATGGCGCGCCGCGCATCCGCAGATCTCAAGCTATTGGGGCGAACTGCGCGACGCGGCGGTGCTCGCGATCAGCTCGCCGGGCAGGACCGTGCACGCGCGGCGCGTGATCATGCGGCGCGATGGCGAGTGGCTGCGCGTGCAGCTACCGAGCAAGCGCCAGCTCTGCTATCTCGCGCCGCGCGTCAGCGACGACGGCGAGATCAGCTACATGGGTGTGAACCAGTACACCCGGAAGTGGCAGCGCACGAAGACCTACGGCGGGAAGATCTTCGAGAACCTGTGCCAGGCCGTCGCGCGCGACGTGCTGTTCTACAACGCGCCTGCCGTCGAGGCCGCCGGCTACGACATCGTGCTGTCGATCCACGACGAGCTGATTACAGAAGCGCCTGACACGGACGACTATTCGGCCGACGAACTGTCGGGCCTGATCGCGACCGCGCCGGCGTGGGCCGAAGGCATGCCGCTGGCCGCCGCCGGGTTCTCTGCGTACCGCTACAAGAAGGATTGATCATGGGCGAAATTGCAGACGAACACCTCGACCGCATGTTCGATCGGATGTTCGACGACGAGGACAGCTTTTTCACCGGTCCCGGCCCGTTCCGGCGGGGCTTCGACCGTACGTGCGACCGCTGCGGCAAGGCCGGCTTGAAGTGGCGCGAAGACGATACCGGCTGGCGTCTGTACGAGCGCGAACGCGGCGACCTAAACCAGTGCCTGCGGCACGAATGCAACCCTCCGTCGGAAGATGATTTCGACGTCATCGACCCCGCCGAAAATTCTCGTTGTTAGGCATTGCTGTACGTTCGCGTTAGGTGTATTGTACAGTTACACTTAACACGAACGGAGAACGGCGTGCAGACCATCCACTTCACCATCGCGCAGCTCAAGGCCGCGCAAATCCTCGCAGCACATCAAGACATCCGCTACTACCTCAACGGCGTGTTCATCGAGGCAACGCCGTTCGAAACCCGGCTCGTCGCAACCGACGGTCACAAGGCGGGTGTTTTCCGATACGCAGTCGAGAACGATGTTTCGGACGGCGCAACGGCCGAGGTGATCATTCCGCACGACGCCATCGATAAGCTCAAGGTGGCTAAAAGCGACCTGACGGCAGTCGTACGCCTCGAGGTGGACGATCGCCAGTGTGCGCTGTGTGTCGACGCAATGAGCGCGCGCATCCAATTCGTCGCAGTCGACGGTCGCTATCCCGACTACCGGCGCATCTTCCCGAAAACGATGTCTGGCGTTCCGGGCCAGTACCGCGCCGATCTGCTGATGGATTTCGCGAAAGCCGCGAAGCTGCTGATCAAAAAGTCGCCGGCAGTGATGCCGCGACTCACCTACGACGGCAACTGCGCACGCGTGTCGTTCGACGATTACGACGACTTCGCAGGCGTGGTGATGGGGTGGCAAATCCCCGCTGCGTCGAAGACGCGCCCGGCCGATACGAGCTGGATCTAAGGAGACGGCCATGCTCGAGAAGACCGTCGAAACCTACCTCGTCGACCGTGTCCGCGCAGCGGGCGGCGGCGCCTACAAATTCAGCAGCCCCGCGCGAGTGAGCGTGCCCGACCGCATCGTCGTGTTCCCGCCGGCGCGCATCTACTTCGTCGAGTTGAAGCGGCCCGGCGGCAAGCCGACGCGGGGCCAGATGCGCGAGCACGAGCGCCTGCGCGCGCTCGGCTGCGACGTGCGCGTGATCGACAGCCGCGAAGCTGTCGACGCGTTCGTGCGCGAAGTCAGCGCGGCGCCCGCGCTAACGCAGGGCGGCCATTGCGAACGCGCCGGCGGTTGCGTATGCGGCGGCGATCTGCCGCGCGTGCGCGAGGGTTGTTCGGAGTGGGTGAAGGCTGGCAACGCCCCGCGCGCGCCGTGGCCAGTGCTCGAACCGCTGCACCTCGAAGCGATCGTGTTCGCCTACAACGAGGGCTATTCGAAGGCGTATGACGGCCGCACGTTCCCGAATCCGTTTGCTGAATCAGGATCTCAGGCCGCCGCCTGGGTGCTCGGCACGCGCGATGGCAAGGACGCCCGTGCGCAGCGAGGTGTCGCGTGAAAGCCGCAATCTACGCCCTCGCCTGCGTCGGTGCGTTCGTCATGACGCTGGCCCTTGCTGGCGCGCTCGGCATCGGCAACTTCCGTCTGTACTACGGCCTGACCGCCGTCGAATTCTGCGCGGCGGGGTACGGCACGTGATGCAGACGATCAAACCCCGCGCGCGGCAGCTCAGCGCCGGCAACTGGTACGTGACGGACCGCCGCGGCATCGCCGCTTTCGACGACACGCTCGACGGCGCGCTCGCGCTGTACTTCCGTTGCGTGTTGCACGTCGCGACGGAGCCGCGCCCATGACCGCCCGCCGCAAGTTCATCCCGTGGGAGTATCAGGGCCCCATCATCGAGCACGAGCAGGAGATCGAGCGGTCGAACGTGTGGGCTGGCATGGGCCTCGGCAAGACGGGCAGCACGCTCACGGCGCTCGAATCGCTCTACCACTTCGGGATCGAGACGATGCCGACGCTCGTGTGCGCGCCGCTGCGTGTCGCTCAGTCGACCTGGCCGGACGAGTGCGAGAAGTGGGAACACCTGTCCGGCATGGAAGTGGTGCCGATCCTCGGCGATCCGGCGCGCCGCGCGATGCAGCTGCGCCGCGACGCGCCTGTGTTCTCGATCAACTACGAGAACATCCCCTGGCTGATCGACTGGTTCAAGCACAACCCACGCCCGTGGCCGTTCGGCACGGTCGTGGCCGACGAGTCGACGAAGCTGAAGTCGACGCGCGTGTCGAACCAGCGCAGCACGAAGGGCAAGGATTTCGTGAAAAAGTCCGGCGGCAGCGTGCGCGGCCGTGCCCTCGCCGAAGTCGCGCACACGAAGGTGCGGCGATGGGTGAACCTCACCGGCACGCCGTCACCGAACGGGCTGCAGGATCTCTGGGGGCAGCAGTGGTTCGTCGACGGCGGCCAGCGGCTCGGGCGCAGCTACTCGGCGTTCGAGGAACGTTGGTTCCAGTCCGTGCCAAACGGCAACGGCTACCACCAGACGCGCCCGTTGCCGCATGCGCAGCCGCAGATTCAGGAAGCACTCGCCGACTGCACGATCTCGCTCGATCCGGCCGACTGGTTCGACCTGGACGAGCCGATCGTGCGCCCGGTCTACGTCGAGCTGCCGGCGGCCGCGCGGCGGCTGTACCGTGACATGGAACGCCAGATGTTCATGGAGATCGACGACAGCCCGATCGAGGCCATGAACGCCGCGAGCAAGACGATGAAGTGCCTGCAGCTCGCGAACGGCGCCGTCTACAAGCAGGAAGACGACGGCCACGACACCGCGCCGTGGCACGAGGTGCACGACCTGAAGCTGCAGGCGCTCGAAGAGATCGTCGAGGAAGCGGCCGGCATGCCGGTGCTCGTCGCCTACCACTTCAAGTCGGATCTCGCGCGGCTGCAGCGCGCGTTCCCGCGCGGGCGGCAGCTCGACCACAACCCGCAGACAATCCGCGACTGGAACGCCGGCAAGATCCCCGTGATGTTCGCGCACCCCGCCAGCGCCGGCCACGGCCTGAACCTGCAGGACGGCGGCAACATCCTCGCGGTCTTCGGCCACTGGTGGAACCTCGAGGAATACATGCAGATCGTCGAGCGGATCGGCCCCGTGCGCCAGCTGCAGGCCGGGCACCGCCGCCCCGTTTTCATCTACCCGATCATCGCGCGCGACACGATCGACGAGGACGTCGTCGAGCGCCGCGAAACGAAGCGCGCCGTGCAGGACATCCTGCTCGACGCCATGAAACGCCGCGCCGGCCGTTGACCGCGCGCAGACCAGGAGCAACCACCATGCACACGCCCCTTCAATCCCCGCCGACACCGACGCCGCCCGTGAAGCTTTACCGCGTCGCCGAGGTGTCGAAGATGCTCGGCGTCTGCCGGGCCACCGTCTACAATCTGGTGCGCGACGGCAAGCTCACGCTCGTGAAGATTGGCAAGCGTTCGAGCGGCATCACGTCGACCAGTTTGGACGCGCTTGTGTCGCGCCCGAACAACACAAATTGAATCGGGTAGCTAGATGGGTAGTCAAAACCGGATTTCAGCTACCCATCGCCAGCAAACCCGCGCCGGATAAGGCGAAGAGGATTTAATGAAGATTGCCACCTGGAACGTCAACTCGCTCAACGTCCGCAAGCAGCACGTGCTCGACTGGCTCGCGCAAAGCGGGACCGACGTGCTGTGCCTGCAGGAACTGAAGCTGCCGGACGAGAAATACCCGCGCGCCGATCTGGAAGCAGCCGGCTACCGCAGCTGGTTCACGGGTCAGAAGACCTACAACGGCGTCGCGATCCTCGTGCGCGACACGCTCGCCGTCGACGAATCGGACGTCGTGCGCAACATCCCCGGTTTCGAGGACCCGCAGCAGCGTGTCGTTGCGGTGACGGTCGACGGCGTGCGCATCGTGTCCGCATATTTCCCGAACGGCCAGGCTCCCGACTCCGACAAGTTCGTCTACAAGATGCAGTGGCTCGATGCGCTGCAGGCGTGGCTGGGCACCGAGATGCAGCGCCATCCGAAACTCGCGCTGCTCGGCGACTTCAACATCGCGCCCGAAGATCGCGACGTGCACGACCCGGCGAAATGGGAAGGCCAGAACCTCGTGTCGCCGCAGGAGCGCGCGCACTTCGCGAAGCTGATCGAGCTCGGCTTCGTCGATGCGTTCCGTCGCTTCGAGCAACCCGAGAAGACCTTCACGTGGTGGGACTACCGGATGTTCGCGTTCCGCCGCAACGCGGGGCTGCGCATCGACCACATCCTGCTGTCGCCGGCGCTCGCCGAAACCTGCGCGTCGTGCGAGGTCGACCGCGTGCCGCGCACGTGGGAACAGCCGTCCGATCACACGCCCGTCGTCGCGATCGTCGGCTAAGCGCCCCACCCGCTCACGCCCGCGCTCAACCGCGCGCGGGCGCGGGCCCGAGATGGGCCCACAGGAAGCCGAATTCCGCCGCATCCGCTTCGGCACGCTCCAGATCGTCGGCGCTGCCGTGGCCGCCGTCGGTGTTCTCCCAGTACCACACCCGTTCGTGACCCAGCGCATGCATGCGCGCGGCCATCTTGCGCGCATGCGCGGGATGCACGCGATCGTCGCGCGTGGACGTCGTGAGCAGCAGCGGCGGATATACGACGCCTTCGCTCACGCGGTGATACGGCGAATAGGCGGCGAGCGCCGCGCCTTCGCGCGGATCGTCCGGATCGCCGTACTCGTCGAGCCACGCGGCACCTGCGTGCAGCTTCGGGTAGCGCCGCATGTCGAGCAGCGGCACGCGGCACAGCACCGCGCCGAACAGCTCCGGCCGCTGCACCATGCATGCGCCGACCAGCAGCCCGCCGTTGCTGCCGCCCTCGATCCCGAGCTGCGCGGCCGTCGTCACGCCAGTGCGAATCAGATCCTCGGCCACTGCGATGAAGTCGTCGAACGAACGCTGCCGATGCTCGCGCTGCGCGTCGACGTGCCAGCCCGGCCCGAATTCGCCGCCGCCGCGGATGTGCGCGAACGCCGCGACGCCGCCGCGTTCGAGCCATGCGATGCCGAGTGCATCGCTATAGCCCGGCAGGTTCGGAATCGCGAAGCCGCCATAGCCGGACAGCAGGCATGGCCGCGCGACGCGAGGCGTACCCCGCGCATCGCGTTCATCCAGCGCGTCGCGCGGCCCGATCAGCGTGTACGGGACGATCGTGCCGTCGCGCGAGCGCGCGTTCGCACGGCGCACGACGAGTCCGGCCGCATCGAAACGCACCGGCGGACGGTCGAGCAGCACGCGGCGCGACGGTGCATCGGCCGCCCGGTCGGCCAAATCGGCGAGCCAGCATTCGGGCGGATCGACGTAGGTGTCGACGTCCACATACACGTCGTCGTTCAGCGTCGACTCGACCGGCTCGACATCGATCTGCGCGTCGCCCGGCCAGTCGAACGGCCGCGCGTCCCACGTCCACGCACCGTCGTCGCGCTGCGTCGGCTGCCACAGCATCGTGCGGTTGTGCACGTCGTCGAGCCAGCTCGCGATCAGCGTGGTGCGCGTGTGCGTCCACGTGCACGCGGACGTCGACGGCCGCGGCTCGAACAGCGTCGTGAATTCGCGCGACCCGGCGAGGAACGCCTGCTCGCGGATCGCGAGCAGCGAGCCGCCCGCGTGATGCGTGCCGCCGCAGTCCCAGTCGAGCCGCGGCTCCAGCATCAGCCAGCCTTCCCAGAAACCGACCTCGACATGGGTCGGCACATCGTAGCGCGCCCATTCGCCGGCGTCGGTCAGCCAGTACGAATGCGCGTCGAAGAAGTCCACGCTGCGCCACGCGACATGGCGGCCGTCGATCGGATCGAACCACGCGCCCGCGCTGATGTCGTCGGGTTCGCCGCGAAACACGACGGGCGCATCCGCGAGCGGCGTGCCGCGCACCCAGCGTCGCGCGTCGTACGGATAGCCGGCCGCGGTCGCATGCGCTTCGCCGCGATCCCAGCTCACGTAGACGGTATCGCGGTCGATCCAGCCGACCGTGTGATGTCCCGGCGCGTCGATCGTGAAACCGCCGTCGACGAAACGGCGCTGCACGAGATCGAACTCGCGCACGACGACCGCGTCGGCGCCGCCCGGCGACAGCGACAGCAGCGCCCGGTCGCCGTCCGGATACAGGATCGTGTCCTGCTCGAACACCCACGACTCGCCCTCCTGCGCGCCGAGCGCATCGACGTCGAGCAGCGTTTCCCAGTCGGGCCGGCCGGCGCGCCAGTCGTCCCAGCGCGCGCGGCGCCACAGTCCTTTGGGATGGAGATCGTCCTGCCACAGGTCGTACGCCCAGTCGCGCCAGCGAGTCGGGATCACCGGGCGTTCGCGCGGCAGATACGCCTGGGCGAGCCGCGCGGCGAGCGCGCGATATGCATCGTCGTCGCGCAGCGCGACACGCGTGCGCGCATTCTGCTCGTCGACCCACGCGCGGGCGCGCTTGCTGTCGAGCGCTTCGAGAAAACGGAACGGATCGGCCCCGGCGGGCCAGCGGAAGGAATCGGACATGACGGAGACGCACGTGACGGCAAACCGCGATTATGTCCGATCGCGGCATGCGCGACGTCCGCGCATGCCGCGTGCGGTGCTTACGGCTCCAGGTGGAGCTCCTGGATCTTGCGCGTGATCGTGTTGCGACCAATGCCGAGCCGCTCCGCCGCCTCGACCTTGCGGCCGCGCGTGAAATCGAGCGCCTCGCGGATCACGGCCGCCTCGAAGCGGCGCGCGAGTTCGTCCATCACGTCGCCCGAATTCTCGCGCAACAGCCGCGCGACTTCGGTACGCAGGCCGCTCTCCCACATCGGATAGCCGGCCGGTGTGCCGTTCGGTGCGGCCGCGACGGGCGCAGCCGTCAGCTGTACTGCGCCGGGTACCGGCTGTGCGCGCGCCACGTCGCCGGCAGCGCTGCCGCCGTACGCATCCGCGCCGTCGGCCGTTGCGGCCACCGGCGCGCCGGCCGGCACGAGATCGGGCGGCAAGTCTTTGATCTCGACCGTCTGCGCGGGCGCCATCACGGTCAGCCAGTTCGCGAGGTTCTCGAGTTGCCGCACGTTGCCGGGAAACGCCAGCGATGTCAGGTACGCGAGCGCCTCGTCGGACACGCGCTTCGGCTCGACACCGAGATCGCGCGCACTCTTTTGCAGGAAGTGGCGCGTGAGCAGCGCGATGTCCTCGCTGCGCTCGCGCAGCGGCGGCAGCCGCAGCCGGATCACGTTGAGCCGGTGGTAAAGGTCTTCGCGGAACAGCCCCTGACGCACGCGCGCCTCGAGATTCTGGTGCGTCGCGGCGATCACGCGCACGTTCGCGCGCAGCGGGTTGTGACCGCCGACGCGATAGAACTGGCCGTCCGACAGCACGCGCAACAGGCGCGTCTGCAGATCGAACGGCATGTCGCCGATTTCGTCGAGGAACAACGTGCCGTTCTCGGCCTGCTCGAAACGGCCCTGGCGCGTGGTTTGCGCGCCGGTGAACGCGCCGCGCTCATGGCCGAACAATTCGGATTCGAGCAAATCCTTCGGAATCGCCGCGGTGTTCAGCGCGATGAACGGGCCGTTCGCACGCGGGCTGTGACGGTGCAGCGCACGCGCGACGAGCTCCTTGCCGGTGCCCGATTCGCCCGTGATCAGCACGGTCGCGGCCGAGTGCGACAGGCGGCCGATCGCGCGGAACATGTCCTGCATCGCGGGCGCCTGCCCGAGCATCTCGGGCGCTTCGGCCACGCGCTCGTCCTGCGGCGCGCCGCCGCGCAGGCTTTCCTCGACCGCGCGCCGAATCAGCTCGACGGCCTTGTCGACGTCGAACGGCTTCGCGAGATATTCGAACGCGCCGCCCTGGAACGCCGCGACGGCGCTGTCGAGGTCGGAAAACGCCGTCATGATGATGACGGGCAGGCCCGGCAGACGCTCGTGCATCGCCTGCAGCAACTCGAGGCCGGATCCGCCCGGCATCCGGATGTCGGACACGAGCACCTGCGGTGTCTCGTGATCGAGTGCGGCCAGCGCATCGCGCACGTTCGCGAAACTCTTCGTCGCGAAGCTGTCCCGGGCGAGCGCCTTTTCAAGCACCCAGCGGATCGATTGGTCGTCGTCTACTATCCAGATCGGCTTCATAGGTCGGTCAGATATTGGTGAATCCGGTGAATCGCACTGCCGCTCAATGGTCGAGCGGCAGCAGAATCTGAAACTCGGTACGTCCGGGCCGGCTCTCGACCTCGATCATCCCGTCGTGCTGCTGCACGAAGGTCTGCGCGAGCGTGAGGCCGAGGCCGCTGCCGTCGTCGCGGCCGGACACGAGCGGATAGAAGATCCGGTCGCGGATCTCTTCCGGAATGCCAGGCCCGTTGTCGACCACGTGCAAGTCCAGTGCCAGCTTGTACAGGCGCTTCGCGATCGTCACCTTGCGCGCGACGCGCGTGCGCAGCTCGATCTTCGCGTCGCCCTGCGCGATCCGCTCGCGCAGCGCCTGCGCGGCGTTGCGCACGATGTTCAGCAGCGCCTGGATCAGTTGCTCCTTGTCGCCGCGCAAGTCCGGCACGCTCACGTCGTAGTCGCGCTCGATCGTGAGCCCGCGCGGAAATTCCGCGAGCATCACCGCGCGCACGCGTTCGCACACTTCATGAATGTTCACGTCGCCGACGATGTGCGGATGCCGATGCGGCTCCAGCAACCGGTCGACGAGCGTCTGCAGGCGGTCGGACTCCTTGATGATCACCTGCGTGTATTCGCGCAACTCGCCGCGCTCGCGCTCGCTCAGTTCGAATTCGAGCAGCTGGGCTGCGCCGCGAATGCCGCCGAGCGGGTTCTTGATCTCGTGCGCGAGGTTGCGAATCAGTTGCTTGTTGACCGCGGTCAGATCGTGAATGCGCTCCTCGCGATCGGTACGCGACTGCCGTTCGTTCTCGAACAGCTCGACGAGCACGAAATCGGGCGCGGTCTCGAGGAAACCGACGATCGCATGCACGTGCAGCGCCTCGTGGCCGGGCCGGTCGAGCACCGTGTCGAGATGCGTCGCGTGAAAGCGCTCCTCGCCGATCGCGGTGATCGTCGACGCGAGCGCGTTCGCGTTCGGGAAAATCTCGCCCCACGGCCGCTGCGCGAGCTGCCGGCGCGAAAGGTCGAGCATCGCCTCCGCGGACGGATTCGCGAACACGACCCGCAGCGTCTTGCGGTCGAGCACGATCACGACCGTCGGCAGCGCTTCCAGCCCCGCCAGCAGGCCCGAGTGCATGAGCCGCTCGTCTTCCGTCAGTCGCTCGGGCTGCCCCGTCTTCGCCTTGATCAGATTCTTCAGAGCCATCGTGCGTATCGTCGCGCCTCACCGGGTCGGAAAATGGAAATGCTCGGAACAAAAAAGGGACGGCTGGACGCCGTCCCCTTTCAGACTCCGCGGTTCCCGCCGCAGGCCGCGCGACGGGAACGAACCGGCATGACGGCGCTGAATCTAAGCGCCATCGCCGATTACAGCGAGTAGTACATCTCGAACTCGATCGGGTGCGTCGTCATGCGGAACTTCGCCAGCTCCTGCTCCTTCAGCCCCAGGTACGCGTCGAGCATGCCGTCGGTGAACACGCCACCGCGCGTCAGGAACTCGCGATCCTTGTCGAGCGCTTCCAGCGCCTGGTCGAGGCCTGCGCAGACGGTCGGGATCTTTGCATCCTCTTCCGGCGGCAGGTCGTACAGGTTCTTGTCCGCTGCTTCGCCCGGATGGATCTTGTTCTGGATCCCGTCCAGACCCGCCATCATCAGTGCCGAGAACAGCAGATACGGGTTCGCCATCGGATCCGGGAAGCGCGTTTCGATACGGCGGCCCTTCGGGTTCGACACGTGCGGAATGCGGATCGATGCCGAACGGTTGCGCGCCGAGTAAGCGAGCTTGACCGGTGCTTCGAAGTGCGGAACCAGACGCTTGTACGAGTTCGTCGTCGGATTCGTGATCGCGTTCAGCGCGCGGGCGTGCTTGATGATGCCGCCGATGTAGAACAGCGCCATTTCCGACAGGCCGGCATAGCCGTTGCCCGCGAACAGGTTCTGGCCGTCCTTCCAGATCGACTGGTGAACGTGCATGCCAGAACCGTTGTCGCCGACGACCGGCTTCGGCATGAACGTCGCCGTCTTGCCGTACGAGTGCGCGACGTTATGGATGATGTACTTCGACCATTGCGTCCAGTCGGCGCGCTCGACCAGCGTCGAGAACTTCGTGCCGATTTCGTTCTGGCCCTGGCCCGCCACTTCGTGGTGGTGCACTTCGACCGGGATGCCGAGCTGTTCGAGCAGCAGGCACATTTCCGAACGCATGTCCTGGAACGTGTCGACCGGCGCGACCGGGAAGTAGCCGCCCTTCGTGCCCGGACGGTGGCCCGTGTTGCCGCCTTCGAATTCCTTGCCCGACGACCACGGCGCTTCTTCCGAGTTGATCTTCACGAAGCAGCCCGACATGTCCGTGTTCCACTGGACCGAGTCGAAAATGAAGAATTCCGGTTCCGGACCGAAGTAGGCGGTGTCGCCGATGCCCGTGCTCTTCAGGTACGCTTCGGCGCGCTTCGCGAGCGAGCGCGGGTCGCGCTCGTAGCCCTTGCCGTCGGCCGGCTCGACCACGTCGCAGGTCAGCACCAGGGTCGACTCTTCATAGAACGGGTCGATGAAGGCAGCGTTCGGGTCCGGCATGAGCAGCATGTCCGACGCCTCGATACCCTTCCAGCCCGCGATCGACGAACCGTCGAATGCATGACCGCTCTCGAACTTGTCTTCGTCAAACGCCGAAACCGGCACCGACACGTGCTGTTCCTTGCCGCGCGTATCCGTGAAGCGGAAATCGACAAACTTGACGTCCTCGTCCTTCACGAGCTGCATGACGTCGGCGACGGTTTTACTCATAACCTCTTCTCCTGATTGAACAATTCCGGCGGACTGGGAACCGCCTCGTTTATCGAGCTGCCCGGAGTCTGGCTTTGGCGCAGCGCGCTCCGGGTCGACCGAATTCTATATAGCAGCTTCCATGCCAACCCTGCGCCGAATCGGCGAGAATCGCGCCCGCCCGCGCCGTGGCGGGGCCCGGCTGCGCAATTCCGGGGCCACGCACCGCGGCGCCCGCCGGCCGATCGCACCGCGATGGTGCAATCGGCGCGGCACATCGGCGGGATGGAATCATTCTGGTGCATGCGCGCCATTCTGCACTCTTTTGGTGAGTGCGTGGGCGGTGCATGCACCGCACGGCGCCCGGACATCCCTGCGGCGGCAGCGCGCTAGAATGCGCGTTTGACCGATACGGAGACCTCCTGCCATGAGTACGCTCGACCAGCTTTACGCCAAGGCCGAAGAACGCCGCACCCAGGGCTCGCTCGACTATGCCGGCGCGCTGCTGCCGGTCGAGGCATTCGAACTGCTGCAGCTCGACCCGTCGGCCCGCCTCGTCGACGTGCGCACCCGCGCCGAGCTCGACTGGATCGGCCGCCCGCTCGTCGGCGACGGCCAGTACCTGCACATCGAATGGACGCGCTACCCGGGCGGCGTGCCGAACGCCGAATTCGTCAACGAACTAAAGGCAGCCATCGCACCCGACACGCCCGTGCTGTTCCTGTGCCGCAGCGCCGCGCGCTCGAAGCTCGCCGCGGTCGCCTCCGCGCAGGCCGGCTTCACGAAGGCGCTCGACCTGCTCGAAGGCTTCGAAGGCGCGAAGGACGCCGAAGGCCATCGCAAGACGGTCGACGGCTGGTGCTTCCGAAAACTGCCGTGGATCGGCGCCTGAGCGCGCCTGCCGTCCGCCGCGCCCGACTGCGACATCGTCGAGCCGGGCGATGACACCCCGATGACGGGCCGCGTTGCGCGGCCCGTGCCTTTTGTGCGGCCGTTTCGTGCTTGTGCGCGACCGGATTGCCGGCCGCTCAGGCGCGCGGCGCGTCCGGTTCGACGATGTCGCCGCCGAGCAGGTGCACGCCTTCGCGCAGCTTCACGAACGCGGCCGCGACCGCCTCCGGCTCGCCCTTCACGCCGAGATCGATATGCCGGCGCGCGTAGATCCCGCCGCGCTCGGCGTCGCCCACGCTCGGCAGGCTGAACACGCGCACGCCGGGGAAGTCGCGCTCGATCCTTTCCATCAGCGGCGCGAGCGTCGATTCCGGCAGTTCGAACACGTACAGCGAGCGCTCCGCGTGCGGGCTCGCGTGATGCAGGTGCCGGTACTTCGTGTCGAGCACCCATTCGATCATCGGCCACGCCATGACCGGGAAGCCCGGCACGAAGTGCAGATCGCCGACCGAGAAGCCGGGAATCCGGTTGTACCCGTTCGGGATGATCGCGGCACCCGCCGGGAACACGCCCATGTTGAAGCGGTGCTGGTTTTCCGGCGAATCGAAGTTGACCGGCGTGGCCGGATCGGTGTGCATCTCGCGGATGCGCTCCGAGATCAGCACCTTCGCTTCCGGATGCAGCTCGAGCGGCACGCCGAGCGCGGCGGCCGCGCACTGGCGCGTGTGGTCGTCCGGCGTCGCGCCGATCCCGCCCGTCGAGAACACGATGTCGCCGGATGCGATCGCGCGCGCGAGCGTCGCGGTGATGCGCGCCGGATCGTCGCCGATGTATTCGGCCCAGTCGAGCGCGAGGCCGCGCGCGCCGAGCAGCTCGATGACCTTCGCCAGATGCTTGTCCTGCCGGCGGCCCGAAAGGATTTCGTCGCCGATGATGATGATGCCGATGCTCATGCCTGCCCCATGTCGATTGCGGTGGCGCGCGAGCTCGCGCGCAGGTCTTCCAGCGCGCGCAGGCAGTAGTGCCCGAACCACAGCGCCGAGAAGACGAGGATGAAAGCGTATACCCAGATCATGGCCGCCGCGACGAACGGGAACAGCACCATCATCCAGACCGACGAGACCCACACGAAGGTCGGAACGGTGCCGAGCAGCCCGGTCGCGACGCCGATGCCGATCAGCGGCCAGCGATGCTGCCGCACGAGTGCCCGGCGCTCGTCGCGGCTCGCGTGCTGCGCGAGCGCGTCGTAGGTCATCACGCGGTACGTGAGCCAGCCCCAGATCACGGGCGGCAGCAGCGCGAAGAACGGCGGAATCAGCCACAGCGGGATCGTGACGACGAGCAGCACGACGCCGACGAGCGCCGCGCCGAGCGAATTGAACACGCTGCCGAAGAACGTGCCGCCGCGCTTCGTCTCGAGCGCAGCGAACTGCCGGTTCGACAGGTGCCTGATCACGACCGGCATCGAAATCGCCGCGATCAGCAGCAGCACGGTAAGCACGATCAGCGGAATCGCCAGCGACACGACGACGAACGGCGCGATGACCGCATGCAGCTGCGACATCCCGATCGCGTCGAATGCGCGGTACAGCGCGGCCGTCAGCATGAAGCCGTCGAGCGCGCCGCGCGCGGCGTCGATCAGTGTCTGCCACGAGAACCACAGCACGACGCCCCACAGCAGCGCCGACACGACGAACGGCATCAGGGTGAGCCACAGCATGCGCGGGTGCAGCGCGCTGACGAGCGCCCGGACGAAGGAGCGCAGCAAGTCGTTCATGCGAGCCTTTGGTGCCTGTATTGATGGAGAAAAACGGGGAAAGGATAAACCACACGGCCCGCATGCGCCAAAGCACATGCGGGCCGTGTGGGAACGCCGTTCAACGGGAAAATGACCGGATCAGGCCGATGCCGCGCCGCGCTTCGCGGGAACGATGCGCCGGAAGATGCGCACGAACGCGAGGCCGTGCTGCGCCCAGAAGCCTTCGCCGTAGGACACGCCTTCGACCTGCTCGCGGATGCCGGTCGGCTCGACCGTGCGGTTCCACGACGCGGTGCCGAACATCATGTCCCACCACGGGAACAGCACGCCGAAGTTGCAGCCGTACTTGGTGCCTTCGTGGCCGTAGCCGACGGCGTGGTGGCGCCGGTGGAAGGTCGGGCTCACGAGCAGGCGCTCGCCGAGCCGGCCGAACGACAGCCGCGCATTCGTATGCTGGATGCTCTGCAGGAAGTTGGTGACCGCGGTCAGCACGACGAACTGCGATGGCGTCACGCCGATCACGAGCGCGATCGCCGCGAAGAAGCACGATTGCAGCACGTCGTCGAGCAGGTGGTTGCGATCGTCGCACCACAGCGACATCTGCCGCTGGCTGTGATGGACCGCGTGCAGCTCCCACCAGATGCCGAACTTGTGCTGCCAGCGGTGATACCAGTAGCCGGCGAAGTCGAGCACGACGAGGTAGATCGCAAACGCGACGATCGGCTGCGAGGTCACGCCCGGCCACAGATAGTCGAGGTTGAAATTCGCGACGCCATGCAGGCGCATCCACGCCTGGAAGTTGTCGAACACCGGCTGCAGCGCGAAGAAGAAGAACAGCGTGTAGATGCCGAGCTTCGAGATCGCCGTGTAGATCACGTCGACCCGCACCGCGCGGCGGTTCTTCCAGCGCTCGACGGGCGCGAGCGCCTCGAGCGGGCGCAGCAGCGCGAACATCAGCACCATCTGCAGCGCGCCGATGATGACCCAGTAGAGTGCGTCGTAGGTGTCCTCGTCATAGTCCATCAGGTTGAACTTGAAGAGGAGCGGCTGCACGACGTCGACATACAGCCAGGTCTGGATGTCCGACACGAACGCATCGATCAGGTGCAGCATCGTTCGCCTCCGTCCGTCACGCGCCGTTCGCAGCCTTCCACGGCGCGCGGTCGTAGAAGTAGATCCCGTGCGGCGAGCGGCCGACGGAGATCGTCTGCACCAGCTTGCGCGACGGCAAGTCGATGATACCGACCTTCTTCGCGAAGCGGAACGTCACCCACAGCGTCTTCTTGTCGGCGGACAGCTCCATGTCGTCCGGCCCCGGCAGCAGGCCGGTGATGTCGCCGACGTTGGTGAGCGTGTTCTCGTCGATGATGCTGATCGTATTCGCGACCCGGTTCGTGACCGCGACGTGCGTGCCGTCGGCGAGCGAACGGAAGTTGTGCGCGCCCTTGCCCGTCACGATCTGCTTGACGACCTTCTGGTTGCGCCAGTCGACCACCGCGACGTAATCCGAGCCGGTCATCCCGACCAGCAGGTACTTGTCGTCCGGCGTGAGCCACAGGCCCGCCGGCACCTTGCCGACCTTCATCTTCCACTTGACCGTCTGCGTCGGCAGATCGATCGCCGCGATCTCGCCGGACACCTGCAGCGACACGAGCAGCGTCTTGCTGTCCTTCGTGAACGCGAGGTGGCTCGGCATGACTCCGAGCGGCACGCGCTTCACGAGGCGCAGGTCGCGACCGTCGTAGCCGTAGATGTCGACGCGGTCGAGGCGCAGCCCGGCAGCCGCGAACCATTTGCGGTCGGGCGAGAAGCCGAGCTGGTACGGATCGTCGATCCCTTCGACGGTGCGCTGCAGCTTGCCCGTCTTCGGATCGAGGAACATCAGGCTGTTCGAGACCGAATTTGCGACGATCAGCGACGCATTGTCGGGCGTAATCATCAGGTGGTGCGGCTCCTTGCCGGTTGGCATCGTGGAGACGACCTGGCGGGTCTGCTGATCGATCAGGGAAAGCGTCGCTTCGGCCGAGTTGAGGACGATCACGTTATTCGCGTGTGCGGCGGGCGCCAGTACGGCGGCGGCCAGCGCGAGCGTGCGGCCGAAAGAAAGGAAAGTGCGCATGAAGACTCACGTCGTGGAACAACAGTCATTGTAAAACGTTCGACCGGCCCCGCCGGTTGACGGGAGCCGGCGTTGCGCCACTTCGACGCACGCCGCGACGGCCATACGGCCGGCTGCGGCAGGCGCTGCGCCGCCGACCGGGGCCGGCGGCCGGTGCGGGCCCGGAAAACCGCCGTTGCACTAGCGCTGCATCGACTCCCAGACCTTGTGCAGACGCTTGACAGAGACAGGCATCGGCGTGCGCAGTTCCTGCGCAAATAACGAAATTCGCAGTTCCTCGAGCAGCCAGCGGAATTCCGCGAGCCGCGAGTCCGCCACGCCGCCGCGCTGCGACACCGCGCGCTGGTACTGCTGAACGAGCGGCAGCAGCTCGGCGGACTGCTTCGCGTCGCGCGCCGGATCGGCCTTCAGCTTGTCGATCCGCAGCGCGATGCCCTTCAGGTAGCGCGGAAAGTGCGCAAGCTGCACGTAAGGGGTGTCGATCACGAAGCGCTTGCCGACCAGCGCCGCGAGCTGCTGCTGGAGATCGGCGTGGGCCTGCGCGAACGGTTTCGCCTGTGCGAGCTTCTTCGCGAGACCCGCGTATTCGGCGAGGATCTGCCCGACGAGCCGCGCGATCTCCTGCGCAAGCAGGTTCAGGCGGCTGCGGCCCTCGTCGCGACGCGCGTGGAAGCTCGCGTCGTCGTCGGGCAGCGGATCCTGCAGGCACGCGCGGTCGAGCGCCGTGTCGATCAACTGGTCGCGCAGCTCGTCCTGCGTGCCGAGCGACATGTACTGCATCGCCATCTCGCGCAGCCCCGGCAGGTTCTTCTCGAGGAACTTGATCGGCTCCTTCAGTTGCAGCGCGAACAGGCGCCGCAGGCCGGCCCGGTGGATCCGCGCGGCCTCCTCGGGCGAGTCGAACACCTCGACGTCGCAGTGCGTGCCGCGATCGACGAGCGCCGGGTAGCCGTACAGCGTCTGGCCGCGCCGGCGGATCTCCAGCAGCTCGGGGAGCTTGCCGAAGTTCCACGTCGTCAGGTTCTCATACAGCGCCGTCGCGCCCGCTTCCGCCGGCGCGGCCGTCTGCGGCGCGGCGCCCTTGCCCGCCTTGCCGCCCTTCGCTGCGGGCGCCGGTGCCAGTGCCTGCCCGGCTGCGGACGCCGGCGCGTCGCCCGTGTCGGTTTCGCCGCCCGGGGAGATCGTCGACGCCGCCGCGATCTTCTGGAACTGCTGCTGCGCCTGCGCGCCGAGCTCCTGGCGCAGTTGCGCGAGGTTGCGCCCCATCGCGAGCTGGCGGCCGTGCTCGTCGATCACCTTGAAGTTCATGAACAGGTGCGCGGGCAGCGTCTCGAGCTTGAAGTCGGCCGTCTTCATCATGACCTGCGTCTGCGCACGCACGTCGGCGATCAGCGCCTCGACGAGACCGCCCGCGCCGAAGCGCTCGCGGCCCGTCCGCTCGACGAAACCGGCCGCGTACTCCGGCAGCGGCACGCAGTGCCGGCGCAGCTTCTGCGGCAGCGACTTGAGCAGCAGTTGCACCTTCTCCTTCAGCATCCCCGGCACGAGCCATTCGCAGCGGCGCGCGTCGACCTGGTTCAGCGCGTAGAGCGGCACCGCGAGCGTCACGCCGTCGCGCGGCGTGCCCGGCTCGAAGTGGTACGTGAGCGCCATCTCGACGCCGGCCATCGTCGCCCGCTTCGGGAACAGCTCGGTCGTCACGCCGGCCGCCTCGTGGCGCATCAGGTCGTCGCGCGACAGGTACAGCAGGCGCTGCCTGTCGTCCGGCTGGACGCCCTGCTTCACCTCGTCGCGATACCAGCGCTCGAACGCGGCGCCCGTGTGGATGCCCGCCGGAATCGCCTGGTCGTAGTACGCGTAGATCAGCTCGTCGTCGACCAGCACGTCCTGCCGGCGCGACTTGTGCTCGAGCTGCTCGATGTCGGCGAGCAGCTTGCGGTTGTGCGCGAAGAACGGCAGCTTCGTGTCGAATTCGCCTTCGACGAGCGCGCCGCGGATGAACAGCTCGCGCGCGCGCGCCGGATCCTGCTTGCCGAACGCGACGCGCCGGCGGTGGTAGATCGGCAGCCCGTACAGCGTCGCGCGCTCGAACGCGCTGACCTGGGCGGGACGCTTCTCCCAGTGCGGCTCGGACAGCGACTTCTTCAGCAGGTGCGCGCCGATCTTCTCGACCCACTCCGGCTCGATCTTCGCGAGGCAGCGCGCGTACAGCCGGCTCGTCTCGACGAGTTCGGCCGCCATCACCCAGCGGCCGGCCTTCTTCGCGAGCGCGGAGCCCGGCCATAGATAAAACTTGATCCCGCGCGCGCCGAGGTAATGCGGATCGTCGTCGGCCTTCATGCCGAGGTTGCCGAGCAGGCCGGTCAACAGGGCCAGATGCACCTGCTCATAGGTCGCCTCGGCCTCGTTGAGCCGCCAGCCGTGCTCGCGCACGACCGTCAGCAGTTGCGAATGGACGTCGCGCCATTCGCGCAGCCGCAGGTGCGACAGAAAATTCTGCCGGCACGCGTCGACGAGCTGGCGATTCGATTTCTTGTGCGCGACGGCCTCTTCGAACCACGCCCAGATCTTCAGCCATTGCAGGAATTCGGAGCGCTCGTCGGCGAACCGGCGATGCGCCTGGTCGGCCTGCTCCTGCGCCTCGATCGGGCGATCGCGCGGATCCTGCACGGACAGCGCGCTCGCGATGATCAGCACCTCGCGCAGCGACTGCTGGTCGCGCGCGGCGAGAATCATCCGGCCGACGCGCGGGTCGAGCGGCAGCCGCGCAAGCTCGCGCCCGAGCGGCGTCAGCGCGTTGTCGTCGTCGACCGCGCCGAGCTCGTTGAGCAACTGGTAGCCGTCCGCGATCGCGCGCCCGGGCGGCGGCTCGAGGAACGGAAACGATTCGATCGCCGTCAGGTGCAGCGACTTCATCCGCAGGATCACCGACGCGAGCGACGCGCGCAGGATTTCCGGATCGGTGAAGCGGGCGCGCGCCTGGTAGTCGGTTTCTTCATACAGGCGGATGCACACGCCGTCGGCCACCCGGCCACAGCGGCCCGCGCGCTGGTTCGCGGCGGCCTGCGAGATCGACTCGACCTGCAGCTGCTCGACCTTGTTGCGGTACGAATAGCGCTTCACGCGCGCGAGGCCCGTGTCAACGACGTAGCGGATGCCCGGCACCGTCAGCGACGTTTCGGCCACGTTGGTCGCGAGCACGATCCGGCGCGCGTTCGACGCCTTGAACACCTTGTCCTGGTCGGCCGCCGACAGCCGCGCGAAGAGCGGCAGGATCTCGGTATGCGGCGGGTGGTGCTTGCGCAGCGCCTCGGCCGCTTCGCGGATCTCGCGCTCGCCGGGCAGGAACACCAGCACGTCGCCGGGGCCTTCGCGGCACAGCTCGTCGACCGCGTCGACGATCGCGTCCATCAGGTCGCGTTCGGCCTCGCGCGCGGTCTTCACGCGGTCGCGGCCGCCGGTGCCTTCGGCGTTCTTCACGGCCGGGCGATCCTCGGCCACCGGCCGGTAACGCATCTCGACCGGATACAGCCGCCCGCTCACCTCGATCACGGGCGCCGGGCGCTCGTCGGTGCCGAAATGGCGCGCGAAGCGGTCGGCGTCGATCGTCGCGGACGTGACGATCAGCTTCAGGTCCGGCCGCCTCGGAAGAATCTCCTTCAGATAGCCGAGCAGGAAGTCGATGTTCAGGCTGCGCTCGTGCGCCTCGTCGATGATGAGCGTGTCGTACGCCTTCAGCAGCGGATCGGTCTGCGTCTCGGCGAGCAGGATCCCGTCCGTCATCAGCTTGACGGACGCGCCCGGCGCGAGATTGTCGGTGAAGCGCACCTTGTAGCCGACCACTTCGCCGAACGGCGTGCCGAGCTCCTCGGCGATGCGTCGGCCGGTCGACGACGCGGCCAGGCGCCGCGGCTGCGTGTGGCCGATCAGCCCCGTGCCGCCGGCACCGAGGCCGCGGCCGAGATCGAGACAGATCTTCGGCAACTGGGTGGTCTTGCCCGAGCCCGTTTCGCCGCAGACGATGACAACCTGATGACCGGCGATCGCACGCGCGATTTCGTCGCGTTTGCCCGACACGGGCAGGCTTTCGGGATACGTGATCGGCGGAACGGGGTTCGGTGCGACGGCGGCGCGCGGCGCACGCTCGCGGCGCGGTGCGCGCTCGCCGGTCGCCTGCGGCGCGCCCTTGACGGCTGGCTGGGCCGGCTGGCCCGACTCGCCGCGCCGTTCGCCGCCGCGCGGCCCGCGCGGCGGCTGGCTGGCCTGCTGTTGCTGCTGGCGCGGCGGCTGGCCCTGCTGCTGACGCGCATCGGCCGCACCATCCGGGTGCTTCGCCGACGGCGCTTTGGCCCGCGTCGGCGCGGGACTTTTAGGTACATTCGACATGGGGGCGCATTATAATCCCGCCCATGAATTCCCAAACCGACCTCCCTCCCGCCCAGACCGACGCCGCGACGTCGCCGGCCGCCGACGATTCGGCCGCCAGCCACGCGCAGTTCGTCGACTGGATGCGCTCCGTCGCGCCCTATATCCACAAGTTCCGCAACAGCACGTTCGTCGTGGGGTTCGGCGGCGAAGTGGTGCAGCAGGGGCTGCTGAACGCGCTCGTGTCCGACATCGCGCTGCTGCAGGCGATGGGCATCCAGATCGTGCTCGTGCACGGCTCGCGGCCGCAGGTCGAGGAGCAGCTGAGCCTGCATGGTGTCGAATCCGAGTTTTCGCACGGGCTGCGCATCACCGATGCGCGCGCGCTCGAATCCGCGAAGGAAGCGGCCGGCGAAGTGCGTCTCGACATCGAGGCCGCGATCAGCCAGGGTCTGCCGAACTCGCCGATGGCGCACGCGCACATCAGCGTCGTGTCCGGCAACTTCGTGACCGCGCGGCCGGTGGGGATTCTCGACGGGGTCGACTTCGCGCACACGGGCATCGTGCGCAAGATCGACGCCGAATCGATCCGTCATTCGCTCGCGAGCCGCAAGCTCGTGCTGCTGTCGCCGCTCGGCTTCTCGCCGACCGGCGAAGCGTTCAACCTGTCGATGGAAGACGTCGCATCGGCCGCCGCGATCGCGCTGCGCGCCGACAAGATCATCTTCCTGACCGAAGCGCCCGGCATCGTCGACGACGAGGGCGAGCTGGTCCGCGAAATGTCGCTGGATGCGGCCGCCGAGCTGCTCGATTCCGGCAACGTCCAGGGCGACGACGCGTTCTTCCTGAAGCATTCGATCCGCGCATGCCGCGGCGGCGTGACCCGGGCCCACCTGATTCCGCAGTCGCTCGACGGCAGCATGCTGCTCGAACTGTTCCTGCACGACGGCGTCGGCACGATGATCTCGTACGAGAACCTCGAGAGCCTGCGCGAAGCGACGCCGGACGACGTCGGCGGCATCCTGTCGCTGATCGAGCCGCTCGAATCCGACGGCACGCTGGTGCGGCGCGGCCGTCACCAGATCGAACGCGACATCGATCACTTCTCGGTGATCGAGCACGATGGCGTGCTGTTCGGCTGCGCGGCGCTGTATCCGTACCAGCAGGAAAAGATCGGCGAGATGGCGTGCCTGACGGTCGCGCCGGAAGCGCAAGGCTCCGGCGACGGCGAACGCCTGCTCAAGCGCATCGAGCAGCGCGCCCGCGCGCGCGGCCTCACGCACATCTTCGTGCTCACGACGCGCACCGAGCACTGGTTCCTCAAGCGCGGCTTCGTCAAGGTGAGCGTCGACGACCTGCCGGAAGACCGCCGCAAACTCTATAACTGGCAGCGCAAGTCGCTCGTGCTGATGAAACAGCTCTGAGCGCAGGCACGACTGCCCTCCCCCAGACACCGATTACAGGAGAAGTACACGATGGCTCGAATGATCCAATGCGCGAAGCTCGGCAAGGAAGCCGAAGCGCTCGATTTCCCGCCGCTGCCGGGCGAACTCGGCAAGCGCATCTACGAAAGCGTGTCGAAGGAAGCATGGCAAGGCTGGCTCAAGCAGCAGACGATGCTGATCAACGAGAACCGCCTGAACATGGCCGACCCGCGCGCGCGCCAGTACCTGATGAAGCAGACCGAGAAGTACTTCTTCGGCGACGGCGCGGACCAGGCGTCCGGCTACGTGCCGCCGACCGAAGGCTGAGCCTCCGCGAATCGCGATGGCCGGCCATGCCGGCGCATCGCACAAAAAGCAAACGGCACCGTGTATCGCACGGTGCCGTTTGCTTTTGGCGGGGCGTTTTCCGGGAACGCGCCGCCCCGCCCGGCTTACCCCGCCGGTTTCAACGTGGCGCGCTCGTCCTCGCGCGCCGTCGTGCCCGCCGGGTTGTCGGCGCCGGTACTTTCGGTGCCCCATTCGGCCGCATCGCTGCGCTCGGCCGTCGACAGTTCGTTCGCGCGATAGCCGGTGCGATTCAGCAGCGCCAGCATGCACGCGAGCGATACGAGCGCATAGAGCCCCGACGCGATCGCGACGCCGACGATGCTGCCGGTCGCATTCAGGATCGCCTGCGCGAGCACCGGCGTGCCGCCGCCGACGACGAGCGCGCTCAACTGGTACGCGAGCGACAGCCCGGTGTAGCGGATGTTGGCCGGAAACACGCGTGCGAGCACGCCGCCGACCGCGCCGTAGAACATCGCGGACGGAATCGTCGAGATGCACATGCCCGCAACGGCGACCCCGTACGAACGCGTGGCGAGCGCATGGAACATCACCGGCATCAGCACGATCTCCGGAATCAGGATCCAGCACATCGCACGCCGCATGTCGACCTTCGACACGAACCACGCGCCGATCGGCTGCATCAGGAACTGCACGACGAGCGAGATCGACAGGATGCCGAGGAAGGTGCCCTGCGCATAGCCGAGCTCCTTGGTGGCCCACGACAGCGCGAACGTGCTGCGGAAGTACGTGACGTTGATCACCGGCAGCGTGCCGGCCGCGAGCAGTACGACGGGCCAGTGGTCGCGCACGACGTCGCGCAGCGGCAGCTTCACCGTACGCTTGCGCGCGAGCACGCGCTGCATGTCGACCGATTCCTCGAGCCGCAGCCGGATCACCATTCCGATGAGCACGAGTACGGCCGACAGCAGGAACGGGATGCGCCAGCCCCACATCAGAAACGACGGCGTCGGCAGCGCGCTCAGCGCGAAGAACGCGGCCGTCGCGAGCAGGTTGCCGGTAGGCGAACCCTGCTGTGCGAATGCCGCGTACAGGATGCTGCGATGCTTCGGCGCGTTCTCGCTCGCGATCAGCACCGCGCCGCCCCACTCGCCGCCGACAGCGATGCCCTGCAGCACGCGCAGCACGACGAGCCCCACCGGCGCCCATACGCCGATCGACGCATAGCCGGGCAAGAGACCGATGCCGGTCGTCGCGAGGCCCATCATCACGAGCGTGATCACGAGCGCCGTCTTGCGGCCGACGCGATCGCCGAGATGCCCGAACACGATCCCGCCGAGCGGCCGCGCGGCGAAGCCGGCCCAGAACGTGACGAATGCGAGCAGCGTCGCGACGCCGGGATCCATCGTGCTGGAAAAGAACACCTTGCCGAACACGAGCGCCGCGGCCGTGCCGTAGATGTAGAAGTCGTACCACTCGATCGTGGTGCCGACGAATGCCGCGAGGGCGGCGCGGCCGGGCCGCGGTTGCGGTTGTGCGGCGGACGGGGATTGCGGACGGCTCATCGATGTCTCCATGTTCGTGATCGGCCGCGCGACTGTCGCGCGCGTTGCCGGATGGCCGGCATTGCGCCGCCGGCTGGCGGTGTTGCGGTGTTGCGGTGTTGCGTTGAGTCCGCCGAGGGGGTTCACGTGCAGCCGCCCCCTCGGCCGGTCACGTCGGGTCCGGTGCGACCTTCAGCACGCCGGCGTCGAGCAGTTGCTGCTGGAGCACCGGATCGACGCCGAGGCGATCGAGCACCGCGCGCGTGTCGCGCCCGAGCGCGGGCGGCGGCGTGCGGTAAGTCGCCGGCGTACGCGACAGCTTCACCGGCGATGCGGTGCCGCGATACGCGCCGAGCTCGACGAACAGGTTCCGGTGCAGCGCATGCGGATCGCGCGTGACGTCGCCGACGTTGCGTACCGGCCCGCACGGCACGCCCGCTGCCATCAGGTCGCGGGCGAGCGGCTCGCACGAATGCGCGGCGAGCCGTGCCTCCAGCTCGACCTTCAGCTGCGAGCGGTGCGCGCAACGGCTGCGGTTGTCGACGAAACGCGGGTCGCCGGCCAGCGCCGGCGCGCCGAGATGCGCGACGAGCCGCGCGAACTGCCGGTCGTTGCCGACCGCGAGAAAGATCGGCACGGTGGCCGTGCGGTAGCTGTCGTACGGCGCGATGTTCGGATGCGCGTTGCCGCTGCGCTCGGGCACGCGCCCCGAGCCGAAGAAGTTCGGCAGGTGCGGATGCAGCAGCGACACGCCGCAGTCGTACAGCGCGATGTCGATCGACTGGCCCTGGCCGCTCTTCTCCCGCTCCGCGAGCGCGAGCAGGATGCCGGCCAGCGCGTTGAGCCCCGTGACCATGTCGACGATCGGCAGACCGATGCGCATCGCACCGCCGTCGCGCTCGCCATTCACGCTCATCAGCCCGGCCATCGCCTGGATAACCGCGTCGTAGCCGGGCAGCCCGCCGAGCGGGCCGTCTTCGCCGAAGCCCGTCACCGCGCAGTGGATCAGGCGCGGAAAAAGCGGCCGCAGGTCGCGCGCGTAGTCCATCCCCCAGCGCGCGAGCGTGCCGGGCTTGAAGTTCTCGACGAGTACGTCGGCCTCTTCGAGCAGGCGCCACAGGATCGCGCGCCCTTCGTCGCGGGACAGGTCGAGCGCGAGCCCTTCCTTGTTGCGGTTCACACCCATGAAGTACCACGCGGTGTCGCCGAGGAACGGCGGCCCCCAGCCGCGCGTCTCGTCGCCGTCCGGCGGCTCGATCTTGACGACCGTCGCGCCGTGGTCGGCGAGCGCCTGCGTACAGTACGGGCCGCCGAGCACGCGGCTCAGGTCGACGACCTTCAGACCGTCCAGTGCCCCTCGCGTCGCGCTCATCGTTCGACCTCCGGCAGCAGGTCGAGCGCCATGTCGAGCGGCACCGGCGTGCCGCGCAGCAGCGCGTCGAACGCCGCCGGTTCGTCGTCGCGCGACGGCGGCGCGAGCGGGTCGACCGGCAGCAGCTTGTGACGCACGATCAGGTGCGCGAGCGCGAGGCGCCGGTAATCGGGCGCGAGCCGCACGCCTTCGCATGCCATCAGCACGGCCGCGCTCGCGTAATACAGCGCCGACGCGGCCTGCCGCACGCGTGCATCGTCGCCATCCGCCGCGACCCGCGCGAGCGCGTCGCACGCGCGCGTCAGGATGCGCCGCAGTGCCGCGCGGCTCGCGTCGGGCAGCGGCGCGGCGCCGAGCCGGTCGCCGAGGAACGTACGCAGCGCGTCGAGCGCATGCTCGCGCTGCGCGGCACGCGCGACGTCGAGCGCGACGATGTTGCTCGTGCCTTCCCAGATCGAGCCGAGATGCGCATCGCGCACGAGACGCGCATCGCTCCACTCCTCGATGTAGCCGGTGCCGCCGCGCACTTCCATCGCATCGCCCGTCACGCGGCGTGCGTCGCGGCACGCGCGGAACTTGATCAGCGGCGTCAGGATGCGCACGCAGCGCGCGGCCTGCTCGTCACCCGCATCCGCCTGCGGCAGCAGCAGCGCGATCTGCATGAACATCGCGCGCGCGGCCTCGGCGGGCAGCAGCATCTTCATCAGCTGGCGCTGCATCAGCGGCATCTCGATCAGCTTGCGGCCGAACGCGGCGCGGTTCGCCGCCACGTGCAGCGACTCGTTCAGCGCGCGCCGCATCAGCCCGGCCGCCCGCACGCCGTTCGACAGCCGCGACATGTTGATCATGTCGGCCATCTGGTGAAAGCCGCGACCGATCTCGCCGATCAGATACGCCTGCGCGCCTTCGAGCGCGATCTCGCCGCTCGCCATCGAGCGGCTGCCGAGCTTGTCCTTCAACCGCACGATCCGGTACGCGTTGCGCGTGCCGTCCGGCAGCGTCTTCGGCAACAGGAACAGCGCGAGGCCCTTGATGCCGTCCGGCGCGCCGTCGGGCCGCGCCAGCACCATCGCGAGATCGGCGTCCGCGTTCGAGCAGAACCACTTGTCGCCGTACAGACGCCAGACCGCGTTGCCCTGCGCATCCGTTTCGCGCGCCGCGCGCGTCGCGATGCGCGCGACGTCGGAGCCGGCCGCCTGCTCGGTCATGAACATCGCGCCCTGGAACAGCGTGTCGAAATCGCGCGACGCGAGCATCGGCAGGTAACGCTCGACGAGCGCCGGCTCGCCGAAACGGCGCAGCGTGCGCGTAAGCGAATCGGTCATGCTGACCGGGCAGCACAGCCCGAATTCGGCCTGCACGAACAGGAACGTCAGCGCGTATTTGACGAGCGGCGCCACCGCCTCGGGCTGGTGGCTCAGCGACGCCAGCCCGAGCTCCGCATAGGCGACGCGCTCGAGCGCGACATACGCGGGATCCTTGTCGATCCGCTGCACGGCCTCGCCACGCCGGTTGCGGTACTCGAGCACGGGCGGATGCTTGTCCGCGCGCGATGCCCATTCGTCGAGCTCGCCCGACACGCGTGCGCCGAGCGCATGCAGCCGCGGTTCGAGTGCTGCGTATTGGTCGGTGCCGAGATGCAGCTTCAGCAATGCGCCGAGATCGGGATCGGCCGTGAAGAAATTGATGCCCCGGCTGTCGGGGATATTGGATGCGCCGGCCTCCGGCGTGCGAGCGGTGTCGTTCATGCGTGCGTCTCCATGGTGGCCCGGCTGCCGGCCGCTGCCCGC
Organism: Burkholderia sp. IDO3; assembly: GCF_003366075.1. NCBI lineage: Bacteria > Pseudomonadati > Pseudomonadota > Betaproteobacteria > Burkholderiales > Burkholderiaceae > Burkholderia > Burkholderia sp. IDO3. Next base: position 2,470,244 of record NZ_CP028963.1, read on the forward strand.
GCCGTGGCGGCGCGGCCGGCCGATGCCAGTCGTTCAGCAGAGCGTAGGCGCGCGATCGATAAGCGTCCAATACAGGATTTATCCGGTACGATAGACGACGCTTATCGATGCCGATGCGGCGAGGAGACAGCATGGAACTGAGGCAGTTGCGCTACTTCGTGGCGGTCGCCGAAGAGCTGCATTTCGGGCGCGCGGCGAAGCGCCTGTTCATCTCGCAGCCGGCGCTGAGCTTCGACATCCGCAAGTTCGAGGAAGCGCTCGGCGTGCAGCTTTTTTCGCGGACCAACAAGACCGTCGCACTGACCAATGCGGGCGCGGTGCTGCTCGGCGAAGCGCGCCGGCTGCTGTTGCAGGCGGCCGAGGCCGAGCGCCTCACCGTGCGTTCGGCGTCGGGGCTCGCGGGCCGGCTGCGGATCGGCTTCGTGCATTCGATGCTGTATCGCGGGCTGCCCGATGCGGTGCGGCGCTTCGAGGCCGACTATCCGGGCGTCGAGGTCGTGCTGAGCGAGATGAACACGCAGGCGCAAGTCCAGGCGATCCAGCGCGGCCAGATCGATCTCGGCTACGCGCACTGGGGCCACTGCCCGCCCGAGGTCGAATCGGCGCCCGTCTACGCGGAACCGTTCATGTGCTGCCTGCCGGCCGCGCATCCGCTCGCGCGGCGCCGGCAGGTCGCGCTCGCCGCGCTGGCCGCGGAGCCGTTCATCCTGTTTCCGCGTGAAGCGGCGCCGCACTATCACGACCTGATCATCGCGCAATGCGTGAACGCGGGATTCAGCCCGCTGATCCGTCACGAGGCGCGGCTGTGGCAGACGATCCTGTCGATGATCGAGTTCGGAATGGGCATCGCGCTGGTGCCGCGCGTGCTGCAGCAAGTGAAGAGCGACCGGCTGGCATTCCGGCCGCTGAGGGATGGGTCGCTCGAATCGCGCACGCTCGAACTGAAGCGCAGCGGCACCGCCGAACCGGTCGCGCTGCGCTTCGCCGACTACGTGCGCGCGTCGATCGACGCGCTGCCCGTGCTGGCGGGCTGACCCGGCCCGCCGCTACTTCGCTCCCGGTTGCAGCACCGGCTGCGCGCGCCGGTACCACACCGCGTACACGACGGACAGCACGATCAGGAACGGAATCCCGAAGATCAGCGTCATGTGGAACTCGGCCGTGAAGTAGGTCGTCACCATCACCGCGAGCATCAGCCCCGCACCGAGCAGCGTCAGCAGCGGAAAGCCGCGCATCCGGAATGCGGGCGCCGGCAGGCCGAGCGCCGCGCGGCGACGCCGGAAGCAATAGTGCGTGACGAAGATCATCATCCACGTGAACAGCGCGCCGAACATCGACACCGCCATCATGATCGTGAACGACGCGTCCGGATACAGCACGCTCAACACCGTGGCGAGCGCGATGCCGAGCGTCGACAGCATCAGCGCACCGAACGGCACGCCGCGCGCGTTCACTTCGCCGAGCGCCTTCGGCGCATGGCCCGCGCGCGACAGGCTGAACATCATCCGCGTCGTGATGTAGAGCTGGCTGTTCATCGCGGACAGCGCGGCGATCAGCACGACGAAGTTGATCAGCCCCGCCGCGCCCGGCAGGTGGATCGCCTCCATCACCTTCACGAACGGGCTCTCGTCGCGCCCTGCCGCCGTCCACGGCACGATCGCGAGCATCAGCGCGAGCGTGACGAGATAGAACAGCACGAGCCGCACGATGGTCGAGCGGAATGCGCGCGTGACCGCGTGCTCGGGGTCTTCCGCCTCCCCGGCCGCGACCGCGATCATCTCGATGCTCAGGTAGCTGAAGATCGACACGATCACCGCGACCCACATCCCCCACACGCCCTTCGGAAAGAAGCCGCCGTGATCCGTGTAATGGTGGAAGCCGGCACGCGCCGCGCCGTTGCCCACGAGCGCCGGATCGCCGAACACGACGTACGCGCCGAGCACGATGAAGCCGACGATCGCCGCGATCTTCACGACGGAGAAGCCGTACTCGACCGCGCCGAACACGTCGACGCTGCGTGCATTGACGAACACGAGCAGCGCCGAGAAGCCGACGATCCATAGCCAGCCCGGCACGCCCGGGAACCAGTACTTCATGTACAGCGCGATCGCGGTGACTTCGGTGCCGACCGCGAGCACGATGCACGCCCAGTACGCATAGCGCACGAGAAACCCGGCCCACGGGCTCACGTAATGTTCGGCGTACGCACCGAACGACCCGGAGGTCGGGTGCGCGACCGTCATCTCCGCGAGACAGCCCATCAGCAACAGCGAGATGAACGCGCCGATCGCGTAGCTCACGAGCACGCTCGGGCCCGCGAAGCCGATCGCGAACCCGCTGCCGAGAAAGAGACCGGTGCCGATCGCACCGCCGATCGCGATCATCGCCATCTGCCGTGCGGAAAGCGTGCGGCGCAGACCGTGCTCGCGCGCCGCGATGTGCTGGAATTGCCCTTCTGGTTGCATCGAATGACCTCGTTCGAAAGCGATTGTCCGGTCGAAACTTCGACGGCGCGCTGGCCGGCGCCGGACCGCACCGGCCGTCGCGCGCCGTGTGCTCAGAACATGTGGCGCAGGCCGGCCGCGATGCCCGTCTGGTTGCCGCGTCCGGGCATTTCGGTGAACGCGCCGCCGCTCACGCGGTTGTAGTCGAGCGTCGCGTAGACCTGCGTGGCCTTCGACAGCGCGTACTCGGCCTCGAGCACGCCCGTATAGCGCTTTCCGCCGTTGCCCGCGACGCCGTTGACGTTGCGGATGTCGTCGTAGTACGCGACGCCCGTCACCGATACCGCGGGCGTGATCTTCACGCTCGCACCGGTGTAGAAGATCGCGTCGCGGCGCGGGTTGTCGACGAACGAACCGTAGGTCACGTCGCGCCCCGCCGCGTTCAGCAATTGCTGGTCGAGCATGCCCGTGCGGTCGATGCCGCCGAGGTAGCCCGCATACAGCGTCGCCACGCCGAACGCATAGCGTGCGCCCGCGCCCCATGCTTGCTGCGCGCGGCTCGTCTGGTCGCGCACCTGCTGGTACGTCGCGCCGACCATCAGCCCGCCGAGCGTGTACGACACGTGCGTGCCCCAGTACGCATTCGCGCCGAGACTGCCCGCCACGCCGCCGAAGCCGTAGCTCGCACCGACGTTCAGCCCGCCGAACGTGCCGTCATAGCTGACGACGTTGCTCGCGCGGCCCTGCGTGAGGAAGTACGGCCACATGTTGGCCGTGTAGTTGCCGACCGTCAGCGGATCGAGATCGCCGAACAGGTTGAACGCTTCGGTTGCCTGCCGGCCGAGCTTCACGGTGCCCCAGTCGCCGGCGAGGCCGACATATGCGTAGCGGCCGAACAATGCGCCGTCGAGCTGCCCGTTCTGCGGCTCGAAGCCGCTCTCGAGCTGGAAGATCGCCTTCAGTCCGCCACCGAGCGCTTCGCTGCCCTTCAGGCCCCAGCGGCTGTTGGTGATCGCGCCGTTGGTCATCTGCACGCTCGCGTCGTTCGATGCGTCCGCGTGCGTCGTATAGCGGATGCTCTGGTCGACGATCCCGTACAGCGTCACGCTGCTCTGCGCCATCGCGCCGCTCGCGGCGAGCAGGCCCGCCATCGTCGGCAGTGCGAATCGACTGATTCTCTTCATGTTTGTCTCCATCCTTGTCTTTCGTTTGTTGATGTTGTCGGTATCGTGGTGACTGCTGTCCGCGCGTGGCGGCATGCGTGCTAGTCGCGCGCCGCCGGCAGCGCGACGTACGCGACGAGTTCGACGCGCATGTCCGGATGCGCGAAGCCCTGCACGCCCACGCACGTGCGGTTCGGGTACGGTTCACGGAAGTGGCGCCGGTATTCGGCGTCGAATTCCGGCATTGCGCTCACGTCGGACAGGTAGACGAGCACCTGCGCGACGTCGTCCATCGTCGCGCCCGCCGCGGCCGCGGCCTTCGCGAGATTGCCGAGCGTGATGCGTGCCTGCTCGGTCATCGTGTCGCCGACGATCGCGCCGGACGCATCGACCGGCCCGTGACCGGTAAACATCAGCCCGCCCGCGCGGGTCGCCCACGAGAACGGCTGCGCGAGCTGCGGCAAGTCGACCGGGATCCTGTCTGCCATCGTGTCCTCCTTCGATTCGAAACCGGTTGCTCAGGCCGCCTGGCGCGGCGCGCCGCCGAGCACGTCGGCGATCGCGTTCGCGACGTGCTCGACGTTCGCGTCGTTCAGCCCCGCGATGCACATGCGGCCCGAGCGCAGCAGATAGACGCCGTGCGACGTGCGCAGGCGATCCACGTCGGTCGCGGCGATGCCCGTATAGCTGAACATCCCGCGCTGCGTGACGAGTGCGTCGAAGGCCGGCGCGGGCAGGCGCGCATCGAGCCGCGCCTTCAGCGCGCCGCGCATGCGCTTGATGCGCGCGCGCACCTGTGCGACCTCGTCTTCCCAGCGCGCGCGCAGCGCGTCGTCGTTCAGCACCGTCGACACGAGCTGCGCGCCGAACAGCGGCGGGCTCGAATAGGTGCGGCGCACGCCGGCCTGCAGCTGGCTCAGCACCGTCGCGGCTTCGCCCGCGCTCGCGCAGACGATCGACAGCCCGCCGACGCGCTCGCCGTACAACGAGAAATTCTTCGAGAACGAATTGCTGACGATCGCCGGCAACCCTGCCTCGACGATCGCGCGCACGGCCCATGCATCGTCGTCGAGACCGTCGCCGAAGCCCTGATACGCCATGTCGAGAAACGGAATCAGCCCGCGGCGCACGAGCACGTCGATCACCGCACGCCATGCGTCGTGGCTCAGGTCGAGGCCCGTCGGGTTGTGGCAGCACGGCTGCAGCAGCACGATGCTGCGCGCGGGCAGCGCGTCGAGCGCCGCGAGCATCGCGTCGACGCGCAAGCCGTTGCGTGCTTCGTCGTAGTACGGATACGTGTGCACGTCGAGCCCGGCCGCCGAGAAGATCACGCGATGGTTGTCCCACGTCGGATCGCTGATCCAGATCGCGCTGTCGGGGAAATAGCGCTTCACGAACTCGGCGCCGAGGCGCAGCGCGCCCGACCCGCCGAGCGTCTGCAGCGTCGCGATGCGGCCCTGCGCGAGTGCCGCGCAATCGGCGCCGAACACGAGACGCTGCACGCCCTGCCGGTACGCGGCGAGCCCTTCCATCGGCAGGTAGGTGTGCGGCGCGCCCGCTTCGCGCAGCCGCTCGGCCGCGATGCGCGTGCTCTCGAGCACCGGGATGCGGCCCGCATCGTCGTAGTAGAGGCCGATGCTGAGGTTGACCTTGTGCGGATGCGCATCCTGCTGGAATGCCTGGAACAGCGACAGGATCGGATCGCCCGGATAGGCGGGAATGTGTTCGTACATGGCGGAATGTCGGTAGGAGTGGAAATCGGTGCGACCGGCGGCATGGCATCGGGCCGGGCCGTGCGATCGAGGCATGGGGCGCATGTTATCGAGGACGAAATAGAATGAGCTTCACTTTTCGGTGACGATCCGAACCGATTGCAGTAGAGTCTTCGACTACCATCTCAAAATTGACGGGATTCTGCGAAATGACCCTGGATCGAACCGACATGCGGATCCTCCGGCACCTCGAACGGGACGGACGCATCAGCAATCAGGACCTGTCGAACGCGGTCGCGCTGTCGCCGTCGGCATGCCTGCGGCGCGTGAAGCTGCTCGAGGAACGCGGCGCCATTGCGGGCTACCGCTGCACGATCGAGCCGAAGAAGGTGGGCGTGGCGTTCGAGGCGCTGGTGCACGTCTCGATGCGCCCGGACGTGCCCGAGTGGCACGACCGGTTCGTGGAGGCGATCCAGCAGTGGCCGGAAGTCGTCGCCGCGCAGATCGTGACGGGCGGATCGAACTACGTGCTGACGGTGCGCGCGCGCGACCTCGACCACTACTCCGACTTCGTGATCAATCGGCTGCACCGCGCCACCGGCGTGATGTCGATCAATTCGAGCATCGTGCTCGCGACGCTCAAACGCGACGGCTCGATCCTGGATCTCGTCGAGCCGTCGACGGCCGGCTGACGGACAGTCGCGCGGCCCTGAAAATTATTTGCAGAAAGGTCTTTACGAACCCCAAAAGCTCTGACATAATTTGATTCTTCTTTGGGCGGTTAGCTCAGCGGTAGAGCACTGCCTTCACACGGCAGGGGTCACTGGTTCGATCCCAGTACCGCCCACCAAGGATTCATCGGTGTGTGAAGCCCGAAGAACAAAGGCCCTCAGGCGAAAGCCGAGGGCCTTTTTCTTTGCGCGCAAAACCTCGCCGAATGCCCTTTTGGCGCGAGCGGGTGCACCTCGAACATTAGCCCAGACAACGACCAACGACCAACGACTGTCTGGAGCATCCAGTAGCATCAATCTTGAAGCGGGGAAACTATTGGGCGCGCGTGCATTCGTCGATGCGGCTACCCCCTAAAGTTACCCGCGAGAGTGTCGCTCGCGATGCTGGCATGTCGAGCAATCAGCGTAAGACCGCATTGCGCGTCGCCGCCGTTCCGAAGGCCGAGTTCGAGCGGCAAGTCGAGAGCGAGAAGCCGCCGTCGCGCTTGGATTGGCCGCATACGACGACGAACGCACGAAGGCGAAGGAACGGCAGCGGGAAGGATTGCGTAAAGGAAACTCTCCCGTTCCGGCCAGCCGGCCGGAACGGGGACAAGACGAGCGCACGAACGAGTCGCGTGAACACGTCGCAAAACTGACAGGCGTTAGCGGTCGCGCCGTGAGTCGGGATTAGCGCTTGCGGCGTCGCGGATCGATGCCGTTCTGTTCGAGTAGCTTGCGGAGGCGCGTGTTGTCCATCCATAGCGTAGCGAACGCAGACACCATCATCAAAATGGGAAACCATTCGCCAGTCCCGGCGATGATGGCCCAGCCGACAACGAAGCAAATGAGTGCCGTTCCGATAAGCAAGAGGCGATCCGCAATCCATTTCATCGCGCACCCCGGATCGCCGTGTTCGTTTTCAGACCGAGATAGCTATGCGGGCCGGGCGCGAGAACTTCGGGATGCCGCAGGATTTGCGCCATGACGAGCGGATGAATCGCCAGCCCGTAGCGTGCTCCCCATTGCGCGACCGCAAGTGACGTGTTTGCGTTGCCCTTGCCGATGCCGCAAGCAAGCGACGCATCAGTCGCGACCATCAGGCTACCGATAACCGCGCCTAGATAGATGCTGCCAAGAATCGACGTGCCGACCGTGACCATTTCCAACTTCGTCGTCGCACCGATCAATTCGGCGACCGTCGCGTTTGCGCCTAATGCCTTCAGGGCGCCCATCATTGAGCCTACGCTCGCGAGCGACGTTTGCAGTGTCGCGAACAGCGTTGCGGGAACGGGCATATGAAGCGCGTTCATATTGTCTTGGAAGGCTTGCGAAAAACTGGTGCAAGTCGGTGACGACATGGGGCTTTCTCCGGATTGGGCGGGAATTTTCGCATATCCGCCATACCGCCCGACCCGACAACCCTAACAGGTCATCCGGAAGATGGAGGCTACGCCAATGGTCCGCATCGGCGCTAGGGCGGGTTGCTAGGGTTAGGCCGCCGCCCACCCTTACCCCGCATCACGAACGGCCCTACGGCCCGAAAACCAAACCGTCAAAAGGTGACAGTCTGTCGCATACAGACCTGCAAGGGATGTCAGTTTGCTTTATGCTGCCGTCGGTCTGCATGAAGCCGTCCCTTCACACGGCAGGGGTCACTGGTTCGATCCCAGTACCGCCCACCAAAGAATTCAAGGGCCTGCGTCTCACGACGCAGGCCCTTTTCGTTTTGCGCGCCGCTTTCGCATGTTTCATGCGTCGCAAGCGACAACGCGTCACGCGACATCCGTCTGCCACGTAATATCCAGTAACGAATTCGTAACACTGATCTGATAGCGGCTGACTAGAATCGATCGACAATGACAGCCGGCCGAGCGGCACCGGCTCCCGAGTCCAATCAAGACGAACGGGGATCTGGACCGCGCGTTGCGCGGCTGGTTCATACCGTCGCGACTACCCATGACATCGTCGAATTCACACACCCTGTGGCTGACCGGCTTGAGTGGCGCCGGCAAGTCCACGCTCTCGCGCGAGATCGCCGCACACTTGCGCGCGCACAACAACATTCCTGTCTGTATTCTCGACGGCGACGAACTGCGCTCGGGCGTCTCTCCCGATCTCGGATTCAGGCGCGACGATCGCGCCGAGAATTGCCGACGCACCGCGGAAATCGCGAAGCTGCTGAACAGCCAGGGCATCATGGTTGTGGTCGCGCTGATTTCGCCGTATGAAGTCGACCGGCAACTGGCGCGCAAGATCGTCGGTGCCAAGCGCTTCGTCGAAATCTATCTGAAGACCGACATCGAGACCTGCTCCGCGCGCGATCCGAAACGTCTGTACGCCAAGGCGATCACCGGCCAGACGCGCCAGTTCACCGGCATCTCCGATCCGTACGAAGTACCCGTGTCCCCGGATCTCGTCGTCGAAACCGGAGCGATGTCCATCTCCGAGTGCGTCGCGCGCATCATCGAATTCGACCAGCAGCGCTTCGACCACGTCTGATCGACGCGCCGCGACGGCTCACTTTGCGCGCGCGACACGCTCCGCCGTCGCGTCGAACGCGCGCTTCGCCTTGTCGACGATCTCGTCGACCTCCCCCTCCCGAATCACGAGCGGCGGCGACAGCAGCATCCGGTCGCCGGTCGCACGCATGATCAGGTTGCCGTTGAAACAAAAGTCGCGGCAGATCGTGCCGACATCGACGCTCGCGTCGAAACGCTCGCGCCGGTCGCGATCGCGCGCGATCTGCACGCCGGCAACCAGCCCTGCCCCCGCAATCTCGCCGACGATCGGATGCTCGCCGAGCGCCTCTCGCAGCCGGCGCTGGAAATACGGACCGATGTCGCGCTTCACGCGCTCGACGATGCCTTCGTCGCGCAGCAGCTTCAGGTTCGCGACGGCAACGGCCGCGGCGACCGGGTGGCCCGAGTACGTGAGGCCGTGGTTGAATTCGCCGTGGTCGATGATCGGGCGCGCGATGCGCTCGTGAATGCCCACCGCGCCCATCGGCACGTAGCCCGACGTCAGGCCCTTGGCCATCGTGATCAGGTCCGGCTCGAAACCGAAATGCTGGTGCGCGAACCATTCGCCGGTGCGGCCGAACCCGCCGATCACTTCGTCCGCGACGAGCAGGATGTCGTACTTGCGGCAGATCCGCTGGATTTCCGGCCAGTACGTCGACGGCGGGAAGATCACGCCGCCCGCCCCCTGGAACGGCTCGCCGATGAACGCGGCGACGTTCTCCGCACCCAGTTCGAGGATCTTCGCTTCGAGCTGCTGCGCGCGTGCGAGGCCGAATGCCTCGGGCGTCTCGCCGGCCTGCGCTTCGCCGAAGAAGTACGGCTGGTCGATGTGCACGATGTGCTCCACCTTCGACGGCATCTGCTCGTGCATGTAGCCCATCCCGCCGAGCGTGCCGCCGGCGATCGTCGAGCCGTGATAACCGTTCTTGCGCGAGATCACGTATTTCTTCTGCGGCTTGCCCTGCACGCGCCAGTACTGGTGCACGAGGCGCAGCACGGTGTCGTTGCCTTCCGAGCCGCTGTTGCAATAGAAGAAGTGGTTGAAGCCCGCGGGCGTCACTTCGGCGAGCATCGCCGACAGCTCGATCACCGGCGGGTGCGTCGTCTTGAAGAACGTGTTGTAGAACGGCAGTTCCTGGAGCTGGCGATACGCGGCGTCGGCGAGTTCCTTGCGGCCGTAGCCGACGTTCACGCACCAGAGGCCGGCCATCCCGTCGATCACCTTGTTGCCGTCGGAATCCCACAGATAGACGCCGTCGGCCTTCACGATCACGCGGCTGCCCGCGCGGTTCAGCGCACCCATGTCGGAAAACGGGTGGATGTGGTGCGCGGCGTCGAGCGCGCGGTATTCGGCGGTCGGCCGCGCGGCGACGGATTCGTTTCGTTCGGTCATGTTTTCTCCGCAAGACGATGCCGCACGCTCATACGTGCAGCAGAAGATGCCTGCGTTCCCACGAACTGATCACGCGGAAGAACGCTTCGTATTCGGTATCCTTCAACGCCAGATACGCCTTCACGAACTTGTCGCCGAGAATGCCGGCGAGCGGCGTGCACGCGGCCATCAGCGAGATGCCCTCCTCCAGATTGCGCGGCAACTGGTACGGCAGGTCGTAGCCGTCCGACGCGATCGGCTCGGTCGGCGCGAGGTTCTGCGTGAGGCCGAGATAGCCGGCGGCGAGCGTCGCCGCGAACGCCAGATACGGATTGCAGTCGACGCCCGGAATCCGGTTCTCGATACGCCGCGCGACCGGCGCCGACTGCGGAATGCGAAAGCCGACCGTGCGGTTGTCGTAGCCCCACTGCACGTTGATCGGCGCGGCCATGAAGCGCGACAGCCGGCGGTACGAGTTGATGTACGGCGCGAAGATCGGCATCAGCGCGGGCGTGTATTTCTGCAGCCCGGCGAGATAGCTGTGGAACATCGGCGACACGGCGCCGCCTTCGTCGGCGAACAGGTTGTGCCCCGTGCGTGCATCGGCCAGGCTCTGGTGGATATGCATCGCTGAGCCCGGCTCGTTTTCCATCGGCTTGGCCATGAACGTCGCGTACATGTTGTGGCGCAGCGCGGCCTCGCGCACCGTGCGCTTGAACAGGAACACCTGATCGGCCAGCGACAGCGCGTCGCCGTGCACGAAATTGATCTCCATCTGCGCGGCGCCGACTTCGTGAATCAGGGTCTCGATATCGAGGCCCTGCATCTCGCAGTATTCGTAGATGTCCTCGAACAGCGGATCGAATTCGTTGACGGCTTCGATCGAATACGACTGGCGGCCGGTTTCCGCACGGCCGGTGCGCCCGACCGGCGGACGCAACGGCAGATCGGGATCGGCGTTCATGTCGACCAGATAGAACTCGAGCTCGGGCGCGACCACCGGCCTCCAGCCCTTCGCCTTGTACAGATCGAGCACGCGGCGCAGCACGTAGCGCGGCGAGATCTCGACGGGCGAGCCGTCGAAGTGCACGCAATCGTGAATCACCTGCGCGGTCGGATCGACGGCCCACGGAATCAGGCAGATCGTCGACGGATCGGGCACGCACACCATGTCGGGATCGGTCACGCCGGTCAGCGTGCCGTCCTCCGGATAGTCGCCGGTGACGGTCTGCACCATCACGGCCTGCGGCAGGCGCATCGATTCGCCGGACTCGAATTTGTTGCGCGGAATGATCTTGCCGCGCGCGATGCCGGCCATGTCGGGAATGATCGCCTCGACTTCCGTGATGCGATGCTGACGCAGGAATTCGCTCAGTTCGGGTTGCATGATCGGCCTCGTTCAGTCGATGTCGGATGCGGCCGGCGACGGCATGGTGCCGCCTGCCGCATGAATGCGATGCGTCATGCGCGCGCGGCACGCCGCGCCGAATGCCGCGAAGATGTCGCGCGACAGCGGTTGCTCCGCGAAACGCCACTCGGGATGCCACTGCACGCCGAGCGCGAACGCGCGCGCGCCGCGCACGCTGACGGCCTCGATCAGGCCGTCGGGGGCGCTCGCCTCGATCGCGAGCCCGGCACCGAGCCGCGCGATGCCCTGGTCGTGCAGCGAATTGACCATCGCGTCGTGCGCGCCGCGCGCCACGCGTTGCAACAGCCCGCCCGGCGCGAGCTGCACACGGTGCGCGGGGCCGTACTGCCGCTCGAGCGGGTCGCCCGTGCGCTCGCGGTGATCGTCGAAACCAGGGCTCGCATGCAGCCGCTGATGCAGCGTGCCGCCATAGGCGACGTTCAGCTCCTGCATGCCGCGGCAGATCGCGAGCACGGGCACGCCCGCGTCGATCGACGCGCGGATCAGCGGCAACGCGGTCGCATCGCGCGCGGGATCGTGCAGCGTGTCGGGCGTGCTGGCCGGACCGCCGTAATGATGGGGTTCGACGTTCGAATAGCTGCCGGTCAGCAGCAGCCCGTCGATCGACGCGACGAGCGCATCGACCGGCTGCCGCGCGCCGAGCGCGGGCAGCACGAACGCCAGCGCGCCGGCGCCGTCGACGAGCGCGACGAGGTACTTCTCGCCTGCCGTGTGGTTCGGATGAGCGCCGCGCATGATGCGATCGGCGGTGACGGCTACGATCGGGCGCGCGCGCATGGTCGCCTCCGCGGTAAGCGCGCGGCGCATGCCGGCGCGCACGACGAGGGAAACCCGCGCCGGCGCGGCACGCGTCCATGCGCGATGCTGCCGCGCGATCGGTGCGGCAACGTGCGGCGCGGCCCGATGCTCAAGCGTGAAGGGACGCTAGGGTAACAACGACGCGCTGCCGTCGCACTGCACGGCACTGAACACGTACGCGGTCACGAGGTTGAAGCGGCGCAGGCCGCGATGGGACACAGCGAAGAAACGAGGCTCGCGTGGGAGGGCGGTGCGCGTGCCGCGATCTGCAGGCCGGATCGGCCCGGCTTGAGGCGGCGCGCCCGCCGACGGACTTCGGGTCCGACGTATCGAAGGGCTGGCGGCTTTCACGATCGTACTCGACTGACTGATGAAGGCAGGACACGTGTCGCGATGAAACGGGAGCGGCAATGCCGCGCGGCGACACGTCGGCAAGGTGTCTCGCAGCGGATTCCGGCACGGTACGGCGATGATCGACGCCGTCTGCACCGGTGCGCGCGCGACGACTTCCTGACATTCAGCTTATATCACCTAAAAATTGCGTCAAATTTTCAGGTGTCGAATCCGACATCGATCAGACGAAAAAAAACGGCATCGACCGGGCGGGTCGATGCCGTTTTGTGCGCCGCGTCGATGCGTTCAGCCCGCGCCGGCGGGACGCGACGCGATGCTGCCTCGCGCTGCCGCATGCAGCGGCCGATGGCTCAACGATGTGCGAGCGCGGTTTCGACGAGCGTCTGCAGCAGCGGCACGATTTGCGCGGCGCGCGCTTCGTCGTATGCGTACGGACGCGTCTCTTCCATGTACGTGATCTGCGACAGTTCGAGCTGCACGGCTTCGACGCCGGTCTCGGGCACGCCATAGTGACGCGTGATGTAGCCGCCCTTGAAGCGCCCGTTCGCGACGGCCGTATAGCCGCCATGCGCGCTCACGCACGCGGCCAGCGCCTCGGCGAGGCCGGGCGCCGCGCTCGCGCCGCTCGACGTGCCGAAGTTGAAGTCCGGCAGGCGCCCGTCGAAGAAGCGCGGCACGTGCGAGCGGATCGAATGCGCTTCCCACACGAGCACGCGGCCGTGCTCGCGCTTCAGGCGCGCGATCTCGCCTTGCAGCGCGTCGTGATACGGCAGCCAGTAACGGTCGCGACGGCGCATGATCTCGTCGTTGCCGGGCAGCGCGTTCGCCGGATACAGCGGCGCCTTGTCGAACGTGTCGACCGGCACGAGCCCGGTCGTGTCCTGCCCGGGATACAGGTTCTCGTTGTCGGGCGGGCGGTTCAGGTCGACGACGTAACGCGCGTGCGACGGCACGAGGATCGATGCGCCGAGCTTCGCGGCGAACCCGTACAGCCGCTCCAGATGCCAGTCGCAATCGTCGACGAAGCGCGCGTCGGGCGTCATCGTCGCGGCGATGTCGTCGGGAATATGCGTGCCAGCGTGCGGAATCGAGATCAGCAGCGGCAGCGTGCCCTGCTTCAGCGTGAATACAGCCGGTTGTTCAGTCATGTCGCTTCACCGTAAAAGTCTGCCGGCGCACGCGGACGGCGTGCGCCGGATGCTGCGCGTTCAGCGCAGCAGTTGCGCCAGCGCGGCGCGGTAGTCGGCATACGCAACGGCTTCGTCGCGATGGCGACGGCCGCTCACGACACACTCGCCGCCCGTGTAGACGTCGCGTACCGGCGTGTCGCCGTGCTCGGCGAACACCGCGCCCGACAGCCAGGACGCGCTGTCGTGTTCCGCGATCGCCGGATGATCGGGATCGAGCACGAGCCAGTCGGCGCGCGCGCCTTCGCGCAGCGCGCCGATGCGCCGCCCGCTTGCCTGCGCACCGCCCGCGAGGGACGCATCGAACAGACGATCGGCGACATGCGCCTGCGTGTCGCTCGCCAGCACGTTGCGCGCGCGATGCACGAGCCGCTGCCCGTATTCGAGCAGGCGCAGCTCAGAGCGCCAGTCGACCGACGCATGGCTGTCGGAACCGACGCCGATCACGCCGCCCTGCGCGAGATAGTCGACGGCCGGGAACACGCCGTCGCCGAGGTTCGCTTCGGTCGTCAGGCACAGGCCGGCCACCGCACGGCGCTTCGCGAGCGCCGCCGTTTCGGCCGCGTCGACGTGCGTCGCGTGCACGAGGCACCAGCGCGCATCGACGTCGAAGCGATCGAGCAGCCATTGCACGGGACGTGCGCCGTAGGCACGCACGCAGTCGTCCACTTCGGCCGTCTGCTCGGCGATATGGATGTGCACCGGCGCATCGTCGGGCAAGCCTTCGAGCAGCATGCGCAGCCCGTTCTCGGACACCGCGCGCAGCGAGTGCGGCGCGACGCCGTAGCGCAGCCCGCCATGCTCGGGCGCGACGCGGCGCATCGCGTCGAGCAGCTTGAGCAGCCCGTCCGGCGTGTTGATGAAGCGGCGCTGGTCGTCACGCGGCGGCTTGTTGCCGAAGCCGGCGAACTGGTACGACACCGGCAGCATCGTGATGCCGATGCCGGCCGAGCGCGCCGCGTCGATCACGCGCGTACCGAGTTCCGCGATCTGCGGATAGCGCGAGCCGTCCTGCGTGTGGTGCACGTAGTGGAATTCGCACACCGACGTGTAGCCGCACTTGAGCATCTCGACGTACAGCCAGCGTGCGATCGCCGCGAGTGCATCGGGCGTGATCTTCAGCGCGAAGCGGTACATCAGGTCGCGCCAGCTCCAGAAGCTGTCGGCGGGATTCGCGCGGTATTCGGTGAGCCCCGCCATCGCGCGCTGGAACGCGTGCGAATGCAGGTTCGGCATGCCGGGCAGCACGGGCCCGGCCGCGCGCGCGACGCCTGCCGGCGCGTCGGTGTCGGGCGTCACGCCGGTCAGCGTGCCGGCCGCGTCCCAGCGCAGCAGCACGTTGCGGCGCCAGCCATCGGGCAGGTATGCGTGGTCCGCGAACAACGTCATTTCGGTCATCGTCAGTCTCGATTCGTCCAGGGCTGGCCGTTCGTCCGGCGAAACACGGTCGCACCGCCGCGCACGACCTGCTGGCACAGCGGCCGGCCGATCCAGTAAGCGAGCTCCGCCAGCGAGCCGACCGGCCAGACCGCGAAGTCGGCCTGGCGGCCGGCTTCGAGCGCACCATGGCGATCCGCGCGGCCGAGCGCCGCGGCCGCATGGCGCGTCACGCCCTGCAGCACCTCGGGTACCGTCATGCGGAACAGCGTGCAGCCCATGTTCATCGTCAGCAGCAGCGATTCGAGCGGCGACGTGCCGGGATTGTGATCGGTCGCGAGCGCGATCGGCACGCCGTGCTTGCGCAGCAGGTCGAGCGGCGGCAATTGCGTTTCGCGGATGAAGTAGTACGCGCCGGGCAGCAGCACGGCGACCGTGCCGGCCGCCTTCATGGCTTCGATGCCAGCTTCGTCGAGAAACTCGAGGTGATCGGCGGACAGCGCGCGGTAACGCGCGGCCAGTGCGGTGCCGCCCGCGTTCGACAGCTGTTCCGCGTGCAGCTTCACGGGCAAGCCGCGCCGCGTCGCGGCCTCGAATACGCGCTCGGTCTGCGCGAGCGAAAAACCGATGCGTTCGCAGAACACGTCGACCGCGTCGACGAGCCCTTCGTCGGCCAGCGCCGGCAGCATGCGTTCGCACACTTCGTCGATGTATTCGTCCGCGCGGCCCGCATATTCCGGCGGCAGCGCGTGCGCGCCGAGGAACGTGGTGTACACGGTGACCGGGAAACGCTCGCCCAGCTGGCGCGCGACGCGCAGCATCTTGCGTTCGCTCGCGAGGTCGAGCCCGTAGCCCGACTTGATCTCGAGCGCGGTCACGCCTTCGGCGAGCAGCGGCTGCAGGCGTGAGGCGGCCTGCACGAACAGCGCCGTCTCGTCGGCCGCGCGCGTCGCGCGCACCGTCGACACGATCCCGCCGCCCTGCCGCGCGATCTCCTCGTAGCTGACGCCCGCGAGGCGCTGCGCGAACTCGTCGGCGCGCGTGCCGCCATACACGAGGTGCGTGTGGCAGTCGACGAGGCCCGGCGTCACCCACGCGCCGTGCAAATCCTCGCGCTGCCAGTGCGCATAGCCGTGCGGCAGCGCGGAGAACGCGCCGAGCCATGCGATCGTGCCGGTTTCGTCGACGGCGATCGCCGCGTCGTCGATCGTTTCGTCGGGATGGCCGTGCGGACACAGCCTCAGGTGATGCCAGACAGTCGGTTTCATGCGTTCAGTCTCGTTCGCCGACGGTGAGCGACACGGCGAGCAGCGCGCCGCCTCCGCTCACGACGACGTCAAGCGCACGCCGCGGCCCGTCGAGCCGCAGCGTGTCCATTTCCTGCAGCGCGTAGTGCGCGCCGTCGATCTCGACGCCGACCGCGCCGGTCGCGCAAAACAGCAGCACGGTATCGGCGCGCTCGACACGGTGCGTGCCTTCGGGCCACACGTCGACCGACCCGCGCGCAGCCGAACGGCGCGTCATCAGGTTGAAGTCGCGCGTCGCGCCGTCGTGCAGCGTCGCGTCGATCGCCGCTTCGCCCGCGAAATCCGCGCGCGCGAGCGGCACGTCGAGCACGTGCTTCGCACCGCCCGCTTCCGCGAGCGTCATGCCCGCGCCGGACAGCAGCACGAGCGTGCGGTCGATGCCGTCGAAACGCGAGAACGGCCCGGCCGCGCCGACGTCCGCGACGCTCACGCGCCATGCGAACGTATCGAGCGCGGCGCCCGGCGGGAACGCGCCGATTTCGCGCGTCACGCCGCCACCGTTCTTCCACGGCGATGCGACGAGATCCGCTGCGCGGATCGTCGTCGCGATCACCGGCGCCTGGTCGAGCGCCGTCATGCTCAGCGGCCGAGCATCGGCAGCTTCAGGCCGGCTTCGCGGGCCGTCTGCTGCGCGAGTTCGTAGCCGGCATCCGCGTGGCGCATCACGCCCGTCGCCGGATCGTTCAGCAGCACGCGACCGAGACGCTCGTGCGCATCGGCGGTGCCGTCGGCGACGATCACGACGCCCGAGTGCTGCGAGAAGCCCATGCCGACGCCGCCGCCATGATGCAGCGACACCCACGATGCGCCGCCTGCGGTGTTCAGCAGCGCGTTCAGCAGCGGCCAGTCGCTCACGGCGTCCGAACCGTCCTTCATCGATTCCGTCTCGCGGTTCGGGCTCGCGACCGAACCCGTGTCGAGGTGGTCGCGGCCGATCACGATCGGGGCCTTCAGTTCGCCGTTCTTCACCATCTCGTTGAACGCCTGGCCGAGGCGATAGCGATCCTTCACGCCAACCCAGCAGATCCGTGCCGGCAGGCCCTGGAACGCGATGCGCTCACGTGCCATGTCGAGCCAGTTGTGCAGGTGCGGATCGTCGGGGATCAGCTCCTTCACCTTCTGGTCGGTCTTGTAGATGTCTTCCGGATCGCCCGACAGCGCGACCCAGCGGAACGGGCCCTTGCCTTCGCAGAACAGCGGGCGGATATACGCCGGCACGAAGCCCGGGAAGTCGAATGCGTTCTCGACGCCCATTTCCAGCGCCATCTGGCGGATGTTGTTGCCGTAGTCGAGCGTCGCCGCGCCACGTTCCTGCAGATCCAGCATCGCCTGCACCTGGACGGCCATCGACTGCTTCGCGACCTTCACGATGCTCTGCGGGTCGACCTTCTGCGCTTCGCGCCATTGCGCGACGGTCCAGCCTTGCGGCAGGTAGCCGTTGATCGGGTCGTGCGCGCTCGTCTGATCGGTCACGCAATCCGGCGTGATGCCGCGCTTGACGAGTTCCGGGAACACGTCGGCCGCGTTGCCGAGCAGGCCGATCGACACCGGCTTGCCGGTGCGCTTCGCTTCCTCGATCATGCCGAGCGCTTCGTCGAGCGTCGTCGCCTTCTTGTCGACGTAACGCGTCTTCAGACGGAAATCGATGCGCGTCTCGTCGCATTCGACCGCGATCATCGAGAAGCCGGCCATCGTCGCTGCCAGCGGCTGCGCGCCGCCCATGCCGCCCAGGCCGCCCGTCAGGATCCAGCGGCCCGACGGATCGCCGTTGAAGTGCTGGTTCGCGACCGAGAAGAAGGTTTCGTAGGTGCCCTGCACGATGCCCTGGCTACCGATGTAGATCCAGCTGCCGGCCGTCATCTGACCGTACATCATCAGGCCCTTGCGGTCGAGTTCGTGGAAGTGATCCCAGTTCGCCCAGTGCGGCACGAGGTTCGAGTTCGCGAGCAGCACGCGCGGCGCATCCTTGTGCGTGCGGAACACACCGACCGGCTTGCCCGACTGGATCAGCAGCGTCTCGTTCTCTTCGAGATCCTTCAGCGACGCGAGGATCTGGTCGTAGCATTCCCAGTTGCGCGCCGCGCGGCCGATGCCGCCGTACACGACGAGTGCGTGCGGGTGCTCGGCGACTTCCGCGTCGAGGTTGTTCTGGATCATCCGGTAGGCCGCTTCGGCCAGCCAGGTCTTGCAGACCTTCTCGCTGCCGCGCGGTGCGCGGATCGTGCGCGTCGGATCGAGACGGGGATCGATGTGTTTCGGATGGTTCATGACGACTGCTCCCGAGGGAAAGTGAATATCAATAAGGAATCAGAAATGCCCGGTGAAGCGATAACGGCTGCCGGGATGCCACAAATTCGCCACCGAGGCGACGACGCCCTGCGACCAGGTACGCCGATGTAAAACCAGACACGGCTCGACGTCGTCCATCCGCAACTGCTCGCGCCGCTCGGGCGCCGGAGCCGCCGCTTCGATCCGGTACTCGACGCGCTGCAGCGGTGCCGCGCGCATCAGGTACAGGTTCGGCGTCGTATTCGTGAAATCCTGCTCGGCATAATCCGGCGCGACCGCCGGATTCACCCATCGTTCTTCGAGCTGGACGGGTTCGTCGTTCTCGAAGTGCAACACCTGCGAATGAAACAGCTTCGTGCGCACGGTCACCTGCATCTCGTCGGCGAGCGCCTCGTCGGCGCGGATCGTCGCGAGGCCGAGCACGCTGGCGTGATACGCATGCCCGCGCGCGCCGACCTCCTCCGAAATGCTGCGGATCGCAACCAGCGTCGACTCGTACTTCGGCCGCGCGACGTAGGTGCCGGCGCCCTTCATGCGCGTCAGCACCTGCTCGGCCGTCAACTCGCGCAACGCGCGGTTGACGGTCATGCGCGCGACCTTGAACTCGCGGGCCAGTTCGTTCTCGGAGGGCACCTGGTCGCCCTCCGCCCACTCGCCGGCGTGAATGCGGCCCAGGATGAAATCCTTGATCTCCTGGTAGACCGGCGCACTCATGGGCTTACTGTTCCGATGCGAACGAGAACGGCGCGACCTTCGCGAACGCGCGCTCGCCGACGAGCTTCGCGATCACGGCGATGTCCGGTGCGAAGTAGTGGTCGAGCTCGTAGTGCGCAACCTTGCCGCGGATCGTTTCCATCACCGGCGCCAGCTTCGGGCTCGTGTGGTACGGCGCGCGCAGGTCGACGCCTTGTGCCGCGGCCAGCAGTTCGATCGCGAGGATGTGCTTCGTGTTGTCCGCGATGTCGGCGAGCTTGCGCGCGGCGAACGTCGCCATCGACACGTGGTCTTCCTGGTTCGCCGAGGTCGGCAGCGAGTCGACCGACGCCGGGTGCGCGAGCGTCTTGTTTTCCGATGCCAGTGCGGCAGCCGTCACGTGGGCGATCATGAAGCCCGAGTTCACGCCGCCGTCCCGCACGAGGAACGGGGGCAGACCCGACAGCGTCGCGTCGATCAGCAGCGCGATGCGGCGTTCGGCCAGCGCGCCGATTTCCGAAGCGGCGAGCGCGAGGTTGTCGGCCGCGAACGCGACGGGTTCGGCGTGGAAGTTGCCGCCCGACAGCACTTCGCCGGTATCCGGGAAGATCAGCGGGTTGTCCGACACGGCGTTCGCTTCGACGAGCAGCACGGCGGCCGCGTGACGCATCTGGTCCAGGCACGCGCCCATCACCTGCGGCTGGCAGCGCAGGCTGTACGGATCCTGCACCTTGTCGCAGTCGCGGTGCGACTGGTTGATCGGCGAACCTTCGAGCAGGTCGCGGTACGACGCCGCCGCGTCGATCTGGCCTTGATGGCCGCGCAGTTCGTGAATACGTGCGTCGAACGGCTTCACCGAGCCGGCTGCCGCGTCGACCGACAGCGCACCCGCGACGAGCGCGGTGCGGTACAGGTCTTCGATCGCGAACATGTTGTCGAGCGCCAGTGCGGTCGATGCCTGCGTGCCGTTCAGCAGCGCGAGGCCTTCCTTCGCCTGCAGCGTCAGCGGCGCGAGGCCCGCGACACGCAGACCGTCGAGCGCGCTGGCGCGCTCGCCGCGGATGAACACTTCACCGACGCCGAGCAGCACGGCCGACATGTGTGCGAGCGGCGCGAGGTCGCCCGATGCGCCGACCGAGCCCTTCACCGGGATCAGCGGCAGCACGTCGGCGTTGAACAGCGTGATCAGCGCGTCCATCACTTCGCGGCGGATACCCGAGTGGCCGCGGCCGAGGCTCGACAGCTTCAGCGCCATCAGCAGGCGCACCGACGAGCGCGCCATCGGCTCGCCCACGCCGACGGCGTGCGACAACACCAGGTTCTTCTGCAGCAGCTCGAGCTGGTCGTGCGGGATGTGCGTGCTGGCCAGACGGCCGAAGCCCGTGTTGATGCCGTATGCCGGCTCGCCCTTCGCCGCGATGTCGGCGACGGCCTTCGCGCCGGCGTCGATCTTCGCGAAGCTCGCCGGGTCGAGCGTGAGCTGCATGGATTCGCGAGCGATCTTGCGCAGTTGCGGGAGGGTCAGGTGGCCGGGGGTCAACGTAATCATGTGAGCAATCCTGTCTAGACAAGTTCGGGATGGCTTGCAGTTTAGCCACCGGAACTTGTCTAGACAACCCCGTTTTTCATGATTTCGACTCGGGAGTTTCCCTGATGTCCGGCGCGGCCCGCCGGGTCGGCCTGACGCACTCCGCGTTTAACATATGTTGCAATTATTTTGTCTTTGGCAACATACGAATCCTCACTCGCCTACAATCCGCCTACGGAGACTCGCCATGAACATCCCGCCCCGGTTGACCGCCCTTTTCGGCCGCAGCCTGCTCGTCGCCTCGTGCGCGCTCGCGTGCGGCGCGCCGGTCGCAGCCGAGCCGCTGTCCGGCACGCTCGAGAAGATCCGGCAGAACAACCTGATCTCGATCGGCCATCGCGAGACGTCGGTGCCGTTCTCCTATGTCGACACCAGCGGCAAGGTCATCGGTTTCTCGCAGGATCTGTGCGATCGCGTGATCGCCGCCGTGAAGGCGCGCACCGGCAAGCCCGACCTGCAGGTGCGCTTCATCCCGGTCACGTCGCAGAACCGTATCCCGATCGTGCAGAACGGCACCGTCGATCTCGAATGCGGGGTGACCACCAACCTCGCCGCACGGCACGCCCAGGTCGCGTTCTCGACCACCTTCTTCGTCGCGACCACGCGCCTGCTCACGCGCACGAATTCGGGCATCCACGACTTCCCCGATCTCGCCGGCAAGACGGTCGTGACGAACCAGGGCACGACGTCCGAGCGCCTGCTGCGCAAGATGAACGAGGAAAAGAAGATGAACATGCAGATCATCAGCGCGAAGGACTACGGCGAAGGACGCCTCACGCTCGAATCCGGCCGCGCGGCCGCTTACATGATGGACGACGTGCTGCTCGCCGGCGTGCGCCAGCTCGCGGCGAAGCCGGCCGACTGGGCGATCGTCGGCACGCCGCAATCGTCGGAAGCGTACGGGTTCATGTCGCGCAAGGACGATCCGCAGTTCAAGGCGCTCGTGGATGGCGTGCTCGTGCAGCTGATGAAGAGCGGCGAGATCAACGCGCTGTACGACAAGTGGTTCATGAAGCCGGTGCCGCCGAAGGGGCTCGCGTTCGACTTCCCGATGAGCGACGTGATCAAGGCGCGCTATGCGGCACCCAACGACGCACCGCTCGAGTAATTGCCGCGGGCGGACGCCCGCTCAGCGCGTCCACGCGACGCACGCCGCGTAGCCGGGCGCGGCGTCGAGCCAGCCCGCGTCGAACGCGGCCACGCCGGCGGCCGGCGCAGCCGGCGCGACGATCGTCGTCGCCGGTGTCGCCGCATCGCGCGGCGGCACCACCGCGAACGCACGCAACCCGCCGCCGATGCCGGTGCCGAGCGCCTTCAGCAGCGCCTCCTTCGCGGACCACACGCGCATGAACGCGTCCGCGCGGGCGGCGGGCGGCAGGCTGTCGAGATACGCTGCCTCGGCGGGGGCGCACACTTCGCTCGTCAGCGCACGCCAGTCGGTCGGCCGGTCGCAGCATTCGATGTCGACGCCGACGCGCGCGGCAGCCGCCCACGCGATCAGCGCGTGATCGCCCGCGTGCGATACGTTGAAATCGAGCGATGTGCGATGCGCCGGGTCCAGCGACGGACGTCCCGATGCGTCGACGACGATCGCGATGCGATTCGGCGCAACGCCGAGCGCGGCGCCCAGCACGTCGCGCAGCGCGGCACGCGTGCCGGCGCTGCGCACCGCGTCCTCGTGCCTGAAGTACCGTCCGGCGCGCGTGCGCTCGGCATCGCTCAGCGCCGCATACGCGGGTGACGCGAGCGGCACGTGCCAATCGAAATCGATGCGCGCGACCTGCACGCCGGCACGTGACGCGGCCGGCGGCACGTCGAGCATGTGCAAGCGCCACGCGCGGGGCGTGTCGGCAGGGAAACCGGAATCGGGCGGAATGGACATCGGCACGCAGCAGCCAGTGGCAGTGGAACGAAACGTCCGATGTTAATCGATTGCGTCGATCAGGAGCCGGTGCGGAGCGATTTGCATCATGCGCGGCGGCACCGTGCATGTGTTCGTCATCGTCTTCATCGCCGCGCCGCGCACGGCTGCACGCCGCGCACGCTCACCCGTTCGCGGCGACGCCCGGCACGCCGCTTGCCGCCCGTCGCGCACGTTGGGCCGGATGACGCGCGTGAACGCTGCCCGGCGCGTCGGCCGGCAGCGCGCCGTGCTGCAGCCAGTACAGCGCGACCGGCCACAGCGTGTCGGTGAAGCGGCTGTGGAAGAACGCGAAGTGGCCGATCGCGTCGACGCCGATATCGCGCGGCGCGATCCGCAGGTGCGTGACGTCGCTGTCCGTGTAGTAGCCGACCAGCCGTTCGATCGCGTCGACCGTGCCGAACCCGTCGTCGTCGAGACCGATCGCGAGCATCGGCGCCGCGAGCCGCGCGAAACGGTCCGGCAACGCCGCGCGGCTCGCGGCGCTCTCGGCGAGCAGGCCGCGCGTGTAGGTGTCCTCGAAGCGCGGCTGCGATCGCACCCACGACAGCGCGACGCCGCGCGGCGTATCTTCCATCCAGCCGAGCCGTTTCGCGGGCACGTAGCCGAACACGGCCGCGAGCGCCGGCATCGCGACGTGCCACTTCCACCACATGCGCCGCCGCTCTTCCGGGCGATAGTCGCGCCAGTACGCATACTGCGCGCCGACGGTCACGACGTGACGCACGTGCGCGTTCGACGCCGCGAGCCCGAGCACACACCCGCCGATGCTGTGCGCGACGACGTCGAGCGGCTGGCCGGGAAACGCATCGAGCGCGTAGCGCAGCGCGGCCTCGCAATCGAGCCGCCCCCAGTCGAGCCAGTTCGCGCGCAGCTTCGCGAGCTGCGCGGGGCGCGATCCGCCGATCCCGCGATAGTCGTACACGAGCACGTCGCGCCCCTGCGCGAACAGCCACGCCGCGAAGCGGAAGTAATAGTCGCAACGCACCGAGGTCGCGCAATTGACGACCGTCACGGGCCGCGCGGCCCCGCCGCCCCCGCGATGGCGCCACACGTAGCCGCGCAGCGTGTAGCCGTCGGCCGCGCTCAGCGTCACGGGCTCGGGCGGCAACGCACCGGCCGCGCGCTCCGTCGGGCCCGCGGCCTGCACGGCACCGCCTGCTTCGTTCGAAATCGTCATCCTGTCTCCTGTGCCGCCCCGCATGACCCCGCGCCCGCGATCGTCGGCCAGCCTCCATTGAACTTGACGCGCCCCGCGTTCTCAACCAATCTTGCTGCTCCGTTCGCATGAGCCAAACGCATGTCAACGCCGCTCGTCCGTCTCCCGTCGCTGGACCTCGTGCGCGGCTTCGTCGCCGTCGGCCGCCGCATGAGCATCACGCTCGCCGCGCAGGATCTGTGCGTCACGCAATCGGCGGTCAGCCGCCAGGTGCATGCGCTCGAAGCGCATCTCGGCGTCGCGCTGCTGCAGCGCGGCTATCGCAAGATCGCGTTCACGCCGGAAGGCGAACGGCTGTTCCGCGCCGCGGATGCGGCATTGCTCAGCCTGCAGGACACCGTCGCATCGCTCGCCGCCGTGCGCGAGCGTCAGCCCGTCACGATCACCGCGAGCATCGGCGTCACCGCGCTGTGGCTGCTGCCGCGACTCGGGCGCCTGCAGGCGCGCCTGCCCGACATCGACTTGCGCGTCGCCGCGAACGACAAGGTACTCGATTTGCGCGCGGAAGGCATCGACCTGGGGATCCGCTACTGCCCGCGCGAGCGCGCGCCGGCCGGCGCACTGCGGCTGTTCGACGAGATCGTGGTGCCGGTCGCGCATCCGGCGCTCGCCGCGCGGCCCGTCACCGACGCGGCCGCGATCGCCGATCACGTGCTGCTCGAATTCGACGGGCCGCCGCAACCGCAACTGCAGTGGCGCGCGCATCTGCACGCGGCCGGGCTCGGCGATGCGCGCCCGAAGGGCGTGCTGCGCTTCAACCAGTACGACCAGGTGATCCAGGCCGCGATCGCCGGCCAGGGCGTTGCGCTCGGACGGCTCGCGCTCGTCGCGCCGATGCTCGCGGACGGGCGGCTCGCGGTGCTCGGCCCGCACTCGCAGGCGCTGTCGGATGCGTACGGCTACTGGCTGTTCCGGCATGATCCGGCCCCGCGGCGCGAAGTCGCCGACGTGCGCGACTGGATCGTCGCGGAAGCGGTCGAGTGCGATGCGGCGATGCATGTGTACGACGTGACGCAGCCGTAAGCCGGGCGCGATTTTCCGATTTTCCGCATCGGGCCGGAAAGTGACGCCGGCGCGGCATGGCAGGCTGGATCGCGTCTCGGCAAGCGATCCGGACGTATGCCCGCTCCGCCGCCGCCATCGTCCCGATTCGCACCGCCTGTCCGCACCGCTCCGTCCTGCATCGCCGCCAGTCCCGTCGCATTCCCACCACGCATGCGAACCCGACCGAATGATCGCTTGAGCGACATCGCGGCCGGATCGTCTAATCGGATCGAACGCGGCCCTCGCGCCGCATGCATTCATCCGGAGACACGCATGACCCCGATCGAACAAGACGTCCGGCGCCGCTGGCTGCCGGTGCTCGCCGGCGGCCTGATCATGGGCGCAGCGCTCGGCATCCGCCACGTGCAGGGACTGTTTCTCGCCCCCGTCACGCTCGACCACGGCTGGTCGCGCGAAGCGTTCGGCCTCGCGCTCGCGCTGCAGAACCTGATCTGGGGAATCGCGCAGCCGTTCACGGGAATGATCGCGGACCGCTTCGGGTCGCTGCGCGTGATCGTGGCCGGCATGCTGCTGTACGCGGCCGGGCTCGTCATGATGGCGCTGGCGGCATCGACCGGCGCGTTCACGGTCGGCGCGGGGCTCGTGATCGGCATCGCGCTGTCGGGTTCGGCCTTCGCGTCGATCTACGGCGCGCTGAGCCGCCTGTTTCCGCCCGACCGGCGCGGCTGGGCGCTCGGCGTCGCCGGTGCGATCGGCGGGCTCGGCCAGTTCTGCATGGTGCCGGTCGCGCAGGTGCTGATCGGCGGCATCGGCTGGCAGCATGCGTTCATCGCGCTGGCGCTCGTCGCGGCCTTGCTCGCGCCGCTCGCCATGTTCGTGCGCGACCAGCCCGCGCAGGCCGCCGGCCATGCGGACGGCCCCGACCAGTCGATCGGCGCGGCCGTGCGCGAAGCGTTCGCGCATCGCGGCTTCTGGCTGCTGAACGCCGGTTTCTTCGCATGCGGATTCCAGCTCGCGTTCATCGCGACCCACCTGCCCGCCTATCTGCTCGATCACGGCCTGCCGGCGCGCCATGCCAGCGTCGCGCTCGCGCTGATCGCGCTGACCAACGTGGCCGGCACCTATGCATGCGGCCATCTCGGCGGCCTGCTGCGGCGCAAGTACGTGCTGTCGGTGCTGTATCTCGTGCGCGCGCTGACGATGGCCGCGTTCGTCGCGGCACCGCTGTCGCCCGCGAGCGTCTACGTGTTCGCAGCCGTGATGGGCTTCACGTGGCTCGGCACGGTGCCGCTGACCAACGGCGTGATCTCGCAGGTGTTCGGCGTGCGCTACATCGCGACGCTGTTCGGCTTCGTGTTCTTCGGCCACCAGCTCGGCAGCTTCTTCGGCGTGTGGCTCGGCGCGCTCGTGTACGACGCGACGCATTCGTACCTGCCGCTGTGGATCGGCTCGATCGCGCTCGGCGTGCTGGCGGCGCTGCTGCACCTGCCGATCGACGACGCACGCGTCGCACGCCCGGCACCGGGCAAGGCCGCATGGGCCTGATCCGCACGGCGCTCGCCGCCGGCGCGCTCGCGTTCGTCGCGTGGTGCGGCGCGGCCTACTTCGATTCGGGCGTCGCGCTCGCGCTGCTCGAGCACGCGGCGTTCTGCGAGTGACGCGGCACGCCATGCCGCCCGCCAGGGACGATCGGCGGCGCAACGCGCCGCTAGCGACGCTTCGGCAACGTGGCCAGCGCATCGAGCGCGCGGCGGCACGGGCTGATCGGTCACGCGCAGATCGTCGCGGAACCACACGATCGCCGGAGCAACGGACGACTTGGCTGGCACTGACACCTCGCGGCAGGAAACTCAAAAGTGACCCGTATTGTCGCGGCAGGGTCGGGCGATGTCGATGTCCGGGATGCATGCTCCGCACGCCCAGGCGCCGCTGACCGGCGATGCCACAGTCCAATCGCCGAATCGCCGGCCCGGTGAAACGCCTTAGTCCATTCCGACGATTCTTCCCCGCGTGCACCGGCCTACGCTCGACGTCGGGTTCGCCGCGATGCGCGGCGCATCCGCCATACCCGCATACGCCGGCGACTCAGGCGCGCACTCGCGGTCCCGCCCTCCTCTCAATTTCACCCGATACCTGCCATGACCAAACCAGCCAACCTCGTCACCTCGATCACCGTCGACATCGACGCGCCCGCTTCCGTCGTCTGGGAAGTGCTGACCGATTTCCCGCGCTACGGCGAATGGAACACGTTCTGCATCGGCCTCGAAACGACCGGCCGGATCGGCGACTTCGTGTACATGCAGGTGCGCATTCCGGGCACGGACACCGTGATTCCGGTCAACGAGATCCTCGTCGCGTGCGAGTCCGGACGCCTGCTGTCATGGGAACAGCGCCCGACCGACGACAACAAGGACGCCGCGCGCCGCGATCAATACGTCGAAGCCGACGGCGCCGAACGCTGCCGCTACTTCACGACCGACCAGTTCCTCGGCGTCAACGCGGAAACGATCATGCGCGAGCACGGCGGCTGGGTGAAACAGGGGTTCGACCAGTGCGCGCGCGACGTGAAGCAGCGTGCGGAAGCCCTGCATGCGGCGCGCCGGCGCAAGCGTGCGTGACGGAGCACGATCGATGCCCGATTTGCAGACGCTCTCCGATCATCACGACATCCGCGAGCTGATCGTCGCGTATTCGAGCGCGATCGACGTGCGCAACTTCGACGCGCTCGATGCCGTGTTCACGCGCGACGCCGCGATCGACTATCGCGCGATGGGCGGCATCGCCGGCGCGTATCCGGACGTGAAGGCATGGCTGCGCACCGTGCTGCCGCAGTTTCCGCGGTACCAGCACATGGTGGGTAACGTATCGATCACGCTCGACGGCGACACCGCGCGCGGCCGCACGATCTGCTTCAATCCGATGGAAGTCGTGCTGCCGGACGGCGGCACGCAGGTGATGTTTCTCGGGCTCTGGTACGTCGACCGGTTCGTGCGTACGGCCCTGGGCTGGCGCATCGCCGAGCGTGTCGAGGAACGTTGCTACGGCCACAACGTGCCGCCCGTACTGGCGGGCGCGACCGGTTGAACCCGCACGCCGCATGACGCGCGCGCCGTGGCCTCGCGGCACGGCGCGCGTCCCGGCCCCTCGGGTCAGTCGAGACGGAATGCCGCTTCGAAGCGCGCGGCGAACGCGTCGAACTCGGTTTCCGGCAGATGGTTGATGCCGCCCGCGCGCTTGCGTCCGCCGCCGGTCGGGAACCCGCGGCAGAACTCGTCGGCGCCGAGCGGCCGGCCGTCGGGCACGCGCACGCTGACGACCAGCCCGCCCTGCGCACGCGGCGACAGCACCGCGAGCGCCGCATGCGGCGCGTTGCGCATCCGCTCGTTCGCGAGCATGCCCGTCGCGCGCCGCGCCCATGGATGATCCGGCATCCTGATCAGCGTCGCGCCCGGCACGTCGCGCAGCGGTGCGAGCGCGCACGCTAGCGCCATGTCGTCGCGGTAGCCGTCGCGCAGCGCGGCGAACACCGGCGTGCCGCGCACGAAGTCGAGCGGATCGACGCACGGCAGCATCGCGTCGGCCAGCACGGCAGGATCGAAATGCAGATCGCCGACGCACTCGCCATATGCGTTGTAGTTCAGATAGAGCCCGAGTTCGGCAAGCGTGCACCGCTCGGCTTCGTCGATCCCGTGCTCGCGCGCCAGCGCGTCGCCGAGCGCCGGCAATTCGTCGCCGAACGCCGCGACGATCGCCCAGCGCACGTGCCGGCCGTCGAGATAGCGATTCACGAGCGCGCTCGTGCAGACGTCGGCCGCCGTGTCGATATACGCGTCGAAACGCGCATCGCCCGGCAGATCGCCCGCGAAGTGATGATCGAAATAGCGGACCGCCGCGCCGTCGCGCAGCAGCCGTGCGCACGCGTCGCGATTCTGGTCGTGCGACACGTCGAGCACGGTCACGCGATCGCCCTCGCGCGCATCGATCCGCTCGAGCAGCTTGATGTCGCGCTTCACGCCCGTCACGAGCGTGCCCGACGCCCCTTCCGCGAGCCGCAGCTGCTGCAGCGCGCACAGGCCGTCCGCATCGCCGTTGAACGCGAAGAAATGCCGTCCCTGATGGTTTTCCCGCATGATCCGTTACTCCCTCCTCAGGGCATGAAATCGCCGCCGTTCGCATCGAGCGTCGCGCCGGTCACCGCGTTCGCGTAATCCGACGCCAGGAACAGCGCCGCGCGCGCGCAATCGTCGTCGGTCGGCAGCTTCGCGAGCGCGATGTTCGACGCGATCGGCGCGATGATCTCGTCTTCCGTCATCCCGTATTCGGCCGCGGCCTGCCGGAAATACGTCTGCGTCGGCACGCCCCACATCCAGCCCATGTGGATGCTGTTCGCGCGGATGCCGTGCACGCCGAGTTCGCGCGCCAGGTATTTTGCCGCAACCGCGAGCGCGCCCTTCGATACAGCGTAGCCCGATTCCCCTGCAAATGGCTTGCGGGTCGCCTGCGTGTTGATCATCACGATCGCGCCGCGCTTCTGCCGCTTCATGTGCGGCACGACTTCCTGCGTGAGCGTCATCGTCCCGAACACGTTGGTGTCGAACACCGCGCGCCAGCCGTCCAGATCGGCCTCCTCGACCGGCTCCGGAAACGTGCCGTGCACGAACGCGCTGTTCACGAGCGCGTCGATCCGGCCGAAGCGCTCGATCGTCTGTGTCGCGAGCCGCCGGCATTGCGCACGCTCGGCGATGTCGGTGCGCACCTTCAGCACGTCGCACGCAACGCCCAGCTCGCGGATCCGGGCCTCCGCATCGTCGAGCTTTTCCATCGTGCGCGCCGCGACCACCACGCCGCGCGCGCCCTCGCGCGCCGCCTCGACCGCAAGCTTCACGCCGAGCCCGGGCCCGATCCCGGAAATCACGACGATCTTGTCCTTCAGCAACATGGGTTGTCTCCTGGTTGTCGTTCGTCTTGCGGCGTGCCGTCAGCCGGCCGCCTGCAGGTGCCGCGCGCGATACGCGGCGAAGTCGTGCGCGAGCTGCGCATCGGTGAAGCCGAAGCGCGCGATCGAATAGTCGTGCGCCGCGCGCTTGTCGCGGCCGTTGCGCGCCATCCAGTCCGTCATCGCCGCGCGCTGCGCCGCATCGAGCGGCATCCCCGCGAAGCGGTACACGGCTTCGGCGACGCCGAGCGGATTCGATACGGTGTCCTCGAAACGCACGTCGAGAAACCGGTCGGCGGGCAGCGCGTCGCGCGCGCTCATCGCGGCGCCTATCGCGCGCGCCATCCCCGCGTTCCACTGCGCGCCGACCGCGAGCGGGTCCGGGTCGTCCGCATACATCTGCCACAGCGTGTGCGCCATGCTCGCCATCGACGGAATCGTCTGCGCCGGATCGCGGTGCGTGAGCACGACCTGCGCACGCGGAAACACGCGGCACAGCACGTCGAGCGCGTGCAGGTGCTGCGGCGTCTTCAAGAGCCAGCGCCCGGCCGGCGCGACGCCGCGCCGCGCCTTCTGCCACTGCAGGAACTGCAGCATCCGCTTCAGGTACGTATAGACCGGCGTCAGGTCCTGCTGCGCGAGCCACGCCGTGTAGCGCGGCACGTTCGCGTACGAATCCATCGCGCACACGAACGAATGCTCCATCAGCATGAATTCTTCGTCGGCGAGCATCGCGTCGAGCGGATGGATCGTCAGGATCTGCGGAATGCAGTCGATCATCGTCGCGACTTCGGCCTGCGCGCGCGCAATGCGCACGGTCGGCGCGGCGAGCGTCTCGCCGGCGAGCGGCGCCGGATAGCGCGTTTCCCACCATGCGGCCGAATGAAACCGCGCGTCGACGGCAAGCAGCCGCTGCAACAGCGTCGTACCGGTGCGCGGCAGGCCGACGATCACGAGCGGATCGTCGATCGCGATGTCGGCGATCTCCGGATGACGACGGAAGTAATCCTCGACGACGAGCCGGTTCACGAGCTGGCCGACGAGCTTCTCGCGCATCATCTGAGCGCCGCGCCCTGACAGCTTCGCTTCGTCGATCAGCGATGCGCACATCACGTCGAGCGCCTCGCGATACGGGCCGTCGCCGAACGCGGTAAGTCCGCCGGTGCGCGACACGGCCTCGGCAATCAGTCCGTCGGCGTCGAGCTGCGCGCGGATCGGGTCGAGCAGCGCGTTCATGCGGCCTCCTTCAGCGCGGCGAGCTTCACGACGCGCGTGCGCGGATGCACCGGCTGCGCGGCGCCGACCCAGCGCCAGCAGATCGTGCCCGTGCGATGCCCGGCCGTATCGAGCCAGTTCGCGCCGCCCGGCCGCGACGCGGCGACCACCACCGTCACGCCGCCGTCGGTATTCAGCCGCGCGCTGTGCTTGTTCACGCTGATGTCGAAGTTCCGGTAGTCGAGCGACTCCATCCAGTAGTTGTTGAGCTGCACGTTCCAGAAGTCGCAGTCCGGCACCGTGTCGACGTCGATCACCAGCGCTTCGTCCTCGGCCAGCGACCAGCACGAGTGGTAGTAGTAGATGTTCGGGTCGCCGCCGACCGACTGGCACAGCGCCTGGTCCGCGGGCGGCAGCGCGTTCACGTGCGACCCGTAGCTCGCGGCCCAGTCCGCGAACAGCTTCGACGTCTGCTCGACGAACTGCGCGGCGCGCGTGAGGCCGCCTTGCAGCGCGAGCGGATCGAGCGGCGCCGGCCGCTCGTGCGCGCCGATGCGCTCGATCTTCAGTTGCGCGGGCGTCTCCGCGCGCCTGTCGAGGAAGGTCTGGCGCACCAGCAGCGCGTTCGTGCCGGGCTCCATGCGCACCCAGTTGCCCGCGCGCGACGTCTCGCTCAGCACGATCTCGAAGCTGCCGTCCGGCGCGACCTCGAGTTGCTTCGCATCGAGAAAGCCCGTCTGCAGCATCTTGCCGTCGGTCTCGTACCCGCCCTTCTGCGTGCCGAAGCTCAGGTACGCGACCGTGCCGCGCCGCCCCGTCACGCGATATGCGCAGCGGCCGTCGATGCGTGCGTACTGGTAGAGGTTGTCGGGATTGTCGGCGCCGATCTTCGCGGTCTCGTGCGACGGCGAGAAGAAACCGGGCCACGCACCGTCCGCGAACTCGACGTGCATTTCGAGCGCGATGCGCATCAGCCGGCTCAGGTAGCGGAAACCTTCCGCCCGCGTAAGCGGATCGTCCGGCGCCTCGGTGCGCAGGATCTGCTGTCCGCTGCGCTTCAGGGTGTCGCAGAAATCGGCCCAGGTCTGGCCCGAAAGCAATTGCGTGGCACGTGTGTCGTCCGTCATGTGTCGTCTCCGCCGATGGTCGAGCGCTCACCTTAAGCGAGCGTCCGGCGCGCCACTTCGTCCGGGTGGACTAAGGAAAGATCCGCTGCCCGACGGCGCCCGGGGTTAGTCCACCCGGACGAAGAGCGGCACCGCCCGTGCTCGATACCTTGGTGCCATGCACGAAACGCCGCACATGTCGCGCGGCGCCGGCATGAAACAAGGAGACGAACGATGTTGACCCACTTGGAGCGGCTGGAGGCCGAGAGCATCCACATCATGCGCGAGGTGGTCGCCGAAAGCGAAAACCCGGTGATGCTCTACTCGATCGGCAAGGACAGCTCGGTGATGCTGCATCTCGCGATGAAGGCGTTCTACCCGGCGAAGCCGCCCTTTCCGCTGCTGCACGTCGATACGACGTGGAAGTTCCGCGAGATGATCGCGTTTCGCGACGAAACGGCCGAGCGCCTCGGCCTCGACCTGCGCGTGCACGTGAATCCCGACGGCCTGTCGAACGACATCAATCCGTTCGCGCACGGCTCGGCCGTGCACACCGATGTGTGGAAGACGCAGGGGCTCAAGCAGGCGCTCGACCACTACGGCTTCGACGCCGCGTTCGGCGGCGCGCGCCGCGACGAGGAGAAATCGCGCGCGAAGGAACGCATCGTGTCGCTGCGCTCGGAGCAGCACCGCTGGGATCCGAAGCGTCAGCGGCCCGAGCTCTGGTCGCTGTACAACGCACGCAAGCGCAAGGGGGAAAGCCTGCGCGTGTTCCCGATTTCCAACTGGACCGAGCTCGACATCTGGCAGTACATCCAGCTTCACGACATTCCGATCGTGCCGCTCTACTTCGCGAAGGAGCGCCCCGTCGTGGAACGCGACGGCGCACTGATCATGGTCGACGACGACCGCCTGCCGCTGCGTGACGGCGAAGTGCCGCAGATGCGCAAGGTGCGCTTTCGCACGCTCGGCTGCTATCCGCTGACCGGCGCGATCGACAGCGATGCGACATCGCTCGACGACATCCTGCAGGAGATGCGCGACACGCGCACGTCCGAGCGCCAGGGACGGCTGATCGACAGCGATTCGGCCGGTTCGATGGAAAAGAAGAAACAGGAGGGATATTTCTGATGGCACACGTTCTCGCTTCCCCCGACGCGCTCGCGCACGCGGCGTCCGATCTGCGCGATACGCCCGATACGCTCGACAGGCACACCGACGATACGCAAACGAAGGACCTGCTGCGCTTCATCACCTGCGGCAGCGTCGACGACGGCAAGAGCACGCTGATCGGCCGCCTGCTCTACGAATCGAACATGCTGTTCGACGATCAGCTGACGCAGCTCGAAGCCGATTCGAAGAAAGTCGGCACGCAAGGCGGCGAACTCGATTTCGCGCTGCTCGTCGACGGCCTGTCGGCCGAGCGCGAGCAAGGGATCACGATCGACGTCGCGTACCGCTTCTTCGCGACCGCGCGGCGCAAGTTCATCGTCGCCGATACGCCCGGTCACGAGCAGTACACGCGCAACATGATCACCGGCGCATCGACCGCCGATCTTGCCGTCATCCTGATCGACGCGCGCAAGGGCGTGCTCACGCAGACGCGCCGCCACAGCCATCTCGTCGCGCTGATCGGCATCAAGCGCATCGTGCTCGCGATCAACAAGATGGACCTGGTCGACTACGATCGCGCGGTGTTCGAACGCATCGATGCCGACTATCGCGCGTTCGCGGCCGAACTCGGTCTCGAGGAGATCGTCAGTATTCCTATGTCGGCACTACGCGGCGACAACGTGATCGCGCCGAGTTCTCGGATGCCGTGGTATGCGGGCCCGACGCTGATGCAGCATCTCGACACGCTACCGCTCGTCGAGCGCGTGACGCGCGACGAACCGTTCCGGCTGCCCGTGCAATGGGTCAATCGCCCGCACCTGAACTTCCGCGGTTACGCCGGCAGCATCGCGTCCGGCGAAGTCCGCGTCGGCGAGCGCGTGCGCGTGCTGCCGTCCGGCAAGGAGAGCCGCGTCGTGTCGGTGATCACGCCGGCCGGCGAAGCCGACGTCGCGCGCGCCGGCGAAGCGGTGACGCTCACGCTCGCCGACGAAATCGACATCAGCCGCGGCGACATGATCGCGCGCGCCGACGCGCCGCCGGAAGTGGCCGACCAGTTCGAGGCGACGCTCGTGTGGATGCACGACGAACCGCTGCTGCCGGGCCGGCCTTATCTCGTGAAGCTCGGCACGCAGACCGTCAGCGCCACCTGCGCGACGCCGAAATACAAGATCGACGTGAACACGCGCGAGCATCTCGCCGCGCGTACGCTCGCGCTGAACGAGATCGGCGTGTGCAACCTGAGCTTCGACCGGCCCGTCGCCTTCGATCCGTACGACCGCAACCGCCACACCGGCGGCTTCATCGTGATCGACCGCTTCACCAACGACACGGTCGGCGCGGGGATGCTGCACTTCGCGCTGCGCCGCGCGCACAACGTGCACTGGCAGGCCGTCGACGTCGACCGCGACGCGCGTGCGCTGCAGAAGGCGCAGACGCCGCGCATCGTGTGGCTGACCGGCCTGTCGGGCGCCGGCAAGTCGACGATCGCGAATCTCGTCGAACGGCGGCTGCATGCGCTCGGCAAGCACACGTACCTGCTCGACGGCGACAACGTGCGGCACGGGCTCAATCGCGATCTCGGCTTCACCGAGGCCGATCGCGTCGAGAACATCCGGCGCGTGGCCGAAGTCGCGCGGCTGATGCTCGACGCGGGGCTCATCGCGCTCGTGTCGTTCATCTCGCCGTTCCGCGCGGAGCGCGACATGGCGCGCGCGATGGTCGGCCCGGACGAGTTCGTCGAAGTGTTCGTCGACACGCCGCTCGCGATTGCCGAGGAACGCGATCCGAAGGGGCTGTACAAGAAGGCGCGCAAGGGCGAGCTGAAGCACTTCACCGGCATCGACTCGCCGTACGAGCCGCCCGCGCAGCCGGAATTGCGCATCGATACGGTGGCCGAATCGCCGGAAGCCGCGGCGGACCGGATCGTCGCGTACCTGCTGCGCGAACGCGCCGTATAAGCCGCTTCGGCGGCGTCGTACGGGCACGGCCCGCGTCGTCTACTCCGTTCGGATGACGCGGGCCGCTGGCCGGTCGGTATGCTGGGTCGGGAGCATTCACCCGATCGAGGAGAACACGAGCATGCTGATCGCGCTGGCGCCCGGCGATACGGCCGCGCACGACGGTTTCGACGACGCCGCCTGGAGCGCCCGCGAGCTGAGCGCGTGGCTTGGGCTCGTCTACCAGGGCCCGTCCGAAGCGACGCCGTGGGCGGGCTTTCTCGAAGCGATCCGCGTGCGGCTCGACGCGAGCTTCACGACGCTCGTGCTGCGCAATCCCGGCGGCACGCGGCGCGGACTCATCATCAACGCATCGAGCCACGGCCCGCTGCTGCCCGGCGAGCCGTCGTACAGCGAGCAGTTCTATGCGCTCTGCCCGTTTCTCGACCAGCCGGCCGGCCAGGTCTTCACGGCCGATGCGCTGTTCGGCGAAGCCCGCTGGCGCGCGCATGACTTCTATCGGCAATACCTGCAGCCGCTCGACCTGCGCTACATCCTCGGCGCGAACCTGCGCGGCGAGCGCGGCGTCGAATGCGCGTTCTTCGTGAGCCGCGCGCATGGCGGCCGCGAGTTCGACCCGGCCGAGCGCGCGCGGGTCGCCACGCTGCTGCCGCACCTGCAGCGCGCAGTCGAGCTGCACGCGGCGCTCGACGTGCTCGATGCCGAACGCGCGCTGTACGCCGGCACCGTCGACCGGCTCGATGTCGGCACCGCGATCGTCGACGAGGACGGTCGCGTGATCAAGCACAACCGCATCGCCGAGCGGCTGATCGAGCAGCAGAACGGCCTGTGCCTGCGCCAGGACCGGCTGCATGCGTCATGCCCGCTCGACGAGCGCCGGCTGCAGAAGGCGCTGCAGGCCGCGCTCGAGCATTTCCGCACGGGTGCGCTCGCGCGCATCGAAGCCACCACGCTGTCGCGCCCCGGCGGCGCGATGCCGTTGAACGTGCTGCTGCGCCCGCTCGCGCCCTATCGCGGCGCGCAGGACCGCCAGCACCGGCCGGCCGTGGCGGTCTTCATCCGCGATCCGGCGGCGTCGCCGCAGACGTCGCGCGACATGCTGCACCGGCTGTTCCGGCTGACGCCGATGGAAACCGAGATCGCGCTGCTGCTCGTCGACGGCCTGACGCTCGACGAGGCGGCCGCCGCGACCGGCATCACGAAGAACACCGCCCGCGCACACCTGCGCGGGATCTTCGCGAAAACGGGCGCGACGCGACAGGCCGTGCTCGTGAAGACGCTGCTGAACAGCGTCGTGTCGATGGCATAACGGACGACACACCGCCGGGCCGGCGTCGCCCGGCAGCAACCGGATACTCACACCCGATGTCATACGTCATCGGATGTGATTCATCCGCTGCACGGCTTCATGACATTCCCCAATATCTGAACAATTCCCGGGTAAACCCGCAACCTCATGGATCGATCTCAGGCGTACCATGTTGTACGACAACATACTACTTAACCCATCACCTCGACGCCAACGCGGGCCGCCGCCCCGTTCGCCGCCCGACCGGAGACTCCGTTGACCTCGCCTGCCCTGTCCGGCCGCGACCCGCTCGCGTCCGCCGTCTCGAAAGTGAAGTGGCACGTGCTGCCGCTCGTGCTGATCATGTTCATCGCGAACTACATCGACCGCGTCAACGTCGGCTTCGTCGACCGCCACCTCGAGGCGTCGATCGGTATCGGCGCGGCCGCCTACGGGCTCGGCGCCGGCCTGTTCTTCGTCGGCTACGCGCTGTTCGAAGTGCCGTCGAACCTGTTGATGCAACGCTACGGCGCGCGCCTCTGGCTCGCGCGGATCATGGCGACCTGGGGCATCGTCGCGGCCGCGATGGCGTTCGTATGGAACGACACGTCGTTCTACGTGCTGCGCTTCCTGCTCGGCGCGGCCGAGGCCGGCTTCTTCCCCGGCGTCGTGCTGTACCTGTCGCAATGGCTGCCGCCGCAGGAACGCGGCAAGGCGATGGCGATCTTCCTCGGCGGCTCCGCGTTCGCGTCGGTGCTGTCCGGCCCCGTGACGGGCGCGCTGCTGTCGGTCCACGGCCTCGGCCTGCAGGGCTGGCAGTGGATGTTCCTGATCGAAGGGATGTTCTCGGTCGCGCTGTGCGGCGCGAGCTGGCTGCTGCTGAAATCGCACATCGGCGACGCGACGTGGCTCACCGCCGACGAACGCACGGCGCTGCAGAACGCGCTCGACGAAGAGCGTGCGATCCGCGACGGGCGCTCGACCGTGCGCGTATCGGCCGCCACGCTGCTGCGCGACCCGCAGATCGTGCTGTTCTGCTTCCTGTATTTCGCGATCCAGCTGACGATCTACGCAGCCACCTTCTGGCTGCCGACGATCATCCGCAAGATGGGCGGCCTCACCGATTTCCAGGTCGGCCTGTACAACACGATTCCGTGGATGATCGCGATCGGCGCGATGTACGGCTTCGCGGTGCTGTCCTCGAAATGGAAGCATCCGCAGCGCTGGCTGTCGTTCGCGCTCGTGCTCGCCGCGTGCGGGCTGTTCGCGTCGACGTCGCATGACCCGGTCTGGTCGTTCGTGTCGATCTGCTTCGCCGCGCTCGGCTTCAAGGCCGCGTCGTCGCTGTTCTGGCCGATTCCGCAGGGCTACCTCGACACCCGCGTGGCCGCGGCCGTGATCGCGCTGATCAACTCGATCGGCAACCTCGGCGGCTTCGTCGCGCCGACGGCCTTCGGCTATCTGAAGCAACATACGGGTTCGATCACGGGCGGCCTGTATGCGCTCGCGATCGCGTCCGTCGTCGCCGCGGTCGCCGCGCTGTTCGCGCGCACGCACCGGCGCGGCGATCCGCCGCGCGGCCTGCCGGCCGACGATTCCTTCACGAACACCGCAATGCTCCGCCATGCCGAACACTGACCGCCTGACCGTCGTCGTCTCGAATGCCGCCGACGGCGACCTCGCCACGTTCTCGCTCACGTCCGACGGCGCGCTCGCGCCGCTCGCCCGCTACCCGGCCGGCGACGTCGCGATGCCGATCGCCGTGCAGCCCGATCGCGCGCGGCTCTACGTCGCAACGCGCGGCGAGCAACCGACGATCGTCGCGTTCCGCGTCGCGGCCGCGACCGGTGCGCTCGCGCGTATCGGCACGACCGCGATCGACGCGAGCCACGCGTACCTGTCGCTCGATCGCGGCGGCCGGTGGCTGCTCGGCGCGTCGTACGGCGGCAGTTCGCTGAGCCTCTACGACGCCGCGCGCATGCGCGACGGCGACGGCGCGCCGCTGCAGGTCGCGGACGGCATCGCGAACGCGCATGCGGTCGTCGTGTCGCCGGACAATCGGTTTGCCTACGTGAGCTCGCTCGGCTCGGACCGGATCTTCACGTTCGCGCTGGTCGAGGATGCCGGCGGCCTGCGCGCGCACGAACACGGCGAAACGCGCGTGCCGGGCGGCTTCGGCCCGCGTCACCTGCGCTTCGCGCGCGACGGCCGTACGCTCGTCGTGGTCAGCGAATTCCTCGCGACGCTCGCCACGTTCCCGCGCGACGCCGACAGCGGCCGCCTCGGCGATGCACGCGTGAGCGCGCGCCACCCTGCCGTCGCCGGCCTCGCACAAGGCCATGCGCGCCCGCCCGCGCCGGTCGAGCCTTCCGTCTGGGCCGCCGACGTCCACCTGACGCCCGACGAGCGCTTCGCGTACGTCAGCGAACGCACGTCGAGCCAGTTGCTCTGCTATCGCCGCAATGCGGACGGCACGTTCGAACCCGCGCACGCGACGACCACCGAAACGCAGCCGCGCGGCTTCACGATCGATCCGTCGGGACGCTGGCTCGTCGCGTGCGGCGAGCAATCGGAATACGTGTCGGTGTACGCGATCGCGCCGGACGACGGCGTGCTGACGCCGCATGCGCGCGTACCGGGCGGCCGCGGTGCGAACTGGGTGGCGATCGTCTGATCGATTGATCGGCACCGGCCTCGCGAGCGATACCGGTCCGCGCCGCTCGCCGGCTCTTCGCCTTCAGCGCCGTTCGCTCGGCGCCACGCCGGTCCAGCGCTTGAACGCCCGCGTGAAATTCGCGCGGTCGGTATAGCCGACCCGCGCCGCGATCTCGTCGACCGGCAGCCGTGTGCCCTCGAGTAACCTGAGCGCGTCGCGCAGCCGGATTTCGTCGAGCAGCGTCGAATAGGTCGCGCCGAACTCCGCGAGCTTGCGCTTCAACGTGCGCGCCGACACGTGCAGTTCGCGCGCGACGTCGTCGACCGACGGATAACCGGCCTCCCCGCAGATCAGCAGGTTGCGCACGCGCTCGACGATGCTTTCCGCATAGCCGAGCCGCGCGAGCTCGGCCTCGCACTGCTGGACGATCATCTGCGCGGTCTGCGCGTTCGCGGTGCCGATCGGCTCGTCGAGCAGCGCGGCGTCGCAGCGGATGCGGTTCGCGCTCGCGTCGAAATGACAGCGCGGCAGCCGCACGCGATAGCGCTCGAACCACGGCGGCTCCGGCCATTCGAAGTGCAGTTCGGCACGCGACTGCAGCGTGCGCCCGGGCGCCGGATCGAGCAGCGAATTGAACAGGATCGCCGTCTCGACCAGGAAGTTCTCCATCGCGAACTGGCGCAGCCGGCCGAGCGGAAATGCCTCCAGCACGTCGATGTCGACGATTCCGTCGAGCTCGGCGAGCCGCACCGAAAAGAACGGCACACGGGTCGGCAAGTAACGGATGCCGAGCGCGATCGCCTCGCCGAGCGTGGCGCAACTCATCAGCCCGAAGCCGATCAACCCGGATTTCGTGAGGCTGCTGCGCAGGCCGATCTCGATCGCAATCGACGGATCGCCCGTCGCATCGAGCAGGTTGAATACGATCGCCGCCTGTTGCAGCGGCGTGATGCGCGCATCGGGCTGCGCGAGCCGCTCGCGCGCGACGCCCGAGCCGGCGAGAATGCGGCTCGCCTCGATGCCGCGCTCCTCGGCGAGCATCAGCATGAACAGCGCATACGCGGACGATACCGTCGCCTTGTTCAACTGGCGCGCGGCATCCGGGACGGACAGGGCCATGCGGCGGACTCCGGAGCGGTTTCGGCGGATTGTAGCGTCGCTGGCCCGCAATGACACCCCCGCGGCACTCTAGCCGCGCGGCGCGGGCCAGGGCGCCGGCGCATCGGCCAAGGTGGCCCGAAATGACACCATCATTGGCACCGGCGGCCCTCGCGTGCGCTCCGGGGCGCGCCTATGCTTGTCACATCGGCATTGCGCCCTACTCTTTCCCCTGGATTCCGCTCGATGAGCCAACCCGCACGAACCGTCTTTCGCAACGACGCAGACAAGGTCGCGTACGTCCGCCGCGAGGTCAACGCCGCGAGCGATGCGCTTCGCGCGCGTTTTCCGCTGCTCGACCGCCAGAACGTCGTCGGTGCGACCGTGATGACCGTGTCGGTGAGCGCGATGCTCGCGATCGCGTGGCTGTATGCGCGCGGCGCGATCGCGTGGTACGTCGCGCTGCCGCTTGCCGCGTTCGTCACGTCGCTGATCCACGAGCTCGAGCACGACCTGATCCACCTGATGTACTTCAAGAAGACGCCGTGGGCCTATCACCTGATGATGGCGCTGTGCTGGCTCACGCGGCCGGGCACGATCAACCCGTGGACGCGTCGGCGCATGCACCTGCATCACCACAAGGTGTCGGGCGGCGAATCGGATCTCGAGGAATTCGGCATCACCAACGGCGAACGCTGGGGCGTGAAGCGGCTGCTGATGATCGCGGACGGGATGCTCGCCGTCGTGCTGCGGCCGGACGCGATGCGCCGCAAGGTCAAGCAGTACGTCGCCGCGCAGCCGGTGCAGGATGCGGCCGAGCGCGCGCAGTTGCGCGTCGAACAGGTGTCGTCGTACATGCCGATCGGTCACGCGTACTACGCGCTGTGGCACGCGTTCATCGTCTATCACGCCGGCCTGTTCGCGCTGCATGCGTTCGGCCATGCACCGAACGTGCCGCCGATCGTCGGGCACGTGATGAGCGTCGTCGATTTTCTCGCGGTGGTGTGGCTCGGGCCGAACTTCGTGCGCAGCTTCTGCATCAACTTCGTCAGCTCGAACATCCATTATTTCGGCGACATCGATTCGCGCAACGTGATCCAGCA
Organism: Burkholderia sp. IDO3; assembly: GCF_003366075.1. Classification (NCBI taxonomy): domain Bacteria; kingdom Pseudomonadati; phylum Pseudomonadota; class Betaproteobacteria; order Burkholderiales; family Burkholderiaceae; genus Burkholderia; species Burkholderia sp. IDO3. The sequence goes on from NZ_CP028963.1 coordinate 2,511,807, forward strand.
GACGCAGGTGCTCAACCCGTGGTGGATGCTGCCGTTCCAGCTGTTCTGCTTTAACTTCGGCAGCACGCACGCAATCCATCACTTCGTGGTGCGCGATCCGTTCTACATCCGCCAGCTGACCGCGCGAACCGCGCATGCGGCGCTGCGTGAAGTCGGTGTGCGGTTCAACGACGTCGGCACGTTCAGGCGCGCGAATCGCTGGGGTGCTTATCAACCGTATCGCGGTACGCGTGGCGCGCAGCAGGCCGACGCATAACGCACACGGCCGCGGCCCCCTTCACCGGATCAATCGCCGATCGCCGGCATCGGGCCGTGTCCGCGAATCCATGCCCAGTTCGCGAGTTCGGCCATTTCCTTGTCGCCGCGGCTGTCGCCGTACGCGAACAGTTTCGCGGGCGGCTGATTCCCCCACCAGCCGCGCAAGCGCACGACCTTCTGCGGCCCCCAGCAATTCTCGCCGTTCAGCCGTCCGGTGAACACGCCACGCTCGAACGCGAGGCGCGTCGCGAGCACCGTGTCGATGCCGGCCGTCGTCGCCCACTTCTCCAGATACAGCGACGGCGACGCGCTGACCAGCACGACTTCGTGCCCGCGCGCCCGATGCTCGCGAATCCGCTCGAGCATGTCCGGACGCACGAGGTTCGGCAGATAGCCGTCGACGAACCGGCGCGCCAACGTGTCGAGCGCGTCCTCGCGCATCGGCCCGAACGCAAACCCGGCGAACTTCGCCTTCGCGTCGCCGCGCGACAGCAGCCCCGCCTTCATCGCGACGATCCACGGCAGCGCGCACAGGCCGGCCCATGCGAAACGCGGCGTGCCGACCGCGTAGCGGACGAAATGACGGAAGCTGTCGGTAGTCGTGATGGTGCCGTCGAAATCGAAGGCGGCAACGATGCGGTCGGTCATGGCGAGACGGGGAAGCAGTGAGATGCCCCGGAAGATAGCAGAATCGCGCCGGTCCACGCGAAACGGCGTGCTGCCGTACGCGTCGCGCCGCGAACGCGCGCACCGGCGCGCGCGTGCGTGCGGTTCGTGTCGTTTGCTCAGCGCTGCGGCCGCGCCGCCAGCGCAGCCGGCAGCACGACGTTCATCAGGTGATCGGCGCGCGACAGCAGATCGGTCACGCGCTCGTCGAGCCCGCGCAGTTGCGCGGGCTGCATCCGGATCTGCTGGACAGCCTGCCCGACGATGTTGCGACGGTCGAACAGCGTGCGCTCGATACCGGCGTCATCCGGCGCGCGCACGACGTCCGACACAGCACTCAGCGCCGCGAGCACCACCACGAGGTTTTCTTCCGCATGACGGACCTTCGCGGCGAGTTCCTCGGTGCGCCGCGGGAAAAAACCGAGCGACTGCTTGAGCGCGCCGAGCGCCGCACGGTAGTCGACGTGCGCCGACGCCGCGCCGAACCAGCGGTCGAGCATGCCGGCCTTGCGCGTCGCCTGCGCGAGCATCCCGGCCATCATGTCGGCCGCGCCGAGTTCGTTGAATTCGCGCGTCGTCGCCGCGACGGCTTCGACGAGATTGCCGGCCGTCTCCAGCGCCCCGTCGCCGATCGTCGCGACCGTCGCGAGCTTGAGCGGCACCAGTTGCCGGATATGCCGCTCGATGCGCGGCGCGTAATCGGGATAGAGATTCGGGAAGCTGGCCTGCGCGGCCCGAAAGCATGCTTCGAGCTGCGGATGGTTCGATCCGCCGAACAACGCGCGGCCCAGCGCATCGGCAGGCGCCGCGCGCGCGGCCTGCCCGGGCGCCGGCCCCAGGTCGAGCGCCTGCGGCGCCGGCCGCTCGGGCGCACGCGCGGCCGGCACACCGGCCGCCGCCGGCGTGTCGAACGCAAGACGCCCGGGCGTGCGCTCGGGCGTCGTATCGAACTCGAGCCGCTTCGGCTCGTCGGACGGATTCGTCATCGATGCTTGCTGCCCGGCGCCGCGCAGTCGCGCCGGCCGGGCTGCCGCCAGTCAGACCGCGCCGCCGTACGCGCGCACGAAATCGCCGAGGCCACGGTTGTAGCCGGCGCCGACCGCCTTGAACATGAAGTGGCCGTCGCGACGATAGAAGCTGCCCACCTGCACCGACGTCTCCATCGAGAAGTCTTCCTCGAGCGTGTACTTCGCGATCACCGCGCCCGACACCTCGTCCGCGATCTGGATGTAGCTGTTGCGAACCTGCCCGAAATTCTGGCGGCGCGCTTCGGCCTGGTCGATCGTCACCACCACCGAGATTTCCTCGACGTCGGCCGCGAGCTTCGTCACGTCGATGAAGATCACCTCGTCGTCGCCGTCGCCGCTGCCCGTGCGGTTATCGCCGCTATGCACGACGCCCAGGCACTTCGAGGCGGGCATCCCGCGCTTCGGGAAATCGTCGCCCGGCTGGATGAAGGTTTCCTTGCGCTCCATCGTGCGCACTTCGCTGTTGTAGAACACGAAGTGCTGGTCCGAGATCAGCTTCGGATTGCTCTGCCCGTCGTACTTGCACAGGAACACCGACACGTCGAGATCGAAATCCGAACCCGTGTCCGTCGCGTTCGCGTCCCAACCGAGACCGATGCGGAATTTCTGCGTGCCGGGCGCTTCCTTCGACAGGTTGACGCGACCGCCTTTCGACAAATTGATCATCTGAACCTCTTCTGCTGGAACCGCCGTTGTGCCGGCGGCAATGCCGGGCCGCACCGCGCGGCCCCTGGTTGATGTGGTGCGTGCTGCGTTACTCGCCTGCCACCGCAGTCCGGTCTTCCCTGCGCTGCACGATGATCGACGACCACACGGCCGCCGCGATCATCGCCGCGCCGATCAGGCCCGTGATGACTTCGGGCACGTCGAACTTCACGCCGAGGAACATGATCGCCGCGAGCGCGCCGATCGCCCAGAACGCGCCGTGTTCGAGATAGCGGTACTGCGCGAGCGTGCCCTTCTTCAGCAGCACGAGCGTCATCTCCCGGATGTAGGCCGCGCCGACGCCGAGACCGAGCGCGATCAGGAAGATGTTGTTCGACAGCGCGAACGCGCCGATCACGCCGTCGAAGCTGAACGACGAATCGAGCACTTCGAGGTACAGGAAACCAGCAACACCTTCGCGCACCACGCGGGTGCCCGTGTCCTCGCCGCCGACCAGGTCGCCCACGCCGTGCGCGATCACGAAGCCGATCACGCCGAACGCGCCCGCGAGCAGGAAGCTCACCTGCTCCGCGGCCGGCACGTAGAACGACGCGACGATCACGATCGCGAGCGTCAGCGCCACTTCCAGCGCCGTGATGCGGCCGAGATGGCGCATCGGGCCTTCGAGAAAGCCGATCCAGTGTTCGTCCTTCTCGGTGTCGAGCATGAACTTGAAGAACACCATCAGCAGGAACGCGCCGCCGAACGCCGACACCTCGTGATGCGCGGAGGTCAGCACCGCCGCGTACTTCCCGGGCGATTCGATCGCGAGCGTCAGCGCGTCCCACAGGCCGATGTGGCCGATCACCGCGACGATCAGCAGCGGGAACACGAGCCGCATGCCGAACACGGCGACCGGCAGGCCGAACACCATGAAACGGTTGCGCCACTTCTCCGACCAGTTCTTCAGCACGGAGGCGTTGACGACCGCGTTGTCGAGCGACAACGAGATTTCGAGTACCGACAGGACCGCGACGATCAGCATGTCCTTCACGCCGCCGAGCAGATAGGCGGCAACCAGCGCGATCACCGTGAGCGACAGCGGAATCTTGAAGTCTTTCAACATGATTGGGGTATGGGGTTCCGGAAAATGGGCGTGCGGGCTGCGCTTACTTCGCGCGCACCCAGTCGCAGAATTCCTGCGTGATCAGTTGTTCGTAAATGTGTTCGTCGCTCACGTCGAGCGATTCGAGATGCAGGAAGCCGACGTTCGGCATCTCGTCCGCGACTTCCGCGAGAAAATCGAATTCGCTCGGATCGCCGACACCGACGAGCGACCAGTACAGCGGGAAGTGCTGCGACTCGGCCAGCAGCTGGCGTACGCGCTTGCGGTCGTTCTTCGGGTTCTGGCCGTCGGTGACGAACAGCACCCATGCGGGCAGATCGCCGTTCACCGGTGCGGACGCGGCCGGGGCGGCGGTTTCGGCACCGCCGAACAGCCGGCTCAGAAAGCCGCGCTTTTCTTCGCGCCTGGGCTCCGGCGCGCGGAAGAAGAAGTCGACGATGTCGTTCATCACCGGCGCATACTGCGTGCCGCCCCACTTGTCGATCCGCGCTTCGAGCACGTGATCCGAAATGTACGAGCCGTAGTTTTCCGGCGTCGCGGTCGGCAGGCGGTCGTAGCCTTCGGTGAAGGTCCACGTGTCGACTTCGCCGTTGTCGTCGAACTTCAGTGCAATGCCGAGGATCCGGTCGTGCGTCTCCTGGATCACGCCCGACTGGTAAAGCGGCTTCGCGGAACCCGAGATGTCGAGCGCCGCGCCGACGCGCACGACGGGCGGCTTCAGGATCTGGCGTTTTTCGAGGACGATCGCGACCTTCGCCGCGCGTTTCTCAAGCGTAATCATGCGGTGTTCCTCAATGGTGCTTCGGAGCGAATCGGGTGATCAGGTCTTGCTCGAGCTGGCGCAGGCGCGGTGCGTCCTGCTCGCGCTGGCGCTTGCCGTCGGCGATGATCTGCGTGATGTCGTCGAACGCGCCGAACAGTTGCTGTTGCGCATATTCGAACGTGTCGGTCGAGATCACCGGGCGCTGGCCGAGCTTCGCGACTTCCTGCGCGTTCTGCCGATTCAGGTCGGCTTGCGCGCGAATCGCCTCGTCGGCCGCGTCGTACGTCGCGTTCGCGAGCGCCGCCGCGCGCTTCGTGCCGAGTTGCTCGAGGTAGAGCGCGAACGCGTTGGTCCACGCGGGAATCAGCACCGTCTTGATCGTCATGAACTTCGACGTCAGCGTGCGTTTCTGGTCCTGCTCCATCCGGATCTGCGGCGCGAGCTGCTTCGACATCAGCATCGCGCGGTCGAGATCGTCGAGCTTGCTTTCGAGCGCGTCGACCTTGCGCTTCACGTCGAGCAGGCGCTGCGCGGCAAACGCATCGTCCGCCGGCTGCTGGCCGGCCGCGAGATGCGCACGCAGCGCCGCGAGCGCCGTTTCGCCGAGCGCCTTCGCCTGCGCGAGCTCCTGGTGCAGCGCGTAGTTGTCGTTGTACATGCGCTCGAGCTCGTCGATGCCGGCCTTCTGGCGCTGCGCATGCGTCTCGAGTTCGACGACGAGCGTATCCATCCGCTTGCTCACCGACTCGTATTGCGACAGCAGCTTCTCCTTGGTCGAGCGGAACAGCCGCGTGACCTGCGTGAGCAGCCCGCCCTTGTCGGCGCCGCGCGGGTCGAGCCCCTTCGCGGTCGCGATCAGCTCGTTGAGCTTGTCGCCGAACTGGTCGGCATCCGACGCGCGCACGCTCGTGAGAATCTGCTGCGAGAAAGCGGCGATTCGCGTGCCCTGCGCCGCACCGAGCTGGTCGATCTCGTCGACGGTGATCAGGCGCACGTTCTCCGGCGCGGGTGCGACCGGCGCGACGGCGGCGACAGGAACCGCGACGGGGGACAAAGACGGGGTGGAAGGACGATCGCTGACCGCATCGGATTTCTTGTCATCGAATAGCGGTTTCATGTGGCTGCCACGTTTCCTTTTTTGCTTTTGCTGCGTGTTGTCGTGCGCGCGAGGCGCGCATCCGATTGCCGTCGTGCTCTCTCACGGGCGGCAGACGGACAATAAATGCCGTGGCCGCATGGCGTCAAGGGATCGAATTCTTTCAAATTCCATTCATTTTGTAATCAGACACGTCGATGCCTCGGCCACGCAATGCCGCGCCTGCGGCCATGTCCGGCTGCCGCGCGGGATTCCGGCGCGTCCAGGCTTACATGTCGGATCAATGCGAAATGAAGTTGAAATAATCGGATTTCCGGAGATTCCGGACGACCTGGATGCCGTCGACGGATGCCCGCGCCGATCGACCGCGGGTTATCGGGCCTGCACGTGGAACAGACCGGCGGGGATGGGACGCGCAACCTCAACCGGTCACGAATCGTGAAATTGCGCCGTCAGTCGATGCCCACGGAACGTCGGCACGGCACGTAACGTCACGTCATGCACACATGCATGACGCGGACACCGCATCGACCGTGCATCGCGCGTGCAACGTCGGCAGGTCCTTCAACACGCGAGCGGGCACGATGCCGGCCGCGGCGTGCCGCTTTCCCGATGCATCGGCGTGTCGTCAGTTCACGCTCTTCCGATACAACGCCACATACCCGGCGAGCATCAGCAGCAGCGATCCGCTGACCCGGTTCAGCCACTTCTCCCCGGCCGCCTTCCAGACGCGCACCGAATGCACGCCGAGCAGCGCGTAGCCGGTCATCCCGATGACGTCGATCGCGACGATCGTCGCCGCGAGGATCGCGTATTGCGGCGCGACCGCATGCGAACGGTCGACGAACTGCGGCAGCAGCGCCGACATGAACAGGTAGTACTTCGGATTGCTCATCGCGACGAAGAAGCTCTTCAGGAAGGCAGTCCGGCGATCGGGCGTCGTGAGATCCGGCTCCTGTGCGGCAGGCGCACGGCCGCTCGACATCAGCATCCGGATGCCGACGTACGCGAGCCACGCGGCACCCAGCAGCTTCAGCGTCACGAACGCGGTTTCGGACGCTTCGAGAATGACGCCTAAGCCGAACCCGACCAGCGCAACCAGCACCACGTCGGCCGTCACCGCACCGAGCATGCCGACCATCGCGTGACGCAACCCGTAGCGCGAACCGTTGCTCATCGCGAGCAACACCGTCGGGCCGGGCGTCGCCACGCCGACGGACAGAATCAGGGCAAATGCGAGCAGTGCGGGGATCGTCATGAGCGGGCGGGCGTTGTGAAAGGGATTCGTGATTCGTGCGGGCGGCATGCGCGTCGTTTCGGCGGTGGGGCTGCGCCGGCCGGTTCGCGAGGCGAGGCAGGAATCGACGCGTTCAATGATCGCACGATTGCCGCGCCACGCGCTTGCCGGCCGAACGGTGAACGTTCGATAAGAAACATGACTGCCGAATCTCGTGACCACGCGGCGGCGAATCCGTCCGCCACCCGGATTTCGGCGCGACGAGCCGCCCTTCCCGCTCCCCCTCCCGTCGCGCCGCCCGACACACCATTTCGAGACGATTTTCCCAAATAGAGACACGTCTCATTATCAAACGACAATGATTCTCGTTTACGCTATACTCCGCGCCCATATCCAAAACGGCGTCCGCGACAGCACGGACCCGACTCTCCGCCCGGATTCCGACTTGCCACCCTGGGACGGACCACCCGACCACATCCGTTTTGCGTCCCATGTCGACACTCTCGTTTCCTGTCCGGCGTCTTACGCCAATTGCTTTCGGCATTGCGCTTGCCTGCGCGATGCCTGCCGCCGCGCTCGCACAGACGGCCGCCGCCTCGGCCGTCTCCTCCGACACCGCGCCGGCGCCCGCCGCCGACACCGCCGTGCTGCCATCGATCAACGTCACCGGCACCGCCGATCCGCTGCCGGGCGACCTCGCGCCGACCTATGCGGGCGGTCAGGTCGCGCGCGGCGCGGACTTCGGCGTGCTCGGCCGGCAAAAGGCGAGCGACGTGCCGTTCAGCATGACCACCTATACGTCGAAACTGATCGAGGACCAGCAGGCGCGCACGCTCGCCGACGTGCTCGACAACGATCCGGCCGTGCGCAGCGCATCCGGGTACGGCAACTACTCGCAGGTGTTCGTGATCCGCGGCTTCGAGCTCGACGGTGACGACGTGTCGCTGAACGGCCTGTACGGCGTCACCCCGCGCCAGCTCGTCGAAACCGACGCGATCGAGCGCGTCGACGTCTTCAAGGGTGCGAATGCGTTCCTGAACGGCGCGTCGCCGAACGGCTCGGCGATCGGCGGCGGCGTGAACCTGCAGTTGAAACGCGCGGACGACAAGCCGCTCACGCGCGTGACCGTCGACGGCTCCGTATCCGGCTCGCTCGGCACGCACGTCGACGTCGGCCGCCGCTTCGGCAACGAAGGGCAGTTCGGCGTGCGCGTGAACCAGTCGATCGGCGGCGGCGACACGGCCGTCGACGGCGAGCGCCGCCGCAACAATGTGACGGCCGTGTCGCTCGACTGGCGCGGCGACAAGCTGCGCGTGTCCGGCGATTTCCTGTATCAGCGGCAGCGGATCGACGGCGGCCGCTCCGTCGTGCTCGTGAACGGCAACCAGTTGCCGGGCGTGCCGTCGGCCACGCACAACTATGCGCAGCCGTGGAGCTACAGCGAGCTCGAGGACACCGTCGGCATCGTGCGCGCCGAATATGACTTCCTGCCCGCGTGGACCGCCTATGTCGCGGCCGGCGTGCGTCACACGAACGAGCATGGCGACTACTACACGCCGACCTACTCGTCGTCCGGCACGACCGGCTCGCGCCTGAGCGTGCCGCACAAGGAGGACGCGCAGTCGGCCGAAGCCGGCGTGCGCGGCCGTTTCACGACCGGCCCCGTGTCGCATTTCGTGACGCTCGGCGCGTCGTTCATCCGTATCGACAGCCAGTCCGCCTACACGATGTCGAGCGCGTTCCCGACGACGCTCTACGATCCGTCGGCCGTCGCGTTTCCGTCGACCGCCTATGCGGGCGGCGACATGGATGATCCGGGCACGGTGATGAAGACGTGGCTGCGCAGCGTCGCGGTGTCCGACACCATCGGCTTCCTCAACGATCGCGTGCTGTTCACGATCGGTGCGCGCCGCCAGTCGATCTCGGTCGACAACTTCGACTACACGGGCGCGGTGTCGTCCACGTACAGCGACGCGATCACGACGCCCGTGTTCGGTCTCGTGTTGAAGCCGTGGCAGAACGTATCGATCTTCGCGAACCGCAGCGAGGCGCTCGCGCAGGGCGAAATCGCGCCGAGCACCGCGCGCAACGCAAACCAGTCGCTGTCGCCCTACCGCTCGAAGCAGGTCGAGGCCGGCATTCGCTACGACACGAACAAATACGGCGCCTCGCTTGCGCTGTTCCAGATCGAGAAGCCGATGGCGTACACCGATCCGTCGTCGAACGTGTTCGGCGCCGACGGCACGCAGCGCCATCGCGGCATCGAGACGGCCGTGTACGGCGAACCGTGGAAGGGCGTGCGATTGATCGCGGGCGCGACCTACCTGAACGCGACGCTGCAGAACACGGCCGGCGGCACCAACGACGGCAACCGGCCGATCGGCGTGCCGTCGTTCCTGCTCAATGCGGGCGCCGAATACGACGTGCCGGCGCTGCACGGCCTCACGCTGACCGCGCGCTGGATCCACACGGGGCCGCAATACCTCGACGTCGCGAACACGATGTCGATCCCGGCGTGGGACCGTTTCGATCTCGGCGCGCGTTATGCGACCGAACTGTTCGGCAAGAAGACGACGTTCCGCGCGACCGTGCGCAACGTCGCGAACAAGTCGTACTGGTCGTCGACGATCGGCGGGTATCTGACACAGGGCGATCCGCGCTCGGTATGGCTGTCGATGACGACGGACTTCTGACGCGGGCGAAGGCCCGCCGCGCGGGCCCCGGCGGCCGGATTCCGGGCAGCTTCGACGGGTCGTCGAAAGGGGGTGGCGAGGGGCCGCCAGAGTTTGCTATACTCTCGGTCTTCCGGAGAGATGGATGAGTGGTTTAAGTCGCACGCCTGGAAAGCGTGTATAGGTTAATCGCCTATCGGGGGTTCGAATCCCCCTCTCTCCGCCAGACATACTGAAAGCCCCGCAGAATCAACGATCTGCGGGGCTTTTTCTTTATCGCTCGCTGAACACCGGCGTTGCGCCCGCCGACGGAAAATCCCGCGCCGCCGGGATCGGTCGCGCCCCTCACGGATGCCTGATGTAATCCACCAACGCCCGCGTATATTCATCCGGCGGCCGGTCGAGCAAGCTCACCGCAATCGCCACCGCGAACCCGGCCGGCACACCGAACACGCCCGAACTGATCGGCTCGATCCCGAACCACGTGCGCCCGGCAAACCCCGTGAGCTGCGTGAAGTACGGATACGTCGACACGATGTAGTACACGCACACCGCGAGCCCCGTCACCATCCCGGCGATCGCACCGCGCGTCGTCGTCCGTTTCCAGAACACCCCGAGCACCAGCACCGGAAAGAAACTCGACGCCGCGAGTGAAAACGCCGCCCCCACCAGAAACAGGATCTTCCCCGTATTGAGCGACGCGACATACGACGCGAACAGCGCGACGCCGAGCAGCAGCACCTTCGAGATCGTCACGCGCCGCTGGCTCGACGCATCCGGCGCGACCATGCAGTAATAGACGTCGTGCGACAACGCATTCGCGATCGTCAGCAGCAACCCGTCCGCGGTCGACAACGCAGCCGCCAGTGCACCGGCCGCGATCAACCCCGACACCACATACGGCAACCCCGCGATCTCCGGCGCGGCCAGCACGACCATGTCCGGCTGCATCTGGATTTCCGACCAGTGCACGATGCCGTCGCGAATCACCTCGACGACACTGATCAGGTCGGGTTCGAAGTGATGCCACTGCGTGACCCACGCGGGCAATTCGGCGATCGGCCGCCCGACGAGGTTCGCAAGAATCTCGTACTTGATCATCACCGCGAGCACCGGCACGCTCAGGTAGAACAGCGCGATGAAGAACAGCGTCCACCCGACCGAACGGCGCGCGGACGCCACCGACGTCGTCGTGTTGTAGCGCGTCAGGATGTGCGGCAGGCTCGCGGTGCCGAGCGACAGGCACAGCAGCAGCGCGAGGAAATTCCGCTCGCGCGGCTTGCGCTCGTCGTCGTTCGCGGCGGGAAACGGCTCGTGCATCGGCACCGGCGGCTCGGCGCGCGCAAGCAGGTCGTCGCGCGTCTGTGTCCACGCGACGCGCGCCGCCGTCGGGTCACGCGGAAAATCGGCCAGCTCGCGCTCGCGCTGATTGATCTCGCGCAGCGGACCGTTGTGGCGCCGCAAGTCGGCAAGCTGGTCGACGAGTTGTCGCCGCGCATCCGCATACGACGCCGGCAAGCGGTCGAGCTGCGTCTGGATGACCGCGGCCTGCCGCCGATACGCATCGCGCACCTGCTGCTCTTCGGCTGCGTCGCGCACCTGCGCCTCGCGCGCCGCCACCCGCTCCATCAGCTTGCCGTAATTGAACTGCGGCACCGGCCCGAGCCCGTTCTTCATCGCGATCAGCGACACCGGTATCAGGATCGCGCTGATCAGGATGATGTACTGCGCGACCTGCGTCCACGTGACCGCGCGCATCCCGCCGAGAAACGAACACACGAGAATGCCGGCGAGCCCGCAGAAGATCCCGATCGCGAAATCGACACCGATGAAGCGCGTCGCGATCAGCCCGATCCCCTGGATCTGCGCGACCAGATAGACGAACGAGCACAGGATCGCCGCGCCGGCCGCGAGCGCGCGCACGGCGGTGCTCGAAAAGCGCGTGCCGAGAAAATCGGGAATCGTGTAGCGCGCGAGCTTGCGCACATACGGCGCGAGCAAAAACGCGACGAGGCAGAAGCCGCCCGTCCAGCCCATCACGTAGGCGAGCGCATCGTAGCCGGTGGCGTAAAGCGAGCCGGCGAGCCCGATGAACGACGCCGCCGACAGCCAGTCGGCCGCCGTCGCCATCCCGTTGAACGCGGACGGCACGCGCCGCCCGGCCACGTAGTATTCGACGAGATCGGACGTGCGCGACAACAGTCCGATCACCGCATACACGGCGATCGGCACGAACAGGAACACGTAGCCGATCCACACGCCGGAGCCGGTCGCGCGCTCGATTCGCCACAGCAACGCGATGAAGCCGAGAAAGCCGAGCGTGTAGAGCGCGTACGCGCGAATCAGTCGATGCGTCAGCATGGATCAGCGGGCATTGTGCGCATCGCTCGCGTGCATGGCATGGTCGTCGTACGCGCGGCGCAGCATGCGATCCGCGCGCTGCATCAGGCCGATGTAGACGACGATCAGCACGAGATACACGAGAATCGCGCCTTGCGCGCCGACGTAGAACGGCAGGCTGAAACCGGCGAAGCGAAAGCCCGCGAGCGCGGGCGCGAAGAACGGCACGACGAACGACACCGTAAAGCCGATCGCCATCAGCACCGCGATCAGCGCGACGTTGAAGCGCCAATAGCGCGCATGCGCACGCGCAAGCGGCTCGGGAACGGGTGGCGGCACGGCGCGCGCCGGACGCGGACGGGACGAAACGGTCATGCCGTTATTTAGCAAAAAGCCCCTGCGCGGGCAATCGGGATTGCCGCGCAGGGGCTCGTACGCGCAATGCGCGCAACTGGCGCGATCAGCGCACTTCGGCGAGCTGGTCGAGGATCGCCGGGTTCTCGAGCGTGGAGGTGTCCTGCGTGATCGCCTCGCCCTTCGCGAGCGAGCGCAGCAGGCGCCGCATGATCTTGCCCGAGCGCGTCTTCGGCAGGTTGTCGCCGAAGCGGATGTCCTTCGGCTTCGCGATCGGCCCGATCTGCTTGCCGACCCAGTCGCGCAACGACTTCGCGAGCGCCGCGGCCTCCTCGCCTTCCGGACGCGAACGCTTCAGCACCACGAACGCGACCACTGCCTCGCCCGTCGTGTCGTCCGGGCGCCCGACCACCGCCGCTTCGGCAACCAGTTCGTGCGACACCAGCGCCGACTCGATCTCCATCGTGCCGAGCCGGTGGCCCGACACGTTCAGCACGTCGTCGATCCGGCCCATGATCGTGAAGTAGCCGGTGTCCTTGTCGCGCACGGTGCCGTCGCCGGCCAGATACAGCCGCCCGCCGAGCTCCTCGGGGTAGTAGCTCTTCCTGAAGCGCTCCGGGTCGCCCCAGATCGTGCGGATCATCGCCGGCCACGGACGCTTGACGACGAGGATGCCGCCTTGCCCGTTCGGCACGTCCTGGCCCGTCTCGTCGACCACCGCCGCCATGATGCCCGGCAGCGGCAGCGTGCACGAACCCGGCACCGTCGGCGTCGCGCCCGGCAGCGGCGTGATCATGTGGCCGCCGGTTTCGGTCTGCCACCACGTGTCGACGATCGGGCAGCGTTCCTGGCCGACGTGCTTGTGGTACCACATCCACGCTTCCGGATTGATCGGCTCGCCGACCGTGCCGATGATGCGCAGGCTCGACAGGTCGTAGCTCTTCGGGTGGACCTTGTCGTCGGCCTCGGCGGCCTTGATCAGCGAACGGATCGCGGTCGGCGCGGTGTAGAACACCGTGACCTTGTGGTCGCCGATCATCTTCCAGAAGCGGCCGGCGTCCGGCCAGGTCGGCACGCCCTCGAACACCACCTGCGTGCCGCCGCATGCGAGCGGGCCGTACGTGATGTACGTGTGGCCGGTGACCCAGCCGATGTCGGCCGTGCACCAGAACACGTCGTCGGGTTTCCAGTCGAAGGTCCACTTCATCGTCTGCGCGGCCCACAGCAGGTAGCCGCCCGTGCTGTGCTGCACGCCCTTCGGCTTGCCGGTCGAGCCCGACGTATAGAGGATGAACAGCGGATGCTCGGCGCCGACCCATTCCGGCGCGCACGTGTCGGACTCGGCGTCCGCCAGCGCGTGCATCCACAGGTCGCGCTCGGCATGCCAGTCGATCTTGCCGCCGGTGCGGCGATAGACGATCACGCTCTTGACGGCTTCGCAGCCGCCCATCGCGATGGCTTCGTCGGCGATGCTCTTGAGCGGCAGCGTCTTGCCGCCGCGCGCCTGTTCGTCGGCGGTGACGAGCGCGACGGCGCCGACGTCGACGAGCCGCTCGTTCAGCGATTTCGCGGAGAAGCCGCCGAACACGACCGAGTGCGTCGCGCCGATGCGCGCGCAGGCCTGCATCGCGACGATGCCTTCGATCGACATCGGCATGTAGATGACGACGCGGTCGCCCTTGGCGATCCCGCGTTTCTTCAGCGCATTGGCGAAGCGCGACACGCGTGCGAGGAGGTCGGCATAGGTGACGCGCGTGACGGTGCCGTCGTCGGCCTCGAAGATCACCGCGACGCGCTGGCCGTTGCCGGCTTCGACGTGGCGGTCGAGGCAGTTGTACGACGCGTTGAGCTCGCCGTCGTCGAACCACTTGTAGAACGGTGCGTCGCGCTCGTCGAGCACCTGGGTGAACGGCTTGTGCCAGCTGAGGCCTTCGCGTGCGAGACGCGCCCAGAAGCCTTCGTAATCGCGCTCGGCTTCGGCGGCCAGCGCCTGGTAGGCCGGCATGCCGGAAATGGTCGCCGCCTTCTCGAGCGCCTCGGGCGGCGCAAACTGGCGGGTTTCGTGAAGAACCGATTCAATCGCAGACATCGACTACCCCTTGGTGAACATGAATCCTCTGCATGGCGGCGCGATCGTGCGCGCCGCGCGTCTTGGCCGGCGCATGCGCGCCGCTGTCTCCCACTCACCCGCGCGCAGCCCGAAGGCTGCGCGCGATGCTGCGCCGCACCACGTCACGAGACGGTGGACGTACGGCCCGGCGGTTTCCACGATAAGCGCCTGAACTTACCCGTCACTTACGCGACCGCGCCGTTTCGCACACCGGGCCGCGCCGCTTTACGGTCAGCCGCTGCACGGTCAGCTTTACGCTGTTACAACCGCGACTCTACAATCCTAACTGAACTCGCCTCCCGGATTCCAGCTTGAATCGCTACGCCCTCTTCCTCATCCTGTCGATGCTGTTCGTCGGCAGCAACGTCGGTATCGGTAAATCCATCGTCGTCTTCGTCCCGGTCGCCATCCTCGCGACGCTGCGGTTCGTGATCGCGATCGCCGTGCTGTGGCCGCTGTTCAGTCCGGTGAAGATGCGGGCGGTCCGCCGCGCGGAATGGCTGAACCTGTTCCTGCAGGCGTTCTTCGGCACCTTCATGTTCACGCTGCTGATGCTCAACGGCGTGCAGCACACCAGCGCGGTCGCGGCCGGCGTGATCACGAGCACGATCCCGGCCATCGTCGCACTGTTCGCGTGGCTGATCCTGCGCGAAAAGCCGAACGGCCGCGCGCTCGTGTCGATCGCACTCGCGATCGCGGGCGTCGTGACGATCAACCTCGCCAACGGTAGCGCGGGCAGCGCGTCCGCGCACGGCGCCGGCGGCGCATCGTCCGGCTCGCTGACCGGCAACCTGCTGATCCTCGGCGCCGTATGCTGCGAATCGATCTACGTGATCCTGTCGCGCCGTCTCACGCAGACGCTCGCGCCGATCGACATCTGTGCATACACGCACCTGTTCGGCCTGCTGCTGATGCTGCCGCTCGGCGCGACGGCGCTGTGGCATTTCGATTACGCGAGCGTGCCGGCCGGCACCTGGGCGCTGGTGGTCTGGTACGGGCTGTCGGCCAGCATCTTCTCGTTCTGGCTGTGGATGAAGGGGATCCGCCACGTGCCGGGCAGTCTCGCCGGCGTGTTCAGCGCGGTGTTGCCGATCGCGGCAGCCGCCTATGGCATCGCGTTCCTCGGCGAGCGCCCGACGCTCGCACACGGCATCGCGCTCGCGTGCGTCGTCGCCGGCATCGGCCTCGCCAGCCTGCGCGGCAAGCGCGTGCCGGCAGCAGCAGCCTGATCCGTCCCCGGAAGTACCGGCGCGTCGCTGCAGTCGCGCCGGCCGACGCGTTACAATAGCGCGCCTTTTCGAGATTACCCCCCGATACCTGCGCACCGCGCCCGCACCTCAATCATGTCTGCCCCGCATTTGCCCGGCCCCGCCCGTCGTCCGCTGCGCCCGCTGCCCGCGCTGATCTTCATGAGCCGCTGGCTCCAGGTTCCGCTTTATCTGGGCCTGATCGTCGCGCAAGCCATCTACGTATTCCTGTTCCTGAAAGAAGTCTGGCACCTGCTGTCGCACGCGAGCAGCCTCGACGAAGTCAGCGTGATGCTCGCGGTGCTCGGCTTGATCGACGTCGTAATGATCTCGAACCTGCTGATCATGGTGATCGTCGGCGGCTACGAAACGTTCGTGTCGCGTCTCGGCATCGACGGCCACCCCGACGAGCCCGAGTGGCTCGACCATGTGAACGCGGGTGTGCTGAAGGTCAAGCTGTCGATGGCGCTCATCAGCATCTCGTCGATCCATCTGCTGAAGACCTTCATCAACCCGGACCAGCACACGACGCACGCGATCATGTGGCAGGTGATCATCCACGTGTCGTTCCTCGTGTCGGCACTCGTGATGGCGTGGGTCGACCGCCTGACGACGCACACGCACCCGGCCCATTTCCACGAGACGCATGCGCCAGCGGCGTCCCGACCTGCGGCCTGAACCGCCGCAACGCATTCCCCACAAGTCCCCACAGAGTCTCAGCCATGACCGTCATCAAACAGGAAGACCTGATCCAGAGCATCGCGGATTCGCTGCAGTACATCAGCTACTACCATCCGCTCGACTACATCCAGGCACTCGGCCGCGCGTACGAGCTGGAAGAGAGCCCGGCCGCGAAGGACGCGATCGCGCAGATCCTCACGAACAGCCGCATGTGCGCGGAAGGCCGCCGCCCGATCTGCCAGGACACCGGCATCGTCACGATCTTCGTGAAGGTCGGCATGGACGTGCGCTGGGACGGCGCGACGATGGGCCTCACCGACATGATCAACGAAGGCGTGCGCCGCGGTTACACGCACCCGGACAACGTGCTGCGCGCATCGATCGTCAATCCGCCGGAAGGCGCCCGCAAGAACACGAAGGACAACACGCCGGCCGTGATCCACTACGAGATCGTGCCGGGCGACAAGGTCGACGTGCAGGTCGCGGCGAAGGGCGGCGGCTCGGAGAACAAGTCGAAGTTCGTGATGCTCAACCCGTCCGACTCGATCGTCGACTGGGTGCTGAAGACGGTCCCGACGATGGGCGCGGGCTGGTGCCCGCCCGGCATGCTCGGGATCGGCATCGGCGGCACCGCTGAAAAGGCGATGCTGATGGCGAAGGAATCGCTGATGGAGCCGATCGACATCCAGGAAATCATCGCGCGCGGCCCGAAGGACTGGGTCGAGGAACTGCGCGTCGAGCTGCACGAGAAAGTCAACGCGCTGGGTATCGGCGCGCAGGGCCTCGGCGGCCTCGCAACCGTGCTCGACGTGAAGATCATGGCGGCCCCGACGCACGCGGCGTCGAAGCCGGTCGCGCTGATCCCGAACTGCGCGGCGACGCGCCACGCGCACTTCGTGCTCGACGGCTCGGGCCCCGCGAAGCTCGAAGCGCCGTCGCTCGACGCATGGCCGAAGGTCCAGTGGGAACCGAACACGGAAACGAGCAAGCGCGTCGACCTGAACACGCTGACGCCGGAAGAAGTCGCGAGCTGGGCTCCCGGCCAGACGCTGCTGCTGTCGGGCAAGATGCTCACGGGCCGCGATGCCGCGCACAAGCGCATCGCCGACATGCTCGCGAAGGGCGAGAAGCTGCCGGTCGACTTCACCAACCGCGTGATCTACTACGTCGGCCCGGTCGACCCGGTCCGTGACGAAGTGGTCGGCCCGGCAGGCCCGACGACGGCGACGCGGATGGACAAGTTCACCGAGACGATGCTCGCCCAGACGGGCCTGATCTCGATGGTCGGCAAGGCGGAACGCGGCCCGGTCGCGATCGACGCGATCAAGAAGCACAAGGCTGCATACCTGATGGCGGTCGGCGGCGCGGCGTACCTCGTGTCGAAGGCGATCCGCGGCTCGAAGGTGCTCGCATTCGAAGACCTCGGCATGGAAGCCATCTACGAGTTCGACGTGCAGGACATGCCGGTGACGGTGGCCGTCGATTCGTCGGGCACGTCGGTGCATCAAACCGGCCCGAAGGAGTGGCAGGCAAAGATCGGCAAGATCCCGGTCGCAACCGCTTAAGCGCGATCGAACGAAAGGCCGGACGGAAGTCCGGCCTTTTTACTTCTCATTCTCATTATTGCGCCCGGCCGGATATTCAAGGCTGATTCTCATTACACGCAAAAGGCAGGCCCGACAAGGCTTTGAGGCTTGGCTTTTCTCGTTCGAGCGATTATCGTTCGGTTTCTGAAGCCCCCACTGAACAAGGAACAGCCATGCAAGGCGACAAGAAAGTCATCGAATATCTGAACGCCCAACTGAAGAACGAACTCACGGCGATCAACCAGTACTTCCTGCATGCGCGCATGTACAAGCACTGGGGCCTCGAGAAGCTCGGCAAGCACGAATACGACGAATCGATCGGCGAAATGAAACACGCCGACTGGCTGATCGAGCGCGTGTTCATGCTCGACGGCCTGCCGAACCTGCAGGACCTGCACAAGCTGCTCATCGGCGAGGAAACCGAAGAGATCCTGAAGTGCGACCTGAAGCTCGAGCAGATTTCGCAGTCCACCTGCAAGGAAGCCATCGCCTACTGCGAATCGGTGCGTGACTACGTGTCGCGCGAGATCTTCGAGAAGATCCTCGACGACACCGAAGAGCACATCGACTGGCTGGAAACGCAGATCGACCTGATCGGCAAGGTCGGCCTGCAGAACTACCAGCAAACGATGATGGGCGCGTCCGAGTAAGCGCAACGATCGCCACCGCGCCGCCCGCATGACGATGACGAACCAGCCAGCCGCTTCCGGGGTCCGCCCCGCTGCCCCCGTCGGTATCTTCGATTCTGGGCTCGGCGGCCTGTCGGTGCTGCGCGCCGTGCGCGCGCACCTGCCCGGCGAATCGTTCATCTACGTTGCCGATTCGCAGCATGCGCCGTATGGGCTGCGCGACGAGGCGTTCATTACGGAACGCACGCTGGCGATCGGCGAGTGGCTCGCCCGCGAAGGCGCGAAGGCGCTCGTCATCGCATGCAACACCGCAACGGCGCGAGCGATCGCGGCCATCCGCGAACGCCTGTCGATACCGCTCGTCGGTGTCGAGCCGGGCATCAAGCCGGCCGCCGCGCTGTCGTCGACCGGCGTCGCGGGCGTCCTCGCGACCCAATCGACACTGAACAGCCCGCGCTTCCAGGCGCTGCTCGACCGCTACGGCGCCGGCCGCCGCTTCATCTGCCAACCCGGCCACGGGCTCGTCGAAGCGATCGAACGCGGCGACACCGACTCGCCCGCGTTGCGCGCGCTGCTCGCGCGTTACCTGCAGCCGATGCTCGACGACGGCGCCGATACGCTGGTACTCGGTTGCACGCACTACCCGTTCTTCACCGAAACGATCCGTGACCTTGTTGGCGACCGCCTGACGCTCGTCGACACGAGCGACGCCATCGCCCGCCAGCTCACGCGCGTGCTCGACGAACGCGGCCTGCGCGCGCCGGCCGGCACGCACGCCGCGCCGCCACGCTTCTGCTCGACCAGCGACGGCCTGCAGTTGCGCGCGCTCGCGTCGACGCTCCTCGGCCTCGATGCGCCGGTCGAATCCGTCACCATTTCCTCGCCGAACGCGCGCGCCTGCGCAACCGCCTGACGCGGGCCGGCACGCCGCCGGTACGCCCGCTCCCGCCGCACCTTTCGTTTCAAGGGTCCGATGACCTTAAAAAAAGCCCGCCTCAGGCTTGTCAACGCCCGCAAATTTAATGATAATAATTCGCATTAACGTTAGCTATCGCAACTCATCATGATCGTCTGCGTGTGCAAGTCTGTTTCCGATCGCAAGATTCGCGCGTCCCTCGCCGAGGGCGTCAACTCTTTCGATGAACTCCAGTTCGAGCTTGGCGTGGCCATGTGCTGCGGCAAGTGCGAGGAGTCCGTACGCGACCTCATGGCCGAGCAAGGTGTCTGCGCGAGCCGGTGCGGTGTCGAGCACCACGCTCACCCGATCCCGGTGACGTTCTACGACCGCAAGGCCGCCTGAGCGGCGCGGGGCGTACGTATGCGGCCCGGCCGCACTGTTTGTTTCGACCGTCAGCAAGCCACCATCCGCGCGAGCCAGCGGCTTACCTGCCAAGGAGCCTGTTATGGAATTGCTGATCGGATTTGTGACCACCGTTTGCATCTCGCTGCTGATCTTCCGCAAGTGATGCCGATTCACCCGTCGCCCCCCGGGTGCGGCGTCGTTCTTTCAAGCTAACATGCAGGCTTCACAATCCGCTCCCGCCGGCGTCTTGCCGGCTGCTCCACGTATGAATCCCCGGGTCATCGCTGTCGCGGTCGGTGTGCTGGCCGCACACGCGATCATGCTGACGGCCGCATGGCTCCATCGCAACGCACCGCCGCCGAAGGAAGTCGCGGTACAGTCGATCACCGCGCAGCTCATTCCGCCGGCGCCGGCTGCCCAGCCGGTCGCGGTCCAGTCGGCTGCACAGCAACCTACGCCGCCCAAGCCCACGCCTCGCGTGAAGCCGAAGGTCGAGCCCAGGCCAGTGCGGAAAGCCATCCCGACACCTCAGCCGGTCGCGCAGGCACCGTCGCCGACACCCGCGCCGGCAGCCATCGATCCGACACCGGCCCCCGCCGCACCAGCGCCTGCTGCGCCGGCTGCAGCACCCGGCCCGGCGCGCGAGACGATGCAGGTCAGCGCGCCGAAGAACGTCTCGGCGCTCACCTGCAATTTCGTGAAACCCGCCTATCCGTCGATGTCGAAGCGACGCGGCGAAACGGGCACCGCCTATGTTCACTTCATTATCGGCGTGACGGGCAAGATAGAAAGCGTCCAGTTGCAGAAGAGCAGCGGCTACCCGCGTCTCGACGAAGCCGCGCTCGAGGCAACGCGCGCCAGCACCTGTCCGCCGTACATCGAGAACGGCCAGGCGATCCGCGCCGCCCACACGCTGCCCTTCAACTTCACGCTCGACGACTAACCCGTCATATTCGGTAGATTCAAAGGAAACAAGAAAATGCAAAGCTACGGTATCGCGCACGTCTGGGCGCAAGGTGATTTCGTCACGCGCGCCATCGCGATCACACTGCTCGTGATGTCGGTCCTGTCGTGGATCGTGATCGTCGTCAAGGGCTGGAACGTGGTTCGCTTGAACCGTCTCACGAAGAATGCCGAGCAGGCCTTCTGGCATTCGGACAATTTCGACGACGGCGTCAAGAAGCTCGGCCTTACCGCATCGACGCCGAGCGAGAACCCGTTCCTCGCGCTCGCGCTGTCGGGCAAGGAAGCCGCCGATCACCACCATCAGACGCAACCGCACCTGCACGACCGCATGGACGTGTCGGACTGGGTCACGCGCTGCCTGAAGGACACGATGGACGAAGGCATCTCGCGAATGCAGGCCGGCCTCGCGATTCTCGCGTCGATCGGCAGCACGGCACCGTTCGTCGGCCTGTTCGGCACGGTCTGGGGCATCTATCACGCGCTGCTCGCGATCGGCGCAACCGGCCAGACGTCGATCGACCAGGTCGCGGGCCCGGTCGGCGAATCGCTGATCATGACGGCCTTCGGCCTGTTCGTCGCGATTCCCGCGGTGCTCGGCTACAACGCGCTGACCCGCGCGAACAAGGGTGTCGTCAGCAAGCTGCGCCGCTTCGCACACGGTCTGCACGCGTACTTCGTGACGGGCGCGAGCCTCGCGTCGTCGTCGACCCGCGACGGCCTGCGTCTCGCGACGCGCGCCAGCTGAGACGGGGCGAACCATGGCAATGAACACCGGTTTCAGCGACGATGACGACGATGGCGTGATGAGCGAGATCAACATGACGCCGCTCGTCGACGTCATGCTCGTACTCCTGATCATTTTCCTCGTGACGATCCCGGCGATGCAGCACGCGGTGAAAATCGACCTGCCGCATGCAAGCAGTCAACCCGTCGACGAGAAACCGCAAACGGTCGACGTCGCGATCGAAGGCAATGGCACGCTCCTGTGGAACAACGAGACGGTCACGCGCGAACAACTGCAGGCGCACATCGCGGAAGCGGCACAGCATCAGCCTCAACCGGAGTTGCACCTGCGTGCCGACCGCAAGGTTGCATATGAGCGCGTCGCCGAAGTGATGTCGGATGCGCAGGCCGGCGGCCTGACGAAACTCGGCTTCGTGACGGAGCCGGCCGCGAAGGCGAAGTAACGCACGCGCGTTGCGCGCGTGGCCGGTAGCAGCTTGCCGGCCGCACACAAAGTAAAAGGCCTTCATCGCCAGATGAAGGCCTTTTTTCATGCGCACGCGGGCGCCTTCGGGCGGCGGGCTCTTCGGCGGTATCGGTTGCACCTCGAGCAACGCAAATGCGGCTACCGTGGTCTGCACGGACTGCGCGTTCTGCCCTATCTGGCTCGCAATATATGCGGCCACCTGATTCCGCTCAGAACTTCCTTCACGAAATGGGATTTCAATATAGGCCCGCGCGCTCGCGCATTCAAGGCCCCGCCGATTGAAACTTGCGATTGCAGGCGGCGCTTCAATGACAAAACAAATTTGCCATGACGCGCATCTTCCATTCAGGTGGACGAAGCATCGGCTGCCGCCGCTTCCTTCTTCGCGCGCTCGGGGCACCCCGGCTGCTTGTATTCGCCATGGTCGAGCTTCTCGACCAGATAGTCGACGAACGCACGCACGGCCGGCGGCATCCCCTGCCGCGAGACGAACACGGCATAGAGCTGCGGCACCGGCAGCGTCCAGCCCGGCATCACCGGCGACAGCTGGCCCGCGCGCAGCGCGTTGCCGTACATCATCTCGGGCAGCGCCGCGATGCCGAGCCCGTCGAGCACCGCTTCGCGGATCGTCATCAGGTCGGCCGTCACGAGGCGCGGATCGTGCTCGTGCAAATGACGCGTACCGTCCGGTGCGATCAGGTTGAACACGTGCCGCCCGTCGACGCTCGGCGTATCGAGCGTCTCGAAGTGCGCCAGATCGTCCGGCACCAGCGGCGGCGCGTTCTGGTTCAGCAGGCTCGGCGCGCCGACCAGCATCTGCTCGGTACGCCACAGCGGCCGCACGACGATGTTTGCGTTCTGCGGCGGCTCCGAGCGCACGCGCAACGCGACGTCGATCGAATCCTCGAACAGGTCGATCACGCGATTCGTCACACGGATGTGCACCTTCACTTCGGGATAGCGGTGCAGGAATTCAGGGAGGAGGCGCGACAGCATCGTCTGCGACAGCGTGACGGGCACGCTGACGCGCACCGAACCGCGCGGCGACGCGCGCAGTTGCTGCACGGCGTTCATCGCGGCCTGGGCTTCGGCGAGCATCGCCTGGCAGTGCTGGTAGAACAGTTCCCCCGCCTCGGTCAGCGCGAGCTTGCGCGTCGAGCGCTGCAGCAGGCGCACGCCGAGCGCCGCCTCGAGTTCGGTCAGGCGCCGCGACAGGCGCGATTTCGAGATACCCAGCACGCGCTCGGCCGCCGAGAAACCGCCATGCTCGACGACCTGCGAAAAGTACATGAGGTCGTTCAGGTTGTGTGCATCGATGTTCATGTCATCGTTCCAATTTCAGAACAATCCATTGCGAACCGCCGCAAATCGGACGGTAAAACGCCCAATATAATAGCGCTATGTTTCAAAAATAACGCTATTCCGATGATATCGAGGGCTTCTGCATGACGACCGCTCGCTCGCTTGACCGCACGTACCCCGCACTTCGCACGACCGAAGGCGGCGGCTTCGTGGTTCACCGCCCGTTTCCGACCCGGCTGCTGATGGATTTCGATCCGTTCCTGCTGCTCGATGAAATGGGTCCCGTCGACTATGCGCCCGGCGAAGCCAAGGGCGCACCCGACCATCCGCATCGCGGCTTCGAGACCGTGACGTACGTGCTCGACGGGCACTTTCGCCATCGCGACTCGGCCGGCCATGCCGGCGCGCTCGGGCCCGGCGACGTGCAATGGATGACCGCCGGTGCCGGCGTCGTGCACAGCGAGATGCCGGACCCGGCGTTCGCGCAGGCAGGCGGACGCTCGCACGGCTTCCAGCTGTGGGTCAACCTGCCGCGCCGTGACAAGCTGATCGCGCCGCGCTACCAGGAGATTGCGGCCGACCGCATCCCGAGCGCGACGTCGCCGGACGGTCGTGCGCACGTCCGCGTGATCGCCGGCGAGGCATTCGGCGTACGCGCGGCGATCGAAACGCGCACACCGATCCTCTACCAGCATTTCACGCTGCAACCGGGCGCATCGGTCTCCCAGCCGGTGCCGGCGGGCTATCGCGTGTTCGCCTATCCGCTCGATGGAGCAGGCCGTTACGGGCCCGATAGACAGCTTGTCGACGCACGGCACATGGTGGTCTACGGCGATGACGGCGACGCAGTGACATTCGAAGCCGGCGATACGCCGCTCGACCTGCTGCTGATCGGCGGCGTGCCGCTCAACGAGCCGATCGTCCGCTACGGGCCGTTCGTGATGAATACCGAGGAAGAGATCCGGCAAGCCGTCGTCGACTACCAGACCGGCCGCATGGGACGCATCGAGGCGTGACGCCCGATCGGGACGCGGGTGCCGCGAAATGGTGCGTTTTGCGTCACAATGACTCCTTGAACCATGTGGCCGTCCGCCACCAGAAGGAACCCGTCCCCTTGAACTTCGAACATCTGATCCAGATCAACTCCGACGATCCGGCCGTGCCGTCCCTCACCCGCGCGCAGCTCTGGGAAGGTCTCGTGCTGCGCGCCGAACAGCCGCAGCTGTTCGTGATCGGCCTCGACAGCTGTGTCGTCCACGAACGAACGGACACGACGCTCGAACGCGAACTGCATTACGGCCATGCGACCGTGCGCGATCGCGTGACGCTCACGCCGAACCAGCAAGTGCGCTACGACATCCACGCAGCGGGCGGCGAAATCGGCGGCTCGCTGACGATGACGATCGAGGAACGCGACGACCACGAGCTGTTCCTGCGCTTCGAATACCACACGACGCTGACCGTCACGGACGACAGCGAGGAAGCGCGCCAGACGCACGGCATCGTCAAGGAAGCGTATCGCACGTCGGACATCGACACGGTGCGCCTGATCCGTGAATACGCGCAGGGCCGCAAGGACCCGGATCCGCTGCACTGACGGGCCGGGCGGTCCACGGGCCGCCCTTTTGACTCAGGCTATCAGATTGACCGTTTCGATCGATAAAGAGTTTTTGTAAATGGGAATAGTTATCATTTAGAATTCATTCCATCGTATCGACAGTCACCGATCAACCGAATGACCGACACCACGCGCCCGACCACGCTGACCTTGCGCCGCCCGACCGGCACCGCAGGCGGCAACCGTCAAAAGACGGCAGCGGTCACGACGCCGGCAAAGCCGGCTGCAAGCCGCGATGCAGGCACACGGGTCGTCAGCAGCGATGCGCTGCTGCAAGGCCACAGCCACATCAGCATCGCGCACAACGGAGAAACTTATCAGCTGCGCGCCACGCGGCTCGGCAAGCTGATCCTGACGAAGTAACGACAGAGTATTGTGGGGACCACCTCCCTGAGAGGTGTTGGGCAGTAGCCAGCGTAACGGCTTGCACGCGAGATCTAGACCCCTTCGTGCAAACACACTCAAGCAGCCGTTGCAGCAAGCCAAGCCACTTTTTTTGGTTCTCGCACAAGGAAGAAAAAAAGCGACACGTCCTTCGACGTGTCGCTTTTTTGTTTGGGTGGCCGGACGCGGAAAGAACAAGTATCCGGCCCGTCCACCCTGCTGTTCGAGCGCTTCGGAGCCGGTAACGGAACCTCGTCCACCGGTTGCGAAGCGCAACGGCCGTGAGGCCGTCGATGCTGCGTCAGAAACCCCAGAACATCAGCCACCACGCACTGTCGACGACGGCGAGGCCGGCCGCGAAACATGCGAATGCAGCCAGGCGGCGCGGCCACGCCGCATAGCGTCCCGTCACCTTCCATGCGAGCCAGGCGCTCCATGCATTGGCACCGACCAGAATCGCGATGCGCACGTCCGTCGCCCAGCCGAGCGGCACGTGCTCGGCCCGCAGCAGCGACAGCGTCGTCGCCGACAGTCCGAGGAACACGCCCGCGCCGGCGATCGGGATCAGCGCCTGTGCGAGATGATGGAGACGCACGCGATCGAAGCGACCGAGCATCAGCGTCGCGCCGGCCAGCAGCACGAGCAGTGCCGTGCCGTACACGAGCCCCGTCCCGACGATGTAGCTGACGATCAGGCCGCCGTCGAGCCACGAAAACACGTCGTTGCGATCCGGGTAATGCGTGAGCAGGAACCACGGCGCATTGGTCTCGAGCGGCCACGTGATGTCGTGATCGATCAGCCAGCCCGCGAGCCATTGCTTGATCTGCACGAACCACGGGCTGACGGTCCAGTGGAACGCGCCGATCGCGACGCCGAGCAGGCCGTACAGGATCAGTGCCGTGTCCCACGGATTCGCCTGCTGCGCGCCGAGGTTCACGACTTCGTCGGACGGCGAGCGCAACGACAGCGAGATTGCATCGCGATGCCCGCTGCAGCGGCCGCACATATGGCACGACGCCGCGCCCTTCATGCTGCGCAACGGCACGAGCGGCGCGCAGTTGATCGGAATCACGCGATGGCCATGTTCGCCGTTCTTGTACGAGCGGCGCCACGCCTCCTCGTCGACCTTGTAGCGCATCGGCGCGAGCCGCGACAGCAGCCCGAACACGCCGTTGACCGGGCACAGGTACTTGCACCACACGCGCTTCTCGCGGCCGTACAGCAAGCCGATCACGATCGCGCCGACGGTCGAGCCGCCGAGCACGAACAGTACCGCGAGCGGGTACTGGTACACGCTGACCATCTGTCCGTAGATCGTCGTGAGCCCGAACGCGACGAACGGCCAGCCGCCCCACCGCATCCAGCGCGGAATCGCGCCGCCGCGGCCGAACTTGCTCGCATATTCGGTCAGTGCGCCTTCCGGGCACAGCACGCCGCACCAGACGCGGCCGAGCATCACCATCGACAGCAGCACGAACGGCCACCAGATGCCCCAGAACACAAACTGCGCAATCAGCGTGAGATTGCTCCACAGGTGCGCGGAATCGTCCGGCAGCGGCAACACCGCCGGCACGATGATCAGGAACGCGTAGACGCCGACGACGACCCACTGGATGCCGCGGATCACCGCGCCGTGGCGCTGCATCCACTGGCCGGCCTGCGCGAGCCAGCCCGGCTTGGCTGCGGCGACAACACTCATGCCGTGCGGCCCGCGGTAACGGCCGGACGGCGGCTCGCGCGCTTCATCAGCAGCCACACGACCGCCCAGTACACCGCATACGCGACCAGATTGGTCAGCGCCGGATGTGCGCGGTAGCCCGTTAGCGTGGCGACGAGCGAGCCGAACGTGCTCGAATCGTCGAGGATCCCGGACGTGTCCCACACCTGCGAAATGCCGAGCGGCAGGATTTCCTTGTCGATCAGCTTGTCGACGCCCGTCTGGAACAGGCCCGCGCCCAGGAACAACAGCATGATTTCGGTCACGCGGAAGAAATGCCGCCACGAGAAGTACTTGCCGCCGAGCTGCAGCAAATAGAACGTGAGGAACGCGAGGCCCAGACCGATCACGACCGCGAGCATCTGGCTGCCGTCCACGTGCCCCGACTGGCCGAATCCGAGGCCGTACAGGAAGATCACCGTCTCGCTGCCTTCGCGGGCAATCGCGAGTGCGACCAGCACCCCGACGCCCCACCAGTTCGAATCGCGCGTGCTCTGCTGCAGCGAGTGCTCCATGTCGCGCTTGAGCGTGCGGCCGTGCCGGCGCATCCACAGCACCATCTGCACGATCAGCACGCACGCGACCAACACCATCGCGGTCTGGAAATAGTCCTGCGCGTCGCCGGACAGCACTTCGGTAAAGCCGACGAGCGCGGCGCCGAGGCCGACGGCCATCAGCAAGCCGACCGCGACACCCGTCCACAGATACGGCAGGCCGCGACGCGCATCGTCGTCGCCGTTCTTCAGCCATGCGTAGAGAATGCCGACGACGAGCAGCGCTTCGACGCTCTCCCGCCAGACGATGAACAAGATCTGACCCATTGAATCCTCCTGACGCGCGGGGCAAGGCACTCGTGCGCCCGCACGCAGATAAAACGCGTTACTTCGCGACGATCACGCCCTGTGCCTGCTGGTGGAAATCGTCGAAAAACTTGTATTCGCCCGGCGACAGCGGGGCGACGACCACGAACGAATCGGCGCCCGGCGCAAGCACCTTCTCCTTGCGCAACTGCACGCTCTCGAATTCGGCGGCACCCTTGCCGGTATTCTTGATCTCGATCTTGAAGCGTTGGCCGGCCGGCACTTCGATGCGGGCGGGGTTCAGCTTGCCGTCCGTCATCTCGAGCTTGAACGTCGGCAGATCGGCGGCATGCGCCGCGCCGGCGAGCCACAGCGCGGCGGCTGCGGCGGCGATTTTCTGGGGAAATTTCATTCTGGGTTCTCTACGCCGACGGCGCGCCTGAGCGCGCCGTCCGTGATGCCACCGATCAGTACCCGCCCTTCTTGCCGATACCGGCGAACGGGAAGTCGTATTCGAGGGTGATGGGCTTGAACCACGGGCCCACGCCCGTTTCCTTGTCGACGTGGCGGCCGAACGCCATGTGGCCCGACTGCATCGGCGGCTTGACGGTCATCGTCAGGTGGTACTTGCCGGGGCCGGCCAGCTTCACGTTGTCGCCATAGTGCGGGCCGTCGCTCGCCACCATCGCCATCAGGTCGCCTTCGGCCTTCCACTTCGTGTCGCCCTGCTTCGTCAGCTTGTACGTGACCTGCAGGTACGGCATCCAGTCGCCTTCCGCGAAACCCGTCGGGTTGTTCTTGACCGCGTGGATATCGGCCTCGAGGTGAACGTCGGAATCCGACGCCTTGCGCATCATCCCTTCCGGATCCATCGTGATCGGCTGCAGATACACCGCGCCGATTTCCATGCCACCCTGGATCTGCTGCTTGCCGATCGGATATTCGGCAGCCGAGGCCGACATCGCGGCAAGCGCCGCCGCTACCGCAACCGACGTGCGGATGAACGAAGAACCCAACATGGACACTCCTTGTTATTTGTCTGACGACCTGCGCGGCGCCCTCCCGGGCGCCGCGCTGAAAACACTAACGCAACGAATAACGTTAATGCGAACTATTCTCAATACTTGCGAAGTTTAGCACCGAACGGCCTCCGGAACAAACGGGGTCCCGCGTAAACCCCTGATCCCACAAGGCTTACAACGCCGTTACCGGAATATTTCAGTGACGTTTGGAAAGATTTACCGGCCGCCGCTGACGTGGTCGCCCACGTTCGCGCCAAATACGCGTTCGCGCAGCAGCGCAAGCTGGTCGCGGGTGGCCGCAGCCTTCTCGAACTCCAGGTTCTTCGCGTAATCGGCCATCTGCTTTTCGAGGCGCTTGATTTCCTTCGCGATCTGCTTTTCCGACATGTCCTCGAATTTCGCGCGCTGCTGCGCTTCCTTCAGCTCCGCACGCGCGTCGTCGGCGTTGTAGACGCCGTCGATGATGTCCTTGATGCGCTTCACCACGCCGCGCGGCGTGATCCCCATTTTCTCGTTGTGCGCGATCTGCTTCGCACGACGCCGCTCGGTTTCGCCGATCGCGCGCTTCATCGACTCGGTCATGTTGTCGGCATAAAGAATCGCCTTGCCGTTCACGTTGCGCGCCGCCCGGCCGATCGTCTGGATCAGCGAGCGCTCGGCGCGCAGGAAGCCTTCCTTGTCCGCGTCGAGGATCGCGACGAGCGACACCTCGGGAATGTCCAGACCCTCGCGAAGCAGGTTGATCCCGACCAGCACGTCGAACGTGCCGAGCCGCAGGTCGCGGATGATCTCGACCCGCTCCACTGTGTCGATGTCGCTGTGCAGGTAGCGCACCTTGACGCCGTGGTCGGCCAGGAACTCGGTGAGCTGCTCGGCCATCCGCTTCGTCAGCGTCGTGATCAGCACACGCTCGCCGACGTTCACGCGCGCGTTGATCTCGGTCAGCACGTCGTCGACCTGCGAGCTCGCCGGCCGGACTTCGATTTCCGGATCGACGAGCCCGGTCGGCCGCACCACCTGCTCGGCGATCTGCCCCGTCACGCGCTGTTCGTAGTCGGCCGGCGTCGCCGACACGAACACCACCTGGCGCATCTTGCGCTCGAACTCCGGGAACTTGAGCGGCCGGTTGTCCAGCGCGGACGGCAGCCGGAAGCCATAGTTGACGAGGTTCTCCTTGCGCGCGCGGTCGCCGTTGTACATCCCGTTCAACTGGCCGATCAGCACGTGCGATTCGTCGAGCAGCATCAGCGCGTCGGGCGGCAGGTAATCGACGAGGGTCGGCGGCGGCTCGCCGGGCGCGGCGCCGGAGAAATGCCGCGAATAGTTCTCGATGCCCTTGCAGAAGCCGAGCTCCTGCAGCATCTCGAGGTCGAAACGCGTACGCTGTTCGAGGCGCTGCGCCTCGACGAGCTTGCCGTCGCGGTGGAAGAACTCGAGGCGCTCGCGCAATTCGTCCTTGATCGTCTCGACCGCGCGCATCACGGTGTCGCGCGGCGTCACGTAGTGCGACGACGGATAGACGGTGAAGCGCGGAATCTTCTGCCGCACGCGCCCGGTCAGCGGGTCGAACAGTTGCAGCGTCTCGACCTCGTCGTCGAACAGCTCGACGCGCACGGCCATCTCCGCGTGTTCGGCCGGGAAGATGTCGATCGTGTCGCCGCGCACGCGGAACGTGCCGCGCTGGAAGTCCTGTTCGTTGCGCGAATATTGCATCGCGATCAGCCGCGCGATCACGTCGCGCTGGCCGAGCTTGTCGCCCGTGCGCAGCGTCAGGATCATCTGGTGGTACTCGGACGGGTTGCCGATACCGTAGATCGCCGACACCGTCGCGACGATCACCACGTCGCGGCGCTCCATCAGGCTCTTCGTCGCCGACAGCCGCATCTGCTCGATGTGCTCGTTGATCGACGAATCCTTCTCGATGAACAGGTCGCGCTGCGGCACGTACGCTTCCGGCTGGTAATAGTCGTAGTACGAGACGAAGTACTCGACCGCGTTGCGCGGGAAGAACTCGCGGAATTCCGCGTAGAGCTGCGCCGCGAGCGTCTTGTTCGGCGCGAACACGATCGCCGGGCGGCCGAGCCGCGCGATCGTGTTGGCCATCGTGAAGGTCTTGCCCGAACCCGTCACGCCGAGCAGCGTCTGGAATGCAAGGCCGTCGCCGACGCCTTCGACGAGCGTTTCGATCGCGGTCGGCTGGTCGCCTGCGGGCGGGTACGGTTGATACAGCTGGAATGGCGACCCTTCGAAGGTCACGAATTTCGATTCGTCGAGCGCGTCGCCGACTTCGGCGTGATGTTCGGACATGGAGTGCGGCCGGAGCGAGGGCAAAAAAACTATTCTAGCGCTTCGCGGCAGGACAGACCGCTGACGGCTCCTGACGCACGGCCGTCGCCCGAAATCGCGATTTGCCGCGCAATCACCGCCCCGGCCATCGTGAATTCGCTACAATATCAGGCTGCTGCGCTTTCCGGCGCCGTGCCGTTGGCGCGCGGTCCGCTGCGCCCGCCCCGCCGGCTGAAAGCCTGACCCTCTTTTCACTACTGCCGAATCATCATGTCGCTCTTCTCCGCTGTCCAGCTTGCTCCCCGCGACCCGATCCTGGGCCTGAACGAAGCTTTCAACGCCGATGCGCGTCCGACCAAGGTCAACCTCGGCGTCGGCGTGTACACGAACGAAGAAGGCAAGATTCCGCTGCTGCGCGCCGTCCGCGAAGCGGAGAAGGCACGTGTCGACGCAGGCCTGCCGCGCGGCTACCTGCCGATCGACGGGATCGCCGCCTACGATGCGGCCGTGCAAAAGCTGCTGCTCGGCAACGATTCGCCGCTGATCGCCGCAGGCCGCGTGGTCACGGCGCAAGCACTGGGCGGCACGGGCGCGCTGAAGATCGGCGCCGATTTCCTGCGCACCGTGAACCCGAACGTGAAAGTCGCGATCAGCGATCCGAGCTGGGAAAACCACCGTGCACTGTTCGAAGCCGCCGGCTTCGAAGTCGTCGCCTACCCGTACTACGACGCTGCCACCAACGGCGTGAACTTCGAAGGCATGCTGTCGGCACTGAACGGCTACGCAGCCGGCACGATCGTCGTGCTGCACGCGTGCTGCCACAACCCGACCGGCGTGGACCTGACCGAAGCGCAATGGCAACAAGTCGTCGACGTCGTGAAGGCACGCAACCTCGTGCCGTTCCTCGACATGGCCTACCAGGGCTTCGGCGAGAACATCGAGGCTGACGCCGCCGCCGTGCGTCTGTTTGCCGCGGCCGACCTGAATGCGTTCGTGTCGTCGTCGTTCTCGAAGTCGTTCTCGCTGTACGGCGAACGCGTCGGCGCGCTGTCGATCATCACGTCGAGCAAGGAAGAAGCGACGCGCGTTCTGTCGCAACTGAAGCGCGTGATCCGCACGAACTACTCGAACCCGCCGACCCACGGTGGCGCAGTCGTCGCAGCAGTGCTGGCGTCGCCGGAGCTGCAAGCTTCGTGGGTGCAGGAACTCGGCGAAATGCGCGACCGTATCCGCGCGATGCGCAACGGCCTCGTCGAGCGCCTGAAGGCGAGCGGCGTCGATCGCGACTTCAGCTTCATCAACGCACAGCGCGGGATGTTCTCGTATTCGGGCCTGACCTCGGCGCAAGTCGATCGCCTGCGCGAAGAGTTCGGCATCTACGCGGTCGGCACGGGCCGCATCTGCGTCGCAGCACTGAACACGCGCAACCTCGACGCAGTCGCCACTGCCGTCGCAGCTGTGCTGAAGTAAATCGGCATCGAGAGGCGGCCGCCGTCACCAGGCCGCCCTGCCGAAATGCAAAACGCGCTCCCCGGAGCGCGTTTTTTTATGCCGGCCGGCTTGCCGGCATGCGTTACTGCATGAACCAGCCGTGGCTGACGACGAACGACTGGCCGGTGAGCGCGGCGCTCGGGAACGCCGACAGGAACAGCACCGTCTGCGCGACGTCCTGCACCGTCGTGAACACGCCGTCGACCGTGTTGCCCAGCATCACCTTCTTGATCACGTCCTCTTCGCTGATCCCGAGCTCCTTCGCCTGCTCCGGAATCTGCTTGTCGACCAGCGGCGTGCGCACGAAGCCCGGACACACCACGTGCGAGCGCACGTTGTGCTTCGCGCCTTCCTTCGCCAGCACGCGTGCCAGACCGAGCAGGCCGTGCTTGGCCGTCACGTACGCCGACTTCAGCGGCGACGCTTCGTGCGAGTGCACCGAACCCATGTAGATCACGACGCCGCCGCGATCGTCCTTGTACATGTGCTTGAGCGCGGCCTTGGTCGTCAGGAACGCGCCGTCGACGTGGATCGCCTGCATCTTCTTCCAGTCGGCGAACGAGTAGTTCTCGATCGGGTTGACAATCTGGATGCCTGCGTTCGACACGAGGATGTCGACCGAGCCGAACGCTTCGGCCACCTTGTCGATGCCGCTGTTGACCGCGTCCTCGTTGGTCACGTCCATCGCGACGCCGATTGCCTTGCCGCCTGCCTTGTTGATCTCGTCGGCAACCGCGTTTGCGCCGTCCTGGTTCAGGTCGGCGATCGCGACGGCCGCGCCCGCTTTCGCGAGTTCGAGTGCGATTTCCTTGCCGATGCCGCTCGCGGCGCCCGTGACGACTGCGGTCTTGCCATTCAGATCTGCTGCCATGTCCGTCTCCTTCCGTTATCGGATCCAAAAAGCGCGCCCGTGCGTCCGCTTTCGTCGCACGGGCGTGCACGCGGGCCAGCCGCTATTGTGCACGATCGGCCCCGCCGTTCGCGCGCAAAACGTCTAAGCTTAAGGTCGGTTTCGGGTCGAGGGAGATTCACATGCACTATCGACGACTAGGCCGCTCCGGCCTGCAGGTCAGCGCGCTTTCGCTCGGTTCGTGGGTCACGTACGGCAATCAGGTCGACCAGCGGGTCGCCCGCGAATGCCTCGCGGCGGCCCGCGATGCGGGTGTCAATTTCTTCGACAACGCGGAGGTCTACGCGGGCGGAAAGTCGGAGGAAATCATGGGCCAGGCCCTGAAGTCGCTCGGCTGGCCGCGTATCAGCTACCTGGTATCGACGAAGTTCTTCTGGGGCCTCGCGGAAGCGCCGAACCAGTACCACACGCTCAACCGGAAATATCTGCTGAACGCCATCGACGGCTCGCTGCATCGGCTGCAGCTCGACTACGTCGACCTCGTCTATTGCCATCGCCCGGATCCGAACACGCCGATCGAGGAAACCGTCTGGGCGATGAGCGACATGATCGTACGCGGCAAGGCGCTGTACTGGGGCACGTCCGAATGGAGCGCCGACGAGATCCGCGCCGCGTACGAAATCGCCGAGCGGCACCATCTGCACAAGCCGGTCGTCGAACAGCCGCAGTACAACCTGTTCCACCGTACCCGGGTCGAACAGGAATATGCGCGGCTCTTCGACGACTACGGTATGGGTCTTACGACCTGGAGCCCGCTGGCATCGGGGTTGCTCACCGGCAAATACCGCAACGGAGTGCCACCCGACAGCCGCGCGCAACTGCACGGTTACGACTGGCTCCTCGACCGGCTGACGGATCCGGCCAGTAACGATGTCGTCGAGCGGCTCGGGCAGATCGCGGCCGAACTCGGCTGCAGCACCGGCCAGCTCGCAATCGCATGGGTGCTCGCGAATCCGCGCGTGAGCTCGGTGATTACGGGCGCGTCGCGGCTCGAACAGATCGGCGACAACATGCGCGCGCTCGACGTCGTCGCGAAGTTGACACCGGAGGTCAGGCAACGCATCGAGGCGGTAGTCGGCGACGCATACGAGTAAGGCGACTCACGGCCACTCGCGTACAATACGCGGCCGCATCGGCGCCCGGCTCGTCAGCCGCGCGCGATCGTCCGTTTTCATCGATTCATCTTTTCGTTCCAGGCAGCCAGCCATGCTCAGTTATCGTCACGGTTTTCACGCAGGCAATCACGCGGACGTGCTCAAGCACGCCGTCGTCGTCCAGCTGCTGCGCTACCTGAACAAGAAGGACAAGTCGTACTGGTACATCGATACGCACGCGGGCGCCGGCGTGTACTCGCTGCGCGACGGCTACGCGGCGAAGACCGCGGAATTCGATACCGGCATCGGCCCGCTGTGGAACGACAAGAACCTGCCTGAAGCGCTGGGCGACTACATCGACGAAGTGCGCGCGCTGAACGACGACGGCGAGTTGCAGTTCTATCCGGGCTCCCCGTATCTCGCATGGCGATCGATGCGCGAGCAGGACCGGATGCGCCTGTTCGAAATGCACACGACGGAAATCGACGTGCTGCGTCATAACTTTCGCGATGCAGGGCGACGCGCGATGATCTTCGCCGGCGACGGCTTCGAGGGTATCAAGGCACTGCTGCCGCCGGCACCGCGCCGCGCACTCGTTCTGATCGATCCGTCCTACGAGGATAAAAAGGACTACGCGCGAACCATCACGTGCGTCACGGAATGCCTGAAGCGGTTCGCGACGGGTTGCTACGCGATCTGGTATCCGCAAGTTGCGCGGGTCGAGTCGCAGCGTTTTCCGGAACAACTGAAGCGTCTGCAGCCGAACAACTGGCTGCACCTGACGTTGACGGTATCGAACCCGCCCGCGGACGGACTGGGCCTCTACGGCAGCGGAATGTTCATCCTGAATCCGCCCTACACCCTCGCGCAGAGCATGAACGAAGCGCTACCCTACCTCGTGGAACGACTCGGGCAGGATAGCGGCGCGCGGTGCCAGATCGAGCACCGCGGAAACTGAGCGGGCCAGCCGCCGTTACGGCTGCGGTCGCGGCATAGGCCGTGGCTGATTGGCCGGTGACGCGCCCCAGCCGGGGACATTGATATACGGCGCGACAAACAGCGGAACCGACGAATTCGACGTCTGCCCGGCCGGCGTTCGGATACTCGCCGGTTCGACGATCGGCTCGGACGACAGCGGTGCGGTTTGCAACACCAGGCCGCCCTTGCCGTCCTGAATGCCATGCTGCGTGTCGAGAATCAGCGGCCTGGATGCGGTCGCGGCCCCCGCCGCGACACAATGGAAGAGCACCGCAACGCCCAGAACGAGGCGCGTGCGAAGAACGGAACGCACATTGAGACGCAAGCGCATGGTCGTATTCTTCCGGTTCAAAAGCAGGCCCATACCATAGCGCTGCATCACCGATTTCACCAGATCCGGCGCACAAAAAAACAAAGCCCCGTCAATACGGGGCTTGCTTTTCGTTCGGTGCCACACGGCACCTGACGGTGACTCCGATTACAGCGAGTAGCCGTTGGTTTCGAGCGAACGGATACGGCTCTCGAGCTGGACGATGTCCGACGACGTGGCGAGGTAAGCCTCACGGCGCTCACGCTCTGCGGATTCGAACCAGTTGCTCAGCTTTTCAACGATGTAGGCGATCATGACGTTCTCCAAGGAAGGGGGGACCCCTGGCGAATCGAGATTCAGGGATTTCCCGTATAGGGTTATCCCGAATTATAGCGATGCCGCACCAAGATGCTAGTGAAATACTTGCATGGAAGCCATTCCTGTTTGGAATGAACCTTGAAGCATCGCCGCCAACTCGTTGATTTCCATGGAAATTGCCTCAGGGCCCATTTTGGCCTCGAGGACATGCACTAATCTGGTTCACCGACTGGATCCGCCAAACGCGCCAAAATCGGGCATTCCGGGCGTCCGTCACCATGGCAGTGCGCGGCCAGATCGGCCAGCGTGTTGCGCATGTCGCTCAACTCCGCGATGCGCTTGTCGAGTTCGGCCACGTGTTCGAGGGCGATCGACTTCACTTCGGCGCTCGCGCGCGAGCGGTCTTGCCAGAGCATCAGCAGCTTGCGGATATCCTCGACGAGGAAGCCGAGCCGTCGTGCCTGACGGATGAAGCGCAGAATATGAACTTCGTCCGGACCGTAGATCCGATATCCGGCGTCGCTACGCTTGCTCGGCGCCAGCAGGCCGACTTGTTCGTAGTACCGGATCATTTTTGCACTGACGCCGGATTCGCGTGACGCGTCACCGATATTCATTCCCCCGCCCCCTCCATCAAGCCCAGCTTCGAACGCGAATGCCGGCACGGACGTGCCGGCGACGACACTTCGATCGTATCAAATCGCGTCGTTTCGTTCCGGGATGGGTATTGGTTGGCGAGATCAACCTTAGGTCGGCATGTCTGCGAAGCGGCTTGCCCATCTCCACACTGCCCGCTCGCATTTCGGCCGCACCAATGCAAAAACCCCCGCCTTTTGGGCGGGGGTTCTCGGCTTAGGAAGCCTGACGATTACCTACTTTCACACGGGTATCCGCACTATCATCGGCGTAGAGTCGTTTCACGGTCCTGTTCGGGATGGGAAGGGGTGGGACCGACTCGCTATGGTCATCAGGCAAGAGGGTTGTCACGCTGCTTCGCAACGCGACCAATCCTGGAAGAAGCAGTAATCTTGGTTGTGTGTATCACACACGAGAATCCAACCTGTCGCCTGGATCCTGCTCAGTGCCTTCGCACCGCGCCGATCTACAAGGCAGACTTGTTATAGGATCAAGCCTTACGGGCAATTAGTATCAG
Source organism: Burkholderia sp. IDO3 (assembly GCF_003366075.1). NCBI lineage: Bacteria > Pseudomonadati > Pseudomonadota > Betaproteobacteria > Burkholderiales > Burkholderiaceae > Burkholderia > Burkholderia sp. IDO3. The sequence continues at coordinate 2,549,107 of NZ_CP028963.1, forward strand.
TTAGCTGAACGCATTACTGCGCTTACACACCTGACCTATCAACGTCCTGGTCTCGAACGACCCTTCAAGGGGATCCAGTCCCCAGGGATATCTCATCTTAAGGCGAGTTTCCCGCTTAGATGCTTTCAGCGGTTATCTCTTCCGAACATAGCTACCCGGCGATGCCACTGGCGTGACAACCGGTACACCAGAGGTTCGTCCACTCCGGTCCTCTCGTACTAGGAGCAGCCCCCTTCAAATATCCAACGCCCACGGCAGATAGGGACCAAACTGTCTCACGACGTTTTAAACCCAGCTCACGTACCTCTTTAAATGGCGAACAGCCATACCCTTGGGACCGGCTACAGCCCCAGGATGAGATGAGCCGACATCGAGGTGCCAAACACCGCCGTCGATATGAACTCTTGGGCGGTATCAGCCTGTTATCCCCAGAGTACCTTTTATCCGTTGAGCGATGGCCCTTCCATACAGAACCACCGGATCACTATGACCTGCTTTCGCACCTGCTCGACTTGTCGGTCTCGCAGTTAAGCACGCTTATGCCATTGCACTATCAGCACGATTTCCGACCGTACCTAGCGTACCTTCGTACTCCTCCGTTACGCTTTGGGAGGAGACCGCCCCAGTCAAACTGCCTACCATGCACTGTCCCCGACCCGGATCACGGGCCAAGGTTAGAACCTCAAACAAACCAGGGTGGTATTTCAAGGACGGCTCCACCGAAACTAGCGTTCCGGTTTCATAGCCTCCCACCTATCCTACACAGATCGGTTCAAAGTCCAATGCAAAGCTACAGTAAAGGTTCATGGGGTCTTTCCGTCTAGCCGCGGGTAGATTGCATCATCACAAACACTTCAACTTCGCTGAGTCTCGGGAGGAGACAGTGTGGCCATCGTTACGCCATTCGTGCAGGTCGGAACTTACCCGACAAGGAATTTCGCTACCTTAGGACCGTTATAGTTACGGCCGCCGTTTACCGGGACTTCAATCAAGAGCTTGCACCCCATCATTTAATCTTCCGGCACCGGGCAGGCGTCACACCCTATACGTCCACTTTCGTGTTTGCAGAGTGCTGTGTTTTTATTAAACAGTCGCAGCCACCAGTTTATTGCAACCCCTTCACCCTCTGCGCGCAGGCGCATCAAGCTACAAGGGCGTACCTTATCCCGAAGTTACGGTACCAATTTGCCGAGTTCCTTCTCCCGAGTTCTCTCAAGCGCCTTAGAATACTCATCTCGCCCACCTGTGTCGGTTTGCGGTACGGTCATCGTTAGACTGAAGCTTAGAGGCTTTTCTTGGAACCACTTCCAATTGCTTCGCTCCCTAGGGAGCTCGCGCCACACCCTTGAATCCTGCGCCCGGATTTGCCTAAGCGCCTTCTCCAATGCAGCGACCGGGACTTCCAACACCCGGACAACCTTCCGCGATCCGTCCCCCCATCGCATCTAACAATGGTGCAGGAATATTGACCTGCTTCCCATCAGCTACGCATTTCTGCCTCGCCTTAGGGGCCGACTCACCCTACGCCGATGAACGTTGCGTAGGAAACCTTGGGCTTACGGCGAGGGGGCCTTTCACCCCCTTTATCGCTACTCATGTCAGCATTCGCACTTCTGATACCTCCAGCATCCCTTCCGAGACACCTTCGCAGGCTTACAGAACGCTCTCCTACCATGCACATAAATGTGCATCCGCAGCTTCGGTATATAGCTTAGCCCCGTTACATCTTCCGCGCAGGACGACTCGATCAGTGAGCTATTACGCTTTCTTTAAAGGGTGGCTGCTTCTAAGCCAACCTCCTGACTGTTTTAGCCTTCCCACTTCGTTTCCCACTTAGCTATATTTGGGGACCTTAGCTGGCGGTCTGGGTTGTTTCCCTCTTGACACCGGACGTTAGCACCCGATGTCTGTCTCCCGTGATTGCACTCTTCGGTATTCGGAGTTTGCTATGGCGGGGTAATCTGCAATAGACCCCCCAACCATGACAGTGCTCTACCCCCGAAGGTGAGACACGAGGCACTACCTAAATAGTTTTCGGAGAGAACCAGCTATTTCCAAGTTTGTTTAGCCTTTCACCCCTATCCACAGCTCATCCCCTAACTTTTCAACGTTAGTGGGTTCGGACCTCCAGTACGTGTTACCGCACCTTCATCCTGGCCATGGATAGATCACTTGGTTTCGGGTCTACGCCCAGCAACTGAACGCCCTATTCGGACTCGCTTTCGCTACGCCTGCCCTATACGGTTAAGCTTGCTACTGAACGTAAGTCGCTGACCCATTATACAAAAGGTACGCCGTCACCCCTTGCGAGGCTCCGACTGTTTGTATGCATGCGGTTTCAGGATCTATTTCACTCCCCTCCCGGGGTTCTTTTCGCCTTTCCCTCACGGTACTGGTTCACTATCGGTCGATCACGAGTATTTAGCCTTGGAGGATGGTCCCCCCATCTTCAGACAGGATTTCACGTGTCCCGCCCTACTTGTCGCACACCTAGTTCTTTCATACTGCTTTCGCCTACAGGGCTATCACCTGCTATGGCCGCACTTTCCAGAGCGTTCGGCTAACAATACAAATAAAGAGTGCAAGGCTCATCCCATTTCGCTCGCCACTACTTTGGGAATCTCGGTTGATTTCTTTTCCTGCGGTTACTTAGATGTTTCAGTTCACCGCGTTCGCTTCGCATAGCCTATGTATTCAGCTATGGATACTCCAAAAGGAGTGGGTTTCCCCATTCGGACATCTACGGATCAAAGCTCGTTTGCCAGCTCCCCGTAGCTTTTCGCAGGCTACCGCGTCCTTCATCGCCTGTGATCGCCAAGGCATCCACCACATGCACTTGTTCGCTTGACCCTATAACGAGTCTGTCTCGTTACAGGTTGAGTTCTCGCGTTGTGCCGTATTCCAATTGAGCCGAACATTAAGTTCGAATCATCTTGAGATACATCGATACAATCACAACCCGGATAACTTCCACGTCCATCTCGAGACGCTTCCGCTATCCAAATTACTTGCTTCTTCCAGATTGTTAAAGAACGACAGCCGATACTTTCGTACCGCTCTGACTGGCTCAATCGCCAATGACAAAGACTCGAACAACGCTTCGTTCGAACGCTTGTCATTGAAGATTGGTGGAGGCAGACGGGATCGAACCGACGACCCCCTGCTTGCAAAGCAGGTGCTCTCCCAGCTGAGCTATGCCCCCATTTGAGTACAGATACCCTCAGGTGTGTTACCGCCAGACAATGGTGGGTCTGGTTGGATTCGAACCAACGACCCCCGCCTTATCAAGACGGTGCTCTAACCGACTGAGCTACAGACCCCTGAGTCTGTCTTTAATTTACAGCCGATAAGCGTGAGCGCTCAACTTGGCGAGAAGCTCTGGAAAGGAGGTGATCCAGCCGCACCTTCCGATACGGCTACCTTGTTACGACTTCACCCCAGTCATGAATCCTACCGTGGTGACCGTCCTCCTTGCGGTTAGACTAGCCACTTCTGGTAAAACCCACTCCCATGGTGTGACGGGCGGTGTGTACAAGACCCGGGAACGTATTCACCGCGGCATGCTGATCCGCGATTACTAGCGATTCCAGCTTCATGCACTCGAGTTGCAGAGTGCAATCCGGACTACGATCGGTTTTCTGGGATTAGCTCCCCCTCGCGGGTTGGCAACCCTCTGTTCCGACCATTGTATGACGTGTGAAGCCCTACCCATAAGGGCCATGAGGACTTGACGTCATCCCCACCTTCCTCCGGTTTGTCACCGGCAGTCTCCTTAGAGTGCTCTTGCGTAGCAACTAAGGACAAGGGTTGCGCTCGTTGCGGGACTTAACCCAACATCTCACGACACGAGCTGACGACAGCCATGCAGCACCTGTGCGCCGGTTCTCTTTCGAGCACTCCCACCTCTCAGCAGGATTCCGACCATGTCAAGGGTAGGTAAGGTTTTTCGCGTTGCATCGAATTAATCCACATCATCCACCGCTTGTGCGGGTCCCCGTCAATTCCTTTGAGTTTTAATCTTGCGACCGTACTCCCCAGGCGGTCAACTTCACGCGTTAGCTACGTTACTAAGGAAATGAATCCCCAACAACTAGTTGACATCGTTTAGGGCGTGGACTACCAGGGTATCTAATCCTGTTTGCTCCCCACGCTTTCGTGCATGAGCGTCAGTATTGGCCCAGGGGGCTGCCTTCGCCATCGGTATTCCTCCACATCTCTACGCATTTCACTGCTACACGTGGAATTCTACCCCCCTCTGCCATACTCTAGCCTGCCAGTCACCAATGCAGTTCCCAGGTTGAGCCCGGGGATTTCACATCGGTCTTAGCAAACCGCCTGCGCACGCTTTACGCCCAGTAATTCCGATTAACGCTTGCACCCTACGTATTACCGCGGCTGCTGGCACGTAGTTAGCCGGTGCTTATTCTTCCGGTACCGTCATCCCCCGACCATATTAGGGTCAAGGATTTCTTTCCGGACAAAAGTGCTTTACAACCCGAAGGCCTTCTTCACACACGCGGCATTGCTGGATCAGGCTTTCGCCCATTGTCCAAAATTCCCCACTGCTGCCTCCCGTAGGAGTCTGGGCCGTGTCTCAGTCCCAGTGTGGCTGGTCGTCCTCTCAGACCAGCTACTGATCGTCGCCTTGGTAGGCCTTTACCCCACCAACTAGCTAATCAGCCATCGGCCAACCCTATAGCGCGAGGCCCGAAGGTCCCCCGCTTTCATCCAGAGATCGTATGCGGTATTAATCCGGCTTTCGCCGGACTATCCCCCACTACAGGACATGTTCCGATGTATTACTCACCCGTTCGCCACTCGCCACCAGGTGCAAGCACCCGTGCTGCCGTTCGACTTGCATGTGTAAGGCATGCCGCCAGCGTTCAATCTGAGCCAGGATCAAACTCTTCAGTTCAAACCTGTTACTGTTTTCGGTTCTTTCGAACCGGTCGCTCACTCAAAGCTGACAGGAATATGAATTGCTTCATAAACCTGACTTACTTTAGTGTGAGACTCTTGATACTTTCGCTATCTGATCCGAGGATCAGTTCGCGTCCATCAAGCGCCCACACTTATCGGCTGTTAATTTTTAAAGAGCATTTCTGCGAGGAACTTCGTGTTTCTCAGCAGCGCTGCGTTTTCAGCAGCAGAGAAGCGAGATTATGAACCGCTTTTTCCAGATCGTCAACAACATTTTTAACTGCTTCGTCGCGACGGCTGGGGTTCCACTCCGTGTGCGCCAAGGCTCGACCGCAACCTCGACCGCACCGCTTCCCTTCCTTCTTCCCCCGCGCCGCGTTTCCGTTAGCGCGAAAGAGGCGTGATTCTAAGCAGTCGCCGCCGAGCGCGCAAGAGATTTCGGTGCATTTTTTCAATGACCCTCGTTTCGGCCTTCCGGCCATGCCCGAGCACGAGAGCGCTTATGGTGCAAAGAACGGACTAGAATGTGAGGTTCTTCGCCTCTTTCTATACGTATTTAATATGCGCCAGCGAATCGCCAAACGCCTCCCCCCCGACGCCGACAAACTGGTCGGCCTGTCGCTCGCGCTCTTCGCCTCGGGCAGCCGCATCGAGGATCGCTTCTGGGAAGCGAAGCTCGATGCGCTGCTCGCCAAGATCGTTCGCAACGGCAATCAGACCACGCTCGACGCCGCACTCGACCATCTGCAGCAGAATCATCCCGATGCATACGGCGCGCTCGCCGACATGGCCGAGACGCACAGCGAGTCGATGGTGATCGAGCACGATGGTCAGCCGCATGACGCGCTGCTGGTCGCCGTCCCCGTTCTCGCCTGGACGCGCTACATGATTCCGTCGGGCCCGCTCAAGGGTGACGTCGCCGACGCGCTGCGTACGCACCTGCAGGCACACGTGCTCGCGAGCGGCACGCTCGTCGGACTCGCACCGTTCCTGTACAGCATCGACCAGTTGCCGCGGCACCACGTCGAAACTTACCGGCTCGCGCAGCAACTCGCGCATGCGGCAATCGGTCAGCATGCCGCGAAACTGAGCTTCGGCGACCTGCCCGAAACTTCGCCGATTCTGGCCGACCCGCGTTTTCTGCTCGCCGTCGTCGCCGCACCAGCCGGCGCGCCGCTGTTCCGCTGGCAGGAAGAAGAACACGGCAACCGGATCGAACGCGGCCAGTGCCTCGAGCAGTGGACCGCCCAAGGCGGCCCGAACCTGTCGGTTGCCCTCCCCGGCTGCGAGTTCGAATGCCTGCTTCCGGACGCGTACTATTCGGCTTGCCGTGATGCGGACGAACGCATTCGTCCGCACACCGTCCGAACGGCCATCCGTTATCTTTTCGACACACTTGGTGCGGCGCCGCAGGAACTGCGCGCGGTGGTCGCCGGCTTCGGCGAACGCAGGATCGACGAGTATCGCGTCGGCTTCACGCGCCGCGCCAGCAACGACGTGATCTACGGCGTCGTGTGGCCGCTCTACGGCCGCGAGAACGGTGACGTGTCGATCGACAGCGCAACGCTCGAAGGCGAAGCGCCGATGGAAGGGCCGCTCGAAGAAATCGTGAGTCTGCTGAAGGAATGCGGCGTAACCGACGTCCGGCGGCACGCGGGCCGCTTCGAACCCGAGTACTGCGACGACTGCGGCGTGCCGCTGTACGCCGATCCGCTCGGTGAAATCGTCCACGCGGAAATGCCTGAAGACGCCTCCCCCGCGCAGCCGCACTTTCACTGATCCACGCCGCAGGCCTGCAGCGCCTGCCCGCACGAAGCCGCTCCCGGTTCCAGCCGGAGCGGCTTTTTTCTCGTCCGTATTTCCGGCACCGGAAATTTCAGACTTTTCCTAAGCCTTTCAGCCAAGCAGACATCGTGTAAGGTCTTTGTCATTATCGGGCCCACGGCATGCCGACGGCAGCTCAATGACTTACCTTATGGAGGTTGAATATGCGGTTCCTGGTGCTGAACTCAGACGCCGAGCGGCGTGACGGACTGAAGGCCTTGCTACGGCAGATCGACCGTCACGCCAGCATCAACGATGCACCCGACGGCTTCCAGGCGCGCCGGCTGCTGCGCACCCAGCGTTTCGACCTCGTTGCGATCGACTGGCTGGACGTCGGACGGCTCAGCGAACTTCAGGCGCTCTGCAGCGCCTGCTCGCCGACGCCTGCCGCGGTATTGATCGACGAATCCACGCCGGAAGCCATCCAGCGCTTCTACAACTATGGCGTCGCGGGCGTGATCCCGCACTCGACCCGGCCGCACCTGATCGTACGCGCACTCGAAATGGTGATGCTGGGCGGTCATTACATTCCGCCCATCGCGCTCAGCCTGTTGCCGTCCGCAGCGGCAGCACGCCACGACACCCATTTCCAGACGCTCGCCGGATCGCTGCCGCGCCGCCCGCCAACCGGCCTGCTGTCGCCGAGACAGGCGCAGATCATGCGCTTCGTTCATATGGGCAGTACCAACAAGATGATCGCCCGCACGCTCGGCATCAGCGAAGGCACGGTGAAGATCCACCTCGCCAGCATCTTCCAGCAGCTCGGTGCGGCAAACCGCGCCGCCGCGGTTGCGATCTACAACGGCTGGCTGTCGCCACATCTCGAGGTATTGCTGGCAAACCGCGATCGCGTACGCAAGCCCGTCATCGGCGAACGCGGCCCGGTTCCGCTGCGTGCGCAACGGAACAACCGTCCGTACCCGTTGCCTGCCGCGAACGCCGGCACCCCGGATCTGCCGCTCGCGGCCGAGCCGACGCCGCGGTTTCGGCGCGAGCGCTAGTCGTATCGATATTGCGACGGTCGGCATGTGCGGATTCCCACCTTTGATGCCCAACGAGTAATATGAACGCATGGGTTTTCTTTTCACACCGCTTCCGTTCTGGGTTGGCGTCGGTGGCTGGATCGCCGCCGTGGCGCTGCTCGCGCTCGCGATCTGGAGACGCCCCTTCGTCCGGCTCCAGGACGCAACGCTTCAGCACGTGTGGCTCGCGCTCGTCACCGCGATCACGGTTCTCTGGGCCTCGAATGCATGGCTCGAGGACGGCATCGTCATGCATCTGCTCGGCGCGACGCTGCTCGTCACACTGTTCGACTGGACGCTCGCACTGATCGGGATGGCCGCCGTCACGGCCGTCGCCGCGATCGTCTTCGATGCGTCGTGGCAGGGCATCGGCCTCACCTATCTGGTCTACGGCGCGCTCCCGGTCGCCGTGTCCGCGCTGCTGCAGCGCGCCGCGATCGCGTGGTTGCCGCATAACCTCGCGTCGTTCATTACCGGCCAGGGATTTCTGTCGCCGGCCATCGCGATCATCACGGTCGCCGCGGCCGCAGCCGGCGTGCAGCTCGCGCTCGCGGACGGCGTGCCCGTCGTGATTCCTGCCGGCTATCTGCTGAACACCGCGCTGCTCGCGCTTGGCGAAGCATGGTTCACCGGCATGGCAACTGCGCTTATCGCCGTATATCGCCCGGCATGGGTCACGACGTTCGACGTTCGGCGCTATCGTCTCGGCGGTCCGCGCGCGTGAACGCGCTTCGTGTCGAAATGCGGACAACGCGTGCTGCGCCCCTCTCCCGCAGCGCGGCAGAGTGCGGCACCTACTGCCGCGCATCTTTTTTACGCTAAGATTGAACTCCTGTTCTCCATCGGGCATCTATACGTGCCCGATGCCTCATTCGCTCCTCACCAATAACCAGATGGACAGCTCTCCTGCCTCGCTCCGGTTTTTCCGGGCGCTCGGCAAGCTGGCGGCCTGTGTCGCGGGCCTGTCGCTTGCGCTTCCGGCACCGGTATTCGCCGACCTCCTCGACCAGCGCTCCGAACTGATCAACAAATTCGTCAACGAGATGCATGCCGATCCGATCGTTGCCGATTGTGCGGCGCACGGCAGCTTCATCGCCAGCACGTCGTCGGCCTTCGATCGTGTCGACTTCGCGCCGGACGCATTCGACAGCGGCAATGCCACGATCACGCCGTGGAACGACTCGTTCGATCAGGGCAAGCAGCGCGTGAAGGTCGACAACATCGTTACCGTGGATGGCCTCGGCATCCATAGCGACGGCAGCGACCCGACACCGCTGAAATTTCGCTGCGGCTATGTGGGTCAGCAAATGCTTGCATTCAGCTGGAACGACCCTGTTCCGCCGCTGAAGCCGCGCGTTGAACGCCCGTCGTCGACGAAGAAATTCAAGGGTAAATCGCACCGCGGCAAGGTCAAGGCAACAGGCCGCACCGGCAAGAAGGCGGTTGCAGCGAAGAAATCAGGCGGCCAGAAGAAAGCCGTGAAGAAGAGAACCGCGAAGAAGTCCTGATACGACGGAGCGGCAACGACAGAAGCAAAAAGGCCGGGGCATCGCATGATGCCCCGGCCTTTTTCATTTCAGCAAAAGCGCGCTTACGCGAACTTCTCGACGTGCACGAGAATCGCCGCCAGCATGGCCGCACCCAGCGCCGCGCTACGCTCGCCGTTCCAGCCAACCCGCTCGTCGGGCAGGTTCGCATTGTCCTTGAACGGCATCTCGAGCGTCAGCGACAGGCAGCCGAACTGATGACCGATGTACTTCGATGCGAGCTTGAGCGCATCTTCCTTGTACTTGCTCGCCGCATAACCATGCTCGGTCTGGAAGTCCGGGCTCGCGACCTTGAATGCTTCGATGAACGCGGCCTGCTCCTTGCCCTGCTGCTCGGTAAAACTCGGCAGCATCTCCGAACCGGCGACGAACACGTACGGCAGATCCTCGTCGCCGTGGATGTCGAAGAACATGTCGCAGCCGATCGCATGGATCGCATCGCGCACGGCCAGCACTTCGGGGCTGCGCTCGGCGTCGGGCGCCATCCACTCGCGGTTCAGGTTCGCGCCTGCCGCGTTGGTGCGCAGGTTGCCGTGCACGCTACCGTCCGGATTCATGTTCGGGACGATGTAGAACGTCGCGTGATCGTAGAGCTTGCGCGCCACCGGATCGCCCGCCCAGTCGCCCCATCCGGCCAAACGCTTGACGAGCCCTTCGACGAACCACTCGGCCATCGTCTCGCCGGGATGCTGGCGCGCGATGATCCACACCTTCTTCTTCGGCGCGCCGTCGACTTCGGGCGTGCCGAGCGTCAGCAGCGACATCGGACGGCCCTCGACCGTGCGTCCGAGCTCGACGACGCTCGCTTGCGGCAACTGCTGGACCGCACCGAGAAACGCCGCATGACGCTCTTCCGAATATGGCTCGAAATACGCGTAGTAGATGCTGTCGAATTCAGGCGTGTGGTCAATGGTCATCGTCTTGCCGTCGAACGTCGTCGGCACGCGGAACCAGTCGACCCGGTCGTAGCTCGCGACCGCGCCGTAGTTGCGCCATCCGGACGGATACGCGCACTCGGCGGCATTCTCGAACGACATCACGCACCGCTCGCCGCGCGCGCCCGTCAGGCGATAGTAGAACCATTGCGCGAATTCCGAGCGGCTGTCGCCGCGCACGCGCAGCCGGATCGCGTCCGGGCTGTCGCACGACACGACGTCGATTGCGCCCGCGTCGAAATTGCTGGTGATCGAAAGGGCCATCTATCTCTCCTGGTGCGGCCGGAACGGACTGTTTGCCGCCTGCCCGGCCGCATGCATGCGCCGGCCGTCTCGTGAACGGCCGGCAGGGTCACTCGCCGACTCGCCGGCGATATACGTAAGTCGAATCGTTCGATGCGGCTGCATCGAACGCGTAGTCTTCCACCGCGAAATCCTTCAGCGCCGCCGGGTCGGCGATGCGATTCTCGACGATATAGCGCGCCATCAGGCCGCGTGCGCGCTTCGCGTGGAAGCTGATGATCTTGTAGCGGCCGCCCTTCCAGTCCTCGAATACCGGCGTCACGACGGGCGCGGCCAGCAGTTTCGGCTTGACCGACTTGAAGTACTCGGTCGACGCACAGTTGATCAACACGCGCGCCGCGCCGGTGCGTGTCTCGAGCTGTTCGTTGAGCGCGCGCGTGATCCGGTCGCCCCAGAACGCATACAGATCCTTGCCGCGCGCGTTCGCGAAACGGGTACCCATTTCGAGCCGGTACGGCTGCAGCAGGTCGAGCGGACGCAGCAGCCCGTACAGGCCCGACAACACGCGCACGTGCTGCTGCGCATAGTCGAGATCAGTGGCCGACAGCGATTTCGCGTCGAACCCTTCGTACACGTCGCCATTGAATGCGAGCACCGCCTGCTTCGCATTGGCCGGCGTGAAGACCGGCGACCAGTCCGCGTAGCGCTGGAAGTTCAGGCGTGCGAGCGGATCGGAAATATCCATCAGCGTCGCGATATCCTGCGGCGACAGCTTGCGCAGGCCGTCGATCAATTCCGACGCGTCGTCGACGAATGCAGGCTTCGTGTAAGACGGCACGTGCGCGGGCGTATCGTAGTCGAGGGATTTGGCTGGAGAGAGAACGATTATCATAGAGGCTCGCTGGCACGCCGTGCCTTGCGGTCAGACGAAAACCACCGATTGTAACGAATGACCCGCTCCCTCGCCCCACACGCCGCACATCGCGTCGTACTCGACTCGAACGTCTGGATCGACATACTCGTATTCGACGACCCTGCCACACGCCCGATCCGGGCGGCACTCGAACGCGGCACGCTGGCCGCCGTGATCGACGGCCGCTGCCTGAACGAGCTCGAACTCGTGCTCGACTATCCGCAGTTCCAGTCGCGCGCAATCGACAAGGCCGCGGCGCTCGCGACCGTCGCCCGCCTGACGAGCCTCGTGGAGCCGCCGCCCGTCGACGCCGACGCGCCGCCGCTGCCGAAATGCAAGGATCGCGACGATCAGAAGTTTCTCGAGCTTGCCCGCGCCGCACAGGCCGAATGGCTCGTGTCGAAGGATCGCGCGCTGCTCAAGCTCGCAAAGCGCACCGCGCGCGACTTCGGCTTCCGGATCGCGCAACCCGCCCCGTTTACCGAGGCCTGCGCGCTCGACGCCGCGTCGGCCAACACCACCACGCCGGCCTGACGCGCCTGGCGCCACCGATTGCGACCGTATCGATGAACGCTCCTTCCGACATGCCTACGACTCCCGTTTTCCCCTCGCGCCTGCCGAACGTCGGCACGACGATCTTCACGGTCATGAGCGCGCTCGCCGCCGAGAAAGGCGCCGTGAACCTCGGCCAGGGCTTCCCCGATTTCGACTGCGATCCGCGCATCGTCGACGCGGTCGCGACCGCGATGCGCAACGGCCACAACCAGTATCCGCCGATGGCAGGGGTCGCACCGTTGCGCGACGCGATCGCCGACAAGATCGCGCAGATGTACGGCCGGCGCTACGATCCGGCCACCGAGATCACGGTGACGGCCGGCGCGACGCAGGCGCTGCTGACGGCAATCCTGTGCGCCGTGCATCCGGGCGACGAAGTGATCGTCGTCGAACCGACCTACGACAGCTACCTGCCGTCGATCGAACTCGCGGGCGGCAAACCGGTATTCGTCACGCTCGAAGCGCCCGACTATGTGATCCCGTTCGATCGGCTCGCCGCCGCGATCACGCCGAAGACACGGATGATCATGATCAACACGCCGCACAACCCCACCGGCACCGTGTGGCGCGAGGCCGACATGCGCAAGCTCGAGGAGATCGTGCGCGGCACCAACGTACTGATCCTGTCGGACGAGGTCTACGAGCACATGGTCTACGACGGCGCACGGCACGAGAGCGTCGCGCGCTACCCGGAACTGGCCGCGCGCAGCTTCATCGTGTCGAGCTTCGGGAAGACCTATCACGTGACGGGCTGGAAGGTCGGCTATGTCGCGGCGCCTGCCGCACTGACCGCGGCGTTTCGCAAGGTCCATCAGTTCAACGTGTTCACGGTGAACACGCCGATGCAGATCGGGCTCGCCGACTATCTGCGCGACCCGGCGCCGTACCTGACGCTGCCCGACTTCTACCAGAAGAAGCGCGACTTCTTCCGCGCCGGCCTCGAGCGCACGCGCTTCAAGCTGCTGCCGTGCCCGGGCACGTACTTCCAGTGTGTCGACTATTCGGCGATCAGCGACCTGCCGGAAGCCGAGTTCTCGAAGTGGCTCACGTCGGAGATCGGCGTGGCCGCGATTCCGGTGTCGGCGTTCTATCACGCGCCGCACGAATCGGGCGTCGTGCGCTTCTGCTTCGCCAAGCAGGAAAGCACGCTCGCGGCCGCACTCGAACGGCTCGCGCGCCTGTAAGTCAGGCGCGGCGCTGCGCCGCGCCCGGGCCGCGCTTACTACGAACGCGCGGCGGTCATCGCCTCCATATACGCCTTGCGATCGGCCGCCACGCGCTGCGCGGCCGGCCGCTCGCCGACCATCTTCGCGTGCACCTTCCAGTCGATCCCCGCGTCGACCAGGAAATCGCGGCCGTATATCGCCTTCGTCGCCATCCCGATCACCGGCAGATGAATCGACGCGGCGATGTCGGCGAGGCTGAACGAATCGCCGAGCACGTAAGGCGAGAACTGCGCCATCCGCTTGAACGCATCGATCGCGCGCGGCAAGCGCTTCTCGACATGCGCCTTCATGCCGTCGCTGACCTTGCCGCCGAAAAACGCCTCCGTATAAACCTCGCGCGCGGTCCATTCGAGATACAGCTCGAGCGTCTCGACGAGCTCACGCACCTTTGCGGCGGCAAACGGGCTCGGCGGGAAAATGGCTTTCTCGGGATAACGCGCGGCCAGGTACTCGACGATCACCTGCGATTCGAACAGCGCGCCCTCTTCGGTCTTCACGAACGGAATCTTGCCGAGCGGCGAATCGACGAGCAGTGCCGGATCGCTAATCGGCAGACCGCATGTCACTTCCTCGAACGGGATGTCGTGCTCGAGCAGAACGAACTTCACCTTGTTGTAGTAGTTGGACAACGGAATACCGCACAGCTGTAGCATCGGAGTCTCCTTCGTTGCGAAGCGCGGCCGCTGCGATACCGGCCGCATCGGGATGCGTCGCGCTGAAAAGCACGTTCGTGCTAGTCTAAAGCAGTTTCGCGTCCGTCATGACAACATTGCATCCGCTGCAGCAACACCTTCATGTGCATGCGCCGGCACGCGCGCAATGCACGGCACCGCAGCCGCACCATCCGATGGAGACACACTCGCATGAGCGCTGAACTGCTGGCTTCGCGTCCGCCCGAGAGCGAATCGACGCTCGTCCTCACGCTGTCCAATCCCGGTGCGCGCAACGCGCTGCATCCCGACATGTACGCGGCCGGCGTCGAAGCGCTCGCTACCGCCGAGCGCGATCCCGCGATTCGCGCCGTCGTGCTCACGGGGGCCGATCGTTTCTTTTGCGCGGGCGGCAACCTGAACCGGCTGCTCGACAACCGTTCGAAGGATCCGTCCTACCAGGCCGACAGCATCGACCAGCTCGCTGCGTGGATCAGCGCGATCCGCGCATCGACGAAACCCGTGATCGCGGCGGTCGAAGGCGCGGCCGCCGGCGCGGGCTTCTCGCTCGCACTCGCTTGCGACTTGATCGTTGCCGCGCATGACGCGAAGTTCGTGATGTCGTATGCGCGCGTCGGCCTCACGCCCGATGGCGGCGGTTCGTGGTTCCTCGCCCGTGCGTTGCCGCGCGCGCTTGCCGCCGAAATCCTGTTCGAAGGCAAACCGGTCGCGGCCGAACGCCTGCATGCGCTCGGCGTCGTCAATCGCCTCGCCATACCCGGCGCGGCGCTGTCCGACGCGCTCGCGTGGGCCGACTCGCTCGCCGGCATCTCGCCGAACGCACTCACGCGTATCAAGTCGCTGCTCGACGATGCAACCGCGCAGCCGCTCGAAGCGCATCTCGGCACCGAGCGCGATCACTTCGTCGCATCGCTGCATCATGCGGACGCGTTCGAAGGCATCACCGCATTTCTCGAGAAGCGTCAGCCTCGCTACAAACGCTGATCCGGCGCGTCGACGCCGTTCGAACAGCGTCGACGCTGCCGCAACGGCACGCAGGCGCAGCCACGCAGCCGCACGTTCCCGCCGTCTGCAGCCCGCGTCGATCCATGCTCTAATGACCGCCTGTCGCGGCGCCCCGTCGGCGCCGTTTTCGCGCATGCCATGAAGGAGTTGAGATGATCGACGTCTACAGCTGGGCGACCCCGAACGGCCACAAGGTACACATCATGCTCGAGGAAACCGGCCTCGCGTATCGTGCACACCCGGTCGATATCGGCGCCGGCGACCAGTTCAAGCCCGAATTCCTGAAAATCAGCCCGAACAACAAGATCCCCGCGATCGTCGATCCGGACGGGCCCGGCGGCAAGCCGATCTCGCTGTTCGAATCGGGCGCGATCCTCGTCTACCTCGCGGAAAAAACCGGCAAGTTCCTGCCGACCGATCCGGCCGCGCGCTACGCGACACTCGAATGGCTGATGTTCCAGATGGGCGGCGTCGGCCCGATGCTCGGACAAGCGCACCACTTCCGCCTGTACGCGCCGGAGAAGATCGAATATGCGGTCAATCGCTACACGAACGAAGCGAAGCGCCTGTACAACGTCATGGAAAAACGCCTTGGCGAATCCGAATATCTCGCCGGCGACGCGTATACGATCGCGGACATCGCGACGTTCCCGTGGACGCGTTCATGGCAGAACCAGGGCATCGTGCTCGACGAACTGCCGAACGTGAAGCGTTGGCACGAGGCGATCGCCGCGCGACCGGCCGTGCAGCGCGGCGTCGAAGTGCTCGCATCGCTGCGCAAGGCATTGCAGGACGACAAGGCGCGCGAGGTGCTGTTCGGCGCAACGCAATACGCGAAGCACTGAACGAACATGCGCCGGACGACGCAGCGGCATCCGTGGATGCCGCTGCGTGCGTCAGAAGTAATGCAGCGTGATGAACTCCGCCGCACAAACGAGCAGCGGTGCGTCGGGGCGCTCTGCCTGCACCGACACCGACCACGTCACCTGTACGCCGCCCTGCGCGGCTTCCGAGGTTTCCTTCACCGCGAACAACGCGCGCACGCGTGTGCCGACCGGCACCGGCTTCAGAAACCGCACGCGATTCAGTCCGTAGTTCACGCCCATCTTCTGCTCGAAGCGCATCGCGTCGACCATCAGCGCCGGAATCAGCGACAGCGTCAGGAACCCGTGCGCGATCGGACCGCCGAACGGCGACTCCTTGCGTGCGCGCTCGGGATCGACGTGAATCCACTGGTGATCGCCCGTTGCGTCGGCGAAGCGATCCACGCGCGGCTGGTCGATCTCGACCCAGCCGCTCGCGAGCGGCTCCGCACCGACCCGCGCATGCAGCGCCTCGGGTGACGCGATCAACGGCAATGTCACGTCCGTCATGCGTTCGCCCCTTCCGGATGACGCAACCCGAAGATCACCTTGGTATGCACGGTGATCACGGTCTCGCCGTCGCCGTTGATGCCGACCCACTCCGTCGACACGATGCCGCGATCGGGCTTGCTCGCCGACACGCGTTTGTCGTGGATCTTCTGGTACATCGTGATCGTATCGCCCGCGCGCACGGGTTTGAGCCAGCGAATCGAGTCGATGCCGGGCGACCCCATGCTGGTCGAGTCCGGCCCCAGCTTCTTGATGAGCAGGCTCATGAACACCGAACACGTATGCCAGCCGCTCGCGACCAGTCCGCCGAACGGCGATGCCTTGCCGGCTTCCTCGTCGAGGTGGAACGGCTGCGGATCGTAGCGTTGCGCGAACGCCTTGATGTCGTCGGCCTCGAACGTGTAGCGGCCGATCTCCGTGTTGCTGCCTACCGCCAGATCTTCGTAACTGATACCCACTGTATATCTCCTGTGGCGCGCTCGCGCGTCGCCGTCATGCCGCGTCGGCTTGCGCGAAATCCGGCAGTGCCGCAATGCGCGCAAGGTGATGATCGGTGTCGCCCAGTGTCGTTTCGATGATCGACAGCCGCTTGAACAGATGCGCGGCGGCAACGTCGTTGGTCACGCCCATGCCGCCGTGCAATTGCACCGCCTGCTGGCCGACGAAGCGCGCGGCTGCGCCGACGCGTGCCTTCGCGGCCGAAACCGCCTTGCGGCGTGCATCGGCGTCGCCGGCCGCGTAACGCACCGCGGCCAGGTAAGTCAGCGAACGCGCCTGCTCCGCATGGATCAGCATGTCGACCATCCGGTGCTGCAGCGCCTGGAAACGCGCGATCGGTACGCCGAACTGCTCGCGCGTCTTCGTGTATTCGACCGTCGCCCGGTTCAGTTCGTCGAGCGCGCCGACCGCTTCCGCGCACAGCAGGAAGGTCGCATAGTCGGCGATCTGCTCGAGTGCGGCCGCATCGCGCGCACCGCCCGCGAGCAGCCGCGCCGGCGTTTCGTTCAGTTCGATGGTCGCGGCGCGCTGCCCGTCGATCGTCCGGTAGTCGATCGCCTGCGCGCCCGCTGCATCGCGCTCGACGACGAACAGACCGATGCCGCCGCCATCGACGCGCGCGGGCACGATCCACGCATGCGCCTGTGCACCATGCTGAACGACCGACTTGGTGCCGGTCAACCGGTACGTGCCGCCCTGTTCATGTGCATGCGTATCGAGTTCGTACAGATCGTAGCGCGCCCGCGGTTCGTGGAATGCGACCGCCAGCCGCTTCTGCCCCTGCGCGACGGCCTCCAGCAACGCGGCATCGTCGCCCGTGCCGGAACCCGCGACACGCAGCGCCTCGATGCCGACCGCCGTCGCCCAGTACGGCTCGACGACGAGTGCGCGGCCGAGCGCCTGCATCGCGACCAGCATGTCGACCGGACCGCCGCCGAATCCGCCTTGCGCGTCCGGCACCGGCAACGCGGTCAACCCGAGTTCCGCAAACGCGCTCCATTGCGTGTCCGACACGCCCGCGTCGCTGCGCACGATGGCCTGGCGCGCGTCGAACCCGTATTGCTCGCCGAGATAACGACGCAGCGCGTCGGCGAATTGCTGCTGCTCATCGGTAAAGCTGAAATCCATCGTTGTCTCCTGTTGGCCAGAGCGGCGCTTTGGCGCCCGACTCTCGCCCCATGCGTCGCGGCCGGCTCACAGCCCCAGAATCATCTGCGCGATGATGTTCTTCTGAATCTCGTTCGAACCGCCGTAGATCGAGGTCTTCCGATAGTTGAAGTAGTACGCGGCGAGCGGCGCCGCATCGTCGTCGCCCGCGATGCCGTGCTCACGCTCGCCTTCGAGGAACGGCACGTCGAACGGTGCGGCAAGTGGACCGATCGCCTCGAACATCAGTTCGGTGAGCGCCTGCTGCACTTCGGTACCCTTGATCTTCAGCATCGACGCCTCGGGGCCCGGCCCCTTGCCGCTCGTCTCGCGGCTCACGACGCGCAGCACCGTCACCTCGAGCGCCATCAGCTCGACTTCGAGCGCCGCGACCTTCGCGGCGAACACGGGGTCGGCAAGCAACGGCTTGCCGTTCTTGCGCTGGTTCGACGCCACGCGCTTCAGGAACACGAGCTCGCGCTTGGACGCGCCGACGCGCGCGATGCCGGTACGCTCGTGGCCCAGCAGGTACTTCGCGTAGGTCCAGCCGCGGTTTTCGTCGCCGACGAGGTTCTCGACGGGCACCTTCACGTCCTCGAAGAACACCTCGTTGACCTCGTGGTCCTCGTCGAGCGTGATGATCGGGCGCACCGTGATGCCGGGCGTCTTCATGTCGATCAGCAGGAACGAGATGCCCTCCTGCTTCTTCGCCGCCGGGTCGGTACGCACGAGGCAGAACATCATGTCGGCATACTGGCCGAGCGTCGTCCAGGTCTTCTGACCGTTGACGACGTAGTGGTCGCCGTGGCGCTCGGCACGCGTGCGCAGCGACGCGAGATCCGACCCGGAGCCCGGCTCCGAGTAGCCCTGGCACCACCAGTCGGTACCGTCGAGAATGCGCGGCAGGTAATGGCGCTTCTGCGCTTCGCTGCCGTATTTCATCAGCACCGGTGCGACCATCGACACGCCGAACGGCAGCACGGTCGGCGCGCCGATGCGCGCGCACTCCTCGTCCCAGATGTGCCGCTGCGTCGCGTTCCAGCCCGGGCCGCCGTATTCGGTCGGCCAGGCAGGCGCGGACCAGCCGCGCTGGCCGAGAATGCGGTGCCAGCTCGCGAAGTCCTCGCGGCCGAGTCGTTTGTGATCGAGTACTTTGGCGCGCAGTGCGTGAGGCAGATTCGCCTCGAGCCAGGCGCGGACGTCAACGCGGAATGCGTCGTCGGCGGGGGAATAATCCAGATCCATGCGCAGTGTCTCCTGGCCGCGGCCGTCCGGCCCGGCGAGGACACGCTGCGTACGTCATTGCAGCGGTTCTTTCAGCGCGGCAGGAATCGGCAACGGCATCACTTCGATGCCTTCTTCGGCGAGGGACTGCGCATCCTCCGGCGTCGTGACGCCACGAATGCTGCGCGCGGGCGCCTCGTTGTAATGGATGCGCCGCGCTTCCTCGGCGAAGCGCTCGCCCACGTTCTCGGTCTTCTCCAGCACCTCACGCAGCGCACGCATCGCCTGCGCCTGGAGCGCACGCGGATCGGCCGGCTTGGCCTGCGTCGCGCCAGACAGGTTCAGGCGCGGCGCCGACGGCATCCGGTTGATCTCGGTCGTCCCGCACACCGGGCATTCGACCAGCTTGCGGGACAACTGCGCTTCGAACTCATCGGCGGAAGCGAACCAGCCTTCGAACCGATGACCGTGCGGGCACTGTAAATCGAGGACCTTCATGCTGAATCAGGGCGTGTGACGAGTGTAGCGCAAAAAGCGCTTTTGTGAACGATCGTGCTAAACCAGGATCGCGCGGCCGGAGGCGGCCGCGTCATACGATTGTAACGCGGCGCCCTGCCCGCCGCTGACGTGCCGTCAGGGCTTCTGAACCGGGCCGAGCGGCCACGTGCCTGACAGCACCTTGTCGAGCCACATCGTGCCGATGATCGTCTTCACGTCGGTGATCTGGCCCGTGCGCACCCATTCCTGCAGGTCGGCCTGCGTCGCCGTGAAGGTTTCGAGAAACTCGCCTTCGTCGAGCTTGCGCTCGCCGGCGGTCAGCCCGCGTGCAAGGTACAGGTCGATGAATTCGGTCGAGTAGGAAATGATCGGGTGGATCCGGGCCAGGAACACGTATTCGCGCGCCGTGTAGCCGGTTTCTTCGCGCAGCTCTCGCACCGCGCAGGCGAGCGCACCTTCGTTCGGGTCGAGCTTGCCGGCCGGAAATTCGGCCATGACCTTGCCGATCGGATAGCGATACTGGCTTTCCATCAGCACGCGGCCGTCGTCGAACAACGGGATCACCATCACGGCGCCCGGGTGCTGGACGTATTCGCGCGTGGCTTGCTTGCCGTCCGGCAGGCGGACGGTATCGCGCTTGAGCTTGAGGAACGAGCCTTCGAAAATCGCCTCGCTCTCGACGCAGGTTTCGGTCAGTGCGGCATCGTGATTGGGTAGTTCGGCCATCGGGCTGCTCCGGGGAAGTGGGCACGCGACGGCCGAAGGCCGGTCAGCGTCGTTTGACTAGATACTGGAACGTGAAGCCGGGGAACGCGAACACGACGAACAGACTGAACGTGATCGCGTAGAACTGCCAGCCTTGTTCGAAGCGGTTGCCGGCGCGCGACTCGAGCCAGAAGCCGAGTGCGCCGACGATGAAATACAGCACGATCAGCTCGCCGATCCGAACCCACGCGCTCTTCTTCGCCGCACCGATCGGCACGACGGCGAAGACGCGTTGGTTCAGGAACGGCACGTTGGCGCATACGAACGCCAACAGCACAATGAACCAGCCGGCTGCCGACATTACAGCGGCAGCGTGTGACGAATTGCCTGCAGGCAGGCCGTCAGCAGCGGGCTCGGGATCAGGCCGAGCACGACAACCGCGAGACCGTTCACCACGAGCAGCGTGCGCTTGCAGAAGTCGCCGGTGATCGGAGCCGTGTCCTGCGGCGCATCGAAGTACATCAGCTTGACGATACGCAGGTAGTAGAACGCGCCGAACAGCGACGTGATCACGGCCAGCACGGCCAGCCACGTCAGACCCGCGTTGACGGTCGCCTCGAGCACGGCGAGCTTCGCGTAGAAGCCGACGGTCGGCGGAATGCCGGCCAGCGAGAACATCATGACCATCATCACGAACGCGAACACCGGGCTGCGCTTGTTGAGACCCTTGAAGTCGTCGATCGTTTCCGCCTCGAAATCGCGGCGCGCGAGCAGCATCACCACGCCGAACGAACCCAGCGTCGTGATCAGATAGACGATCGCGTAGAACATCGCCGAGCTGTACGCACCCGCCGGTGCGGCCGCGTCGCCCTTCACGATGCCGGCGAGCAGGCCGAGCAGCACGAAGCCCATGTTCGAGATCGCCGAGTACGCGAGCATCCGCTTGATGTTGCGCTGGACGATACCGGTGATGTTACCGACGATCAGCGACAGCGCGGCGAGAATCACGAGCGCGGTCTGCCAGTTCTGCGCGAGCGGCAGCAGGCCCATCACCAGGAAGCGCAGGCCCCACGCGAACGCGGCAACCTTCGGGCCGCCGCCGACGAACAGCGTCATCGCGGTCGGTGCGCCCTGGTAGACGTCCGGCACCCACATGTGGAACGGCACGGCGCCGAGCTTGAACGCGATACCGGCGACGATGAAGATCACGCCGAACATCAGCACGGCAGCGTCGGTGTTGCCGCCGACCGCCTTGTACACCTCGCCCAGCTCGAGCGAGCCGGTCGCGCCGTAGAGCATCGAGATGCCGTACAGCACGAAGCCCGACGCGAGCGCGCCCAGCACGTAGTACTTCATCGCGGCTTCGCTCGACTGCGTGGCATCGGGGCGCAGCGCGATGATCGCGTACAGCGACAGCGACATCAGTTCGAGGCCGAGGTACAGCGTCAGGAAGTTGTTGCCCGACACCATCACCAGCTGACCGAGCAGCGAGAACATGCCGAGCAGGAACACGTCGCCGCGGAACATGTCGCGGTCTTCGAGGTACTTGCGCGAATAGACGAGCGTGACCGCGAAGCCGATCGACACGACGGCCTTCATCATGCTCGCGAACGAGTCGACGACGACCATCCGCGAGAAGAAGTAGTACTGCTGCGGATCCAGCGCCTGCACGGCGAACCATACGCCTGCGACGACCGACGAAACCACCGCGATCAGATAGGTGAGGCGGCGGCCGGCGGCACCCGTAAAGGTGTCGTTCAGCCATGCGACGACGATGGCGACCATCACCAGCGCGTCAGGCAACAGGACATTCATAGGAGCATTCATGATTTTGATTTCCTCCGCTCGCGATTACTGCGCCAGCGGCAGCTTGGACTGCGCGACGTGGGAGAGGAGGTTTTCCACGGAAACGTGCATCACGTCGGTGAAAGGCTTCGGATACAGGCCCATCAACAGCGTGAACGCGGCAAGCACGGCCAGCATCAGGAACTCGCGACGGCCGATGTCCTTCAGCTTGGCAACGTGATCGTTCGCAACCGCGCCGAAGTACACGCGCTTGTACATCCACAGCGTGTAGGCGGCGCCGAGGATCAGCGTGAACGCTGCGCCGAACGCGATCCAGAAGTTGTACTGGACGGCTGCGAGAATCACCATGAACTCGCCGACGAAACCCGAGGTGCCCGGCAGGCCGCAGTTGGCCATCGAGAACAGCATCGCGAACGCCGCGAACTTCGGCATCACGTTCACGACGCCGCCGTAGTCGGCGATCTGGCGCGAGTGCAGGCGGTCGTACAGCACACCGATACACAGGAACATCGCACCCGACACGAAGCCGTGCGAGATCATCTGGATGATCGCGCCTTCGACGCCGAGCTGGTTGAAGATGAAGAAACCGAGCGTGACGAAGCCCATGTGCGCGATCGACGAATACGCGACCAGCTTCTTCATGTCGGCCTGCACCATCGCGACGAGGCCGATGTAGATCACCGCGATCAGCGACAGCGTGATCACGACCGGCGCCAGGAAGTGGCTTGCGTCAGGCGTGATCGGCAGCGAGAAACGCAGGAAACCGTACGCGCCGAGCTTCAGCATGATCGCTGCCAGCACGACCGAGCCGCCCGTCGGCGCTTCCACGTGCGCGTCCGGCAGCCAGGTGTGCACCGGCCACATCGGCACCTTCACCGCGAACGCGAGGAAGAACGCGATGAACAGCAGGATCTGCGGCGTCATCGCGATCTTCGCGTCCTGCCACGTCGCGAGGTCGAACGAATGCGTCTGCGTGTACAGGTAGATCAGCGCGACCAGCATCAGCAGCGAACCGGCCAGCGTGTACAGGAAGAACTTGAATGCCGCATACACGCGATTCGGACCGCCCCACACACCGATGATGATGTACATCGGGATCAGGGTCGCTTCGAAGAACACGTAGAACAGCAGGCCGTCGGCCGACGAGAACACGCCGATCATGATCCCCGAGAGGATCAGGAACGCCGCGAGGTACTGCGCGACGTTCTCGGTGATCACTTCCCACGCGGCGATCACGACGATTACCGTGATCAGCGCGGTCAGCACCACGAACCACATCGACAGGCCGTCGACCCCCAGGTGATACGAGATGTCGAAGCGTTCGATCCAGGTCGAATGCTCGACGAACTGCAGCGCTGCCGTGCTCGAGTCGAAGCCCGTGATCAGCGGAATCGTGACCGCGAGCCCGAGCAGCGAACCGATCAGCGCGACCCAGCGGGCCGTCCCCGGCTTTCTGTCGTTACCCACCACGAGCACGAGGAGGCCGAAAACGATCGGCAGCCAGATCGCGGTACTGAGAATCGGAAAAGCGTGCATTAAGTTGTCCCCCGTCTTATTTGCCGCCCAGCGTCACAAACAGGGTCAGGAGCCCCAGCATGCCGATGATCATGGCGAACGCGTAGTGATAGATGTAACCGGATTGCAGGAAGCGGATCACGCTGGCGAACCAGCCGATGAACCGGGCGCTGCCGTTCACGAGGCCGTCGATCACCACGACGTCCCCCTCCTTCCACAGGCCTCGGCCGAGCGCCACCGAACCACGGGCGAACACCACCTCGTTGATCTTGTCCATGTAGTACTTGTTGTCGAGCAGCGTGTAGATCGGACCGCACGCGCGGCGGATCGACGCCGGCAGTTCCGGACGCTTCAGGTACAGGAACCACGCGACAACCACGCCGGCGAGCGCCAGCCACACCGGCAGGCCCGACACCGAGTGCAGGCCCATGCCCACCCAGCCGTGGAACTCCTCGGCCATTTCGGCCAGTGCCGGATGGTTCGCGCCGATGAAGATCACCTTGTCGAACGCGACGCCGTGCTGGAAGAAGTCGCCGAACAGCATCGGGCCGACCGCGATCGCACCGATGATCACCGACGGGATCGCCAGCAGGACCAGCGGCACCCACACGACCCACGGGGTCTCGTGCGGCTCGTGCGCGTGTTCGTCATGACCGTGGCCATGGCCGTGATCGTCGTGACCGTGTGCGGCCGCCATGCCCATCGGCGATTCCGGATGCTTCGGCTTGCGGAAACGCTCTTCGCCGTGGAACACCAGGAAGTACATGCGGAACGAGTACAGCGCCGTGACGAACACGCTCGCGACCACCGCGAAGTATGCGAAGCCCGAACCCGGCAGGTTCGACAGCTTCACGGCGTCGATGATCGAGTCCTTCGAGTAGAAGCCCGCGAAGAACGGCGTACCGATCAGCGCCAGCGAACCGACGAGCGACGTGATCCACGTGATCGGCATGTACTTGCGCAGGCCGCCCATGTTGCGCATATCCTGGTCGTGGTGCATGCCGATGATCACCGAACCGGCGCCGAGGAACAGCAGCGCCTTGAAGAACGCGTGCGTCATCAGGTGGAACACGGCGACCGGGTAAGCGGACACGCCGAGCGCAACCGTCATGTAGCCGAGCTGCGACAGCGTCGAGTACGCGACGACACGCTTGATGTCGTTCTGAATGATGCCGAGGAAGCCCATGAACAGCGCCGTGATCGCGCCGATCACCGTGATGAACGACAGCGCGGCGTCCGACAGCTCGAACAGCGGCGACATGCGCGCCACCATGAAGATGCCGGCCGTCACCATCGTCGCCGCGTGAATCAGCGCGGAAATCGGGGTCGGGCCTTCCATCGAGTCAGGCAGCCACACGTGCAGCGGGAATTGTGCCGACTTGCCCATCGCGCCGATGAACAGGCAGATACAGGCGACGGTCAGCAGGCCCCAGTCGGTGCCCGGGAAGTGCAGGCTCGCGAGCTCCGCGCGCTTCGCGAACACTTCGCCGTAGTTCATCGAACCCGCGAACGCGAGCAGCAGGCCGATGCCCAGCAGGAAGCCGAAGTCGCCCACGCGGTTCACGAGGAACGCCTTCATGTTCGCGTAGATCGCGCTTTCACGCGTGAAGTAGAAGCCGATCAGCAGGTACGACACCAGACCCACCGCTTCCCAGCCGAAGAACAGCTGCAGGAAGTTGTTGCTCATCACGAGCATCAGCATCGAGAACGTGAACAGCGAGATGTACGAGAAGAAGCGCTGGTAGCCGTCTTCTTCCGACATGTAGCCGATCGTGTAGATGTGCACCATCAGCGAGACGAAGGTCACGACGACCATCATCATCGCGGTCAGCGAATCGACGAGGAAACCGATTTCAAGTTTCAGCGAGCCGACGTTCATCCATTGATAGATGGTCGCGTTGAAGCTCGCGCCCCCCATCACGTCGAGGAAGACTTTCGCCGACAGCAGAAACGCGATCAATACGCCGAGGATCGTGATCCGGTGTGCGCCCTTACGCCCTACAGCGTTCCCGAACAGCCCCGCAATCAGCGAGCCGGCCAGCGGAGCGAGCGGAATCGCCAGCAGCAGGTTTTCATTGAGTGTCGTTGACATAACAGCGTTACCTGAAATTAGCCCTTGAGCTGATCGAGATCCTCGACATTGATCGTGTCGAGCTTACGGAACAGGGTCACCAGAATCGCGAGACCGATCGCCGCTTCCGCTGCTGCGACGGTCAACACGAAGAACACGAAGATCTGGCCGTGTATATCGCCGAGGTAGTGAGAAAACGCGACGAAGTTGGTGTTCACCGCCAGCAGCATCAGTTCGATCGCCATCAGGATGATGATGATGTTGCGGCGGTTGAGAAAGATCCCGACGATCGCGATCGCAAAGAGGATCGCGCCGAGCACGAGGTAGTGAGCAAGAGTCAACATGGTTTTCTTTTTCCTCCGCTTAGCCGTTGGTGCTCGTACCGGCTTCGCTCTGCGCCGTTTCCGGCTGCGGCTTTTCCGCTTCCATCTTCACGAGGCGCACGCGGTCGGCGCGACGCACCTTGACCTGATCCGACACGCGCTGGCGCTTGCTGTCCTTGCCCTTGCGCTCGGTCAGCCCGATCGCGGCGATGATCGCGACCAGCAGCACGAGGCCGGCGATTTCGAACGCGAAGATGTAGTCGGTGTAGATCACCTTGCCGATCAGTCGCGTGTTCGACCAGTCGGCCATCGCGCCCGTCGCCATCGCATGCGCCGAGTGCGTGTCGCCGTAGCCGCGCCACAGGATCAGCGCGGTCTCGACCACGATGATCGCGCCGACCACCGTTGCCATCGGCACGAAGCGCTTGAAGTCGCGACGCAGGTAATCGACGTTGATGTCCAGCATCATCACGACGAACAGGAACAGCACCATCACCGCGCCCACGTACACCAGCACCAGCAGGATCGCAAGGAACTCCGCTTCCAGCAGCATCCAGATCGCGGCGGCGTTGAAGAACGCCAGCACAAGGAAAAGCGCAGACGCCACCGGGTTGCGCGAAGTGATCACCTTCAACCCTGATACCACCAGGAGCAGCGCGAAGATGTAGAACAGTACGGTCGTGAATTCCATGATTACCGGTTCATCGTTAGGCCATAGTCAGGCGCGGCTTGCGGGACGCCCGCACCCGTCGCGGCGGCTGGCCCGTTGATGCCGGGCCGGCACTGCAAACACAATCAACGATACGGCGCGTCGGCAGCCTTCGCCGCTGCGATGTCCTTCTCGTAACGATCGCCCACTGCGAGCAGCATTTCCTTCGTGAAATACAGGTCGCCGCGCTTTTCGCCGTGGTACTCGAGAATCTGCGTCTCGACGATCGAATCGACCGGGCAGCTCTCTTCGCAGAAACCGCAGAAGATGCACTTCGTCAGGTCGATGTCGTAGCGCGTCGTGCGGCGCGTATTGTCCGCGCGCGTTTCCGATTCGATCGTGATCGCCAGTGCGGGGCACACGGCCTCGCAGAGCTTGCACGCGATGCAGCGCTCTTCGCCGTTCTCGTAGCGGCGCAGTGCATGCAGCCCGCGGAAACGCGGCGAAATCGGGGTCTTCTCTTCCGGGAACTGCACGGTGAACTTGCGCCGGAACGTGTAACGGCCGGTCAGCGCGAGCCCCTTCAGCAGCTCCGTCAGGAAGAAGGTCTTAAAGAAGTGTTGGATTGCCGTCATGATTTCGTCCGATCTTTACTTCACCCAGATGTTGAGCGGCGACATCATCCAGAAGCCGACCACGACCACCCAGATCACCGTGACGGGCAGGAACACCTTCCAGCCCAGGCGCATGATCTGGTCGTAACGGTAGCGCGGGAACGTCGCGCGAACCCAGATGAACACCGACAGCAGCGCGAATACCTTCAGCACCAGCCAGAAGATGCCCGGAATGAACGACAGGAATTCGAACGGCGCATCCCAGCCGCCGAGGAACAGCGTCGCGGCCAGCGCCGAGATCACGATCATGTTGATGTACTCGGCGAGGAAGAACAGCGCGAACGCCATACCCGAGTAATCGATCATGTGACCCGCGACGATTTCCGACTCGCCTTCCACCACGTCGAACGGGTGACGGTTCGTTTCGGCGATGCCCGACACGAAGTAGACGACGAACGCCGGCAGCAGCGGCAGCCAGTTCCACGACAGGAAGTTCACGCCGTGGCCGGCGAAGAAGCCGTGCTGTTGCGAGCCGACGATTTCCGACAGGTTCAGGCTGCCTGCCGTCATCAGCACGAGCACCAGTGCGAAGCCCATCGAGATTTCGTACGAAACCATCTGGGCTGCTGCGCGCATCGCACCGAGGAACGCGTACTTCGAGTTCGACGCCCAGCCGGCGAGAATCACCGCGTACACGCCGATCGACGAGATCGCCATCGCATACAGCAGGCCGGCGTTCACGTTCGCGAGCACGGCTTCGGCCTGGAACGGGATCACTGCCCACACGGCAAACGCCGGCACGACGGTCATGATCGGCGCGACCAGGTAGAGCCAGCGGCTAGCGGCGCTCGGCTGAATGACTTCCTTCAGCAGCAGCTTCAGCACGTCGGCGATCGGCTGCAACAAGCCGCCGGGGCCGACGCGGTTCGGGCCGAGACGCACGTGCATCCAGCCAATCAGCTTGCGTTCCCACAGAATCAGGTACGCGACGCACAGCAGGATGACGACGGCGACGACGAGGATGCGCACGAGTGCCCACACCGTCGGCCACGCGAAGCCGAGAAGCTGGGCCCCGCCCGCGTTGATCGTATCGAACAAGCTCATTTACGCCTTCTCCACCACCAGTTCACCGAACAGGCTGCCGAGCGCTGCGCCGGCAGGCGTTGCCGCCGACACGCGAACGACCGTCTCCGCAAGATTCGCGTCGCGCACGGCCGGCAACTGCACCGCACGCTCGCCCTGGCGCACGCGCACCGCGTCGCCTTCCTTCAAGCCCAGCTTGTCGAACAGCGCGGCCGGCAGGGCTGCGACGTTCGCCGCCTTCGCGGCAGCCGTCAGGTGCAGCGCACCCGCGCGGCGCACGAGTGCGTCGGCATGATAGATCGGCACATCGGCGAGACGCTCGAAGCTGCCGTTCGCGGCATTCGCCGCAACGCGCACCGGCGCGACCGACGTCTTGTTCGACAGGCTGCCCGCGACGCCGGCATCGCCGAGCGCGGCAAGACGCACTTCTTCGGCGGTCTCGTATTCGAAGTTCGGCAGGCCGAGGAGACTGCCAAGCACGCGCAGCACCTTCCACGCCGGACGCGTGTCGCCGAGCGGGCGCACGACGCCGTTGAAGCTCTGCACCGAGCCTTCGGCGTTCACGTACGTACCGGCCGTTTCCGTGAACGGAGCGATCGGCAGCACGACGTCCGCGTAATCGAGGCCGTGCTTGAACGGCGACATCACGACGACCATTTCAGCCTGGTTCAGCGCGGCAAGCGCCTGCGCCGGATCGGCCGTGTCGAATTCCGGCTCGACGTTCAGCAGCACGTAGCCCTTGCGCGGCTGCGCGAACGCTTCGCGTGCGTTCAGGCCGCCTTCGCCCGGCAGTGCGCCGACGACGTGCGCGCCGACCGTGTTCGCCGCTTCCGTCAGGAAGCCGAACGTGGCGCCGGTGTTCTCGGCGATCCACTGTGCAACGGCATGCAGCTTCGCGAACTCCGGATGACGGACGACCACGTTGCCGAGCAGCACCGCGCGGCGCTCGCCGTTCGCGAGCGACTGTGCGACAGCCTGGGCGGCCGGCGATGCCGTGACGCCCGCGAGCGTGTCGGGCAGCGCGACGCCGCGCAGTTGCGCGACGGCCGCAGCGATGCCAGCGAGTTCGTCGAGCCATGCCGACGGCGCGGCGACGATGCGCTTCGCGGTACGGATCAGCGAGTCGTCGGCGGTCGCATGCAGGAAATGCAGCTGCGCGCCGTTCTTCGCGGCCTGACGCAGGCGTGCGGCGAACAGCGGATGGTCGCGGCGCAGGAACGACCCGACGATGAACGCGGCATCCACGTTCGACAGGTCGGCGATCGGCATGCCGAGCCACGGTGCGCCCTGGACCGGCGCCGAGAAATCCTGCTGACGCAGACGGAAGTCGACGTTCGGCGTCTTCAGTTCGTTGGCGAGCTGCTTCACGAGGAACAGCTCTTCGGCGGTGCTGTGCGCGCTTGCGAGCATCGCCAGCGCGTTCGCGCCGTGATCCGCGGCGATACCCTTCAGCCCCTTCGCGACGTATTCGAGCGCGGTCTGCCAGTCGGTTTCGATCCACTGGCCGCCCTGCTTCAGCATCGGCTTGGTCAGGCGCTCTTCGCTGTTCAGGCCTTCGTACGAGAAACGATCCTTGTCCGAGATCCAGCATTCGTTGATCGCTTCGTTCTCGAACGGCAGCACGCGCATCACGCGGTTGTTCTTCACCTGCACGACGAGGTTCGCGCCGACGGAATCGTGCGCGCTCACCGACTTGCGGCGCGACAGTTCCCACGTACGGGCGCTGTAGCGGAACGGCTTGCTGGTCAGCGCGCCGACCGGGCACAGGTCGATCATGTTGCCCGACAGTTCGGAATCGACCGTCTTGCCGACGAACGTCGTGATTTCCGAGTGCTCGCCGCGGCCCAGCATGCCGAGCTCCATCACGCCGGCGATTTCCTGGCCGAAGCGGACGCAGCGCGTGCAGTGGATGCAACGCGACATTTCTTCCATCGAGATCAGCGGGCCGACGTTCTTGTGGAACACCACGCGCTTTTCTTCCGAGTAGCGCGACGACGACTTGCCGTAGCCGACCGCCAGATCCTGCAGCTGGCATTCACCGCCCTGATCGCAGATCGGGCAGTCGAGCGGGTGGTTGATGAGGAGGAATTCCATCACCGCCTGCTGACCCTTCACGGCCTTCTCGGACTGCGTGCGGACGATCATGCCGGCCGACACGGGCGTCGCGCAGGCAGGCACGGCCTTCGGCATCTTCTCGACTTCGACAAGACACATCCGGCAGTTGGCCGCAACCGACAGTTTCTTGTGATAGCAGAAGTGAGGAATGTACGTATCAGCCTTGTGTGCAGCCTGGATCACCATGCTGCCTTCGGGCACCTCGACCTTCTTGCCGTCTATTTCAAGTTCAACCATGATGGTGAATGGTCCTTAACCTATTTTCGCCCGCTCGCGCCTTGGCCCGACCGTGCGCTCAAATTCCGCAACCCGGTGCTTCGCTTCAGGCCGCTGCCGCGTGTGCGTGACCGCCGACCATGCAATGCTTGTGCTCGACGTGGTATGCGAATTCGTCCCAGTAGTGCTTGAGCATCCCGCGCACCGGCATCGCCGCTGCGTCGCCGAGCGCGCAGATCGTGCGGCCCATGATGTTCTCCGCAACCGAATTCAGCAGGTCCAGATCTTCCTGGCGACCTTCGCCGTGCTCGATACGATTCACGACGCGATACAGCCAGCCGGTGCCTTCACGGCACGGCGTGCACTGGCCGCACGATTCCTCGTAGTAGAAGTACGACAGACGCAGCAGCGAACGCACCATGCAGCGCGTCTCGTCCATCACGATCACCGCGCCGGAACCGAGCATCGAGCCCGCCTTCGCGATCGAGTCGTAATCGAGATCGGTCTGCATCATCATCTCGCCCGGAATCACCGGCGCCGACGAGCCGCCCGGAATCACGGCCTTGATCTTGCGACCGCCGCGCATCCCGCCGGCGAGCTCCATCAGCGTCGCGAACGGCGTGCCGAGCGGCACTTCGTAGTTGCCCGGACGCTCGACGTCGCCCGAGACCGAGAAAATCTTCGTGCCGCCGTTGTTCGGCTTGCCGATCTCGAGGTAATTCTGCGGCCCGATGGACAGCAGGAACGGCACCGCGGCAAACGTCTCGGTGTTGTTGATCGTGGTCGGCTTGCCGTACACGCCGAAGCTCGCCGGGAACGGCGGCTTGAAGCGCGGCTGGCCCTTCTTGCCTTCGAGCGACTCGAGCAGTGCCGTTTCCTCGCCGCAGATGTACGCGCCGTAACCGTGGTGCGCGTGCAGCTGGAACGAGAATTCCGAGCCCATGATGTTGTCGCCGAGGAAGCCCGCGGCGCGCGCTTCCTCGAGCGCTGCCTCGAAGCGTCGATACACTTCGAAGATTTCGCCGTGGATGTAGTTGTAGCCGACGGTGATGCCCATCGCGTACGCGCCGATGGCCATGCCTTCGATCAGCGCATGCGGGTTCCAGCGCAGGATGTCGCGATCCTTGAACGTGCCCGGCTCGCCTTCGTCCGAGTTGCAGACGAGATACTTCTGCCCCGGGAACTGACGCGGCATGAAGCTCCACTTCAGGCCGGTCGGGAAGCCCGCACCGCCACGGCCACGCAGGCCCGACGCCTTCACGTCGGCAATCACCTGCTCGGGCGTGATCTTTTCTTCGAGAATGCGGCGCAGCTGCTTGTAGCCGCCGCGCGCAACGTAGTCTTCGAGGTGCCAGTTCTCGCCGTTCAGACCAGCGAGGATCAGCGGTTTGATGTGACGGTCGTGGAGGGACGTCATTTCGAAAGCTCCTCAAGCAGCTGGTCGATCTTCTCGCGGCTCATGAAGCTGCACATTCTGTGATTGTTCACCAGCAGCACCGGCGCATCGCCGCACGAGCCCATGCATTCGCCTTCCTTCAGCGTGAACTTGCCATCGGGCGTGGTCTCGCCGAAGTCGATGCCCAGCTTCTGTTTCAGGTAGTCGGCCGTCGCTTCGGCGCCACCGTGCGGGCCCAGCTGGCACGGGAGGTTCGTGCAGAGCGTGATCTTGTGCTTGCCGACCGGTTTGAGCTCGTACATCGTGTAGAACGTCGCGACTTCCTGCACCGCGACGGCCGGCATGCCGAGATAGTTCGCGACGAACTGCATCAGTTCGGGCGACAGCCAGCCGTGCTCTTCCTGAGCAACGGCCAACGCCGACATCACGGCGGACTGTTTCTGATCGGCGGGATACTTCGTCAACGCTCGATCGATTTCTTTCAGGCCTTCAGCTGAGATCATTTTCAGACACGACTCTTTCAATTCCTACCGAACGAACAACCTGCCGCACTGCGGTGCATGCACGGCAGACCTGGCGCTCACTGTTGACAGCTTGCGAAGCCGCGCCGGTTCAGCGCGCATCGCGTGTGACTGACTGCTCGCCGCCCGCTCGCGCAGGCGGCGCAACCATTAGCGATCGATTTCGCCGAACACGATGTCCTGCGTACCGATGATCGTGACGGCGTCGGCAATCATGTGACCGCGCGCCATTTCGTCGAGCGACGCGAGATGCGCGAAGCCCGGTGCGCGAATCTTGAGGCGATACGGCTTGTTGGCACCATCCGACACGAGGTAGATGCCGAATTCGCCCTTCGGATGCTCGACTGCCGCGTACGCTTCGCCTTCCGGCACGTGAAAACCTTCAGTGAAGAGCTTGAAGTGGTGAATCAAGTCTTCCATGTTGGTCTTCATGCCGACGCGCGACGGCGGCGCAATCTTGTGATTGTCGGTCATCACCGGGCCCGGATTCTTGCGGAGCCACTCAATACACTGTTTCGCGATACGGACAGACTGGCGCATTTCTTCGACGCGCACCAGATAGCGGTCGTAGCAATCGCCGTTCACGCCGACCGGCACATCGAAATCCATGCGATCGTACACTTCGTACGGCTGCTTCTTGCGCAGATCCCACGCGATACCCGAGCCGCGCAGCATCGGGCCGGTCATGCCCATCTGCAGCGCACGTTCCGGGCTGACGACGCCGATCCCGACCAGACGCTGTTTCCAGATCCGGTTGTCGGTCAGCAGCGTTTCGTATTCGTCGATGCACTTCGGGAAGCGCGTGAAGAAGTCGTCGATGAAGTCGAGCACCGAGCCGCTGCGCGCTTCGTTCATCTTCGCGAGCGCCTTCTCGTTGCGAATCTTCGACGCCTTGTATTGCGGCATTGCGTCAGGCAGGTCGCGATAGACGCCGCCCGGACGGTAGTACGCCGCGTGCATCCGTGCGCCGGACACCGCTTCGTACACGTCCATCAGGTCTTCGCGCTCGCGGAATGCGTACAGGAACACCGCCATCGCGCCGACGTCGAGTCCGTGAGCGCCGATCCACATCAGGTGGTTCAGCACGCGCGTGATCTCGTCGAACAGCACGCGGATGTACTGCGCGCGCTCCGGCACTTCGATGCCGAGCAGACGTTCGATCGCGAGCACGTAACCGTGCTCGTTGATCATCATCGACACGTAGTCGAGACGATCCATGTACGGCACGGACTGGATGAAGGTCTTGTTTTCCGCGAGCTTTTCAGTCGCGCGGTGCAGCAGGCCGATGTGCGGATCGGCGCGCTGGATGACTTCGCCGTCGAGCTCGAGCACCAGGCGCAGCACGCCGTGCGCCGCCGGGTGTTGCGGGCCGAAGTTGAGGGTGTAGTTCTTGATTTCTGCCATGACGCCCCCTTAATGTTTCAGACCGCCATAGCGATCCTCGCGGATCACGCGCGGCGTGATTTCGCGCGGCTCGATCGTCACCGGCTGGTAGACCACCCGCTTCTCTTCCGGGTCGTAACGCATTTCGACGTAGCCCGACACCGGGAAGTCCTTGCGGAACGGGTGACCGATGAAGCCGTAGTCGGTAAGGATGCGGCGCAGATCGGGGTGCCCTTCGAACACCAGGCCGTACAGGTCGAACGCTTCGCGCTCGTACCAGTTTGCGGAGGTCCAGATGTCGACGACCGATGCCACGATCGGCAGATCGTCGTCCGGCGCGAATACGCGAAGGCGCAGGCGCCAATTGTTCGTGACCGACAGCAGCTGCGACACGGCGGCAAAACGCGGGCCGTCGTAGGCGCCGTCGCCGTAGGTCTGGTAGTCCACGCCGCAGAGGTCGATCAGCTGCTCGAAACGGAGCTTCGGATCGTCGCGCAGCGTCTTTGCGACTTCGAGGTAATCACTCGCCTTCACGACGAGCGTCAGTTCACCGATCGCTTCGGTGAGGCTCACCACGCGCGCGCCGAGCGCGGCTTCGAGGTTTGCCTTGAGGGTCTCGATTTTGCTTGCCATATTGAGGGGACGCTCGGGGGCTTTATTGACGGGCGATGGTGCTGGTGCGGCGGATCTTCGCCTGAAGCTGGATCACGCCGTAGACGAGCGCCTCGGCAGTGGGCGGACAACCCGGCACGTAGACGTCGACCGGCACGATCCGGTCACAGCCGCGGACCACCGAGTACGAGTAGTGGTAGTAGCCGCCGCCATTCGCGCACGACCCCATCGAGATCACCCAGCGCGGCTCGGCCATCTGGTCATACACGCGGCGCAGTGCCGGCGCCATCTTGTTGCAGAGCGTGCCGGCAACGATCATCACGTCGGACTGACGCGGGCTCGGACGGAACACGACACCGAACCGGTCCAGGTCATAACGGGCCGCGCCCGCATGCATCATCTCGACGGCGCAACACGCGAGCCCGAACGTCATCGGCCACAGCGAGCCGGTACGCGTCCAGTTGATCAGCTTGTCAGCCGTCGTGGTGACAAACCCTTCCTTCAAGACCCCTTCGATACTCATTTGCTTTCCACTCCAGACGGGCGACCCAGCGTGGCCGCCCATGCAAACCGGCGATTAGCCCATCACTCCCAGTCGAGGCCGCCCTTCTTCCAGATGTAGGCAAAGCCCAACAGGAATTCGAGCAGGAAAATCATCATTGCGATGAAACCGGGCCAGCCGATGTCCCGCAGCGCAACGCCCCACGGAAACAGAAATGCGGTTTCGAGATCGAAGATGATGAACAGGATGGCGACGAGGTAGTACCGGACGTCGAATTTCATCCGGGCGTCTTCAAAGGCTTCGAAGCCGCACTCGTACGGTGCGTTCTTCTCGACGTCCGGCTTGTTGGGACCAAGAAGCTTGCCGATGCTGATCAGCGCTATACCTAAACCAGTGCCCACGAGGAGGAACAACAAGACGGGGTAATAGGCTGCGAGGTTCAAGGCAATCCTCTATCGGTTAGTTCTGAGCGTCCGGAGAATACCACTTCCGGAGAAAGGAATCATTTCGGAGTGCCTGCAATCACAAGACAATCGCAAGACACACCCCAGAAATGAAAAATGCCAGCCACTCGGAAGCGGCTGGCATTGAGTAACTTTGGTGCCGACGGCGAGACTCGAACTCGCACAGCTTTCGCCACTACCCCCTCAAGATAGCGTGTCTACCAATTTCACCACGTCGGCACTGCATGCAACTCGGGTCGTACTGCCTGTTTCCCGCGAATCGCTTCAAGAATTAAATTCTAACCTGACTTTCAAAATTGTTCAACGCACAACGGCAAATATTTCAGTTTTTTATTTCGGAACATCCTGGCCCGGCGCGCTCGCGGCCGAAGCCGTCGCGGCGGACGCGGCAACAGCCGGCGCCGACGCAGCAGGCGCCGATGCGGGTGCGGTCGCAACCCCGCCCAGCACGCCCGCCGACGGCGTCGACTTGTACGAGCCGAGATACGTCAGCGTGAGCGTCGCAACGAAGAAGACCGTCGCGAGCACGGCCGTCGTGCGCGACAGGAAGTTCGCCGAGCCGGTCGCACCGAACAGGCTGCCCGACGCGCCGCTGCCGAATGCGGCGCCCATGTCGGCGCCCTTGCCGTGCTGCAGCAGCACGAGACCAATCACACCGAGTGCAGACAGTACCTGCACGACAATAATCAGCGTCTTGAATAACAGCATCACACCCACCCGATTGGATCAGGCGACCGGACCGACCGGCCGCCATCATGGTTCAATTCGATCCCGAGCCGCTCAACGTGCAGCCCGGCAGATCGCCAGGAAATCTTCCGCCTTCAGCGACGCGCCGCCGATCAGGCCGCCGTCGATGTCCGGCTGCGCGAACAGCTCTTCCGCGTTGTCCGGCTTCACGCTGCCGCCGTACAGCACGGACACGTCCGCAGCGCCCTTCGTCGCGAGACGCGCACGCAGGAATGCGTGCACGTCCTGCGCCTGCGCCGACGTCGCGCTCTTGCCCGTGCCGATCGCCCAGACCGGCTCGTACGCGACGACGATGCGCGCCGCTTCGTCAGCCGTCAGCACGGCCAGCACGGCGTCGAGCTGCGCACCGACCACCTGCTCGGTCGCGCCCGCTTCGCGCTCGTCGAGCGTTTCGCCGACGCACACGACGGGCGTAAGGCCTGCCGCGAGCGCGCGCTGCGTCTTCGCTGCAACCGTCTCGTTGCGCTCGCCGTGATACGCGCGACGCTCCGAGTGACCGACGATCGCATACTGCGCGCCGAACTCCGCAACCATGGCGGCCGCCACTTCGCCCGTGAACGCGCCCTGCTCGTGCGCGGACACGTCCTGCGCGCCGAACGCGACACGGCCATCGCCGAGCTGCGCCTGAACCTGCGCGAGGTAAGGGAACGGCACGCACACGCCGATCGACGTTTCAGCCGCCACCGCGCCCGCACCCTGCACCACTTCGTTCAGCAATGCCTGGTTGCCGGCCAGTCGGCCATGCATCTTCCAGTTGCCGATCACTCGCTTCGTTCTTTGTTTCGACATCGTGTCTGTCTCGTCACTATCTTGTCATCAACGCGCCGGTAACCGGCCGTCAGGTTGGATCTGGCGAAGCAAACCCGCGATTTTACTGCGCGCGACTTGAACCGGTCAAACCGCGCATGTCAAGCCCGCTGCGCGGACCCTCACGCGTTCGCGCCCCAATCGAGCACGATCTTGCCGATGTGCTCGCCGCTTTCCATCAGCGCATGCGCCTGCGCGGCCTCGCCGGCCGGCAGCACACGGTAGATGACCGGCTTGATGCGCCCCTCGGCGATCAGCGGCCACACGCGCGCCTTCAACTGCGCAGCGATGCGCGCCTTGAACTCGACCGGACGCGGGCGCAGCGTCGAGCCCGTCACCGTCAGCCGGCGGCGCAGGATCTCGTTGAGGTTCACCTCGGCCTTCGCGCCGCCGAGCAGCGCAATCAGCACGAGCCGGCCGCCGTCCGCAAGCGCGGACAATTCGCGCGGCACATACGAGCCCGCCACCATGTCGAGGATCACGTCGACGCCGCGATCGTGCGTCAGCGACTTCACGACCCCGACGAAATCCTCGGTCTTGTAGTCGATCGCACGTTCGGCGCCGAGCGCCTCGCATGCGCGGCATTTGTCGGCATTGCCGGCCGTCGCGAACACGCGAAAACCGAGCGCGTGCGCAATCTGGATCGCCGTCACGCCGATCCCGCTCGAGCCGCCCTGCACAAGCAGCGTTTCCTGCCCGCCGCCCTCGCCCGCACCCAGTTGCGCGCGATCGAACACGTTGCTCCACACCGTGAAGAACGTTTCGGGCAACGATGCGGCTTCGATGTCGGTGAGCTCGTCGGGCACCGGCAGGCATTGCGGCAGCGGCGCCACCGCATACTCGGCATAGCCGCCGCCCGCGAGCAGCGCACAGACGCGATCGCCGAGCTTCAGGCCGAACGGATTCGACGCGACATCCGACAAGTCGCCGCCGACGATCTCGCCCGCCACTTCGAGCCCCGGCAGGTCCGACGCACCCGGCGGCGGCGCATACGCGCCCTTGCGCTGGAATACGTCCGGCCGGTTCACGCCGGAAGCCGTCACCTTGATCAGCACCTCGCCGCGCTTCGGTTCGGGGCGCGGACGCTCCGCGAGCTTCAGCACGTCGGGGGCGCCGAATTCGGTGATTTCGATGGCTTTCATGGTGGTCGCTCCAGGATCGGAATCGGGGGACGGGCCCGTGCGCGGCACGGACAGCTCGCCGGCGCTGCTGCGCCGCACAACGATGCTACAGAAAAAACGGCCGGCACGCTTTCGCACTGCCGGCCGTTTTCACGCCTGTCCGCTTACTGCTGCGGCGGCGTATCCGACTGCGACGCGGCAGCTGCTTCGTTCAGCAGCGCCTTGGCCGACAGACGCACACGACCCTTCTCGTCCGTCTGGATCACCTTGACCTTGACCTGTTGACCTTCCTTCAGGTAGTCGTTGATGTCCTTCACGCGCTCGTTGACGATTTCCGAGATGTGCAGCAGGCCGTCCTTGCCCGGCAGCAGGTTCACGATCGCACCGAAATCGAGCAGCTTGAGCACCGTGCCTTCGTACACCTGGCCGACTTCGATCTCGGCCGTGATTTGCTCGATGCGCTTCTTCGCTTCGGCCATGCCTTCGCTGTTCGTGCTCGCGATCGTCACGACACCGTCATCCGAGATGTCGATGGTCGTGCCGGTTTCTTCGGTCAGCGCGCGGATCACCGAACCGCCCTTGCCGATCACGTCGCGGATCTTTTCCGGGTTGATCTTGACCGTGATCATGCGCGGCGCGAATTCCGACAGCTGCGTGTTCGCACCCGCGACCGCCGACGTCATCTTGCCGAGGATGTGCATGCGGCCTTCCTTCGCCTGCGCGAGCGCGACCTGCATGATTTCCTTCGTGATGCCCTGGATCTTGATGTCCATCTGCAGTGCCGTCACGCCTTGTTCCGTGCCGGCCACCTTGAAGTCCATGTCGCCGAGGTGATCTTCGTCGCCAAGGATGTCGGTCAGCACCGCGAACTTGTTGCCTTCGAGGATCAGGCCCATCGCGATACCCGCGACGTGCGCCTTCATCGGCACGCCGGCGTCCATCAGCGCGAGGCAGCCGCCGCACACCGAGGCCATCGACGACGAACCGTTCGATTCGGTGATTTCCGACACGACGCGGATCGAGTAGCCGAATTCGTCGGCGCTCGGCAGGCACTTGACCAGCGCGCGCTTCGCGAGGCGGCCGTGGCCGATTTCGCGGCGCTTCGGCGAGCCGACGCGGCCCGTTTCGCCGGTCGCGAACGGGGGCATGTTGTAGTGGAGCATGAAGCGCTCGCGGTATTCGCCTTCGAGTGCGTCGATGATCTGCTCGTCACCCTTCGTGCCGAGCGTCGCGACGACGAGCGCCTGCGTTTCGCCACGCGTGAACAGCGCCGAACCGTGGGTGCGCGGCAGCACGCCGGTGCGGATCTCGATCGGACGCACGGTGCGCGTGTCGCGACCGTCGATACGCGGCTCGCCGTTCAGGATCTGCGAACGGACGATCTTCGCTTCGATGTCGAACAGGACGTTGCCGACGGTGGCCTTGTCGGCCGCGACCGTGCCGGCCGCCAGCGCGTCTTCCTCGAGCTTCGCCGAGGTCGCCGCGTAGACTTCCTTCAGCTTCGTCGAACGCGCCTGCTTGTCGCGCAGCTGGTAAGCCGCGAGCAGGTCGTTCTGCGCCAGTTCCGTCACGCGTGCGATCAGCGCCTCGTTCTTCGGCGCCGGCTGCCAGTCCCACTCGGGCTTGCCGCCTTCGCGCACGAGTTCGTGGATCGCGTCGATCGCCGTCTGCATCTGCTCGTGACCGAACACGACCGCGCCGAGCATCACGTCTTCCGGCAGTTGATCGGCTTCCGATTCAACCATCAGCACCGCGCGCTCCGTACCGGCGACGACGAGGTCGAGGCTCGATGCCTTGATCTGGTCACGCGTCGGGTTCAGCACGTAGGCGTTGTCGATGTAGGCGACGCGCGCGGCACCGACCGGGCCGTTGAACGGCAGGCCCGACACGGCGAGCGCAGCCGATGCACCGATCAGCGCGGGGATGTCCGCCGGGATTTCCGGGTTCACGGACAGCACGTGGATCACGACCTGCACTTCGTTGTAGAAGCCTTCCGGGAACAGCGGACGCAGCGGACGGTCGATCAGGCGCGACGTCAGCGTCTCGTGCTCCGACGGACGGCCTTCGCGACGGAAGAAGCCGCCCGGGATCTTGCCGGCCGAGTAGGTCTTTTCGAGGTAGTCGACGGTCAGCGGGAAGAAATCCTGACCCGGCTTCGCCGACTTCGCGCCGACGACGGTTGCCAGCACGACGGTATCTTCCACGTCGACGATCACGGCACCGCTCGCCTGACGGGCGACTTCACCGGTTTCGAGGCGCACCTTGTGCTGGCCCCACTGGAATTCCTTCACGACCTTGTTGAACATGGACATGGTTGCTCCTTTGAATTCATTCATTTCATTCGCCGCCCGGGCCATCCCGCGCGGCGGCGTCCCGACTGAATCACCAGAGCAAGGTGTGTTTTTTATGCCATTCCAGTGCGTCGCTCGAAGAGCAGCGCGCTGGAATGACACAAATCCCGACCCCGGCATCAGCCGTTCCGGCAGCCCGGCATCCACGTGCCGAACGACCTGCGGTGCGCGTGACGCTACGCACCGCGCAAAAACAAAATGCCTGCATCAGCGGACTGACACAGGCATCTTGCTGGCGGCAATCGCCTCGATTACTTACGCAGACCCAGCTTCTCGATCAGTGCGCGGTAACGGTCGGCATCCTTGCCCTTGAGGTAGTCGAGCAGCTTGCGGCGGCGGCTCACCATGCGCAGCAGGCCGCGGCGGCTGTGGTGGTCCTTCGCGTGGGTCTTGAAGTGACCCGTCAGTTCGACGATACGTGCGGTCAGCAGTGCGACCTGGACTTCGGGCGAACCCGTGTCGTTGGTACCGCGGGCGAACTGAGCAACGACTTCCGACTTCTTGATATCTGCAACAGACATGTGATTTCCTTTGTTTCCTACTTGCTAGCTAACAGGCGGACACGGAAGAATGGCCGTGCCGTGACTTACAACCGGCGGGCATTGTAGCACAACTGCACGCCGTTCCTACCGCCCCCTGTCACGGGCGCGTCATCGAACAGGTCGACGGCATCTGCGTGCGCTGCGCGGGCACCGCGAGAACCGTCCGGAAACCGTAGCCGGAGCCCTCGTTGTCGAAGCGCACGCCGGGCGTGCCGACCTTGTCCATTTCCATCACGTAAAGGGGCTGGGTCAGCTGGTGATCCTGCGCGCGCATGGCGGACGCATGGAAACCGTCGTCGAACGACAGCCCCTCCAGCGCGCGCGCCACCGCGACGGGGTCGACCGAGCCGGCCCGATTCATCGCGGCCGCGAGCATCTCGACCATCAGGCTCATGCGGCGCACCGGGTAGTCGTCCTGCGGCGCCGGGAAACGGGTCCGGAACGCGCGGTAGAACGCGCCAGACTTCGCGCCGCCCGCGTTCGGATGCCAGTCCGCGACGGCCACCACCCGCCCGACGCCCGCGTCGCCGAGCGCGGCCGGCGCGCCGAGGCTGTTGCCGTAGAACGTATAGAACTTTGCGTTGAGCCCCTGCTCGCGCGCGGCCTTCACGAGCAGCGTGAGATCGTTGCCCCAGTTGCCGGTCACGACCGCGTCCGCGCCGCTCGCGCGGATCTTCGCGATATACGGCGAGAAATCCTTGATCCGGCCGATCGGATGAAATTCGTCGCCGGCGATCGTCACGTCGGGACGCCGCTCGGCCAGCGCCTGCCGCGCCAGCGCGCTGACGTCGTGGCCGAAGCTGTAGTCCTGGTTCAGCAGATAAACCTTGTGCAACGTACGATCGCGCGCCATCACGTCGGCCAGCGCGGCCATCCGCATCCCCGCGTGCGCGTCGAAACGGAAATGCCAGAAGCTGCAATGCGCGCCGGTCAGCGCCGGATCGTCGGCCGAATAGTTGAGGAACAGCATCCGGCTGTCGGGATTGCGCGCGTTCAGCTTGTCGAGCGCCGCGACGAGTGCCGCCGCGACCGCCGAACTGTTGCCCTGCGCGACGAATCCGATGTGCCGGTCCGCGGCCACGCGCAACTGGACGAGCGCTTCTTCCGGGCTGCCCTTGCTGTCGAGCACGACCAGCTCCAGCGGATGCGCGCCATCGCGCAGCTTCACGCCACCCGCCGCGTTGACCTGTTCGACGCCGAAGCGCAGGTTGCGCTCGACGGCCGCGCCCGCGTTCGCGAACGGGCCGGACATGCCTTCGATCAGCGCGATCCGCACCGGCTCGCCCGTCGCGTACGCGGACGACGCCAGCATCCACCCCGCGCTCAACGCGAGCGCACACCGCTTCCACAGCTGCATCGGCTACCTGCCCTTCAATCCGGTCGAGAAGCGCGGATCATAGGCCGCCGGCCCCGTCGCCCGCAAGCATGGCGAGACACGACACGCCGGCGGCGATCCCGCACCGATTTTTTCGGCGCGATGCGCCGGCGCGCGCCGTCCGTGATACAACTGAACTGTCAGAGAGTTCTGGAGGATCCCATGCGCATTCGCATTCCCGTGCGCCTGCCGGTGCTGGTCGCCAGTGCGGCGGCGCTGCTCGCCGGTTGCGCGCAACCGTGGCAGCAATACCAGGCCGGTCAGGACGAGTCGGCGATCGTCGCACGCATGGGCCCGCCGCGCGAGATCTACGATCTGCCCGGCGGCGGCAAGCGCCTGATGTGGCCGACCCAGCCGATGGGCGAGACCACCGTCGCGGCCGACGTCGACGCAGCCCACAAGATCGTCAACGTGCGCCAGGTCCTGCAGCCGAGCGAGTTCTATCGCGCGGAAATCGGCAAATGGACGAAGACCGACGTGCTCGTCAATTTCGGCCGGCCGGTCGAGACTTCCTACTTCCCGCTGATGAAGCGCGAAGTGTGGACCTACCGGTATCTGGAAGACAACGTCTGGTACATGATGTACAGCTTCTACTTCGATCCGCAGGGCATCCTGCGCATCACGCAGAAAACACCGGACCCGCTGCACGACCCCGACCGCCGCAATCTGTTCTGAACGATTGCGCAATTTCCGCGCAATTTCCCGATGGCCATTCACGAATAAAAACGTGAATGGCCATTTCATTTTTCCGCCCTATTCGGTTGATCCGGAAAAGAGATCGGCAATCCTTTCCGATCGACTCGCTGTCGCGATGTCGTCGAGCGGAATCCCTTACCGGAAGGGAAACCGGCATGCGCAATGCATGTCATGCGTTGCATGAGTGCATGCGGCGCACCTCGACATTCCTATTTGAAACAATTTGTATCTGTGGCACCGAGTGCTAGGGCATACCCCTAATATCGGTCGAAAGAGACCTTTCAATTCCGAAAGGATTCGGCAGCGCCATTTCGAGTGTGCGTTGTCTATCCCAATTTAAAAGGATTCCTCATGAATCGCCCCAAGAGCATGCTGGTCGCCAACATCGCCTGGGCCCGCGAGACGCGCGAACACACGCCCGGCTTCTTCGACGCAC
This sequence comes from Burkholderia sp. IDO3, assembly GCF_003366075.1. Classification (NCBI taxonomy): domain Bacteria; kingdom Pseudomonadati; phylum Pseudomonadota; class Betaproteobacteria; order Burkholderiales; family Burkholderiaceae; genus Burkholderia; species Burkholderia sp. IDO3. Next base: position 2,592,757 of record NZ_CP028963.1, read on the forward strand.
TCGCGCGCGGCCAGAATCCGCGCGTGCTGTGGATCGGCTGCGCCGACAGCCGCGTGCCGGCCGAAACGATCACGCACTGCGCGCCGGGCGAACTGTTCGTCCATCGCAACATCGCGAACCTGTTCCATCCCGACGACGACAACGCCGCAAGCGTGCTCGAGTACGCGGTGCGCGCGCTCGAGGTCGATCACGTGATCGTGTGCGGCCACTACGGCTGCGGCGGCGTACGCGCATCGCTGCTGCCGCCGCCGACCGACCTGCCGCACGTCGCCCGCCGCATCGCGCCGCTCCGCGCGCTTGCGCGGCGCCATCGAGACACGCTCGGCGGGCTCGACGACGCGGCGGCGGCCGACCGCCTCGCGGAGCTGAACGTGCTCGAACAAGTGAAGCTGCTGCGTGCGTCGCCGATCGTGCAGGGCCGCCCCCGACCGCCCCTCGTGCACGGCTGGATCTTCTCCGTCGCCGACGGCCGCCTGACGGAGCTCGATTCCGGCTACACGGCGCCGCCGGTCGCAGCCGAACCACAGCACACCGCCACGGCCGTCGCATTCGGCTGACCCGCGCCCTACCCCAACGCCCATGAAAACGCCCTAACCATGAAACTGAACGAGCGCCTGTCCACTCTGCCGCGCGACATCGTCGCCGGCATCGTCGTTTTCCTCGTCGCGCTGCCGCTGTGTCTCGGCATCGCCAATGCATCCGGCGTCGAGCCGTTCGCCGGGCTGGTGTCCGGCATCGTCGGCGGAATCGTCGTCGCGCTGCTGAGCGGCTCGTCGCTGTCCGTGAGCGGGCCGGCGGCCGGCCTCGTCGTGATCGTCGTCGAAGGGATCGCACAACTCGGCAGCTTCTCCGCATTCCTGCTCGCGGTACTGCTGTCCGGCGTCCTCCAGTTCGGCTTCGGCATGCTGCGCGCCGGCCGCTTCGCCGCCTACGTGCCGTCGCCCGTCATCAAGGGCATGCTTGCCGCGATCGGCCTGTTGCTGATCGTGAAGCAGATTCCGTTCGCATTCGGTATCGGCGGCGCGGCCGCGCAATCGTTTGCGTCATGGCCGGGCCTGCCGACCGCATGGGCGGCCACGGTCATCGCGCTCGTGTCCGTCGCGCTGCTCGCCGCATGGGACACGCCGGCGCTCAAGCGCTTCGCATGGGCCCGCGCGGTTCCCGCGCCGCTTGCGGTCGTCTTGTTCGGCATCGGCGCGACGCTGCTGCTCGGCGCGATCGCGCCGTCGGTCGCGCCGGGCGCCGCGCATCGCGTGACGCTGCCCGAACTCGAATCGTTCGCGGCGCTCGCCGCATCGCTCAAGCACGCGGAGCTCGGCCCGAACTTCGGGCAGCTCGTGAACCCGGACGTGTGGCGCGTCGCGATCACGCTTGCGGTGGTCGCGAGCCTCGAGACGCTGCTGAGCCTGGAAGCGGTCGAGCAGATCGACCCGAAGCGCCGGCCGACCCAGCCGGATCGCGAGCTGAAGGCACAGGGCGTCGGCAACCTCGTCGCGGGTGCGGTCGGCGGGCTGCCGATCACGTCGGTGATCGTGCGCAGCTCGGTCAACGTGAATGCGGGGGCGCAAAGCCGGATGTCGGCGATCGTGCACGGGGTGCTGCTGCTTGCCAGCGTGTTCGCGCTCACCGGCCTGATCAACCTGATCCCGCTCGCGAGCCTCGCGGCGATCCTGATCCACACCGGCTTCAAGCTCGCGAAACCGGCGCTGTTCCGCTCGGTGCTGAAGCAGGGTCCGGCCGCGTTCGTGCCGTTCGCCGCGACGATTGCGGGCGTGCTCGCGGTCGACCTGCTGTTCGGCATCGCAGTCGGCCTCGCGTGCAGCGTGCTGGCGGTCGCGGTCGCGAACCTGAAGAGCCCCGTCACGCTCGCACAGCATGACGATCACTTCCTGCTGTCGTTCCGCAAGGACGTCTCGTTCGTCGGCAAGGTGCAGGTCAAGCATCACCTGCGACACATTCCGGACCGTGCGGCCGTGATCATCGACGCGACGCGCGCCGACTACATCGATCACGACGTGCTGGAGCTGATCGACGCATTCGTCGCCGATGCGCCGCGGCGCGCCATCACGGTCGAGTTCCGCCGCCGCAGCCCGGCGCCGCGCCCGGCCGCGCGCCGCCGGCTGTTCCGCGCGCCGGCCGCGGAATGAGCGGCACATGAAAAAACGCCCCGGGCGGCGCAAGGCCGCACGGGGCGTTTCAGGCGTTCGGCGCCCGACGCGCAGGTTATGAACGCTGCGGGTTGAGCTTGTCGTCCTTCGAGTGCAGCTTGTTCAGTGCGGCGATGTACGCCTTCGCGGAAGCCGCGACGATGTCCGGATCGGTGCCGACGCCGTTGACGATCCGGCCGCTCTTCGACAGCCGGACGGTCACTTCGCCCTGCGCCTGCGTGCCGGTCGTGATCGCGTTCACCGAGTACAGCAGCAGTTCGGAACCGCTGCCGACTTCGCTCTCGATCGCGTTCAGCGTCGCATCGACCGGACCGTTGCCGCGTGCCTCGCCGGTCACTTCCTTGCCCTCGACCGCGAACACGACCTTCGCGTGCGGCTGCTCGCCGGTTTCCGAACGCTGCGACAGCGACACGAACTTGAAGTGCTCCTGCTCCTGCGCCAGCGCCGACTCTTCGGAGACGATCGCGATGATGTCCTCGTCGAAGATCTCGGCCTTGCGGTCGGCAAGATCCTTGAAGCGCATGAATGCGGCGTTCAGTTCGGCTTCGCTGTCGAGCGACACGCCGAGCTCCTGCAGGCGCTGCTTGAATGCGTTGCGGCCCGACAGCTTGCCGAGCACGATCTTGTTCGCGGTCCAGCCCACGTCTTCCGCGCGCATGATCTCGTAGGTGTCGCGCGCCTTCAGCACGCCGTCCTGGTGGATGCCCGACGCGTGTGCGAATGCGTTCGCACCGACCACGGCCTTGTTCGGCTGCACGACGAAACCGGTGATCTGCGACACGAGCTTCGACGTCGGCACGATCTGCGTCGTGTCGATGCCGACGTCGAGGCCGAAGTAGTCCTTGCGCGTCTTCACGGCCATCACGATTTCTTCGAGCGACGTATTGCCCGCGCGCTCGCCGAGACCGTTGATCGTGCACTCGATCTGGCGTGCGCCGCCGATCTTCACGCCGGCGAGCGAGTTCGCCACCGCCATCCCGAGGTCGTTGTGGCAATGCACGGAGAAGATCGCCTTGTCCGAGTTCGGAATGCGTTCGCGCAGCGTCTTCACGAGGTTGCCGTAGAGTTCCGGCACGCCGTAGCCGACCGTGTCTGCAATGTTGATCGTCGTCGCGCCTTCGGCGATCACCGCTTCCAGCACGCGGCACAGGAAGTCGAGATCCGAGCGGCTGCCGTCTTCGGGCGAGAATTCGACGTTGTCGGTGAACTTGCGCGCGAAGCGCACCGCGAGGCGCGCCTGCTCGAACACCTGGTCGGGCGTCATCCGCAGCTTCTTCTCCATGTGCAGCGGCGACGTCGCGATGAACGTGTGGATCCGGGAACTGTTGGCCGGCTTCAGCGCGTCGGCCGCGCGCTGGATGTCCTTGTCGTTGGCGCGCGCCAGCGAACAGATCGTGCTGTCCTTCACGAGACCGGCGATCGTGTGGATCGCGTCGAAGTCGCCGTTCGAGCTGGCCGCGAAGCCTGCCTCGATCACGTCGACCTTCATCCGCTCGAGATGCTTCGCGATGCGGATTTTCTCTTCCTTCGTCATCGACGCACCGGGCGATTGTTCGCCGTCACGCAACGTCGTATCGAAAATGATCAGCTTGTCTGTCATGGGGGGCTCCAGGGCTCTTTATACGGAAATCAAACGTAATGAGATCGCGCCACCGCTGGCGACGCTCAACAACAGACGAGGCTTGACGGAGGGCGAGAACGGTCAGCGCGGCAGGCGCGCCAAAGCTAGCGCGCGTAGCGGCGCACCGGCTAGAAGGAGGGAGAGGCGGGAAGATGCAGTCATGCCGAAGACTATAGCGACATTCCGCCGGGTGCGCAATCGGACGACACCCGGGATGCCGCGCTGCGTCATTCGAAAAAGGGGCAAATGAAAACGGCGGCCTCGAAACCGGGGCCGCCGCTGCGGGAGCAGGTTGCGCGTCAGTGATCGCGCTGCGACGATCGCGCGGGGTTCGCGCGCCCTCGCACGGCCATGTAGGCCCAGAACACGTAGCCGGACAGCCCGTACAGCACGAACAGGCAGAACAGCATCAACGGCGGATCGGACGATACGAGCACGAACGCGACGACGACCAGCAGGATCGCCGCGAACGGCACGCGATGCCGCACGTCGAGCGCCTTGCCGCTGTAGAACGGCGCGTTCGACACCATCGTCACGCCCGCATAGATCGTCAGCACGAACGCGACCCACGGCAGCCAGCCGAGCTTCATCGGCACGCGGTTGTCGGTCGCGAGCCACACGAAGCCGGCGATCAGCGCGGCGGCGGCCGGGCTCGGCAGCCCCTGGAAGAAGCGCTTGTCGACGACGCCGATGTTCGTATTGAAGCGCGCGAGGCGCAGCGCGGCGCCCGAGCAGTAGACGAACGCGGCAAGCCAGCCCCAGCGGCCGAGATCCTTCAGCACCCACTCGTACATCACGAGCGCGGGCGCGACGCCGAACGACACCATGTCCGACAGGCTGTCGAACTGCTCGCCGAACGCGCTTTGCGTATGCGTCATCCGCGCGACGCGCCCGTCCATTCCGTCGAGCACCATCGCAACGAAGATCGCGATCGCGGCGATCTCGAAACGCACGTTCATCGCCTGCACAACCGCGAAGAAACCGCAGAACAGCGCGGCGGTCGTGAACGCGTTCGGCAGCAGGTAGATGCCGCGCGTCTTCAGGAACCGCTGGCGCGCGGCACGGCGGCTTTCGCTGGGCAGCGGATCGGGCGCCATCACCTTGTTGCGGCGGAACGGGCGCGGAGTCTGGTTGGCGCCGTTGCGCGGCCGGCGCGGTTTGAATGCGGCCATCGTGCGTCCGCCGCTTACTGTTCGAGCTCGGCGAGGATCGTCGACGATGCGTAGACCTTCTCGCCGATCGACACCTTCGCGCGGCTGCCGAGCGGCAGGTACACGTCGACGCGCGAGCCGAAGCGGATGAAACCGTAGCGCTGGCCGCGCGACAGCGGTTCGCCCGCGCGCACGTAGCAGAGGATCCGGCGGGCAACGAGGCCGGCGATCTGCACGGCGGTGACGGTCTTGCCGCTCGCCGTCTGGATCACGACCGCATTGCGTTCGTTCTCGGTCGACGCCTTGTCGATCGCCGCGTTCAGGAACGCGCCCGGGAAGTACTCGACCTTGGAGATCGCGCCATCGACCGGCGAACGCTGCGAATGGACGTTGAAGACATTCATGAACACGCTGATCTTCAGCGCTTCGCGATTCGCGTACGGGTCCTGCGTGGTCTCGACCGCGACGATGCGGCCGTCCGCCGGGCACAGCACCGCGTTCGGCTGCGCCGGGATCGGGCGCTGCGGATCGCGGAAGAACTGGACGACGAAGACGAGCAGCAGCCAGAACGGCCACGCGAAGCCGAAGCCCCCGACGGCGTGGATCAACAACGCGAGGACGGCTGCGATCGCGATGAACGGCCAGCCTTCGCGCGCGATGATCGGATGAGGATAGTTCATGGGTTCGTTCGGTGTTCGGTGAATTGGTAGGGTAGCCCCCTCTCCTTGCGGAGAAGGGGCCCCCTAGGAACCGTACGTGCGAGTTTCCCCGCATACGGCTCGAGCCTACATGTCGATCAAAGTCCGACCTGGGGTCGGACCGGCTTAGTTACCGCAATTTTACCGGCGTGCACCTGCCGGTGACAGTCGGGGTGAAGCAAAACCCGGTTGGAGAGAGCATCGGTGCCGCCATGCATCCGGTATTCCAGATGATGGTCATGCCATCCGGTCTCGTCCGACAGGGCACAGCCACAGTGCGCACACAACCCGCCCTGCGACATGTACAGGCTCGCCCATTGTTTTCGGTAGCGCATGGTGTCTCCCATTCGCTCCTGCCGCAATAGCTCGCCGTACTGCTCCCACTCCGGATCAAAGGGGTTGTAGCCACCCTTGATCTTCTTGTGCCGTTTGATTTCCGTACCACTGAGGTGGTACAGCTCATTCAGCCCCTGACTACCGTCTTCGCGAACCGCTCGGACAGCGAATACCCAGTGTCGAGTTCCAACCGTGTGGAAATATTTCTTTCTCACCCAGTCAGCCCTCTTCTTCGGGTGCCGCCTCCTCGCCCACCGCCAGAGCCTCTGAAAGACCAAAGACTCCATGCGGCTGTACGCCTGCTTTGCCACCACGGGGCGGTGATACTGTGCCCACCCTCGTAGCATCGGACTCAGCAATCGAATCAGGTCCGACTGCTTTGCCGCCTTGTTGCCGCCGATCGTTTCCGCAACCTTGCGATAGAACGTCTGCACGTTCTTCTTGCTCGGTTTGATGAGCAGCGTTCCCGAGTACTTCCGGAAATTCCACCCAAGGAAATCGAAGCCTTCGTCAATGTGCACGATGCGCGTCTTCTCCTCGGAAAGTTGCAGTCCTCGCTGCGCAAGGAATGCCTCAACCCAAGGCTTGACCTCGCTCGCCAGTATCTCTTGCGAGTCACCGGTGATCACGAAGTCGTCTGCGTACCGCACTGCATTCACTTTCAACTTCTTGGCCTTCGCGATCCCGAATCTCGCACGCAAGTGCTCGATCAGTTCACGCTCCAACCCGTTCAGCGTCACGTTGGCCAGCGTCGGGGAAATGATGCCTCCCTGTGGCGTACCGGCCTCAGTCGCCTGTAGCTGCCCCTTGTAAATCAGGCCAGCCTTCAACCACTTCCGGAGGATCTCCTTGTCCATCGGGACATGGTTCACCAGCCAGTCATGGTTGATGTAGTCGAAGCAGCCTTTGATGTCCGCCTCTAAGACCCATTGGGCCGAAGCCTTCTGAGACAGAGAGACAAACAACTGCGACATAGCGTCAGCCGTCGAGCGGTTGATCCGAAACCCATATGAGTTCGGGTCGCCCGTCGATTCCGACACCGGCTCAAGAGCCAGCAAGTACAGGGCTTGCATCGCCCTGTCCCGCATGGTCGGTATGCCCAGAGGGCGTAACTTCCCATTGGCCTTGGGGATAAAGACTCTCCGTAATGGCAGAGGCTTGTATCCGCGCCGCTTCAACTTGCCGACAGCTTCCCATCGGCTCTCAGGCGTGTCCCACAGTTCGCGATCGACTCCAGCCGTTCGCGCACCTTGGTTTTGCGTAACACGTCGTACCGCGTACAACTTCGCGGACAACGTGCGGGTCAGCATCCGTTGCAGGGCTTTCACCCTGCGCCAGTCACCTTCCCGCGTTGCCTTCGCAATTCGAATCTGCATCCCTCTCACGTTCCGTTCCACGCGACGCCAATCGACGTCGTGCCAGTGATCCGGCGCGTGGGAGAGCGCAGACCCACCCTCACGGGCAGATACTCTCATGCTGCTCTCCTGCTCAAAGAAGTGAATCCCTTCGCGGAAAGCAACACGCCCCTTGCGGGAGCGTTTTGCTCCCACAAGGGAAAAGAACAACACTGATGACTAAGAAGCCACCAGCAATCACAATTTCAGCTTGAGGGTTAGTCAGCCGTCTTGCGACGGTAGACCAGACGGAAGTCTGCCCGCTTTCGCGTGAGGTGATGTTTCAACCTCTATCCGGACCATTACAGCCCGGCGTTCGCTTTCTCCGTCCTCCCATACCCGCACTGCCAACAGCGTTCCTCACGGTTCGCCTGCCAGCGCTCACGCGTTGGCAGCAATACGGGCTTACCACGTTCCCGGCATGTCACACGACCGATTTAGGTTCTGCCTCTCCCCCGGCGGTCCAGCGACGACGTAACCCGAGCTTTGAACGGGTTATCCGACCGCACACCTTTTGGTTCATGCCTGACAGCAGCTTAGGCACTTCCACTACTTACGAGGTTTATCAGCAGTTCACTTACGTTAACCATGTCGGTCAGCCTAGCTCCTTGACCCCATCGCTGCTGGGAGTCTCCACGCACGTGTCTCGCGACTCATGCATGCCCGAAACTTCCGGAGGCTACATTGTCAGAAGAGCTTCACACCCCACCGTTACCAGTGACGCATGTCTTCCTAGGCTACTGCTGGTCGTACAGCAGGTTCCCTTCACTCACCCTTACTGCTGGTGAGGCCGAACAATGACACACCGAGCTATCGCTCGTATCGCGCAACGAATCCGTAGCCCGAGGGCGCGGGATTTGCATACCCCACTCCGCTTGGTCAGCGGAGATGAAGCCGCTGACTGGGCGGAACCTGACGGTAATCAGGTCAATGCAATGCGAAGTCCGGCGTAGTTCAGCACACCGGACATCGCCTATGGCGATACCCGGCATACCCATACCGGGTTCGTCTCGTTACCAGAAGTGCAAAGGCTGCCGGGCTTCATGAGGCCCACATTGCACTTTTCGCGGCTGGTAAGGCTCGTACTGACGCCTCCTTAACACCGCTAGTCGATGTCCCTTACGTTGGGACTGCCCGGACACGAGCGTGCGTGTCGCACCAAAGCCCGTAGGATAGCAAAAGCCGCCCGGGGCACTGCTGCCTTCGGGCGGCTTTTTGATACCGACCCTCCACTCGAAGGGCCGGAACAGCTCGCGATGCTTAGTTCTTCGTCTGGTCGACGAGCTTGTTCTTCGCGATCCACGGCATCATCGCGCGCAGCTTCGCACCGACCTGCTCGATCTGGTGCTCGGCCGTCAGGCGGCGGCGCGACTGCAGCGTCGGGGCACCCGCCTTGTTCTCGAGGATGAAGCTCTTGGCGTACTCGCCCGTCTGGATGTCGGTCAGGCACTGCTTCATCGCCTTCTTCGTCTCTTCCGTGACGATGCGCGGGCCCGTCACGTACTCGCCGTACTCGGCGTTGTTCGAGATCGAGTAGTTCATGTTCGCGATGCCGCCTTCGTAGATCAGGTCGACGATCAGCTTCAGCTCGTGCAGGCACTCGAAGTACGCCATTTCCGGCGCGTAGCCCGCTTCGACCAGCGTCTCGAAACCAGCCTTGATCAGCTCGACGGTACCGCCGCACAGCACGGCCTGCTCGCCGAACAGGTCGGTTTCGGTCTCTTCACGGAAGTTCGTTTCGATGATGCCGGCACGGCCGCCGCCGTTCGCTGCCGCGTACGACAGCGCGATGTCGCGTGCCGCGCCCGACTTGTTCTGCGCAACCGCGATCAGGTGCGGCACGCCGCCACCTTGCGAGTACGTGCCGCGCACGGTGTGGCCCGGAGCCTTCGGCGCGATCATGATCACGTCGAGGTCGGCGCGCGGGATCACCGCACCGTAGTGGACGTTGAAGCCGTGTGCGAATGCCAGCGCCGCGCCCTGCTTGATGTTCGCGTGCACTTCCTTCGCGTACACGTCGGCGATCTGCTCGTCCGGCAGCAGCATCATGACGACGTCTGCGCCCTTCACCGCTTCCGCGACTTCCTTGACCGACAGGCCTGCGTTCTCGGCCTTGCTCCACGACGCGCCGCCCTTGCGAAGGCCGACCGTCACGTTCACGCCGCTGTCCTTCAGGTTCAGTGCGTGTGCATGGCCTTGCGAGCCGTAGCCGATGATCGTGACTTGCTTGCCCTTGATGAGGGAGAGGTCAGCGTCTTTGTCGTAGAAAACGTTCATGATGGTTCCTTCGCTAATTCAAAAATTCAACAATTCGTTCGGATTGGGTACTGCGGGCCGGGACATGACGGCGCACCCGGCGTGCCTTTTCGGCATCACACCTTCAGGATGCGCTCGCCGCGTCCGATGCCGGAGCTGCCGGTACGCACGGTCTCCAGGATCGCGCTCGCGTCCAGCCCCTGGATGAATGCGTCGAGCTTGTCGCTCGCGCCCGTCAATTCGATCGTGTAGGTCTTTTCGGTCACGTCGATGATGCGGCCGCGGAAAATATCCGACATCCGCTTCATTTCTTCGCGCTCCTTGCCCACTGCACGTACCTTGATCAGCATCAGCTCGCGTTCGATGTGTGCACCGTCGGTCAGGTCCACCACTTTCACCACCTCGATCAGGCGGTTCAGATGCTTCGTGATCTGTTCGATCACGTCGTCCGAGCCAATGGAAACGATGGTGAGCCGCGACAGCGATTGGTCTTCGGTCGGCGCCACCGTCAAGGTTTCGATGTTGTAGCCGCGTGCGGAAAACAGACCGACCACGCGCGACAGCGCGCCCGGTTCGTTTTCCAGCAGGACGGAAATGATGTGTCTCATGTTCGCTTCTTCCAGAATGTGCCGTGTCGATTCACTCGCGCCGCGCGCCGCCCGATGCCGCACCGCCCTTCGTGAAGGCGGCCGCGCGGGGCCGGGCGCGCGTCGCGCCGTTACAGATCTTCCGATCCGAGCAGCATCTCGGTGATGCCCTTGCCGGCCTGTACCATCGGCCAGACGTTTTCGGTCGGATCGGTCTGGAAGTCGAGAAACACGGTGCGGTCCTTCAGGCGCAGCGCTTCCTTCAGCGCCGGCTCCACATCCGAAGTCTTTTCGATCCGCAAGCCGACATGGCCGTACGCTTCGGCGAGCTTCACGAAGTCAGGCAGCGCATCCATGTACGAATGCGAATAGCGCTTGCTGTATTCGATCTGCTGCCACTGGCGAACCATGCCGAGATAGCGGTTGTTCAGCGAAATGATCTTCACGGGCGTGTCGTACTGCAGGCAGGTCGACAGTTCCTGGATGCACATCTGGATCGAGCCTTCGCCCGTGATGCACAGCACGTCGTCGTCCGGGTGCGCCATCTTGACGCCCATCGCTGCCGGCAGGCCGAAGCCCATCGTGCCGAGGCCGCCGGAGTTGATCCAGCGACGCGGCTTGTTGAAACGGTAGAACTGCGCCGCCCACATCTGGTGCTGGCCGACGTCCGAGCACACGAACGCATTGCCGTCCGTCAGCTCCCACGCCTTCTCGACCACGTACTGCGGCTTGATGATCTCGCTGTTGCGGTCGAACTTCAGGCAGTCCTTCGAGCGCCAGCCTTCGATGTCCTTCCACCATTGCGCGAGCGCCTCGGTGTCGGGGCCATGCTCGGCCGTCTGCAGTTGTTCGATCAGTTCCTTCAGCACTTCCTTCACGTCGCCGACGATCGGGATGTCGACCTTCACGCGCTTCGAGATCGACGACGGGTCGATGTCGATGTGGATGATCTTGCGCGGACGCGACGCGAAGTGCGCCGGATCGCCGATCACGCGGTCGTCGAAGCGTGCGCCGATCGCGATCAGCACGTCACAGTGCTGCATCGCCATGTTCGCTTCGTAGGTGCCGTGCATGCCGAGCATGCCGAGGAATTTCTTGTCCGACGCGCGATAGCCGCCGAGGCCCATCAGCGTGTTCGTGACCGGGTAGCCGAGCAGGTCGGCGAACTGGTTCAGTTCGCGTGCCGCGTCGGCGAGGATGATGCCGCCGCCCGTGTAGATGTACGGACGCTGCGCCGACAGCAGCAGCGACACGGCCTTGCGGATCTGGCCCGAATGACCTTTCGTGACCGGGTTGTACGAACGCAGCGACACGTTCTTGATCGGCTCGTACTGGCACGGCGTCTTGGAGATGTCTTTCGGGATGTCGATCAGCACCGGGCCGGGACGGCCGGTACGGGCGATGTAGAACGCTTTCTTGACGGTTTCCGCGAGGTCGCGCACGTCCTTCACGAGGAAGTTGTGCTTCACGCACGGACGCGTGATGCCGACCGTATCGCATTCCTGGAATGCGTCCTGGCCGATCGCGGCAGTCGGCACCTGGCCGCTGATCACGACCATCGGAATCGAATCCATATAGGCCGTCGCGATGCCGGTCACCGCATTGGTGACACCGGGGCCGGACGTCACGAGACAGACGCCGACGTTGCCGGTTGAGCGCGCATACGCATCGGCTGCGTGCACGGCCGCCTGTTCGTGGCGCACCAGCACGTGCTGAATCTTGTCCTGCTTGTAAAGCTCGTCGTAGATGTAGAGTACCGAGCCGCCGGGGTAGCCCCAGATGAATTCGACGTTCTCGTCGGCCAGTGCCTTCATGAGCACGGTGCCGCCAATGGAGTCGCTATCGGGAGGGGAAAGGGGTTCCGACGTGGAGAATTCCGCGCTGGGCATGTTCATTTTGACCTTTCGAATTTTCGGCAAAAAATTGATCGGGTGCTCTCTGCCGGGCTTGTGGCTCGGGTTCAAGCGGCGCGTCCAGTTGAAGGGCGGGCTTCTTGGGCCAGCCTCAAATGAGACCATCACTTCATGTTGCGAATCGCTGACGATAGCGGGTCATGATGGGGCCGTCAAGCAAAATATCCCGCAGCGCATCATGCGCGCCGCCGCACGGCCCGCGGACGCGGCTCGCGCGCAACGTAGCGCGCCGCCACCGGTGCCCAGTCACGCGAAAATTTGTTAGCATCCGCGGGTTTTACGAAATTTTTCGACCTTTCACACGCCGCAGTCCGCAGCGCATACCTTTACGGAATGGCATCAGACAAGGAACTCGCCGACTTTCTGGCGGGCGTCGAAAGGCGCGCGTTCAAGCAGGCTGCGTACGCCGTGCGTGACGACGATGCGTCGCTCGACATCGTCCAGGACGCGATGATCAAGCTGGCGGAGAAGTACGGCGACCGGCCGGCGGCCGAACTGCCGCTGCTGTTCCAGCGGATCCTGCAGAACGCGATCCACGACTGGTTCCGCCGGCAGAAGGTCCGCAATACCTGGGTCACGCTCTTCTCGTCGCTGAACAACACCGACGACGACGACTTCGATCCACTGGAAACGCTCGAATCCGCGGACGACAATGCAGGTGTCGAGAGCAGCGAGCACCGCCTCGAACGCGAGCAGGTTCTGGCCCTGATCGACGAAGAAATCCAGAAACTTCCGACGCGTCAACGGGAAGCGTTCCTGATGCGTTATTGGGAAGATATGGATGTCGCCGAGACTGCCGCCGCAATGGGGTGCTCCGAAGGCAGCGTCAAGACGCACTGCTCGCGAGCCACCCACACCCTGGCGCAAGCGCTCAAGGCCAAAGGAATCACGCTATGAGCTCCGCTCCCGTAAATCGAGAACATGAATTCGCGCTGAAGGTTCGCCGCGCGCTGGACGAACGTGCCGCGGCGCTGCCTGCCGCGACCACCGACCGTCTGGCCGCCGCGCGCCGGGCCGCGCTCGCGCGCAAGAAGCCCGAAGCCGCGACCGCGCCGGTGTTCGTGCCCGCCTTCGCCGGCACGGCCGGCGCATACGGCACGACGCCCGCGAGCCGCCCGCCGGCGTCGTTCACACGCCGCCTGCTGCGCGCATGGCCGCTCGCGGTGCTGCTCGCGGGGCTCGTCGGCATCGCATACTGGGAAGACATGCAACGGACCGCGGAACTCGCCGACATCGACGCGGCGATGCTCAGCGACGACCTGCCGCTGAACGCGTACCTCGATCACGGGTTCAACGCGTATCTTTCGCACACACGCTAACAGACAATAACGAGGGGATCGCACGGGTGAGTCAGAAGCGCGGCCTGGCCGTATTTTTCGGATGCGTGATCGCGATCGCCGTTTCCTACGTCGCCACCTATTCGCGATTCAACCCGCCCCCCGCGACGGTTTCCGCTGCGGCCAGCAGTGCGCCCGCGCCAACCTCGGCCGCTGCCGGGCTGACCCCCGAACTCCCGCAACTGCCCCTGCCGCTGCCGGCCGCCAACGGCCCGCTGTCGTGGGCGCGCCTGACGCCCGCGCAGCATGCGGCGCTCGCGCCGTTCGCCGATCAATGGGACGGCTTCAGCGACGCCCGCAAGCGGAAATGGCTGAAGATCGCATCGCGTTTCGCGAAATTGACGCCTGATGCACAAAAGCGACTGCAGGACCGGATGTCCGAGTGGGTGCGGATGACGCCCGAGCAGCGCCGCGTCGCGCGCGAGAACTACCAGAGCGCGAAGGAACTGTCCGCGCAGGCGCGCGAGCGTGCATGGAAGGCCTATCAGCAACTGCCAGAAGAACAGAAGGAACGCCTCGCGGCGGCCGAGCGCCGCCGCCGGCCGAGCGTCGTCAGTGCGCCGCCGACCGTCGCCGACCGCGACGTGCGCCGCCTCGTCAATTCGCACGAGCATCCGGCCAGCAATCCGGCACCCGCACCGGCGCCCGCACCCGCGTCGGCCGGTGCAGGCGCGTCGCCCGCCGCCGCGTCGTCCACGTCGGGGACTGCCCCGGCGCCGGCCGCCGTCACGCCCGTGTCGCCCGCCGACGCGCCGTCGCTCTTCAAGGGTTCCTGAGCGGCCGTGGCGAACACCCCCGCGCCCCAAGCCACGGCCGTCGCCACGCCGTCCGTGCGGCGGCGCCTCGCGGCGCTGCTGTACGAAGCCGTGCTGCTGTTCGGCGTCGTGTTCTTCGCGGGGCTCGCGTTCAGTCTCGCGACGCAGCAGCGCAACGGCCTCGTTCACCACAATCTCCTCGCCGCGTGGATCGCGCTCGTCGTCGGCGCGTATTTCGTCTGGTTCTGGACCCACGGCGGCCAGACGCTGCCGATGAAGACGTGGCGGCTGCGGCTCGAGTCGTCGAGCGGCAGGCCGCTGAACGCCGTTCACGCGCTCGTTCGCTATGTGCTCGGCTGGCTGTGGTTCCTGCCGCCGCTCGCGCTGCACCCGCTGCTCGGCCTGTCGGTGCCCGTCACGCTCGCGCTCACCGCCGCATGGATCGCCGTGTGGGCCAGCGCGGCCCGTCTGCACGGCGATCGCCAGTTCCCGCACGACCGTATCGCCCGTACGCGCATCGTCGCCATTCCGCGCTGAGCGGCTCACGCACCGACGCATCGCGCGGCCCGCGCCGCCGCAGCCGCCTGCGCGCATCCATCAGACGAAAATCCGCGAAGACGCTTGCGCGGCCGCTGCGCGCGACTTATCCGTCGAAGAAAAATCCGTCGGTTCGGCAGGTTACGCAACGCCGCCGCACTCGCCGCTAAACATGCCGCAACGGCGGTAATAAGAACGTCTCGTGACTGTCACGGCACAGTCACGCCCGCATGGCGCAATGCCTGTACTGTCAACCGGCGCGAGTCATGCATGGGCCAGAAAACGTCCGCGACCTCCCTGTTCCGTCAACCGCTCGGCGCCCGCGCCGCCACCGCCTTCCTGTCCGGGGCGGCCACAACCGACGCGCTGTCGTCGGATGAGCCCCCTGCCGCGCATGCGTCGCAGCGCGACGACTCCGACTCGTCCACCCATCGCTACCGCACCATCTGGCTGTCCGACATCCATCTCGGCTCGAGCGGCTGCCAGGCGCCGTACCTGCTCGACTTCCTGCGCCACAACGATTCCGAATACCTGTACCTGGTCGGCGACATCATCGACGGCTGGCAACTGAAGAAGGGCTGGTACTGGCCGCAGGCGCACAACGACGTCGTGCAGAAGATCCTGCGCAAGGCGCGCAAGGGCACCCAGGTCGTCTACATCCCCGGCAATCACGACGAAGGCGCGCGTCAGTTCTGCGACCTCGCGTTCGGCGACATCCAGGTGCGCGGCGAGGCATTTCACACGACGCTCGCGGGAAAACGTTTGTGGATCGTGCACGGCGACCTGTTCGACGGCGTGATCCAGCACGCGAAATGGCTCGCGTACCTCGGCGACACGCTCTATACGCTGATCCTCGTGCTGAACCGCTGGTTCAACCGGATCCGCAGCCGCCTCGGGTTTCAGTACTGGTCGCTGTCGCAGTACCTGAAGCACCAGGTGAAGAACGCGGTCAACTTCATCTCGCAGTTCGAGACCGTGATGACCGACGAAGCACGCCGCCGCGGCTGCGACGGCGTCGTATGCGGACACATCCACAAGGCGGAGATCCGCGACATCGACGGCGTGCTGTACTGCAACGACGGCGACTGGGTCGAAAGCCTGTCCGCGCTCGTCGAAACGACTGAAGGCGAACTGAAGATCGTCTACTGGACGGCGATGCGCACCGCGCCGACCGCAGCCCCGTCGCGCAAGGCCAAGGCCACCGCCTGACACAACCACTTACAGGACACATGCCGCGATGAAGATCATGATCGTCACCGACGCGTGGGAACCGCAGGTCAACGGCGTCGTACGCACGCTGAAGAGCACGACGCACGAACTCACCGCGCTCGGCCATCGGGTCGAAATGCTGACGCCGCTGGAATTTCGCACGCTGCCCTGCCCGACCTATCCCGAGATCCGCCTGTCGATCCTGCCGTACCGCAAGCTGCGCGCGCGGATCGACGCGTTCGCGCCCGATGCGCTGCACATCGCGACCGAAGGCCCGCTCGGCCTCGCCGCGCGACGCTATGCGCGCGCCCGCAAGCTGCCGTATACGACCGCGTATCACACGCGCTTTCCGGAATACGTGCAGGCGCGCTTCGGCATCCCGCTGGCGGCGACCTACCGCTTCCTGCACTGGTTCCACGGGCCGTCGCTCGCGGTGATGGCGCCGACCCCGGTCGTAAAGCAGGACCTCGAGAAATTCGGCTTCACGAACGTCGTGCTGTGGACGCGCGGCGTCGACCTCGACATCTTCCGGCCGATGGAGTCGAAGGTGCTCAATACCGCACGACCGATCTTCCTGTACGTCGGACGCGTCGCGATCGAAAAGAACGTCGAGGCATTCCTGCGGCTGGACCTGCCCGGCTCGAAATGGGTCGCGGGCGAAGGCCCCGCGCTCGCGGAACTGAAGTCGCGCTACCCGGAAGCAAACTATCTCGGCGTCCTGTCGCAAGCCGAGCTCGCCAAGGTGTATGCTGCGGCCGACGTGTTCGTGTTTCCGAGTCGCACCGACACGTTCGGCCTCGTGCTGCTCGAGGCCCTCGCATGCGGCACGCCGGTTGCCGCGTACCCCGTGACGGGCCCGATCGACGTGCTCGGCGGGGGCGACGCCGGCGCGATGCACGAGGATCTGCAGGAAGCCTGCCTCGAAGCGCTGAAGATCGAACGCGAAACCGCGCGCGCATGGGCGGAACGCTTCTCGTGGCGTGCGGCGTCCGAGCAATTCGCGTCGCATCTGAAGCCGCTGCCGAAGACTGCGTACTCGCCCGCCGAAGGTGCCGCCGTTTGAAACGAGACCTGAACGACAAGACCCCGCCCCCTGCCACCGCGGCGCAACCGCATCGGCCGTTCGACGAAGAAGAGCCGCACGCCGACGCGGACGTGCATCCGCACGAGCCGCTCGGCCCCGACGATCGTCTGGCGCCGCTCGCACCGAACCCGTACAAGCGCCACCGCGGCATCACCCGTGCGTGGTACGCGCTCAAGCATTCGCTGAACGGTTTTCGCGTCGCGATCCGCGAGGAAAGCGCGTTTCGCCAGGAGCTGACGCTCGCCGCGGTGATGCTGCCGATCGGCGCGTTTTCTCCGGTCCCGGCCGCATCGCGCGCGCTGCTGATCGGCTCGGTGCTGCTCGTGCTGATCGTCGAGCTGCTGAACTCGAGCGTCGAGGCCGCGATCGACCGCATCTCGCTCGAGCGCCACGAGTTGTCGAAGCGCGCGAAGGACCTCGGCAGCGCGGCGGTCACAGTCGCGCTGTTCGCGTGCGTGACGACGTGGGGCTTCGTGCTCGGCCCGGTGGTCGCGCACTGGCTCGGCTTCTAGCGGACGCCTGCATGCGGCGGCGCACCATGCGCCGCACGCATTGCGATGACGAAATGCGCCCGATGTAAGGAAACCGCGGTTTATAATCGTCCGCTAGACTTAGAACAGCAACCCGCGCCGGACGAATCTCGCAGCATCGATTGCAGCGCCCGCCAGTCCGGCACACACAGGGCCGGACGACATGGAAGCGAAACCTCCCCGCCGCACGCGCGAACGGATTCTCGAGTTGTCGTTGAAACTCTTCAACGAGATCGGCGAGCCGAACGTCACGACCACGACGATCGCCGAGGAAATGGAAATCAGTCCAGGCAACCTGTACTACCATTTCCGCAACAAGGACGACATCATCAACAGCATCTTCGCGCAGTTCGAGCAGCAGATCGAACGGCGGCTGCGCTTTCCCGAAGATCACCGTCCGACGATCGACGAGACCTGGTCGTACCTGCAGTACATGGCCGATTTCATGTGGACCTACCGGTTCCTGTATCGCGACCTCAACGACCTGCTGGCGCGCAACCGCACGCTCGAGACGCACTTCAAGCAGATCATCAGCCACAAGGTGCGCTTCGCGCACGACATGTGCGAGCTGCTCGTCTCCGACGCCGAAATGGTCGCGACGCCCGCCGAGATCGAAGTCATCGCCACCAACATGGCGGTGATCTCCACGTACTGGCTGTCGTATCAGTACGTGATGCATCCGCGCAAATACAACGACCAGGATGCGATCCGCGAAGAGCTGCACCAGGTGAGCATGCACGTGATCTCCGTCATGGCGCCCTACCTGCGCGGCCGCTCGCGCCAGCTGTTCGACGATCTCGTCTCCGGCAAGCTGCCCAAGCGCGAATTCACCGACTACCTGCCGCCGCGCGACGGTTCGCCGCGCGCCGCGGGCAGCCCGGTCGCCGCCAAGCCCGCCGCGAAGGACACGAAACAATGAAGGCAGTCTGCGTTTATTGCGGCTCGTCGTCCGGCGTGCGGCCGGTCTATGCGGACGCCGCGCGCGCGTTCGGCCGCGCACTCGTCGAAGCGGACCTCACGCTCGTCTACGGCGGCGGCCGCGTCGGCCTGATGGGCGTGATCGCCGATGAAGTGATGGCCGTCGGCGGCCGTGCCGTGGGCGTGATCCCCGAGTTGCTCGTCGACAAGGAAGTCGGTCATACGGGGCTGTCCGAACTGCACGTCGTGCCCGACATGCACCACCGCAAGAAGATGATGGCCGACCTCTCCGACGCGTTCGTCGCGATGCCCGGCGGTGCCGGCACGCTCGAGGAGCTGTTCGAGGTCTATACGTGGGCGCAGCTCGGCTATCACCGCAAGCCGGTCGCGGTGTACAACATCGATGGCTTCTACGATCCGCTGATCGCGCTGCTGCGCCATACGGTCGACGAAGGCTTCATGCGCCCGGCCTATTTCGACGCGCTGTGCGTCGAGTCCGAACCCGTCGCGCTGATCGACCGGCTGCGCCGCTATCAGCCACCCGCCCGCGACAAGTGGGCACCCGACGCAGCCAAGTAACGCTCATCGGAAGCCCATGACCGCCCCGTCCGATCGCAAGGCCGTCCTCATCACCGGCGCCAGCCGCGGCATCGGCCGCGCGACCGCCGTGCTCGCCGCCGAGCGCGGCTGGGACGTCGGCATCAACTACGCGCGCGACGCGGCCGCGGCCGAACTGACCGCGCAGGCCGTTCGCGACGCGGGTGCACGCGCCTGCATCGTGGCCGGCGACGTCGCGAACGAAGCGGACGTCATCGCGATGTTCGACACCGTCGCGGCGGCGTTCGGGCGCCTCGACGCGCTCGTCAACAATGCAGGTATCGTCGCGTCGTCGATGCCGCTCGCCGACATGCCGGCAGACCGGCTGCGGCGGATGTTCGACACCAACGTGCTCGGTGCGTATCTGTGCGCGCGCGAAGCCGCCCGCCGGTTGTCCACCAACCGCGGCGGCAGCGGCGGTGCGATCGTCAACGTGTCGTCGATCGCGTCCCGGCTCGGTTCGCCGAACGAATACGTCGACTACGCCGGCTCGAAAGGCGCGGTCGACTCGCTGACGATCGGCCTCGCGAAGGAACTCGGCCCCCACGGCGTGCGCGTCAACGCGGTGCGCCCCGGCCTGATCGAAACCGAAATCCATGCGAGCGGCGGCCAGCCGGGCCGGGCGGCCCGCCTCGGCGCCCAGACGCCGCTCGGCCGCGCGGGCGACGCGCGGGAGATCGCCGAAGCAGTCGTCTGGCTGCTCGGCGACGCGGCGTCCTACACGACGGGCGCCCTGCTCGACGTGGGCGGCGGCCGCTAACCGCGTCGACCGTGCAGGGCGGCAAAAACCGCCCACTGAAACAGTCCATCGTCACGACACCACAAATCTCCACAATATCGCGACAGTTTCAGTAAACATCGGTAACAATTCCGTGCTCTACTAGCGCCACATCAAACAGCCGGATCATCCAGCTGTCATTTCGCCTCGACGCGACCCGTATCGGTCCCGGCCCATGTCGCCGGACCGGCTTGACCCGACCGAGATCTTTTCCATGCCAGGTTCCGCAGCGCCCGGCCGGCGACGCACGTCCGTGCCCGCTTCGGCTCATCATGCCCGATCAGCCGCCGATCCCGACTTCGGCGCGACGCTCGATGCCGCCGCTACGCCGGCCGTGGCCGGCCCCGCCGCCGCAACGCATGCGGCGCGCGAGCGCGTCGCCCGGCTCGGCTGGCAGGCGTGGCTGCTGGTCGCCGCGCTGGTCTGCGCTTACACGCTGCCGGGCGTGCTCGGCCACGATCCGTGGAAGCAGGACGAGACCTATACGTTCGGCATCATCCAGCACATGCTCGAGACCGGCGACTTCGTCGTGCCGACCAATGCCGGCCAGCCGTTCATGGAAAAGCCGCCGCTCTACGCGTGGGTCGCGACGAGTCTCGCGTGGCTGCTGCAGCGCGTGATGCCGCTGCACGACGCGGCACGGCTCGCAAGCGCGCTGTTCGCGGCACTCGGGTTCGGTTTCATCGCGCGCGCGGCACGCAGCGCAAACCGCGCGGACAACTGGCTCGACCTGCGCGTGATCGGCCCCGTCGTGCTGAGCGCAGGCACGCTCGTCGTGATCAAGCACGTGCACGACATGATGACGGACGTCGCACTGTTCGCCGGCACCGCGATGGGTTTCTGCGGCATGCTGGAACTCGTGATGCGGCACCTCGCGCGCGCGCAGCACATGCGGCACGGGCTGCCGGTACGGCCGTCGGGCTGCTGGGCCGCGCCGATCTTGGGCGCAGGCGTCGGCATCGCGCTGATGGCGAAAGGACTGTTCGTGCCGCTCGTATTCGCGGCCACGCTTACGGGCGCGCTCGTGCTCTACCCGGCCTGCCGCACCCGCGCGTTCGCACGCTCGCTCGGCGTCGCCGCGCTCGTGTGCGCGCCGTTCGCGCTCATCTGGCCGACCGCGCTGTTCCTGCGCTCCGAGACGCTGTTCATGACGTGGTTCTGGGACAACAACGTCGGCCGTTTCTTCGGTTTCTCCGTGCCGCAACTCGGCGCGGAAAACGACAAGCCGTTCTTCATCCTGCGGGCGTTCCTGCTGGTCGGTTTCCCGGTCGCACCGCTCGCGATCGTCGCGCTGGCGCGCGGCGCCTGGCGCGACTGGCGCACGCCGCGCATCGCACTGCCCGTGCTGTTCACCGGTATCGGCCTCGCGGTGCTGCAAGTGTCCGCGACCTCGCGCCAGCTCTACATCCTGCCGTTCTTCGCGCCGCTCGCGCTGATCGCCGCACAGGCGATCGAGCGGCTGCCGCGCGGCCTGCATCTCGCGTGGGATTACCTGAGCCGCCTGCTGTTCGGCGTCGTCGTCGCACTCGCGTGGGGGATCTGGGCGGTGATGGCCGATCCGCGCGCATCGCACGCGAACCTCGCACTGCTCGGCCGCTGGCTGCCGCTCGACTGGACGATGCCGATCGTGCCCGGGTTCGTGATCGGCGCGCTCGTGCTGACGGTCGGCTGGCTGTGGCTGCTGCCGAAGCTGCGCACGACCGGCCGGTGGCGCGGCGCGCTGTCGTGGGGCGCGGGCGCGCTGGTCGCGTGGGGGCTCGTGTACACGCTGCTGCTGCCGTGGCTCGACGTCGCGAAGAGCTACCGGTCGGTGTTCGAAGACCTCAACGCGCATCTCGCGCTCGAATGGAACGACGGCGACTGCATGGCAAGCCTGCACGGGCTCGGCGAGTCGGAAGCGCCGATGCTGTACTACTTCTCGGGCATCCAGCACACGCCGATCAACGACGCGAAGGCGACGCGCTGCACGTGGATGATCGTCCAGGGCGTACGGGCAGTCGATCCCGCACCCGGCAGCGAGTGGAAATTGTTCTGGACCGGCGCGCGGCCGGGCGACGGCGAGGAACTGCTGCGTGTGTACGTGCGCACGCCGGAAGAGCGCGCGACACCGTAATGCAAGACGGCGCCCACGGGCGCCGTCGTCATTTTCGGCAGAGGCTTCACCCGCACTCGCCACGCGCACGCGGCTTCATGCCCGCCCCGCCCGCTGCCCCGACGCGTCAGAACGACGAGCCAGGCTCGCGCAGAAATGCCGTTTCCTCGTCGGTCGACGCACGGCCGAGAATCGCGTTCCGGTGCGGAAAGCGCCCGAAGCGCTCGACCACGGCCGCGTGCCGCAACGCGAAGTCGTGATAGCTCTCGCACCCCGCTTCATCACGAATGCCCGCACACAGACGCACGGCTTCGCGCTGGCTCTCGTGCGACTCGTCATGTTCGAACGGCAGATACGCGAACGCGCGGTGATGGCCGCTCGGCAATTGCGCGTCCCACCCGGCCGCGACGACGCGGCGCGCGAGCGCCAGCGCCTTCGGGTCGGCAGCGAACGCACGCGGCGTGCCGCGATGAATGTTGCGGGAAAACTGGTCGAGCACCACGATCAGCGCGAGTGCGCCCGACGGCGAGCCGGCCCAGCGGTCGCAGGCACCGTCGCATGCGGCGTCGAGCAATGCGCCGTAGCGCGTGCGCAGCACGTCGTCGAACGCCGCGCCGCCGTTGAACCATACCTTGCGTGCGTGCCCGAACTCGGCCGAATCCGGCGCGCCGAACCAGAAATCGAGAATCTCTCTCGCGCGCGGATCGAGCGCCGCGGCGCCATCCGTCAGGGTGTCGATCGTCATGCAAACTCCAGTACGAGGCGCCGCGTCCGCGCGCTCTTCTTTTCAAGTCTGGCGACCCGCAGGTCGCCGATTTCCGCCGTATTGCGCACGTGCGTGCCGCCGCACGGCTGCAGGTCGACGCCGACGATGCGCAGCAGCCGCACGCGGCCCAGCCCCATCGGCGGCTTCACGCTCATCGTGCGCACCAGTTCGGGCCGCTCGGCCATCTCCGCGTCGGTGATCCATTCGGTCGTGACCGGATGCGCACCGTGGACCAGCGCCGCGAGACGGCGTTCGACGTCCTGCCGGTCGATCGCGTCGGACGTCGCAAAATCGAGCCGCACGTAGTCGGCCGTCACGCTGCAGCCGTCGACCGGATACGGCAGCACCGCGCACATCAGGTGCGCGGCCGTGTGCAGCCGCATGTGACGGTAACGGCGCAGCCAGTCGATGTCCGCGACCACGCGCGCGCCGGTCGCAAGCGCCGCCAGGTGCGCCTCCTGTCCCGCTGCCGGCACGTGCACGGCGTCGTCGGGCGTCGCGCCGTCGAACTTCGCCTTGCGCGTGTCGGCGATCACGATCGTGCTGCCGTCGGACAGCGTCAGCGTGCCGCTGTCGCCGGCCTGCCCGCCGCCGAGCGGATAGAACACGGTACGGTCGAGCCGGATGCCGTCATCGCCGACGGCCGCGACGACGGCGTCGCATTGCGTGAGGTAGGCGTCTTCGCGAAACAGGGCCTGGGTCGTCATCGGGCGAACCTCGTATCGATGGGGAAACGGTCAGTGTCGCGCCGCATCGGACAGGCGCCCAGACGCAGATCGTCCGGCGCCCGGACAGCAGCGTACCGGTCGATCAACCGGGCCGGTTGCGCATCCAGTCGGCCGTATCGTAAAACGAATGCATGAGCCGCTCGCGCAGCGGCTCGGGCAACCCGACGTCCTCCATCGCCCACGCCATGCAGCGCAGCCACTGGTCGCGCTCGACCGATGCGATCGGAAACGGCAGGTGCCGCGCGCGCAGCCGCGGATGGCCGAACCGGCTGATGTAATGGTCGGGGCCGCCGAGCCAGCCGCACAGGAACCAGAACAGCTTGTCGCGCGAGCCATCGAGCGACGCCGGATGCAGCGCGCGAATCTCCGCGAACTCGGGCTCGAGGTCCATCAGGTCGTAGAAGCGGTCCACCATGTCGCGCACGCGGGCTTCGCCGCCCACGAGCTCGAACGCCGTCGGCTGCGACGGCGCATCATCATTCACATCGGTCATACGGATAATCGGAAACGGGATAGTCGGGGCCGCCGGCGACGCTCAGGCGTCGCGCAGCGACTGCAGCGCGGGGCGCCGCAACACATTATGCAGGCTCAGCCAGCCGGCCGCAGCGGCGCACGCGACGCCGGCCGCGATGCCGGCCGGCACGAGCCACGGATCGACCGCGAGCCGGAAATCGAACACGCGCGATGCGAGCACCCAGCCGACCGCGATGGCGCCCGCCGATGCCAGCGCGCCTGCCAGCGCACCGACGACGACGAATTCCGCGCGCTGCACCGCATTGACCTGCGCGCGCGACGCGCCGAGCGCACGCAGCAGCGCGGCCTCGCGCACGCGCTCGTCGCGCGAGCCGGCAAGCGCCGTGTACAGCACGAGCACGCCGGCCGCGAGCGTGAACGCGAACAGGAACTGTACGGCGCCCACCACCTGCAGCATCATCCGCTGCAGTTGCGCGAGGATCGGCGCAACGTCGATCGCGGTCAGGTTCGGGTAGCGCGCGATCAGCGGGTCGAGCAGCGCCGCCCGATCGGCCGGCAGATGGAAGCTCGTCAGGTAGACGGCCGGGAAATCCTTCAGCACCGGCGGCGGCATCAGCACGAAGAAGTTGACGCGGAACGTGCCCCAGTCGAGCTTGCGCACGCTGGTAATCGGCGCATCGACCGTCAGCCCGGTCACGTCGAAGCGCAGCACGTCGTCCGGCTTCACGTTCAGCGTCTTCGCGAGCCCGGCCTCGATCGAGATCTGCGGCGTGGCCGACGTGCCGAACCAGTCGCCGGCAACGATCCGGTTGTCGGACGGCAGCTCGGTCGTATACGACAGGTTGAATTCGCGATCGACGAGCCGGCGCGCTTCGTCGGACGGATACGCGTCCGGGTTCACGGGCTTGCCGTTGATCGCGACGAGCCGGCCGCGCACCATCGGCGCGGGCACCGCATCGCGCACGCCGTGCGCGGCCAGCCACGCTGCGACGTCGTCGCGCTGGTCGGGCTGGATGTCGATCAGGAACTGATTCGGCGCATCGGGCGGCGTCGACGCCCGCCAGCCGGCGACGAGGTCGTTGCGCGTGATCGCGATCAGCAGCAGGCACATCAGGCCCAGCGCGAGCGCGGTGATCTGCAGCGCGCTCGCCGTGCCGCGCCGGTGCAGCGATGCAAGCGCATAACGCCAGCCGATGCCCGCGGCCACGCGCGCGTTGCGCACCGCGCGCGCCGCCGCGTACAGCACGAGCCGGGCGATCAGCGCGAAGCCGACCAGCGCGCCGGCGAACCCGCCCGCGACGATCAGCCCGAGCTTCAGGTTGCCCGCGGCGACGATCAGCAGCCCGGCGAACAGCACGACGCCGATCGCATAAGCGGCCCACGCGGTGCGCGACGCGCCGCCCCAGTCGCGCCGCAGCACGCGCACCGGCGGCACGCGCGTGAGCGGCACGAGCGGCGGCAGCGCGAAGCCGAGCAGCAGCACGAGCGCGGCGCCGATGCCGACGAGCGCCGGCCACAGCGTCGGCGGCGGCAGCATGACGTCGATCAGGCCGCCGAGCGCCGCCAGCAGCGCCCAGTGGCCGCCATAGCCGAGCAGCGCGCCCGCGACGCCCGAGACGACGCCGATGCCGACGAATTCGAGCGCGAACAGCGCGCCGAGCGTGCGGCGGCTCACGCCGAGGCAGCGCATCGTCGCGCAGCCGTCGAGATGGCGCCGCATGTAGCGCTGCGCGGCCATCGCGATCGCGACCGCCGCGAGCAGCGCGGTCAAAAGCGCGACGAGCGTCAGGAAATGGCGCGCGCGATCGAGCGTCTGCCGCACCTGCGGCTGCCCTTCCTGCAGCGATTCGAGTCCGACGCCGCGCAGCTTGCCGCCGTCGACGCGCCCATGCGCATACGCCTCGAAGCGCGCAACTGCCTGCGGGTCGCCGGCGACCAGCAGCCGGTACGTGACGCGGCTGCCATAACCGACGAGCCCGGTCGCGGCGAGTTCGTCCGCGCGCATCATCAGCCGCGGCGAGAAATTGACGAACGAGAAACCGCGATCGAGCTCGCGGGAAATCGATGCGGCGACCGTGAACGTGCGCAGCCCGACGCGCACGGTGTCGCCTGCTCGCAGATGCAGCGCATCGAGCAGCGCGGGATCGGCCCACACGGTGCCGGGCGCCGGAATCGCGGTCGCCTTGTGCGCGGCGGCGGCGCCGGCCGGCACGATCTCGACCGCACCGCGCAACGGATACCCGGGCGACACGGCCTTCACGGCCGCGAGGCGCGTGGGCGCGGCACCGGCCGCCGGCCCACCACCCGCGGCCGCTGCGATCATGCTCGGGAAAATGGCGGTCGTCGCGGTACGCAGGCCGAGTGCGCGCGCGTCGCGATCGAACGACGGATCGACGGGATGATCGGCGCGCACGACGAAATCGGCGCCGAGCATCTGGCGCGCATCGCGCTCGAGCCCCTGACGCAGCCGGTCGGCGAGAAAACCGACGCTCGTCAGCGCCGCGACCGCGAGCACCAGCGCCAGCACGAGCAGCGTCAGCTCGCCGGCGCGCCAGTCGCGCGCGGTCATCCGCGCGGCCTGGCGGATCAGGTCGTGCCAGCCGAAGCGGCCGGCGTGGCCGCGCGGCCCGGGTGCGGACGAATCAGCGTGCTGCCGCTCGACGGACGACTGCGCCTTCAATCGCGCTTGCCTCCGATCGAGTTGAGCCGCGACACCATATGGTTCGCCATCCCGCGGAACCCGCCCGACACGCCGCGCCACAAGCGCGGCAGCGCCCACGCCGACGCGACGATGAACGCGGCGAGCAGCACGAGAAACGCCAGCGGAACGAAAAACGCCAGCGCGAGGCCGCCGAACACGAGACCGTCCTCGGTCGACGATGCGATCCAGTTCGAGATCGGTTCGGGAGACAGGTTGATCAGTGCGCGCGTGCCGGCCTTCGTGATGTGCGCGGCACCGGCGAGCGAACCGCCGGCCAGCCCGGCGACCGCGAGCACGGTCGGATCGGCATGGCCGAGCGCACCGGCGGCCAGCACCGCGCCGGCCGGGATGCGGATGAACGTATGCACGGCGTCCCACAGCGAATCGAACGCGGGAATCTTGTCGGCAAGGAATTCGGTAACGGCGAGCACGGCTGCGGCGCCG
Organism: Burkholderia sp. IDO3; assembly: GCF_003366075.1. Classification (NCBI taxonomy): domain Bacteria; kingdom Pseudomonadati; phylum Pseudomonadota; class Betaproteobacteria; order Burkholderiales; family Burkholderiaceae; genus Burkholderia; species Burkholderia sp. IDO3. The sequence goes on from NZ_CP028963.1 coordinate 2,619,831, forward strand.
ATGACCCACGGCGACGTGAGGACGGCGAGCGTATCGGGCAGATGAAGCCAGCCGGCCCGCGCGAGCACGCCGGCGATCAGCACCGTCAGGTACAGGCGCAGCCCGCTCGCCCACGCGAGCCCCGCGCCGAGCGAAATGGCTTCGATCATGGCCCTCTCCTTGCACTTTCCGTGCGCTTTTGCCGATTGATCGGATCGGGTCGCATGACCGGCCGCGCGGCGCGTGGCGACCGGCGCCGCCCGCCGGGGACGGCGAAACGGCATTCAGGCCCGAATGCGTTCCATTATAGACAGGCTATCGGGATGGCCGGCGCAATTCCGCAGTGCGTCACGGCCGGGCGACCGGGCGCGAGCGCGCCCGGCATGCCGGCCTCAGGCGGCCGACGACAGTTTCAGGCCGATCAGCCCGAGCACGATCAGCGATGCGCTCGCGACGCGGGCGACGGTCAGCGCCTCGCCCATCATCACGATACCGAACACGAACGCGCCGACCGCGCCGATGCCCGTCCACACCGCATACGCCGTGCCGAGCGGCAACTGGCGCATCGCGACCGCGAGCAGCCCGAAGCTGGCCAGCGCCGTCACGATCGTAAACACCGACGGTCCGAGCCGCGTGAAGCCCTCGGACGATTTCATGCCGGCCGCCCAGGCCACTTCCAGCAAACCGGCGATCAACAACAATCCCCACGCCATCTCGACGTACTCCGTATCGGATGGGGCCGTCCCCGTTGAAGCGAATGACCCGGGGTCGTCCCCGGGCGGCGCCGAGTATAACAAGATGCTTACGGGCGCGCCGGATGCTGCCGGCCACGCCCGCACGGGGAATCCGGCCGCGGCATCGCCCGGCGGGCGCCGGTGCGCCTGCCGCGCGCGGCGGTTCGGCGGTTCAACCGCTCAGTTCGACACGCGCTTGGCGGCCGCGCCGCCGACGCAGCGGTCGTCGCGATACAGCGCCCATTCGTCGCATACGCGGCCATCCTTGAACACGCACATCCCGACCTGTCCGCGCGGCAGGTTGCGGATCACGTGGCGGCCGCCGAGCTTCTCGCAGTTGACCGACGCGGGATTGGCGAGCGCGGGCTGCGACGACGACGGTTGCTGACCGGGAGGAAGCGGCTGCGCGAACGCGCCGGGCGCAGCAAGCGCCAGCGCACAGATGACGGCCAGACGGACGGACATTGCACGCTCCTCAGTTTCGTTCTCAGAACGGTCAGCATAGCGGGGAATCCGCAACCGGTGTGCGCGGCCGGCGCGCGCGCCGGCGATGTCGCGCCGATGCAACTTCGACACCGAGCGCGCTTGCTTTCCGGCCGCGAACGTCACGCGGCGCCGACGAGCCGATAGCCGACGCCCGTCTCGGTCACGATGTGCTCGGGCTGCGCGGGATCGCGTTCGAGCTTCTGGCGCAGATGCGCCATGTAGATGCGCAGATAGTGATGGCTCTCGACGTGCGACGGCCCCCATACGTCGCGCAGCAGCTGGCGGTGCGTGAGCACGCGCCCCGCGTGCCGCACGAGCGTCGCGAGCAGCCGGTATTCAAGCGGCGTCAGGTGCACGATCTCGCCGTCGCGCCAGACCTGGCGCAGCGCGAGATCGACGGTCACGCCGCCGAAGCTCACCTTCGGCGACTCGCTCGCACCGCCCTGGTTGCGCCGGCGCAGTTGCGCGCGCATCCGTGCACGCAACTCGGACACGCCGAACGGCTTGGTCAGGTAGTCGTCGGCGCCGGCGTCGAGCGCGGCAACCTTCTCCTCCTCCTGCGTGCGCGCGGACAGCACGATCACCGGCACCTCGGACCAGCCGCGCAGCTCGCGGATCACGTCGAGGCCGTCGGTGTCGGGCAGGCCGAGGTCGACGATCACCAGGTCGGGCTTGCGCGTCGCCGCGTCGATCAGCCCCTGCTTGCCCGTCTCCGCCTCGAATACGGCGATGTCCTCCTCTTCGAGCGCGGCGCGCACGAAGCGGCGGATCTGCTTTTCGTCCTCGATCAGGACGACGGTCAGGCTCGGTTCACTCATGGTCTGGCAAGGGCTCGGATGGGGACGATGCGCCGGGCGCGTCGATATCGTCGTCGGGTACGGCAGGCACGGCCGGCGGCGTATCGACCGGCAGCGTGAACCAGAAGCGCGCGCCCGTCACGCGGCCGTCGGGCCCGGTACGGTTGAGCGCGCCGATTCTACCGCCGTGCGCCTCGACGATCGCGCGGCAGATCGCGAGGCCGAGCCCGATGCCCGGCGTCGCCGATTCCTTCTCGCCGCGCGTGAACTTGTCGAAGATTCGCGCCTCCATCCCGGCCGGCAGGCCCGGGCCGTGATCGTCGACGTGCACGCGCACGTACGGTTGCCCGTCATCGGTCACACACTCCGCGCCGATGTCGAGCGGCGCGCCCGACGGCGTGTACTTCGCCGCGTTCTCGAACAGGTTCGTGAAGAGCCGCTCCATCAGCACCGCGTCCATCCGCAACAGCGGCAGGTCGGCCGGCAGCGACACGCGCGCGGGATGGTGCGCGAGCACGCGCTTGCATGCGGCCAGCGCCGCGCCGACGGTTTCCTCGAGCAGCGACCACTGGCGCTTGAGCTGCAGGCTGCCGGCCTGCAGCCGCGCCATGTCGAGCAGGTTCGTGACGATGCCGGTCATGCGCAGCGCCTCGTCGTGGATCGCATCGACGAGCTCGCCTTCGCGCTGCGCACCGCGCTCGGCCGCGGCGGCGTCGGTCTGCGTGCGCGGCGCGGCCGCGCGCGCGTTCGCGAGCATCGACGAGAAGCCGACGATCGTCGTGAGCGGCGTGCGCAGGTCGTGGGAAATCGCCGACAGCAGCGAGTTGCGCAGCCGCTCGGACTCCATGTTGACGAGCGCATCGCGCGCGATCTCGACGTAGTGCACACGCTCCAGCGCGAGCGCGATCTGCGCGGCGAACGCGTCGAGCATCCGCTGCTGCTCGGGCACCTCGAGTTCGCGCGGCTCGCGCGACGCCACCGCGAGCACGCCGCGCGTGCGCATCGGCGCCTTCAACGGCAGGTACAGCGCGGCGGTCGCGGGCAGCGTGTCGGTGCCGCGGCCGGCCGCCTTCTGCTGGTCGTACACCCATTGGCCGACGTCGCTGTCGAGCTCCGCGCCCGTCAGCATGACGGCCGCGTCGGGATCCTCGATCTTCTGCCGGACCTGGTCCGCGCTGTCGGGCAGCAGGAACGCGACGCGCGCGCGGAACACCTCGCCGACGTGGCGGCTGCCGATCTCGACGATCTGCTCGGTCGTCAGCGCGGCGCCCAGTTCGCGCGCCATCGCATAGATCGCGCCGGTGCGGCGTTCGCGGCGCTGTGCGACGCTCGCCTGGCGCGTGAGCGTCGACGTCAGGTGGCTGATCACGAGCGATGTCAGCAGCATCCCGAAGAAGGTCAGCAGGTATTGTGTATCGCTGACCGAGAACGACATGCGCGGCGGCACGAAGAAGAAGTCGAACGCGGCGACCGACAGGAACGACTGCAGCACGCCCGGGCCGCGCCCGAGCCGCACGGCCGAGAACACGACGCCGAGCAGGTACAGCATCACGAGGTTCGTGAGATCGAGCCGCTCGGACACGATGCTCGCAATGACGGTGATCGCCGCGCAGATCGCGGCCGCATACGCGTAGTGCCGCGGCGGCGAGCGGTGCGTGCCGAACTGCGCGAACGCATTGCGCCAGTCGCGCACGCGCGGGTCGAGCGGCGTCGCGCGCGCGTCGTCGCTCGCCGACGCGCGGATCAGCATCAGGTCGACGTCGCCCGCGCGTTCGGCCAGCTTCTCGCCGAACGGCCGCGCGAAGCGGCGCGCGAGCCCGACCTTCGGCGAGCCGCCGGCGACGACCTTCGACACGTTGCGCACCTTCGCATAGCCGATCAGCGCGGCGACCGCGTCGTCGCCGGCCAGCGTGGCCGTCTCCGCGCCGAGCTCGGCCGCGAGCTTCAGCGCATCGAGCGTGCGTTGCCGCTGCGCGTCGGGCAGCCGCTGCAGCCGCGGCGTCTCGACATACACGGCGATCCAGTCGGCCTTCACGCTCGCGGCGAGCCGTGCGGCCGCGCGCACGAGGGTCGGCGCCTCGGGGCCGGGCCCGACGCACACGAGCAGCCGCTCACGCGCCTGCCAGATGCGCTGGATCGAGCGGTCCGCGCGGTACTCGCGCATCTGCGCGTCGACGCGATCGGCCGTGCGCCGCAACGCCAGCTCGCGCAGCGCGATCAGGTTGCCCTTGCGGAAGAAGTTGCGCACCGCGCGTTCGGCCTGCTGCGCGAGATAGACCTTGCCGTCGCGCATCCGCTCAAGCAGCTCCTCGGCCGGCAGGTCGACCAGCGTAACCTCGTCGGCCGCGTCGAACACGCGGTCGGGCACGGTCTCCCACACGCGAATGCCGGTGATCGCGCCGACCACGTCGTTCAGGCTTTCGAGATGCTGGACGTTGACGGTCGTATACACGTCGATGCCCGCGTCGAGCAGTTCGTAGACGTCCTGCCAGCGCTTCAGGTGCCGCGCGCCCTGCACGTTCGAATGCGCGAGTTCGTCAACGAGGATCAATTGCGGCGCACGCGCGAGCGCGCCATCGAGATCGAACTCGGCGAGCGAGCGGCCGCGATAGTCGATGCGCGCGAGCGGCAGCACGTCCAGCCCGCCGAGCAGCGCGGCGGTTTCGCTGCGGCCGTGGGTCTCGACGATGCCGACGACGACGTCGACGCCGTCCTGCAGGCGCTGGCGCGCGGCCTGCAGCATCGCGTAGGTCTTGCCGACGCCGGCGGACGCGCCGAAGAAGATCTTGAGCTGGCCGCGCCGCTGCTTTTCTTCGTCTCGCTGCAGCTTGTCGAGGAGTTGGTCTGGATCGGGGCGGTTCATGCGTCGGGAAGGCGGTGCGCCGGATTACGCGCGAGTACAGGCATTGTTGTTCCAAATCGCCGCAAAGGCAAAGACGGCGCATGCGCCGTCGGTCACCAATCGGGCCCGGCGCGCAGCCAGCCGCGCCGGGCTGCCCCGGCGTTCAGTGCGCGGCCTGCGCCGCGTCGAGCGCGAGATTCAGCTTCAGCACGTTCACGCGCGGCTCGCCGAGCACGCCGAACTGGCGGCCTGACGTGTTCGCGGCGACGAGCCGCGCGACCGCGTCCGGCGTCAGGTTGCGCGCCTTCGCGACGCGCTCGACCTGATACGCGGCGGCGGCCGGCGTGATCTCCGGATCGAGACCGCTGGCGGACGCCGTCACGAGATCGACCGGCACCGGCTTCGACAGGTCGGTGCCCGCGTCGCGCAGCGCGGCGATGCGCCCCTTCACCTGGTCGGCGAGCGACGGGTTCAGCGGGCCGAGGTTCGAGCCGCCCGAGCCGGCCGCGTTGTACGGCATCGGCGACGTGGCCGACAGCCGGCCCCAGAAATACTTCGGCGCATCGAACGACTGGCCGATCAGCGCGGAGCCGACCACCTTGCCGTCCTTCTCGATCAGGCTGCCGTTGGCTTGCGACGGAAACACGGCCTGGCCGAACACGGTCATCACGGCCGGGTAAGCGAGCCCCGTCACGGCGGTCAGCACGACAAAGATCACGACGAGCGGGCGAATCAACGTTTTCATGATGGATCTTCCTTCAAATGCGGCGCATCAGGCCCAGCCGAGCGCGGCGAGCGTCATGTCGATCAGCTTGATGAACGGGAACGGCAGCAGCACGCCGCCCAGGCCGTACACCAGCAGGTTGCGGCGCAACAGCGACGCGGCGCCGAGCGGCCGGTACGTGACACCCTTCAGCGCGAGCGGGATCAGCGCGACGATGATCAGCGCGTTGAAGATCACCGCCGACAGGATCGCCGATGCCGGCGACGTGAGGTGCATGATGTCGAGCACGCGCAGTTGCGGGTATGTCGTCACGAACGCGGCCGGGATGATCGCGAAGTACTTCGCGATGTCGTTCGCGATCGAGAAGGTCGTCAGCGAGCCGCGCGTCATCAGCATCTGCTTGCCGATCTCGACGATCTCGATCAGCTTGGTCGGATTCGAGTCGAGGTCGACCATGTTGCCGGCTTCCTTCGCTGCCTGCGTGCCGGTGTTCATCGCCACCGCCACGTCGGCCTGCGCGAGCGCCGGCGCGTCGTTGGTGCCGTCGCCCGTCATCGCGACGAGCCGGCCGGCCGCCTGGTGCTCGCGGATCGTCGCGAGCTTGGTTTCCGGCGTCGCTTCCGCGAGGAAATCGTCGACGCCCGCTTCCGCCGCGATCGCCGCGGCCGTCAGCCGGTTGTCGCCCGTCACCATCACGGTCTTGATGCCCATCTTGCGCAGCTCCGCGAAGCGCTCCTTGATGCCGCCCTTCACGATGTCCTTCAGCTCGATCACGCCGAGCACGCGCGCCGCGCCGTCATGCAGGTCGGCCACGACGAGCGGCGTGCTGCCGCGCCGCGCGACCTCGTCGACCGCGCGACGCACCTCTTCCGGAAAGCGGCTGCCGTGCGTCTCGACATAGCGGCGGATCGCATCGGCCGCGCCCTTGCGGATCTCGCGACCCGGAAGATCGACGCCGCTCATCCGCGTCTGCGCGGAAAAGCCGAGGAACGTCGCGTGCAGTTGCGCCATGTCGCGCTGGCGGATGTTGAAACGTTCCTTGGCCAGCACCACGATGCTGCGGCCTTCCGGCGTTTCGTCGGCGAGCGACGACAGTTGCGCGGCGTCGGCCAGCGCTTCCTCGGTCACGCCCGGCGCGGGCACGAACGCCGACGCCTGACGGTTGCCGAGCGTGATCGTGCCGGTCTTGTCGAGCAGCAGCACGTCGACGTCGCCGGCCGCTTCCACCGCGCGGCCCGACGTCGCGATCACGTTCGCCTGCATCATCCGGCTCATCCCCGCCACGCCGATCGCCGACAGCAACCCGCCGATCGTCGTCGGGATCAGGCACACGAGCAGCGCGACGAGCGCGGTGATCGTCACCACATGGCCGGCCTTCATCGCTTCCACCGAGAACATCGAGAACGGCAGCAGCGTCGCGGTCGCGAGCAGCATCACGATCGTCAGCGCGACGAGCAGGATCGTCAGTGCGATTTCGTTCGGCGTCTTCTTGCGCTTCGCGCCTTCGACCATCGCGATCATCCGGTCGAGGAACGCCTCGCCGGGGTTCGCGGTGACCTTCACGACGATCCAGTCCGACAGCACGCGCGTGCCGCCCGTCACCGACGAGAAGTCGCCGCCCGATTCGCGGATCACCGGCGCGGATTCGCCGGTGATCGCCGATTCGTCGACCGATGCGACGCCGTCGACGACTTCGCCGTCGGCCGGGATCACGTCGCCGGCCTCGACCAGCACGACGTCACCGCGGCGCAGGTCGGACGCGGTCATGATGCGGATCGGCGACTTCGGATGCGGCTCGTTGAGCTTCTTCGCCATCACGTCCTTCTTCGCGCTGCGCAGCGATGCGGCCTGCGCCTTCGAGCGCCCTTCCGCGAGCGCTTCGGCGAAGTTCGCGAACAGCACCGTGAACCACAGCCACAGCGCGATCGCGAGGATGAAGCCCGCGGGCGCCTCGGCCTGGCCGGCGAGCGCCGCGATCCACAGGATCGTGGTGAGGATGCTGCCCACGTACACGCAGAACATCACCGGGTTGCGGAACTGCGTGCGCGGCGTGAGTTTCTTGAACGAATCCACGATCGCCGGACGCAGCAGCGCCGGATCGAACATGGACCGTGTTGCGGAATGTTGAGTCATTGCGATCTCTTCAATCTCTTCAGTCTTTTCAAGGTGTCGCCATGCGGGCGCGCGTTCACGCGCCCAGCCACATCATCAGATGCTCGACGCCGGGGCCGAGCGCCAGCGCCGGCACATAGGTCAGCGCGCCCACCAGCATCACGGTGCCGAGCAGCAGCACGACGAACAGCGGACCATGCGTGGGCAGCGTGCCGCTCGTCACGGCGATGCGCTTTTTCGCGGCGAGCGAGCCGGCGATCGCCAGCACCGGCACGATCGTGCCGAAGCGGCCGAACCACATCGCGATCGCGGTCATCCAGTTGTAGAACGGCGTGCCGACCGTCAGGCCCGCGAACGCGCTGCCGTTGTTGTTCGCGGCCGAGCTGAACGCGTACAGGATTTCCGAGAAGCCGTGCGGGCCCGGGTTCGCGATGCCGGCCTTGCCCGCGTCGGCGAGCACCGCGATCGACGTGCCGACCAGCACGAGCAGCGGCGTGAGCAACACGACGATCGACACCATCTTCATCTCGTACGACTCGATCTTCTTGCCGACGTATTCCGGCGTGCGGCCGATCATCAGGCCGGCGACGAACACCGCGAGCAGCGCGAACACGAGCATCCCGTAGAGACCGGAACCGACACCGCCGTAGATCACCTCGCCGAGCTGCATCAGCAGCATCGGCACGAGGCCGCCGAGCGGGGTCAGCGAATCGTGCATCGTGTCGACCGCGCCGCACGACGCGGCCGTGGTCGCGACCGTGAAGATGCCGGTCTGCGCGATCCCGAAGCGCGTTTCCTTGCCCTCCATGTTGCCGCCCGGCTGCAGCGCGCTTGCCGACTGGTCGACGTGCAGCGCGGCGAACGCCGGGTTGCCGGCCTGCTCGGCGCTCACCTCGACGCCGATCGCGACCGCGAACGCAACCGTCATCGCCGCGAGCACCGCGACGCCCTGCCGGCGGTCGCCGATCACGCGGCCGAACGCCAGGCACAGCGCGGCCGGGATGATCAGGATCGCGAAGATCTGGATGAAGTTCGAGAACGGCGTCGGGTTCTCGTACGGATGCGCGGAGTTCGCGTTGAAGAAACCGCCACCGTTGGTGCCGAGCATCTTGATCGCTTCCTGGGATGCCACCGGGCCCATCGCGAGCGTCTGCTTCGCGAGCGGCGTCGGCACCGTCACCGGGTTGCCCTTGTCGTCCTTCACCGGACTGCCCTGCGCGTCGAGCTTCGGCGCCGCGTAGGTGCTCGTCTGCAGCACCGGCACGTCCTGGTACGCCTGCATGTTCTGAATCACGCCCTGGCTCATCAGCAGCGCGGCGATCACCATCGCCATCGGCACGAGCACGTACATCGTCACGCGCGTGAGGTCGACCCAGAAGTTGCCGATCGTCTGCGCGGTGTGGCGCGCGAAGCCGCGGATCAGCGCGATCACGACGACGATGCCGGTGGCCGCCGACAGGAAGTTCTGCACGGTCAGGCCGAGCATCTGCGTCAGGTAGCTGACCGTTTGTTCGGGCGTGTAGTCCTGCCAGTTCGTGTTGGTGACGAAGCTCACCGCCGTGTTGAATGCGCCGTCGGCCGTCATCGCGCCGAATTGCTGCGGATTGCCCGGCAACAGGCCCTGCAGCCGCAGCAGGCCGTAAAGGAACAGCGCGCCGAGCGCGTTGAACGCGATCGTTGCGATCGCGTACTGCTTCCAGTTCATTTCGGTGCCGGCATCGACGCCGGCGATGCGGTACAGCGCGCGTTCGAGCGGCCCGAACACGCGTACCACGCGCGCGCTGCCGTCCATCACGTTCGTCAGGTAGCGCGCGCACGGCACGGCCGCCGCGAGCAGCACGACGATGAACAGCAGCGTCTGCAGCAGATTGTTCGCGTTCATTCGATGTCCTCCGCGCGCAACAGCGCAAAGACGAGATACACGAACAGCAGGGCCGTCGAGGCGCCCGCCAGCCAAAGCATCCAGGTCATGCGCGCCCTCCGCGGCCGTATTGCGAAAGCTGCTCGCAACCGCCAAGCAAACCGAGGATCAGCGCGGTGAAGAGCACCAGTGCGCCGATGAAAACCCCATCCATTTTTGTGTTCTCCGTCGTCGAAATCGGACGACTAGAACCTTATGGGAACGCGCGTAAAGGACAGGTCAAAGGTGCTCGGGCGGATATAAAAAACGTGTAAACGCGTAAAGCGGGAAACAGCGGACGGGACGTCGGGCGGGACAGGGGACCGGGGACAGGACGGGCGGCACGCCGGCGCCGCCCGGGGGGGCGTGCCGGCGTGAAGCCGGCACGAAGGGATGCGTCAGGGAACGAGGATCGTCGAACCGGTCGTCTTGCGCGACTCGAGGTCGGCGTGCGCGCGGGCGACTTCGGCGAGCGGATAACGCTGGTTGATGCTCGTCTTCACCTTGCCCGACAGGATCACGTCGAACAGCTCGGCGGCCGCGGCTTCGAGATCGGCGCGCTTCGCGATGTACGAGAACAGCGTCGGGCGCGTGAAGAACAGCGAGCCGCGCGACGAGAATTCTTTCGAGTCGATCGCCGGCAGCGGGCCCGACGCATTGCCGAAGCTCACGAAGTAGCCGAGCGGCGCGAGGCAGTCGAGCGAGCCGATGTACGTGTCCTTGCCGATCGAATCGTAGACGACCGGCACGCCCGCGCCGTTCGTGATCTCCTTCACGCGCTGCGTGAAGTTCTCGCGCGTATAGACGATCGGATGATCGCAGCCGTGCGCCTTGGCGAGCGCGGCCTTCTCGTCGGAGCCGACCGTGCCGATCACGGTCGCGCCGAGCGCCTTCGCCCACTGGCATACGAGCAGGCCGACGCCGCCGGCCGCCGCGTGGATCAGGATCGTGTCGCCGGCCTTCACCGGGTACGTGCGGCGCAGCAGGTAGTGCGCGGTCAGGCCCTGCAGCATCACCGATGCCGCGTCGTCGTAGCTGATTCCGTCCGGCAGCTTCACGAGCCGCTCGGCCGGCATTACGCGCTCCTGCGCGTAGGCGCCCGGCGGCTGCCCGACGTAGGCGACGCGATCGCCCGCCTTCAGCGTGCTCACACCTTCGCCGACGGCCGTCACCTCGCCCGCCGCTTCCATCCCGAGGCCGGCGGGCAGTTGTTGCGGATAGAGGCCCGTGCGGAAATACACGTCGATGTAGTTGAGCCCGACCGCGTGCTGCCGGATGCGGACTTCGCCCGTCTTCGGCTCGCCGACCTCGACATCGACCCACTTCATCACGTCCGGGCCGCCCGGCTGGTCGTATCGGATTGCTTTCGGCATCGTTTCGCTCCTTGTTTGTCTGGAAATCGGGTTCGGCAAACGCGTCGATGCCGCTCAAAAGCGATGCATGCAGACGCGGGGCTCAGCGCGTGATTCTCGCGCGTCGCGCATGGTCATGCAGCGCGTCGTCGAAATCCCTTCACGTCCGTAGGGTTTTCGCGGAAGACGGATGGCACGACGTCCAGCTGGTCGCCGTTATTGGTGCATGGCGCACATGCCAAGCGCAACACTTTGTCACCTTCAAGTCACGACCTGCAGGATGGGTGAAATGGCCGCCGGGTAAGCGCCGGCAAAGCGCTGTCGCTTGGCCGCCCCGTGTGCCGTGCCCCGCAGTGGCGCATCGAAGGAAATTGAAGGGAAGACGGCCGTGCTATTTTGCTTTTCGCCGAATCCACGAGCCCCATGCCATGAACGTCTTTGTCATCCGAAGTGTGTTTGTTTTCGCGTCGTTGTCGGCAAGCATCGGCATCGCACACGGTGCCGCGCTACCGCGTGTCGACGGCGTACGGCTGCTCGACGGCATGAACCGTACCGACAACAGTCCATACGCCGACGCTGAACGTCACGCGATGACCGGATATCTGGCCGGCGTCGCCGATGCGACCGAAGGCACAGCGTGGTGCGACAACGGGCGGGGCAAATCCGGAGAAATCGATTCGGAAGTGCTCGACGATCTCGGGAAACAGCCACGAGATGCGCTGAAGGCAAGTGCGGCAGTCTTGGTCACCCATGTCTTGCGACAAAAATACCCGTGCCGTTAGCAGCCCCTGAAACAGCGGACATAGCCTCTCACTTAAACTAACGGGTAGGTCGGCAACCTGATCATGACGTCTCGGAAGGTGGCGTTTTGGCGTTGAAGAGGCAGTTTGCATCACCGTTCGCACTTTCATTCATGATAGATGTTGCTTTGCCCCCTATGAATACTCTTCATTATTCTGGCACGGACACTGGAAAGCCTCTCTCAGTCTCCCCGCTACGTACTACCGATACAGCTTTTGCTGTGGCTGTCCCAGCGCTCCCACATGGCGCACGGCCAATTATCGACGATCAATCTGGCGCATGTGTGGGCTTCATTCACGAAGGCGCGAAAAACGTTTGGCACATTTTGGACGTATCTGGTCAATGCGTCGGGATCGAGGAAGCCCCTTTAGAATCGCCCCTCGTCGATCCATATGATTTGATTCTGATAGGTTCCGCGGCATTGAAGGTCATGCGCACCGGCTTCAACACCGCTGCCCGACTGGCGATCGGACGCACCGCGGTCTCTGCCACATCAAAGATTACGAGCAGGATATTGCCGCTTCTGCGCAGTAGATTGCAAAGCTTGTCAGTAGGACTGGTTGCTGTTTACCGAGACAACCGCTAGGCACATGGCAAACCCTGGGCGATTTGTACCTGTTCATATCCTTCACTTGGCGCTCAAGTATGGAAGGCGAATGCCCGACCCTCAGAGCGTAGCTGGTGTATTTCGATATGAAATCCAGATGTCTCGCTTCGTGAAAAGAGGAGCAACGTTTATTCGAGAACGTAAAACACTGGAAATTGTCGTTCGAGAGTCCGACTGGACAATCCTTCACTTTATGTACTATTGACCATGCTGATCATTGACACAGATGACTTTCGACTTCAAATGGAGCCCGTTGCTGTGCGACGCGAGGGGCCGGGAGGGCCGTATCTTGAATGGATTGATGTGCGAATCCAATTGACGGCACCGGGTATCCAGGCGGAAGGGCAATGGAGTGTTATGCCCGGCGAGTTGCGACAATTTCGGCAACAGATTCAATCCATTCAAACGCAGCTTCAATCCGGGCAACGAGCGGAGTTAACAGGCGTTGAGCCGGAGTTTGAACTGATATTGCGAACACTTGATCGAGGCGCAATCACAGGCGACTGGCGCTTTCAGCCAACCCCTCCTGATGGCGCGTGCATTACAGGACAGTGCGGGCTGGATCAGTCCTTCTTGCCCGAACTGCTACAAGGAGTTGAATCCCTTCTATCGTTCGTCGGAACGAGCAATTCACCATAATCAAGGCCCTCTCGCGCGAGGGTACGCGCCTTGGTCGACGCTGTAGCCTGTCAGCCGACGGCTTCGCCGAACGCGCAAGCGCGCTCGTCTGCTCGATTGCGTGCCGCGTCATCACGCCAAGAAGCCGTGCCGCCAAGAGCGGCGCGCTGAAGCCCCCGAACCCGGCCGTTGCGTGACAGCGCACCGACCGGCTCGCTCGACAGCGAAGCACCCGAGCACAATCCGTCCGAAACTCCGCGGCCGATCGGATACGAAACCCTTTTAGACAAAACCTCGACCGTTAAAGCGGGGCGTTCTTCAGCGGGGCGTTCTTCAGCGGGGCGTTCTTCAGCGGGGCGTTCTTCAGCGGGGCGTTCTTCAACTGCCCGCTAGCAAACGTCCTGCATGTTCCGCGCCAGATCGTCGAGCAGCATCCGCGCGGTCGCCACGTTGGTCGCCACCGGCACGTCGTGCACGTCGCATGCGCGCACCAGCGCGGTGATGTCCGGATCGTGCGGCTGCGCGGTCATCGGGTCGCGCAGGAACACGACGATGTCGACGCGGCCGTCGGCCAGCTCCGCACCGATCTGCAGGTCGCCGCCGAGCGGCCCCGACAGCTTGCGCTCGACCTCGAGCCCGTGCGCGGCAGCGATGCGCCCGCCGGTCGTGCCCGTCGCGACCAGCCGGCATTGCGCGAGCGTCGTCCGGTACTGGCCTGCGAGCGCGACGATCTCGTCCTTCTTCGCGTCGTGCGCAATCAATGCGATGCGGGGTTTGCTCATCTCCGGTTCCTTCGTGTTTCGATTGTTGTCGTGGGGTAAATGGCGGGCGCGTACGTCAGAACGTGCCCGGATACGCGCCGCCGTCGAGCAGCCAGTTCTGCCCGGTGATGTAGCCGGCGTGCACGCTGCAGAGGAACGCGCACGCCGCGCCGAATTCGGCGCGCGTGCCGAGGCGCCCGACCGGGATCTCCTTCGCGCGCCGCGCGCGCAGTTCATCCACCGTCACGCCCTGCGCTTTCGCCGACGAGGCGAGCGTCGTCGCGATCCGGTCGGTGTCGAACAGCCCCGGCAGCAGGTTGTTGATCGTCACGCCCTGCCCGGCCACCTTGCGCGACAGCCCGGCGACGAAGCCGGTCAGCCCCGAGCGCGCGCCGTTCGACAGCGCGAGCACGTCGATCGGCGCCTTCACCGCCGAACTCGTGATGTTGACGATCCGGCCGAAGCCGCGCGCGATCATCCCGTCGACGGTCGCGCGGATCAGCTCGATCGGCGTAAGCATGTTCGCCTCGAGCGCGCGAATCCAGTCGTCATGCGAGAAATCGCGGAAGTCGCCGGGCGGCGGGCCGCCGGCATTCGTCACGAGAATGTCGGGCTGCGGGCACGCAGCCAGCGCGGCCGCCCGCCCATCCGGCGTCGTGATGTCGCACGCGACCGCGGTGACCGACACGTTCGACTCGGCGCGGATCTCCTCGGCGGTTTCCTCGAGCGTGTCGCGCGTGCGCGCGACGATCACGATATTCACGCCCTCGGCGGCCAGCGCTTCCGCGCAGCCGCGCCCGAGTCCCTTGCTGGCCGCGCACACGAGCGCGGTCTTTCCTTCGATGCCGAGATCCATCGTCGATTCCTTTATGGCGACGCGCACCGCCGCAGCCCGGCCGTGTCGCCCAACGGGCGGCAACGGGCCCGCGCGGCGCGCGGATTGTCGTGAGACGTCGATAATATCCGGATCGCGTGGCGCGCCTTGGTAAAATTGCGGCCATAAGCGGCAGCCAGCCTCGCGCCCGCCGCCGCTCCCCGATCCCCTTTTGCCGCCAAGGCACCCCGTCATGAAACAGGACAGCCGTTTCCCGAATCTCTTCATCACCGATCACCCGCTGATCCAGCACAAGCTCACGCACATGCGCGACAAGGACACGTCGACGCGCACGTTCCGCGAGCTGCTGCGCGAGATCACGCTGCTGATGGGCTACGAAATCACCCGCAACCTGCCGATCACGACCAAACGGGTCGAAACCCCGCTGGTGGAAGTCGACGCGCCGGTGATCGCGGGCAAGAAACTGGCGATCGTGCCCGTGCTGCGTGCCGGCATCGGGATGTCGGACGGCCTGCTCGACCTGGTGCCGTCCGCGCGCGTCGGCCACATCGGCGTATACCGCGCCGACGACCACCGCCCGGTCGAATACCTGGTGCGCCTGCCCGATCTCGAGGATCGCATCTTCATCCTGTGCGATCCGATGGTCGCGACCGGCTATTCGGCCGTGCACGCGGTCGACGTGCTCAAGCGCCGCAACGTGCCGGCCGCGAACATCATGTTCGTCGCGCTGGTCGCCGCGCCCGAAGGCGTGCAGGTGTTCCAGGACGCGCACCCGGACGTGAAGCTGTTCGTCGCGTCGCTCGACTCGCACCTGAACGAGCACGCGTACATCGTGCCGGGCCTGGGCGACGCGGGCGACCGCCTGTTCGGCACCAAGAACTGACGCACCGGCACGGCCGGGCCGTACGGGCCCGGCGCGCCGCGACGGCCGCCCGGCCGTTCGGCCATGCGCGGCGGCCCCGAAACGGCGGTCGCCGCGTGATAAAATCTCGTTCCACTCGACACGCGCGGCCCCGCGGCATCACGCCCGCCAACCCGGCCGCCGATTCAACGACACATTGGCACAATCGCCCGCGCAGCGCGCCCGGGCACGGAGAAAGGTATGGCTGGTCATTCGAAATGGGCCAACATCAAGCACAAGAAGGCAGCAGCTGACGCGAAGCGCGGCAAGGTCTGGACCCGTCTGATCAAGGAAATCCAGGTCGCGGCCCGCCTCGGCGGCGGCGACGCGAGCTCGAACCCGCGCCTGCGCCTGGCAGTCGACAAGGCAGCCGACGCCAACATGCCGAAGGACAACGTCAAGCGCGCGATCGATCGCGGCGTCGGCGGCGCGGACGGCGCGAACTACGAAGAAATCCGTTACGAAGGCTACGGCATCAGCGGCGCGGCGATCATCGTCGACACGCTGACCGACAACCGCATCCGCACGGTCGCGGAAGTCCGTCACGCGTTCTCGAAGTTCGGCGGCAACATGGGCACCGACGGTTCGGTCGCGTTCATGTTCGATCACGTCGGCCAGTTCCTGTTCGCGCCCGGCACGTCGGAAGACGCGCTGATGGAAGCCGCGCTCGAAGCCGGCGCGGACGACGTCAGCACGAACGACGACGGCTCGATCGAAGTGCTGTGCGACTGGCAGACCTTCTCGGCGGTGAAGGACGCGCTCGAAGCCGCGGGCTTCAAGGCCGAACTCGCCGAAGTGACGATGAAGCCGCAGAACGAAGTCGAATTCACCGGCGACGATGCGGCGAAGATGCAGAAGCTCCTGGACGCGCTCGAGAACCTCGACGACGTGCAGGAGGTGTATACGAACGCCGTCATCGTCGAGGAATGACATGCGGGCCGCCGTGCGCAGCGTTGCGACGGCAGCCCGACCGAATTCGCGGCCGGCGCGCCTGAGCGTGCCGGCCGCCCTGTTTTCTAGTCTGCGGGGAATCCCATGAAACTACTCGTCGTCGGTTCCGGCGGCCGCGAACATGCGCTGGCGTGGAAGCTCGCGCAGTCGCCGCGCGTCCAGATGGTCTACGTCGCGCCGGGCAATGGCGGCACGGCGCAGGACGAGCGTCTGAAGAACGTCGACATCACGTCGCTCGACGCGCTCGCCGATTTCGCGGAAAGCGAAGGTGTTGCGTTTACGCTCGTCGGGCCGGAAGCGCCGCTCGCGGCCGGCATCGTCAACCTGTTCCGCGCGCGCGGCCTGAAGGTGTTCGGTCCGACCCGCGAAGCCGCGCAGCTCGAAAGCTCGAAGGATTTCGCGAAGGCGTTCATGAAGCGCCACGGCATTCCGACCGCCGACTACGAAACCTTCTCCGATGCGGCGGCGGCACACGCATACATCGACGCGAAGGGCGCGCCGATCGTCGTGAAGGCCGACGGCCTCGCGGCCGGCAAGGGCGTCGTCGTCGCGATGACGCTGGAAGAGGCGCATGCCGCGGTCGACATGATGCTGTCGGGCAACAAGCTCGGCGACGCCGGCGCGCGGGTCGTGATCGAGGAATTCCTCGACGGCGAGGAAGCGAGCTTCATCGTGATGGTCGACGGCAAGCACGCGCTGGCGCTGGCTTCGAGCCAGGACCACAAGCGCCTGCTCGACGAAGATCGCGGCCCGAACACGGGCGGCATGGGCGCCTACTCGCCCGCGCCGATCGTCACGCCGCAGATGCACGCACGCGTGATGCGCGAAATCATCATGCCGACGGTGCGCGGGATGGAGAAGGACGGCATCCGCTTCACGGGCTTCCTGTATGCGGGCCTGATGATCGACAAGGACGGCAATCCGCGCACGCTCGAGTTCAACTGCCGGATGGGCGACCCCGAGACGCAACCGATCATGGCGCGCCTGAAGAGCGATTTCTCGAAGGTCGTCGAACAGGCGATCGCGGGCACGCTCGACACGGTCGAGCTCGACTGGGACCGCCGCACCGCGCTCGGCGTCGTGCTGGCCGCGCACGGCTATCCGGACGCGCCGCGCAAGGGCGACCGCATCAACGGGATCCCGGCCGAGACCGAACAGGCGGTGACGTTCCATGCGGGCACGACGCTCGCCGAAGGCGACAAGCTGGTCACGTCGGGCGGGCGCGTGCTGTGCGTGGTCGGCCTCGCCGATTCGGTGCGCGAAGCGCAGCAGCATGCGTACGACACGATCAACCAGATCCATTTCGAAGGCATGCAGTACCGCCGCGACATCGGCTTTCGCGCACTGAACCGCAAGAGCGCCTGAGGCCCCGGTCGCTGCCCTGACCGCCGCCCTGCCCGCGCAGGCGGCGGCCTCCTCTGCCGGGTTCGATAGAATGCCCGGCAGATGCCTTTTTTACGGCCCCCGCTTCGCGCGGGGGCGCCCAGTCCAGACATGACCGATTCGACCTACGACGTGGCACGCGTGCGCACGTACCTCCAGGACCTGCAGACACGCATCGCCGACGCGCTCGGCGCGCTCGACGGCACGCCGCTCGCGACCGACGCGTGGCAGCGCGGGCCCGAAGAGCGCCTGCGCGGCGGCGGCTGCACGCGGATTCTCGAAGGCGGACGCGTGTTCGAGCGGGCGGGGATCGGCTTTTCCGACGTCGCGGGCGACGCGCTGCCGCCGTCGGCGAGCGCGGCACGCCCGCAGCTCGCGGGCCGCGGCTTCGAGGCGCTCGGCGTGTCACTCGTGCTGCACCCGCGCAATCCGTACTGCCCGACCGTGCACATGAACGTGCGGATGCTGATCGCGACGAAACCGGGCGAAGCGCCGATCTTCTGGTTCGGCGGCGGGATGGATCTGACACCGGTTTATCCGTTCGAGGACGACGCGCGGCATTTCCACCAGACCTGCAAGGACGCGCTCGATCCGTTCGGCGCCGAGCTCTACCCGCGTTT
Organism: Burkholderia sp. IDO3; assembly: GCF_003366075.1. NCBI lineage: Bacteria > Pseudomonadati > Pseudomonadota > Betaproteobacteria > Burkholderiales > Burkholderiaceae > Burkholderia > Burkholderia sp. IDO3. The sequence goes on from NZ_CP028963.1 coordinate 2,638,234, forward strand.
CAAGACGTGGTGCGACGAGTATTTCTTCCTGAAGCACCGCAACGAGACGCGCGGCATCGGCGGGATCTTCTTCGACGATTTCGCCGAGCCCGATTTCGAACGCGCGTTTGAGATGATGCAAAGCGTCGGCGACGCGTTCCTGAACGCGTACCTGCCGATCGTCGAGCGCCGTGTCGCGCTGCCGTACGGCGAGCGCGAACGCGACTTCCAGGCTTACCGGCGCGGCCGCTACGTCGAATTCAACCTGGTATTCGACCGCGGCACGCTGTTCGGCCTGCAAAGCGGCGGCCGGACCGAGTCGATCCTGATGTCGATGCCGCCGGTCGCGAACTGGCGCTACAACTGGCAGCCCGAGCCGGGCTCGCCGGAAGCGCGCCTGGCCGACTTCCTCGTACCGCGCGACTGGGTCTGAGCCCGCCGCGCACCGCCGTCTCAAGAACAGGACACGTTTTTCTGGACACCACCGCCCGCTCCGCCCCGCTGCCGCGCCCGCTGTTACGTCGTATCGGCCTGCTGGGCGGCACGTTCGACCCGATCCACGACGGCCACCTCGCACTCGCGCGCCGTTTCGCCGACGTGCTCGGCCTGACCGAGCTCGCGCTGCTGCCCGCCGGGCAGCCGTACCAGAAGCGCGACGTGTCGGCCGCCGAGCATCGGCTCGCGATGACGCGCGCCGCCGCCGGCGCGCTGACCCTGCCGGGCGTGACGGTCACCGTCGCGACCGACGAGATCGAGCACGAGGGTCCGACCTATACGGTCGAGACGCTCGCGCGCTGGCGCGAGCGCATCGGCCCCGACGCGTCGCTGTCGCTGCTGATCGGCGCGGACCAGCTGGTCCGCCTCGACACGTGGCGCGACTGGCGCGAGCTGTTCGACTATGCGCACATCTGCGCGTCGACGCGTCCGGGCTTCGAACTCGACGCGGCGCCGCCCGACGTCGCGCTGGAAATCGCGCGGCGGCAGGCCGGCGCCGACATACTGCAAGCCACGCCGAGCGGCCATCTGCTGATCGACCGGACGCTGGCGTTCGATATCGCCGCAACCGACATCCGTGCACACTTGCGCGAATGCATCGCGCGTCATGCGCAAATGCCCGATGCGTCGGCCGAACATGTGCCGGCCGCCGTCTGGGCCTATATTCTTCAACATCGTCTCTACCATTCCTGATTCCATGGATATCCGCAAACTGCAGCGCGTGATCGTCGACGCACTCGAAGACATCAAGGCGCAAGACATCAAGGTGTTCAACACCAGCCACCTGACCGAACTGTTCGACCGCGTGATCGTCGCGTCGGGCACGTCGAACCGCCAGACCAAGGCGCTCGCATCGAGCGTGCGCGACAAGGTCAAGGAAGCCGGCGGCGACATCGTCAGCTCCGAGGGCGAAGACACCGGCGAATGGGTGCTGGTCGACTGCGGCGACGCGGTCGTGCACATCCTGCAGCCGGCCCTGCGCCAGTACTACAACCTCGAGGAAATCTGGGGCGACAAGCCCGTGCGGATGAAGCTCGGCGGCGGCAAGACCCCGAACGGCTTCGCGACGGCCAGCGACGAAGAGGACGACGAGGAAGCGGCGCCGGCACGCCCGGCGCGCAAGACGGCGGCCCGCCGCCGCTGACGCGTCGCGACGTCCCGATGAAGCTTTTCATCCTCGCGGTCGGCCACAAGATGCCGGGCTGGATCGCCTCCGGCTTCGACGAATACACGAAGCGGATGCCACCCGAGCTGCGCATCGAGCTGCGCGAAATCAAGCCCGAACTGCGTTCGGGCGGCCGTAGCGCGGAAAGCGTGATGGCCGCCGAGCGGCAGAAGATCGAGGCCGCGCTGCCGAAGGGCGCGCGCATCGTCGCGCTCGACGAGCACGGCCGCGACTGGACCACGATGCAGCTCGCGCAGGCGCTGCCCGGCTGGCAGCAGGACGGCCGCGACGTCGCGTTCGTGATCGGCGGCGCCGACGGGCTCGATCCGGAGCTCAAGGCGCGCGCCGACCTGCTGCTGCGCATCTCGAGCATGACACTGCCGCACGGGATGGTGCGCGTATTGCTCGCCGAACAGCTTTACCGGGCGTGGAGCATCACGCAGAATCACCCCTATCACCGCGCATGACGCGTCGTCCTCGGGACGCGCGCCGCGCGCGCTCAACGAGATAACGACACCATGCCGTCCAGCACGCCCTCCCAGCTTTTTCCGACCCTTTACCTCGCTTCGCAAAGCCCGCGCCGCCAGGAGCTGCTGCTGCAGATCGGCGTGCGCTTCGAACTGCTGCTGCCGCGCCCCGACGAAGACGCCGAAGCGCTCGAAACCGAACTGCCCGGCGAAGCCGCCGATGCGTACGTGCAGCGCGTGACCGTCGCGAAGGCGGAAGCCGCGCGTGCGCGTCTCGTCGCGAGCGGCAAGCCGGCCGCGCCCGTGCTGGTGGCGGACACCACCGTGACGATCGACGGCGCGATCCTCGGCAAGCCGGCCGACGCCGACGACGCGCTCGCGATGCTGACCCGGCTCGCCGGCCGCGACCACGAAGTGCTGACCGCCGTCGCCGTGATCGGCGCCGACGGCGAATTGCTGCCGCCCGCGCTGTCGCGCTCGTCGGTACGCTTCGCCGCCGCGCCGCGCGACGCATTCGAGCGTTACGTCGAAACCCGCGAGCCGTTCGGCAAGGCGGGCGCGTACGCGATCCAGGGGCGCGCGGCCGAATTCATCGAGCGAATCGACGGTTCCCATTCGGGTATCATGGGTCTGCCCCTTTTTGAGACTGCCGCGTTGCTGCGCACCGCACGCGTCGCCTTCTGAATCGCACCATGAACGAAGAAATCCTGATCAACCTCACGCCGCAGGAAACGCGCGTCGCACTCGTGCAGCAAGGCGCGGTGCAGGAGCTTCACGTCGAGCGCACGCTGTCGCGCGGACGGGTCGGCAACATCTATCTCGGCAAGGTCGTGCGCGTGCTGCCCGGCATGCAGTCGGCATTCATCGACATCGGCCTCGAGCGCGCGGCGTTCCTGCACGTCGCCGACATCTGGCATCCGCGCCTCGCGGGCGAGCCGCAGTCGGGCGCACAGCACCAGCCGATCGAGAAAACCGTGTTCGAAGGCCAGACGCTGATGGTCCAGGTGATCAAGGACCCGATCGGCACGAAGGGCGCGCGGCTGTCGACGCAAGTCAGCATCGCGGGCCGCACGCTCGTCTACCTGCCGCAGGAGCCGCACATCGGCATCTCGCAGAAGATCGAGAGCGAGGCCGAGCGCGAGGCCGTGCGTGCGCGCCTGACCGCCGTGATCCCGCCGGACGAGAAAGGCGGCTACATCGTGCGCACGATCGCCGAGGACGCGACCTCCGACGAACTGGCCGGCGACGTCACCTACCTGCGCAAGACCTGGGCGACGATCGTGGCTCAGGCGCAGCGGCTGCCGGCAACGAGCCTGCTGTACCAGGATCTCGACCTCGCGCAGCGCGTGCTGCGCGATTTCGCGAACGACGACACGACGCGCATCCAGGTCGACTCGCGCGAGACGTACCAGCGCCTGTCGGAATTCGCCGGCGAGTTCACGCCGGCGGTGAGTCCGAAGCTGCATCACTACACCGGCGAGCGGCCGCTGTTCGACCTGTACAACATCGAGACGGAGATCCAGCGCGCGCTGTCGCGCCGCGTCGACCTGAAGTCGGGCGGCTACCTGATGATCGACCAGACCGAAGCGATGACCACCATCGACGTGAACACCGGCGGCTACGTCGGTGCGCGCAACTTCGACGACACGATCTTCAAGACCAACCTCGAGGCCGCGCATACGATCGCGCGGCAGTTGCGGCTGCGCAACCTCGGCGGGATCATCATCATCGACTTCATCGACATGGAGAACGCCGAGCATCGCGACGCGGTGCTGTCCGAGCTGAAGAAGGCGCTGTCGCGCGATCGTACGCGCGTGACGGTCAACAGCTTCTCGCAGCTCGGGCTCGTCGAGATGACGCGCAAGCGCACGCGCGAGTCGCTCGCGCACGTGCTGTGCGAGCCGTGCCCGACGTGCCAGGGCAAGGGCCAGGTGAAGACGTCGCGCACGGTGTGCTACGACATCCTGCGCGAGATCCTGCGCGAATCGCGCCAGTTCAACCCGCGCGAATTCCGCGTGATCGCCGCGCAGCAGGTGATCGACCTGTTCCTCGACGAGGAATCGCAGCATCTCGCGATGCTGATCGACTTCATCGGCAAGCCGGTGTCGCTGCAGGTCGAGTCGAATCTGAGTCAGGAACAGTACGACATCGTGCTGATGTAACGCTTCGTTCGACTGTGCGGTTGCGCGAATGCCGTCGTGTACGGCGGGAATTTCGCGCAACCGGCACGCATCGGCGAGCGGCTATTCCCGATGCACGGCCTGGTCCAGGGCGACGCGTTCGATCACTTCCGCATCCCATCGGCGACGGGGCGATTTCCCCGGCCCTCGCCATCGTCCGGATGGCTGCCGCCTCAGCAAAGCCGAAGCGGCTCGCCATCCCTGTATCATTCGGTCATGCGTGCAATCAGCCGCCGGGCCGGGCCACACCGCGAAAGCCAAGTCGAACCCATGTTTAACAATGGTTTCCTGATCAATCGTGCAACAGCACGATATCGCGACGGCGCGACGCTCGCGCGTTCAGCGACAAGGCCCGGACCGCGCGGCACGTCGAGATAGCGCCCGCCGCAGCCGCCGCACGCTCCTTTCCCACCTCTCATTCACTCGTCACACACCATGAGCCAACGCCACAACCGCCGCCAGCGCAAGAAACTCCACATCGCCGAATTCCAGGAACTCGCGTTCAACGCGACCGCGCAATACCGTAACGAGCTGTCCGACCTCGAACGCGGCCAGTTGATCGACGCGTTCATCGACTTCGTCGAAGCGAACGGCCTGCTGACCGTCGCGTCCGCGGACGAAGGGATCGGCGCCTACGTGATCTCCGGCGCGCCGCGCGGCACGACGACCGACGCCGACCGCGAAAGCGTGCGTGCATGGCTCGCCGCACGCTCCGAGCTGACCGACGTCCAGGTCAGCGAATTCAGCGACGCGTGGTATCCGGACGCCTGAGCGCCCGGCTTCCTCGCCTCCCGAGCAGTACTCGCTCCGGCCCGCCATGACGGCAGGCCGGGCCGCTTCTCCCGCCTGCACGCCCCCACTCTTCCGCCCTGTCCCGGGCACCCGCGCTGCTGCAAAAAGCCGCAGAAATCGGTCCTGAAAGGAAGACACGTTAAACTCTCACCTCGCGTGGTGCGCCGCCCGCACCCGCCATCCATCGCCAGCCGCGTGCCTTCGTGCGCGCCCCCGACCCATGGAGTGAGTGTCAATGAGCGGCGGACCTCCGTTTCCCGCATCCCGCATGTCGTCCCCGTCCTCGACGGTCCTGCTGATTCTCGCCGCTGCCGCGCTGCTGTCCGGCTGCGGGCTGCTGTCGACGCAGAATCCGCCCGCGCCGATCAGCGAGGCGCTCGTCGAGCCCATCGAGGAAGCCGCCGGCGAGCCGCTCACGATGCCGCCCGTGCCGCCGCCCGTGCAACCGGAAGAACCGGAAGCGCCGAAGAAGCCGCACCGCGAGGTGACGCGGCCGAAGCCGGTGCAGCGTCCCGAAACGCCGACCCCGCCGCCTCCGCCGCCGGCCCCGCTCATCGCGACGCGCCCGCTCGACCGCACCCAGATCCATGCGCTGCTCGATAGCGAAGTCGCGCGACGCAACGGCAAGGTGATCGGCCGCGCGGTCGACATGGTGACCGACGCGAGCGGCAAGCCGCGCGAGATGATCGTCAACCTGCAGGGCTTCATGGGCGTCGGCGACCGCAAGGTCAGCTTCCCGTGGAATGTGTTCCGCTTCACGCCGGGCGGCAAACAGGAGCCGATCGTGCTCGACGTGCCGTCGGGCGAGCTGCCCCCGGCCGCGCGGCCCAAGGCCGTGCCGCTGTCGGGTTCGGCCGCGGCGTCGCCCGCGACGCGGCTGCCGATGCTCGACAGCGACGTCGAGCGCCCGAACGGCACGAAGATCGGCCGCGTCGTCGACGTCCTGATCGACCGCGCCGCGCAGCCGCAGGCCGTCGTGCTCGACCTCGGCGGGCTCGTCAATACCGACCGCCGCTCGATCGCCGCGAGCTGGGGCGCGCTGCGCTTCGTCACGCGCGACAAGGCGCTGCATCCGCAGCTCGACCTGAACGACGCACAGATCAAGGCGTCGCCGCCCTACGCGGCCGACAAGCCGATCGTCGCGGTCTTCCCGCCCGTTGCCCCGGCACCGGCTTCGTCTGCGAGTGCGACCCGATGACGATCAAGCATTCCGTCACCGTTCGCAGTCTGCGGTCCCTCGACTGGCTCAACTTCTTCGTCGCAAACGTTCAAACCGGGTTCGGTCCGTTCATCGCGTCCTACCTCGCGTCGCACAAGTGGACGCAGGGCGAGATCGGCATGGTGCTGTCGATCGGCACGATCAGCGCGATGGTCAGCCAGGTGCCCGGCGGCGCGGCCGTCGATGCGCTGAAAAACAAGAAAGGCGCGGCCGCGTGGGCGATCGCGGCGATCATCCTGTCGGCGGTGCTGCTCGCGTCGAGCCCGACGATCGTGCCGGTGATCGCAGCCGAAGTGTTTCACGGCTTCGCGAGCTGCATGCTCGTGCCGGCGATGGCCGCGATCTCGTTCTCGCTGGTCGGGCGCGCGGATCTCGGCGACCGGCTCGGTCGCAACGCGCGCTGGGCGTCGATCGGCAGCGCGGTCGCCGCCGGCCTGATGGGGCTCACCGGCGAGTATTTCTCCGCACGCGCGGTGTTCTGGCTGACTGCCGTGCTCGCGTTGCCCGCGCTGTTCGCACTCGCGATGATCCAGCCGACGCACGAAGTGATCCCGCAGTCGTCGAAGCCCGACGATCACGGCCATCGCGACGAAGGCGAGCAACGCGAAACGCTGCTCGAGCTGCTGCGCGATCGCCGGATGCTGATCTTCGCGGCATGCGTGGTGCTGTTCCACCTGTCGAACGCGGCGATGCTCAACCTCGCGGCCGGCGAAGTAACGGCCGGGATGGGCGAGAACGTGCAGCTCGTGATCGCCGCCTGCATCATCGTGCCGCAGGCGATCGTCGCGATGCTGTCGCCGTGGGTCGGCCGCTCCGCGCAACGCTGGGGGCGCCGCCCGATCCTGCTGCTCGGCTTCTCGGCGCTGCCGGTACGCGCGTTGCTCTTCGCCGGCGTGAGCAGCCCGTACCTGCTGGTGCCGGTGCAGATGCTCGACGGCATCAGCGCCGCCGTGTTCGGCGTGATGCTGCCGCTGATCGCGGCCGACGTCGCGGGCGGCAAGGGCCGCTACAACCTGTGCATCGGGCTGTTCGGGCTCGCGGCCGGGATCGGCGCGACGCTCAGCACGGCCGTGGCCGGCTATGTCGCCGATCACTTCGGCAATGCGACCAGCTTCTTCGGGCTCGCCGGCGCCGGCGCGCTCGCAGTGCTGCTGGTCTGGCTCGCGATGCCGGAAACGCGCGTCGAGAACGGCGATGCGACCACGGACGAGCCGGCCGCCGCGTCGCCCGAACAGGCGCGCTGACGCAGTCGCCCCGACAACCGACTCTCGACCGACGAACCGATGGATACGATCAGGACCCTCAACGAAGCACGCCAGCAGATCCAGCAGTCGATCTTCGATCTGTTCAAGGGGCTCTCGTTCAGCGAACGGCTCGCGCAAGGCGCGCTGATGGCGCTGCAGGCCGTCTGCAGCGCGTGCCTCGCGTACGCGATCGGCCGCGCGCTGCACACCGAGCAGGCCGTATGGGCGGCCATCACCGCGATCGCCGTCACGCAGCACAACTACTCGGACACGATGTCGCTGTCGCGCGACCAGTTCATCGGCGCGATGATCGGCGGCTTGCTGGGCTTCGCCGGCGCGGCGCTCGGCGGCGATCGTCTCGTTGCTTACGCAATCACCGTCGCGATCGTGATCGTCAGTTGCTGGTGCCTGAACGTCGGCAGCGCGGCACGACTCGGCGGCGTGACCGCGACGATCGTGCTGCTGTTTCCGGGCAACGGCCCGCTATGGGACATTCCGCTGATGCGGCTCGGCGAGGTCGCGCTCGGTACCGTATGCGCGCTGGCCGTGTGCTGGGCGATGTCGCGAATCGAGCGACGCTGGTTCCGCCGGACGGCGGCCAAATGACGCGACGGCCGGGACACATACCCGGCCGCCGGATGAAGGATCGAACGACGCGTTACGGGCCGACCCGCAACACGATGCCCGAGCCGATCTGCACGAGCAGATAGTCGCCGCCGACACCGACCCACTGATAGCCGCGCGGCGGCGCGCTCAGGTGGTAGCCGCGCCAGTCGTCGACCACGTACTGGCGATCGCGGAATTCGTTGGGGAGCCGGTCGCCCTTGTGCCAGTCGCGGTGCGGCTGGTCGGCCCAGCGCTGCGGGACGTCGTCGCGATGCATCGCCTGGCCGGGCGGCATGTGCTGCGGGCCATGGCCGCGCTGCATGCCGGGGCCGCCGTGATTGTCGTGCTTGTTGTAGTTGCCGTGATCCTGCGCCATCGCGACCGGCGCTGCGAAACCCGCAGCGACCAGTGCGGCCAGCATCATTCCGTGCATTTTCTTCATTGTCCGTCCCTCCGAATTGTCACGTCGAACCAGAAACGACTGCACCTGCCCGATGAAGACTAGCACACACGCGTGAACCGACGTCACGCGGCCTGCTGCTGGTACTGGATCCGGTGCAGGTGCGCGTACAGCCCGCCGTGGCGCAGCAGTTCGTCGTGGCTGCCTTCCTCGACGATCTTGCCGGCCTCCAGCACGAGGATCCGGTCCGCGCGCTCGATGGTCGACAGCCGGTGCGCGATCACGAGCGTCGTGCGGCCTTCCATCAACCGTTCGAGCGCCGCCTGCACGTGGCGCTCCGATTCCGAATCGAGCGCCGAGGTCGCCTCGTCGAGGATCAGGATCGGCGCGTCCTTGTAGATCGCGCGCGCAATGGCGAGCCGCTGCCGCTGGCCGCCCGACAGACGCATCCCGTTGCCGCCGACCAGCGTGTCGAGCCCGTCGGGCATCGCGGCGACCGCGTCGGCGAGGTTCGCGGCCTCGAGCGCCGCCTGCACGCGCGCGCGGTCGGGCGTCTGCCCGTACGCGACGTTCGCGGCGATCGTGTCGTTGAACAGCACGACGTCCTGGCTGACCATCGCCATCTGGCCGCGCAGCGCGTGGATGTCGTAGTCGGCCACCGGCACGCCGTCGACGAGGATCGCGCCGCCCGTCGGGTCGAAAAAGCGCGGCAGCAGGTTCACGAGCGTCGTCTTGCCGCTGCCGGACGGCCCCGCGAGCGCGATCATCTCGCCCGGCGCGACCTTGAACGAAATGCGGTCGAGCGTCGGCCGCTCGGCCGCGCCGTAATCGAACGTCACGTCGCGGAATTCGATCTCGCCGCGCGCGTGCGGCAATGCACGGCCGCCGCCCTGCGGCTCGGCCGGCTCGTCGATCAGCCCGAAGATCAGCTCGGCGGCCGTCATCCCGCGCTGCAGCGGCTGGTTCACGTCGATCAGGTGCTTGAGCGGCGAAATCACGAGCAGCATCGACGTGACGAACGCGACGAAACCGCCGACCGTCGTCTGGTCGTTGCTCGACTGCATGACCGCGATCGTGATCACGACCGCGAGCGCGATCGACGCGAGGAACTGCGTCAGCGGCTGCGCGAGCCCGCCCGAGATCGTCATGCGCATCGCGTAGCCGCGCAGGCGCTTGCTCATCGCCGTGAAACGGTCCATCTCGTATGCTTCGCCGTTGTGCACCTTGACGACCTTGTAGCCGCCGACCGTCTCCTCGACGATGTACGACAGCTCGTTGGTCAGCGTCTGGTGCTCGCGGTTCAGGCGCCGCAGGCGGCGGTTGATCTTGCTGACGAGCCAGCCGATACCCGGCAGGATCACCGCGACGATCAGCGTGAGCCGCCAGTTCAGGTAGAACAGGTAGCCGAGCAGGAACACCACCGTCAGCGAGTCGCGCACGAGCGTGACCATCACGCCGGTCAGCACCGACAGGATCTGGTTGACCTCGAACACGATCGCGTTGATCACGGTGCTCGCGGTTTCGCGCTGGAAGAACGACGCGCCCGTGTGGAGCATCCGCTGGAACATCTCGAGCCGCAGCTGCAGCAGGATGCGGTTCGAAACGTAGTTGAGCAGGTAGTTCGACGCGTACTGCGATACGCCGCGCACGAGCGCGAGGCCGATCACCGCGATCGGCACGTACCATTTCGCGCGGTCGCTGCCGTGCGAGCCGAAACCGTGGTCGAGCAGCGGCTTGAGCAGCGCCGGAATCCCGGCTTCCGTGGCCGCGACGACGCCCATCGTCACCACGGCGAGCACCACGATGCCGATGAGCGGCCGGATGTACGGCCACAGGCGCTTGAGGACCGTGACCGGCGACGTACTCGTGCCGTCCATCGGTTTGCGAAGAGTGTTCTGGGTTTCCAAGGCAATCCTTCCTGAGCCGCGACGCGGCGCCCGGAACATGACTGTCCGGGGGTTCGCCCCCGTCCGGCGGGTGCCGAAAAAGGCCCAACATTATAGCCGTACCGCCTGCGCCGGCGCGGCCGCCGCCGAAGCGGCCGCCAGCCGGCGCGCGGGTATACTGCCGCTCACCGTTTTCTCCGCCTTTTCGACGATTTTCATGGCAGAACCCACTCTCGGCGTCGCCCTCATCGCCCTCAACGCGGCCGCGCGGCTCGCGCAGTGCCTCGATGCGCTGGCCTTCGCCGACGACGTCGTCGTGATCGACGGCGGCAGCACCGACGATACCGTCGCGATCGCCCGCGCGCACGGCGCCCGCGTGATCGTGGAGCGCGACTGGCCGGGCTTCGGCCCGCAGAAGAACCGCGCGCTCGACGCGCTCGACACCGACTGGATCCTGTCGCTCGACACCGACGAGGTGGTCAGCCCGGCGCTCGCGCAATCGATCCGCGACGCGATCCGCGCGCCGGCCGCGCAGGTCTACGCGGTCGACCGGCTGTCGAGCTTCTGCGGCCAGTGGATCCACCACAGCGGCTGGTATCCGGACTGGATCCCGCGCCTGTTCCGGCGCGGCACGGCCCGCTTCTCCGACGATCTGGTGCACGAACGCCTCGTGTTCGATACGCCCGCGCAACGGCTATCCGGCAAGCTGATGCACTATTCGTACGAGGATTTCGAAACGGTCGTGCGCAAGCTCGATGCGTATTCGACGGCCGGCGCGCGTCAGCGCCGCGCGGCCGGCCAGCGCGGCGGCTTCGGCAAGGCGCTCGCGCGCGGTGCGTGGGCGTTCGTGCGGACCTACGTGCTGCGGCGCGGGTTTCTCGACGGCCGCGCGGGCTTCATGATCGCCGTGTTCAACGCAGAGACCGTCTACTACCGGTTCCTGAAGCTCGGCCACGAACCGGCCCGCTGAACGCGCCCCGCGCTGCCCTTGCCCTGATGCCGCCGGCATGCGGCCGGCCCGGCGTTACAATGCCGGGCTGCCCGGCGCGCCATCCGCGCCCGCCCGCGGCGGCGCGCCACGCGCCGCCGACACGACGACCACCGAATTCGACCGCCATGTTCTCCATCATCATCCCGACCTGGAACAACCTGCCGTACCTCAAGCTCGTCGTCGACAGCCTGCGCCGCCATTCCGCGTACGATCACCAGATCATCGTGCACGTGAACGACGGCTCGGACGGCACGCTCGACTGGGTGCGCCACGAAGGCATCGAGCACACCGCTTCGCCGGCCAACATCGGCATCTGTCACGCGGTGAACCTGGCCGCCGCGCGCGCGACGCGCGACTACGTCGTCTACATGAACGACGACATGTACTGCTGCCCCGGCTGGGACGCGGCGCTCGTGCGGCGCATCGAGCAGATGCCGACCGACCTCTTCATGCTGTCCGGCACGATGGTCGAGCCGGTCGACACGCGCAACCCGTGCGTCGTCGTCAGCAATTTCGGCCGCGATGCCGAACAGTTCGACGCGGCGGGCCTCGTCGCGGCCACGCCGAAGCTTGCGCGCGCGGACTGGCTCGGCTCGACCTGGCCGCCGACGCTCGTGCATCGCGACTGGTGGAACCGTATCGGCGGCTACAGCAGCGAGCTGTCGCCCGGGATGAGCAGCGACAACGACTTCTCGATGAAATGCTGGGATGCCGGCTGCCGGATCTTTCTCGGCGTGGGCGACAGCCTCGTCTACCACTTCCAGCAGAAGAGCACGGGCAAGATCGTCAAGAACGACGGCCGCCGCCAGTTCCTCAACAAATGGGGCATGACGCAGGCCACGTTCGACCGCTATTACCTGCATCGCGGCGAGCCGGCCGGCTCGCGCATCGCGCTCGATACCCCGGCCGTCGAAGGGCGGCTCAAGCGCGCGCTGCTGCGCTCGCGGATCAAGCGCGCATTCGGCTGATCGGGCCCCGGAAACGGCGCGGAAACGCACGCTGCTTCGCGTATACTGCGCGCTTCGCCCCGGGTGCCGTCGGGGCGCGCGGCGCGCAGCACGGTGCCCGCATGCCGTATTCGTCCATTCGACAGGTCCCGATGCTTTCGTTTTCGTCTCACGCCACGCGGCGCCTGACCGCGGCCCGCACCTTCGCCGTCATCGCGCTCTGCATGGTGCCCGTCTCGACCGCGCTGACCAACGTGTTCTGCGCACTGTTCGCGGTCGCGCTCGTGATTTCCCCCGAATTCTGGCGCAACCTGCGCACGTTCGTCACCGAACCGGTGTCGCTCGCGGCACTGCTGATCCTCGCGGCGCTGGCCGCGAGCGTCGCGTACACGGTCGCCCCGCACCCGAAAGCATGGAACTGGGTCGCCAAGTACGACAAGCTGCTGCTGGTGCCGTTTGCCGTTCTCGCATTCCGCCATTCGAACTGGGCGCCGATCGTGCGGCGCTGCTGGTTCGGTACGCTGTGCGTGATCCTGTTGCTGTCGACCACCAACTATCTCGGACTGACCGCGATCGGGCCCGCGCATGCGACCGAGCTGCCGCTGTCGCGTGCATGGGTGTTCAAGAACCACATCGCGGGCGGCATGTTCGGCGCGCTGCTGTTCTACCAGGCGGCCGACCTCGCGCTGTCGGCCCGCACCGCGCTGTCGCGTGCCGCGTATGCCGGCGTCGCCGCGTGGTCGCTGATCAACGTGTTCGTGATGCTGCAAGGCCGCACCGGGCAGGTCATCGCGCTGCTGCTGATCCTCGTCGTCGCCGTGCGTTTCGTGCTGCTGCTGCGCCGCCAGTCCGCGCTGCGCGCAGGGCTCGCCGCCGGCGCGCTGGTGCTGGCCGGCGCCGCACTCGTCGCGGCCGCGTGCACGGTACACAACGGCCGGCTCGTGAAGGTCGTGTCAGAAGTGCAGCAGTATCGGCAGACCGATGCGGCCACGTCCACCGGGCTGCGTCTCGAGTGGTACAAGAAGGGGCTCGAGCTGTATCGCGCGCGCCCCGCGCTCGGCTATGGTGCGGGCGGCCTCGAGTTCGAGTTCCAGAAGCTCGCGGCGGGCAAGACGGCGGCGGAAGGCCAGCTCACGTCGAATCCGCATAACGAATACATGCTGATGGCCGTGCAGCTCGGCACGCTCGGCGTGCTGCTGTTCGTGAACCTGATCGTGCAGATCGCGCGCGGCAGCCTCGCGCTCGATCCGCGCTCGCGGCATCTGCTGCTCGGCTGGCTCGCGATCTTCGCGATCGGCAGTCTCGCGAATTCGCTGCTGCTCGATTTCGCCGAAGGGCACCTGCTGGTGCTGCTCGCGGGCATCCTGCTCGGCTGCGGCGAGCGCGGCGAAGCGCTCCCGCGCGAGACGTCGGCGATCCGGCGCAGCGCGTAACGCGTCCGCGCAACGCGACGCGCGGACAGGCAGCGGGCGGTAAGCGGTACGCGCGGTTGCCTCCTGTCTGCCGCCGAAGCAGCTTCAGTGGCGGAGCACCCGCGCCGTGATCGGACGAACGGGTACGCGCCTTCGACGCGTCACGCCCCGGCGTCACTTTCCTTTTTCAAATCAGGAAACCGCGACTCGCGCGCGCGTCAGTCCGGTCGCGCGCGGTGCAGCCGCGACGTGTCGACGACCGTGTCGGCCGCGCCGGGCGGATTCAGCCCGAGCAGCTCGGCGGCCGCGGCCTTCACGCGCTGCGTACCGAGATTGACGAGACAGTCGCTGCGGCTCTCGACATGACGCTCGCAGCCCTCATGCCGGCACGGCACGCAGTCGCCCTCGCCCTGCAGCAGCCACACGTTGCCGTGCCGCCCCGAGCCGCGCAGCGACCACGGATTCTCGGTCGCCGGCCAATGCTGCGGCCACGGCCCCCAGCGCACCGGATCGGACGGACCGAACAGCGCGATCGTGTCGGTGCCGGTTGCGGCCGCGACGTGCGTCGCGCCCGTATCGGGCCCGATGAACAGCTTCGCGCGCCGCACGAGCTCCGCGCTTTCGCCGAACGTGAGGCGGCCGACCAGGTTCAGCACGTCGCCGCCCGCCATCGCCGCGACCTGCTCCGCGTACTCGCGCTCACGATCGGCCGGGCCGCCCGACAGCGCGATCGCGAACCCTTGCGCGCGCAACCATTCGATCATCTCGACCCAGCCTTCGAGCCGCCATTGCTTGTAGCGGAACATCGGATACGGATGCAGCACGACGAGCGGCTTGCCGTCGCGGATCGCCGGCGACTCCGCGAGCCACGCGTCGAAGCGCGCGCGCCGCGCGGGATCGTCGCCGATGCCCGGCGCGACGACCTCCGACACCGGTTCGATGCCGATCACGGGCGCGAGCGCCAGCGTGCTGACGACCGTATGGGCGGATTCGTGGTGATTGATCGCGATCCCGTCGAGCATCATCCGCGTGAGCCACGTGACGCGATTCGGATCGACGAGGCCGACGCGCTTGCGGCCGGCGAACCAGCTGTAGAAGCGCGGACGGTCGGAACTCAGCGCCGCGCACGCGAGATCGTAGCGGCGCCACATCGACATCGCATCGCGCAGCCGCTCGCCGAACCCCGCGCGCTGCGCGACGACGATCACGCGCCGCACATCGGGGTTGTGCTCCAGCACGCCCTCGGTGCCGCGAAACACCAGCATGTCGATCTGCGCGTCGGGCCAGCGCGCCTTCAGCGAACGCACGAGCGGCGTCGTCAGCAGCACGTCGCCGATACGGCGCGGTGCGGCAACGAGGATGGTTCTGGGCGGGCGGGCGGAAGAAAACAGGGCCACGGCAATCGATCCGTCTAGCTGGCTGGACAAGGCTCGCAATGTACAGGATTTTGCGGCGGCCGGCGCAGCGCATCGAGCAGGCTCGCCGCAGCCGCCAGCCCGGCAACCGGCAACGGCGTGACGCACCGCCGGCATGCCGCCGCTCGGTCCGGCCACGAGATGGACCGCGGGCGGCGCGCGACGGATTGCATAGCGTCCGGATGACGGCCCCGAGCACCCGCACAAAACCCGCACACATGAAAACGGCCCGTCGCACCGCACGATGGCGATGCGACGGGCCGCGCAGTGCGACAGCCGTCCGGCGGGGGAGCGCCTAGTACGTGATTTCGACGATGCTGCCGTCGAACGTCGCACGCAGTTCCGCTAGCAGCGTGTCGCTCGGCTTCACGCGCCACGCGTCGCCGAGCCGCATTTCGCCCTGCGCGCGCGCGTTGCTGTAGTGGACCTGGACCGCGAGCCCGTTCGGCAGCGGCGCCTGCGGGCGACGGCCACCGTCGCGTCCGCCGCCACGCGGCGCGGGCGCCTCGACCACGTTCGCGGCCGCCGGATCGTCCTTCGACACGTGCGGCTCCAGCACGCGGCGCAGCGCCGCCGCATCGGCATTGCCGTTCATCGTCAGCCGCACCGCCTGCGCGTAGCGGCTGCGCGCGCGTTCGAGATCCATCACCGTGTCGGTCGTAAAACGGATGCCGCCCGTGAACGCATCATTGCGCGCCTGACCCTGCACGATCAGCAGTTCGTCTTCCTTGAACAGCGCCTTGTTCGCCTCGAACTGCTCGTTGAAGATCGTGATCTCGCACTGGCCCGACCCGTCGTCGAGCAACGCGATCAGCATCTTGCCGCGCTGGGTCATCTGCGTGCGCAGCGACGCGATGATGCCCGCGACGAGCTTGTCGCGCCCTTCCTTCAGGTCGCCGACCTTCTGCCGCACGAACCGGCGCACTTCGTCGCGATACGCGTCGAACAGGTGGCCGGACAGGTAGAAGCCGAGCGCGCCCTTCTCTTCCTGCAAACGCTTCTTGTCGTCCCACGCGGGTTCGTCGACGAGCGCATGCGCGTGCGGCGACTCGGCGCCCATGTCGAACAGGCCGGCCTGCATCGCGTTGGCCGCGGCCTGCTCGGCGGCTTCCATCGCGAGCGGCACCGACGCGAGCAACTGCGCGCGATTCGCGTTCAGCGAATCGAACGCACCGGCGCGGATCAGCGCCTCGACCGTGCGACGGTTGACGACGCGCCGGTCGATCCGTTCGCAGAAGTCGAACAGGTCGGTGAACGGCTTTTCCTCGCGCGCGCGCAGGATTTCCTCGATCGCGTTCTGGCCGCTGCCCTTCACCGCGCCGAGACCGTAGCGGATCGTGCGCGAGCGCTTGCCGTCGGCTTCGGCGACAGGCTCGAACCGGTAATGCGACTGGTTGATGTCCGGCGGCAGCACGGCGAGGTTGTTCACGACACAGTCGTCGAACAGGATCTTCACCTTGTCGGTGTCGTCCATCGCGAGCGTCATGTTGGCCGCCATGAATTCGGCCGGATGGTGCGCCTTCAGCCACGCGGTGTAATACGCGAGCAGCGCGTAGGCCGCCGCGTGCGACTTGTTGAAGCCGTAGCCCGCGAACTTCTCCATCAAGTCGAAGATCTCGTCGGACTTCTCGCGCGTGAGGCCGTTCTTCGCCGCACCCTCGGCGAAGATCTCGCGGTGCTTGGCCATCTCCTCGGGCTTTTTCTTGCCCATCGCGCGACGCAGCAAGTCGGCGCCGCCGAGCGAGTAGCCGCCGATGATCTGCGCCATCTGCATCACCTGCTCCTGATAGACCATGATGCCGTAGGTCTCTTTCAGGACGGGTTCGACGCGCGGATCCGGATAGTCGACCTTCTCGCGCCCGTGCTTCCGTGCGCAGAAGCTCGGGATCAGGTCCATCGGGCCCGGACGGTACAACGACACGAGCGCGATGATGTCCTCGAAGCGGTCGGGCTGCGCATCCTTCAGCATGCCCTGCATCCCGCGGCTTTCCAGCTGGAACACGGCGACCGTGTTGGCCTTCTTCAGGATCTGGAACGACGCAGGATCGTCGAGCGGCACCTGCGCGAGCGACCAGTCGGCCTTCGACGCATCGAGGCGGCGAATGTAGCGCTCGGCCCAGTCGAGGATCGTCAGGGTCGTCAGACCCAGAAAGTCGAACTTCACGAGGCCGACGGCTTCGACGTCGTCCTTGTCGTACTGGCTGACGACGCCGCCGTCGTCGCCCTGCGTGTACAGCGGGCAGAAATCGGTCAGCTTGCCAGGCGCGATCAGCACGCCGCCCGCGTGCATCCCGACGTTACGCGTCAGGCCCTCGACGCGCTGCGCGAGGTCGATCAGCTGGTGCACTTCGTCCTCGTGGTCGTAGCGCTCCTGCAGTTGCGGCTCTTCCTTCATCGCGTCGGCGATCGTCACGTGCTTGCCCGGCTTGAACGGGATCAGCTTCGCGATGCCATCGGTGAACATGTAGCCGAGATCGAGCACGCGGCCGATGTCGCGCACGGCCGCCTTCGCGGCCATCGTGCCGAAGGTGGCGATCTGCGACACGGCGTCCGCGCCGTATTTCTCCTTCACGTACTGGATCACGCGATCGCGGCCGTGCTGGCAGAAGTCGATGTCGAAGTCGGGCATCGACACGCGTTCCGGATTCAGGAATCGCTCGAACAGCAGGTTGTAGCGCAGCGGGTCCAGATCGGTAATGCCGAGCGCGTACGCGACCAGCGAACCGGCGCCCGAGCCCCGGCCCGGGCCGACCGGCACGCCGTTGTTCTTGGCCCAGTTGATGAAGTCGGCAACGATCAGGAAGTAGCCCGGGAAGCCCATCTTCGTGATGGTCCCGCACTCGAATTCGAGCCGCTTGTAGTACGTGTCGCGCTGCGCATCGCGCTCGGCGGCGTCCGGATACAGCTGTTCGAGGCGCTTCTCGAGCCCCTCCTTCGACAGCTGGACCAGGTAATCGTCGAGCGACATGCCGTCCGGCGTCGGGAACAGCGGCAGCTTCGGCTTGCCGAGCTCGAGCTTCAAGTTGCAGCGCTTCGCGACCTCGACCGTGTTCGCGACCGCCGACGGCAGGTCGGCGAACAGCGCGACCATGTCGTCCTGCGTGCGGAAATACTGATCGGTCGTGAAGCGCTTCTGGCGCCGCGGGTTCGCGAGCATGTCGCCTTCCGAGATGCACACGCGCGCTTCGTGCGCGGTGAAATCATCGTCGGTCATGAATTGCGTCGGATGCGTCGCGACGACCGGCAGCTTCAGCGACGCGGCGAGCGTCGCGGCCTGCTGGATATACGCCTCGGCGCCCGGCTGGCCGTAACGCTGCAGCTCGATGTAGAAGCCGCCCGGGAACACCTTCGCCCAGCGCTCGGCATGACGGCGCGCCGCCTCTTCGTTACCGGCGGCGAACGCGAGCCCGATGTCGCCCTGCTGCGCGCCCGACAGCGCGAGCAGCCCTTGCGACAGCTCGCCTTCGAGCCAGCTCGCGTCGAGCTCCGCGCGGCCGCGGTACTGGTTCGTGAGCCACGCCTTCGACAGCAGCTCGCACAGGTTCAGGTAGCCGACCTTGTCCTTCACCAGCAGCAGCAGGCGCGACGGTTTGTCGCGATCGTCCGGATTGGCGATCCAGACGTCGCAGCCGGCGATGGGCTTGATGCCCTTGTCGCGGGCTTCCTGGTAGAAACGGACGAGGCCGAATGCGTTGCCGAGATCGGTGAGGGCGAGCGCGCCCTGGCCGTCTGCGGCCGCCGCCTTGACGATGTCGTCGAGACGCACGATGCCGTCGGCAATCGAGAATTCGGAGTGAACGCGAAGATGGACGAAGCGGGGATCTGACATGGGCGTTATTGTAGCCGCGTCGTCGCGCAGGCTGCCCAAAAAATCCCCCTGCCCGGCCGTTCGGCCGATGCGCGCGACGTCGGCCGAACGGCCGGGTGCCGGTGCATGCCCGGTTTGCGGGATAATACGGGTTTTCGAATCTTCGCCCCGGCTTCGCACCCTTTTTTGCGGGGCCGCCGTGCGCCCGCCGCACGGCCGCGGCCGTTTTCCCGTCGGACCATCATGACCATCGTCAACCTCGCCGCCTACCACTTCGTGTCGCTCGACGCGACCGAGCAATGGCGTCCGCTCGTCACCGCCCGCTGCAACGAACTCGGCCTGCGCGGCACGATCCTGCTCGCGCCGGAAGGCATCAACCTGTTCATCGCCGGCCCGCGCGAAGCGGCCGACGCGTTCATCGACTACCTCCGCCACGATCCGCTGTTCGAAGGCAAGTTCGCGACGCTGCAGTTCAAGGAAAGCCTGTCCGACTCGCAGCCGTTTCGCCGGATGCTCGTGCGCCTGAAGCGCGAGATCATCACGATGAAGAAGCCGGCGATCAAGCCCGAGCTCGGCCGCGCGCCGTCGGTCGACGCGCGCACGCTGAAGGCGTGGCTCGACCGCGGCCACGACGATGCGGGCCGCCCGGTCGTGATGCTCGACACGCGCAACGCGTTCGAGATCGACGTCGGCACGTTCGACGACGCGCTCGACTACCGGATCGACAAGTTCAGCGAGTTCCCGGAAGTGATCGACGCGAACCGCGCCGACCTCGAGGGCAAGACGGTCGTGTCGTTCTGCACCGGCGGCATCCGCTGCGAGAAGGCCGCGATCCACATGAAGGAAATCGGCATCGAGAACGTGTACCAGCTCGAAGGCGGGATCCTCAAGTATTTCGAGGAAGTCGGCGGCGCGCACTATCACGGCGACTGCTTCGTGTTCGACTACCGCACCGCGCTGAACCCGCAACTTCAGCCGACCGAGAACGTCACGTGCTTCGCGTGCCGCGCGGTCGTCACGCCGGAAGCGCAGCAATCGCCGAGCTACGTGCCCGGCAAGTCGTGCCCGGCCTGCGCGCAGGCGGCCAGCGCCGCGTAAGCGCGCGCCGCCCCGCGCCCCGATGAACGGCTACCGCGGCCGCTTCGCGCCGTCGCCCACCGGCCCGCTGCATTTCGGCTCGCTGGTCGGCGCACTCGCGAGCTGGCTCGATGCGCGCGCACACGGCGGCGCGTGGCTCGTGCGCATCGAGGACATCGACGGCCCGCGCACGGTGCCGGGCGCCGCCGACGACATCCTCGCGACGCTCGCGCATTTCGGCATGACGCCCGACGAGCCGCCCGTGTGGCAAAGCACGCGCGATGCGCACTACGCGGCCGCGCTCGAGCAGCTCGTCGCCGCGGGGCGCGTGTATCCGTGCGGCTGCACGCGCAAGGAAATCGCCGATTCGCTGCGCGCGGCGCACGAGCGTCACACGACGCTCGCCTATCCGGGCACCTGCCGCACCGGCCTGCACGGCAAACCCGCGCGTGCGTGGCGGCTGCGCGTGCCGGACGGCGCCGACGCCATCGTCACATTCGACGACCGCTGGCAGCACATGCAATCGCAGAACCTTGCCACCGAAGTCGGCGATTTCGTGCTGAAGCGCGCGGACGGCCAGTGGGCCTATCAGCTCGCGGTCGTGGTCGACGACGCCGACGCGGGCATCACGCACGTCGTGCGCGGTGCCGACCTGCTCGATTCGACCGCACGCCAGATCTATCTGCAACGCTGTCTCGGCGTGCCGACACCCGACTACCTGCACGTTCCCGTCGTCGTCGACGCCAACGGCGAAAAGCTCAGCAAGCAAACGGGTGCGAGCGCACTCGAGCGCGACGATCCGCTGCCGGCGCTCCGGGCCGCCGCCGCGCATCTCGGCCTGACGGCCGATGGCGATCTATCGGGCCATACGCTGGATGCGTTCCATGCGGCCGCCACCGGCGCGTGGGCGCGCCGCTTCGGGCTGCGGGCCGGTTGAGCGGCTCGCCGGGCACCGGTTCGGTTTGCGGCAGCCGCCTCGGTGCCGAATCCGGTCGCATGAAAGCGTGACGGAGCCGGAACGCCGCGCTCGATGACGACGGCGCCGCAACACGTCGAAATCCTCGCTGCCGGCAATCACAGTCCCCTTCAAATCGTCTCGCCCAATGAAAAACGGGCACATGCTCATCGCATGCACCCGTTTCCTCGGCGGCACTCGCGCGCCGCCCCACCGCGTATTCCCGCCGCTTATGCCGACGGCTTGCGCGGCATCCCGAACCCGCCGAGCAGTGCGGCGACCTGACGCTTCGGCCCCTTTTTCTCCGGCTGCTGCTCGGACTGCGCGTCTTCCGGCTGCTTCGCCGACGCCGACGGTTCGTACGGTTTCAGGAAGAAATCGTCGACCGGCGGCTCATGGCGGCGGTGATGGCCGCGCTCGGAACCGCCCGGGCGGCGGCCCGACGCACCGCGATGCTCTTCACGCTCGCGGCGGCCGCCGCGTTCGCCGCCGCGCTCGCCACGTTCACCGCGCTCACCGCCGCGTTCGTCCTGACGATGACGCGCCGGCTTGGTCAGCGCGAGCGTTTGCACGTCGAGCGGACGCTTGATCAGCTTTTCGATATCGGCGAGCTGCTTGCGCTCGTTCGGGCTGCACAGCGACAGCGCATCGCCCGTCGCCCCCGCACGGCCCGTGCGGCCGATCCGGTGCACGTAGTCTTCCGCGCTGAACGGCAGGTCGAAGTTGATCACGGCCGGCAGTTCGGCGATGTCGAGGCCACGCGCGGCCACGTCGGTCGCGACCAGCGCCTCGATCTCGCCGCGCTTGAACGCGTCGAGCGCCTGCATCCGCTCGATCTGCGTCTTGTCGCCGTGGATCGCCGACGCGACCACGCCGTCGCGTTCGAGGTTGCGGGCGAGCCGGCTCGCGCCGATCTTGCTGTTGCAGAACACGATCACCTGCTTGAGCCCGCGCTCGCGCATCAGTTGCACGACGGCCGCCTGCTTGTCGCCTTCGGCGACGTCGTAGACGATCTGCGTGACGTTCGCGTTGGTCGAGTTGCTGCGCGCGACCTCGATCGTCTGCGGGTTGCGCAGGTAGGTCGAGGCGAGCTTCTTGATTTCGCCCGAGAACGTGGCCGAGAACAGCAGCGTCTGGCGGTCCTTCGGCAGCAGGTTCAGGATGCGCTGCAGGTCGGGCAGGAAGCCCATGTCGAGCATCCGGTCGGCTTCGTCGAGCACGAGGATCTGGACCTGGCCGAGATTCGCCGTCTTTTGCTGCACGTGGTCGAGCAGGCGGCCCGGCGTCGCGATCAGGATCTCGACGCCGCGGCGCAGTTCGGCCATCTGCGGGTTCATGTCGACGCCGCCGAACACCACCGCGCTGCGCAGCGGCGTGTGCTTCGCATACGCGTGCACGTTCGCGGCGACCTGGTCGGCAAGTTCGCGGGTCGGCGTGAGGATCAGCGCCCGCACCGGGTGGCGCGCCGGAGACGCGCTCGTATTGGCCTGCGGCAGCAGCCGCTGGATGATCGGCAGCGAGAAACTCGCGGTCTTGCCGGTACCCGTTTGCGCGGCGCCCATGACGTCGCGGCCGGCGAGCACGACCGGAATGGCCTGCGCCTGGATCGGCGTCGGCGTCGTATAGCCCTGCTCCGCAATGGCTTTCAGGATATCGGCGGCAAGGCCGAATTGATCGAAGGTTGCGTCGACGGGCTTGGCGACAGAATCGGACATGGTGGCGTTTCGCTCAAAAGGCGCGGCGGGGACATCGTGCGTCAGGCCGGCCGGGCCTGCGCTCATCACATTTCGGAAGTAGACGGAGCCGCGGCGCGCCGCGCGGCGCCGCTCTGGCGCTCGGAACCGGTTCAATTCGAACCTCGGCTCCCACAAGGCCGTGCGGACTCCGTTCGGCGCGAATGCCGGCGGAAGGGCCGTATTGTAGCACTGCGCGGCCATCTGTCCGTGACAACGCCGCGAACGGCCCCGGTGGCGGCTCACGGCGTACGCCGGCAGGCCGGGCGCGGGTCGATGCGAGCGGCGATCGGGCTATCCCGATCGGCCGGTTGGCGGAATTCGGGGTCGAATCCTCGCCATTTCAGTTGATCGGCCGGGCTGCGGGCACGCCGGAGCGTCGCTCCGCCCTACGACTCAACGCCGAACCGGCCGGCGCACCGCGTCCCGCGCATCCGCATACGCGTCCGATCGCGCGCGGCGATCAGCCCTTCTTCTTTTTCTTCTCGACCTGCACGCAGTCGCCGAGCAGCGGCGGCGACTTCGGATCCGCGATCTCGTCGCGCAGCGTCCCTTCCTTGCCCTTCGTCCACCACGTATAGCGCCCGGCCTGGTAGCGCACGCCCGACGCCGACACGGTGTCGACGAACAGCAGTTGCTGGCCGTTGACCGGCACCAGCGCGAAGCTCTGGGCGTTGCCCGCGTGCCAGTACGACACACGCACCGGCTGCTTCTGGTTCGCGCACTGGTACACGGCAATCTGGCGCGAATCGGCGTCGATTTCCTCGACGGTCAGTTGCGCGGCATGCGCGACGGAAACGGCGGTGCCGGCCAGCGCGAGCGCGGCGAAGGTTTGGCGAATCATGCAGGTCCTTTCACGAGACGGGTGGAAACGCGCCCTCGCGGGGCGCGCGGTTATCGTTGGTTACTCGTCGATGGTTCTTCGACAGGACTTCGCTCAGGGATCGATGACGTCGGCGCACGCGTCGGTCGGTGCGGCCGCGACATGGCCGACGAGCGGCACGATCTTCAGCCCGGCCGATGCGACCCGGCACGGCGCGGCCGCGAGACCGCAACCCGCGAGGCTCGCGACGAGCGCCAGTGCGGCACCCAGTCTGCCGATCCTTCGAATCGTTCCGATATGCAACCGCGTCGACGCCATCGCTTTCTCCTGGTTTTGCCGGTCAGCGCGTCGACACGGGCCGCACGGCCGCCGCCGCGCGCTTCGCGCGTTCGCGGGCTTCGTCGACGTTCGCGCCGGTCGCGAGCGCGACGCCCATGCGCCGCTTCGCGAAGCTCTCCGGCTTGCCGAACAGGCGCAGGTCGGCGCCCGGCACCGCCAGCGCGTCGCGCACGCCTTCGAACGCAATGCCGCGCTCGTCGAGCCCGCCGTAGATCACCGCCGACGCGGCCGGCGAGCCGAGCGTCGGATCGACCGGCAGCCCGAGAATCGCGCGAGCGTGCAGTTCGAATTCCGACTGGCGCTGCGACGCGAGCGTGACGAGTCCGGTGTCGTGCGGCCGCGGGCTCACCTCGGAGAACCAGACTTCGTCGCCGCGCACGAACAGCTCGACGCCGAACATCCCGCGCCCACCGAGCGCCTCGGTCACCTTGTGCGCGATCTCGCGCGACTTTTCCAGCGCGGCCGCACTCATTGGCTGCGGCTGCCACGATTCGACGTAGTCGCCCGCCACCTGCACGTGGCCGACCGGCTCGCAGAAGTAGGTGCGCGTCTCGAGCGTCGCCGGATCGATCGCGCGCACGGTCAGTTGCGTGATCTCGTACTCGAAATCGATGAAGCCCTCGACGATCACGCGGCCGTGGTTCACGCGGCCGCCGGCCATCGCGTAGTCCCACGCGGGCTGGATGTCGGCTTCGGTCCGCACGACCGACTGCCCCTTGCCCGACGACGACATCACCGGCTTCACGACGCACGGCATGCCGATCTTCGCGACGGCGGAGCTGAACGCGTCGAACGACTCCGCGAACGCATACGGCGACGTCGCCAGCCCGAGCTCCTCGGCCGCGAGCCGGCGGATGCCTTCGCGGTTCATCGTGAGCTGCGTCGCACGCGCGGTCGGGATCACCTCGGCAAGACCGGCCGCCTCGATCGCCGCGAGCGCGTCGGTCGCGATCGCCTCGATCTCCGGCACGATCAGGTGCGGACGCTCCGCCTCGACGATCGCGCGCAGCGCGGCGGCGTCCGTCATGTCGATCACGTGCGCGCGATGCGCGACCTGATGGCCCGGCGCGTCCGGGTAGCGGTCGACCGCAACGACTTCGACACCGAGCCGCTGCAACGCGATGATGACTTCCTTGCCGAGCTCGCCGGCGCCGAGCAGCATGACGCGCGTGGCCGACGGAGAAAGCGGCGTACCGAGCCGCTGACCGATCTGCATGTGATTTCCCGCTGGTTCTGTTGAAGGACGAAAACGGCTTCGATGTTAACACGCGCATCCGCGCCGGTTTGGGCGGTTTCGTCGCGCGGCCGCCACGCCGCGCGAGGCTCGCGGGCGGGATGCGAACGTTTTCACGTATGAAGTGTCGGCTCGCCTCGCGCGGGGCGGGTGCGTTACTCTTACACCTTGATCAGAATCCGATGAGGAACGAGGCTCATGTCCCACCTGTCCGCAGCCGCACGCGCACGCACCGGCCTGCTTCGCCCGTTGCGCGCGCCGCTCTGCGCGTTGACGCTTGCCACGCTTCTCGCCGCCTGCGCGATGCCGACCCACCCCGATTCCGCCGCCCCCGCACCCGACCCGTACAACCCCGCTGCCGTGCAACTGCTCGACGACACGAGCTGGGAGCTCACGAGCTGGCTGAACGCCGACGGCACGCCGCGCACGATTCCGCACGGCGACAACGGCGAGCCGATCAAGCTCGCGCTGTCCGCCCAATCGGGCATCCGGCAAGCAAGCGGCTTTTCGGGCTGCAATCGCTATATGGGAACCTACGCGCTGAAGAACGGCCTGCTGAGCTTCGGCCCGCTCGCCGGCACGCGCATGGCATGCCCGAACACGCTCGGCGGCGCACTCGAACACGCGTACCTCGACGCGCTCGCGCACGTCCAGAAGACCGGCGTGCAGATGCGCGACCCGCAGCAGTTGCAGATCGTGACCGAAGCCGGTGCAACGCTGACCTTCACGCGCCGGAGCCCCTGATAGCAACGCGCGGGCAAAGGCCGACCGGCCGCCTTTGCCGCGCGCGGATACCGGACGCATGCGTCCCGCGGCCGGAACGCGCATCCGCGCGTCGCTGCTGCCTTACTTAGAGTCCTGTTCGCCGGCCGGTTAAACTCGGCGGGTCGCGCACCGCGCTCCCCGCCCTCTTCCTGTTTCATCACAGCATGCATACGGTTGTCTTCGGCTGGTTCGGCATCTCCGCCGTCTGGTTCCTTCTTCTCTTCTGGCGTCTCGTTCAGGCGATGCTGCCCGGTGGCGGCGGACTCGCCGGCCGCGGCTCGATTCGCCTGTGGCTCGGCTTCGCGGCCGTGTTCGTCGCAAGCTGCACGCTGACGAGCCCGTTGTCGGGCCCCGACACGAACGGGCTCGGCCACGCGTTCTCGACCGGCTTCGCGCACGTGCTCGGCCCGATCGGCACACCGGTCTCGATGGTCGTGCTGCTGCTCGCGGGGCTGCCCTGGCTGACCGGCATCGGCTGGCGGCAGTTCGCCGCGTGGGTCGACACGTCGTTCGGCGTCAAGCTCGCGCGCGAGGTCGACGACGACGACGCGCGCGGCGTCGCCGACCTGCCGCGCAACGCACTGCACCGCGACGACGACATCGTGCAGCCGACCACCGCGCACACGGTCAATTCGATGGCGCCCCGGCAGAACGGCCGGTATTCGCGCCCGACGCTGTGGAAACCCGATCCGCAAGCCCGGCCGAAGCCGCGCAGCAACGCAGCGCCGCGTCCGCTCGCGGAACCCGTCGCGCCGTCCGGCTGGCTGAAGCCGACGCCGGCCAATCGCGTGCCGACGCCGCCCGTGCCGACCGCGACCAGCCCGCTGCCGCCGCCGACGACCGGCAGCACCGCGAGCCTCGCGCGCGCCGCGGCGAACGCACAAGTGCCGCGCCCGGATCCCGCACCGCTTCCGGCCGGGTTCGAACCGGTACGACCGCGGCCAACCGCCGTCCGGCCTGCGGCCGCCGCGCTGAAACAGCCGGCAGCGCCCCGTACTTCGGTCACGCCGCGGCCTGTCAGCGCGACGCCGCCGCGCACGCCTGCACGCCCGGCGACGGGAATGGGCGCGGCCGGCCAGCCGGCCGATGCGGCGCGACGCCGCCCCGCGCCGCCGACGCCCGCACGCGCGCCGCTCTACACGTGGGTGCAACAGCCGGCGGAGCCGGTCACGCCGTCGCCGAGCGTTCATGACACGCTGCGCTCGATCGAGGCAAGCACCGCGCAATGGGCGACGCTGGATAACACCCGCTCGACGAATGGACTGAACACGACGGCAACCGCCGCGACTGCAGCCGGAGCGATCGCGGCGGCAAGCAGCGGCGCCGCGCCGGCATCGACCGCGGTGCCGGGCGGGTTCGTTCCGGCAGCACCGCAGATCGCGCCGCGCGACACGGGTCGCCTGGACGAACACGAGCCTGTGCCGGCATACGACGACGCACCGATCGTGCTCGACGCGTTCATGCCCGCCGAGCCGAGCGCGCACGTGCATGCTGCCGCGCCGGATGCCATGGTGTCCGGCGACACCGCGCAACCCGAGGTGTCGGACCTCCGTGTCGCCCCCGAAACGCCGGCGCGCCACGCGAACGACGAGAGTCGACATGTCGCGGATGCGCCTGTCGCGCCGGCATTCCATGCCCCCATCGACGTTGCGCCGTGGGAAGACAGCGTCAGCCCGCCGTTTGCCGCTATCGATGCGCCGCAGAAGAGCCCGATTGCCGCTTCGCCGGCGGTTGGCGGTGAACCGGTCGCGGCCGGCCAGGCTTCGAGCGCCGTCACATCCGCAGCAAGCGGCATGGCTCGCAACTTCGATGCGAACGAAGCAGCGACCACCACCCGCATCGGCGCCCCGTTCGAATCGCAGCCCGCGCGCTCTGCCGATACCGCCGTATCGGCCGATTCGGCACACAACACGCGTGACGGCGTGAATGGCGTGAACGGTGCGAAGGCCGCCGAGCAAGTCGCGACGCCCTCTCCTCCCCCTGTTTCGCCTGTTGCGGAAACACCGGCGCGCACGCTTGCCGACGCGATGCCCGTTGCGGCGGCCGCGACCGCCCTCGTCGCGTCGAGCACGGCACCGGCCCACACCGTGACGGGAACCGTCTGGAAGAATGAAGCGGCCGTGAAAAACGTTGCAGAGCGCGTCGCGGACGCTGTCCCGCTGTCCACGAGCACGCAACGCCCCACGACGCCGGCAATGAGCGCCGCGCCCGCACCGTCGACTTCCTCGGTCGCCGAACCGGCCTCGGCTAACGCCGCGACCTCTGCGCAGTGGTCGAGCCCGTTGTCGGCCCGCCCCTTCGCTGCTGCGCCGACTTCCTCGACCGCCTCGACCGCCGGCACATCGTCACCCGTCGTCGCCCCCGTTCCGGCTACGCCCGCACAGGCCATCACGCCGAACCGCACGCCTGCCGCTACCGCGCCTTCGTTTGGCGGCGTGACCAGCGCGGCATCGGGTTCGCCGTCGCAATCGGCCGCACCGGCATCGGCCGTCGCATCGGTTGCGCCGTCGGCGCTGGCTGGCGCGACGAGCGCGGTGGATAGTTCCGGCCATCGCGTGTCGTCCGCTGCGTCGGCCATCGGGCCGGCAGCATCGTCGATGATCGGCGCCGCTGCCGGCCCGGTATCCGACCCGGTTACGCGCTCGCCTGCACCGGCGGCGGCCGCCGCCCCGACGCCTGCGGCAAACACCGCCGGCGTGTCCGCGGCGCAGCCTTCAACGCCCGCGCCGTCCGCATCGATCGACACGTCATTCAGCGCAACCGCATCGCAACCGGTCGCAAGCATCCCGACACCCACAGCAACCGCAATGCCTTCCGCATCGTCGGGCGCGACGCTTGCCGCCGCATCGGCCACCGGTTCGACGGCATCGTGGACCCGCGCAATCGATGCGCCCTCGAACAACGCAGCAGCCGTGCCGACCGAAGCGACACAGTCGGCAACCACGACTCCGCCTGCCGCTGCAATCGCGACGCCCCCATCGTCCGGCGCACCGGTCACGACCGGCACGAACGCGGCCGCTACGCCCGCCGCGTTCGGCACCACGCCTGTCACGACGGCCGGCACGCTGGCGTCCGTTGCCGCAACCGCTGCGCCGGCACTCTCGCCGTCGCCCGTCACCTCGGCGGTGTCGGTATTGCCGGTTGCCCTCGCACCGAGCACAACCTTCGGCGTCGCAACGCCCGCACCGTCGATCGCGCCGGCACCCTCGGCCCCGGCGCAGTCGTACACCACGCCGCCCGCCCCTGCTGCAACGCCGGCGAGCTGGTCCATGTCCGGCGCCGGCGCCACGCCCGCCCCGGCAGGCATCGCCGCATCGGTCGTCACTGCCGCACCGCTTGCAGCCGCAACGATCGCCGATGCGAGCCTGCCGCCGGCGGCCGACGCCGCAGCGGCAGAACCGGCCACCCCGGCCGCCGACGCATCGGCCCCGCCTGCCCGCCCGCCGCGGCCGAATGCGTTCGAATTCCACGCGCCCGCGTCGTTCAACGTCGAACTGCCGACGCTCGACCTGCTCGAGCCCGCATCGGACGACGTCCAGACGATCTCCGAAGAGCACCTCGCGCAGACGGGCCAAGTGATCGAGCAGCGGCTGCAGGAATTCAAGGTGCCGGTGACGGTCGTCGGCGCATCGGCCGGCCCGGTGATCACGCGCTTCGAGATCGAGCCCGCGCTCGGCGTGCGCGGCAGCCAGATCGTTGGCCTGATGAAGGATCTGTCGCGCGGCCTCGGCCTCACGTCGATCCGCGTCGTCGAGACGATCCCCGGCAAGACCTGCATGGGCCTCGAACTGCCGAATGC
Source organism: Burkholderia sp. IDO3 (assembly GCF_003366075.1). Lineage (NCBI taxonomy): Bacteria > Pseudomonadati > Pseudomonadota > Betaproteobacteria > Burkholderiales > Burkholderiaceae > Burkholderia > Burkholderia sp. IDO3. Next base: position 2,667,965 of record NZ_CP028963.1, read on the forward strand.
GAAACGCCAGATGATCCGCCTGTCGGAGATCCTCGAATCGCGCCAGTACCAGCACTCGACGTCGCAACTGACGATCGCGATGGGCAAGGACATCACCGGTCACCCGGTCGTCACCGATCTCGCGAAGGCGCCGCACATGCTGGTCGCGGGTACGACGGGTTCGGGCAAGTCGGTCGCGATCAACGCGATGATCCTGTCGCTGCTGTACAAGGCCACGCCCGAGGACGTGCGGCTCATCATGATCGACCCGAAGATGCTCGAGCTGTCGGTCTATGAAGGGATCCCGCACCTGCTCGCGCCGGTCGTCACCGACATGAAGCTGGCGGCGAACGCACTGAACTGGTGCGTCGGCGAAATGGAGAAGCGCTACCGGCTGATGTCGGCCGTCGGCGTGCGCAACCTCGCGGGTTTCAACCAGAAGATCCGCGACGCGCAGGCGAAGGAAAAGAAGATCGGCAACCCTTTCTCGCTGACGCCGGACGATCCGGAACCGCTGTCGACGCTGCCGCTGATCGTCGTGGTGATCGACGAACTGGCCGACCTGATGATGGTCGCCGGCAAGAAGATCGAAGAGCTGATCGCGCGCCTCGCGCAGAAGGCGCGTGCGGCCGGCATCCACCTGATCCTCGCGACCCAGCGGCCGTCCGTCGACGTGATCACGGGCCTGATCAAGGCGAACATCCCGACGCGCGTCGCGTTCCAGGTGTCGTCGAAGATCGACTCGCGCACGATTCTCGACCAGATGGGCGCCGAATCGCTGCTCGGCCAGGGCGACATGCTGTTCCTGCCGCCGGGCACCGGCTATCCGCAGCGCGTGCACGGCGCGTTCGTCGCCGACGAGGAAGTGCACCGGGTCGTCGAATACCTGAAGCAGTTCGGCGAGCCGCAGTACGAAGAAGGGATTCTGGACGGCCCGGCCACCGATGGCGCGGCGCAGGACCTGTTCGGCGAAGCGCCGGATGCGGAAGCCGATCCGCTGTACGACGAAGCCGTCGCGTTCGTCGTGCGCACGCGGCGCGCGTCGATTTCGTCGGTGCAGCGGCAGTTGCGCATCGGCTACAACCGCGCCGCGCGTCTCGTCGAGCAGATGGAAGCAGCCGGACTCGTGTCGCCGATGGGCATCAACGGCAGCCGCGAGGTGCTCGTGCCGGCCGCGGCCGACTGAGTGCGGCGGCCGGACGGCCGCCGCCGGGACGGGCGCGCCGCGCAAGCGGCCGCCCGGCATACGAAGGGCGCTGCGTCGGCAGCGCCTTTTTTATTTACTGCGCCACCGGCACCAGCTTGAAATCGACCGGACTGCCGACCGCGACCTTCTGCGGATTCGGGCCGAGCTGCCCCGTTTCGACGTCGCGGCTGAACACGTAGAACGTGTCGCTGTCCTGGTTGCCGACGATCAGCCACTTGCCGGTCGGGTCGATCAGGAACTCGCGCGGCGTCTTGCCGAGGCTCGACTGGCGTCCGACCGTCTTCAACCGGCCGTCGGCCTCGTTCACCGCGTAGATCACGATGTCGTTGACGTCGCCGCGATTGCTCACGTACAGGAAGCGGCCGTCCGGCGACAGGTGGATCGCGCCGCCGCCGACCTTGCCCTTGAAGCCGGGCACCGTCATCGGCACGATCTCGACCGGCGCCAGCTTGCCGTCGTGGTAGCCGAACACCTCGACCGACGCGCTGAGTTCGCTCGTCACGTACGCGAACCGGCCGTCGGCGCTGAACACCATGTGACGCGGGCCGGAGCCGGCCTTCACGGGCGTGTAGCGCGTATCGGTCGGGCTGATCAGCCCGCGGCTGCCGTCCACCGTGTAGCGATAGCCGTAGATCTTGTCCGTGCCGAGATCCTGCACGAACAGGTAACGGCCATCCGGCGAGAACACGGTCGAATGCACGTGCGCGCCGTCCTGGCGCCCCTTCACGGGCCCGGTGCCCTCATGATGCACCGTCAGCACGGCCTGGCCCACCGCGCCGCCGTCGCGGATCGGGAACACCGCGAAGCTGCCGCCCGGATCCGCCGCGACCGAGTAGTTGGCCGTGACGAGGTACTTGCCGTCCGGCGACAGCGCCAGATAGCAAGGATCGTTCCCTTCCGACGACACGCGGTCGATGAACGTGAGCGCGCCCGTCTTCGCATCGAAGCCGAACGCGCTGACGCCGCCGCGCTCGTTGGCCGGCCCGTTGTCGCCGGGCAACTCGTTGACCGCGTAGACGGTGCGACCGTCGCGGCTCGGCAACAGATAGGACGGGTTCACGGTCTTCGCCGACGACACGGGCGCGACGCTGCCCGTCTTGGTATCGAAGCGATACACGTAGATCCCGTCGCTGCCGTGGCCCGTATAGGTGCCGACCAGCAGGTTGTAGACGCCGTCGGCCGGTGCCGGCGATTGCTGCGCAAAGGCGTGGGTCGCGGACAGGGAAAGCACGATCGCGAAACCTTTCATCCAGTGAGCGAGCCTAAGCGGGAACCCTCGTGTCGAAGCGCGTGCGTCATGCTCGCGTAAACGGTTGGGCATTGAATCCTCCTTGCATCGAGTCGCTTCAAGTGTTGAGATAGGACGAAACGCCGGCCGATCATGCGCTCCGCCGCCCGGCCGAGTATACGGGGCGCGACGCCGGCACGTGAAGCCCGGGCGCCGCAGCCTGCATTGTGAACTCGACTATCCAAGGACCGCTTGCCCATGCCCGCCCTGATCGAAGACTACGCCCTCGTCGGCGACGGCCACACCGCCGCGCTGATTTCGAAAGACGGCTCCGTCGACTGGCTGTGCTGGCCCCGCTTCGATTCGGGCGCCTGTTTCGCGGCGCTGGTCGGCACGCCCGAACATGGCCGCTGGCTGCTCGCGCCGGCCTCCGACGCCGCGATCACGCACACGACACGCCGCTATCGCGGCGACACGCTGATCCTCGAAACCGACTACGAAAGCGCCGACGGCGCCGTCACCGTGATCGACTTCATGCCGCCCGGCAACGGCTGGTCGGAACTCGTGCGGATCGTCGTCGGCCGCCACGGCACGATGAAGATGCGCATGGAACTGGTGTTGCGCTTCGACTACGGTTTCTCGATCCCGTGGGTCACACAGCTGTCCCGCGAAAGCGGGATGAAAGCCATCGCCGGTCCCGATACGGTCGTGCTGCGCACGCCGGTGGCCCTCACCGGCAAGAACCTGCACACGCTCGCCGAATTCACGGTGAGCGCCGACGAGCGCATCCCGTTCTCGCTCGGCTATGCGGCGTCGCACCTGCGGCTGCCGCCCGCGCGCGATCCGCTGTCGATGCTCGCCCGCACCGAGAACTACTGGCTCGAATGGTCGGGGCGCTGCCAGGTGCAGGGCCGCTATGCGGCCGCCGTGCGCCGCTCGCTGATCACGCTGAAGGCGCTCGCCTACGAGCCGACCGGCGGCATCGTCGCCGCGCCCACCACGTCCTTGCCCGAGAAGATCGGCGGCAACCGGAACTGGGACTACCGCTATTGCTGGCTGCGCGATGCGACGATCACGCTGCTCGCGCTGATGCGCGGCGGCTACTACGACGAGGCGCGCGCGTGGCGCACCTGGCTCGGCCGCGTGATGGCCGGCTCGCCCGAGCAGATCCAGATCATGTACGGGATCGCGGGCGAGCGCCGGCTGCCGGAAATGGAGCTCGACTGGCTGCCCGGATACCAGGATTCGAAGCCGGTGCGCGTGGGCAACGGCGCGGCGAACCAGCTCCAGCTCGACGTGTTCGGCGAAGTGATGGCCGCGCTGCACCTCGCGCGCGTGGGCGGCCTGCAGGCCGACGACACCGTGTGGTCCGTGCAGTGCTCGCTGCTCGACCATCTCGAGAAGATCTGGCAGGAGCCCGACGAGGGCATCTGGGAAACGCGCGGCGGCCGCCGTCATTTCACGTTCTCGAAGGTGATGGCGTGGGTCGCGTTCGACCGCGCGATCAAGTCGGCCGAGATGTTTCGCCTGCCCGCGTCGCTCGACCGCTGGCGCGCGCTGCGCGACCGCATCCACGCGGACGTCTGCGACAACGCATGGCACGAAGGCAAACAGGCGTTTGCACAGAGCTACGGCAGCGACGAGCTCGACGCGAGCGTGCTGCTGATGCCGCTGCTCGGCTTCCTGCCGCCGGAAGACCCGCGCATCGTCGGCACGGTGGAGGCGATCGAGCGGGAATTGCTGCACGACGGGCTCGTGATGCGCTATCGCACCACCGAGTACGACGACGGCCTGCCGCCCGGCGAAGGCACGTTTCTCGCATGCAGCTTCTGGCTGGTCGACAACTACGCGCTGCTCGGCCGGATCGACGACGCGCACCGGCTGTTCAGCCGGCTGCTCGCGCTGTCGAACGACCTCGGGCTGCTCGCCGAGGAGTACGACCCGGTCGGTGGGCGGCTCGTCGGCAATTTCCCGCAGGCGTTCTCGCACGTCGCGCTCGTGCATACCGCAATGAACCTGATGCACCACGAAGAGGCAATGGCCCGCGCGGCCGGCCAGCCCGCGCCGGCCGTGGTGACGGGGCGCTGAGCGGCGTCGGGGCAGCTTCGTCAGAGAACGTCAATTCGCAAAAGTTTGATGAAAAATCGGGGAAATGTTGCATTGCAACACCGATCGTTGTCCGATATGATCGACGCGATTGTCCGGCCGCAGTGCAACATGGCCGGCCGCTGACCCCCACGGCACGCGGCGACGCCCCAAGCCGCCCTGCGCACCGTCCCCCCACGCGGGAGTAGTCTGCATGCTTTACCAACTGCACGAATTCCAGCGGGCCATGCTGAGCCCGCTCACGGCCTGGGCCCAGGCTGCCTCCAAGTCGTTCGCCAACCCGTCCAGCCCGTTCTCGCTGATGCCCGGCGCGCCGCGCATGGCCGCCGCGTACGAGCTGGTATACCGGCTCGGCAAGGACTACGAGAAGCCCGAATTCAACATTCACCAGATCGTCAAGGACGGCCACAACATCCCGATCGTCGAGCAGACGATCGTCGAGAAGCCGTTCTGCCGCCTGCTGCGTTTCAAACGCTATTCGGACGACGCCGACGCCGTCACGCAACTGAAGGACGAGCCGGTCGTGCTGGTCTGCGCGCCGCTGTCGGGCCACCACTCGACGCTGCTGCGCGACACCGTGCGCACGCTGCTGCAGGATCACAAGGTGTACATCACCGACTGGATCGATGCGCGGATGGTGCCGGTCGAAGTCGGCCCGTTCCACCTGCACGACTACATCGCGTACATCCAGGAATTCATCCGCCACATCGGCGCGCGCAACCTGCACGTGATCTCCGTGTGCCAGCCGACGGTGCCGGTGCTCGCGGCGATCTCGCTGATGGCGAGCCGCGGCGAGGACACGCCGCTCACGATGACGATGATGGGCGGCCCGATCGACGCGCGCCGCAGCCCGACGTCGGTGAACTCGCTCGCGACGCAGCACTCGACCGCGTGGTTCGAGAACAACGTGATCCATACGGTGCCCGCGAACTATCCGGGTGAAGGCCGCCAAGTGTATCCGGGCTTCCTGCAGCACACGGGCTTCGTCGCGATGAACCCGGAACGCCATGCGCAATCGCACTGGGACTTCTACCAGAGCCTGCTGCGCGGCGACGAAGAGGACGCCGAAGCGCACCGCCGCTTCTACGACGAGTACAACGCGGTGCTCGACATGGCCGCCGAGTATTACCTCGAGACGATTCGCGTCGTGTTCCAGGAATTCCGGCTCGCGGAAGGCACGTGGGACATCGAAGGCGAACGCGTGCGTCCGCAGGACATCAAGCACACCGCGCTGATGACGATCGAAGGCGAGCTCGACGACATCTCGGGCAGCGGCCAGACGCACGTCGCGCACGAGTTGTGCACGGGCATTCCGCAAGACGATCGCCGCAGCCTGACCGCCGAGAAGTGCGGTCACTACGGGATTTTCTCCGGTCGCCGCTGGCGCACGATCATCTATCCGCAACTGCGCGACTTCATCCGCGAGCATGCGCCGGAACCGAAGAGCGGCGCGACGAAGGCGCCCGCCGATGCACCGGTCGCAGCCCCCGTCGCCACGCTGCCGGCCAGCCAGCCGCAGGCCGAAACGGCAACGCGTGCCACCGTCACCGCTGCGAAGCGCACGCGCGCGAAGGCACCGGCCGCGACGGTCGCCCCCGCGAGGACGGCAACCGCGAAGACCGCACCCGCCGCGAAACGCGCAGGCAGCACGCGCGCCAAACCCGCTCGCGCACGCAAGGCCGCCTGACGCACCGCGTCCGGATAAAAAACGCCGCCGTTGCTTGCGCACGGCGGCGTTTTTTCATTCGGCGATCGCAGTTGGCGCAGTTCGGCGGTTCAGCGCCGCAGCAGATACGCGAGCAACACTTCGGTGTTCATCCTGACCATCTCCGCGCGCTCGTCGGCTTCGCTGAAGTCGCGGCCGAGCGTCGCGGCGAGCGTGAAGCGGTTCGACACGATGTAGTAGCCGAGCCCCGACAGCGTCACGTAGAAGCGCAGCGGATCGACGTCGCCGCGAAACAGCCCGGCCTTCTGGCCGCGCATCAGCACGTTGCCCAGCTTCGCGACGATCGGCGACATCATCTCGCGGATCCGCGTCGACTTGTGCAGGTAGCGCGCTTCGTGCAGGTTCTCGTTGTTGATGAGCCTCAGCAGTTCCGGATGGTCGCGGTAGTAATCCCACACGAAATGCGCGAGCCGCGTGACGGCCTCGACGGGCGCGACGCCATCGAGATCGAGCACGCGCTCGGCCTCGGTCAGTGCGGAGAACGCGTGTTCGAGCACGGCCGTAAACAGCTGCTCCTTGCTGCCGAAGTAGTAATAGAGCATCCGCTCGTTGGTTTCGGCCCGGCGGGCGATCTGGTCGACGCGCGCGCCGAACAGCCCTCCACTCGCGAACTCTTCGGCTGCCGCCATCAGGATGCGGCGGCGCGTACCTTCAGGATCTCTTTTGATTTTTGGCTGATTCATGGTGGCGTTTTGCTATGTGAGCCGCGTGATCCGGACCGGCACCCCCACCGCCTCGGCGCCGACTGCCGTGGAACGGGCGCGCCACGTGCGGCCGCCCTCCTGCTGAGCCCCTGCAAAAAAGCGGTTTGATTATGCGCACAGACGGCGTCCAGCGCAATGCGGGAAATCGGCGATAATCGAGCTTTGGCAAACCTTTCCGGCCGCGCCAGACGCGGCCGAGAGCCAGTCGGCGCCGCTGCGCCCGTTGTCACCGTGACCGATTCCAAAACCCTCGCGGATCGCATCGAAGATCTGCTTCCCCAGACGCAATGCACGAAGTGCGGCTATAACGGCTGTCGTCCGTACGCCGACGCCATCGCCGCCGGCGACGCGAACTACAACCAGTGCCCGCCCGGCGGCGCCGAAGGCATCGCACGCCTCGCCGGCCTGCTCGGCAAGCCCGTGATCCCGCTGAATCCCGTCAACGGCAGCGAACATCCGCGCGCCGTCGCGTTCATCGACGAGAGCCTGTGCATCGGCTGCACGCTGTGCATGCAGGCGTGCCCGGTCGACGCGATCGTCGGTGCACCGAAGCAAATGCACACGATCGTCGAGTCGCTGTGTACCGGCTGCGACCTGTGCGTGCCGCCGTGCCCGGTCGACTGCATCGCGATGGTGCCCGTGACCGGCGATCGCACCGGCTGGGACGCGTGGTCGCAGGAGCAGGCAGACGCCGCACGCGAACGCCACGACCGCCGGCTCGCGCGCCAGCGCCGCGAACGCGAAGCCGCCGAAGCGCGCGCTGCCGCACGTCGCGCGGCGAAGCCCGCGCCGGCAGCCGGGCAGCCCGACACGCAGCCGGCCGCGCCGAGCGCCGCCCCGGCCGACGACGCCGACGCGAAGAAACGCGCGATCATCGCCGCCGCGCTCGAACGCGCGCGCAAGAAGAAGGAAGAGCTGTCCGCGCAAGGCGCCGGGCCGAAAAACACCGAAAGCGTGAGCACGGCCGTGCAGGCCCAGATCGATGCGGCCGAAGCGCGCCGCAAGCGACTCGCCGAGCAGCAGGCACAGCGCGACGCCGAAGGCCACGACGACCAGCACAGCGCATCCACGCCGCCCGACCACGACACGCCATGAACGCCAGCAAACGACGCGCGATCTACGAAACGCTGCAAAGCCTCAACCCACATCCGACGACCGAGCTCGAATACACGACGCCGTTCGAACTGCTGATCGCGGTGATGCTGTCCGCCCAGGCGACCGACGTGTCGGTCAACAAGGCGATGCGGAAGATGTTTCCGGTTGCGAACACCCCGCGACAAATCGTCGCGCTCGGCGAAGAAGGCGTCACCGACTACATCAAGACGATCGGCCTGTACCGCACCAAGGCGAAGAACGTCGTCGCGACGTGCCGGATCCTGCTCGAGCGCTACGACGGCGAGGTGCCGGCCGATCGCGAAGCGCTCGAAAGCCTGCCGGGCGTCGGCCGCAAGACCGCGAACGTCGTGCTGAACACAGCGTTCGGCCACCCGACGATCGCGGTCGACACGCACATCTTTCGCGTCGCGAACCGCACGGGGCTCGCGCCGGGCAAGGACGTGAAGGCCGTCGAGACCGCGCTGGAGAAGTTCACGCCGAAAGAATTCCTGCAGGACGCGCATCACTGGCTGATCCTGCACGGCCGCTATGTGTGCAAGGCCCGCAAGCCCGAATGCTGGCATTGCGCAATCGAGCCGCTGTGCGAATTCAGGCCGAAGACGCCGCCGCCGAACGAGTGAACGCCGGCCACGGCTGACGCGCCGCACCGGCCGAGCCGCGTACGGTACGATCCGCAGGCCCCGTTGCGGCGCCTGCGGTGTTGCCCTTCCCCGCTCCTTTCCCGCTACGCGTTCGACGTCGCGGTCGCGTCGTCGGCTGCCGCGCCGCCCGCGCGCACGAGCGCCAGCACGGCCGCGAGAACCGCGACGCCGCCCGCCCACTGCAGCGGCGACAGCGCTTCGCCGAACAGCAGTGCCGCAAGCGCGACCGTCACGACCGGTTCGAGCGTCGACAGCATCGACGTGCGGGCCGCGCCCAGCCGCTCGAGCCCGGCGAAGAACGCGAGCATCGCCGCGACCGTCGACACCAGCGCGATCGCGAGCATCGCCGCCCAGCCGCCGGCCGTTTCCGGCCAGCGCGGCGGCGCGCCGAACAGCGTGGTCCGCACGAGCGCGATCGCGACGAGCGTCGCGGTCGCCGACAGGCAGACGATCGCGGTGGTCGCGCGCGGATCGACGCCGCGCGTCGCCTTCGTGCCGCCGACGATGTACAGCGAATAGATCACCGCGGCCGCCAGCGCGAGCGCGATGCCGAGCGGCTCGCCGTGGCCGCCGCCGACCATCAGCGCGGAACCGGCGACGCAGAGCACGAGCGCGACGGCCTTCGCGCGCGTGAGGCGCTCGCCGAGCCACCACGCGGCCAGCAGCGTGACGAAGGCCGGATACAGGTACAGCAGCAGCGCGACGAGGCTCGCCTGCGCATGCTGGAGCGCACTGAAGTAGCAGAACGACTGTCCGACGTAGCCGAGCGCCCCCATCGCGACGAGCGGCACGAGCGCGCGGCCGCGCGGCCATGCGACGCGGCGATGGCGGGCAATCGCGGCGAGCACCGCGCCGCCGATCGCGAAGCGCACGATCAGCAAGCCGAGCACGTCGACGCCTGCCGCATAGGCATAGCGGCCGAAGATCGCCATCGCGCCGAACGCGACGGCGGACAGCGCGACATAGAGCGCGCCTTGCAGCGCGGCGGACGGTGAGCGGGCGGTAGCGGACATGATGAAACGGCGCGAGCGCGTCGACGGATGTCGTCGGAGTGTACCGGCGCGGCGGCCGGCAGCCTAGTCGGCGCTTACCCGTCGCGCGGCGCGGCCGCCGCCAGCGCCGCGCGACGACCCGGCGTACAATGCCCGACGCGGCATGACGCCGCCCGAATCACGACGTTTCCCCACCATGTTCAATCCGAGTCGCGACGAAGTCCGCCGCTTTTTCACCGAAACCTGGCGCAAGCAGCGCGCCGGCGAGATCCTGACGCCGCTGGAAGCGATGGCGGCCGACTGGATCGTCGAGCACCCCGAATATCACGCCGACCTCGCGGACGCCGACGGCGCCGCCGCGCGCAACTACACGCCCGAGGAAGGCCGCACGAACCCGTTCCTGCACCTGTCGATGCACCTCGCGATCAGCGAGCAGCTGTCGATCGACCAGCCGCCCGGCATCCGCGCCGCGCACGACAAGCTGGCCGCGAAGCTCGATTCGACGCACGAAGCGCAGCACGTGATCATGGAATGCCTCGGCGAGACGATCTGGGACGCGCAGCGCACCGGCACGCCGCCCGATACGGACGCGTACCTGCAACGCATCCTGCGTCGCGCATCGCGCGACTGAGCGCCGCCGCGCCGGGCCGCCGACAAAAACGCGGACAAAAAAATACCCCGCCGCGCGGGGTATTTTTGCTGCGCGTGCCGGCAAGGCCCGCCGCGCTTACTTCTTGAACACGAGGTCGCCCTTGAGCGACTCGATGTAGGCCGCGATGTCCTTCATGTCGCTGACCGACAGGTTCTGGACCTGTGCCTGCATGATCGCGTTGTTGCGACCGAGCAGCGGGTTGGTCAGGCCCATCTGGTACTGGCGCATCGCCCAGACGAGGTAGTCGGCGTGCTGGCCCGCGAGGCGCGGATATTCGGCGTTGATCGGCTGGTTCAGCTGCGCGCCGTGGCAGGCCGCGCAGTTGTGCGATTCGACCAGATCCTTGCCCTTCGACGTGTCCGCCGCATGCGCGGTACCGATCGCGAGGCCGGCCGCCAGTACAACCGCCGCCGTCTTGAATGCGTTGTTCATGAATGCTCCTGTCCCGCCGGTGAGATCGGCGGCGCGCGCTTTACTTGTAGGGATTGTCCTTCGAGTCGACCTTCTGGGCGGCATAGTAGGCCGCCAGATCCGCGATGTCCTGATCCGTCAGCGAACCGGCGACCGCGTTCATCGACGGGAAGTGACGATCCTTCTTGCGGTAGGCCTTCAGCGCGTTCTCGAGGTATTGCTGGTTCTGGCCGCCGAGGACGGGTACCCGGTAGACCTCCGGATAGGCTGCGCGGTAATCCTGGATGCCGTGGCAACCGATGCACATGGCGGCCTTGCCCGCTCCGTCCTTCGGGTTGCCGACCACACCGGCCGCCTGCGCGCTGCCCGCGAGCGCCACGAGCGCTGCGACAACGACGTGTTTGCCGACGAATTTGTTCATAGCTCTTGTAACCTAGCTTGAGGGGAAACTGGCGCCGAAGCGGCAACGGCCCGCGCCGTTTTGCTGATCGGATCGCCACGCAGGCCAAAAAAAACGGCCAGATTGTACCGCGTCGGCGGGGAACGCGTCCATATGGCGCCCCGGTCCACCCCGCCGCAACCCCGCAACGATACGCGGGCCCGGCCGAACCGGACAGCCCTTCTGACTTATACTGGGTTTTTTTGCGATTAAGAAGAGCGCCGCCATGCGTTTCGAAGGATCCTCGCACTACGTCGCCACCGACGACCTCAAGCTCGCCGTCAACGCCGCGCTGACGCTGCAACGCCCGCTGCTCATCAAGGGCGAGCCCGGCACCGGCAAGACCATGCTCGCCGAGGAAGTGGCCGCCGCGCTCGACATGCCGCTGCTGCAGTGGCACATCAAGTCGACGACGAAGGCGCAGCAGGGCCTGTACGAATACGACGCGGTGTCGCGGCTGCGCGATTCGCAGCTCGGCGACGCGCGCGTGAAGGACATCGCGAACTACATCGTGAAGGGCGTGCTGTGGCAGGCGTTCGACGCCGAGCACCCGAGCGTGCTGCTGATCGACGAGATCGACAAGGCCGACATCGAATTCCCGAACGACCTGCTGCGCGAGCTCGACCGGATGGAATTCCACGTGTACGAGACGCGCGAGACCGTGCGCGCGAAGCACCGCCCGCTCGTGATCATCACGTCGAACAACGAGAAGGAGTTGCCCGACGCGTTCCTGCGCCGCTGCTTCTTCCACTACATCCAGTTTCCCGATCCGTCGACGATGCAGAAAATCGTCGGCGTGCACTTCCCGAACATCCGCGAGGAACTGCTGCGTGCGGCGCTCGAGAGCTTCTTCGAGCTGCGCAGCGTGTCGGGGCTGAAGAAGAAGCCGTCGACGTCCGAACTGCTCGACTGGCTCAAGCTGCTGCTCGCCGAGAACATCCCGGCCGACGCGCTGCGCGGCGCCGACGCGAAGCAGATCGTGCCGCCGCTCGCCGGCGCGCTGCTGAAGAACGAGCAGGATCTGAGCCTGCTCGAGCGGCTCGTCTACATGAACCGGCACAACCGGTAACCCACCCGCGAAGGCCCGGCCATGCTGCTCAATTTCTTCTACGCGCTGCGCGCAGCCAAGCTGCCCGTCTCGGTGAAGGAATACCTGACGCTGCTCGAATCGCTGAAGGCCGGGCTGATCTCGCCGTCGATCGACGCGTTCTACTTCCTCGCGCGGATGACGCTCGTCAAGGACGAGCAGTATTTCGACAAGTTCGACCAGGCGTTCGGCGCATATTTCCATGGCGTGTCCGCGCTGCCGTCCGAAGCGTTCGACATTCCGCTCGACTGGCTCGAGAAGCGCCTCGAGCGCGAGCTGTCGCCGGAGGAAAAAGCGCAGATCGACGCGATGGGCGGGCTCGACAAGCTGATGGAGCGCCTGAAGGAGCTGCTCGACGAGCAGAAGGAGCGCCACGAAGGCGGCAACAAGTGGATCGGCACCGGCGGCACGTCGCCGTTCGGGCACGGCGGCTACAACCCCGAAGGCATGCGCATCGGCGGCCCGTCGAACGGCAACCGCACCGCGGTCAAGGTGTGGGAGGCACGCGCATACCGCGACTACGACGATTCGGTCGAGATCGGCACGCGCAACATCAAGGTCGCGTTGCGGCGGCTGCGCCGCTTCGCGCGCGAAGGCGCGGCCGAAGAGCTCGACCTGCCCGGCACGATCCGCAGCACGGCCGCGAATGCCGGCTGGCTCGACCTGCGGATGGTGCCCGAGCGCCACAACAACGTGAAGGTGCTGATGCTGCTCGACGTCGGCGGCTCGATGGACGACCACATCAAGCGCACCGAGGAGCTGTTCTCCGCCGCGAAGGCCGAGTTCAAGCACCTGGAGTTCTACTACTTCCACAACTGCGTGTACGACCATCTGTGGAAGAACAACCGCCGCCGTCACTCGGAGCGCACCGCGACGTGGGACGTGCTGCACAAGTTCACGCCGGACTACAAGCTGATCTTCGTCGGCGACGCGACGATGAGCCCGTACGAGGTGCTGCAGCCCGGCGGCTCGGTCGAATACAACAATCCGGAAGCCGGCGCCGTGTGGCTGCGCCGCCTCGCCGACCAGTTCCCCCATCATGCATGGCTGAACCCCGAGCCCGAGCGGCTATGGGAATACCGGCAATCGGTCGCGGCGATCCGCGACCTGCTCGGCCAGCGCATGTATCCGCTTACGCTCGCGGGCCTCGAAACCGCGATGCGCGCGCTCAGCAAATAACAACGAACCCACCCTGCAGACACGAAGGCCGCGTCCGAGCGGCCTCCCCCCCGGAGATAGCATGAATTCCTCGCCCACCGCGAGCGCTGGCCGCGCCGGCGGCCGCCGCTTTTTCAACGATACGTCCGTGTCCGCGCTCGTCGCCGGCTTCGTCGCGATGATGACGGGCTACACGAGCTCGCTCGTGCTGATGTTCCAGGCCGGCCGCGCCGCGCACCTGAGCGACGCGCAGATCTCGTCGTGGATCTGGGCGCTGTCGATCGGCATGGCGCTGACGACGATCGGGCTGTCGCTGCGCTTTCGCGCGCCGGTGGTCGTCGCGTGGTCGACGCCCGGCGCCGCGCTGCTGATCGCGTCGCTGCCCGGCGTGCCCTACCCCGATGCAATCGGCGCGTTCGTCGTATGCGCGCTGCTGCTGACGGCCGTCGGCGTGAGCGGCCTGTTCGACACGCTGATGCGGCGGATTCCGGCCGGCATCGCAGCCGCGTTGCTCGCGGGCATCCTGTTCGAGATCGGCATCGAGATCTTCCGCGCCGCGCAGTTCCAGACGGCACTCGTGCTCGCGATGTTCTTCACGTACCTGATCGTCAAGCGGCTCGCGCCGCGCTATGCGATCGTCACGACGCTGATCGTCGGCACCGCGGTGGCCGGCGGCCTCGGCCTGCTCGACTTCAGCCGTTTCCACATCGCGCTCGCGCAGCCCGTGTTCACGATGCCCGCGTTCTCGGTCGCGTCGATCGTCAGCATCGGCATTCCGCTGTTCGTCGTCGCGATGGCGTCGCAGAACGTGCCGGGCATCGCGGTGCTGCGCGCGGACGGCTATCGGACGCCTTCGTCGCCGCTGATCGCGACCACCGGCCTCGCATCGCTGCTGCTCGCGCCGTTCGGCTCGCACGGCGTGAACCTCGCGGCGATCACGGCCGCGATCTGCACGGGCCCCGAAGCCCATGAAGATCACGCGAAGCGCTACACGGCCGCCGTGTGGTGCGGCACCTTCTATCTGATTGCCGGGATCTTCGGCGCGACGATCGCCGCGCTGTTCGCCGCGCTGCCGAAGGCGCTCGTCGTCTCGGTCGCCGCGCTCGCGCTGTTCGGCTCGATCATGAGCGGGCTCGCGAACGCGATGCAGGACGTGAAGCAGCGCGAAGCCGCGCTGGTCACGTTCATGGTCACGGCTTCGGGCCTCACGCTGCTGTCGATCGGCTCGGCGTTCTGGGGGCTCGTCGCGGGGATCGTCACGCAGGTGATCCTGAACGCGCGTCGTCCCGCCTAGCCCCGTACAGCGGAGGCCTGCCGCACCGGCGGCATGCCAAAACGTGCGCGACACGAATCGGGCCTAAAATGATGGATCGGAGGCGGTGCCCGGCGCCGCCTCGCTTCGCTGCCGCGCTCGCGCGGCCCGTGAGAACCCCGGCGCCCCGCGCCCTCCTCCCGAATCGCCATGACTACCGCACTCGACCAGCTGAAGCAGTACACGACCGTCGTCGCCGACACGGGCGATTTCCAGCAGCTTGCGCAATACAAGCCGCAGGACGCGACCACGAACCCGTCGCTGATCCTGAAGGCCGTCCAGAAGGATGCGTACAAGCCGATCCTCGAGAAAACCGTCCGCGATCACCGCAACGAAAGCACCGACTTCATCATCGACCGCCTGCTGATCGCATTCGGCACCGAGATCCTGAAGCTGATCCCGGGCCGCGTGTCGACCGAGGTCGACGCACGCCTGTCGTTCGACACGCCGCGCTCGATCGACAAGGGCCGCGAACTCATCAAGCTGTACGAAGCCGCCGGCATCGGCCGCGAGCGCATCCTGATCAAGCTCGCGTCGACGTGGGAAGGCATTCGCGCGGCCGAAGTGCTGCAGAAGGAAGGGATCAAGTGCAACATGACCCTGCTTTTCTCGCTGGTGCAGGCCGCCGCGTGCGCGGAAGCCGGCGCGCAGCTGATCTCGCCGTTCGTCGGCCGCATCTACGACTGGTACAAGAAGCAGGCCGGCGCCGACTGGGATGAAGCGAAGAACGGCGGCGCGAACGATCCGGGCGTGCAGTCGGTGCGCCGCATCTACACGTACTACAAGACGTTCGGCTACCACACCGAAGTGATGGGTGCGAGCTTCCGCACGACGAGCCAGATCACCGAACTCGCGGGCTGCGACCTGCTGACGATCAGCCCCGATTTGCTGCAGAAGCTGCAGGACAGCACCGACACGGTGGCGCGCAAGCTGTCGCCGGACGCGCTGCACGACAAGCCGGCCGAGCGCGTCGCGATCGACGAGGCATCGTTCCGCTTCCAGCTGAACGACGAAGCGATGGCGACGGAAAAACTTTCCGAAGGCATTCGCGTGTTCGCCGCCGACGCGGTGAAGCTCGAGAAGCTGATCGACGCGCTGCGCTGAATCGCGCAGCCCGCGCCTGCCGCTGTCAGTTGAGCTGTCAGCAGCACTGACAACAGGCGTCAGCAAGCATTGCCGACGGCCGCGAACCCTGTGTTCGCGGCCGTTTTATTTTTCATTCCAGCGTCAAGCGCGCGCACTACAATCCACGTCACGAGTGCGCCGGCCGCGTCCCGGTGCGCTCTTCCCGGTCAATCTTGGATATACCCGAGCCGGCGCCGACGCGCCTGCCCGGTCCACAGGAGACAACGATGCAAGTCCAACCGTATCTGACGTTCTACGGCCGCGCGGAAGAAGCCCTTCAGTTCTACGAAAAGGCGCTCGGCGCGAAGACGATGTTCAAGATGCACTTCAAGGATGCGCCGCCGAATCCCGATTACCCGATGTCGCCGGAGATGAGCGACAAGGTGATGCATGCGAGCTTCACGATCGGCGAGTCGATGATCATGTGCTCGGACGGCGACTGCAGCCAGCCGGACGGTGGCGCGCACGCGGGTTATTCGCTGTCGCTGAACCCGGCGACGGTCGACGAAGGCCGGAAGCTGTTCGATGCGCTCGCCGACGGCGGCGAAGTGACGATGCCGTTCGGCAAGACGTTCTGGGCGCTCGGCTTCGGGATGGCGAAGGACCGTTTCGGCGTGCACTGGATGGTCAACGTCGAAGACCTGTCGCAACGCGACGATCTCGCGAAGCGCGCGGGCCAGTAACACCCGCGCACCCAAGCAAAACGCCCGCGACTTGCGTCGCGGGCGTCGGGTCGAAACTGCCGCAGAAGGTAGGCCGATCAGCTCTCGACGACGTCGAGATAATCCTCCGGTCGCGTGCGGTCCTCGGCATGCGCCATGCCCATCACGCGCACCAGCACGCTCACCACCACCGACACCACCAGGTTCACGATCAGCGACCACACGGCCGCGTAGCCCGGAATCGCGAGGCCGAACAGGTGGATCGTGAAGATCGAGCCGGCCAGCTTCAGCGAGATCGCCATCCACGTGCCGCACACGATGCCCGCGGCCCAGCCGACCAGCAAGCCGCGATGGTCGAGCACGCGCGTATACAGGCCGAGCACGATCGCCGGCAGCGTCTGGATGATCCAGATCCCGCCGAGCAGCTGCAGCTGAATCGCATAGGTCAGCGGCAGCCCGAGGATGAACGCGACCGCGCCGACCTTCACGATCAGCGACACGAGCTTCGCCACGTGCGTCTCCTGCTCGTGCGTCATGTTGCGGTTCACGAACTCGCGGTGGATGTTGCGCGTGTACAGGTTCGCGGCCGCGATCGACATGATCGCCGCCGGCACCAGCGCGCCGATGCCGATCGCCGCGAACGCGACGCCGACGAACCACGACGGGAAGTAGTTGAGGAACAGCGCGGGCACCGCGAAGTTCGGGCCGAACGCCTTGAAGTACGGCGCGTACTGCGGCATGTCCTTCACGCCGGATGCGAGCGCCATGTAGCCGAGCAGCGCGAGCAGGCCGAGCACGAACGAATACGCGGGCAGCATCGCCATGTTGCGGCGGATCGTGTTGCCCGACGACGACGACAGGATCGCCGTGACCGAGTGCGGATACAGGAACAGCGCGAGCGCGGAGCCGATCGCGAGGGTCGCGTACGCACTGTAGCCGTTCAGGCTCATCGCATCAGGTGCCTTCAGCAGCAGCTTCGCCGGCGGCACCGTCGCGAAGATGTGCCCGAAGCCGCCGAGCTTCGCGGGGATCACGATGACCGCCGCGGCGATCGTGATGTAGATCAGGATGTCCTTCACGATCGCGATCATCGCCGGCGCGCGCAGCCCCGACGTGTACGTGTACGCGGCAAGAATCGCAAACGCGATGATGAGCGGCAGGTCGCCGACGAAGCCGGTCGTGTCGAAACCGAGCGCGCCGATCACCACTTCGATGCCGACGAGCTGCAGCGCGATGTACGGCATCGTCGCGACGATGCCCGTCACCGCGATCGCGAGCGCGAGCATCCGGCTGCCATAGCGTGCGTTGACGAAGTCGGCGGCCGTCACGTAGCCGTGACGCTTGGCGATGCTCCACAGTTTCGGGAACACGACGAACGCGAACGGGTAGATCAGGATCGTGTACGGCAATGCAAAGAAGCCCATCGCGCCGGCGCCGAACACGAGCGCGGGCACCGCGACGAACGTATAGGCCGTGTAGAGGTCGCCGCCGAGCAGGAACCACGTGACGATCGTACCGAAGCGGCGACCGCCGAGGCCCCATTCGTCGAGGTGGGCGAGATCGCCGCGCCGCCAGTTCGCGGCGAGAAAACCGAGGACCGTGACGCCGATGAACAGGAGAACGAAAACGAAGGTAGCGCCGAGATTCATCGCGCACCTCCTTGCGTGCCGTTCGCCTTCCACGCGTTCTTGGTCTTGTGATACACGAACGCGGTGATCACCGCGCTAATGAACACCCAGAGCAGCTGGTACCAATAGAAGAACGGAAAACCCAACCATTGCGGTTCGATCTTGCTGTACGACGGTACCCAGACCATCGCGATCAGCGGCACTACCAGCAGCCAGAGCCAGCGCTTGGCGGCCCGATTGGCGTCGGCATCGTGAGCCATGACGTCTCCTCATCTTTCCCGGTTATCGATCTTGTTGAGCGGGTACGGCGGCGAGAGGAGCGACAAAACGGGTAAGCTGCGGCTCCCCTGGCTTCGCGCCAGTATAGGAGCCGCGAGCGCGCGGTCAAGCGGGGGCGAACCCGAGGTGATCCGCCCCTAGTCACGCGGTTGCACCGGCATGCGGCCGGCGCATGGGCGTCAGATCGCGAACGAGGATTCGCGTGCGCCCGTCGTTTCTTTCAAAGCTTTCACCCACTTGCGCGCGGGCAGCTTCAGCGTGTCCTCGATCAGCTTCGCGCGGGCTTCCAGTTGCGCATACGACACGTCGAGCGCCGGGCCCGAGAACGCGATCGCGATCCGGTTGCCGTCGTGCACTTCCGGCAGCGCGATCACGCGGTGGTCGAACGCCGCGTTCAGGTGCTTCATGTTGCGCACGAAGCTCGGATGGTCGCCGAACAGGTTGATCGTCGCGATGCCCGCATCCGCGAGGCAGCCGCGCACCGCGCGGTAGAACGCGACGCTGTCGAGCACCGGGCCGCGCGCGGTCGCGTCGTACAGGTCGATCTGCAGCGCGCCCGTCGTGCCGCGGTTGGCCGCGTCGTTGACGAAGTCCCATGCGTCGGCTTCGTGCACGACGAGGCGTGCATCGTCGGGCGGCAGCGCGAACATCGTGCGCGCCGCGACGATCACGGCCGGGTTCAGTTCGACCGCCTCGACCTTCGCGTGCGGCAGAAAGCGGTGCGAGAACTTGGTCAGCGCACCGGTGCCGAGCCCGAGCTGGACGATCCGCTCGGGCGTTTCGAGGAACAGCAGCCACGCCATCATCTGCTGCGCGTACTCGAGTTCGATATGCAGCGGCTTGGAAATCCGCATCGCGCCCTGCACCCATTCGGTGCCGAAGTGCAGGAAGCGCACGCCGCGCTCTTCCGAGAACGTGACGGGCGCGAACCGCGGCTTGCGCGGCGCGTCGAGGACGGGCACGTCGTCGTGTTCGTCGATCTCCGGGCGGCGCTTCAAGCGCGGCGGCTGGAGTTTGTCGGAACCGTTGTACGCGGACGGCTTGCGTTGCTTGAACGCGCGCGCCTCGGCGGACGCGCGCTTGATCAGTCGGGTCATGTTGAATCTCGCTGGGTGATGCTGGATGAGCGGACGAGAGGATAGCATTGGTGGGGGATGGCGGCCGTGCGGCGCAGCACCTGCCCGCCGCGTCGACGCAATATTCGTTGCGGCGTCGTGCCGGAGGTCCGCTGCCCGATTGCGCCAACGCACGGCATCGCCGTGCCGCTGCTTGCTTCGCGCGCAACGATGCTTCCCCTGCCCCGCCGGCTCTGAAATACGCGGTAATCGAGACGCGCCGACAGCCGTGACGAATGCACCGAATGCCGCTCGTTTCTTCATTCGGGACAGGCTATGCTCCGGCGTCGGCCGCTCATCGCGGCGCGACATTTCTTACGTATAACTAACAAAAACGAGAGCACCCACATGACACAGAAAGAATCCGCGGCCCGTGCCCGCTACGCCGTCGCGTTGACCGGAACCCTGTTGCTGGCCGCGTGCGGCGGCGGTGACGGCGGCGACGGCACCGGATCGGGGACGCCCGCCAGCAATCTCAGCGCCGCACAACAGAATTATGAAAGCTTCGCGCTGGCCGCCAACGGCGGACTGCACTACCTGCATGGACAGCTTTCCATTTCCACGTCGGGCAGCGGAGCGGTCAGCGTCGGTCCGGACAGCAATTTCTATTCGGAAGATCAAAGCCTCGCGCAAAGCCCGGCCAACGGCCCGCAGATGGTGACGCAAGGCCTGTCGTCGCTTTCCGCGTCGCTGTCGGTACCGACGCTCGCGAGCCAGCGCTATGTCGTCAACGGTGCGGTCGTGACGAGCACGCAGGAACAGGTCAGCTACAGCGGCGCGAACGTACAGATCACGGACCTCGCAGCCGACGGTCATACGGCAACGATGACGCTTCTCGGCACGAACTATACAGTCGTGCCGTTGACCGGCACGATCGCCAGCTCGCCGTCCGAGCTGTTTACCGGCAGTGCACTCGGCATCGTGACCAACACGATCAACGGCACGTCGCTGTACAACAAGCAGGCGAGCTGGCAATCGGGCGCCGCTTACATGAAGATCACGCGCCAGACGGTGGGCGATACGGTGTTCACCGGCGACTGCGCCGCACCGCAGACGAACGGCTCGAACGTGACGCCGTGCAGCACGACGGCCGCGACACTGGAAGCGTTCTTTCCGTACACGAGCGCGTCGGACAACAGAACGTACAACCTGAGCGACGGACAGATCGTCACGCTCGCGGGTGTCCGCGCATGGGTGGCCAACACGGCACTCGGTACGCCGACGACCGAATATCGCGTTTTCTATCAGAACAACGGACAGATCGACGTCGGCGCCGTGATCCGCGACGGCACGACGATGGCGATCGCCCCAGCCGGCAGCACGACGCCGCAGGACTTCTACATCCTGATGAACAGCGCGGCCGTCCAGTCCGTGAAAGCCGCGATCACGTTCTGAGTGATCGGCGCGTTCGGATGCAACGATGAAAACGGCGGCGGACGACGTGCCGCCGTTCGCACACGCGATGCGGCGTTTTGCGAATCGGGAATCGGCGCACAATACAGTTCAGTTCCTCCGATTTCGCTCCGGAATCGGCGGTTCTTTCGCCACCAGGACGCGCGGCGTCCCCGCGAGCGTGCTTTCAATCGCCGGCGCGCAGCCGGTACGACGTTTCGGAGATGCCATGACGTCCCCCGACAAGAAGATCTGGTTCCCTGCGAAACGCTACGGCTGGGGATGGGGGTTGCCGGTCGCGTGGCAAGGGTGGGTGGTGCTGCTGCTGTTCGTGATCGGGATCATCGCGAGCGCGTGGCTGGTGCCACCGCACCGGTCGCCGGTCGCGTACGGCGCGTGCATCGTGGCGCTGGTCGCGCTATTGACCGTCGTGTGCTGGATCAAGGGTGAAAAGCCCCGGTGGCGATGGGGCAAGGACAAGTAGGTGAGCGTCGGCGGCAATCGGCGCTGCCGCCGCTCGATTCGGTGTCAATCGGGTATCGCCCGCCACTGCACGAGCTTCTGCTCGAACGACAACATCGCATTCGCCGGGCTCGACGACGGCAGCACGAGCGTGTCGTACCCGGCCTGCCCGATCACGTCGGCAAATCGCCCCGCCGTCTTCCCGTTGAAGCACACCTTCCTCAGCAGCGGCGCATGCTCGCGCAACGACGCGAAGTCGTTCGGCTTCGCATTGCGGATCGCGGAATCGAGACTGCCTTCGCGATGGCAGGCATCGAGCACATCCCAGATGCCGATGCCGTGCGACAGCACGCGCTCGAGCCGCGCGTCATACGCAAGCTCGTGCAGCCCCGGCGCGTCGAGCACCGCGCCCAACAGCCGCCAGAACTGGTTGCGCGGATGCGCGTAATACTGCGCGGCATCGAGCGACGCCTCGCCCGGGAAGCTGCCGAGAATCATCGTGTGCGTATTCGGCCCGACGACCGGCGCAAAGCCTTGCAGCATCACACGCCTCCGCGCGGCCCGGCGGATCGCGGGCCGTCGCCGTGCGCATCGAGATGACGCCACAGCGCGGGCAGCATGCATTCGGTGACCATCAACGGCTTGCCGTGCCGCTGAAACACCGAGCGCCGCGCGGCGAACGCATGCGGTGCACGCTCGCCGCCCAGTGCATGGCTCGCAAGCGTGTAGAGCGGATGCCCGGCGATCACGCGCCGGCTGACGAGCACCGAGCGCTCGACCTGCGGATCGCTGTACAGCAGCTCCGCGAGCGGCCGCGTGCGCAGCCGCCGCATCGCCTGCCATACGCCCTTGCTGGCCGCGAGCGGCGCGATGCTGTGCGCGGCGACGTACGGCGTGCCGTCGACCGACAGGATCACCTCGCGCACCCACATCGGCGCGCGCGGCGCACTGTCGAGCGCCGCCGGCTCGTCGAACCAAGGACAATCGACGGCCTCGCGCGTCACGCGCACCTTCACGCTGCCGAGCCGCGCGAGATGCGCGGTCAGCGAGCCGCCGCGCGTCAGCCAGTCGCGCTGGTCGAGCGCGCAGCCGGGCCGGGGCGTGTCGCGCCAGCCCGCCTGTGCGCCGTCGAATCGCATCCGCACGGTCACGCGGTGCGCGACAGCAGCAGCGCGTTGGTCCGTTTCACGAAGCTCGCCGGATCGTCGAGCATCCCGCCTTCGGCCAGCAACGCCTGATCGAACAGCAGATGGCACCAGTCGCCGAAATTCGCGCTGTCGGCGTTCAGCTGCTTCACGAGCGCGTGCTCGGGGTTGATCTCGAGGATCGGCTGCATCGCCGGCGCGTTCTGACCGGCCGCCTTCAGCATCCGCTGCAGGTAGCCGCTCATGTCGTTATCGTCCGCGACGAGACACGACGGCGAATCGGTCAGCCGGAACGTGACGCGCACTTCCTTCACCTTGTCGCCGAGCGCTTCCTTCATCTTCTCGACGACCGGCTTGATCGCCTCGCCCGCCTGCTCCTGCGCCTTCTTCTCGTCGTCGTTCAGCTCGCCGAGGTCGAGATCGCCGCGCGCGACGCTCGCGAGCGGCTTGCCGTCGAATTCATGCAGGAACGACAGCATCCATTCGTCGACGCGATCGGTCAGCAGCAGCACCTCGACGCCCTTCTTGCGGAACACTTCGAGATGCGGGCTGTTCTTCGCAGCCTGCCACGTATCGGCGGTCACGTAGTAGATCTTGCTCTGCTCGGGCTTCATGCGCGACACGTAGTCGGCAAGCGACACGTCCTGCGCGTCGGTGTCGCCGTGCGTCGACGCGAAGCGCAGCAGCTTCGCGATGCGCTCGCGGTTCGCGTGATCCTCGCCGAGGCCCTCCTTCAGCACCTGGCCGAAGGCGCTCCAGAACGTCCTGTACTTCTCCTTGCCGGCATCCTCTTCCGCGTTCGCGAGCTCTTCGAGCATCGACAGCGCACGCTTGGTCACGCCTTCGCGGATCGCCTTCACGTCGCGGCTTTCCTGCAGGATCTCACGCGACACGTTCAGCGGCAGGTCGGCCGAATCGACGACGCCCTTCACGAAACGCAGATATTGCGGCAGCAACTGCTCCGCGTCGTCCATGATGAACACGCGCTTCACGTACAGCTTCAGGCCGCCGCGATAGTCGCGGTTCCACAGGTCGAACGGCGCGTGTGCCGGCACGAACAGCAACTGCGTGTATTCGCTGCGGCCCTCGACGCGGTTGTGCGTCCACGTGAGCGGATCCTGGTGGTCGTGCGCGATGTGCTGGTAGAACTGCGTGTACTGCTCGTCGGTGACGTCGCTCTTTGAACGCGTCCACAGCGCGCTCGCCTGGTTGACGGTTTCGTCCTCGTCCTTCAGGACCATCTCGCCCTTTTCCTGATCCCACTCTTCCTTCTGCATCAGGATCGGCAGCGCGATGTGATCGGAATACTTCTGGATGATCGACTTCAGGCGGTGCGACGACAGCAGTTCGTCCTCGCCTTCGCGCAGGTGCAGCGTGATCGTCGTGCCGCGCTGCACGCGCTCGATCGCGTCGATCGTGAAATCGCCCTCGCCCGCGCTTTCCCAGCGCACCGCTTCGCTTGCCGGCAGGCCCGCACGGCGGGTCTCGACGGTGATCCGGTCGGCGACGATGAAACCCGAGTAGAAGCCGACGCCGAACTGGCCGATCAGCGCCGCGTCCTTCTGCTGGTCGCCGGACAGCTTCGTGAAGAATTCCTTGGTGCCCGAACGCGCGATCGTGCCGAGGTTCGCGATCGCCTCGTCGCGGCTCATGCCGATGCCGTTGTCCTCGATCGTGATCGTGCGCGCGGCCTTGTCGAAGCCGATGCGGATACGCAGGTTCGGATCGTTCTCGTACAGCGCGTTGTTCGCGAGCGCTTCGAAACGCAGCTTGTCGGCCGCGTCGGACGCGTTCGACACCAGTTCGCGCAGGAAGATTTCCTTGTTGCTGTAGAGCGAATGAATCATCAGGTGGAGGAGTTGCTTGACCTCTGCCTGAAAGCTCATCGTTTCGTGTGCCATGGATGCTGTTTCCTCTTACTTGAACTTGAATGGTGTGGCGCGGGCGCCCGGCGCGCGATGCCGGCGGGCCCGTCAAGGACAACCGCCTGGCGCAAGCGGTTTGCGCGGGTATCTGGGGCCGCTCGCCGCGATTTCAAGGGGCGGCGCGCCGCCGCGTCACGATGCGCGCCGCGCCGCCGATTCGATATAGCGCGCGAGAAACCCCGGCAGCGCCGGATCGCCGCAGTTCGCGACGTTAAAGCGCGTCCACGTCGACGGCGACTGCTGCGGCGAGAACAGGCTTCCCGGCGTCAGCAGGAATCCTGCCTCGTGCGCGGCGGCCGCGAGCGCGTCCGAATCGACGCCCGTATCGGCCCACAGGAACATCCCGGCCGCGGGCATCGTGAAGAGCTTCAGCCCGGTGCGCTCGAGCATCCGCGCGGTCTTGTCGCGCACGCCGTCGAGCCGCGCGCGCAGGCGCTCGACGTGGCGCCGGTAATGCCCTTCGGTCAGGATCTTGTAAAGCACGCGCTCGTTGAGCTCCGGCGTCGTCATTCCGACCAGCATTTTCTGGTCGGTGATCGCCTTCGCGATCTCCGGCGCGCATGCGACGTAGCCGACCCGCAGGTTCGCCGCGAGCGTCTTCGAGTAACTGCCGAGGTAGATCACGCGCTTCAACTGGTCGAGGCTCGCGAGCCGCGTGGCCGGATAGCTCGGCGGACACAGGTCGCCGTACACGTCGTCCTCGACGACGAGGAAGTCGTACGCCTCCGCGAGCTTCAGGATCCGGAACGCCTGCGCGGCCGACAGCGACGTGCCGGTCGGGTTCTGCAGCACCGAGTTGATCACGAGCATCT
This sequence comes from Burkholderia sp. IDO3, assembly GCF_003366075.1. Classification (NCBI taxonomy): domain Bacteria; kingdom Pseudomonadati; phylum Pseudomonadota; class Betaproteobacteria; order Burkholderiales; family Burkholderiaceae; genus Burkholderia; species Burkholderia sp. IDO3. Next base: position 2,693,268 of record NZ_CP028963.1, read on the forward strand.
TCGGGCGCCACATCTGCACGAGCGTCTCGAGCGCGTCGAGATCGGGGCCGTCCGGCGTGTACGGCATCCCGACGAGCTGCGCGCCCTGCGACGCGAAACGGCCGAACATCTGGAACCACGCGGGGTCGCCGACGATCACCGCGTCGCCGGGCTGCACGTAGATCCGCGAGATCAGGTCGATCGCCTGCGTGATGCCCGACACCAGCACGAGCTGCTCGGGCTTCGCGCCGATCTCGACTTCCGCGAGCCGTGTCTGCAGTTGCTGGCGCAGCGGCAGGAAACCCTGCGGCGTGCCGAAGCCGAGCATCTGCGCGCCCGCCTGGCGCCCGAGCGCGCGCAGCGAGCCGGTGATCAGCTCGCCGTCGAGCCAGCGGCCCGGCAGGTAGCCCAGACCCGGCCCCTTTTCCGGACTGGCGGTATGCAGCATGTTGCGCAGCAGCCAGACGACGTCGATCGTGTTGTGTACCGGCGTGGCCTCCGCCACGCGCGCCACGCTGTCGACCGGCTGCGGGCCGACGGCCGTGCGCTCGCGCACGTAGAAACCGGAGCCCCGCCGCGAATCGAGATACCCCTGCGCGACGAGCCGTTCGTACGCCTCGACGACGGTGAAACGCGACACGCTCTTGTCGAGCGCGAGCTTGCGGATCGACGGCATGCGCATGCCGGGCCGGAACACGCGCTCGTCGATGCGGCGCCGCGCCCACTGGACGAGCTGGTCGACGAGCGTGAGCGTGGCCGTGTCGTGCGGCGCGGGAATCTGGGCGAGGGAAACGGTGGACATGGGCGGTGGCTCCAACTGTACCGAAGGCTATCGCAGCGATTGTACCGTTACTGTGCCGGTGCGGACGATTACAGTTGACCGGAATGGCGATCATGCGGCCGTCGCTGCGACCCTGCCGCACTGGCGCCGCGCCGGCGGGCCTGCAGCGCGGCCCGTGCGCCGGCCGGTTCCGCAACCGCCCGGCGCCTCGCCCGACTACCATGACACTTTCGCTTCCCGACCGACGTTCATGCCAGCCCGCTCCCTGACCCTCGACCATCTCGTGATCGCCGCGCGCACGCTCGACGAAGGCGTGCGCCACGTCGCCGACGCGCTCGGCATCGAACCGGCCGGCGGCGGCCGCCATCCGCTGATGCGCACCTATAACGCGCTGTTCGGCGCATGGGGCGGCCTGTACCTCGAAGTGATCGCGATCGATCCGGACGCGCCCGCCACGGGCGACGACGGCGCGCCGCCGCGCGCGCGGCTGTTCGGCCTCGACGATCCGGCGATGCGCGAACGGCTCGCGCAGGGGCCGTTCCTCGCGCACTGGGTCGCGCGCGTCGACCGCCCGCGCCAGCTCGCATTGTGGCAAAGCCAGTATCCGGCCCGGATCGCACCGATCGTCGCGATGCGGCGCGGCGACCTCGGCTGGGGCCTCACGGTGCCCGACGACGGCGCGTTTCCCGCATGGCAAGGCGCCGGCGACGGTCTGCTGCCGTCGCTGATCCAGTGGGACAGCCCGCGCCACCCGGCCGAATCGCTGCCGAGCGACGGCGTCGCGCTGAAGGCGCTCAAGGGCGCCCACCCGCGCGCGGATGCACTTCGCGAACAACTCGACTGGCTCGGTGCCGCCCACCTGCTCGATCTCGAGACCGCCGACGGCCCGCCCGCGCTCACCGCGGAATTCGACACGCCGCAGGGCGCGCGCACGCTGCGCTGACGCTGCACGCTCGGCCGCCCTCCCGTCACACCCGATGCACCTCACGAATACGGAGACACCCACGACATGAATTCGCGCGAAACCCGGGGCATGCTGCTCGGCCTCATCGGCGTGATGATCTTCAGCCTGACGCTGCCGATGACGCGTATCGTCGTCTCCGAACTCAATCCGCTGCTCAACGGGCTCGGCCGCGCGCTCGCCGCGTCGGTGCCGGCCGCTCTGCTGCTGTGGTGGCGCCGCGAACGGCTGCCCACCCGCGCGCAACTGAAAAGCCTCGCGGTCGTGTCGGCCGGCGTGATCATCGCGTATCCGGTGTTCTCCGCGTGGGCGATGAAAACCGTGCCGGCGTCGCACGGCGCCGTCGTCAACGGCCTGCAGCCGCTGTTCGTCGCGCTGTACGCGGCATGGCTGTCGCACGAACGGCCGTCGAAGGCGTTCTGGGCCAGCGCGCTGGCCGGCAGCGCGCTCGTGATCGCGTTCGCGTTGCGCGACGGTGGCGGCACCGTGCAGGCGGGCGACGCGCTGATGCTCGTCGCGGTCGGCATCGGCGCGCTCGGCTATGCCGAAGGCGCGCGCCTCGCACGCCAGATCGGCGGCTGGCAGGTGATCTGCTGGGCGCTCGTCGTGTCCGCGCCGTTCCTCGTGCTGCCGGTCGGCTGGCTCGCATGGATGCAGCACGCCGCGCACCCCGGCCCGCTCGCGCTGCGCACGTGGCTCGCGTTCGGCTATGTAACCCTCTTTTCGCAATTCATCGGCTTTTTCGCGTGGTATGCGGGGCTTGCGATGGGCGGCATCGCGCGCGTCGGCCAGGTGCAATTGCCGCAGATCTTCTTCACGATCGCCTTTTCCGCGGTGCTGTTCGGCGAGACGGTGACGTCGTCGACGTGGCTGTTCGCGGCCGCCGTGATCGCGACCGTCATGCTCGGGCGGCGCTCGTCGGTCGCCACGGCCCCGCGCCCCGCTCGCGCCGGTTGATGAGGTGCGCCATAATGTTCGTTTTGCCTGAACGGTTTTGCCTATCCAGCCGCGACGGCCCGATCGCGCTCCCGCATGCCCACCCGGCCGCGTCGACGCAATCCGCCTGACCGACCTTTCTTGACTGACCACGATATCCGAACGAGGAGACTATGAATCCGAGCGACCTGCATCCGCCGCACTGGCAGCTTTCCGAACGCGCACGCAAGCTGACGAGCTCGGCGATCCGCGAGATCCTGAAGATCACGGAACGCCCCGAGGTCATCTCGTTCGCCGGCGGCCTGCCCGCTCCCGCGACGTTCCCGGCCGAACGCATGCGCGCCGCGGCCGACCGCGTGCTGCGCGATTCGCCCGCCGCGGCACTCCAGTACAGCGCGACCGAAGGCTACCTGCCGCTGCGCGAATGGATCGCCGAACGCTACAGCGTGCGCGTGTCGCAAGTGCTGATCACGACCGGCTCGCAGCAGGCGCTCGACCTGCTCGGCAAGGCGCTGATCGATCCGGACAGCCCGATCCTCGTCGAAACGCCGACCTACCTCGGCGCGCTGCAGTCGTTCTCGCTGTACGAGCCGCGCTACGTGCAGGTGCCGACCGACGAGCAGGGCCTGTTGCCCGAAGGCCTCACGCCCGAACTGACGCAAGGCGCGCGCCTGCTGTACGCGCAGCCGAACTTTCAGAACCCGACCGGCCGCCGCCTGCCCGTCGAGCGCCGCCGCGCGCTCGCCGCGTTCGCGCAGTCGAGCCCGTTCCCGGTGCTGGAAGACGATCCGTACGGCGCGCTGAACTACCAGGGCGAGCCGCTGCCGACGATGCTGTCGATGGCGCCGGATCACGTCGTGCACCTCGGCACGTTCTCGAAGGTGCTCGCACCGGGCCTGCGGATCGGCTACATCATTGCCCCCGAAGAACTCCACTTCAAGCTCGTGCAGGCCAAGCAGGCCACCGACCTGCACACGCCGACGCTCACGCAGCGCATCGCGCACGAAGTCATCAAGGACGGCTTCCTCGACGAACACATCCCGACGATCCGCCAGCTGTACGGCGCGCAATGCGAGGCAATGCTCGCGTCGCTCGCGCGTCACATGCCGGAAGGCGTTACGTGGAACCGCCCGGACGGCGGGATGTTCATCTGGGTGAACCTGCCCGCGCAGATCGACAGCATGAAGCTGCTCGAAGCGGCGGTCGAGAACCACGTCGCGTTCGTGCCCGGCGCGCCGTTCTTCGCGAACGATCCGCAGCAGAACACGCTGCGCCTGTCGTTCGTGACGGTGCCGCCCGAAAAGATCGAGGAAGGCGTCGCGCGCCTCGGCAAGCTGCTGCGCGAGCGTCTCTGATCCCCTTTTTCCTGTCACGCACGACTCTCTACGAGGAATCGCACCCATGGCTAACGTCTACGACAAACTGAAGTCGCTCGGCATCGAGCTCCCGACCGCCGGCGCACCGGCCGCCGCCTACGTGATGAGCGCACAAAGCGGCAACACGGTCTACCTGTCGGGCCACATCGCGAAGAAGGACGGCAAGGTCTGGGCCGGCAAGCTCGGCGCCGATCTGCAGACGGAAGACGGCAAGGCGGCCGCGCGCTCGATCGCGATCGACCTGCTCGCGACGCTGCACGCGCACACCGGCGACCTGAACAAGGTCACGCGCATCGTGAAGCTGATGAGCCTCGTGAACTCGACGCTCGAGTTCACCGAACAGCACATCGTCACGAACGGCGCGTCGGAGCTGATCGCGGAAGTGTTCGGCGATGCGGGCAAGCATGCGCGCTCGGCGTTCGGCGTCGCGCAGATTCCGCTCGGCGCATGCGTCGAGATCGAACTGATCGCCGAAGTTGCGTAAAGCAGGTCACGCAGGTCAAGCAAGTCACGCAACCGTCACGATGACCGGCCGCCGCGTCCGCTTCAAGCAGGTCGACGTCTTCACGTCGGTGCCGTTCAAGGGCAATGCGCTTGCCGTGGTGTTCGACGCCGATTCGCTCGGCGACGACGACATGCTGGCGATCGCCCGCTGGACGAACCTGTCGGAAACGACGTTCGTATGCACGCCGACGGATCCGGAAGCCGACTACCGCGTCCGGATCTTCACGCCGGGCGGCGAGCTGCCGTTCGCCGGTCATCCGACACTCGGCACCGCGCACGCGTTCCTGGAAAGCGGCGCGCGGCCGCGCACGCCGGGCCGGCTGATCCAGCAATGCGGGGTCGGCCGGGTCGAACTGCGCGAACGGGCCGATGGCTGGGCATTTGCCGCACCGCCGGCACGGTTCACGCCGCTCGACCGCGCCGACTACCCGGCACTGGCAGCCGCATTGCGCAGCGATGCGATCGATCCGGATGCCGAACCGTGCGCGGTCGACAACGGCGCGCCGTGGCTCGTCGTGCGGTTGACGTCGGCCGACGCCTGCGTCGGCCTCGCCCCCGATCAGGCCGCATTAGAGGCAATCACCCACCGCTATGGCACGGACGGCCTTGCGGTCTACGCGCCGCACCCGGACGGCGGCCCCGCCACGTTCGAAATCCGCTGCCTGATGACGGGCGGCAGCTTCGGCGTCGGCGAGGATCCCGTCACCGGCAGCGCCAATGCGGCGCTGGCCGGCCTGCTGAGCCGCCAGCAACGCCGCCCCGGCCCTTCGTATACAGTGCGCCAGGGCACGGCAATCGGCCGCGACGGCCGCATCTTCGTCCACTATGGCGACGACGACACGATCTGGATCGGCGGCCACGTCGTGACGGTCGTGGACGGCACGTTCCAGGCGCCCGCCTGACGTTTCGCGATGCGCGACGGTGCCGGCCGGGCCGGCACCCTACGATTCACCCGTCTATCGCAAAAGCGTTCCAGCCAGTAATATCGGGCCTAATCCGTCGCTTCGGCGGGTCTGTCCATGGTTGCGCATCCCGCGAACGAACAGACGCCGGTGCGCCCCAACCATAGCCGGCCATCCCGACGGGGGATGGCTCACGCGAGCAGGACGCCGCCCTTTTCGATGAGCTCCGCCCGGTCTAACCACACGCCGCCGAATCGGCCGCTGCGCGCGCCGCGCAAATCGCGCCGGCGTGCGCTGTTCGCGATCCCGCTGCTCGGGATGCTGGCGCTCGCGCTGCTGTGGGCCGTGATCATCGCGCGACTGTCGGTCGAAAAGGACAGCGCGTACAAGGAAGCGGCGGCATCCGCTGCGATCCTGTCGTCCGCGCTCGAACAGCATACGGTCAAGGCGATCCATCAGGTCGACCAGATCACCCGCTTCGTCAAGTTCGAGTTCGAGAAGTCGCCCGCGCATTTCAACCTTGCGAGCGCGGTCGAAAAAGGCGTCGTGCCGAGCGACACGCTGATCCAGGTTTCGCTCGTCAACGCGAAGGGCATCCTGTTCGCGAACACCGCCGAACTCCATCCGAAGCCGATCAACCTGTCCGACCGCGAGCACTTCAAGGTGCATCTCGCGAACAACGACGACCGCCTGTACATCAGCAAGCCGGTGCTCGGCCGCGTGTCGAGCCACTGGACGCTGCAGATGACGCGGCGCCTGAACAACCCGGACGGCAGCTTCGCGGGCATCGTCGTCGTGTCGGAAGACCCGAGCTACTTCACGAACGACTTCTACAACAATGCGGCGATCGGCAAGGAAGGCGTGATCGCCGTCGTGTCCGACACGGGCGCCGTGCTCGCGCGCCGCACCGGCTCGGTGAGCAACGCGCCGGGCGCGTTCTCCGCATCGGGCGTCTACCCGATCGCCGAGCGCGTGACGGGCACCATCATCGACCCGCTCGACGGCGTGACGCGCATCGTGTCGTACCGCCACCTCGACGGCTACCCGCTCGCGGTGATGGTCGGGCTGTCGCAGACCGAGGAATTCGCGGACTACTACCACACGCGCAACGTCTACCTGCTGATGACGAGCTTCATCACGCTCGCGATGCTCGCGTTCTTCGGCGTCGCGACGGGGCTGATCGGCAAGCTGCTCGGCCGCGAGCGCGAGATGACCCAGCTCGCCGAATACGACCTGCTCACCGGCCTCGCGAACCGCTACGCGACGCTGCGCGGGCTGCGCAACGACGTGTCGATGCCGGCGAGCCTGTCGCGGCTCGGCCTGCTGTTCATCGATCTCGACAACTTCAAGACCGTCAACGACACGCTCGGCCACAACGCCGGCGACATCGTGCTGCAGATGACCGCGTCGCGCCTGTCCGATGCGGTCGGCGACGAAGGCTCGCTCGCGCGGATCGGCGGCGACGAGTTCGTGGTCGTGATGAAGGGCGACGACGTCGAACGGCGCGCGGTGCGGCTCGCGGAAGCGATCATCCGCCTGTTCAGCGAACCGTTCGACGTGCGCGGCAGCTCGTTCGTGCTGCATGCGAGCATCGGCATCGCGCTGCACACCGTCGCGAACGAAAGCGAAATCGACCTGCTGAAGAAGGCCGACCTCGCGATGTACAGCGCGAAGGACGCCGGCAAGAACTGCTATCAGTTCTACGCGCCGCACCTGTCGCACCGCGCGGATCACCTGATGCGCTGGGAACAGCAATTGCGCGTCGCGCTCGCCGAAGGGCAGCTGTTCCTCGCGTACCAGCCGAAGATCGACCTCACGCAGCGCACGATCACGGGCTTCGAGGCGCTCGCGCGTTGGGATCATCCGGAGCACGGCATCATCTCCGCGAACGAATTCATTTCGATCGCCGAATCGACCGGCCTGATCGTGCCGATCGGCGACTTCGTGATCCGCACCGCATGCGCGCAGATCGCGCGCTGGCGCGACGACGGCCACGACACGCTGACGCTCGCGGTCAACATCTCGCCCGTGCAGTTCTGGCGCGGCGACCTGATCGAGACGATCTCGCAAGCGCTGCTCGACACCGGCATCGACGCGAACCGGCTCGAGCTCGAGATCACCGAGACCGCGATGATGGAATATCCGGAACTCGTCTCCGAGAAGATCGTCGCGCTGAAGAAGCTCGGCATCCGGATCGCGCTCGACGATTTCGGCACCGGCTACTCGTCGCTGTCATACCTGCACCGCTTCTCCGTCGATACGCTGAAGGTCGACCGCTCGTTCGTGCAGGCGATCCCGAACGATCGCAGCGTGTGCGTGATGGTGTCGTCGATCGTGCATCTCGCGCGCTCGCTCGGCCTCACGGTCGTCGTCGAGGGCACCGAAACCGAGGAGCAGATCGCATGGCTGTCCGCGCTCGGCGAGATCGAAGCGCAGGGCTTCCTGTTTTCGCGGCCCGTACCAGCCGACGCGATTCCCGCGTTGATCGAACGCTTCGGCGTGCGCGGCGAGCAAGCGAACGTGATCGCGCATCGCGCGGCCGGCAACGCCGGCGCGTAAGCACACCGCACACCACACGCGGCACGCACGGCACGCGTCTTGCCACATGCCGATCATTTCGGTTTCCGATCCGATCGTTTAGTTCATTAACTAGCGTTTTCGCGCATGGCAGTGTCACGATGCGCGGCGGACAATCGGGAGGGCCATCGTGTCGGCAGGCCGCCGGCATGCCCCTATGCGCGAGATCGGGCCCTGCGCCAACAGCACAATCATGACAACCGTCGAAGTCGAAGCGGCCGAACGTGTCGAACGGGCACAGGCATCCCTGTGGGCCTTGTTCAAGGTCGTCGCCGGCATTTCCGCGGTGTCGTGGGGCGGGTTGTCGATGATGGCGCAGCTCGAACGTCACTATGTCGACCGCTTGCAGCGCATCGAGCCGCAGTTGTTCGCCGATCTCGTCGCGCTCGCATGGCTCGTGCCAGGTCCGGTCGGATGCAACGTCGCGGTGCAGGTCGGCCAGACGCTGCACGGGCGCGCCGGCGCATGGATCGCCGGCATCGCGAGCGTGCTGCCGTTCTTCGTGCTGATGACGCTGTTCGCGATCTTCTATCGCACGCCGCTCGTGCGCTCGCTCGCCGCGCCGATGCTGATCAATCACTTCGGGATGGTGCTCGCCGCGCTGATCGGCGTCACGTGGCTCAAGCAGTTGCGCTCGCTCGCGCGCACGCGGCTCGAACAGCTGATCGCCGCGTTGTCGACGATTCTGCTCGCTTTCGCGCATAGTCCGGCCGCATTCGTCGGCATTCTCTGCGCTGCGTTTGCAGCAGGCTGGCTGACGGGGCCGCCGCAACACGACGCGATCGATTTCACGTTGTCCACGCGCGATCGCAACCTGCTCGTGCTGCTCGCCGTCCTCGTCGCGCTGTTCGCGCTGCCGCTGCCGGGCGATTACCAGATGGCGCTGCTGTGGCCGCGGCTCGCGGGCGCCGGCATGACGCTGTTCGGCGGCGGCTTTTCCGCACTGCCCGTGCTCAAGACGCTGTTCGTGTCGCCGGCGACCGGCATCTCCGATCACGATTTCACGCTCGCCTTCGCGTTGTCGCCGGTGTCGCCGGGGCCGCTGCTGAACGTCGTGCCGTTTCTCGGCTACCTGACCGACGGCTGGATCGGCGCGCTGTTCGCGACCGCCGCGCTGTTCATTCCGTCGGGTTGCCTCGTCGTGTTCGCGAAGAACCACCTGTTCCGGCTCAAGCGGCATTCGCGCTTCGAGCACGGGATGCGCCTACTGCGCGCGGCGACGACGGGCTTTCTCGTGGTCGCCGTCGTGAAGATCCTGCATCGCGAACCGGCCGATCCCGTCTATTGGCTCACGGGCGCGTTCGCGACGCTGTGCTTCGCGCGCTTCAAGGTGCCCGTGTATGCCGTGTACGGCGTCGTCGCGATCGTGTGCGGCGTGTGGCTGTGGGCGGCCGCCCACTGACGGACGGCCGCGCCCGCCGGTTCGACTCCCCCGCCCTGCTCAGCCCGCCTGCATTGCGACGCGGCGTGCGACCCAGCGTGCGCGCAGCGCGTCGTACGCGAGGTTGAAGCAGAACGTGTAAGGCAGGAAGAACAGCACGAGGCCGAGGTCGAGCACCAACGCCTCGACGAGGCCCACGTTCAGCCACCATGCGGCAACCGGCACCACCATCGCGACAAGACCCAGTTCGAACGCGACCGCATGCGCGACCCGCATGCCGAGCGTGCGCGTCAGGCCCGCACGCCGTTCGAGGCGGTCGAACAGCGTGTTGAACGTCATGTTCCACGCCATCGCGATCAGCGACACCATCACCGTCAGCACGCCGACGTGCGACACCGGCATGTCGAGCAGCCATGCGCCGATCGGCGCGCACAGCGCGATCGCCACGAGTTCGAACGTCAGCGCATGCACGAGGCGTTCCGTCACCGTTTTATTCACCTGTTTCATGATTCCCTCCGGTTCGTCTATTCAGTTCTTGTGGCCATTTTGATCGGTGAAACCATGCCAATCCAGTTTGATATCATCGGTTTTACCGATATAACGCTGTGAGGAGCGCCGCATGCGTCACGCCCCCGAAGCCCTGCTCGCGTTTGCCGAAGCCGCGCTGCTCGGCTCGTTCACGGCCGCCGCACGCAAGCTCGGCAAACGCCAGTCGACGATTTCCGAGGCGATCGCGAACTTCGAGATCGACCTCGGCGTGCAGTTGTTCGATCGCTCGACACGCACCCCGACGCTGACCGACGCCGGACGCGCGCTGTTGCCGCAGGTGCAGCGCGCGCTGGAGGCCGGCGCGGCGATCGACCGCATGGCGGCGCGGCTCGCGCAAGGCGAGGAAGCGCGGCTCACGCTCGTCGTGTCCGACACGTACCAGTCGAAGCGTTACGAGGAAACGTTGATGGCGCTCGAACAGCGCTTTCCGGCGCTCGAGCTCGAATGCCAGATCGCCGAGCACGAGGACGTGCTCGACCTGATCCAGCAGGGCCGTGCGCAGCTCGGGCTGATGGCCGCGCACGCGGCCTACCCGCCCGATATCGGTGCGGCGACGGTGGCGGAGGAATCCGAGATCGGCCTGTTCGTCGGGCGCATGCACGCGCTGGCGCAATACGGCGATGCCGACGTGCCGCATGCGGCGCTGCGCGACGCGCGCGAGCTGCGGCTCAATACCTATGTGAAACCGGAGGATCGCAGCGCCGACGACCGGATCGTCGTCGGCACGCAGCGCTGGCTCGCGCCGAGCTATCTGATGCTGCTGGAGATGGCCGTGCTGGGGTTCGGCTGGGCCGAGCTGCCGCGCTGGATGGTGGAGCACTTCGCGCGCGATCGCCTGTGCGAGCTGCGCTCGCGCGGCTGGCCGCGCCGCGTGCGGGTGGATGCGGTATGGTCGCGCAACCGGCCGCTCGGGCCGGCCGGCTCATGGCTGCTCGACGCGATGCTGGCCGCGTAGCGGCGCGGCACCGCGCGGGCAATTCGCGCCGGAGGGCGCCGCCGCAGGCTCAGAAGCCGCGCGACAGCACCGCCGCGCCGATCGTCACGACGCCCAGCACGAGATTGACGACGACGAGCAGGCGCACCGTGTTCACCGCGCGCGCGCCGTCCGGCCAGTTCTGCGCCTGCACCGCACGGCGGATGCGCGGGAACAGCGCGAAACGGATATGACCGAAGATCAGCATCATCACGACGCCGAGCCCGGCCATCGCATGCAGCGTCCACGTCGCGTGCGCGCCGCCGAACGCCATGAGCAGGAAGCCGCCGGACAGCAGGATCACGATCACCGAGCCGGACACCCAGTTGAAGAAGCGGCCGAACACGCCCTCGATCAGCGGCAGCCGCAGCTGCGGCGTCAGGTCGGACAGCGCCGGGCGTAGGCAGAAGTTCGCGAAAACCATCCCGCCCACCCACACGGCAACGGCCAGCAGATGAAGAAACAACGCGACGGAAACAGCGTGGGACATGGCGGCGATCCTGTGATGGGTTGAGTGCAACGAACAGCCGCGTCACGCGCGGTATCAAGCGACGTTCGACCGGCGCACCGCCGCTCGGTTCAGACCCCTGGCAGCATTTCACAATATTTTGCAAGTTCCGCGCGACGGCGCCACGCTCGCTTACCTGAATACGGCGTCGCCGCAAAAGGAAAGGCCGCCCGCCGAAGCGGAGGTGCGGCCTTCGATGCCCGTCGAACCGGCGAGCGGATCGCGCGTCAGCCGAGCATCGGACGCAGCTCGTTGATGACCTTGAGCTTCGTGTCCGGCGCGCGGCCCTTGCGTGCTCGCTTGCCGATGTGCGGCGCGAGCCCCGCGTACGACAGCGTATCGTCCTGCGCCTTGCCGCCGCGGCCGGTGCCGATCAGCACGACGCCCGCCGGATCGATCGCGAGCGCCTGCACGAGCGTTTCCTTGTCCTCGAGCGCCATCAGGATCACGCCGCGCCCGCCGCCGGACAGCGTCTTCATTTCGTCCATCCCGAACACCAGCAGGCGGCCGCCGCTCGACAGGCACGCAACCTGCGTCGCGTTCGGCAGCACCGGCATCGGCGCGAGCGGCACCGCGCCCGCATCGATCGTCATGAACGCCTTGCCGGCCTTCACGCGGCTCACCATGTCGCCGACCTTCGCGAGGAAGCCGAAACCATTGCTCGACGCGAGCAGCAGTTGCTGGTCGGCCGGCGCCGCGTAGTAGTGCATCAGGTGTGAACCCGATTCGAGCTCGATCAGCGACGTGACCGGCACGCCGTCGCCACGCCCGCCCGGCAGCACCGACACGTCGACCGAGTACACGCGGCCGCTGCTGCCCCACGCGATCAGGCGATCGGGCGTGCGGCACTGGAACGCCGCGTACAGGTGGTCGCCGGCCTTGAACGTGAAACCGGCCGGATCGAGCCCGTGGCCTTTCAGCGCACGCACCCAGCCCTTTTGCGACACGACGACCGTCACCGGCTCGTCGACGACCTTCGCCTCGAACGTCGCGCGCTTTTCCTGCTGGATCAGCGTGCGGCGATCGTCGCCGTACTGCTTCGCATCGGCCTCGATCTCCTTGATCATCAGCCGCTTCATCGCGTTTTCGTTCGCGAGCAGCTCCTCGAGCTTCGCCTTCTCGTCGCGCAGCGCTTCGAGCTCCTTCTCGATCTTGATCTTCTCGAGCCGCGCGAGCTGGCGCAGGCGGATTTCGAGAATGTCCTCGGCCTGCCGCTCGCTGAGGCCGAACGCGCTCATCAGCGCGGCCTTCGGCTCGTCCGATTCGCGGATGATGCGGATCACCTCGTCGATGTTCAGGAAGACGATCATCCGCCCTTCGAGGATGTGGATGCGGTCGTCGACCTTCGCGAGACGGTGGCGGCAACGGCGCGTCATCGTCAGCTGGCGGAACTTCACCCATTCGTCGAGGATCGTCAGCAGGCCCTTCTGGCCCGGCCGGCCGTCGGCGCCGATCATCACGAGGTTCAGCGTCGCGTTCGATTCGAGGCTCGTGTACGCGAGCAGCGTGTTCACGAATTCCGTCTGGTCGATCGTGCGCGACTTCGGCTCGAACACGAGCCGCACCGCCGCTTCCTTGCCCGACTCGTCGCGCACCGCGTCGAGCAGGTCGAGCATCGCCTTCTTCGTGTTCAGCTGTTCGGGCGTGAGCGTCTTCTTGCCGAGCTTGAGCTTCGGGTTGGTCAGCTCCTCGATTTCCTCGAGCACCTTCTGGCCCGACGTGTTCGGCGGCAATTCGGTGACGACGAGCTGCCACTGGCCGCGCGCGAGATCCTCGATCTTCCATTTCGCGCGCACCTTCAGGCTGCCGCGGCCGGATTCGTATGCCGCCGAGATTTCGGCGTCGCTCGAGATGATCTGGCCGCCGCCCGGGAAATCCGGGCCGGGAATCAGGCTCATCAGCTCCGCGTGCGTGAGCTTCGGATTGCGGATCAATGCGACTGCCGCCGCCGCGACTTCGCGCAGGTTGTGCGACGGGATTTCCGTCGCGAGACCGACCGCGATGCCCGACGCGCCGTTCAGCAGCACGAACGGCATGCGGCCCGGCAGCGTCTTCGGCTCCTCGAACGAGCCGTCGTAGTTCGGCATGAAATCGACCGTGCCCTGGTCGATCTCGTCGAGCAGCAGTTTCGAAATCGGCGTGAGCCGCGCTTCGGTGTATCGCATCGCCGCCGCGCCGTCGCCGTCGCGCGAGCCGAAGTTGCCCTGCCCGTCGATCAGCGGGTAACGCAGCGAGAAGTCCTGCGCGAGACGCACGAGCGCGTCGTACGCCGACTGGTCGCCGTGCGGGTGGTATTTACCGAGCACGTCGCCGACCACGCGCGCCGATTTCACCGGCTTCGCGTCGGGGCCGAGGCCCATTTCGTTCATCGCGAACAGGATCCGGCGCTGCACCGGCTTCTGGCCGTCGCACACATCGGGCAGCGCGCGGCTCTTCACGACGCTGACCGCGTAGCTGAGATACGCCTGCTCCGCGTAGTTGCCAAGCGTCAGCGCATCGGCGTCCGGTGCGTCGGAGCCGGCGAAGAGATCGGAAGTATTGTCGTCCATCTGAATTCCGTATTCGTAAGTGGCGTGAGGCCGGGCCGGGCGTCATGCCCGGCCGCGCGGATGCGTCGCTTAAATATCCGCTTCGACGTCGTTGCCCTTTTCCTCGAGCCAGCCGCGCCGCGCGGCTGCCTCGCCCTTGCCCATCAGCATCGTCATGCGCGCGACGGTCGCCTCGTAGTCGAGCTCGCCGAGCTTCACCGGCATCAGGCGGCGCGTATCGGGGTTCATCGTCGTGTCCCACAGCTGCTCGGCGCTCATTTCGCCGAGACCCTTGAAGCGGCTGATGCTCCATTGCGTGTCGCGCACGCCGTCCTTGCGCAGCTTGTCGAGCGTCGCTTCGAGTTCGCCGTCATCGAGGGCATAGAGCTTCTGCGCGGGCTTCTTGCCGCGCGCGGGCGCATCGACGCGGAACAGCGGCGGCCGCGCGACGTGCACGTGTCCGCGCTCGATCAGCTGCGGGAAATGCTTGAAGAACAGCGTGAGCAGCAGCACCTGGATGTGCGAACCGTCGACGTCCGCGTCCGACAGGATGCAGATCTTGCCGTAGCGCAGGTTCGACAGGTCGACGGTGTCGTCGGGGCTGTGCGGATCGACGCCGATCGCAACCGAGATGTCGTGCACCTCGTTGTTCGCGAACAGACGATCGCGCTCGGTTTCCCACGTGTTCAACACCTTGCCGCGCAGCGGCAGGATCGCCTGATATTCCTTGTCGCGGCCCATCTTCGCGGAACCGCCCGCCGAGTCGCCCTCGACGAGGAACAGTTCGTTGCGCGCGATATCTTCCGTCTCGCAGTCGGTCAGCTTGCCCGGCAGCACCGCGACGCCCGAGCTCTTGCGCTTCTCGACCTTCTGGCCCGCGCGCGTGCGTGCCTGCGCCTGCTTGATCACGAGCTCCGCGAGCTTCTTGCCGTGCTCGACGTGCTGGTTCAGCCACAGTTCGAGCGCGGGACGCGAGAACGACGACACGAGCTTCACCGCGTCGCGGCTGTTCAGGCGCTCCTTGATCTGCCCCTGGAACTGCGGATCGAGCACCTTCGCGGACAGCACGAACGACACGCGCGCGAACACGTCTTCCGCGAGCAGCTTCACGCCCTTCGGCTGCAGGTTGTGCAGTTCGACGAAGCTTTTCACCGCCTGGTAGAGACCGTCGCGCAGGCCCGATTCGTGCGTGCCGCCGGCCGGCGTCGGAATCAGGTTCACGTACGACTCGCGCACGAGCGAGCCTTCCTCGCTCCATGCGACGACCCACGATGCACCCTCGCCCTCGGCGAACGTGTCGTCGGCCGAACGCGCATCGGCGAAGCGCTCGCCTTCGAACAGCGGGATCAGCAGTTCGCTGCCGTTCATCTCGTCGAGCAGGTAGCCGCGCAGGCCGTCCTCGTACTTCCACGCCTGGCGCTCGCCGGTCTTCTCGTTGACGAGCACGACCTCGACGCCCGGCAGCAGCACGGCCTTCGAGCGCAGCAGGCGCTGCAGCTCGCCGAGCGGCAGGTTCGGCGAATCGAAGTACTTCGGATTCGGCCACACCTGCACGCGCGTGCCGGATTTCTTCTCGCCGCGGCCCGCGCCTTGCGTCGCGAGCGGCTTGACGACATCGCCGTCGGCGAAACCGAGCTCGGCGATCTTGCCGTCGCGCCAGACCGTCACGTCGAGGCGCGTCGCGAGCGCGTTCGTCACCGACACGCCGACGCCGTGCAGGCCGCCCGAGAACGTGTACGCGCCGCCGGCGGCCTTGTCGAACTTGCCGCCTGCATGCAGGCGCGTGAACACGATCTCGACGACCGGCACGCCTTCCTCGGGATGCAGGCCGAACGGGATGCCGCGGCCGTCGTCCTCGACCGACACCGACTGATCGGCGTGCAGCGTGACCGTGATCTGCTTGCCGTAGCCGCCGAGTGCCTCGTCGGACGCGTTGTCGATGACTTCCTGAATGATGTGCAGCGGATTTTCGGTACGGGTGTACATGCCGGGCCGCTGCTTGACCGGCTCGAGGCCCTTGAGCACCTTGATCGATGCTTCGCTATAGGCCGCGCTGGGCTTCTTCGTTGACATAGGCGCTGAATTTCGTCGTTCATCGGGACGTTTTCCACATCTCGTGTGGATAACGTCGTGGACAAAGCGTTGAGTTCCGTAAAAAAGCGAATCGAAACAACGGTGTGCTTGGACTGCTCCGAAAGCGGGCGCGCGGCATGCGCTGCGCGGCCCGGGACGCGCGGTATTTTACTGGTTCCGCGTGGCACGCCACCGCAAGATCGTCACACCGCGCCACCGGCCGGCCACCGCGCGTGCGGCACCGGCCCGGCCGGCCCGCGTGCCGTGCGTCAAACCGGCTTGCGTTTCGCTTCGAGCGTCTCCCACCGCTCGAGCGCGGCGAGCAGTTCGTCGTCGATCGCCGCGAACCGCTCGGTCAGGCGCGTGCCCTCCTGCGGATCTTTCGCGAAGATCGAGCCGTCCTCGAGCTGCGCGTTGATCGTCTTCTGTTCCTCCTCGAGCGCGGCGATCTTCTCCGGCAGCGCATCGAGTTCGCGCTGCTCGTTGAACGACAGCTTCACCGAGCGCTGCGCGTTGCGGCCCGCCGCGCTTTTCGCCGCGTCTTCCTTGGCCGGCGCCGCGTCCTTCACGGCGCGCTTCGCCGCTTCCTGCTGCGCGAGCTGCTGCGACCGCTCGCTCTGGATCTGCCAGTCGGTGAAGCCGCCGACGTACTCGCGCCACTTGCCGTCGCCTTCGGCCGCGATCACCGACGTCACGACGTTGTCGAGGAATGCGCGGTCGTGGCTGACGAGCAGCACCGTGCCGTCGTAGTCGGCCAGCAGCTCTTCGAGCAGTTCGAGCGTCGGGATGTCGAGGTCGTTGGTCGGTTCGTCGAGCACCAGCACGTTGGCCGGGCGCGCGAACAGGCGCGCGAGCAGCAGCCGGTTGCGCTCGCCGCCCGACAGCGACTTCACCGGCGAACGCGCGCGTTCCGGCGCGAACAGGAAGTCGCCGAGATAGCTCATCACGTGCTTGCGCACGCCGCCGATCTCGACCCATTCGCTGCCCGGGCTGATCGTGTCGGCCAGGCTCTTGTCCTGGTCGAGCTGCGCGCGCATCTGGTCGAAGTACGCGACCTGCAGGTTCGTGCCGGTGCGCACCGTGCCCGCGTCGGGCTTCAGTTCACCGAGGATCAGCTTGAGCAGCGTCGTCTTGCCGGCGCCGTTCGGGCCGACGAAACCGATCTTGTCGCCGCGCATGACCGTCGTCGAGAAAGTGTCGACCACCGTGCGATCGCCGTAGCGTTTCGTCACGTCGGTCAGCTCCGCGACGATCTTGCCCGACTTCTCGCCCTGCGCGACGTCGAGCTTCACGTTGCCTTGCGCGTTGCGGCGCTCCGCGCGATCGTTGCGCATCTGCACGAGCCGCGCGATGCGCCCGACGCTGCGCGTGCGGCGCGCCTCGACGCCCTTGCGAATCCACACTTCTTCCTGCGCGAGCAGCTTGTCGAACTTCTCGTTTTCCACGCGCTCGACTTCCAGCTGCTGCGCCTTGCGCGTCTGGTACGCCGAGAAATTGCCCGGATACGACAGCAGACCGCCGCGATCGAGGTCGACGATGCGCGTCGCGACGCGGTCGAGGAACGCGCGATCGTGCGTGATGAACAGCAAGCCCGCGCGCTGCGCGACCAGCAGCTCTTCCAGCCAGCGGATGCCGTCGAAGTCGAGGTGGTTGGTCGGTTCGTCGAGCAGCAGCACGTCCGGCTGCAGCACCAGCGCGCGCGCCAGCGCGACACGCTTCTGCATCCCGCCCGACAATGAGTCGACCTGTGCGTCGCCGTCCGTCAGGCCGATCTGCGCGAGCGTCATCGACACGCGCGTGCGCCAGTTCCATGCATCGTGCGTATCGAGCGACGACTGCAGCGCGTTCATTCGCGCGAGCAGCGCGTCGTGCTCCGCGCCTTCCGGCGTCTCCGCAAGACGATGCGCGATCGAATCGTATTCTTCGAGGACTTCGCGCGTGTGCGTGAGCCCTGACGCCACCGCGTCGAACACCGTCGCGCCGGGTTCGAATTCGGGCTCCTGCGGCACGTAGACGGTCACGAGATCCTGCTGACGCGTGATCAATCCGTCATCGGGCTTCGCGAGCCCGGCGACGATCTTCAGCAGCGACGACTTGCCCGCGCCGTTGCGACCGATCAGGCCGACGCGCTCGCCGGCCTCCAGCGAGAAGTCCGCGTGGTCCAGCAGCGCGACGTGACCGAACGCGAGTTGCGCGCCGGTAATGGAATAAAGCGACATGGGGAGACGGCGAAGAGAGAAATCGGAAGCGCCCATTGTACCGGTGGCGGGCGCCCGCGCCGGGATGGCCGAACGGACTAGGCCGATGCGCGCTTCTATTTTGTGCTGTGGGTGCGTGACGGCGTGTGTCCGACGGACGGGGCCGCATGCGACGCCTCAGTGTTGCGCGAGGCCTGCGGCGGACATCCGGCCGCAATTCCCGGCCGGGCGTCCGCATGCGGGCGGTGCGTTTACTGCACGTTGACCGTGATCGTCGAGCTCATTTCGGGGCCGTACGAACGGTGTGCGCCGTCGCCGAATTGCAGCGTCAGCGTGTGCTGGCCGGGCGGCAGCTTCAAGTCGGTTTCGGTCTGGCCCTTGCCGAAGTGCAGCGAATGGTCGGTGGCCGGGATCACGTCGCCCTTCGGCACCGGCTTGCCGTCGATCAGCAGGTGATGGTGGCCCGTGTCCGGCGTCATGTCGCCGGCCGGCTTGAGTTCCATCCCTTCGAGGCCGAATTTCACGTGCACGGGGCTCGATACCGTCGCGCCGTCCTTCGGCTCGACGAAGAACACGCGCGCCTCGGCACGCGCGAGCGTCGACATGGCCAATGCCGCGACACAAATCGCGCCCGCGATCCATTTCCTGTTGAGCATCGTTTCCTCCTTCAGATTGAAAGGCTCACGAAGCATACACTGCGTGCCCGACCCGCGCGACGACGGCGGTTGTTCGCGATGCGTACGTTTAAAACGACGTTGCCGAGGCGTTCGGCGAAATTCCGGTACCATTGCGCCTTTCGTCCGCCGGCCGTGCCGCGAACGGCATCACCGACTTTCATCATCCCGAGCGCTACATGAGCGAAGTAACCGAATACCAGAGCTGGGTCTGCCTGATTTGCGGGTGGGTCTACAACGAAGCGGAAGGTCTGCCCGACGAAGGCATCCCCGCCGGCACCCGTTTCGCCGACATTCCCGCCGACTGGCGCTGCCCGCTGTGCGACGTGGGCAAGGAAGATTTCGTCGTCGTCGATTTCTGATTCGCGATTCCCGACCACGCTTGAACGCGCGAACCGCGCATCGGCACGCATTCCGTCCGCCGATGCGCCGCGCGTTTGCTATACTCTGCGCGCTGTCCACACCGCCGTCCCGTTCGCGTCTTCAGCACGCGATACCGCGGACATGGCTCTCCCCGTAGTTCAATGGATAGAACAAGCGCCTCCTAAGCGCTAGATACAGGTTCGATTCCTGTCGGGGGGACCAAAGATCCTCCAAAGTTTCACCAGCTTCGCGACAAGAACCCCGTCATGCTGCGCTGTTGTATGCCCTGTATCGGACGGGCTACGAATCACGCATGACATGGACAAGGGCTCCGCGGGACCCCGCTGCAACTACGCTGCTTGAACCAGAATACAGCCGCGACGTCGTCGAGCGTCAGACCGCACACGCTGAACGCAACCCGGTCACGTCAGCCTACGCTCACGCCGAGTCGCTCGAACGCCTGCTGGTCAAGCCCCTCGAAACGCCAGAGACAGAGCCAGCTCGCCATACCGAACAGGCATCGTAAAGAGATTGCCCCATTCGTTTGACACGGAGGTAGCACTCCGCGTACACTTCGCGCCGCGGGGTGGAGCAGTCTGGCAGCTCGTCGGGCTCATAACCCGAAGGTCATAGGTTCAAATCCTATCCCCGCAACCAAATTCGAAGCCCGCTCTGCGTCAGCAAGCGGGCTTTTCTCATTCGCCCGGGCGGTTGCCGTTGGATCGACACGCGCAGAATGCTCGGCGTCTTCGACGGCTGTTGTAGCCCGGGCGCAGTAGGCGTAACGGTCGCAACTCAACGTTCGACCGACCTATATCCGTTCGGTTTATGAAGGCAGTGCGAAAAACGCGCTTGCGGAAAAGCACCGCTGTGGCGCCCCGCAAACAGCCATCCCCCCATCACTGCATCAACCCCGTCCTGACCTGCGGCATCAAGCTCACGCTCGCCCCGGCCACCGCCAACGCCCCCGCCAACGACGCCCCGGCCGGCAGCGCCAGCGCGGTGCCATCGCCGAGCAGGTTCGCATCGACGACGATCTGGCTCGCCGCGCAGCCGTTCGTCAGCAACTGCACCGGCGAACCGACGATCGAAGCGAACGTATTCCCCGTCACACTGAACGAACACACGTTCCCGTACGCCCGAAACCCCGAATACCCGACGCCCGACACCCGGTTATCAGCCACCACGACATCCGACACCGTCCCCAACCACGTATCCAGCTCGATCGCGGCCTGCTGCGTCGGCTGAAGCCCGTTGTTCACGGTCGAGTTCTGGATGTTGGTGACGGCATTGCCCTTGATGACGACATTCGACACCCCGTATGTCTGCCAGCTGTCTTCCTGCGCGACGAGGATCCCCGCCGCCTTCTGAACGCCGTCGACCGTGTTGTTCGAGATCGTCACGCCCTGCCCGCCGACGACTGAAATGCCGCGCCCCCAAGGGTTGCCCGACACCGCGTTACGGTCGATCAGCACGTTGCTGCTCAGACGGCCGTCGTCGATATAGCTGACCACGGCGATCATATCGTCGCCGGTGCCGGTCACCGTGTTGTTCTGCACCAGCACGTTGGTCGAGCCGTAGGTCATATGGATGCCGTCGGCGAGCGTCGCCCGCACGGTGTTGCCCACGATCGCGACGCCGCTGCCGCCGAACACGAAGATCCCGGCGCTCGCACCGCCCTGGATCGTCACGCCGAGCACCTGAACGTCCGTGCCCTTCACCTCGACCTTGGTCGACTCGGGCGTCGTGAGGCGCGTCGTGCCGGTGCCGGCGAGCGTTACGCCGACGAGCGTCGAGCCGGCGCCGCTCATCACGATCGTCTGGTCGGCCGGATTCGTGGCGGCCAGCGTCGCGCCGTATCCGGAAATCACCGCCTGCGGCACCGTCACCGCGAGCGAATGCCCGACGACGTACCGCCCCGGTGCGATGATCAGGCGCTGGCCGGCCCGCAGGCTGTCGATCGCCTTCTGAAGCGCATCGGCCTGATCGCTGCCGTCCGCGGCCGGAGCAATCGTCATGTCCGCAATGACAACCGGCTTGGCGCCGTCGACGGGCTGAAGTGTCGCGCCGGAAGTGCCGGAAGTGCCGGAAGTCGGCGCGGCGCTGCCGGAATTCGTCGGTGAAGAGGAAGTGGCCGATGAAGCCGATGCGCCGGATGCCGCGCCCGCAGGGTCGGCCGGCGATGTCGATGTGCTCGCAACGGTCTGCGGTGCTGGCCCGGCGTTGTCGTCACCGCCACCGCATGCGGCAAGACCAAGACAGAGCGCGGCAAGCGTTGCCCGATCGACTGTACGCATACGATGTTCCACTAGCCCAAGGTGGCCTCATCGTAAGTACGTCAAGTTACTTTGTAAATAAATAATGCGGCGTGCTTCGCATCAACCGTTCGGTGTCCTCTGTCATTCATCGAAGCGTCATCACGACGACATGCAACACGCGCTAGCGCTTCTGCGTGACAGGCGAAAAGGGGATATGGATTCAGGCAAGCGACGGCGCGAGCCGTCGTGATCGGGAAGTATCGCGCAAACCGCATGCAGCCATGCGGCGACAGGCGGCCCGCGCCAATACCGCTTTACTGCGTCACTGCATGCTGCACGTCCTTCGACGCATGCCACACACGGTAGCGCACGTCGAAACCGTCCGGCACGTACACGACGAGCGGCAGACGACTGTTGTAGCGCAGCAGCTGACCGTCGCCGCGCACCTGGACGAACCGCTGCTGCGGCGCCTGGCCCGGGCACGCCATCAGCGTCGACGCCGGCCCCTTCACGTCGGTCAGCCGATAGTACGTATAGCCCCAGCCCTTCACATCCTCGGCGGTCAGTTCGCCGCCGAACCACTGCTGGTTGCAGTCGGTCTGCAGCGTCTTGCCGATCATCAGCTCGACGCGAGCGTCGCCCTCGTTCTCGAGCGCGGGCAGCGCGATCACCGCACGCTGCTGCCCGGCCGCCGGCTGCGGGAACATCTTGATCGACTCGGCCGACACGGCGGGCGCCGATGCGGGCCCGGCCGCGCACGCGGCGGCGGTCGTGACGCAAATGGCGGCCAGAACAGCCCGGATCGCGAATTTCATCGATATGCTCCTCATAAACAAAATAGGCTCGGATGCTAACACTTTCGTCGCAACAGCTTACGAAGCTGTAATTTGAAGACACAATTGCAAACAGCCCGCAATCTCCGCGCGCGGTACTTATAGGGGAACCAAGGGAGAACATCATGCTGAAGCTCATTGCTGCCGCCGGCGTCGCCACGTTGCTGGCCGGCTGCGTCGTCGGTCCGGAGGCCGGATACGGCTACGGACAGCCCTACTATTCCGATCCCGGCTATGCGTACGGCCCGTCACCGGTCTACGGCACGGTCAATATCTGGGGCGGTGGCGGCGGACGCGACTGGGACCGCGGACGTCGCGACTACCATCGAGGCAGCTGGGGTCACGGCGGCGGACGTCGCGGCGACTGGAACGAAGGCGGCGGCGGACGCGGTCATGGCGACGGCGGCGGCCATCGCCACTGATCCAGCCGGTCCAATTGCAACCGTTTGTATCCGCACGCCGCCCCGCGCGGCGTGCCGCGTAGCGCACGAGAATTGACATTCGCGAAATGACAAAGGCCCTCGCATCATGCGAGGGCCTTGCTTTTTGTCGTCCTGCGTACCGGCGGTTCGATCTGCGCGTACCACGCCGCGCCGAATCCGGTCATTCGCCCGCTTACCAGCCGGCCGGCTGCGCATAGCCGCCCGACACGGGCGCACCGCACACGTACGCGCGCTGATAGCGATCGTAGCAATAGTTCGGGCCGCCGCCCTGATACTGCGCCTGCTGATAGGTCGGATAGTCCGGCTGCTGATACGCCGGTGCCTGGTAGTAGGTCGGCGGCTGATAGGCCGGCGCCTGATACACAGGCGCCTGGTACGCGACGGGCGGATTGATCGCGGACGTCACGATCGCGCCGAGCACCGCGCCGCCGATCAGCGCGCCGATGACGGCGCCGCCGTCGCGGCCGTGTGCGGACGCCGGACCCGCCGCGACGAGCGAACCGGCGAGGACACATACTGCGGCAATTTTTTTCATGATGGACTCCCACGCGAAGTGGTACTGGATGCGATGCATTGTGGCGGCACCCGGCCGTAATAGATGCAGCAAGTGGTAACGCGCCATTACGGGTATCACGCACACCGAAACGCGGCACCGCCGTGCTACGATTTTCGGCATACAGGAGACGCCTTCATGCAGCCCGAAACCACCCGCCGTTTCGATACCGAATTCGCACCGCGCATCGCGCAGGCAATCGCCGCTTTCTTCGCCGATCACGTCCAGGCCGACGTCGTCCCGTACGGCGGACACGGGCAACCGACGCGCGTGCGGATCCGCAGCGCGCCGCACGAGCACGTGAGCGGCTACGTGCATCCGCTGAACCTCGAGCTGACCTGGGACGGCGACGAGATAGAACGGCTGATGGAGCCCGACGGTCCCGCGCGCTTCGAGCACTACCTGGGCGCGCTGCCGAGGAAGCTGAGCGCGTGGGAAGGCGCACGCGACATCGATCTGGCGTCGCGCACGCAGGCCGACCCGCTGGTGCGGCTCGGCGGCCTCGACTTCGAAGGCTGAATGCACGTGCCGGCCGGCAGCCGCGCGCGTCGGCGTCGGCCAATGCGAGCCGGTGATACACTCGACCGGTCCCGCTTCGGCGCAGATGTTGTGCCGGCCTGGCCATTCACCGCCGCCTCCACCCGTGGGCATGGTTGCGCACGCAACCGGCATCCGGGCGCGCGGACAACCACGCTTTCGCTCCCGTCATGAACGCCGATATCGGCCTGCCGCTTCCGCAACGCTACTGGGCGATCGTCTGCGTCGCACTGGGCATCACGCTCGCCGTGCTCGATGGCGCGATCGCTAACGTTGCGCTGCCCACGATCGCGCGCGACCTGCACGCGTCCGACGCCGCATCGATCTGGATCGTCAACGCGTACCAGCTCGCCGTCACGATCACGCTGCTGCCGCTCGCCTCGCTCGGCGAGCGCATCGGCTACCGCCGCATCTACATCGCCGGGCTCGCGCTCTTCACGGCGGCATCGCTCGGCTGCGCACTCGCCGGTTCGCTGCCGATACTCGCGGTGATGCGCGTGATCCAGGGGTTCGGCGCGGCCGGCATCATGAGCGTGAATGCGGCGCTCGTGCGGATGATCTACCCGTCGGCGATGCTCGGGCGCGGGCTGTCGATCAACGCGATGGTGGTCGCGCTGTCGTCGGCAATCGGCCCGACGGTCGCGTCGGCGATCCTGTCGTTCGCATCGTGGCCGTGGCTGTTCGCGGTCAACGTGCCGATCGGCATCGCCGCGGTATTCGGCAGCCTCCGCGCGCTGCCGACCAACCCGCTGCACAACGCGCCGTACGACTTCCCGAGCGCGCTGATGAACGCCTGCGTGTTCGGCTTGCTGATCATGGCCGTCGACGGATTCGGCCACGGCGAAAGCCGCGCATACGTCGTGATCGAGCTGGCCGTCGCGTTCGGCATCGGCTACTTCTTCGTGAAACGTCAGCTATCGCAGCCGGCGCCGCTGCTGCCGGTCGACCTGATGCGCATTCCGATGTTCGCGCTGTCGATCTGCACGTCGGTGGCATCGTTCACATCGCAGATGCTCGCGTTCGTCGCGCTGCCGTTCTGGCTGCAGAATTCGCTCGGCTTCTCGCAGGTCGAAACCGGCCTCTACATGACCCCATGGCCGCTCGTGATCGTGTTCGCCGCGCCGCTCGCGGGCGTGCTGTCGGACCGCTACTCGGCCGGCGTGCTCGGCGGGATCGGGCTCGCGCTGTTCGCGCTCGGATTGCTGTCGCTCGCGACGATCGGCGCACACCCGGGCACCGTCGACATCGTGTGGCGAATGGCGCTGTGCGGCGCGGGCTTCGGGCTGTTCCAGTCGCCGAACAACCGCGCGATGCTGTCGTCGGCGCCGCGCGAGCGCAGTGGCGGCGCGGGCGGGATGTTGAGCACGGCCCGGCTCACCGGCCAGACGCTCGGCGCCGCGCTCGTCGCATTGATTTTCGGGCTTGCGCCCGATCGCGGGCCGACCATCGCGCTCTATCTCGCGACGGCGTTCGCGGCGGTCGCAGCGGTGGTGAGCATGCTGCGCATCGCGTCGCCAAAGCCCGACGCGGCAACCTGAAATCGACGCGTGCAACGCGCGCACGTCACGCCGCGTCGAGCGTATCCATCACGAAGCGCACGCGGGCCTTCACGCTCGCGCGCGGCAGCTCGATCAGCCGATAGCCGTACGACGTATAGCAGTCGACCATCGCGTCGTAGGTCCGCACGGCTTCCGCGAAATCCTGCCGGCGTTCGGTATCCTGCGCGTAGATCTCGGGCCATGGCGGCGCGATGAACACGCGCCGGTGATAGCGAAAGCGCCGCGCCGCCGCTTCCGCATGCGCGGGCACCGCAAGGCCCGTCAACCGCAGGTAGCCGATCACGTCCGGCACGCCGCGATCGAAGAACACCGGCCCGCGCGCGCATCGCGCCAGATGGTACGAGCGCATCTCCCAACTCAGCATCAGTTCCGCGAAGGCGGCCCGGTCGCGCCACGGCAGCGCCTGGCCGTCGATCGCCGTCTGGTCGCGGATCACGCCGCGCCCGGCCTCCTGCGAGCGCGCGAAACCGGCGCGCTCGAGCGCATCGAGCAGCGTGCTCTTGCCCGAGCCCGGGCCGCCCGTGACGACGTGGAAACGGCCGGCCGCATCGTCGTCGGCACCGGCCGCTTCCGCGCGCTCAGACATGAGCGATCCGCCGGCCTGCCCGCTGCGTGACCGACGCGGCGGCCGCGACGCTGCGCAGGTCGGCGACGAAGGTATCGCGCCATACCGACAGGTCGTTCTCGCGCAGCCGCGCGAGGTTCTGTTCATGACGCGCCTGCCGCTCCGCGAGCGGCATCGACAGCGCGCGCTCGAGCGCGTCGGCCATCTGCGACAGGTCGTACGGATTGACGAGCAGCGCGCCGGTCAGCTCGGCTGCCGCGCCCGCGAACTCCGACAGCACGAGCACGCCCGGATCGGCCGGATCCTGCGACGCGACGTATTCCTTCGCAACGAGGTTCATCCCGTCGCGCAACGGCGTCACGTAGCCGACCTGCGACATCCGGAAGAACGCCATCAGCAGGTTGCGTTCGTACTTGCGGTTCAGGTACTGGATCGGCGTCCAGTCGAGCTGCGAGAAGCGGCCGTTGATGCGGCCGGCCTCGCCTTCGAGCGTTTCCCGAATGTGCTGGTAGGTCTGCACGTCGGAGCGCGTCGGCGGCGCGATCTGCACGAGCGACACGCGCCCCTGCCAGCCCGGCGCGTTCGCGAGCATCCGCTCGAACGACTGGAAGCGCTCGACCAGCCCCTTCGAATAGTCGAGACGGTCGACGCTCATCACGAGCTTGCGGCCGTCGAGTGCGTCGCGCAGCATCTTCACCGGCTTGCGCGAACCGTACTGGACGGCCGCCTCGGCGATCGCATCCGGATGCACGCCGATCGGATAGGCGGCGACCTTCACGACACGGCCGTGCGCATGCAGCATCCCGTCGTCGCTCGCCGTGCCAATCCCGCGCCGCTCGATGTAGTCGGCGAACGCCTGCTTGTCGGCGTCGGTCTGGAAGCCCGCGACGTCGTACGCGCACATGAACTTCACGAGTTCCTCGTGCGGCGGCACGAGGCGCAGCATCTCCGGCGACGGAAACGGAATGTGCAGGAAAAAGCCGATCGGGTTCTTCACGCCGAGCTCGCGCAGGAAATGCGCGAACGGCAGCAGGTGGTAGTCGTGTACCCAGATCAGGTCGTCGGGCCGCAGCAGCGCGGCGAGCTGCTTCGCGAGCATCGCGTTCACGCGCAGATAGCCCGCGTACTCCTGCCGGTCGAAGCGGGCGAGATCGCCGCGGTAATGGAACACCGGCCACAGCGTCGCGTTCGAGAAGCCGCGGTAGTACTGATCGTAGTCGCGCCGGGTCAGCCCGACCGTCGCGTACGTGACGTTGCCGTCCCGCTGAATCGCGGGCTCGGCGTCGGGCGTACCGACGATCTCGCCGTTCCAGCCGAACCAGACGCCGCCGGTTTCCTTCAGCGCGTCCATCACGCCGACCGCGAGACCACCCGCGCTCGGACGTGTGTCCTCGCCTGCGGCGACACGATTCGATACCACGATCAATCTGCTCATGCAGCTTCCCCTCCTCGATTCGATTGGATGGACGCGCGGTGCGCGCCAAGACAGGCGCGGCGGCCCGAAGGCGGCCACGCGGCGAGATTCAGATGCGAGCGATGCAACAAAGAGCGCAGTGAAATGCGGCAGCGGAATGCAACGGCGACGGCGTCAAGCGTCCTGCTCCTGGCCGAGATCGCGTTGATAGTCGAGCCCTTCCGGGCGTGCGCCGCCCTGGTTGTGATCGCCGTCGGACGGCGTCTCGTCGGGCGCTCCCGCTGGCGGCGCAACAGGCGTGTCGCGCTGCGGAACGGGTCGGCCGGCGCCCGCCTCGGGCGGACGCGGTGAAAGGCGTTTCGAACGGCGCATGGCTGAGTGCCTCATATGCAGCGCGGCTCGGGGCCGTCGTTGAAACATTCCATAACAAAACAGTCTAGGTCGCTTGCGTGCAGGCGATGGTAACAATTATCTTCAATTTGTAACGTTTCGACCCTTCACCCATCATCTGTCCGACAATGGCGCCGCGCGTATGCGCGCGAGCCGCCGCCCGGCGATTTGTCAAAGCTTTGCAGTTTTCCTATGACAATTGCGAAACAATGACGCGGCAAGGGGGCGCGCACGCGTCGCCGCTCACCCAGACAGGACTTGCACTCAGGGATGAACATTCGCTTCGAATCGCCGCGTCGGGCCATGCCGGCGCGCATCGTGCTGGCCGCGATCGCCACGGCCTCACTGCTGTCCGGCTGCAACTCGCTGTACAGCGAAGGCGCAACCGCCGGCGCCGGTATCGCGGGCGCCGCGATCGCATCCAAGGTCACCAACAACGCCGCCGTCGCGACGGGCATCGGCCTGGGCGCCGTCGCCGGCGCCCGCGCGGGTGTCCAGTACACGCAGCGCGTCGCTCACCGCTATACACAGGAACAGATCGCGAAGGCGGCCGGCCCGCTCGATGTCGGCGGCGTCGCGCCGTGGTCGACGCACCATTCGTTTCCGATCGAGGACGACGAACAGGGCCGCGTGACGGTGAGCCGGATAATCAGCGTCGGCCCGCTCGACTGCAAGGAAATCGTGTTCGCGGTCGATGCGCCCGCCAAGGGCGACAAGGCCGCGCAATCGGCGTTCTACGTCGCCACGATCTGCCGCGAAGGCCCGGTGTGGAAATGGGCGTCGGCCGAGCCCGCGACCGAACGCTGGGGCGCGCTGCAATGAGCGTCGCGATCCGTATCGCGGCGATCGGCGCGCTGTGCGCGGCCACCGCCGCGCTGTCTGGCTGCGGCTCGGTCGGCGCGGCAAGCGGCGCGCTCGCCGGCGCAGCGACGGGCCTCGTCACCGCGAACCCGGCCGTGGGCGTCGGCGTCGGCATTGCCGTGCAGGCGGCGACCGACGAGGCTGTCAACCGCACGATGAAGCAGCTCCATCAGAACCAGCAGGACGCGATCGCGAAGGTGGCCGGCACGTTGGCCGTCGGCGAAGTGAAACCGTGGAAGGTAAAGAACACGCTGCCGCTGGAAAACGGCGAAGGCGAAGTGCGCGTCGCGCGCGCGTATTCGACGGCGCTCGCGCTGTGCAAGGAATTCGCGTTCTCGGTGAAGGACGGCGACAAGGCCGACTGGTATTTCGCCAGTGCGTGCCAGCAAGGCACGCACTGGAAGTGGGCGTCGGCGGAGCCGGCGGTCGATCGGTGGGGGAATTTGCAGTAACGACACGAAGCGTCGCGCGTAACGCGTGCGACGCAAGAAGCCGGGCCGCATGGCCCGGCGCACGCGCTCAGGACTCGACGTCCTCGAGACTGAAGATTTCGGTCTGGTCGTTGTACGAGAAGATCTCGCCGTAACGGCCCCAGTCGATCACCGCGTCGAGCGTTTCCTCGGCCGCGCCGTCGGACAGAAAATCCTCCAGCTCCTGCTCGAAGCGCACGCGCGGCGCGCGGTGGCCCGGGCGCTCGTTGAGCACCTTCTTGATCCGCGCGGCCAGCGGCACATGCTTGAGCAGATGATCCGCGAACATCAGCTTGCGCTCCTGCGTGCCGAACTCCGCGAACACGCGCCCCGGCGGCGTCAGGAACACGTCCCCTTCCCGCACGTCCGCGAAACCCAGGTGCTGCAGCACTTCGGCGATCGGGAACAGGTCGTCCACTTCGAGATGCAGCGTGCGCGCGATTTCCGGCATGTCCGCTCGGCCGTGGTACGGCGCCATCGCGAGCGTTTCGATCAGGCCGGCCATCAGGTTGGTCGACACCTGCGGCAGCCAGCTGCCGAGTTCGAGCCCCTTCTTCGTCGCTTCGCCGGTCTGGCGCGCGGTCATCTTCGCGTAGATGTCGTCGACGAGCTTGCGGAATGCCGGGTCGAGACGGTTGCGCGGATGCTTGAACGGCACCTTGATCTCGGCGATCACGCGGCCCGGGTTCGACGACAGCACCAGAATCCGGTCGCACATGAACACCGCTTCCTCGATGTTGTGCGTGACGATCAGCACCGACTTGATCGGCATCCGGCCTTGCGTCCACAGGTCCAGCAAGTCGGTACGCAGCGTTTCCGCGGTCAGCACGTCGAGTGCGGAGAACGGCTCGTCCATCAGCAGGATCGTCGGATCGACGACGAGCGCGCGCGCAAAGCCCACGCGCTGGCGCATCCCGCCCGACAGCTCGCGCGGATACGCGTTCTCGAAACCGTCGAGACCGATCAGGTCGATCGCCGCGAGCGCGCGTTCGCGCCGCTCGCGAGCGCCGACGCCGAGCGCTTCCAGCCCGGCTTCCACGTTCTGCAGCACGGTCAGCCACGGGAACAGCGCGAAGGTCTGGAACACCATCGCGACGCCTTCGGCCGGGCCGCGCAGCGGCTTGCCCAGATAGGTCACGTCGCCGCCGGTCGGCTCGATCAGGCCGGCGATGATGCGCAACAACGTGGATTTGCCCGACCCGGAACGGCCGAGCAGCCCGACGATCTCGCCTTCGCGCAGCGACAGGTTCGCATCGTCGAGCACGAGCAATTCGCCCTGCGTCTTGTTGAAGCCACGGTTCACGTGGTCGACGCGCAGGATTTCCTCGCCGAGGCGCGGCGGCTGGGACGTCTGGACGGGGGCGTTTACAGCATTCGGATTGTGCATCGCGTTTCGCTCTCAATCGGTCTCAGTCGAGCCGCAGCTTCGCTTCGGCGAAGGCATACAGCGGGCGCCACAGCAGGCGGTTGAACAGGGTGACGAACAGGGACATCACGGCGATGCCCAGGATGATCTTCGGGAAGTCGCCGGCGGCGGTGGTCTGCGCGATGTACGCGCCGAGGCCGTGCGCCTCGATCTTGGTATTGCCCCACTGTACGGCTTCCGACACGATGCTCGCGTTCCACGCGCCGCCCGATGCGGTGATCGCGCCCGTCACGTAGTACGGGAAGATGCCCGGCAGGATCGCTTGCCGCCACCACTGCCAGCCGCGGATGCGGAAGTTCGTCGCCGCTTCGCGATAGTCGTTCGGATACGACGTCGCGCCGGCGATCACGTTGAACAGGATATACCACTGCGTGCCGAGCACGATCAGCGGCGACAGCCAGATGTCCGGGTTCAGATGGAAGCGCGCGATCACGATCACGAACGCCGGGAACAGCAGGTTGGCCGGGAACGCGGCGAGGAACTGCGCGAGCGGCTGCAGCTTTTCGGCCAGCTTCGGCCGCAGCCCGACCCACACGCCGATCGGCACCCAGATCACGGACGCGATCGCGATCAGCACGACCACGCGCAGCAGCGTGATGAGCCCGAGCACGAGCACGTGACCGACTTCGGCCATCGTCACGCCGGTCGAGACGAAGCTGATGACGCGCCACACGATATAGGCCGTACCGATCAGCACGAGGATCGCCCACGCGATGTCGACCGTGCGCGAGGCCTTCTTCTCGACTTTCGGCAGCGAGAAGCGCATCGCACCCGACAGCGGCAGGCGCAGCGGGATTCGCGCGGCTTTCGCGAAGAACCAGCCGGCCGGCACGAGCAGCTGATGGATCAGGCGCGTGCGGCGCACGAGGTCGAGCAGCCAGGATTGCGGCGCATCGCCCGACGCGGTGTTCTCCATCCGGAACTTGTCGGCCCACGCGATCAGCGGGCGGAACAGGAACTGGTCGTACGCGAGGATCACGACGGTCATCGTGAGGATCACCCAGCCGATCGCGCCGAGATTCTTGTCCGAGATCGCCTGCGCGAGATACGCGCCGATGCCCGGCAGCGTGATGGTCTGGTTGCCGACGGTGATGGCCTCCGACGCAACGACGAAGAACCAGCCGCCCGACATCGACATCATCATGTTCCAGATCAGGCCCGGCATCGAGAACGGCACCTCGAGCTTCCAGAAACGCTGCCACGACGTCAGGTGGAAGCCGCGCGACACTTCGTCCAGGTCGCGCGGCACGGTGCGCAGCGACTGGTAGAAGCTGAACGTCATGTTCCACGCCTGGCTCGTGAAGATCGCGAAGATCGCCGCGAGCTCGGCGCCGAGCACGCGGCTCGGGAACAGCGCGAGGAAGAACGTGACCGTAAACGAGATGAAGCCGAGCACCGGCACCGACTGCAGAATGTCGAGGATCGGGATCAACACCATGCCCGCGCGCCGGCTTTTCGCGGCCAGCGTGCCGTAGACGAGCGTAAACACGAGCGACGCGATCATCGCGGCGAGCATCCGCAGCGTGGTGCGCAACGCGTATTCGGGCAGGTTCGACGGATCGAGCGAGATCTTCTGCGTCTGCAGCACGCCGATCGGCGCCATCGTTTCATGGAAACCGACGACCGCCATCGCGATCAGGCAGATGATCAGCGGAAACGCGATGAAATCCCACCGGTTCGGCAGGACGCGCCACGCAGACGCGTTGGCGGTCCGGTTCGGATTGAAGAATCCGACGTCCATCAGGCGCCCTCCCCGGTAAGGCCGAACGAAGCCGGCAAACGATGTTGATTCATGGCAAAGCGCTCGGGCGCGGTAATTCGACGCGGTAATTCGATGGATTCACGATTTCACGCCGGCGCGACGCGCCGTGCGTGCAAGCTGCGCCCCGGCGGCCGAGTCGGGCCGCGACGGCACGACACTACACCAACCTGTATTTCAGCGACAACCGTCCGGGGACGGTGCGACGCGCGGCCCGCCGCACGGTTCGTGCCCGGCGCGCGGGCAGGCTGCGGCGCGCGGTGCGGAGCAATCCGGCCGCAGTCGGTCGGCCGGCATGCAGGCCCCGAATTATGCCGTGATCCGGGCCGGCCGTGAACCCGCCCGGCACACGCGAACGCAAACCATGCCGCACGTCAGCGGACGAATGCGGTGAAGCAGGTATGATCGGGGCTAGCCCTTAGAGTCTGCCAACAGACAGCCCCTAGGGATCGTTCGACCAGCGGGAGGAAGGGAATGGCAGGAAATTTGGTGATCGTCTGCCGCGATCAGGATGCCGACGCGTTCTACGAGCTGATGCAGGAATACGGGTCGTTCCAGACGCGGTTGTCGTCGACGGCGTGGTACCTGAACATGAACGTCGTGCCGGAATCGCTGCAGGAGGAAATCCTGGAGCGCCTCGGCCGCTATACGACCGTCTATATCTTCGAGGCCACGAGCGTGACCTACAACACCATCGACAGCAACGCCGCCGAGACGCTCGGCTCGCTGTTCGGCGAATGACGCCGCGCGGCGCCTGCCCGGCAGGCGCCGCATGCACCGCTTACGCGGCCTGTGCGTGAAGTTCGTCCTTCGGCACCACGTCGAACGGGAACGTCATCGCCACGCGCAGGCCGCCCTCGGGACGGTTGCCGATCTCGCACGCCCCGCCCAGCCTGACGACCAGCCGCTCGACGATCGCGAGCCCAAGCCCGCTGTGGCCGTTCCCGCCGCGTGCGGGGTCGAGCCGCACGAACGGCCGCGTCGCGGCCGCGAGGTCGCGCGGCGCGATCCCGCCGCCGCTGTCGCTGACCGACAGGACATAGCCGGCCGACGTGCGCACCGTCTCGACGAGCACGGGCGGCGCGCCATATGCGTGCGCGTTGTCGAGCAGGTTCGACAGGATCCGGTCGAGCGTCGCGGTCGGCAGACGGAAGCCCGGATCGGCCGCGAGATGCGTCTGGACCGTCGGCGCATTCGGCGCGACCGCCCGATAGGTGCGCGCGATCCGCTCGCAGGTCTGGTCGACCGGCACGGGCTCGCTGCGGTCCGCCCCGCCGTGCGCGAACACGAGGAACTGGTCGACGATGTGCGACATCGAGTCGACATCCCGCACGACACCGTCGCGCAAACGCGCGTCATCCATCATTTCCGCCCGCAGGCGCATCCGCGCGAGCGGCGTGCGCAGGTCGTGCGCGACGCCAGCCAGCATGACCGCGCGGTCGCTCTCGGCCTGCGACACCTGCTCCACCATCTGGTTGAAGCCGTGCGTGAGCTGGCGCAGCTCGCGCGGGCCGCGCTCGCGCAGCGGCGGCACCGGCTGGCCGCGGCCGAAGCGCGCGACGGCGCGCGCGAGCGAGCGCAGCGGCTGCTGAAGCTGCCACGCCGCGAACAGCGCGGCAATCACACCGGCCGAGAAAATCGTACCGAGCCACAACAGCATCCGGTCGAGCGAGCGCGGCGGGCGCAACGGCTGCACCGGCACCACGATCCAGTTGCGGTCGGTCGGCTCCTTGACCCACAGCACCGGCGGATGGCCCGGCTGGCCAATCTCGACCTGGGTGCCCGCGGGCATTCGCTCGCTGACGTCGTCACGGAAACGCTTGAGCGGCGCCGGCATGTTCGAGTCGCCGCTCTTCGGCACGTCGGGGCTGCCCGGCGACACGAGCCGCACGCGCGACGGCAGCGGCTGATCGGGCGTGCGCTCGACGTGCTGGCGCACCGCGTCGACGAGGAACGCGGCCTCTTCGACCGCATAGCGCGTCTGCATCTGGCTGCGCTCGAGCCGCATCGCGAAAAACCACGCGAAATGCGACAGGAGCAGAACGCCGACGACCAGCAGCGCCAGCCGCCCGAACAGTGAATCAATGGGTTTGCGCATGGGCCTCGCCGTCGGGCACGAACACGTAGCCGCGCCCGCGGACCGTCTGGATGAAACGCGGCGTCGACGGATCCGTTTCCAGGATACGGCGCAGACGCCACACCTGGACGTCGATGCCGCGGTCGGTGCCGTCGTACTCGGGCCCGTGCAGCAGCTCGAGCAGCCGCTCGCGCGTGAGCGTGCGCAGCGCGTGGTTCACGAAGATCTTCAGCAGCGCGAATTCGCTGCTCGACAGGGTTGCGGGCTTGCCGTCGACCGACAGCGTGCGCGCCTGGAAGTCGAGCACGAAGCGGCCGAAGGCGAACGGCTCGCGCTGCTCGGGCGCCGCCGCCGACGGCGTCGCGCGGCGGCGGCGCAGCACGGCCTGCACGCGCGCCAGCAATTCGCGCGGGTTGAACGGCTTGCCGAGGTAGTCGTCGGCGCCGAGCTCCAGCCCGACGATGCGGTCGACGTCGTCCGCACGGGCGGTCAGCATGATCACGGGGATGTCGTCGCCGGCCGCGCGCAACTGGCGCAGCGCGGTCAGGCCGTCGACGCCCGGCATCATCAGGTCCAGCACGATCAGGTCGGGCCGCTCGCGCTCGAGGCGCTTCTCGAGCGTCGCCGCGTCGTGCAGCACGGACACTTCCATCCCCTGGCGCACGAGATAGTCGCGCAGCAGGTCTCGGAGTTCTTGGTCGTCGTCGACGATGAGGATCTGGGTAGTCATGGCTTGAAGTTTACCGCGCGAGCGCGGGGTCAAAGAACGAAACAAAGGGACGAAAGGGTTACTGCGGGTTACGGCGCAAGGCAACTGTAATGCGCTGTAACCCGGCAGGCTTCCCGCGTAACACCCGCCGGGGTTTGCGCCGCTAACCTGCGTCTTACCGGATGCGGCACGCGGGCCACCCCGCGCACCGCATCGCCGGACCCTTTGAATACAAGGAGTTTCTGAAATGTATAAGAAGACTTCCCGCGTGGCCATCGCGGCCGCTACCGTGCTCGCTCTCGCATTCGGCACCGCGCAAGCCGCGCAGCCCAACACCATGCCCCCGCAGGGCGGCCCCGGCATGCATCACATGCACGGCCACGACGGCGGCCCGTTCGGCGTGATCATGAAGCTGCACGATCAGTTGAAGCTGAACGCGTCGCAGGAACAGCAATGGCAGACGGCCGTCAACACGATGAAGCAGAACCACGAGGCGATGCGCAAGAGCCACGAGCAGATGCGCGAGCAGTTCAAGGCTCAGCAGAACCAGCCGATCCTCGACCTGAGCGCGATGCACACGGCCCGCCAGCAGGCCGAACAGCAGAATGCGCAGCTGCGCGAGCAGAGCTCGGCCGCGTGGCTCGCGTTCTACAACGGGCTGAACGACCAGCAGAAGACCACCGTCAGCACCGCGCTGAAGCAGCAGTTCGCGCGGATGGAGCAGCGCCACGAGAAGATGAAGGAGCGCTGGCAGCAGCACCGCGCGGCCAAGGCCGCATCGGCGCCGGCGCAGTAAGCCGGCAGGCCGCCCTCGCGGGCGGCACCGACGGGGACGCGGGCACCCTGCCCGCGTCCCCGGTTTCATTTCAGGCGACGTCGAACAGCAGCACCTCGGCCGCCCGGCCACGCGCGAACGCGACCGCGTCCACCCCGGCGATCCGCACGCCGTCACCCGTGCCCAGCGCGTGCCCGTTGACTTCCACGTCGCCGCGCGCCACGTGCACATAGGTACTGCGCCCGGCCCGCACGCCGAACGCCGCCTCCTCGTCCCCGTCGATCAGCCCCGCGAAGATCCGCGCGTCGGCGCGCATCGACAACGCGCCGTCGTCGCCGTCCGGCGACGCCACCAGCCGCAGCCGGCCACGCTTCTCGTCGTCGGCGAAGCGCCGTTCCGCGTAACCCGGCCGCCCGCCCCGCTCGGCCGGCTGCAGCCAGATCTGCAGCAGATGCAGCGCGCGGCGGCACGATGCGTTGGTCTCGCTGTGCACGAGCCCCGTGCCCGCGCTCATCCGCTGAATCCCGCCGGCCCGCACGATCGCGCCGTTGCCGAGGCTGTCGCGATGCGCGAGCGCGCCGTCCAGCACATAGGTGACGATTTCGAGGTCGCGGCGCGGCTGCATGCCGAAGCCGCGGGTCGGCGCGATCCGGTCCTCGCTCAGCACGCGCAGCGCACCAAACGGCGGATGCGTGGCCCCGGCGTGGCCGGCAAGCGGAAAGCTGTGGCTCGATTCGAGCCAGCCCTGGCGCGTGTGGCAGCGGTCGGCGGCGCGGCGGATCTGGAACATGGGGCGGGCACTCCGGCAGGCAGATGTTCTTTTTCGGGTTTACCTGCACTGTAGGGGCGGCCCGGCCACGCCACAATCCGCTTTCCGCGCACCGCATCGTTGCACTCACGAACCCAATCAGCTCAATACTCGTTGCGAATACCACGATTGTCGCAACGGCCGAATCAAAGAATCCACCGGCCGGCCGGATTGCCGTTTTCCGGGTATCGCGTTCGGGTAAAATACCGCCCTTTTGGCGTTCGCCCGTCCGGCGGGCGCCGTTGCCAGCGCGCCGAAACACGAATTTTGGCCGTCTAGAATACGCCGCGGCGCCCGGCCCGACCGGCCGCGAGCGCCCTCCCGGAAGTGAGCGACAAAAGGATGGAAATGAAGAAGGCCGCCCTGTGCGCCGCCCTCGCCCTCGTGGCGGGCAGCGCCTTCGCGAAGGAGTGGAAGACCGTGCGGATCGGTGTCGATGCCAGCTATCCGCCGTTCGAGTCGACCGCGCCGAGCGGCGAGATCGTCGGTTTCGACGTCGATCTCACCAAGGAAATCTGCAAGCGGATCAACGTGAAGTGCGTGTGGGTCTCGCAGGATCTCGACGGGATCATCCCCGCGTTGAAGGCGAAGAAGTACGACATCATCGTGTCGTCGCTGACCGTCACGGACAAGCGTCGCGAACAGATCGACTTCTCCGACAAGGTGTACGACGCACCGGCACGGATGATCGCGAAGACCGGCTCGCCGCTGCTGCCGACGGTCGCGTCGCTCAAGGGCAAACGTGTCGGCGTCGAGCAGGGCTCGACGCAGGAATCGTACGCGAAGGCGTACTGGGAACCGCAGGGCGTGACGATCGTTCCTTACCAGAACCAGGATCAGGTCTACGCCGATCTCGGCTCGGGCCGCCTCGACGCGACGCTGCAGGACGAACTGCAGGCCGACTACGGCTTCCTGCGCACGCCGCGCGGCAAGGGCTTCGCGTTCGCCGGGCCGGAAGTGAAGGATCCGAAGACGATCGGCGATGGCACCGCGATCGGCCTGCGCAAGGACGATACGGACCTGAAGCTCAAGATCAACAAGGCGCTGGCCGATATGCACAAGGACGGCACGTACGACCGGCTGTCGCACAAGTATTTCGCGTTCAGCGTCTACTCGGCCCGCTGAGCGCCGACAATGAAGGAGAACGGATGCGGGGGCGGCCCCGCGTCCGGGCAGTACAGGCAGTCAACCACGCGCCGCCCGCCCCCTCGCCCGCGCTCGCGCGACGGGCTTGCCCGGCACCGTTGCCGGGGCGGACGGCATGATACGCACGGGGCGTTCCGCGCAGCTTGGCGGGCGCGTATTTCGCGGCGCACCGCGTGCGCCCTCAGGGACCACACCAGGGACCACACATGTTTCTACAAGGTTACGGCCCGCTGATCCTCGCAGGCACCTGGCAAACCGTCAAACTGGCGGTGCTTTCGCTCGCGCTTTCGTTCCTGCTGGGGCTGCTCGGCGCGGGCGCGAAGCTGTCGCGCAACCGCTTCACGAACGGCGCCGGCACTGTCTACACGACGCTGATCCGCGGCGTGCCCGACCTCGTGCTGATGCTGCTGCTGTTCTACAGCCTGCAGATCTGGCTGAACATGGCGACCGACGCGCTCGGCTGGGATCAGATCGACATCGACCCGTTCCTCGCCGGCGTGCTCGTGCTCGGCTTCATCTACGGCGCGTACTTCACCGAGACCTTCCGCGGCGCATTCCTGTCGGTGCCGCGCGGCCAGCTCGAGGCCGGCAGCGCGTACGGGATGACCAGTTGGCAGGTGTTCACGCGGATCATGTTCCCGCAGATGATGCGCTTCGCGCTGCCCGGCATCGGCAACAACTGGCAGGTGCTCGTGAAGTCGACCGCGCTCGTGTCGATCATCGGCCTCGCGGACGTCGTGAAGGCGTCGCAGGACGCCGGCAAGGGCACGCTGCGGTTCTTCTTCTTCACGCTGATCGCAGGTGCGGTCTACCTCGCCATCACCACGATCTCGAACTTCGTGCTGATGTGGCTCGAAAAGCGCTACTCGACCGGTGTCCGCAAGGCTGACCTATGATCGAACTCATCCAAGAATACTGGCGCAACTATCTGTACACCGACGGTTTCCGGATCACCGGTGTCGCGATCACGCTGTGGCTGCTGGTCGTGTCGATCGGCCTCGGCTTCTGCCTGTCGGTGCCGCTCGCGGTGGCCCGCGTGTCGAAGAAGAAATGGCTGTCGGGCGCGGTGTGGCTCTACACGTACGTGTTCCGCGGCACGCCGCTCTACGTGCAGCTGCTGCTCTGCTACACAGGCCTCTACAGCCTGCAGTTCGTGCGCGGCACGCCGCTGCTCGACTCGTTCTTCCGCGACGGGATGCACTGCACGCTGCTCGCGTTCACGCTGAACACCTGCGCGTACACCACCGAGATCTTCGCCGGCGCGATCAAGTCGACGTCGTACGGCGAGATCGAGGCCGCGCGCGCGTACGGGATGTCGACGTTCACGATGTATCGCCGCGTGATCCTGCCGTCCGCGCTGCGCCGCTCGCTGCCGCTCTACAGCAACGAAGTGATCCTGATGCTGCACGCAACCACGGTGGCCTTCACCGCGACCGTGCCGGACATCCTGAAGATCGCCCGCGACGTGAACTCGGCGACCTACATGTCGTTCCATGCATTCGGCATCGCCGCCCTGCTCTATCTCGTGATCTCGTTTACGCTCGTGTGGCTGTTCCGCCAGGCCGAGCGTCGCTGGCTCGCGTATCTGCGCCCGCAAGGCAAGTAAGTTTTCGCAGGACTATTGATGAACTCCCAGACCCAGAAGCTTTTCGTCGACGATCTGCACAAGCGGTACGGCGACAACGAGGTACTCAAAGGCGTGTCGCTGAAGGCGAACTCGGGCGACGTGATCAGCGTGATCGGCTCGTCCGGTTCCGGCAAGAGCACGATGCTGCGCTGTATCAATTTCCTCGAGCAGCCGAACGCGGGCCGCATCGTCGTCGACGGCGAGGAAGTGCGTACCACGAAGGACAAGACGGGCGCGCTGCGCGCCGCCGATCCGAAGCAGCTGCAGCGCGTGCGCACCAAGCTGTCGATGGTGTTCCAGCACTTCAATCTCTGGTCGCACATGAACGTGATCGAGAACGTGATGGAAGCGCCGGTGAACGTGCTCGGCATCCCGAAGAAGGAAGCCGAGGATCGCGCGCGCGAATATCTCGAGAAGGTCGGCCTCGCGCCGCGCGTCGAGAAGCAGTATCCGTCGCACCTGTCGGGCGGCCAGCAACAGCGCGTGGCGATCGCGCGCGCGCTGGCGATGCATCCCGACGTGATGCTGTTCGACGAGCCGACGTCGGCGCTCGATCCCGAACTGGTCGGCGAAGTGCTGAAGGTGATGCAGAAGCTCGCCGAGGAAGGCCGCACGATGATCGTCGTCACGCACGAGATGGGCTTCGCGCGCAACGTGTCGAATCACGTGATGTTCCTGCACCAGGGGCGCGTCGAGGAAGAAGGCGTGCCGTCGGAGGTGTTCGCCAACCCGAAGAGCGAGCGCCTGCGCGGGTTCCTGTCGGGCAGCCTCAAGTAAACGCACGCATCGCGATACGCAAAACGGGCGCCGGGCGGCGCCCGTTTTGCGTTTACGCGGCGTCGACCGGCGTGCCGTCGGCGAACGTGCGCAGCGTGTCGCCCGCGAGCCGGTAGCGCACCCACTCGTCCTGCGGCGCGGCGCCGACGCTTTCATAGAAGCGGATCGCCGGCTCGTTCCAGTCGAGCACGCTCCATTCGAAACGCCCGCAGCCCGTATCCACCGCGATCCGCGCGAGCGCCTTCAGCAGCCGCAGCCCGGCGCCCGCGCCGCGAAAGCGCGGCGACACGTACAGATCCTCGAGATACAGCCCCTGGCGGGCGAGCCACGTCGAGTACGAGAAGAAATACACGGCGAAGCCGGCCGGCTCGCCGTCGACCTCGCAGATCAGCGCGCGCGCCGGCGAGCCTTCGCCGAACAGGCTGTGCTCGAGCGACGCGGGCGTCGCGACCACCTCATGCTCGGCCTTCTCGTAGATGGCCAGCTCGGTGATGAAACGCAGGATTTGCGGCACGTCGGCGACGGTGGCGGGACGGATATCGATTTGCACGGTGTGAGCCCTCCTTCGGCTCTGGCTGGAAACGGGATGCGACGCCCGCGCAATCGCGCTGGCGCAGGTCAGACCGACATGCTACGTTCATGGCACTACTGCAGGAAGTGCAGTTTCTTCATCAGAACATGAAAACCATGCATCCCGATCTGCGCCGCCTCGACCTGAACCTGCTGCTCGCCTTCGACGCGCTGTACCGTCACCGGTCGGTCACCGCTGCCGCGCACGAGCTGGCGATGAGTCCGTCCGCGCTGAGCCATGCGCTCGCACGGCTGCGCGACGCGATCGGCGATGCGCTGTTCGTGCGGCTCGGCAACGAAATGCAGCCGACCGTGCGCGCGGACGACATCGCCACGTGGGCCGGCGACGCGCTCGACACGATGTCGAAGGGGCT
Source organism: Burkholderia sp. IDO3 (assembly GCF_003366075.1). Taxonomy (NCBI): domain Bacteria; kingdom Pseudomonadati; phylum Pseudomonadota; class Betaproteobacteria; order Burkholderiales; family Burkholderiaceae; genus Burkholderia; species Burkholderia sp. IDO3. The sequence goes on from NZ_CP028963.1 coordinate 2,734,462, forward strand.
CGCCCGCGCGCGCCGCTTCGATCCCGCACAAAGCGACCGCACGTTCGTGTTCGCCGCGAGCGACTACACGGCGTTCGCGGTGCTGCCGGCGTTCCTCGCGCGCATCGAACGCATCGCGCCGCGCCTGCACATCAGGGTCGTCCATTCCGAGCGCAAGATAGCCGTCGACGAGCTCGCGGCCGGCCGCATCGATTTCGCGCTCGGCTATCACGAGGAATCGACGGCCGACGCGCCGGGTATCGAGGATTTCGACTGGTTCTCGGACGACTACGTGGTCATCGCGAGCGCCCGGCATCCGGACATTCACCGGCGGCTGACGCTCGACCAGTATCTCGCGGCCCGCCACGCGGTCGTCACGCCGTGGAACGAGTCGCGCGGCGTCGTCGACTACGTGCTCGACCGGCTCGGCGTCGAGCGGCAGGTGGCCGTGCAGTTGCCGAGCGTGCTGGCCGCGCCGTTCGTGATCGCGGAATCGTCGCTGCTGATGACCGTACCGAACCGCGCCGCGCAGGCGCTGCGCCACGCGGCGCCGATCCGCATCTTCCCCGCGCCGTTCGAGATCCCCCGCTACACGGTGAAGGTCTATTCGCACGCGAAGCACGCGCGCACCGATGCGCATCGCTGGATTCGCGCGCAGCTGCTCGACGCGCGTCCGGCACCCGGTTAATCTGGACGCGCTGTCCGGCCGGCGGCGTGCCGCTGCCTGCCGGGCGTTTCGGGCACCGTGCGGCGACGCCGGGCCGCCTTCAATTTATTACGAAATACTTACCAATTTCATCTCTCCGGCATCTACGCCGGTGCCCCGCCGACGTCAATAGTGGCAATCCTTGACCCACGGCCACCGAATCCGTGTCTCCCTTGTCTGACAAGGGTTTTCCGGTAATCGACGGGCCCGGCGGCCTCCTCCGCCCCCTCTGTTGCATGGCAATTTGGCGACAGGTGTTAGTCAAACAACGATTTCCATCGCCACAAAATTGTATTTTTGCTAAATTAGTAACCAAAGTAGCAAAACGAAGTTCGTGAAATGTAGTTTAGCTTCACGACACTACAAGGAGACCCCGCAAGCCGACCCGGCTGCGCGGGACCGCTCAACGGTTTTCCGTCCGCTTGCCCGCGTGCCGCGCTTACCGGCCCTGCACGAGGTCTCCCTGGTTATCCCGCTTTTCGCTTTTGCCCGGCGTTCGTCGCGCCGGGCATCTCGTGCAGTCTGGGTTGACTTTTTGACAGGGTATGGAGGAGATGATGAAGAAAGCTTTGGTCGCGGCCGCGCTGATGGCTGCCGGGGTGGTGACGGCGCACGCGCAGAGCAGCGTCACGCTGTATGGCCGCCTGGATGCGGGCCTCGAGTACATGAACGGCCTGCAGAACGGCCATCAATTCCGCGCGGAAAGCGGCGACTGGGGCACGAGCCTGTGGGGCTTGAAGGGCACCGAGGATATCGGCGGCGGCAACAAGATCCTGTTCCACCTCGAAGGCGCGTTCAACACGATGAACGGCGGCCTCGGCTCGAGCGGCACGATCTGGGATCGTTACGCGACGGTCGGGATCTCGAACGATCGCTACGGTACGCTGCTGCTGGGTCGCGAACTCGCGATCGCCAACGGCGTGTGGGACTTCGACCCGTTCGGCCAGTCGAACTGGTCGACTGCGTCGCTCGTGCGCGGCCGTAACTGGAACAAGACCAGCAACAACGTGTCGTACCAGTCGCCGTCGCTCTACGGCCTCGACTTCTACGGCCAGTTCGCGTTCTCGAACTCGACGAGCTTCAACGGCAACACGACGGCCGGCCAGCCGGGTCGTGCAGCCGGTGCGCAGATCACGTACACGAACTCGCTGTTCCAGTTGCGCGGCATCTACGACGAAACGCGCGACAGCAACGGCCGCTTCTCGGACGTGTTCAACTACTCGCGCGAATACTTCGCGGGCGTGAACGTGTTCCTCGGCCAGTTCAAGCTGCAGGCGGCTTACCAGGCATCGCGCGCGGACGGTAGCGGCGGCCCGGCAGTCAACGCCGGCGTGACGGGCACCCAGCAGGTGTGGGGCGGCGTGACGTGGCAGGCAACGCCGGCGGCAGCGCTGATCGCGGCCGTGTATCACGTGAATGCGAACCACGGCGGCGGCAACGCGAACATCTATACGGTCGGCGGTTCGTACAACATCTCGAAGCGCACGCTGTTCGACCTGCAGGTTGCAACCGTGCGCAACAGCTCGACGGCCAACTTCGGCCTGAACGCGAACGGCGCGGGCACGGCCGTGTCGACGGGCAACCCGAACCCGGGCGGCAGCCAGACCGGCGTCTACGCCGGCATCCAGCACCTGTTCTGATCAGGGCCGTTCAAGGAACGATTCGACAACACTTTCCACGCTGCTGCGAGAGGCGCGTATCGGTGCGGTACCCAACCGGGTATCGCACCGTTTTTTATTGGCGGGCCGGTTTTGCGCAGCCCTTGCCGGATGCGGCGCTCAGACCGCCGCTTCGTTCTCTTCGCCGGTGCGGATGCGGATCACGCGCTCGACGTCCGACACGAAGATCTTGCCGTCGCCGATCTTGCCCGTGCGCGCCGCGCCGATCACCGCATCGATCACCTGGTCGACCTGCGCTTCCGCGACGACCACCTCGATCTTCATCTTCGGCAGGAAGTCGACGACGTACTCGGCGCCGCGATACAGCTCGGTGTGCCCTTTCTGGCGGCCGAAGCCCTTCACTTCCGTCACGGTCAGGCCGGTGAGGCCGACTTCGGCGAGCGCTTCACGGACTTCGTCCAGCTTGAACGGCTTGATGATGGCGGTGATGCGTTTCATGATGGTTGTCCCTCAATGCTCGTTTGGATGAAAAATCGCGATCCCGATTGTAAGCCGTAAGCCGGTCAGCGGCGTGCGGCTCAGTCGAGACGTTCGGTAAAGCGCGACGTGACCGGATAGCGCCAGTCGCGCCCGAAGGCGCGGTGCGTGACGCGAATGCCGATCGGCGCCTGACGGCGCTTGTATTCGTTGACCTTGATGAGCCGCGTCACGCGCGCGACGTCGGCCTCCGCATAGCCGGCCGCGACGATTTCCGCGAGCGGCCGGTCCTCTTCCATGTACATCCGCATGATCGCGTCGAGCACGTCGTACGGCGGCAGGCTGTCCTGGTCCGTCTGGTTCTCGCGCAGCTCGGCCGACGGCGCGCGCGTCAGGATCCGTTCGGGAATCACGTCGCGCGGCCCGAAGTCGGCGCTCGCGTTGCGATAGCGGCAGAGCCGGTAGACCAGCGTTTTCGCGATGTCCTTGATCACCGCAAAGCCGCCGGCCATGTCGCCGTACAGCGTGCAGTAGCCGACCGCCATCTCGCTCTTGTTGCCGGTCGTCAGCACGATCGAGCCGAACTTGTTCGACAGCGCCATCAGCAGCGTGCCGCGGATGCGCGCCTGGATGTTCTCTTCCGTCGCGTCTTCCGCGCGGCCCGCGAATTCGTTCGCGAGCGCCGCGCGAAACGCATCGAACATCGGCGCGATCGCGATCTCGTCGTAGCGCACGCCGACGCGCCGCGCCATCTCCGCCGCATCGGTGGTCGAGATGCCGGCCGTATAGCGCGACGGCATCATCACCGCGCGCACGCGCTCGGGCCCGAGCGCGTCGCATGCGATGGCGAGCACCAGCGCCGAATCGACGCCGCCCGACAGCCCGATCAGCGCGCCGGGAAAACCGTTCTTGCCGATGTAGTCGCGCACGCCGGTCACGAGCGCGCGATAGACCTGCGCATCGACCGGCAGATCGGGCGCGATCGCGCCGGGCAGCGGCCGCGGGCCGTCGAATTCGACGATCGCATGCCCTTCGTCGAACTGCGGCATCTTCGCGACGAGCGCGCCCTGCGCGTCGAGCACGAACGAGCCGCCGTCGAACACGAGTTCGTCCTGGCCGCCGACGAGGTTCACGTACACCATCGGCAGCCCGGTCTCGCGAATCCGCGCGCGCAGGATGTCGATGCGCAGCGCTTCCTTGTCCATGTGATACGGCGAACCGTTCGGGATCAGCAGCACCTGCGCGCCGGCCGCCTTCGCGATCTGCGCGGCCGACGCATGCCACGCGTCCTCGCAGATGATCACGCCGTATCTGACGCCGTTCAGCTCGAACACGAACGGCTCGGTGTCCGTCGCGAAATAGCGTTTCTCGTCGAACACGTCGGCGTTCGGCAGATCCTGCTTGCGATAGGTGCCGACGATCTCGCCGCCGACGATCAGCGACACCGCGTTGTAGGTGTCGGTCGGCGGCACGCCGCGCTCGATCGGACGGTTTGCATTACCATCGACGGCTGGCGCGCAGGCATCGTCGCCGGCGCGGCTGCCCGCACCGCTGCCCGGCCCCCTGCCCGGACCGCGCAACGGATGGCCGACCAGCACCGCGAGCCCGTCGACCGCGCGCAGCGCATCGGCGAGCGTATCGAGCGCGGCGGCCGCCGCCGCGTAGAACGCCGGCCGCAGCAGCAAGTCCTCCGGCGGATAGCCGGACACCGCGAGTTCGGGTGCGACCATCAGTTGCGCACCATCGTTGTGCGCGGCGCGCGCGGCCGCGACGATCCGCGCGACGTTGCCGGCGAAGTCGCCGACGGTGACGTTGATCTGGGCGAGAGCGAGTCGGGTCTTCATGACGGGATCGGCGCAGCCCGGCGGCGCGCCCTGAATGGCTGACGAAATCGTCCCGGACGCGGGCCACGGCGGCACGCATCCGGCGGCATCCAACAGTACGGATTCACGCTTGAAACACGAACGCATCGATTATCGCACGGGCATCCTGTCGTCCCCCTCGGAGGTCCCGGCCGACGAATGGAACGCGCTGCTCGAGTGCGACGCGCAGCCGACACCGTTCCTGCGCCACGAATTCCTCGACGCGCTGCACGTCGCGCGCTGCGCGGTCGACGACACCGGCTGGTCGCCGCATTTCGTCACGCTGACCGACGCGCGCACGGGGCGGCTCGCGGCCGCCGCGCCCGTCTATGCGAAGCAGCATTCGTATGGCGAATACGTGTTCGACTGGGCATGGGCCGACGCGTACCAGCGCAACGGGCTGCCCTACTACCCGAAGCTGCTGTGCGCGGTGCCGTTCACGCCGGTCCAGGGCACCCGCCTCCTCGCCGCCGACGACGATGCACGCCGCCGGCTCGCGGCCACGCTGCTCGCGTTCGCGGAGCAGAGCGACGTGTCGTCGCTGCACGTGCTGTTCCCGACCGGCGACGAGGCGCAACTGTTCGAATCGATGGGGATGATGCTGCGCGAAGGCGTGCAGTTTCACTGGATCAACGACGGCTACCGCAATTTCGACGACTTCCTCGGCACGCTCGAGCAGAAAAAACGCAAGAACATCCGCGCGGAACGCCGCAAGGTGCACGATGCGGGCGTGACGTTCCGCCGGCTCACCGGCGACATGATCACCGATGCCGACTGGCGCTTCTTCTCGCGCTGCTACCGGCAGACCTACCGCGAACACTATTCGAGCCCGTACCTGAATCTCGACTTCTTCCGCGCGATCGGCGCGACGATGCCCGAGAACCTGCTGCTCGTGATCGCGCAGGCCGACGGCAAGCCGATCGCGAGTTCGCTCGCCGTCTACCGGCGCGGCGCGAACGGCGGCGGCACGCTATACGGCCGCTACTGGGGCGCGCTCGAGCACGTGCCCTGCCTGCATTTCGAAACGGCCTACTACCAGTTGCTCGAGTTCTGCATCGAGGCCGGGCTCGACACGTTCGAGGGCGGCGCGCAGGGCGAACACAAGCTCGCGCGCGGCTTCCTGCCGACCGTCACGCACTCCGCGCACTGGCTCGCGCACCCGGCATTCTCGGATGCCGTCGCGCGCTTTCTCGAACGCGAGACCGAGCATATTCACGCATACGTCGACGAGTTGCGCGAACACGATCCGTTCCGGCGCAGCGCGGAGTAGCCGCCATGCACCGGCGGCCGCTGCGCCATTCGGCTCGCGCCGCATCGCGCACGCTACGATGCGTCGCGGTTCGCGGCGAGATGCGCTGAAAGGCGCCTGCAACCGTGTGCGCTCCAAAGCCGAAACCGTTCATGCGCCTGCACGGGGTTGCGAGCCGCATGCGTCGCCGCGCGCACCGTCATCCCGGCCGATGATCGAGGCCCGCACGCGCCCCCGCCGCGCCGGTCGATATGCTGCTGCCGCAAAATCCGGCGGTTCGCCCGATCTTTTCTGAGACACTGGCGGCTTCGCATCCCGCCGCTCCTCCATGTCCTGGTTTCTGTATCTGATCGAATGCGCCGACGACAGCGTCTACACGGGCATCACGACCGACGTCGCCGCGCGCTTCGACGAGCACGCGTCCGGCAAGGGCGCGCGCTACACGCGCTCGCGCAAGCCGCGTGCGGTGCTCGCGTCGTTCCCGCTGCCCGACCGGTCGATCGCATCGCGCGCGGAGTACTGGGTGAAGCGGCTCACGGCCGCGCAGAAACGCGAACTCGCCGCAGGAATCCGGACGCTCGGGTCGGTGTTGCCGGCCGGGATGTCGATCGACGGGCACGTCGATGCGGCCGTTGTGGCGGCCAGCACGCGCGGGCGGAAGACAGCGAATGCGAAGAACGCCGGCGAGGCGGCGGAATCGGCTGAAACCAGGAAGGTCTCGAAGAAGACGGCGAAGGCCGAAAAACCGGCGAAGGCCGTGCAAACCGGAAAGACACCAAAGAAGGCAAAGGCCGCACCCGCTGCGAAGCGGGCGAAAACCGGCGACGATGCGCCGACGAAAAAGACCTCGACGCGCGGCACGCCGGACAAAGCGGACAAAGCAGCTAAATCCGGGAAGCCGATCAAACCGGCCGCGAAATCGCCGCCCGCCGGGAAAGCATCCGGCGGCAAGCCCGCCACCAACGGACGCGACGACACCGCTCGCGCACCGGCGCGCAGCCGTGCGTCGACAGCGAAGGCCTCCGCCCCCGCAGCCACGCCGCGCCGCGCGACCCCGGCAAAACGTGCGAAGGATGCCCCGCCTTCCGCCGCCGCGCCCGCTGCCGTGCACAAGAAGCGCCCCGCGCGCAAAAAACAAAACCGCGCGGCCTCCTGAGGAGACACGCGCGGTTTGCGTGGCAGCGAACCGGCCGTCGGGCCGGCAAGCCGGCCTTACTTCTTGTAGTTCGCGGCGCCGTCGGTGATTTCCTTGTGCGCGGCATCGATGCCGGCCCAGCCTTCGACCTTCACCCACTTGCCCTTCTCGAGCGCCTTGTATTGCTCGAAGAAGTGCTTGATCTGGTCCTTCAGGTACTCGGGCACGTCGTCGATCGACTTCAGGTTGGCCGTCATCGGGCAGACCTTGTCGTGCGGCACCGCGACCAGCTTCGCGTCGACGCCCGATTCGTCGGTCATCTGCAGCATGCCGAGCACGCGCGAGCGCACGATCGAACCGGCCAGCAGCGGGAACGGCGTGATCACCAGCACGTCGACCGGATCGCCGTCGCCCGACAGCGTCTGCGGGATGTAGCCGTAGTTCACCGGGTAACGCATGCCGGTACCGATGAAGCGATCGACGACGAGGAGACCCAGCTCCTTGTCCGCCTCGTACTTCACCGGGTCGCTTTGCGCCGGGATCTCGATGATCACGTTGAAATCGTGCGGCAGGTCCTTGCCGGCCGGAACATGGTTGAAGCTCATGAGCGCTCTCTGTTGGTCGATGGAATTCGGGACAGGGCGCCGCGGCCGATGCACCGCCGCGGGCGTCCCCGCAAGGAATGCGCCATTATAGCCAATCGACCGGTGGCGTCCGGATGACGATCGGCGCGATAATCGTTCCCGATGTCCGGCCATTCGACCACTGGCCCCGTTGTACGTCGAGCGCAAGGCATGGAATCCAGGTAAGCGTTAAAGCGCCGACTCGGGTCGACCGCCGTGGGGATGGAGTAAGCGCTGAAGCGCCGACTCCATCCAGCCACGCCATGGGACCCGAGTAAGCGCTGAAGCGCCAACTCGGGTCGACAGGAGAACGCATGGAAGAAGCGAAGCACTTCATCGCGGGCGAATGGACGTTGCCCGCGCAACTGGAAACGATCCCCGTCGTCGATCCCTCCGACGGCCAGCCGTTCGCGACGATCGCGCGCGGCACGGCACCCGACATCGAGCGCGCGGTCGCCGCGGCCCGCGACGCGTTCGCGGGCCCGTGGGGCGCGACGAGCGCCGCCGAACGCGGCCGCGTGCTGATGCGGCTGTCCGCACGCGTCGCCGACCACCTCGAGGAACTCGCCGCGATCGAGGCGCGCGACACCGGCAAGCCGCTGAAGCAGGCACGCGCCGACGCGGCCGCGCTCGCGCGCTACTTCGAGTTCTATGCGGGCGCCGCCGACAAACTCCACGGCGAAACACTGCCCTATCACGCCGGCTACACGGTGCTCACCGTGCGCGAGCCGCACGGCGTCACCGGCCACATCGTGCCGTGGAACTACCCGATGCAGATCTTCGGGCGCAGCGTCGGCGCGGCGCTCGCGGCCGGCAACGCGTGCGTCGTGAAGCCGGCCGAGGACGCATGCCTGTCGGTGCTGCGCGTCGCCGAGCTGGCCGCCGAAGCCGGGTTGCCGGCCGGCGCGCTGAACGTCGTCACCGGCTACGGCCATGAAGCCGGCGCCGCGCTCGCGCGCCACCCCGGCATCGACCACATCTCGTTTACCGGCTCGCCCGCGACCGGCAAGCTGGTCACGCAGATGGCCGCCGAAAACCACGTCCCCGTCACGCTCGAACTCGGCGGCAAGTCGCCGCAGATCGTGTTCGCCGACGCCGATCTCGAAGCGGCGCTGCCCGTGCTGGTATCGGCGATCGTGCAGAACGGCGGGCAGACCTGCTCGGCCGGCAGCCGCGTGCTGATCGAGCGCGCGATCTACGAGCCGCTCGTCGAACGACTCGCGACCGCATTCAACGGGCTGCGTGTCGGCCCGAGCCGCGCCGACCTCGACTGCGGCCCGCTGATCAACGCGAAGCAGCAGCAGCGCGTGTGGGACTTCCTGTCCGATGCGCAGCACGACGGCATTCCGATGGCCGCGCACGGCCAGGTCGTCGCCGATGCGCCCGAAAGCGGCTTCTACCAGGCACCCGCGCTGTTGCGCGACGTGCCGTCGTCGCACCGGCTCGCGCAGGAAGAAGTATTCGGCCCGGTGCTCGCCGCGATGCGCTTCGCCGACGAAGACGAAGCGGTCGCGCTCGCGAACGGCACGCCGTACGGCCTCGTCGCGGGCATCTGGACGCGCGACGGTGCGCGCCAGATGCGTCTCGCGCGGCGGCTGCGCGCGGGCCAGGTGTTCGTCAACAACTACGGTGCAGGCGGCGGCGTCGAATTGCCGTTCGGCGGCGTCGGCCACTCGGGGCACGGCCGCGAGAAAGGCTTCGAGGCGCTGTACGGCTTCACCACGCTGAAGACGATCGCGATCCGGCACGGCTGAACACAGCCGGCAACGACCGGCACACCATGCACTCATCCAACCCAGGAGACACACCATGCGGTTGAGCAGCAAGACGGCCATCGTCACGGGCGGCGGCTCGGGTTTCGGCGAAGGCATCGCGAAGACGTATGCGCGCGAAGGCGCGAACGTCGTCGTCAACGACCTGAACGGCGCGGCGGCCGAGCGCGTCGCGAGCGAGATCGCGCTGGCGGGCGGCAAGGCGATCGCGGTCGCGGGCGACGTGTCGCGGGACGAAGACTGGCGCGCGTTGCTGCAGGCCGCGCTCGACGATTTCCATTCGGTGCAGATCGTCGTGAACAACGCCGGCACCACGCACCGCAACAAGCCGGTGCTCGACGTGACGGAAGCGGAGTTCGACCGCGTGTACGCCGTCAACATGAAAAGCCTGTTCTGGAGCGTGCAGACCTTCGTTCCGTACTTTCGCACGCAGGGCGGCGGCGTGTTCGTGAACGTCGCGTCGACGGCCGGCGTGCGGCCGCGCCCGGGCCTCGTCTGGTACAACAGCACGAAGGGCGCGATGATCACCGCGAGCAAGTCGCTCGCGGCCGAGCTCGGCGCCGACCGGATCCGCGTGAACTGCATCAATCCCGTGCTCGGCGAAACGGGCCTGATGACCGAGTTCATGGGCTGCGAGGACACACCCGAGAATCGCCGCCGGTTCCTGGCGACGATTCCGCTCGGCCGCTTCTCGACGCCGCAGGACATCGCGAACGCGGCCCTTTACCTCGCATCCGACGAAGCCGAGTTCATCACCGGCGTCTGTCTCGAAGTCGACGGCGGGCGCTGCATCTAGCCGCACGTCCGTGATTGCGCCGCGCCGGCAATGCCGGCCGGCGCCGCATCTCCGCACGAGCATTGCCTCGCACGACCCCGGATCGGGCGCCGCCGCGCCGGTTCCGGCCACCACAAGAAAGGACAGGAGACAACATGGCAACATCGACGCAGTCGCTGCCGGGCTCGTCCGGCGCATTCGAGGAAGCAACCTACCGCAAGGTGTCGTGGCGACTCACCCCGCTCCTGCTGCTGTGCTACGTGGTCGCGTATCTCGACCGCGTGAACGTCGGCTTCGCGAAGCTGCAGATGGCGAGCGACCTGAATCTCAGCGACACCGTCTACGGGCTCGGCGCCGGGATCTTCTTCTTCGGCTACTTTCTGTTCGAAGTCCCGAGCAACATCATCCTGCACAAGGTCGGCGCGCGCGTGTGGATCGCGCGCATCATGGCGACGTGGGGCGTGATCTCGATCCTGACGATGTTCGTCACGACGCCCGCGATGTTCTACGTGATGCGCTTCCTGCTCGGCGTCGCCGAGGCCGGCTTCTTCCCCGGCGTGATCCTGTACCTCACCTACTGGTATCCCGCGCACCGCCGCGGCCGGATGACGACGTTCTTCATGACGGCCGTCGCGTTGTCGGGCGTGATCGGCGGGCCGATCTCCGGCTTCATCCTGAAGGCGTTCAACGGCGTGAGCGGCTGGCACGGCTGGCAATGGCTGTTCCTGCTCGAAGGGATTCCGTCGGTGCTGGCCGGCGTGCTCATCTTCTTCGCGCTCGACGACCGGATCTCGAAGGCGAAATGGCTCACCGACGACGAAAAGGCGCTGCTCGCGCGCAACGTCGAAGCGGAGGAAGCGACCAAGGAAGACCTGCCGCTCGGCACGGTGATGTCGAGCCCGCGCGTGTGGCTGATGGCGCTCATCTACTTCTCGTTCGTGATGGGCCTCTATGGCGTCGGCTTCTGGCTGCCGACGATCATCAAGGCGACCGGCGTCGTCGACACGTTCATGATCGGCCTGCTGTCGGCGATTCCGTATGCGGTGGCGGTAGTCGCGATGATCCTGATCGCGCGCAGTGCGGACAAGCGCCGCGAACGACGCTGGCACCTGGCGATTCCGGCTGCGTTCGGCGCGCTCGGGCTCGTGCTGTCGGTGATCTGGGCGCACCAGACGGCACTCGCGATGCTCGGCCTCACGCTCGCGACGATGGGCATCCTGACCACGCTGCCGCTGTTCTGGAGCCTGCCGACCGCATTCCTCGGCGGCGCGGCCGCCGCCGCCGGCATCGCGATGATCAACTCGATCGGCAACCTCGCGGGTTTCCTGAGCCCTTACATGATGGGCTGGCTCAAGCAGGCGACCGGCGCGAACGACGCGGGCATGTACATGCTCGCCGGGTTCCTCGTGCTCGGCGGGCTGCTCGCGCTGTCGGTGCCGAAACGGCTGGTCGACAAGTGATGCTGCGCAAGCCCGGCGCGTAACGCGTTCGGGCCGGCTCGCAACGGACGAAAAAAAGCCCCGGACGCCGATCGGCGTTCGGGGCTTTTTTACGCAGCGGCGCGTCAGACCACGGTGATCGCGAGCGCGCTTTCGCGGTAGTGTATGGCGGCCTTGTCGGTTTCGCCGAGATGCTCGAACAGGCGCGCGAGCGCACGGTGCGCACGCACCTTCAGCGCCTCGTTGTCGGCCTGCTTCAGCGACGCCTCGAGGAACGACTGCGCCTTGCCCCACAGCTGCTGCTGCTGGCAGAGACGGCCCAGCGCGAACAGCAGGTCGGCATCGTCCGGGTGATCCTTCTTCCACCCTTCGGCCTTCTGGATCAGCGGCAGCGCATCGCCGCCGGCGGTGTCCGGATAGCGGCGCAGCAGACGTGCATCCCAGTTGTGCGCGAGCGCGTCCTCGACGATGCGGCGCGCTTCGGTGCGGCGCTCGAGCGGTACCAGCAGGTCGGCCGCGAGATCGGCGAGACGCGGCGACTGGCGCTCGAGCGGCGACAGCGACTGCCACACTTCGAGCAGCGCATCCGGATCGTGCCGGCGTTCGCGCAGCAGGTTTTCCGCGGCCTGCTGGCGCAGCCGCACGGCCGCGGCCGGATGCAGCGCCTCGCGCTTCTCCAGCGCCTTCGCGAGCTTGAGCACCTCGGCCCAGTTCTTCAACTGCTGTTGCGCGCGCAGCGCGACCTGTTGCGCATGAATGCGCTTGCCGCCCGCCTGCATGTCGGCCAGCGCGGCGAGCGCGCCGTCCGCATCGCGTGCGTCGGCGCGCATGTCGGCCGACGCGAGCAGCCGTGCGTCCTGCCACTCCGGTGCATCGACCTTCGACAGCCAGTCGTCGCGACGCGTGTACTCGTGCATCCGGTGCGCGGCCGTCGCGGCGACGAGGCTCGCGGCGCCCTGGTTCGCATCGACCGAGAGCGCATCGCGCGCGGCCTTCTCGGCACGCGAGAAGCGGCCCGCATACAGGTTCGCGATCGCATCGCGCAGCGACGCCTGGGCCTTCTCGTTACGCGAACGCGCGCGATACGCGGCGACCCGCTGCGGCATGCGCCAGATGTTGCGCACGATGCGCAGCAGCGCATACACGGCGATGAACAGCACGACGATGGCGATCACGAACAGGTTCAGCGACACGTCGACCCGGTACGGCGGATAGACGAACAGCACCTGCCCCGCATCGAAATGGCCGACGGTGGCGAGTGCCACGGCGATCGCGAACAGGATCGCGAGCCAGACGATTCCTCGAAGCGTCATCGTTACCCCCGGCTCTTGAACTGCTGAACGGCGTTCAGGCTCGTGTTCAGGTTCGGCACCGCGACCGTCAGCGATGCGCCGTCGACCTGCTTGAGCAGATCCTCGACCGATTGCGTGTCCTTCGATGCCTGGTCGAAATACTTGCCGAGCGACGCCTGCGCGGCGTGCAGGTCGGCCTTCATCGCGCTGTCGTTGCGTGCGAGCAGCGACAGTCGCGCGGTGAGCAGGCGCAGCTTCACGTTCTCGCGCACGAAGTAGCCTTGGTCGGGCGACGCGAGCATCGCATCGGCGTTGTCGATCCGGCGCACCTGCACGAGGCCCTTCAATTGCTGGCCGAGGCCGGCGGAGAAGTCATGCCACCACACCTTCCAGCGCGGCGTGTCGGCGGCGACCGACGACGCGGCGTCGGCCGGCGCGGCCTGCGGCGCCGCGTGCGGGACGATCGCCTCGCCCGACAGCGGCAGCGTGTCGATCTTCGCGATCGCGTCGTCGAGCTTGATCGCGAGGCCCGTGAGGTCGGCCGACGGCGCGGCCTTCAGCTTCTCGATGTCCAGCGCGAGCGCCTTGCGCACCGTGACGGCCTGCGCGCTCTGCGACGTCGCAAGGCGTGCATCGGCATTCTGCAGCGCGATCAACGCGAGCTGCGTGTTGCCCGTCAGCTGCAGCTGCTGGCTCGCGCTCGACAGCATCTGGTCGACTTCCTCGAGCATCCATGCATCGCGGTTGCGCGACAGGTCCTGGTACTGCTGTTGCAGCGCCTGCTGCGCGCTCTGCGCATCGGCGAGCTTGCCGTCGAGCTGCGCGAGCTGCGTGTCGACCTGATGCGTGCTCGCAAGCGCCTGCTCGGTCTTCATGCGGGTCTCGGCCGTCTGCGCATCGAGCGCCTTCTGGCGCGCGACGAACGCATCGCCGAGGCGGTCGACCTTGCGGTTCAACGCGTAGCCGCCGACACCGGCCGCGCAGCCGAGCACGACGATGACGAACCACAGCGCCGCGCTGCCGCCGCGGCGCGCATGCGGCTCGGACGCGAGATAAGGGGGACTGGGCGGCGGCGCGGATGCAGCGGCCGGCTGGGAAGCGACGCTTTTGGAATCGTTGGTATCTGTCATGCGTTTAGTCACCGGTGCGGCTGTCGCCGGTTGGACGGCCTCGTCGGCCATCGTTCGAAACGCGCGGACGATGCGCTCATCGCCCGCGCCGGTCAGCGTAATCCTATCAAAACCCAGTGCACGCGCGGTCTGCTCGATGCGCGGGTGCGGCGTCACGAGCGGCGCATGCTTCAGCGCATCGATCTCCGCGTCGTTCAGGTGCGTGCGGGCAAGTTCGCGCAGGTTGCGCACGCCTTCCGAGCTCGTGACGAGCCACGCATGCGGCGCGCCGGCGAGCAGCGCATGCACGCGCTCCCACACGGCCACGCGCGGCTCCGGCACGACGCGCCGGTAGGCCGCGACGAGCGTGACGTCCGCGCCGGCTTCGCGCAGGCGCTCGGCAAGCCATTCGCGCCCGCCGTCGCCGCGCACGATCAGCACGCGTTTGCCGGCGAGCGCCTGCGCACCGCCGAACGCGGCCTCGATGCTCGCGAACAGGCTTTCGGAATCGTAATGCGGGACGCCGCCGTCGGCAGGCGCCTGCGGTGCGATCACGCGATGCGCGGGCGCCGCGATGCCGTGGCGCTCGAGCGCGGCGACGCTGCCGGGCCCGACGACGCCGACCGGCAGCGCATTCGGCCAGATCGCGCCGTACTGCGCGAGCGCGCGCTCGATCGCGTTCGGCGACACGAAGATCACGAGCGCGTAGTCGGCAAGCGCGGCGAGTGCCGCATCGAGCGGCGCCGGATCGTCGACCGGCGCGATGTCGATCAGCGGAAATTCGAGCACGTCGCAGCCGGCTTCGGCCAGCTGTGACGCGAGTGTGGCCGACTGGCCGTCCGGGCGGGTCAGGACGGCGGTGAACGCGCGCGCGCCGCCCGCCATCAGGCGTCGCCCTTGCCGGCCTGCGACGCGGCGAGCAGTGCGTTGACGATGTCGAGCGCGCCCTGCGCCTCGAGCTCGTCGGACACCGCGCGGCCGAGCGCGAGCGCATCGGCGACCGTCACGACGGCCCCGCACGCGTCGGCCGTCAGCACGCGCTGGCCGTCGGTCGTCGACACGCGGCCCGTCAGGTACAGCTCGCCCGCGCGCCACACCGCATGCGCGGCAAGCGGCACTTCGCAGCTGCCGCCGAGCGCACGCGACACCATCCGCTCGGCCTCGACCGCGAGCGCGGTCTGGCGGTCGTGCAGCGGCGCCAGCCACGCCGCGACGTCGGCGCGGTGCGCGGCGATCTCGATGCCGAGCGCACCCTGGCCGGCGGCCGGCGGGCTGTCCTCGACGTCGATCAGCGCGCGGATCCGCGCTTCGAGGCCGAGGCGCTTCAGGCCCGCGGCCGCGAGAATGATCGCCGCGTAATCGCCGCGATCGAGTTTGGACAGGCGCGTGTCGAGGTTGCCGCGCAGCGGCAGCACGTCGAGGTGCGGATAGCGCGCGCGCAGCATCGCCTCGCGACGCAGGCTCGACGTGCCGACGACCGCGCCGGCCGGCAGCGCGTCGAGCGACGCGTAGTCGTTCGACACGAACGCGTCGCGCGGGTCCTCGCGCACCATGATCGCCGTCAGCGCGAAACCGTCGGGCAGCGCCATCGGCACGTCCTTCAGCGAATGCACGGCCAGATCGGCACGACCGTCGGCGAGCGCATTCTCCAGCTCCTTCACGAACAGGCCCTTGCCGCCGACCTTCGACAGCGTACGATCGAGAATCTGATCGCCACGGGTCGTCATCCCGAGGATTTTCACGTCACAAGCTGGATATAATTTGCGCAGCGCATCACGCACATGTTCGGCTTGCCACATCGCCAGGCGGCTCTCACGCGAAGCAATCGTCAGCGTCGCGGGCGGCGGCGTCTGTCGCGGCCCTGCCGCAGGAATCTCGGAATTCATTGCTGGAACATCGAAGGACGGGATGGAAGATCGAACAATGGTAGCACGCACGCCCCAGCCCGCCCGGGCCCGGAGCCTGCGCCCGCCGCGCTTCGGCGCGGGCGGCGACACCGATGCGCGAATGTGCCGCACGTAGCTGGTTGCTTGACCGCAGTTCCCGTAGTTTCCGCAGTCCCCGCAGTCCCTTTTGACTCGAGCTTTCCCAAGGAAACCCATCGTGAAGTCTTCCGGATCGGCGCGTACGGCGCGCCGCAATGCTGCCCTGCCCTCCTCCGACGCCCAGACAGGCACCGTCGCCACTGCCGCGAACGGCCGTGCGAAAACGGCAACGAAACCGAAAGACCCGATACATCAGACAAAAAGCGCCATCAAGGCCAGCGGTCCGGCGGCTCGCACGGCCCGCGCATCGAAGCCGGGCGCCCGCACGCGCGAGGACAAGGACGGCCCGCTGTTCGAAGACATCCGCTTTCTCGGCCGCCTGCTCGGCGACGTGGTGCGCGAGCAGGAAGGCGACACGGTGTTCGACGTCGTCGAAGCCATTCGCCAGACGGCGGTGAAGTTTCGCCGCGAGGACGACAGCGAGGCCGCGCAGACGCTCGAGAAGAAGCTGCGCAAGCTGACGCCGGAGCAGACGGTGAGCGTCGTGCGCGCGTTCAGCTATTTCTCGCACCTCGCGAACATCGCGGAAGACCGCCATCACAACCGCCGCCGCCGCATCCACGCGCTGGCCGGCTCCGCATCGCAGCCCGGCACCGTCGCATACGCGCTCGAACAGCTGAAGACCACCGGCAACGCATCCAAGCGCCTGCTGCAGCGCTTCTTCGACGATGCGCTGATCGTCCCGGTGCTGACCGCGCACCCGACCGAAGTGCAGCGCAAGAGCATCCTCGATGCGCAGCACGACATCGCACGCCTGCTCGCCGAGCGCGACCAGCCGCTCACCGCGCGCGAACGCGCGTACAACGAATCGATGCTGCGCGCGCGCGTCACCGCGCTGTGGCAGACCCGCATGCTGCGCGATGCGCGCCTGACGGTCGGCGACGAGATCGAGAACGCGCTGTCGTACTACCGCGCGACGTTCCTCGACGAACTGCCGGCGCTGTACGGCGACATCGAGGCCGCGCTCGCCGAGCACGGCCTGCAAGCGCGCGTGCCCGCGTTCTTCCAGATGGGCAGCTGGATCGGCGGCGACCGCGACGGCAACCCGAACGTGACGGCCCCGACGCTCGACGAAGCGATCACCCGCCAGGCCGCGGTGATCCTCGAACACTATCTGGAACAGGTGCACAAGCTCGGCGCCGAGTTGTCGGTATCGAACCTGCTGGTCGGCGCGAACGACGCGGTGAAGGCGCTCGCGGCCGCCTCGCCCGACCAGTCGCCGCATCGCGTCGACGAACCGTACCGCCGCGCGCTGATCGGCATCTACACGCGACTCGCCGCGAGCGCGCGCGTGCGTCTCGGCGAAGGCACGGTGCCGGTGCGCAGCGCGGGCCGCGGTGCGCCGCCGGTGCGCGCCGTGCCGTACGCGGATTCCGAAGCGTTCGTCGCCGACCTGAAGGTGCTGACCGCATCGCTCGACGAGCATCACGGCACGCCGCTCGCCGCACCGCGGCTCGCGCCGCTCATGCGCGCGGCCGAAGTGTTCGGCTTCCACCTCGCGAGCATCGACCTGCGCCAGAGCTCCGACATCCACGAATCCGTGGTCGCCGAGCTGTTTGCGCGCGCGGGCGTCGAAGCCGACTACGCGGCGCTCGCCGAGGAAGACAAGCTGCGCGTGCTGCTCGCCGCGCTCGCCGATCCGCGTCCGCTGCGCTCGCCGTACCTCGAATACTCGGCGCTCGCGCAAAGCGAGCTCGGCGTGTTCGAGAAGGCGCGCGACGTGCGCGCGCAGTTCGGCCCGCGCGCGGTACGCAACTACATCATTTCGCACACGGAAACCGTCAGCGACCTCGTCGAGGTGCTGCTGCTGCAGAAGGAGACGGGCCTGCTCGACGGCACGCTCGGCGGCAATGCGAAGAGCGGCCTGATGGTGATCCCGCTGTTCGAGACGATCCCCGACCTGCGCGACGCCGCGCGCATCATGCGCGAGTACTTCGCACTGCCGGGCGTCGACGCGCTGATCGCGCACCAGGGCGCCGAACAGGAAGTGATGCTCGGCTACTCGGACTCCAACAAGGACGGCGGTTTCCTCACGTCGAACTGGGAGCTGTATCGCGCGGAACTCGCGCTCGTCGACCTGTTCCGCGAACGCAAGATCACGCTGCGCCTGTTCCACGGCCGCGGCGGCACGGTCGGCCGCGGAGGCGGCCCGACCTACCAGGCGATCCTGTCGCAGCCGCCGGGCACCGTGAACGGCCAGATCCGCCTGACCGAACAGGGCGAGGTGATCGCGAGCAAGTTCGCGAACCCCGAGATCGGCCGGCGCAACCTCGAAACGGTCGTGGCGGCCACGCTGGAGGCATCGCTGCTGCCGCAGTCGAACGCGCCCGCGCAACTGCCCGCGTTCGAAGCCGCGATGCAGACGCTGTCCGACGCCGCGATGGCGTCGTATCGCGCGCTCGTCTATGAAACGCCGGGCTTCACCGACTACTTCTTCTCGTCGACGCCGATCACCGAGATCGCCGAACTGAACATCGGCAGCCGTCCGGCGTCGCGCAAGCTGCAGGATCCGAAGCACCGCAAGATCGAGGATCTGCGCGCGATTCCGTGGGGCTTCTCGTGGGGTCAGTGCCGGCTGCTGCTGACGGGCTGGTACGGCTTCGGCAGCGCGGTGAGCGCGTATCTCGACGGCGCGCAGGACGCGGCCGAACGCGCGAAGCGCGTCACGCTGCTCAAGAAGATGAACAAGACCTGGCCGTTCTTCGCGAACCTGCTGTCGAACATGGACATGGTGCTCGCGAAGACCGATCTCGCGGTCGCGTCGCGCTACGCGCAGCTCGTTGCCGATCGCAAGCTGCGCAAGCACGTGTTCGAGCGGATCGTCGCGGAATGGGAGCGCACGTCGCAGGCGCTCGCGGAAATCACGGGGCACGAAGGCCGCCTCGCGACCAACCCGCTGCTCGCGCGTTCGATCAAGAACCGCTTCCCGTATCTCGATCCGCTGAACCACCTGCAGGTGGAGCTGATCAAGCGTCACCGCGCGGGCGACACGAACGCGCGGCTGCGTCGCGGGATTCACCTGACCATCAACGGGATCGCGGCCGGCCTGCGCAATACGGGCTGATCCGCGTGCGGCGCGGGTTCGCCCCGCGCCGGCCGGCGGTGCAAATCGAAAGCCTCGATACGCGGCCTGCGCGTATCGAGGCTTTTTTCATCGGGCAGCGCGACGGTGCGAGCCGCCGCGCCGCATACTCATTGCGCGTCGATCAGCAACGCGTCGTGCTCGAACGATCCGTCCGCCTGCACCGCGTAGTAGCCGCGCACCTCGTCGGGCGCGTGCGCCCACAGCGCGCGAATACCCGCGACGCTGTCGGCCGGCGTGCGGATGCGCTCGACCCACGTATCGAAATCGATCGGCAGGCGCCAGCGGCTCTCCACGTGTGCATCGAACCCGGCGCCGCGGAACATCGCGAGCCACTCGTCGGCACGGTAATCGCGCACGTGGGACGCGTCGCGCAACACTTCCGCGGCCTGCAGATACGTGTCGAGCAGCGGATGGTCGTTGCCCGCGATGTCGATCATCAGCACGCGGCCGCCCGGCTTGAGCACGCGGCGCACCTCGGCGAGCGCCGCGCGCACGTCGTGCCAGTGGTGCGCGCTCATCCGGCTCACCGCCCAGTCGAAGGTTCCCGCGTCGAACGGCAACCGCTCGGCCGGGCCCTGCTGCGTGCGGACGTTCGCGAGCCCGCGTTCGCGCGCGGCGCCGTCGACGGTCGCGAGCATCGGCGCGGCGAGATCGTAAGCGACCACGTCGCGCACGTGCGGCGCGACCGCGAAGCTCGCGTGGCCCGCGCCGCAGCCGAGATCGAGCACCGCGGCATCGGGCGTCGCGCGCACGGCGTCGGCCAGCGCCTGCAGATCCGCGCCCGTCGCGTGGACCGTGCTCGTCAGATAGGCGGCGGCCGTCGTGCCGAATGCGTCGGCGACCTGATCGTGGTGTTTCATCGTTCGCTCCTTCTTGTGGTGGGGCGCTCGCTGCTTGCCAGCGCGCGAATCGCTACAATAGGGCCGCGCTTGTACCAGTACAAGTTAAGCAGTTATTCTGGTATTCGTTACACCTGCCTGATGCTTGCCGCACCCAGCGCCTTTTTTCCCTTTTTCGTCGTTTCAGCCGTTTTCGCATGAACCCGTCGTCCTCCGCTCCCAACCCGCCACTCGACGCGACGCCCGCCCGCGCGCTCGGCGAATTCATCCGCGCGCACCGCGAACGGCTGTCGCCGCAGGCCGTCGGCCTGCCGCCCGGCCCGCGCCGCCGCACGCCGGGCCTGCGGCGCGAGGAAGTCGCGCAGCTCTGCGGCGTCAGCCCGACCTGGTACACGTGGATCGAGCAGGGCCGCCCGGTGTCGGCGTCGGCCGACGCGCTCGCGCGGATCGCCGTCGCATTGCAGCTGTCGAAGGCCGAGCGCGCGTACCTGTTCGAGCTCGCCGCGCAGCGCGACCCGGCCGAGCCCGACGTCGCGGCCGGCGACCTGCCGCCGACGCTCGCGGCGACCGTCGCCGCGATCGCCACGCCCGCCTACGTGCTCGACCGCCAATGGAACGCGCTCGCGTGGAATACGCCGGCCGCGGCGCTGTTTACCGGCTGGCTCGACGGCGAGCACGACCGCAACCTGCTGCGCTTCACGTTCATGTCGCCGGCCGCGCGCACGCTGATCGTCGACTGGGACACCCGGGCGCGGCGCCTCGCGGCCGAATTCCGCGCCGACTCGATCCGCCATCTGGCCGACGCGCCGACCCGCGCGCTGATCGACGCGCTGATGGCCGGCAGCGACGCGTTCGCGCAGTACTGGGCGTCGCAGGACGTGTTCGAGCGCGAAGGCGGCCTGCGCGAGTTCGACCACCCGGCCGACGGCCGCCTCGTGTACCAGCAGATCACGCTGAAGCCCGCGCACCGGGAAGACCTGAAGCTCGTGGTCCTCGTGCGCGACTGAGCGAGCGGCCCGCGCCGGCAAAGGCCGGCGGGCCGCCCCGCGAATGTTAGAATTGCGGGATTCCCTCGGCGGCGCACGCCGCCCAACTCCCCTTCGAAGAATCGCCATGACGTCCCAACTGCACAAAAAGGGCGAGGCCTGGTCGGCCCGCTTCTCGGAACCGATGTCGGAGCTGGTCAAGCGCTACACGTCGTCGGTGTTTTTCGACAAGCGCCTCGCGCTCGTCGACATCGCCGGCTCGCTCGCGCACGCGAGCATGCTCGCGGCGCAGAAGATCATCAGCGCCGACGACCTCGCCGCGATCGAACGCGGGATGGCACAGATCAAGGGCGAGATCGAGCGCGGCGAATTCGAATGGCAGCTCGACCTGGAAGACGTCCACCTGAACATCGAGGCGCGCCTGACCGCACTGATCGGCGACGCCGGCAAGCGCCTGCACACGGGCCGCTCGCGCAACGACCAGGTCGCGACCGACATCCGTCTGTGGCTGCGCGGCGAGATCGACCGCATCGGCGGCCTGCTGACCGACCTGCGCGGCGCACTGATCGACCTCGCCGAGACGAACGCGGACACGATCATGCCGGGCTTCACGCACCTGCAGGTCGCGCAGCCCGTCACGTTCGGCCATCACCTGCTCGCCTACGTGGAAATGTTCACGCGCGACGCGGAACGCATGCGCGACTGCCGCACCCGCGTGAACCGCCTGCCGCTCGGCGCGGCCGCGCTGGCGGGCACCAGCTACCCGATCGACCGTCACGCGGTCGCGAAGACGCTCGGCTTCGACGGCATCTGCGCGAACTCGCTCGACGCGGTGTCGGATCGCGATTTCGCGATCGAATTCACGGCGGCATCCGCGCTCGTGATGACGCACGTGTCGCGCTTCTCCGAGGAACTCGTGCTGTGGATGAGCCCGCGCGTCGGCTTCATCGACATCGCCGACCGCTTCTGCACCGGCAGCTCGATCATGCCGCAGAAGAAGAACCCGGACGTGCCCGAGCTCGCGCGCGGCAAGACCGGCCGCGTGAACGGCCACCTGATGGCGCTCCTCACGCTGATGAAGGGCCAGCCGCTCGCGTACAACAAGGACAACCAGGAAGACAAGGAACCGCTGTTCGACACGGTCGACACCGTCGCCGACACGCTGCGGATCTTCGCGGAAATGGTCGCGGGCATCACCGTGAAGCCGGACGCGATGCGCGCGGCCGCGCTGCAGGGCTTCTCGACCGCCACCGACCTCGCCGACTACCTCGTGAAGCGCGGCCTGCCGTTCCGTGACGCGCACGAAGCCGTCGCGCACGCGGTGAAGATCTGCGACGACCGCGGGATCGATCTCGCCGACCTGACGCTCGACGAGATGAAGCAGGAGCTGCCGAACGTCGCGCACCTGATCGGCGACGACGTGTTCGGCTATCTGACGCTCGAAGGGTCGGTCGCGAGCCGCAATCACCCGGGCGGCACCGCGCCCGACCAGGTGCGTGCGGCGGTCAAGGCCGCCCGCGCCGCGCTCGGCAAGTAAGCCTGCTGTCACGAACGGACGCCTTCGGCGTCCGTTTTTCATCCGGGCGGCCGTCGCGCCGCCCGTCGCCTTCCCCGCTTCCCGGATACCGCCGATGATTTTCTCCGCCGCGCTCTTCGACATGGACGGCCTGCTCGTCGATTCCGAGCGGACCATCATGAACACGTGGATCGACGTGTCGAACGCCCACGGCGTCGTGCTGACCGAGATCGACTACCTGCAGATCGTCGGCCGCTCGTTCGCCGAAGGCCAGGTGATCCTCGCGCGGCTGATCGGCAACCCCGACACGTTCGACGCCGTGCGCACCCGCGTACGCGAGCAGCTCGCCGCGCCCGAACCTCATCCGAAGTTTCCGCTGAAGTCCGGCGCACTCGCGCTGCTCGAGACGCTCGCGCAGGCCGGCATTCCGTGCGCGGTCGCATCGTCGTCCGCACGCGACGTGATCCGCGCGCGCCTCGATGCGGTCGGCGTGCTGCCGTTCTTCCGCGCGATCGCGGGCGGCGACGAAGTCTCGCGCGGCAAGCCCGACCCGGCCGTCTACCGGCTCGCGGCCGAACGCCTCGGCGTGCCGGCGCACGCATGCGTCGCCTTCGAGGACAGCGACTTCGGCGCGCAGTCGGCGGCCGGCGCCGGCGCATCGGTCGTCACCGTGCCGGACCTGAAGGCGCCCACGCCCGAGATCGTCGCGCTGAGCCTGCACGTGCTCGCCTCGCTCGACGACGCGGTCACGCTCGTGCCGTCGTGGTTCGGCCGCCTCGATACGCAGCAGCCCGCGTAAACACGTCACGCAGCGCCCCGAATGCAAAACGGGCACCCGAGGGTGCCCGTTTTGCGTTGTCGCGCACGATCGCCGTCGCGGCCCGCGCGTTACTTGTTGCCGGCCGTCTCCGACAGCCGTTTCATCGTCGCGATGCGCGCGCCGATCAGGTCGACCCGCCCGTCCTCGCCGACGAGCGGCGCCGTCGCATCGCGGAACGCCACCCACGCGCGCTGCGCGCGCACGAGCGTCGTGGCCGAATGCGCGGGCATCTTGCGGCGCAGCTTCTGGTAATAGCGGTTCAGGTCGAATACCGCGTGCTCGCACGCGGCATCCTGCACGCACGGCCGCACGCGCTGGATCGCCGGGTCGCGCGCGCCATTCGCCGGCTTGCCGCCGGCGGCAGCGCCTTGCGCCGCGCTCGCGCCGCTCGTCGCCGCGGCAGGCGGCGCATAACGGTCGGCCGCCGCGCGCAGCGCGAGCGCGCGATCGCGCACCGGCTGCAGCTGCATGTCGGCGCTCGACATCGTGTACGCGGTCCCGCGCGTCGTGTCGTACACCGCCTTCAGCAAATGCAGTTCATCCTTGCGCCACGTGACCCAGCGGCGCTGACTGTCCTGCCAGCCGCGCTTCGCATCGGCCGGCGCATCCTTCGACAGGCGCTGGTACGCGCCATCCATCACCGCCTGCCACTGCTGCTGCGCTTCGCCCATGCACTGGATCTGGCCGGCCGTCGACGACCGGTCGCGTCGCGCGAGACACTGCCGCATCGCGACGTCGATCGGGTCGGCAGCGGCAACTTCCGCGTGCGCCGCATTCAACCCGGTCGGCCCCGCCAGCCACGTCGCCCAGACGACGAGCGCGGCCAGCGCCGCGCGCATCGCCCGGATTCGTCCATGCGTCGCCATCAGTCGCGCACGCAGTCGACGAAGTACTCGACGCGACCGTTCAGGTCTTCCGCGACGAGGCCGTGGATGTCGGTGTGGAAGCCCGGGAAGCGCTCGTTGAAGTCGCGCGCGAACCGCAGGTAGTTCACGATCGTCTTGTTGAAGCGCTCGCCCGGGATCAGCAGCGGAATGCCCGGCGGGTACGGCGTGAGCAGGATGCTCGTCACGCGGCCTTCGAGCTCGTCGAGCGGCACCCGGTCGATCTTGCGGTGCGCGAGCTTCGCGAACGCGTCCGACGGCTTCATCGCCGGCTCCATGTCCGACAGGTACATCTCCGTCGTCAGGCGCGCGATGTCGTTCGCACGGTACACGTCGTGGATCTGCGTGCACAGGTCGCGCAGGCCGACACGCTCGTAGCGCGGATGCTGCGCGACGAATTCCGGCAGCACGCGCCACAGCGGCTGGTTGTTGTCGTAGTCGTCCTTGAACTGCTGCAGCTCGGTCACCATCGAGTTCCAGCGGCCCTTCGTGATGCCGATCGTGAACATGATGAAGAACGAGTACAGGCCGGTCTTCTCGACGATGATCCCGTGCTCGGCCAGGTACTTCGTGACGATCGCGGCCGGGATGCCCGTCTCGCCGAACTCGCCGTCGACGTCGAGCCCCGGCGTGATGATCGTCGCCTTGATCGGGTCGAGCATGTTGAAGCCGTCCGCGAGCGGGCCGAAGCCGTGCCAGTGGTCGTTCGGCTTCAGCATCCAGTCTTCGCGCGAGCCGATGCCCTCTTCGGACAGGTCGTCCGGGCCCCACACGCTGAAGAACCAGTCGTCGCCGTATTCGGCGTCGACCTTGCGCATCGCGCGGCGGAAGTCGATCGCCTCGGCGATCGATTCCTCGACGAGCGCGGTGCCGCCCGGCGGCTCCATCATCGCCGCCGCGACGTCGCACGACGCGATGATCGCGTACTGCGGGCTCGTCGACGTGTGCATCAGGTACGCCTCGTTGAAGCGGTGCTTGTCGAACGTGCGGTTCTCGGAATCCTGCACGACGATCTGCGACGCCTGCGAAATGCCCGCGAGCAGCTTGTGCGTCGAGTGCGTCGCGAACACGAGCGCGCCCGTGCGCGGACGGCCGTCGCCGATCGCGTGCATGTCGCGGTAGAAATCGTGGAACGTCGCGTGCGGCAGCCACGCTTCGTCGAAGTGCAGCGTGTCGAGCAGGTCGCCGAGCAGATCCTTGATCATCTCGACGTTGTAGACGACACCGTCGTACGTGCTCTGCGTGATCGTCAGGATGCGCGGCTTCATCTCCGGATTCTGGCGCATCGCCTCGCGCGCGAACGGGTTCGCGTCGATCTTCTTGCGGATGTTCTCCGGCTTGAATTCGTCGCGCGGGATCGGCCCGATGATGCCGAAGTGGTTGCGCGTCGGCGTGAGGAACACCGGAATCGCGCCCGTCATCGTGATCGCGTGCAGGATCGACTTGTGGCAGTTGCGGTCGACCAGCACGATGTCGCCGGGTGCGACCGTCGCGTGCCAGACGATCTTGTTCGACGTCGACGTGCCGTTGGTCACGAAGAACAGGTGGTCCGCGCTGAAGATGCGCGCCGCGTTGCGCTCGGACGCCGCGACCGGGCCCGTGTGATCGAGCAGCTGGCCGAGTTCGTCGACGGCGTTGCACACGTCCGCGCGCAGCATGTTCTCGCCGAAGAACTGGTGGAACATCTGGCCGAGCGGGTTCTTCAGGAACGCAACGCCGCCCGAGTGGCCCGGGCAGTGCCACGAGTACGAGCCTTCGTCCGCGTATTTCACCAGTTCCTTGAAGAACGGCGGCGCGAGCGAGTCCAGATAGACCTTCGCCTCGCGGATGATGTGGCGCGCGACGAATTCCGGCGTGTCCTCGAACATGTGGATGAAGCCGTGCAGTTCGCGCAGGATGTCGTTCGGCAGATGGCGCGACGTGCGCGTCTCGCCGTACAGGAAGATCGGAATGTCCGCGTTGCGGCGGCGCACTTCGGTCACGAACGCACGCAGCTCGATGATCGCGGTCGCCAGTTCCGGCAGTTCGCCGTCCGGGCCCGTCTCGCCGAGCATGAGTTCGTCGTCGTCGATCGACAGGATGAAGCACGACGCGCGGCTCGACTGCTGCGCGAACGACGTCAGATCGCCGTAGCTCGTGAGGCCGAGGACTTCGACGCCCTCCTTCTCGATCGCTTCGGCCAACGCCCGGATGCCGGAGCCCGAGATGTTCTCGGAGCGGAAATCTTCGTCGATGATGACGACGGGGAAACGAAACTTCATGGGCGATTCTCCAAAAAGAACGACCGCGGCGCGTCACGCGCAGCGGTCACCCGGAAACTGGTGAGACGTTATGCAACCAGATCAGGTTTTCGGCAGCGTGACACCGCGCTGACCCTGATACTTGCCGCCGCGATCGGCGTACGACACGTCGCACACTTCGTCGCTTTCGAAGAACAGCACCTGCGCGACACCTTCGTTCGCGTAGATCTTCGCCGGCAGCGGCGTGGTATTCGAGAATTCCAGCGTGACGTAGCCTTCCCACTCGGGCTCGAACGGTGTCACGTTGACGATGATCCCGCAGCGCGCGTACGTCGACTTGCCGAGGCAGACGGTCAGCACGGTGCGCGGGATGCGGAAATATTCGACGGTGCGGGCCAGCGCGAACGAGTTCGGCGGGATGATGCACACGTCGCCCTTGAAATCGACAAACGAACCCTCGTCGAAGTTCTTCGGATCGACGATCGTCGAGTTGATGTTCGTGAAGATCTTGAATTCGTCCGCGCAGCGGATGTCGTAGCCGTAGCTCGACGTGCCGTAGCTGACGATCCTGCGACCGTCCTCGGACGCGCGAACCTGATCGGGCACGAACGGCTCGATCATCTTGTGCTCTTCGGCCATGCGCCGAATCCACTTGTCGGACTTGATACTCATGCCGACCTCCGCCGGGCCGTCCCAAGGGCGTAGCAGGGCATTCGCAGAGCATCGCTCTGCGCCTGCGCAGCCGGCCGGCTTTGCAAAGCCGGCCGTGGGCGGCTGGCCGTCCCCTCGGGGGACAGCGAACGAAGTGAGCGTTGGGGTCGTTTCATATCGGGGCGCCTGGAAACGCTGCGTGACAGTCGGTAAGGGCCACTGGCGCGAAGCAGCGACCCGGAAAGGCGCACATTTTACGCGATCATCGGCTCGCGCACGCAGCGGCCGTCAACGGATCACGCCGCACGCGAGCGCGGGCCCCGCGCCGTGCTGCGGAAACGCGGGATCGCTGGAATCGCGGTGGACCAGCACCGCGCGGTTCAGCGCGGAGCGCACGCCGTCGAGGGCCAGATCGGGAGCGACGATGAAACCGGCCGCGACGCCATTCGCGTCCGCATGGATGTTGCCGAGATCGCCGGCGACGCGCGCGCCCGCGCGCAGCCGGTCGGCGGCCGGCGCGAACACCTGGCCGGCGCTCGAACCGTCGCCCGCGTTGCAGTCGCCGCGTTCGTGCACCTGCAGCGCGTGATCGCTGTTCGGCGGCAGGCCGGCCAGGTTGTAGGTGACCTGGACGCCGTCCGGGCGCTCGACGAACGTCACCGCGCCGCGCGTCTGCGAGCCGACGGTCGGCTGCAACTGCGCGTCGGCGCGCTTTTCGTGCGACGAGGAAAAAGAGGTACAGCCGGCCAGCAGGCCCAGCGCGGCGGCGGCCAGCAGCGCGCGCCGCGCGCGGCCGGCGCGCACGCCGTGATGTCGTTGGTTCATTCGATCCTCATGCCGGCTGGCGGCCGTTCGACACGGCGGCCATGCCGGGCGGGTAAAGGGACCCGGGAAAAGTCGCCATGATACCGCGCCTCGCGGCGCCGTAAACAGCGTGAGGCCCCGCCCCGCAAGGGTTTTACGTATTTTGAACAACGATCGACGGGAACTTCGACGTCATGTCGCGCGAACGCTCGGCAATTGCCAGCGCCACGCCGCGCGCGATGTCGCGGTAGCGGCGCGCCAGCGCGCCGTCCGGTTCGGCCGCGACCGTCGGCGTCCCGCTGTCCGCGCGCTCGCGGATCGCGATGTCGAGCGGCAGGCTGCCGAGCACGTTCACGTCGTAATCTTTCGCCATCCGCTCGGCCCCGCCGGCGCCGAAGATGTGCTCTTCGTGGCCGCAGTTCGAGCAGACGTGGATGCTCATGTTCTCGACGATACCGAGAATCGGAATCCCGACCTTCTCGAACATCTTCAGGCCCTTCTTCGCGTCGAGCAACGCGATGTCCTGCGGCGTCGTCACGATCACGGCGCCCGTCACCGGCACGCGCTGCGCGAGCGTGAGCTGGATGTCGCCCGTGCCCGGCGGCATGTCGACGATCAGGTAGTCGAGCTCGCGCCAGTTGGTCTGGCGCAGCAGTTGCTCGAGCGCGGACGTCGCCATCGGGCCGCGCCACACCATCGGGTTGTCTTCCTCGATCAGAAAACCGATCGAGTTCGCCTGCAGGCCGTGGCCGACCAGCGGGTTCATCGACTGATTGTCGGGCGACTCCGGGCGCTGGCCGTGAATGCCGAGCATCGTCGGCAGCGACGGGCCGTAGATATCGGCGTCGAGAATGCCGACCGATGCGCCTTCCGCGGCGAGCGCGAGCGCCAGGTTCACGGCCGTCGTGCTCTTGCCGACGCCGCCCTTGCCCGATGCGACCGCGACGATGTTCTTCACGTTGGGCAGCAGCTTCACGCCGCGCTGTACCGTGTGCGCGACGATCTCCTGCGACACGGCGACGCGTGCGTCGCGCACGCCCGCCACGCCCTTCAGCGCATCGGCGATGCGCGCGCGCACGTCGTCGTGCTGGCTGCGCGCCGGATAGCCGAGCACCACGTCGACCGCCACGACGTCGCCGTCGATCGCGACGTTGCGCACGCCCTTGTTCGCCGCGTACGGACGGCCGGTATTGGGGTCGACGACAGCCGCCAGTGCGGCGTCGACTTGTGCCCGGTCAATGCTCATCGAAACTCCGTGAAAACGTTTTTTTCGCGCACGAACGTCAAGAAATATCAAATAACGCTGCGAAAAACGGGAAAAGTGAAAGAATCTGTTGCACGCCATTGCGCGAACGCGCGCGGCGGAGCAATCTTCGCGTGCGGCACGCTATGGGGCCAAATCGGCCGCCAACCGCCTATATTGTAGAGGCTGACGCGTCACCCTGTCCGAACAGCCACGCTGGCGAACAGGGCATGCGGCCGCCTCCGCGGCTGCCGCGAGCGCGGGCCCGCCCTCCTTTTTCGGGCGGCCCGCGTAGGGAGCCGTAACTGTTGTTTGTCGTCGTTGTCGACTCGTTCAACCAAGAGAGGAATCCAAGATGAACATGAAAATCGCGACTCGCCTGTCCGTCTTCGCACTCGCCGGCGCACTGCTGGCAGGCTGCGCCACGCAGCAAGGCACCAACACGGCCGTCGGCACCGGCTCGGGTGCGGCGCTGGGCGCGGGCATCGGCGCACTGGCCGGCGGCGGTAAGGGCGCGGCGATCGGCGCGGGCGTCGGCGCACTGGTGGGTGGCGTGACGGGTTACAACTGGCAAGCGATCAAGAACAAGCTCGCGCCGTCGGCAGCACAGACGGGCACGCAAGTGACCGAGCAGCCGGACGGCTCGCTGAAGCTGAACGTGCCGAGCTCGGTGACGTTCGCGACGAACCAGTACGCGATCACGCCGGCCTTCACGCCGCTCCTGAACGACCTGGCGACGACGCTGAACCAGAACCCGCAAGTGACGGCCTCGATCGTCGGCTACACGGACAGCACGGGTTCGGCGCAGCTGAACCAGACGCTGTCGCAGAACCGTGCGCAGAGCGTCGTGAACGCGCTCGTGCAGCGCGGCGTCGCCGGCGGCCGCCTGTCGGCCCAGGGCATGGGCGCGTCGAACCCGATCGCGGACAACGCGACCGAAGCCGGCCGCGCGCAAAACCGCCGCGTCGAGATCTACCTGCGCGCACCGCAGCAGCACCAGTAAGCAGCGTAGCGAGAGGAAACGGGGGCGCGCGCCGGGCGCTCGGCCCCGTCACACAAGGCTCGCCGCGGGACCGTCAAC
Source organism: Burkholderia sp. IDO3 (assembly GCF_003366075.1). Classification (NCBI taxonomy): domain Bacteria; kingdom Pseudomonadati; phylum Pseudomonadota; class Betaproteobacteria; order Burkholderiales; family Burkholderiaceae; genus Burkholderia; species Burkholderia sp. IDO3. The sequence goes on from NZ_CP028963.1 coordinate 2,764,693, forward strand.
AAATCGAAAAAAATTTCGAACTTCTGTCGTAACCCGCGGTCTGTCTTTACGGTACGCGGCTGGCGCTGCCGGCGCGTCACCATTCTCCTCTTGTCGTTGTTGCTCCGGGGCTGTATCCGCCCCGGTTTTTTTTGCCCGGAAAATGCGTGCTGCGCCGCAACATAACGCCGCCACGCCCGTCCGCCCGACGCTCCCGCCTCCTTGCGCCGCCCTGCCTGCGGCACCGCCCCTGACTGACCTGCGCGCGCCCCTGCTAGAATCGCAGTTTCCTCCGTCGTTTCCGCTGTTCTTCTACAGACCCTATGTCCGCATCCGACCTCACTTCCGTGCAGGCTGCGGCGCCGCAAGGCAGCCGCCAGATCCTCGTTACGTCCGCACTGCCCTATGCCAACGGGCAGATCCACATCGGCCACCTGGTCGAGTACATCCAGACCGACATCTGGGTGCGGACGCTGCGAATGCATGGCCACGAGGTCTACTACATCGGCGCCGACGATACGCACGGCACGCCGGTCATGCTGCGTGCGGAGAAGGAAGGCCTCACGCCGAAGCAGCTGATCGATCGCGTATGGGCCGAGCACAAGCGCGACTTCGACAGCTTCGGTGTGTCGTTCGACAACTTCTACTCGACCGATTCGGACGAGAACCGCGTGCTGAGCGAGAAGATCTATCTCGCGCTGAAGGAAAACGACCTGATCGCCGAGCGCGAGATCGAGCAGGCGTACGACCCCGTCAAGGAAATGTTCCTGCCGGACCGCTTCATCAAGGGCGAGTGCCCGAAGTGCCACGCGAAGGACCAGTACGGCGACAACTGCGAAGTGTGCGGCTCGACCTACCTGCCGACCGAACTGCTGAACCCGTACTCGGTCGTGTCCGGCGCGACGCCGGTGCGCAAGAAGTCGACGCACTACTTCTTCCGCCTGTCCGACCCGCGCTGCGAGTCGTTCCTGCGCGAATGGGTCAGCGGCCTCGCGCAGCCCGAAGCCACCAACAAGATGCGCGAATGGCTCGGCGATGCCGGCGAAGCCAAGCTCGCCGACTGGGACATCTCGCGCGACGCGCCGTACTTCGGCTTCGAGATCCCGGGCGCGCCCGGCAAGTACTTCTACGTGTGGCTCGACGCGCCGGTCGGCTACTACGCGAGCTTCAAGAACCTGTGCGACCGCAAGGGCATCGACTTCGACGCATGGATCCGCTCGGGCTCGACCGCCGAGCAGTACCACTTCATCGGCAAGGACATCCTGTATTTCCACACGCTGTTCTGGCCGGCGATGCTCGAATTCTCGGGCCATCGCACGCCGACCAACGTGTTCGCGCACGGCTTCCTGACGGTCGACGGCGCGAAGATGTCGAAGTCGCGCGGCACGTTCATCACAGCGCAGAGCTACATCGACACGGGCCTGAACCCCGAATGGCTGCGCTACTACTTCGCCGCGAAGCTGAACGCGACGATGGAAGACCTCGACCTGAACCTCGAAGACTTCCAGGCCCGCGTGAACAGCGACCTCGTCGGCAAGTACGTGAACATCGCGAGCCGCGCGGCGGGCTTCCTGATCAAGCGTTTCGACGGCCGCGTGCAAGACAGCGCGATGAATCATCCGCTCGTCGCGAAGCTGCGCGACGCGATTGAGCACATCGCCGCGAACTACGAAGCGCGTGAATACGGCCGCGCGCTGCGCCACACGATGGAGCTCGCGGACGAAGTGAACGCGTACGTCGACGGCGCGAAGCCGTGGGAACTCGCAAAGGATCCGGCCAACGCGGTTGCGCTGCACGAAACCTGCAGCGTGAGCCTCGAGGCGTTCCGCCTGCTGTCGCTCGCGCTGAAGCCGGTGATGCCGCGTGTCGCCGAATCCGTCGAGGCGTTCTTCGGAATCGCGCCGCTCACGTGGGCCGATGCCGCGAAGCCGCTGTCGTCGGCACAGCCGATCAAGGCGTACCAGCACCTGATGACGCGCGTCGACCCGAAGCAGATCGATGCGCTGCTCGCCGCGAACCGCGATTCGCTGCAGGCCGACGCCGCCGGCGCCGCAGCCGCGGGCGCCAACGCCGCCAAGGAGTCGAAGGGCGCGAAGAACGCCAAGGCAAGCGCGCAGCCGGCCGCCGCGAACGGCGCCGACGACGGCCCGATCTCGATCGACGATTTCGCGAAGGTCGACCTGCGCATCGCGAAAATTGTCGCGTGCCAGGCCGTCGAAGGGTCGGACAAGCTGCTGCAGCTCACGCTCGACATCGGCGAGGAAAAGACCCGCAACGTGTTCTCGGGCATCAAGTCCGCGTACCAGCCCGAGCAGCTCGTCGGCAAGCTGACGGTGATGGTCGCGAACCTCGCGCCGCGCAAGATGAAGTTCGGGCTCTCCGAAGGGATGGTGCTCGCCGCGTCGGCAGCCGACGAGAAGGCGGAACCGGGCCTGTACATCCTCGAGCCGCACAGCGGCGCGAAGCCCGGCATGCGCGTGAAGTAAGCGACACGCAACACCGCTTGCGCAAAAAAGCCCCGCACGTTTCGTGCGGGGCTTTTTTCATGCCGCGGCGCGAAGATGCCCTGCCCCGCGTGGCGCGCGGCCGCGTTCCGTTACCATAGCGGCTGCATCGGACCCGCCGGATTCCGAAGACCGCATCGATCGAGCGGTCGACCCAGGCCGTGGCGGCGGGCTCCTCGTCACAACAACGATATGACAAACGCACCCGACGCCCCGTCCACCGAACGGACGCGCGCTTTGCCGCGCACGCGCGATGCGCGCGCGCCGATGACGATTCCGCTCGTGCCGATTGCCGACGCGAACGCCGTCGCGCCGCTCGTCGCGCGCAGCCGCGCGTTCGACACGCTCGCGCAGCGCTTCGCGTGGCTCGCCTTGCGCGAACCGCCCGCCGCCGACGCCGGCCGATGGCATGTCCACACCATTGCCGACCGCACGCTGCGCTTCGCGCAGCCGCTCACGTTCACGCCGTACGCGGCCGCGCGGCCCTGCTCCGCACGCTGCCGGTTCTGCTCGGAAACGCTCGTCGACGACACCGCGGCGGGGCCGATGGCGGCAAGCCTGCGGCCGCCGGCCGACTATTTCGACACGCTTCGCCGTGCGCTGCGGGCGCTGCGCGGCGTGCCGCTGTCGTATTCGCTGTCGGGGCTCGAGAACACGGACGATCCGCACTGGCTGCTGTCGCTCGTCGCGACGCTGCGCGCAGCCGGCGACGACGGTCCGGACGCGAACGGCAGCGTGCTGTACACGAACGGCGCCGGCCTCGTCGAGCATCGCGACGCACTGCTGCCCGCGCTCGCGGGCTTCGGGCTGTCGTGGCTCGAATGGTCCCGTCATCACGACCGCGACGACGTGAACCAGTCGATCATGCGCTTTCGGCCCGGCCAGCGCATCATGCACCAGCCCGCGTTCGAGGCGGCCTTCGCCGCCGCGCGCGCGCACTTCCCGGTCAAGCTCGTCTGCATCGTGCAGCGCGGCGGCATCGAGACGCCGGCGGACGTGCTGCGCTATGTCGCCCACGCCCGCGCGCTCGGCGCCCGCTCGGTGATCTTCCGCGAATTCTCGGCGCTGCCCGATACCTACCGGCACAATGCGACGCGGCGCCATATCGACCGCGCGCGCGTTCCGATCGACGCATTGCTGCTCGCGTGCGCGGCCGACCGCGCGTTTTCCGCGCAATACGAGCCGATCGAGCTGACGGGCGGCTACTACTTCTGGAACGCGCGCTGGGCGCATCGGGACGGCCTCGACGTCGTGTTCGAAACCTCCGACTACGGCGCGATGCGCGAACACGAATTGCGCGACGCGGTGTACAAGCTCGTGTTTCACCCGAACGGCAACCTGTGCGCGGGCTGGCAGCCGACGCGCGACATTCTCTGGAGCAGCGATGCCCCCCGTGACTAGCTGGTTGCGCCTGACCGACGAGGCCGCCGACACCACCCTGCCCGCCGATCTGCGTGCCCGCGATTCGTTCGACGCGCGCGATTGCGGCTGGGTCGAGCAGATGGTGCCGTTCATCGGCAGCCACGCGACGCCGGGCGGCTGGATCGTCGATCCGTTCGGCGGCTTCGGCACGACGCTCGTCGCCGCAGCACGCTGCGGCGTGCCGGCGCTCGGCGTCGAAATCGATCCGCAGCGCGTCGCATTCGCACGCGAACGGCTCGCGCGCGCCGGCGCCGCATCTCCCCGCTATCCGGTGCTGGCCGGCGACCTGTCGGGCGACGCGACGCAGGCTGCCGCGCGCGACGCGGGCGGCCCGTTCACGCTATGCCTGACGAGCGTGCCGTACTTCGGCTGCAGCGGGCTGCCCGGCCGCCCGAGCGACGGACAACTGTACGGCGTCGACTATTACGCGCCGTATCTCGAACGGATGCGCAACGTGTTCGCCGGCGTGCACGCGCTGCTCGAACCGGGCGGCTGGTGCATCGCGATGGCGCAGAACCTGCGCATCGGCGGCCGCTTCGTGCCGCTCGCGTGGGATGTCGCGCGGCTACTCGGCGAGCGCTTCGTGCTGCACGAGGAACGCGTGCTGATCTACGAACGGGCGGACGGCCCCGCACCGCACGGCGCCGGGGCCACCGATCGCACGCATGAATACGCGCTCGTGTGCCGCAAGGCGCCGCTCGCGAGCGACGCCGACGCGGCCCGCGCGCTGGTTGCCGCGCTGACGCGCGACGGCTTCGCATTCACGGTGATCGGCGGCTTCGCGCGGCGTCTGGCCGGTAACGCGGACGCTATCGGCACCGATGCGCCGCTGAACGACGTCGACCTCGTCGTCGCGCCCGACGATGCGGGCGTGTCGCGGCTGCTGCAATGGCTCGAGGCCGACGGCTTCGCGATCGAATCGTGGAATGCGCGCATCGCGCCGCCGGTGGCGGCTGCCGCGCTGCGCTACCGTCATTACTTCCGCGCGCGGCGCATCGACGCGCACGGCCGGCTGTTGCAGGTCGATGTGACGGTGGCCGAAACGCAGGAAGGGTTCGAGTCTTGTCTGCGCGCCGATCCGACACCGGGCGCGGCGGCCTGAGCCGGAAAAAACGCGGCCGCACGCGCCGCGCCGACAGCGCCGCGCAAACGCGCACGCCGCCCGTCACCGCAGGCGCCGGCGCGCGCCGCCCCTTCGTCAGCGCCGCGAGAACCAGCGATCGAAACGCCGCGTGTAGTTGAGATCGACGCCCTGGAACGTGCCGCCATACGCGGACACCGACCAGAAGCGCGTCAGGTTGATCGTCGCCTTGAACGCGTTGCTCGCCGATTGCAGGCCCTGCTCGAAGCCGAGCACGAAACGCTCGTTGATCGCCTTCGACATCTGGATCACCTGCGGATCGGTCAGCCCGACGTCGCTGCGGCCGATCGAGAACTCGTCGAGGCCGAACGTCTGCGCGACGCGCTTGCCGGTCACGCTGCCGAGCAGCGCGAGCGCGGCCGTCATCGTGCCCTGCTGGCCGACGTTGTTGCCCTGGTCGGTGCCGTGCCCGAACAGCAGCCACGACAGCTTTTCGTTGTCCGTGACGTTCGGCTCCGACACCAGCTTGACCGTCAGCGACTGGATCGTGCCGGTGACCTGTACCCCAGCCTCGACCTCCTGGTTGCGCCGCATCGCGAGAATGTTCACGCCCGGGTTCGACACCGGGCCGTTGAATGTGAAGAAGCCGTTCTCGATCGCGAGCTTGCGGCCGAACGACGTATAGGTCGACCCTTCCGTCACGCGCACGTTGCCGACCGCGCGCAACGGCACGCCGGGCGCGCTCATCACGGTGATCGTGCCGCGCAGCCCGAGATCCGCGCCGTGGCCCTTGAAGCGAAAGTTGTTGCCGAGGCCGATGTCGATGTTCGCGCGCGGCGCGAGCGACGGCGCCGGCTTGTCCGTCACCTTCTGCGGCTTGGCGACCGCCGTGCCTGTCGGCGTCTCGCCGCGCACCGTGCCGTCCGGCCGCACGATCACGACATCGTCGGACAGGTGCGGCGCCGCGTCCTCCGGCAGGTCGAACAGCGCGTGATCGACGACGAACTTGCCGTCGATCGACAGCGCGCCGCGCGGCCCGTCGTTCGCGACGGTCGCCTTGCCCGACAGCGACAGCTTGCGATCGGGCGCCGCGAATAGCTCGAGCTTGTCGGCGACGATGCTCGCGGTCAGATCGGGCGCTTCGCCGTCGAGCCGCACGCGGCCGATCGCGCGCAGCGTCCCGTCGCCGCCGTGGAACTCGACCTGCTGGAATTCGACGAGGTTGTCCGAGAGCTTCACGCGCACGATGCCGTCCTTCAGTTGCACGCCCTGGTCGACCAGCGTCGCCGACAGATCGTCGCCCGTCAGCATCCCCGACACGTTCGGCTTCGCCGGCGTGCCGGCGACCGTCAGTTTCAGCGCCGCGCGCCCGCCGAGCAGGTAGCTCGGCCCGAACAGGTTGCCGGTCGCCTTCAGCGACGGAAGGTCGGCATCGATGCGGCCCGACAGCGGGCCGTCGTCGGCGACGCCGAACACGCCGTCGCGCAACGCGAACGGCACCATCACGTTTGCGTCGAGCGTGCCGATCCGGTTCGCCTTCGCAAGCGCCACCAGGTTGAGCCGGTTGCCGGGCGCGAAGCTCGCGCGCGCGGACAGGTCGGTCAGCCCGAGCGACGCGATGCCGCGCCCGCTCTCGATCGTCACATCGCCGCCGCGCCGCTTCACCTGCACGTAACCCGTCGCGTTCGCACCGAGCGAGAAGTCCCAGTCCGCATCGAGCACGACGTCGGTACGCACCGGAGGCCGCTGGCCCGTCAACTCCTGGCGAACCTCGAGGAAACGCGCGACCGACGCCCCGCTCACGGAGCCCGCCGAACGCATCTGGCCGTGATCGAACACGAACGACTTCAGGTCGATCGCCGCGCCTTCGAGCGTGAGCCGCGTCGCGCCGAGCGTCACGCGGCCGGCGCCGGCCGACACGGCGAGCGGCGACTGCAGCGCGAGCGCCGGCGTGCCGCGGTTCGCGAGGCGCGTGACGGTGCCGTCCCAGCGCATCCCGTCGCGGTTCTCGACCACGCCGCCGTTCGCGGCAAGCGTCAGGTCGATCACGCGGCCGCCGGCCACCCCGATCGCCGACGCATCGAGCGTGTGCTTCGCGCGGGTGCCGCCGAGGTTCGCGCGCAGCGATTTCAGTTGCAGGGAGCCGAGCGCGATGTCGGTCGCGTCGGCCGTGAACACGAGCGCGCCGTTCGCGCCATCGCGGATGTCGGCGTGGCCCTGCGCGGCGCCGATCCGGTTCGATCCGATCACGACGTGCTCGGCCTTGTAGGTGGCCGTCACGTTCGGATGCGCGAAGCTGCCGGTCAGGTCGCCCTGCGCCTGCACGAGCCCCTGGAAGCCGAAGCCGAGCCGGTCGAGCTGCGGCGCATCGACGACGAAGCGCAACCGGTCGCCGGGCGCGCCGAAGCTGCCGCGCAGGTCGACGTGGTTGCCGGCGATCGACAGGTTCGCGTTGCTCGGCAGGATCCGCGTGCCGGCCAGTTGCAGCACGCCCGCGCCGGTCAACGGCACGCCGTCGTACAGGCTGTCGCCGAGCTTGAACGTCGCCTTCGTCGACACCTGCGGCGCGAACGCGCCGGAGGCCGTCAACGTGCCCGATACGCGCGTCTCGCCGCGCTGTGCCGGCGCCTTGGCGACCTTCGCGGCCGGCTTGCCGCCGGACGCCTTCGGTGCGCTCATCGCGGCGAGCAGCAGCGGATCGAACGCGGTCAGCGTCGCCTTCGCGTCATAGCTCGCGTGCGCGTCGTGCCGGAACACGCCGGTCAGGTCGATCCGGCCCTTGCCTGCCGTCACGCGCGCGTCGGTCAGCACCGTCTGCTGCGACGTCAGCGCGACCTTCGCGCGGGCGCCGAGCGCGAGCTTCGGGTCGTTCAGGTTGAAATCGACGGTCGTCACGTCGCCCGCGAGCGTCACGCCGAGCGGGCCGCCCAGGCGCATCGGCCGCAATTCGGCGACGAAGGCATTGAGGTCGAGATTCGCGGCCTTCAGGTCGAAACGGCCCTTGCCGCCCGTCAGCGTGCCGCTGCCGGTCACGCTGCCGTCGCGGATCAGCTTCAGCGCGAGGTCATCGATCCGTTGCGCATGCGCGTCGAGATGCACGGTCGCGTGCGCGTCGACGACCGGCAGCAGATGGTCGCCGAGCGTGCCGGGCTTCGCGTTGACGATCGACACCGGGCCCGTCACCGCGAAGCCCTTCGCCGCCGCGGCGCCGGCCGGCGCGGTCACGGGCGCGAGTTCGGCGCGCACCGCGAGATCGGCGGCCGGCGCCCCTGGCGAAATCGCCTGCGGATTCACGTGATCGAACACGAGCGAGGCGCGCGTAAGCGGCACCGCGCCGAACGGCGCGGCCTCGACGTGCGCGCGCCCGTTCAGCTTCATCCCGCTCGCGGTCACGTCCGCGACGAGCGCTTCGAGCGAACCCGACACGTTCGCGCTCGCGTTGACCGGTTCGTTGGAGAATTTGCCCGCATAGGTCGCATCGCCCGTCAGCGCGAACGGCTTCACGCCGTCGAGCTTCACGCGCGCGGTCAGCGCGCCGTACGGCGTGTCGACGCCATCGAGCAGGAGTTCATGGTGACGGCCGTCGCTGCGGCCGTTCAGCGCCAGGCGATCGAGCTGCGTCGTCGAGCCGCCTTCGTGGATCGCCAGGCGATCGACGCGCAGGTCGTCGATCCGCAACTGCAGCGGCAGGCTCAGGTCCTGCGGCGTCGTGGCCGGTGTCGGCGGCCCCGGCACGATCCGCACGTCGACGGTGCCCGCGCGCAGGTACGCGACCGACAGCCGCCACGGCGCGCGGGTCAGCGCCCAGCGTCCGTCGAGCCGGTCGATCCGCACTTCGGTGCCGGCGCCGCCCGGGCTCGTCCACGCGAAGCCGCGCAGCCGCACGCCGGTCGCGAGCGAGCCGCCGTCGAGCGTCCCCGTCAGCCGCCCGCCCAGCACCCGCACGGCCGTCTGCCATGCGAGCCGCGTGCCGCGCTCGGTCGTCGCCGCGGCCAGCACGAGCCCGGCCGCCAGCGCGACGAGCAGCACGATCGTCGCGAGCGTCCACGCGACGACGCGGCCGGCACGCACGCGGCGCGGCGCGCGCGGCGGCGCGTCAGACGCGCGCTCGGGCGAGTCCGGATCGTGGGGCGGCGGCGTGTCGTTCGAATCCTTCGTCATGCGGTTCGTCGTGGGTCGGGCAACAGGTCAGAAAGCGATGCCGAGCGTCAGGTACGGGCGCACGCTGTGGTTGCGCAGCCCGTATGCGACATCGACGTTGATCGGGCCGACGGGGCTGCGCCAGCGCGCGCCGATGCCGACGCCCGGGTAGAACACCCGCTCGCCCCACGCATCGGTCGCGGTGCCGATGTCGAAGAACGTCGCGGCGCCCCAGTCGCGGTTGAACCAGTGCTGGTATTCGGCCGTGCCCGTCATCAGATACTTGGTCGGCAGCACGGAGCCGTCCACGCTGTTGCCGATGCTCTGGTAACCGTAGCCGCGCACCGAGTTCGAGCCGCCCGCGCGGAACAGCAGCGACGCCGGCACGCCGGCCGAGCTGCCGCTCGTGAATACGCCGCCGAGCTCCGCGCGGAACACGAACAGGTCGCGTCGCCCGATCGGCACGTATTGCTGGCCGCGCGCGTAACCGCGAACGAAGGTCTGGTCGGTCAGCACGCCCTTGATCGCGAAGCCGGCCTCCGCGTGGATCAGGTTGCCCGAGCGCGGGAACAGCGGATCGTCGACGTTGCGGCGCGTCCACGCCCATTGCGGCACGAGCGCGCGGCTCGTGGTAGGGCCGGCGCCGTTCTGGTCGAGCCGGTCCTGGTAGTACATCAGCGAGTACGCGTAGTCGATGAACTGGCCGGTGCGCGTGCGCTGCACGCCGACCCGCGCGCTGTAGATGCGCGTGTCCGACACGTTGGTGTTCGTGTACGACGCGAGCACGCTGTTGGTCCAGCCTTTCTCGCCCGGCGGCATCGACAGCTGGACCTGGCCGTACTGCTGGATCTGGTCGAGCCGGCCCGACACAGTGAGCGGCCACGCGGCGCCGAACGTGTCGAGGTACGTGTACGAGCCCTGCACGTGCGGGCCCGTATCGGTCGCGTAACCCACGCCACCGCGAATGCTGTTGTACGGGAACTCGCTGACCTTCACATGCACGGGCGTGCGCTCGGGCTTCGACGTGTCGTCGCCGACGTCGATCGCGACGCTCGCGTAGTACGGCGTGTTCTGCAGCTGCCGCTGCAGTTCGGTGATCCGCTGCACGTCGTAGATCTCGCCTTCCGACAGCGGATTGACGTTCGTGACGATCTTCTCGGGATAGCGGCGCACGCCGTCGACGTCGACCTTGCCGATCGTAAACGTCGGGCCGCTGTCGAACGTGACGGCCAGTGTCGCGCGCTGCGTGCGCGGATCGATGCGCGCCTCCGACGACGCGATCTTCGCGCCCAGATAGCGGCGCGACTGCAGTTGCTTGAGCGCCGCGCCCTTCGCGCCGTCCCAGTCGGACTGCGTAAACGGGTCGCCGGGCTTCAGCGAGAACGCAAACCGGGTCGCGGCCTCCTGCTTCGGATCCTCGGCGGCCACCGGCCCGTTGAACGTCAGGTCGACCGTCGACACGACGGTCTGCGGCCCCGGATCGACGGCGACGCGCACGTCGCGCTTGCCGTCGTGCGTGCGCACGTCGGTGCGCACGATCGGCGAGAAATAGCCGGCCGTCGCGGTCAGGTCGCGAACCTGCTGCGGCGTGGCGGTCACGAGGAAATCGAACTGGTCGTCGCTGATGTCGTCGCGCTTCGCGAAGCGGGCAATATCGAGATGGGCCTTCAGCAGCTTGCGGATCGAGCGCGGCGCGTCGATGTCGACGTCGTACTTCGCGCAGGCCGGCAGCGCGACGAACGCGGCGAGACAGCCGACGAGGGCTGCCCGGGCCGCGGCCGCGGCGCGCCGGCGGGCCGTGCGCCGCCCTGCGTCACGCGCCGTGTGTGCTTGCTGGTTCGCCTGACCCGCCAAATATGACCTCGCCCTCGGTTGTCGTGTTTTCGTGGAAAACCCTGTATTTGACCACAGGGCGGCGGCCGCGCCAGCGCCGGCGCCGCTTTGACGCGTGCGCGCAACGACCGGCGCCCGGGCGAGCGTCGGGCGCCGGCCAGCGGATTCGACGCGCGATTGGCGCCGGCTGTTCCCCGCGATGCGGTAAAATCCCGAATTCGCAGAATCCGGCGCCTCCTGCGCCGCCCGAAACGGAAAGCCAAGCCATGCCGTATCAGTCCGACGTCACGCAATTCCTGAACCAGCTCAAGCAACAGAAGCCGACGCTCGAAGAAGAGCAGCGCAAGGGCCGCTCCCTGCTGTGGGACAAGCAGCCGATCGACCTCGACGAGCGCGCCGAGCAGCAGGAATCGCGCGTGAAGCAAACGTCCTACGTCTACTACCAGAACTTCTGACGACGTGAGCGCCGCCGACGAGGCCAGCGCCGCCCGGCAGGACGACGCGATTGCCGCGCCCGCGGGCGCCGATTCGACGCCCGACACGGTCGACGGTGTCGCGGCGTTCGCTCGCCTGTACGGCGAGCCGCTCTTCAAGCTGCCGCAGGATCTGTACATCCCGCCCGATGCGCTCGAGGTGTTTCTCGAGACGTTCGAAGGCCCGCTCGACCTGCTGCTGTACCTGATCCGCAAGCAGAACTTCAACGTGCTCGACATCCCGATGGCGCAGGTCACCGCGCAGTATCTCGGCTATGTCGACCAGATCCGCACGTCGAACCTCGAACTGGCAGCCGAATACCTGCTGATGGCCGCGATGCTCATCGAGATCAAGTCGCGGATGCTGCTGCCGGTCAAGAAGGCCGACACCGGCGAGGAAGCCGAGGATCCGCGCGCGGAACTCGTGCGCCGCCTGCTCGAATACGAGCAGATGAAGCTCGCCGCGCAGCGCCTCGACCAGCTGCCGCAGCTCGGGCGCGACTTCCTGCGCGCCGAGGTGTACATCGAGCAGAGCATCACGCCGCGCTTTCCCGACGTCGACTCCGACGACCTGCGCGCCGCGTGGGCCGACGTGCTCAAGCGCGCGAAGCTCGTCCAGCACCACAAGATCTCCCGCGAGGAGCTGTCGGTGCGCGAGCACATGAGCCTGATCCTGCGCAAGCTGCAGAACGCGCGCTTCATGGAGTTCGCCGACCTGTTCGACACGTCGCGCGGCGTGCCGGTCGTCGTCGTGAACTTCATCGCGATGCTCGAACTCGCGCGCGAATCGCTCGTCGAGATCACGCAGCCCGAGCCGTTCGCGCCGATCTACGTGCGCCTCGCGTACCTGCCCGCTTAAAGCCCCGCCACGCTACGTGATGCCGCCGCATGCGCGTGCCGCCAGCGGTGCGCCCGGCTCAAAAATGAACGATCGTTCTTTTTTCGATGCGTCCGGCGGCCAAATCCTCTACAATCCGCCGACGCCCGATGCGCCGCCCGCGCGCCGGCGTTCTCCGCTTCGACCCCGACGCCGCTGCTGCGGCGCCAACGCGCGCATGCGCGAGGAACCCGCTACCCGATCATGAAAGTCATCAGCTCGATCCAGGAACTGCGCGACCAACTGCGCGGACAGAACCGCACGGCGTTCGTGCCGACGATGGGCAACCTGCACGAAGGCCACCTGTCGCTGATGCGCCTCGCGCGCCAGCACGGCGATCCGGTCGTGGCGAGCATCTTCGTCAACCGGCTGCAGTTCGGCCCGAACGAGGATTTCGACAAATATCCGCGCACGCTGCAGGACGATATCGAGAAGCTGCAGAAGGACAATGTCTACGTGCTGTTCGCGCCGACCGAGCGCGACATGTATCCGGAGCCGCAGGAGTACCGCGTGCTGCCGCCGGACGATCTCGGCGGGATTCTCGAGGGCGAGTTCCGCCCCGGCTTCTTCACCGGCGTGTGCACGGTCGTCACGAAGCTGATGTCGTGCGTGCAGCCGCGCGTCGCCGTGTTCGGCAAGAAGGACTACCAGCAATTGATGATCGTGCGCCGCATGTGCCAACAGCTCGCGCTGCCGGTCGAGATCATCGCGGCCGAGACGGTGCGCGACGAGGACGGCCTCGCGCTGTCGTCGCGCAACCGCTACCTGACGACCGACGAGCGCCGGGAAGCGCCCGAACTCGCGAGGACGCTGCAGCGCGTGCGCGACAGCGTGCTCGGCGGCGAACGCGACCTCGGCAAGCTCGAGCAGCACGCGCGCACGCACCTGGCCGAGCGCGGCTGGGTGCCCGATTACATCTCGATCCGCCGCCGCGCGAACCTGATCGCGCCAAGCGCCGCCGAGCTCGAAGCCGGCGAGCCGCTCGTCGTGCTCGCCGCGGCCAAGCTCGGCGCGACGCGCCTCATCGACAACCTGGAAATCTGACGGCCGCCCGGCCTCGCCTCTCACGCATCACGGAGACACCCATGCAGCGCCACATGCTCAAATCGAAGATCCACCGCGCGGCCGTCACGCACTGCGAGCTGCATTACGAAGGCTCGTGCGCGATCGACGAAGATCTGCTCGAAGCGGCGGGCCTCATCGAGAACGAACGGATCGACATCTGGAACATCAACAACGGCGAGCGCTTCTCGACGTATGCGATCAAGGGCGAGCGCGGCAGCGGGATGATCTCGCTGAACGGCTCGGCCGCGCGCCGTGCGCAACTCGGCGATCTCGTGATCATCGCGGCGTTCGCGATGGTCGACGAAGCCGAGCTGCAGGCCGGCTGGAAACCGAAGCTCGTGTTCATCGACGAAGGCAACAGGATCAAGGGCCACCGCGATCACGTGCCGACGCAGAACTGGACGTAATGCGCATGGCCGCCGGCGCGCCGCGGCACGCCGGTAGCCGTCCGCCGCAGACGTACGAAGGGCCTGGTCCGGCACGACGCCGGATCAGGCCCTTTTCGTATTGCCGCAGCCGCGCCGCGCGCTCAGGACGCCTTGGCGGCCTTCTCCGCTTTCGGCGCGCGCCGCTCGGCCCACTCGACGATCGGCCGCCATTGCTCGAGATCCTTGTCGACGCGGCTCTTCGCGACGTCCCACAGCGTCAGGCCGTGCGCGGCGATCTGCACGTAGTTCTGCGTGTCGCGCACGTAGCCGAGCACCGGCAGGCCGAGCCCTTCGACGAACCGGTGCAGCTGGTCGGACGAACGCGTGCGCGCATCGACGCGCATCCCGACGATCCCGACCTCGACGCTGCCCTTGCGCACCGCCTTCTCGCTGGCGAGACGCTCCAGAAACTGCTGGGTCGCGAGAATATCGAACATCGACGGCTGCAGCGGCACGATCACCTTGTCGGCAAGCTGCAGCGCGACGTTCAGCCGGTTGCCGTGCAGCCCGGCCGGCGTGTCGATGACCGCATATTCGAGGCCGCGCGGCGGCTTCGACGGCGCATCCGGATCGAGATCCCACGCCTCGATCGCCGGAAGTCCGGCCGGACGCAGATCGAGCCACGCATGCGCGGACTGCTGCCGGTCGAGATCGGCGAGCGCGACCCATGCGCCCTGCGCCGCGAAATAGCCGGCAAGATTGGTGGACAGCGTGCTCTTCCCCACGCCGCCCTTCGGATTCGCCACCACGATAACCGTCATGAATTCCCCCCGAAAAAGCCGCGCGGCGCGCGCCGTGTGGCACGCGCCGCTCGAATGCGGATACAGGGAGCGATGATATCGGCAAACGGGGTGTCACCGGAACGGGTTGCGCCGATGTCGCGCCGTTTATGCGGTGCGCGTCGCGGCCCGCGGCGCGCCGAGCGTGAACGCGCCACCGCCCAGCAGCGCCTGCACGGCCAGCGTGACGGCCCAGAACGCCGGGTATTCCCAGCCGCCGTTCGGCGACGCGAAGCTCCAGCCGTTCGGCAGATGCGCGGACACCGCGCCGAGCATGAACGGCAGCAGCACGAGCGCCGCGATGCGCACGCGGAAGCCCGCGAGCAGCGCGAGGCCGCCGGCCAGTTCGACGAAGGTCGTCACGTACGCGAGCCAGCCCGGCAGGCCGATCGACGCGAAGAACTGCGCAGTGCCGGGCAACGTGAAGACGAACACCTTCTGCGCGACGTGCGCGAGGTACAGCACACCGAGGGCAACGCGCAGCAGCGTCGCGCCAAGATCGTTCAGGCGATTGGGGGTCATGGCGAATTCCTTCGTGAGTGGATGAGCATGGATCGCACTTTATTCGAACCAATTCGACCAATAAACAAGCCATCAGGCTTTAACTGATTCCCATCAGGAACGAATTCGGCAATAAAAAGGGCATGACCGATCATGCCCCGCCAGCCGATACCTGAAGCGAACCTCAGCCGCCGCTTTTGCCTTGTGTCGCGTCGCCCGAGCCGGCCGGGCCACTGCCCGGGCCGTAGCCGTCGCAAGCGTGCGCCATCGCCGACGCGCCCAGCAGCGCCGCGAGCAGCATGCTCAACCACCATCGAACCTTCATCGTCGCGCTCCTCCGGGCGGACCTCCGCCCACCTGAGTTGTATGCGATCCGGCGGAAAAAGCCAGGCCGCGGCGTCCGCGCGTCAGCGGAATTCCGCGTACAGCGCGCGCAGGTCGAGATGCTCGGCGAACGAATCGGCCAGACGCTCCAGCGACGCCTCGCGCAGCGCCGGGTAGTCGATGCGCTCCGCGCCGTCGAGCCCGGCCCACGCGAGCAGTGCCGCGCACGCGTCGGGCGCGTCGAACAGCCCGTGCACGTAGGTCGCGAGAATCCGCCCGTCGGCCGACACCGCGCCGTCCGTGCGCACGCCGCCCGGCGCGTCGCCGTCCGCCAGCTCCAGCGCGGGCGCCGCCAGCGCGGGCCCGCGCGTGTCGCCCATGTGGATCTCGTAGCCGTGCACGGCGGCCGCGCCCGGCAGCGCGAGACGCCCGGTCACGTTCTTCAGCGTCTTGTCCGGTTGCAGCGTCGTGTCGAAGTCGAGCAGCCCGAGCCCCGGCACGCTGCCCGGCGCGCCTTCGAGGCCGAGCGGATCGTCCAGCGTGCGGCCGAGCATCTGCATCCCGCCGCAGATGCCGATCACCTTGCCGCCATAGCGCAGGTGCCGGCGGATCACCGGGTCCCAGCCGGCCTCGCGCAGCCACGCGAGATCGCGCTGCACGCTTTTCGAGCCGGGCAGGATCAGCAGGTCGGCATCCGGCACCGGCCCGCTCTTCCAGTACGTGAATTCGACCTGCGGATGCGCGCGCAGCGGATCGAAATCGGTGTGATTGCTGATGCGCGGCAGCGCGGGCACCACCACGCGCAGCACGCCGGCGTCGCCGCGCGCGGCGGCGCTGCGCGCCTGCGACGGCAGCATGTCCTCGGCATCGAGCAGCAGCCCGTGCAGGTACGGCAACACGCCGAACACCGGCTTGCCCGTCTGCGCGCGCAGCCAGTCGAGGCCCGGTTCGAGCAGCTTGAAATCGCCGCGAAAGCGATTGATCACGAAGCCGCGCACGCGCGCGCGCTCGCTGTCCGACAGGCATGCGAGCGTGCCGACGAGGTGCGCGAACACGCCGCCGCGGTCGATGTCGGCCACGAGCACGACCGGGCAATCCACCCGCTCGGCGAAGCCCATGTTCGCGATGTCGCCTTCGCGCAGGTTGATCTCGGCCGGGCTGCCCGCGCCTTCGACGAGCACCGTGTCGTAGCCGGCGCGCAGCCGCGCGTACGACTCCAGCACCGCGTCGAACGCGACCGGCTTGTAGTCGTGATACGCCCGCGCATCGAGGTTCGCGCGCGCCTTGCCGTGAATGATCACCTGCGCGCCGCGATCGCTCGTCGGCTTCAGCAGCACCGGGTTGAAATCGGTGTGCGGCGCGACGCCCGCGGCAAGCGCCTGCAGCGCCTGCGCGCGGCCGATCTCGCCGCCGTCGGCCGTCACCGCGCTGTTGAGCGCCATGTTCTGCGGCTTGAACGGCGCGACACGCGCGCCCGCGCGGCGCGCGAGGCGGCACAGGCCGGCGACGAGCGTGCTCTTGCCCGCGTCGGACGTCGTGCCCTGGATCATCAACGTGCCGCGCGGCCGCGGTTCGGGTGCGTTCATCGTATGCAAAGTCGTGGCGAAGCGAAGGCCGCATTATCGCGCGCGCCGTTACAATCACGCGATGATTCCGCACGACCTCACCTTCGTCCTCGGCGGCGCACGCTCGGGCAAGAGCGCGCATGCCGAGCGGCTCGCCGCCGACAGCGGCCGCCCCGTCACCTATATCGCCACCGCGACCGCGACGGCCTCTGACGCCGAATTCGAACAGCGCATCGCGCATCATCGCGCGCGCCGGCCGGCCGACTGGGGCTTCGCCGACGCGCCCGTCGATCTCGCCGGCACGCTCGCGCGACTCGACGATCCGCGCGCGTGCCTGCTCGTCGACTGCCTCACGCTGTGGCTCACGAACCTGCTTTGCCCGCTCGACGGCGAACCGCTCGACGATGCGCGGTACGCGGCGCAGGTCGCGCAGCTCGAACACGCGTTGCGCAGCGCCCGCGCGAAAGTGATCGTCGTCAGCAACGAAATCGGGCTCGGCGTGGTGCCGCTCGGTTCGGTCACGCGCCGCTACGTCGACGAGCTCGGACGCCTGAACCAGCGCGTCGCCGCACTCGCGACGCGCGTGACGCTGCTGGTCGCCGGACTGCCGCTCGAACTCAAGGCCGGAGCGCCGTCATGCTGATGCTGTCGCTGCCGATCGTCGCGATGCTTGCGGTCGCGGCCGCGATCGTCGATCGCATGTTCGGCGAACCGGCCGGCTGGCATCCGCTCGTCGCGTTCGGCCGGTTCGCCGCGCGCATCGAAGGCGCCATGAACACGGGCCGGCGCGGCCGCGTGGTCGGCGTCGCCGCGTGGAGCGCGGCCGTACTGCCGCCGGTGGCCGTCGCGGCGTGGCTCGCGGCCGTGCTGCCCTGGCCGCTCGCAGCGGCGCTGCACGTCGCGCTGCTGTGGTTCGCGCTCGGTGCGAAAAGCCTCGCCGACCACGTCGCGCCGATCGCCGCCGCGCTGCTGCGGCACGATCTCGACGCCGCGCGCGCGCTGACCGCGCGCATCGTCTCGCGCGACACGAGCGAAGCCGACGAAGGCGCGCTGTCGCGCGCGGCCGTCGAATCGGCGCTGGAGAACGGCAACGATGCGATCTTCGGCGCGCTCTTCTGGTTCGTCGTCGCGGGCGGCCCCGGTGCGTTGCTGTTCCGGCTCGCGAACACGCTCGATGCGATGTGGGGCTATCGCACGCCGCGCTTCCTGACCTTCGGCTGGGCCGCCGCACGCCTGGACGACGCCCTGAACTGGATTCCCGCGCGCCTCACCGCCGCGAGCTATGCGCTGCTCGGCGACACCGCTGCCGCGTGGCGCTGCTGGCGCACGCAGGCGCGTCACTGGGACAGCCCGAATGCCGGCCCCGTGATGGCCGCGGGCGCCGGCAGCCTGAACGTGCAGCTCGGCGGCCCGGCCGTCTATCACGGCGCAATCGAGGATCGTCCCGCGCTCGGCACCGGCGCGCCCGCGACGGCCGCGCACGTCGTCGCCGCGCTGTCGCTCGTCACGCGCACGCTCGCGCTGTGGCTCGCGCTGCTCGTCGCGAGCGGCGCCCTCATCCTCGCTACCCATCATGTCTGACGCACGCATCCCGCACGGCGGCAACCTGCACGAAGCCGCACGCCGCCACGGCATTCCGTACGACGCGTGGCTCGACCTGTCGACCGGCATCAATCCGGTCGGCTATCCGGTGCCGCCCGTGCCGGCCGACGCATGGCGCCGGCTCCCCGACGACGGCGACGCGCTCGCCGCATGCGCGGCCCGCTACTACGGCGCGCCCGATGCCGCGCACGTGCTGCCGGTTGCCGGCAGCCAGGCCGCGATCCGCGCATTGCCCGCGCTGCTGCCGGCCGGCGACGCCGGCGTCGCGGCGCTCGCGTATGGCGAATACGCGCCGGCATTCGCGCGTCACGGCCATCGCGTCGTGCCGCTCGACATCGGCGTGGACGTGCTGCCCGCGACGCTGCGTCACGTCATCGTCGGGAATCCGAATAATCCGACGGCCGATTTCGTTCCGGCCGAACGCCTGCTCGGCTGGCATGCGCAGCTGTCGGCACGCGGCGGCACGCTGATCGTCGACGAAGCGTTCGCGGATACCGGCGCCACGCCGTCGCTCGCGCAATACGCGGACCGCGCGGGCCTCGTCGTGCTGCGCTCGGTCGGCAAGTTCTTCGGTCTCGCCGGCATCCGCGCGGGCTTCGTGCTCGCATGCGAGGCGCGCATCGCCGTATTGCGCGACACGCTCGGCGCATGGACCGTAAGCGGCCCCGCACGTCATGCGGTCGTCGCCGCGTTCGGCGATCGTGCGTGGCAGGCCGCCGCGCGTGAACGGCTCGCCGCGGACGGTGAACGGCTCGCCGCGCTGTTGCGCGCGCACGGCTTCACGGTGCGCGCGACACCGCTCTTCAGCTGGACCGACGACCCGCGCGCGGCCGCGCTGCATGCGGCGCTCGCCGCGCACGGGATCTGGACGCGGCACTTCCCGCAACCGTCGAGCGTGCGCATCGGCCTGCCGGGCTGCGAAGCCGAATGGCAGCGCGTGATCGAGGCGCTCGCGCAGTGCGTCCCGACGCTACGACGGGAATCCGCATGAACGCCCGCACGCTCCGCCGGCTGCAGCCGCTCGCGATGATGGTCGCGCTCGCGCACGTATCCTTCGCTCACGCCGACGTCACGACCCGCGACGATGCCGGCAATACCGTCACGCTGCCGGCGCCCGCGCAGCGCGTGATCAGTCTCGCGCCGCACGCGACCGAGCTGGTCTACGCGGCCGGCGGCGGCGCGAAGCTCGTCGGCACCGTCACGTACAGCGACTATCCGCCCGCCGCGCAGGCCGTGCCGCGCGTCGGCGACAACAAGGCGCTCGACCTCGAGCGGATCGCCGTGCTGAAGCCGGACCTGATCGTCGTCTGGCGGCACGGCAACGCCGAACGGCAGATCGACGCGCTGCGTGCGTTGCACATCCCGCTGTTCTTCAGCGAACCGAAGCATCTCGACGACGTGGCGTCGTCGCTGCGCCGGCTCGGTACGTTGCTCGGCACGGAGCCGGCGGCCGATGCCGCCGCCGCATCGTTCTCGCGCGACATCGCGGCGCTGCGCGCGCGTTACGCGACGCGTCCGCCCGTCACGATGTTCTTCCAGGTCTGGGACCGGCCGCTGATGACGCTCAACGGCGATCATCTGATCAACGACGTGATCGCGCTGTGCGGCGGCCGTAACGTGTTCGCCGCGCTGAAGCCGCTCGTGCCGACCGTCACCGACGAAGCCGTGCTGGCCGCGAATCCGGAAGCGATCGTGACGACGAGCGCCGGCGCGACGCCCTCGGACGCGCCGCTGCCGAGCCTCGCGCGCTGGCGCGCATGGCCCGCGATGACGGCCGTGGCGCGCAACAACCTGTTCGCGATCGACGGCGATCTGCTGACGCGACCGTCGCCGCGGATCGCTCAGGGCGCGGCTGCGCTGTGCGAGGATCTCGACACCGCACGAACACGGCGGCCGGCACGCTGATTCGGGTGACGGCATGCCTTTGCGCTGCCGAAGCACGCACGATCGCGAGCCGGCGGCACACCGGTGCGCGATCGCCTACGCATCCCAGTGCACGACTTCCCAGGTTCGCGCCGCATCGTCCGCACGCAACCAGACGACACCGCCCGTCGGCACCGGTCGCGACAGCAGCGTATCGAGCGGCACGCGCAAAGCGTGCGACGCGAACGCGCGAATCACGCCCGCATGCGTGAGCGCCCAGTGCGGCGCGTCGGCCTGCGTGAGCGCATCGGCCACTCGCGCGACACGCGCGGCGAACCGCGCGACGCTCTCGCCGCCGTGCGCGCACGCATGCATCAGATCAGCCGCCCACGCATCGAGCGCCGCGCGGTCGATAGCGTCCCAGCGCCGCATTTCCCACGTGCCGAAGTCCATTTCCTGCCAGCCCGCATCGCACCGCAGCGGCACGTCGAACGCCTGCGCAAGCCGGCCGGCAACCGATGCGCAGCGCATCAGCGGGCTCGTCCAGACCTGTGCGGGCGCCGGCGCCCCAAGCGCCAGCAGATGGCCGCGCACGGCAAGCGCACCCGGCTCGGCCGGTGCGGCGAGCGGCACGTCGCTGCGTCCGTAACAGACGCCGGGCTCGACGGCGACGGCCGGATGGCGAATCAGGACGACATCCATCCGAGCACCACCAGATAGATTGCAAGCTCGCTCAGTTGCTGGGCGAAGCCGAGACAGTCGCCCGTATACCCGCCGATCCGCTTCACGAAATAGCGGGCCGCCCATGCGCGCACGAGCACGAGCGCGACGAACGCGGCGAGGCCCGCGCGCCAGTCCGGCCAGAACAGCCACGGCAGCCCGAACACGGCCGCGACCCATGCCGAGCGCGCGCCCATGCGCTGCGCAACCGGCTTCGCCTTGCCCTCCGGACGAACGTAGTCGAGCGATATCAGCAGGCTCACCGCCGCCGCACGGCTCGCCGCATGCGCGGCGATCATCGTCCAGGCGGCGCGCAGCGGCGGCATCGCGGCAAGCGCCTGCCATTTCAGCCCAAGCGCGATCACGAGCGCGACCGCGCCGAACGTGCCGATCCGCGAATCGTGCATGATCCGCAGCACGTCGTCGCGCGCGTAACCGCCGCCGAACGCATCGCAGCTGTCGGCGAGACCGTCCTCGTGAAACGCGCCGGTCGCGAGCAGCGTCGCGGCCATCGACAGTCCGACCGCGATCGACGCCGGCAGCACGCGCAGCGCGGCGAGATAGACGAGCGCGCCCCACGCGCCGACGCAGGCGCCGATCAGCGGGAAATAGCGCGCTGCCTGGTCGAGATCGCCCGCCTCGTAGCCGATCGCGCGCGGCACCGGCACGCGCGTGAAATAGCCGAGCGCGACGAAGAAATAGCGCAGTTCGGCGCGTACGCCGCGCGCGCGCTCAGGCGTCACGGTTGTCGACGCCGGCGGACTCGAAGCTCGCCATCTCGGCGAGGAACGCGGCCGCCGCGCGCACGAGCGGCAGCGCGAGTGCCGCGCCCGTGCCTTCGCCGAGCCGCAGGTCGAGCGCGAGCAGCGGCTTCGCGCCGAAATGCTCGAGCATGCGCCGGTGCCCGGCCTCGTGCGACGCATGCGAGAACACGCAGTAGTCGCGCACGCCGGGCGCGATGCGTTCCGCGACGAGCAACGCGGACGTCGCGATGAAGCCGTCGACGAGGATCGTCATCCGCTCGCTCGCGGCCGCGAGATACGCTCCCGTCATCATCGCGATCTCGAAGCCGCCGAACGTCGCGAGCACGTCGATCGGCGCGATCGCGTGCGAATGCCTGACGAGCGCGCGGCCGAGCACCGCGCGCTTGTGCGCGAGCCCCTGGTCGTCGAGCCCCGTGCCGCGCCCGACGCACGCATCGATCGGCACGTCGAGCAGCCGGCTCATCAGGCACGCGGCCGACGACGTGTTCGCGATCCCCATTTCGCCGAAGCCGATCACGTTCGTGCCGAGCGATGCATGCAGGCGTACGCGTGCGGCGCCGGCCGCGAGCGCGGTGTTCGCCTCGTCGCGCGTCATCGCGGGCTCGACCGCGAAGTTGCGCGTGCCGCGCGCGACCGGCAGCGACACCAGCCGGTCGGATACCGGCAGCGGCGACGCGACGCCGGCATCGACGATCTCGAGCGCACTCTGCGCGACGCCGGAGAACGCGTTGATCGCCGCGCCGCCCGCCAGGAAGTTCGCCACCATCTGCGCGGTGACCGACTGCGGATACGGGCTCACGCCTTCTGCCGCGATCCCGTGGTCGCCTGCGAACACGATCGTCACGGGACGCTGCACATGCGGCCGCTCGGTGCGCTGGATCAGCCCGATCTGCAACGCGATCGCCTCCAGTTGGCCGAGGCTGCCGGGCGGCTTGGTCTTGTGATCGATCACATGCTGCAGGCGCTTGCGCAGCGTGTCGTCGAGCGGTGCGATCGCGGGCGGGAAGTCGGTCGGGTTCGTCATCGGAAGGTTGCCTCGTTGGCGCGGCCGGTGCCGCGCATCGAAAGAAGGAAGATCATCGCCGCTCGGGCCACGCAGGCAGCAGCGCATCGCGGCCGTTCTCGCGGATCAGCACGAGCGGATAGCCGAAGGCCTCGCTCGCTCGCGCCGGCGTCAGCACGTCGTGCACGGGGCCGGCCCACGCACGGCCGCGGCCGTCGAGCAACAGCGCGTGCGTCGCGAAACGCCGCGCGAGATTCAGGTCGTGGCACGAGAACAGCACCGTGCGCGGGCCCGCGTCGAGCCATGCGGTCAGCGCGCCCAGGCAATCGATCTGGTGATGCAGGTCGAGATGCGCGAGCGGCTCGTCGAGCAGCATCAGCGGCGCATCCTGGCACAGCGTCGCGGCCAGCGCGACGCGCTGGCGCTCGCCGCCGGACAGCGACAGCACGTCGCGCGATGCGAGCGCGGTCAGCCCGAACGTCGCGAGCGCATCGCGCGCCGCCGCGCGGTCGCCGTCACGCTCCCACCCCCAGCCGCCGAGATACGGAAAGCGGTTCAGCAGCACCGTATCGAATACCGTCGCGCTGAACGCGTCGTGCAGTTGCTGCGGCATCAACGCACGGCGCTGCGCGAGCTGTTCGGGCGGCCATGCGGCAAGCGGCCGGCTGTCGATCTCGACCTGGCCGCCGGCCGGCGGCTGCAGCCCCGCGAGCGTCGCGAGCAGCGTCGTCTTGCCGGCGCCGTTCGGCCCGGCGACACACCAGATCTCGCCCGGCCGGAACGTCTGCGTGAAACCGTCGAGCAGCGTCCGGTCGCCGGCCTTCAGCGTCACGCCGGCCGCCGTGTACGTCATGTCGCCCACGGTGCGCGGTGCGGTGAGCGTCATCGCATCGGCCTCCTCAGCAACATCCACAGGAACACCGGCACGCCGATCAACGCGGTCATCACGCCGACGGGCAATTGCGCGGGTGCAATCGCGGTGCGCGCGAGCAGATCGGCCGCCATCACGCCGCCGCCGCCCGCGAGCATCGCCGCAGGCAGCAGCATGCGCTGGTCGTTGCCGAACGCAAGCCGTAGCGCATGCGGAACGACGAGACCGACGAAGCCGATCGTGCCGGCCGTCGTCACCGCCGCTGCGGCCGCCAGCGACGCGACGAGGTAGATCCGCACCCGCAGTCGCGCGACCGGCACGCCGAGCGCGAGCGCGGTCGCGTCGCCGCGCAGCAGCACGTTCAGTTGCGGCGCGGCAGGCAGTGCGATGCACGCGGCCAGCAGCAGCGCCCCCCATGCGAACCACGGCGCCGTCACGCCGTTCAGGTCGCCCGTCAGCCAGAAGAGGATGCCGCGCAGCCGGCCGTCGGGCGCGAGCGACAGCAGCAGCGTGACGAGCGCGCCCCATCCCGCCGCAATCACGACCCCGGTGAGCAGCAGCCGCGGCGACGCATCGCGCGAATCGCCGCGCCACAGCTCGCGGCGAGCCAGCCCGAGCACCAGCGCGACCGACACGAGCGAGCCGGCGAACGCCGACG
Source organism: Burkholderia sp. IDO3 (assembly GCF_003366075.1). NCBI lineage: Bacteria > Pseudomonadati > Pseudomonadota > Betaproteobacteria > Burkholderiales > Burkholderiaceae > Burkholderia > Burkholderia sp. IDO3. The sequence continues at coordinate 2,789,145 of NZ_CP028963.1, forward strand.
CATCGACGAGCCACCATGCGGCACCCGCGATCATCGCGACGAGCGCGAAGCCGGCCGCGCCGCCGGACACGCCGAGCACGTACGGCTCCGCGAGCGGATTGCGCAGCAGCACCTGCAGCAGCGCACCGGCCAGCGCGAGCAGCGCGCCGCATGCGAAGCCGGCGAGTGCGCGCGGCAGCCGCAACGTGCGCACGATGTCGGCGAACAGCGCATCGCCACCATGCGGGACGAGCGACGCGAGCGCTTGCCACGGCGACATCGGCACGCTGCCGATCGACAGCGACGCGACGAACAGCAACGCGACCGCGACCGCCAGCGCGCCCCAGATCGTGGCGGCCCGAGCGGCGCTCATGCGCTGTGCGGCATCGCGCACGACGCACGACGCATCCGCTGAGCGCCGTTGCCGGCCGAACGCGGCACGGTCGCGGCGCTTTCGCGTGTTGTGGGGGTACGCAAGCTCGTCATCCTTATGGAACAAGGGGTTGTTGAAGCGTTCGCGGGCGTATCGCGACGCGGCAATGTCATCGCGCACCGCGACGTCGCCCATCCCGTGGCCGCCGAGCCGCATCCCGCGACCTCGCGCCCCGCCGCGCGTCGGCCGTACCGGCTTGATGCCGCGACGCTCCGGCGGGCCGCGGCACCTGCGTGCAGCCGACGTTCTGCGCAATATAGTGGAAGCCGCCGTATCGGGTCGATGTCCGCACGCGCGGCGAGATCCGGCGTATCGAATCCGGTGCACTGCGCGGCCGCATCCGCGAGCGCGCGCGGCACGCGCGATACGATCGTCGCCGGCCACGATACATCGACGATCGCGGCGCTCGAGGCGGCACGCACGGCCGCCATCACGGCGCACGTCGCCGCGAATCTCGCCGAATCGGCGTGCGCGGCAATCCGCGCGACGTCGGCGAGCGACAATCCGCGCTGCGCGCCGAGCGCCGTGCGGACGATTGGGGTCAGCATCGAAGACAAGTCCCGTGAAGCACTGCGCGCCCCGCTTCCCCGCAGGCCGCGCGTCACGAAGCCCGTGCGGGCCCCTCGCCTCGGCCGGTATCCGGGCTGCAGCGTACCGGCTCGCCTTCCCGCGCATGTCGCGCGCAGTGGCCCGTGCCCGCGTGCGCAACCTGCACGTCGGACACGCCCGAGCCGGCCTGCGTCGTACGACGCGGCCGCTTACCGTTGCGGGGGCAGCGCAGGTTGGCGCTTTCCTGGCGGAGTACGCGCCCTGCTTCCCGTTTAACCGCGCGACGCACGCGCGAGCACCGAGGCGGCGCCAGTTTAGGAGCGGGCCGCACGAGCGTCAAGAAAGCGGCCGCGCGCGCGTTTCGGAGCACGCTCGACGCGCGTATTCGAGGCAAGAAGCGGGGGTGTTACGACTGGAAACGTTACAGATGTCGGAATGCGCGTTATTCCGCGCTAAAATGCTGGGTCTTTAGAGGACGCAGCAGATGCTCAACGAACTCGAAACCTTATCTCAAAATATTGGCCGTCTGATTTCGCTGAACAAGCGCTATCACACGGAACGGCTCGCGCTCGAGGAGCAAGTCGCGCAATTGCGCGCGGAAGCGGACTCGGTCCGCGCGGAACTCGCGCAACTGCGCGAGGAACGCAATGCGCTCGCGGCCGAGCGCGACACCCTGTCGGCAAAGATCGACGACGCCCAGGTCAAACTGAACGCGATTCTCGAAAAACTGCCGCGCTCGAAGAGCGCGGAGCAGGCCGACAACCAGCTCGATCTGCTCGACGCGCAGGCGCGTACGGATAGCGATGACGCGGCCAGCCACGGAGAACATGCATGAGCACCAAGCAGATCGAAGTCTCGATTCTCGGTCAGCCCTATCGGCTCGCCTGTTCGGCCGAGACCGAAGCGGCGCTGCTCGAGGCCGTCGCGCGCGTCGACGCCGAAATGTCGAAGATCCGCGCAAACAGTTCGGTGCGCGGCATCGATCGCATCGCGGTGATGGCTGCATTGTCGCTGGCGTCCGAATTGCTGCGACTGCAAACCAGCGTGCGGCACGGTGAAGCATTTCCGGCGGAGGAAATCCGTCGTACAATGCACCAGATGAACGAACAGCTCGGCGCGGTGCTCGCACAGCACGAGACGCAGTAACGTTTGATCGATGCGTCGATTCCCCTTGATCTCGGCGATCAACGGTGGTCAAATTGGCGCAACGAAACACAGTTCAGTCAGCTTCCCTGCCTGGTTCGCCAAGGTCATATATTCCTTGAACCAATGCCATGTGCACGGTTGCGGAAATTTGTAGCACGGGCGCGCGCGTCACTCTGTCTGATGTACCCGAAGTGCTGCTAACTGCGACCAATTCTGAACCCCAGGTTCAGGATGCCGGCCTAGCGGCCAAGGCGGGGGCCTATCCAACGGCATCGGGAACTCCCGATGCCGTTTCCTTTTGCAGCAGCCCTTTCTGCGTCGATCACGATCCATGCAATACTGGCTGATGAAGTCCGAACCGGACGAAGCAAGCATCGACGATCTCGCGAACGCACCGCAGCGCTCGCTGCCGTGGACTGGCGTGCGCAATTATCAGGCGCGCAATTTCATGCGCGACACGATGAAGATCGGCGACGGCGTGCTGTTCTATCACTCGAGCTGCCCCGAGCCGGGCATCGCGGGCCTTGCCGAAGTGTCGTCGACGCCCTACCCCGATCCCACCCAGTTCGATCCGGAAAGCCCGTATTACGACCCGAAGTCGACGCAGGAAACGCCGCGCTGGCTGCTCGTCGACGTGCGCTTCGTGAAGAAGTCACCGCTCGTGCCGCTCGCGGCGCTGCGCGAACATGACGCGCTCGCCGACATGCGCGTGCTCGCGCGCGGCAACCGGTTGTCGATCACGCCCGTCACGCGTGCGGAATGGCGTTTCATCACCGAAAAGCTGATGAAGTAGGCGTGCGCGAAAGGTCAAATCCGGTCAGCGCGCGCCACTGCCGCGGAACTCGCGGCGCGTTCGCGCAGCCTAAGCAACCGCCGTCCGCCGATCTGGCCGACGGCGGTTTTTCCGTCGCGCGGTACGCCCGCGTCGCGCACGCGTGATCCGCGTGCGCGCCCTCGCACAAGGAGTCCAACAATGACCAAGAAATCCGCACTCGCGCTGTCGCTCGCCCTCGCCGCTGCCGTGCCCGTCGCGCTGACGCTCGCGTCGCCCGCCGCGCACGCACAAACCGCGAACCCGCACTTTCCCGAGCCGGCGGGCGTGTTGTCGCTGTCGTCGCAGGCCAGCGCCGACGTGCCGCAGGACATCATCCACATCACGCTGTTCTACGAGCAGCAGGCAAAGGATCCGGGCAGCCTCACGTCCGCGCTGAACCAGCGCGCCGACGCAGCGCTTGCGCAGGCGAAGGGCGTGTCGGGCGTCACCGCGCACACCGGCGCGTTCTCCGTGTATCCGAGCACCGATCGCGACGGGAAGATTTCCGCATGGCGCGGCCGCACCGAAGTCGTGCTCGAATCGCGCGATTTCGCGGCGGCGTCGAAACTCGCGGGCCAGTTGTCGAACCAGATGCAGGTCGCGAACGTCGAATTCTCGCTGTCGCCCGACGCGCAGCGCGCAGCCGAGCAGAAGCTCACCACCGAGGCGATCAAGTCGTTCCGCGCGCGCGCGGACGAAGCCGCGAAGGCCTTCGGCTACAGCAGCTACTCGATCCGCGACGTAAACGTCGGCGGCGGCCGCAACGTTCAGCCGTATCCGCGCATGATGGCGATGGCCGCGGCACCGATGGACAGCGCGAAGATGAGCGCGCCGATCGCGGTCGAAGGCGGCAAGGCGACCGTCTCGGTAACGGTCAACGGCTCCGTGCAGATGAAGTAACGCGCATCGCGCCGCCGCAGGCGGATGCGAAAACGCCGGCCCGAGGGCCGGCGTTTTTCATGGGTGATCTTGCGTGCGATGCATCACCTGCATCGACGGTTACGCAGCCGCATGCTTCGCGTGGCGGCGATACGCCCACACCATCAGCGCGATGCCCGCGATGATCATCGGCAGCGACAGCCACTGCCCCATCGACAGGCCGAGTGCGAGCAGGCCGAGGAAATCGTCCGGTTCGCGCGCGAATTCGACGGTGAAGCGCGCGAGGCCGTAACCGATCAGGAACAGCGCGGACACGGCGCCCATCGGCCGCGACTTGCGCGAGAAGAAGAACAGCACGAAGAACAGCGTAATGCCCTCGAGCGCGATTTCATAGAGCTGCGAAGGATGACGCGGCAGCATCTGGTACTGCATGAACACGTCGGCGAGATGCCACTTCTCGACGAGCGCCGGATGCTTCGGCAGCCATGCGGCGTCGTCGCGCATCGCGCCCGGGAACATCATCGCCCACGGCGCGTGCGGATCCGTCACGCGGCCCCACAGCTCGCCGTTGATGAAGTTGCCGAGCCGCCCGGCCGCGAGCCCCGTCGGCACCATCGGCGCGACGAAATCGGTGACCTGCAGCCAGTGGCGCTTGCGCTGCCACGCGAACAGCACCATCGCGAGCGTCACGCCGAGAAAGCCGCCGTGAAACGACATCCCGCCTTCCCACACCTTGAAGACGTCGAGCGGATGCGCGAAGTAGAAGTCGGCCTTGTAGAACAGCACATAGCCGAGCCGGCCGCCGAGCACGGTGCCGAGCACGCCGTAGAACATCATGTCGTCGATGTCCTTCGCGGTCCAGCCCTGCGCCGCGACGTGCGGCAGCTTCAGGCGGATCCGGCCGACGACGATCGCCGCGATGAAGCCGACGAGATACATGAGACCGTACCAGCGCACGGCGAGCGGCCCGAGATGGATCGCTACGGGGTCGAAATTCGGGTGAATGATCATGGGTTAGCGATGAAGTTTTCGAATGCGGTACGGCGCTCGCACCGCGCATTGGACGACGCCGGCGCGTCAACGTTCGCGTCACGTGGCGAGACCGTGCGCACGCACGACGTCGATGAAGCCGGCGAGCACCGGACTCACGTCGCCCGTGCGCCACACGAGGCCCGTCTCGACGACGGGCGCATCGCCGGCGAGCGGCCGGTAGACCACGCCGGTGCGCCGCAGGTTACGCAACGACTGCGGCACCAGTGCGACGCCCATCCCGGCCGACACGAGGCTGACGATCGTCTGCATCTGGATCGCCTCCTGGCCGATGCGCGGGGTTTCCCCCGCCGCGCCGTAGCAGCCCGTAATGATGTCATAAAAGCCGGGCGCCAAACGACGCGGGAAGATCACCAGCGGCAGCGCGGCCACCTCGGCCAGATGCACGGGTTCGTCCTCGGCGGCCTCCGGCGCCCTAGAGGCCACCGACGCCGGCATCGCGACCACCAGCGGCTCGCGCACGACCGGCAGGTACGACAGCCCGGCCGCGTGGCGCGGCGGCACCGGCGGAATCACGAGCCCGGCGTCGATACGGCCCGCGACGAGTTCGTCGATCTGCACGTCGCTCGTCGCTTCCGCGAGCTGCAGCCGCACCTGCGGATAGCGCGCGCCGAACGCGCGCAGCAGCGCCGGCAGCAGCCCGTAATCGGCGGTCGACACGAACGCGAGCGACAACGAGCCGGCCTCGCCGCGCGCGAGACGCCGCGCGAGCGGCGGCAGCGCATCGGCCGACGCGAGCAGCCTGTGCACGTCGGGCAGCAGCGCGGCGCCGACCGCGGTCAGCGCGACCGAACGCTTGGTGCGCACGAACAGCGCAACGCCGAGCGCATCCTCCAGCGAGCGGATCGCCTGCGACAGCGGCGGCTGCGTCATCGACAGCCGCTCGGCCGCGCGGCCGAAATGGCGCTCGTCGGCAACGGTTGCGAAATAGCGCCACTGGCGCAGGTCGGGCGTCGGATCGGCCATGCTTCACTCATTCGTAAAACGACTTAATAAGCGACAAATAATATATTGGACATCCCAAACCGGAAACTCCATTCTTGCTTCATCCGAACCGGCACACCGCTCGCGGGCGTCGCCAATACAACGATGGAGTCCCCCATGTCGTACAACCGCCGCTCGAAGCACATCACGCAAGGCGTGGCCCGTTCGCCAAATCGCTCGATGTATTACGCCCTCGGCTACCAGAAGGACGATTTCGACAAGCCGATGATCGGCATCGCGAACGGTCACTCGACGATCACGCCGTGCAACTCGGGCCTGCAGCGCCTGTCGGACGCCGCTGTCGCGGCGGTGAAGGCGGCCGACGCGAATCCGCAGATCTTCGGCACGCCGACGATCTCGGACGGCATGTCGATGGGCACGGAGGGGATGAAGTACTCGCTCGTGTCGCGCGAAGTGATCGCCGACTGCATCGAAACCTGTGTGCAGGGCCAGTGGATGGACGGCGTGGTGGTGGTCGGCGGCTGCGACAAGAACATGCCGGGCGGCATGATCGCGCTCGCGCGCCTGAACGTGCCGGGCATCTACGTGTACGGCGGCACGATCCGCCCCGGCCACTGGAAGGGGCGCGACCTGACGATCGTGTCGTCGTTCGAGGCGGTCGGCGAATTCACCGCGGGCCGGATGTCGCAGGAGGATTTCGACGGCGTCGAGAAAAACGCGTGTCCGACGTCGGGCTCGTGCGGCGGCATGTACACCGCGAACACGATGAGCTCGTCGTTCGAGGCGCTCGGCATGTCGCTGATGTATTCGTCGACGATGGCCAACCCCGACCAGGAAAAGGTCGATTCGGCCGCCGAATCGGCGCGCGTGCTGGTCGAGGCCGTGAAGCGCGACCTGAAGCCGCGCGACATCATCACGAAGGCGTCGATCGAGAATGCCGTGTCGCTGATCATGGCGACCGGCGGCTCGACCAACGCGGTGCTGCACTATCTCGCGATCGCGCACGCGGCCGAGATCGACTGGACGATCGACGATTTCGAGCGCATCCGCAAACGCGTGCCGGTGATCTGCGACCTGAAGCCGTCGGGCCAGTACGTCGCGACCGACCTGCACAAGGCGGGCGGCATCCCGCAGGTGCTGCGGATCCTGCTCGATGCGGGGCTGCTGCACGGCGACTGCATCACGATCACCGGCCGCACGATCGCCGAGGAACTGAAAGACGTGCCGGGCGTGCCGCGCGCGGACCAGCACGTGATCTTCCCGATCGATCGCGCGCTGTACAAGGAAGGCCATCTCGCGATCCTGAAGGGCAATCTCGCGGAAGACGGCGCGGTCGCGAAGATCACCGGCCTGAAGAACCCGGTAATCACTGGCCCGGCGCGCGTGTTCGACGACGAGCAGAGCGCGATGGATGCCATCCTCGGCGACCGGATCCGCGCGGGCGACGTGCTCGTGCTGCGCTATCTCGGCCCGCAAGGCGGCCCCGGCATGCCGGAAATGCTCGCGCCGACGTCGGCGATCGTCGGCAAGGGGCTCGGCGAGTCGGTCGGCTTCATCACGGACGGCCGCTTCTCCGGCGGTACCTGGGGCATGGTGGTCGGCCATGTCGCGCCCGAGGCGTTCGTCGGCGGCACGATCGCGCTCGTGCAGGAAGGCGACTCGATCACGATCGATGCGCACCGGCTGGTGCTGCAACTGAACGTCGACGACGCGGAGCTCGCGCGCCGGCGCGCCGCCTGGACGCAGCCGGCGCCGCGCTACACGCGCGGCGTGCTGGCCAAGTACGCGGCCCTCGCCCGCCCGGCGAACAAGGGGGCCGTCACCGGCTGACGCGCGCCGGGCGTCATGCGACCCCATTGCAGACGGCCGCCGGGGAAACGCGTAAAACACGCGTTCCCTTTACTCTTATAATGCACGCGGACCGTGAAGCCGGCCGTCCCCGCCGGCGGAGAACCGCATGAAACAGACGATATTGCGCGCGCTGCTCGTGATGCTGCTGACCGGCAGCGCGGCAGCCGCGCACGCCGACCCGGGCGCCGACGGGCTCGCGCTCGCGCAGCGCAAGAACTGCCTGGCCTGCCACGCGATCGGCAAGCCGTTGATGGGTCCGTCGTTCCGCGACATTGCCGGCCGGTACGCCGCACGCGCGAACGCCGCCGATTATCTCGCGCAGTCGATCGTGAACGGCAGTGTGGGCGTGTGGAGCAACGTGCCGATGCCCGCCAATACGCAGTTGACGAGCGCCGAAGCGCACACGCTCGCGCAGTGGGTGCTGTCGCTGCACTGAAGCCGCATTGAAGAGAATGATCCGGCGCGCGCAAGCGCTGGCAGGTTCGCCGGTGGCGACCGGAACCGCGCCCGCGGCTCCTGCACCGAAACGAATGCGCGGTCAGCCCGAATGACCGGTCCGGCGGCGGGCGATCTCGTCATCGACCGCGTCGCGAACCCAATCCATCACTTCCGTTTCGAGCGCCAGCGCCACTTCGCGCGTAACCTGGCCGACGAGCCAGGCCGTATGGTCGTGCAGCGCGTCGCGGCAACGCGCCTCGATCGCCTCACGCCCTGCCCCGGTCAGATAATTCATCAGACGGTTGCGCAGACGCTCGGCGATGCGCTGCGCGTCCTCCGCCGTCAGCGCGGCGGCCGCATTCGCATCCGGCTGCGGTGCGCCGGCGAGGTGATCCGGAACCGGCGCGTCAGCAGCCGGTACGAGCGCCTCGGGCAATGCTGCTTCATCGGTGTGCCCCGCCGGCTCGTGCGGCACGGCAGCGAGAGCGTGCTGCTGCGAATCGTCGGCGGCGAGCGCCGAACGAAGCGGCGCTGGCATCGCCGCGGATTCCTCCGCGACGACGCGCTCCGCGGCGCCGGGTTCGGCCGGCGCATCGCTGTCGCCCGGCAGTTCGACGGCCGGTACGTACGGCGTCGGCACCGGCTCGACCACCACGGATTCGGGGTCGGTTTCCGCGCGTTGCGGCGCGCCGGGCACTTCGGCGGCACGATCCGGCGCAACCACGTCGGTCAGCACCGGAATGGCGGCATCGTCGTGCGGCGACGGCACATCGGCCGCGGACGCACGCGCCGGCACCGGCTTGCCCGGCACCAGCACGTCGGTCAGCGTCGGGATCGAGGATGAGTCGGCTTGTGTCACGGGAACGCTCCGTCGACGGGTTCGGCTAGCTGCCCTGCTTGTAGTTGTTCAGCGCGTATCCGCGATCGCGGTAAAAGCGGTAGCGGTCGCGGCCCGCGGCGAGTTCGTCCGGCGCATTGCCGACCACTTCGAGCAGACGCTCGAAGCGGGCAAACTGCGCGGGCACGGCGGCACCGAGGTTCAGCAGCACGTGATGATGCGGCGCCTGGTCGAGATCGGCGGTCAGCACGATCGGCGTGCCGGCCGCGTGCGCGCTGTCGACGCCGCAATGCGGGATGAAATCGAGCGGCGAGAAGGTCCAGAGCCGCTCGTCGAGCGCGCGCAGGCGCGCGGGCTCGGCGAGCACGACGACCGGCTGCCCGGCCTGATAGGCCTTGCGCAGCAGCCGGCACGCGTACGCGAGCGAATCGCCGACGTTCGAATGGAAATCGATTCGCGTCATTGCCCGCGTACCTGCATCGTCGTGTGCGCCGCCATTACTGGCCGGCGCGGTCGATCAGGAACTGCGCGAGCAGCGGCACCGGACGACCGGTCGCCCCCTTCGCCGCGCCGCTCTTCCATGCGGTGCCCGCGATGTCGAGGTGCGCCCACGGATAGCTTTCGGTGAAGCGCGACAGGAAGCACGCAGCCGTCACGGCACCGGCCGGACGTCCGCCGATGTTCGCGATGTCCGCGAAATTCGACTTCAGTTGATCCTGGTACTCGTCGTCGAGCGGCATGCGCCATGCCGGGTCGTTCGCCTCGCGCGACGCGTCGAGCAGTTCGCCCGCGAGCGCATCGTCCTTCGAGAACAGGCCGCTGTTGTGGCCGCCGAGCGCGATCACGCATGCGCCCGTCAGCGTCGCCACGTCGATCACCGCGGCCGGCTTGAAGCGCTCCGCGTAGGTCAGCGCGTCGCACAGGATCAGGCGGCCCTCGGCGTCGGTGTTCAGCACTTCGATCGTCAGTCCCTTCATGCTGGTGACGATGTCGCCCGGCTTCGTCGCGTTGCCGCCCGGCATGTTCTCGCAGGTCGGCACGATCGCGACGACGTTGATCTTCAGGCCCATCTCGGCGATCGCACGCATCGTGCCGAGCACGGAGCCCGCGCCGCACATGTCGTACTTCATCTCGTCCATGCCCTCGCCCGGCTTCAGCGAGATGCCGCCGGTGTCGAACGTGATGCCCTTGCCGACCAGCACGACCGGCGCGGCCTTCGCGGCGGCGCCCTGGTAGTGCAGCACGATGAACTGCGGCGGTTCGACCGACGCGCGCGCGACCGACAGGAACGAGCCCATCTTGAGCGCCTGGATCTGCTTCAGGCCGAGCACCTCGGCCTTCAGGCCCCAATCCTTCGCGATCTTCTTCGCGGTGTTGCCGAGATAGGTCGGCGTGCACACGTTGCCGGGCAGGTTGCCCAGATCGCGGGTCAGATCCATCCCGTTGGCGAGCGCGACGGCCTGCTTGATCGCCAGCTTCGCCGCCTTTTCGTCGGACGGATCGACGCTGAACACGACGCGCTTGAGCGTGTGCGATGCCGGCTCCGGCTTGCTCTTCATCTGCGTGAAGCGGTACGTCTCGTTGCGCAGCGCGAGAATCGCCGCACGCACGCCCCAGTCGGAGCCGCGCTCGTCGACCGGCGGTTGCGCGAGCGAGAACGTGACCTGCACGACCTTCGTCGCCAGCAGCGCGCGCCATGCGGCCGTCACTGCGTCGTTGTAGGCTTTCTGATTGAAAGCATCCTGCTTGCCGAGGCCGACGAGCAGCACGCGCGACGCGCCGATGCCCGATACTTCGTGCAGGAACAGCGTCCGGCCGCGCTTGCCGTCCATGTCGCCGGCCTTCACCACGCGCGAGATCAGCCCGTTGGTGGCCGTGTCGATGTCGAGTGCCGCGCCAGACAGGGTCTGCGCCTCGAAGATGCCGAGCACGATGCAGTCGGACTTCCCGGTCAGGAACCCCTTGGCCTCGCCTTTGCTCCAATCACAGCCTTTTATGCTAAAGTCCATCGCGCTTGTCCTCGGATAAAATCTGGGCTAAGGATGAAAGCCGCAATTATCCGCTATTTTTCCCGTGGCGGCGCGAGCGCTCCACCACGCGTGCGCAGCCTCCCGCCCTCTTCTCATCAAGAATGATCTTCGAACGCTCCCTCCAGCGCGAGCTTGCGTATACGGCTGGCGCCGTGTTCATGGTGCTGCTCACGATCATGCTCACGACGATGATGATCCGCATCGTCGGCTACGCCGCGTCCGGCGAAATCGATCCGCGGGACGTGCTCGTGCTGATCGGCCTGACCGTGATCGGCTATCTCGCCGTGATGCTCGTCGTCACGTTGTTCGTGTCGATCCTGTTCGTGCTGACCCGGTGGTACCGGGACTCCGAAATGGTGGTGTGGCTCGCGTCCGGCGTGAGCCTCACGCGCCTGATCAAGCCGATCGGCGTGTTCGCGACGCCGATCATCGTGCTGATCGCGTTCTTCGCGTTCGTCGGCTGGCCGTGGTCGAACCAGCAGAGCAAGATGATCAAGGCGCGCTTTCAGCAGCGCGACGAAATCTCGCTGCTCGCGCCCGGCCAGTTCCGTGAATCGGCGACGAACCATCGCGTGTTCTTCATCGAGAAGATGTCGCCGGACCAGAGCAAGGTGCAGAACGTCTTCGTCACGTCGACGGAGAACGGCAAGGTCAACGTCGTCGTGTCGCAGACGGGTCATACCGAAACGAAGGACGGCGATCGCTTCGTCGTGCTGGAAAACGGCCGCCGCTACGACGGCACGCCCGGCCAGCCGAACTTCAAGATCATGGAGTTCCAGCGCTACGGCGTGAAGATCACGAGCACTCCGGTCACCAACGTGCCGACCACCAACAGCACGCCGACGCTGGACCTGCTGCGCAACCCGACGCGCGACAACCTCGCGGAATTCGCGTGGCGCGCGGGGCTGCCGTTGATCGCGATCAACCTGCTGGTGCTCGGCATCCCGCTGTCGTACCAGAACCCGCGCCGCAGCCGCACGATCAACCTCGTGATGGCCGTGCTGATCTACCTCACGTACTCGAACCTGCTGAACGTCGTCCAGTCGCAGATCGAACAGGGCAAGATGTCGTTCGGTGTCGGCCTCGTCGGGCTGCATGCGATCGTCGCGGTGATCGTCGCGTTCATCTTCTGGTTGCGCGTGCGCAATCGTCCGCTGTTTACACGCGCGCTGTTCGGCCGCTCGGGAGCATGATCGATGCGGCTCTATGAAAAATACTTCGCACGGCAGATCTACGTCACGTTCGTCTTCATCCTGTTCGCGTTCTCGGGTCTGTTCTTCTTCTTCGACCTGATCAGCGAACTGAACTCGGTCGGGCACGGCAACTACAAGTTCGGCTATGCGGTGCTGCGCGTCGCGCTGCAGACGCCGTCGCGCTTCTACGAAATCATCCCGGTCGCCGCACTGATCAGCGCGATCTACGTGTTCGCGCAGATGGCCGCGAACTCGGAATTCACGATCTTCCGCGTGTCGGGCCTCGCGACCAACCAGGCGCTGCGCTCGCTGCTGAAGATCGGCATTCCGCTCGTGATCGTCACCTACCTGATCGGCGAATTCGTCGGCCCGTATGCCGACCAGCTGTCCGAACGCGTGCGGCTGCAGGCGCTCGGCGCATCGGTGTCGTCGAACTTCCAGTCGGGCGTGTGGGTGAAGGACACGCTCGCGGCGCGCGAGAACGGCGAGCAGGTCACGCGCTTCGTCAACGTCGGCAGCCTGTCGCCGGACTCGACGATCAGCAACGTGCGCATCTACGAGTTCGACTCGAAATTCCAGCTGCAGAACGTGCGGATCGCGCAGACGGGCCGCTACGAGCCGCCCGGCCACTGGCTGCTCAAGGGTGTCACGGAAACGGTCCTGACGCCGATCAAGCCGATCAGCGGCCAGCCGGCCGACGCGCTGAACCCCGTGTACCGGTCGCAGCAGGTCACGCTGCCCGAATACCGGCTGCGCTCGGACCTGACGCCGCAGATCCTGTCGGTGCTGCTCGTGTCGCCGGAACGCATGTCGATCATCAACCTGTTCCGCTACATCCAGCACTTGCGCGAGAACCAGCAGGACACGCAGCGCTACGACATCGCGCTGTGGCGCAAGCTGCTGTACCCGTTCGCGGTGTTCGTGATGCTCGTGCTGTCGCTGCCGTTCGCGTACCTGCATACGCGTGCGGGCGTGGTCGGCGTGAAGGTGTTCGGCGGCATCATGCTCGGCATGAGCTTCCAGCTGCTCAACACGCTGTTCTCGCACATCGGCACGCTGAATACGTGGCCCGCGCCGCTGACCGCGGCGACACCGGGCCTCATCTATCTCGCGCTCGGCCTGTTCGCGCTGAAGTGGGTCGACCGGCACTGAACGCCGTCACGACGGAGGCTTCGACATGAGTTCGCAAGGCATCGTCCTGTTCGGTCACGGCGCACGCGATCCGCGCTGGGCCGAGCCGTTCGAGCGGCTGGCCGCGCGGCTGCGCGGCGCCGGCGAATCCGCGCCGCACGTGTCGCTCGCATTCCTCGAATTGATGACGCCGCCGCTCGATGCGGCCGTCGCCGCGCAGGTCGCGGCCGGCTGCACGCGCGTCACCGTGGTGCCGGTGTTCTTCGGCCAGGGCGGCCATGTGCGCCGCGACCTGCCGCAACTCGTCGACGCATGCCGCGCCGCGCATCCGGGCGTCGAGATCCGCTGCGCGACGGCCGTCGGAGAAGACGACGGCGTGCTCGATGCGATCGCGCGCTACTGCGTCGACCAGCTCGGCAGCGACGCGTAGCGGCTTCCGCGGCTCCAAAGAAAAAAGCGCTGGCTTCTTCTGCCAGCGCTTTTTTTATGCGGTTCGCCCGCTACCGGGCAGCAGGAGACGAGCGCCGTACGTGCGCACCGCCGCGTCGACTCACGCGGCGTCCCGCAATGCATCGCCCGCTTTCACGAGCCGCGCACGCTCGGCGAACGCATCGCCGATCATCAGCAGGCTCGGTTCCGCCGGATCGAGCCACGCCTGCGCATCGCCCGCCGCCATCTGCGCGAGCGTCAGCGTCAGCGTGCGTTCGCGCGCGGTGCTGCATGCCTCGACGATCGCCACCGGCGTCGCGGGCGCACGGCCTGCGTCGATCAGTTCCTGCGCGATGCCGGGCGCGCTGTCGCGGCCCATGTAGTAGACGATCGAATCGGCACGCGCCGCTTCGCGAATCTCGTCGCTGCCCGGCGCGCGACTGTGCGTCGCGAACGCGACGCTGCGCGACACACCCCGCAACGTCAGCGAGCGCTTCAGCGTCGCGGCACCCGCGAGCGCCGCGGTAATGCCCGGCACGACCTCGTAGTCGATGCCCGCCGCCTCGAGCGCGCGCATTTCCTCTTCCGCGCGGCCGAACAGCATCGGATCGCCACCCTTCAGCCGCACGACGCACGCATGCTCGCGCGCCGCATCGACGATCTGCTTGTTGATGAAGTGCTGCGCGGTCGAGCGCTGCCCGCAGCGCTTGCCGACCGCGATCTTCCGCGCGTTCGGCGCGTAATCCAGCATCGCCGGCTCGACCAGCGCGTCGTGCAGCACGACGTCGGCTTGCGCGAGCAACCGCGCGCCACGCACCGTGACGAGGTCTGCTGCGCCCGGCCCTGCTCCGATCAGATACACCTTGCCCATATTTGTCGCTTCGCTTGTCCTGCCCGTGCGGACGGCGAGCCGGCGCGCGCCGCCGCGACGGCGGCGCCAAACACCGGTCATGCCGGTTATGCCGAGAACGCCCGGATCATGCCGGCGGCAACCGTGTGATGCGTCGCCTCGTCGATCAGCACGAATGCGCCCGTGCCCGGATGCGCGTCGTACGTATCGCAGACGATCGGCTTTTGCAGCGTCAGCGCCACTCGACCGATGTCGTTCATCTTCAGTTCCTGACGGTCGGTGGCGTGCGACAGCGTATGCACGTCGAGCACTTCCTTGACCGCACCGATCTTCGCGAACACCGTGCTCGTGGTCTGCTTCAGCAGATACTTGCGCTGCGGCGACAGCGGCGTCTCGTCGAACCAGCACAGGTCGGCCTCGAGCTTCTTCGCCGGCGCGACCGGCTCGGCGGTCGTGACGAACATGTCGCCGCGCGACACGTCGACGTCCTGTTCGAGGCGAATGGTCACCGTCTGGCCCGCGAACGCGTGCGGGACGGACGCCGTGCCGCCCGGCACCGGTGCGACGATCTCGGCGACCGTCGCGGTGCGGTTCGACGGCAGCACGACGATTTCATCGCCGACCTTCACCTCGCCCGACTCGATCCGGCCCATGTAGCCGCGGAAGTCGTCGGCCGAGCTGCCGTCCTGGCGTGCGACCCACTGCACCGGGAAGCGCAGCGCGTCATGCGCCTGCGTCTCGACCGGCAGCGATTCGAGCACGTCGAGCAGCGGCTCGCCCGCATACCACGGCATGCGCTCGCTCGCGCCGACGATGTTGTCGCCCTTGAGCGCCGACACCGGCACGAAGCGTACGTCGTTCAGGCCGAGCTGCTTCGCGAGGGCGACGTACGCATCGCGGATCTCGTTGAAGCGCGCTTCGCTGTAGTCGACGAGGTCCATCTTGTTGATCGCGACGATCACGTGCTGCAGCGCGAGCAGCTTCACGATCGCGCTGTGGCGCTTGGTTTGCGGCAGCAGTTGTGCGACGCCGTTCTCGATCGTCACGCGCGTGGCGTCGACCAGGATGATCGCCGCATGCGCGGTCGATGCGCCCGTCACCATGTTGCGCGTGTACTGCTCGTGACCCGGCGTGTCGGCGATGATGAACTTGCGCTTGGCGGTCGCGAAATAGCGGTATGCGACGTCGATCGTGATGCCCTGCTCGCGCTCGGCTTCGAGGCCGTCCGTCAGCAGCGCGAGGTCGAGCTCGTCGCCGACCGTGCGCTTGTTCTTCGCGCGCGACAGCGCGGACAGCTGGTCGGACAGCACGGCCTTGCTGTCGTACAGCAGGCGGCCGATCAGCGTGCTCTTGCCGTCGTCGACGCTGCCCGCGGTGATGAAGCGCAACACGCCGAGGTCTTCGGTGTTCTCGATGATGCTCATGATGTGAATGTCCTCGTGTGCTTCAGAAATAACCTTGCTTCTTGCGCTGTTCCATCGCGGCTTCGGAGGCCTGGTCGTCCATCCGGGTCGCGCCGCGTTCGGTGATCTCGGTCACCGCCGTCTCGGCGATGATCTTCTCGACGTCGTCCGCGTCGCTTTCGACCGGGCACGTGCAGCTGATGTCACCGACCGTGCGGAAGCGCACCTGCGCGAGCTCGCTCGTCTCGCCGTCACGCATCGGCGTGAGCGGCGTGACGGGCACCAGCAGCCCGTTGCGGCGCACAATCTCGCGCTGGTGCGCGTAATAGATCGACGGCAGTTCGAGGTTTTCGCGTGCGATGTACTGCCACACGTCGAGTTCGGTCCAGTTCGAGATCGGGAACACGCGCAGGTGCTCACCCTTGTGCAGGCGCGCGTTGTACAGGCTCCACAGTTCCGGGCGCTGCGCCTTCGGATCCCACTGGCCGAATTCGTCGCGAAACGAGAAGATCCGTTCCTTCGCACGCGCCTTCTCTTCGTCGCGGCGCGCGCCGCCGATCAGCGCCGTGTAGCCGTGCTGCTCGATCGTCTCGAGCAGCGTGACGGCCTGCGCGGCGTTGCGCGAATCGGTTTCGCGGCGCAGCACGACGGTGCCGCGCTTGATCGAATCCTCGACGTGGCCGACCACCAGCTCGGCGCCGAGCTCTTTCGCGCGGCGATCGCGGAAGTCGATCACTTCTTCGTAGTTGTGGCCCGTATCGATGTGCACGAGCGGGAACGGCAGCGTCGTCTTGCGGTTTCCGCCGAGGCCGAATGCCTTCAGCGCGAGGTGCAGCACGACGACCGAATCCTTGCCGCCCGAGAACAACAGCGCCGGCTTGCTGCACTCGGCGACCAGTTCGCGCAGGATGTGGATCGACTCGGCTTCGAGCCAGTCGAGGTGGCCCATGCGGTTGTCGGCACCGGTGGGCGGGGCAAAGGCGGATTGCTCGAGCGTCGTGCTCATGATTTCAGTCCTTCTCTTCTGGGTTCGTGCCGCCCGCTGTCGCAGGCGGCGCAATATTCAGTTTCTTGTCGGCTTTCAGTGCGCGGCGCCGGCAACGGCGGCCACCGGAATCGGCGTGATCGTGGTGATGTGCAGCCCGCATTCCTTCGTATCGCGCGACTCCCACCACCAGCGGCCGGCCCGGCTGTCCTCGCCGGGGCGGATCGCACGCGTACAAGGCTCGCAGCCGATGCTCGGGTAGCCGCGGGCGTGCAGCGGGTTGACCGGTACGTCAAACGCCTTAAGGTACGCCCACACGTCGGCTTCCGTCCAGTCGGCGAGCGGGTTGTACTTCGCGATCCCGCGCGCTTCGTCCTGCTCTTCCTCGTGCAGCTCCGCACGCGTGACCGACTGCTCGCGGCGCTGGCCCGTGACCCACGCGCCGACGTCGGCCAGCGCGCGGTTCAGCGGCTCGACCTTGCGGATGTGGCAGCACGACTTGCGCAGCTCGACGCTTTCGTAGAACGCGTTCAGGCCGTGCTCGGCGACGTACTGGTCGACCGCGTCCTGCTGCGGGTGAAACTGCTCGATCTCGTAGCCGTAGCGCTCGCGCACGCGGTCGATCATGCCCAGCGTTTCCGCATGCAGACGGCCGGTGTTCAGCGAGAAGATGCCGATCGACGCGCCCTTCGACAGGATCGCGTGCGTGAGCAGCATGTCTTCCGCGGCGAGGCTGCTCGCGAACTTCACCTTCGCGTGGCGCTCGCCGATCTGCGCGAGCAGCGCGTCGAGGCGCTCGACCTTCGCAGCCAGTTCCGGCGTCAGCGCGGTGGCGGTCGCGGTGCTCATGCGCTCACCTTCGTATCGGCCGCGCCCGCGCGACGGCGAAACAGCGGCGCCGGCTCGTCGAACGCGCCCTGATAACGCTGCGTGAATTCGCCGAACGCGTTCAGCGCGTCGTGGATGTCCTTGTCGGCACGCACCGCGAAGGCGTCGAAGCCGCAACGCGACATGTACAGCAGCTGGTCGCGCAGCACGTCGCCGATCGCGCGCAGCTCGCCCGTCCAGCCGTGGCGCTCGCGCAACAGGCGGCCGATGCTGTAGCCGCGGCCGTCCGCGAAGCGCGGGAATTCGACCGCGATCAGCGAGATCGCGCCGAAGTCGGCCACAAGATCGGCCGGCTCGCTGTCCGGCGCCAGCCACACGCCCAGTTCGTCCTTCGTCTTCGCGGCGACGAGCGCTGCGCGCTCGGCCTGCCACAGTGCGAACGGCACCAGCACCTTGCCGGCCGGCAATGCGTCGACCGCGGGCAGCGCACCGTCTTCCGCCGCGCGCACGACCTGCCATGCATCGTCGATCACTGCGCGGTTCTTGATAATCGAAGCCATCTGCAAATTCCTTCTACCCGGTTGGTTACGCGTTCACTGCCTGGCGCGCCGCATACACGCGCTCCTTGAACGGCGCGATGCCGATGCGGTCGTACGTGTCGACGAAGCGCTCGCCGTCGACGCGCGTCTCGACGAACGTGTCGATCAGCTTCGAGATCACGTCCGGCACTTCTTCCGCCGAGAACGAGGGCCCGATCACGCGGCCGAGGCGCGCGCCGTTCCGGCCCGTGCCCTGCTCGCCGCCGAGCGACACCTGGTACCACTCGGCACCGTCCTTGTCGACGCCGAGGATGCCGATGTTGCCGACGTGGTGGTGACCGCACGAGTTCATGCAACCGGAAATGTTCAGCGACAGGTCGCCGAGGTCGTACACGTAGTCCAGATCGTCGAAACGCTGCTGGATCGCCAGCGCGATCGGGATCGACTTCGCGTTCGCGAGCGAGCAGAAGTCGCCGCCCGGGCACGCGATGATGTCGGTCAACAGGCCGATGTTCGGCGTCGCGAAACCGGCCGCCTTCGCCTTTTCCCACACCGCGAACAGGTCGTACTTCTTCACGTTCGCGAGAATCAGGTTCTGCTCGTGCGACACGCGCAGCTCGCCGAACGAGTAGGCGTCGGCCCAGTCGGCCACCAGATCCATCTGCGCGTCGGTCGCGTCGCCCGGCGCCACACGGTGGTCCTTCAGCGACAGCGTGACGGCCGCATAGCCCGGCACCTTGTGCGGTGCGACGTTACGCTCGACCCAGCGCGCGAACGCCTTGTTCTCGAGCAGATGCTGTTCGAACGATGCGTCGGTGTCGGCCAGCTTCTCGTAGACGGGCGGCTGGAAGTACTGCGACACACGGTCGAGCTCGGCCTGCGTGAGCGTCGACGGGCCGTCCTTCAGATGCTGCCACTCTTCCTCGACCTGCTGCGCGAACTTCGCCGGCGACAGCGCCTTCACGAGGATCTTGATCCGCGCCTTGTACAGGTTGTCGCGGCGGCCGTAGCGGTTGTATACACGCAGCACGGCTTCGCAGTAGGTGATCAGGTGCTGCCACGGCAGGTCTTCCTTGATCACCGCGCCGACGATCGGCGTACGGCCGAGGCCGCCGCCTGCGAGGATGCTCGCGATCACTTCGCCCTGCGCATTCTTCTTCAGGTACACGCCGAGGTCATGGATCTGCACGGCCGCGCGGTCGTCCTTCGAGCCGGACACCGCGATCTTGAACTTGCGCGGCAGCCATGCGAATTCGGGATGGAACGTCGACCACTGGCGCAGGATCTCGGCCCACGGACGCGGATCGATCTCTTCGTCTTGGGCCACGCCGGCGAACTGGTCGGCCGTGATGTTGCGAATGCAGTTGCCCGACGTCTGGATCGCGTGCATCTGCACCGATGCGAGCTTCGCGAGGATCTCGGGCGTGTCTTCCAGCTCGATCCAGTTGAACTGGATGTTCGAACGGGTCGAGAAGTGGCCGTAGCCGCGGTCATGCTCGCGGGCGATGCGCGCCAGCATGCGGAGCTGCTCGCTGCGCAGGTTGCCGTACGGAATCGCGATGCGGTGCATGTACGCGTGGCGCTGCATGTACAGGCCGTTCTGCAGGCGCAGCGGACGGAACTCGTCTTCGCTCAACTCGCCCGACAGGCGGCGGCGCACCTGATCGCGGTACTGTGCGACTCGCTCGTCGACGATCGTCTGGTCGTACTGGTCGTACTGATACATTCGGGGACCCCAGGGGTTTTCGTGGTGACCGCGCGACGTCCTAGCCACGTCGCGCCCGAATCTCCGTTCCGCCGCCATCGCCGGCCTTGCGCTGCCTGGCTGGATTGCTAATGACGAAAACAGATATCCATATTTGAAAAACTCCGGTGAATCGTAATAAACTCGCCTTATATTTCAAACGACTAAAAAATTCTGTTGATATGCGGAAGGGTTATAAATGAACCTGCACCAATTTCGCTTCGTGCGCGAGGCCGTCCGGCAGAATTTCAACCTCACCGAGGCCGCCAAGGCGCTGTACACGTCGCAACCGGGGGTATCGAAGGCGATCATCGAGCTCGAGGACGAGCTCGGCGTGGAGATCTTCACGCGGCACGGCAAGCGCGTGCGCTCGCTCACCGAGCCGGGGCGGATCATCCTCGCGTCGGTCGAGCGGATCCTGCAGGAAGTGGAAAGCCTTAAAAGGGTCGGGAAAGATTATGCGGCGCAGGATCAGGGCAACCTGACGATCGCCGCGACCCACACGCAGGCGCGCTACTCGCTGCCGGCCGCGATCGCGGAGTTCAAGAAGCGCTTCCCGAAGGTGCATTTGTCGATCCTGCAGGGCAGCCCGACGCAGGTCGCCGAGATGGTGATCCACGACCAGGCCGATCTCGCGATCGCGACCGAGGCGATCGCCGACTACAAGGAACTCGTGTCGCTGCCCTGCTTCCAGTGGCATCACGCGGCCGTGGTGCCGGCCGACCACCCGTTGCTCGACCGCAAGCCGGTTACGCTCGACGATCTCGCGCAGTACCCGCTGATCACGTACGACGACGCGTTCGCGGGCCGCAAGAAGATCAACCACGCGTTCGCACTGCGCGGGCTGTCGCCGGACATCGTGCTCGAGGCGATCGACGCCGACGTGATTAAGACTTACGTCGAGCTCGGCCTCGGCGTCGGGATCATGGCCGACATCGCGTTCAATCCCGAGCGCGACCGCAACCTGCGGCTGATTCCGGTCGGCCACCTGTTCGGCAGCAACGTGACGCGTGTCGCGCTCAAGCAGGGCGCTTATCTGCGCAGCTATGTGTATACGCTCGTCGAACTGCTGTCGCCGACGCTGAACCGCAAGCTGATCGAGCAGGCGCTCAAGGGCGAATCCGAATCGTACGAGCTTTGACCGACGTGTATAAACGAGGGGCGCATATCGCGCCCCTTTTTCGTTGCCCGACGGAGATTCCCGCATGACGCTTCCCGCCCTGTTGCGCCGCGCCACCGGCGCCGCCCTCGTGCTCGCATGCGCGGCCGCGCATGCCGACCTGAAGGTCGGCGTCGACCTGTCGTCGACCGGCCCGGCTGCCGCGATCGGCATCACCAGCAAGAACGCGATCCTGATGTGGCCGAAGACGATCGCCGGGCAGCCGCTGCAGGTGACGGTGCTCGACGACGCGTCCGACCCGGGCGCCGCCGTGCGCAACATCCGCAAGCTGGTGGACGAGGATCACGTCGACGTCGTGGTCGGGCCGAACATCACGCCCGCCGCGCTCGCGGCGCTCGACGCGGTGGCGGCCGCCCAGACGCCGATGATCACGCTGGTCGGCTCGGGCGCGATCGTCGAGCCGCAGGAAGGCGCGCGGACCTGGGCGTTCAAGATGGCGCAGAGCGACAGCGCGATGGCCGACGTGATGACGCGCTACATGGCCAACCACGGCGTGAAGACGGTCGGGTTCATCGGCTTCGCGGACAGCTACGGCGACAGCTGGCTCAACGAATTCACGCGCTTCGCCGAAGTGCGCAAGATCCGCGTCGTCGCGACGGAGCGCTTCAACCGTACCGACGCGAGCGTCACGGGCCAGGCGCTGAAGCTGATGGCCGCGAAGCCCGACGCGATCCTGATCGCGGGCTCGGGCACGCCGGCCGTGCTGCCGCAGCGCACGCTGATCGAGCGCGGCTACAAGGGCGCGATCTATCAGACACACGGGATCGCGACGCCCGAATTCATCAAGCTCGGCGGCAAGGATGTCGAGGGGACGCTGTTCCCGACCCAGCCGGTGGTCGTCGCGCGCACGCTGCCCGCCGACCATCCGGCCCGCAAGGCCGCGCTGGCGTTCGTCGACGCGTATGAAGCGAAATACGGTGCCGGCACGGTCACGCAATTCGCAGGCGACGCGGCGGGCGTGTACCCGCGCCTCGCGGACGCGGTCGGCCGCGCGCTGAAGACCGCGCAGCCCGGTACGCCGGCGTTTCGCACGGCGCTGCGGCGCGAACTCGAACGCGCGCACGAGCTGGTCGTGCCGAACGGCGTGGTCAATACGAGCGAGAAGGACCATGTGGGGCTCGATCAACGTGCGAGCGTGATGGGGATCGTGAGGCACGGCCAGTTCGTCTATCTGAGCCAGTAACGCTGGCCGGTATCGGGCAGCTTGCCCGGTGCCCCGTTTTCCGCCATAATCCTCGTTTCGCCGCGCGCAATCGCATGCGCGGCCAGGATCAAAGCCCAGGTGGTGAAATTGGTAGACGCAGGGGACTCAAAATCCCCCGCCGCAAGGCGTGCCGGTTCGATTCCGGCCCTGGGCACCAGCTACTCGTCCGACAACGTTCGGCACAGTCCACAAACCCGCGACAGCGCAAGGCTTCGCGGGTTTTTTCATTCCGGCGAAGTCCGGCGACATCCGGGGGCGATATCCGGGGGCGATATCCGGGGGCGATATTTGGGGGCAGCCAACCCGAAACTGCCTTACTCCTCAGGAGTTGTCCCCGTGCCACTAACCGATACAGCCATCCGGAACCCCAAGACAGCGATTCAGGTACGCGCAGCAATCGCTGTGGCGCAGCACACGCACCCCAAGAAGAGCGAAGGCGGAAAGAGCGACGCGAAGGCCGAAGCGGCCAAGGCAGCGGCGTCGAAGGTCGGCGGGCCACCGCCTCCCCCGCGTCTCGTTGTGAACAAGAAATAGAGGGGTGTTATGAGTGCCCCACAGAAAAACCCGCGCAGTCCGTGACTCGTTCGGAAGAGCTATGCTCTTCTACCTCTGCTGGGGCGCAGGCAGAACGGGCCGCCGGAGCAATCCGCGCGGCCCGTTTTTCATTTGTACGCAGCTATTCGATACGGGCGGCGCGCTCAATCGCTTCCGTGTCCCATCGACCAAGGCGCATTGCCTCTTCCAACATCCGGAGCGTAAGAGGGACCAACGCCGGATCGCGATACCTGGAAGAGAACAGCCCGAGGATCGACCGAACCACGTCAAGGGTATCGGGACCGAAGTAGCGCTTGTACGGGAAGTTCGTCACGTCGACGCCGAAGGTCTCTGCCCACTTGTCGATGAACTCGATCGCGTCGATTCCGGTAATGCGAAGGTCCTCTTCCATCCGGCTATCGCGCATTAACTTCAGCGGACCACCCAACATCGGCCGTCCCAGCTCTTCACGGGCGAACGCCTCAAGCTGCGCCCATGTCGTGTCTGTCATGTCACAGCACCCGATCTTCCGGCTTCACGATGCCGTTATAGGCCTGCATCGTATTCCACATAACGATTGCCGCATCGGTCGCCAGCATGACGGTTCCGACCACCGGCACCGAGCGCCCCACAAACGCTCCCGGATTGCGCGTCATCGCGATCCGCAGTCCACCTACGCCAGCCTTTGTGATGGTCGGTAGCCGCATACCGATATTGAACGGCAAGAGGTTTTCGCGCGGCCATTGAAACGACTGACGTACCGGCAACCGCGCCGCGCAGTTTGCCCGGCACCGGCACATCGTTTTGCCCTAGCAGGATGCCAGCAGCGGCAGCGAGATCGCTGAAGCCAAACCGCTTGCAAAGTTGGTCGACCGCGACCCAGAAAAACAAATCGGCAGGCTGAAGATCGGTATGCCCGTTATAGGAATAGCGATTGTCCACCATACGGCCCTCAATATTGTTCGAATGTGGCCGAGATTACCAGAATCGCAACAACCGACTTACCCTGTATGGCCCGCCGCCTTGCTATCACGAGCGACTTCCGACGCACACGAGGCAAACGACATCCGGGCAGGGCGCTATGACACCTATTTAATTCCGGCCCTCATCAGCATTTCGCAGCGTCACGCGCTGCGCTCGAAACCCGCGCAAGCACATCGCTTCGCGGGTTTCTTGTTTTTCGCCGCGCTCGCCGCAACACGCGCCTCCCCCTCCCGACGCCCGGCCGGCCCGGACCGCATGCACCCCATCCGTTTCCGGACGATATCCGCGTCGCACCGCATGACCGGCCGCCTTGCGCCGCACCGGCTCAGCCCGTCAGCTCCCGCACGAAGTCGAGAAACACGCGCACCTTTGCCGAAACGAGATTCGACGCGTGGTGATAGGCGTAGAGCGGGAATGTCTCGTCCGCCCACTCCGGCAGCAACTGCACCAGCCGCCCGTCGGCAAGGATGTCCCTCGCATAGAGCTCCAGCAACTGCGCGACGCCCTCGCCGCCGACACATGCGCCGAGCAGCGCGCCCGTATCGTTGACGGTCAGCCGGCCGGTCGCGTCGAATGGCACCACCTCGTTGCCGCGATGGAATTCCCACCCATACGGCCGGCCTGTCACCGGATCGCGGATCAGCACGCAGCGGTGCCCGTCCGCAAGATCCCGCGGATGCCGCGGCTCGCCGTGACGCACGACATAGGCCGCCGATGCACAGGTGAGCACGTGCGTCTCCAGCAGCAGTCGCGCACGGTATGACGACGGTTCCGGAATGCCGAAACGCACCGCCACGTCGAACCCGTCGGCGACGAGGTCGCCCATTCGGTCGCGCACGCTGATCTCGACGGACAGCTCGGGGAAGCGGTCGAGGAATTCCGCCATCCTCGGCGCCAGCACGTAGTGGCCGAAGGTGCCGTCCACGTTGACCCGCAACCGCCCCCGGACGCGCGCCCGGGAACGACCGGCATCGACCGCCGCCTCCTCGATGCCGGCCAGGAGCGGCGCGACGGCTTCGTAGAAGCGCCGCCCTTCGTCGGTCAGCGTGATCGCGCGCGCCGTCCGGTTGAAGATCCGGATGCCGACCCGTTCTTCCAGCCGCGCGACCGCGCGGCTCACCGCCGGCTGCGTCAACCCCATCGCCTCGCCCGCGCGCGCGAAGGTCCCGGCTTCGATCACCGCCGAAAGCACGCCGATTCCGCTCAGAAGCCTGCTGTCGAATGCCATGAGACGTACTTTCAGTCATTATTAACCTGATCATTATTCATTATTTTTATTGATCAAGGGCGCCTACAGTAGTCCTGTCGCCGGATCGGCCGGCACTCACAAACCAGGGAGCAGGACATGAACGCATCGAAACGGGTTGCCCTCGTCACGGGCTCATCGCGCGGCATCGGCGCGGAAATCGCCCGCCGCCTCGCCCGGGACGGCTTCCGGGTCGTCGTGAACTACGCCGGCGGCGCCGGCCCGGCCCGGGACGTGGTCGACGCGATCGTCGCCGACGGCGGCGAGGCCATCGCAATACAGGCGGACGTCGCCGACCCGGCGGCGGTGGGCGCGCTGTTCGATGCGGCCGAGCGTGCCTTCGGGCACATCGACGTGGTCGTCAACAGCGCGGGCGTCATGAAACTCGCCGCGCTCGCCGAGTTCGACGACGCGGCTTTCGACCAGACCGTCGCGATCAACCTGAAAGGCACGTTCAACGTCAGCCGCGAGGCGGCGAAACGGGTGCGCGACGGCGGCCGCATCGTGAACCTGACGTCGAGCGTGATCGGCATGCGCCTGCCGACCTACGGCGTGTACATCGCGACCAAGGCAGCCGTCGAAGGGATGACGCAGGTACTCGCGCAGGAGATGCGCGGCCGCGGCATCAGCGTGAACGCCGTCGCGCCCGGGCCGGTCGCGACCGAGCTGTTCCTGCAGGGCAAGCACCCCGAACTCGTCGAACGGATGGCGAAGATGAACCCGCTCGAGCGGCTGGGCCAGCCCGAGGACATCGCCCGCGTCGTCGCTTTCCTCGCCGGCCCCGACGGCGCATGGGTCAACGGCCAGATCCTGCGCGCCAACGGCGGCATGTGCTGACCGACGCCGGGAATCGCGCACACCGCATACGGGCCGGCCGCTTGCGGGAGATCGATCACGAAGGAAGTGGTTGTCGCGCGCCGGCCATACGGTCTGCGCGTCGACATGCGAAAGCGCCGGCCGCAACGCGCCGGGCCGGCCGGCGCGCCTCAGCCCCGTTCGCAGAACCCGAGGATTGCCTCCGCGACCGTCGCCGGCGCCTCGCGCTGCGGAAAATGTCCCACCCCGTCCAGCACCTGCCGCGCGTAGCGCCCGGCGAAAAAGCGCTCGCGCCCGGCCGAACCGTCCGGATGATTGCAGGTGTCGATGCCGCCATGCAGCACGAGCGTCGGCACCGACAGCACCGGCGCCGGGTTCAGCCGCGCATCGTCGTCCGCATAGGCCGGCGTGCCGGGCGCGAAGCCCCAGCGCTGCCGGTACGAATGCAGCACGACGTCGATCCAGTCCGGTCCGTCGAACGCGTCGGCTGCCGCGTCGAATTCCGCATCGCCATACCAGCCCGGCGGCGACCACGTATCCCACATCAGGCGCGCGAACGCGCGACGGTCGTCGCGCAATGCCTGCTCGCCGCGCGGCGTCGCCATGAACCAGTGATACCAGTAGTTGCGCGCCTGCTGCAGCGACAGCGGCTGGGCCGGGTCGT
The DNA here is from genome assembly GCF_003366075.1 of Burkholderia sp. IDO3. Lineage (NCBI taxonomy): Bacteria > Pseudomonadati > Pseudomonadota > Betaproteobacteria > Burkholderiales > Burkholderiaceae > Burkholderia > Burkholderia sp. IDO3. The sequence goes on from NZ_CP028963.1 coordinate 2,815,827, forward strand.
TGGTGCCGTAGCCGACCGACAGCATCACGAGATGCGACGCGGCCCCGTCGCGCAGGCCGCACGCGTTCGCGACCGCACGGGCGCCCCAGTCGTGCCCGACCAGCACGGGCTGCTCGATGCCGAGCACGTCGACGAAGTCGAGCAGGTCGCGACCGAGCGCCGCCAGCTGGCCGCTGCGCGGCACCGCCGGATCGCGAAAGCGGGTCGGCGCGAAGCCGCGCAGCGCGGGCGCGAGCACGCGATAGCCGCGTGCGGCGAGCGTTTGCGCGACCGCTTCCCAGCCGACCGGGCTGTCCGGCCAGCCGTGCAGCAGCACGGCCACGCGTTCGCCGCGCGGATTCCATTCGAGATAGGCGACGTCGAGCGACGCGGTCGTCGCAAATCGATAAGCGGTCATCGTGTACTCCGGTAAGTGAACCCGAAGGCCGATGGTAGATCCACGTCTCATCACGATTCGCGGAGTATCATCACTTATTCTTCGAATATTGCGTTGAATCGATCGATGGAACCGCTCACCGACCCCGCGTCGACCGCACTCGACATCGCGCTGCTGCGCACCTTCCTCGAAGTCGTCGACAGCCGCGGTTTCGCGCCGGCCGCCGAACGCCTCGCGCTGACGCCGTCCGCGGTCAGCGGCCACATCAAGCGGCTCGAGCAGGCAGCCGGCACGGTGCTGCTCGCACGCACGACGCGCCGCGTCGCACTGACGCCGGCCGGCGACACCCTCTATGCGTACGCCCGCAACATCGTCGACATGGAGCGCGAAGTGCGGGCGCGGCTGCGCGGTGCGCCGGCACACGGCCCGCTGCGGGTCGGCGCGTCGGAGGATTTCGCGGGCACATGGTTGCCGCAGGTATTGCGTACGTTCCGCGACAGCCATCCGCGCTCGTCGATCGAGCTGAAGGTCGGCGTCACCGCATCGCTGCTGCGCGAGCAAACGCTGGGCCGGCTCGACGTCGTGTTCGGCAAGCAATGCCGGCAGGTCGACTCGGCCGGGGAACTGCTGTGGGAGGAGCCGCTCGTGTGGGCATTCGCGTCGGACACCGCACTCGACGCCGAAGGCGACGTGCCGCTCGCGCTGTTTCCGGAGCCCTGCGTGTACCGGGAAGCAGCCGTGTCCGCGCTCGCCGCCGCGCTGCGGCCGTTTCGCGTGCAGTTCGAAAGCGGCAGCATGGCCGGTTGCATGTCGGCCGCGCTCGCGGGCTTCGCGGTCACGGCGCTCGCGCGCAGCCAGTTGCGCGACGGCCTGCGCGCGTGCGGGCCGGATGACGGGCTGCCGGCATTGCCGGCCGCGCGCTTTTACGCGTTCGCGTCGAAGCCCGACGGGGCCTGTGCCGCGCTGATCGAGGCGGTACGCGCCACGGGGCGCACCCGGCGGTTCGCCGCGCAGGCGGGCTGATCCTCCGCCACCCTGCCCCCGGCCGCGGCTCGCGCCCGACGCCTGTCAGTCGCCGCCCGCAGCCGCGCCCGTGTCGTTCAACGCATCCGCCATCAGTTCCCCGAACCACTCGATGAACGCGTTGAGCCGCCGCGACCGGTGGCGACGATGCGGATAGACCGCCGACACATCCATCGGCTCGGCCCGATGACCGGGCATCACCTCGACGAGCGCGCCGCTGTCGAGCAGATGGGCGACGTCGAAGCGCGGAATCTGGATCAGCCCCATCCCGGCGATGCAGCTCGCGATATAGGTTTCGGCGTTGTTGACGATCACGCGGCTCGGCAACGCCAGCGTGTGCCGCCCGCCGTCCGCGCAGTATTCCCAGTCGAGTTCGCGCCCGGTCGTCGGCGACGCATAGCCGATCGCCCAGTGCCCATGTGCAAGCGCGTCCGGGTGCTCGGGCACGCCGCATTCGCGCAGGTAGTCGGGGCTCGCGCAGTTGATCAGCACGAACTGCCCGAGCGGCCGCACGACGAGGCTGCTGTCCGCAAGCCGCCCGACCCGGATCGCGCAGTCGACGCCCTCCTGCACCAGATCGATCGAGCGGTCCGTCGAGCCGAGCGACAGTTGCAGCTTCGGGTGGCGGCGAAACAGCGACGGCAGCGCGGGCGCAATCACGCGGCGCGCGATCCGGCTCGGCGCATCGACGTTCAGCCGCCCGACCACGTCGCGATCGCGCCGCCGGAACAGCCGGTCGAGCTCGTCGGCTTCCGCGAGCAGGCGCCGGCCGCGCTCGAGCAGCAGCGCGCCGTCGGCGGTCAGTTGAACTTGCCGCGTCGTGCGATGCAACAGCCGCGTGCCGAGCGCCGTCTCGAGCTGCTGGACGGCCGCCGACACGGTCGCGCGCGGCACGTCGAGCGCGTGCGCGGCCTTGATGAAGCTGCCCATCTCGGCAACCTGAAGGAAGATCCTGACCTGATCCAGCTTGTCCATCGGCGGAAAACGTAGGTTCGGGCAACGGTCACCGGCCGCCGTCGTGCACAGCGGCCGGTTCCGGCGACCCAGAAGAAACGGGCGCGCGGCCTCGTGCCCGCGCGCCCGTCCATTGTCCATGCAAACGCGCCATTGCGGTGCGCCGCTCGCCCGCGGCGACCGCAGGCGGCGACCGCAGGCGAGCGTGACGTCGTTGATTACTTCGTCGTATAGCCGCCGTTGATCAGGATCGTCTGGCCGGTGATCCACCAGCCGTCGGTCACCAGATGGCGGATGAACGGCACGACGTCCTCGATGTCGGTCAGGCCCGTCTTGCTGAACGGCGACAGCGCGGCCGCGGTCTTGTGATACGCGACCGCGTCGGCACCTTCTGCCGGGTAGAAGAACGGCGTGTCCATCGGGCCCGGCCCGACCGCCGTCACCGAGATCCCGCGCGCGCCGTACTCCTTCGACGCCGCGCGCGTGAAGTGCTCGACCGGCGCCTTCGATCCTTCGTAGGCGGCGTAGAACGGCGTGAACGCGCCGAGCAGCGACGTCACGAGCGTGACGAGCTTGCCGTGATCCTCGAGGTGCCGCCCCGCTTCCTTGATGAAGAAGAACGCCGACTTGCTGTTGACCGCGAACATCTCGTCGTATTCGGCCTCGGTGATTTCGGTGAACGGCTTCTTCAGCACCTTGCCGACGGTATTGATCGCGATGTCGATCTTGCCGAAGTGCTGCTTCGCGTCGTCGAACAGTTTCTCGACCGCGGCGGCCGTCGTCAGGTCGGCCTGGAACGTCGCGGCCTGCGCACCGACCGCGCGCACGGCCGCAGCCGTTTCCTCGGCCTGCGCCTGCGACGCCGCGCTGTTGTAGTGAATCGCCACCGCCTTCGCGCCGTGGCTCGCCAGGTCCCGGGCGATCAGGCCGCCGAGATTCTTGGCGCCACCTGCGATCAGGACGATCTTGTCTGCGAGCGTGTGAATGGCCACGGTTGACTCCTTTTTGCGTTGAATGAAGCTAGGAGTGTAGGCACGCGCGACGCACCGGTCAGCCAGGCGCGGCTGGATGGATTATCCAGAAAAAAGATCCAATCGGAATGCGGGAACGGTGCCCTGCCCCACCGACAACCGCATCGGAATCCGCACGAAGCGATGCGGGTGGCCGCGCAAGTCAGCGCGCATGCAGCGTTGCATCGATCTTGCCGAGCAGCCATTGCATGCCGGCCAGATGCTGCTGATCGTGGCTGCACAGGTAATGCACGAGGCCACGCACGGTCAGCGGGCCGTAGCCTTCGAACTCGCCGGTGCGCGCGAACTGTTCCGGGGTGAGGCGCGCGAGCAGATCGAGCGTGTCGCGCCGCGCATCGCGAATCGCCGCGAGCACGTCGGACGCGTAGGCGGCGTCGTAGCGGCGCTCGGTCGCAAGCGCGTCGCCGTCGATCGACACCAGCAGCGGACGATCCTCGTCGAGCATGCGCCGCAGCCGCACGTGATAGCCGTCGATCTCGATGTCGCGCACATGGCAGAGCTGCCCGAGCGGCGAGAAGTGCTCGCTCGGGATCCCGCGCCAGTCGTCGGGCGTCCAGCGCGCATAGCCGTCCGGCACGGCGGCGAAATGGGCTTCGAGCAGGCGGGGAAAATCGGCGAGTGCGTCGAGCGTCGTCGGATTCATGCGGCAGGCTCCGTGTCGGATGGAAACGACGGCGGCCCCGGCACGTGCCTGCCACCGTCATGGCGCTACTTCACGCTGAAGCCGTATGCCCCTTGCGTGCGATGCCCGTCGGTCGCAACCGCCACCCATTTCACCGTATAGGCGCCCGTGCCGAGCGCGGCGAGCGGCACCGTCATTCGCCTGGCGGCCGCGGCGTCGATGTTCGCGCGGCCGTTCGAAACGGTCTTGCCTTCGCCGTCGACGACGACGATCGAGCTGAACGCCGGCTCCAGCGGCTCGGTGAAATCGATCGTGACGGCAGCGGGCGCGGCGGCCAGCGCCGCGTTCGCGGCCGGATCGCTGTTCGCGACGTGCGCGTGCGCGAACGCCGTCGACGAGACCATGGCGGTCAGCACGACGGCGGCGGCTTTGCGGCCGAACAGCAGCGGGTCGAATTGCATGGACTTTCCGTGAAGAATGAACGAGCGTCGCGCTCGGCGCGACGTCCCGGCAGCTTACCAGCGCGCACCGATTCACGCCGATGCCCGCGCACCGCTTGATAGAATGCGCGCGCTATGGATCTCGAAAGCATTCTCTACACGCAGGGCTTCGGCTCGCGCCGCCAGTGCCGCGGCCTGATCGAATCGGGCCGCGTCGCCGTCGCGGGCGCGAGCTCGATCAACCCCAACGCATCGTTCGACACCGACGGTCTGGTGTTCACGGTCGACGACGCCGCATGGCCGTTTCACGCGCACGCGTATCTCGCGCTCAACAAGCCGGCCGGCTACGAGTGTTCGCGCGACCCGCAGCACCACGCGAGCGTGTTCAGCCTGCTGCCGGCGCCGCTCGTCGCGCGCGGCGTGCAGTGCGTCGGGCGCCTCGACCAGGACACGACGGGCCTGCTGCTGCTGTCCGACGACGGCCAGTTCGTGCATGCGTACACGTCGCCCAAACGCAAGGTGCCGAAGACCTACGTCGCCACCGTGCGCCACCCGCTCGACGACGCGCAGCTCGCGGCGCTGCGCGCCGGCGTGCAACTGCACGGCGAGCCGAAGCCGATCGCGGCGGTCGCCGCCGACGCGCGCGACACGCACGCGCTCGCGCTGACGGTCCTCGAAGGCAAATATCATCAGGTGAAACGCATGGTCGCCGCGGCCAGCAATCGCGTCGAGGCGCTGCACCGCGAAAGCATCGGCGGCTTCACGCTGCCGGACGACCTCGCGCCGGGCGCATGGCGCTGGCTCGGCGAAGCGGACCTTTCAGCACTGCGCAATCCCGTCAAAACCCTGTAAGGGAAAATCCGCACGATCGTTCGACGTCCGGCCGCATCGCGGCCGTGCCTTCCCCCGCTATACTGAAATCACAAGCTGTACGAGCAGCGACGCAGGGGGACATCATGAACATCGACCATTCGTTCGAACTTTCGTACATGACGATCGCGTTCGCGGTCGTGGGCGCCATCGTGATCGGCGGGCTGCTGGCCACGATGCACATGAAGCACAAATATCATCCGAACCTGATTGGCGCGCTGATCGGTGCGCTGCTGTGCTTCCTGCTGATCGAAGCGTTACCCGCGCTCACCTGATGCGCCGCCCGGCGCGAGCGTTTGAAGGAATTCGTCTACGGTCGGATAGCGCAGCGTCACGCACAATTCGGCCTTGAGCCGGGTATTGGACAAGCGCCGCGATTCACGCATGAACGACAGGAGCGTCGGCTCGAGTTGACGCTCGGCGTCCGCGCGGCTGATGCGCGGCGGCGGCGGCAGGCCGAACGCCTGCGCGACCCGGTCGAAATACTCTCCCATCCGCAGTTCGCTGTCGTCCGACGCATGCACCGCGCGCGCCGGCCTGCCGCGCACGGCTGCCCGGCGCAGGATCGTCGCGAGGTCGTCCGCATGGATGTGGTTCGTGTACACGTCGTCGGCCGCGTCGAGCGCCGGCGTGCCGCGCTCGAGCCGCGCGAGCGGCAGCCGGTTCGCCGCGTAGATGCCGGGAATGCGCACGATGCGCGCGGACAGCACGCCGCGCACCGTCGCCGCCCGCAGTTGGCGCTCGGCCGACACGCGCCGGAACGCACGCGGATTCGCCGGGCGCAGCGGCCGGGTTTCGTCGATTCGCGCGCCGCCGCAGTCGCCGTATACGCCCGTCGTGCTGGCGTAGACGAGCGTCGGCGCACGAAGGGCGTCGGGTACAATACGCGCTGCCCGAACCGGCGCGCCAGCCTGTCGGGCAGCGGCGCGCAGCGTGCGAAGCCGGCCGACCGACGACACCGCCGGTACGAACGGCCGCCGCGCGGGCACGGACAATGCGGCGATCAGCGCACGCGTGCGCAGGTCGTCGCGACCGTCGGATTGCGGCGGCGCAAGATGCAGGATCGTACGGGCGAGCCCCGCGAGACGTCCGAGCGTCGCCCGGCGATCGAGGTTGCCGACGATCGGCGTCGCGCCCGCCGCGCGCAATGTGTCGCAGCGGCCCGGATGGCTCGTCAGCGCGACGATGCGCAGGTTGCGGCGCGCGTCGCGCCATTGTGCGACGCAGCGCAGCCCGACGTCGCCGCAGCCGACGATCAGCACGCGCGGCCGGCGCAGGATTCGAGTCGCGATCATGTTGGTTGCGAAATCAGTAGCCACCGTTGCGCAGCGCGCAACGGGTTTGCATTGTAGCTGCCGTGCGCGACAGGCACGGTCCCCACATTTTGTTCTATTTGGTTCTATGGCATTCAACGTTACTCTCAAGCAAAGCGGCCGGCAGTTCCAGGTCGAGTCGGACGAAACCGTGCTGGCGGCAGCGCTGCGCCAGAACGTCCATCTGCCGTACGGGTGCAAGAACGGCGCGTGCGGCTCCTGCAAGGGCCAGATCGTGTCGGGCCAGATCGAACAGGGCCCGCACGCCGCGTCGGCACTGTCCAACGACGAACGCACGCGCGGTCTCGCGCTGCTGTGCTGCTCGAAGGCGCAGTGCGACCTCGAGATCGACGTGCGTGAAATCGCCGGCGTCGACGGCGTGCAGGTGAAGAAGCTGCCGTGCCGGATCGCCGCGCTCGAGCGCCGCGCCGACGACGTGATGGTCGTGAAGCTGCAGCTGCCCGCCAACGAACGCCTGCAGTACCTCGCGGGCCAGTACGTCGAGTTCATCCTGAAGGACGGTTCGCGCCGCAGCTACTCGATGGCGAACGCGCCGCACGAGGAAGGCCCGATCGAGCTGCACATCCGCCACATGCCGGGCGGCAAGTTCACCGATCACGTGTTCGGCGCGATGAAGGAGCGCGACATCCTGCGCTTCGAAGGCCCGCTCGGCACGTTCTTCCTGCGCGAGGATTCCGACAAGCCGATCGTGCTGCTCGCTTCGGGCACGGGCTTCGCGCCGATCAAGGCGATCATCGAGCACGTCAGGCATTCGGGCATCACGCGCCCGATGACGCTCTACTGGGGCGCACGCCGCAAGAAGGACATCTACCTCGGCGAGCTCGCCGAGCAGTGGGCGCGCGAGATCCCGAACTTCAAGTACGTGCCGGTGCTGTCCGAACCGGAAGACGCCGACCAGTGGACCGGCCGCACCGGCTTCGTCCACCGCGCGGTGATCGAGGACCTGCCCGATCTGTCCGGTCACCAGGTGTACGCATGCGGCGCGCCGGTGATGGTCGAATCCGCGCAGCGCGACTTCACGCAGCACCACGCGCTGCCGGCCGACGAGTTCTACGCGGACTCGTTCACGAGCGCCGCCGATCTCGCGCATCCGGTCTGAGTCCCGGGCACCCGCGCGCCCGCTGCGCGCCGCCGTGTCACATCCGTGGCATCGCGGCGGTTTACAGTGGGGCGCGGGATGCCTTATGCTTGCGCACATGAACCGCTTCCTGTCCGCTCTCCGACGTCGCCGCTCGCCGCTCCGCCCGGATGCCGCCGGCTCGTCACGGACTCGCGCGTAACCCCCACACTGCTTCACCGGTTACGCACAAGCTGTTCGATCCACCAGCCACGGCATTCCGTGGCTTTTTTATTGCCCGTTTCCCTTTCAACGTCCGCTGGAGTCTGCTGCCATGCCCTTGAACGATTATCCGATCGACTCGCTGATGTACATCACGAACCGCCCCGACATCGTGTTTACGCACGGCAAGGGTTCGTGGCTCTACGATCACACGGGCAAGCGCTATCTGGACTTCATCCAGGGATGGGCCGTCAACAGCCTCGGCCACTGCAACGAAGGCATCGTCGAAGCGCTGAAAACGCAGGCCGAAAAGCTGCTGAACCCGTCGCCCGCGTTCTACAACGAACCGATGGCGAAGCTCGCCGGCCTGCTCACGCAGCACAGCGTGTTCGACAAGGTGTTCTTCACGAACAGCGGCGCGGAAGCGAACGAAGGCGCGATCAAGCTCGCGCGCAAGTGGGGCCGCAAGTTCAAGAACGGTGCGTACGAAATCATCACGTTCGACCACAGCTTCCACGGCCGCACGCTCGCGACGATGTCGGCCAGCGGCAAGCCGGGCTGGGACACGATCTACGCGCCGCAGGTGCCGGGCTTCCCGAAAGCCGAGCTGAACGACATCAACTCGGTCGAGAAGCTGATCACCGACAAGACCGTCGCGGTGATGCTCGAGCCGATCCAGGGCGAAGGCGGCGTGATTCCGGCGACGCGTGAATTCATGCAGGCGCTGCGCGCACTGACGAAGCAGCACAACCTGCTGCTGATCGTCGACGAAGTGCAAAGCGGCTGCGGCCGCGCGGGCACGCTGTTCGCGTACGAGCTGTCGGGCATCGAGCCGGACGTCATGACGCTCGCGAAAGGCATCGGCGGCGGCGCCCCGCTCGGCGCGCTGCTGTCGAAGGCCGAGGTCGCGGTGTTCGAGGCCGGCGACCAGGGCGGCACGTACAACGGCAACCCGCTGATGACGGCGGTCGGCTATTCGGTGATCTCGCAGCTCGTCGCCCCCGGCTTCCTCGAAGGCGTGCGTGCGCGCAGCGAGTATCTCAAGCGCAAGCTGCTCGAACTGTCGGAAGAGCGCGGCTTCGAAGGCGAACGCGGTGAAGGCCTGCTGCGCGCGCTGCTGCTCGGCAAGGACATCGGCCCGCAGATCGTCGAGAAGGCGCGCGACATGCAGCCCGACGGCCTGCTGCTCAACGCGGCGCGCCCGAACCTGCTGCGCTTCATGCCCGCGCTGAACGTGACGACCGAAGAGATCGACCAGATGATGGCGATGCTGCGGTCGGTCCTCGACACACTGTAAGGAGACCGCCGCGATGGATGCCGCCGCCGATGCTGTCGCTATCCGCCCGTTCGAACGCGCCGACACCGATGCCGTGCTCACGGTCTGGCGCAACGCGTTCCCGCAGTACGACGAAACCGGCGCGCCGCCGCACCGCGATCCGCTGCGATCGATCGAGTTGAAGCTCGCGACGCAGCCGGAGCTGTTCTTCGTCGCGACCTGCGGCGCGCGGGTCGTCGGCACGCTGATGGCGGGTTTCGACGGACATCGCGGCTGGCTCTACTCGTTCGGCGTGTCGAACGATGCACGGCGACTCGGCATCGGCCGCACGCTGATCGCGCATGCGGAAAGTGCGCTCGCCGCGCGCGGCTGCCTGAAGATCAATCTGCAGGTACTGCCCGGCAACGACGATGCGTGCCGCTTCTATGCGGCGCTCGGCTATCGCGTCGAGGAACGCATCTCGTTCGGCAAGACGCTGCCGGCCGCCTGACGGCCGGCAGCCCCCTCATCCGCGCGTGATCGGCCCCGCGCCCGGCAACGGATTGCCGAGCGCGTCGGTCGGCACGGCCTGCTGCTCGAACGCCGCGAAATACGCGGCCCACTGCGACTCGCTCACGCGCACGATCAGTGCGCCGTCCTGCCACACGTCGTTGTGATCGTTGTGGTCGTCGCCCGCGCGATGCAGGTAGTTCGAGCCCGTCGAACCCTGGTTCATGTGCGTGTCGTGAATGCCGTTGCCTTGCCGATACGTGCGGCCGAACACGACGACGTCGAGCCCCTGCGACTGCGCGGCATTGACGAGCCGCAACAGCGACGGGATCGGCTCCGGATTCTCGGTGCCGTCCATCACCGCGCTGGCGCGCCACGCGCCCGTCTCGTTCAGGATGTCGCTGCGCAGATAGTCGAGCGCCGGCAGCGCGGCCTGCCCGGTGAGATCCGTATAGCCTTCGGCCGCGGCCGCGAGCGTCGCGGTGACCGGATGATGGAAATCGTAGACGAGCTTGTAGTTCAGCAAGTCGTCCGCGTCGCTGGTGCCGACGTTGATCGCGACGTCCCAGTTGCCGCCCGGTAACGCCAGCGTCAGGTGGATGTGATACTGGATCTCGCTGCCGTGCGGCGAGCCCTTCAGCTTCGCCACCGACGTCACCTTCGCCTTCACGAAACCGTAGTCCAGACTCATGCATGCTCTCCGTGTTCCGACGGGCCGCCGATGCTGCACGGTCCGTGTGTCGGTTTGCAGGCGACCACCGTGGGCGGCCGCGCCATCGTTCCCGCGCCGCGGGCGCGGCGCAACAGTCGAATGGAGTCCCGCCCGCATGCACAAGTTCGGCTCGAATCGCGCGACGCGAAAAAAAAGCTGTCACGGCATCCCGTGACAGCTTTTCGAAAGCCCGTGTGCGACGCGCCCGGATCCGCCGCCGCGCGCCGCCGGGCCTGCTCATTCACCCAGATACGCGGCCCGCACCTTCGGATCGTCGAGCATCTGCTTCGCGTCGCCTTCCATCGTGACCGTGCCCGAGTCCATGACGTAACCGCGGTCGGCGGCCTGCAGCGCGAGGCGTGCGTTCTGCTCGACCAGCAGCACCGTGATGCCCTCCTTCGAGATCTCGCGCACCACTTCGAAGATCTTCTCGACCATGATCGGCGACAGGCCCATCGACGGCTCGTCGAGCAGCAGCAGCTTCGGCTTGGAGAGAATCGCGCGCGACATCGCCAGCATCTGCTGCTCGCCGCCCGACAGCGTGCCCGCGAGCTGCGACGCCCGCTCCTTCAGGCGCGGAAAGAAGCCGAACATCCGCTCGACGTCCTTCTTGATCTGATCGTTGTCGTTGCGCAGATACGCGCCCATCTGCATGTTCTCGATGATCGACATCCGCGCGAAGATCCCGCGGCCTTCCGGCACCATCGCGAGGCCGCGCTTCAGAAGCTCGTGCGACGGCACGCCCTTGATCGACTTGCCGTCGTACTCGATGTCGCCCGCCGAATACGCCTTGAGACCCGTGATCGCCTTCATCGTCGTGGTCTTGCCGGCACCGTTCGCGCCGATCAGCGTCACGAGCTCGCCCTGACGGACTTCCATGTCAACGCCCTTGACGGCCTGGATGCCGCCGTAGTTGACCTGCAAGCCCTTGATTTTCAACATTGCCGCTGCCATCAGTGCACCCCTGCGCCGAGATATGCCTCAATCACCTTCGGATTCTTCTGCACGTCCTGCGGCAGACCCTCGGCGATCACCTTGCCGTAATCGAGCACCGTCATCCGGTTGCACAGTCCCATCACGAGCTTCACGTCGTGCTCGATCAGGAGAATCGTGCGGCCGTCCGATCGGATCTTGTCGAGCAGGCGCGTGAGTTCGACCTTCTCGGTCGCGTTCATCCCGGCCGCCGGCTCGTCGAGCGCGAGCAGCTTCGGGTCGGTGGCCAGCGCGCGCGCGATTTCGAGACGGCGCTGGTGGCCGTACGACAGGTTGCGCGACGTGTAGTCGGCGTACTGCAGCACGCCGACGTACTCGAGTAGCTCGATCGCACGTTCCTTGATCTCGCGTTCTTCCTGGCGTTCGGCCGGCGTCTGGAACACCGCGCCGAGCAGCCCGTGCTTGGTGCGCACGTGGCGGCCCACCATCACGTTTTCCAGCGCGGTCATCCCGCCGAACAGGCGAATGTTCTGGAACGTACGTGCGATGCCCGCCTTCGCGACCTGGTGCACGGCCGTCGGCGTGTAGTTCGTGCCGTCCAGCTTGAAGTCGCCGGAGTCCGGCGTGTAGAGGCCCGTGATCACGTTGAAGAACGTGGTCTTGCCGGCGCCGTTCGGGCCGATCAGCCCGTAGATCTCGCCTTCGCGGATCTGCAGGCCGACGTCGGACAGCGCCTGCAGCCCGCCGAAGCGCTTGTTCACGCCCTGCACGGACAGTCGGATTTGCTTGTCGCTCATGTGTCTATCCCCTTATCCGTTGGTTAAGCGCGCACCGGCTTCTTGCTGTTGCGCTTCGCCAGTTTCGCGATCTTGTCCTCATGCTTCGGCGCGGGCCACAGGCCTTCCGAGCGGTACAGCATGATGACCACCATCGCGAGGCCGTACAGCGCCTGACGGATCACTTCGGTATCGACGATGTCGTGACCGAACAGCGCGTGCTGCAGCGGGCTCATCGTCGAGCGCAGGAATTCCGGGAAGATCGCGAGCAGCACCGCGCCGAGGATCACGCCCGGGATGTGGCCCATGCCGCCGAGCACCACGCAGGCCAGCACGACGATCGATTCCCAGAACGTGAACGACTCGGGCGACACGAAGCCCTGGAACGCGCCGAACATCGCGCCCGACAGGCCGCCGAACGACGCGCCCATCGCGAACGCGAGCAGCTTCACGTTACGGGTGTTGATGCCCATCGCCTTCGCGGCGATTTCGTCTTCGCGGATCGCCGCCCAGGCACGGCCGATACGCGAGTGCTGCAGACGCGTACAGACCCAGATCACCAGCAGCGAGCACAGCACGAACAGGTAGTAGTACAGGTAGACCGACGGCAGCTGGAAGCCGAACAGCGTATGCGTCTGCGCGAGGCTGAAGCCGCCGATGTGCACCGGATCGATGCCCGTGATCCCCTTCGGGCCGTTGGTGATGTTCACCGGACGGTCGAGGTTGTTCATGAAGATCCGGACGATTTCACCGAAGCCGAGCGTGACGATCGCCAGGTAGTCGCCGCGCAGGCGCAGCGTCGGCGCGCCGAGCAGGATCCCGAAGGTCGCCGCCAGCGCCATCGCGATCGGCACGATGATCAGGAACGGCAGATGCAATCCGCCGGGCGCGAGGTTCGCGATCCACTCGAACTGCGTGGTCAGGTGCGGCGAGCTCAGCAATGCCGCGGTGTACGCGCCCACCGCGTAGAACGCGATGTAGCCCAGGTCGAGCAGGCCGGCGAAGCCGACCACCACGTTCAGGCCCAGCGCGAGCATCACGTACAGCATCGCGAAGTCGAGCACGCGGACCCAGTAGTTGCCGCCAGCCGAGCCGATCACGATCGGTGCCGCGATCACGAGGGCCGCGGTCAGGATGCCGATGGCGACGGTCTTGGCCGTGTTGCGCTGTTCGACGAGCGACGTCGACGATTCGATCGGTTGAATGGATGTCATGTTGTTTGCTCCCCTTCCGTTACGCGCGGTCCGCGACACGTTCGCCCAGCAGGCCCGACGGACGGAACACCAGCACGATGATCAGCACGATGAATGCAAACACGTCCTGGTAGTTACTGCCGAACACGCCGCCCGTGAGGTTGCCGATGTAGCCCGCACCGAGCTGCTCGATCAGGCCGAGCAGCACGCCGCCGACCATGGCGCCGCCAAGGTTGCCGATCCCGCCGAGCACCGCTGCCGTGAACGCCTTCATGCCGGGGATGAAACCCATGTAGAAGTGCACGTTGCCGTATTCGGACGCGATCATCACGCCGGCCAGCGCGGCGAGCGCGGAGCCGATCATGAACGTCGCCGAGATCACGAAGTTCGGGTTCACGCCCATCAGGCTCGCGGTATTCGGGCTTTCCGCGATCGCGCGCATCGCGCGGCCGAGCTTGGTCTTGTGCACGAGCAGCAGGAGGCCCGCCATCACGATGAACGCCACCGCGATGATCACGATTTCGGTCACCGAGATCACGGCGCCCGGCGTCGTGTCGGTGGCCTTGATCACGTTGATCGGATCGGTCGGCAGCAGTTGCGGGAACGGCAGCGGGTTGCGCGACCAGATGATCATCGCGGCCGTCTGCAGCAGGATCGACACGCCGATCGCGGTGATCAGCGGCGCGAGGCGCGGCGCGCGGCGCAGCGGCCGGTATGCGACCTTTTCGATCGCGAAGCCGAGGAATGCGCAGACGACTGCGGCGATGCCGAGACCGATCGTCAGCGTCGCGACGTTGCCGAGTTCGGGGAAGTGGTTCTGCAGCACGGTGATCGCGGAGAGCGCGACCATCGCACCGATCATCAGCACGTCGCCGTGTGCGAAGTTGATGATGCCGAGAATGCCGTACACCATCGTGTAGCCCAACGCGATGATGGCGTACACACTGCCGAGCACCAGCCCGTTGAGGATCTGCTGGACGAAGATATCCATTTAAAGCTCCTTGGCCCGTGCTGCCGGAGGACGTTGCGCCCCGCGGGTAAGCGAGGAATCGCGCCTTCTCGGCGACACTGCGGGTACTAGTCGATACCGGTAAGGGTGGATCGTCCCGGCGCGCGCCGCCCGGCCTGTACGGCCGGACCTGCCGCCGGAGCGGATACAAAAACGGCACCGCACTGTTCCGGTGCCATCATGAGTCCCGTCGCTAAATCGTCACGACATCGAGGACGGTGTACTGGGCCTCCTTGAAGTCGTAGGGCTGCGTGCCGAAACGGCCGTCGTCCGGTTTCCCGAAGTCCGTGCCTTTTTCCGTCCGGGCCGCGATGCAACCCGCAACCGGGCAGATCAGGTTCCGCGCCGCGTCGTCCGCGGGCTCGACCACCTTGGCGGCGCACATGCCATTGCCGCCAAGGGTTTGCGCTCCGATGCCGGACGCCTGCGCCTGCTTCGCAAGCGCGCCGTCCGCCGCCCGCGCGACGCCGTTACCGGCACCGCGAAGACGGCACCCGACTTTCGTCAGGAGTCCATCGGAATCCGTCGAGTGAAACAGCGCGCCTGCCGCAACGCGACGGGACGCGGCGACATGCTGTTTCGTCGAATCGAAATGAATGGGGATCAGCGACATCTGCACGTTGCCTGCGTTGCCCCGAAACCCGGGCGTCCGTCGACCGACGTGCCCCGCCGCGGCCGCATCACGGCCGGCAGCGCATTGTCGGGCCACTCGCGTGCCCGTTACCCGGCTGGCCGCGGCGTCGCCGGCGAGTACTGCGTGCCGTGCCGCCTGCATGCCGAACTTCGGGCCTTGCGCGTTGAATTCCTCGATCGCCAAACGTGCCCCGTTATCCTTGTCTCTGTCCGATTGCGCAATGCGGCACGCCGACAGCACCGCACCACCGGTCGTGGCAGCGCGCACGTCGCTGGCCGCCGGTTCTGCGTGTGCCGCAGTCTCCCTGCCCGCCCCGTCGTCGCTCTTTTTGCTGCAACCGGCAAGCATTGCAACCGGTGCGGCGACGGACATGGCGTAAGCCAACTTCACATGCATCGAGTAGGTCTCCCGCGCCTTGCCAAAACCCGATTTCAAAGCCATTCCGGCTTGAAAACGGGCGCATTGTAACTCCATTTATAGGACGCCAATAATCCTGATTCGATGGGGTTTTCCTGCATTGCAACCAATTTTGAGAGACGCTTGAGCAACGGCATAGCAACCGGGTTGCACCATTAATGTGAATAATGGTTGCGACAGGAGCGATGCGGCGCAAAAAAAAGCGCGCCGGGAGGCGCGCTTCTGGTGTGTCGCAGGTGCGATGCGGCAATCAGGCAGCAGGCGGCAGGTTCAACCCGCGCGGCAGCGGAAACGACACGTTTTCCTCGATCCCGTCGAGTGCGCGGACATGGTGCACGCCGAGTTCGCGCAGCCGCGCGATCACGGCCTGGGCGAGCACTTCGGGCGCCGATGCGCCTGCCGTCACGCCGATGCGGCGCTTGCCGGCAACCCATGCCGGGTCGATCTGGTCGGGTGCGTCGACCATGTACGCGGGCACGCCGCGCTTTTCGGCCACTTCGCGCAGGCGGCTCGAATTCGAGCTGTTCGGGCTGCCGACGACGATCACGACGTCGCACTGCGGCGCCATGAACTTCACCGCGTCCTGGCGGTTCTGCGTCGCATAGCAGATGTCCTGCTTCTTCGGCTCGCGAATCTTCGGATACTTCGCCTTCAGCGCGCCGATGATCTCCGCCGCATCGTCGACGGACAGCGTCGTCTGCGTGACGAGCGCGATACGCTCCGGGTCCGCGAGCTGCAGCTTCTGCACGTCTTCGACGCTTTCGACGAGATGCATGCCGCGCTCGACCTGCCCCATCGTGCCTTCGACTTCCGGGTGGCCTTTGTGGCCGATCATCACGATGTCGACGCCGTCCTGGCGCATCTTCGCCACTTCGACGTGCACCTTCGTGACGAGCGGGCAGGTTGCGTCGTAAATGCGCAGCCCGCGCACGTCGGCCTCGTCGCGCACGGCCTTCGACACGCCGTGTGCGCTGAAGATCACGGTATTGCCTGCCGGCACTTCCTCGAGTTCCTCGACGAAGATGGCGCCCTTCTTCTTCAGATCCTCGACCACGTACTTGTTGTGGACGATCTCGTGACGGACGTAGATCGGCGCACCGTGCATCGCGATCGCGCGCTCGACGATCTCGATCGCGCGGTCGACCCCCGCGCAGAAACCGCGCGGCTGGGCCAGCAGGATTTCGGCATCGGCGGCGACGGACTGTCCGGACAGCGTATCGGTGGGGCTCATGATTACAGGATTCCGATGATTTTCACTTCGAACGTGAGCGCTTGGCCCGCGAGCGGATGATTGAAGTCGAACAGCGCCGAGGTTTCGCTGACTTCCTTCAGCACACCTGCATAGCGGCCGCCGTCCGGCGCGTTGAACTCGATCAGCTCGCCCGGCGTGAAATCGTCGCCGACCATCCCGTTCTCGCGCAGCGTCGACAGCGTCACGCGCTGGAGCATGTCGGGATTGCGAGGGCCGAACCCTTGTTCGGGCGTTAGCTGAAAAGTCGAGTGGTCGCCGACCCGGAGCCCGATCAGAATCTGTTCCAGCGACGGCGCCAGTTGCCCCGCGCCGAGCAGCAGCGTGGCGGGCTTGTCGGAAAACGTGTTGACGATATCGGCGCCGTCGGCCAGTGCAAGCCGGTAATGCAGCGTGACATGGGAACCGGGCTTCACTTCGGATAGATCGATGAGGCTCATGAATTACTCGTGTTCGTCGGCGCCCGAGATGGGCCGAAAGGCCCGGCGCAAAGCCAATATTGTAAGTCACCTGAGCGCGCAGGGCTGAAAGTGCGACGAGGTCGCGCGCACGCCCCGCCGCCAATGGAGTTCGAGCATGCCGTCATCCTGCCTCGCCGTCGCGGCGACCGAATGTCGCGATACCGCCGATGCCCCGGCCGCTGCGGCCCGCCGCACGGCCCCCGTCCGGCCGCGCAAGCGCCGCCCGCGCAACTGGCAACCGAACCTGCCGCGCGAGCGGCTGCTGGAACGCGGGCCGGCCGCGCTGACCGATGCGGAGCTGATCGCGCTGCTGCTCGGCACCGGCGGCGGCGGCCTCGACGTATTCGACAGCGCGCGCGCACTGCTCGCGCGGTTCGGCAACTCGCTACGCGACATGCTCGACGCGGAGCCCGACGTGTTCGCCACGCACCCCGGCATCGGCGCAGCGCGCTCGGCGCTGCTGATCGCCGTGACCGAGATCACGCGGCGCGCGCTGGCCGAAAAGGCGCGCGTGCGGGTGCAGATCGATTCGCCGGGCGCGGTCGAGGACTATCTGCGACTGACGATCGGCACGCGTCCGTACGAAGTATTCGTGACGCTGTATCTGGATGCCCGTCACGGCCTCATCGACGTGGAAGAAAGCGCACGCGGCTCGCTGACGCGGATGGCCGTCTATCCGCGCGAGATCGTGCGCCGCGCGCTGACGCTGAATGCCGCCGCGCTGGTCATCGCGCACAACCATCCGTCCGGCGCGGTGCAGCCGAGCGCGGAGGATCGCCGGCTCACGCGCGCCCTGCATGAAGCGCTCCAGCTCGTCGACGCGAAGCTGCTCGATCACGTCGTCGTCGGCACCGCCGATACATTTTCGTTCGCACGCGCCGGTTGGCTGTAGACTGTGGCCCGGCGACCCGCCCCGGGGCCGCCGCAACGACGATGCGAAATTGGGTTTGATTTTTCTGAACTTTTTCTGCTAGAATCGTCGTCTGTCTTTTTTCCAACCAGTTCTAGCCATCGAAGGGCCTTGTCTGTAAGGGCTTCGGCGTTCTGAGTGCAGCCATGGATCACGTGGCGGTACGATGGAACCTTCATCGGCGATCGAACCCCGAATTTAGCGTATTAGGAGTGCTCTCATGGCACGCGTATGCCAAGTAACTGGGAAAGCGCCGATGAGCGGCAACAACGTTTCCCACGCAAACAACAAGACGAAGCGCCGCTTCCTCCCGAACCTGCAAAACCGCCGGTTCTGGGTTGAGAGCGAAAACCGCTGGGTGCGCCTGCGCGTTTCGAACGCCGGCCTGCGCCTGATCGACAAGAACGGCATCGATTCCGTGCTCGCTGACCTGCGCGCACGCGGCGAAGCCTAAGCCCAAGGAGCACAATCATGGCAAAAGGCGCACGCGACAAGATCAAGCTCGAGTCGACCGCTGGTACGGGTCACTTCTACACGACCACGAAGAACAAGCGCAACATGCCGGAAAAGATGGCGATCAAGAAGTTCGATCCCGTCGTCCGCAAGCATGTGGAATACAAAGAAACCAAGATCAAGTAATCTCCGGTTTCTGCCAGCCTGACGGCGACCAAAAAGCCCCGCACATGCGGGGCTTTTTGTTTTGCGCGCACGTATGGGCCCGACGCGGTATGCTCTCCCCTTTCCGCGGCCACGGCCGACGGAACGCACAAGATCTAAAGCGTAACGATGGAGATGCAGCATGAAATTCGACGTGGCGATCGTCGGCAGCGGCCTGGCAGGGCTGTCGGTCGCACTCAACCTGGCCAGCACGCGACGTGTCGCGCTGATCGCGAAACGTTCGATGATGGAGGGCGCGAGCGATAACGCGCAGGGGGGCATCGCAGCCGTCCTCGACTCCGCGGACAGCATCGAGAACCACGTCGACGACACGCTGGTCGCCGGTGGCGGACTCTGCGACGAAGGCGCGACGCGCTACATCGTCGAACACGGTCGCGAAGCGATCGAATGGCTGATCTCGCAGGGCGTGCCGTTCACGAAGGACGATGCGGCCGAACTCGGCTTCCACCTGACACGCGAAGGCGGCCACAGTCACCGCCGGATCATTCACGCGGCCGACGCAACCGGCCATGCGGTGCTCGCGACGCTGTCCGAGCGCGCGCGCCAGCATCCGAACATCACCTTCTTCGAAAACCACCACGCGATCGACCTGATCACGTCGGACCGGCTCGGCCTGCCCGGCCGCCGCTGTCACGGCCTGTATGCGCTCGACGTCGACAACGACCGCACGATCACGATCGAGGCGCCGCACACGGTGCTCGCGACCGGCGGCGCGGGCAAGGTCTACCTGTACACCACCAACCCCGACACGGCGACCGGCGACGGCATCGCGATGGCGTGGCGCGCGGGTTGCCGCGTGTCGAACATGGAATTCATCCAGTTCCACCCGACCTGCCTGTTCCACCCGTACGCGAAGTCGTTCCTGATTTCGGAGGCCGTGCGCGGCGAAGGCGGCCTGCTGAAGCTGCCCGACGGCACGCGCTTCATGCCGGCGCACGATCCGCGCGCCGAACTCGCGCCGCGCGACATCGTCGCGCGCGCGATCGACTTCGAGATCAAGAAGCGCGGGATCGACTGCGTGTATCTCGACATCAGCCATCAGCCGGAAGCGTTCCTGCGTGAACATTTCCCGACGATCCATGCGCGCTGCCTCGAATTCGGCATCGACATCGCGAAGCAGCCGATTCCCGTGGTGCCGGCCGCGCACTACACGTGCGGCGGCGTCGTCACCGATCTCGCGGGGCGCACCGATCTCACGGGCCTGTATGCGGTCGGCGAAACGTCGTACACGGGGCTGCACGGCGCGAACCGGCTCGCGAGCAACTCGCTGCTCGAATGCCTCGTGATCGGCCGCGCGGCGGCCGAGGCGATCGAGGCGGCCGGCTACGATGCCGACACGCCGGCCACACTGCCCGCCTGGGACGAAAGCCGCGTGTCGGATGCGGACGAGGAAGTCGTCGTCGCGCACAACTGGGACGAACTGCGCCGCCTGATGTGGAACTACGTCGGCATCGTGCGCACCGACAAGCGCCTCGAACGCGCGAAGCACCGACTGTCGCTCTTGCGCGACGAGATCCACGAGTACTACGCGAACTTCCGCGTGACGCGCGACCTGCTCGAACTGCGCAATCTCGTCGACGTCGCGACGCTGATCGTGAAGAGCGCGTATTCGCGCCGCGAAAGCCGCGGGCTGCACTATAGCCGCGACTGGCCGCATACGCTGCCGAAGGCGCTGCCGAGCGTGCTCACGCCGCGCGCGCGACGCTGATCGGGCACGCCCGTCTCCGGGCTGCCGTACCCGAAAAAAAGCCGCTGGCGTTTCGCGCCAGCGGCTTTTTTCGTCAGACGGCATGACTTGCGATCAGTTGACGATCCGCATCGAGTAGTCGGTCGCGCGCACGTCCTTCGTCAGCGCGCCGATAGAGATGCGGTCGACGCCCGTCTCCGCGAACGCGCGCACCGTATCAAAATTGACGCCGCCCGATACTTCGAGCACGGCCTTGCCGGCCGCCACGCGCACCGCTTCGCGCATCATGTCGAGCGTGAAGTTGTCGATCAGCACCGACTGCGCGCCGTGTGCGAGCGCCGTGTCGAGCTGCGCGAGCGTCTCGACTTCGACCTGCACGGGCACGCCCGACTCGAGCGCGAACGCCGCGTCGAGCGCCTCGCCGACGCCGCCCGCTGCCGCGATGTGGTTTTCCTTGATCAGGATGCCGTCGTACAGCGCGAGACGCTGGTTCTCGCCGCCGCCGACCCGCACCGCGTACTTCTGCGCGAGCCGCAGGCCCGGCAGCGTCTTGCGCGTATCGAGAATCTTCGCGCGCGTCCCTTCGACACGATCGACGTAACGGCGCGTCGCGCTCGCCACGCCGGACAGCAGTTGCAGGAAGTTCAGCCCGTTGCGCTCGGCCGTCAGCAGTGCGCGCGCCGGCCCTTCGAGTTCGCAGACGGTCGAATCCGGCGACATCCGGTCGCCTTCACGATAGCGCCATTGCACGACGATCGACGGATCGATCCGTGCGATGACGGCCTCGAACCACGGCACGCCGCACAACACCGCTTCTTCGCGCACGATGATGCGCGCATGGCGACACTCGCCGGCCGGCACGAGCCGCCCGGTCTGGTCGCCAGTGCCGACGTCTTCGGCGATCGCATCGGCGACGTTGCGCGCGATCGCTTCGTCGAAGGCCGCGCCGTATTGCGCACGAACGCTGTCGAACAGCGGCGAGACTGCCGTGGTCATGCCGCCTTCCGCCGGGCCGCCTCCAAGGACGGTGGCCGCCCCCTCGAGGAGCAGCGAACGAACGTGAGCGTGGGGGCTGTTCATTATGCCGCCCCCACGTTCGCAAACAGTTGCTGGTCGCGCTGCAGATCGCCGCTCGCCTGCACGCGTTTCTTGTGCGCGGCCGCGAAATCGAGCATCCGGTCGATCGGCAGACGTGCACGTTCGCCGATCGCGGGATCGACGAAGATCTCGTTGTGACCGCGCTCAAGCACGTCGGCGAGATTCGCGAGGCCGTTCATCGCCATCCACGGGCAATGCGCGCAGCTCTTGCAGGTCGCACTGTTGCCGGCCGTCGGCGCGGCGATGAAGGTCTTGCCTGGCGCCGCGAGCTGCATCTTGTGCAGGATGCCGAGATCGGTCGCGACGATGAAGTGCTTCGCGTCGAACTTCACGGCTGCGTCGATCAGCTGCGTCGTCGAGCCGACGACGTCCGCCTGCGCGACGACGTTTTCCGGCGACTCGGGGTGAACCAGCACCTTCGCGTCCGGATATTCGGCGCGCAGCAGGTCCAGCTCGATGCCCTTGAATTCGTCGTGCACGAGGCACGAACCCTGCCAGAGCAGCATGTCCGCGCCGGTTTTCTTCTGGATGTAGCTGCCGAGATGGCGGTCGGGAGCCCAGATGATCTTCTCGCCGCGCGCATGCAGGTCGGCGACGATCTCGAGGCCGATCGACGACGTGACCATCCAGTCGGCGCGCGCCTTAACCGCGGCGCTGGTGTTCGCGTAGACGACGACGGTTCGGTCGGGATGCGCATCGCAGAACGCGGAGAATTCATCGACCGGACAACCGAGGTCGAGCGAGCAGGTCGCATCGAGATCGGGCATCAGCACGCGCTTGCCCGGGCTCAGGATCTTCGAGGTTTCGCCCATGAAGCGCACGCCGGCGACGACGAGCGTCTGCGCATCGTGATCGCGGCCGAAGCGGGCCATTTCGAGCGAATCGGCGACACAGCCGCCGGTTTCGTCGGCCAGTTCCTGCAATTCGGCGTCGACGTAGTAATGGGCGACCAGCACGGCTTTTTCACGCACGAGCAGCGCCTTGATGCGCGCCTTCAGTGCGGCGCGTTCTTCGGCGGACGGTGCATCCGGCACTTTGGCCCATGCCTGCCCGACGCCACAAACGGTCCCTGCCGAGACCGGCCGGTCGTACTCGACGGATTTGATCGTCGATTGCATCTCCATATCTCCTGTCGACCGGAGTTAGCGCTTCAGCGCTTACTTCGGTCCCATGCTTCGCGGTCGACCCGAGTCAGCCCTTCAGCGCTTACTCCGGTCCCATGCTTCGCGGTCGACCCGAGTCAGCGCTTCAGCACCTACTTCGGCCCTATCCCCTACGCTCGCCCCCGGGGTGCCACGTCGGTGCTGCCCCAAGCCTCATACGAATTCCGGCACGTCCGGTCGTCCCGTGAAAACCGGCCGCCCAAAAGAAAAAACCCCGCCAACGCGGGGTTTGTGACGTCCTGAGATTCTAATCGATTTCGAATCAGGCGTAGCGACGCAGGCGTGTCGCGAATTCCTGCAGCGACTTGATGCCGCTTTGTTCCGCGCGATGGCACCAATCCTGCAATTGCGCGAGCAGCTGTTCGCGCGACGCGGTCGAGCGATCCCAGATCGCGGCCAGATCCTGGCGCAGCTGGAAGTACGTATGCAGCTTCTGGCTGTTCGCGAAGATCTCCGGCAGCAGCTTCTTCTGCGGCTCGTCGAGGCCGTCGGCATCCTTGTGGAACCACTTGCGCGCGCCGCGCATCAGTTGGTACTTCTCGCTCGAACCGAGCTCCTTCAGGTGCGCGAGCTCCTGGCGGTAGGCACGCTTCACGGCCTTGCCGTAGCGCGCCATCACTTCGTAGCGGTTCGACAGCACGGCCTGCAGCGTTTCCTGGTCGAGCACCGTCTTCGGCTTGTTCAGGCGCGGCGTCGGCGCGACCTTCTTCACCTTCGCGAGACCGAAAGCCGACATGATGCGGATGTACATCCAGCCGATGTCGAACTCGTACCACTTGTTCGACAGCTTCGCCGACGTCGCGAACGTGTGGTGGTTGTTGTGCAGCTCTTCGCCGCCGATCACGATGCCCCACGGGAACAGGTTCGTGCTCGCATCGGCCGAGTTGAAGTTGCGATAGCCCCAGAAGTGACCGAAGCCGTTGACAACGCCAGCCGCCCAGAACGGAATCCAGACCATCTGCACGGCCCACACGGTGAGGCCGATCACGCCGAACAGCGCGACGTCGATCACCATCATCATGCTGATGCCGAGAATCGGATACTTCGAGTAGAGATTGCGTTCGAGCCAGTCGTTCGGCGTGCCGTGACCAAACTTGCGCATCGTCTCTTCGTTCTTCGCTTCCGCGCGATACAGCTCCGCGCCTTCGAGGAACACCTTCCAGATGCCGCGCGTCTGCGGGCTGTGTGGATCTTCCTCGGTCTCGCACTTCGCATGGTGCTTGCGGTGAATCGCGGCCCACTGACCCGTCAGCATGCCGGTCGTCATCCACAGCCACAGGCGGAAGAAGTGGCTCGCGATCGGATGCAGTTCCAGCGCGCGGTGCGCCTGGCAGCGGTGCAGATAGACCGTCACGCCGATAATCGTCACGTGCGTGACGGCCAGCGCGAACAGCGCGACCTGCCACCACGAAAAACGCAGGAGCCCGTGGGAAAGAAAATCGAGCAGGGAATTCAACAAGGCAGTTACCTGTGATGAGAGCGACGCCGGCTCGCGCAAGCGTCAGAAAAATGAAAGCATACCGCGTGTAGACCGGAATTTTACTTCAACCGTTCCAAGTCTTTGTAAAAAATGAATATTTTCTTGTCATGAAGCAACGCGGACAGTCCATCGACGGACCCGGAAAGCCCCGCGATCCGGTTCTGGCCGCCCGACGGCGCCGATTCGGCCCGTTCGCGCCGGCGCGACGCGCCTAAGCGGTCGACGCCTGCCCGTCGGCCAGGCCGCTGCCGGCCACGGGTACGCCGTCGGCCACCGCGCCGGTCGCGGCAAACTCCCCCGGCAGGCCGACCACGCGCACTTCGCGCTGCGGGAACGGAATCGAGATCCCGTGCTCGCCGAAGAGCCGCCAGATGTTGCGGTTCACCGCCGAGCGCACGCCCGACGTGCCCTTCGCCGCATCCTCGATCCAGAAGCCGAGCTCCAGGTCGATCCCGTCCGCGCCGAAGCTGACCAGGTACGGCGCCGGCGCCGGCTCGGCGAGCACGCGCGGCACGCCCTTCGCGGCCTCGGCGAGCACCGTGAGCGCGTGTTCGACGTCGCTCGTATAGGCGACCTGCACGGCGACCTTCGCGTAACCGCGCGTCAGGTACGACGACTGGTTCTGCACGACGTCGGTGATCAGCTTCTCGTTCGGGATCAGCGTCTCGTTGCCGTCGAGGCCGCGCACGACCGTGTAGCGCGTGCGGATCTGCGTGACGATGCCCTGCAGCCCGCCGACGCTGATCGCGTCGCCGAGCCGCAGCGAGCGGTCGAGCAGGATGATGAAGCCCGATACGTAGTTGCTCGCGATCTTCTGCAGCCCGAAGCCGAGACCGACGCCGAGCGCACCGCCGAACACGCCGAGCACCGTCACGTCGATGCCGACGAGCGACAGCCCGATCAGGATCGCCGCGAACACCAGCAGCGCGCGGCCGACCCGCGACAGCACGACCTTCAGGTTCGCATCCAGCGTGCTCGAGCGCGCGAGGCGTTCCTCGAGCACCGAGCCGAGCCACATGGCGACCATCAGCGTCACGCACACCCACAGCGCGCCGGAAATCACCGACAGCAGCGTGAGGTGCGCATTCGCGACGCGAAACTGCACGCTGTCGAGCCACGCGATCACGTCGGACTGGATCCCGAGCACGGTAAACACCATCGCCGCCCACACGATCACCGACACGATCTTCTCGACGACCGACAACCACGCATGCGTGTGGCCGTCGCGCGCGAACACGCGCCGCGCGAAGAAGAACAGCACGTAGATGAGCCCGATGCCGAACAGCGGCACGAGCGCGAGCGACAGCAGCGACGTCGACATGAACGGGTCGAACGCGAGCTGGGCCGCCAGCACGAACAGCCCGCCGAACAACGGGAACAGCGCGCGCTTCAGGCTCTGCGCGCCGGCGCCCGGCACGCGGCCGGCAACCCGCCGGCGTGCGTCGATGCGGCCGTGCACGAAGCGCGCGGCCACCCACGCGAAACACAGCGCGCCGACCAGGATCGCCGCCTGCCAGATCATCACCGGCTGGTTGAAGTCGCGGATGACCGACGCGAGCCGGTGCGACAGCAGACGATTCTGCATCATCCGTGCGCGCTGCCGTTACTGCGGGCGCCGTTCCAGCACCGCGGCGAAGAAGCCGTCGGTGGCGTGGCGGTGCGGCCACAGCGACAGGTAGTCGCCGGTTTCGATTTCGATGCGCTGGTCGGCCAGCACCTTCTGCGCGGGGACCAGCACGAACTCCGGATGGTCGGCCAGGAACTGCTCGACGATGGCTTCGTTCTCCGCGTCGAGCACGCTGCAGGTCGCGTAGACGAGGCGGCCGCCCTTCTTCACGAGACGCGCCGCGCTCGCGAGGATCGACGCCTGCTTCGGCGCGAGCTCGTCGATCGACGTGCGCGTCTGGCGCCACTTGAGGTCGGGATTGCGGCGCAGCGTGCCGAGGCCGCTGCATGGCGCGTCGACCAGCACGCGGTCGATCTTGCCGGCGAGCCGCTTGATCTTCGCATCGTGCTCGCTGTCGATCAGCACCGGATTCACGTTCGACAGACCGCTGCGCGCAAGGCGCGGCTTCAGCTTCGTGAGACGCTTTTCCGATACGTCGAACGCGTACAGGCGCCCGGTCGAGCGCATCATCGCGCCGAGCGCGAGCGTCTTGCCGCCGGCGCCCGCACAGAAATCGACGACCATCTCGCCGCGACGCGGCGCGACGAGCGAGCACAGCAGCTGGCTGCCTTCGTCCTGCACCTCGATCTGGCCTTCCTCGAACAGCTTCAGGCGCGTGAGCGCCGGCTTGCCGACGACCCGCACGCCGTACGGCGCGAACGGCGTCGCGCCCGCGTCGATGCCGTTCGCGCGCAGCGCGTCGATCACCTGGTCGCGCGTCGCCTTCTGCGCATTGGCGCGCAGGTCCAGCGGCGCCGGGTAGTTCAGCGCGGCGGCGAGCTGCCCGAGCTCGTCGGCGTCGAAACGGGCCGACAGCGCCTGGTAGATCCAGTCCGGCAGGTTCGTGCGCACGCGCACCGGCAGGCTCGCCGGATCGATCTTCGACACGTGCTCGAGCCACGCGGCCTCGGTGTCGGACACGAACGGCTTCAGCGCGTTGCGGCCGAGCGTCTGCATCAGGCCGAGCAGCGTGAGGCGCCGCGCGGGGCTGCCCGTGCCGCTCTCGGCGAGATGCGAAAACTCCATCTTGCGGCGCAGTACCGCGAACACCGCCTCGGCGATCACGCCGCGCTCGGCGTGGCCGAGTTTCGGATGCGCGCGGAAGAACCGGCTCGTCGTCGCGTCGGCCGGGCCGGCGAATTTCAGCACCTCGGCCAGCAAGGTCTCGGTCTGGCCAATCAGGAATCCGTGCAGCTTCATACGCCCTCGCTCGTTTCGGTATGCGGTTGATCCGCGAAAATCCAGCGCGCCTCTTCCGGCGCCACCACTGCCCGCCCGTTCTCGAGGCGCAGGCGCCCCTCGACGAACCAGCGCACCGCACGCGGATACAGCACGTGCTCGACCGTCAGCACACGCCGCGCGAGCGCGGCCGCGTCGTCGCCCGCGCGCACGGGCACCGCGCCCTGCGCGACGATCGCGCCGCTGTCGAGTTCGGGAATGACGAAATGCACGCTCGCGCCGTGCAGCGCGACGCCGGCATCCAGCGCCTGCTGGTGCGTGTGGATGCCCTTGAAGCTCGGCAGCAGCGACGGATGGACGTTCAGCAGCCGGCCCTCGTATCGTCTGACGAAAGCGGGCGTCAGGATACGCATGAAGCCGGCCAGCACGACGAGATCGGGGGCGAAACGGTCGATTTCGGCGGCGAGTGCCGCATCGAAGCTGTCGCGGCCGTCGAACGACCGATGGTCGACCACCGCGGTCGCCACCCCGTGCGACGCGGCAAAAGCCAGGCCGGCCGCATCGGGCCGGTTGGCAATCACGGCGGCAATCTCGGCCGGCCAGCGTTCCTGCGCGCACGCGCGGACGATGGCCTCCATGTTGCTGCCGCGACCGGAAATCAGTATCACGAGTTTTTTCATCCGCGAATTTTACCATTCGCCCTCGCGTTTCCCCCCTTCTCGGCCGCCGGGCCGCCCGAACGTTTATAATCTTCTGCTTTGCGGCATCCCACCGCCCATTCCCCGACGCTGCATCCGCTATCGTGAAAGTCTTCCGCGGCCTGCCCAACGCCGAAAGCCGCGCGCCTTGCGCGCTGACGATCGGCAACTTCGACGGTGTCCATCGCGGCCACCAGGCCCTGCTCGCGCGCGTGCGCGCGGCAGCGGACGCGCGCGGCCTGCCCGTGTGCGTGATGACGTTCGAGCCGCACCCGCGCGAATTCTTCAATCCGGCCGGCGCGCCGCCGCGCATCGCGATGCTGCGCGACAAGCTCGAAGCGCTGCGCGATCACGGCGTCGACCGCGTCGTCGTCGAACACTTCAACCATACGTTCGCGAGCCAGTCGCCGCAGGCGTTCGTCGAACGCACGCTGGTCGGCGGGCTGCACACGCGCTGGATGATGGTCGGCGACGATTTCTGCTACGGCGCGAAGCGCGCGGGCACCTTCGACACGCTGAAGGCCGCCGGCGAACAGTACGGCTTCGAGGTCGAGCAGATGGGCACGGTCGCCGGCAGCGACGGCACGCGCATCTCCAGCTCGGGCGTGCGCGCCGCGCTCGGCGCGGGCGATCTCGATGCGGCCGCGCAGGCGCTCGGCCACGGCTACGCGATCAGCGGCCACGTCGCGCACGGGCTCAAGCTCGGCCGCGACCTCGGCTTCCCGACGCTGAACCTGCCGATCGCGCACAAGCGGCCGGCGCTCGCGGGCATCTTCGTCGTGCAGGTGCACGGCCTCGGCCCCGCGCCGCTGCCGGGCGTCGCTAGCCTCGGGCTGCGCCCGACCGTCGACGATTCGGGCCGCGTGCTGCTCGAGGTTCACCTGCTCGACTGGCACGGCGACGCGTACGGCAAGCTGATCCGCGTCGAATTCCTGAAGAAGCTGCGCGACGAGGCGAAGTTCGACGATCTCGAGGCGCTGTCGCGCGCGATCGCGCTGGACGTCGCCAATGCGCGCGCGTACTTCATCGAGCGCGACCGCGCGCCGGGCAGCCGTGCAACCGGCTTCTCGACGTCCGCGACCGACCGAATTAGCTGATCCGGCCGGCGGCGCCCCGCGCCGCCCTCCTCGCGCCGCCGACCGCGCGCATCCCCGATTCACGACGCACGAGCGTCCCCCGATTTGATAGCGATCCCATCATGAGCAACAAGAAAGCCGATTCGAAACCGCAGGCCAAGTATCCGGTCAACCTGCTCGACACGCCGTTCCCGATGCGCGGCGACCTGCCCAAGCGCGAGCCGCAGTGGGTCAAGGAGTGGGAAGAGCGCGGCATCTACGAGAAGATCCGCGCGGCGAGCAAGGGCCGGCCGAAGTTCATCCTGCACGACGGCCCTCCGTATGCGAACGGCGACATCCACCTCGGTCACGCGGTCAACAAGATCCTGAAGGACATCGTCGTCAAGTCGCGCAACATGGCCGGCTTCGACGCGCCTTACGTGCCGGGCTGGGATTGCCACGGGATGCCGATCGAGATCCAGATCGAGAAGCAGTTCGGCAAGTCGCTGCCGGCGGCCGAAGTGATGAGCAAGGCGCGCGCGTACGCGACCGAGCAGATCGAAAAGCAGAAGGTCGGCTTCAAGCGCCTCGGCGTGCTCGGCGACTGGGCGAACCCGTACAAGACGATGAACTTCGTCAACGAGGCGGAAGAAATCCGCGCGCTCGGCAAGATCATCGAGAAGGGCTACGTGTATCGCGGGCTGAAGCCGGTGAACTGGTGCTTCGACTGCGGCTCGGCGCTCGCCGAGGCGGAAGTCGAATACAAGGACCGCACCGACCCGACGATCGACGTGATGTTCGCGTTCGCGGAACCGGAAAAGACCGCGCACGCATTCGGCCTGCCGGCGCTGCCGCGCGCCGAGGGCGGCATCGTGATCTGGACCACCACGCCGTGGACGATTCCCGCCAACCAGGCGCTGAACCTCCATCCGGAAATCGTCTATGCGCTGGTCGACACCGAGCGCGGGCTGCTGATCATCGCGGAAGAACGCGTCGAAGCCTGCATGACCGACTTCAAGCTGACCGGCCGCGTCGTCGCGACCGCGCCGGGCGTGAAGCTCGCGAACCTGCGCTTCCACCACCCGCTCGCGTCGGCCCACCCCGGCTACAAGCGCACCGCGCCCGTCTACCTCGGCGACTACGTGACGACCGACACCGGCACCGGCGTCGTGCACTCGTCGCCCGCCTACGGCATCGAAGACTTCATGTCGTGCAAGGCGCACGGAATGACCGATTCGGACTTCATCAACCCGGTGATGGGCGACGGCCGCTACATCGAATCGCTGCCGCTGTTCGGCGGCCTGTCGATCTGGGACGCGAACCCGAAGATCGTCGAGGCGCTGAACGCGGCCGGCTCGCTGCTGCGCAGCGAGAAGTACACGCACAGCTACATGCACTGCTGGCGCCACAAGACGCCGATCATCTACCGCGCGACGTCGCAGTGGTTCGCCGGCATGGACGTGACGCCGCGCGACGGCGGCAAGACGCTGCGCGAAACGGCGCTCGAAGGTGTCGATGCGACCGCGTTCTACCCGTCGTGGGGCAAGCAGCGCCTGTTCAGCATGATCGCGAACCGTCCCGACTGGACGCTGTCGCGCCAGCGCCAGTGGGGCGTGCCGATGGCGTTCTTCGTGCACAAGGAAACCGGCGAGCTGCATCCGCGCACGCTGGAGTTGCTCGAGGAAATCGCGAAGCGCGTCGAGCAGTCGGGCATCGAGGCGTGGCAGTCGCTCGACCCGCGCGAGCTGATCGGCGACGACGCGAACCTGTACGAGAAGAACCGCGACACGCTCGACGTATGGTTCGACTCGGGTACGACGCACTGGCACGTGCTGCGCGGCTCGCACAAGGATCAGTTGCAGTTCCCGGCCGACCTGTACCTCGAAGGCTCGGACCAGCACCGCGGCTGGTTTCACTCGTCGCTCCTGACCGCATCGATGATCGACGGCCGCGCGCCGTACAAGGGCCTGCTCACGCACGGCTTCACCGTCGACGGCGAAGGCCGCAAGATGAGCAAGTCGCTCGGCAACGGCGTCGACCCGCATGAAGTCGCGAACCGTCTCGGCGCGGAAATCATCCGCCTGTGGATCGCATCGACCGACTACTCGGGCGAGCTCGCGATCTCCGAGGAAATCCTGAAGCGCGTGACGGAAGGCTATCGCCGCATCCGCAACACGCTGCGCTTCCTGCTCGCGAACCTGTCGGATTTCGACTTCGCGCAGCACGCGGTGCCGGTGGAAGAATGGCTCGAGATCGACCGTTACGCGGTCGCCTTCTCCGCGCAACTCCAGACGGAACTGCTCGGCCACTACGAGAAGTACGAATTCCACCCGGTCGTCGCGAAGCTGCAGACGTACTGCTCGGAGGATCTCGGCGGCTTCTATCTCGACGTGCTGAAGGATCGCCTGTACACGAGCGCGCCCGATTCGCGTGCGCGCCGCTCCGCGCAGACCGCGCTGTACCACCTGGCACATGGCCTGCTGCGCGTGCTCGCGCCGTTCCTGTCGTTCACGGCGGAAGAAGCGTGGAAGGTGTTCCAGCCGGCGAGCGACACCGTGTTCACGGAAACGTACTACGCGTATCCGGAAGTCGCCGGCTCGGCCGCGCTGATCGAGAAGTGGGCGCTGCTGCGCGACGTGCGCGGCAACGTGACGAAGGCGCTCGAGGAAGCCCGCACCGCGAACCGCATCGGTTCGTCGCTGCAGGCCGAAGTGGCCGTGCATGCGAGCGGCGCGCGCTACGACGCGCTCACGAGCCTCGGCGACGACCTGAAGTTCGTGCTGATCACGTCGGCGGCGACGGTCGTGAAGGTCGACGACGACGCGCAGGAAAGCATCGACGTGGCGGCTTCGAAGTACCAGAAATGCGAACGCTGCTGGCATTACCGCGAAGACGTCGGCGCGCACGCCGACCATCCGACGCTGTGCGGCCGCTGCTTCTCGAACCTGTTTGAAAACGGCGAAATCCGGAGCGCTGCTTAAACCATGGCAAAAACCGTGTCGAAACCGGCCAGCGGCGCGCTCGCGCCCTGGCTCGGCATTTCGCTGATCGTGATCCTGTTCGACCAGCTGTCGAAGATCGCGATCCTGAAAACGTTCGCGTACGGCGCGCAGCACGCGCTGACGTCGTTCTTCAACCTCGTGCTGGTGTACAACCGCGGCGCCGCGTTCGGCTTCCTGTCGACCGCGAGCGGCTGGCAGCGCTGGGCGTTCACCGCGCTCGGCATCGGCGCGACGCTCGTGATCTGCTTCCTGCTGCGCCGCCACGGCCAGCAGCGACTGTTCAGCCTGTCGCTCGCGATGATCCTCGGCGGCGCGCTCGGCAACGTGATCGACCGGCTCATCTACGGTCACGTGATCGACTTTCTCGACTTCCACCTCGGTGCGTGGCACTTCCCGGCGTTCAATCTCGCCGACTCCGCGATCACGGTCGGCGCAGTGCTGCTGATCTACGACGAGTTGCGTCGCGTGCGCGGCACGCGCTGAGCGCGCATACTCCGTGTCGACGGCCGGCTTCGCGCCGGCCGTTCCGTTTGATCCTTGGAGGCCTGAGTTGGCACACGCAGAACTCGCAGGAAAGCACCTCGTTCTCGGCCTGACGGGCGGCATCGCCTGCTACAAGATCGCCGAGCTCACCCGGCTGCTCGTGAAGGCAGGCGCGACCGTGCAGGTCGCGATGACGGAAGCCGCGACCCAGTTCATCACGCCCGTCACGATGCAGGCGCTGTCCGGCCGGCCCGTGTACACGAGCCAGTGGGACGCGCGCATCGACAACAACATGGCGCACATCGACCTGTCGCGCGAAGCCGACGCGATCGTGATCGCGCCCGCGTCGACCGACTTCCTCGCGAAGCTCGCGCACGGGTTCGCGGACGATCTGCTGTCGACGCTGTGCGTCGCGCGCGACTGTCCGCTGCTCGTCGTGCCCGCGATGAACCGCCAGATGTGGCAGAACCCGGCCACGCAACGCAATGCCGCACAGTTGCGTGCCGACGGCGTGTCGGTGCTCGGCCCCGATTCCGGCGCGCAGGCATGCGGCGAAGTCGGCGACGGCCGCATGCTCGAGCCCGAAGCGATCTACGAAGCGATCGTCGCGCACTTCGCGCCGAAGGTGCTCGCGCACCGCCGCGTGCTGATCACGGCCGGCCCGACGTTCGAGCCGCTCGATCCGGTGCGCGGCCTGACCAACCGCTCGAGCGGCAAGATGGGCTTCGCGCTCGCGCGTGCCGCGCAGCAGGCCGGTGCCGACGTACACCTCGTCGCGGGGCCGGTCGCGCTCGACACGCCGTGGGGCGTCTATCGCCAGGACGTGCAGACCGCCCAGCAGATGTACGACGCCGTCATGCATGCCGTAAACGACGCCGACATCTTCATCGCGGTGGCCGCGGTCGCCGACTGGCGCGTCGCCCAGCCCGCCGAGCACAAGATGAAGAAGACGGCCGACCGCAAGATGCCCGAGCTCGCGTTCGTCGAGAACCCCGACATCCTCGCGTCGGTCGCGGCACTGCCCGCTCCGCCGTTCTGCGTCGGCTTCGCGGCCGAAAGCGGCGACCTCGACGTGCACGGCGACGAGAAACGCAAGCGCAAGAACGTGCCGCTGCTGGTTGGCAACCTCGGCCCGCTGACGTTCGGTCGCGACGACAACGAAGTCGTGCTGTTCGAAGCGGGCGGCCTCACGCGCCTGCCGCGCGCGCCGAAAGACGAGCTCGCGCACACGCTCGTGGCCGAAATCGCGAAGCGCCTGCCCGACAACCGCCTGATCTGATCTCCCGCGCGGCGGCCGTCGCTGCCGCGCCCTTCCCGACTCATCCGACGACCGCATGAAACTCGACCTGAAGATTCTCGACGCGCGCATGCGCGACTACCTGCCTGCCTACGCGACCACCGGCAGCGCGGGCCTCGACCTGCGTGCGTGCCTCGACGCGCCGCTGACGCTGAAGCCGGGCGAAACGGCGCTCGTGCCGACCGGCCTCGCGATCCATCTCGCGGATCCCGGCTATGCGGCGCTGATCCTGCCGCGCTCGGGCCTCGGCCACAAGCACGGGATCGTGCTCGGCAACCTCGTCGGCCTGATCGATTCCGACTACCAGGGCCAGTTGATGATCTCGACGTGGAACCGCGGCCAGACCGAGTTCGTGCTGAACCCGTTCGAGCGCCTCGCGCAGCTCGTGATCGTGCCGGTGATGCAGGCGCAGTTCAACATCGTCGACGACTTCGCCGAAAGCGAGCGTGGCGAGGGCGGCTTCGGCAGCACCGGCCGTCACTGAACGCACGGCGCAATAAACAAAGGGGCCGCGCGGCCCCTTTGTTCGTTTCCGCTCAACGGTCTGCCGTCTGCGCGATCCGTATGGGCATCCGTTCGCGTCGCCGCGCCTGCGCGATGCTCGCATAAATCACCATCGCAACCAGCACGCCGAGCAGCACCGCCGACGAACCGATCGTGCCGAGCGCGAGACCGCCCTTCGCCACCGGCTTCGTCAGCAGGTCGCCGACCGTCGCGCCGAACGGACGCGTGAGCACGAACGCTGCCCAGAACAGCAGCACACCCGAGATCCGCGTGAAATAGTGCGCGAGCACGATCAGCACGAGCAGCCCGCCGATCAGCAGCGCGCCGCCGCCAAAGCCGAGGCCCGAGCTGTCCGCGAGGAAATCGCCGAGCGCGGTGCCGAGCGTGTTCGAGAACAGGATCGCGATCCAGTACAGCAGTTCGACCTTGCGCGTGCGGATCAGGTCGACCGACAGCGATTCGCCGCTCAGGCGCCACACCGCGAAGATCGCCAGCAGGATCGCGACGAGGATCGACGAGCCGGCCGCGTAACCGAGGCCGAGCGTGCGGTCCATGAAATCGGACATCGTCGTGCCGGCCGTGCTGGTCGCGACGATCACGGCCCAGTAGATCGCCGGGCGATAGCCGGTCGCCCTGAGCTGCGCGCCGAGCGTGACGAGAAAGAAACCGAACAGCAGGATCGAGCTCACCGCGTAGCCGACGTTCAGCGTCATCGACAGCAGGTCGCCACCGGTTTCGCCGAGCGTCGTCGCGCAGATCTTCATGATCCAGAACGCGAGCGTGATTTCGGGAAGTTTGTTCATTCGAACCCCTTGGCAGGAAAGCGGCGCGCCGGCACGGGCCGGCGCGCATCGCGGACAGGTTCGAATGTAGCGGCTGCCGGCTTAACGGAACCTTAGCAACCTTGCTGCGCAACCTGCAGCGCCGAAGGCACGCGTCAGCGCGCGTGGCGGTGCCGGTAGTGCAGCGCGTATGCGAGCGTCAGCAGCACGACGAACACGACGCCGACCATCATCGTCATCCGGAATTCACGCGTGAACGCGGTCGTGAACAGGATCGCCGCGACGAGGCCCGCGCCGAGCAGGCTGCCGAACGGGTGCCCCCACATCCGGAACGCGAGCGCCGGGCCGCGATACTGCGCGCGAAAGCGCAGATGCGTGACGAAGATCATCAGCCACGTGAACAGCGCGCCGAACATCGCGATCGCCATCATCACGGTAAACGCGGTGTCGGGGGACAGCGCGACGAGCACCGCCGCGACCGCGACGCCGCTCGTCGAGATCCACAGCGCCGCACGCGGCACGCCGTTCGCGCCGAGCCGGCCGAACACCGCCGGCGCGAGCCGCGCGCGCGACAGGCTGAACATCATGCGCGTCGTCACGTAGAGCTGGCTGTTCATCGCCGACAGCGCCGCGATCAGCAGCACGAAGTTGATCACGCCTGCGGCATACGGCACGTGCGTCGCGGCCATCACCTTCACGAACGGGCTTTCGTCGGTGCCGGCCTGCGTCCACGGCACGATCGCGAGCATCAGCGACAGCGTCAGCAGATAGAACAGCACGAGCCGGAACACCGTCGAGCGGAACGCGCGCGTGACCGCGTGCTGCGGATCGCGCGCCTCGCCGGCCGCGATCGCGACCGCCTCGATGCTCATGTAGCTGAAGATCGCGACGATCACCGCGACCCACGTTCCCCACGGCCCTTTCGGCATGAAGCCGCCGTGCGCGGTGTAGTTCGCGAAACCGATGCCCGACGCCGCCGGCGCCGACCACACGAGATATGCGCCGAGCACGATGAACACGATGATCGCCGCGATCTTCAGCAGCGAGAATGCATATTCGACGGAACCGTACAGCGTGACGCTCGCGAGGTTCACCGCGATCAGCAGCGCGGAGAAGCCGATTACCCAATACCAGCCGGGCACGGCTGGAAACCAGTACTTCATGAACACGGCGATCGCGCTGATTTCGGTGCCGATCGCGAACACGACCGCGAACCAGTACGCGTAGCGCACGAGAAAGCCCGCGAGCGGGCCGACGTAGTGCTCGGCATACGCGCCGAACGAGCCGGCCGTCGGATGCGCGACCGTCATTTCCGCGAGCGCGCCCATCAGCAGCAGCGCGATCAGCGCGCCGATCGCATACGAAACGAGCACGCTCGGGCCGGCGAGCCCGATCGCGAAGCCGCTGCCGAGGAACAGGCCCGTGCCGATCGCTCCGCCGATCGCGATCATCGCCATCTGCCCGGACGTCAGCGCATGGCGCAACCCTTGTTCGCGCGCGACGATGTTGTCGAACGACCGTTGTTGTTGTGTCACTGCGTTACCACTCCCCTGCACCACCACGGCGCCACCGGCGCCAGATAAAACGAAACGGCGCGGAGAACTTCCCGCGCCGTTCGCATGAACAACGAATTATCGCTTACTCGACCTCGACCGTCTCTTCGTTCGGCTTGTGCGGCGGATTCGCCAGCTTGTCGAACGACAACTGCACCTTGTCGCTTTCGTCGACGTCGACCGTCACGTGGCCGCCGTTGACGAGCTTACCGAACAGCAGCTCGTCGGCCAGCGCGCGACGGATCGTGTCCTGGATCAGCCGCTGCATCGGCCGCGCGCCCATCAGCGGGTCGAAGCCGTGCTTCGCGAGATGCTTGCGCAGCGCGTCGGTAAAGAGCGCGTCGACCTTCTTCTCGTGCAGCTGTTCCTCCAGCTGGATCAGGAACTTGTCGACCACGCGCATGATGATTTCCTCATCGAGCGAGCGGAAGCTGATGATCGAGTCCAGGCGGTTGCGGAACTCCGGCGTGAACAGGCGCTTGATGTCGGTCATCTCGTCGCCCGTTTCGCGGCGCGTCGTGAAGCCGATCGTCGCCTTCTGCATCGACTCGGCGCCCGCGTTCGTCGTCATGATGATGATGACGTTGCGGAAATCCGCCTTGCGGCCGTTGTTGTCCGTCAGCGTGCCATGATCCATCACCTGCAGCAGCACGTTGAAGATGTCCGGATGCGCCTTCTCGATTTCGTCGAGCAGCAGCACGCAATGCGGCTTCTTCGTGACGGCTTCCGTCAGCAGGCCGCCCTGGTCGAACCCGACGTAGCCCGGCGGCGCGCCGATCAGCCGGCTCACCGCGTGACGCTCCATGTATTCCGACATGTCGAAGCGGATCAGCTCGATGCCGAGCGTGAACGCGAGCTGGCGCGCCACTTCGGTCTTGCCGACGCCCGTCGGGCCGGAGAACAGGAATGCGCCGATCGGCTTGTCCATCTTGCCGAGGCCCGCGCGCGCCATCTTGATCGATGCGGCAAGCGCGTCGATCGCCGGATCCTGGCCGAACACGACGCTCTTCAGGTCGCGATCGAGCGTCTGCAGCTTGCTGCGATCGTCCTGCGACACGCTCTGCGCCGGCACGCGCGCGATCTTCGAGATGATTTCCTCGATCTCGCTCTTGCCGATCGTCTTCTTCTGCTTCGACTTCGGCAGGATGCGCTGCGCGGCGCCCGCTTCGTCGATCACGTCGATCGCCTTGTCCGGCAGGTGACGGTCGGTGATGAAGCGTGCCGACAGCTCGGCCGCGGCCGACAGTGCGCCCGACGAATACTTGACGCCGTGGTGCTCCTCGAAGCGCGACTTCAGGCCGCGCAGGATCGCGACCGTCTGCTCGACGGTCGGCTCCGTCACGTCGACCTTCTGGAAGCGCCGCGACAGCGCCGCATCCTTCTCGAAGATGCCGCGATATTCGGTGAAGGTGGTCGCGCCGATGCACTTGAGCGTGCCCGACGACAGCGCCGGCTTCAGCAGGTTCGACGCGTCGAGCGTGCCGCCCGATGCGGCGCCCGCGCCGATCAGCGTATGGATCTCGTCGATGAACAGGATCGCGTGCGGACGCTCCTTCAACTCCTTCAGCACCGTCTTCAGACGCTGCTCGAAGTCGCCGCGGTACTTGGTGCCCGCGAGCAGCGCGCCCATGTCGAGCGAGTAGACCTGCGCGTTCGCGAGGATGTCCGGCACTTCGCCGCGCGTGATGCGATAGGCGAGCCCTTCCGCGATCGCGGTCTTGCCGACGCCGGCTTCGCCGACGAGCAGCGGATTGTTCTTGCGGCGACGGCACAGCACCTGCACGACGCGCTCGACCTCGGGCTCGCGCCCGATCAGCGGATCGATGCGGCCGTCCTTCGCCATCTGGTTCAGGTTCTGCGTGAACTGCGCGAGCGGCGTTTCCTTCTGCGCATTCGCGTCGTCGCTTTCCGCGCTCGCATCGGTCGACTTCGCGGCTTCGCCGCCGTTCGTCTTCGCGATGCCGTGCGAAATGAAGTTCACGACGTCCAGGCGCGTCACGCCCTGCTGCTGCAGATAGTAGACCGCGTGCGAATCCTTCTCGCCGAAGATCGCCACCAGCACGTTCGCGCCGGTGACTTCCTTCTTGCCGTTCGACGTCGACTGGACGTGCATGATCGCGCGCTGGATCACGCGCTGGAAACCGAGCGTCGGCTGGGTATCGACATCGTCGGTGCCCGGGACGGTCGGCGTGTTGTCGTGGATGAAATTGCGCAGGTTCTGACGCAAGTCCTCGATGTTTGCCGCGCACGCGCGCAACACCTCGGCTGCCGTCGGATTATCCAGCAGGGCCAGCAGCAGATGCTCGACCGTAATGAACTCATGGCGCGCCTGGCGTGCTTCCATGAACGCCATGTGCAGGCTGACTTCCAATTCCTGGGCAATCATGCTTCCTCCATCACGCACTGCAGCGGATGCCCGGCCTGCCGCGCATGGGTAACGACTTGCTCAACCTTGGTCGACGCGATGTCCCGCGTATAGACCCCACAAACCCCTCGCCCTTCGCGATGAACCTTCAGCATGATCTGCGTGGCCGTCTCGCGATCCTTCTTGAAATACTCCTGTACGACCATCACGACGAACTCCATCGGCGTGAAGTCGTCGTTCAGCAGCACCACCTTGTACATCGAAGGCGGCTTGAGCTTCTGCTGCTTGCGTTCCAGGACGGTGCTGTCCTGCTTGTCCGGGATAATCGCCATACACCCATTCTAAACAACTCGGACAGGCCCGCAATCCTGCCATTACCCGACCGACCGGCCGGCGCCCTCCCTGGTTCCCGACGACACGCAATCGTCTTCGTGCCATACGAAAGCCGGCTGCGGTGCCGGCTTTCACGCATGGCGCGGAACACGAACCGTCAGGGGGGAAACCGCACCGGACCATTGCATCCGTGTCCAGTATCCCACAAGCCGGGACGACTCGATCGCGTGTCACTCGAGCCTGGTATATGAGCCGATTATGCGACTTTTCAAGTCCGCGCGCTTGGCGGCATGCTGCAAAGCAAAGCCGGAAAAACCCTGAAAATGGGTTCTTTACAACGTCCCTCCAACCGTCTAAAAATTCCTCTTGACACTTAAATAAAGAGCGCCAACAATCAAGCTGGCACTTTTTTCAATTCGCCAGCCGGTGAAATGAAAGAGGCCGAAGGTGAGCTTGTGAGGGGGGAACGGCTGCATTTTCCGGTCGTTTAGCTTTTCGAGCGTGCTCGTGGTAAGTAGCAGCGACTGTGTGACAGGGGAAGTAGGAAATGGCAACTGGTATCGTTAAATGGTTCAACGACGCGAAGGGCTTCGGTTTCATCACTCCCGACGAGGGCGGTGAGGATCTGTTTGCGCACTTCTCGGCCATCAACATGCAGGGCTTCAAGACCCTGAAGGAAGGCCAGAAGGTGAGCTTCGAGGTCGTTCAAGGCCCGAAGGGCAAGCAAGCGTCGAACATCCAGGCCGCATAAAGGCACCGGATATCGGACGAAGAAACCCGGCATTGCGCCGGGTTTCTTTTTTTTCAGGCCGGCCATTCGTTAATTCGATTGGCCGGCCTTTTCGTTCAATCCCGATAATTGAACACATATTGTCTTGTTACACGCCCGGATCGAATGCCTGTCATTCGCGTGAAACATATTCGACGTCTCGTTACACGAC
Source organism: Burkholderia sp. IDO3 (assembly GCF_003366075.1). NCBI lineage: Bacteria > Pseudomonadati > Pseudomonadota > Betaproteobacteria > Burkholderiales > Burkholderiaceae > Burkholderia > Burkholderia sp. IDO3. The sequence goes on from NZ_CP028963.1 coordinate 2,855,779, forward strand.
CTTCAGCGTGCCCATCATGCCGAGATCCTCGTGTTCGAGAATGTGGCAGTGAAACATGCGCTCGCCGGACATGTCCTGCGACACGCGTATCGTCACGGTTTCGCCGCTGCGCACGTTCACGGTATCGCGCCACGCGCGGAACGGTTCGCTCGTGCGCACCCCATCCGATGCACGCTCGATCACCTGGAATTGCGTGCCATGCAAATGGAACGGGTGATCCATGTCGGTCGCGTTGCGGATGTCCCAGCGCTCGATGTCGCCGCGGCGGCTCGTCAACGTCGCGCGATGCGGCGCGTAAGTCGCACCGTTGATCGTGAAGCGCATGCCTGCCGGGCGGCCGTGCGCCGGGCCGCTCATCATCGCGTCCATGTCCATCTCTTCGCCGAACTCGACCGTCTTGCGCGCGACCGGCTCGCCTAGGGCCGGCACCGCGCGCAGCGTCGCGGGCAGCGCGCGGGCGGCCGCCGGCGCAAAGGTGACGTCGGCGAGTGCCAACACCGGGTCGGGCGGCAGGCTGCCGTGGCCGTCGTCGTGCGACATCGCCATCTTGCGGCGGTCGTATTCGGCCGCCTGCAGCACCGCGCGCGACGCACGGTCGCCGGCACGCACCAGCAGCTCCGCGCGCTCGCCGGGCGCAAGCAACAGCGACGTGACGTGGCGCGGGGCATCGATCAGCCCGCCGTCGGTGCCCGCATGCTCGAACGTGCGGCCGTCGTCGAATGCGACGCGCAGATAGCGCGCGCTGCAGGCATTCCACACGCGCCAGCGCTCGTCGCCGGCCACGTCGATCCGCGGCCGGCGCGCGCCGTTCACCAGCACGAACTGGCCCTCGCGGCCGTTCATCCAGTCCATCATGTCGTTCGGCGGAATCGTGCCGTCACGGGCGAGCTTCAGATCGGACACGAACAGGTTGCGCTCGGGCCAGCCGGCGAGCGGGTCGTCGGCAGCGCGCACGACGAACGGGCCGGCCAGCCCGCGGAACACCTGCTCGGCCGTCATCATGTGCGGATGCGGGTGATACCAGTAAGTGCCGGCGCTGCCCTTCGGCAGCGTGAAGCGGTACACGCGCGATGCGCCCGGCGCCACGGGATCGGACGGATTGCCGTCCTGATCCGGCGGCACGGGCAGCCCGTGCCAGTGGATGGTCGACGGCTGCGGCAGCTTGTTCACGAAGCGGATTTCGACGGTGTCGCCCTCGCGCACGTCGATCAGCGGGCCGACGACCGGCCCCTGCGTGCCCGTGCCGAACTGCCAGAACGTCGTCGGCCGCGCGCCGTGCAGCATCGAACGCGCGACCGGCTGCGCGACCAGCGTGGCGCGGAACGTGCCGGCTTCGCGGCTTTCGTTCGCGAGCGTGCGCAACGATGCGAGCGGCGCACCGGCCGGCAGCGCGTCGGGCGCCGCGAGCGCGGCCGGCGCCGGCTTGCCGTGCTGCGCGTGGCCCGCCATGCCCGACATCCCGGGCATGTCGTCCATCTGATCCATGCCGGCCATGCCCGCGTGACCGGCATGCTGCGCCCACGCGGTGCGCGTGAACAGCGATGCGGCCGCGATGCCGATGGCGTGCGACAGGAAGGTTCTCCGTATCATCAATCGTTCCTCGTTGTTCATTATGGGTACTGCGTCGCGCGGCCGCCGCGACGCGAAACCCGATGCCCGCGTCATCATAACCGCAGCCCCCGGGCGAAACGCCGCGACACCGGACGAGCGGCGATACGCCGCAGCACGCAGGCTCGTCGGACCAACCGGGTGCGGTCGCGCGACGCCGTCGAGCGCCTGCGCGCGCCGCTATTTGCATGCGCTGTATCGCCATGCGCCGAACCCGTCAGCCCACCGCCCCTGCCCGCCTTCCAACCCCTTGCCCGGGCCCGTCAGCCCCCATCGCTCGCCCCGCGATCCGCACGCCACATTCGGTCGATTCGCGAATCCGTCTATTTTTCACGATGTGGAACAAGTCTCTGCCTTATAAAAATTCGTGGTGCGAGGCACAAATTTGCCGTTTCGCGATGCCAAAAATCATTCCGCAATACAAAACGAATGAAATAACACACTGTTTTTAAATGGAAATTTTTGTTTCGAGAAAGCGTTCTACGCGCACCATCGGATACGGCCGCGGACGTAGACTTTGTTCCATGCACTGACGCTTCGCCACCCGGTTCGATACGGAACCGGCGCAAGCAGCCAGTCGGGCCATAGCCGGATGAGCCGGCGGGCGGCACAACAGAATCGCTTGTGATCAGAAAGGGAGAACGGAAATGAAGGGATTTCGCTTTGGTTCAGCGCTCGGGTCGTTCTACATCCTGCCGGGTAACGGCGGCTGGGAAGCGACGTTCGGCAACGCACTGCTCGGCGCGTTCTCGTGCCCGGAAGTGGCGGCCGACCACATCTCTCGCGGCGACTGCGAACAGCCGTCCGAACTGGACACGGCCACGCTGGAAGTGCCGCACGAAATCGCCGAATGGGAAATCGTTCACGTCTGAATGACGCGCCTGCAACGAAAAACGCCCCGGGCGACCGGGGCGTTTTCATGTTCGGCGGGACGGCGAGCCGCGAGGCCCGCCGTGTCGGCTGTCGCCGTTGCCGTGGCACGCGCGACTGCGCGGCCGGCGTCAGGCGACTGCGTCGACGATGCCGTTCAGCGTTGCGCTCGGGCGCATCGCCTGGCTCGTCAGCTCGACGTTCGGACGGTAGTAGCCGCCGATCGCCTGTGCCGTGCCCTGCGCGGCCGACAGTTCTTCCAGAATGCGCGCTTCGCTGTCGGACAGCGACTTGGCGACGCCTTCGAACTGCGCCTTCAGCGCCGCATCTTCGGTCTGCTCGGCCAGCGCCTGCGCCCAGTACAGGCACAGGTAGAAATGGCTGCCGCGGTTGTCGAGACCGCCGACCTTGCGTGCCGGCGACTTGTTCTCGTCCAGGAACTTGCCGGTCGCCTGGTCGAGCGTCTTCGCAAGCACGAGCGCCTTCGGGTTCTGGTAAGCGTGGCCAAGGTGTTCGAGCGACGCGGCGAGCGCGAGGAATTCGCCGAGCGAATCCCAGCGCAGGAAGCCTTCCTCGACGAACTGCTGCACGTGCTTCGGCGCCGAACCGCCCGCACCCGTTTCGAACATCCCGCCGCCTGCCATCAGCGGCACGATCGACAGCATCTTCGCGCTGGTGCCGAGTTCCATGATCGGGAACAGGTCGGTCAGGTAGTCGCGCAGCACGTTACCCGTGACCGAGATCGTGTCCTTGCCCGCGCGGATGCGCTCGAGCGAGAAACGCGTCGCGTCGACCGGCGTCATGATGCGGATGTCGAGGCCGTTCGTGTCGTGATCCTTCAGGTAGCGTTCGACCTTCGCGATGACCTGCGCGTCGTGCGCACGCACCGGATCGAGCCAGAACACGGCCGGCACGCCGGTCGCGCGTGCGCGGTTCACCGCGAGCTTGACCCAGTCCTGCACCGGTGCGTCCTTCGTCTGGCACATGCGCCAGATGTCGCCCGACTCGACCGCGTGCTCGAGCAGCACGTTGCCCGCTTCGTCGGTGACGCGCACGACGCCGTCGGCCGGGATCAGGAACGTCTTGTCGTGCGAACCGTATTCTTCAGCCGCCTGCGCCATCAGGCCGACGTTCGGCACGCTGCCCATCGTGACCGGGTCGAACGCGCCGTGCTGCTTGCAGTCTTCGATCACGGCCTGGTAGACGCCCGCGTAGCAACGGTCCGGGATCACGGCCTTCGCGTCGTACAGTTCGCCGTCCGGGCCCCACATGCAGCCCGACTCGCGGATCATCGCCGGCATCGATGCGTCGACGATCACGTCGCTCGGCACGTGCAGGTTGGTAATGCCCTTGTCCGAGTTGACCATCGCGAGGCTCGGGCGCAGCGCGTATTCGGCCTTGATGTCGGCTTCGATCGCTTCGCGCGTGTCGGCCGGCAGTTCCTTCAGGCGTGCGTACAGGTCGCCGATACCATTGTTCGGGTTGAAGCCGGCCTGCGCCAGCACGTCCGCGTGCTTCGCGAGCGCGTCGCGGTAGAACACCGACACGAAGTGACCGAACATGATCGGGTCGGAGACCTTCATCATGGTCGCCTTCAGGTGCACCGAGAACAGCACGTCCTGCGCCTTCGCGTCGGCGATCTGCGCTTCGATGAAGCTGCGCAGCGCCTTGCGGCTCATCACCGATGCGTCGATGAGTTCACCGGCCTTCACGGCCGTCTTTTGCTTCAGCACCTTCTTCACGCCGTCGGTGGTCGTGAGTTCGATCTTCACGCTGCCGGCATCGGCGATCAGCGCCGACTTTTCGCTGCCGTAGAAGTCGCCTTCGCTCATGTGCGAGACGTGCGCCTTCGACGTCGACTTCCATGCGCCCATCTTGTGCGGGTGCTTGCGTGCGTAGTTCTTGACCGACAGCGGCGCGCGGCGGTCGGAATTGCCTTCGCGCAGCACCGGGTTCACCGCGCTGCCCTTGATCTTGTCGTAACGGGCCTTGACGGCCTTCTCTTCGTCGGTCGACGGATCTTCCGGATACGCCGGCAGCGAGTAGCCCTGCGCCTGCAGTTCGGCGATCGCGGCCTTGAGCTGCGGCACCGATGCGCTGATGTTCGGCAGCTTGACGATGTTCGCTTCAGGCTTCAGCGTGAGCTGGCCCAGTTCGGCCAGATCGTCGGAACCCTTCTGCTCCGGCGGCAGGACGTCGGCGAACGCCGCGATGATACGGCCGGCGAGCGAGATGTCGCGCGTTTCGACGGCGACGCCGGACGAGCGCGTGAAGGCCTTGACGATCGGCAGCAGCGAATAGGTCGCGAGCGCGGGCGCTTCGTCGGTGAGGGTGTAGATGATCTTGGGCGAAGTGGACATGGTCGATGCGTTGCTACGTGAAAATGGGGACTGGAGAGCGCCGGCGGTAACCGGCGGGGAGCGACCGGGTGGGCCGCGAAAGGAGCGCGCCGGCTCAACCGGGCGGTGATGTTGCGAGGGCCGTCATGTTCTACCTTGCAGGGCATCCGGGCCGCATCGCGGCGCCGCGGCCCGCATGCCGGACCGCCCTGCCAACAAACCTGCCATCCATGAAACGCTCCGGCGCCGGCAGTCAGCGCCGGGGCGGCCGGCCATCGGCCGGCCCACCCCGGAAGGGGTCTTACATGTTCTCGATCAGCACTTCGCCGAAGCCGGAGCACGACACCTGCGTCGCGCCTTCCATCAGGCGCGCGAAGTCGTACGTGACGCGCTTCTGCAGGATGGACTTCTCCATCGCGGCGATGATCGTGTCGGCTGCTTCCGTCCAGCCGAGGTGGCGCAGCATCATTTCCGCCGACAGGATTTCCGAACCGGGGTTCACGTAATCCTTGCCCGCGTACTTCGGCGCCGTGCCGTGGGTCGCCTCGAACATCGCGACCGAATCCGACAGGTTCGCGCCCGGCGCGATCCCGATGCCGCCGACCTGCGCGGCCAGTGCGTCGGAGATGTAGTCGCCGTTCAGGTTCAGCGTCGCGATCACGTCGTATTCGGCCGGGCGCAGCAGGATCTGCTGCAGGAACGCGTCGGCGATCGAATCCTTGATGACGATCTCGTTGCCCGTCTTCGGGTTCTTCACGCGCATCCACGGGCCGCCGTCGATCAGCTCGCCGCCGAACTCCTTCTGCGCGAGCGCGTAGCCGGCGTCACGGAACAGGCCTTCCGTGAACTTCATGATGTTGCCCTTGTGCACCAGCGTGACCGACTTGCGATCGTTGTCGATCGCGTACTGGATCGCCTTGCGCACGAGACGCTCGGTGCCTTCGGTCGACACGGGCTTCACGCCGATCCCCGAGGTTTCCGGGAAGCGGATCTTCTTCACGCCCATCTCGTCCTGCAGGAACTTGATGACCTTCTTCGCCTGCTCGGAACCCGCGGCCCATTCGATGCCCGCGTAGATGTCTTCCGAGTTCTCGCGGAAGATCACCATGTCGATCTTTTGCGGCTCGCGCACCGGCGACGGCACGCCCTTGAAATACTGGACCGGGCGCAGACACACGTACAGGTCGAGTTCCTGGCGCAGCGCGACGTTCAGCGAACGGATCCCGCCGCCGACCGGGGTCGTGAGCGGCCCCTTGATCGACACCACGTATTCCTTCAGCACCTGCAGCGTTTCGTCCGGCAGCCACACGTCCGGGCCGTACACCTTCGTCGCCTTCTCGCCCGCGAAGATCTCCATCCAGTGGATCTTGCGCTTGCCCTTGTACGCGTGCGCGACCGCCGCGTCGACGACCTTGATCATGACCGGCGTGATATCGAAGCCGGTGCCGTCGCCTTCGATATAGGGAATGATCGGCTGATCGGAAACGTTGAGCGTAAAGTCCTTGTTGACGGTGATCTTGTCACCGCCCTCCGGTACCTTGATGTGCTGATACGGCATGATCGACTCCAGTGACGTGGCTGAGCAGGTGATGCTGGTCGAAACTGCGCACGCGGCGAGGCGGCCTTGCCACCCCGCGACGGCAACAGCGAGCCGCTATTCTAGCGCCCCAACCGGGGCCGGCGGCACGAAGCGCGGCGCTGCGTATCAAGTTTCCCCCTTATGTCTTATATAAGACAGAGGACTTGCCGTTCCGTATTATGCATTAAGATTCCGCCATTTGCCATAGACCGCCCGCCCCGCTTCCCCTTGCGGCACGCCGGGCACGCCGCCTCGCCATGACCCTGATCGCCCTCAACAAGCCGTTCGGCACGATTTGCCAGTTTTCCGCGCACGAGACGCGGCCGTCGCTCGGCGACTGGGTAAAAACGCCCGGCGTCTACCCGGCCGGCCGGCTCGATGCGGACAGCGAGGGCCTGCTGCTGCTCACCGACGACGGCGCATTGCAGGCGCGCATCGCGGAACCGCGCCACAAGCTCGTCAAGCGCTACTGGGCGCAGGTGGACGGCGCGCCGGGCCCGGCCGACCTGAAGGCGCTCGCGCGCGGCGTCGATCTCGGCGACTACGTGACGCGCCCGTGCCGCGCCGAATTCATCGAGCCGCCCGGCGCGCTGTGGCCGCGCAATCCGCCGATCCGCTACCGCGCCGCGATCCCGACCACGTGGATCGAGCTCGCGATCACCGAAGGCAAGAACCGGCAGGTGCGCCGGATGACGGCCGCGATCGGCTTCCCGACGTTGCGTCTCGTGCGCGTCGGCATCGGCGCGCTCGACATATTCGCGCTCGGCATTGCACCGGGCGAAACAATTGTGCTGCCGCCACGGGCGCCGTGGGACGGTTTCGCGCACGGTTCGTAACCGCGCCGGCAACTTTCGATTTTTTTCGTCATCTTTTTCGTCAACCGCCGGCGAAGATCGCGCGTTAAACCACGCAGATGCCACCCTTAGCTATCCGGCATTGGCAGCCGAACCGGTATTGGCGTGTTTGCGTCACGAAAGCGACGCTTTCTTCGAATACGATTCGGCGCCCGCAGCGCACAGAGAAATTTCTCGAAGCGTCTGTCAACCGAAAGGTGGATGGCACCGTTAGACGACATGACTCCTATTGCCGGGTCATTTGGTTAATTAACTAAAGCTGAGGAACACAACATGAACAAACTGATCGCCGCTCTGGTCGCTGGCCTCTTCGCAACGGCTGCTTTCGCACAAGCATCGGCTCCGGAAGCTGCTCCGGCTGCTGCTGAAGCTGCTTCGGCACCGGCAAAGCACGCTGCCAAGAAGCACGCTCACAAGAAGGCACACCACAAGGCAGCGAAGAAGGCTGCAGCAAGCGACGCAGCAGCTCCGGCAGCTGCTTCGAACTAAGCAAGCTTGCTGTAATAACGCAGTCAAGAACACGCAGTCTTGCCGTTCTTACGGCGTTGAAAGGCAGATCACCGCAAGGCGATCTGCCTTTTTCTTTTTGTGCCCGCCCGCGCGCTTCGCGTACCATGCGGGTCTCGTTTTCCCGATAGGAGCCTTGCTGTGCGATTCTCCCTGCGCTCGTCGCTCGGCCGCCTTGCGCGCGCCGCCGTGTTTCCCGCCGCGCTCGCCGTGCTCGCACTCGGCATGCAGGCCGCCAGCGCGCAAATGCCGCCCGGCGCCAAGCAGCCGAGCGAATTCCCGCGCGTGAAACTGCGCGCCGGCATGTACGTGATCGACGCGGCCGTCGCCGCGAACGACGCCGACCGCGAACAGGGGCTGATGTACCGGTCGCAGCTCGCGCCGAACGAAGGCATGCTGTTCGTGTTCAACGAAAACGCCGTGCACTGCTTCTGGATGAAGAACACGCTGATCCCGTTGTCGATCGCGTTCGTCCGCGCGGACGGCACGATCACCGACATCGACGAAATGCAGGCCGAAACGACCGACAACCACTGCCCGCGCAACAACGGCGTCTATGCGCTCGAAATGAGCAAGGGCTGGTTCGCGGCGAAAGGCATCAAGCCGGGCATGAAGCTCGACGGCCTGCCGAAGTCCCAGTAACGGCCTTCGCGGCGGCACCGCCGCGCGTCGACCGAAGCCGGCCGCCCGTTGCGCGCCGGCTTTTTTTTCGCCTGCGGGCGGCCGCGCCCGCCTTGATTCGGCAAACGCTGCCCGCATCTGCAAAAGCCACGGACAAGCGCTATGCTTTAAATCTCGCTTGTTTCCAGTCCGGGCCGGCGCAGTCGGCCCGCTTACGATCCGAACCACCAGGAGGTTCACGTGCCCCGCAAAACCCCCATCGAGCGCTATCGCAACATCGGGATCAGCGCTCACATCGATGCCGGCAAAACCACGACGACCGAGCGCATCCTGTTTTACACCGGTGTGAGCCACAAGATCGGTGAAGTGCACGACGGCGCGGCCACGATGGACTGGATGGAGCAGGAGCAGGAACGCGGCATCACGATCACGTCGGCCGCGACCACGGCCTTCTGGAAGGGCATGGCCGGCAACTATCCGGAACACCGCATCAACATCATCGACACCCCCGGGCACGTCGACTTCACGATCGAGGTCGAGCGCTCGATGCGCGTGCTCGACGGCGCGTGCATGGTCTACGACTCGGTCGGCGGCGTGCAGCCGCAGTCCGAAACCGTGTGGCGCCAGGCGAACAAGTACAAGGTGCCGCGCATCGCGTTCGTCAACAAGATGGACCGCATCGGCGCGGACTTCTTCCGCGTGCAGCGTCAGATCGGCGAGCGCCTGAAGGGCGTCGCGGTGCCGATCCAGATCCCGATCGGCGCGGAGGATCATTTCCAGGGCGTCGTCGATCTCGTGAAAATGAAGGCGATCGTCTGGGACGACGAAAGCCAGGGCGTGAAGTTCACGTACGAAGACATCCCGGCGAATCTCGTCGAGCTCGCGAACGAATGGCGCGAAAAGATGGTCGAGGCCGCGGCCGAAGCCAGCGAGGAGCTGCTCGAGAAGTATCTGCACGACCATGAATCGCTGACCGAGGACGAGATCAAGGCCGCGCTGCGCCAGCGCACGATCGCCAACGAGATCGTGCCGATGCTGTGCGGCAGCGCATTCAAGAACAAGGGCGTGCAGGCGATGCTCGACGCGGTGATCGACTATCTGCCGTCGCCGGTCGACGTGCCGGCGATTCTCGGCCACGACTTCGCGGATCCGGAAAAACCGGCGGAACGTCATCCGAGCGACGACGAGCCGTTCTCCGCGCTCGCGTTCAAGATCATGACCGACCCGTTCGTCGGCCAGTTGATCTTCTTCCGCGTGTATTCGGGCGTCGTCGAATCCGGCGACACGGTGCTGAACGCGACGAAGGACAAGAAGGAACGGCTCGGCCGGATCCTGCAGATGCACGCGAACGAGCGCAAGGAAATCAAGGAAGTGCGCGCGGGCGACATCGCGGCGGCGGTGGGTCTCAAGGAAGCGACGACGGGCGACACGCTGTGCGATCCGGCCAAGCCGATCATCCTCGAGAAGATGGAATTCCCGGAGCCGGTGATCTCGCAGGCCGTCGAGCCGAAGACGAAGGCCGACCAGGAAAAGATGGGCCTCGCGCTGAACCGCCTCGCGCAGGAAGATCCGTCGTTCCGCGTGCAGACCGACGAGGAATCCGGCCAGACGATCATTTCGGGGATGGGCGAGCTGCACCTCGAAATCCTGGTCGACCGGATGAAGCGCGAGTTCGGCGTCGAGGCGACGGTCGGCAAGCCGCAGGTCGCGTATCGCGAAACGGTGCGCACGACGGCGTCCGACGTCGAAGGCAAGTTCGTCAAGCAGTCGGGCGGGCGCGGCCAGTACGGGCATGCCGTGATCACGCTGGAGCCGAACCCCGGCAAGGGCTACGAGTTCCTCGACGAGATCAAGGGCGGCGTGATTCCGCGCGAATTCATCCCGGCCGTCGACAAGGGCATCACCGAAACGCTGAAGAGCGGCGTGCTCGCGGGCTACCCGGTCGTCGACGTGAAGGTGCACCTGACGTTCGGTTCGTACCACGACGTCGACTCGAACGAAAACGCGTTCCGGATGGCCGGCTCGATGGCGTTCAAGGAAGCGATGCGCCGCGCGAAACCGGTGCTGCTCGAACCGATGATGGCGGTCGAAGTCGAGACGCCCGAAGAGTTCATGGGCAACGTGATGGGCGACCTGTCGAGCCGGCGCGGCATCGTGCAGGGGATGGAGGACATCGCGGGCGGCGGCGGCAAGCTCGTGCGCGCCGAAGTGCCGCTCGCCGAAATGTTCGGCTATTCGACGTCGCTGCGCTCGGCGACGCAGGGTCGCGCGACGTACACGATGGAGTTCAAGCAGTATGCGGAAACGCCGGCGAACGTGTCGGAAGGCGTGATCAACGCAAAAGTGAAGTAAGCGCGCCGCTGCCGCGGCACATCGAAGCCCGTCCGGTTCCGGACGGGCTTTTTTTCGTCCGCCGAACGAATCGACGCACGCTGCCGGCATCGCGCCCGATCGGCACGCCTGGCATTTTTTTCGCATGCCACAATACATCGCGATTCGTCCGATGGAACCGTCCCGATGCCCCCGACCCCTGCCCTGCGCCGCCTGCTGATGCTGTATGCCGGCCTGATCGCCGCGAACGTCGCCGTGTGGCTATGGGCGCTCGCGGTGCTGCACGACCATCCGCTGCTGCTCGGCACCGCGGCGATCGCATACGGCCTCGGGCTGCGCCACGCGGTGGACGCCGATCACATCGCGGCGATCGACGTCGCGACGCGCAAGCTGATGCAGGACGGCCAGCGTCCGGTGAGCGTCGGGCTGTTCTTCTCGCTCGGCCATTCGACGATCGTGATCGCCGCCACGCTCGGCGTCGCGGCGACCGCGTTCGCGCTGCGCGACCGGTTCGATGCATTCCGCGACATCGGCGGCACGATCGGCACGGCGGTGTCGGCAACGTTCCTGCTGCTGCTCGCGTGCCTGAACCTGATGATCCTGCGCGATGTGTGGCGGCGCTATCGCGGCGCGGCGGAGCATGCGCACGATGCCGCGCACGCGCATCGCCCGGCCGGCCTCGTGTCGCGGCTGCTGCGGCCGCTGTTTCGCTTCGTGTCGAAGAGCTGGCACATGTATCCGGTCGGCGTGCTGTTCGGGCTCGGCTTCGATACCGCCACCGAAATCGGCCTGCTCGCGATCGCCGCCGCGCAGGCGAGCCAGGGGCTGCCGATCTACGCGGTCATGCTGTTTCCCGCGTTGTTTACGGCCGGCATGACGCTGATCGATTCGACCGACAACGTGCTGATGATTCATGCATATGGGTGGGCGATGGACGACCCGCATCGCAAGCTGCTCTACAACGCGAGCATCACGCTGGTGTCGGCCATCGTCGCGCTGGCGATCGGCGGGATCGAGGCCGCCGGCCTGCTTGCCGACAAACTGTCGCTGACCGGCCCCGTGCGCGATGCGCTCGACGCGCTCGGCGAGCGCTTCGGCACGATCGGCTACGGCATCGTCGCGCTGTTTCTCGTCTGCTGGATCGCGTCGATCCTGTTCCATCGCTGGCAGCGCGCGGCCGACGCGCCGGCGCGCTGACCGGCGCTCAGCATCGTTCAGAGCATTTCGAGCGCGCGCTTGCTGCGCGGCGGACGGAAATACGCGTCGAGCTGCGCGCGTTCGTCGCCGCTCAGCACGAGATCGAGCGCCGCGCGGTTGTCGCGCACGTGCTCGATCCGCGACGCCTTCGGGATCGCGAACACGCCCGGCTGCGCGAGCACCCACGCAAGCGCGACGCGCATCACCGACACGCCGCGCTGCCGCGCGATCTCATCGAGCGGCGAGTGCTTCGGCAGCCGCCCGTGATCGACCGGGCTGTAGGCCATCGCCAGCATCCGACGCTCGGCGAGCCACGGCAGCAAGTCGAATTCCGGGCCGCGCCGCGCGATGTTGTAGAGGATCTGGTTGGTCGCGCACGCGCCGCCGCCCGCCTCGTCGACGAGCTCGGCCATGTCGGACGTATCGAAGTTGCTCACGCCCCAGTGGCGGATCTTGCCCGCGCGCCGCAGCGCCTCGAAACCTTCGACCGTCTCCTCGAGCGGCACCGAGCCGCGCCAGTGCAGCAGGTACAAATCGAGGCGATCGGTACGCAGCCGCTTCAGGCTCGCGTCGCACGCGGCGGCGACACCGCGCCGGCCCGCGTGATGCGGGTACACCTTGCTGACGAGAAACACGTCGTCGCGCAGGCCGCTCAACGCTTCGCCGACGAGTTCCTCGGTCGCGCCTTCGCCGTACATCTCGGCGGTGTCGACCAGCGTCATCCCGAGATCGATACCTTCTCGCAATGCGGCGATCTCGTCCGCGCGGCGGCCCGGCCGCTCGCCCATTTCCCAGGTGCCCAGGCCAAGCTTCGGGATCGTCTCGCCGTCCGGCAAGACGACCGTGGCGGTCGTGTCTGTCATGCGCTCCTCGTTGCGGGTTCGTGGCCGCATCGCGGCCGAAGCATCGAATACGACGCCGGGTTCTCTCTATCGATGTCACGCGCGGACGAATGCGCGAAACCGCTCGCCGTCGAACGGGATCGGCGACGTACCGCGCCGCCATGCGCGGCGATTTCGGGCAGGGCCGCGGCCGGCGTTCAAAACCGGCGTTGCCACGACAACCCGCTACGCGCGCCACGCGGCGGCCGGCCGCTCTCGTGGCAACGCCTGCGCGTTGCGTGGGGAAACAGCACCCCAGGGCCTCGTCACGCCAATAACGTGCCCTAGTGTAGTCAATCGGCGCGCGGCCCACCTGTTACACGGCAAAAACCGGCTATTAACGGCGCAGCATGATGACTTAGAATGGCCGGCAACCTGATCGATACGCATCCCATGAAGGCACCCACGGACGACCGCTGGCAGGACCTGCGCCCCGACCCCGACAACGACACGCCGCTCTACCTGCAGCTCACCCGCAAGCTCGGCGACGCGATCCACGACAATCGCTGGGCAGCCGGCGAAGCGCTGCCGTCCGAACGCGTGCTGTCCGAAGCGCTCGGCGTGTCGCGCATCACCGCGCGCAAGGCGATCGCGCTGCTCGTCGAGCAGGGGCTGATTCGCCGCACGCAGGGCGCGGGCAATTTCATCCAGCCTCGCTACGAGGATCCGCTGTCGCGGCTGTCGAGCTTCAGCGAAATGCTCGAGCGCCGCGGCTTCAAACCGAGCTCGCAATGGCTCGAGCGTGAAATCCAGCCGGCCAACCGCGACGAAGTGATCCAGCTCGGCCTGTCGCCGGCCGCGTCGGTCACGCGGCTCAAGCGCCTGCGCCTGGCCGACGGCATCGTGATGGCCGTCGAGAACTCGACGTTCCCCGCCACGCTGATTCCCGATCCGCAAGCGATCGGCGGTTCGCTGTACAGCTATCTCGAAGCGCGCGGCACGCCGATCGTGCGCGCGCTGCAGCACTTTCGCGCCGTCAACGCGACCGACGAGATCGCTCAGCAGATGGGCATCGCGCCGCACGACGCGCTGCTGCTGATCACGCGGATCGGCTATACGGCCGACCAGCGCGCGATCGAGCTGACCGATACCTACTGCCGCAACGACTACTACGACTTCGTCGTCGAGCTGCGCAAGTAACGACCGTCATGCCGGCTGCATCGCCGGCGCTCACAGCCAGCGAGCTTCGTCCGTGCCGAGCGGCACCGGCGGCCGCGCAAATCGCGGCGGCGTCGCCGACAGATGCTCGGCAGGACGCACAGCATCGAGCGTGCCGAACGGAGACGCCGTCCTGTCCAGCCGGTCGCGTACGTCGTCCAGCGTCAGATCCGGCGCGCGCAGGCCGTCCGGTACCGCGCCGAGCGATTGCAGCCAGCGGCCCGTCTGCGCGAGCGACAGCCGCACGTGCCAGCTTCCTCCTTCCGTCGCACGGCGCGCGAGCGCGATCATCGCGCCGAACGCCGCGAGATAACCCGTCGCATGATCGAGCGCCTGGCACGGCAGGTGGCGCGGCCCGTTCTCGCGCGCGGCGTGCTGCTCCTGCCATGCGATGCCGCTCGCCGACTGCACGAGGCTGTCGAAGCCGCGCCGCTTCGACCACGGCCCCGCATGACCGTACGCCGACACCGACACGCAGACGATGCCGGGCCGCAACTCGGCCAGCGCCTGCGGCGAGAACCCGCGCGCCGCGAGCGCGCCCGGGCGATAGGCTTGCAGGAATACGTCGGCGTCGCGTGCGAGATCGCGCAGCGCGGCGACGCCCGCCGTCTCGCGCAAGTCGATCCACGTCGAGCGCTTGCCGCGCCCGTTGTCGATCACGAGCGATGCGATGTTCGGCAGGTGCGGGCCGTTGACGAGCAGCGTCTGTGCGCCGTGCGACGCGAGCGTGCGGCCCGCGACCGGCCCCGCGATGATGCGCGTGAGGTCGAGCACGCATACGCCCGCGAGCGGTTGATCGGGCGCGCCGCGACCGATCGCCTCGACCGGCGCATCGCCGATCCGTTCGATCTCGAACAGCGGCAACGACGCGATCGCGCGCGCCTGGTCGTGCGCCACCCATTCCTCAGGTGTTCTGATCAATGCCGCGCAGAGGCCGGCCTCGGCCAGCGCGGTATCGAGCGCCGCGCCGTCCCGCGTGCGGATCGCCGCGGCGACATCGTCGCGCTGCGGGCCGCAGCCGAGCACGTCGAGAATCCCGTGCAGATGATGCGGAAAGTTCGCGTGCAGCTGGATCCAGCGACCGTCGCGCGTGTCGTAGAAACCCGTCACCGGATGACGCGGATCCGGCGCCGGGCCGTCGTCCACGCGCAGATAGCGTTCGCTGCGAAACGCGACGAGCGCGTCGCGCACCGACACGTCGACGCGCTGCGCGACGCCCGTGCGCAGCCGGTGGCATTCGGCCGCCGCGAGCCCGACCGCCGCGATCGTCGATGCGGCCAGCGTGCCGACCTGGAACGTCGACGGCAACGTCGGGTCCTGCCCTGTCACGGTCGCGCGGGCAAGCGCGCCAGGCTCGCCGTGCGCGAGTTGCCACAGATGGGTCAATGCGAGTTCGGGTGTCATGGTGCAAGCGGGCCGTTGAGGAGACGGAATCGAGTCTAGAATTCGCAACAGGTGCGATCAATCTTGATAGCGCGAATCAATACATAACGAATAGTTGTAACCGGGCCGCGCTTCATGCGCCCCGACAGGAGCGATCGGCATGACGTCCCTCAGCGCGCCCGAAGCGGCCGGCATCCTCGGTGTCAGCGTGAGTACCCTCTACGCGTATGTGAGCCGCGGCCTGCTGCGCTCGCTGCCCGACGGCGCGAGCAAGCGCCGCCGCTACGACGCCGACGAAGTGCGCCTGCTCGCGCGCCGCCGCGCCGATGCGAAGCGCGCGGGCGGCGTGGCCGAACGCTCGCTCGACTGGGGAGTGCCGGTGCTCGAATCGCGGATCACGCAGATCGCCGACGGCTGCCTGCGCTATCGCGGCGCCGATGCGATCGCGCTCGCCCGCGACGCGACGCTCGAGGAAACGGCCGCGCGGTTATGGGATTGCCCGCCTGCGCGGCTTGCAGCCGCATCGCTGGCGACGGCAGGTTTCGATACCGTGCAGTGGGACGAGTGGGCACGCCGCTGGGCACATCTCGCGCCGCTCGAGCGCACGCTCGTGCTGCTTCCGGCCGCGGCCGCATCGCTGCCGCGCCTGTGGGCGCAGGGGCGCGACGCGCAGATCGAAGCGGCCTCGCTGCTGCTGCGCATCGCGACGGCCGCGCTGGCCGGCATCGCGCCGCACGACGCGCCCGTGCATCGACAACTCGCGAGCGCGTGGCGCATCCGGCGGCGCGACGAAGCCGACCTGCTGCGCCGCGCGCTCGTGCTGTGCGCCGATCACGAGCTGAATCCGTCGACCTTCGCGGTGCGCTGCATCGCGTCCACCGGCACGCACCTGTTCGGCGCGATCGCGGGCGGGCTCGCCGCGCTGTCCGGCCCGCGCCACGGCGGCGAGACGTTCCGCGCGGGCGCACTGCTCGACGAAGCGGCGCGCGCCGCCGATCTCGACCGCTACCTTGCGCTGCGCCTCGCACACGACGAGCGCGCGGATGGCTCGCGCACGATGCTGTCCGGTTTCGGCCATCCGCTCTATCCCGACGGCGATCCGCGCGCGTGCGCGTTGCTCGACGCCCTGCATGCCACGGCGCCCGAGCGACCGGCGTTGCGCGCGGCCCGTGCGCTCGCCGCGCGCGTCGAAGCGGCGACCGGCTTGCGGCCGGCGATCGATTTCGCGCTCGCGGTACTGGAGCGCACGCTCGCGCTGCCGGGCGGCGCCGCCTTCACGCTGTTCGCGGCCGGCCGCACCGCGGGCTGGATCGCGCACGCGCTCGAACAGTATGCGGACGGCAAGCTGATCCGGCCCCGTGCGCGCTACGTCGGCAGCGACGCGCCGGCCTGAGCCCGGCCGCCGCGCCAGGCGGCGAACGCGCGCCGCCATCCAGGCGCCGCCTGCACGGCCGGCGCCGGCTGCGGCCCGAACGAAAACACCGCCCCGCCCGCCGCCGCACTGATCCACACGCGCATGCCGGGCAGCAGTGCCAGCGATTCGCCGGCGTGCAGCCAGTGATCGTCGAGGCGACCTTCGACCGTCACCCACAGGCCGCCGTCCGCGACCGCCAGCGCGGTGCGATCGACGATGCGCCACCGCCCGGCCGGCTCGTTGCCGTCCATCTCGTAGAGTCGCAGTTCGCGCATGGCCGCCTCCGGATCGCGTGGGTTCGATGGCACCAGTATTTCGGACGGCGGCAGCACACGGACAGGTACGCATGCAGACAGTTTCGGCTGAACTGTACTGGTCTGTCGGCGAACCAGTATCCGGCCGAAGCGGCGGTCGGGCGATCGGGCGCGCCCCGCGATGGGGGCCGATCCTGCGTGCCGCGGCGGCTTTGCCTACAATGTCGGCTGTCCCGCGCCACCGGTCCGTCCCCATGTTCCAACGCCCGCCCGTCGCCGCTCCCGGCGAAAAGAACCTCACCGTGATGCTCTGGCTCGTTGCAACGGGCTTCTTCATGCAAACGCTCGATGCGACGATCGTCAATACGGCGCTGCCGTCGATGGCAGTGAGTCTCGGCGAATCGCCGCTGCGGATGCAGTCGGTCGTGATCGCGTACTCGCTGACGATGGCGGTGATGATTCCCGTATC
Source organism: Burkholderia sp. IDO3 (assembly GCF_003366075.1). Classification (NCBI taxonomy): domain Bacteria; kingdom Pseudomonadati; phylum Pseudomonadota; class Betaproteobacteria; order Burkholderiales; family Burkholderiaceae; genus Burkholderia; species Burkholderia sp. IDO3. The sequence continues at coordinate 2,873,244 of NZ_CP028963.1, forward strand.
GGGCTGGCTCGCGGACACGTTCGGCACGCGGCGCGTGTTCTTCAGCGCGATCCTGGTGTTCTCGCTCGGTTCGCTGCTGTGCGCGAACGCGCATACGCTGCAGCAGCTCGTCGTGTTCCGCGTCGTCCAGGGTGTCGGCGGCGCGATGCTGCTGCCGGTCGGGCGGCTCGCGGTGCTGCGCACGTTCCCGGCCGAACGCTACCTGCCCGCGCTGTCGTTCGTCGCGATTCCCGGGCTGATCGGCCCGCTGATCGGGCCGACGCTCGGCGGCTGGCTCGTGAAGATCGCGTCGTGGCACTGGATCTTCCTGATCAACGTGCCGGTCGGCATCGTCGGCTGCATCGCGACCTTCTACTCGATGCCCGATTCGCGCAACCCGGCCGTCGGCCGCTTCGACCTGAAGGGCTATCTGCTGCTGACGATCGGGATGGTCGCGATCTCGCTGTCGCTCGACGGGCTGGCCGATCTCGGGATGCAGCACGCGGCCGTGCTGGTGCTGCTGATCCTGAGCCTCGCGTGCTTCGTCGCATACGGGCTGTACGCGGTACGTGCGCCGCAGCCGATCTTCTCGCTCGAACTGTTCAAGATCCATACGTTCAGCGTCGGCCTGCTCGGCAACCTGTTCGCGCGGATCGGCAGCGGCGCGATGCCGTACCTGATTCCGCTGCTGCTGCAGGTGAGCCTCGGCTATTCGGCGTTCGAGGCCGGGCTGATGATGCTGCCGGTCGCGGCAGCCGGGATGTTCTCGAAGCAGCTCATCACGCGGCTGATCACGCAGCACGGCTACCGCAAGGTGCTGCTCGTGAACACGATCATGGTCGGCGTGATGATGGCGAGCTTTGCGTTGATGCGCGACACCGTGCCGGTATGGGTGAAGGTCGTCCATCTCGCGCTGTTCGGCGGCTTCAACTCGATGCAGTTCACCGCGATGAACACGCTGACGCTGAAGGATCTCGGCACCGGCGGCGCAAGCAGCGGCAACAGCCTGTTCTCGCTCGTGCAGATGCTGTCGATGAGCCTCGGCGTCACGGTCGCGGGCGCGCTGCTCGCGACCTTCACCGGCATGCTGCGCACGGTGACGCCGAGCAACACGCTGCCCGCGTTCCATGCGACGTTCATCTGCGTCGGGATCATCACGGCCGCATCCGCGTGGATCTTCGCGCAGCTCGCGCCGGAAATCCGCGGCCGCGCACACAAAAAGACCGACCCGTCCGAACGCGCATGATGCACGGCGCGCACCGCGGCAAACGCCACGCCGGCGCGCCACGCACCACGGCGGTGCAGCACGCCGGCCGCGCGCAGCCGCCGGCGGCCGCGACGGGCCGCCGCACGGGGCCCGATGTCGCGCATGCTTCTTGCTCGCCTATTCTGTAGGTAAACTGGCAGTCTTCCTTCGGCCGACATCATGAGCATGATCGACATCGATCCCCCCGGCTTCCAGCCGCCCCGCCCCGTCGCCGGCGACGACGGCAAGCGGCGCACCGTGCTGTACGGCGCGTACACCGTGTTCAGCGTGTTCCAGCCCGTTTTCTCGGTATCGCACCGCCGCGCGATCGGCTATCACGCGTCGCTGCGCGCGCACGACGAGGAAAGCCGCCAGGTCGCGTCGCACGAGGTATTCACGCAGGCGGCGCGGCGCGGCGACCTGCTGGAGCTCGGCCGGCTCGCCGAATCGCTGCATCTGGGCAATTTCCACGCGTTCGACAGCCATGACGAATGGCTCTTCCTGAGCCTGCATCCGGCTGCGCTGATGGACACGATCTACGGCGACGCGCTGCTCGCGAACCTGAAGGCGCTCGGCCTGCCGCCGCACCGCGTGGTGCTCGAAGTGCCCGAACAGGCGGGCGGCGAGACGCCGCGCTATGCGGCGATCGTCGACGGGCTGCGCAAGGCCGGCTTCCTGATCGCGCTCGGCGGCTTCGGCGCGAAGCATTCGAACATCGACCGAGTGTGGCACCTGCATCCCGACATCGTCTCGCTCGACCGCGGGATCCTCGCGCAGGCGAGCGAACACTCGCACCTCGAGCGCGTGCTGCCCGGGCTCGTGTCGCTGCTGCACGAATCCGGCCAGCTCGTGCTGATGGGCGGGCTCGCGACCGAGCGCGACGCGTTGATCGCGCTCGAATGCGACGTGGATTTCGTGCAAGGGCAGTATTTCGCCGGGCCGAGCGTCGACCCGGTACAACCGCAGGCCGCGGCCGGCTGCATGGATACGCTGTCGGCCGCGTTGCGGCTGCGCGTCGCGCAGCGCGAGCGCACGCAGGCGGAACGCCTGGCGCCATACATCGCCGCGCTGGAGGAAGCGAGCCGCAAGCTTGCCGCGGGCGAGCCGCTGCTCGACGCCGCCGCGGCGGTGCTCGGGCTGCCCGAAACCGCACGCTGCTTTCTGCTCGACGCGTCCGGCCGCCAGATCGGCGACAACGTGCTCGCGCGCGGCAGCGTCTCGCAGCGGGCCAAACGCTTCCGGCCGCTGCTGCATTCGGAAGGCGCGAGCTGGGAGCGCCGCCCGTACTTCATCCACGCGATGCGCGCGCCAGGCCGCGTGCACGTAACGCCGCCGTACCTGTCGATCAACGAGGCGCACCTGTGCGTGACCGGCTCGGTCGCCGCGCCGGCCGCGACCGGCATGCAGGTGCTCTGCGCCGACATCAACTGGGAAGCGGCGCTCAACCGCGAATGAAGGTGCGCGCCGCGCTCATTCGGCGCCATCGGCAGCGGGGCTGCCATTGGCCCTGCGCGCGATCAGCCGGTGCACGCGCTTGCCGGACGACGCACTGACTACCTCGTGCTCGTCGATCACCCGCATGCCGGCGCCGAGCGCCGCATGCATCCGCGCCGAATCGAGCGGCGTGTACAGACGGCCGCGCTCGTCGCGCAGCGCGCCGTTTCCGGCCACCCGCCAACTGAGATACAGCGTGCCGCCGGGCCCCAGCAGCGCGGCCAGCCGTGCAGCGGCCGCGGCCGCATCCGCCTGTTCGAGGTGCATCACGACCGTTTCGCACAGCACGTTGCGAAACACGCCGGACGGCACACCGGCCAGCGCCGGCAGCGCGGCGAGTGCGAATGTCAGATCGGGATGGCGCCGGCGCGCCTCGTCGAGCAGCGCGGCGCTTGCGTCGTAGCCGCGCACATCGAATCCGCACGAAGCGAGCCACGCGGTGTCGCGCCCGGCGCCGCAGCCGACGTCCGCGGTCAGCCCCGGCGAGAAATGCTGCTCGAGCAGCGCGTACATGTCGTCGGGCGCGGCCTGGTCGAGCCAGTCCTGCGCATATTGCGCGGCATGGGCTTCGTAGGCATCGAGAGTCGGGCGATCCACCATGGCGATTGCTCCGCGTACGCGTCCGGTCTGGTGACGCACTCCGCATCTTAGCCGTTGCGCATCGTGCGCGGCATGCGCGGGCGCGGGCCCTCCGGGAACGTGCCCGCGCCGTTACGCCGCCCGCACCGTGCTCACGTGCGGCGCATGCGCGGACAGCTCCGCCCACAGCGCTTCGCCATGCCAGGCCGGGCGCGCTGCCGCCGCTTCGGCGGCGTGAACGAGCGCGCACAGCCGCGCATTGACCGGCGCCTGCGCGCCGAAGCGCGCGGCCAGCCGGACGATCTCGCCGTTGATCCACTCGACTTCGGTGGCGCGGCGCGCGGCGAGATCGTCGGACATCGACGAGCGCGCGAGCGGATCGATCGCGAGCATCCGGCCGCAGAGCGCGCGAAACACGGGATCGGGCAGCGCCAGCACCGCGGGGAGCCACCCGGTCGGCAACGGCGTCAGCCGTGCCGGCCGGATCGCGGCATGCGCGAGCCAGTGCAGGGCTTCGCGCTGCGCAAGCGCGACGCAGCGCCGGTACGCGCGTTGCGAGAGTTCGTCGCGCAACGGCAGGTTCGCCAGCGCATTGACGGCGTTGTTCAGGTTCAGCAGCAGCTTCGCCCATTGCACCGCGCGCATGTCGCGGTGCAGCGCGAGCGGCAGGCCCGTGCGGGCAAATACGCGTGCAAACGGCTGCAGCGCGGGCGACGCATCGGCCGCGAGCATGCCGGCCGAGCCCTGGTGAAATGCGCCGGGCCCGCGCTCGATCACGTTGAACGGCACCATGCCGGTCAGCACGGTGGCTTGCGGCAGCGCGTCGCGCAGCACGTCGGCGTTGTGCAGGCCGTTCTGGAAACTGATCACGACCGTGCCGGGCCGCAGCACGCCGGCCAGTTGCACCGCCGCGTCCCGCGTCGCGGCCGACTTCACCGCGACCAGCACGAGCCGCGCCGCCGCCGCCGCGGCCGGATCGGTCGAAAACGCGACGTCCGCCGGCGCGAGCTGCGCGCGATAGCCGCGCCGGTCGGTCAGGGTCAGCCCGTGCGCGCGAATCGCGTCGGCGATCCGCGCACGACCGACGAACGTCACGCGCGTGCCCACCGCCGCAAGCCGGCCGCCGAGATAGCAGCCGATCGCCCCCGCGCCGAACACGCAGACCGCCGCGGCCGACGCGTCAGACATGCGAGTGCGCGCCGCCGTGCACGGGCCCCGAGCGCCGCTCGACTTCACGGCGCACCTCGTTGCGCAGCCCCGCGAAGAACGCGACTTCGGCGACGACGAACAGCGGCCCGACCATCAGGCCGACGAGATCGTCGACGAATGCGGGCTTGCGCCCTTCGAACCAGTGCCCAACGAACTGCACGATCCAGCCGACCACGAACGCGCCGATGCCGACGCCGAGCCACTGCGCGGTCGGCAGCAACGCGAGCGTCCGCGCGGCCCACAGTCCGAGCGCGAACAGCGCGGTCATGACGACCCCGAAGCGCAGGTCGAGGCGCAGGTAGAACACCGCGAACGCCACGGCGAGCAGCAACGCCGGCGACAGCGCGACGCCGGCTAGCATCCCGAACGCCGGCCGCGACAGCAGTACCTCGACCGCGAACACGATCATCGGAATGCCGACCAGGTGCGTCGCGATGTTGCGCGCGTCGCGGTGGTAGGCCGCATACTGGGAAAGGTGGTCTTCGAGCGTCTTCATGGTGTCTCCAGAACGATCATTGAGCGCTATGATGCGCGTCACGCCCGAGAACCTCTGTCAGCTACCCGACATCGCGTGCCCATGCCCTCGTCGCTCGCCCCCTACCTGCCGCAGATCGAAGCGCACCCGTGGTTCGCCGCGCTGCCGCCCGAATTGCGCGCGCAGTTGCTCGAGCACGCCGCATTGCGGCGCCTGCCGGCCGGCCATGCGCTGTTCCGGCGCGGCGACCCGCCGTGCGGGCTGTATGCGGTACTGGCCGGTTCCCTCACGATAGGCGCGGTGGATTCGCACGGCAAGGAGGCGCTGCTGACGGTCGCCGAGCCGGTCACGTGGTTCGGCGAGATCGCCCTGTTCGACGGCCAGCCGCGCACGCACGATGCGATCGCGCTCGACGACACGCTGCTGCTGCACGTCCCGCAAGCCGCCCTGCTCGGGATCCTCGACGCGACGCCGCAATACTGGCGGCAATTCGCGCTGCTGATGGCGCAAAAACTCCGGCTGAGCTTCCTGACCGTCGAGGCGATGAGCGTGATGCCGGCCGCGCAGCGGCTCGCGACGCGGCTGCTGATGATCGCCAACGGCTACGGCGGGATCAGCGCCGGCCGCACGCGCATCCGGCTGTCGCAGGAAAAGCTCGCGTCGATGCTGTCGCTGACGCGGCAGACCACCAACCAGTTGCTGAAGGCGCTGCAGGCCGACGGCATCGTGCGGCTGCATGTCGGCGAGATCGAACTGGTCGACGTCGACGCGCTGCGCCGCGCGAGCGGGCTGCCCGACGGCATGGCCTGACGCCCGCGCAATCGCCGCAACGCCGCAACGTCGCATTCCCGGCGTCACGCCGTTGCGCTATCGTGGCGGCTCGCTCGCCCTTGCTCGTCCCCACTGCCCCCTTGAACACGTCGACCGTCTCCGCTCCTTCCCGCCACGTATGGCCCGTGTTCGTCGCGTTCCTGCGGCTCGGCCTCACGTCGTTCGGCGGCCCCGTCGCGCATCTCGGCTACTTCCGCGACGCATTCGTCACGCGGCGCGGCTGGCTGACCGAGCGCGCCTACGCGGATCTCGTCGGGCTGTGCCAGTTCCTGCCGGGGCCGGCCAGCAGCCAGGTCGGAATGGCGATCGGGCTGTCGCGCGCGGGCTATGCGGGGATGTTCGCCGCGTGGCTCGGCTTCACGCTGCCGTCGGCGCTGCTGATGATGCTGTTCGCGCTAGGCGTGCATGCGACGGGCATGCCGGTTACGGCCGGCGCGCTGCACGGGCTGCGCATCGTGTCGGTCGCGGTGATCGCGCAGGCGGTGTGGGGCATGGCGCGCACGCTGTGCCCGGATGCGCGCCGCGTCACGCTGATGGCGGCCGCGGCCTGCATCGCGCTGCTCGTGCCGGCCGCCTGGCTGCAGGTCGCGGTGATCGTCGCGGCGGGCGCGGCCGGCCTCGTGCTGTTGCCGCAACCCGAGCGCGGCGCGCACGATCCGTTGCCGCTGCATGTGTCGCATCGCGCGGGCGTGCTATGGCTCGTGCTGTTCGCCGCGCTGCTCGTCGTGCTGCCGTTCATGGCTCGCGCACTCGATTCGCGCACGCTCGCGGTCGTCGACGCGTTCTTTCGCACCGGCGCGCTGGTGTTCGGTGGCGGGCACGTCGTGCTGCCGCTGCTGCAGGCGGCCGTGGTCGCGCCGGGCTGGGTCGGCGATTCGGCTTTCCTCGCCGGCTACGGCGCCGCGCAGGCCGTGCCGGGGCCGCTTTTCACGTTCTCGGCGTTCCTCGGCGCGTCGCTGCGCGACGCACCGAACGGCTGGCTCGGCGGGGCGATCGCACTCGTGTCGATCTTCGCGCCGTCGTTCCTGCTCGTCGCGGGCACCGCGCCGTTCTGGGAGCGCCTGCGCCGCAGCACGCGGATGCAGGCCGCGCTCGCGGGCGTGAATGCGGCCGTGGTCGGGCTGCTGGTCGCCGCGCTCTATCACCCGGTGTGGAACGACACGATCGGGTCGCCGCGCGATTTCGCGGCCGCGCTCGTCGCGTTCGTCGCGCTCGTGTTCTGGCGCGTGCCGCCGTGGGCCGTCGTGATCGCGAGTGCCGCGCTCGGCTGGGCGTCGGGGATGATTGCGTGATCCGCTGGATGCCGCCGATTCATCGGCATCCGGCAGAAACAAAAAAGCCCTCGTGACGAGGGCTTTTTGCAGTGTCGCGCGCCGCGATGGCGCGCGGACGCCGGGAGCTTACGCGAAGTTCTTCGCCGCGAAGTCCCAGTTCACGATGTTCCAGAACGCTTCGACGAACTTCGGACGCGCGTTGCGGTAGTCGATGTAGTACGCGTGTTCCCACACGTCGATCGTCAGCAGCGCCTTGTCGGCGGTCGTCAGCGGCGTCGCGGCGTTGCTCGTCGACACGATGTCGAGCGAACCGTCGGCCTTCTTCACGAGCCATGCCCAGCCCGAACCGAACGTGCCGACTGCGGCCTTCGTGAACGCTTCCTTGAACGCGTCGTACGAACCCCACTTCGCGTTGATCGCGTCGCCCAGCGCGCCCGTCGGTGCGCCGCCGCCGTTCGGCGACAGGCTGTTCCAGAAGAACGTGTGGTTCCAGATTTGCGCGGCGTTGTTGAAGATGCCGCCCGACGACTTCTTGACGATCTCTTCCAGCGACAGGTTTTCGAATTCCGTGCCCGGAATCAGATTGTTCAGGTTCGTCACATAAGCCTGGTGGTGCTTGCCGTAGTGGTACTGGATCGTCTCGAGCGAGATGGTCGGCGCGAGTGCGTCTTCAGCGTACGGGAGCGGCGGGAGCGTATGAGCCATGGCGATTCCTTCGTTGAGTATGTGGGGAGGCTGTGTTGAATGCTGCCGAGCGTCCGATTGTAGGCGAGTCCGAATATCCCCGCAAACTCACGGGCATTTATCCGCGGTATGCCGAAAATCGACGCTGGCGCTTCGTCCGGCAGGACGAGACGACGTCGCGCAGCATGCGTTCCCGCGCCGGATGCGGCGGGCGCACCCGGCAGGCAACCTTCGTTTCGCTTACGCGGTGGCCGTCAGATCGTGTCGGCGAGTCGCGGTTGCACGTCGGCGAGCGACACGTCGGCCGAGCCTTCGGCGAGATGCACGGTCAGGCGGCGCTGCGGCTTCAACGCGCTCGGCGCACGCACCGCGCGGCCGGTCTGCGCGTCGATCAGCGCCGCATAGCCGCGCTCCAGCGTGCGCTGCGGGCTCAGCACCTCGAGCCGCGCCGCACATGCCGACACCCGCGCGGCATCACGCTCGTAACGACGCTGCAGCGCGACCGCGAGACGTTGCGACAGCCCCGCGAGCGCGTGACGCGCGAGCGCCGGATCGGGCCGCGCGCGCTGCCAGCGCAGCTGCGCGAGCGCGAACCGCGCCCGTGCGTCGCGCACCGGCCGCGACGCCGCCGACGCAAGCCGCACGGCAAGCTGCTCGACATGCGTGCGCTGCCGCTTCAACCGTTCGGCCGGACTGACGAGCCGCCGCGCGAGCCAGTCGAGCTGCTGCGCGCGTTGCTCGAGCCCGCGCTCGAGGCTGCGCGCCAGCGCGCGTTGACGGTCGGCGACCTCGCGCAGCAGCAATGCGCGCTGCGGACTCGCGAGCTCGGCCGCGCCGGTCGGCGTCGGCGCGCGCAGGTCGGCCGCGAAGTCCGCGATCGTGAAATCGGTTTCGTGGCCGACGCCGCTGACGACCGGCAACTCGCTCGCGGCAATCGCACGCGCGAGCGCTTCGTCGTTGAACGACCACAGATCCTCGATCGAGCCGCCGCCGCGGCAGACGAGCAGCACGTCGACCTCGCGCCGCGCGTTCGCCGCCTGCACGGCAGCCACGAGCTTCTCGGCCGAGCCCGCGCCCTGCACGGGCGCCGGATAGACGATCACCGGAATGTGCGGCGCGCGGCGCGCGAGCGTGGTCAGCACGTCGCGCAAGGCGGCTGCCTGCAGCGACGTGACGATGCCGATCGCGCGAGGATGGGTCGGCAACTGACGCTTGCGCTCCGGCGCGAACAGCCCTTCGGCTTCGAGCTGGGCCTTCAGGCGCAGGAACGCCTCGTACAGGCGCCCCTGCCCGGTGCGCCGCACCGCCTCGACGTTGAGCTGCACCTCGCCGCGCGGCTCGTACATCGTGACGACCGCGCGCACCTCGATCCGGTCGCCTTCGCGCGGCGTGAATTCCGCGTACTGCGCGCGGCCGCGGAACATCACGCAGCGCATCTGCGCCTGCTGGTCCTTGATCGAGAAATACCAGTGGCCGCTCGCGGCGCGCGTGAAGTTCGACACTTCGCCCGAAATCCACAGCAGCGGGAACGAGCGCTCGAGCATCGTCGAAATTGCACGGTTGAGCGCCGAAACGGGAATCACTTCGTCGCCGCCGCGAGTCGCGCCGGGAGCGGAAAAAGGAGAGTCGAAAGACATGGGCGGTCGGATGAATGCTGGCGGCGACACGATAGTCCGACACGCGCGCGACGTCCAGCACCGGCCGTCTGCGCCGCGCGGCGCGGAATGTGTCCACACTCTGGCAATCGTCCACTCAAAACGCTTAAAAACCGCGCCAAAAAACAGACGATTTGATGTAACACATTGATTTTTATGAATTTTTAAACCTTACGGAAAGATACGCATCCGATTCGATGCCCGCCGGGCGGGCGTTTGACGCGAACGGGCGGGGAGTTTTTCACAGAGTTATCCACAAGCCGTGCCGATCCGGCCCCATCGAGGCCACCGCCCGGCCGCGCTTGCCGCGCCCGCGTGCGACGCGCTAGAGTGCCGCCTTCCGAAGACCTCGCGGCATGCGCCGCCCAACGGAGAATCCGCCTTGACGAATCCGTCCCACGCCGCGGCGCACGACGCGCCGCGCCCGGCCCGATGAGCGCGCCCGGCGGCCCGCTCGCGCGGCTCGAAGCGCACCTGACACGCGAATGGCAGCGACGCGGTGCGCTCGCCTGGGCGCTCACGCCGTTCGCATGCGTATTCGGTCTGTGCGCGGCGCTGCGGCGCACCGCCTATGCGCAGGGCTGGAAACAGCCGGTCGACGTCGGCGTGCCCGTCGTCGTGGTCGGCAACGTGACCGTCGGCGGCACCGGCAAGACGCCGACCGTGATCGCGCTCGTCGATGCGCTGCGCGCGGCCGGCTTCACGCCAGGCGTCGTGTCGCGCGGCTACGGCGCGAACGTGAAGGCGCCGACCGCCGTCACGCCCGCGTCGCGCCCGGGCGCGGCCGGCGACGAACCGCTGCTGATCGCGCGCCGCACCGGCGCGCCGGTCTGGGTCTGCCCCGACCGCGTCGCGGCCGCGCAGGCGCTGCGCGCCGCGCACCCGGACGTCGACGTGATCGTCAGCGACGACGGCCTGCAGCACTATCGCCTCGCCCGCACGGTCGAGCTCGTCGTGTTCGACCACCGGCTCGGCGGCAACGGCTTCCTGCTGCCGGCCGGCCCGCTGCGCGAGCCGCTGTCGCGCCGCCGCGACGCGACGCTCGTCAACGATCCGTACAGCGGCGCGCTGCCGCCGTGGCCCGACACGTATGCGCTCGCGCTGACGCCGGGCGCCGCGTGGCACCTCGACCAGCCGGCGCGGCGCCGCCCGCTGTCGCAGTTCGCGAACGAGCGCGTGCTCGCCGCGGCCGGCATCGGCGCGCCCGAGCGCTTCTTCGCGACCTTGCGCGCGGCCGGCCTCGCGCCGGCGACGCGCGCGCTGCCCGACCATTACGCGTTCGCCGACAATCCATTCGTCGACGACGCGGTCGACGCGATCCTGATCACCGAGAAGGATGCAGTAAAATTGGGCGCTTCCTGGCGCGACGCTCGGCTGTGGGTCGTCCCCGTCGAAGCCGCGCTCGATCCTCGCCTCATTGCCCTCGTTGTGGAGAAACTCCGTGGACGCTCGCCTGCTTGAAATTCTTGTGTGCCCTATCTGCAAAGGCCCGCTCCACTATGACCGCGCCGCGCAGGAGCTGATCTGCAACGCGGACAAGCTCGCCTACCCGATCCGCGACGGCATCCCCGTGATGCTCGTCGACGAAGCGCGCCAGACCGTCGAGGGCACGCCGGTCGATCCGGCCGGCCCCGCCGGCAGCTAAGCCGCCGCGCCGCTGAACCGGCGCACGATCGCGGCCCGTCCGCGGCCGCGCGCCGGGCTTTTCCGGGCGGCCCGCTTCCCACGCGCCGCCCGCCCCGCCCTTCTCACCGCTGAACCCCGATGACTCATCCGCAGCCCTTCATCGCCGTCATTCCTGCCCGGCTCGCGTCGACGCGCCTGCCGAACAAGCCGCTCGCCGATCTCGGCGGCAAGCCGATGGTCGTGCGCGTCGCCGAGCGCGCGCGCGAAGCCGGCGCGCAGCAGGTGCTCGTCGCATCCGACGCGCAGGGCGTGCTCGACGCGGCCCGCGATCACGGCTTCGAAGCGGTGCTGACGCGCGCCGATCACCCGTCGGGCACCGACCGGCTCGCGGAAGTCGCGGCGGCGTTCGGCTGGAGCGACGACACCGTCATCGTCAACGTACAGGGCGACGAGCCGCTGATCGACCCGGCGCTGGTGCGCGACGTAGCGTCGCACCTCGCCGCTCATGCGGACTGCGCGATCGCGACCGCGGCCCATCCGATCCACGACGCAGCCGACGTGTTCAACCCGAACGTCGTGAAGGTCGCGCTCGACGCGCGCAACGTCGCGATGTACTTCTCGCGCGCGCCGATTCCGTGGAGCCGCGATGCGTACGCGTCGCACTGGCCGGACGTCGCGGCCATGCCGGCACCGGCCTTCCCGGTCTATCGCCACATCGGCCTGTATGCGTATCGCGCGCGTTTCCTGCGCACGTATCCGTCGCTCGCGCAGGCGCCGATCGAGCAGGCCGAGCAGCTCGAACAGCTGCGCGCGATGTGGCACGGCGAGCGCATCGCCGTGCTCATCACCGATCAGGCGCCCGCCGCCGGAGTCGACACGCCGGCCGATCTCGCGCGCGTGCAGGCCCTTTTTCAGCCGACTTCAAAATAACCCATGGCATAATCAGGCGATTGTGCGAGCCGTCCGCGACCCGCGCGCCTTCGCTTGCCCCCGCCGCGGTCCTTTCCGGCAGCCACGCGTCGCCATCGACGACGCGTCGCATCAGACCGGTTCACCGCGCGCCAGGCAAGCCCCGCGCACGTCGTCGACGCTTTTGCGTCTCGCCACACGAATCTACATACCGGAGATATCACCATGCGTTTGATCCTGTTGGGCGCGCCCGGCGCGGGAAAGGGCACCCAGGCAAACTTCATCAAGGAAAAGTTCGGCATCCCGCAAATCTCGACGGGTGACATGCTGCGCGCAGCCGTCAAGGCCGGCTCGCCGCTCGGCGTCGAGGCGAAGGGCTACATGGACGCCGGCAAGCTCGTGCCGGACGCGCTGATCATCGGCCTCGTGAAAGAGCGCCTGAAGGAATCGGATTGCGCGAACGGCTACCTGTTCGACGGCTTCCCGCGCACGATCGCGCAGGCTGACGCGATGAAGGAAGCGGGCGTCGCGATCGACTACGTGCTCGAGATCGACGTGCCGTTCTCGGAAATCGTCGAGCGCATGAGCGGCCGCCGCACGCACCCGGCATCGGGCCGCACGTATCACGTGAAGTTCAACCCGCCGAAGGTCGAGGGCAAGGACGACGTGACGGGCGAACCGCTGATCCAGCGCGACGACGACAAGGAAGAAACCGTCCAGAAGCGTCTCGAAGTGTACGAAGCGCAAACCAAGCCGCTGATCACGTACTACGGCGACTGGGCGCAACGCGGCGAGGAAAACGGCCTGAAGGCGCCGCAGTATCGCAAGATCTCGGGCCTCGGCAGCGTCGACGAAATCCGCGCGCGCGCATTCGACGCACTGAAGTAAGCGCTGCGTCGCGCCCGCAAGCCGCCCTTCCCGGGCGGCTTTTTTTTCGTCCGGCCGCGATTCGCACGACCGTGCTTGTCCGGCCGCCGTGCGATGACGCCCCGTACAATCGTCCGGATACGTGCGCGCTGGACAGCGGCGCGCACCGGCTTTCAGCCGATCGACCGGCATCGGCCCCACCAAGGAGACAGTCATGGAGATTCGCGGCAACGTCTTTCTGATCACCGGCGGCGCATCGGGCCTCGGCGCGGGAACGGCCCGCATGCTCGCGCAGGCAGGCGGCAAGGTCGTGCTCGCCGACCTGAACGAGACGGCCGGCACGGCGCTCGCGAACGAACTGGGCGGCGTCTTCGTGCGCTGCGACGTGTCGAGCGAGACCGACGCGCAGGCGGCCGTCGACGCCGCGACGCGCGCGGGCACGCTGCGTGGCCTCGTGAACTGCGCGGGCATCGCGCCCGCCGCGAAAACCGTCGGCAAGGACGGCCCGCATCCGCTCGACGTGTTCGCGAAGACGATCAGCGTGAATCTGGTCGGCACCTTCAACATGATCCGGCTCGCGGCCGCCGCGATGGCCGCGACCGCGCCGAACGACGCAGGCGAGCGCGGCGTGATCGTCAGCACCGCATCGGTCGCCGCGTACGACGGGCAGATCGGCCAGGCTGCGTATGCCGCATCGAAGGCCGGCGTCGCGGGCATGACGCTGCCGATCGCGCGCGACCTGTCGCGCAGCGGCATCCGCGTGATGACGATCGCGCCGGGGCTGTTCGAGACGCCGATGCTGCTCGGCATGCCCAAGGACGTGCAGGACGCGCTCGGCGCGATGGTGCCGTTCCCGCCGCGGCTCGGCAAGCCGGACGAATACGCGATGCTGGTGCGTCAGATCATCGAGAATCCGATGCTCAACGGTGAAGTGATCCGCCTCGACGGCGCGATCCGGATGCAGCCGAAGTAAGCGCTGGACGACGCAAATGCAAAACGCCCGCATTGCGGGCGTTTTCCTTCCGGTTGCCGGTTGCGGCACGGCCGCGGGCGGCTCAGTCCTCGTCGTCGCGCTGCATCCGCTGGCGCAGCTCCGACACCTGCGATTCGACGACGGTTGCGTCGTCCGCATCGGGCCGTTCGCCGAGATACTGCTCGAGATCCTCGAGCGCGGGGCGCAGGTAGTCGAGCCGCGCATACGCGAAACCGCGATCGCGCACTTCGTCGAGCTGCTCGGGCAGCAGGATCACGAGCCGCTGCTGCACCGCGAGCAGCCGCTGCCAGCGTTCCGTCTGCAGATAGATCGTTTTCAGGTTGCGCAGCATCCGCGCGATGATCTCGCGGCTCGTGGCCGGCTGCAGCAGCGCGCGCAACGCGCTGTCGACCGCGCCGGCCGCACGCGCGACGTACGGCTCGAGCATCTCGACCATCTCGGCTTCGGACAGCGAATGGCCGTTGGTCGGGTCGATGATCAGGTCGCCGTCCGGCAGCGTCACGCGCAGCAGGAAATGACCGGGGAACGATACGCCGCGCGCCGGCACGCCGACCTGCTCGGCGAGCTCCAGATACAGCACCGACAGCGAGATCGGAATCCCGCGCCGCCGCTTCAGCACCGCGTTCAGGTGGCTGTTATCGGGGTCGTAGTAATCGTTGTGATTGCACGCGAAGCCGAGTTCGCGAAAGAAGAACTCGTTGAGCGCGGCGACGCGGTCCTTCAGGTCCGCGTCGTCGGCGAGCCGGCGGCGCAGCCGCGCGGCCAGCATGTCGATTTCGGCCAGCGTGCCCTGCAGGTCGAGGTCGGGATACGCGTCCTGCGCGAGCGACAGCGCGGTTTCCGTGACGGGCAGACTGTCGTCGTCCGCCACGAGCGTGCTGAAGTAGTCGAGGACGCGGGTCATTGCGGTCGTCACTTGGCGCGCCTTCTGAAGTAAGCGTATTTGAAGCCCATTACCCACAACATACCGAAATATAGTGCAGCGAACAGCACGAGGCACGCGGCCATCAGCGCGATCCGGTCGAGCGGCTGCGCGCGCATGCCGGTCCAGTCGAAGCTGATCGCGCACCAGTGCATCAGGCCCGCGAGCACGAGCGTCGCGCCGATCAGTTGCACGAAGAAGCGCAGCCAGCCCGGCGACGGCTGGTAGATGCCGCGCTTGCGCAGCCCGATGAACAGCAGCAGCGAGTTCAGGCACGCGCCGACGCCGATGCTCAGCGTGAGGCCCGCATGGCCGATCAGCGGCACGAACACGTAGTTCGAGATCTGCGTGACGATCAGCACGCCGATCGCGATCTTTACCGGCGTCTTGATGTCCTGCTTCGCGTAGAAGCCCGGCGCGAGGATCTTGATCAGGATGATGCCGACGAGGCCGATCCCGTAAGTCGCGAGCGCGCGCGCGACCATCGTGACGGTATGCGCGTCGAACTTGCCGTAGTTGAACAGGGTCGCGGTGAGCGGCGTCGCGAAGAAGAACAGCGCGAGCGCGCTCGGCGCCGCGAGCAGGAACGTGACGCGCAGCCCCCAGTCGAGCAGCGCCGAGTATTCGTGCGTATCGGCGTCGACGTGCGCCTTCGACAGGCTCGGCAGCAGGATCGTGCCGAGCGCGACGCCGAGCAGCGCCGTCGGGAATTCCATCAGGCGGTCGGCGTAGTTGATCCACGACACCGCGCCCTGCCCGAGCCGCGACGCGATGTTGGTGTTGATGATCAGCGACAGTTGCGCGACCGACACCGCGAACGTCGCGGGCACCATCTTCGCGAGCACGCGCTTCACGCCGCGGTGACGCAGCGCACGCACCGGGTTGAGCCCGATCAGCGGCACCATGTCGATCTTCTTCAGGGCCGGCAGCTGCACGAGGAACTGCAGCACGCCGCCCACGATCACGGCCCACGCGAGCGCGAAGACGGGCACCTTCATGTGCGGCGCGACGAACACGGCGGCGGCGATGAACGCGACGTTCAGCAGCACCGGCGCGAAAGCCGGCAGCGAGAAGCTCTTGTAGGTGTTCAGCACGCCGGACGCGAGCGTCGTCAGCGAAATGAACACGATGTACGGGAACATGATCCGCGTCATCGTGACCGCGAGCGGGAACGCCTGCCCGTCGGTGTGCAGGCCGGACGCGACCGCGAACACGACCCACGACGCACCGGCGATCCCGAGGACCGACAGCACGGCGAGCGCCCATGCGAGCACGGTCGACATCGCATCGACGAGCGCCTTGGTCGCATCGTGCCCTTGCTGGTTCTTGAACTCGGCAAGGATCGGCACGAACGCTTGCGAGAACGCGCCTTCGGCGGACAGGCGGCGCAGCAGGTTCGGAATGCGGAAGGCGACGTAGAACGCGTCGGTGTATTGACTGGCGCCGAACGCACGGGCGATCAGCGTTTCGCGGGCCAGTCCGGTCACGCGCGACAGCAGCGTGAAGCCGCTGACCGTCAGCAGGGCTCGGAATAGATTCATGGGGCGCTTATTATACGGACGTTGCGTGACCCGGCACGGACGGATGCCGAAAAGCACGCGTGCCGCCAGCGCCCCGTCCGGCCGATGTCACGTTGAACTTGCCACGTGCTTGATTCTGTTGCTATAATTGCCGGTTTCTGAGCCTGTACATGCACGGCGCCTGTCGTTTTCATGTCTCGGCCTCGGTTAAAATCACCGTTTTTTATGCGCCCCTGGGCAATCGTTCTCAGGGGACGGATCGAAAAGCAGCGCTTGGCCGTCAGGCTCCAAGCTCTGGAAACAGGACAGGATAAGGAACCGTCATGGCTAACTCCGCACAAGCACGCAAGCGCGCCCGCCAAGCCGCGAAGGCAAATTCGCACAACTCGGCGCTGCGCTCGAAATTCCGTACCGCGATCAAGTCGGTTCGCAAGGCTGTTGAAGCCGGCGACCAGGCAAAGGCTGCCGAGCTGTTCAAGGCTGCCGTGAAGACGATCGACACGATCGCCGACAAGAAGATCGTTCACAAGAACAAGGCCGCTCGCAGCAAGAGCCGCCTGGCCGCAGCCGTCAAGGGTCTGCAGGCAGCAGCGTAAATCCGGTGCGCCCCGCTTCGGCGGGCGCTCCTGTTTCCTGCGATCGCAAAAAAGCCCGCCTAGGCGGGCTTTTTTGCTGCGCGTCGTCCGAACATCATGCCGGCCGGGCATCGGGCGCGCGCCGCACGCGCGAAGCACCCTCGCCCATCGCACTCACTTCTTTTCGCCGTGGTCCGGCAGTTCGCACGCCTCGGTGACGACGAGGTTGTTGTCCTTCGCGAAATTCAGCACGAAATCGAATGCCATCGGCTCGATGTCGCGCAGCCGGGAATCGAGGATCACGCATTTCAGGTCGCCGATCATCGTCGGGCGCACGTACAGCGAATATTTCAGGCGCGCATTCCGCCCGCTCGCACCGGGCCCGAAGCAGGCCATCACGCCGGCCAGACGCTCCGACCAGTCGCTCGGGCGAAATTTTTTCCCGTCTTTCGTGATGCCCTGGATGAAGAATTCGGTCGGAGGGGTTTCAGCCATGTGGTTACCCAAGTGACGGCCCGGCGATGCCCAGGCGACGGCGCCTGGATACGCGAACACAAAGCTGGAGTGGACGGCGGCACAAGCGCTCCGACGCCCTGAAAAACAGGCCTTCGATGCGCGCCACCGGCGCGCCGCACCGGTTTTGTGCAGCGCATGGCTTGTGTCCGGCAGCGCGCGAAACGGCTTGCCTGCCGGGCTGGAGAAAACTTTTGAATTATACCGCAGTGCGCCATCGCGCGCCGTCTCGCGGGCCCTCTTCCGACACCCTCCGGCACCCGACCGGGCCCCGCTTCGATCGCGCCCCGGCTTTCGTCGTGGCTCGTCAAAGCACAGAAAATCCTTTATGCTGCTTTGAGTTATCCACACCCGACGGCGGCGCCGTCCGGCCTCGCTGCCGGGTGAGACCCGCCGTATTTCGTTTCATGACCGCCAAAACCATTCGTCACTACCTGCAGTTCAAGGATTTCTCGCTGGAAGACTACGAGTACGTGCTCGAACGCACGGGTATCCTGAAACGCAAGTTCAAGAACTACGAGACCTATCACCCGCTGCACGACCGCACGCTCGCGATGATCTTCGAGAAGAGCTCGACGCGCACGCGGCTGTCGTTCGAAGCCGGCATCTTCCAGCTCGGCGGCCACGCGGTCTTCATGAGCACACGCGACACGCAGCTCGGCCGCGGCGAGCCCGTCGAGGATTCCGCGCAGGTCATCTCGCGGATGGTCGACATCATCATGATCCGCACGTTCGAGCAGGACGTGATCACGCGCTTCGCGCAGAACTCCCGCGTGCCGGTGATCAACGGCCTGACCAACGAATACCATCCGTGCCAGGTACTCGCCGACATCTTCACGTACTACGAGCACCGCGGCCCGATCGCCGGCAAGACGGTCGCGTGGGTCGGCGACGCGAACAACATGCTGTACACGTGGATCGAAGCCGCGCAGATCCTCGGCTTCAAGCTGCGCCTGTCGACGCCGCCGGGCTATGCGCTCGACATGAAGCTCGTGTCGCCGGACAGCGCGCCGTTCTACGAAGTGTTCGACGATCCGAACGAAGCATGCAAGGGCGCCGATCTCGTGACGACCGACGTGTGGACGAGCATGGGTTTCGAAGCCGAGAACGAAGCACGCAAGCAGGCGTTTGCCGACTGGTGCGTCGACGAGGAAATGATGGGCCATGCGAACGCCGATGCGCTCTTCATGCATTGCCTGCCCGCGCATCGCGGCGAGGAAGTGACGGCCGGCGTGATCGACGGCCCGCAAAGCGTCGTGTGGGACGAAGCGGAAAACCGCCTGCACGTGCAGAAGGCGCTGATGGAGTTCCTGCTGCTCGGCCGCCTCAAGCACTGAGCGCAGCACGCGCGCGCCGCCGCAATCCGGCGGCAAGCAACAAAAAGCGCCGATCGTCGATCGGCGCTTTTTGTTTGTGCCGGCGAAACGGAATTGAAAGCCGGGAACGCGCGCCGCGTTACAGGCAGACCGGTTCCGGTTCGAGCTCGACGCCGAAGCGCGTGCGCACGTCGTCCTGGATCGCGCGCGCCAGCGCGAGCACGTCGGCGCCCGTCGCGCCGCCGCGGTTGACCAGCACGAGCGCCTGCCGGTCGTGCACGGCCGCGGCGCCGAGCGCGCGCCCTTTCCAGCCGCAGCGATCGATCAGCCAGCCGGCCGCGAGCTTCACGTGCCCGTCCGGCTGCGGATACGACACGACGTCCGGCGCGCGCGCGCGCAGCGCATCGAACTGCGCGGCGTCGATCACCGGATTCTTGAAGAAGCTGCCCGCGTTGCCGAGCACGAGCGGATCGGGCAGCTTCGCGCGGCGGATCGCGACGACCGCGTCGAACACGTCGCGCGGCGTCGCCGCATCGGCCGCGATGCCGCGCGCGTCGAGCTCGCGCGTGACGTCCGCATAGCCGAGCCGCGGCGTCCAGCGCTTGGGCAGCCGGAACGTCACCGCCACGATCGCAAAGCGCCCGCGCCCTTCCCGCTTGAAGAAGCTGTCCCGATAACCGAATGCGCAGCGCGCGGCGTCGAAGCGCTCGCTGCGCCCCGTCGCGAGTTCGACGGCGACCAGCGAGTCGAAATACGTCTTCATCTCGAGGCCGTACGCGCCGATGTTCTGGATCGGCGCGGCGCCGACGGTGCCCGGAATCAGCGCGAGGTTCTCGAGGCCCGGCATCCCGTGCTCGAGCGTCCATGCGACGAACGCGTGCCACGTCTCGCCGCCGCCGGCCTCGACGTACCATGCGTCGTCGTCTTCGCGCACGACGCGGCGGCCGGCGATCTCGTCGAGCAGCACGACGCCGTCGAAATCGCGCGTGAACACGACGTTGCTGCCGCCGCCGAGCACGAGTTGCGGCAGGTTCGCGATGCGCGGGTCGCGATGCAGCGCCGCGAACTGCGCCGCATCCGTGATACGGGCGGCGAAGCGCGCGCGCGCGCCGATGCCGAAGGTGTTGTGCGCGGCGAGCGGATGGTCGGGGAGCAGCGACAGGGCGGAATCGTCAGGAGGCATCGGCATTCGCGGTCACGTCCGCCCGGCAGGCGCACGGCCGGCCTTGGGCAAACGAAGGGGCATCGGTAAAATGGCAAACAGTCCGCAATTATAGCGAGTGCCCGCGCGCGAGCCGGGCGCCCGCATCTCAAGGGAGAATGCCATGCCATCGTTCGACGTCGTTTCCGAAGCGAACATGATCGAAGTGAAGAACGCCATCGAGCAGTCGAACAAGGAAATTTCGACGCGCTTCGACTTCAAGGGCTCCGACGCACGCGTCGAGCAGAAGGAGCGCGAGCTCACGCTGTTCGCCGACGACGATTTCAAGCTCGGCCAGGTCAAGGACGTGCTGATCAACAAGCTGGCCAAGCGCAACGTCGACGTGCGCTTCCTCGACTACGGCAAGGTCGAGAAGATCGGCGGCGACAAGGTCAAGCAGATCGTCACCGTGAAGAAAGGCGTGACGGGCGATCTCGCGAAGAAGATCGTCAGGCTCGTGAAAGACAGCAAGATCAAGGTGCAGGCGAGCATCCAGGGCGACGCGGTGCGCGTGGCCGGCACGAAGCGCGACGATCTGCAAAACGTGATCGCGATGCTGCGCAAGGACGTGACCGACACCCCGCTCGACTTCAACAACTTCCGCGACTGATCGACGCCGTCGGCCAGTGATGCCGCGCCGCCGGGCCCCGCGCGCCCCGGCGGGCGGCCGCAGTCACGCCTTCCTTCAGGCTTTCCCGCCGTCCTGCGCGCCGCCGTCGGCCGCTGCCTTCTTCTTGTCGCCGATCCGGCTTTCCTGCCCCGCCAGCAGCTTCGAGATGTTGCCGCGGTGACGCCACACGAGCAGCACGCTCATCGCGAGCACGGCCCATGCGACCGGGTTATGGCCCGGCATGCCGAACAGGAACACGTCGAACAGCGGCGCGAACACGGCCGCCACCAGCGCCGCGAGCGACGAATAGCGGAAGAAGAACGCGATGATCAGCCAGGTCAGCGCGGTCGCGAGCCCGAGCGCCGGGTGCACGGCGAGCAGCACGCCGGCCGCGGTCGCGACGCCCTTGCCGCCCTGGAAGCGGAAGAACACCGGATACAGGTGGCCGAGGAACACGGCGATCGCGACCCAGGCGACCGCGACGTCGGGCAGCCCGAAGCGCCGCGCGAGCCAGACGGCGATCCAGCCCTTGAACGCGTCGCCGACGAGCGTCAGGATTGCGGCCTTCTTGTTGCCGCTGCGCAGCACGTTGGTCGCGCCGGGATTCTTCGACCCGTACGAACGGGGATCGGCCAGGCCCATTGCGGCGCTGACGACGACGGCGAACGACACCGAACCGATCAGGTAGGCAACAAGTGCGGCGAGCAGGATCTGCATGCGGAGAACTCTTCTTTCAACGTATCGGTGAAGGGACGGCCGGGCACGGCGTGCCGGCCGGTTACGGCAGGCGCCGTCGCGACGAACCGCCGGCAGGCCGTGGCGGCCGGCCACGCGGGCCGACCAGCCGAAACGGCGCCCATTCTACCGAACGAGCACGGCCTGCCACGAAGGTGAAACCCTCAGTCGACGCTCGCGCACTGCACGGGCGTCGCGCCGAGCAGCGTCGTGAGCACCGCGGGCGCGAGGCTCACGAGATAGCCGCGGCGGCCGCCGTTCAGGTAGATCGTCGGCAATTCGAGGATCGTCGATTCGACGTATACGGGCATCGTCTTGCGCGTGCCGAACGGCGACGTGCCGCCGACCAAGTAGCCGGAGTGGCGGTTCGCGACATCGGGCTTGCACGGCTCGATGCGCTTCGCGCCGATCTGCCGCGCGAGGTTCTTGGTCGACACCGTGCGGTCGCCGTGCATCAGCACGATCAGCGGCTTCGCGTGCTCGTCCTCCATCACGAGCGTCTTCACGACGCTGTGTTCGTCGACGCCGAGCTGGCGCGCCGATTCGCCGGTGCCGCCGTGCTCGACATATTCGTACGGATGCTCGCCGAACGCGACGGCGTGGCGGCGCAGCAGCTGGGTCGCGGGTGTCTCGGATACGTGTCTGGATTTGCTCATGGCCGCATTTTAATGGCGAACGACCGGCCGGCGGGCGCCATTGCACGATCGTCCGTCACAGGCTTGCGCGAATGCGCGCCGCGCCGGCGGTATACTCGCGCGCCCCCTCGGGCACCGGCCGAAACCATCGCCCCGCGACGCGCCATCATTGCGGCGCGTGCGAAGCGTTATTGCCCGATTGGCCGATTGTGGCGCATGCGCCGCCATGGCACGATCGTTCGCAAATATCGCCGCGCCGCCGCCCGGCCCTTTCACAGGAGACGCCATGACCTCGTCTGACCGCTCATCCGCGCCGCTCGACGTCGCGGCCCTGCTCGCCGCGTTGCCCGATCGTATCGCCGACGTGCCCGCCCGCTGGGCCGCGCGCGCGCCCGCGCACCCGGCGTTGATCGAGGACGCGCGCCGCCTGTCGTACGGCGAGCTGGCACGCGCCGTCGACGCGGCCGCCGAGCGGCTCGCGAGCCTCGGCGTGCGCGGCGGCGACCGCGTGATGATCGTGGCCGAAAACAGCGTCGCGCAGATCGTGCTGCTGTTCGCGGTCGCGCGCGTCGACGCCTGGGCGCTGATGACGAACGCGCGGCTGTCGGCCGGCGAACTCGATGCGATCGCCGCGCACGCGCGGCCGAAACTGATCGCCTTCGCGACGGAGGCGTCGCCCGATGCGCGCACGCACGCGGCGCGCCACGACGCGACGCCGGCCGGCGCGCTGCCGGTCGACATCGGCGCGTGGTCGCATCGGCTCGACGCGAACGCCCCCGACGAACCCGTCGCGGCCGACGGCGCCGCCCAATGCGCGGCGCTGATCTACACGACCGGCACCACCGGCGCACCGAAAGGCGTGATGCTGTCGCATCGCAACCTGCTGTTCATCGCAGCAACCTCGAGCACGCTGCGCCGCGTGTCGCCCGACGACGTGGTGTACACGGTGCTGCCCGTGTCGCACGTGTACGGGCTCGCGTCGGTCTGCCTCGGCAGCCTGTATGCCGGCGCGACGCTGCGGCTCGCGCCGCGCTTCTCGCCGGAGGCCGTGCGCGTCGCGCTGGCCGACGAAGGCGTGACGATCTTCCAGGGCGTGCCCGCGATGCACGCGAAGCTGCTCGAGCACCTGCATACGCACGCTCACGCGTGGCACGCGCCGCGGCTGCGCTTCGCGTATTCGGGCGGCTCGCCGCTCGATGCCGACCTGAAGGCGCGCGTCGAGCGCCGCTACGGCGTGCCGCTGCACAACGGCTACGGGATGACCGAAAGCAGCCCGACGATCACGCAGACGCCGCTCGACGCGCCGCGCACCGATTGCTCGGTCGGCGTGCCGATTCCCGGCGTCGAGATGCGGATCGTCGCACCCGACGGCACCGGCGTGCCGCCCGGCGAAGTCGGCGAAATCCGCGTGCGCGGGCCGAACGTGATGCTCGGCTACTACCGCAACGCGGACGCCACGCGTGCCGCCGTGTCGCCCGACGGCTGGCTGAGCACCGGCGATCTTGCGCGGCAGGAAGCGGACGGCGCGGTGACGATCGCGGGCCGCAGCAAGGAGTTGATCATCCGTTCGGGCTTCAACGTGTATCCGGTCGAAGTCGAACAGGTGCTGAACGCGCATCCGGACGTCGTGCAGGCGGCGGTCATCGGCCGCGCGGTCGAGGGCAACGAGGAAGTGCTCGCGTTCGTCGAACTGATGCCGGGCGCGGCAGCGACCGAGGCCGCGCTGCACGCATGGTGCGCGGAACGGCTCGCGCCTTACAAGCGCCCTGCGCACATTCGCGTGCTCGATGCGCTGCCGGCCGCATCGACCGGCAAGGTGCTCAAGCACAGGCTGCGCGAACTCGCGTAACGCGCAGCCGCGTGCCGGCGCGTGAACCGCCCGGTACGCGCCGAATCAGCCGCGCGGATGGTGTTGCGCGTGCAACGTCTTCAGCCGCTCGCGCGCGACGTGCGTGTAGATCTGCGTGGTCGAGATGTCGCTGTGGCCGAGCAGCAGCTGCACGACACGCAGGTCGGCGCCGTGGTTCAGCAGGTGCGTCGCGAACGCGTGCCGCAGCGTGTGCGGCGACAGGTGCGCGCGCACGTCGGCGTGCTGTGCGTGGCGCTTGATGATGTTCCAGAACTGTTGGCGCGTCATCCCGTCGCCGCGCGCGGTCACGAACAGCGCGTCGGCCGCGCGCGCGCCGAGCAGCGCCGGCCGCGCCTCGCGCAGATAGCGCTCGATCCAGCCGTGCGCGACTTCGCCGAACGGCACGAGCCGCTCCTTCGAGCCCTTGCCCATCACGCGCACGACGCCTTCGTTGAGCCCGACCTCGACCGTCTTCAGCGTGACGAGCTCGCTCACGCGCAGCCCGCTCGCGTACATCAGCTCGAGCATCGTGCGATCGCGCAGGCCGAGCGGCGTGTCGATGTCGGGCGCGCCGAGCAGCGCCTCGACCTGCGCCTCGGACAACGTCGACGGAAAGCGCGCGGCCTGCTTCGCCGACGTGATCCGCAGCGTCGGATCGGCGCTCGCGCGATGTTCGCGCACGGCCCAGCCGTAATAGCGCCGGAACACCGACAGACGGCGGTTCGACGACGTCGCCTTGCCGTCGCTGCGCGCGGAGATATAGCCCGTCACCATCGCTTCGTCGGCCGCGTCGAGCGGCGCGTCGTGCGTTGCGGCGAGCCATTGGGAAAACAGCACCAGATCACGCCGGTATGCGTCGAGCGTATTGCGCGCGAGCCCGTGCTCGAGCCACAGCGCATCGCAGAACACGTCGATCGACGTACGGCTCGCGCGCAGCGCGGGCGATGCCGCGGCCGCGTCGTCGCCGGATCCTGCGTCGGGGGAAAGCAGCGGTTCGCTCATCGGTACGGCACGCCTTCGTGCGTGAGCAGCCAGCGCTTCACTTGCTGGTAATAGCCGTTGTCGTCGTGATTCGCGAAGCCGCCGAGGCCGCCCGCCGCGACGACGCGGTGGCACGGAATCACGAGCGGAAAATAGTTCGCGCCGCACGCCTGGCCGACCGCGCGCGGCGCGCTGCCGATGCGCTTCGCGACCTGCCCGTAGGTCAGCACCGTGCCCGGCGGAATGTCGCTGATCACGTTCCACACGCGATGCTGGAACGCGCTGCCGACTTCCGCGAGCGGCAGATCGAAGCGCGCCGACGCACGCTCGAAGTAACGTTCGATCTGCTTGACCGCGCGCTTCGCGAGCGGCGAGTCCGGGTCGACCGACTTCATCGACTCGGGCAGATAGACGATCTCGCGCACCACCGCGGCATCGGTACGAATGCCGACCTTGCCGAACGGTGCGTCGATGACTGCGTTGAACATGACCCTCTCCTCACCTGTGACACGCGCGGCGCCCTCGCGCGCCGACGACACTTTACGCCGCCTTCATGCGGCACGCAGCGCCCATTCGACATGCTCGCGCACGACGGGCGACGGATCGTCGGCACGGGCCCGCAGCGCGGCGACGATCGCGTCGCGCGCATGCGATGCGAGCCGATCCGCCGGCGCGCGCAACGCATTGCCGAGCCCGACCGCGAGATTGCGCAGCCAGCTTTCATAACCGATACGCCGGATTGCGCTGCCTTGCATCCGCGTATCGAAGGTATCGGCATCCCAGCCGAACAGGTCGACGAGCGTCGCGCGATCGAGGCCGTGCCGCACGTCGAAATCGGCGACGGGCGCGGCCTGCGCGAACTTGTTCCACGGACACACGAGCTGGCAGTCGTCGCAGCCGTACACGCGATTGCCGATCAGCGGCCGCAACGGCTCGGGAATGCTGCCTTTCAATTCGATCGTCAGGTACGAGATGCAGCGGCGCGCGTCGACGCGATACGGCTCGACGATCGCACCGGTCGGGCATGCGCCGATGCAGCGCGTGCAACTGCCGCAGTGCGCGCCGGGCGTCTCGGGCGCGGTGTCGGGCGACACTTGCGCGTCGGTCGGCAATGCAACGTCGACG
Organism: Burkholderia sp. IDO3; assembly: GCF_003366075.1. Classification (NCBI taxonomy): domain Bacteria; kingdom Pseudomonadati; phylum Pseudomonadota; class Betaproteobacteria; order Burkholderiales; family Burkholderiaceae; genus Burkholderia; species Burkholderia sp. IDO3. The sequence goes on from NZ_CP028963.1 coordinate 2,899,048, forward strand.
TAGATCTCGCCGAGGAAGAACAGCGAACCGGCGTCGCGCTGCAGCAACAGCGTGTGCTTGCCGCGCCAGCCGACGCCGGCCTTCTGCGCGAGCTCGACCTCGAGCACCGGCGCCGAATCGGTGAACACGCGATAGCCGAACGCGCCGATCTCGCGCTCGATGCGCTCCGCGAGCGTCTGCAGCCGGTTGCGCAGTACCTTGTGATAGTCGCGGCCGCGCGCATAGATCGACACGACGGCCGCCTGCGGATCGTCGAGCCGCGCGCGCTCGCGTGCGCGCCAGTCGCGCGGCGCGAGGGTGCCGGACGACACATCGGGCGGGTCGGCGGCGAGCGTTTCGGCCGGCAGATAGGCGAGCCGCACGGAGATCACGCGTCGCGTACCGGCCACAAGTTCGGCCGGACGTGCACGTTTCATCCCGTGTTTCGCCATATAATCCATTTCGCCGTGGTACCCGGCTTCCAGCCAGGCGGCGAGGCCTGCTTCGGCATCCGAGAGATCGGTATCGCTGATGCCGATCGCCCCGAAACCCAATTCGCGCCCCCACGCCCTGATGCGAGCGGCGAGCGCAGTCAACGTCGCATCATCGAGCGCGCACGGCGCCGCGCCTTCGGCACGAGTCGAAGGCCTGTCGGATGCGGCGAGTTCCGGTAATCGGTTCATCGCACTATTTTACGAGAATGCCAGCCACGTCCCATACGCCTCATGCAGACACGCTGCCCGCCCCGCTCGCGGAGCGCGTGATCGCACTCGCCGACGAAGCGGCGACCGAGGCCTTCGGCGCCCGCTTCGCGCACGCACTCGACGCGGCACGCAGCGAACTCGCCCGCGCCCATGCGTTCGACGGGCTGCAGATCCAGCTGATCGGCGACCTCGGCGCGGGCAAGACGACCCTCGTGCGCGCGCTCCTGCGCGGCCTCGGCCACACCGGACGCGTACGCAGCCCGACCTACACGCTCGTCGAACCGTACGCATTCGCACGCGACGATGGGGAACTTGAGGTCTATCACTTCGATCTGTATCGATTCAACGATCCGGCCGAATGGTCCGACGCAGGCTTTCGCGAATATTTCAATTCCAGCGCGATCTGTCTCGTCGAATGGCCGCAACAGGCGGGCACCCTGCTTGGCGTGCCCGATCTGGTTTTCTCGCTCGACGTGGATGGCGACGGCCGCGTCCTCACCGTCCGGGCGTTCAGCGCTTCAGGAAAGGCATGTCTCGAAAGATGTTGATCAAACCGTTCCGCTCGATCGAATCGGCGGCCACCGCGACGCACAACTGGCGCCGTCGCCAGATCCTGTGCGCGGGCGCGTCGACGCTGGTGCTCGGTCTCGTCGCCCCGCGGCTCGCGCATGCGTCGTCGGTGCTCGGCGTGCGTGTGTGGCCCGCGCGCGATTACACGCGCGTCACGATCGAATCCGATCAGCCGCTGCAGAATACCCAACAGCTGTTGCAGGGTCCCGACCGGCTCGTCGTCGACCTGAGCGGCCTCGATCTCGACCAGGCGCTGCGCGACCTCGTGTCGAAGATCGCGCCGAACGATCCGCAGATCCAGTCGGTGCGCGTCGGCCAGTATCAGCCGCACGTCGTGCGGATGGTGTTCGACCTGAAAGGTTCGGTGAAGCCGCAGGTGTTCACGCTGCCGCCGGTGGGCACCTACAAGTACCGGCTCGTGTTCGACCTGTATCCGGCCGTCGCCCCCGATCCGCTGACCGACCTGATCGCGCAGACCGAACGCAAGGAACAGGCGCTCAACGACGCCGCGCGTGCGCAGCAGATGCAGCCGCCGACCGCGCTGAACGGCCCGGGCGCGCCCCCGCCGCCGCCCATGGCCGGCAACGACAACAGCGACGCGTTCTTCCAGCGTTTCGCGCAGAACACGCCGGCCACGCCGCGCACGCCGCCGGCCGCCGCCGCGCCTTCGGCGCCCGCGAAGCCGGCCGTCAAGCCGCCGCCCGTCATCGCGCGCCGCGACGACAGCGACGACGACGGCGACACCTACAAGTTCACCGCACCGAAATCCGGCAAGGGCGGCACCGTGCGCCTGCTCACGGTCGCGATCGATCCGGGCCACGGCGGCGAGGATCCGGGCGCGATCGGCGGCGGCGGCACATACGAGAAGCACATCGCGCTCGACATCGCGAAGAAGCTGCGCGCGAAGATCGACGGTGCGCCGAACATGCGCGCGATGATGACGCGCGACGCCGACTTCTTCGTACCGCTGAACGTGCGCGTGCAGAAGGCGCGTCGCGTCGGCGCGGACCTGTTCGTGTCGATCCACGCGGATGCGTTCACGACGCCGTCCGCGCGCGGCTCGTCGGTGTTCGCGCTGTCCGACCACGGCGCGACGAGCGCCGCGGCCCGCTGGATGGCGAACAAGGAAAACTCGTCGGACCTGATCGGCGGCATCAACATCAAGACGCAGGACGCGGCCGTGAACCGCGCGCTGTTCGACATGTCGACGACCGCGCAGATCCGCGATTCGCTGCGCTACGGCGGCTACGTGCTGAAGGAAGTCGGCGGCATCAACAAGCTGCACAAGGGCTCGGTCGAGCAGGCCGGGTTCGCGGTGCTGAAGGCGCCGGACATTCCGTCGATCCTCGTCGAAACCGCATTCATCAGTAACCCGGACGAAGAGCGCAGGCTCAACGACGACAGCTATCGCGACGAGATGGCCGACGCGATCTTCCGCGGCATCAAGCGCTACTTTGCCGCGAATCCGCCGCTCGCGAAGAGCCGGATGGCCTGACGGCCGCGCTTCCTCCGCCGCCGGCACGCGCTGCGTGCCGGCGCGTCACGGCGCCGCGAAACGGCGCATCAGCTTCCCGCCGAACACGTTCACCGCGAGCCCGCCCATCACGAGCGCGGCGCCGATCAGTTGCGCGCGCGTCAGGTGCTCGTCGAGAAACAGCGCCGACGACGCGAGCCCGACGATCGGCACCAGCAGCGAGAATTGCGCGACCTGCGCGGCCGGATAGCGCGACATCAGGCGGCTCCACAAGCCGTAGCCGATGAGCGTCGCGACGAACGCGAGATAAACGACCGCGAAGATCGACGCGCCGGTCAGGCCGACGAGCGCGGCTTCGATCCGCTGCGGCCCCTCGAAACACAGCGACAGCAGGAAGAACGGCACGGGCGGCACGAGGCTGGCCCACACGACGAGCGACACGAGGTTCGCGCGGCCGACCTTCTTCGTGACGATATTGCCAAATGCCCACATCGCGGCCGAGCAGATGGTCAGCAGGAAGCCCGCGAGCGTCATCGCGCCACCGCCCTGCACCGCAATCACGACGAGGCCGGCCGCGGCGATCGCGAGGCCGATCAGGTTCTGCACGCGCAGCCGCTCGCCGAGGAACAGCATCGCGAACACGAGCGTGAAGAACGCCTGCGACTGCAGCACGAGCGACGCAAGGCCGGCCGGCATGCCGACGTACATGCCGGTGAACAGGAACACGAACTGGCCGAGCTGGATCGTCGCGCCGTACAGGATCAGCATGCGCCATGGAATCTGCGGGCGGCGCACGAAGAACACCGCGGGCACCGCGGCGAGCGTGAAGCGCAGCGCGCCGAGCAGCATCGGCGGCATGCCGTGCAGGCCGACCTTGATCACGACGAAGTTCACGCCCCACGCCAGGATCACGATCAGCGCGAGCAGCAAGTCCTTCGGGGCCATCATCGGCGTCTCCTCGATTGTCGAATGATTGTTCTGAAGCCGGTCAGTCTACCGGGTTTCGCCGCGCGGCCCGCCCGATACCTGCGCCGCGCGCATGGAATCGGCGGCACGCGCGGCAGTGCCGCGACCCGACGATCACGCCGCGCGGGCCGGGCTCGCCGGCCCACGCGCGCACCGCACCGTTGCGCGCGTCGTTGCCGCTCGGCCAGTACAATGACCGGCATCCCCGCCGCCCTCACGAGACCGCCATGACCGATCCGATCAAAGCCCTGTTGAAGCCGCACATCCGCGACATCGGCAACCTGCAGGTGCGCCGCACGCTGCCCGCGCTCGCCGCGCGCCTCGTCGGCCCGTTCATCTTCTTCGATCACATGGGCCCCGCGACGCTGCCGGCCGGTACCGGCCTCGACGTGCGCCCGCATCCGCATATCGGGCTCGCCACCGTCACCTACCTGTTCGACGGCGCGATCCTGCATCGCGACAGCCTCGGCTCGCTGCAGGAAATCGTGCCGGGCGACGTGAACTGGATGACGGCCGGCCGCGGCATCGTCCACTCGGAGCGCACGCCCGACGCGCAGCGCGCCAGCGGCCACACGGTGCACGGGATCCAGACCTGGGTCGCGCTGCCGGTCGCCCACGAGACCACCGAGCCGTCGTTCGAACACCATGCGGCCGACACGCTGCCCAAGCGCGACGAGAACGGCGTGGCGCTGACGGTGATCGCCGGCGACGCGTTCGGCCTGCGCTCGCCCGTCACGACGTTCTCGCGCACGCTGTATGTCGCCGCCGAGTTCGCGGCCGGCGGCCGCGTCGAGCTCGACGCGTCGCACGAGGAGCGCGCGGTCTACGTGGTCGACGGCGGCCTGACGATCGACGGCACGCCGGTGCCGGCCGAGCAGATGGCCGTGCTCGCGCCCGGCGCGTCGATCACGCTCGCGAGCGGCAACGGCGCACGCGCGATGCTGCTCGGCGGCGACAAGATCGACGGCGAACGCTTCATCGAATGGAATTTCGTCGCCAGCAGCCGCGACGCGATCGAGCGCGCGAAACAGGCGTGGACGAACCAGGAAATGGGCAAGGTGCCGGGCGAAACCGAGTGGATTCCGCTGCCCGAATCGAAGCCGCGTTGAAAAAGGGGCGTGCCGCCCCCATCCTGACGACATTCGAACGGAAGAGAACGACATGGACACCACGCTTGCCACTTTCGAGAAAGACGTCATCGAGGCGTCGCTGGACACGCCCGTGCTGGTCGACTTCTGGGCGCCGTGGTGCGGCCCCTGCAAGACGCTCGGCCCGCTGCTCGAGAAGCTCGAAGCCGACTACGAAGGCCGCTGGAAGCTCGTGAAGGTGAACGTCGACGAGAACCAGGAGCTCGCCGCGCACTTCCAGACGCGCAGCATCCCGCACGTGATCGCGTTCGCCGACGGGCGCCCGGTCGACCAGTTCGTCGGCGTGCTGCCGGAAGGCCAGTTGCGCGCATTCCTCGACCGGCTGCTGCCGGCGCCCGACGAAGCCGAACGCCGCGCCGCACAATACGCGATCGCCGAGTCGCGCTACGACGATGCGGTCACGCACCTCGAAGCGGCGCTCGCGCTGAACCCCGGCTTCGACGACGCACGGCTCGACCTGATCGAGCTGCTGCTCGCGAACAACCAGGTGGACCTCGCGCGTGCCGAAACCGAACGCCTGTCGCCGCAGACCGTGCAGGGCGGCGATCCGCGCTACCAGGCGGTCAAGACCCGTTTCGATGCGCTCGACGCGACGGCCGACCTGCCGCCGACCGACGCGCTCGAAGCACGCATCGCCGCGAACCCCGCCGATCTCGATGCGCGCTTCGACCTCGCGCAGAGCCTGATCGCACGGCGGGCGTACGAAGGCGCACTCGAGCAATTGCTGGAAATCGTGATGCGCGACCGCGCGTACGGCGACGATCTCGGCCGCCGCACGATGATTTCGGTGTTCGAACTGGCGGGCGATCACCCCGAGCTCGTCGCGGCATGGCGACGCAAGCTGAGCATGGCGCTCAACTGACACGCGACCGGCCGGGCTGCAATGGCCCGGCTAACGCTTCGCATCGCTCGCGGCGCGCGTGACGCGCCGCAGCATTCCTCCGCGTCGAACGATTCGACGCTCAGCCGCTCAGCCGGCGGCCCGCGCGGCGATCGCGCGCAGCGCATGCGCGGCGGCCGCGAAGCCGAAGCTCGCGGTCACGCACACGCTCGAACCGAACCCCGCGCAGTTGAGCCCCGCGACATGCGCGGCCGCGGACGGCTCCGCACCGTCCTCGATGTCGCACGCGGCGGCTTCCGGATAGATCAGCGGCTCGTCGGAATACACGGCGCTCACCTTGAAGCGCGCCTTCGGCCCGCGCGGAAAGCCGTGCTGCTTGCGCAACTGCGCGCGCACCTTCGACAGCAGCGGATCCTGGATCGTCAGTGCGAGATCGTCGATGCGGATGCGCGTCGGGTCGAGCTGGCCGCCCGCGCCGCCGACCGTGACGAGCGGCTGCCCTTTCGCGACGCACCATGCGATCAGCGCGACCTTCGTGCGCACGCTGTCGATCGCGTCGATCACGTAGTCGAAACCGCCGCCGAGCAGCGCATCGAAGTTGTCGGGTTCCGCGAAATCCTCGATCCGGTTCACGCGGCAGGCGGGATCGATCAGCGCGATCCGCTCGGCCATCGCGTCGACCTTCGGCTTGCCGTAATTGCCGTCGAGCGCGTGGATCTGCCGGTTCGTATTGCTTTCCGCGACGTTGTCGAGATCGACCAGCGTCAGCGTGCCGATCGCGCTGCGGGCGAGCGCTTCGGCCGTCCACGAACCGACGCCGCCGATCCCGATCACGGCGACGTGCGCGCGCTCGAACGCGGCGAGCGCGGGCGCGCCGTACAGCCGCGCGATGCCGCCGAAACGGCGGTCACGATCCACGTCAAGCTGGATTGTCGGGGTCGGGGTAAGATCAGAAGAACTGGGCGGGGCAGCGTCGGCAGCGGACATGGCAGCAAGGAAAACGTAAGTCGTGCAGCCCTCTATTTTGCCTGATATCCCCGTTCGTACGCGCCACTGTGCACGCACGATTCTTCAGCGTTCGCTATACTGACCCCGGATTGAAGCGTTTGCATAACATGACGACTCTCGCTGATCTTCGCATCAACTATTCGCGTGCTTCGCTCGACGAAGCCGATGCCGCCCCCGACCCCTTCGCCCAGTTCGATCGCTGGTTCAAGGAGGCGCTCGCCGCCAAACTTCCCGAGCCCAACACGATGACGCTCGCCACCGTCGGCGCCGACGGCCGGCCGTCGGCCCGGATCGTGCTCATCAAGGGCGTCGACGAACGCGGGTTCGTCTTCTTTACCAATTACGAAAGCCGCAAAGGCCGCGAACTCGCCGCGCATCCGCAGGCGGCGCTGCTGTTCTACTGGATCGAGCTCGAGCGCCAGGTGCGCATCGAAGGCCGCATCGAGAAAACCAGCGCCGACGAAAGCGACCGCTATTTCGCATCGCGCCCGCTCGGCTCGCGCATCGGTGCGTGGGCCTCCGAGCAGAGCGCCGTGATCGACAGCCGCGCGACGCTCGAAGCGCGCGAGAAGGACGTGGCCGAACGCTACGGCGAGAACCCGCCGCGCCCGCCGCACTGGGGCGGCTATCGGGTCGTGCCCGACGCGATCGAATTCTGGCAGGGCCGCCCGTCTCGGCTGCACGACCGGTTGCTCTATACCCGCGACGCCACGGCGGCGCCGGGCTGGACGATCTCGCGCCTGTCGCCGTAAAGGCGCCGCAGCGCCGGCACGGGCCGGTCGTATCTCGTATTGCATCCGGGCGCCCGCCTCGCGAAGGGCGGGCGCCGGTCAAGATACTTGGCTGTATTCGATTCAACGAACAAACGGAGAATCCAAATGTTCTGGGAAAAGAAGCTGGCACAGTGGGCGGACGAAGTACGGGCAAAGGCGAACATCCCCGCGCGCCTGGTGCTGTGGAACGGCGAACAACTCGATTTCGGCACCTTCAGCGCGCCGCAGGTCACGCTGAAGGTCAACAGCGCGTCGGCGTTGCCGCTCTTGCTCGAACCAAGCCTCGACAATCTCGGCGAGGCGTACGTGAAGGGCAAGATCGACATCGAAGGCAGGCTGTCGGACATCATCAACATCAGCTATTCGCTGGCGCGCAGCACGGTCACCAGCGCCAGCAAGCTCGCGCGCGTGAAGCGCTACTTCAATCATACGAAGAACACCGACAAGAAAGCGATCCAGTATCACTACGACGTGTCGAACGAGTTCTACCAGCTGTGGCTCGACGAGAACATGGTGTACTCGTGTGCTTACTTCGAGAACGGCGACGAAGATCTCGCGACCGCGCAGATCAAGAAGATCGACCACATCCTGACCAAGATCCAGCTCCAGCCCGGCCAGCGCCTGCTCGACATCGGCTGCGGCTGGGGCGCGCTCGTGCTGCGCGCCGCGCAGAAGTTCGGCGCGACGTGTCTGGGCGTGACGCTGTCGCAGAACCAGTTCGATCTCGCCACCGCGCGCGTGAAGGCCGCCGGGCTCGAGGACAAGATCGAGATCCGGCTGCAGGACTACCGCGAGATCGAGGGCCAGTTCGACCGGATCACGAGCGTCGGGATGTTCGAGCACGTCGGCCGCAAGAACCTGCCGCTCTATTTCTCGCGCGTGCACGACCTGCTGACCGACGACGGCATCGCGATGAACCACGGGATCACGTCGACCGACGCGGAAAGCGGCGAAACGGCGCTCGGCGGCGGCGAGTTCATCGACCGCTACGTGTTCCCGGACGGCGAGCTGCCGCACATCAGCCTCGCGCTCGAATCGGCGCAGCGCGGCGGGCTCGAGGCGATTGACATCGAGAGCCTGCGGCGACACTATGCGCGCACGCTCGAGATCTGGACCGAGAACTTCGAGGCGAAGGCGGACCAGGCGCGCGCGCTCGTCGACGACGAAAAATTCCGCATCTGGCGCGTGTATCTTGCCGGCTGCGCGTATGCGTTCGAGCACGACGACGTGTCGATCTTCCAGATCGTGTGCCGCAAGGCCGGCCGCAGCGCGAAAACGCTGCCGTGGTCGCGGCGCTACATGTACGAAAATCCGCTGCCACGCTAGGCGGCACTTGACGCTGGGCATGCATGGGTGACGGCAGGACGCGGCGCAACACGCCGCCGCAACGACAGCAGCGCGACGACACGGACGGGCCGCACGCCGAAGGGCAATTCGACCTGTTCGGCACGCCGCCCGGCGACGCGCGCGCGGTTGCGCCCGACGACGACGCTGCAAGCCGCGGCGAACCCATGACGCCCAACGAAGGCGACGACGGGCCATCGCCAGCCCGCGCCCGCCGCGCATCGCCCCGCCCGTCCGCCCCGGACGAAGAAACCGCCCCCGCCTCCGGCATGCTGTGGGACGAACCGTCCCCGCCGGCCGCGCCGCCGAAGAAAGGCCGGCGCCCGCGCGGCGTGGCGCCCGCGCCGGTCTCCGCGGAAGTCGCCGACGCGGCGGCCGCGCTGCCGCCGAACGTGCGGCTCGGTACGTCGTCGTGGTATTTCCCCGGCTGGGACGGCATCGTCTACGACGGCGACTTCGCGCAGACGAAGCTGTCGCGCGAAGGGCTCGCGGCGTACGGCGCGCATCCGCTGCTGAGAAGCGTGAGCCTGGACCGGTCGTTCTACGGCCCGCTGTCGGTGGCCGACTACCTGCGCTACGCGCAGCAGGTGCCGGACGATTTCCGCTTCGTCGTGAAGGCGCCGGCATCCGTGACCGACGCGGTGGTGCGGGGTCGGCGCGGCGAGCCGTCCGGGCCGAACCCGACCTTTCTCGACGCGCGGCTTGCAACGGCGGAGTTCGTGCAGCCGTGCCTCGACGGGCTCGGCAAGAAGGCCGGCGTGCTCGTGTTCCAGTTCTCGCCGATGCCCGATCAGCTGCTCGCCGACCCGGCCGCGCTGATCGACCGGCTGTCGGCGTTCTTCGCGGCGCTGCCGCCGCTGGCAACGGAGGCCGACGGCACGCGCTACGCGATCGAGATTCGCGACGCGAGCCTGCTGACGCCGCGCTTCATCCGCGCGCTCGCGGCGCTCGGGGTGCGCTACTGCGTCGGCCTGCATGCGCGGATGCCCGACCCGCTGCGCCAGGCGGCCGCGCTCGCGCTGCTCGACGGCGATGCGCCGGGGCCGCTGATCGTGCGCTGGAGCCTGCACGGCGGGTTCAAGTACGAACAGGCGAAGGCGAAGTACGAGCCGTTCGACAAGCTCGTCGACGAGGATCCGGCCACGCGCTCGGCGCTCGCCGAACTGGCCGCGCGCTACGCGCTGGCCGGGCAGCCGGTGATCATCACGATCAACAACAAGGCGGAAGGCTCCGCGCCGCTGTCGTGCATCGCGCTCGCGCGCGAGATCGCCGCCGCGTGCGCGCACTGGCGCAACGACGCGGCGCAGGCATCAGGCGCCGCTTAGCGGACGCTAGCCGCTCGGTGGCCGCTTGGTGGCCGCTTGGTGGCCGCTTGGTGGCCGCTTGGTGGCCGCTTGGTGGCCGCTTGGTGGCCGCTTGGTGGCCGCTTGGTGGCCGCTTGGTGGCCGCTTGGTGGCCGTTTAGCCGCCGCTCACCGGCCGGCCGCTCACGCACCGCGCAGCGACTTCAGCCGGTGCGAGAATTTCTGACGGAATTTCGCGAGCTTCGGCCCGATCACGACCGAGCAGTAGCCCTGCCCCGGATTGCGCGCGTAATAGTTCTGATGATAGTCCTCGGCCGGCCAGTAGTTGTTGTCGTCGAGCGGCACGACCTGCGTGACGATCGGCTGCCCGAATACCTGTTCGCGCTCCAGTTCGCGGATCACGTCGAGTGCGGTGTCGCGCTGCGCATCCGAATGCGTGAACACGACCGAACGGTACTGCGTGCCGACGTCGTTGCCCTGCCGGTTCAGCTGGGTCGGATCGTGCGTCGCGAAGAAGATCTCGAGGATCTCGCGATAGCCGATGCGGGCCGGATCGAACGTCACGTTCACGACTTCCGCGTGCCCGGTGTCGCCTTCGCACACGTCGCGATAGCCGGGGTTGCGCGTATGGCCGCCCGCATAGCCCGACTGAACGGCCGTCACGCCGTCGACGTCGAGAAACACGGCCTCCGTGCACCAGAAGCACCCGCCGCCCACAGTCGCGGTTTCAAGCATGTCGTTCACCATGAAATCAGTCCCTCGTTGATGACAGCGGCGGCCCGCACGCGTGCATGCGTACCGCCGCCCGTTCGTCTCGCCGCCGCCCGTTTGCGCGGGCGAAGCGGCACGCGTTCAAGTATCTCACTCGCGTGCGAATCCGGCAGAACCGCATGCACGCCGCACACCACCCGCCGCGCGTTTCTCGTCTACACTTAGGCACGCTTCGCCGCGACGGCACACCGTCCGGCTGCACGCAGCGTCCGATGCATGCCCGCTCCTGATGTACCCATCATCCGCCGGAACATCGATATGCACGCCTTAGCAGATATCGCCCGCAGCGCGGGCCCGACCACCGGCGCACCGCGCGCCGCCGCTTCACCGGCATCCTCGCGCCGCCGTGCGCAGCGATCCGGGCCCGCGCACCCGCCCGCTTTCCCGACCTGATGCACGGCATCGCGCGTTGCGCCGACACGCGCGCCGCGCAACGCCTTCGCCCGCACCCCGCAGCGAACGGCCGTACGCCAACGATCCGATACAACCGAGAGAGGCACCCCGATGAGCATGCGGCCCGACCCGACCTTTCACGCTTCGCCGGAACTTGCAATGCAGGCGCCGGCGGAAGCGTTTGCCTATACGTTGTTGCTGAGCCCCGATTTTTCCAGACCCGACGCGCTCGCCGTGATCGACGTGAAACCCGGCTCCGCGACCTACGGAAAAATCGTCCATACGGTGACGATGCCGAACACCGGCGACGAGTTTCATCACTTCGGCTGGAATGCGTGTTCGTCGTCGCTGTCGCCGCTCACCGGTCACGCCTTTCTCGAGCGACGCTTCCTGATCATCCCCGGCCTGCGCTCGTCACGTATCTACGTGATCGACACGAAGCCGCATCCGACGCAGGCGCGCATCCACAAGATCATCGAGCCCGACGAGATCTTCGCGAAGACCGGCTATTCGCGGCCGCACACGGTCCACTGCGGCCCCGAGGGCATCTACGTGAGCACGCTCGGCGGCGCGGGCAAGGACGGCACCGACGGCGCGCCCGGCATCTTCATCATGGACTGCGAGACCTTCGACGTGCTCGGCCGCTGGGAAATCGATCGCGGCCCGCAGGACAAGCATTACGACTTCTGGTGGAACCTGCCGCGCGACTACATGGTGTCGAGCGAATGGGCGCTGCCGCCGCAATTCGAACACGGCATCGTGCCGGACGACCTGCTCGCGAACCGGTACGGTCACCGTCTGCATTTCTGGGACCTGCGCGCGCGGCGCAACGTGCAGACGATCGATCTCGGCGCGCACCACCAGATGGCGCTGGAAGTGCGGCCTGCCCACGATCCGGTGCGCGAATACGGGTTCGTCGGCGTCGTGGTCGACACGACCAATCTCGAAGGGTCGATCTGGACCTGGTGGCGCGAAGGCGGCGAGTTCCATGTGAAGAAGACCGCGACGATCCCGGCCGAGCCGGCCGCGGCCGACGAGCTGCCGCCGCTGCTCAAGGGGTTCGGCGTGGTGCCGCCGCTCGTGACCGACATCGACCTGTCGCTCGACGACCGCTTCCTGTACGTATCGTGCTGGGGCACCGGCGAGATGCGCCAGTACGACGTGTCGGATCCGCATCGGCCGGTGCTCGCGGGGTCGGTCCGGATCGGCGGGATCGTGCGCCGGGCGCCGCACACGAACGGCCGCGCGTTCGCGGGCGGTCCGCAGATGGTGGAAATCAGCCGCGACGGCCGGCGCGTGTACTGGACCAACTCGCTGTACTCGACGTGGGACGACCAGTTCTACCCGGACGGCGTGCCGGCCGCGCAGGTGCTCGCGCATGCAGGGCCGGACGGCGGGCTCACGCTCGCCGACGACTACTGGGTCGACTTCCCCGAAGGCTATCGCGCGCACCAGATCCGGCTGGAAGGCGGCGACTGCTCGACCGACTCGTTCTGCTATCCGTCGGTCAAGCGTTGAACACGGGGCTCTCCGCGCCGCTCGCGCTGTGGGCGGCCGTGCTCGCGAGCGGCGTCTATCACGGGCTCAATCCGGCGATGGGCTGGCCGCTGGCCGTGTCGAACGCGCTGATGACGCGCCGCGGCGGCGCGCTCGTCGCGGCGCTCGGCTATCTCGCGCTCGGCCACGCGCTCGCGGTGTTCATGGTGATGCTGCCGTTCGGGCTGCTCGCCGCGCTGCTCGCGTGGCAGTCGGCGATCCGGATCGGCGCGAGCGCGCTCGTGATCGGCTTCGGCGCGCTGTTGCTGATCCGCCGCCGCCACCCGCGAGCGCTCGCGCGGATCGCGCCGGCGCGGCTCGGGCTGTGGTCGTTCGCGGTCGCGATCGCGCACGGCGCCGGGCTGATGCTGGTGCCGATCTACCTCGGCCTCTGCGGGCTCGAAGGGAACGCCGGGGACGCCGGCCATCGCGCGGCCGCGACGCTCATCGATGCGCATCTCGGCATGGCGCTCGTCGTCGCGGCCGCGCATGCGGCCGCGATGATCGCGACGGGCGGCGTACTCGCGTGGCTCGTCTATCGGTATCTCGGGCTGAAATTCGTCGCGCGGAGCTGGTTCAACCTCGATGCCGTGTGGGCATCGAGCCTGATCGTGACGGGTGCGCTGTCGCTCGGGCTGGCGGCGGCACGGTAGCAACGCGGCGCGGCCCCCTCGCAACAGCGCTGCCTGCCGCGCGCAATAAAACGCGGCGGAACAGGCATTCGAACGCGATTTCGGCGCCGCGCGGCAGTGTTCGCTACCTCACGCTCGCGCCGCAATGCGCCGCCCGCACGGGCCCGGCGGCCTTGATTCCGCTAAAATCCGGGCATGCGCACCACTTCCCAATCGACCGCCCCGGCCTTGCCGCCTCTCGTCCGCCGCGCCCCCCGGATTCGCCGTGCGCCGCGCCCGCCCGTTTCGTCCCGGATGGCCGCCCGATGAACCACCCCACTCCGCCGGATTTCGACTCGGCCGCATTTCGCCAGGCGCTCGGCCAGTTCGCGACCGGCGTCACGGTCATCACGACGCGCGCGCCGTCCGGACAGCTGATCGGCATCACCGCGAGCTCGTTCAACTCGGTGTCGCTCGATCCGCCGCTCGTGCTGTGGAGCCTCGCGCACAAATCGGCGTCGACGCCGGTGTTTCGCAGCAACAGCCATTACGTGGTAAACGTGCTCGCGGCGTCGCAACTCGACCTGTGCAAGCGTTTCTCGACCTACAAGGGCGATCGTTTCGAAGGGATTGCGCACGCGGCCGGCAACTCGGGCATGCCGGTGCTCGACGGCGCGCTCGCGTGGTTCGAATGCCATAACCGCAGCCGCTACGACGAAGGCGACCACGTGATCTTCGTCGGCGAAGTGGAGCGCTGCGGCGTGCGGGCCGCAACCGACGGCGCGCCGCCGCTCGTGTTCCACGGCGGCGGCTTCCACGGCCTCACACCGCTTTGATCGCCCCGGTGCGCGCCAGCCCGACCGGCGCGCCCGCCTCGTCCTTCAGCGTCTGCAGCACGATGTTCGAACGGATGTCCATCACGCCCGGCGCCTTGTAGAGCCGGTTCAGCACGAAATCCGAATAGTGCTTGAGGTTGTGCGCGAGCACGCGCAGCAGATAGTGGCTCTCGCCGGTCACGACGAACGCGCCGACCACCTCCGGCCACTCGCGCAGCGCTTCCGCGAAGCGCTCGTGCCACTGGTTTTCCTCGTTGCGCATCGATACCTGCACGAATGCCTCGAGCTCGAAGCCAAGCTTCTCGCGGCTCAGGCATGCGCGGTAGTGCTCGATCACGCCCTGCTCCTCCAGCAGGCGCATCCGGCGCAAACAGGCGGACGGCGACAGCGAGATCCGCTCCGCCAGATCGAGATTGCTGATTCTGCCCTCTTCCTGCAGAACTGCCAGAATCCGGCAGTCGGTGGCATCGAGCGTGATCGCGTGCATTTTTGGTCCCCGTTTTCCCTCTGATTCGAATTATCTGCCAATCGGGCGGATTGTCCATGTTTATTTCGCAAGCACTTTCTGCGAGCGTCCACCTATCATTCGAAGGATCGATTCACCGATTCGTCATGCCATGGACACACTCTGGGACATTTCGCCGCCGATCAGCCCCGCCACCCCCGTGTGGCCGGGCGACACGCCGGTTTCCGTCGAACGCGTGTGGCGGATGGAGGCCGGCTCGCCGGTCAACGTCGCCCGCCTGACGCTGTCGCCGCATACCGGCGCGCACTGCGACGCGCCGCTGCACTACGACGCGAACGGCGCGCCGATCGGCGTGGTGCCGCTCGACACCTACCTCGGCCCGTGCCGCGTGATCCACTGCATCGGTGCAGCGCCGGTCGTGCAGCCGGCCGACATCGCGGCCGCGCTCGACGGCGTGCCGCCGCGCGTGCTGCTGCGCACCTATGCACGCGCGAGCGTCGAACACTGGGACAGCGGCTTCTGCGCGGTCGCGCCCGCCACCGTCGACCTGCTCGCCGCGCACGGCGTGAAGCTGATCGGCATCGACACGCCGTCGCTCGACCCGCAGGAATCGAAGACGATGGATGCGCATCACCGCGTGCGGGCGCACCGGATGGCGATCCTCGAAGGGATCGTGCTCGACGACGTGCCGCCCGGCGACTACGAACTGATCGCGCTGCCGCTGAAGTTCGCGACGCTCGACGCGAGCCCGGTGCGCGCGGTGCTGCGCGCGCTGCCCGGCCGCGCCTCCTGATTACCCGAACCCTCTACCCGACATCATGATCAAGACCCGTGAAGACGCGCTCGTCCTCGACCGCGACGACCCGCTCGCCGCGCTGCGCGACCAGTTCGCGCTGCCCGACGGCGTGATCTACCTCGACGGCAACTCGCTCGGCGCGCAGCCGCGCGCATCGGCCGCCCGCGCGCAACAGGTGATCGGCGCCGAATGGGGCGAAGGCCTGATCCGCAGCTGGAACACCGCCGGCTGGTTCGCGCTGCCGCGCCGCCTCGGCGACAAGCTCGCGACGCTGATCGGCGGCGCACCCGGCGAAACCGTCGTGACCGACACCATTTCGATCAACCTGTTCAAGCTGCTGTCGGCGATGCTGCGCCATCAGGCCGAGCGCGCGCCGGAGCGCCGCGTGATCGTGTCGGAGCGCTCGAACTTCCCGACCGACCTGTACATCGCGCAAGGGCTGATCGAGCAGCTCGGCGGCGGCTACGAGCTGCGCCTGATCGACGATCCGGCAGACCTGCCCGCCGCGCTCGGTGCGGACACGGCCGTCGCGATGATCACGCACGTGAACTACCGCACCGGCTACATGCACGACATGCCGGCCGTCACGCAGCTCGTGCACGACGCGGGCGCGCTGATGCTGTGGGATCTCGCGCACTCGGCCGGCGCGGTGCCGGTCGACCTGAACGGCGCGCATGCGGACGGCGCGGTCGGCTGCACGTACAAGTACCTGAACGGCGGCCCCGGTTCGCCGGCGTTCGTGTGGGTGCCGCAACGCCATCTCCCGCATTTCTCGCAGCCGCTGTCGGGCTGGTGGGGCCACCGCGCGCCGTTCGCGATGCAGCCGGGCTTCGCGCCCGATCCGGGCATCGCGCGCTTCCTGTGCGGCACGCAGCCGATCGTGTCGATGTCGATGGTCGAATGCGGGCTCGACGTGTTCCTGCAGACCGACATGCAGACGATCCGCCGCAAGTCGCTCGCGCTGACCGACGCGTTCATCGCGCTCGTCGAAGCGCGCTGCGCCGGCCTGTCGCTGAAGCTCGTCACGCCGCGCGCGCATCACCAGCGCGGCTCGCAGGCAAGCTTCGAGCATCCGCACGGCTACGAGGTGATGCAGGCGCTGATCGCGCGCGGCGTGATCGGCGACTATCGCGAGCCGTACGTGCTGCGCTTCGGCTTCACGCCGCTCTACACGCGCTTCGCCGACGTGTGGGATGCGGTCGAGACGCTGCGCGACATCCTCGCCACCGAAGCGTGGAAGGCACCCGAGTTCGCCGAGCGCGGCGCGGTGACCTGATCGGCGTCGCCCGGCGCGCGCAGGCCGCGCGCCGCGCCCCCGTCATTCAATCCTGGAGAAAGTCGTGAATTCTGGTCATATGCAGCCACCCGGCGACGATGCGCCGGCGGGCTGCCCGTTCTCGGGCGCACGCGCCGCGCAATCGCCGCAAGCCGCTCAGGCCCACGAAGCGCCGCACGTGCCCGGCGATGCCGCCGCGCAAGCCGGCTGGCACGACGCGCAGCTCGATTTTTCGAAGTCGATGAGCTACGGCGACTACCTGTCGCTGAATTCGATCCTCGATGCGCAGCATCCGCTGTCGCCCGATCACAACGAGATGCTGTTCATCATCCAGCATCAGACGAGCGAGCTGTGGATGAAGCTCGCGCTGTTCGAGCTGCGCGGTGCGCTCGATGCCGTGCGCGACGATGCGCTGCCGCCCGCGTTCAAGATGCTCGCGCGCGTGTCGCGCATTCTCGAGCAGCTCGTGCAGGCATGGAACGTACTGTCGACGATGACGCCGTCCGAATATTCGGCAATGCGGCCGTATCTCGGCCAGTCGTCGGGCTTTCAGTCGTACCAGTATCGTCAGCTCGAATTCCTGCTCGGCAACAAGAACGCGCAGATGCTGCAGCCGCATGCACACCGGCCCGACATCCTCGAACAGGTGCGCGCGACGCTCGAGGCGCCGTCGTTCTACGACGAGGTCGTGCGCCTGCTCGCGCGCCGCGGCTTCGCGATCGCGCCCGGGCGGCTCGAACGCGACTGGACGCAGCCGATGCGTCACGACGAAACGGTCGAGGCCGCATGGCTCGAGGTCTATCGTCATCCGCAGCAGCACTGGGAGCTGTACGAAATGGCCGAGGAGCTCGTCGATCTCGAGGATGCGTTCCGCCAGTGGCGTTTCCGTCACGTGACGACCGTCGAGCGCATCATCGGCTTCAAGCAAGGCACGGGCGGCACGAGCGGCGCGCCGTATCTGCGCAAGATGCTCGACGTCGTGCTGTTCCCCGAGCTGTGGCACGTCCGGACCACGCTGTAACGCACGCCATGCGCCCGCGCGTCACGACGACGTGCGGGCCAGTTCCTCTCCTTCGCGCGGCAACGCCCGTTCGCGCGTCAATCGCGGAATGTGCCGC
Organism: Burkholderia sp. IDO3; assembly: GCF_003366075.1. Classification (NCBI taxonomy): domain Bacteria; kingdom Pseudomonadati; phylum Pseudomonadota; class Betaproteobacteria; order Burkholderiales; family Burkholderiaceae; genus Burkholderia; species Burkholderia sp. IDO3. Next base: position 2,916,961 of record NZ_CP028963.1, read on the forward strand.
CGCATCGCGAGCAGCGCGACGCAGACCACGCCCATCGCGGCGGCCAGCATCGCCAGGTACGCATTCGCGCCGCCCGTGGTGATCACGATCGCGCCGGCGAACGCGCTGAGGATCGCGCCGAGCCGGCCGAACGCGAGCGCGCTCGCGGTGCCGGTCGCGCGCACCGCCGTCGGATAGATGTACGCGCAGAGCGCATACATCGTCGACTGCACCGCGTTGACGAACAGGCCGTGCAGGCCGAGCCCGGCGATCAGCCAGCCCGTGTGACGCCCCGCATCGACGCCCATCAGCCAGGCCGCGCTCGCGGCGCCGCCGATGCTGCACAGCGCGAGCGGCCAGCGCGAACCGGCATGCGCGATCGCCCACGCGCACAGCAGCGCGCCGATCACGCCGCCGAGGTTGTACGCGGTGAGCCCCGCGCCCGCGACCGCCACGCTGAGCCCGCTCGCGGCCAGCATCGTCGGCAGCCAGCTGAATGCCGCGTACACCGCGAGCAGACACATGAAGAACGCACACCACAGCGCGATCGTGTCGCGCGCCTGGCCGCCGGCGAACAGCGCGCCGAAGCCGCCCCGCGCACCGGGCGCACGCGCATCGCGCAAATCGGTGAACACGGTGCCGGGCGCGACCGGCCGCTGCATGCGTGCGAGCAGCGCGCCGAGTTCCGGCCAGCGCGCGGGGCGGCGCGCCAGATAGCGCGGCGATTCGGGCAGCGCGCGCACGAGCACGAAGCCGAGCACGAGCGGCAGCGCGCCGCCCGCGAAGAACAGCCCGCGCCAGCCGTAGCGCGGCAGCACCTCGTGCGCGAACAACCCGGCCAGCATGCCGCCGAGCGGCACGCACACGATCGTCGCCGTGACCATCATCGTGCGGCGCCGCGCGGGCGTGTATTCGGCCGTCATCGTCGTGGCCGTCGGCAGCGCGCCGCCGATCCCGAGCCCCGCGCAGAAGCGCAGCATCGCGATCGCGGCGACGTTCGGCGCGAAGCCGATCGCGCAGGTCGCGACGCCGAACAGGAACACGCTGCCGATCACGGCCTGGCGGCGGCCGAAGCGGTCCGCGACGAGCCCCGCGCACGCGCTGCCGATGCCCATGCCGATCAGTCCGGCCGCCACCGCGGGCGCGAATGCGCCGCGCGTGATTCCCCATTCGCGGATCAGCACCGGAATCGCGAAGCCGATCAACTGGCCGTCGAAACCGTCGAGCACGATCGCGAGCGCGGCGAGCAGCACCACGCCGCGCTGCATCGCCGTAAACGGCCCGTCGTCGAGTGTCGCGCCGATGTCGACCGACGGCGGCGGCAATCCGTCGCGCGTGCTCATGCGGCCTCCCGTGTGCCGCGCGGCGGCGGCGATGTGCGCGAACGGCGCGCGGCAAGACAACGGCATTCGATGACTTTCATGGCGTCTCCAGTTGCCCGGGCTGGCGCGCAGGCGCGTGCCCGAATCTCGTGCTGCGCGGCCGGCGTCGATGCGCCGGCTCGTTCAGCTTTCCTGTCCAGTCCGTGTCGGCCGCGCGCCGTCCGCCCGCGTGCGGCGCATCCGTGCTGCCGCGCGCCGCGAACCCGCGACCGGCCCGATGCTCAGTCGCTCCGCGCGTCGATCAGCCTGACCAGCGCGAGCAGCGTGTCGGTATGCGGGACCGCGACGCCCGTCTCGCGCGCGGCCGCGACGACCCTGCCGCTGATCGCGTCGATCTCCGTGCGGCGGCCCGCGAGCACGTCCTGCAGCATCGACGGCCGGTGGCCGCGATGTTCGCGGATCGCATGCCCGACGTTGCGCGCGATGCGCTCGCCGTCGACGCCGATGCCTTTCGCACGCGCGACGGCGGCCGTCTCGGCCGCGATCGCCAGCGCGAGCCGCAGCCCGTCGTCATGGCGGCCGAGCTGGTCGACCGTGCAGCGCGTCGTCGCGCACAGCGTGTTGAGCGCGGCGTTGAACGCGACCTTCTCCCAGATTGCGGCCCACACGTCGGCATCGAGCGAGCAGGCGAGCCCGGCATCCGACAATGCGGCGGCCACCGTCGCCGCGAACGGGCGCGCCGCACCGTCGGCCGTCATCATGCGGATCGTGCCGGCACCGTGCGAGCGCACATGCCCGGGGCCGGCGACGTCGGCCGGCCACGTCGTGACGCCGACCAGAATGCGTTCGAGCGGCACGAACGCGTTCAGCGTCTCGACGTTGCCGAGCCCGTTCTGCAGCGTCAGCACGGACGTCTGCGGGCCCAGCAACGCGCGCACGCCGTCGAGCGCCGCGCGCGTATGCGTCGATTTGGTGAAAACGATCAGCAGATCGAACGGCGTGTCGGGCGATGCAAGCGCCGCCGCATGCGCGGCTTCGGGTCGCACGGCATGCAGCGTGCGGATGCGGCGTTCGCCGCGATCGTCGTCGATGCGCAAACCGTCGCGACGAATCGCGTCGAGATGCGCGTCGTTCACGTCGATCAACGTGACGGCCTCGCCCCGCTCGGCCAGCAAGCCGCCGAACAGCGAGCCCATCGCGCCCGCGCCGAGAATCGCAATCTTCATCGTCGGCGGCCTCTCAGAACGGATAGTGACGCGGCGCGGTCTGCACGGTGATCCAGCGCAGGTCCGTGAACGCGGCGATCCCGGCCTTGCCGCCGAAATGGCCGAAGCCGCTGTCCTTCACGCCGCCGAACGGCATCTGCGCCTCGTCGTGCACGGTCGGGCCGTTCACGTGGCAGATGCCCGATTCGATGCGTGCCGCGACGCGCATCGCACGCGCGATGTCGCGGCTGAACACGGCCGACGACAGCCCGAACGCGTTGTCGTTCGCGCAGCGGATCGCCGCCTCTTCGCCGTCGACGCGCACGATGCCCTTTACCGGCCCGAACGATTCCTCCGCATAGATCCGCATCGCGGGCGTCACGCGATCGATGAGCGTCGCCGGGAACAGCGTGCTGCCGGACTTGCCGCCGCACGCGAGCGTCGCGCCGTGCGCGAGCGCATCGTCGATCAGCGCGTTGCAGCGCTCGACGGCCTTCATGTCGATCAGCGAGCCGAGCACGACGGGCCCGTGGCGCGGGTCGCCGAGCGGCAGCGAGGCCGCCTTGTCGGCGAGCTTCGCGACGAACGCATCGGCGATCGATGCGTCGACGACGAACCGTTCGGTCGACATGCAGATCTGCCCGGAATTCGCGAACGCGCCGAATGCGGCCGCTGCCACCGCCGCGTCGAGATCGGCATCGTCGAGCACGACGAACGGCGCCTTGCCGCCGAGTTCGAGCACCGCCGGTTTCAGGTGGCGCGCGCACGCTTCGGCGACGATCCGCCCGACGCGCGTCGATCCGGTGAAGTTCACGCGGCGCACGGCCGGATGCGCGATCAATGCATCGACGACGGCACCCGCATCGTCGGGCGCGTTCGTCACGAAGTTCACGACACCCGGCGGCAAACCGGCCTCCTGCAACGCCTCGACGATCAGCCCGTGCGTGACCGGACACAGTTCCGAGCCCTTCAGCACGACCGTGTTGCCGCACGCGAGCGGCAGCGCGAGCGCGCGCGTCGCGAGGATCACCGGCGCGTTCCACGGCGCGATGCCGAGCACGACGCCGGCCGGCTGCCGCACGCCCATCGCGAGCGAGCCGGGCACGTCGGACGGAATCAGCTCGCCGCCGATCTGCGTGGTCAGCGACGCGGCCTCGACGAGCCCGCTCGCGGCAAGGTGCACGTTGAAGCCGGCCCACAGCGCCGACGCGCCGGTTTCGGCCGCCATCGCGGCGACAAACTGGTCGTGCTTCGCTTCGAGTGCGGCGGCGGCCTTGAGCAGCAGCGCGCGGCGCGCGCCGGGACCAAGTGCCGCCCAGTCGGGAAACGCACGAGCCGCCGCGTCGGCCGCCGCGCGTGCATCGTCGACCGTGCACGCGGGTGCGGTCGACGCAATTTCGCCGTCGAGCGGGTTGCGGCGCACGAACGTCGCGCCGCTGGACGAATCGCGGCGTACGCCGCCGATCAGCATCGATACGGTTTGCATGGAGTCTCCGGAACGACGCGCGCTGCGCGTCAGGCCACTTCGATTTCGACGACGACGGGCGCGGCGGCGCGCAGCGCGTCGGTCAACGTGTCGTGCAGGCGCGCGGCGTCGGCCACGCGAATGCCGCGGCAGCCCATCCCTTGCGCCAGCGCGACGAAATTCAGGTCGGGCAGATCGGTGCCCTGCACCGGATCGTCGGGGCCGAAGCCGAACACCGGCGCGAAATCCTGCAGCGCCGCATAGCGACGATTGTTCAGGATCACGAACGTGATCGGCAACTTCAGCTGCGCGGCGCTCCACAACGCCTGGATCGAATACAGGCTCGACCCATCGCCGATCAGCGCGATCACGCGCTGCCCCGGCCGCGCGAGCGCGACGCCGACCGCCGCCGGCATCCCGTAGCCGAGCCCGCCGCTGTCCATCGTGTAGAACGTGCCGCTGCGCGTGAACGGCAGATGCGCCTGCATCACGGGCCGCGCGCTCGGCGCCTCCTCGACGACGATGTCGTGTGCGTCGCGTACGTCGGCGAGCGTCTGCAGCGCGAACGCCACCGACATCCGTTCGCCGGCGGGCGGCATGGCGACGCGCGGGCGCGCCGGACTCGGCGCCGGCATCGGCCGCTCCGGCGGCGCCGGTCGCGCCAGCAGGTCGCGCGCCGCGAGCCGCAGGTTGCCGACCACCGCGTCGCCCGACGGCGTCCACGCCGCGATGCCGGGATCGTCGACGAGCTGCACGAGCGCGGCGCCCGGCGGCACGTGCGGGCCGAATCCCTCGATGTGATAGGTGAACGCGGGCGCGCCGAACGCGAACACGAGGTCGTGCCCGTCGAGCCGCGCGACGATCTTCTCGCGGATCGCGGGCAGGAAGCCGGCGAACAGCGGATGGTCCTCGGGAAAGCTGCAGCGCCCCGACATCGGCGCGACGTACACGCGCGCACGGTGCCGCTCGGCGAGCCGCACGACGTCGTCCCACGCGCCGGCGCGATCGACGGCCGCGCCGACCACCAGCGCGGGACGCCGCGCGGCATCGAGCGCGTCGGCGAGCCGCGCGAGCGCGTCGGGATCGGGCCGCACGATGCTGCTCACGGCGCGGGGCGGCAGCAACGCGGCCGGCTGGTCCCAGTCGTCGACCGGAATCGACACGAACACCGGCCCGCGCGGCTCCTGCATCGCGATCCGGTACGCACGCGCGATCGCCGCCGGCACGTCCTGCGCCCGGGCGGGCTCGATGCTCCACTTCACGTACGGCTTCGGCAGCTCGGCGGCCTGCGTCGCGCCGAGAAACGGATCGAACGGCAGGATCGCGCGCGCCTGTTGGCCGGCGGTGACGATCAGCGGCGTACGGTTCTTGAACGCGGTGAACAGGTTGCCCATCGCGTTGCCGACACCGGCCGCCGAATGCAGGTTCACGACGGCCGCGTTGCCGGTGGCCTGCGCATGGCCGTCCGCCATCCCGACCACGACGGCCTCCTGCAGGCCGAGCACGTAGCTGAAATCGGCGGGGAAATCGCGGAACATCGGCAGCTCGGTCGAGCCGGGATTGCCGAACACGCGGTCGATGCCGAACTGGCGGAACAGGTCGATGACGGCGTCGCGGACGGTGATCGGTGCGGCGGAATGGGACGGGGTGCCGGACATGCTCGGGCGTCTCCTCGGTGGCTTGGCGGTTTCCACAGTATCGAAGCGCTGGTCATTCGCGGATACTGTATTTTTTGCGAAAAGCCATTACGTTTCGGCATGACTTTCGATCTCCGACAATTGCGGGCATTCACGACCATCGTCGCGTGCGGCAGCCTCGGCCGCGCGGCCGACGCGCTGCACGTCACGCAGCCGGCGCTGAGCCGGATCCTGAAGCGGCTCGAGGACCAGGTCGGCGCGCCGCTGTTCGAGCGCCATTCGAAAGGCGTGCAGCTCACCGCGTTCGGCGACGCGCTGCTGCCGCACGCGACGCTGCTGCAGCACGAGGCCGAGCACGCGCGCGAGGAGCTCGACGCGATGCGCGGCTTCGCGAAGGGCACGATCAAGGTCGGCGCGGTGGGCAGCATCGCGAGCCTCGTGCTGCCGGTCGCGGTCGGCCGCGTGCTCGACCGCTGGCCGAACCTGCGCGTCGAGATCCTCGAAGGCGTATGGGACCGGCTCGCGGAAGGGCTGCACAAGCACGAGATCGATCTCGCGCTGTCCGCGCACGGGCCCGACACCGACGAGATCGTCGCGATTCCCGAGTGCCGCTGGGAAGATCGCAGCCATATCGTTGCGGCGCCGCACCATCCGCTGCGCGCGCTCGGCCGCGCGCCGACGCTCACCGACACGCTGCACGCGCGCTGGGCGATTCCGCCGCGCGGCACCGCGCCGTTCGACCACATGCGCGCGACCTTCGACGCGCACGGGCTGGCGCTGCCCGACATCGCGGTCGAGACGCGCTCGGTCACGACGCTGAAGAGCCTCGTCGCGCATGCGGACTTCCTGAGCTGGATGGCCGAGCCGATGTACGGCGCCGAACGGCGCGCCGGCACGATCGACACGCTGCCCGTGCGCGAAGTCGTCGCGGTACGCACGCTCACCGCATTCCGCCGCCGCCACGGCATCCTGCCCGGCCCGGCCGGCAAGCTGCTCGACGAACTCGTCGCATTGACGCGCGCCGACGGGCGCTGACGCCCACCCCGCTGCTGCCGCGCGGCGCCCGCGCATCGCCGGCCGCCGCAGCGCACCATCGAAATGCCACGCCGTTGCCTTGACTTTCGCTTGCCCGAATACGATCATTCGCTCACATGAAGAGCAAATGATCGTATTCGTCAGCATGGATCGCGGCGGCAGCCAGGCCGAGCGCGATCCGCTCGCGACAGGAGACACCTGATGACCGCATCGCCCTCCGCCCGCACGCCCGTGCTGCTGCACATCGGTGCCGGCTCGTTCCACCGCGCGCACCAGGCGTGGTATCTGCACCGCGTGAACGCGGCCGTGCCGGCCGACGAACGCTGGTCGCTGACCGTCGGCAACATCCGCGACGACATGCGCGCGACGATGGATGCGCTCGCCGCGCAACACGGCGAATACACGCTGGAAACCGTCACGCCGCAAGGCGAGCGCGCGTACGAGACGATCCGCGCGATCTCGTGCGTGCTGCCGTGGTCGATCGACCTCGCCGCACTGGTCGACGCCGGCGCCGACCCGGCGTGCCGGATCGTGTCGTTCACCGTCACCGAGGGCGGCTACTACCTCGACGAACACAACCGGCTCGACCTCGCGAACGCGGATCTCGCGGCCGATCTGCAGGGCGCGCGCACGACGCTGTACGGCGCGCTCGCGGCGCTGCTCGCCGAACGCGTGAAGCGCGACGCGGGCCCGCTCACGCTGCAAAGCTGCGACAACCTGCGCAACAACGGCGCGCGCTTTCGCGCGGGCATGCGCGAATTCCTCGAACGGCGTGGCCAGACCGACCTGCTCGCATGGTTCGACGCCCATGTCGCGACGCCGAGCGCGATGGTCGACCGCATCACGCCGCGCCCGACCGACGACGTGCGCGAACGCGTGCGCGCGGCAACCGGCGTCGACGATGCGTGCCCGGTGATGGGCGAATCGTTCATCCAGTGGGTGATCGAGGACCGCTTCGCGGCCGGCCGGCCGCGCTGGGAGCTGGCCGGCGCGGAACTGGTCGACGACGTGCATCCGTACGAGGAAGCGAAGATCCGCATCCTCAACGCGACGCACAGCTGCATCGCATGGGCCGGCACGCTCGCCGGCCACACGTATATCCACGAAGGCACGCACGACGCGGCGATCCGCCACTTCGCGCACGACTACGTGACGCAGGACGTGATCCCGTGCCTCACCCCGAGCCCGCTCGACCTCGAACGCTATCGCGACGTCGTGCTCGAACGCTTCGGCAACCCGTACGTGCTCGACACGAACCAGCGCGTCGCGGCCGACGGCTTCTCGAAGATTCCCGGCTTCATCGCGCCGACGCTCGTCGAGTCGTTCGCGCGCGGCGCGGCGCCGGTCGCCACCGCCGTATTGCCGGCGCTGTTCCTGCGCTTTCTCGAACGCCGGGCACGCGGCCTCTTGCCGTATGCCTACCAGGACGGCGTAATGGACGAAGGCGCCGCGCGCGCGATCGTGGAAGCCGACGACCCGGTCGTCGCGCTGTGCGCGAGCCGCGCGCTGTGGGGCTCGCTCGCCGGCAACGCCGCGCTGTTCGACGCGCTGCGCGCGGGGCTCGCACGCGTGGACGCATGGCTCGCGCAGCGCTGACGCGGCCCGATACCCGGCAGCCGGCCGCTGGCAAGCGGCCGCGCATCCGGGCGAACCTGCGTTGGCATGCACGCGTGCGTGCGGCTAAAGTAGCGGCTCCTCACTGACGGAACGGATCGCTCATGTATCTCGGCATCGACCTCGGCACCTCGGAAGTGAAGGTGCTGCTGCTGGCCCCCGACGGCACGGTGGTCGGCACCGCGGGCACGCCGTTCAGCGTGTCGCGGCCGCATCCGCGCTGGGCGGAACAGCATCCGGACGACTGGTGGCAGGGCACGCTCGCCGCGCTCGCGGCGCTGCGCGAACGGCATCCTCACGCATTCGCGCAGGTGCGCGGGATCGGCCTGTCGGGCCAGATGCACGGCGCGGTGCTGCTCGGCCGCGACGACCGCGTGCTGCGCCCGGCGATCCTGTGGAACGACATGCGCAGCGCCGACGAATGCGCGCTGCTCACCGAACGCGCGCCCGATCTGCACGCGCTGGCCGGCAACCTGGCGATGCCCGGCTTCACCGCGCCGAAGCTGCTGTGGGTCGCGAAGCACGAACCCGACGTGTTCGCCGCCACCGCGTGCGTGCTGATGCCGAAGGATTACCTGCGCTTCCGGCTCACGGGCGCGAAGGTGTCCGACCCGTCCGACGCGGCCGGCACGCTGTGGCTCGACGTCGCGCGCCGCGACTGGTCCGACGCGCTGCTCGCCGCATGCGACATGACGCGCGACCAGATGCCGCGCATCGTCGAAGGCAACGCGCCGTCCGGCACGCTGCGCGCGGATGTCGCGCGCGAACTCGGGCTGTCGGAGGCCGTCGTCGTGGCGGGCGGCGGCGGCGACAACGCGACGAGCGCGCTCGGCATCGGCGCGATCCATGCGGGCGACGGCTTCGTGTCGCTCGGCACGTCGGGCGTGCTGAGCGTGGTCGGCGACCGCTTCATGCCGAATCCGGCGTCGGCCGTGCATGCGTTCTGTCACGCGATTCCCGATCGCTGGCAATTGATGAGCGTCGTGCTGTCGGCCGCGAGCTGCCTGCGCTGGGTCTGCAAGCTGACCGGCACCGACGAGCCCGCGCTGCTCGCCGAAATCGAAGCGCTCGACGCCGATGCGCTCGCGACGGCGCCGCTGTTCCTGCCCTACCTGTCGGGCGAGCGCACGCCGCACAACGATCCGTACGCGCAGGGCGTGTTCTTCGGGATGACGCATGCGACCGAACGCGCGCATCTCGGCTACGCGGTGCTCGAAGGCGTGACGCTCGGCCTCGCCGACGGCCTCGATGCGCTGCATACGGCCGGCGTGGAAACCGACCGGCTGTCGCTGATCGGCGGCGGCGCACGCAGCGCGTTCTGGGCGCAACTGATCGCCGATGCGCTGAACGTGCATACGCGCCAGCACGGCGGCGGCGAAACGGGCGCGGCGCTCGGTGCGGCACGACTCGGCTGGCTCGCCGTCGGCGGCGATCCGCATGCGGTGCTGACCAAGCCGCCGGTGCGCGCCGAATACGCGCCCGACGCCGCGCGTCACGTGCTGCTGCGCGAGCGCCTCGACGCATTCCGCGCGCTGTACCGTCACGTGCGCCCGCTTTACGAACCGTCGCGCGCGCGGCTCGCGTAAGCGCCGCCGCGACGCGCAGCGGCCCTCGGCCGCGCGCCCGACATACGTTACAGTGGATGCCGTTGCGCCGCCCGACGGCCGGCCCGCGGGGGCGGCCCCCAGATCCGAACCGAACCGCTATCGTGTCCAAGTCCTCAGAAAAACTCGATCTCGCCACGCGTGCCGCGTGGCTCTACTACGTCGCGGGCGACACGCAGAACGAAATCGCCGAGAAGCTGCAGGTGTCGCGCCCGGTCGCGCAGCGCCTCGTCGCGTTCGCGGTCGAGAAGAATTTGATCCGCGTGCGCGTCGATCATCAGCTCGCCGACTGTCTCGACCTCGGCGCGCAGTTGTCGAAACGCTATGGCCTCGCGATGTGCGAAGTCGTGCCCGTCGATGCCGACGCGCCCGAAGCGATCGACCGCAAGCTCGCGGTCGCCGGCGCGCAGGTGATGGAGCGCTACCTGAACGAGACGCGGCCGATGGTGATCGCCGTGAGCAGCGGCCGGACGCTGAAGGCCGCAGTCGCACAGATCGCGCAGATCGACCGGCCGCAGCACCGCCTCGTATCGATGGTCGGCGCGATCGCGGCCGACGGCTCGTCGAACCGCTACGACGTCGCGCAGTACATCTCCGAAAAAACCGGCAGCAAGCACTTCCTGCTGCCCGCGCCGCTGTTCGCCGACAGCGCCGCCGAGCGCGCGCAATGGTGCAATCACCGGCTGTACCGGATCGTCGATGCGCTGTCGGGCCAGGCCGACGTCGCGTTCGTCGGGGTCGGCAACATCGGCCCGCACTGCCCGCTCTACGAAGACGGCTTCATCACCGAGCAGGAGCGCGACGAGATGACCGCGCTCGGCGCGGTGGCCGAACTGCTCGGCGTGCCGATCGATGCGCAGGGCAAGCGGATCGACGTCTCGACGAGCGGACGCGTGACGAGCGTCGCGCTCGGCACGCCGCCCAGGCGCCCGACGATCGCATTCGCCGGCGGCCCGAAGAAGCGCGACGCGGTGATCGCCGCGCTGCGCGGCGGCTGGCTGTCGGGGCTCGTCACCGACGAAACCTGCGCACGCGCGGCGCTCGAAGCGAAGGCGGCCTGACGCCGCCGCAGGCTCACGCGGCAACGGCCGCGCGCGGTGCCGGAAACGCATGCCGGTGCGCGCGCCATGCGCCGAGCCACGCCGCCGCCAGCAGCGCGACGAGCACCCACGGAATCGACCCCGCGCCCGTCGCGCCGAGCAGCATGCCGCCCGCGATGCCGCCGCCCGCGATCGCGAGGTTCCACACCGTCACCAGCATCGACTGCGCGACATCGGCCGCGTCGCCGGCCGCGTTCGCGGTGGCCGTCTGGAACAGCGTCGGCGCGCCGCCGAACGCGAGCCCCCACAACGCGACACCCGCATAGACGATCGTCATCCCGGCACCCGCACCGAGCATCGCCGCAGCAAGCGCGAACAGCGCGATGCTCGCGAGCGTCAGCCGCCGCTGCGCGGCGCCGATCCATGCGCCCGTCAGGGCGATGCCGACCAGCGACGCGACGCCGAACACGAACAGCACCGCATCGACTTGCGCGCCCATCCGCACGCCCGCGAGAAACGGTGCGATGTACGTGTACAGCATGTTGTGCGCGAGCACGTACGCGAACATCACGACCAGCACCGGCCGCACGCCCGGCAGCGTGAGCGCGCCGAGCACCGGCTCGCGTGTGCCGGCCTGCTGCCCCGGATAGTCGGGCACGCGCAGCCGGATCCAGCCGATCAGCGCGAGCGCCGCGACCGTGATGCCCGCGAACGCGATGCGCCAGCCGAACATCGCGCCGAGCGCGGTCCCGGCCGGGATGCCGATCGACATCGCGACCGGCGCACCGAGCATCGCGACCGCGATCGCGCGGCCGCGCGCCGACGCGTCGACCATCCGGCTCGCATAGCCGGCCAGCAGCGCCCACAGCAGCCCGGCCGACATGCCCGCGACGAAGCGCGCGGCAAGCGTGAGCGCGTAGTACGGCGACGCGGCCGTCAGCGCATTCGACACGACGAAGCCGGCCAGCGCCGCGATCAGCAGCGGGCGCCGGCGCATCGCGCGCGTCGCGGCGACGAGCGGAATCGCCGCGACGATCGAGCCGAGCGCATAGACGGTCACGAGCTGGCCGATCAGCGCCTCGGTCACGTGCAGGTCGACGCTCATCAACGGCAGCAGGCCGGCCGGCAACGCTTCGGTGAGGATCGTGATGAAGCCGGCGGTCGCCAGCGCCAGCAGGTTCGCGACCGGCAGGCGCGCGCGCACCGGGGCAGACGAACCCGATGCCGGATCGGCCGCCCGGTCGGAGACGGACGCGGAGTCGGAAACGGATACGCATTCGCTCATGCCGCGCTCCGGTCGTCGACGCGATGCCCCGCATCGCGCACGTCGGCGACGGCGCGCCCGTGCATTCCTTCGTACCGCATCTCGGCCCGCGCGCGATCGGGCGCGGCGTCCGGTTCGCCGCGATGGGCAGTGACAAGCAGGGATGACATGGCGTGACCTTGAACGATGAAGGAACGCCCATCGTAGGGAGCCGGCGCGGGAAGAAAAACCGGGTTAGAGTTCCGGACACTCCGGACATCGGTGTCCGCAATCGGGAACCTCCATGGAAAATCTTGGCGGCTTCGTCGTGTTCGTCCAGGTCGCGGAAACGCGCAGCTTCGTTGCGGCCGGCCGCGCGCTCGGGCTGTCGGCGTCCGCGATCGGCAAGCGCATCGCGCGGCTCGAGGCCCGGCTGAACGTGCGGCTCTTTCACCGCAGCACGCGCAGCATCACGCTGACCGCGGAAGGCGCGCGCTTTCTCGAACGATGCCGGCGCGTGATCGCGGAGATCGATGCGGCCGAGCAGGAATTGACGCACAGCGCCGAAGCGCCGCGCGGGCGACTGCGCATGAGCCTGCCGACGATCGGCACGCTGCTGCTGCCGGTGCTCGCCGATTTCATGGCCGCGTATCCGGAGATCGAGCTCGACATCGACTTCAACGACCGGATCGTCGACGTGGTCGACGAAGGCTTCGACGTGGTGCTGCGCACCGGCCGGCCGACGGATTCGCGGCTGTCGTCGCGGCTGCTCGGCTACTTCCGCCAGCACCTCGTCGCGTCGCCCGACTACCTCGAGCGGCACGGCACGCCGCGCACGCCGGCCGATCTCGCGCAGCACCGCTGCCTGCACTTCCGCTTCCCGAGCAGCGGCAAGCTCGAGATCTGGCCGTTGCGCGCGCCGCGCGCCGGCACGCCGCCGGAGGTGCCGGTATCGATGGTCAGCAACAACGCGGAAACACGCCTGTGCTTCACGCTGCGCGGGCTCGGCATCGCGTGTCTGCCCGAGTTCTTCGTGCGCGACGCGCTCGACGACGGCACGCTGCGCGCGGTGCTCGCCGAGCACGTCGCGAGCCGCACGCCGGTCTACGTGCTGTGGCCGTCAGGCCGCCATCCGACGCCGAAGCTGCGCGCGTTCGTCGACCACCTGGCCGCGCACCTGCGCCTCTGACCGGCGCGCGCCCTCACGCCGCCTTCGCGTGCACGCTGAGCCGCCGGAACGCCTGCCCGTTTTCGTCGAACAGGTGGCAGTGCTCGGCCTGCGCATGCACGTGCAGCGCCTCGCCGGTGCGGTACGTGTCGAGCGGCGGAATCCGCGCGATCAGTCCGTCCGGTGCGACGGCCGACTCCGCGTACAGATACGCGGCATCGCCGAGCGATTCGACGGCCATCGTCCGCGCGGCCACACCGGTCGCGGCCTGCCCCACGATCAGGTGCTCGGGCCGCACGCCGACCGTCACCGCCGCACCGCGCTGCAGCCCCGCCGCTTCGACCGCGACGCGCTGCGTCTCGCCGCTGCCGAAGCGCACCAGCACGCCCGTCGCATCGGCCGACTCGACCGTGCCCTTCAGGAAATTCATCTTCGGCGAGCCGATGAAGCCCGCGACGAACTGGTTCGCCGGCGCGTGATACAGCGCGTTCGGCGTGCCGACCTGCTGCACCGCGCCGCCCGACAGCACGACGATCTTGTCCGCGAGCGTCATCGCCTCGACCTGGTCGTGCGTCACGTAGATCATCGTCGTCTTCAGCTCGTCGTGCAGCCGCGCGAACTCCAGCCGCATCTTCACGCGCAGCGCGGCGTCGAGGTTCGACAGCGGTTCGTCGAACAGGAACACCTTCGGCTTGCGCGTGATCGCGCGGCCGATCGCGACGCGCTGCCGCTGGCCGCCCGACAGCTGCTTCGGCTTGCGGTCGAGCAGATGATCGATGTGCAGGATCTTCGCGGCCTGCTTCACCGCCTGGTCGATCTCGGGCTTCTTCGCGCCGGCGAGCTTCAGGCCGAACGCCATGTTGTCGTACAGCGTCATGTGCGGATACAGCGCATACGACTGGAACACCATCGCGATGCCGCGCTTCGCGCTCGGCACGTCGTTGACCTTCGCGCCGTCGATCAGCAGGTCGCCGCTCGAGATGTCCTCGAGCCCGGCGATCATTCGCATCAACGTGGATTTGCCGCAGCCGCTCGGCCCGACGAACACGACGAATTCGCCGTCGGCGATGTCGAGGTTCACGTTGCGCAGCACTTCGGTGTCGTCGTAGCGCTTCGCGATGTTGCGCAGGAGCACGCTTGCCATGGTCTGTCTCCGTTCGTTCGTGATGCGCCGCGTCGTTCGAGCGCGGCGCGCAATCGTTCGTGGTTGCTAGTTCGGCAGCACCGCGCCCGTCGCCTGCCAGCGCGCGACGTAGCCGGGCAGCTCGTGCATGTCGTCGAATACGTGACGCGCGCCGATCCCGCGCAGCGCGTCGATCTGCGCGGCCGACGCATGCCCGCCGCCGACGAAGCCGAGCACGGTCATGCCGGCCGCGGCGGCCGCGGTGATGCCGGTCGCGCTGTCCTCGACGACGAGGCATTGCGCGGGCACGACGCCGAGCGCGTGCGCGGCCGCGAGATACACGTCGGGCGCCGGCTTCGGGCGCGCGACGGCGTCCGCGCAGAACAGCCGGTCGCCGAAGAAGCGCGCGAGGCCGGTGCGCGCGAGCGCCGCCTCGACGTATGCGCGGTAGCTGTTGCTCGCGCATGCCGTGGTCAGCCGGATCGCGGCCAGCGCCGCGTCGATGCCGTCGACCATCGGCGCATTGACGGCCGCCGCCTCGACCGCGCGGCGAATCGCGTCGACGTCGTCGGCCGACAGCGCGCGTCCGGCCGCTTCGCCCGCGCCGGCCAGCACGCGCTCGATGCGCAGCCCGAGCAGCGGCATCACCGCCGGCCGCGCATCGACACCCGGCCAGCGCGCATCGAGCTCGCGCACGATCACGTCGGCGGCCACGGCCTCGCTGTCGATCAGCACGCCGTCGCAGTCGCAGATCAGCACGTTCGTCCCTTCGCCGGCCGCGCTCATTTGACCGCTCCGAACGTGAGACCGCGCACGAGCTGCTTCTGCGACAGCCAGCCGACGATCAGGATCGGCGCGACCGCGAGCAGGGAAGCTGCGGACAGCTTCGCCCAGAACAGGCCCTCGGGGCTCGAGTACGACGCGATGAACACGGTCAGCGGCGCGGCGTTCGAGCTCGACAGGTTGATGCTCCAGAACGCCTCGTTCCACGACAGGATCACGAGCAGCAGCGCGGTGGACGCAAGCCCCGGCAGCGCCATCGGCATCAGCAGGTAGACGATCTCCTGCCACGTCGATGCGCCGTCGATGCGGCCGGCTTCGAGGATGTCCTTCGGGATCTCGTTGAAGTACGTGAAGGTCATCCACACCGCGATCGGCAGGTTGATCAGCGTGTAGACGATCACGAGGCCCGACACGGTATCGAGCAGCCCCGCGTTCTTCCACAGCAGGTAGATCGGCACCAGCACGCCGACCGACGGCATCATCTTGGTCGACAGCATCCACAGCAGCACCTTCTGCGTGCGGTGGTTCGGGAAGAACGCCATCGCGTAGGCGGCCGGCACCGCGAGCAGCAGCGAGATCACCGTGACGCCCGCCGAGATCAGCACCGAATTCCACGCGAACGCGAAGTAGTTGCTGCGTGCGAACACCTCGCGGAAGCTGTCGAGCGTCGGCACGAAGAACAGCGTCGATGCATACGCCTGCTGCTCGGTCTTGAATGCGGTGATCGCCATCCAGAAGATCGGGAAGAACAGCAGCAGCGCGATGAGCCAAGCGAGCGCGCCGGGCAGCGCACGCCGCACGAGGTCGAACGCGGCCGGCGTGCGCCGGCCTTCGAAAGTGAGGTCGCTCATTTCTCGTACTCTCCCTTCAGGTTGCGCGCGAGCATCCGCACGAGGAAGAACGACACGACGTTCGCAACCACGACGGCGATGATCCCGCCCGCGGACGCGAGGCCGACGTCGAACTGCTGCAGGCCGAGCGCATAGATCAGGTACGACAGGTTGGTGGTCGCGTCGCCCGGGCCGCCGCCCGTCGTCGTGTAGATCTCCGCGAAGATCGACAGCAGGAAGATGGTCTCCATCATCACGACCACGGCGATCGCGCGCTTCAGGTGCGGCAGCGTGATGTAGAAGAACATCGCGATCGGGCCGGCGCCGTCGATGCGCGCGGCTTCCTTCTGCTCCTGGTCGAGCGACTGGATCGCGGTGAACAGGATCAGGAACGCGAACGGCAGCCACTGCCACGCGACGATCATGATCACGGCGGTGAGCGGGTAATCGGCGAACCAGTCGATCGGGGTCATCCCGAGCGCGCGCATCGCGGTCGCGACGAGCCCGTACACCGGATGCAGGATCATGTTCTTCCAGATCAGCGCGGCCACCGTCGGCATCACGAAGAACGGCGCGATCGCGAGCAGGCGCGCGATGCCCTGCCCGTAGAACTTGCGGTCGAACAGCACGGCCATCAGCACGCCGCCGACCACCGTGATCGCGAGCACCGCGCCGATCAGCACGAGCGTGTGCCAGATCGCCGGCAGGAACGACGGATCGGTCGCGAGGAAGCGGTAGTTGTCGAGCCCGGCGAAACCCTTCACGTCCGGGTTCAGCAGGTTGTAGCGCGAGAACGAATACCAGATCGTCATCGCGAGCGGAATCGACATCCACAGCAGCAGCACCGCGACGGACGGCGAGACGAGCCAGCGTGCGCCGCCGCGCGCGCGGCGCGGTGCGCCCGGCGGCGACGCCGCATCGCCGACCGACGGCGCGTGGCTCAGGGGAAGACGTAAATGACGCATGATCGGAGTCCCTCCGGTTGAGGCGCGGGTGCGAACGGCCTGCCCGCCTTTCTGCTGGCGCGACCCGCACCGCGCGCGACGACGCGCACGGTGCGGGACGCGTTACTTCTTGTAGCCGGCCTGGCGCACCGCGCGGTCCGCCGCGGCCTGTCCGGCGGCGAGCGCCTGGTCGACCGTCATCTGGCCGGCCACCGCACCGGCGATCGCCTGGCCGACCACCGTGCCGAACGACTGGAATTCAGGAATCCCGACGTACTGCACGCCCGTGTACGGCACCTTCTTCAGCGACGGATCGTTCGGATCGGCCGTCTCGATCGCCTTCAGCACGAAGTCCGAGAACGGCGCGGCGGCCTTGTACTCGGGGCGCTGGTAGGTCGACGTGCGCGTGCCCGGCGGCACCGACGCCCAGCCTTCGTCCTTGCCGACCATCTCGACGTACTGCTTGGAGGTCGCCCACGCGATGAACTTGCGCGCGGCGTCCTGCTGCTTCGACGTCTTCGGCACGGCCAGCGCCCACGCCCACAGCCAGTGCGAGCCCTTCGGCGTGACGGCGACCGGCGCGGCCGCGAAGCCGATCTTGTCGGCAACCTGCGACTGTTGTTTGTTATAGAGCATCCCGGCCGCGACCGTCGCGTCGATCCACATCGCGCACTTGCCCGATGCGGTCAGCGTCAGGTTTTCGTTGAAGCCGTTCGAGCTCGCTCCCGGCGGGCCGTCTTTCTTCAGCAGATTCACGTAGAACGTGATCGCCTTCTTCCACTCGGGCGACGTGAGCTGCGCGTTCCAGTTCTCGTCGAACCAGCGCCCGCCGAACGTGTTCACGACCGTCGACACGTACGCCATGTTCTCGCCCCAGCCGGCCTTGCCGCGCAGGCAGATGCCGTAGGTGCCCTTCGCCTTGTCGGTGAGCTTGTCCGCGAATTCGGCGATCTGGTCGTAGGTCGGCTGGTCGGGCATCTTGAGCCCCTTCGCCGCGAACAGGTCTTTCCGGTAGAACGTCATCGAGCTTTCGACGTAGAACGGCAGCGCGTAGAGCTGGCCGTTGTACGACAGGCTGTCGCGCGCGGTCTTCACGATGTCGTTCAGGTCGTAATCGGCGGGCAGCCCCGTCATCGGCGCGAGCCAGCCGCGCTTGCCCCACTGCGGCGTCTCGTAGGTGCCGATCGCCATCACGTCGAACTGGCCGCTGCCGGTCGTGATGTCGGTGGTCGCGCGCTGGCGCAGCACGTTCTCCTCGAGGATCACCCAGTTCAGCTTGATGTCGGGGTTCGCCTTCTCGAACGCCGGCGACAGCTTCTTCAGCTCGATCATGTCGGGGTTGTTCAGCGTCGCGATCGTCAGCGTGCCGGCGGATGCGGCGCAGGCGGCCGTCGCGAACGCGGCGCCGGCGAAGCAGCGTACGGCGGCGTCGAGCATCTTTCGTTGCATGGCATGTCTCCTGTGATTGTTCGAACTGCGTCGTTATTGCATCGTTATTGCGTCGTTTCCTTCGCGGCCCGTCACGCCGGCCGCTGCATTCCGCACGCGCGCGCATAGTGCGCGATCACGTCGCGTATCCGGTGGCGCACCCATGTGCGCGGCGCTTTCGCGAGGCCGCCCGCGCGGCACGCCGCGTACACGTCCGGCAGCCACTGCGCGACGAGCGTTTCGGGCACCGGTTGCCGCGCGAGGTTGTCGAACAGCTGCTCGACCGCCGCCGCGACGGCCGGCTGCAGCCAGTAGTAACGGATCCGGTCGCTGTAGCTGAACTGGCGCGCGAGCCGCTGCTCGGTCTCGTCGCCGCGGTAGTACGGCGCCCAGTGCTCGGGCTGCGCGCGCATCGCGGCGTCGACCACGTCGCGCAGCCGCGAGCGCTGCGCGGCGTCGTCGATCAGCGCATCCTCGATGAAGGTCAGCGCGAACAGCGCCTCGCGCAGCGCGAAGGTCAGCGCGGGGCCGACCTTCAGCACCGCGAAGTGGTCGCGCACGAGCGCGGCGAGCGCGCCTTCGGTCTGGTAGTCGGTCGAATGCGCTTCGAACACGAGGCGCGGCGTACGCAGGATGCTCGCGCCGAGCGATGCGGCCTTCGTGCTGTCGTAGTCGAGCACGTGGCGATCGTCGAAGTCGACGCCCGGCTGCGCGACGATCGCGACCACGCGCGTCCATGCGTCGTCGAGCCCGGCCGCGGCGAAGGCGCTGCGGTGCGCGTCGAGCGTCGCGGCGATGCTGTCGCTGCGCGTGACCGCGATGTGCGCCATCGCCGCGCCGCCCGCGCCGCCGTCGCCCGCCACTTCGCCGCCCGGCGTCGGCACCTCGGTGCCGATCACGTAGACGGGCGCGGTGCCGGCGCGCGCGGCTGCCGCTTCCGCCGCGCGGCACAGCTCGGCCGCGCGCGCGGCGATCGTGCGATCGTCGAGCCGCGCGGGATCGTCCGCGCAGGCCATGCTCGCGTCGAGGTGGATCTTTTCGAAACCGGCTTCGACGTAGGCCTCGACCATCGCGGCCGCTTCGCGCATCGCATCGGCCGCGCGGCGGTGCCGCCACGGGTTCGGCCCCAGATGATCGCCGCCGAGCACGAGGGCCGACGGCGCGAGCCCGCAGCGCTGCGCGATCGCATCGACGTCGCGCCGGAAGTCGGCGGGCGTCATGCCCGTATAGCCGCCGAGATGATTCACCTGGTTGCAGGTGGCCTCGATCAGCAGCGGCGAGCCGTCCGCGCGCGCGGCTTCGCATGCGGCTTCCAGCACGAGCCGGTGCGCGCTGCAGATCGAATAGATGCCGCGCTGCGCATCCGCGCGATTCGCGTCGAAGATCATCCGCAGCACGGCGTCGGCATGCGCGGTGCGCGTGCGCTCGGCGGTGGGAGTCAGGCCGGACATGCGATACCTCGTTCGGTCAGGAAACGGTCGATCTCGGCGGCGCCGCTGTTGCCCTCCATCGGACCGCGCCGCGTGACCGCGATCGCGCCGGCCGCGTTCGCACGGCGCAATGCCACGTCGATCGGCAGGCCGGCGACGAGACTCGCGACCAGCGTGCCGCCGAAGCAGTCGCCGGCGCCCGTCGGATCGAGTTCGTCGACCGCGCAGGCCTGCGCCTCGACACGGCTCGCGCGATCGAACGCGACGCTGCCGGCCGCGCCGCGCTTGAGCACGACGCGCTCGAGCAACGGATGCGTCGCGAGCAGGCCCGCGATCGCGCGTTCGGCCGGCTGCGGCCCGCAAAAGAACGGCAGGTCGGCCTCGCTCGGCAGGAACAGGTGGCACGCGGCGAGCATCGCGTCGAGCGCCGCGCGCATCGGGCGGAAGCTCAGCATCTCGGGCCGCACGTTCGGATCGAACGACACCTTCGCGCCGACGCGCGCCGCCTCGAACACGCCGCGCTGCACCGCCGCGATCGCCGATTCGCTCGTCAGCGACGAGCCCATCACGTGGAAGTAGCGGCAGCCGTCGAACATCGCGGCATCGACGTCGGATGCATCGACGCAGGCGGCCGCGCTGGTGGACAGCGCAAACACGAAGCTGCGCGACCCGTCGTCGCGATACGCGACGAACGCGGTGCCGGTCGGGCGGGCCACGCGGCGGATGCGCGCCACGTCGACGCCGTCGCGTTCGAGCCGTGCGACGATCGCGTCACCGAACGCATCGCGACCGACGCAGCCCGCGTACGCGACGCGCGCGCCCAGCCGCGCGGCCTGATCGGCGAAGATCGCCGGCGCGCCGCTCGGGAACGGCCCGGCGAACAGGCCCGGCGTGTCGAAACCCTGGCCGCGTTCGGCGGCGACGAATTCGGCCAGCAGTTCGCCGGCGACGACGATCTCGGCCATCATGCGTGCCCTCGTGGTTCGGCGGTTGCGCGTGCGAGCGGCGCCATGTCTCAGCTCATCCAGTTGCCGCCGTCGACGTTCAGCGTCTGGGCGGTAATGTAGTCGGCGTCGGCCGACGCGAGGAACAGCGCGGCACCCGTCAGGTCGCCGGGCACGCCCATGCGGCCGAGCGGCACGGCTTCGCCGACAAGCCGCTTCTTCTCGCCGAGCGGCCGGTTCTCGTAGCGCGCGAACAGCGCATCGACCTGCTCCCACATCGGCGTGTCGACCACGCCCGGCGCGATGCCGTTCACGTTGATCCGGTGCGGCGCGAGCGCGAGCGCGGCCGACTGCGTGTAACTGATCACCGCGGCCTTGGTCGCGCAGTAGTGCGAAACGAGTGCCTCGCCGCGACGCCCGGCCTGCGACGACATGTTGACGATCTTGCCGCCGCGGCCCTGCTCGACCATCCGCTGCGCGACGGCCTGCATCAGAAAGAACAGCCCTTTCACGTTGACCGAGAACAGCCGGTCGAACACGTCCCACGATTCGTCGAGGAGCGGGCGCATGTCGAACAGCGCCGCGTTGTTGAACAGGATGTCGACGCCGCCGAAACGCTCGACGGCCGTGGCGACGATCCGTTCGATGTCGTCGCGGCGCGTGACGTCCGCGGTGACCGCCACAGCGCGGCCGGGATTCGCTTCGATCAGCCGCGCGAGCGACCCGCTCGGCGGTTTCACGTCGACCAGCACGCAGCGCGCGCCCTCGTCCAGATAGCGTTGCGCGACCGCTTCGCCGATGCCGCTTGCCGCGCCCGTCAGGATCGCGACCTTGTTGTCCAGTCTCACTGGTTGTCTCCGGTTCGTTCTGCTGCACGAAGGCCGCGAGGTGAGCGAACGCTCGCTGACCGATCAATTGCTCTATCGTTGGTCGAATGATCGGATACGCGATTCGCGCTGTCAAGGCGGCACGGCGGCTTTCGATGATGCGCTGCGGCACGGCGGCATGAGCCGCGGGCCGGGGACGCACGCCCGGCAACGCGCGGCGCGCTGGGTGCGGCGCGGCTGAAACGGCGATGAAGGGGACGGAGTACAGGCGGAACCGAGAATTCGGGCTGCACGGGGAATAGATACGTTATATCATCGCGATACTTCGTTTCATTCGCGTGCTTCACGCCATGGCTACCTCATCGTCCATTGACGCCCGGCTGTCCCGGGCCGACGCATTCGCCGCCGAGCATGGGCTCGCGTGGACGCCGCTGCGCCGGCAGGTCTACGAACGCGTGCTCGCCGCGCAGCGCCCGATCGGCGCATACGACCTGCTCGCCGAGCTCGAACCGCAACGCGGCCGCGTGCCGCCCACGACCGTCTATCGCGCGCTGGATTTCCTCGTCGAACACGGCTTCATCCACCGGATCGAATCCAGAAACGCGTTCTTCGCGTGCTGCGAGATCGGCGTGCCGCATGAAGGTCAGTTCCTGATCTGCGATTCGTGCGGCGATACCGTCGAGATCCCGGGCAGCGACCTCGCGAAGCAGTTGTCCGCGAGCGAGCCCGCGCACGGTTTCGAAGTCCACCATCAGGTGGTCGAGCTCAACGGCCTGTGCGGGCACTGCAAGGGTAAGCCCGCGCAGCGCTGACGCCGCGTCGCACGGCGCCGTGCCGGCGCCCTTTCCAAAGAGGAGTTTCATGTCCATTGCCCTGAAGCGCGCGCCGCGGCGCGCCTTGTCGCTTGCACGCCTGTTCGCCGCCACGGCCGCCGCGCTGTCGTTCGCGGCGCCCGGCTTCGCGCAGGCCGCGACCGTCAACGTCGTCGCCGCGGAGAATTTCTATGGCGACGTCGCGTCGCAGATCGGCGGTCACCACGTCGCGGTAACCAGCATCCTCAGCAATCCCGACCAGGATCCGCACCTGTTCGAAGCGAGCCCGAAAACCGCGCGCGCGCTGCAGCACGCGCAGGTCGTGATCTACAACGGCGCCGACTACGATCCGTGGATGGGCAAGCTGCTGTCCGCATCGAAGCAGGCCCGGCGCGCGACGATCGTCGTCGCCGACCTGGTCGGCAAGAAGCCGGGCGACAATCCGCACCTGTGGTACGACCCGGCCACGATGCCGGCCGCCGCACGCGCGATCGCCACCGAGCTCGGCCGCGCCGACCCCGCGAACAAGGCCGAGTACGATGCGAACCTGCAGAAGTTCGTCGCGTCGCTGAAGCCCGTCGACGACAAGGTCGCCGCGCTGCGCGCGCAGTACAAGGGCGTGCCGGTGACGGCCACCGAGCCCGTGTTCGGCTACATGTCGGATGCGATCGGCCTCGACATGCGCAACCAGCGCTTCCAGCTCGCGACGATGAACGACACCGAAGCCAGCGCGCAGGACGTCGCCGCGTTCGAGAACGATCTGCGCAAGAAGCAGGTGCGCGTGCTGATCTACAACAGCCAGGCCGAAGAACCGATGACGAAGCGGATGCTGAAGATCGCGCGCGACGCCGGCGTGCCGAGCTTCAGCGTCACCGAGACGCAGCCGGCCGGCAAGACCTTCCAGCAATGGATGGCCGGCCAGCTCGACGCGCTCGCCGCCGCGCTGGCCGCCGGCAAGAAATGACCACTGCAACGACATGACCGACACTCCCCACGCACTCGCCGTCGATCGCGTCACGCTCGAACTGGGCGGACGCACGATCCTGCGCGACGTCAGCTTCTCGATCGAACCCGGTGAATTCGTCGGCGTGCTCGGGCCGAACGGCGCGGGCAAGACGACGCTGATGCGCGCGGTGCTCGGCCTCGTTCCCGTGTCGGGCGGCACGCTGTCGGTCGGCGGCGTGCCGGTCGTGCGCGGCAACGCGTCGATCGGCTACATGCCGCAGATCCGCAGCGGCCTCGCGAATCGCCGGATGCGCGGCTACGACTTCGTCGCGATGGCCGCCGACGGGCACCGCTGGGGGCTGCCGCACACGAACGCCGCGACGCGGCGCGACGTCGACCGCGTGCTCGATCTCGTCGGCGGCCCGACGCTCGCGCGCCGGCCGCTGTCGGAACTGTCGGGCGGCGAGCGCCAGCGCCTGCTGCTCGCGCAATGCCTGCTCGGCAGCCCGAAGCTGCTGCTGCTCGACGAACCGCTGATCAGCCTCGATCCGAACCATCAGCGCGGCGTCGTCGAACTCGTGCGCAACGTGCAGCGCGAGCTCGGCATCACCGTGCTGTTCTCCGCGCACGAGCTGAACCCGCTCCTGAACGCGCTCGACCGCGTGCTGTATCTGGGTAACGGCGTCGCCGCGCTCGGCACCGTCGACGAGGTGATCACCCGGCCCGTGCTGTCGCGGCTCTACGGCTCGCCGATCGACGTGATGCGCGTGAACGGCAAGATCTTCGTGATGTCCGGCGACGTCGAAATCGAAAAGCACGATCACGAACACGAGGACGACGACGGTCACTCGCACGGCGGTGGCGGCAGCCACGGCCATCACCACCACGGACACGCTCATCCCGGGCAATCGCACGATGTTTGAATACGACTTCATGATCAACGCGTTCGCCGCGTCGGGGATCGTCGCGGTGCTCGCGGGCATCGTCGGCTACTTCCTGGTGCTGCGCGGACAAACCTTCGCCGGCCACGCGCTGTCGCACGTCGGCTTCACCGGCGCGACGGGCGCGGTGCTGCTCGGCATCTCGCCGATCTGGGGGATGGTCGGCTTCACGCTCGCGGCCGGGATCGGGATGGGCGCGCTCGGCGAACGGCTCGCGGGCCGCGACGTCGCGATCGGCGTGATCCTGTCGGGCGCGCTCGGCTTCGGGCTGTTGTTCCTGCATTTCTATACGTCGTTCGCGACGCAGGTCACCGCGCTGCTGTTCGGCAACGTGCTCGCGGTCAGCCACGACACGCTCGCGGTGCTGGCCGGCATCGGCGCGGTGAGCCTCATCGCGCTCGCGCTGATCGCGCGGCCGCTGCTGTTCGCGTCGCTGCAGCCCGAACTCGCCGAGGCCAAGGGCGTGTCGCTGCGCACGGTGTCGGTGCTGTTCCTCGCGGTGTGCGCGCTTGCGGTCGCCGCGGCCACGCAGATCGTCGGCGTGCTGCTGGTGTTCACGCTGCTGGTCGGGCCGGCCGCGGCCGCGCAGAACGTGGCGACGCGACTGTCGACGGGCGTGCTGCTCGCTGCGCTGTTCGCCCTGTTCGAAGCGTGGGTCGGGATCGCGCTCGCGTATCACACCGACTGGCCGACGAGCTTCTGGATCACCGCGCTGTCGGCGCTGGTGTATGGCGCGAGTCTGTTGCGCCACCACTGATCGTCCCGCCGTCTAGCCGCGCAAACGAAAACGCCGGCGTGCCCGAAGGCAGCGCCGGCGTTTTTCATGCGCGCGATGCAGCGCGCCGTGCTCACCGCGCCAGCACGCGCGCGTGATGCGCGATGTGATCGGCGACGAACGTCGAGATGAAGTAATACCCGTGGTCGTAGCCCGCATGACGGCGCAGCGTCAGCGGCTGCCCGGCCTGCGCGCACGCGGCTTCGAACACGTCGGGGTTCAGCTGGTTCGGGAGGAACTGGTCGGCGAGGCCCTGGTCGACGAGGATGCCGTCCGCGAACTTCGGCGCATCCGCGCGCGCGACGAGTTCGCTCGCATCGTGCTGCTTCCACGCTTCGCGGTCGGCGCCGAGATAACCGGAGAACGCCTTTTCGCCCCACGGGCAGCGCGTCGGCGCGGCGATCGGCGCGAACGCCGACACCGACCGGTACAGGCCCGGGTGACGCAGCGCGAGCGTCAGCGCGCCATGCCCGCCCATCGAGTGACCGAAGATTCCGAGCCGCGCGCCGTCGATCGGCAGCTCGGCCGCGACGAGCTCGCGCAGTTCGCCCGTCACGTACGACTCCATCCGGTAATGCGTCGACCACGGCGCTTGCGTCGCGTCGATGTAGAAGCCCGCGCCGACGCCGAAATCCCACGCATCGGTCTCGCCCGCCACACCCGCGCCGCGCGGGCTCGTATCGGGCATCACGAGCGCGATGCCGTGCTGCGCCGCGTATTGCTGCGCGCCGCCCTTGATCGCGAACGTCTCGTCGGTGCACGTGAGCCCCGCGAGATAGAACAGCGCCGGCACGCGGCCGTGCGCGGCCTGCGGCGGCAGGTACACCGAGAACTTCATCGGCAGGCCGATCGCCTTCGAGTCGTGGCGATAGAAGCGTTGCTCGCCGCCGTGGCAAGCATGCGAAGAAACGAGTTCGAGCATGGGGTTTCCCTTCCGTTCAATACAGCACGATCGAGCGAAACGATTCGCTCCCGTTCATCAGGTCGCGGCCGCCGTCGATCTTCCCGGGCGGCAGCGCGCGTGTAATCAGATCATCGACTTGCGTCCGCGTCGCGAAGCCAGCGCCCGGTGCTGCCCCGAGCGACCGGCCCCTTGTCGAGCCAAACCGCCCGGCACATGCGGCCCCTATCGTGCCGGGCATGATCGTCGATCCCGGCACGCATCGTGTGCCGGAAACGGCCGTCGGCTTGCCACGATACGTCATCGCTGACGCAACCGGACAAGTGCCCGAGTTTAAACACCCGCCGTGAACCATGCATCCGTTCGCGCATACAGGTCGACGAAACGTGCGTGACGTGCGGCCAGCGCACGATCGTCGCGCGGCGCGGCGACCGGCGATGCGGCCGGCGCCAGCGTGTGCAACGCGTCTTCGCGCCAGTGCCCGATTGCGACACCCGCGAGCAGCCCGGCACCGCGCGTCGCGGCATTCGGGCAGTCGACCGCGTCGAGCGACGCGCCGAGCGCGTCCGCGAGCAACTGTCGCCAGCGCGGATCGACCGAGCCGCCGCCCGCGAGGCGCAGCGTCGTCACCGGATCGGCATGGTTCGCATCGCGAATCGCATCGAGCCCCGCGCGCAAAGCGAACGCGACGCCTTCGAATGCCGCGCGCATCATCGCGCCGCGCGTGTCGCCAAGCCCGAGACCGAGCCAGCCGCCGCGCGCATCGGGGTTCATCCAGGGCGAGCGCTCGCCCGTCAGATACGGCAGAAAACACACCCGCCCGGACGCCGGCTGCGCGAACGCGTCGTCGTATGCATCGGGCCAGTTCGCATAGCCGAGCCAGCCGCGCACGGCTTCGAGCGCAAGCCCGACGTTCTGCATCGCGGCCATCGTGTAATAGCCGCCGCCCGCCGCCGTGCGATAGCGATGCAGCCCGCGCCGCGCAGGCGGCAACGTATCCGCGAGCACGACGATCTGGCCGCCGCTGCCGGTGGTCAGCAGGGCGTCGCCAGCCGCGACGAGCCCGCTGCCGAGCGCCGCGCATGCGGTATCGGCGGCGCCCGTCGCGAGCGGCACGCCGGCCGGCAACCCGAGTGCCGCGGCGGCCTGCGCACCGAGCGCGCCGCAGCGCATGCCCGACGCGCGCACCGGCGCGAAGCGGTCGGCCGGCAGGCCGAGCGCGGCGATCCGCGGCGTGTCCCACGCGCCGTCCGGCGTCGCGAGCGCGGTCGCGCACGCGTCGCTCGGATCGGCCGCGACGTCGCCGCCCAGCGCGATGCGCAGCCAGTCCTTCGGCTGCACGGCCCAGCGCGCGGCACGCAATGCCTGCGGCTCGTGTTCGGCCAGCCAGCGCAGCAGCGGCCCCGCCATGCCGGGCGCGACGGGGTTCGGTGCGACGGGCAAACCGGCGACGGGCCGGCCGGCCGCATCGGCTTCGCGCACCGCGCGCGTATCGGGCCACAGCAGCGCGGGCCGCACCGGCTGCCCGGCCGCGTCGATCAGCACGACGCCATGCATCTGGCCGGAGAAACCGATCGCGACGACCTGCTCGCGCTCGCCGTCCGGCAATTTCGCGGCGGCGCGCACCAGCGCATCCCACCAGACGTGCGGCGAGATTTCCGCCCAGCCCGGCTGCGGCGACGACAACGAATAGGGTTCGCTCGCGACCGCACGCTCGATGCCGTCGGCATCGAGCGTGACGAGTTTGACGGAGCCGGTGCCGAGGTCGATTCCGAGCAGGCGCATGACGGGGGGCGATATTCGAATGAACGGATATCGATGATAGCGGGATCGCGATACGCGCCCCGATTTACGCGGCGGATTTCCGCATCGACGACGCCAAAACGCGGCCGCGACCGGCCGGTGGCACCCGGGTGCACCTTGACGGCAAAAACGGCTGCTCGCGGGTTAACCCGGCACGATTTTTCGCAGGTCGTTTTTGCCACTATGCCGCACGCGCGATACACACCATAAAGCCGCCTATATTTGACTCGGGGGTCCGCGCTATTTTGGAGGGCTATAAAACCGGGGAACCTCACTCCTGCGGCAGTTTCCCGATGATCGACACCCCGTTTCATGCCGAAATGGCATATCGAACCAGCAAAGAACGGAATAGAACCCAGCGCTCTTGTTGCGATGGTGCATTCCGCATAACTTCGTATCACCCCGAAAACAAGATCATGGAGTGAGACAGATGCAATCGAACACGGTCCATCCGTGCGATGAGGTGCTGCCGACCGGCAAGCTTGTAACGCTTGGTCTCCAGCACGTCCTCGTCATGTACGCCGGCGCTGTCGCCGTGCCGCTCATCATCGGCGGCGCGCTGAAGCTGCCGAAAGACCAGATCGCGTTTCTGATCAGCGCCGATCTGTTTTCGTGCGGCATCGCAACGCTGATCCAGACGCTCGGCCTGTGGATCTTCGGGATCCGCCTGCCCGTCATCATGGGCTGCACGTTCGCGGCAGTCGGCCCGATGATCGCGATCGGCACCAACCCCGGCCTCGGCATTCTCGACATCTTCGGTTCAACGATCGCGGCCGGCATCATCGGCATCGTGCTCGCGCCGATGATCGGCAAGCTGTTGCGGTTCTTCCCGCCCGTCGTCGTCGGCACCGTGATCGCGGTGATCGGGCTGTCGCTGATGGAAGTCGGCATCAACTGGGCGGCCGGCGGCGTCGGCAACCCCGAGTACGGCAGCCCCGTCTACCTCGGCCTGTCGCTGCTCGTGCTTACGCTGATCCTGCTGATCAACAAGTACGGCCGCGGTTTCCTCGCGAACATCTCGGTGCTGCTCGGCATCGTCGCCGGCTTCGTGATCGCGTTCGCCATCGGCCGCGTGAATATCGACGGCGTGGCGCACGCCGCCTGGGTCGGCATCGTGATGCCGTTCCACTTCGGCTGGCCGCACTTCGACCCGCTGTCGATCGCGACGATGGTCACGGTGATGTTCGTGACGTTCATCGAATCGACCGGGATGTTCCTCGCCGTCGGCGACATGGTCGACCGTCCGGTCAACCAGGAGCGTCTCGTGCGCGGCCTGCGCGTCGACGGTCTCGGCACGCTGATCGGCGGCATCTTCAACTCGTTCCCGCATACGTCGTTCTCGCAGAACGTCGGCCTGATCGGCGTGACGGGCGTGAAGAGCCGGTTCGTCTGCGCGACGGGCGGCGTGATCCTGGTGCTGCTCGGCCTGTTCCCGAAGATGGCGCAGGTCGTCGCATCGGTGCCGCCGTTCGTGCTGGGCGGCGCGGGCATCGTGATGTTCGGGATGGTGGCCGCGAACGGCATCAAGGTGCTGTCGAAGGTCGACTTCGTGAACAACACGCACAACCTGTTCATCGTCGCCGTGAGCATCGGCATGGGCCTCGTGCCGGTCGTGTCGCCGCACTTCTTCTCGAAGCTGCCGCCGGCACTCGCACCGATCCTGCATAGCGGCATCCTGCTGGCGTCGGTGACCTCGGTGATCCTGAACGTCGTGTTCAACGGCGTGAAAGGCGAGAAGGACGCACGTTGCGACATCCGCCGCGCCGGACACGACTTCGACGGACGCCCGGCCGACGTGCATCACTGATCGGCCCGACCCGGACGCGCCGGATCGCGGCGCGACGCGGTAAAGGAAAAACGCCACGGCATGCCGTGGCGTTTTGCTTTGTGCGGGGCGCAGAGGCGGGGGTGGCTGCGAGGGCGGGAGCGTTCTGGCGATGGGGAGCTGGCGGCTGGCGGCTGGCGACAGCGTGCCATGCAACGTCGCTCGGCTCCACCGCTCAACGCAACGACAGCACGCGCGCCCCCCGCCCCGCCTTCCCCGCCCTCACCGCAAACCCGCCGCCCAAAAAGAAAACGCCACGGACGAGCGTCCGTGGCGTTTTGCATGTACGGTCCAGCGCTTCGGCGAACCGGAGCGGTCGCCCGCCCCTGCCCGCCGTCGTACTTACCCGTTCGTCGTCGCTGCCGACGCAGGCGCCGGTGCGGCTGCCTTGTCGTAGTCTTCCGTCTGGTCGGGTGCGCGCGGCGTGTCGCCGGCACGCTGGATCCAGCCGCCGCCCAGTGCGCGATACAACGTGACAAGGTTCGTCCAGCGTGCCAGACGTGCGCTGATCAGCGTCTGCTGCGCGGTGTACAGATCGGTTTGCGCGGTCAGCACCGACAGGTAGCTGTCGACACCGTTCTTGTAACGCAGGTCCGACAGATCGAAGCGGCGCTGCTGCGCGTGCTCGTTGCGCTCGAGCGCGGCGATCTGCTGGTCGTACGTGCCGCGTGCGGCCAGCCCGTCCGACACTTCGCGGAAGGCCGACTGAATCGCCTTCTCGTAGTTGGCGATCTCGATGCGCTTCTGCACGTTCGCGAGGTTCAGGTTCGCGATGTTCTGACCGCCTTCGAAGATCGGCATCGTGATCTGCGGCGCGAACGACCACGCCGCCGTGCCGGCCTTGAAGAGGCTGCCGAGCGTCGGGCTGCCGGTGCCGAACGCGCCCGTCAGCGAAATGCGCGGGAAGAACGCCGCGCGTGCCGCACCGATGTTCGCGTTCGCGGCCAGCAGCGTCTGCTCGGCCTGCATCACGTCCGGACGACGCGTCAGCAGGTCGGACGGCAGGCCCGCCGGCACGTCCGTCAGCAGGTTCTGCGCGTCGAGCGGCATGCCCGCCGGCAGATCGTCCGGCAGCGGTTCGCCGATCAGCAGCACCAGGTAGTTCAGTGCCTGCGCACGATCACGCGCCTGCTGCTGCTGGTTCGCGAGCGCCTGCTCGACGACCGTCTGCGCCTGACGCAGGTCGAGCTCGGAGCCCGTGCCGTTGTCGAACTGCAGCTTCGTCAGGTCGTACTGCGCCTGAGCGGACTTCAGCGTGTTTTCCGTGACCTGCAGCAGGTCGTCGGTCGACAACAGCGTCAGGTACTGATCCGCCACTTGCGACACCAGCGAGATCTCGAATGCCTGCCGCGCGTACGCGGTCGACAGGTACTGCGCGAGCGCCTGGTCCTTCAGGCTCTGCACGCGGCCGAACAGGTCGAGCTCCCACGACGCCGAGAGCCCGACGTTGTAGGCGCGCGAGATGTACGGCGCGCCCGTCGTCGACAGGCCCTGCGGCACGCGCTGGATATTGCCCGTGCCCGTGCCGTCGAGCGTCGGGAACAGGCCCGCGCGCGTGATCTGGTACTGCGCGCGCGCCGCCTCGATGTTCAGCACCGACACGCGCAGGTCGCGATTGTTCTTCAGCGCGATCTCGATCAGCCGCTGCAGGCGCGGATCGACGAAGAATTCGCGCCAGCCGATGGCGGTGGCCGCCTGGCCGTTCGCGCTGCGTGCACCGGAAGCACCCGGCTGCGTCGCATAGACGCCTTCGGCCGGGTACGCCTGCGCGACGGGCGCGTCGGGCCGCTTGTAATGCGGCGCCATCGTGCAGCCCGTGGCAAAGAGCGCGACCGCGATTGCAGTCAAAGCGTGTTTTTGCATCATCACTGTCCCTTGTTGCCTTCGTCGCCGTTGCCCGGCTTCTCTTCGTGGTGCGAGTGCTCCTGAGCCAGGCGCAGCGCCTCGTCGACGTCTTCCTTCTCGCCGCTGAAGATCGAACGAATCTTCACGAAGAACATCGGGATCATGAAGATCGCGAGGAACGTCGCCGTGATCATCCCGCCGATCACGCCTGTACCGATCGCGTGCTGGCTCGCCGAACCCGCGCCGTTGCTGATCGCGAGCGGCAGCACGCCGAGAATGAACGCGAGCGACGTCATCAGGATCGGACGCAGCCGCAGGCGCGCCGCTTCCAGCGCGGCCTCGATCGGCCCCATCTTCTCCGTCTGCTGCAACTCGCGCGCGAACTCGACGATCAGGATCGCGTTCTTCGCGGACAAGCCCACCGTGGTCAACAGGCCGACCTGGAAGAACACGTCGTTCTCGAGGCCGCGCATCGTCGCCGCGAGCAGTGCGCCGATCACGCCGAGCGGCACCACCATGATCACCGAGAACGGAATCGACCAGCTTTCATACAGTGCCGCGAGACACAGGAACACGACCAGGATCGAGATCGCGTACAGGATCGGCGCCTGCGAGCCCGACTGGATTTCCTGGAACGACAGGCCGGTCCACGAATAGCCGATACCCACCGGCAGTTTCTTCGCGATCCCTTCCATCGCCGTCATCGCCTGACCGGTCGACTTGCCCGGTGCGGCCTGACCCTGGATTTCCATCGCCGACACGCCGTTGTAACGCTCGAGCTTCGGCGAACCGTACGTCCAGTGACCGGTCGCGAACGCGCTGAACGGCACCATCCCGCCCGACCCGTTGCGCACGTACCAGATGTTCATGTCCTCCGGCGTCATCCGGAACGGTGCGTCCGACTGCACGTACACCTTCTTGATCCGGCCGTCGGTGTCGAGGAAGTTGTTCACGTACTTCGACGCCCACGCGATCGAGAACGTCTGGTCGATCGCATCCGCCGTCACGCCGAGCGCGTTCGCCTTCTCGCGATCGATGTCGACCTTGTACTGCGGCGTATCGTTCAGCCCGTTCGGACGCACGCCCTGCAGCGTCGGATCCTTCGAGGCCATCCCGAGCAGCTGGTTACGCGCGGCCATCAGCGCGTCGTGGCCGAGACCCGCGTTGTCCGTCAGCTCGAAGTCGAAGCCGGCGGCGGTGCCGAGTTCCGGAATCGACGGCGGGTTGAACGGAATCACGACCGCGTCCTTGTAGCCCGCGTAGCGACCGAACATCCGGCCGATCAGCGCCTGGACCTTCTCGTTCGCATGCTGACGCTCCGAGAAGTCCTTCAGCTTCACGAACACGAGACCCGAGTTCTGGCCGCGGCCGGCGAAGCTGAAGCCGTTGACCGTGAACGTCGATTCGACGATGTTCTTCTCGTCCTTCAGCAGGTAGTCGGAAATGTTCGCGAGCGTCTTCGCGGTCGTTTCCTGCGTCGACCCCGACGGCGTCTGCACGATCACGAACATCAGGCCCTGGTCTTCATCGGGCAGGAACGACTTCGGCAGGCGCACGAACAGCAGCCCGACCGCGACGATCACGACCAGATAGATGATGAGCCAGCGGCCCGAGCGCTTGATCACGTGGTGCACGCCGACGTGGTACTTGTCGCGGCTGTTGTTGAACGTGCGGTTGAACCAGCCGAAGAAGCCCTTCTTCTCTTCGTGATGGCCTTCCGGGATCGGCTTGAGGATCGTCGCGCACAATGCGGGCGTCAGAATCAGCGCGACCAGCACGGACAGCACCATCGCCGACACGATCGTCAGCGAGAACTGGCGATAGATCGCGCCGACCGAACCGCCGGAGAACGCGACCGGCACGAACACCGCCGACAGCACGAGCGCCACGCCGACGAGCGCGCCGGTGATCTGGCCCATCGCCTTGCGGGTCGCCTCCCTTGGAGACAGCCCCTCTTCCGCCATCACGCGCTCGACGTTCTCCACCACCACGATCGCATCGTCCACCAGCAGGCCGATCGCGAGCACGAGGCCGAACATCGACAGCGTGTTGATCGAGAAGCCCACCATCGACATGATCGCGAACGTGCCGAGCAGCACCACCGGCACCGCGATCGTCGGGATGATCGTCGCCCGCAGGTTCTGCAGGAACAGATACATCACGAGGAACACGAGCACGATCCCTTCGAGCAGCGTCTTGACCACTTCCTCGATCGACAGCTTCACGAACGGCGTCGTGTCGTACGGATACTTCACGACGAGGCCGTGCGGGAAGAACGGTGCGAGCTCGTCGATCTTCGCGCGCACGGCCTTCGCGGTCGCGAGCGCGTTCGCGTTGGTCGCGAGCTGGATACCGAGGCCGGCCGTCGGCTGACCGTTGTACTTCGTGTCGAAGTTGTAGTTCTCACCGCCGAGGCCGATCTGCGCGACGTCCTTCAGGCGAACCTGCGAGCCGTCCTGGTTGACCTTCAGCAGGATGTTGCCGAACTGCTCGGGCGTCTGCAGCAGCGTCGATTCGGTGATCGTCGCCTGCAGCACGGTGCCCGGCTTGGCCGGCGTGCCGCCGATCTGGCCGCCCGCGATCTGCACGTTCTGCGCTGTGATCGCCGAGCTGACGTCGACCGGCGTGAGGCCGTAGTTCGTCAGGCGGTTCGGGTCGAGCCAGATCCGCATCGCGTACTGCGAGCCGAACAGCGTGACGGTACCGACGCCGTTCAACCGGCTGATCGGATCCTGCACGTGCGACGCCACGAAGTTCGCGAGGTCGTACTTGTTCATGCTGCCGTCTTCGGAGTTGAAGGCGAGCACCAGCAGGAAGCTGCTGCTCGACTTCGTCACCTTGAGGCCGAGCTGCTGCACGACCTGCGGCAGAATCGGCGTCGCGAGCGACAGCTTGTTCTGGACCTGAACCTGTGCGATGTCGGCGTTGGTGCCCGGTGCGAACGTCAGCGTGATCGTGGCGTTGCCCGAGTCGTCACTCGTCGACGACATGTACAGGAAGTTGTCGAGACCGCTCATCTGCTGCTCGATCACCTGCGTCACCGTGTCTTCCACCGTCTTCGCGGAAGCGCCCGGGTAGTTCGCGGTGATCTGGATCGATGGCGGCGCGATCGTCGGATACTGCGAGATCGGCAGCGTGAAGATCGCCGCAACCCCGGCCAGCATCAGGATGATGGCGATCACCCACGCGAAGATCGGGCGATCGATAAAAAACTTTGCCATGAAACAGGCTCCCTGTTATTGCGCGCTCGACGCAGCGGCGGCGCTCGCCGGTGCAGCGCCCGATGCGGCGGCGGCACCGGAACCGGCGGCGGCCGGCGCGGCGGATGCGGCAGCACCCGATGCTGCGTCCGGTGCCGGCAACTGCGCCGGCACGGCCTTCACGGCCGCACCCGGACGCACCTTGTCGATACCCTGCACGATCACGCGGTCGCCCGCTTCCAGACCGCCTTCGACGATCCAGTTCTGACCCTGCATGCCGCTCGTCTTCAGCGGATGCGACTCGACCTTGTCGCTCGCGTTCACGACCATCGCGATCGCCTGGCCCTTCTGGTCATGCGTGACGCCGATCTGCGGCACCAGGAACGCGTTCTCGTTCACGCCTTCCTCGATCCGTGCCCGCACGAACATCCCCGGCAGCAGCACGCGGCCCGGGTTCGGGAACACCGCGCGGATGGTCACCGAACCGGTGGTCTGGTCGACCGTCACGTCCGAGAACTGCAGCTTGCCGGCTTCCGAATACGTCTTGCCGTCTTCCAGGATCAGCGACACCTTCGCCGCGCCCGGGCCGCTCGTCTTCAGCTTGCCGCTCTGCACGTCCTGGCGCAGCTTCAGCCCGTCGAGGCTCGACTGCGTCAGGTCGACATATACCGGGTCGAGCTGCTGCACCGTCGACATCAGCGTCGCCTGGCTCGCCTGCACGTAGGCGCCCGGCGTGACCTGCGAAATGCCGACGCGGCCGGTGATCGGCGACACGACATCCGTATAGCCGAGGTTGATCTGCGCGGTGTCGACCGCCGCCTTGCCGGCCGCGACGTCCGCTGCGGCCTGGCCCTGCGTGGCCACCGCGTTGTCGTAGTCCTGCTTGCTGACCGCGTTCGCGGCCACCAGCACCTTGTAGCGCGCGACCAGCGCGTTCTGCGTGACGAGGTTCGCCTGCGCCTTCGCCAGCGTCGCCTTCGCGCTGTTCAGCGCGGCGATGTACGGGGCCGGATCGATCTTGTAGAGGCGCTGGCCGGCCTTCACGTCGCTGCCTTCGGTGAATTCACGGCGCAGCACGATGCCGTCGACCCGCGCGCGAACCTGCGCGACGAGGAATGCGCTGGTGCGGCCCGGCAGTTCGGTGAAGACCGGTACGTTTTGCGGCTGGACTGTGACGACGCCGACTTCCGGCGTTTGCGGCGGCGGTGCCGATTCTTTTTTCCCGCACGCGGCCAGGAAAACGGCGGCCGTCGCGACAGTGAGTAAGCGGTATGGAACCCGTTCGACGCGCATGGAGCGACCTCTGTGTATAACCATTGGAATAAGTGCGGCGCCCGAGCGGAACGCCACACGGATGCGCCTTGCGGCGCAGATCGAACACCTGAATTACTGGACTGCTGGATACAGCACGTCGGCACGAAACCTCCATGCCGACGAGATGCCGCGAACTGCGGACGGTTACTTGGGCGGGAATCAGCAGAGTGGGATATTAACTGATTGCCACTTGGGTCATTCGATCGTAGGGTGGTATTGTATATACATTCACGAATGTATGTAAAAAGCCCGCTCGCCCGCCGCCAACTGCGCAGTCTTACGAACTATTACCAGTCGCAAGCATAGCCGCTCCACGCAATAGCGACGAGGGTTGCAGACCCTATATTCACCTACGATCGACCCATTCAGGCCTGCACATGGTCAGACGCACCAAGGAGGAGGCACTCGAGACGCGCAACCGCATTCTCGATGCCGCCGAACACGTGTTCTTCGAGAAAGGCGTGTCGCACACGTCGCTCGCGGACATCGCCCATCACGCCGGCGTGACGCGCGGCGCGATCTACTGGCATTTCGCGAACAAGAGCGAACTGTTCGACGCGATGTTCGACCGCGTGTTTCTGCCGATCGACGAACTGAAGACGATGCCGCTCGACGCGCCCGGCGGCAACCCGCTCGACAAGATCCGCAAGATCCTGATCTGGTGCCTGCTCGGCGTGCAGCGCGACTCGCAGCTGCGGCGCGTGTTCAGCATCCTGTTCATGAAGTGCGAGTACGTCGCCGATATGGAACCATTATTGCAGCGCAACCGCGCGGGGATGAGCGAGGCGCTGCATGCGATCGACGCCGATCTCGCCGTGGCCGTGCGGCTCAAGCTGCTGCCCGAGCGGCTCGACACGTGGCGCGCGACGCTGATGCTGCACACGCTCGTGAGCGGCTTCGTGCGCGACATGCTGATGCTGCCCGACGAGATCGATGCCGAGCAGCATGCGGAAAAGCTCGTCGACGGCTGCTTCGACATGCTGCGCTACAGCCCCGCGATGCTGAAAATGGGCGACTGACGCCCGCCCGCCGACGGCGCGATGCGCGCCGTTTCATCGTCATCGGCGGCCGATCGTCCCGGCCGCGCACGGGCG
This sequence comes from Burkholderia sp. IDO3, assembly GCF_003366075.1. NCBI lineage: Bacteria > Pseudomonadati > Pseudomonadota > Betaproteobacteria > Burkholderiales > Burkholderiaceae > Burkholderia > Burkholderia sp. IDO3. Next base: position 2,954,037 of record NZ_CP028963.1, read on the forward strand.
GGGGCACCGCGCCGCCCGTTCGCTTCCCCTGCCCTCCCCGATTCGCTCAGGCCGCCTTCACGCGTTGCGCGCGGGCCCGCCGGTTCGACGCGGCCACCGAATCGCGCCCGGGCATCGCCGCACCGGCGAGTCCGGCGATCCACGCATCGGTCGACATCACCGCCGCGAAATTCGACTGGAACACCACCGTGTACGCGCGGTGTATCTCCTCGGCGCTCACCGTGCCCGCTTCATTCCCGTAAGGCAACGCGCCGGTTGCGTCCGCCAGATACTCGACGTTCAACCCCGCGTGCGCCGCGTGATAGACGGTCGATGCGTTGCAGTTGTGCGTCATGTAGCCGGCCACCGCGAGCGTGTCGACGCCGTGCGCCGCGAGCCACGCGGCGAGGTCGGTGCCGGCGAACGCGCTGGCCTGCGCCTTCTCGATCAGGTGCGCGTACGGCCGCCCGGCGACGACCGGGTGCAGCGCGACGCCGTCCGTGCCGGGCGCGAAGATCGGCGCGCCGGCCGGCGCGACGTGCCGGACCACGATCACGGGCACGCCGGCCGCATGCGCGGCGTCGATCGCGCGGCCGATGTTCGCGAGCGATACGTCGACGGGCGGATACTCGATCGGCAGGTTGCCCGTCACGTATTCGTTCTGGACATCGATCACGACAAGGGCACGGCGGGAAGCGGAAGACGACGCGGCATTCGACATGGCTGGCTCCAGGTTCGGCGGCACCGCCCCGCTCCGGAACGGAGCGGCCGGCGGCGCGATGCGATGCATTGTCGGATCGTGCCGCGCACGCGGACAGTGGCCCGATTGCCATTCTTCGATAGAATCGGGCCATCACCCTCCCGGAGCCCGCCATGAGCGCCGTTGCGTCGCCCGTTGCCCCTGCCCCGACCGTCGTCGCCGTGATCGCGTACGACGGCATCAGCCCGTTCCACCTGTCGGTGCCGTCCGTCGTGTTCGGCAAGGAACGCGATGCGGCCGCGACGCCCGCGTTCGAGTTTCGCGTGTGCTCGGCCGAGCGCGGGCCGCTGTCGACGACTGGCGGCTTCACGATCACCGCGCCGTACGGGCTCGATGCGCTCGACGACGCGGACATCGTGATCGTGCCGGCATGGCGCGACCCGGACGAAGCGCCGCCCGACGCGATGCTGGACGCGGTGCGTGCAGCCGCCGCGCGCGGCGCGCAGCTCGTCGGCCTGTGCCTCGGCGCGTACGTGCTCGCCGCGGCCGGGCTGCTCGACGGGCGGCCGGCCACGACGCACTGGGCGTGGGCCGACGATTTCGCGCAGCGCTTTCCGCGCGTGAAGCTCGATCCCGACGTGTTGTACGTCGACGACGGCAACCTGATGACGTCGGCCGGCACGGCCGCGGGGCTCGACTGCTGCCTGCACGTCGTGCGCCGCCGCTTCGGCTCGGACGCGGCGAACCAGATCGCCCGCCGCCTCGTGATCCCGCCGCACCGCCAGGGCGGGCAGGCGCAATACGTGCCGCAGCCGGTCGCCGCGCATCCGCGCGACGCGCGGCTCGCGGCGCTGCTCGACTGGGTGCGCGCGCATCTGGACGTCGCGCACAGCGTCGATTCGCTCGCCGACCGCGCGCTGATGAGCCGGCGCACGTTCACGCGCCATTTCCGCCAGGCCACCGGCACGACCGTCACCGCGTGGCTGCAGGCGGAGCGGCTCACGCGCGCGCAGCATCTGCTGGAAACCACCGGACAATCGATCGATGCGATCGCGCAGGCGGCCGGGTACGGGTCGAGCGTGTCGCTGCGCCAGCATTTCGCCGGCGCGCTCGGCACGTCGCCGTCGGCCTATCGGAAGGAATTTCGCGGCGCCGGGACCGACGCGCGACGGTAGCGGCCGCCGCGGCAACCGCCGGCGGCCGGCCACCAGCCTGCGCGTTCAGGCGCCGTTGATCCAGCGCGCCGCGTAAAGCAGCAGCGCGACGAACACGATGATCGCCGCCCATACCCACACGGGCAACGGGCCGGATTCGCGATGATGGAGCGCACTGGCGGCGCGACCGCTCAGCGCGCCGCCCACGTGCGGCGGCAGCGGACGCTTCGTCGCGGCCATGATCGACGCGGGCCGCAGGAACACGTGCTGGCGACGCTGCGGGCCCGGGCGCGCACGGTTCGGCACGAGTCCGTGCTTCGCCTGCACGACCGCGCAGAATTCGCGGAAGAAATCGTCGGTCCATTCGCGCAGCGCGTTCTCGATCTGCCGCGCCGGCAATTCGGCGAGCGGCCCGCTCGCGGTCGCCCACACCACGTAGTCGATGCGCGTCGCATCGGCGTCATCGTCGTCCGGCAGCAGCATGAGCTCGACCTGACCGCGCAGCGCCCCGAGGCCGTCGGCCCGCGCCTTGAAGTTGAGCACGCGGCGCGGCCGCCCTTCCGCATCGCCCTGCTCGCCGGCCGAATGCGCGCGCACGTCGTAGCGCGCGCGCAGCGGACCGAGCGGCACCGTGATCGTCAGCGCGAACTCGCCGTGCGGCAGCTTCACGAACGATTCGCAATGGTCGAAGCTCGCCCGCAGCAGCGCGAGATCCTCGAGCGCGTCCCGCACGATCGCCGGCGCGAGCGGTACGCGTAACGTGTCGTTCAGTTCCATGATGCCTCCCCGATGAACGCGTGCCGCATCAGGATGTCTCGACGAGACTGTCGATCCGTGCGGCGTCGAAGGCAACGTAGTGCGCAAGCGCGGACGCGGCCTCCCGCGGTTCCTCGTAACTCCATGCGGCGTTCTCGATCACGCCGTCTTCGGTCTGCAAATCGAAATGCACGGCCTCACCCTTCAACGGACAGGCCGTCGTGACGCCCGACTTCACCAGCCGGCGCATATTGACGTCGTCGCGCGGCAGATAGTGAATGTCCGGCAAACCCGCTTCGCGCACCGTCAGCGCACCCTGCGAATCGGCATACGTGATGCCGCGATGAATCACCCGCACGCGATGGCGGTTCGGCACGATTTCGAGGCGAGGGGAATCGGACATCGTTTCTCCTTCGGGCGGCCCCGGCGGGCAGGCCGGGCGCTGGAAACGAAAAAGCCACGGCACGCAGCCGTGGCTTTCATTATGGGCGAAACTTCGTCCGATTGCGCGACCCCGGACGGGGCCGCGCCGACAATTTACTGGGCGCTCCACTGGAACGCCGCTTTCGCGCCGCCCTTCGAACCGACCGTGACCGCGCGCGACTCGTCGCTGCCCTGGTACGACGCATGGACGGTGTAGTGCCCCGGCGGCAGCTTCACGAGCATGTACGGCCCGCGTGCGTCCGTCTTCAGCACTTCGTTGCTCTTGCCGTCGACGATCCGCACGTGGACGTCGGCCAGATATTCACCGCCCTTGCCGGTGAAGCGCAGCGCGAGCGGCCACGCCGCCTCGTTGCGCTCGAATGCCGTCGATTGATCCTTGCCGATGCCGCCTGACACGTAGCTCACATCGCCCTGCTGGCTCGCTGCGGGCAAGCCGTCCGACTGCGCGTACGCGCCGGTCGCGGCGGCTGCGAGGCCCGCGGCCAGCGCCGCGGCGACGGCAAATCGGGACACGTTGCGTAGATATTGCATGGCTCTCTCCTTTTGGGTCGGAACACAGCACCACGGGGCCGAACGACGGCGGCGCCCGCCGGGGCCGGCCAGGCCGGCCCGCAACGGCCGCCGGTCAGCTCAGGTCGACCGGCACGAAGATCTGTGCATTATCGCGCTGAATCAACAGAGCAAGACTGTTGCCTGCTCCCTTGACCGCATCGCGCAACTGCTCGGGGCTCGTGACCGGGCGGCCGTTGACCGCGAGGATCACGTCGCCGGGCTGGATGCCCGCGCTGGCAGCCGGACCGCCGGCCTGCTGCACGATCAGCCCGTGCGACAGGTTGTCGGCGCTGCGCTCCTGCGGCGTGAGCGGACGCACCGCGACGCCGAGGCGCCCCTGTTCGACCGGGCTGCCGTCGTTCGACGCCAGCTTCGCGTCGGTCATCGCGCCGAGCGTCACGGCGATCGACTTCTTCGCCTTGTCGCGCCACACCTGCAGGTCGGCCTTCGAGCCGGGCTTCAGGTTCGCGATCTGCGCGGGCAGCGACGTGGAATCGGCAACCGGCGAGCCGTTCACCGCCAGGATCACGTCGCCCGGCTGCAGGCCGGCCTTCGCGGCCGGGCCGTTCGGATCGACCGAGCTGACGAGCGCGCCGTCCGGCTTCTGCAGCCCGAACGAGCTCGCGAGCGTCTGGTTGAGGCCCTGCACGGCGACGCCGAGGCGGCCGCGGCTCACGTGGCCCGTCTTCACGAGCTCGTCCTTGACCTTGATCGCCTCATTGATCGGGATCGCGAACGACAGGCCCTGGAAGCCGCCCGTCTGCGAGTAGATCATCGAGTTGATGCCGATCACCTCGCCCTGCAGGTTGAACAGCGGGCCGCCCGAGTTGCCGGGATTCACCGGCACGTCGGTCTGGATGAACGGCGTGTAGTTCTCGTCGGGCAGCGCGCGCGACTTCGCGCTGATGATGCCCGACGTGACCGTGTTGTCGAAGCCGTACGGCGAACCGATCGCGACGACCCACTGGCCGACCTTGCTCTGCGCCGGGTCGCCGATCTTCACGATCGGCAGGCCGCTCGCGTCGATCTTCAGCACCGCGACGTCGGACTGCTTGTCGGAGCCGACGACCTTCGCCTTGTACTCGCGCTTGTCGGTCAGCTTGACCGTCACGACGTTCGCGCCGTCGATCACGTGCGCGTTGGTGAGGATGTACCCGTCGGGGCTGATGATGAAGCCCGAGCCGAGGCTCGCGCTCGGCTGGTCGTCCGGCTGTGCGTCGCCGCCCATGCCCGGCACCTGGCCGTAGAAGTGCTTGAAGAACTGGTAGAACGGGTCGCTCGGATCCATCGGCAGCTGCGGCTGCTGCACGCGTCGCGACACCTGCTTCACGACATGCTTCGCGCTGATGTTCACGACGGCCGGACCGTAGGTTTCGACCAGCCCGGAGAAATCGGGAATGCCGGTCTTCGCCGCAGCCTCGGCCGGCATCAGCGCGGCCGCCTGCGCGGGCGTGATGATCTGCGGATCGGCACGGCGGGTGCCTGCGACATAGCCGGCGGACAGGGCGGCCGCCACGGCGACCGCGACGGCACCGCGCGCAAGGAATCGGGTATTCATCGTAGGACCTCCTCTTTGTTAGGACGCAGCGTAACGACCCTGACTTAAAGGAGGCTTAATCGGCCTCAAGCGGGGCTTAAGCCGGTCGGCGCCGGACCACCGGCGCCGTTCTTCAGACGGATTCGGGCGCCGGCGCCGGGATCCCGGCGTCGCGGAACACGACGCTCACGAGCAGGCCGCCCGCGGCCGCGTCGCCGAGCGACACCGTCGCGCCTTGCTGTGCCGCCACGCGCTTGACGATCGCGAGCCCGAGCCCGCTGCCCGACACGTCGGCGCGCGAGCGCGCCGAGCTGTCGCGGTAGAACCGGTCGAACACGCGCTCGCGCTCGTCGGCCGGGATGCCGGGCCCGCTGTCGCCGATCTGCACGCAGGTGCGGCCGGCCGCGTCGCGCATCAGCGAAACATCGATGCGGCCGCCGTCGGGCGTGTACTTCACCGCGTTGTCGAGCAGGTTGCCGAACATCACGCGCAGCGCGCCGACGTCCGCGACGACGGTCGCCGCGCGCGTCTCCTCGAAGCCGAGATCGATGTCGTGCCGCTGCGCGAGCGGCGCATGCGCGGCCACGCATTCGGCAAGCAGCGCCTGCAGGTCGACCGGCTCGCGCATCGTGGCGCCGTCGGGTTCGGCGCGCGCCAGCGCGAGCAACTGCTCCGCGAGACGCGTCGCACGCGTGACGCCGTCCTGCAGATCGGCGACCGCCTCGCGGCGCGACGCGTCGTCCTTCGCACGCGCGACGAGCTGCGCCTGGATCTGCACGGCCGCGAGCGGCGTGCGCAGTTCGTGCGCGGCATCGGCGACGAATGCCTTCTGCGTGTCGAGCGCCGCCGACAGCCGCGCGAGCAGCCCGTTCAACGCGCGCACGAGCGGCTGCACCTCGAGCGGCAGGCGCGCGTCGGGCAACGGATCGAGCGCCTCCGGCCGGCGCGCCTCGACCGCGCGCGTCACGCGGGCGAGCGGCGCGAGCCCGCGCCCGACGATCATCCAGACGGCCGCGCCGAGGAACGGCAGCAGCACGATCAGCGGCCACAGCGTACGCAGCGCGACGTTCGCCGCGAGCCGGTTGCGCACCGACAGCGGCTGCGCGAGCTGCACGACGTTGTCGCCGACGATCGCACCGTACACGCGCCATTCGCCGCGATCGGTGCGCTCGGTCGAGAAGCCCAGCTCCGCGCGCGGCGCGATCGGCGCGCGCGGATGCGAGAAGTACATCAGCACGCCGTTGCGATTCCAGATCTGGATCACGATGCCTTCGTCGCCGTTGGTGCGCGAGCCGAACACCTGCGAGAACGGCTCGGACGGCAGCGCCGCCGCGATTTCCTGCAGCTGGTAGTCGAACAGCTCGTTCGCTTCGGCGAGCGCCTGCCGATAGATCAGCCAGCCCGCGATGCCCACGCCCGCGACGACGATCGCGAGCAGCCAGATCAGCAATTGATGACGAATCGACCGCACGCGTCAGCTTTCCTTGACGACCATGTAGCCGAGCCCGCGCACGTTGCGGATCAGGTCCGAACCGAGCTTCTTGCGCAGCGCGTGGATGTAGACCTCGACCGTGTTGCTGCCGATCTCCTCGCCCCAGCCGTACATCTTCTCCTCGAGCTGGCTCTTCGACAGCACCGCGCCGGGCCGCGCGAGCAGCGCCTCGAGCAGCGCGAACTCGCGCGCGGACAGCGCGACGGGCGCGCCGTCGAGCGTCACCTGGTGCGACGCGGGATCGAGCGTGAGCGCGCCGTGGCGGATCAGCGACTCGCTGCGCCCCGCCTGGCGACGGATCAGCGCACGCATGCGCGCGCCGAGCTCGTCGAGATCGAACGGCTTGACGAGGTAATCGTCGGCGCCGGCGTCGAGCCCCTTCACGCGATCGGCGACCGCGTCACGCGCGGTAACGATCAGCACCGGCAGCGACAGCCCGCGCGCGCGCAGCGTGCGCAGCACATCGATGCCGTCGCGCTTGGGCAGGCCGAGATCGAGCAGCAGCAGGTCGTACGTCTCGCCGCCGAGCGCGGTGAGCGCCGCGTCGCCGTCCTGCACCCAGTCGACCGCGAAGCCGTCGGAGCGCAGCGCCTTGCGCACGCCCTCCGCGATCATCCGGTCGTCTTCGACAAGCAGAATGCGCATCGGAACAGGAGTCCATGGGACGAGTGAAACATGGCGTCCATTGTAGCGCCGCGAATTGCCGGCGCTCTTTGCAATGCAACAGAAAGGCGGATTGCAAGGGACGTGTGCGGACTTGTCTCTACAATGTGCGCTCCGGCGCCGCGCGCGCCCCGCCCGAGTTTCGTGCTTTTCCCGTATTCGCCCATGCCGATTTCCGATCTTTCCGCCCGGCTCGCGCCCCGCGCCCGCCTCTGCCTGCGCACCGCTGCCGTCGTCGCCACCTGCGCGGCCCTTGCCTTCGCACCGTCCGCGCAAGCCCGCAAGAAGTCACACAAGGACGCCCACAAGAGCGTCGTCGTGTCGCCGGCCGCGCGCGCGGCCGGCCTGCCGGCGTCCGTGCTCGTCGCGCTGCAGCGCGCGAAGGTGCCGGCGTCCGCGATGAGCGTCGTCGTCGAGCAGGTCGGCAACCCCGAGCCGCTGATCGCGTGGAACGCCAGCCGGCCGATGCTGCCGGCGTCGACGATGAAGCTCGTCACGACCTTCTCCGGCCTGTCGATCCTCGGCCCCGACTTCCGCTGGCGCACCACCGCGTATGCGGACGGCCCGGTCGATCCGGACGGCACGCTGCAGGGCAACCTGTACATCAAGGGCACCGGCGATCCGAAGCTCGTGCCCGAGGAGCTGATCGACCTCGTCGACAAGATCCGCAAGGCCGGCATCAAGCGCGTGGCCGGCGGCCTCGTACTCGACAAGAGCTATTTCGCGGCGTCGACGCGCGACCTGCCGTCTTTCGACGACGACGTGAGCGCGCCGTACAACGTCGGCCCCGATCCGCTGCTGTATGCGTTCAAGGCCGTGTCGTTCACGGTCACGCCGGGCGACGACGGCAAGGTGGCCGTCGACGTGCTGCCGCCGCTCGCGGACCTGTCGATCGACAACCAGTTGCACGAAGGCAAGGGCTCGTGCGATGCGGCCGCCGACGCCGCGCGCCCGACGCTGTCGACCGGCACCGGCGGGATCATGACGGCATCGTTCGCCGGCGACTATCCGCTGCGCTGCGGCGCGCATACGACCAACCTCGCGATCCTCGATCACACGACGTTCTTCGCGCGCGGCTTCCTCGCGCTGTGGCAGCAGGACGGCGGCACGATCGCGGGGCCGGTCAGCGAAGGCAAGGTGCCGGGCAACGCGCGTCCGCTCGCCGTGCATCAAAGCCCCGTGCTCGGCAACATCGTCTACGACATCAACAAGTTCAGCAACAACGTGATGGCGCGCAACCTGTTCCTGACGATCGGCGCGGTCGCCGGCAGGCCGCCCGCGACGCCGGAACAGTCGAGCCGCGTGGTGCACGCGTTCCTGCAGAAGAACGGCATCGCGATGCCCGACCTCGAGCTCCGGAACGGCTCGGGCCTGTCGCGCGACGAGCACGTGAGCGCGCTGTCGCTCGCCGCGCTGCTGCAGGCCGCGAACGCGAGCCCCGTCGCGCAGGCGTTCGTCGATTCGCTGCCGATCGCCGGCATCGACGGCACGATGAAGAACCGCCTGACCAACGCCGGCGTGCTCGGCAACGCGCACATCAAGACCGGCACGCTGCGCGACGTGCGCGCGATCGCGGGCTACGTGGCAGGCGCCGACGGCCAGAGCTACATCGTCGTCAGCTTCATCAACGACGATCACGCCGAAGCCGCGCGCGCCGCACACGACACGCTGCTCGAATGGATCTACGCAGGCGCGCACTGACGCCGCATCATCGGCTCGCGCCGGCGACGGCGCGGCACCTCACCCCGGGGCCCGGCAGGCAATCAGCCGCCGCCCCGCCCCCCCCGAATCGCCGCGCGCGGTTTGAAACGGCCGCCGTCGCCGATGCGCCGCAGCCCCCGCGCAGGCCCTGCGCACAAAACGGGGCCACACCGCCCGCGCCCGTGCCGCGCGGCTTCCGTAGAAACCCTGTCCTCAGAGGGAACCCTCTACGCTGCCCCCTCGCCTAGCGCGTGGCGATTGCGTAGGCTGTTGGCCTGACCGATATCTACAACGGGCCATGCGCCCGGCCTCACGGCTTGCAGGGGAAAGGAGGAGACACGTCCATGCGATTCGACGTCGAATTGCTTCTGCTCGCGCTGGCGCCCGTCTTCCTGCTTTGCATCGGCTGGGAAGCCCGGCACCTCGCCCGCACACGTGCGCAGGACCCTGTCTATGCGTGGCGCGACACGCTGTGCAACGCGGCGCTCGCGCTGATGCACCAGGGCGCCGACAAGCTCGCGTGGCTGTTCGTGATCCCCGTTTATGCGTACTGCTACACGCATTTCCGGCTGTTCACGTGGCACGACGGCTGGCTGTCGTTCGCCGTGCTGTTCGTCGGGCAGGACCTGCTCTACTACGTGTTCCATCGCGCGAGCCATCGCGTGCGCTGGCTGTGGGCCGCGCACGTCGTGCACCACTCGTCCGAGCGAATGAATTTCTCGACCGCGTTCCGGCAGAGCCTGATGTATCCCGTCGCCGGCATGTGGGTGTTCTGGCTGCCGCTGGCGCTGCTCGGCTTTCCGCCGCAGCAGATCGTCGGCGTCGTGCTGATCAATCTCGCGTTCCAGTTCTTCGTGCACACGCAGGCGATCGGCAAGCTCGGCTGGCTCGAATACGTGCTCAACACGCCGTCGATCCATCGCGCGCATCACGCGCGCAATCCGCGCTACATCGACCGCAATTACGCAGGTGTACTCGTGATCTGGGATCGCCTGTTCGGCAGCTACGTCGAGGAATCGCCCGACGACCCGCCGCAATACGGAATCGTCGAGCCGCTGGGCTCGAACAACCCGCTCGTCGCGACGTTTCACGAGTGGGTGTCGATGGCGGCCGACGCATTGCACGTCGAAGGATGGCGCAACAAGCTGCGCGCGATTTTCGGCCCGCCCGAATGGGCGAGCGCTTATCATGCGCAGATCGCCGAGGCCGCAAACCACGATCCGCGCACCACGCCGCTTGCGGCCGTGCGCGACCAATAAACCGCTTCAGCCAACGGCCGCCGCGCAGCCTTTACCCGAGGAGACACGCGGCAGATGGGCCATATCTACGAGGAGATCCATCGATGCAATCACAACAACGCACCCCGTCGCGCAACCGGCAACGCCTGCTGCGCACCGCGCAGGTCGCGATCGCGGGCGCCGCGCTCGCATTGCTCGCCGCATGCGGCGGCGGCGACGACGACAACAACAGCAGCGCATCGAACACGCCGCCGTCCGGCGTACAGATGCAGATCGTCTCGTTCGGCGACAGCCTGTCGGACACCGGCACCTACTCGCAAATCAAGCTCGGCTTCGGCGGCGGCCGCTTCACGACCAACCCCGGCCAGGTATGGACGCAGGACGTCGCGCAGTACTACGGCGACACGCTGCAGCCCGCGAACCAGGGCGGCTTCGGCATTCCGCTGCAGGCCACGGGCGGCCTCGGCTATGCACAGGGCGGCTCGCGCGTGACGCTGCAGCCGGGCATCGGCCACGCGGATGCGAGCGTGCCGAACGCGGACTACGCGCAGGCCACCACGACGCCGATCGCCGACCAGGTCAAGCAATACCTGTCGCAGCACGGCAGCTTCAACGCAGGCCAGATCGTGCTGATCAACGGCGGCGCGAACGACATCTTCTATCAGGCGCAAGTCGCGCAGGCGCAAGGCAACACGCCGGCCGCGCAGCTCGCGGCCGCCCAGGCGATCGGGCTGGCCGCGCAGCAGCTCGCCGCCCTCGTCCAGCAGATCGTCGCGTCCGGCGCGACGCACGTGTTCGTCGCGAACGTGCCGGACATCGGCGGCACGCCGCTCGCACTGCAGGGCGGCACGCAGGCCGCGTTCACGCAACTGTCGGGGCTGTTCAACCAGACGCTGGTTGGCACGCTGGCCGCGCTGAAGGTCGACGCGACGAAGTATGCGGTGGTCGATTCGTTCACGTGGCAGGACGGCATCGCGGCCAACTACCAGGCGAACGGCTTCACCGTGTCGAACACCGACACCGCGTGCAACCTGAAGGCGATGGTCGCGGCGGCAACGCAATACGGCGTCGCGGACGCGAGCGCTTTCGGCTCGTCGCTGTTCTGCTCGCCGCAGACCTACACGACCGCCAACGCGGACCAGACCTACATGTTCGCCGATACGGTCCACCCGACGACGCACCTGCACGCGCTGTTCGCGCAGTACGTCGAGAAGCAGATCGCGGCATCGGGCGTCGGCAAGTAAGCGACCCGCCGCGCGCGCAAACGAAAACGCCCGACCGGTTCGTGAACCGGTCGGGCGTTTTTTGTTCGTGGCCGGTCGAGGCCGGCTGCGTCAGTCGCGCGCTTCGAATGCCGCGGCCGCACGGCCGAGGCGATCGTTGACGGCGATCCACTCGACGGTCTCGGGCAGCTTCTCGACGAGAATGCGCGCGACCTGCGCACGATCGAGCGCACGCAGCATGCCGTACAGATCGCGCGCATAGGCCCGCGGATCTTCCGGCGCCGCGACGAAATGCACGCCGTCGGCCTGCGCCCAATGCCCCGCGCGCGATGCGCGTGCGACCAGCGCGACGCGTTCGCCATCGGTCTGCGCGGCCGCGAGCAGCGCCTCGAGCGCGTCGAACGGCAGCAGCGCGAGCGGCGTGCGCGGCGCGTAATGCGCCTTCAGCGTGCCGGACGCGCGCGGTGCGGTCGCGTCGCTGCCGTCGGGCAGTTGCGGCGCGCGGCCGAGCACGTCGGCAATCTGCTGCGGCGTCACGTGGCCCGGGCGCAGCAGCGCCGGGAAGCCGCGCGACAGATCGAGAATCGTCGACTCGATGCCGACTTCGGATGCGCCGCCGTCGAGCACGTGCACCGTGTCGCCGAATTCGTCGCGCACGTGCTGCGCCGTGGTCGGGCTCACATGCCCGAACCGGTTCGCGGACGGCGCGGCCACACCGCCGTGGCCGCCGCGCCGCGCGCTGAACGCGGCCAGCAGCGCCTGCGCGACCGGATGCGACGGGCAGCGCAACCCGACCGAATCCTGCCCGCCGCTCACGGCGTCCGGAATGCGCGCATGGCGCTTCAGGATCAGCGTCAGCGGGCCCGGCCAGAACGCAGCGATCAGCGCCCGCGCATCGGCGGGCAGGTCGGCGGCCCAGTAGCCCGGATCGCCGCCGGGCGGCAGATGCACGATCACCGGATGGTTCGCGGGGCGCCCTTTCGCCGCGTAGATGCGCGCGACGGCCTCGGGGTTCGCCGCATCGCCGCCGAGCCCGTAGACGGTTTCGGTCGGGAACGCGACGAGTTGCCCCGCGTCGAGCAGCGCGGCGGCCGCGTCGATCTGTGCAGGCGTCACGCCATTCGGGAGATCGATGGACATCGGCCGGCGCCTCAGTCGAGCGGCACGCGCAGCAGCTGCGCGCACGCGGTGGCCGCGGCGGCGGCTTCGTCGCGCGTCTCGGCCGTGAAGTTCACGTGGCCCATCTTGCGGCCGACGCGCGCGTCTTCCTTGCCGTACAGATGCAGGTGCGCGGCCGGCATCGCGGCGACGGTGTCCCACGGCGGCGTGACGGCCTCGGCAGCACCGTTCGGGAACCACACGTCGCCGAGGATGTTCAGCATCGCGGCCGGCGAATGCTGGCGCGGATTACCGAGCGGCATGCGGGTCATCGCGCGCACCTGCTGCTCGAACTGGCTCGTTGCGCACGCATCGACCGTGTAGTGGCCGGAATTGTGCGGGCGCGGCGCCATCTCGTTCGCGACGAACGAGCCGTCTTCCAGCACGAAGAATTCGACGCACAGCACGCCGACGTAGCCGAGCGTATCGGCGATCCGCACGGCGGCCTGCTGCGCTTCTGCGACGCGCGCGGCATCGGCGGCCGGCGCCGGCACGATCGTCAGCGCGAGGATGCCGTTGTGGTGCACGTTCTGCGCGAGCGGGAACGCTGCCGAGCGGCCGTCAGCGCCACGCGCGATCAGCGCCGACACTTCGTATTTCAGCGGCAGGCGTTTTTCGAGCACGCATGCCACGCCGCCGAACGCTGCATGCGCATCGCGCGCTTCCTGCGCGGTGCTCACGCGCACCTGGCCCTTGCCGTCGTAGCCGAGCCGTGCCGTCTTCAGGATGCCCGGCAGCACCGCGTCGAGCGCGGCATCGTCGAGTGCGGCGAGCGCCGCGGCCGATTCGATCACGACGTGCGGTGCGACCGGCACGCCCGAGGCTTCGATGAACCGCTTCTCCGCGATCCGGTCCTGCGCGACCGCGACGCAGCGGCCCGCCGGCGCGACGAACGTCGTGCGCGCGAGGAAATCGAGGCTCGCGGCCGGCACGTTCTCGAATTCCGTCGACACGGCATCGCACAGTTCCGCCAGCTCGGCGAGTGCGGCTTCGTCGTCGTAGGCTGCGCGCAGGTGACGGTCGGCGACCGCGCCGGCCGGGCTCGTCGGATCGGGATCGAGCACGGCGACGCGATAGCCCATCGACTGGGCGGCAAAGCAGAACATGCGGCCGAGCTGGCCACCGCCGACCATGCCAAGCCACGCGCCGGGCAGGATCGGGGAAACGGAATCAGGAGTTGCGGTCATGTCAGTGATCGGTCGCGGCGGGCGCTGCCCGCCGCAGTAGGAGGGTCAGACGGCCGCTGGAATGGCAGGGCGGCCGCCGGTGCCGTCATGCCAGCGGCGGCAGCACCATCGCGTGCGCGGCTTCGTTCTGGCGCACGCGGAACGCGGCAAGCCGGTTCGCGTAGTCGACCGACGTGACGGACAGGATCGACACCGCGAACAGCGCTGCATTCGCCGCGCCGGCCTCGCCGATCGCGAACGTCGCGACCGGCACGCCCTTCGGCATCTGAACGATCGAGTGCAGCGAATCGACGCCCTTCAGGTACTTGCTCGCGACCGGCACGCCGAGCACCGGCACCGTGGTCTTCGCGGCCAGCATGCCGGGCAGGTGCGCGGCGCCGCCGGCACCCGCGATGATCGCGCGCAGCCCGCGCTCGCGCGCCTTCTCCGCGTAGTCGAACATCTCGTCGGGCATCCGGTGCGCGGACACGACCTTCGCTTCGTACGGCACGCCGAATTCCTGCAGGATCGCGACCGCGTTCTTCATCACGTCCCAGTCGGAGCTCGAGCCCATCAGCACGCCGACGAGCGGCGCGCTGTGCGTGTGGGCGGTCTGGACTTCACTCATTTCGTACGTTCCTTCTGTCAGGCAAGCGGCTGGCCGGTGATGCGCTCGAGCGCTTCCTGATACTTCGCGGCCGTCTTCTCGACGACGTCGGCCGGCAGCGCCGGCGCCGGCGCGGTCTTGCCCCACGGCTGCGCTTCGAGCCAGTCGCGCACGAACTGCTTGTCGAACGACGGCGGATTGGTGCCGACTTCGTACTGGTCGGCCGGCCAGAAGCGCGACGAATCGGCCGTCAGCACTTCGTCCATCAGGTACAGCTTGCCGTGGTTGTCGAGACCGAATTCGAACTTCGTGTCGGCGATGATGATGCCGCGCGTCGCCGCGTAGTCGGCCGCTTCCTTGTACAGCTTGATCGAGATGTCGCGGATCGTCGCGGCCAGCTCGGTGCCGATGCGGCGCTCGGTTTCCTCGAACGTGATGTTCTCGTCATGCTCGCCGAGCTCGGCCTTCGCGGCCGGCGTGAAGATCGGCTCCGGCAGCTTCTGCGCGTTCTGCAGCCCTGCCGGCAGTTGCACGCCGCACACCGAGCCCGACGCCTGGTATTCCTTCCAGCCGCTGCCGGCCAGGTAGCCGCGCACGACCGCTTCGATCATGATCGGCTCGAGGCGCTTGACGACCGCCGCGCGGCCCTTGACCTGCTCGACCTCGTCGGCCGCAACGACCGCTTCCGGCGCGTCGCCCGTCAGGTGGTTCGGCACGATGTGCGCGAGCTTGTCGAACCAGAAGTTCGCCATCTGGTTCAGCACGCGGCCCTTGTTCGGAATCGGCTCGCCCATGATCACGTCGAATGCCGACAGACGGTCGGTCGTGACGATCAGGAGCTTGTCGTTGCCGACCGCGTAGTTGTCGCGGACCTTGCCGCGACCGAGGAGCGGCAGCGAGCGGAGCGTGGATTCGTAGAGGGTAGACATCGTCTTTTCGCAGATAAGGAGCCAAACAAAAAGGGAAACGCCGTTCCCCGCGGCAGGCGGGAACGGCGGTCTTGCAATACGTCGGCGAACCGGCCGGGACGGCGCCCGGGCGGTTGCCGGCCGGCCCTCGTTCGGCCGGACGGAACGGCTGCCCGGGGCCGGATCGGATCCGGCAACCGGGCTGCCCGCCCCTGCCCGATGACGGAACCGGGCAGCATCGGGCGGGGCAATCGTACTACAGTCTCAGCGCACGACCTGCGCGAGCGCGCCGGACTTGTACTGTTCGGCGATCTTGTCGAGCGACACCGGCTTGATCTTGCCGGCCTGGCCTTCGCAACCGAACGCGAGGTAGCGGTCGACGCAAACCTGCTTCGCCGCTTCGCGCGCGGGCTTCAGGTAGTCGCGCGGATCGAACTTGCCCGGGTTCTCGAACATGTAGCGGCGGATCGCACCGGTGATCGCGAGACGCAGGTCGGTGTCGATGTTGATCTTGCGCACGCCGTGCTTGATGCCTTCCTGGATTTCCTCGACCGGCACGCCGTAGGTTTCCTTCATGTCGCCGCCGAATTCGCGGATCTCGGCCAGCAGTTCCTGCGGCACCGACGACGAACCGTGCATCACCAGGTGCGTGTTCGGGATGCGCGCGTGGATTTCCTTGATGCGCTGGATCGACAGGATGTCGCCCGTCGGCTTCTTCGAGAACTTGTACGCGCCGTGCGACGTACCGATCGCGATCGCGAGCGCATCGCACTGCGTGAGCTTCACGAAGTCGGCGGCCTGCTCCGGATCGGTCAGCAGCTGCTCGCGGGTCATCGTGCCTTCCGCGCCGTGGCCGTCTTCCTTGTCGCCCTTCATCGTCTCGAGCGAGCCGAGCACGCCGAGTTCGGCTTCGACCGTCACGCCGATCGAGTGCGCCATTTCGACGACCTTGCGCGACACGTCGACGTTGTACTCGTACGACGCGACCGTCTTGCCGTCGGCTTCGAGCGAGCCGTCCATCATCACGCTCGTGAAGCCGCTGCGGATCGCGCCCATGCAGACCGCCGGCGACTGGCCGTGATCCTGGTGCATCACGACCGGGATGTGCGGATACGACTCGACCGCCGCTTCGATCAGGTGGCGCAGGAACGGCTCGCCCGCGTACTTACGCGCGCCGGCCGATGCCTGCATGATCACGGGCGCGCCGACCTGGTCCGCCGCCGCCATGATCGCCTGGACTTGCTCCAGGTTGTTCACGTTGAAGGCCGGCAGGCCGTAACCGTGCTCTGCCGCGTGGTCCAGCAATTGACGCATTGATACGAGAGGCATTGTGGAACTCCTTGGAATGAAAACCGGTGCGCCCTGACGCCGGCGCGGCGCTCGCTCCCGGCAAAACCGGGGTGGCGCGGCGCGGCTGAGCGTCGAATAGCCGCATTTTATCGCGAAGCGCCTCCGATTCCGACCGCCAGGCGGCGCGTGCTCGCAATTTGTTACCTTCGCACGGCACAATCCGGGCAAAAAACAGAAAAAAAGCCGCGCGGGGCATCGTACCCCGCGCGGCTTTCGTCAAAAACGGTGCCCGATCAGTTCGGGCGGCCGACCGATCGACCGGCCGGTGGCACGCCGACGCTCAATAATGCTCGCCGACGCGCACGATCTTCAGCGTGTTGGTGCCGCCCGCCTGCCCCATCGGCTCGCCGACGGTCAGCACGACCATGTCGCCGTGCTGGACGTAGCCCTGCTTGACGACGATCTCGAGCGCGGCCTGCAGCGCCGAGTCGCGGTCGCTGTTGAAGTCGACGTGCAGCGGCGTCACGTTGCGGTACAGCGCCATCGTGCGCTCGCTGCCGACGCGCGGCGTCAGCGCGAAGATCGGCACGTGCGTGTAGTGACGCGACATCCACAGCGCGGTCGCGCCCGATTCGGTCAGCGCGATGATTGCCTTCGCGCCCAGGTGGTAGGCGGTGAACAGCGCGCCCATCGCGATCGACTGGTCGATCCGCGTGAACGTGCGGTCGAGGAAATCCTTGTCCAGCTCGACCTCTTCGGATTTTTCCGCCTCGACGCACACGGCCGCCATCGTTTCGATCGTGACGACCGGGTACTTGCCGGCGGCCGTCTCGGCCGACAGCATCACCGCGTCGGTGCCGTCGAGCACCGCGTTCGCGACGTCCGACACTTCCGCGCGGGTCGGCACGGGCGCGTGGATCATCGATTCCATCATCTGCGTCGCGGTGATCACGAGCTTGTTCGACTCGCGCGCCATCCGGATCATCCGCTTCTGCAGCGCCGGCACCGCCGCGTTGCCCACTTCCACCGCGAGGTCGCCGCGCGCGACCATGATGCCGTCGGACGCGTCGAGAATGCTCTGCAGCGCCGGAATCGCTTCCGCGCGCTCGATCTTCGCGATCATCTTCGGCTTGATGCCGTACGGCGCGCCCGCGATGTTCGCGAGCTGGCGCGCCATTTCCATGTCCGTCGCGTTCTTCGGGAACGACACCGCGACCAGATCCGCGCCGAGCGACATCGCCGTGCGGATGTCTTCCATGTCCTTCGCGGTCAGCGCGGGCGCCGACAGGCCGCCGCCCTGGCGGTTGATCCCCTTGTTGTTCGACAGCTCGCCGCCCACCTTGACGATCGTATGGATCTCTTCGCCGAGCACGCGCTCGACGGTCAGCACGATCAGGCCGTCGTTCAGCAGCAGCAGGTCGCCCGGCTTCAGGTCACGAGGCAGCTCCTTGTAGTCGAGGCCGACCCGCTCGTCGTTGCCGAGCTCGCAGCCCGCGTCGAGGATGAAGGCCTGGCCCGGCACGAGCGTCGTCTTGCCGTTCTCGAACTTGCCGACGCGAATCTTCGGGCCCTGGAGGTCGGCCATGATCGCGATCTCGCGGCCGACCTTGCGGGCGGCCTCGCGCACCATGTCGGCGCGCTGGCGGTGATCGTCGGCCGTGCCGTGCGAAAAATTGAGCCGCACGACGTCGAGGCCCGCCTGCATCATCTGCAGCAGAATCTCCGGCGAACTGGAAGCCGGGCCGATCGTGGCGACTATCTTGGTGGCGCGCTGCATGAAACTCCTCATCTGGATCAAGGTGGATGCGCTGGGTGAAACGCTGCGAGAGCCGGAGTCGGCAGGCCCAGCGGCGGCCGTTCCGGGGGGCGTGCCGGTACTTGCGTCCGGCATCGCTTTGTTCTGAATCTCGTGGTGCTGCACGGCCGCGTCGCCGGCGGCCGCCGGTGCGCGCGGGGCTGAGTTCGCCCGCGCGGGCGCGCGTTTGCGCTTGCCCGCGCCGGCCGGCTGCTCCGCTTTCGCGGAGCGCGCGGCCTTGGTCAACCCTGCGCGCGCCGCCACGCTCAGGCCGCCCGCGTTTCGAGCACTTCCACCGCCGGCAGCTTCTTCCCCTCGAGGAACTCGAGGAAGGCGCCGCCGCCCGTCGAGATGTAGCTGACCTGGTCGTGGATGCCGTACTTCGCAATGGCCGCGAGCGTGTCGCCGCCGCCCGCGATCGAGAACGCGGACGATTTGGCGATCGCTTCGGCGAGCGTCTTGGTGCCGTTGCCGAACTGGTCGAATTCGAATACGCCGACCGGACCGTTCCACACGATCGTGCCGGCCTTCTCGAGCTGGCTGGCGAGCGCCTTGGCCGTATCCGGGCCGATGTCGAGGATCATGTCGTCCGCTTCGATGTCGGCGACCTGCTTCACCGTGGCCGCGGCCGTCGGCGAGAATTCCTTGGCCGTCACGACGTCGGTCGGGATCGGCACCGACGCGCCGCGCTCGCGCGCTTCGTCGATGATCGCCTTCGCCTCGGCGACGAGATCGGCTTCCGCGAGCGACTTGCCGATCGGCAGGCCGGCCGCGAGCATGAACGTGTTGGCGATGCCGCCGCCGACGATCAGCTGGTCGACCTTCCCGGCCAGCGACTTGAGGATGGTCAGCTTGGTCGACACCTTCGAACCCGCGACGATCGCGACCAGCGGACGCGCCGGGTTGCCGAGCGCCTTGCCGAGCGCGTCGAGTTCGGCGGCCAGCAGCGGGCCCGCGCATGCGACCGGCGCGTACTTCGCGATCCCGTGGGTGGTCGCTTCCGCGCGGTGCGCGGTGCCGAACGCGTCGTTCACGTACACGTCGCAGAGCTTCGCCATCTTCTGCGCGAGCTCGTCGGAATTCTTCTTCTCGCCCTTGTTCACGCGGCAGTTCTCGAGCAGCACGACCTGGCCCGGCGCGACGTTCACGCCGTTCTCGACCCAGTTGGAAACGAGCGGCACATCGCGGCCGAGCAGTTCGGCGAGGCGCTTCGCGACCGGCGCGAGCGAGTCTTCCGGCTTGAATTCGCCTTCGGTCGGACGACCGAGGTGCGACGTGACCATCACGGCCGCGCCGGCGTCGAGCGCGGCCTGGATGGCCGGCACGGACGCGCGCACGCGCGTGTCTTCGGTGATGTTGCCGTGATCGTCCTGCGGGACGTTCAGGTCGGCGCGGATGAACACCCGCTTGCCGGCAAGCTGGCCGGCGGCGATCAGGTCGGTAAGACGCTTGACTTGGCTCATGTTGAACAGATTGAAGTAGTGGATGGGGAAAGGGGGTTCACGCTGAAACGTGCGCGGGCTGCCGCGAAAGGGCGCCGGATGCGGCCGTGGCTGGCGGTTCGCATGACGCGCACGGGTAAAAAATCTCGAACGGGCATTCTAGCCGATCCACCCGGCAGACTGACCCGCGCGGCGGCGAATTCCGCCTATTTGGGATCGTGTGCGATGTCCGACACATTGCCGCAACGCAACAATGCAGGCATCCGGGCGGCCCGCGCACGGCGGGCCGGCACGGCGAAGCGTCAGAAGATCAACCGCAGTACGGTGAAGACGAGCATCCCGATGATGATCGTGCCGAGCATGCTGCGCCGCCACAAAAACCATCCGAGGCCGGCGAGCGCCGCATAGAACGGATGGTTGGACAGCGCGAACGAGATTCCGGCGGGCGTTTCGAGCACGTCCGGCAGCACGACCGCGACGAGCGCGGCGGCCGGCGCATAGCGCAGCGCGCGTTGCGCGCGCTCGGGCAGCACGGTGCGTTCGCCGCCGATCAGGAACAGCGCGCGCGTGACCGCCGTGACGATCGTCATCCCGACGATGACGATCCAGATCTCGGTCGCGCTCATTCGATTTCCTTTTCGTGCACGGTTTCGGTGCGGATGCGCCGCCAGTCGGCGCGTTCGACGAAGAAATCGGCCGTGCATCCGGCGGCGAGCGCGGCGAGCACCGCGAGCGGCAGCGCGAGCCGGTACGGCAGGTCGAACGCGATCAGTGACACAATGCCCGCGACCGCGACGGCCGCGAGCGTCGAGCGGTTCGCGACCGCCGCCACCATGATCGGAATCAGCGCGAGCGTGCCGGCCAGCTCCAGCCCCCAGCTCGCGGGAAAGAAGCTCGCGAGGAGGATGCCGGCGAGCGACGACACCTGCCACGACACCCAGCTCGCGAGCGCCATCCCCCAGAAGTAAGCTTCCTTGCCCGGCACGCGGCCGTATGCGAAGCCCTGTTTCTGGAACAGCAGATAGATCACGTCGCCGTTGAAATAGCCGATCGCGAGGCGCCGCCACAGCGGCAGGTAGGAAAAATGGGGAGCAAGCCCGGCGCTGAAGATCACGAACCGCATGTTGACCATCGCGGCCGTGAGCAGGACCGTCCAGATCGGCAGCTTCGCGACGAGGAGCGGCAGCACCGCGAGTTGCGACGAGCCCGCGTAGACGAAGATCGACATCGCGCTCGCCTGGCCGAGCGTCATCACCGATTTGCTCATCGCGATGCCGGTGACGAGCCCCCAGGACAGGATCGCCATCAACGTCGGGGAATAGTCGCGCGCGCCCTGGATCAGCGCGAAGCGGTCGGTGGCGGACAATCGAGCGAGCATGGGAAAGCGGGCCGCAGCGGGCGGTTCGTCCGGGCTCCGGCGTCTCCTGCCGGCACGGCCCTTCGTTATTGGAATCGGTGCCGGACGATTATAGCGCCGGCCCCGCGCCGACCGACCGGCTCACCCCCAAATGACGCTAAAATAAGCGTCTTTCCGGCTCAACGCCGCACACCACCCGCAGCACCCACTGCTTCCAGGAGAATCCTATGTCAATGGCCGACCGCGACGGCAAGATCTGGATGGACGGCAAGCTGATCGACTGGCGCGACGCCAAGATCCACGTCCTGACCCATACGCTGCACTACGGCATGGGCGTCTTCGAAGGCGTGCGTGCATACAAGACGGCCGACGGCGCCACCGCGATCTTCCGCCTGCCCGAGCACACGAAACGTCTGCAGAATTCGGCGAAGATCTTCCAGATGGACGTGCCGTTCGATCGCGAGACGCTCGAAGCCGCGCAGCTCGAAGTCGTGCGCGAGAACAAGCTCGAGTCGTGCTACCTGCGCCCGATCATCTGGGTCGGCTCGGAAAAGCTCGGCGTGTCGGCGAAGGGCAACACGATCCACGTCGCGATCGCCGCATGGCCGTGGGGCGCGTACCTCGGCGAGGACGGCCTCGCGAAAGGCATCCGCGTGAAGACGTCGTCGTTCACGCGCCACCACGTGAACGTGTCGATGGTGCGCGCGAAGGCGTCGGGCTGGTACGTGAACTCGATCCTCGCGAACCAGGAAGCGACCGCCGACGGCTACGACGAAGCACTGCTGCTCGACGTCGACGGCTACGTGTCGGAAGGCTCGGGCGAGAACTTCTTCCTGGTCAACAACGGCAAGCTGTACACGCCCGACCTGGCGTCGTGCCTCGACGGCATCACGCGCGACACGGTCATCACGCTCGCGAAGGACGCCGGCATCGAGGTGATCGAGAAGCGCATCACGCGCGACGAGGTCTACACGGCCGACGAAGCGTTCTTCACGGGCACGGCCGCCGAAGTCACGCCGATCCGCGAACTCGACAACCGCACGATCGGCAGCGGCGCACGCGGCCCGGTCACCGAAAAGCTCCAGTCGGCATTCTTCGATATCGTGTCGGGCAAGAACGCGAAATACGCGCACTGGCTGACGAAGGTCTGAGCGCGCTACCGCACCGACCGCCCCCACAAAAGAGTGATAAGAGAACGTCTCATGAGTGAAATCAAGGAAATGCCGCTGGTCGAGCTGACGGCCAAGGATCTTCCCGCCTACTGCCCGAACCCGGCCATGACGCGCTGGAACGCACACCCGCGCGTGTTCATCGACGTCTCGCACGGCGAAGCGCGCTGCCCGTATTGCGGCACGCGCTACAAGCTGCGCGACGGCGAGGTGGTCAAGGGCCACTGAGCCCGGTCGGCCGGGCCTGCGGGCCCGCCGCTCGCGAGGCGGCGCCGCCGGACATCCGGCGCGCCGCCCTTTTCCTGTTCTGACAACCCGAACGCGGCGCCCGCGCGCCGTGCTTCATTACGACATCGGAAGTCGACCTGATGCGTCGAGCGCTGGTTATCGCACCGAACTGGATCGGTGACGCATTGATGGCGCAGCCGCTTTTTGCGCTGCTGAAAAAGCTCCATCCCCGTATCGCGATCGATGCCGTCGCGCCCACCTGGGTCGCGCCCGTACTCGAGCGGATGCCCGAGATCCACGATGTCTACGCGACCGATCTCGCGCACGGCAAGCTGCAGTTGCTGCGTCGCTGGCAGCTCGCGAGCGACCTGCGCGACGTCGGCTACGACGCGGCGTACGTGCTGCCGAATTCGCTGAAGTCGGCGGTGATCCCGTGGCTCGCGAACATTCCGCTGCGGATCGGCTACACGGGCGAGCACCGCTACGGACTGTTGAACGTGCGGCACGCGAACCCCGACAAGTCGGGCGAGCGTCCGCCGATGACGACCCACTACGCGGCGCTCGCATACGCGCCGGGCGCGAAGCTGCCCGAGTCGATGAAGACGCTGCCGCCGCCGCGCCTCGACGCCGACCTGAACGAGACGGCGCGCGTCTCCGCGCGCTTCAATCTCGATACGCGCAAGCCGCTCGTCGTGTTCTGCCCCGGCGCGGAATACGGCCCGGCCAAGCGCTGGCCGCCCGAGCACTTCGCGACGCTCGCGACGATCGTCCACCAGTCGTTCCCGTACACGCAGATCGTCGCGCTCGGCTCGCCGAAGGATTCGGCCGCCGCGCAGGCGATCGCCGACCACGCGCCGAACGTGCGGAACCTGTGCGGGCAGACGTCGCTGTCCGAGGCCTGCGCGCTGATCGCGCGTGCGAACGGAGTCGTCACCAACGATTCGGGGCTGATGCACGTCGCCGCCGCGCTGCGCCGGCCGCTCGTCGCGTTGTACGGATCGACCGATCCGCGCCACACCCCTCCGCTGTCGGAGCTGGCGAAGGTACAATGGCTGCATCTCGAATGCAGTCCCTGCTTCGAACGCGAGTGCCCGCTCGGCCATCTGAACTGCCTGCGCGAACTCGGTCCCGAGCAGGTATTCGGCGATTTGCGCGGCATGCTCGTCGGGCAGCGCTGACCCTAGCCGGCAGCGTCGCACGACGCGCCGGGCAATCCGATTCACCGGTGTACGGCGGCCTCACGCGGGCCGCCGTGCTGAATACGGCGCGCGACGCGCGCGAGAGATAACCCCGATGCCACGTTTTGCCCGCCTCTTCGAAGCCGCTGCCGATACGCTGAACGCCTACTACCAGGCCGTCGCCGATGCCAATCTCGACGCGCTGCTGGGGTTGTGGATCGACGAGGATTTCGCCAGCTGCGTCTGGGCCGACGGCGAGCATCTGCACGGCCTCGACCAGATCCGCAGCGGGCTGGCCAACCGGCTCGCGACGCGTCCGGTGACGATCGAACCGCTCGACATCCGCGTGTACGACAGCCTCGGCACCGTCGTCTACACGATCGCCGAAGCGCATCAGCAGGCCGACCTGACGGCCGACCCCGACATGGTTTTCGCCACGTACGTGATGATCCACGAACGCGGCGAGTGGCGCATCGCGCACATCCACGCGAGCCCGATTCCCGAACAAGCGGCCGGACAATTCGCCGCGAAGATCCGTCACGGGCAGGGTCCGCTGCACTGACGAAGAACGAAGCAACGCATTAGCGGGGCGATCATGAGTACGGCTTCTCCGCCCACCTCGCCGCTGACCGGGGCCCCGGCCCCCGACGACGATTCACTGCGCTATCGCGCACCACGCTGGCTGCCGAACAGCCATGCGCAAACCATCGTGCCCGCCCTGTTCGCGCGGCGCCCGGCCGTCGCATACCGGCGCGAGCGCTGGGAAACGCCCGACCACGACTTCATCGATCTCGATTGGGTCGCGCATCTCGACAGCGCGGCACCGCCGCCCGATGCGCCGCTGTTCGTGCTGTTCCACGGCCTCGAAGGCAGTTCCGGCTCGCACTACGCGCTTGCGATGATGGCCGCCGCGCGCGCGAAGGGCTGGCATGCGGTCGTCCCGCACTTTCGCAGCTGCAGCGGCGAGATCAACCGGCAGCCGCGGTTCTACCATCTCGCCGACAGCGCCGAAGTCGACTGGATCCTGCGCCGGCTTGCCGCGCAGCATCGCGGGCCGATCGTCGCGGCCGGCGTGTCGCTCGGCGGCAACGTGCTGCTGCGCTGGCTCGGCGAGCACCGCAGCGACACGTCGATCGTGCACGCCGCCGCCGCGATCTCGACGCCGATCGACGTGCATGCGGGCGGCCGCGCGCTGTCGCAAGGGTTCGCGATGGTCTATACGCGCAGCTTCCTGAAGACGCTCAAGCGCAAGGCGCTCACGAAACTCGATCAGTATCCGGGGCTGTTCGATCGCGACGCGATGCTGCGCGCCGTGACGATGCGCGACTTCGACGAAGTCGTGACTGCGCCGCTGCACGGCTTCGCGGATGCAGACGATTACTGGACGCAGGCGACGACCCGCCCGCTGCTGCCCGCGATCGACGTCCCGACGCTGATTCTCAACGCCCGCAACGATCCGTTCCTGCCCGAATCCGCGCTGCCGAGCACCGCCGACGTCTCGCCGGCCGTCGAACTCGACCAGCCCGCGCACGGCGGCCATGCGGGATTCATGACCGGGCCGTTCCCCGGCCGCCTCGACTGGCTGTCGGCGCGGGTGTTCGGCTATTGCTCGAAATTCGTCGACCATGGATGACATCGTCAGGCAGTCACTCGCCAAATGGCCGAACGTGCCGCACTGCACCGGCTGGTTGCTGCTCGACCGGCGCGGCGAATGGCGGCTGCGCGACGACGCCGCGCAGGCCGCCGGCGAACTCGGCTCGCCGATCCGGCACGCGGCGCTGAACGCGTTCATCGGACGCAATTACGAATGCGATGCGCACGGCCAGTGGTTCTTCCAGAACGGGCCGCAGCGCGTGTACGTCGAGCTCGCCTATACGCCGTGGGTCGTGCGCCTCGCCGAACGCGACGGACAGCTCACGCTCGCCGACCAGACGGGTACGCCGTTCGAACCGGACGCCGCGTGGCTCGACGATGCGGGCGGCGTGCTGTTTCGCGACGCGGGCACGCCGCCGCGCGTCGCGGCACTGCACGACCATGACCTCGGCCTGTTCGCCGATCATGCGGACTTCGACGCGACACCGCCCGTGCTGCGCTGGCGCGACGGGCGCACGCTGCCGCTCGGCAGTCTCGCGTGCGCCGACGTGCCTGCGGCGTTCGGCTTCGTCGCGAGTCCCGCGCAGCGGGCGCGCGACGCAGCCGATGGCGGCAGCGAAAGCTGAAGCGCGCCCCGCCCTGCCACCGCCACCGCCCGCCTGATGGCCGCTACCCGCGGCCGTTCTTCTCGTCCTCGCGCTCTTCCTTGTAGCGCGCCTCGAATTCCAGCAGCCGCGCGCCGATGATCGACTGGTCGTAGAACGACACGTCCTTCGCGTCGCGCGCTTCCTTCAGCTGCCGGATCGCCGACGGCCACGCACCGTCGAGCGCCAGTTTCTCCGCAAGCGCGCGGCGCCGCGCGAGCACGTCGCCCTTGCCGTCGCTCGCCTTCGCGAGGTAGTTCCACCAGTCCGGCTGCTCCGGGTCCGCTTTCGCCTGCGTGCGCGCGAGCGCCTGCGCTTCGGCGAAGCGGCGGGCGGCCAGCAGCGCCTGCAGATGCGCGACGATCGCCGCGTGCGACGCCGGCCAGCGGCGCTGCGCGAGCGCCGCGAGCCGCACCGCGTCGTCGGTCCGGCCCGCGCCGCGGGCGATGTCGGCGGCCAGCACGTCGAGGCTCGGTGAACTCGCGTCCGGATCGTCCTCGCGCCGCTCGCGCGCATCGAACGCACTGCGTGCCGATGCGAGCGCCTTGTCGGCCGTGTCGTACTGGCCGAGCAGCGTGTTCGCGAGCGCGATGCCGTACTCGTTCGCCGCGACGTTCGGCGCGGTGCGCTCGTCGATCTCGAGCTGCATCCGGTGCGCCTCGGCCGCGATGTCGGTCGGCGCGCGGTTCTGCAGGATCCGCAGCCGCGCCCGCACGAAGCCGTATTCGGCCGACTGGCGCGGCTGCCGGTACGGCGCGCGGCGCGCGCGATCCTCCATGTCGGCGATCCGTTCGCCCGTCAGCGGGTGCGTGCGGGCATAGGCCGGCACCCCCGCGTCGCCCATCGACGCGCGATCGAGCCGCTCGAAGAAGCCCGGCATGCCGTACGGGTCGTAGCCTGCGCCCGCGAGCAGCTGGAAGCCGACGCGATCGGCCTCGCGCTCGGCCGAACGCGAAAAACGCAGCTGGTTGTCGACCGCATACGCCTGCCCGCCCACCGCGATCGCGCTGCCGAGATCGCCGCTTCTCGCGAGCACACCCGCCAGCACGCCGAGCAGCATCGTCGCGAGCGCGGTGTAGCCGGTCTTCTCGTTCGCGCCGATCATTCGGGCGATGTGCCGCTGCAGCACGTGCCCCATCTCGTGGCCGACCACCGATGCGAGCTCCGACTCCGTCTGCGTCGTCACCACCAGCCCGCTGTTGATCCCGATGAAGCCGCCCGGCATCGAGAATGCGTTGATCTGCGGATCGCGCACCGGGAACAGTTCGAAGTCCGGCGTGTAGCCGCCGATGAAGCGCGCCGCGGCCGCGGCCGCGAGCCGCGCCGCCATCGCGTTCAGGTAGTCGCGCACCAGCCAGTCGTCCAGATAGTCCGGGTCGCGCCGCACCTCGCGCATCACGCGCTCGCCGAGACGGCGCTCGGCCTGCGGCGTCAGCGAACCGCCGGAGCCGTCGCCGAGATCGGGCAGCTCCAGCGCGCGCAGCGGTGCACGCAGGTTCGCGGCGGGCGCGGATGTGCCGCCGGCGCCCGAGAAACGACTTTCCGCGCCGCCGTACGTGCCGAATACGCCGGTCGCGATGCCGGACGGCACCGTGGAAATCGACGGCGCCGCGTCGGTCGCCGGCTCGAGCGGTGGCGCGGACGCGCGCTGTGCATGGCTGCTCGGCGGTAGCACGAGCGCCGCCGACAGCAACACGGCAAGCAACGGTTTGACACGCATGGCAGGTTGAAAACGACGCCGTCCCGCGCGCCCGGCACGCTTCACGGCGTTTGGTCTGAAGATTCCGGTCATTGTAACGGTGCGATCACGACTGTTTCGTGCGGCGGATGGGTGTTCTGCGCCCCCGGCGTCACGCATGCCGCTGCTATGATAGGCGCCCGTTGAAACGTTGCATGCGACCGCGGCACGGCGCCGGATGCGGTGGATCGATCGGCCGCGACGCATGAGATCGGAGCAAGACATGTCAGGACTCACCCATTTCGACGCCGCCGGCCACGCGCACATGGTCGACGTCGGCGGCAAGCAGGAAACCCGACGCATCGCGATCGCGCGCGGCACGATCAGGATGCTGCCCGCGACGTTCGCGCTGATCCGCGACGGCAAGGCGAAGAAAGGCGACGTGCTCGGCGTCGCGCGCATCGCCGCGATTCAGGGCGCCAAGCGCACCGCCGACCTCATTCCGCTGTGTCACCCGCTCGCGCTGACGCGCGTGGCTGTCGACTTCGAGCTCGACGACGCGCTGCCCGGCGTGCACTGCGTCGTGCAGGTCGAGACGTTCGGCCGGACCGGTGTCGAGATGGAGGCGCTGACCGCGGTGCAGGTCGGGTTGTTGACCGTGTACGACATGTGCAAGGCGGTCGACCGGGGGATGGTGATCACCGACGTGAGCGTGCGGGAGAAGCGCGGCGGGAAGTCGGGGGACTGGAAGGCGGAGGACCCCGCCGGCTGACCGGCCGGAACGCCGCCGGCCCGCAAATTCGGGATAGCGCGCGGTTATCTCATACAATGACCGGATTCCGCACGAGAGAGCGTGCGACCAGCACAAAAAAGAGTGAGCACTGGTGATGAATTCGCAAGCGTTAAGAAGCGCATTGCTGGCCGGCCCGGTTCAGCATGAGCGCCTAGTCAAACTGGATACGCCGCTCGGCCCCGACGTCCTCCTGCCGCACCGCGTCGCGGGACGGTCACGACTCGGCCGTCATTTCGAGTTCACGGTCGACGCCGTTTCGGTATCCGACAACCTCGAACTCAAGAAGCTGATCGCACAGCCGGTGACGCTGTGGATCCAGCAGGCCGACCTGTCGTACGCGCCCCACCACGGCTACGTGCATTCGGCCCGCCGGCTCGGCTCGGACAGCGGTGTCACGCACTACCAGATCGTCTTCGCTTCGTTCCTGCACTTCCTGAAGTTCCGCCGCGACCAGCGCATCTGGCAGGACCGGTCCGCGGACGACATCATCTCCGACGTGCTGAACCAGCATCCGCAGGCCAAGGGGCGCTTCACCTTCACACTCTCCCGGCCGCTGCCGTCCCGCTCGTTTTGCATGCAATACGAGGACGACTGGAATTTCGTCCACCGCCTGATGGAATCCGAAGGCCTGTATGGCTTCTGGCAGCAGGACCAGGACGGCAAGTCGCACCGGCTCGTCGTCGTCGATCGCATCGACGCGTTGCCCGCGCTGGCGCCGCGAACGGTGCGCTTTCATCATGCGGGTACCGGCGACGAGGCCGACACGCTCGTCCAGTTCTCCGGTACGCGCACGCTGCGAAGCGTCGCGCACGCCACCCGCACGTTCGACTACAAGCAGCCGCCGACCGCGTCGAATCCGAAAGCCACCCATACGCCGACGATCGCGAATCAGGGCGACCTGCCGCAGCAGCTCGAAGTCTACGAATACACCGGTGCGTACACGTACCTCGAGCAGTCCCGCGGCGACCATCTGTCGAAGACGTGGATGGAGGAACAGGAGTCGCACGCGAAGCGCTTTCATGGCGTCGGCGGCGTGCGGCGCATGGATGCCGGACGCACGTTCGAGCTGGCGGATCACCCCGAGCACGACAAGGACGATGCCGCGCAGCGCGAATTCGCCGTGATCGAGACGGCGTGGGTCATCGTCAACAACCTGCCGGTGGCCGACGAGCCGGCCGTTTTCCCGCACAGCCTGCAAGCCGAGATCGGCGGCATCGTGCAGGCAGCCGATACGGACCTGTCGCGCGTGCGTCATCCCGACGGCAGCGAGGGCTTCTTTCAGATCCGCGTCGAAGCGCAGCGCACGACGGTGCCGTTCCGCAGCCCGTTCGAGCATGCGAAACCGCCGATGCACCTGCAATCGGCGATCGTCGTCGCCCCGCAGGGCGAAGAGGTCCACACGGACGAGCTCAACCGGGTCAAGGTCCGCTTCCACTGGGACCGCCTGAACGACGGCGACGAAACGGCGTCGTGCTGGCTGCGTGCCACCGCGTCCGATTCGGGCAACGGCTATGGCGCCGTTCACCCGCACCGCAGCGGCGAGGAAGTGCTGGTCGACTTCCTCGGCGGCGACTGCGATCGTCCGATCATCGTCGGCAAGGTCTACAACGGCGCGACGAGTCCGCAATGGCATAGCAACGGAATCCTGTCCGGATACCGGTCGAAGGAATATGCGGGCGCCGGCTACAACCAATTGGTACTCGACGACGCGACGTCGCAGAACCGCGTGCACCTGTACAGCAGCCAGACCCATGCGCACCTGCACCTCGGCTACCTGATCGATCACACCGGCAACAATCGCGGCAGCTATCTCGGCAGCGGTTTCGACCTGCGCTCGGATGCCTACGGCGCCGTGCGCGCGAACCGCGGGCTGTACGTCACGACGCACCCGAAGCAGCCGGCCAGCCAGCCGCTCGACGTTCAGGAAACGCAACAGCAGCTCGTCCGCGCGGAAGGCCTGATGGAGGCCATGTCGGATGTCGGCACGCAGCATCAGGCCGAATCGCTCGATACCGGCCATGCGGCGCTGAAACAGTTCACCGATGCGACGCAGAACAGCGTGAGCGGCAGCGCGCCGGGCGGCCGGACCGCCGGCGGCGGAACCGGCAGCGCCAATGCGTTCAAGGAGCCCGTGATGCTGTTCGGCAGCCCGGCCGGCATCGGGATGTCGACGCAACAGTCCGCGCATCTCACCGCGGACCAGCACGTCAACCTCGTCAGCGGGCAGAGCACGCACGTCGCGGCCGGGAAGTCGCTGATCGCGAGTGTCCTCGACCGGATCAGCCTGTTCGCGCAGAACGCGGGGATGAAGCTGTTCGCCGGCAAGGGCAAGGTCGAGATCCAGGCGCACGCGGACAACATCGAACTGACCGCGCAGAAGGCGTTGAAGCTGGTGGCGGTCACGCAGTCGATCGAAGGCGCCGCCGCGAAGGAAATTCTGCTGACGTCCGGCGGTGCGTACATCCGCATCGCGGACGGCAACATCGAAGTACACGCACCCGGCAAGATCGACATCAAGGGTGCGCAGCACGCGTTCAACGGCCCCACGCACCTGTCGCAAACGATGCCGACGCTGCCGAACTCCAGCGGCAACTACGATCAGGCATTCATTGCGCACTGGGCCGGCACGGACATTCCGGTCGCGAACACGCGCTACCAGATGTTCTCGAACGGCACGCTGCTCTCGGAAGGCGTCACCAATGCGGCAGGCGAGACGGGGCTCACGCAGAGCCACGTGCCGCACGACGTCGTCGTCAAGTTTCTGGGGAAATCGAATGGCTGACGGACAACAGGACAAGAACGTACTGGGCGCCGGCTCGGGGATGCTGACGCCGACGGGGTACAAGGATCGGCCGAAGGTGGATATCCATATCTGCGACAAGTACGCGCCGCCGGCCGCCGATTCCATCGTCGGCACCTGCCCGTTCTACTATCAGCCGCTGCACGGCGAGTACTGGGAGACGGTCGAGAAAGTCAGCACGTCGAGCACATGGGAGACCGTCAAGAAGTTCGCGACGTCATGGGATCCGTGGAAAGACAAGGAAGTCGCTCGCCGCCTGCTGCATCGGCGGGAGAAGCTGATCGAACTGGGAAGCAAGGATTCCGACTGGTCGCGCCACGGCAATTTCATGATGCGTCATATCGGGTGCGGGCACAAACCGCCCGATTACTACGTGAGTTACGGCTATTACTATTGTTCGGACTACGGCCAGAATCTTTATCCCACGCTCACGGCAAAAGGGAAGAAATGGCTGGAAAACGCCCGGTGGTGGCTTCAGCGGTACATCGAGATCGGGTTGCAGCAGAACATGCAGGGAGACCAGATCGCATTCAATAGTGCGAAGCCCGGAAATGGCAATCTTTCGATGCAGGTGGAGCGATACGAGCTGGAGGTGGACCAGAATGGTGAAACGTTCAAGACCTTCGCCTTCGTCACACACCCGCTCGCCTATCTGGATGGAGGGCTGGCCGGTCTGCCGGTCCAGGACCTCGTGAAGATTGGCAGGCGGCCAAACATGCAGGAATGGGGCGATGGACGGACGATCAAGCAAGCGTGGGATGCGGGTATCCCTGTCGCCAAGCAAAAAGCGCACGACTGGAGCGCGGAAGCGGTCGATCAGGTCCACAAGTGGGGCTCGGACGCGGCCGACAAGGCACGCGAATGGGGTTCGGACACGGCCGACGAAGTCAGCCGCGCACTGGATCGCTTGCTGAAAAAGTGACATGCAAAAACACAAGCGCTGGAAATGGATCGCCGGGGGTCTCGTTGCCCTGGCCATTGGAACATACGGGTACGTAAACATGGCGACGGGCTGGGAAACGATTTCGACAAACTTCATGCGGAACGACACGCCGTATGGCGGCGGCAACTTCCGCATCAAGGGCAACGACGTGATGAGCGTCAAGCTCGCCAATCCCGAGGTGACGTTCAAGCCCACGGCGGAATCGAACGAACCGCAGCGGCCCGAGCCGACCGAAGCATGGATGAACGACACCGGCGAGCTGCTGAACCGCATGACGATCAGCTTCTTCCGCGGAACCATCGACGGCGGGATGAAGCGCCAGTTCCAGCAGGTCGGCCAGAATGCCGCGTGGTGGTATTCGCCGGACTGGTCGGTTCAGTTCCTCAGCACGTCATGGATGAACTACAAGGCCCCCGAGGCACGCGGCGGGGATGCGCCGCAAACGACGAAGCTGTGGAAGTCGCTCAACGGCGGCCAAACGTGGTCGCAGCTGCAATGGCCCGACAGCCAGAACATCGGCCAATTGCTCTTCCTCGATCCGCAGCGCGGCTACGCGATCGGCTGGGGGCCTCGCGTATGGCGAACGGCGGACGGCGGAACCACATGGCAGGCAATCGACGTGCCGGCCGATGCGCACGTCGCCGGCAAGACGCGCAAGAATTTCAATGCGGTCAGTCTCGGCCCTGACGGTGTGCTGCGCATCGCCTACTCCGTTGCGCCGACGGCGGAAACGCCGGCGCGCAGCGTGATCGACCGGCTCGACTGGGAACAACACGCATTCGCGACCGATACCGAGCTGCCGGGCCAGGTCGTCACCGCGCTCGATACGACGCCGGGACCGGCGGCACGCTATTCGCTGTACGCGCTGTCGCGTCTCGACAAGCCGCAGAACGGCGAGGTGCGCGACAACGGCCGCCGCACGGGCGCCATTTCGACGTGGACGAACGACCATCCCGAGTCTGTGCATCAACTGCGCACGTTCGACGAGACGCTCAGGCTCGACAGCCTGAGCGTCGGTCGCGGCGGTCTCCTGCTCGTCTACGCAACCGACCCGAACTCGGGAGGCCGCGGCGGCGCGCCGATCGACCTGACGTTCAGCAGCACCGACGCCGGCAAGTCGTGGGATCAGGCGACCGACAAGGTCGCACAAGGCGGCTACTTCGACGCACAGACCAACACGCTGTACTGGCTGCACGCATTCACGCTGAAGAAGCGGACCTTCTGATCGCACGCAGGGCGTTCAACGCGGAAAGCAACGCGCCCGAGATCGGTTTCGCCTACGGCCCGGTGCGCGGTTGCTCGGACAGCAAGAACCGCTTCCAGGTCGAACTGAACCTGACGGGCAAGGACGGAAATGCGGTCGCGCGGCGCTACGTGCTGATTCGACAGCAACACAACGGATTCACGATGCTCGGGCTGCGCAATGCAGCCGAGCCGACGTGTCACACGGCGCGAACCCGATGCCGCAGCACTGAGGTTCGTTCGAAACAAGGGCGATGCGGCCTGATTGTCCGCACCGCCCTCGCATCAATCGGTGTGTCGCGGTTCGAATACGAACGGCTGGGTCAGCAGGAACGGATTCGCGGTAGCGCCCGTCTGCACGCAGGTCGCATGCGTCATCGCATCGACGGCGGCGCGGTCGGCCGCCGCATTGCGGCTGCTCGTCGTCACGGTGACGTTCTGCGCTTCGCCCGACGTCGTCATCAGCGCGCGCACCAGCACCGTCACCGGGCGCGTGAGCGGCTTCGCGGCATCCGGGTAGACGGCACGCGGGATGTGGCAGGTGAGCTTGCTTTCCTGCGACGACGACAGCATCGCGCAGCCGGAAAACAGCACCGCGACGGCAGGCAGGATCAGGTAGGTAGAGCGGAGAGCCATGGTCGAATATCGTTCTTCAGCACTGTTGCGGACGAATGCCGCGCCGGCGGGCCGCACTTGGCCGCATCGCCTGCATCGCCCTGCGCCGCGGCCATCGGACCGGCGCCCCGTTACGGCCGCACGACCGATGGTTGCATCGGTCGCGATCCTGCTCGGCGGGTTCCCCTGATATGTCTCGGGGCTGCTTTCGCGTCGGCGGCCCGCAACGGGCAACCATGCACGCGACCGCTTTCGCGCATTGTGCACGCACCGCCCCGCCCATGGCGGCGATTTGACAATGGTTGACGCGAATCAGGCCAGTTCCGGCCCGCATCCATTCGCGGCGGGAAGCAATCGCCGCATCGCTTCGGCGCGTCACCGCTTCCCTGCTTCATCGCGAGACGAAACACGCCGGGATGCCCCGCCCGGCGCCGACCTGCTTCAGTCGGAATCGTCGTCCGAGTCGTCGTCGTCCGCGTCGGGCGGCACTTCCCCGTACTTCGCGACGACGGCGGCCTTGAACGCGCTCAACGACGGCTGCTGATCGCACAGCTTGTACAGCGACGCGAGTTGCTGCGGCCAGTCCTTCAGTTCCTTCGCGAACACGTGCAGGCGCGCGACCGTGTCGAGCGCGTCGGCTTCGCGACCGGCCATCGCCTGCAGCACTGCATAGCGACGCAGCACCGTCTCGCCGGGCAGCAGTGCGATCGCACGCTCGTGCGCGACAAGCTTGAGCGGCAGGTTGTCCGGCGAAATGGGCAGCAGCGTCGCCGCTCCGTAGTCGCCCCACGCGCCGAACAGCCGCGACGGCGCGTCGCGGTACTGCGCGGCCGGATCGTTGCCGTAATACAGCACTTCCGCACGCTGGTAGTCGCGCAGGACGGGCACCGCCGCCAGCACGCCGCCGACCGACAGCACCGCGAACAGCCCGAACGCCGCGCGGCCCGGCACGATCCGCAGCGGCTTCGCTTCGAGCAGACCGATCACGAACATCGCGGGCAGCAGGAAGAACATGTATTGCTGCGGGTACTCGACGAGCGCATGCATCAGCAGGACACCGATCAGCGCGAGGCCGAACACGCGCGTGCTCGACTGCGGCGCGCGCACCGCACGCACGAACCACGTCACGAGCGCGACGACGAGCACGCCGAGGCCGACGACCCCGGACTTCGCGAGCAGGTCGATGAAGATGTCGTGCGAGTTGTTCGCGATCTCGACGCCGCCGAGCGTGCGCACGAGCGCGAACTGGTACGACGGGAACTCGCCCCAGCCGACGCCGAGCAGCGGGTGCTCGCGGAACATCGCGAGACCGTACTTCCACAGCGCGAGGCGCGGCGCGATCTGCCCGGCGTCGCGCATCCGGTCGGCCGCCGACTCGGCGAGCCCCAGATGAAAATGCACGTTGGCCCAGCGCACCGCGACGTTCACCGCGACGAACGCCACCGCGAGCACGACCGGCATCAGCCATGCGCGCCGGTTGCCCGGCTCGCGACGCGATTCGAGCCACGCCATCCAGAAACCCGCGACCACCATCACCGCGACCTGCAGCCACGGCCCGCGCGACACGGTCAGCGCGAGACCGACCGACAGTACGATCGACAACGCAAGCCACGCCCAGACGGCAAGCCGGCGCGTCTGTACCAGATACAGCGCCCCCGCCAGCGCGAACGCGATGTAGGTCGCCAGGTGGTTCGCCTGCGCCATGTTGCCGTACGGGCGGCGATCGACCGTGATGTTGTACGAGACGACGAACGGTGCCACCACGGACTCGAGATGGAACAACTGCACGATCTGGCTGGCGACGGCGAACACCCCGCCGATCAGCAGCGCGCCGGCCATCATCCGCGCGACGGCTTCCGCGAGCCCCTCGCGCGCGAGCGTGTAGCCGGCCTGCATCGCGACCAGCGCCGCGGCGAGATAGCCGACCGCCAGCCAGTTCATCGACGGCACCTTCAGCGGCATCAGCGCAACCTGCGCGATCAGCACCGCCGCAAACCCGAGCGGCGCGACGAAAGCAGCCGGCGCGGCAAACGGCTGGGCCGGGCGGCCCGTGCCCGCGAGCAGCACGACGGAGACGCCCACCAGCATATACAGCACCAGCGCGGCAAACTCTGAATAGAAGGTCGGGATCGGATACGTGTGATTCGTGATCGCGTACGGCACGATCAGGGCGACAGCCAGTGCAACGAGCGGCAACGAACGGGAAAAAGTAGTGGGCATGAGCGAACCGGATGTCAGCAACCGGCGCACTATACAAAACTTTCCCTGCTCTGTGCGGGCCTGTCGCGCCATCGCACGACAGGCACACGACCCGCGCGGCCGACAGGCGCGGCAAAGGCCGCACCATGCCCGCCGGGCTGCGCCGGCCCGCATCGCCGCCGATGCTACGCGCGGCACTCCGCCGGCGCATATTTCGCGGGCAACGTCGCAGCCTCCGCAGGCAACGGGCCGGCACCCGGCGCCGGCAGCGACGACGCGTCCTTTCCGGCGGCAAAACATTCCCATGCGATCGCGCCGGCCTGCATCGCGCCCTTTTTAAGCGGCACGCGCGCGGTCGGCGTATCGGCCTTGTCGGGCGCGGACGGCACCAGCACCAGCGTATTCACACCGGCCGCGGCGACGCGCGTCGTGAATGCCACCGTGATCTGGCCCGTCTCGCCGTCGATGACGACGGATTCGACGTTGCGGGTGGCCGCTGGCGGGCTGTAGCCGCCGTCGAGGCTCGCGCCGCTCGCGGCGTTGTCGGCGACCGCGAGCCGCGCGGACGACGCGAGCGCGAGCCCTTCGCCGACACGCGAACGCGCCAGGTAATCCTGGTACGCGGGAATCGCATAGGCCGCGATCACGCCGACGATCGCAAGCACGATCATCAGTTCGATCAGCGTGAAGCCGGCCGGCCGCCAGCGCGGCACCGTCCGATGGGCGCGCCGCAGATCGGCGGCAAGACGACGAAACAGGGAAACGGAAAAGGCTTCGAACATGACAGGCTCCGGAAACGAAAAACGCCTGCCGATCCAGGCAGGCGTTTCGATCGTAGCCAGCGGGCTGCGAATCCGGCACTCGGCCGGACGGCCAACGTCAGTGCGCGTGCGGAACGCCGCGACGGCGCCTGAGCGCGTAACCGGTCGCCACGACGAACAATGCGCCGGCGACACTCGCGCCGTAGATCGCGGCCGGCGTATCGAGGACGGGCCAGCGATCGGCCACCGGGTCGTGCACGATCAGCCCGCCCGCGATCCAGCCGAGCAACCCCGCGCCGAACGTGACGACGATCGGAAAGCGGTCGAGCAGCTTCAGCACCAGCGTGCTGCCCCACACGATGATCGGCACGCTGACGACGAGCCCGAAGATCACGAGCGCAAGCCGGTGCGACGGATCGGCCTGTTCGGCCGCGCCCGCGATCGCGACGACGTTGTCGAGGCTCATCACCGCATCGGCGATCACGATCGTCTTCACCGCGTCCCACAGCCGGTCGGCCGGCTTCACGTTGTCGTGCGCATCGGCGTTCGGCACCATCAGCTTGATGCCGATCCACAGCAGCAGCAGGCCGCCGCCGAATTTCAGGAACGGGACGTCGAGCAGCACGACCGCGAATGCGATCAGCGCGACACGCAGCAGGATCGCGCCGGCCGTACCCCACACGATGCCGCGCAGCCGCTGGCTGGCCGGCAGGTTGCGGCACGCGAGCGCGATCACGACCGCGTTGTCGCCGCCGAGCAGAATGTCGATGATGACGATCTGAAGCACGGCGCCCCAGTGCAGCGACGTCAGGAATTCAAGCATGAGCGGTATCCGGTGCGGGGCAACGACTGTCGGACAGGCGACCCGGTTCATCGCCGAGACACGCATCGAGCCTGCCCGGTCCTTACAAAATCATTTCGTCGAGCATAACAAAAAACGCCGGCATGGCCGGCGTTTTCTGCGGGGTGAACCAGACGGAAATTACAGCGCCTTCTTCAGCAGACGGCCCATTTCCGACGGGTTGCGCGTGACGGTGATGCCGCACGCTTCCATGATTTCCAGCTTCGCTTCGGCCGTATCCGCACCGCCCGAGATCAGCGCGCCGGCGTGGCCCATGCGCTTGCCCGGAGGCGCCGTGACACCCGCGATGAAGCCGACGACCGGCTTCTTCATGTTGTCCTTGATCCACTCGGCGGCGTTGGCTTCGTCCGGACCGCCGATTTCGCCGATCATCACGACCGCGTCCGTATCCGGATCGTCGTTGAACATCTTCATCACGTCGATGTGCTTCAGACCGTTGATCGGGTCGCCGCCGATACCGACTGCCGACGACTGGCCGAGGCCCAGCGCCGTCAGCTGTGCAACGGCTTCATACGTCAGCGTGCCCGAACGCGACACGACGCCGATGCGGCCCTTGCGGTGGATGTGACCCGGCATGATGCCGATCTTCAGTTCGTCCGGCGTAATCGTGCCCGGGCAGTTCGGTCCGAGCAGCAGCGTCTTGCGGCCTTCGCGACGCATGCGGTCCTTCACTTCGATCATGTCACGGACGGGAATGCCTTCCGTGATGCAGATCGCGAGATCCAGGTCGGCTTCGACCGCTTCCCAGATCGCAGCCGCTGCGCCTGCCGGCGGAACGTAGATGACCGACACGGTTGCGCCGGTTTCTGCCTTCGCTTCCTTGACGCTTGCGTAGATCGGAATGCCTTCGAAATCTTCGCCGGCCTTCTTCGGGTTCACGCCCGCGACGAATGCTTCGCGGCCGTTTGCGTATTCACGGCAGGCGCGCGTATGGAACTGACCGGTTTTGCCGGTAATGCCCTGCGTGATGACCTTCGTGTCCTTGTTGATCAGAATCGACATGTATTTTGACCTCTGTTCGATTGGCGTCGCGTGCAAACCGCGCCGCCATGCGTGTTCATTAGCGCCCGCTTACTTACCTGCGGCAGCCGCGACAACCTTCTGCGCAGCCTCTTCCATGCTGTCCGCCGAAATGATCGGCAGGCCCGAATCGGCCAGCATCTTCTTGCCGAGGTCCTCGTTCGTGCCCTTCATGCGCACGACGAGCGGCACGTTCAGGTTCACGGCCTTCGAACCGGCGATCACGCCTTCGGCGATCACGTCGCAGCGCATGATGCCGCCGAAGATGTTCACGAGGATTGCCTTCAGGCCCGGGTTCTTCAGCATCAGCTTGAACGCTTCCGTGACCTTCTCGGTCGTCGCGCCACCGCCGACGTCCAGGAAGTTCGCCGGCTCGCCGCCGAACAGCTTGATGGTGTCCATCGTCGCCATTGCGAGGCCGGCGCCGTTCACGAGACAGCCGATGTTGCCGTCGAGCGAGATGTACGCGAGGTCGAACTTCGACGCTTCGATTTCAGCCGGATCTTCTTCGTCCAGATCGCGGTACGCGACGATTTCCGGATGGCGGAACAGCGCGTTCGAGTCGAAGTTGAACTTCGCGTCGAGTGCGGTGACCTTGCCGTCGCCGGAAACGTTCAGCGGGTTGATTTCAGCCAGCGACGCGTCGGTTTCCCAGAATGCCTTGTACAGGCCTTGCAGGATCGCGCGCGCTTGCGGGATCGAAGCAGCCGGCACGCCGATCTTCGCGGCGAGGTCGTCGGCTTGCGCGTCGAGCAGGCCGGTCGACGGTTCCACGATGACCTTGTGGATCAGTTCCGGGTGCTTTTCGGCGACTTCTTCGATGTCCATGCCGCCTTCGCTCGAACCCATCAGAACGATCTTCTGCGACACGCGATCGACGACGAGGCTGACATACAGTTCCTGCTTGATGTCGGCGCCTTCTTCGATCATCAGACGGTTGACCTTCTGGCCTTCCGGACCGGTCTGGTGCGTGACGAGTTGCATGCCGAGAATCTGGTTCGCGTATTCGCGAACCTGCTCGATCGACTTCGCCACCTTCACGCCGCCGCCCTTGCCACGGCCACCCGCGTGAATCTGAGCCTTCACGACCCATACCGGGCCGCCGAGCTCTTCTGCCACCTTGACGGCCTCGTCAACCGAGAACGCCGGCTTGCCGCGCGGTACCGCGACGCCGAATTTCCGCAGGATTTCCTTACCCTGGTACTCGTGAATCTTCATGCGTGATTCCCTTCAGTCTGAGAGTTGGATGAAATGTCGCTTAAGACGCTTCTTCGAATGATTTCCGTTCATTCCTTCGTGCTGCCATCACCGGGCACGTCCGGCCGGCCCGCGCCATACCAGCGCGGGTAGTACTGCCGCACGACCTCGCCGTCGAACCGCAACGCCCGGCAGCGGCCGAGCTGGAAAGGCGGTTCGGCGTGCGCGGCGTCGTGATCCGGCCCTTCGCCGCCCTCTTCGCGCACGTTCCATACGTCACCGGCGAACGCCTGGATCGCTGCGGTCGGCAGCACGGCGCACAGTTCGGTGAGATGGGAGCAGCCTGCGACGCCGGCGAGCAGCCGGTTCGCGTTGCGGCGGAAATTGCGGAAGAGATTGAGCCCGATGAGGGCCCGATAGGCAGGCGGGGCGGATTGACAGTGACCGGGATAGGGAACCCATTCCGAAGACGCTTCGGCGTCGACGACATTGAGGTCACGATCGATAGTCACGCGCAGCCAGAGTTCGTGGATCGGCAGGCCCTGGGGCCGGATGCCCGACGCAAGCGCGACATCGCGCGGCTTGTGGTCGGTCAGGCAGGCTTCGATGTCCCACAAGCCGTCGCCGCGCTCGTAAGCTTCCGCTCGGATTGCGCGTCGATGTCGCAACTGACGGGGCACGGGCTCGGATAGCGGCATGCTGGAGGTTGAGGCCGAAGAGGAAAACCCATGGATTTTAGCATATTGGGTATTTGAGGCAGCCTGCCGCGACGGCGGGTATTCCCCGCTGTCCATCGATGGTTGCATTGCAGCAAAATCGCGCGCCGCGCGCGTGACTGAACCGGTCAGTCGTCGATCGGGAAATCGTCGCCGACTTTCAGCAATTTCACGATGGTCGCGCTCGAGAAGCCGCGCGCGGCAAGAAAGCGCGCCTGCTTCGCACGCTCGGCCGGCGTTTGCGGCAGTGCACCGAATTTCTTGCGCCAGACGGCCTGCGCGCGTGTCAACTCGGTCTCGCGCAATTGTGCATTCACTTCCTCGACGAGACTGTCGCCGACCGCATGGCGCTTCAGTTCGCTGACGATGCGCGCGACCCCGACACGCGATGCACGGCGATGCACGAGGCTCTCGGCAAAGCGCGCATCGGACAACCAGCCATC
This sequence comes from Burkholderia sp. IDO3, assembly GCF_003366075.1. NCBI lineage: Bacteria > Pseudomonadati > Pseudomonadota > Betaproteobacteria > Burkholderiales > Burkholderiaceae > Burkholderia > Burkholderia sp. IDO3. Next base: position 2,995,280 of record NZ_CP028963.1, read on the forward strand.
CTTTTCCAGCGCATCGAGCACCGGTTCGACCGATTCGTCCTCGCCGACGTACGGCGCGAGCTTGCGTGCGAGCTCGGCGCGGCTGTACTCGCGCCGGGACAGATAGCCGAGTGCACGGCCCTTCAGCGAACGCGGCGGCTTCGACGACTTGCGCGCGCTCGCGCCCGGCTCGTCGCCGGAAGAAGCACCGGACGCGCGGCGCGTGCGGCGGGGATGCTGGCTGCTGCGGGTATAGACGTCTTCCGCAACCGGCGCCGCGGCACTGGCTGCGCGCTCACCCGGGAAGCTGACGCCGGACACGCGACGGCGCGGCCGGTCGTGCGCGTCGAACGATTCGTCGTCGTCGAACGGATCGACCGGCGCGGCAATCTGAAACGAAACGAGGGCATCGTCGGATGCCCTCGTCGCGGTGCGGTTCGCGGCCTGACTGCCCGCGACCCGCCGGTGGGTGCCCGAGGACCCGGTTCGCCGGCCGGAACGGCCCGCCGTTTCGGGCGCGTCGCTCTGCTCCGGTTCGCCAGCCTGACCTCGGCGCCCGACCATCACTCTTCTTCGTCCATCGCCTCGGCTTCGTTGCCTGCGCCATCCGGCATTGCGACGACGCCGAGCGATTCACGAATGCGGTTTTCGATCTCGCGGGCGATTTCCGGATTCTCGCGCAGGAATTCACGCGCGTTGTCCTTGCCCTGACCGATCTTCTCGCCGTTGTAGCTGTACCAGGCGCCTGCCTTGTCGACGATCTTCGCCTGCACGCCGAGATCGATGATCTCGCCCTGACGCGAAATGCCTTCACCGTACAGGATGTCGAAGATCGCTTCGCGGAACGGCGGCGACACCTTGTTCTTGACGACCTTCACGCGGGTTTCGTTGCCGATCACCTCGTCGTTCTTCTTGATCGAGCCGATCCGGCGGATATCGAGACGCACCGACGCATAGAATTTCAGCGCGTTGCCGCCCGTCGTGGTTTCCGGGTTGCCGAACATCACGCCGATCTTCATCCGGATCTGGTTGATGAAGATCACGAGGCAGTTCGTGCGCTTGATCGTACCCGTCAGCTTGCGCAGCGCCTGCGACATCAGGCGAGCCTGCAGGCCCGGCAGCGAATCGCCCATCTCGCCTTCGATTTCGGCCTTCGGCACGAGCGCCGCGACCGAGTCGATGACGATCATGTCGATCGAGCCCGAGCGCACCAGCGCATCGGTGATTTCGAGCGCCTGCTCGCCGGTGTCCGGCTGCGAGATCAGCAGCTCCGGCACGTTCACGCCGAGCTTCGACGCGTACTGGACGTCGAGCGCGTGCTCGGCGTCGATGAAGGCTGCCGTTCCGCCCAGCTTCTGCAGTTCGGCGATGACCTGCAGCGTGAGCGTGGTTTTACCCGACGATTCCGGACCGTAGATCTCGACCACCCGGCCGCGCGGCAGGCCGCCGACGCCGAGCGCGATGTCGAGACCCAGCGAGCCCGTGGAGACGACCTGGATGTCTTCGGTCGCTTCGCCGTCGCCCATCCGCATGATCGACCCTTTGCCGAACTGCTTCTCGATCTGCGCGAGTGCGGCCGCCAGCGCCTTGCTCTTCTCGGCGGTCATCCCGGAGCCCTTCTTGCTATCTTCCATGAATCGTCCTTTGCTATGATGAGCAGCGTCTGTTAGAGGCGCGCCCGCTTTCAAGCGCCGCCCACGAATGCAGACACTGTATAAAAAAACAGTGTTTTATGCAAGCCCGCAATGCGGGTTGCGTCGTACACGAATAACTTCGGAGACAGCCGCGCCGGCGCGAACGCCCCGCCGGCCACCGGTCAGCAACATGCGAATTCTCATCGCCGAAGACGACAGCATACTCGCGGACGGCCTCACCCGGTCACTCCGCCAATCGGGCTATGCGGTCGACCACGTGAAGAGCGGCGTCGACGCCGATACCGCGCTGTCGATGCAGGCTTTCGACCTGCTGATCCTCGATCTCGGGCTGCCCAAAATGTCCGGGCTCGACGTGCTGAGGCGCCTGCGCGCGCGCAATTCCAACCTCCCCGTGCTGATCCTCACCGCCGCCGACAGCGTCGACGAGCGCGTGAAGGGGCTCGATCTCGGCGCGGACGATTACATGGCCAAGCCGTTCGCGCTCAACGAGCTCGAGGCGCGCGTGCGCGCGCTGACCCGGCGCGGCGCGGGCGGCGGCCCGACCGTCGTGCGCCACGGCTCGCTCGCGTTCGACCAGGTCGGCCGCATCGCGTATGCGAACGAGCGCGTGCTCGACCTGTCCGCGCGCGAACTCGGCCTGCTCGAAGTGCTGCTGCAGCGCATCGGCCGGCTCGTGTCGAAGGAGCAGCTCGTCGACCATCTGTGCGAATGGGGCGAGGAAGTCAGCAACAACGCGATCGAAGTGTACGTGCACCGGCTGCGCAAGAAGATCGAGCCGAGCGGCGTGCGGATCTCCACCGTGCGCGGCCTCGGCTACTGCCTCGAGAAAGTCGCACCCGCGGCGCCGGCCGACACGGCAGCGCCCCAGCCCACGGCGGCCGGCACGCCGCTGCGCTGACCCCGGCCGTCGCCGCGATGGCCACGCCGTCCCATTCCCGTCATCCGAGCGGCGAGCAGCCGTCCGCCGCCGACGTGGCGCGCGACGCGCGCTACGAGAACCCGTTCGCGCCACCCGACGAAATCGACACGCCCGAAGCCGCGCGCCCCCGCTCGCTGTTCGGCGAAATCCTCGACTGGATGCTCGCGCCGCTCCTGCTGCTGTGGCCGATGAGCATCGCCGTCACCTATCTCGTCGCGAAGACGATCGCGAACGGCCCGTTCGACCGCGCGCTCGAAACCAATGCATATGTGCTCGCGCGGCAGATCCATCCGGTCAACGGCGTCGCCGAGCTGACGCTGCCGCAGCAGACACGCGACTTCCTGCGCGCGGACAACGTCGACAGCGTCTACTTCCAGGTACTCGGCACGCGCGGCGAACTGGTCGCGGGCGAAGCCGACATGCCGCTGCCGCGCGACGAGGATCGCCCGCCGCCGGGCGTCGTCGTGTTCCGCGACGACCTGCTGCGCGGCAACGACGTGCGCGTCGCGTATACGACCGTCGCGCTGCCGCAGTCGAGCGACACGCAACCGGTGCTCGTGCAGGTCGGCGAGACGCTCGACAAGCGCAATGCACTCGCGAACGACATCATCAAGGGCGTGATCCTGCCGCAGTTCGTGATCCTGCCGCTCGCGATCCTGCTCGTGTGGTTCGGGCTGTCGCGCGGGCTCGCGCCGCTCAACGCGCTGCAGGCGCACATCCGCGCGCGGCGGCCCGACGACCTGTCGCCCGTCGAGGCGCAGCGCGCGCCGCCCGAGATCGAGCCGCTCGTCACGTCGTTCAACGACCTGCTTGCGCGCCTCGAACAGAACATGGCGCTGCAAAAGCGCTTCATCGCCGACGCCGCGCACCAGATGAAGACGCCGCTCGCCGGCTTGCGCACGCAGGCCGAATTCGCGCTGCGCCACCCCGTGCCGCCCGACGTGCAGCGCTCGCTCGAGCAGATCGCGACGAGCTCCGAGCAGGCCGCACGGCTCGTCACGCAACTGCTTGCGCTCGCACGCGCCGAGAACCGTGCGAGCGGGCTGACGTTCGAGCCGGTCGAGATCGGCTCGCTCGCGCGGCGCACGGTGCGCGACTGGGTGCAGGCCGCGCTCGCGAAACGGATGGACCTCGGCTACGAAAGCCCCGAGGACGACGCGCCGCTCGACGTCGACGGCCATCCCGTGATGCTGCGCGAGATGCTCGGCAACCTCGTCGACAACGCGATCCGCTACACGCCCGAAGGCGGTCAAATCACCGTGCGCGTGCGCGCCGACCATGCGGCGCGGCGCGTGCATCTCGAAGTCGAGGATACCGGGCCCGGCATCCCGGCCGGCGAACGCGAGCGCGTCGTCGAGCGCTTCTACCGGATCCTCGGCCGCGAAGGCGACGGCAGCGGGCTGGGGCTCGCGATCGTGCGCGAAATCGCCGCGCAGCATGGCGGCACGCTGACGCTCGACGATCACGTCTATCAGCACGCGCCGCGCCTCGCCGGCACGCTCGTGCGCATCAGCCTGCCGCTGTCGGGCGCCGCGCCCGATCCATCCTGACACGCGCGCCGGGCCCATCCCGCCCGGCCGGCGCGATCGCTTCGAAACCGCCGTTTTATCGCCCGTTCGCGACACGATCGGGACGCGAAGCAGCCGGTTCTTCGCGGGTTAACGCGCAGTCGTTTTGCATGCGCGAGTCAGTGCGCCGTAAGTTTCCCTGCCAATAATCGTCGACAGGCCCGCCCACCCAAGGCGGCCGCATATCTATATCAAGGGACTTGGAGACGATTCATGGCAACGTTAGGCGGGCAAATTTCGCACTCGCCGATGACGGGCGAAGAAAAGAAGGTGATCTTCGCATCGTCGCTCGGCACCGTGTTCGAGTGGTACGACTTTTACCTGGCCGGCTCGCTCGCGGCCTACATCAGCAAGAGCTTCTTCTCCGGGGTCAATCCGACCGCCGCGTTCATCTTCACGCTGCTCGGCTTCGCGGCCGGCTTCGCCGTACGACCGTTCGGCGCGATCGTGTTCGGCCGGCTCGGCGACCTCGTCGGCCGCAAGCACACGTTCCTCGTGACGATCGTGATCATGGGCATCTCGACGTTCGTGGTCGGCTTCCTGCCCGGCTACACGTCGATCGGCATCGCCGCTCCGGTGATCTTCATCGCGATGCGGCTGCTGCAGGGCCTCGCGCTCGGCGGCGAGTACGGCGGCGCAGCGACCTACGTCGCCGAACATGCACCGGCGAACCGGCGCGGCTTCTACACCGCGTGGATCCAGACGACCGCGACGCTCGGCCTGTTCCTGTCGCTGCTCGTGATCCTCGGCGTGCGCACCTTCATCGGCGAGGAAGCGTTCGGCAACTGGGGCTGGCGCGTGCCGTTCATCGCGTCGATCCTGCTGCTCGCGGTGTCGGTGTGGATCCGGATGCAACTGAACGAATCGCCGGTGTTCCTGCGCATCAAGGCGGAAGGCAAGACGTCGAAGGCGCCGCTGACCGAAGCATTCGGCCAGTGGAAGAACCTGAAGATCGTGATCCTCGCGCTCGTCGGCCTGACCGCCGGCCAGGCCGTCGTCTGGTACACGGGCCAGTTCTACGCGCTGTTCTTCCTCACGCAGACGCTGAAGGTCGACGGCTCCAGCGCGAACATCCTGATCGCGCTCGCGCTCCTGATCGGCACGCCGTTCTTCCTGTTTTTCGGCTCGCTGTCGGACCGGATCGGCCGCAAGCCGATCATTCTCGCCGGCTGCCTGATCGCGGCGCTCACCTACTTCCCGCTGTTCAAGGCGCTCACGCACTACGCGAACCCGCAGCTCGAGCTCGCGACGCAGAAGTCGCCGATCACGGTCGTCGCCGACCCGGCCACCTGCTCGTTCCAGTTCAACCCGGTGGGCACGTCGAAGTTCACGAACTCGTGCGACATCGCGAAAGGCGCGCTTGCGAAGGCCGGCCTGAACTACGAGAACGTCGCGGCGCCGGCGGGCGCGACCGCCGAGATCAAGGTGGGCGACACGGTGATCCCGGCCTATGACGGCAAGGCGGCCGATGCGAAGACGCAGGGCGCGGCGTTCGACAAGACACTCGCGTCGACGCTGAAGGCGGCGGGCTATCCGGCCAAGGCCGACCCGGCGCAGCTCAACTGGCCGATGACGATCGTGATCCTGACGATCCTCGTGATCTACGTGACGATGGTCTACGGCCCGATCGCCGCGATGCTGGTCGAGATGTTCCCGACGCGGATCCGCTATACGTCGATGTCGCTGCCGTACCACATCGGCAACGGCTGGTTCGGCGGTTTCCTGCCGGCGACCGCGTTCGCGATCGTCGCGGCGAAGGGCGACATCTACTCGGGGCTCTGGTATCCGATCGTGATCGCGCTGGTCACGTTCGTGATCGGCCTGCTGTTCGTCAAGGAGACGAAGGACTCCAATATCTACGCGCAGGACTGAGGCAGGATAGCGGGCGGCACCCCGCCCGCTATCCTGGCCCGAACGGGCCGCCGGCACTTTTTTTCAGGGAAGATGGAAAAAGGTGTTGACAGCCGGGCGGCACATCTACATAATTCAAGTCTTCGGCGAATTAGCTCAGTCGGTTAGAGCGACGGAATCATAATCCGCAGGTCCGGGGTTCGAGTCCCTGATTCGCCACCAGTTGCAAAAATCCCCATGTAATCAATCGGTTACATGGGGATTTTCTCATTCGGTGGGTCACTTGGTGGGTCATTCCCATGCACAAGTTGCCCCGTCTCTACCGCTCGCGTCACGGCGTCTATTACCTTCGCGTCATCCATAACAAGCAGAAAATCCGCCGTTCTCTCGGAACCAAGGACTTCCGCCAAGCTAGAATTTCGGCTCTGTCACTGAATCTTCAGCTTGCGATGTCCAACCCTTTCGATCTCAACGACAAAGACCTGCGGAAGCTCGATCTGAACATCAGCCCGACCGGCGAAGTCAGCTTCAAGGACATCAAGCCTGGCGATGTCGGGATCGTGAAGGACATTCTGCAAAACATGGGTTTCAAATCAGAAGCCCAGTTCGATGCCGCACTTGACGAGAAGAAAGCTGCCTTTGAGGCCGCCAATCCCGGACTCACTGCCGAAGCGATGGGTGCGCAGATGGGGAAAATCGTGCGGGCGAGCATGGCGCTTCCGGTGGCGGAACAGGCTGCCTATATCAAACGCGAAAAGGCCGCCTTCATCCAGCAGCACCAGCAACAGTCCCAAGCGCCGAAGCAAATCAGCGAGAAGTTCAGTGCCGTGGTCACGCTCTACCTGAACGAGAAAAAACTCGATAACGTTCCCAAAACGCTCTATGACAAAGAGCGCATCTATAACGAATTCCAGAGCTTCTTTGGCGATCGGGACATCAACGCCTACACGCCTCAGGAAGCCATCGCCTACAAGAACCGGCTGCTCGGCAAAGCAGTGTCGGCGAGCTCAATCAATTCCCGTTGCTCGTTCATGCGATCGCTTTTCGAGTATGCGGTCGATAACAATCTCTACTTCACAACCAATCCATTTGAAAGGGTGAAGATCTCGAACAAGGCGAAGCTGAAGCAACAGGTAAAGTCTTACCAGCCGTTCACCGAGGAAGAGCTTGCCGTCGTCTTCGAGGAAAGCGCATACCGTGCCTTCATGGATAAGCCGGATTACTACTGGTTGCCATTCATCGCCCTCTACACGGGTGCTCGCCTGGAAGAACTGACGAGCCTGCCACTGGATCGCATTTTCAAAGCCGATGGCGTGTGGGTGTTCGACATACAAGAGGATGTCGCCAAGAACGTCAATTCCGTCCGGAAGATTCCCATCCCTGAAGTGGTGCTTCGGTCTGGCTTTTTCGCCTACATCGATAGCGTTAAAGCAAGCGGCGGCACGCAGCTTTTCCCTCACCTGACGAAAGGCAAGAACGGTTACTCAAAGAACACGTCTCGCCGGTTCGGACAGTATCTGGACACACGCGGGATCACCGACGAGCGCAAGGTATTCCATTCGTTCCGCTCGAATTTCATCAACGCCGTCACGAACGAGAACATTCATCCAGCCATCATCATGGGATTGGTTGGGCACTATGAGCAAAGCAAGATCGATTTCTCAAGCCCGCATTTCACGCATTATCAGAAGAAAAAACCACTTGAAATCTTGAAGGACGCAATCGACAAAGCATCCTTCCCGATCAACTTGTTTTGGTAGACCGGACAGCCGACTGTCCACACGCAGCCCTTACGGCTTCGGCCACTGAAGCAGATTTGCCGCTGGCACGTCGAGCGCAGCAGCCAGTTTTTCAATGTTATCCAGCGATACATTGATTCGAGCTCGCTCGACCTGGCTTACAAATGTCCGATCAAGGCCCGCAGTAAACCCAAGTTGTTCCTGCGACAACAGCCTCTTCACCCGATAAGCGCGCACGTTATAAGCCAGCACGTCTCTGAGCGAGGCGAGTTTTTGCGATGGATCGGGACCCTTCAGACTTGCTGACATGGCCCGAATAATTCCGGTATGATGCGTTCGCATCCACGGCTTTTGCATCACATATGGACAACCTCGCCCTGATACGTGATGCAAAACCATCATATTGCGCCGGAAACGACTATGCGTAGACACCTGTGTTTCATCCTGCTGGCCCCAATTTTTGTAGCTGCCTGTGGTGGTGGCGGCGGAAGCGATAACAACGGTAATAGTGGGGGCAGTGGCAACAACCAAACCAGTTCGCCGAGCGGTGGCGCATCGTCACCGGTTGTCCCGTCCGACTCTCAAATCCTGGCTGACATCGCCACCAGCCAGAGCACGACGAGCAACACGCCGATTTGGGATACCTCGCAGGCATACGGCGCGATCGGCAATCCCTACAAAGGCAGTGTGGACGGTGCTCATTCCTATCGCTGGAACATCGAGCGCGATGGACTGATTCCGATTCTGGATACCAGTGGCAGGCCCGAACTGACGACGGCACTCAACAATCTGGAAGCGGCGGTTGGTAAGACCTTGTTCAACCGGCTGCCGGCGACAACGAATCCGACATCGGTGACTCGGGGTATCGTCTTCAACAACGACACACCCCCGACCCAAGGTTCCAGTGAGCCGAACAACTGCGGTGAGGTCTACGCCAACAAACAAAGCATGTTTGGGCTGTGGGTTGATCCGACCTATTCCATCGATCCGCCTCTCTCCTCTGACTGGCAAGCCGAAGTGGATTCCAGTCCGCTTATCGATCCGCGTGCGACGTTCAATGTCGATGTCGATTTCAGCAATGGGAACTGCCAGCCGTTTGAACCGCTGGTTGAGCACGAACTGTTGCACGCACTTGGGCTGACCAATCACTTTGACGGCTTCGGTGAAGGCAGTGGTGGCAACTGCAACGGGGCACTCTGCACCGACCGAGCCTATCCGGTTCTCAAGACCCTGTATGCGAATCCGCCGATGACTGCCATCGCGAGTATGACCATCGCACGATAAGGAACGACCATGCCTTTCGAGAAAAAGCAGATTTCGCGCAACGACCGGATTGTCGAAACGCTCGACATCACGGATGCAGGTGAATGGCTTGGGAAAGCAGTGGTCGATTACCCGCTGGCAGTCGCATGGCTGTTGCTTCGTCTGTTTCCCTTCGTCATCCCGATGTGGCTGATCGATCGATATGCAGGCGATCTCGGCTATCTGCGACTCGGTTCATGGCTCTACTTCGCCATGCTATTTGCCAGCCTGCCGTGGTTCATCTGGCAGTGCATTCGCCTTCTTCGCAAGCGTTCACGAAACCAATAACGGGAATTCTATGGAAAGCACCATCACCTTCAAACGGGCTTGTCTGGTGACGCCCCAACCGGACGGAACTGTCGCCATCACGTTCCGTCAACGGCGCATCAACTTCGCGGCCGCCGACCTGCTGATTGCTCTGCCTGCCGGCATCCTGCTCATTGTTGGCCTTTTTGCCTCGCTCTATTTCGGCGTCAACCATGGCTTTATCGCAGGCTTGCTGGCGCTTTTCGTCGTGTTCTTCCTGCCGATCATCGTCTTCTATCGCTTGAACTGGACGATGGCAACGATCACGGTTGAACGTAACGGCATCCGGTGGGGACGGCATGCCATGAACTACAGCGATTTCAATGAGATCGGCTGGAAGGGCACGATTCGCAAGGCAAACCGTGGCCCGTTCAGCACGACAGATTCCTACGTCTATATCGAGGCGAAGGGCAGGGAAATCGCCGTCACGAAGGAAATCAAAGGCGAAGGCGCACGCGACATCGCCGAAGCACTGGAACAGGCTGCCGTGAACAAGGTGAATCAGTTGTCGCGATAGATTCGCCATAGTCCATTCTGAACGGCTTATCCACGGTTTTCGAAGCGACCGCCTCTATCGGTCACGGGCTAGAAAACGGTGGGTAAGCCGTTCTGTCTATGCTACTCGTTGCATCAGGTATCCATGGCTGCGCCTTATAGCTTTACTTCCCTCCTACATGCCGATCGGCAGGAGCGATGTCTTTTGGCACAGTGTCGAGATCTCGATCCGCCAGAGAATAATCATGGGTGGCCCCATTTAAATACAAAACAACCCGATCCTTTGTTTCCGCCAGCTTGAATCCCTGAGTAATTGGTACCCCGCCCTTGCTCAGGGCGAAACACATATCTTTTGAAGTGATGCACCCTTTGTCGAAGCTGGACTGATCTTGGCGTGCAACCTGTCGGCCGACGCTTTCGCCAATTGCACCCGGGATCGAGAAAAACATGCCGAATCCGATGATCCCCCAGAGGGCCATGACCAGACATAGGGAAAAAATGCATGTGGAAAATGCGAGATTTGAGAGAGTTGGATACGACTTGACAATCTTCTTGGGCCTCTCCAGAAATTTCCTTTCCTTGAATTTAGCAGCAACGAGGTAGATTCCTCGCCAGAACGAAAAATATAGGATGACGAACGGAAATATCTTCCAATGCGCCGTGGACCACTCGAGCAACGCATTTCCCGCGTGCAAGAACGCTATCGCACCGTAGATCATGGACGTGTCCCGATCCAATGGAAATGCTTGGCTATCGATGTGAAAGTGCTCTAGATACGCACCATAGTAGGACTGCCCCATGAAGTAATCTGTACCCGTAAGTACGACTCCTATCGTTCCGATAATTGCTGCCCACAGCCAATCCGGCAGCTTCGATAGATAATTCTTGTCTGCTTCTTCCATGTCAAACTCTTCTCTTGTATGCATATCTGAATGTCCCAAGAGCACTGTCTTCTTCAAACAGAGAAGGACATGTCTCGGGTAGGGGTTCGACTTGGTTACTTGCCTAGACCGGAGGGCAGACGGACGATTCCGTTTGTCATGTTGAGCTGCCGTTGTCTGGCCTGGGCAAGCTGCAATTCTAGTCGTCGCTTGCGTTCCATCAGGGCGGTCAATTTCCGTTCGGCATTGGCTTTCTGCTCGGGACTTCTCGCGCTGTTCATCTCTGAGACAGCAGAATTGATACTGGACTCAAGGTCAGACAGGCTTGCCATGAGACCAGCGATACCAAAATCGCTCGTCATATTGGCCCGGTCGCCCATGACAGCCTGATCGCGCATCATCTTGATCGTCCGAATCACGTTTGGCTTGTTCTCGCATTTGATGGGTGACGAATCGACGGTCTGCTCGCGGGTGATGGCTTGGAGTGGATTCTTCTCTTTCATGGCACTCTCCTTTGTTGTTATGGTTGGTTGGAACACGGACTGCAATTGCGCCTCTCGGCGTTGCTGCAATCGTTCGGATCGCAACACACGAGGCATCAGGTAGGCACGGACATTGAACTGCCTGCGTGCCTCAACAAGTTGTTGCAGAGTGTCTCGTGTCTGCCGGTATTCGGTAGGCGACAAGCGATGTTCCTGCCGGTCATCGCGAGCCTGTATGACGATCTGCTGGTAATCGGCATCAGCACGATAGAGCGGGCCGCGAAAGCGTTTAGCTTTCTCTGCCCCCGGGAACTTCATCGACAGATAGTCCTTGCCCTTGCGGGTGATCTCGACGCCGTATTCGCTCGACAGGAAATAGCATAACTGGTCTCGGTCGGCTATCTGCCCCGTTCGGATAGCTTTGGTCAACCGCCGATGCAGGTATAGCTTGTTGCTGCGATCCCTCCTACCGTCTGCCGTGTATCGTTCAAAATCACTGAGGGCGAGCTTGAGTGGATCAGGCACGACCTGGGCATAGCCGAGCCGGTGATTCGTCACCTGGGTAAAGGCTTCGTAGAGCCGGATGTTCTGTTGACCGAGTGGATGAATGTTCATACGTCTGCCGGTCTGCATCTCGGTCATCGGCACGACGAAATGGATTTCGGTGTTGCCCTTGTCGCGATGCAGGACGAACAGGGCATTGACATTGCGTGAGCCGAGGCCGGGGCAGACGGTCTGCTTGAACGACTGGATAACCTCGCGCATCTGCTCACGGGTCGGCTGCTCGTTGTCGCGAAAGGCAATCGCGCCCGATACATACTTGTGCTTTCTCTGAATGCCGTTGATCACTGCAACGGTCAGGTCGGGATTGCCGTCCATAACCTCGGGGGCAACCGAACGAGGCTGGCCGGTGTGATCACGGTCGCCCATCAGATAGTTGATCGGGGACTCGCCGCGCGAAATCCCCGCGTTGAATACACGGACGATCATGCGTTGCCCGTGCCTCTCCCCTGCTTTACTTCTCTCCAGACATATTCGGCACACTCCTGAAGCTGGAGCAGGGCGACCAGCATGTCATCGTCGGGCTGCTGACGATCTCGTAGCAGGGTGGCGATTTCGGCCACATTGTTGCCGATGAAATTGATGGCCTGCAGCCATGCGATATGTGTGTCGGATAACGAGGCAGGGCCTACGAGTGCAGTTTCGCGAAGGTATTGGGCTAGGTTGCCGTAGCCGGCTTCGAGAGCACGTTGACCGATCTTCTCTCGTTCGACCGGGCTGACGCGAACATCAATGTGTCGGTCACGACGATGGATGTTGCCGTCGATGCCGGACTGTCCGGCCTGCTTCTTGATGAGTGAGGCAAACGCCTCATGCTGTTGCTGTTCCATATCGGCTCCTTGTTATGGTTGTTATTGAGCCGAATACGTACATCGTGTCCCGTCTGTTGGTGCTGCCTTTCGGGGACTGGGGCGAAGCCCCAGAGATATCGTTTAACACGGCATGTCGGTGTTAAACGTTGACCTTGTTTAGGTTTCTGTTTTTCGACTCTCTATACAAATACCGGAATCTCTCCGAAAGTCCAGTCCTCATCCGACGAGCGGCGAGGATACCGCTCAAGCGGTATCCCCACGACCAACACTTTTTCGTTTTACTGAAGAAAGCCACCTACCAGTAACCAACCGTTTTCGTCACGGAGGTACAACTGCCCTTTTCCCGGCCCAATAGCTCCGCCACCGAATACGAAGCAGGCTGCGCACATACATCCCCAAGGGCTACCATTTCCCGCTACCGCCCCATCAATCATATATTTCTCGTCCTCGAGAGAATCGCCGCAAACATCACAGTCGTCGGGGGCGCCATAGAAGTACCGTTTCGATTCTTCACCTCTTGCTATATCTGCAATGTCGTCCAGTACGGTATTGGGTGAAGTTCCATCCCAGAGACCTCCAATAGATCGTTCGGATATTCTACGAACGACGAGGCGCACAAATTTTTCGTTATCCTCGACGTATTTTTCAAATAGTTCCAATGGATTGGCTTGATCGCATGAACGCCAGCGATCATCGCGAAAAATATAAAAATCTTGAGCAGTACCCGTAGTGATATCGGATCGAAACGATCGATACGCAAGCCCCATGTCTTCGATGATGTCGGCATCCCTTGATTCTCGACCACCCCATGTCATTGTAAAGAGAAGAAGAGAAATATCCCCTTCATAGTATTTTTTCAAAATCTCCCGATATTCCTGTGGTCTGCCCATGGCTTCTAGGCAACCGTAATACATACGAACGGCTTCGGGATTCCGAACGATAATATGGTACGACGGAAGATACAAAATCCCATCGTCGCGGGACATTGCAAAATATAATGTTAGAAGTGCGGTGGATGGATTAAATATGGAGATTTCCATTTCCCCATCTGGAAATTCGACTTCGATCTCACTTATCTCTCGGGCGAGATGGCTTTGCCATACTGGGTTTTGGTCAAGGCAATTATTTATGTCGGCTCGTGCAGCAGACATGTGTGCTTTATTTGAGATCGACACAATCCGCTTGAAGCGCTGGCCCGTCGACCCATCCTCCCCTCTAAGTTCGGCGAGAATGGATTCGTCGCTCAGCAGAGTGTTCCGTTCAAAGACTCCGTGACGAATGACGCTATTTACATTACATCCCAGATCGTTCAAGAACTTCGAGAATTTTGCCGGATAACCGATCTCGTAATGGTCTTGGTCTGGAGTGGGCTCTACGGTTGAGACCGATTCATATAAATACCCCAGTGATTCGCTCGCGTCCATGTCTGCGATGGTTTCTCTTACTTCATCTAGCTGGTCTGCATCACGCTCGAGAATACGAAGACATTCATCGTGATTCAATTGCATCGCAAAATAGGCAATGAATTCGTAGACAGGTAAAGATGGGCCTTCGCCATCGCTCGTTGCCACTCCTATAGCATTCCACATGTTGGCTTGATGATCGGAGTGAATCGGTCCGGATGGTTGCAAAATGGCAATTACGTAATTTGCAATGCCTTTCTCCTTACACGAACGCTCAATTGATGCCAGCCCTTTCCTTAATGAACTCTCATCAAGATACCAATTTACATCATGCCAAGGAGCGATGAATCGACCTTGGTTGATCGGCAGCAATGAAATCGGAGAAGAACTTATCCGAAATGGTGAATCTTCAACTTCGAGTTTCAATCCCAATATGGTGAGCGTGCTGTCTGATACGAAGCGAGAAAATGAAACCAGCAATTCAGCCCATTCGGTCGAGGCGATAATAATACGGATTTCCTCGTCGCGAACGCCAAGATGGCGCTTAACGCCCTCTGCATATTTCTGAACTTCATGAATTGCCTCTCGCGAAGCGGGATTACTTCGTTTTAGCTCGATCAGAACATGATGTCCCTGGGCATCTCTCGCATATAAATCGATAAATCCTCTTGTCCCCAAATCGTTGGGGATATATTTTTCCTTATCAAGAAGAGTGAGTCCGGACTCAAGAATTTCTATGTTTTCGGCGATATAATCACGTAGTTCGGCTTCGGTCACGATTTCCTCTACTTGCTCGCTTAAATTTTTAGTGAGACATCGGAAAATCTTGCTGCAAGCTTACCGCTCAAGCGGTAGGCTTGGGATCGGATTCGGCAAATGCCAAATCCGCATAACGTGCTTCTCGTTCACGTTCGGCTTCGAGCAGAGTGAATGCCGACAGAATGCCCGCTCGAGCATGCTCCTTGAAGTGCTCGTAGATTCCGAACGGCTCCAGCAGTTGTTGAGCGACTATGCCGTGCAGCCCAAGCATCAGATAGTTCGTGACGGGCACTTCGCTGTTAATCTCAAGGCTCAATCGCCAAAGTGCTACGGCCGATGTCAGCATCGCGAGTGATACCTTCAATTCCTGCACCTTGATTGCAGCGATGACGATGTGATCATCGTCAGTCATCCAGTTCCGTGCGATGCCTTCCCACATCATTTCGCGGTTGAGGCCAAACCGATCGAAAACTGCCGTGATGACATCGGAAAACGGTTTACTGCGTGCGAACAGCGAAGCAATGCCTGGCGGGTCGATCTGGAGGATGGCATCTCGCAGTTCCGGACCTTTCCCTCCGAGTGCGAGCCACAAGGGCGAGTGCTGAGCTTCCGGTGTCTCCCGTGGCCCAACGCGGAACGTTCCGAGCGTGCCGGGCAGAAATTCCTCAACCTCATCAAGCGTGTCATCACTGGGCTTGGTCTGCCCATTTGCATACTGCTTGAACTCTCTTGGCGAGAGTGGCGCGTCTTCCTTGAACTGAAGACGAAGGGCACGTTGCGCATAGCGATTAGCCAGCGCGGTTAGCCCTTTTGCCCCAGTAAGCCGCTGCGCCTCACGCAACCACGCGATGGTTCTCATCTGCGTGATCGGGCTTTCCTTCCCTGCCATAAATTTCCCCGAAATTCGTGGCAAAGGGACTGCACGGCAAGCAGTCGTCGTTCTATCAGGCCATCAACGCCGCACGGAAGTGATCACCGGATCGGCGTGGTGCCGATCCGATTGTCTTAACTACAAGGAGCATTCATATGAAGACTATCGAATATACTAAATACCAAATCCACAGTGCCGCAGCACTGTTCCCGCCGATGTCTGACGGTGAGTTCGCGGAACTCATGGCGGACATCGGAACGAACGGCCAGCAGATGCCGATCCTGGTGTACCGCAACAAGATCGTGGATGGCCGTGAACGGCTGCGGGCTTGCCATAAACTCGGAATTGAGCCGGTATACAAGGATGTGGGCAAACTGGATGTGCCGACTTCGGCATTCATCGTCAGCCAGAACCTGCATCGTCGTCATCTGAGCGATAGCCAGCGGGCGATGATTGCCGCGAAGCTGTCCAATACGAAGAAGGGTACCAATCAGCATACCGCTGAAGCGGTATCCCAGAAGCAGGCGGCCAGTGCCTGCAATGTTTCGGTCGATTCGCTGCAACGGGCATCCAAGGTGCTCGAATCCGGACACGAAGACCTGATCCAGTCGGTCGAGTCCGGCGAACTCGATGTCAGCAACGCGGCCACACTGATTACCCTGCCCCGGGAGGAACTGGACGATCTGGTGCAGAGGTCAGCCAAGGAAATGATCGCCCGTGCCAAAAAGGAGCGCGACGAGGCGCGTGACGAATTGCGCAAGCGCAAACTCGAACAGATTGATAAGACACGCAAGAACAGTCAGCCGTTTGATCACGGTGTCGGGCCGTTCAATGTGATCTATGCCGATCCGCCCTGGGATTACATTCCCGAAGTGCAGCTTGGTTATCCGGCCATGAAGCTGGATGCCATCTGTGATCTGCTTCGCGGCAGTAAGGCGGTGTCCCCAGATGCCGTGCTGTTTCTCTGGGTTCCGGCTTCGCTGATCGCTGAAGGGTTGAAAGTGATCGAGGCCTGGGGATTCCGCTATATCACCCATGCGATTTGGCACAAAGGGGAAAGTGGCATGGGGTCATATTTCCGGATGGCCCATGAGGTGCTGATGTTTGCGACCCGCGGCAGCACGGCGATTCCCGAGGTGCCGACCGGGGCACGGCCTGGATCGGTATTCAGCTACAGACGTGGTATGCACAGCCAGAAGCCGGAGGAATTGTATTGGGTGATTGAACGGATGTACCCGGAACTCCCGAAGATGGAACTGTTTCGCCGTGGTGTTTCCCGTGACGGCTGGTATTCCTGGGGTAACGAAGTGCAGCATGGCCCGGCGACTCCGCTCGGGCAACAGATCGTCGATGCGATGGCGGTCGAGCCGGTGGCTGGCGAACTGACGGAAATGGTCGAAGCAGGTGATGCGGTCAACGATCTGGAGCCGCAGGCAGCATAGTGGTAAAAAGACCTCTGCACATGAGCACATCGCAGAACGGTTGAAGCAGGCAGTTTGATGATTGATGCAGTACACAAGAATGGTCGAAATGTGCTTCGGCCATTTTTTATTTGTGTTTGCCCTTCGGGCTGGTGTTTCCTTCCCGTTGTCCTGTTCGGGACTTCGATTTCCCTCTGATCCGCATGCCGCTCGTGCGGTATCCTGGCGTTGGCGGTGCGCAGATGCGATCCGAGCACACGGGCTAATTACCTGACCGGGGCCGTGCCGGTCGAAAAACACCAACTTTCATCTGGTAATCATGCGAAGTGGTGTAATCTTGACCGCACATCTGCCTGAGGTGCGTAAAGATGGCCGAGCATGATCCCTTGCGTTTTGCTACAGGTCTGAGTGCCAAGTTGGCAACACGATCTCGTCACGTATGCACTGTGTTTGGTGCAGGCACATCGAAGGCGTGCGGATTGCCGGACATCGCTGAGTTGCAACAGCGAATTCTTGCCGCTCTCCCTGAGGCTCAACGCACTGCATTGACCGGCCAACTCAATGGAAGAAATCTCGAAGAAGGCTTGAGTAGGCTGAGGCGTATCTCTGCGCTTTTGACTGGCGATCAGACAATCGATGGGCTAACGGCAGCCGGTGCGACAGAGCTAGATCGAGCGATTTGTCGAGCAATCATTTCGGAAGTCGACATAAGCGGAGCCGACCGTACCGCGACGCGCCATTTCGCCGCGTGGCTGGCACGAGCAAACTATCATTTCCCCGTAGAAATATTCACGGTGAACTACGACCTGCTGTTCGAGACGGCTCTCGAAGAATTTCAGGTACCTTACTTTGACGGATTCATAGGAAACCTTCGAGCAAGATTTCAAACTGATCTAGTCGAGACTGCTCCAGGATCCGAGCAGGATTCGGTGCCCGCTTTCTTTACGCGCCTTTGGAAGCTGCATGGGTCGGTGAATTGGGAATGGGATGATCGGCAGGTGGTTCGCGTCGGCCAAGCGGTGCGTGAAGAGGTCGCGGCAGCAATATATCCGTCAGACACGAAATACGAAGAGTCGCGGCGTGTTCCTTTTCTCGTGCTGCAAGACCGTATGCGCAGGGCGTTGCACCAGCCGGAAACCCTTGTGATTGTTGCCGGGTATTCGTTCGGGGACGCACACCTCAATGAATTGCTATTCGATGCCGCTGTCCGCCGAGAACGCACGGAAATAGCGGTCTTCTGCTATTCGGACATCCCAGAGTTACTAGCTGAGCGAGCGCAACTCACTCCAAACATACAGGTTGTTGGGGATCACGAAGCAATTATCGGAGGCGTAAGGGCCCCCTGGGCGCAGCCGGAAAATGACATAGGCGGCATATTTGAGCGTGGCAGTTTTCGGCTTGGTGATTTCGGGCGATTGGCGCAATTTTTGGCGAAAAGCGCCTCAAGGGAGCCCGAGGTTGACACCCGCCTGCGCCAATTGCTTGATGTCATAGTGCCAAATCTCCCGATCAACGGAGAAGCATAGAGATGAGGGATCTTGATCCGACTTGCGTAGGCAAGGTCCGTCACGTCCTTGGGTCGACCGTTACCGTTGCCTTAAATCCCGATTTGGCTGGTGTAGCGCCGATCTATAAAGGTCAGTTGCAACCTATCGGGCAGATCGGATCCTTGGTGAGGATCCCACAAGGTCTCATTGACCTCATCGCAACAGTCACATTAGTAGGAATCTCCGAGCTTGCCGACAAAGTAGCTCCGTTTGACGCGGTTCAGCGAGACGAACGATGGCTTCAAGTTCAACTTCTCGGAGAAATTGATCGTGCGACAGGGCAGTTCCAGCGTGGGGTCGGTACGTTTCCGGGCCTTGATGACCCGGTTCATTTTGCCACCCCTGACGAGCTGGCGGCCATATTTCCACGTGCGGATGAAACACATCTTCGATTGGGGCGTTTAGCTGCGGCCGAGGATGTGCCTATTTGTGTGAACGTATCGAAATTCGTGATGCGTCACGCTGCGGTTGTGGGATCGACTGGATCTGGGAAGACAAGCGTTGTCGCGTCGCTGATGCAGAACTTTGTACGCGGCGGGTGGGGGGCGGCAAACATAATCGTTGTCGATCCGCATGGTGAATATGCGCGGGCGCTTGTCGATAGTGCGTCGGTTCGCAGCGTATTGGCGGGCGGGGCCGGGAACCGATTGCGGGTCCCTTATTGGGCGCTTCCCGCCGTAGACATAATTCGCATCTTTACAGGCACGTCAGGCGGTGCGAGCTTCGTCAATAGATTCAACGAGCTGGTCGCTCAAGCACGGCGAGAATTCGTAGCGGCAGCAGAGTGGCTGAACTTGGATCCGACGGCGGTCACTGCCGATACTCCAGTTCCATTCGACATCCGACCTGTATGGCACAGACTCGACTCCGAGAACCGCGAAACCCGTCGTGAGAAGGGAAATCCGGCTACGTCATGTCGAGAAGAGGATGGCGATCCGGCCACGCTTCGGCCCGCCAGATTCACGCCATATGGGCAAGGTGGACAACCTCCGCATCAGGCACCGACCTACAGCATGTATGGTTCCATGCCTGAGTTGTTACGTCTTGGATTGCTAGATCAGCGACTCAGATTCTTTCAAGAGCCGATGGGCAACCATGTGGGACCTGATCCGCTCGTGGAAGTTATGCAGGAATGGCTCGGCGGCGATCGGCCCGTTTCAGTGCTTGATTTCAGCGGCGTACCCGCCGTGGCGGCTGATCTCGCTATCGGCGTAGTTCTCAATATGCTGTTCGAAGTCGCGCTTCGAAGTGAACCGAGGGGACCTGGCATCGGAAGGCCAAGTCCGGTCTTGGTTGTCCTTGAAGAGGCTCACCGCTACTTGGGTGAATCAGCAAACGCAACGACTCGCGATTCGGCCAATCGTATCGCGCGTGAAGGCCGTAAATATGGGGTGGGTCTCCTGCTCGTAACACAACGACCAACTGAGCTTCCGGACACTGCTCTGGCGCAATGCGGGACCTTGATCGCTCTTCGTTTAACAAATGCTGGAGATCAGGGAGCAATACGTTCTGCTCTACCGGATATGGTAGCGGGCCTTGCCTCAGTTTTGCCATCACTGCGCACAGGTGAGGCGATAGTGAGTGGTGAGTCTCTCGTGCTACCCGTAAGGGCGATGCTGGACAAACCGAATCCAATGCCGCTGGCTGAAGACCCTTCGCTCGATTCATGGCGGATGGATCCTCAGCCGCCTGATATTGCTGCGCCCTTGGCGGCTTGGCGCGGAACATACGAGGCTGAACATGAATGATTGGATACCGGTGGCCGGCTCAACCCGGATTGTTGCGGAAAAATACGACGCGGAGTCTGAGACAATTTACGTGCGGTTCCCAGATGGCGTTGAGTGGTGGTATTCGGGCTGTCCTCCGCATGTTTGGGAGGCGTTTACAGCACCTGGGCAGTCGCGAGGACAATACATCCATCAAGTGCTCGACTACAAGCCAAACGGTCGTTACGCTGGTTAATTGATTGCATTTGGTGTTCAGATGCGTAAAGCGCTTCAAAACCCTAGATTTCTTCTCATTTTTTCGATGTTGGCTGTCGGGTTGTCTGTCCACGCTGACCTGGGAAAGTCGTCATGGGTGTGGTTCCAGCGATCAGGGGCTATTGTCACGTTGGCTGGAGCATTGCTCGGTTACCGCAGCGTCATTCGCCTAGGCCGACATGGTGTGGGTGGTGCATCCATGCATATCGCAATGGGAAAAATCGTCTCAGTAGATGACTCTGGTCCGATCCAGACTGCAAAGATCAAATACGACGAAGAGACGATCGAGCGATTTCGTCAAGATGGCTTGGATAAGGTCGCAGGTTATCTCGGAGCGTGGATGATCGTTCTTGGTACTGCCATTTGGGCTTACGGCGATTTGCTCGGGCAAGTTTTCTAGCATCTCAGTCCAAGGTGCGCTGTCGCTTCCTGAAAATATTTGCTGACGGTCTTTATGTTCATGCCAGTGTGCTCTACGAGCAGGCGACGGCTAAGCTCGTTCCGATAGGCGGGATATAGCTCGTTAGCCGCGTTGACCAGTGTGTCGAGCGACTTCTGCCGACGCACTGCGTTGGTGTGGTCTGCTCCGCGACGCATACGCTCGACGGTTGTTTCATCGGAGAAAGTCAGCACGTGGCGACGGCTATCGACCGAGTTCCGGTTTTTCCAATGCCATTTGGCAACAGATCGAGCGGTCGCCCTGATTTCGGAAACGGGTAGTGGCCTGTCGAAATGCCCGTTGATTTCCTCGGCTTGGGCAAGGGCTGATCGATACCAGACATCCATATCACCGTGCTGACGCACGGCACTGTATGCCCACAGACGAAGTGTATGGAACAGTTCGTCGTTGCGGCCCTGGATGACGATGTTGCCGGGAAGCGAATGCACGGTCGACCGCTTGGGTAGGTCGATCCACTCGATAAAGTCCGTCAGATCGTAGCTGGTCGGGAACGTGATGACTTCCCAAGCGGGATGCAACGGATTCTTCGTCAGCGTGTGATTAAAGGCGGGGTCAGCTGATAGACGAGATTCCATCTCGGACTGAATCGCCTCGAAATAATCCTGTGGGGCGCTCCGACTGTTCCGGTGGTACGCAACCGGGGTATTGAGCCGGTAGAGCATGTGGCAATGCCCGTTCGTTCGGTTCACGGTGATGATGGTGGGGGCTGGTAGGTTGGCATCCTCGAACCGGAATGCCGATGCTGGGCTGTCGAGGTCAAAGCTGAGGTAAGCCCGATAGACCGGGTTCAGTCCGCAATAGGCGAACTGATCGACCTTCTCGCGCTTGCGAAACTTGGTGCCTTCCGCGAAATCGTTGGTGGTGACTACGGCCTCATTCAGATGGTTATAGAAATCTTCTAGTTGTCGGTTCATTCATTTTGTTCGTTGTACAGACAACTAACAAACAAAATTTCCAACACGAAGTCAAGGCCCGCCACGCAGCAATGTTGAGTTCGCTTGCTCGGTGGCTAGGGCCTTCCGGATTGGTGGCTAACGTGGGACACTTGGTGCGTCCGTTTTTTCCGAAAATTCGACCTACCATATGGGGTAAGTGGTTGATCTTGAATGATTTTTCATGAAATGGAATTTCATCCCTGATTCGCCACCAAATGCGAAAAGCCGCTGTTCCGCAAGGATCAGCGGCTTTTTTCATTGTCTCATCCGGCGCAAGCGGGTATCGCGCGTCACCCGTCTTTCAGGTCACGCGCATGTTGCGCGCTATGCCACCACCGCCCCGCGCTGCGACTCAGGCACCTCCGCCCGCACTTTCCCTCGCCAGTTCTCCCCGCCTTCCAGCGCCGGCGTCGATTCGAACAACTCCGCGATCCAGTCCGCGAACACGCGCACCTTCTGCGACAGATGCCGGTTGTGCGGATACACGATCGAGATCGGCTTGGGTTTCGGATTGCAGTCGGGCAGCACCTCGACGAGCGAACCATCGAGCAGGTTCGGCAGCACCATGAACAGCGTCGGCTGGATCATCCCGAACCCTTCGAGCCCGCACGTCACGTACGCATCCGAATCGTTGACGGTCACGCTGCCGTTCATCCGCACCTCGACCGGCTTGCCCTCGATCATGAACACCCACGGAATCGCGCGCGCGCCGTGGCTCGCCCGGAAATTCACCGCATGGTGATCGGCGAGATCGGCGATCTCCTGCGGCTCGCCATGGCGCGCCAGATAGTCGGGCGACGCGCAGGTCACGCGCTTGAGCATCCCGATCCGCCGCGCGACCATCGACGAATCCTCGAGCGGCCCGACCCGGATCATGCAGTCGATGCCCTCCTCGACCGGATCGACGTAGCGGTCCGACAAGCCAAGATCGAGCGTGATGTCCGGATAGCGCTGCCGGAAGCGCGACAACTCGGGCAGCACGACGCGCCGCCCGAGCGAGCTCGGCATGTGTACGCGCAGCACGCCGCTCGGCTTGCGGTTGCCGGTCTGGAAACTCGCGTCGGCTTCCGCGATCTCCGAAATGATCTTCATGCAATGCTCGTAGTACGCGGCGCCCTCCGGCGTCAGCGACAGCCGGCGCGTCGTCCGGTGCATCAGGCGCACGCCGAGCAGCGCCTCGAGATTCTGGATGATGGTCGTTACCGACGCGCGCGGCATCGCGAGCGTGTCGGCCGCGCGCGTAAAGCTGTTTGCGTCGACCACGCGGGTGAAAACTTCCATTGCCTGGATGCGGTCCATGCTGCGCCCCCTTCGAATCGCTAACGGAACAGAATAGAGCGCGCCGCGGGCACGGCACAAGCCCCCGCCTATTGTTCTCCACTTCTGAATAGTCGCAGCGTTTCGGACTCGAAAGTGATCGACCTGCGTTCAGTTCGACACCGCAATCGTTCCGCCCCCGGCAATCGCACGCGGCCGCCAACGGCGTATCGGTGCCGTTACCGCACGAACCGCTCGCGATAGCCCTGCGGCGACACGCCGAGCACGCGCACGAAACTGCGCCGCAGCGTCTCTTCGGAACCGAAGCCGCAGCGCGTGGCAATTCGCTTGATGGGCCACGTGGTTTCACCGAGCAGACGCTGCGCAGCCTCGATACGGATCTGCTCGACCGCGCGCGCCGGCGTGCGGCCGGTTTCGGCGCGATAGTGACGCACGAAGCTGCGCTCGCTCATGCTGACGCGCTCGGCCAGCGCCGGCACCGACAGGTCGGCCGCCAGATGCTCGGCGATCCACGCATGCAGCTCGCCGAAGCGATCGTCGGTGCGCTGCATCGACAGCATCGCGCTGAACTGCGCCTGTCCGCCCGGCCGCTTCAGGAACACGACGAGTTCACGCGCGGCGTCGAGTGCGACCGCCCGCCCGAGATCCTCCTCGACGAGCGCGAGCGCGAGATCGATGCCGGCCGTCACGCCGGCCGACGTCCACAACGCGCCTTCGCGGATGAAGATCGGATCGGCTTCGACGCGCACGTTCGGGTAGCGCGCCGCGAATTCGTCGCAGCGCGCCCAGTGCGTGACCGCACGCCGCCCGTCGAGCAAGCCGGCCTCGGCAAGCAGGAACGCGCCGGTGCAGACCGACGCGACACGTCGTGCGCGCTGCGCCTGCTGCCGGACCCAGCGCACCATCCGCGCATCCCGCGACGCCGCCTGCACACCCTTGCCGCCGGCCACGATCACCGTATCGGGCCGTCCGGCCGAGCGCAGCGAATCGGCCATCACGACGAGGCCGGACGACGTCTCGATCGGCCCCGCGTCGGCGGCGACGACGCGCGGCGCATACGGTGCGGGCTGGCCGCGCTCCTGCGCGAGCTCGTTGACGGAAGCGAACACCTGCAGCGGCCCGGTCACGTCGAGCAGTTGCGCACGGGGAAACGCGAGGACCAGGATCGAGCGTGGCGCAGCGGACATGGCGATTGGCTGAAAACGTGGGTGATATGGCAATTTCGCCAAACACTACGCGCCTAGAATCGATCTGTCCATCGTGCGCCGGCCGCGGCGCGTTCCCCTTCCATCCGGAGTGTTCGCATGACCCTGCATATCGGCCTTCTCGTGTTTCCGGGCGTCCAGCAACTCGATCTCACCGGCCCGCATGACGTGCTCGCGTCGCTGCCCGACGCGGCCGTCCATCTCGTCTGGAAATCGCGCGACACGGTCGCGTCGAGCAGCGGCCTCGCGCTCGCGCCGACCTGCACGTTCGACGACTGCCCGCCGCTCGACGTGATCTGCGTGCCCGGCGGAATCGGAATCAACGCGTTGCTGCTCGATGCCGAAACGATCGCGTTCGTGCAGCAGCGCGCGGCCACGGCGCGCTACGTGACGTCGGTCTGCACGGGCGCGCTGCTGCTCGGCGTGGCCGGCCTGCTGCGCGGACGCCGCGCAACGACGCACTGGACCTTTCATTCGCTGCTGGAGCCGCTCGGCGCGGTGCCCGTGCGCGAACGCGTGGTGCGCGACGGCAACCTGATCACCGGCGGCGGCGTAACGGCCGGCATCGACTTCGCATTGACGATCGCCGCCGAGCTGGCCGGCGACGAAGAGGCGCAGTCGATCCAGCTCGCGCTCGAATACGCGCCGGCGCCGCCGTTCAATGCGGGCTCGCCGGATACCGCACCGGCATCGGTCCTGAAACGCGTGACGGAGCGCTCGGCGGCCGGTCTGGAGAAGCGCAGGCAGATCGTCGACGCCGCGTTGCGTGCGATGTCGCGCTGACACCGAGCAAACGGCATCCCGCAGGCGGGCACCGTCCGTCCGCCGGCCTGTCAGCGTATCAGCACGCAAGGATCCATCGATGAACATCGTCCGCAGTCGCGCGTTCACCGCGCAGCGCCCATGGGGTGCACTGGACATTGCGAACCTGAACGGCATCACGGTCCGTCTGCACTGGACCGATCAGCCGTACCGATGGCACGTGAACGACGGCGAGGAAGTGTTCGCGGTGCTCGACGGCCGTGTCGAGATGCGCTATCGAGAAGCGGGCATCGAGCATGCGGCGGTGCTCGAAACGGGAGACGTTTTCCATGCGACGGTCGGCACCGAACACGTCGCGCACCCGCTCGGCGAAGCGCGCATCCTCGTGATCGAGACCGAAGGCAGCGTCTGACGACGGGCTTCAGCCCGAGATGGTCCCCGTGCCCTGCGACGGGATCAGCTTCGGTTGCGGCGTGCACAGGCACTGGCACAGGTCGTGTTCGAGCGCGACGACCTTGCCCATCACGGTCATCGTCCGCTCCCCGCCGTCCGACACGATCACGCCCTGGGTCTTGCACGTGGCGCAGAACACCGGCGCGCCGAGATAGGCAAGCTCGCGGCCGTCGAACGACGAATTGGCGATTCCGTCGAGCACGACGCCGCCATGGTCGGTCGTGTCGCCCTTCAGAATGAATTTTCGGCTCATGTTCGGCTCTCCCTCGGAAACGCCGCGCAACGCAGCGTCGGGCCGCGTGCGGGCAATCGGTATCCGCCCGTCGGTCGCGGGCGTTTCGCGAGGATATCACCGTGCGGCCGATCTCCATCGTCCGGCTCGGCGCGTCAGAACTTGTGCCGCATGCCGATGCGCGCCTCGAACTGCCGGTCGTTCGCGGACGCGCCCGGGCCGTTGATCGCCGCGACGGCCGCATGCCCCGTCGAATCGGTGCCCGACGCGCGCTGATAGACGGCGGTCACATAGACGTCCGTACGCTTCGACAGGAAATAATCGAGCCCGGCCGCGACCTGATGATATGTCGCGCCGTCACGTCCGTTCACGCCGCCGCCGCGCGTGTAGTCGTACGCGACGCCGCCGAACAGATAGGGCGTGAACTGGTAGCGCACGCTCGCCTCGGCGTTGTTGAACACCGCGTTGCCGGACACGCCGCCCGGGTTCGGTCCGGACGACAGGTCGCCGAGCTGGCGGAACGACGTGTTCGTATACATCGCGCCGAGCGTCACCGCGCCGATCGCGTAGGTGCCGCCCACCGCCGCGACCTGCAGCGTGCGCGCCGATGCATAGCCCGAATACACCGGCGACAGCATGTTGTTGCCGGGCACGCCGCCCACGGTCGGCGCGGGGCTGCCGGTCGTGCCGAAGAACGACACGTTGGGGTTGCGCGCATTCAGGTAGCCGGCCGCCACCGCGAGCGGCCCGCGCGTATAGCCGACGGTCGCCGACCACACCTGGTCGCGCGTCGCCGCGCCCGCCACGCCGCCGACCCCGACCATCGCCGCAAAGCGGAACCCGCCGTAGTCGTTGCTCGTGAACTTGATCGCATTGTTGGTCGAGTTCGCGTTGTTCACGTTGTCGAGGTCGCCGGGGTGCGCAACCATGTAGCCGCCGAACAGCGCGGCGGCCTCCAGCGGGCCAAGGAAGTCGACGTTGGTGTCGTATTGCCGGCCGAGCGTCACGGTGCCGAACGGCCCCGACAACCCGACGAACGCCTTCTTGCCGAAGATCAGCCCGCCCTGCCCGAGCTTGCCGGTGCTCGGATCGAACCCGTTCTCGAGCGTGAAGACCGCCGCCAGCCCGCCGCCGAGATCCTCGCTGCCGCGCAGCCCCCAGCGGCTTGCCTGCTGCACGCCGCCCAGCAACCGCAGCGCGGGCTTGCCACTTACCGTGCCGTTCGCACCGGTCGACGCGACATTGCTCGTGTAGGTCAGCCCTTCATCGATAATGCCGTACAGCGTGACGCTGCTCTGTGCGTGCGCCGCACCCGCGATCAGCGCGACGCCCGCGCCTGCCAACAGCCGTTTTTTCATCGAGAGATCTCCATTGCGCGGGTCGAATGGCCAAACGCAGGCGTGCGCGCCCCCCGCAGGCGCGCGGCCTGCCGGCACAAACCGGAACGGTCCGGTGTCAGCCGGGAAAAATGGTCAGCGCAGTGCGTCGATGACGACGGGCGGCGGCGTCCAGCAACGGCCGGCCGCGACTTCGTACGCATGGCCGAGTTGCAGCACGCCCCAGTCGTCGCGGTAGCGGCCGACGATCTGCATGCCGATCGGCAAGCCGGTCGCGGAGAAGCCGCACGGCACCGACAGGATCGGCGCCTCGGTCGACGACAGCAGCCAGCACACGCGCATCCAGTCGATGTAGGAGGTATTCGCGATGCCGAGCACATCGGCGGGCGCGCGCAGCGCGGCGTCGAACGGCATCACCTGGGTCGTCGGCAGCACGTAGAACGCATGGCGCTGCATGAACGCGCGCATCCGTTCGAACAGGCGCGTCTTCGTCACGAACATGCGGCCGAGATCCGCGGCCGTGAGCGAGCGATGCAGCCGGTATTCGTCGAGGAGCTCGGGTTTCAGCGCCGCGCGCTGCCGCTCGTCGAAACCGTCGACCAGCGTGCCGATCATCCACGCGCGCTCGATCCGGAACACGTCCTCGGCTTCGGCGAGATCGGGGTCGTCGAATTCGACTTCGCAGCCGAGCGACGCGAATACGCGCGCCTGCGCGTCCACCGCGCGCCGGATCTCGGGATCGACCGGCACGCCGGGCAGACCGCGCGACATCGCGATCCGCGTGCCGCGGAAATCGCGTTCGAGCGGCTGCGCGAAGCGCGCGCCCGGCTCCGCGATTTCGGTCGCCGTTTCGCCGCTCGGCCCGGCGATCGCCGACAGCAGCAACGCGGTATCGGCGACATCGCGCGCCATCGGCCCGTCGACGCCGAGCGTCGCCCAGCCGTTGAGGTCCGGTGCACGCGGCACGCGGCCGGACGACGGCCGCAGCCCGACGACGTTGTTCCACGCGGCCGGGTTGCGCAGCGAGCCGCCCATGTCGCTGCCGCACGCGAGCGGATTCATCCCGCATGCGAGCGCGGCCGCCGCGCCGCCGCTGCTGCCGCCCGCGGAGCGCGTCAGGTCCCACGGATTGCGCGTGGTGCCGAACACCTCGTTGAACGTATGCGAGCCGGCGCCGAATTCCGGCGTGTTCGACTTGCCGATCATCAGCGCGCCGGCGCTCGCGCAGCGGCGCACGATCAGCGCGTCATGCTGCGGCACGTGATCGGCGAACAACGGCGAACCGAAGGTCGTGCGCACGCCGCGCGTCGCGGTCAGATCCTTCTGCGACACCGGCAGCCCGTGCAGCGGCCCCTGCCATTCGCCGCGCATCCAGCGCGCATCGAGCTCGCGCGCCCGGGCGCGCAGCGCATCGGGATCGACGAGGGTGACAAGCGCATTCACGCGCGGATTGACCGTCGCGATTCGCGCGAGATGCGCATCGAGCAGGTCGCACGCGCCGATCTGCCGGGACTTCAGCAGCTCGAGCATCGTGCGTGCGGGCAGGTCGCACAGGTCGCCGGCGGCGACGTCGGCAGGCGACGACGAAAACGGAACGGTAGTAGTCATGGGGCGAATGGAAGAATAAGAATAACGATCAGTCATCCTGATCGCTTCGGTCCGACGCAAACACGAGTGCGACGAGCGACAGCACACCGCAGACGATCACGTACCACGCCGGCGCGGCCGGATTGCCGGTCGTGCCGATCAGCCAGGTGACGATGAACTGCGCAAAGCCGCCGAAGATCGATACGCCGCCGGCATACGCGATCGACAGCGCGGTCGCACGCGTGCTCTTCGGAAACAGCTCCGCGAGGATCACGCCGTTCGCGCCGGCGTTGATCGAATGCAGCGCGGCGAGCAGCATCACGACGGCGTACATCGTCGCGATCGACGGCACCGCGCGGATCAGCCAGAAGCCCGGAAGGATCAGCACGGTCAGCGCCACGCGCGTCCACAGTGCGACACGCTTGCTGCCGACGCGGTCCGACAGGCGTCCGCCGATCGGCGCGGCGACGAACATCACCGCACCGGACAGGATCCCGCACCACAGCGCGGTATCCATCGGCAGGTGCAGCACCCGGATCGCGTACGTCGACATGTAATAGAGGACGATGAAGTGCGCGGCCGTGCCGCCGACCACGAGGCCGAGCGCGGTCAGCACCGCGCCGCCGTCGCGCCGCAGCACGGTGCCGAGCACCGCGGACGAGCGTCGCGCAGCGGCGGCCGGCGCATGCTGCTCGATCGCATTGAAGCGTGCGCGCAGATACAGGCCGACCGGCGCGATCAGCACACCGGCGAGAAACGGCACGCGCCAGCCCCACGATTCGAGCGCGGCCGGCTCGAGGAAATACGACAGCAGGAAGCCGACGAACGAGCCGGCCAGCGCCGCGGCGCCCTGGCTCGCGAATTGCCAGCTCGTGTAGTAGCCGCGTTCGCCGGGCGGCGCACGCTCGGCGAGCAGCGACGTCGATACGCCGACTTCGCCGCCGGCCGAAAAACCCTGCAGCAGCCGCGCGAGCACGACGAGCACGGGCGCCGCGACGCCGATCTGCGCATAGGTCGGCAGAATGCCGATCATCCCTGTGCCGAGCGCCATCGTGACGAGCGTGAGGTTCATGGCCGGCACGCGGCCGAAGCGGTCGGCCACGAGCCCGATCGCGACGCCGCCGAGCGGCCGCGCGATGAAGCCGACGCCGAACGTCGCGACCGACATCAGCAATTGCTGCTGCGCGGACGCGGCCGGAAAAAACAGTTTGCCGAGCAGCACCGCGAAGAAGCTGAACACGGTGAGATCGAAGAATTCGAGGCCGTTGCCGATCGTGATTGCGACGATCAGCTGGCGATTGGACGGGGATGCGGCAGCGTCGCCGACATGCCCGCCGAACATGCTGTCCGCTCGGGGCGCCTTCATGAAGGTGTGTCTCCGTACTGGTTGTGCGTGTCTGGTGCGCGGCCCGTTCGACGGCCTGCGCATGCAGTCTAGGCATTCAAAATACGCAGCCCGGAGCGACATTTTTCGATCGTGATAACGCATGGTTATCACGTGTTTTTCCCGCGCCGGCGCGGTGTAGGATACGAACGTCGCCACTGCTGCCGCGCCCCGCCACGCCGTGAAACATCACCAGCTCCGCGCGCTTGCCGCCATCGCCGAACACGGCAGCCTGCGCGCCGCCGCGCGCGCCATCCATTTGTCGCAGCCCGCGCTCACGAAGGCGATCCGCGAACTCGAGCAAGACCTCGGCGTGCCGCTCGTCACGCGCAACGCGCGCGGCGCGCAGCTCACGCGCTTCGGGCAGGCCGTCCATGCACGCGCGCGGCTGATCCTCGCGGAAATGCAGCATGCGCGCGACGACGTGATCCAGTTGTCGGGCGGCACGGAAGGCGCGCTCGCGTGCGCGTTGACGCCGCTGATGTCGCTCGGCTTCCTGCCGGCCGCGCTCGACGCATTCCGCCAGCGGATGCCGACGATCCGCCTGGACGTGCGCGAAGGCTTTCTCGACACGGCACTGCCGCGCCTGCGCGACGGCTCGCTCGATTTCGTGATCGCGATCGTCGATGCGACGCGGCTGTCGCCCGAATTCACGTTCCGGCCGCTGCTCGAATCGGAGCTGATCCTGATGACGCGCGCGAGCAATCCGCTGCGCCACTGCACGTCGCTCGCGCAGCTGCAGGATGCGCAGTGGGTGCTCAACACGTCGCCGGAAAGCATCGGCCGGTTGCTGCAGAACGTGTTCGTCGCGCACGGCTACCCGGCGCCGCAGCCGATCGTCGAATGCACGTCGTTCAGCGCGGCGTTCTCGCTGTCGGTGCACACCGACACCGTGTCGTGCGTGCCGAAGCACTTCATGGAAGTCGACTGGATACGCGAGCGGATGGTCACGATCGACGTGGAGGAGACGATTCCGGCCGTGTCGGCCGGCGTGCTCACGCGGCGCGATGCGCTGAACACGCTCGCATGCGACTACCTGATCCACTGCTTCGTCGAAGCCGTGCGCCGGTACGATCCAGCGAAGCTGCTGTGGCGATAGCGACGCGTTCCGTTCGAATCGAATCGAGCCGGATCGAATCGCACCTGCATTCCGCGAAAATTTGTCGATAATTTCGACCGCGTCGAGGAAACGATCGCGTCGCTGCGCCGCGAGCCGACCGAGTCGCTGACAATCGCCGCCCCCATCATGTTCGGCATGCACGTGCCCGCCCCCGCGATCGATGCGTTCAAGACGCGGCATCCGGCCATCGTGTCGGAAGTCACGATCGTGGGTCGCCACGTCGACCTCGTATCGGAGGGCTCGACGCACCCGGGATGAATATCGCGCACCCGGGCCCGCGCCGTTTTCCGCGCAAGGCCGGCTCTTCGCCGATCACCTGATCGACCATTTCGTCAGGTGAATGAAGGGTGTAATCGCGCACCATTTCCCGGCATCGATCCGGCCCGTTGCGCACCTCCCCGCACGGCCGCAACGGCACGCCAACCGGGGCGCCGGCGGCTCCCGCCCCCTGCTTCGCGCGGCTCGGGCACACGTGTTGCGTCGGTGCATCTCCGTAGTGAACCGCTCTTGGCAGCCCGCGGTTGAGGACTAAACTAATCCTTAATGAGGGGCGCGGCCGGAGCCCGCGCCTTCAGGGAGACGCCGCCATGAATCGGCCGCTGAATCGCATCCTGCCGCGCGTGACCGGTAGTGCATCGGTCTGGACGTGGATCAAATGGTCTTTGCTGGCCGCGCTGGTGATCGCGATCGCGATCATTGCGCGCGTCGTACAGACCGAGATCGAGACGTCGCGCCTGCAGGCGCACTACCTGTCCGAACTCACCCGCGACATCGGCTACACCGTCGAGCCGGGGCCGAGCGACCATATCCGCTTCCCGGCGAACGGCCCGTACGACGCGCGGCTCGGCTATTCGATGATTCCGGTATTCCAGCAGCGCCTGCTCGCGCGCGGCTTCGTCGTCGGCCAGCAGGCGCGCGACTCCGACCGGATGCTGTCGCTCGCCGATCGCGGCCTGTTCCTGCCTTACGACGAGAAAGACCAGACCGGGCTGATGCTGTTCGACTCGACCGGCTCGCCGCTGTTCGCGACGGTGTTCCCGCAGCGCGTGTACGCGGATTTCGACACGGTGCCGCCCGTGGTCGCCAACTCGCTGATGTTCATCGAGGATCGCTACCTGCTCGACCCGACCCAGCCGAACCGCAATCCGGCAATCGACTGGGGCCGCTTCAGCCGCGCGCTCGCCGACCAGGCGATGCACGTCGTCAACCATCACCAGGCGCGCCCGGGCGGCAGCACGCTCGCCACGCAGATCGAGAAATTCCGCCATTCGCCGAACGGGCGCACCGCGACGCCGCCCGAGAAGCTGCGGCAGATCGCGTCCGCGTCGATCCTCGCGTACATGAACGGCCCGCAGACGATGCTCGCGCGCCGCACGGTCCTGGTGCGCTACCTGAACTCGGTGCCGCTCGCCGCGCGTCCGCACATCGGCGAAATCACCGGTATCGGCGACGGCCTGGCCGCCTGGTACGGGCGCGACTTCAACGACGTGAACCGCATCCTGTCCGCGCCGACCTCCGGCGACAACGTCGACGAACAGGGCAAGACGTTCCGCGAGGTGCTGTCGCTGATCATCGCGCAGCGCGCGCCGTCGTACTTCCTGAATCGCGGCTATCCGGCGCTGCAGAAGCTGACGGACAGCTATCTGCGGCTGCTGTCGAGCGGCGGCGTGATCTCGCCCGCGCTGCGCGATGCGGCGCTCGCCGCGCAAATCGAGCGCAGCGCGCCGCCGGCCGCCGCGCACGTGCAGTCGTTCGTGTCGCGCAAGGCCGTGACGTCGGCGCGCGCATCGCTGTTGTCGGTGCTCGGCATCAGCGACCTGTATCAGCTCGACCAGCTCGACCTGCAGGCGACCAGCACGCTCGACAACGGCGTGCAGCAGGCCGTCGCCCAACGGCTCGCGCAGGCGTCGACCCGCGACGGCGCGCAGGCGGCCGGCCTGTACGGCTTCGAGATGCTCGCGCCGAAGGACGATCCGTCGCACCTGACGTACAGCTTCACGCTGTACGAGCATCGCAACGGCGCGAACATGCTGCGCGTACAGACCGACAGCGTGAACGAGCCGTTCGACGTGAATCGCGGCGGGCGCATCAACCTCGGCTCGACCGCGAAGCTGCGCACGCTGATCACCTACCTGCAGATCATGTCCGACCTGCACGCACGCTACGCCGGCCTGTCGAACGCGCAGCTCGCGCAGGTGAAGCCCGATCCGGTCGACGCGCTGTCGCGCTGGGCGCTCGACTACCTGTCGCATACGCGCGACCGCTCGCTGCAAGCGATGCTCGACGCGGCGGTCGAGCGCAAGTACTCGGCGAGCCCCGACGTGTTCTACACAGGCGGCGGCGCGCAGGTGTTCTCGAACTTCGACAAGTCGGACAACGGCCGCATCATGACGCTGCACGCCGCGTTCGAGCATTCGGTCAACCTCGTGTTCGTGCGGCTGATGCGCGACATCGTCCATTACGAAATGCTGAAGGCGGCCGGCCCGTCGTCGTCGTGGCTCGACGATCCCGAACAGCGCCGGCATTACCTCGCGCAGTTCGTCGACGGCGAAAGCCAGGTCTACGTGAAGCGCTACTACACGCGCTATGCGGGCAAGGCCCCCGACGACGCGCTCGCGCTGATGCTGCAGGACGTGCGCAAGTCGCCGCCGAAGATCGCGACGGTGCTGCGCAGCGTCGCGCCGAACGAATCGCTCGCGTGGTTCGATGCGCAGATGCGCGCGCAACTGAAGGGCACGCCGGCCGCGTCGCTGTCGGACGACGATCTCGCCGCGCTCTACGCGAAATACGCGATCGACCGCTTCAACCTGAACGACCGCGGCTATATCGCGAGCGTCCACCCGCTCGCGCTGTGGACGCTGAACTACCTGCGCGCGCACCCGGACGCACCGCTCGCCGACGTGCAGCGCGACAGCCACGACGCGCGCTTCTACACGTATTCGTGGCTGTACAAGACGCGCTACCACGCGACCCAGGATCGCCGCATCCGCCGCATGGTCGAGCTGCGGGCGTACGCGGAAATCACGAAGGCGTGGCGCGCGCTCGGCTATCCGTTCGCGAACGTCACGCCGTCGTATGCGGCCGCGATCGGCGCATCGGGCGACCAGCCCGACGCGCTCGCCAAACTGATCGGCCTGATCGCGGACCACGGCGAGAAGGCACCGACCGAGACGATCACGCGCCTGGACTTCGCGAAGGGCACACCGTACGAAACGCGCTTCGTGCGCGCGGCCGCGCAACCGCAACCGACGCTGTCGCCGGAGATCGTCAACGTGTCGCGCACGCTATTGCGCGACGTCGTGCTCAACGGCACCGGGCGGCGGCTTGCGGGCGGCCTCACGCTGCCCGACGGCAAGACGCTGGCGGTGTACGGCAAGACGGGGACGGGCGACCAGCGCTTCAACGTGTATGCGCGCGGCGCGCGGCTGATCGAGTCGCGCAAGGTCAATCGCAGCGGCACGTTCGTGTTCGTGCTCGGCGACCGCTTCTTCGGCGTGCTGACGGCGACCGCGCACGAGCCGTACGCGGCCCGCTACGACTTCACGAGCGCGATGGCCGTGCAGTTGCTGAAGTCGATGGCGCCGGCGCTCGCGCCGCTGATCGAGCGCCCGGCCGAGGCCGGCACGCGCACGACAGGCCCGGCGCCGCAGGCCGAAATGCCGGCGCCGGTCGAGCCGTCCTGACGGCAACGGGCGCTCGCGCGACGACGCGCCGTCCGAGGCCGGCTCACGCTGCTGCCGGCGCTAGTGCGAGCGGCCGTCGAAGTGCGTGACGGGCAGCGCGTCGATATCGACATCCTCGAGGCATCGCACGTTGATCGCGGCCATTGCGGTGCCGTTCGGATGAGTGCCCTCGCCGAACGGGTGAATCCCGCAGCGCTTGCAGAAGCGATGCCGGATCACGTGCTTGTTGAACATGTAGGTCGCGAGGTTCTCGTCGGGCGTGAGCAGCTTCAGGTGCTCGCGCGGCACGAACCACATCAACGCACCCTTGCGCTGGCAGATCGAGCAGTTGCAGGCCATCACGCCCTGCAGGTCGCCTTCCGCCTCGAACTTCACGTCGCCGCAGTGACAGCTTCCGCGATAAAGCATGGTCGTCTCCCGGGGCAGCCCGTGCGCGTCGACGGCACCCCGGCGGGACACCGTTGGCCGGGCCGACTCAAGCGCGTACAGTAGCGCGCAGCCGCACCGTGCGCAATGTCCCGCGACGGCCGTCCCGAACCGCTCCGATCACGAGGAAACCGCCATGCTCGAACTGCGCCCCGGCTGCGAATGCTGCGACAAGGATCTGCCGCCCGATTCCGCGGAGGCACGCATCTGTACGTTTGAGTGTACGCGGGCGGCCAGCCTTTTTGCGCGAGCTGCGCCGACGACGTGCTGAAGGGCCGCTGCCCGAACTGCGGCGGCGATCTGGTCGCGCGCCCGCGCCGGCCGGCGAGCCTGCTCGCGAAATACCCGGCGTCGACGCAACGCGTGCTGAAGCCCGGCGGCTGCGCGAACGCCTGACGGCGCGCCGGCGCCGCGCCCGTCACGACATCTCGATCCGCGCGCGCGTCACCGCGAGCAGCGTCGTCATCGCGCGGCGCGCGCCGTCCTCGTCGCGCACGCGGATCGCATCGCTGACGGCCGTGTGCTCGGCGAGCGACGCGTTGAACACGTGCGCGCGCCGCGCATTCAGATGCAGTTGCGCTTCCAGCGTGCGGTCGATCAGCGCGCCGAGCGGCACCAGCAGTTCGTTGCCGCCCGCCTCCAGCACGCTCAGGTGAAAGCGCAGGTCGGCGCGCACCCATTCGTCGATGTTGCGTGCGGCGGCCATCGCACGCACCGCGTCCTCGATCGCATCGAAGCCGCCCGGGCCATGTGCGCGCGCAGCCAGCGCGGCCGCGTGCGGCTCGATCATCTCGCGCATCTCCTGCAGCTTCAGCGCGAACGTGAGCGGCGGCGCGACGCGCGCATACCAGTCGAGCAGGTCGGCATCGAGCAGGTTCCACGCGCGGCGCGGCCGCACGCGCGTGCCGACCTTCGGCCGCGATTCGACGAGCCCCTTCGACGTCAGCGTGCGCAGCGCCTCGCGCAGCACCGTGCGGCTCACACCGAACATCTCCATCAGCTCGGGTTCCCTCGGCAGCAGCGATTCGGGCGGATAGTCGCCGCGCAAGATCGCGGTCGCAAGCTGGAAAGCCGTCTGTCCATGCAGGTCGCGTTGAATGATCGTTCTCCGTTGGCGGACGTGCCGCCGGTTGCCCACTATCTGCGCAATAATGCTATTAATACTATTTTTTATCCGCCTACGCTAGGATAACCGCAACGTACGCGACCGGCGCGGTACCCGCACGTCCGCGCCGGTCACTCCTGGAGACTCCCGACATGAAAATCACCCGCCTCGAAACCTTCGTCGTCCCGCCGCGCTGGCTGTTCCTCAAGATCGAAACGGACGAAGGGATCGTCGGCTGGGGCGAGCCGGTCGTCGAGGGTCGCGCGCACACGGTCGAGGCCGCCGTGCAAGAGCTCGCCGACTACCTCGTCGGCCGCGACCCGCTGCTGATCGAGGATCACTGGCAGGTCATGTATCGCGCCGGCTTCTACCGCGGCGGCCCGATCATGATGAGCGCGATCGCGGGCGTCGACCAGGCATTGTGGGACATCAAGGGCAAGCATCACGGCGTGCCCGTGCACGCGCTGCTGGGCGGCCAGGTACGCGACCGGATCAAGGTGTATTCGTGGATCGGCGGCGATCGCCCGAGCGACGTCGCGAACAATGCGCGCGCGGTGGTCGAGCGCGGCTTCAAGGCCGTGAAGATGAACGGCTCCGAGGAGCTGCAGATCGTCGACACCTACGACAAGGTCGAGCAGGTGATCGCGAACGTCTCGGCGGTGCGCGACGCGGTCGGCCCGCACGTCGGGATCGGCGTGGATTTCCACGGCCGCGTGCACAAGCCGATGGCGAAGGTGCTCGCGAAGGAACTGGACCCGTACAAGCTGATGTTCATCGAGGAACCGGTGCTGTCGGAGAACGCCGAGGCGCTGCGCGACATCGTCAACCAGACCAGCACGCCGATCGCGCTGGGCGAGCGGCTCTACTCGCGCTGGGACTTCAAGCACATCCTCGCCGGCGGCTACGTCGACATCATCCAGCCCGACGCATCGCATGCGGGCGGCATCACCGAGTGCCGCAAGATCGCGACGCTCGCGGAAAGCTACGACGTCGCGCTCGCGCTGCACTGCCCGCTTGGGCCCATCGCGCTCGCCGCGTGCCTGCAGCTCGATGCGGTCAGCTACAACGCGTTCATCCAGGAGCAGAGCCTCGGCATCCACTACAACCAGGGCAACGACCTGCTCGACTACCTGCGCAACCCGGAGGTGTTCCGCTACGAAGACGGCTTCGTCGCGATCCCGCAGGGCCCGGGGCTCGGCATCGACGTCAACGAGGAGAAGGTGCGCGAGATGGCAAAGACGGGCCACCGCTGGCGCAACCCGGTGTGGCGTCACGCGGACGGCAGCGTCGCCGAATGGTGAAAGCGGTGAAAGTGGCGAGACAAGCCGGATTGCGCGGCCGTCATGCCGCGCCGCCGGTTTCGAGACGGCCGCCCGACCAGGCGGCCGTTTTTGCGTGCGCGGCACGCGCGGGCCACGCCGCCGCGCACCGCGCCGGACGTACCGTCAGCCGAGCGCCGCGAAGCCCGGCACGCTGAACGACAGCACGGCGGCCGCGACGAACACGCCGATCATCGTCAGCGCTTCGAGATGCAGGATGTTGCGGAACGTGTGCGCATCCTCGGTCGACGCGGTGCGACGCAGGCGCGGCAGCGCGGAGAAGCGGTTCAGCCCGCCGAGCACGAGCGCGAGCACGACGAGCAGCAGCTTGAGCAACAGCACGCGGCCCCACGTGCTGCCGTCGAGCGGCGCGAGCGAGCCGCCGAGCCCGCGCAGCGCATTGAGCACGCCGGTGGCGAGCACGAACACGACCGCGATCATCGACGTGCGCGACAGGTGCTGGCCGACGCGGATCAGCGCGCCGCGCGCGACCGACGAGCCGAGCGCCGGCAGCACCGCGAGCCCGCCCGCGAGCACGAGGCCGCCCCACACCGCGGTGGCGAGCAGGTGCAGCGTCTGCACGCCGACCGCCGCGGACAGCGGGCCCGTGTCGGCCGCATGGCCGAGCGACGCCTTGCCGCCCGCGACCACGATCACCGCGAGCCACAGCACCGCATGCGCGAGCGGGCTGTCGGGCTTGGCCAGCGCGACGATCGCGAGCACCACGGCGCCGGCGAACGCGACGCTCCAGGCGAAGCCCGCATGGGTCTGCATGAGCACGACGGGAATCGCGGCGAACGCGCCGCCGAGCCCCGCGCCGCTCATCGACGCCGCCTCGTACACCAGCCAGCCGAGATCGGCGAGCACGAGCGCCAGCGCCGCCGCGACCAGCGAATGTTGCGCGCGCAGCCATGCGGGGTGCGACGGCGCGACGACCGGCCGCGCGCCGTCCTTGCCGAGCCACGCCTTGAGCAGCGCCGAGCCGACCGCCATCGCGAACGTTGCGTCCATCAGCGCCGCGAGCGCGACCTGCCCGATCCACAAGCTGTCGATCCTCATCGTGCGCGCCCTCCCGAGAACGGCAGGCCGGCGATGCGGCGGCAGGCGGAACAACGGCGGGAAGACGGCAACGGCATGGTAAAAAACGTCATCGATGATTCCGGAAACGGGAGAAATGACTGGATCTGCGGCGGAGGCGGCGCCGCGCGACCCGCGAGTGTACGGTCTTCGATGGTCAAAGCGCACGCCGGTTCACACTGCCGGCGCCCAAACCGCGTCAAATTGTCGCAAGTCGCAAACAGACAGGAACTGACGTCCTTTTGCCAAATAGCCGTCATTACCCATCGATGATAGAATGCCGCGTCGCAGCAGCCCGGCTGTCCTGCCGTCCACGCGCCGAGCCGATCGTAGCCCGGACAGGTCCCCGACGAATAAACATGGAGTCTCGTGTGTCTTCAAGACGCCTCTTCCGTCCGTTGCTCGCCGTTCTCTTGATCGGCAGCGCGGGCCTTATGAGCGCTGCCCAAGCGCAGACCAAGCCCGAGCAAGCGCACGCCCAGCAGGCGCCGCTCAAGGCACCCGATACGATGGCCGAGCGTGTGCGCGGCTGTACCGCATGTCACGGCGTTCACGGCCAGGGCACGGACAACGACTATTTCCCGCGGCTTGCCGGCAAGCCCGCCGAGTACCTGTACAACCAGCTCGTCAATTTCCGTGACGGCCGGCGCAAGTACCCGCCGATGAACTACCTGCTGACGTACCTGAACGACGATTACCTGAAGGAAATCGCCGAGCACTTCTCGGCCGAGCGTCCGCCGTACCCGGCGCCGGCCAAGCCGACGCTGCCGGCCGCCACGCTCGCGCGCGGCAAGCAGCTCGTCACGCAAGGCGACCCGTCCCGCAAGCTGCCGGCCTGCGTGGCCTGCCACGGCGCAGGGCTGACCGGCATGCAGCCGGCGATCCCGGGCCTCGTCGGCCTGCACGCCGACTACCTGAGCGCACAGCTCGGCGCATGGCGCTCGGGCAACCGCCACGCGAAGGCACCCGATTGCATGCACGAGATCGCGTCGAAGCTGTCCGACGAAGACGTGACGGCCGTGACCGCATGGCTTGCGGCTCAGCCGGCGCCCGCCAACCCCGTGCCGGCTCCGGCGCGTTCGATGAAGACTCCGCTCGCCTGCGGCAGCGAACCGCAATAAGGCAAGGGAGACAGACACAATGAAACGCAAGTCCCTGTTTGCACTCTCGGCTGCCGCCATCGTCGCGGCCGCCGCTCTCGTCCCGGTCCTGTGGCCGGGCAACGACACGCTGCACGGCGCTGCTGCCGTCGCGGCCACGCCGGCCGACCAGGCCGCGCTGATCAAGAAGGGCGAATACCTCGCGCGCGTCGGCGACTGTATCGCGTGCCACACCGTGCGCGGCGGCAAGTCGTTCGCGGGCGGCCTGCCGATGGCGACGCCGTTCGGCACGATGTACACGCCGAACATCACGCCGGACGACACCGACGGTATCGGCAAGTGGACATCGGACGACTTCTACCGCGCGATGCACACCGGCCGTTCGAAGGACGGCAGCCTGCTCTACCCGGGCTTCCCGTTCGCGAGCTACACGAAGGTCACGCGCGCCGATTCGGACGCGATCTACGCATACCTGCGTTCGGTCGCGCCGGTGTCGGTGCCGAGCCGCCCGCACGAACTGAAGTTCCCGTTCAACAACCGCAACCTGCTGATCGGCTGGCGCACGCTGTTCTTCAAGGAAGGCGAGTACAAGCCGGATCCGACGAAGTCGGTCGAATGGAACCGCGGCGCGTACCTCGTCGAAGGCCTCGGCCACTGCTCGATGT
Source organism: Burkholderia sp. IDO3 (assembly GCF_003366075.1). Lineage (NCBI taxonomy): Bacteria > Pseudomonadati > Pseudomonadota > Betaproteobacteria > Burkholderiales > Burkholderiaceae > Burkholderia > Burkholderia sp. IDO3. Next base: position 3,035,941 of record NZ_CP028963.1, read on the forward strand.
GCCACACGTCGATCAACATGATGGGCGGCCCGGTGACGGGGTCGGCGTTCGCCGGCGGCCTGATTCCGCTGCAGAACTGGTATGCGCCGTCGCTGACGAACGACAAGGAACTCGGCCTCGGCGACTGGCACGTGCAGGAGCTGTCCGACCTGCTGCAGGCCGGCGTGTCGAACAAGGGCGCGGTGTTCGGCCCGATGGCCGACGTCGTGCACAACAGCCTGCAGTACATGAACGACGAAGATACGCGCGCCATGTCGACGTACCTGAAGTCGATTCCGCAGAAGGCTGAAGCGCCGAAGAACATGCAGTACGAGCCGTCGAAGCAGTTCGGCAATGCACTGTTCGACCAGGGCAAGAAGATCTACGCGGACAACTGCGCGACCTGTCACGCGGCAACGGGCTCGGGCAAGCCGCCGGCCTATCCGCCGCTGGCAGGCAACCATTCGATCGTGATGGAATCGGCAGTCAACCCGATCCGCATGGTGCTGAATGGCGGCTATCCGCCGAGCACGTTCAAGAATCCGCGTCCGTACGGGATGCCGCCGTTCGCACAGTCGCTGTCGAACCAGGAAGTCGCGGCAGTCGTCACGTATATCCGGATGTCGTGGGGCAACAACGGTACGCCGATCTCGCCGCAACAGGTGAGCGACCTGCGTTCCGCGCCGCTTGACTAAATAACGCGCGACACAGACGGGGGCGCGGCTGCGGGAAACCGCAGCCGCGCCCCTTTGCTTTTTGCGACGCCAGTTCCCCGCGCGGGCCGCGCGAGGCGTCGCCGATCATAAAACTCAAGAGTGGTATCTATGTCTTTCGAATCTCTCGGCTTGGCCGAACCGCTCGTCAAGGCGGTCAACGAGCTCGGCTACACATCGCCGACCCCCATCCAGCAACAGGCGATCCCGGCCGTCCTCGGCGGCGGCGACCTGCTCGCCGGCGCACAGACCGGCACCGGCAAGACCGCCGGCTTCACGCTGCCGATCCTGCAGCGCCTGCACACGTTCTACGCCGAGCACCGCGGCGCGAAGCGCGCGGTGCGCGCGCTGATCCTCACGCCGACGCGCGAACTCGCCGCGCAGGTCGAGGAAAGCGTACGTGCATACGGCAAATACCTGAAGCTGCGCTCGACCGTGATGTTCGGCGGCGTCAGCATCAATCCGCAGATCGATGCGCTCAAGCGCGGCGTCGACATCGTCGTCGCGACGCCGGGCCGCCTGCTCGATCACATGCAGCAAAAGACGATCGACCTGTCGGATCTCGACATCCTCGTGCTAGACGAAGCCGACCGGATGCTCGACATGGGCTTCATCCACGACATCAAGCGCGTGCTCGCGAAGCTGCCGCCGCAGCGCCAGAACCTGCTGTTCTCGGCCACCTTCTCCGACGAGATCAAGTCGCTCGCCGACAGCCTGCTCGATTCGCCCGCGCTGATCGAAGTCGCACGCCGCAACACCACCGCGGAAAGCGTCGCGCAGAAGATCCATCCGGTCGACCGCGATCGCAAGCGCGAGCTGCTCACGCACCTGATCCGCGAACACAACTGGTTCCAGGTGCTCGTGTTCACGCGTACGAAGCACGGCGCGAACCGGCTCGCCGAACAGCTGACGAAGGACGGCATCAGCGCGATGGCGATCCACGGCAACAAGAGCCAGTCGGCCCGCACGCGCGCACTCGCCGAATTCAAGAGCAGCACGCTGCAGGTGCTGGTCGCGACCGACATCGCCGCACGCGGGATCGACATCGATCAACTGCCGCACGTCGTCAACTTCGACCTGCCGAACGTGCCGGAAGATTACGTGCACCGGATCGGCCGTACGGGCCGCGCGGGCGCGACCGGCGAAGCCGTGTCGCTCGTATGCGTCGACGAGAAGCAACTGCTGCGCGACATCGAGCGGCTCATCAAGCGCGAGATTCCGCAGGAAGTGATCGCGGGCTTCGAACCCGATCCGACCGCGAAGCCGGAGCCGATCCAGCAGCGCCGCGGCCAGCAGCCGCGCGGCGGCAACAGTGGTGGTGGTGGTGGCGGCAATCGCCAGCCGCGTGCAGGCGGCTCAGGCCAGCCGGCCGCGAAGCGCGACGGCAACGCGCAGCCGAAGGCCGCGAAGGCGGCGAAGCCGCGCGCGGCAGGCGGCGCGAGCGGTAACGGTGGTAACGGCGGCGGCAGCGGTCGCCCGGCCGCCGGCAACGGTGCCCGTCCCGCGAACGGCAATGCCGCGCACGCGAACCGCAACCGTTCGTCGCGCAGCGGTCAGCGCGGCCACTGAAGCCGCGCGGCCGCGCGCCGCAGGTGCTCGACCTGGCGCTGCCAGCGCGCGAGCACCTCGGTGCGCTCCCCTTCCAGCGCAAACGTGACGCCCGTCGCGAGACGCGCATAGCCGACCCGCTGCGCATCGCCGTGCGCGATCGTCGCAGCGAATCCGGCCAGTCCGCCGAAGTCTCCTTCGAGCGGATCGATCTTCAGTTGAGCCTGCCAGAACGCCCCGTCCGCGACGAGCGTCAACGCGGCCGCACGCCGTTGCGCCAGCGCGCGCGCCGCACGCGATTGCGGCCATAGCGCGAGCAGCAGCATGCCCGCATCGTGTGCGTAGATCTCGCCGACGCTGAGCAGTGTCGTGCGCAGCTGGCCGTCGTCGGTCGCGACGATCAGCGATGCGGCGAAGTCGGCGTGGCGTTCGGGCGCGGTGCCGTCGAACAGTGCGACGACGGCCAGCGGCCACGTGTCGAACGTCCATTGCTCGAGCGCGTGGCGATCGGAGTCGGTCATGATGGGGGGCCTCGGTCGGAGCGGATAGATGCGGCAGCCTGGCCGCGATGAACCGCGCCGTGGCAATCGGGCGATCAGCGCAGGAACACGTGCCGCGTGATCTTCGCGAGCGGATAGTGGATGCTCGGCTGGATCTTCGCGGGCAGGTCGAGCGGCTTCAACAGCATCTTCACGCACATGTCGGCCGACACGTTGCGCCGCACGAGCGAACTGATGCGCGCCGCGCGTTCGCGGTTGTATTCGCTGTCGCCGACGCGATCCGGGTAGCGCATCGCGAACACGTGGCGCAGCGCGATCTCCGAATCCTCGTTCTTGATTTCCATCACGCGACGCGCCAGCGCGCCCAGGACCGCGAGCCGGCCGTTGCCTTCGACCTGGTTGTACTTCTTGAAGAACTTGAAGAAGTGCTTGTAGTGGCGCACTTCATCCGTGCGGATGTTGTCGGTGATTTCCTTCAGCACGGGCTCGTCGGAGCATTCGTTGATCGCGCGATAGAGCGTGGCCGTGCCCGTCTCGACGACGCAGCGCGCGACCATCTCGAGCGCGCGCGTCTTCTCGAATGCCTCGACCGAGCAGGTCTTCGAATACTCTTCGAAGAAATTCGCGAAGGCCGTGTCCCAGTCAAACTCGGGCCACACGTGCGCGATGTACGCCTTCAGCGCGCGGCCATGCTGCAATTCTTCGTGCTCCCATGCATTGTTGAGCCATGCGGAGACTTCCGGATCGTCGTTGAAGAACTGGCTCAGATTGCTCGTGTAGAGATCCGAGCCGCTCTCGATGAACGACGATGCGCACAACAGCAGCAGCAGATCCTCGTTCGCGGCGGCGCGCTGACGATCGATCCGGTTCAGGTCGATGTCCTCGATTCGCCACGGCATGACATGTGTCGTTTCGGTGTGCATGGTGGTTCGCTCCCAGTCGTCGCGCGCTCGGGCCGCCCATGCCTCCGGCACGGGCGCCGGCCATCCTGCAGGCGGCGTCTTGCTTGCGTTTATAGTGAGTTGGTCCGGCCGAACCATTCAGGCATCTTAGCCGGACTTTGATGTTCGTGCTTCAAGCACTGACCATGCCCGGGAAGCGCAGTTCCACGCCCCGTGTTGCCGTTCGTTAGACGAGTCCTTCGACGCCGCCCCGTTGACGTGCGCGCCGCGGGGCGCACCAAACGAAACGGGCGGCCATCCGGCCGCCCGTCGTGCCACGAGACTGGAAGCGTTCCGTCAGAAACCGGCCGCCAGCCCGTCGCGACGGCTGTCGCTCGCGGCCACGTAGCCGCGCTCGGGATCGTCCGGATCGAGGCGCCACACGAACTGCCCCGAACCGAAATCCATGTAAGGGTCGTCGATCGACTTGATCGTATGGCCACGCGCGGCGAGCGCATCGACCGTGTCGCGGTTCATCGTCGCCTCGACGTCGAGCGTGAAGTCGCGATTGACCTTCCAGCGCGGCGCGCAACATGCGGCCTGCGGCTGCTGCCCGTAGCCGAGCATCCGCACGATGGTCTGCAGATGGCCCTGCGGCTGCATGTCGCCGCCCATCACGCCGAAGCTCATCACGGCCTCGGTGCGGCCGTTCGCTTCCTCGGTGACGAACGCCGGGATGATCGTGTGGAACGGCCGCTTGCCGCCCGCGACGACGTTCGGCGACGCCGGGTCCATCGAGAAGCCGTGCCCGCGGTTCTGCAATGCAATGCCGGCGCCGGGCACGACGAGGCCCGAACCGAAGCCCATGTAGTTCGACTGGATGAAGCTCACCATCATCCCGCGCTCGTCCGCGGCCGACAGATAGATCGTGCCGCCCGAATGCGGCCGGCCGGCCGCGAAGTGCGTCGCGCGCGAGCGGTCGATCAGCTTCGCGCGCGCCGCGAGATACGCGTCGTCGAGCATCTGCTCGGGCGTCACTTCCATCGCGCGCGGATCGGCGACGTAGCGATAGACGTCCGCGAACGCGAGCTTCATCGCCTCGATCTGCAGGTGCTGCGAGTCGGCAGAATCGACGGGCCATTCGGTCACGCCCGCATGCTCGGCGATGCCGAGCGCGATCAGCGCGGCAATGCCCTGCCCGTTCGGCGGAATCTCGTGAATCGTATGGCGGCCGAAGCGCTTGCCGATCGGCTCGACCCATTCCGGCCGGTACGCGCGCAAGTCGGCTTCGGTCAGCGCGCCGCCGCCTTCGCGCGAGAACGCCGCGATCTGCTCGGCGAGTGCGCCCTCGTAGAAGGCGCGCGCGCCTTCCTTCGCGAGCGTGCGCAGCGTCCGCGCATGGCCCGGCAGGCACATGCGTTCGCCGACGAGCGGCGCGCGCCCGCGCGGCATGAAGGTCTCGGCGAAGCCCGGCAGCCCCTGCAACTCGGGCACCGCGGCCGCCCACTTGTGCGCGACGATCGGCGACACCGCATAGCCGCGCTCGGCGATCTCGATCGCCGGCTCGAGGAGATCCGCGAACGGCAGCGAGCCGAACTTCGCATGCAGCGCTTCCCAGCCCGCGATCACGCCCGGCACCGTGACGGTATCCCAGCCGCGCGTCGGCTTGTTCGCGATGCCGTTCGCGCCCTCGCCGTGGCGCTTGCGGAAATAGTCGGGGTTCCACGCGGCAGGCGCGACGCCCGACGCATTCAGCCCCGACAGCCGCTCGCCGTCCCACACCAGCGCGAACGCGTCGCCGCCCAGCCCGCACGACACGGGCTCGACCACCGTGATCGCGGCCGCGGCGGCCAGCGCCGCGTCGACGGCGTTGCCGCCCTTCCACAGCATCCGCAGCCCGGCCTGCGCGGCGAGCGGGTGCGACGTCGACACGACGTTGCGTGCGAACACCGGGATGCGGGTCGTCGGATACGGGTTGTGCCAGTTGAAGCCAGTCATCGGTTCTACCTCGTCGAAAGCTGAATGAATGCGCGCCCGCGCGTGCGGGCAGTCCGCCATTGCAGCGCGATCCAGGCAATCATGCAAATTCATTTGTCACATCAATCCATGCGATTTGCACATGAATCGCCGGCAACCGTGCGCGGCAGGCCGGTCGAACGCCCTTCCCGCCCTTACAATAGCCGCTCCGCCTTACGATCCGACCGCCGAGCCATGACCCGAGATCCTCGCCTCACCCTCAACGCGCGCCAGCAGGAATTGCTCGAATGGGTGCAGCGCGACGGCTTCGTGACCGTCGACGATCTCGCTGCGCATTTCGCGGTCACGCCGCAGACGATCCGCCGCGACGTGAACTGGCTCGCCGACCTGAACCTGCTGCGCCGCTACCACGGCGGCGCGAGCCTGCCGACCAGCTCGGAGAACGTGTCGTACACCGCGCGCCAGCGGATGTTCCACGACGAGAAGCGGCGCATCGCGGCGCTCGCGGCGTCGCACATCCCCGACCAGGCATCGCTGTTCATCAACCTCGGCACGACGACCGAGGAAGTCGCGCGCGCGCTGAACCGCCATCACGGGCTGCACGTGATCACGAACAACCTGAACGTCGCGTCGATGATGAGCGGCTACCCCGATTGCGAGGTGCTGATCACGGGCGGCATCGTGCGGCCGTGGGACAAGGGCATCGTCGGCGAACTCGCGATCGACTTCATCCGCCAGTTCAAGGTTGACTACGCGATCATCGGCACGTCGGCGATCGAGGCCGACGGCACGCTGCGCGACTTCGACACGCGCGAGGTGCGCGTCGCCGAAGCGATCATGCAGCATGCGCGCACCGTCTATCTCGTCGCCGACCATTCGAAGGTCGGCCGCCCCGCGCTGGTGCGCCAGGGGCATCTGAGCCAGGTGCATGCGCTCTTCACCGACAAGCCGCTGCCGCCCGAGATGGCCGACGCGATCGCGGCCGCCGGCACCCAGGTGTACGTCGCGGAATGACGGTTGCGATGCTGCACCGCACCCAAAACCTCAAGTGAAATCAAGAAGTTGGCGCGCCAGCCGAACCGCTTGCAGCAGGCGTGCCTGTCAAACTGAAAATTAACGGGGCACGATTTGTCGTTGCCCGCGCGCTCGACTAGACTCCAGTTCCCCGGCCCGTTCGCCCGATCCGCCTGTGCCAAGGCGTGTGCGAATCTCAAGGCCGGCGAATACAGCTTTCCCCCCAAGCCATACCCCGCGGGGTATCGCGCACCGGCGTTTGCGCCGGCCGCGCGGGCAAACCGGTTGCCATGGAGAGAACGATGCTGAGTCCGCATGAATTCGCCACGCTACTGCTAGTGAAGGACGCCCCCGATCACGGCGACATGGATCGCGATGAACTCGACGCGCTGCTCGAACAGCAGCTCGTGCGACTGGAAGGGCTGGGATCGGGACGCAAGTACTGCGTGACCGAAACCGGCGACGCCGCGTTGCGATCGATCAAATGCCGCTATTCGTGAAGTCCCGCTGTTCCTGACCCGGGCGCGCCGGCCGGATTCCCGGCCGTGGCGCGTTCCCCGCTCGTTCCGCCTCCCGCAGCTTTCCCGCGTCAGCCGCCGCGCAGCGTCGGATCTACCGCGGCCCGCCAGCTCACCGCCTGCGCACGCGCGCCGTTGAAATACGCGACCCAGCCGGCGCGCCCCGCCGCATCCGGCGCCGCATAGTGCGTCGAAAGTTCGTTTACGAACGCACAATAGTTCGCTTGCGTCAGCCCGCGATACCGTTTCGCGACGTACGCGTCGTACAGCGTCGAATAGACCGGCTGCGCGTCCGCGCCCCAGTCGCGCGCGGCGCCGCCGCACGACGTCTGCAGGTCGACGAACGACGGCGCACGCCAGTTGCCGGCCAGCGGCGGCGTGCCGGTGGTGCAGCCTGCCAGAACGACGGCGCACGCGCCGGCCCACATCCCAATACGCATGATTCACCTCGCGAAACGGTCGATTCCGCCAGTATCGTCCGGGATCGCGTCGCGCGCTACTGGCCCCGCTTTTTCGAACTTTACTTTTTCGATTTCGTTCGTTAAATTTCGAATTCGAACATTTCATGTTCGCCAATTTCCATCAGACGATAAGGACAGCAGGGTGACCCAACCGAATCGCTACGATCTGCTCGTCGTCGGCGGCGGCATCAACGGCGCGGGCATCGCGCGCGATGCGGCCGGCCGCGGCCTGTCGGTCCTGCTCTGCGAGCAGGACGACCTCGCGTCGCACACGTCGTCGTGCAGCACGAAGCTGATTCACGGCGGCCTGCGCTATCTCGAATACAACGAGTTCGGACTGGTGCGCAAAGCGCTGCAGGAACGCGAGACGCTGCTGCGCGCGGCGCCGCACATCATGTGGCCGCTGCGCTTCGTGATGCCGCACATGCCGAACCTGCGGCCGGCGTGGCTGATCCGCATCGGCCTGTTCCTCTACGATCACCTCGCGAAACGCGAACTGCTGCCGGGCTCGCGCGGCATCGACATGCGCCGCCATGCGGCCGGCGCGCCGCTGATCGACTCGATCAAGCGCGGCTTCGTGTATTCGGACGGCTGGGTCGACGACGCGCGCCTCGTCGTGCTGAACGCGCTCGATGCGCAGGAGCGCGGCGCCGAGATCCTGACGCGCACGAAGCTCGTATCCGCCGAACGCCACGGCGACGAATGGGAAGCCCGGCTGCAGCACGCGGACGGTTCGATCCGCGTCGTGCACGCGCGTGCGGTCGCGAACGCGGCCGGCCCGTGGGTCGGCGACGTGCTGCACGGCGCGCTCGGCCGCGGCGCGCATCACAGCGTGCGGCTCGTGAAGGGCAGCCACATCATCACGCGGCGCCTGTTCGATCACGACCACGCCTACATCTTCCAGAACCCGGACAAGCGGATCATCTTCGCGATTCCGTACGAACACGACTTCACGCTGATCGGCACGACCGACGTCGAGTACACGAGCGATCCCGCGAAGGTCGCGATCGACCGCGACGAGACGCAGTATCTGTGCGAGTCGATCAACCGCTACTTCAAGCGCAAGATCTCGCCGGCCGACGTGCACTGGACCTATTCGGGCGTGCGCCCGCTGCTCGAGGACGAGAACGCGGCGAACGCATCGGCCGTCACGCGCGACTACCGCCTCGAGATGGACGACGGCGCCGGCGCGCCGCTGCTGTCGGTGTTCGGCGGCAAGATCACGACGTTCCGCAAGCTCGCCGAAGAAGCCGGCGACATGCTGTGCCGCGCGCTCGGCCGCGACGCGAAGACGTGGACGGCCGGCGCCCCGCTGCCGGGCGGCGACATCGCGAACGCGAAGTTCGACGCCTTCGCCGCCGCGTTCGCGAAACGCCATCCGTGGCTGCCTGCCGCGCTTGCGCGCCGGTATGCGCGTGCGTACGGCACGCGTGCGGAGCGCGTGATCGACGGCGCGAAGTCGCTCGCCGACCTCGGCGCGGAAATCGCACCGGGCATTCACGACGCCGAACTGCGCTACCTGCGCGACGTCGAATGGGCGACCTGCGCGCAGGACGTGCTGTGGCGCCGCTCGAAGCTCGGCCTGCACGTCACGCCGGGCACGCTCGACGCCGTGACGGCCGCGGTCGACGCTTGGTTCGCCGCCGCGCACGCGCCGCACGCCTGATTCCGATTGCAGTAGCAGTTGCGTTACCGACGTTGATTCACCGACGCGCCGCCACACGCGGCGCGCATCACAACTACGCCAATCCACGGATGGAGATGAGAGACATGCAGGATCAGTACATCCTCGCGCTTGACCAGGGCACGACGAGCTCCCGCGCAATGCTGTTCGATCGCCAGGGCAACATCGTATCGATCGCCCAGAAGGAATTCGAACAGATCTACCCGCAACCCGGCTGGGTCGAGCACGACCCGCAGGAAATCTGGTCGACGCAAGCGGGCGTCGCCGCCGAAGCGGTCACGCGCACCGGCCTGAACGGCACGTCGATCGCCGCGATCGGCATCACCAACCAGCGCGAGACGACGATCGTCTGGGATCGCGAGACGGGCCAGCCCGTGTACAACGCGATCGTCTGGCAGGACCGCCGCACCGCCGACTTCTGCGATTCGCTGAAGAAGCAGGGCCTCGAAGCGAAGGTGCGCGCGAAGACCGGCCTGCCGATCGACTCGTACTTCTCCGCCACCAAGATCCGCTGGATCCTCGACAACGTGCCGGGCGCGCGCGAGAAGGCGCGCCAGGGCAAGCTCGCCTTCGGCACCGTCGACAGCTGGCTCGTGTGGAACTTCACGAAGCACGAGTTGCACGTGACCGACGTGACGAACGCGTCGCGCACGATGCTGTTCAACATCCACACGCGCGAGTGGGACGGCGAGCTGCTCGAACTGCTCGACATCCCGCGCAGCATGCTGCCGGAAGTGAAGGCGTCGTCGGAAATCTACGGCCACACGAAGACCACGGTGTTCGCGTCGAAGATCCCGCTCGCGGGCATCGCCGGCGACCAGCACGCGGCGCTGTTCGGCCAGATGTGCACGACCTCCGGCATGGTGAAGAACACCTACGGCACCGGCTGCTTCCTGATGATGAACACCGGCAACAAGCCGATCGAGTCGAAGAACAACCTCGTGACGACGATCGCCTGGCAGATCGGCGACGACGTGCAGTACGCGCTCGAGGGCAGCATCTTCATCGCGGGCGCGGTCGTGCAGTGGCTGCGCGACGGCGTCGGCATCATCAAGACGGCCGCCGAAATCGAAGCGCTCGCCGCGAGCGTGCCGCACACCGACGGCGTCTATCTCGTGCCGGCGTTCGCGGGCCTCGGCGCGCCGCACTGGAACGCACGGGCACGCGGCTCGGTGTTCGGCGTCACGCGCGGCACGACGTCCGCGCACCTCGCACGCGCGGCGCTCGATGCGATCGCCTACCAGTCGCTCGATGTGCTGGCCGCGATGGAAGCCGACTCGGGCATCAGCATCGGCGAACTGCGCGTGGACGGCGGCGCAAGCGCGAACAACCTGCTGATGCAGTTCCAGGCCGACCTGCTCGGCGTCGACGCGGTGCGTCCGCAGATCACCGAGACGACCGCGCTCGGCGCGGCCTACCTCGCGGGCCTCGCGATCGGCTACTGGAAGAACCTCGACGAAGTGCGCAGCCAGTGGCAGCTCGATCGCCGCTTCTCGCCGTCGATGCCGAAGGAGCAGGTCGAACGCTGCATGGCCGGCTGGCAGCGTGCGGTGCGCGCCGCCAAGGCGTGGGCCGACGACGCGCAGTAATCGCAAACAATCCAGAGAAATACAACAACATCGGCGGACCGCGCAGCGCGCGAGTCCGCCGCGACTTACGAGAGACAAATCATGTCACCTTATATTGCGGAATTCATCGGCACTGCGATCCTCGTGCTGCTCGGCAACGGCGCGGTCGCAAACGTGCTGCTGGCGAAGACCAAGGGCAAAGGCGCGGACCTGATCGTGATCGTGATGGGCTGGGCGATGGCCGTGTTCGTCGCCGTCTACGTGACCGCGTCGTTCAGCGGCGCGCACCTGAACCCGATCGTGACGATCAGCCTGGCGCTCGCGGGCAAGTTCGCGTGGTCGAAAGTCGGCGGCTACATCCTCGCGCAGATGCTCGGCGGGATGGCCGGCTCGCTGCTCGTGTGGCTCGCGTATCGTCAGCACTTCGCGAAGGAAGTCGACGCCGACCTGAAGCTCGCGGTGTTCTGCACGGCGCCCGCGATCCGCAGCGTCACGCACAACGTGCTGACCGAAGCGATCTGTACGTTCGTGCTGATCCTCGGCGTGCTGTATCTGGCGTCACCGCAAGTCGGCCTCGGCGCGCTCGACGCGCTGCCCGTCGGCCTCCTGGTGCTCGGCATCGGCATCTCGCTCGGCGGCCCGACCGGCTATGCGATGAGCCCGGCACGCGACCTGTCGCCGCGCATCATGCATGCGCTGCTGCCGATTCCCGGCAAGCGCGACAGCGACTGGCGCTATGCGTGGGTGCCGGTGATCGGCCCGCTGCTCGGCGGCGCCGCGGCCGCCGGCCTGTATCTGCATCTGCACGCGATGGCCTGATCGCGCTGCGATTCTTCACATTCGCCACATTCGGCGCGCGGCATCGGTTGCCGCGCGCGACCCGCATTCTCCTGCCCTCGCACCTTCGCCGCCACCGATCGCCCGCGGCCGGCACCAAAGGCTTCCGCTTCGCACCCGGACAGCAACCGCCGCCGGCGTCGCGTCGATCGCGCGCTCGACCCGCATCCGCGCCACGCGTGAGCGGCACGGGATCGACGCGACGGTGAAAGCGGCCGGCCGAACGGCTCGCGGCGCATCGGCGAAAGCACGTATCATGGCGGCATGATCGGCGTCGCCGACACCCCGCTTCTTCACCATCATGCTCGATCACCTCATCTGCGACTGCGACGGCGTCCTCGTCGACAGCGAAGTCATCGCCGACCGCGTCCTGCTCGAAACGCTGTCCGCCACGTTCCCGCACCTCGATTTCGAAGCCGCCGCAAAATCCGCGTTCGGCCAGCAGACATCCCGCTTTCTCGCCGGACTCGAAGCGCACTTCGCGATCCGGATGCCCGAGAACTTCATCGAAACCATCGAGCACAACATCGAGATCGCGCTCGCTCAGTCGCTCGCGCCGATCACCGGCGTGCGCGATGCGTTGCTGAAGGTCGGCCTGCCGGCCGCGGTGGTCTCGAACAGTCGGCTCGTGCGCGTACGCAACTCGCTGAAGCGCGCGTCGCTGACCGAAATCTTCGGCGAGCGCGTGTTCAGCTCCGAGCAGGTCGCGCGGCCGAAGCCCTACCCCGACGTGTACCTGCATGCAGCGCAAACACTTGGCGTCGCGCCGGCGCGCTGCATCGTCGTCGAGGACAGCGTATCGGGCCTGAACGCCGCACGCGCGGCCGGGATGAAGACGATCGCGTTCGTCGGCGCGAGCCACATCCCCGACAACTACGCGGACGCGCTGCGCGCGATGGGCATCACGCGGATCATGCGCAAGATGGATGAACTGCCGGCGCTCGTCGCGGCCGGCCAGCGCGGCGAATTCGGCGACGTGCAGTCCTGACGGCCGGCGCGCGTGCGCCGATGCGCGCACGCCGTGTCTGTCGCGGGCGCATCGATGCGCCCGCTGTCTTCCCCCGCTGCCCTCCCCGTCAGGCCGGTTCGCAGCAACGCTCGCGCGCAGCCGCCAGCGCCTCGCGGAATTCGACCAGCTCGGCGATCGTCAGCATCGGCAGACCGTGCTGCTGCGCGAAACGCTCGACGTCGTCGCCGCGCGTCATCGTGCCGTCCGGATTCATCAGCTCGCACAGCACACCCGCCGGCTTCAGGCCCGCGAGAATCGACAGGTCGACCGTGCCTTCGGTATGGCCGCGGCGCGCCAGCACGCCGCCCGGCTGCGCACGCAACGGGAATACGTGGCCGGGGCGCACGATGTCGTACGGCTTCGCATCGTCGGCGATCGCCGCGCGAATCGTCGTCACGCGGTCGGCCGCGGACACGCCGGTGTGCACGCCTTCGCGCGCCTCGATCGAGACGGTGAATGCGGTGCCGTTACGGCTCTCGTTGGTCTGCACCATCGGCGGCAGCTCGAGCGCGCGCACCTGGTCGTCGGTCAGGCACAGGCACACGATGCCGCTGCATTCGCGGATCAGCAGCGCCATCGTCTCGGGCGTGATGCGCTCGGCGGCGACGATCAGGTCGGCCTCGTTTTCGCGGTCGTGATCGTCCTGCAACACGACGGCACGGCCCGCGCGCATCGCGTCGAGCGCGGCGGCGATGCGCGGCGGCACCGGTTCGGAATCGAGCAACGGGAGATCGGCAAAGGCGTCGGACGGTGCCGACGAAACGGACATCAAGGACATGTGAAACGCTCCTCGCAAATACGATTTGGGCGAAAAACGTTTCAGGGCATTGCAAACAGACAGAACGACAACCCGCTTCGCACGGATGGCAAAGCGGCCCTGACGGACATGACTATCTGCACATCTTCTCTCATCCGGACTGTGACCGTCGGCTCTGGCATTCGACCAGATCTGCTGACCCCGCGCGGATGCGCGGGCGCTCGCGGGCTCGCCGGCTTTCGCCAGCCTACCGCCGGTGGGGAATTTCGCCCCGCCCTGAAGACGCACTGATGCCGGCCGGGGGCTACCCGTGACCGGCAGGCCAAGCATACATCAGCTGCGCGCACCGCGCAGCGAACCACACCTAAAACCTTACTGACGACGCCGTCTAACGGCATCGTCCAAACGACCGATACCGGGCGCCGGGCGCCCGTCCGGAACGCGACAGGCGCGGGCCCGGCTTCGGCCGAAACATCAGCCGGCCGCGTGTGCGGCGTCGGGCACGAGCCAGCGCGGCGGCACCTCGGGGCTCACCGTCACGCGAAACGCGCGCGCTTCGCTGTCGCCCGGGTTGCGCAGGCTGTACGGCTGGTCGGCGTCGAACACGATTGCGTCGCCGGTCGCGAGCAACTGGCGGCGATCGTGCACGCTGACTTCGAGCGTCCCCTCGCTGACGACCAGGTTCACCGTCGTGCCGGGCGCGCGGCGCGCGCCGGGCTCCGTATGCAACGGCGCGATCCGCAGCTCGTGGAACTCGGCGGCGGCCGGTTCGCCTTCCGGATACAGCGCACGTGCCGAAAAACGGCCGTTCGAACTGACGACGCGCGACGCACGCTCGGCCGCCAGGTGCTCGAAGCCGTTCACCGCGTGCCGACGCAGAAACGCGGCGACCGACACCTTCAGCGCCGCGGCGATCTTGCAGAGCACCTTGATCGACGGCACGCTGCGCGCCGACTCGATCTGCGCGAGCATCGCACGCGATACACCGGACAGCCGCGCGAGCGCATCGAGCGACAGTTGCCGCTCGGCGCGCAAACGCGCGAGGTTCACGCCGACGACCTGCTCGAGGACATCGAGCGACGCGGACGTCCGCGCGTCGGCGGCATCGCCGGACTCGAAGGAAGACACGCCGCGCACCAGCGCCAGGGGTGAAGACATAGCATTGCCTCCGGGCCGCCGCGCGGCCCTGCAAATGGGGTAAACCGGAATCGGGTTGCGCCACGAACAGCGCGTATCGAGACGCTATCACCCGCCCCCCGGCCGGCAAACGAAGTTATCTTCACACCGTTATCAGCATCGCGGAGGAATGCGTTTCTCGCGAACCTTTTCCTGCCGCTGCGGCGTCGATCCGGCACCGAAGGAGGCGCCGGTCGATGCGCCGCTCGTCACACCGCTCAATGCGCCGCCGGTGCCGCACCGCGCGCCGGTGTGCGCGCATCGAGCCGCATCGCGATCCACGTGACGACGAGCGCCGCGAACGTCACCGCGACGGCGACCCACGGCAACGCATCGAGTGCGAAGCCGTGTTCCAGCGCGAGCCCGCCCAGCCACGCGCCGCCCGCGTTGCCGACGTTGAACGCGCCGATGTTCAGCGTCGATGCGAGATGCGGCGCGCTCGCGGCCTTCTCGACCACGCGCGCCTGCAGCGGCGGCACCGTCGCGAACGCGGCGATCCCCCACACGAACACGGTCACGGCGGCCGCGACCGGCAGGTGGCTCGTCTTCGCGAACACGGCCATCACCGCCATCAGCGCGACGAGAATCGCGAGCAGCGACGGCATCAGCGCGCGGTCGGCGAGCTTGCCGCCGAGCATGTTGCCGATCGTCAGCCCCGCGCCGAACAGCACGAGGATCAGCGCGACCGCGCGCGGCGAATAACCGGACACGCTCTCGAGAATCGGCGCGATGTACGTGAACACCACGAACACGCCGCCGAAGCCGAGCACGGTCATCAGCAGTGCGAGCCACACCTGCGGCTCCTTCAGCACGCGCACCTCGCGGCCAAGGCCGACCGGCCCGCTGTCGTGCCGGTTCGGCACCAGCAGCGCGACGCCGCCGAGCGACAGCACGCCGAGCGCGGCGACGATCCAGAACGACGCGCGCCAGCCGAGCAACTGGCCGACGAACGTGCCGAACGGCACGCCGAGCACGTTCGACAGCGTGAGGCCGGTGAACATCAGCGCGATCGCGCTCGCACGCTTGTCGGCCGGCACGAGCGACGCGGCGACCACCGCGCCGATCCCGAAGAACGAGCCGTGCGCGAACGACGTGACGACGCGCGCGACCATCAGCATCGCGTAGCCGGACGCGGTCGCGCACAGCACGTTGCCGACGATGAAGATCGCCATCAGCAGTTGCAGCGCGGCCTTGCGCGGCATGCGGCTCGTCAGCACGGCGAGCAGCGGCGCGCCGACCGCGACGCCGAGCGCGTAGCCCGTGACCAGCAGCCCGGCCGACGGCAGCGACACGGCGAGGTCGTGCGCGACTTCGGGCAGGAGCCCCATGATGATGAATTCGGTGGTGCCGATGGCAAACGCGCTGATCGCGAGCGCCAGTAACGGGATGGGCATGACGTTCTCCGGAAGGCGGCGGATGCGGCGTCGGATCGGTGCCGCACCGCACAAAAAGAGGATGTGCGCGCATTGTCCCGAATACGCCTATCTTTGATAATTGGCGTGGCATTTGAACCATTTTCAAAAAACAGTGAAAAATCCGATGGATCGACTGGGCGATATCCGGCTGTTCGTCGAGGCGGCGGAACTGGGCAGCCTGTCCGCCGCCGGGCGCAAGCTGAACCTCACGCCGGCCGCCGCGAGCGCGCGCCTCGCGAAGCTGGAGGCGGCGGTCGCCACCCGGCTGTTCGACCGTTCGACCCGGCGGTTGCGGCTCACCGACGAGGGCCGCCTGTACCTGAACGGCTGCCGGCAGGCGTTGCAGGCGCTCGACGACGCAAACGCGCTGCTGCAGGCCGGCCGCAACGTCGTCGGCGGCCGGGTGCGGCTGTCGGCGACGTCCGATTTCGGCCGCCGCCGGCTGCTCGACTGGCTCGACGAATTCACCGCGCGCTACCCGGACGTGACGTTCTCGCTGACGGCGTCCGACTCGACGGTGAACCTGTGGCAGGACGAGATCGACCTCGCGATCCGTTTCGCCGCGCCGCCCGACGGCGCGCTGATCGCCCGCCGGCTCGCCGAGGACCGGCGCGTGCCGTGCGCGGCGCCGTCGTTCGTCGAACGCCACGGCGAGCCGCGCGATCCGCACGATCTGGCCCGCTTTCCCTGCAACGTGATCACGGTAGCGTCCGGGCCGATGAACGCGTGGCGCTTCACGCGCGGCGACGACACGCAGACCTGCACGGTGCCGCTCGCCACCGCGTTCGAGACCAACGACGGCGGCCTCGCCCGCGAGTGGGCGCTGCGCGGGCGCGGCATCGTGCTGAACTCGATCTGGGATGTCGCCGACGACATCCGCGCCGGGCGGCTCAAGGTCCTGCTGCCCGACTGGCGGCACCAGAGCGCGCCGCTGCACGCGATCTATCCCGGCAAGCGCTACATGGCGCCGCGCGTGCGCGTGCTGCTCGACTTCCTCGTCGAACGCTTCGCGCGCGAGGAAGCGGCGCACGACGACCTGCTCCGCTGACGGCCGCCGCCGCGGCTGGCCACGTGCCGTTTCGGGGTCGGAGCGCGACGAACGGCGTCGCGCGGCTGCAACCCGCCGGCCGCTCCAGGCAGCGCGTAAAGCTATAATGGAAGGCTTTCCCGACGGCTTTTCACCGCAGTTCACGACAGGCTCGACGCGCGCTGCGCGCCCCGGTCCGCCCTTCGGCGCCGGCAGGCGTCGGCCCGAGCCGCTGCTCCGGCAGCAGCCGTCCCGATTCACCCTTGACGACGCCCCCAGGTCAACCACTGCGAACGGCGAATCCCCATGACCAAGAAAGTTTACGTAAAGACCTTCGGCTGCCAGATGAACGAGTACGACTCGGACAAGATGGTGGATGTGCTCAATGCGGCCGAAGGCCTCGAAAAGACCGATACCCCGGAAGACGCGGACATCATCCTGTTCAACACGTGCTCGGTGCGTGAGAAGGCGCAGGAAAAGGTGTTCTCCGACCTCGGCCGCGTGCGCGAGCTGAAGGAAGCGAAACCGGGCCTGCTGATCGGCGTCGGCGGCTGCGTCGCCAGCCAGGAAGGCGCGTCGATCGTGTCGCGTGCACCGTACGTCGACCTCGTGTTCGGCCCGCAAACCTTGCACCGCCTGCCGCAGATGATCGACCAGCGCCGCGCGAGCGGCCGTGCCCAGGTCGACATCACGTTCCCCGAGATCGAGAAGTTCGACCACCTGCCGCCCGCGCGCGTCGAGGGGCCGAGCGCGTTCGTGTCGATCATGGAAGGCTGCTCGAAGTACTGCAGCTATTGCGTCGTGCCGTACACGCGCGGCGATGAAGTGTCGCGCCCGCTCGACGACGTGCTGACCGAAGTGGCCGGCCTCGCCGACCAGGGCGTGCGCGAAGTCACGCTGCTCGGCCAGAACGTGAACGCCTACCGCGGCGCGCTGACGGCAGGCTCCGCCGAGATCGCCGATTTCGCGACGCTGATCGAATACGTAGCCGACATCCCCGGCATCGAGCGGATCCGCTACACGACGTCGCACCCTAAGGAATTCACGCAGCGCCTGATCGACACGTACGCGAAGGTGCCGAAGCTCGTGAGCCACCTGCACCTGCCCGTCCAGCACGGCTCCGACCGCATCCTGATGGCGATGAAGCGCGGCTACACGGTGCTGGAATACAAGTCGGTGATCCGCAAGCTGCGCGCGATCCGCCCGGACCTGTCGCTGTCGACCGACATGATCGTCGGCTTCCCCGGCGAGACCGAGGACGATTTCGACAAGATGATGGCGCTCGTGCACGACATGAGCTACGACACCAGCTTCTCGTTCATCTACAGCCCGCGCCCCGGCACGCCGGCCGCGAACCTCGCCGACGACACGCCGCGCGAAGTGAAGCTCAAACGCCTGCAACATCTGCAGGCGACCATCGAGGAAAACGTCGCACGCATCAGCCAGTCGATGGTCGGGAAGGTCGAGCGGATCCTCGTCGAGGGTCCGTCGCGCAAGGACCCGAACGAACTGTCGGGCCGCACCGAGAACAACCGGGTCGTGAATTTCCCGGCGCCGCTCGCGTCGCACCCGCGCCTGATCGGCCAGATGATCGACGTGAGGATCAACCATGCGTACCCGCACTCGCTGCGCGGCGAGCTGCTGCTCGTGAGCGACGAAGCGAGCACGGCCACCCACTGACCGATTGACGCTCAACAGGAGCCCGACGCTACTTTGAAGACCGTCCAAGCACTGGAATTCACCGCGCCGCGCGACGACAACGCGCGCCTCGCCAATCTCTGCGGCCCGCTCGACGAGAACCTGCGGCAGATCGAACAGGCGCTCGACGTCACGCTCGCGCGGCGCGGCCACCGGATCACGATCCGCGGGCGCGGCGCAAAGCTCGCGCTCGCCGCACTCGAGAACTTCTACAACCGTTCGCGCGATCCGCTGTCGGTCGACGATATCCAGCTCGCGCTGGTCGAGGTGCGTCACACCGCCGGCAACGGCCGCCAGGACACGCTCGACGTACGGTTCCGCGGCGACCCCGATCATCCGTTCGACGAACCGGGCGTGCAGATCGACGACGACAATCCCGACGAGGAACCGGCACCGAAGCTCTACACGCGGCGCGCCGACCTGCGCGGCCGCACGCCCGCGCAGCGCGAATACCTGAAGCAGATCCTGCAGCACGACGTGACGTTCGGCATCGGGCCGGCCGGCACCGGCAAGACCTACCTCGCGGTCGCGTGCGCGGTCGACGCGCTCGAGCGCGACCAGGTCAAGCGGATCGTGCTGACGCGCCCGGCCGTCGAGGCCGGCGAGCGGCTCGGCTTCCTGCCGGGCGATCTCGCGCAGAAGGTCGATCCGTACCTGCGCCCGCTGTACGACGCGCTGTACGACCTGCTCGGCTTCGACAAGACCGCGAAGATGTTCGAGCGCCAGATGATCGAGATCGCGCCGCTCGCGTACATGCGCGGCCGCACGCTGAACCACGCGTTCATCATCCTCGATGAGGCGCAAAACACCACGCCCGAGCAGATGAAGATGTTCCTCACGCGGATCGGCTTCGGCTCGAAGGCCGTCGTGACCGGCGACACCAGCCAGGTCGACCTGCCGCGCGGACACAAGAGCGGCCTCGTCGAGGCGCAGCAGGTGCTCGGCGGCGTGCGCGGCATCGCGCTCACGCGCTTCACGAGCGCGGACGTCGTGCGCCACCCGCTCGTCGCGCGCATCGTCGAGGCTTACGACGACTTCCACGCTCAGCACAAGGACGCGTGAAGCACCGGCGGCGCCCGCGCGCCGCACCGGCCAACGGCCCGGCCCGCCCGACGGCGCGCCGAGCTTTTTTTCGCCCGCGCGCGGCCGGTTCGAATTCGGGTGCGATCGGCCGTTTGGTGTATCCTCAACGCGTCCCAATCGCCTCACCCGTCATGAAATCTTCCCGCTCCCGCAAGTCCGGTCGCGACCAGTCCGCCGCGCCCGATTCCCCCCGTGTTTCGCTGTTCGATGCGAAGGGCAAAGCCCGGACCATCAGCGCACAAGGACTGCGAATCGACTTCCCGGACGGCCGCAGCCTGATGTTCGACCTGTCGGGCAGTTCGGGCGAGGCGGCCGTCGCGATCGTCGCGCAGCACAACGACCCGGCGATGCGCGCGAAGCTCGCGCTGCAGCCCGAGCACTACGACAGCGTGACGCTGCACGTGGGCGCCGAGCTCGCGCCGCGCGAAGAGGAACTGGAAGCCGAACTGCGCGAACCGGAACTCGACCTGTCCGTGCAGTACGGCGACGAGATCGCCGGCGACGTGCGCAAGGCGCTCCCCAAGCGCAAGCTGATCGCCGAGTGGATCGAACCGGCGCTGTTCGCCAGCGCGCAGCTGACCGTGCGCTTCGTCGGCGAGGAAGAAGGCCGCACGCTGAACGCCGGCTACCGCCACAAGGACTATCCGACCAACGTGCTGACCTTCGCGTACGACGCGGCGCCCGACGGCACCGTGATCGGCGACCTCGTGCTGTGCTGCCCGGTCGTCGAGAAGGAAGCGCACGAACAGGGCAAGCCGCTCACGGCCCACTACGCGCACCTGCTGGTGCACGGCGCGCTGCATGCGCAAGGCTACGATCACGAGACGAGCGACGAGGACGCGGCCGAAATGGAAGCGCTCGAAGTCGACATCCTCGCGAAACTGGGCTTCCCGAACCCGTACCAGTAAGCACCGCCTGCACCATGCACCACGCCGCGATACTGCCGCCCGCCTACCCGCCGTCGATCGGCGACGGACGGCTGCTGACGGAAGACGAGCTCACGGCGTCGCTCGCGCACACGATGCGCGACTGGGACGGCCAGCAGGATCTGTGGCTGTTCGGTTACGGCTCGCTGATCTGGAACCCCGGGCTGCCGACCGTCGCCGCCGTGCGCGGCAAGGTGCACGGCTACCATCGCGGGCTCTACCTGTGGTCGCGCGTGAACCGCGGCACGCCCGAACGTCCGGGGCTCGTGCTCGCGCTCGATCGCGGCGGCTCGTGCTCGGGCATCGCATTCCGGCTCGCGGGCCCCACCGCGCAGCCGCATCTCGAAACCTTGTGGAAGCGCGAAATGCCGATGGGCTCGTACCGGCCCGCATGGCTGCCGTGCTCGCTCGAGACCGGCGAACGCGTGAACGCGCTCGCGTTCGTGATGCGCCGCGACGTGCCGACCTACACCGGCAAGCTGACCGACCCGGTCGTGAAGGAGGTGTTCGACTGCGCGGCCGGCCGCTACGGGACGACGCTCGACTACGTGAGCCGCACCGTGGACGCGCTGCGCGCGAGCGGCATCCCCGACCGCGCGCTCGAAGGGCTGCTCGCGCGATGCCGGTAACGTCCGACCGGCACATCGGCGTCCCGCCGGCGGTCGTCGGCGCGGGACGCGCATCCGGACCCAAAACCGCTCCGCGGCAACCGTCACGCCGTTCGCGCTGCAGGCTCGCCGCGCTGATCGTCGCCGCGAGCGTCGCGCTGTCCGGCTGCGGCCTGCTCGGCTGCGGCGGCGCCGCGACCAACGGCGCGGCTGCCGGCGGCTGCTCGGCCGGCATGCGCTTCTGAACCCCGCGCCGGCGCGGCGCGACGAAATGCCGCCGTGCCGCGCTGCCGCCCGAGCGGCCGGCCACCGCCGGCGCCCGATTTTTGCCGCCGCTGCCCCGGCGACCCTTTCTGAGATACGATGGATATGAAGGACGGCGCCGTGCGCGGCATGGCCGTCCCCGAGCGGGGCTCGCGCGGGCCGCCTGAGCCCGGCCGGACGGCCGGTGTGACACGGCCGCGCCATGCCCTTGGTGTATCCTTGCCTACTCCGTGACAGCGCGCCCCGGCATGACCCGGGCGCACCACCATGAACGATTCGTATCCCAGTCGAAAGCCCACCGACAAACCGCAAGAAAAGCGCTCACTGCTCGAGCGCCTGACCGACTTCATCTCGCCCGAGCCGGAATCCCGGACCGAGCTGCTGGAAATCCTCCAGGACGCCCACGAACGCAACCTGATCGACGCCGATTCGCTGTCGATGATCGAAGGCGTGTTCCAGGTATCCGACCTGTGCGCCCGCGACATCATGGTGCCGCGCGCACAGATGGACGCGATCAACATCGCGGACAAGCCTGAAGACTTCATCCCGTTCGTCCTCGAGAAGGCGCACTCGCGCTACCCGGTGTACGAGGAGAATCGCGACAACGTGATCGGCGTGCTACTCGCCAAAGACCTGCTGCGTTTCTATGCCGAAGAGGAATTCGACGTGCGCGGGATGCTGCGTCCCGCCGTGTTCATCCCCGAATCGAAGCGCCTGAACGTGCTGCTGCACGACTTCCGCGTGAACCGCAACCACCTCGCGATCGTCGTCGACGAATACGGTGGCGTCGCGGGCCTGATCACGATCGAGGACGTGCTCGAACAGATCGTCGGCGACATCGAGGACGAATACGACTTCGACGAAGAAGCCGGCAACATCATCTCGGGGCCGGACGGCCGCTACCGCGTGCGCGCGCTGACCGAGATCCAGCAGTTCAACGAGACGTTCGGCACCGATTTCCCCGACGACGAAGTCGACACGATCGGCGGCCTGATCACCCATCATTTCGGCCGCGTGCCGCATCGCGGCGAGAAGCTGCAGCTCGGCAACCTCGTGTTCGAGATCCAGCGCGGCGATGCGCGCCAGGTCCACGTGCTGCTGGTGCGCCGCAACCCGCTCGCGAGCCGCCGCGCCGAAGCCTCGCACGAGGACTGACCGTCTCGCGCCGGCCGCGCCTCCTTCAACCGCTCGCCCCCTTCCGCTTCACATGGACGATCCGATCCCGTCCCGCCCGGCTGGCGGTCTTCTCGCGCCGGCGCCCGGCCGCGCGCTGCCGCGCTGGCACTACCCGGCCGCGCTGCTCGCCGGCGCGGCCAATACGCTCGGCTTCGCGCCGACGCCGCATGGCGGCTGGCTGCAGCTCGTCGTATTCGTCTGGTTTTTCGCGCAGCTGACACGCACGTCGAGCTGGCGCGGCGCCGCGCTCACCGGCGGCGCGTTCGGCTTCGGCAACTTCATCAGCGGCATCTGGTGGCTCTACATCAGCATGCACGTATACGGCGAAATGGCGGCGCCGCTCGCGGGCGGCGCGCTGGTGCTGTTTTCGCTGTACCTGTCGCTGTACCCCGCGTTCTCGGCCGGGCTGTGGTCGTTCTGCGCGGGCCATGCGTGGCATCGCCGTACCCCCGATCCGCGGCCGTTCTCGCCGACCTGGCACGGCGCATTCGCGTTCGCCAGCGCGTGGGCGCTCGGCGAATGGCTGCGCGGCACCGTGTTTACCGGCTTCCCGTGGCTCGCGAGCGGCTACCCGCAGGTCGACGGCCCGTTCGCGGGCTTCGCGCCGGTCGTCGGCGTGTACGGGATCGGCTGGGTGCTCGCGCTGTTCGCCGCGCTGGTCGTGCAGGCGCTCGTCGCCGCGCGCCGCGCGCCCGCGAATGCGGACGAACAAGGCGCCGGCGGCAACGCGCGCGTGCGGATTGCCGCGCCGGCCGCCATCGCCGTCGCGCTGGTCGCCGCCGGCCTCGGGCTGTCGCAGGCCACGTGGACCGTGCCCGCGAACGCGCCGCTCACCGTGCGGCTGCTGCAGGGCAACGTGAAGCAGGACATCAAGTTCGAGGAAGCGGGCATCGACGCGGCGATCAAGATGTACCAGCAGATGATCGTCGAGAAGCCGGCCGACCTGATCGTCACGCCGGAGACCGCGATCGCGGTGATGATCCAGGAACTGCCCGAGCCGTTCGCCGTCGCGATCCGCAAGTTCAGCGACACGACGGGCTCGGCCGTGCTGTTCGGCGCGGTCGGCGCGTCGGTGACGCCGGACGGCCGCTACGTCGACTACACGAACAGCCTGTACGGCGTGACGCCGCACTCGCGCGACATCTATCACTACGACAAGCACCATCTCGTGCCGTTCGGCGAATTCATCCCGTGGGGCTTCCGGTGGTTCGTCGACCTGATGAAGATGCCGCTCGGCGATTTCGCGCGCGGCGCGCCGGTGCAGAAGCCGTTCTTCGTGCACAACCAGCCGGTGATGGCCGACATCTGCTACGAGGACTTGTTCGGCGAGGAAATCGCCGCGACGATCCGCGACAATCCGCAACCGCCCGGCGTGCTCGTCAACGTGACGAACCTCGCGTGGTTCGGCGACACGATCGCGCTCGACCAGCACCTGCAGATCGCGCGGATGCGCGCGCTCGAAACGGGCCGGCCGATGCTGCGCTCGACCAACACCGGGATGACGGCCGCGATCGACGCGCACGGCCGCGTGCTCGGCCAGTTGAAGCCGTTCACGATCGGCTCGCTCGACGTGCGGATCGAAGGCACGAGCGGCTTCACGCCGTACGTGACGAGCGGCAACAACATCGTGCTCGCGGTGTCGCTGGTGCTGCTCGCATTCGGCTTCACGTTCGGGCCCGGCCTGCGCCGCCGCAACGGCGCGAAGACCGGCGACGACCGCAACGCCTGACGCATCGGGCGGCCGTCGCGCGCTGCGCGGCGGCCGCTGCCCCGGCCTGCGGTTCGGCCCGGGTGCCGAAGCCTCGGCGTGATTCCTTCGAAGCGCCGGTCAACGCTTGCGCTTCGCCTCCTCCACCACCCCGCGCAAATCCCGCGCAAGCGCGTCCATCACCGGCGCCCATGCGCCGAACGCCGGCTGCCGGTACAGCGTGGCGGTCGGATACCACGGGCTGTCCGTGCGTTCGAGCAGCCACGGCCAGTGCGGATTCACGTCGAGCAGCACCCACGTGCGCGCGCCGAGCGCGCCCGACAGGTGCGCAACCGACGTGCACACCGTGATCACCAGATCCAGCGCGCCGATGAACGCGGCCGTATCGTCGAAACTCTTCAGTTCGGCCGTGCGGTCGTCGATCGCGAAGCCGGCCGCGCGCGCCGCGGCGACGTCCGCTTCCGCGCCCGGCTGCAGCGAATGGAATGCGACACCGTCGATGCCGCGAAACGCGCTCGCATAGCGCTCGAGCCCGACGCGCCGGAACGGGTTGCGCTGGTGCCCCGCGCTGCCCGTCCACACGAGCCCGACCTTCAGCCGGCCGTCGCCCGCGAGCCGCGCGCGCCACGCGTCGCGCGCGCGCGGCTCGGCGTGCAGGTACGGCACCGATGCATCGAGCGTCGACGCCTGCGTCCCGAGCAGCAGCGGCAGGCCGATCAGCGGCACTTCGTAGTCGAATGGCGGCAGCGCGTCGACGCCGCCGCCCGCGCTGAACGCGTCCGCGTGCGCGCCGAGGCTGCGCGCCATCAGCGTGCCGACCTGCGGGAACGTGTTCCAGACGAGCCGGCCGCCCTCACGGTGCACGCGCTCGGCGAGCGGCGCGACGTAGCGGCTGAACTGCAGCACGTCGCCGAGCCCCTGCTCGCCCCACACGAGCAGCGTCTTGCCCGCGAGCGGCTCGCCGCGCCAGCGCGGGCCGGGCAGCACCGGCAGGCGGCCGCGCAGTTCGCCGGCACCGTCCCAGCGCGCCTCGTGGCCGCGCCAGCCGTCCGCGTAGTTGCCGCGCACGAGCTGGATGATCGCGAGGTTGAAACGGAACGCCGCGTCGTCGGGCGCCAGCTCGCACGCGCGCGTCGCGTAGCGCTCGGCGTCGTCCCAGCGCTGCGCCTCCTTCATCGTCATCGCGATATTGTTCAGCGCGAGTGCGTTGTCGGGCGCGATCTCCGCGAGCCGTGCGGCGCACACGAGCGCACCGTCGAGATCCTGCATCGCGAGCCGCGCGACGACGAGGTTGATCCACGCCTGCACGTCGTGCGGATCGGCCTCCGCGGCCGCGGCGAGCAGCGCGATTTCCTCGCGGCGATCGCCGCCCGACAGACGCAGCGCGACCGCGAGGTTGTTGCGCAGCGACGGCCAGCCGGGGTCGAGCGCGAACGCCGCGCGGTACGGCGCGACGGCGTCGGCGTGACGGTCGAGCATCTGCAGCGCGTAGCCGTGATTGAAGCCGGCGCCCGCGCCCGGGTGAAGGCGCGCCGCGCATTCGGCCAGCGCGAGCGCGTCGGCCTTGCGCTGCCGCGCGACCAGCGTCGAGGTCAGCCGCGCGAGCGCGGTCATGTCGGTCGCGTGCAGATGACCGGCGGCGCTCAGCCACAGATCGTACGCGGCGCGCTCGCCGCGCGCGTGCGCGTCGGCGGCCCGGCCGAGCAGCGCGAGCAGCGGCGGCAGCAGCGGAATGAGGAGGTCGTTCGAGTCGTCCATGCGCTCCGGGAATCGGCAATCGGTCGCGCGACAACGGCCGCGCGCACCGCGATACGCGCATCTTAACGCCCGCGGGAACCGCTGCCGCAAGCGCATCGCGAACGCCGTCGCGACGCAGCGCCCGAGGCCGCGCCGGGCGCGTCGGCGCCCCGCACGAATGCGGCGAAAATACCGTCGACGGCCCCTTCGTCCGCGTTCCGGCCGCATCCGGTCGCCGATCCGGTAAAATTGCACGTTTCAGCACACTAACAAGCCGCGCCGCCGCGCGAGCCGACCCTCCGGGCCCCGCCCGGAGCGCCGCCCGCAACGGAGCGCCAGCGCCACGAAGGCTCTTCATGCTTACGTTTCAGCAAATCATCCTGACGCTGCAGTCCTACTGGGACAAGCAGGGTTGCGCCCTGCTCCAGCCCATCGACATGGAAGTCGGCGCGGGTACGTCGCACGTCCACACGTTCCTGCGCGCGGTCGGCCCCGAGCCGTGGCGCGCCGCCTACGTGCAACCGTCGCGCCGCCCGAAGGACGGCCGCTACGGCGAGAACCCGAACCGCCTGCAGCACTACTACCAGTACCAGGTCGTGCTCAAGCCGGCGCCGGAAAACATCCTCGACCTGTACCTCGGCTCGCTCGCGGCACTCGGCTTCGACCTGAAGCAGAACGACGTGCGCTTCGTCGAGGACGACTGGGAGAACCCGACGCTCGGCGCATGGGGCCTCGGCTGGGAAGTGTGGCTGAACGGGATGGAAGTCACGCAGTTCACGTATTTCCAGGAAGTCGGCGGCCTCGAATGCAAGCCGGTGCTCGGCGAGATCACGTACGGCCTCGAGCGCCTCGCGATGTATCTGCAGAAGGTCGAGAACGTGTACGACCTGGTCTGGACCGAGTGGGAAGAGCAAGGCCCGAACGGCCCCGAGCTGCGCCGCCTGTCGTACGGCGACGTCTACCACCAGAACGAGGTCGAGCAGTCGACCTACAACTTCGAGCACGCGAACGTCGACCTGCTGTTCACGTTCTTCAACAGCTACGAAGCGGAAGCGAAGAAAATGATCGACGCGCAGCTCGCGCTGCCCGCGTACGAACTCGTGCTGAAGGCCGGCCACACGTTCAACCTGCTCGACGCGCGCGGCGCGATCTCGGTGACGGAACGTGCGGCGTACATCGGCCGCATCCGCGCGCTGTCGCGTCTCGTCGCGCAGGCTTACTACGACTCGCGCGAGAAGCTCGGCTTCCCGATGCTCGGCAACCCGCCGGGCGTGCCGGGCCTCACCACCGACGCCCAGGACGCCGCACAACCGGCATGGGCGCCGCCGCTGAAGGTCGAACGCAAGATCGATCAGGACTGACGAGACGAGATTTATTCCAGACATGACGCACAATCATCCCGCCCCCCTGCTCGTCGAACTGCTGACCGAAGAGCTGCCGCCGAAGGCCCTCGCGCGCCTCGGCGACGCATTCGCCGAAGGTGTCGCACAACGCCTCGCCGCGCGCGACCTCATCGAAGGCGAACTCGTATTCGAGCGCTACGCCACGCCGCGCCGCCTTGCGGTCGTCGTGCAGAACGTGCGCGCCGTCGCGCCTGAAAAGCAGGTCCGCGAAAAGGTCCTGCCCGTGTCGGTCGCGCTCGACGCCGAAGGCAAGCCGACCGCCCCGCTCGCGAAGAAGCTCGCGGCGCTCGGCCACCCGAACCTGACGATCGCCGATCTCGAGCGCGCGCAGGACGGCAAGGCCGAAGCGTTCTTCGTCAACTATTCGGCGGCCGGCGCAACGCTCGCCGACGGGCTGCAGGCCGCGCTCGACGAAGCGCTCGCGAAGCTGCCGATCCCGAAGTTCATGACCTACCAGCGCCCGGACGGCTCCGACGTGAAATTCGTGCGGCCGGTGCACCGCCTGACGGTGCTGCACGACGATCGCGTCGTGCCGGTCACCGCGTTCGGCATCGATGCCGGCGACACCACGCTCGGCCACCGCTTCCTGTCCGACGGCCTCGTCGCGATCCAGCATGCGCATGCGTATGCCGACACGCTGCGCGACAAGGGCCGCGTGATCGCGCACTTCGCCGATCGCCGCGAAACGATCCGCACGCAACTGAACGAGCACGCGAACGGCGACACCGTCGTGATGCCCGAATCGCTGCTCGACGAAGTGACGTCGCTGGTCGAATGGCCGGTCGTCTACCCGTGCCGCTTCGAGGATGAATTCCTGCAGGTTCCGCAGGAATGCCTGATCCTCACGATGCAGACGAACCAGAAGTACTTCGCGCTGACCGACGTGGGCGGCAAGCTGCGCTCGCGCTTCCTGATCGTGTCGAACATCGAGACGAAGACGCCGGGCGAGATCATCGAAGGCAACGAGCGCGTCGTGCGCCCGCGCCTCGCCGACGCGAAGTTCTTCTTCGAGCAGGACAAGAAGAAGCCGCTCGCCGAGCGCGTGCCGCTGCTCGCGAACGTCGTCTATCACAACAAGCTCGGTTCGGCGCTCGCGCGCGTCGAGCGCCTCGAAGCGCTGGCCGGTGAAATCGCGCCCGCGATCGGCGCCGATGCCGCGCACGCGAAGCGCGCCGCGCGCCTCGCGAAGGCCGACCTGCTGACCGACATGGTCGGCGAGTTCCCGGAACTGCAGGGCACGATGGGCACGTACTACGCGCGTCACGACGGCGAACCCGACGACGTCGCGCTGGCATGCGCCGAGCACTATCAGCCGCGCTTCTCCGGCGACGCGCTGCCGACCACGCCGGTATCGACCGCCGTCGCGCTCGCCGACAAGCTCGAGACGATCGTCGGCATCTGGGGCATCGGCCTCGCGCCGACCGGCGAGAAGGATCCCTTCGCGCTGCGCCGTCACGCGCTCGGCGTGCTGCGCCTGCTGCTCGAGAAGCAGTTGCCGCTCGATCTCGTGTCGCTGCTGCGCACGGCCCACGCGCGCTTCGAAGGCGTGCCGGGCGTCGCCGAGTCGACCGATGCGATCTTCGCGTTCTTCATGGATCGCCTGCGCGGCCTGCTGCGCGAACGCGGCTACACGGCCGGCGAAGTCGACGCGGTGCTGAGCCTGAACCCGACCCGTGTCGACGATCTCGTCGCGCGTCTCGACGCCGTGCGCGAATTCACGCGTCTCGCGGAAGCCGAAGCGCTCGCGGCCGCGAACAAGCGGATCTCGAACATCCTGAAGAAGTCGGAAGGCGGCGCGAACGGCGCGGTACAGCCGACGCTGCTCGTCGAAGCGGCCGAAAAGGCGCTGCACGAACAGCTCACGGCCGTGACGCCGCACGTGCAGTCGCAGCTCGAAGCACGTGCGTACACGGGCGCGCTGTCCGCGCTCGCCGCGCTGCGCGCACCGGTCGACACGTTCTTCAACGACGTGATGGTCAATGCCGAGGATCCCGCGCTGCGCGCGAACCGCCTCGCGCTGCTGTTCGCGCTGCACCAGCAGATGAACTGCGTCGCCGACATCTCGAAGCTCGCCGCATAAAGGCCGAACGATGCCGACCAGCCCCAACCGCAAGCTCGTCGTCCTCGACCGGGACGGCGTGATCAACGTCGATTCGGATGCGTTCATCAAGACGCCCGACGAGTGGATCGCGCTGCCCGGCAGCCTCGAGGCGATCGCACGGCTCAACCACGCAGGCTATCGCGTGGTCGTCGCGACCAACCAGTCCGGCATCGGTCGCGGGCTGTTCGACATGGCCACGCTCAACGAGATGCACCTGAAGATGCATCGCGCGGCGGCCGCGGTCGGCGCGCGCATCGACGCGGTGTTCTTCTGCCCGCACACGGCCGAGGATCACTGCGACTGCCGCAAGCCGAAGCCCGGCATGATGCAGATGATCGCCGAGCGCTTCGAGATCGATCCCGATCACACGCCGGTCGTCGGCGATTCGCTGCGCGACCTGCAGGCCGGCGTCGCGGTCGGCTTCCAGCCGCACCTCGTGCTGACCGGCAAGGGCAAGAAGACGCTCGCCGCGGGCAACCTGCCCGGCGGCACGAAGGTCCACGACGACCTGCGCGCGTTCGCCCTGGATTTCCTTTCACACGAACACGAGTGATGCGGGCGCCGCGCGCATCCTCCTTACTGTCAGACCCACGCCGATGCGCTTCGTCCGCTCCCTGCTGCTGCTGCTCTACTTCATCGTGTACACGGTGCCGTACGCCACCGCGTGCTTCATCGCGTTTCCGTTCATGCGTCCCGACGCGCGCTACTGGATGGCGGCCGGCTGGTGCAAGTCGACGCTGTGGGTCGTGCGCTGGCTGAACGGCATCCGCTACCGGATCGAAGGGATGGAGAACCTGCCCGACGGCCCGGCCGTGCTGCTGTCGAAGCACCAGTCCGCGTGGGAGACGCTCGCGTTTCCGGCGCTGATGCCCAAGCCGCTCTGCTACGTGTTCAAGCGCGAGCTGCTGTACGTGCCGTTCTTCGGCTGGGCGCTCGGGCTGCTGCACATGGTCAACATCAACCGCAAGGAAGGCAAGAACGCCTTCGTGTCGGTGATCCGCCAGGGCAAGAAGCGCCTGTCGGAAGGCGCATGGATGATCATGTTCCCGGAAGGCACGCGCACGCCGGTCGGCAAGCAGGGCAAGTACAAGACGGGCGGCGCGCGCTTCGCGATCGAAACCGGCGCGCCGGTCGTGCCGATCGCGCACAATGCAGGTCGTGTGTGGCCGCGCAATTCGTTCACGAAATTCCCGGGCGTGGTCACCGTGTCGATCGGCAAGCCGATTCCGGTCGAAGGCAAAACGCCCGACGTATTGAACTCGCAGGTCGAAGCATGGATCGAAGCGGAAATGCGCCGCATCGACCCGGATTCTTATCGCGAGCCGGGCAATGCGGGTACGCGCGATGCCGCGCGCGTCTGAATCCCCCGGATTGCCGCCGTTGCGTACGACGAAACGAAGCGAATTGATGAAAAAGCGTCCGCGGCCACGGCCTGCCGTCGTGGCTCTCGATCATCGCCAGATGGATCTGCCGCTCTTCGACGGGCCGGCTGCCGCACCGTCGGCGCCCGCCGCACCGCCCACGCCGACGCAGCCTGACGCCACGCCGGTGGCCGCCGCGCCCACCGCCCCGCTCGCCCCGGGCCGCGCGCCCGATCGCTCCCGCGTCCGCACGTTCGCGCTCGACAGCCGCGTGCTCGAATACCGGCTGAAGCGCTCGGCGCGCCGCACGATCGGCTTCACGATCGACGGCAGCGGGCTGTCGATCACCGCGCCGCGCTGGGTCACGCTCGCCGACATCGAAGCGGCGATCGCCGAGAAGCAGCGCTGGATCTTCGCGAAGCTCGCGGAATGGAAGACCCGCACCGAGCAGCGCGCGCTGCCGCAAATCGACTGGCGCGACGGCGCGCAACTCCCGTATCTCGGCAAGACGGTGACGATCGCACTCGGCGCGGGCGCCCTCGCGTTCGACGCCGATGCACTGCGACTGTCGCTGCCGCTGCCCGTGCAGGCGGACATGCAGCAGATCAAGGATCGCGTGCAAGGCTGGCTGCAGAACGAAGCGAAGCGGATCTTCGGCGAACGTCTCGTCGTCTACGCGGAAAAGCTCGGCGTCACGTATTCGATGGTTGCGCTGTCGTCGGCCGCGACGCGCTGGGGCAGTTGCTCGAGCGACGGCAAGATCCGGCTGAACTGGCGGCTGATCCATTTCCCGATGTCGATCATCGACTACGTCGTCGCGCACGAACTGTCGCACCTGCGCGAAATGAACCACAGCCCGGCCTTCTGGCAGACGGTCGAATCGATCTTTCCGGAATTCCGCGAAGCGCGGCACACGCTCAAGCATCATCCGCCCGAGCTGCTGCCGTCGCTGTAACGCTACCGGTATCGGTACGACGTAAACGCCAAACGGGCGATGCGGAGAACTCCGCATCGCCCGTTTTCGTTGCCCGCGGCGCGCAATGCGCCGCGAACCGCTCATCCGGCGCTCAGTGCGCCTTCTTCTGGATGAACTCGATCTTGTAGCCGTCCGGATCCTCGACGAACGCGATCACGGTCGTGCCGTGTTTCATCGGGCCCGCTTCGCGCGTGACCTTGCCGCCTTGCGCCTTGATCTTGTCGCAGGCCGCGTACGCGTCTTCGACTTCCAGCGCCAGGTGACCGAAGCCGTTGCCGAGATCGTAGGACGGCGTATCCCAGTTGTGGGTCAGCTCGATCACGGTGCCCGTGCTTTCCGCTTCATAGCCGACGAACGCAAGCGTGAACTTGCCGTCCGGATAATCCTCGCGACGCAGCAGCTTCATGCCGAGCAATTCGGTGTAGAACTTGATCGAGCGGTCGAGATCGCCGACTCGCAGCATCGTATGCAGCAAACGCATGTGTTGTACTCCTGTGGGGCCTTTCCAGAACCGGAAATTCTACCGGAGTCGCGTGAATCTCGCCGCGCACGCCCCGTGCGCCACCGGCCGATATCGCGCATCGGTGCGCGGCACCGCCGCCCGCACGCCCGTGGAAACCATCAGGCGCGACGCGCCCCGGCACCGCGGCCGATCGGGTAACATCGTCCCACCTCGCACTAAAAGCGGGCATGCCGCCCGCCGCGGAAACGCGACTCACCCCCTTCATTCAGCCACACTGCCTCCCGTGCGAAACCGCCGATTCGAGCGCACCGTCCGCGCCGTCCGCCTGCCGTCGTCTTCCCGTCATTGCGCCGAGGCCCGCCGATGAGCGCGCTCGCCGCTTCGCCCGTGCGCCGCGCGCTCGACACGCGCGCCGTCGGCGTCATGCTGCTGCTCTGCGCGATCTGGGGCTTCCAGCAGGTCGCGATCAAGAGCACGAACGCAGCCATCCCGCCGATGTTCCAGGCCGGACTGCGCTCGGTGATCGCCGCACTGCTGCTGTGGGGCTGGGCCCGCTCGCGCGGCACGCCGCTGTTTCGCGCGGACGGCACGCTCGGCGCGGGTATCGCGGCCGGCGCACTGTTCGCCGGCGAGTTCATCTGCGTGTTCTTCGGGCTGACGCTGACGAGCGCATCGCACATGGCGATCTTCCTGTATACGGCGCCGTGCTTCACGGCGCTCGGCCTGCACCTGTTCGCGCCAGGCGAGCGGCTGCAGCGCATGCAGTGGGCCGGCGTCGCGCTCGCCTTCGCCGGCATCGCGCTCGCGTTCGCGGACGGCTTCCTGAAGCCAAGCGCACCCGGCGCGTCGGTGCTGGCCGGGCTCGCCGGCGACGCGCTCGGGATCCTCGGCGGCGCGATGTGGGCCGCGACAACCGTCGTCGTGCGCTCGACGTCGCTCGCACGCGCGAGCGCGAGCAAGACGCTGTTCTACCAGCTCGCGGTATCGGCCGTCGTGCTGGTCGGGCTCGCGGCCGTGCTCGGCGAGACGTCGTTCGCACGCGTCACGCCGCTTGCGCTCGCGAGTCTCGCTTACCAGTCGGTGATCGTCGCGTTCGTCAGCTATCTGTCGTGGTTCTGGCTGCTCACGCGCTACAGCGCATCGCGGCTGTCCGTGTTCACGTTCCTGTCGCCGCTGTTCGGCGTTGCGTTCGGTGTGCTGCTGCTCGGCGAGTCGGTCGGCTGGCGCTTCATGTCCGCGGCCGCGCTGGTGCTGACCGGCATCGCACTCGTCAACGCGCCGCCGCGCCGGCGGGCATGACGCGCGCACGGCGGCGCGGCACCACACCGCCGAAACGGCCCGGCAATAAAAAGGCTGCCCCGCAGGGCAGCCTCGTGAACCGCGACACGGCGCGCGACGCGCGCTGCGATCAGCCGGCGGCCTTGCGCACCGCCGCAAGCGCCTGCGCGACGCCGACGTATTCGGCCACGCTGACATCCTCCGCACGCCGTGCGAGATCGAAGCCGAGCGCGTCGAAATCGATCGTCTCGCGATAGTCGCCCAGCGTATTGCGCAGCATCTTGCGGCGCTGCGAGAACGCGGCCGTGACGACTTCGCCGAGCAGCACGGGATCGACGTCCGGCAGTTCGTGCGGCGCGTACGGAATCATCCGGACGATCGCCGAATCGACCTTCGGCGGCGGCTGGAACGATTCCGGCGGCACGTCGAGCATCTTCTCCATCACGTAGCGGTACTGCAGCATCACCGACAGCCGCGAGAATGCCTTCGTGCCCGGCTCCGCAACCATCCGCTCGACGACTTCGTTCTGCAGCATGAAATGCTGGTCGATGACCGCGTCCGCGAACGACATCAGGTGAAACAGCAGCGGGCTCGAAATGTTGTACGGCAGGTTGCCGACGATGCGCAGCGACGGCGTGTCGCCGGGCGCCGCGAGCGAGCGGAAATCGAAGGCGAGCGCATCGCCCGCGTGCAGCTCCAGCAACGCACCGAAGCGCTGCTGCAGGCGGCCGATCAGGTCGCGATCGAGTTCGACCGCGTGCAGCGGCGACTCGGGCGTCGCGAGCCGCTCGATCAGCGGGCCCGTCAACGCGCCGAGCCCGGGGCCGATCTCGACCATCCGCTGGCCGCGCGCGGGGCCGATCGTCGAGACGATCGAGTCGATCACGCCGTGATCGACGAGGAAGTTCTGCCCGAAGCGCTTGCGCGCGAAGTGGCCTTGGTGCTGTCTGCTGTTCGACATCGACTGAGAAAAACGAAAAATACGACGAATAAAGTCAGGCCGCGAAGGCCTGCGTGCGTCAGGACGCGCGGCGATGGCGCGCCATCGTGACGGCCGTGTCGAGCGCGGCGACCATGCTGCCCGGATCCGCGCGGCCCGTGCCGGCCAGATCCAGCGCGGTGCCGTGATCGACCGACGTGCGGACGATCGGCAGCCCGAGCGTGACGTTGATGCCCTCGCCGAACGTCGCGTACTTCAGCACGGGCAAGCCCTGATCGTGGAACATCGCGAGCACGCAGTCGGCATCCGCGAGGTAGCGCGGCTGGAACAGCGTGTCGGCCGGATACGGGCCGCGCGCGTCGATGCCCTGCGCCTTCGCGCGCGCGAGCGCCGGCGAGATCACGTCGATCTCCTCGCGCCCGAGATAGCCGTTCTCGCCCGCGTGCGGGTTCAGCCCCGTGACGAGGATGCGCGGCGCGGCGAGACCGAAGTCGCGCCGCAGATCGTGATCGATGATCGCGAGCGTCTCGACGAGCCCATCGATCGTCAGCGCGGCCGATACGTCCTTCAGCGGCAGGTGGGTCGTCGCGAGCGCGACGCGCAGCGGCCGCTCGCCGGTGCCCGCCAGCATCATCACGACGCGCGGCGTGTGCGTGCGTTCCGCAAGATATTCGGTGTGGCCGGTGAACGGCACGCCGGCATCGTTGATCGTGCTCTTCTGCAGCGGCGCGGTGACGATCGCGTCGTACCGCCCCGCCACCGCCCCGTCGATTGCCGCGTCGAGCAGCCCGAGCACGTAGCGGCCGTTGGCCGCGTCGAGCGTGCCCGCCTGCGCGGGCGCGGCGAGCGCGTGATGCGCGACCGACACCTGGCCGCCCTGACTGCCACCGGCAAGCACCGCCCGGTCGGCGCCGACGGCCGCCGCGCGTGCATCGAGCAGCGCGGCGTCGCCGAGCACGGTGAAATGTGCATCCGGCCAGCGCCGTGCGGCGTCCTGCAATGCCTGCACGGTCAGCTCCGGACCGACACCCGCGGGCTCACCGGTCGTGATCGCGATCTGCAGCGCGGGTGTCGTCATCTGGCGCTCGCTCAGTTCGCCGGGCCCATGCCACTGATCTTGTACTGAACGTACGACGAATCGCGCAGCTCGCGCAGCCAGTCGGCATACGCCTGCTCGGCCTTGCGCTGGCCGATGGCCTGACGCGCGATATCCATCTGCTGCTGCACCGAACCTTCCGCGTCGCGACGGCCGATCACCTGGATCAGGTGATAGCCGTACTCGGTACGCACCGGCTGGCTGATCTGGCCGTCCTGCAGGTTGTTCATCGCGCGCTCGAATTCAGGCACGGTCTCACCCGGGCTGATCCAGCCCAGATCGCCGCCTTGCGACGCCGAACCGTCCTGCGAGTAGGTGCGCGCGAACTTCTCGAAATCGCCGCCGGCCTCGATCTGCTTGCGGATGTCGAGCAGTTGCTGGCGCGCCTGGCCTTCCGACTTGCCTTCTCCCACGCGCAGCAGGATGTGGCGCACGTGCGTCTGCACGATCTTCGGCGCAGCGGCCGAGGTCCCCTGGCTCTCGCGGCGATCGACCAGACGCACGACCTCGAAGCCGTCCGGCACGCGGATCAGCGTCGGGTTGACCTGGCCCGGGCGCAGCTTCGATGCGGCTGCGACGACGTCCGGCGGCAGCGCGCCCGGCGCCTTGAAGCCGAGGTCGCCGCCCTTCTTCGCGTCGTCCGCTTCCGAATTGCTCTTCGCGAGCTTCTCGAAATTGGCGCCCGACGTCGCCTGCTGCAGCAACGCTTCAGCCTTCTTCTGCGCGGCTTCGATCTCCGGCTGCGGCGCGTTGGTCGGCGCCTTGATGAAGATGTGCTCCAGGCGCAGGTCCTGCTGCTGCGATGCGCTCGGCCCGCGCTGGCTCGCGATGTAGTTCGCGACTTCCGCGTCCGACACGGTGATCTTGCCGTCGACTTCGCGCTCGCGCAGCTTCGACAGCATCAGTTCGGTACGCGCATCGTTCGTGAAGATGCTCCAGGGCACGCCTTGCCCCTCGATACGCGCACGATACTGGTCGAGCGTCATCCCGTTCGCCTGCGCGAGGCGCTGCAGCGTGGACTGCACGGTGGCATCGTCGACGCGGATCCCGTCGTCCTTCGCCTTCTGCACCTGGATGCGCTCGAGCACCATCTGGTTCAGCACCTGCGCGCGCAGCTGGTCGGCCGGCGGCACGGGCGCGTTCTGCTGCTGCAGCCGGCGCGAGATCAGGCCGACGCGCTGGTCGAGTTCGCGGCCCGTGATCACGTCGTTGTTGACGACCGCGACGACTTCGTCGGCGAGCTGCGCGCCTTGCGAACCGAGCGCCTGCGCCGCAGCCGGCGCAGCGGCGAGCAGCGCGGCGGACGCGGCGAGGCTGGACACGACTGCCGCGAAACGAAGGGTTTTCTTCATTGCCACTGATACTCCATTGAAATCGTGCTGACCGGTGCAGACAAGCCGGCGTTACTCGTAGTTGCTGAAGCGGGACATCGGCGGCGGCGCGGACGGCAGCGGCGTGTAGCCCGGCACCCCGGCGCGGAATGCCGAGACGAGGCCGTTGTCCACCGTCGACAGGCCCTTGAGCGTCAGTTGCATCATGAAACGCGTCGACGAGTTCTGCTGCCCCGACGTATTCACGCCGTTCGCAAACCGCTGGACCCCGACCCCGAGCGCCCAGCAATCCGCGTCATATTGTAAGCCGAGCAGACCGTCGACCACGCGATCTCCGGCCAGGTCGTAGTTGAAACGGCCGATCGCGTACAGGCGGCGCGTGAGCGGCCACTGCGCGGACACCAGGAACTGGTTGATCGGCTGGCCGTCGAGCGTCGTGTTCGCACGCGTGTAGCGATAGCCGACGTTGATCACGCGGCGCTCGCCCGGGCTGTAACCGAAACCGACGCTCGATTTCACGAGCTGGTTGTTGTTCTGGTTGTACTGGAACGCCGTCTCGGACATGAAGCCCGAGCCGAGCTTCAGCGCGGCGCCGACGATCAGGTCCGAGTGGCGCGCCTGCACCGCGGTCTGGCCCGAGTTCAGCGTGACGCGCTGGTCGGCGAAGTAGTACTGCTGCGCGATCACGAAGCGCGCGCGTTCGTCGCCGGTGCGCGGATCGATGAAGCGCGACGTCAGGCCGGCCGTGATCCGGTTCGCGTCCGCGATCCGGTCGTTGCCGACGAACGTGTTCGGCTGGTAGATCTCCGCGAGCCCGAAGTCCGACTCCGCGGTGTCGAACAGCGGCGCGTTCGACTGGTCGCGATACGGCGTGTACACGTAGTACAGGCGCGGCTCGAGGGTCTGGATGAAGTCCTGGCCGAACAGGCGCACCGAGCGGTCGAAGATCAGGCCCGAGTCGAAGCTCACGGTCGGGATCGACTCGGTGAAGCGCTTCGGGCTGTTCGGCGTGCTCGACGACAGGTAGTTGAGGTCGTACGACGCGAAGTGGTACTGGACCTTCGGCACGACGAAGTAGCCGGGGCCGTACACGCCGTACGAGAGGTACGGGTTGAAGACGACGCGGTCGCCTTCGGTCGAATCGGCGGTCGTGATGCGGAACCGCGAATAGTCGGCTTCCGCGCCGTAGTCGAAGCCGCCGACGTTGTACTTCGTGTACTTCACGTTCAACTGCGGCTCGCGGCTGTACGGCGCGATCGACGGCGGCAGCGTCTGCCAGTGCTGATAGCGCGCGAGCACCGACCACGGGCCCTTGTTGTACGTGAGGCCGGCTTCCTGCTGGTACAGCGTCTGCGTCCCGTTGATGAACTGGTTCATCGACCCAAGGTCTTCGGGATACGTGTTGTCCGAGACCTTGTTGAAGTAGACGTAGCCGCCGAAACCGCCGCCGAAGTTCTGCTGGTGCTGCCAGTAGATCGCGTAGCGGTCGCGGTGCGCGAGCCGGTCATCCGGCAGGTAATTCGCCGTAAACGTGCCCGAATACGTCGGCGACAGATAGCGGAACGTCGCCTCGGTCTGCACGCCGCGCCGCGAGATGATGCGCGGCGTGAGCGTCAGGTCGCGGTTCGGCGCGATGTTGAAGTAGTACGGCAGCGTCAGCTCGAACCCGTTGTTCGAGTTCATCGAGAACGTCGGCGGCAGCAGGCCGCTGCGCCGCTCGCCCGACAACGGGAACGTCATCCACGGGCTCGCGAAGATCGGCACGCCCTGGAAGAACAGCACGCTGTTGCGCACGGTGCCTTCGTCGGCACCCGTATCGAAGTCGAAACGGCTGCCCTTGATGTACCACGCGGGATTCGTCGAGCACTGGCACGCCGTGTAGGTGCCGTTCACGAACACCGAGCGCTCGCTGTCGAGCAGGTCGACGCGCTCCGCGCTGCCCGATCCGCCCGTCACGTTGAAGTGGTACTTCGGCGCCGTCATGAAGCCCTGGTTCGCCTCGATCTTCAGATGCGCTTCGGGGCCCGCGAACGACGTGCCGTTGTTGACCACCCGGACCTGGCCGTACGCATCGGCCATGTCGGTATCCTGATCGTAGTGGATCGCGTCGGCCTTCACGACCGCGTCGCCGCGCCGCAGCTCGGCCGAGCCCTTCGCGGCCAGGTCCTGATCGGCCGTGCCGCTCGTATGGTCGGCGATCACGAAGGCGGCCGGCTTCGCGCCGTCCTTCAGCGGATGATCCTCGAGCTGGGGTGCGAGACGCAGATCCCACGGCGAATCGAGCGGCTGCGGCTGCGCGGCCGCACCCGACAGCTGCGCGTACGACACGGCCGGCACGAGGCCGGGCACGGCCAGGAGCGCGAGCGCGAGCCGCCGTTTGCGCGGCGCCCCGTCACCGGGGAAGACATTCGGGAATAGCGGTTTGGGCGGCATCTATCGTTTGGCGAATCGCCCCTTGTCAACCGTACCTGCATGGCACATTCGCGCGCGGCCGGCCGCACCGTCGAACCGCGACTGCGGCTGAGCGCAAACGAGGGAGGCGATCGGGCGAGCGGCGCGACAGGCGGCGGACCTGCACGGCGGAAGCTGACGCGGGGCGCGTCAAAAAAGTCGTGGGGTATTATATGGCAAGACGTTCCCCCCTCCTCCGAGTTTCATGACGCCCCCATCCGCCGCATCCCAGCCCGACGCCCGCCTCGAAGCGCTCACCGCGTGGCTGCACTCGCTCGCCGGGCGCTACGCCCTTGACCTGTCGACGCTCGCGCCCGCCTCGTCGGACGCCAGTTTCCGCCGCTATTTCCGTGTCGCGTCTGCCACGATCCCCGGCGGCGCGCTGATCGCCGTCGACGCGCCGCCGCCCGAGAAGTGCCGCGAGTTCGTCCAGGTCGCGCAGTTGCTGGCCGCGGCCGGCGACCACGTGCCGGACGTGCTGGCATGCGATTTCGACGCGGGTTTCATGCTCGTGACCGATCTCGGCCGCACGTCGTACATCTCGATGCTCGATCCGGCCGACCCGCTCGCCGCCCGCCCGCTGATGCGCGACGCGCTCGACGCGCTGATCCGCTTCCAGCTGAGCTCGAAGCCCGACGTGCTGCCGCCGTTCGACGAAGCGTTCCTGCGCCGCGAAATGGAGCTGCTGCCCGAGTGGTACGTCGGCCGGCACCTCGGCAAGCCCGTGACCGACGCGATGCGCGGCACGCTCGACCGCACCTTCGCGCTGCTGGTCGCGAGCGCCCATGCGCAGCCGCAGGGCTTCATGCTGCGCGACTTCATGCCGCGCAACCTGATGATCTGCGAGCCGAACCCGGGCATGCTCGACTTCCAGGATGCCGTGTACGGGCCGCTGACGTACGACGTCGTGTCGCTGCTGCGCGACGCGTTCATCAGCTGGGACGAGGCGTTCGAGCTCGACTGCTTCGCGTACTACTGGGAGAAGGCGAAAAAGGCCGGCCTGCCGGTCGACCCGGATTTCGGCGAGTTCTACCGTCAGCTCGAATGGATGGGGCTGCAGCGCCACATCAAGATCCTCGGCCTGTTCGCGCGCATCAACTACCGCGACGGCAAGCCTCACTATCTGAACGACCTGCCGCGCTTTTTGACCTATGCGCGCAAGGTCGCGCTGCGCTACCGCCCGCTCGTGCCGTTCGCGAAGCTGCTCGATGAACTCGAGGACAAGGCGGCGCCCGACGTCGGCTATACGTTCTGACCGCCCTCTACCGTTCTGATATCCGGCCGAACATGAGCACTCCCCTGACCACGGCGATGATCTTCGCCGCCGGGCGCGGCGAACGGATGCGCCCGCTCACCGACACCCGCCCGAAGCCGCTGCTCGAAGCAGGCGGCAAGCCGCTGATCGTCTGGCAGATCGAAGCGCTCGCACGCGCGGGCATCGAGACGATCGTGATCAACCACGCCTGGCTCGGCGACCAGCTCGAGGCCACGCTCGGCGACGGTTCGCGCTGGGGCGTGCGGCTCGCGTATTCGGCCGAGGGCGACGCGCTGGAAACTGCCGGCGGCATCGCGCAGGCGCTGCCGCTGCTCGAACGCGACGGCCGGCCGACGGTGTTCGCGGCGGTTGCCGGCGACGTGTACTGCGCATTCGACTACCGGACGCTCGCCGCGCGCGCCGCGCAGATGGCCGCGCTCGACGCGCCCGCGATGCATCTCGTGATGGTGCCGAACCCGCCGTTCCACCCGGCCGGCGATTTCGTGCTCCGCGACGACGGCCGGCTGTCGCTCGCCGGCACGCCGCGCGTGACGTTCGGCAGCATCGGCGTGTACGACACGCGGATGTTCCGCGACATCGTGCCCGGCACGCACCGCGCGCTGTCGCCCTACTTCAAGGCGACGATCGAGGCCGGCCGTGCGACCGGCGAATTGTATGAAGGTATCTGGGAGAACGTCGGGACGCCCGCGCAGCTCGGCGAGCTCGACGCGCGGCTGCGCGCCGCCGCGGGCTGATCGTTTCGTGACCGAGCGCCGGCCGCCGGCCGCCGGTTCGCCGGTTCGCCGGCCGATGGCCCGACAGGCCGCTGAAGGCCCCGCCGAGCCGGGTTCAGGCTGCGAACGCGCCACCGGGTCACCCGGTCGTGACGTCGTGACACCGCGACACCGCTGCGCCACCCGCTACCGAGCGAAC
The DNA here is from genome assembly GCF_003366075.1 of Burkholderia sp. IDO3. Classification (NCBI taxonomy): domain Bacteria; kingdom Pseudomonadati; phylum Pseudomonadota; class Betaproteobacteria; order Burkholderiales; family Burkholderiaceae; genus Burkholderia; species Burkholderia sp. IDO3. Next base: position 3,077,793 of record NZ_CP028963.1, read on the forward strand.
GAACGGCCAACCACCCGCTCCCGCCGCGCACCGCTTCGCGCGCCCCCCCACGCTCACGCGGCCTCGGCCGCTTCCCCGCCCGCCGCCGCGCGCTGCTGCTGCAGCGCCCACATCTGCGCGTACAGCCCGTCGGCGCGCACGAGTTCGTCATGCGTGCCGCGCTCGACGATGCGTCCGTGGTCCATCACGAGAATCTGCTGCGCATGCACGACCGTCGACAGCCGGTGCGCGATCACGAGCGTCGTGCGATGCCGCGCGATCTGGTCGAGCTCGTGCTGGATCGCTCGCTCCGAGCGCGAATCGAGCGCCGACGTCGCCTCGTCGAACAGCAGCACCGGCGGATCCTTCAGCAGCGTGCGCGCGATCGCGACGCGCTGCTTCTCGCCGCCCGACAGCTTCAGTCCGCGCTCGCCGACCGGCGTGTCATAGCCCTTCGGCAAGCTTTCGATGAAGTCGTGGATGTGCGCGGCGCGCGCGGCCGCGATCACTTCGTCGCGGCTCGCGGTCGGCCGGCCGTATGCGATGTTGTAGTAGATCGAGTCGTTGAACAGCACGGTGTCCTGCGGCACGATCCCGATCGACGCGCGCAGCGAATCCTGCGTGACGTCGCGAATGTCCTGACCGTCGATCCGGATCGCGCCGCCCGTCTGGCGGTCGAGATCGTAGAAGCGGAACAGCAGCCGCGACAGCGTCGACTTCCCCGAACCGCTGTGGCCGACCACCGCGGTCGTCGTGCCCGCGTCGATCGTGAACGTCACGTCGTGCAGGATCGCGCGCGACGCTTCATACGAGAAGTTCACGTGCTCGAAGCGCACCTGCGCGCCGGCCACCGCGAGCGGCCGCGCATCGGGAAGATCCGCGACTTCCTTCGCGGCCGACAGCAGCCCGAACATCCGGTCCATGTCGGTGAGGCTCTGCTTCAGCTCGCGATACACGACGCCGAGGAAATTCAGCGGAATGTACAGCTGCAGCATGAACGTGTTGATCAGCACGAGATCGCCCAGCGTCAGCTTGCCCGCCAGCACGCCCTGCGTCGCGCGCCACAGGATGAACACGAGCCCCGTGCCGATGATCGCCTGCTGGCCGAAGTTCAGCACCGACAGCGAGTTCTGCGAGCGGATCGCGGCCTTGCGGTAGCGCCTCAGGTTCTCATCGTAGCGCTGCGCTTCCCACTCCTCGTTGCCGAAGTACTTCACCGTCTCGTAGTTGATCAGCGAATCGATCGCGCGCGAGTTCGCACGCGAGTCGAGCTCGTTCATCGTGCGGCGAAAGTGCGTGCGCCAGTTCGTGACCTTCACGGTGAACACGATGTACGTGACGAGCGCCGCGAACGTCACGTACGCGTAGTACGCCTCGTACTTGACCACGAAGAAGCCGAGCACGAGCCCGACTTCGACGAGCGTCGGCAGGATGCTGTACAGCGAATAGGAAATCAGTTGCTGGATCCCGCGCGTGCCGCGCTCGATGTCGCGCGACATGCCGCCCGTCTGGCGCTCGAGGTGAAAGCGCAAAGACAACCCGTGCAGATGCCGGAACACCTGCAGCGCGAGCTGGCGCACCGCGCTCTCGGTGACCTTCGAGAACAGGATTTCGCGCAGCTCGGTAAACAGCGACGTCGACAGCCGCACGAACGCATACGCGACGACGAGCAGGCCCACGCCGCCCGCGAGCACGATGCCGGCCGAGTGCTCGGCGCGGCCGAGCGCGGTGAGCTGCTGCACGGCGGACAGATGATCGACGATGCGCTTCATCACGACGGGCACGCCGAGGTTCGCGACCTTCGCGCCGATCAGGCAGCCGAGCGCGAGCGCGACGCGCCATTTGTAGGTAGCGAGATACGGCAGCAACGACCGGATGGTCTGCCAGTCGTTGCGAGGCCCGGTCGAAGCCGGCGCGGGCTCGCCGGAAGCAGGAAATCGGCGCATGGGGGAAGGATCGGCGGTGTGTCGGGCGCGTGCGGCGGCGACCGACTGGCGCGCTTTCTCGTACAATTTGCGAACGTTGTATTGTCGCAGAAGCCGCTTCGCGCCGCTGCCGGCGGCCTCGCCGGCTGTCGTGCGCGCGGCGGCGCATTTATTACAGGATGAAAGCACCCGCCATGACCGATTCGACCCTCGAGCTCCCGCACAAGCAGCCCGCGCTGCGCGTCGTCCCGCAACCGCACGACGCCAACGTCCACGGCGACGTGTTCGGCGGCTGGATTATGTCGCAAGTCGACATCGCCGGCTCGATCCCCGCCAGCCAGCGCGCGAACGGCCGCGTCGCGACGGTCGCGGTCAATTCGTTCGTGTTCAAGCAGCCGGTGTTCGTCGGCGACCTGCTGAGCTTCTACGCCACCATCACGCGCACCGGCAACACGTCGGTGACGGTCGACGTCGAGGTGTACGCGCAACGCATGCGCCTGATGGGCGAAATCGTGAAGGTCACCGAAGCGACGCTCACCTACGTCGCGACCGGCGCCGACCGCAAGCCGCGGTCGCTGCCGCCGCTGTAATGCGCGCGCCGCGCTGCGGCGCGGCACCGCGACCCGTCAGTGCGTGGCCGTCAGCCCGAACTCCCGCATCGCGGGCAGGAAGTCGTGATTGAGCTTCGGCTTGCGCGACAGCTTCATCAGCACGTAGCGCTGGAACGGCGCGAGCCGCTGCCACTGCGCAAGGGCAGGCGCCGGCAGCCCGGCCAGCGCGCTCTGCTGCACCAGCGCATCCGGCACGGTGTCGGTCCCGCGCCAGGCCGGCTGATCGTCCGGCTGGAACCACGACGGCTCGAGGTCGGCATGCGTGCGCAGCATCTCGAATAACGCGTGATCGAAGTTGGGCTCGATCGCGGTGTCGTCGTCGGCCGGAAAGCGCGCGAGCAGCTTGCGGTCCTCGAGCGGCAGCAGTTGCCACTGCTCCAATGAAATCCGCAGACCGAAACGGTCGAGATTGAAACGCACGATCATCGGGATGTACGTCAGGTTTTCCGACGAATCGTGTTCGAAATTGAATAGCAGCGGAGCGTCGCTGAGTCCCATGGTCGTTACCTGAGTGGCGGATGCCGGCGCGGCCGGCCTGCCTGAGGTATTTTAGAACCTCTGCGCGCGAGCGGCGAATGCGATCGCCGCCGCACGGCTTCGAATCAACGGGAGTGCTCGTGAATCCGACCCAATCCGACCCACTGCGCGACGAACCGCAAGATGCACCGCGAGACGAGCCGCGCGGCGCGATCGAGCTGTCCGTGCGCCGCACGCGCGGCAGCGCGGTCGAGACCGCGCACGACTATGTCGGCCAGGAATGGCCGGTCGCGCTCGTCTTCAACGGCATCTCGCATGCGGTGATGATGTGCACGCCGCTCGACCTCGAAGCATTCGCGGTCGGCTTCGCGATATCGGAAGGGATCGTCGCGCGCGGCAGCGACATCAAGGACATCGAGGTGATCCTGCACGCCGACGCGCCGCTGCCGCACGCGGAGGTGCATCTGGAGGTCGTCCAGCAGGCGTTCGCCGCGCTGAAGGACCGGCGTCGCGCGCTCGCGGGGCGCACCGGCTGCGGCGTGTGCGGCATCGAGAGCATCGACCTGCTCGACCTCGCGCCCGAACGCGTGCCCGATACCGGCTTTCTCGCCCGCCTCGCGCCCGACGCACTCGCCCGCGCGGCCCACGGGCTGCCCGCGCACCAAGCGCTCACGCGACTCACCGGCGGCCTGCACGCGGCTGCGTGGTGCGACGCAACAGGCGCGATCCGGATGGCGTTCGAGGATGTCGGCCGCCACAACGCGCTGGACAAGCTGATCGGCGCGCTCGTGCTGTCGCGCGCCGACGCGACCGACGGCTTCGTGTTCCTGTCGAGCCGCGCGAGCTACGAGCTCGTGCGCAAGTCGGCGCGGGTCGGCATCCCGATGGTCGCGACGATCTCCGCGCCGTCGTCGCTCGCGATCGGCATCGCGAAGGCGGCCGGGTTGCGGCTGGTCAGCTTCTGCCGGGAAACCGGCCACGTCGATTACGGGACGGCCTGACCCCGGCCGTCCGCGCGCGCCGGCCACGCATCGCCGGCGCGGCCCGCTGTATCAGTCGAACTGACGGAAATCCGGCTTGCGCTTCTCGAAGAACGCCGTCATCGCCTCGCGCGCTTCCGGCGCACGAAGCATCGCGGCGAAGTGGCCGGCTTCCTCTGCCATCCGCGCGGCAACCGCCACGCCGCCCGTATCCTTCAGCAGCGCCTTCGTCACGCGCAGCGACGACGCCGGCAGCGCCGCGAGCTTCGCAGCCTGCTTCGCCGCGAAGGCGTCGAGTTCGGCCGCCGGCAGCACGCGATTGACGATGCCGATCCGGTGCGCTTCCAGCGCATCGAACGCTTCGCCGAGCAGCAGCTTTTCAGCGGCGACCTGGTGGCCGGCCAGACGCGGCAGCAACACGCTGGACGCCGCTTCCGGGCACAGCCCGAGCTGCGCGAACGGCAGCGAGAACGTCGCGGTGTCGGCCGCGTAGACGAGATCGCAGTGCAGCAGCATCGTCACGCCGACGCCGATCGCGATGCCCGGCACCGCGGCGACGACCGGCTTGCTGGCGCTGCTGATGCGCGCGAGAAACTGGAACACCGACGCGTTCTCGTCCTTCGGCGGCGTCTTCAGGAAGTCCTCGAGATCGTTCCCCGCGGTGAAGTTGCCGTCGCTGCCGCGCAGCAGGATCACGCGGATTGCCTTGTCTTCCTGCGCGTCGGCGAGCGCATCGGCCATCGTCTGATACATCGCCGCCGTCAGCGCGTTCTTCTTCGCCGCACGCGCGATCGTGATCGTCATCACGCCGTTGGCGCGTTCCACTTGAATTTCGGCCACAACCGTCTCCTTGGTCTTTCCGCTTCCGGAATGAAAAACGGTGCGCAAGCTCGTGGCTCGCGCACCGTGATCGCTACTGCCCCGCTCCGCTTACAGGCGTTCGATGATGCCCGCCGCACCCATGCCGGTGCCGACGCACATCGTGACCATCCCGTACTTCAGGTTGCGGCGGCGCAGGCCGTGCACGACGGTCGCCGCGCGGATCGCGCCGGTCGCGCCGAGCGGGTGGCCGAGCGCAATCGCGCCGCCCATCGGGTTGACCTTCGACGGGTCGAGGCCGAGATCGCGCATCACCGCCAGCGACTGCGCGGCGAATGCCTCGTTCAGTTCGATCCAGTCGAGGTCGTCCTGCTTCAGGCCCGCGGCCTTCAGCGCGGCCGGAATCGCTTCCTTCGGACCGATGCCCATGATTTCCGGCGGCACGCCGCGCACCGCGAAGCTCACGAAGCGCGCGAGCGGCGTCAGGTTGAATTCCTTGAGCACCTTCTCCGACACGACGAGCAGCGCGCCCGCGCCGTCCGACGTCTGCGAGCTGTTGCCGGCCGTGACCGAGCCCTTGTTCGCGAACACCGTGCGCAGCTTCGCGAGGCCTTCGATCGACGTATCCGCGCGCGGACCTTCGTCGAGCACGATCTCGCGCGTCTTCACGTCGACTTCGCCTGTCGCGAGGTTCGGGAAACGCTCAGTGAGCGTGTAGGCAGCGATTTCGTCGCCGAACTCGCCGGCCTGCTGCGCGGCGAGCGCCTTGCGGTGCGATTCGACCGAGAACGCGTCCTGGTCTTCGCGGCTCACCTTCCACTGCTCGGCGACGCGCTCGGCGGTCAGCCCCATCCCGTATGCAATGCCGAAGTCTTCGCTGCGATCGAAGATGTGCGGCGACATCGACGGCTTGTTGCCCATCATCGGCACCATGCTCATCGATTCGCAGCCGCCCGCGAAGATCGCGTCCGATTCGCCGACGCGGATGCGGTCGGCCGCCATCGCCAGCGCGGTGATGCCCGACGCGCAGAAACGGTTGACCGTCACGCCGCCGACCGTCTGCGGCAGGCCGGCGAGCAGCGCGCCCATCCGGGCGACGTTCAGGCCCTGCTCGGCCTCCGGAATCGCGCAGCCGATGATCGCATCCTCGATCAGCTTCGTGTCGAAGCCCGGCACCTGCGCGACCGCCGACCTGATCGCGTGGACCAGCAGCTCGTCGGGGCGCGTGTTCTTGAAGACACCGCGCGGGGCCTTGCCGATCGGGGTGCGGCTGGCGGCGACGATGTATGCGTCTTGCAGTTGTTTGCTCATTTCAGACTCCTTGTCTGCTCGCTCAGTTACGCACCGGCTTGCCGGTCTGCAACATGCCCATGATCCGTTCCTGCGTCTTCTGCGTGCCGAGCAGCTCGACGAACGCGCGGCGCTCGAGCGCGAGCAACCACTGCTCGTCGACGAGGCTGCCGGCTTCGACGTCGCCGCCGCACACGGCTTCGGCGATGCGGCTCGCGATCAGGTAGTCGTGGTCGCTGATGAAGCGGCCGTCACGCATGTTGACGAGCGATGCCTTGATCGTCGCAATCGCCGAACGGCCGGCCACCGGCACGTCCTTCGCACGCAGCGGCGCACGGTAGCCGACGGCGGCCAGCGCGCGGGCTTCCTTCTTCGCGGTGTCGAGCAGTTCGAACACGTTGAAGACGATCGTGTCGGACGGCTTCAGGTAGCCCATCGCACGCGCATCGTGCGCCGACGACGACACCTTCGCCATCGCCGCGTTCTCGAACGACTTCGTGACGAACTTCAGGATGTCGGTGGTCGCATTCGCGGCCGTTGCGGCATCCGCCGCGCGCAGCGCCGCTTCCTTCAGGCCGCCGCCCGCCGGCACGAGGCCGACGCCCACTTCGACGAGACCGACGTAGCTCTCGACGTGCACGACGCGCTTCGCGCTGTGCAGCATCAGCTCGCACCCGCCGCCGAGCGCGATGCCCGACACGGCCGCGACGACCGGCACGTTCGCGTACTTCACGCGCAGCATGCCTTCCTGGAACTTCTTCACGAACGGCTCGATGCCCTTCGCGCCACCCATCATGAACGCGGGCATCGCCTCTTCGAGGTTCGCGCCGGCCGAGAACGGGCCGCCCGGCGTGCCGAGCTTCAGCGACGTCGGCTGCCAGATCACCACGCCCTTGTAATCCTTCTCCGCGAGTTCGATCGCCTGCACGAGGCCGTCGATCACGCTCGGTCCGATCGTGTTCATCTTCGACTTGAACGACACGATCACGACGTCGTCTTCACCGGCACGATCGTCGACCCACGCGCGCACCGCGTCGGTTTCGAACAGCGTCTTGCCGTACGTCTTCGGATCGGCGCCCGTTTCACCGATGAGCGGCGCGCGGAATACCTGCTTGTCGTAGACGGCGAGGTCCGAACGCGGCACGAAGCGCTTCGATGCCGGCGCCCACGAGCCTTCGGCCGTGTGCACGCCGCCCTTCTCGGCGACCGGGCCTTCGAGCACCCACAACGGCAGCGGCACGTTCGCGAGCGCCTTGCCGGCCGCGATGTCTTCCTGCACCCACTCGGCGACCTGCTTCCAGCCGGCGGCCTGCCAGCCTTCGAACGGGCCTTCGTTCCAGCCGAAGCCCCAGCGGATCGCGAGGTCGACGTCGCGCGCGTTGTCGGCGATCGATTCGAGATGCACGCCGATGTAGTGGAACACGTCGCGGAAGATCGACCACAGGAACTGCGCGTGCGGATGGTCCGTCTCGCGCAGCAGCTTCAGGCGTTCCGCCGGCGGGCGCTTCAGGATGCGGCCGACGGTCTCGTCGGCCTTCGCGCCCGCGTCGACGTAGCTGCCCGTCTTCGCGTCGAGCACCTTGATCGCCTTGCCTTCCTTCTTGTAGAAACCGCCGCCCGTCTTCTGGCCGAGCGCGCCCTGCTTCACCAGCTCGGCGAGCACGGCAGGCGTCTGGTAGACCGGGAAGAACGGATCGTCGGCGAGGTTGTCCTGCATCGTCTTGATCACGTGCGCCATCGTGTCGAGGCCGACCACGTCCGCGGTGCGGAACGTCGCCGACTTCGCGCGGCCGAGGCGGCTGCCCGTCAGGTCGTCGACTTCGTCGAAGCGCAGGCCGAACTTCGCGGCCTCGGTGATCACCGCGAGGATCGAGAAGATGCCGACGCGGTTCGCGATGAAGTTCGGCGTGTCCTTCGCACGCACGACGCCCTTGCCGACGATGCTCGTCAGGAAGGTTTCGAGCTGGTCGAGGATCTCCGGGCGCGTATGCGCGGTCGGGATCAGCTCGACGAGGTGCATGTAGCGCGGCGGGTTGAAGAAGTGCACGCCGCAGAAGCGCGACTTCAGCTCGTCCGAGAAACCTTCGGACAGCGTCGTGATCGACAGGCCCGACGTGTTGGTCGCGAAGATCGCGTTCGGTGCGATGTGCGGCGCGACCTTCTTGTACAGGTCGTGCTTCCAGTCCATCCGCTCGGCGATCGCTTCGATCACGACGTCGCACTCGGCGAGCTTCGCGATGTCGTCTTCGTAGTTCGCGGCTTCGAGGTATTTCGCGTCGTCCTTCACGCCGAACGGCGCGGGCGACAGCTTCTTCAGGTTCTCGATCGCCTTCAGCGCGATCGCGTTTTTCGGGCCTTCCTTGGCCGGCAGGTCGAACAGCAGCACCGGCACGCGCGCGTTGACGAGGTGCGCGGCGATCTGCGCGCCCATCACGCCGGCGCCCAGCACGGCGACCTTGCGAATCAGGAAATTGCTCACGGGATGTCTCCGGATAGTGTCGTGCAGCGCGGGTTGTGAGGGCTGCACGGCGAAGTGAGTACCAGGAACCGTTGCGTTCGGGCGGCGCGCGGCGCGCACCGCCCGGACTCGCGTCAGAACAGCGATTCGTCGACTTCCATCATCGTCTTCGAACCGGCGCGCGCGGCGCGGATCGTCGACGCCGTCTCGGGCAGGAGGCGCGCGAAGTAGAAGCGCGCGGTGGCGAGCTTCGACTTGTAGAACGGATCGCCCGACGCTTCGTTGTCGAGGGCGAGGCGTGCCATGCGCGCCCAGAAGTACGAGAACACCAGGTGGCCGACGGTGCGCAGGTACGGCACGGCAGCAGCGCCGACTTCGTCCGGGTTCTGCATCGCCTTCATGCCGATTTCCATCGTCAGCTTCTGCACCTTCTCGCCGATGTCGGCGAGCGGGTTGATGAACTCGGCCATCTCCGGCTTCACGCCTTCGGCTTCCGCGAATTCCGTGACGAGCTTGCCGAACTTCTTCAGCTTCGCGCCCATGTCGCCGAGCACCTTGCGGCCCAGCAGGTCGAGCGACTGGATCGAGTTCGTGCCCTCGTAGATCATGTTGATCCGCGCGTCGCGCACGTACTGCTCCATGCCCCACTCGGAGATGAAGCCGTGGCCGCCGTAGATCTGCATCGCGTGGTTGGTCGACTCAAACGCGTTGTCGGTCAGGAACGCCTTGATGATCGGCGTGAGCAGCGCGACGAGATCGGCCGCTTCCTTGCGCACCGCTTCGTCGCCGTGCGACAGCTCCTTGTCGATCTGCAGCGCGGACCAGTACGTGAACGCGCGCGCGCCTTCCGCGTAGGCCTTCTGCGTAAGCAGCATGCGACGCACGTCCGGGTGCACGATGATCGGGTCGGCCGGCTTGTCCGGTGCCTTCGGGCCCGTCAGCGAGCGCATCTGCAGACGTTCCTTCGCGTACGTCAGCGAGTTCTGGTAGGCGACTTCCGTGAGGCCCAGGCCCTGCATCCCGACGCCCAGGCGCGCGGCGTTCATCATCACGAACATCGCGTTCAAACCCTTGTTCGGCTCGCCGACCATCCAGCCCTTCGCGCCGTCGAGGTTCATCACGCACGTCGAGTTGCCGTGGATGCCCATCTTGTGTTCGATCGAGCCGCACTTGATGCCGTTGCGCTCGCCCGGCTCGCCCGCGGCGTCCGGAATGAATTTCGGCACGATGAACAGCGAGATCCCCTTCGTGCCTTGCGGCGCGTCCGGCAGGCGCGCGAGCACGAGGTGGACGATGTTCTTCGACATGTCGTGCTCGCCGCTCGAAATGAAGATCTTCGTGCCGCTGATCGAGTACGAGCCGTCGACGTTCGGTTCGGCCTTGGTGCGCAAAATGCCGAGGTCGGTGCCGCAATGCGGCTCGGTCAGGCACATCGTGCCCGTCCATTCGCCCGACACGAGCTTCGGCAGATATTGCTGCTGCAGTTCCGGCGTGCCGTGCGCGTGCAGGCACTCGTAGGCGCCGTGCGACAGGCCCGGATACATCGTCCATGCCTGGTTCGCCGAGTTCAGCATTTCGAAGAGCGCGTTGTTCACGAACGCGGGCAGGCCCTGGCCGCCGTAGTCCGGATCGCAGCCGAGCGCCGGCCAGCCGGCCTCGACGTACTGCTGGTACGCTTCCTTGAAGCCGGTCGGGGTCTTCACGACGCCGTCGCCTTCATACGTGCAGCCTTCGCGGTCGCCGACCTGGTTCAGCGGGAACAGCACCTCGGAGCAGAACTTGCCCGCTTCCTCGAGGACCTGGTTGATCGTGTCGGCGTCGAGGTCCGCATGCCGCGGCATTTGCTTGACCTCGGCTTCGACGTTCAGAAGCTCGTGCAACACGAATTGCATGTCGCGCAGCGGCGCGGCGTACTGTCCCATGACTCTCTCCAAAGGTGGGCAAAACGGCTCGAGCTCCCGGCGGGCGGTTCCGCGCCGCTAACGGCTCTCGCTCTGATACGAAACGATCGTCTTTTCCAGCGCGGCCCACGTGAGGCGCACGGCATCCGGCGAATGCAGGAAGCGGGCGTCGTGATGCAGGCCGAGCGTGAAGCTGTACAACTCGAAGAGCATCAGGTCCGGATCGGAATCCGCACGCAGATGGCCTTCTTCCTTCGCCTGCGAAATGGCGCGCAGCAACGCGGCACGCCAGGCGGTCACGCTCGCGATCAACTGCTCGCGCACGGGGCTGTCGGGCCGGTCGTCGTACTCGACGGCGCCGCTGATGTAGATGCAGCCAGTCGTCACCTCCTGGATGCGCTTCTCGATCCATCGCGCCAGCATCGCCCGCAGGCGCGGCAGACCGCGCGACTCGCGCAGGCTCGGAAAGAACACCTCGTTTTCGAAACGATGGTGGTACTCGCGGACGACCTCGACCTGCAGGTCTTCGCGCGATCCGAAGTGCGCGAACACGCCGCTCTTGCTCATCTGCATGCGCTCGGCCAGCAGGCCGATCGTCAGCCCCTCCAGCCCGTCACGGCTGGCGAGGTCCAAAGCAGCTTCGAGTATCGCGGCACGCGTCTGTTCGCCTTTTCGCATAGCTTTTTCTGTAACCGTTCGGGGGTTCGAATAAAATCGAACGGCCGTACTATTATTGAGTGCGGCCGCTCGCGAAACAAGGAAATTATTAGAAACCGGTGTCTAACCGAGCCGCTATTTTGCGCGATTCCGGCGGGACCGGAGCGGCTTTTCCGCACGAACGTGCGGACAGATATTTTGAAGCGAGTGCTGAGTCCGCTTCAGTCGTAACCGCCGACCGTCAGCGCCTTCATCACGATGCGGTACGTGTTGTACGCAAGCCAGTTCAGGATACGCTCGATGCGCGGGCGTGCGGCATACCGTGCGGCGTCGATTTCGCGGCCTTCGGAGAAGGCGGCCGCGATCGCGTCGCGCAGCTCGTTCGTGACCGTGTCGTAGCGCACCAGCACGACATTGGCCTCATTGTTCAGCATCAGGCTCAGCGCGTCCAGATTCGACGAGCCGACCGTCGCCCAATTGTCGTCGATCACGGCCACCTTGCCGTGCAGGATCGTCTTGTCATATTCCGCCACGCGCACGCCGGCGCGCAACAGCGAGTGATACAGGAACGGCACGGCCGTATCGAGCGCCGTGAATTCGTTGCGTCCGATCAGGATGCGCACGTCGACGCCACGGCGTGCCGCGCCCGTCAGCGCGCGGCGCAGCTTGCGGCCCGGCATGAAGTACGGGTTCGCGAGCAGGATCCGGTGGCGCGCCTGGCCGATCGCCGCGAGATAGGCCTTCTCGATCGCACGGCGGTTCACGACGTTGTCGCGCGCGACGAACGCGACGCTCGGCTCCGTCACGATCCGCAGCGCGCCGGCCTTGACCCACCGGTGGCTGCGCATCCAGCGCCGGAACATGTCGGGAAACGCTTCGCCGCCGTGCAGCCCCGCCGCGTACTGCGCATACGGCTTGTGGCCGAACCGGATCCGGTGCCACTGCAGTTCGAACGCGGCACGCACGTCCGCCACCGCCGGCCCCGCCATCTCGACCGCGAAATCCCAGCGCGGAAACGGCAGCGTCGCGCTGCCCTGCGTGAAGTCGTCGACGATGTTGATGCCGCCGCAGAACGCGGCCGTCTGGTCGATCACCGCGAGCTTGCGGTGCGTGCGCGAGAAGCCGAAGCGGCCGAACAGGTAACGGTTGTAGATGCAATGCTCGACGCCGGCCGCAGCCCACGTGTCGAACAGCGGCAGGCGCGCGGTGCCGACGCCGTCGGTGATCACGCGCACGCGCACGCCGCGCTGCGCCGCGCGAATCAGCGCATCCGACACCGGGCGGCCGGCCGCATCGTCGCAGAAGATGTAGGTTTCGAGCATCACCTGCTCGCGCGCCGCATCGATCCGCTCGATCAGCGCGCTGAAGAATGCGCTGCCGGTCTCGCACAGCCGCACCGTGTTGCCGGCCGTGAATGCGAGCCGCGACGCGGAGCCGCGCTCCTGCAGGAACATCTGCCGCAATTGCGCGAAGCGCTTGCGGGTTTCCGCATTCATGCGGACGAGCCGTGCGGCGCGCGGGCGAGCGCCACGCGCACGGGCAATTGCAGGATCGCTTCGGCGTTCGACGGCGAGAAACAGCGCGCGGCCGCTTCGCGGAACGGCAGCCATGCATGGTCGACGTGCTCGCGCGGCGACAGCGTCACGTCGACGCGGCCCGGCACGCACAGGCCGAACCAGTGCTCGACATTGCGCGTGACGCCCGGCGCGTAGCGATGCAGGTATTGCGGATAGATGGCGTATTCGATCCGGTGGCGCCAGTCGACCAGCGCGGTGGCCGGCACATCGTGCGTGCCGACCGAGATGCCGGTTTCCTCGGCCACTTCGCGCGCGGCGGTGAGCGCGAGCGGCTCGTCGAGCGCGTCCTTCGATCCGGTCACCGATTGCCAGAAATCGGGCTGGTCGGCACGCTTGATCACCAGCACGTCGAGTTCGGGCGTGTAGATCACGACGAGAACGGATTCGGGGATTTTCGGCGGCTTCGTCATCTTGGTTTCATGCGGCACTGGGCCGTGCGGCGGGCCCGTGCCCGAACGTGCGGCAAGTGCTGCGACTGTACCGCAAAAAACGAAAAAGGCGCATCACGGCGCCTTTTTCGTTGGGTGTCGTGCGCGCGTTACGCCTTCGGCTGTTCCGGCTGACGCAGACGGATGTGCAGTTCGCGCAGTTGACGCTCGTCCACCGGGCTCGGCGCCTGCGTGAGCAGATCCTGCGCACGCTGCGTCTTCGGGAACGCGATCACGTCGCGGATCGAGTCGGCGCCGGCCATCATCGTGACGATGCGGTCGAGACCGAATGCGATACCGCCGTGCGGCGGCGCGCCGTACTGCAGTGCGTCCAGCAGGAAGCCGAACTTCAGCTGCGCTTCTTCCGCACCGATCTTCAGCGCGCGGAACACCTTGCTCTGCACTTCCTCGCGGTGGATACGCACCGAGCCGCCGCCGATTTCCCAGCCGTTCAGCACCATGTCGTAGGCCTTCGCGAGGCAACGGCCCGGATCGGTCTCGAGGTATTCGAGGTGCTCGTCCTTCGGGCTCGTGAACGGGTGGTGCGCCGCGACGTAGCGCGCATCTTCGTCGTCGTATTCGAACATCGGGAAGTCGACGACCCACAGCGGCTTCCAGCCGGCCTGGACGAGGCCGTTCGCCTTGCCGAATTCCGAATGGCCGATCTTCAGGCGCAGTGCGCCGAGGCTGTCGTTGACGACCTTCGCGCGGTCGGCCGCGAAGAAGATGATGTCGCCGTCTTCAGCGCCGGTGCGCTCGAGGATCGCCGCGATCGATGCGTCGTGCAGGTTCTTGACGATCGGGCTTTGCAGGCCGTCGCGGCCCTTCGCCTTCTCGTTGACCTTGATCCATGCGAGGCCCTTCGCGCCGTAGATGCGCACGAATTCCGTGTAGCCGTCGATGTCGCCGCGCGACAGCTCGCTGCCCTTCGGCACGCGCAGCGCCGCGACACGGCCGTCCTTCGCGTTGGCCGGCGTGCTGAACACCTTGAAGTCGACGTCCTTCATCGCGTCGGTCAGCTCGGTGAATTCGAGCTGCACGCGCAGGTCCGGCTTGTCCGAACCGAAACGCGCCATCGCTTCCGAGTACGGCATCACCGGGAACGTCGCGTCGAGCTCGACGTCGATCGTCGTCTTGAAGATGTGACGGATCATGTCTTCGAACAGGTCGCGGATTTCCTGCTCGCCGAGGAACGACGTTTCGCAGTCGATCTGCGTGAATTCCGGCTGACGGTCGGCGCGCAGGTCTTCGTCGCGGAAGCACTTGGTGATCTGGTAGTAACGGTCGAAGTTCGCGACCATCAGCAGCTGCTTGAACAGCTGCGGCGACTGCGGCAGCGCGAAGAACTGGCCCGCGTTCACGCGCGACGGCACGAGGTAGTCGCGCGCGCCTTCCGGCGTGCTCTTCGTCAGCATCGGCGTTTCGATGTCGATGAAGCCCTGCTCGTCGAGGTACTTGCGTGCCTCGATCGCGACGCGGTAGCGCAGGCGCAGATTGTGCTGCATCTGCGGACGGCGCAGGTCGAGCACGCGGTGCGTGAGGCGCGTCGTTTCCGACAGGTTGTCGTCGTCGAGCTGGAACGGCGGCGTGACCGACGCGTTCAGCACGTTCAGTTCGTGGCACAGCACTTCGATCTTGCCGCTCTTCAGGCCGGCGTTGACCGTGCCTTCCGGACGGTTGCGCACGAGGCCCTTGATCTGCACGCAGAACTCGTTGCGCACGCCTTCGGCGGTCGCGAACATTTCCGCGCGATCCGGATCGCACACCACCTGCACGAGGCCTTCACGATCGCGCAGGTCGATGAAGATCACACCGCCGTGATCGCGGCGGCGCTGCACCCAGCCGCACAGCGACACGGTTTGGCCCAGCAGGTGTTCGGTCACGAGACCGCAGTATTCAGTACGCATCGACATGATGTTTGCTTTCGTTCGGTTTGATCAACGGGCGCCGCAACGCGCGGCCCGGGCGATGATTCTTTACTTACAGCGGCGGCTCGACGGGACGGCGGGCGGGCGCCGGAGCCGGCGCCGGAGGCGCCACGACGCCCATCGAGACGATGTACTTGAGCGCGGCATCGACCGACATGTCGAGTTCGATGACTTCGCTCTTGGGCAGCATCAGGAAGAAGCCCGACGTCGGGTTCGGCGTCGTGGGCACGTACACGCTCACGTACTCTTCCGTCAGATGGTTGACCACGTCGCCGCCGGGCGCACCGGTCAGAAACGCGATCGTATACGAGCCGCGACGCGGGTATTCGATCAGCAGCGCCTTGCGGAACGCGTTGCCGCTGCTCGACAGCAGCGTGTCCGACACCTGCTTGACGCTCGTGTAGATCGGCCCGACGACCGGGATGTGACGCACGACCGCGTTCCACCACGTGACGAGCTTCTGGCCGATGAAGTTCTGCGTGGCCAGCCCGACCACGAAGATGAACGCGAGCGTCAGCACCGCGCCGATCCCCGGCAGGCGGAAACCGAGCACGCGCTCGGGCTGCCACGATTCGGGCAGCAGGAGCAGCGTCTGATCCATCGTGCCGATGATGAGACCGAGCACCCACAGCGTGATCGCGAGCGGGACGAGAACCAGCAGGCCGGTCAGAAACACCGATTTCAGGGTCGTCTTTTTCATCATCTGCCGTCAATGAACCGCGCCGGCGGCGCGGTGTGGGCGCGGCCCGACCGGGCCGCGACTGTCAACTGCCGGCGGCGGGCGCCGCGGCCGGGGCCGGCGCAGCGCTCGCCGTCGTACTTTCGGAACTCGCGGCGGCCGGCGCGGCTGCCGCGGGCGCTGCGTCGGCCGGCGCTGCAGCACCGTCGCCCGACGCCGTGGCCGGCGCGCTGGTGCCGCCCGAGCCGCCGCGGAAATCGGTGACATACCAGCCGGAACCCTTCAGCTGGAAGCCGGCGGCGGTGACCTGCTTGCGAAAAGCATCCTTCCCGCATTCCGGACACTGCGACAGCGGCGCGTCGCTCATCTTCTGAAGCACATCCTTCGCGAAACCGCACGCTTCGCATCGATAGGCGTAGATCGGCATGATATTTATCCCGCAGAAACTGGAAACGGCTTGCAAAACCTTGAATTATAGCCGAAACCCCCGGCGCGCTCCGGCAACGGAGCACAACGACGGGGATCAACGACGGCGCCACGTGAGCCAGCGCTCGTGCCCTTCGAACACGGCCAGCGAATCGGTCACGGGCAGATCCTCGATCGGTTCGAAGTACGGCGCGAGCAGCGCATCGAGTTCGGCACGCTCGATTCCGAACGGCGGCCCCTTCGGTTTCGCCATCACGAAGAAATAGCCGGCCAGCAATCCGCCGGCGGGCAGCAGTTCGGCCATCCGCGCCGCATAGTCCGCGCGCAGGCTCGGCGGCAGCGCGCACAGGAACGCGCGCTCGTACACCCACTGCACGTCGAACGGCGGCTGGTACGCGAAGAAATCGGCCTGCTCGACGACGTCCGCATGCGCACCGAGTTGCACCTTCGCGGCCGACACCGCCCGCGCGGCGAAATCGATCGCGCGCACGGGCCAGCCGGCCTGCGCGAGCCAGCCGGCCTCCTGCGCGCTGCCGCAGCCCGGAATCAGCACCGCGCACGGCTCGCGCCGCTGCGCGAACGCGCGAAACCCGTCCGGCACGCCGCCGAATTCCCACGGCGTCACGCCGCGCGCGAAACGCTCGTCCCAGAACGATGCGTTGCCGGGGTCGCGCGTCGCGAATTCGGCCGCGCCCGGCGCTGAAGGTTGTTTCGGTTCGGACATCGCACTGCTCCTTTCGGTCATGCGCCGTACGCGAGCGCGAGCAGCACGCGCGCGACCAGCGCGCCGACGCCGACGGCCAGGCCGAAGATCAGCAGCGCCTGCATCAGCCGGTTCGTCCGTTTCTGCTCGATGAGGATCTGACGCATCAGGTCCTCGCTCGCCGCGCGCGGCGCGTCGTGGCGCGCCGCCATCGCGTGATGGAGCAGGCGCGGCAGTTGCGGCAGCGTCTTGCTCCATTGCGGCGCTTCGACCTTGAAACGCTCATACCAGCCGCGCAGGCCGATCTGCTCGGTCATCCAGCGCTCGAGATACGGTTTCGCGGTCTTCCACAGGTCGAGTTCGGGGTCGAGCGAGCGGCCGAGCCCTTCGACGTTCAGCATCGTCTTCTGCAGCAGCACCAGCTGCGGCTGGATCTCGACGTTGAAGCGGCGCGACGTCGAGAACAGGCGCATCAGCACCTGGCCGAGCGAAATGTCCTTCAGCGCGCGGTCGAAATACGGCTCGCACACCGCGCGGATCGCACTTTCGAGCTCCTCGACGCGCGTCTCGGGCGGCACCCAGCCCGATTCGAGGTGCAGCGTCGCGACGCGGTGGTAATCGCGCTTGAAGAACGCGAGGAAGTTCTGCGCGAGGTAATTCTTGTCGAAGTCGGACAGCGCGCCGACGATCCCGAAATCGAGCGCGATGTAGCGGCCGAAGGTCTTCGGATCGAGGCTCACCTGGATGTTGCCCGGGTGCATGTCCGCATGGAAGAAGCCGTCGCGGAACACCTGAGTGAAGAAGATCTCGACGCCTTCGCGCGCCAGCTTCTTGATGTCGACGCCCGCCGTGCGCAGCGTCTCGACCTGGCTGATCGGCACGCCCGTCATGCGCTCCATCACGAGCACCTGCGACGTCGAGAAATCCCAGAACATCTCCGGCACGAGCAGCAGGTCGAGGCCCGCGAAGTTGCGGCGCAGCTGGCTGCCGTTCGCGGCCTCGCGCATCAGGTCGAGCTCGTCGTGCAGATACTTGTCGAATTCGGCGACGACTTCGCGCGGCTTCAGGCGCCGGCCGTCGGCCCACATCCGCTCGGTCCACGTCGCGATGTCGCGCATCAGCGCGAGGTCGGAATCGATCACCGGCAACATGTTCGGGCGCAGCACCTTGACCGCGACGGCCTTGCCCGCGTGCGGGCCCTGCTTGAGTTTCGCGAAATGCACCTGCGCGATCGACGCGCTCGCGACCGGCTCGCGCTCGAATTCGTCGAACAGCTCGTCGACCGGCGCGCCGAGCGACTTCTCGATGATCGCGATCGCGACCGCCGAATCGAACGGCGGCACCTGGTCCTGCAGCTTCGCGAGTTCGTTCGCGAAATCGACGGACAGCAGATCGCGGCGCGTCGACAACACCTGGCCGAACTTCACGAAGATCGGGCCGAGGCTTTCGAGCGCGTGCCGCAGCCGCACCGCGGGCGGCGACGAATAACGGCGGCCGATCGTCGTGACGCGCAGCAGCAACTTCACGCGCCGGTCGTCGATCCGGGACAGCATCACCTCGTCGAGGCCGAAGCGGATGACGGTGTAGACAATCTTGATGAAACGGAAAATGCGCATGCCCTGCTGCCCTCAGTGCGCGCCGCGCGGGCCGGAACCCGTGCGCGCGCCGATTTTCTGTTCGAGTCGCTCGACCCGCTTTTCGACCCGCGCGAGCGCATCGCGCGCGCGCGCGAGCTCGGCATCGAAGCCGCCGAGCGCCGTGCGCCGGACGACCTGCGGGTTTTCGTCGAGCCAGTATTCAGCGACGGAATCGAGCACGTTGCGGCCGGTGCGGCGCGCACGCGCGCCGGCGTCGCGCACGACCGTCGCGATCCGGTACGCCGCCGCGTCGCCAACCAGCTTCGCGAGATCTTCTTCGGGTTCCCAGCGCAGATGCTCGGCCAGTTTCGCGATCTGCGTCGCGAACTCCGCGTCGCCCTCGATCTTCACGTGCTTCATCACGGCCGCCTGGCCGCCCTGCAGGAATGCGGCGACCGTGTCGCCCGCGAGCGCGATCGACACGTCGACGTGTTGCGCATCGTGCGCTTCGACCGCGGACAGGTAGCCGTCGGGCTGCACGAGCAGCGTGAGCGTGACGGGCGGCACGTCGAGCCGGGCGGTCTTGCCCGCGTAGGGGATCAGGCGGTCGCGCGCCCACGATTCGCGCGCGAGCAGGTGATTGACAGCAGCAGCAAAAGGCTTGGCGGCAAAGGTCATCGGGCTGGGAAAGAAAAAACCCGCGCGGGCCGGGCGCCCGCGCGGGTTTCTATTGTAACGTCGGATCGTCGGCAGACCGCGGCCGACCGCACATCCGGGCGGCAACCGGTCGCAGCGCGGCGGCCGTCGCCCGGAAAGCCGGCGGGCGGGGCCGCCAGCCACGTTCAGTGCGTGTTGATCTGCTGGATACCCGCGAGCAACCAGCCCTGACTGCCCGACTTCGACAGGTTCCACACCTCGTCGAACGGCGCGGCCGACGCATTCGCCGATTCGCGGATCAGGCCGTGGAAGCGCACGCTCGCCGACTGCTCGATGCCGCGATCCTCGATCCCGACCAGTTCCGCGTCGAGCTGCACGACGTCGGTCTGGTTCGACTCGTTGCCGCGCGAATCGAGGTCGATCTTGATCTCGGCGAACATTTCGGGTGTCGTGAACTCGCGGATGTCGGCCAGGTTGCCCTGGTCCCATGCCGCCTGCAGGCGCACGAAATAGACCTTCGCGCTGCGCAGGAACGCTTCCGTGTCGAAGCCGGCCGGCACCTGCAGCGGCGCGGCCGCCATTGCGCCCGCCGCTGCGGCGGCCGGCGCGCCGCCGCCGAACACGCCCTGCGCTTCGTTCGCGTAGCTGCTGCCGCTGCCCGCATAGTTGCTGCCGGTGTTGCCCTGCTGGAACGACGGGCCTTGCGAGTAGCTGCCCGACGACGATGCCGAGCCGCCCACCGAGTACGCCGGCTCCTGCGGACGGCGACGGTTCATGAACTTGCGGACCAGCCAGATGCCGATCATCGCGAGCAGCGCGATCACGATGAGGTTCGACATCATGCCGGCGAACGCTTCGCCGAGGCCGAAGTGCGACAGCAGCGCCGCGATGCCGAGGCCGGCCGCGAGACCGGCGATCGGCCCGAGCCAGCGCGAGCGGTTCGGCTGCGCGGCCGCTGCGGGAGCGGCCGGGTTCGCGCGCTGCGCCTGCGACGGCGCGGCCTGCTGCATCGGCTGCGCCGGCGGCGTGGCCTGGCGCTGCGTGACGGTTGAGCTCTGGCGGCCGATGCTGCGCCCACCGCCCATGCGCTTGGCTTCAGCGTCGAGCGATGCGAACGTGCCGGCCGTGAGCAGGCCGACCATCAGCAGCGTGCCGACCCGTCGAGCCCACGGCTTCGACGGCTTGCTACGGTTGAACAACGAACGCGATTCGGCCATCAGTTTCTCCAGATGTAAGGCGAATGTATGGAAAGAACCCCTTAGTACTTGGTTCCTAGGTGTAAAGCTACCACGCCACCTGACAAATTGTAATATTTGACGGCGTCGAGGCCTGCTTGTTCCATCATCGTCTTCAGGGTGTCCTGATCGGGGTGCATCCGGATAGATTCAGCAAGATACCGGTAACTTTCAGCATCTTTCGCGAACTTGTCGCCAAGCCACGGTAATACTTTGAAAGAATACAAATCGTAGGCTTTTTTCAGCGGATCCCAGACTTTCGAGAATTCCAGCACCATCACGCGGCCGCCGGGCTTCGTCACGCGGCGCATCTCGGCGAGCGCGGCGTCCTTGTGCGTCATGTTGCGCAGTCCGAACGCGACCGTGACCACGTCGAAGTAATTGTCCGGAAACGGCGTTTTCTCCGCGTCGCACAGCAGCGACGGCGTCACGATGCCCTTGTCGAGCAGCCGGTCGCGGCCAACGCGCAGCATCGATTCGTTGATGTCGGTATGCCAGACTTCGCCGGTCGGGCCCGCCGCCTTCGCGAACGCCTTGGTCAGGTCGCCGGTGCCGG
This sequence comes from Burkholderia sp. IDO3, assembly GCF_003366075.1. Classification (NCBI taxonomy): domain Bacteria; kingdom Pseudomonadati; phylum Pseudomonadota; class Betaproteobacteria; order Burkholderiales; family Burkholderiaceae; genus Burkholderia; species Burkholderia sp. IDO3. The sequence continues at coordinate 3,098,656 of NZ_CP028963.1, forward strand.
CGGCGATGTCGAGCACCTTGAAGCCCGGGCGCACGTTCGCCTGCGCGATCGTGAACGCCTTCCATGCGCGGTGCATGCCGGCCGACATCAGGTCGTTCATCAGATCGTAGTTGCTTGCGACCGAATGGAACACGCCCGCCACTTTCTTCGCTTTTTCGTTTTCCTCGACGCTTTCGAAGCCGAAGTGGGTTTTGCTCATCGCGTTGATCCTCAGTAAATGGCAAGACGGCGCCGAGCGGGCGCCGTCGATTTCAGTGGCAGTGGCCGTGCGGCGCGGGGGCCGCCTGCATCGGCGCGTCGCGCTCGACGCCCGCCGCCTTCAGTTTGTCGAAATAGTCGCGCCACAGCGCGTCCTGCTGCGTCGCCAGCTCGTACAGCAGATCCCACGAGTAGATGCCGGTGGAATGGCCGTCGGAGAACGTCGGCTGCAGCGCGTAGTTGCCCACGCCCTCGAGCGCGGTGATCGTCACTTCGCGCTTGCCCGTCTGCAGGGTTTCCTGGCCGGGCCCGTGGCCGCGCACCTCGGCCGACGGCGAATAGACGCGCATCAGCTCGAACGGGATCCGGAAACTGTCGCCGTTCGGGTACTGCAATTCGAGCACGCGCGACACTGCGTGCACGACGACGCCGGACGGAATCGGCGTCGTGGAAGTCAAACCGCTCATGGCTGCCTCGGATCGGTCGTTCGTTGAATTTCCTCGCGCACCGCATTGTGCAGCAGCGAGGCCTGCGCCGCGCGCGTGCGCAGCAGCGCCCCGGACACGCTGCGCTGGCGCGGCGCCCACACGGGCTGCGGGAAATGGGCGTCGTTCGAGAAGCGCGGGATCACGTGCCAGTGCACGTGCGGCACCATGTTGCCGAGGCTCGCGAGATTCACCTTGTTCGGCTGCATCACGCGGCGCACGGCCCGCTCCACCGCGTACACCACGCGCATCAGATGTGCCCGCTCGGGTTCGCCGAGATCGGAGAACTCGGCCACGTGCGCGCCCCAGATCACCCGGCAGAAGCCCGGGTACTCGTGCTCGCCCGTCGCAAGGACGACGCGCAGCACGTCGTCCTGCCAGAGCACCTCGCCACCGTCTTCACGGCAAAACACGCATTCCATCGTCGCTCCCATGTGGACGGGCGCCGGCGTTTCAGCGCCGGCGCCCGCTCTCATCCCAAGCCCCGCCGGGCGGTCGTCATGCCCGCATTAGACCAGCACGCGCTCGATCCCGCCATTGTTCGCGTGTGCGACATAGTCGGCCATCCAGTTCTCGCCGAGCGTCTGACGCGCGATTTCGACCACGATGTAGTCGGCCTCGAGGTTCGCGTCCTCGCTGTAGCGCGACAGGCCCTGCAGGCACGACGGGCAGCTCGTCAGGATCTTCACGTCCGGGCCGTTCTCGGCCGCGGCGGCCGGCGCCGGTGCATCGCCGGCCACGACCGGGATGCTGCGCAGCTTGGCCGCGCCCTTGCGGATTTCCTCTTCCTTGCGGAAGCGGACCTGCGTGGAGATGTCCGGACGCGTGACCGCGAGCGTGCCCGATTCGCCGCAGCAGCGCTCGTTCTTCTCGATCTTGTAGCCGTCCTTCTCCGTGCCCATCAGCTCGTTGACGAGTTTCACCGGATCCATCGTCTTGATCGGCGTGTGGCACGGGTCGTGATACATGTAGCGCGTGCCCGTGACGCCGTCGAGCTTCATCCCCTTCTCGAGCAGGAACTCGTGGATGTCGATGATCCGGCAGCCCGGGAAGATCTTGTCGAATTCGTAGCCCGCGAGCTGGTCGTAGCAGGTGCCGCACGACACGACCACCGTCTTGATGTCGAGGTAGTTGAGCGTGTTCGCGACCCGGTGGAACAGCACGCGGTTGTCGGTGACGATCTTCTCGGCCTTGTCGTACTGGCCCGAGCCGCGCTGCGGATAACCGCAGCACAGGTAGCCCGGCGGCAGCACGGTCTGCACGCCCGCTTCCCACAGCATCGCCTGCGTCGCGAGGCCGACCTGCGAGAACAGGCGCTCGGAACCGCAGCCCGGGAAGTAGAACACCGCTTCCGAATCGACGGTCGTCGACTTCGGGTTGCGGATGATCGGCACGATCTTGTTGTCCTCGATGTCGAGCAGCGCGCGCGCCGTCTTCTTCGGCAGGTTGCCCGGCATCTTCTTGTTGACGAAGTGAATCACCTGCTCGACGACGGGCGGCTTGCCGGTCGTCGCGGGCGGGTGCTGCGTCTGCTTCGTCACGACCTTCTTCAGCATGTCGTTCGCGAAGCGCTGCGCCTTGTAGCCGACGCCCATCATCACGCTGCGCGCGGCGTTGATCGTCTGCGGATTGGTCGCGTTCAGGAAGAACATGCCCGCCGCATTGCCGGCATTGAACTTCTTCTTGCCCATCTTGCGCAACAGGTTGCGCATGTTCATCGTGACGTCGCCGAAGTCGATCTTCACCGGGCACGGTGTCACGCACTTGTGGCACACCGTGCAGTGGTCGGCCACGTCGTTGAACTCGTCCCAGTGCTTGATCGACACGCCGCGGCGGGTCTGCTCCTCGTACAGGAACGCCTCGACCAGCAACGACGTCGCGAGAATCTTGTTGCGCGGGCTGTACAGCAGGTTCGCGCGCGGCACGTGGGTCGCGCACACCGGCTTGCACTTGCCGCAGCGCAGGCAGTCCTTCACCGAATCGGCGATCGCGCCGATGTCGGACTGCTTCATGATCAGCGACTCGTAACCCATCAGCCCGAAGCTGGGCGTGTACGCGTTGCGCAGGTCGGCGCCGTCGAGCAGCTTGCCCTTGTTGAAGCGGCCGTTCGGGTCGACGCGCTGCTTGTACGCGCGGAATTCGGCGATCTCGTCGTCGGTCAGGAACTCGAGCTTCGTGATGCCGATCCCGTGTTCGCCGGAGATCACGCCGTCGAGCGAACGCGCGAGCGTCATGATGCGCGCAACCGCCGCGTGCGCATCCTGCAGCATCTCGTAGTTGTCGGAGTTGACCGGCAGGTTCGTGTGGACGTTGCCGTCGCCCGCGTGCATGTGCAGCGCGACGAACACGCGGCCGCGCAGCACGCGCTTGTGGATCGCCTGCGCTTCGTCGAGGATCTGCTTGAACGCGCCGCCGTTGAAGATCGTGCGCAGCTCCGCGCGGATCTCCTGCTTCCACGAAATGCGGACCGTGCGGTCCTGCGTGACGTGGAACACGGTCGCGCCCGGCTGGTCGTCCGCGCGATCCGCGAACTTCTCGGCGAGCGCCTCGTAACCGAGCTGCACGAGGTAATGCTGCGCCTCGCGCAGCGGCTGGTCGAGCCGGTCGCGCACGAACTCCCAACGCGCGCGCACGCGCTTGAGCAACTCCAGCGCCTGCTGCACGCGGTCTTCCAGCAGCTCGGCGCTCGGGATTTCGTTCGCGTCGTCGGTCTTGCCGAGCGGCAGGTTGCCGGCCCTGAAGAACGCTTCGAGCGCGTCCACCAGCTGCAGCTTGTTCTTCAGCGACAGCTCGATGTTGATCCGCTCGATGCCGTCGGTGTACTCGCCCATCCGGTTCAGCGGGATGACGACGTCTTCGTTGATCTTGAACGCGTTGGTGTGCTTCGCGATCGCGGCCGTGCGGCTGCGGTCGAGCCAGAAGCGCTTGCGCGCCTCCGCGCTGACCGCGACGAAGCCTTCGCCGCTCTTGCCGTTCGCCATCCGGATCACTTCGGACGTCGCGTGCGCGACCGCATCGGCGTCGTCGCCGACGATGTCGCCGATCAGCACCATCTTGGGGAATGCGTTGCGCTTGCTCTTGGTCGCGTAGCCGACCGCGCGCAGGTAGCGCTCGTCGAGGTGCTCGAGGCCCGCGAGGATCGCGCCGCCCTGCTTCGACGTTTCGAACAGGTAGTCCTTGATCTCGACGATGCTCGGAATCGCCTCGCGCGCCTGGCCGAAGAATTCGAGGCACACGGTGCGCGTGTGCGCGGGCATCTTGTGCAGCACCCAGCGCGCGGACGTGATGAGCCCGTCGCAACCTTCCTTCTGCACGCCCGGCAGGCCGGCGAGGAACTTGTCGGTCACGTCCTTGCCGAGGCCTTCCTTGCGGAAGCGCCGGCCTTCGATCTCGAGCATCTCGGTGCGCAGCAGCCTCTCGCCCGGCGCGTACGCGCCGTCGAACCACTTCAGCTCGAAACGCGCGACCGCGATGTCGTGGATCTTGCCCTGGTTGTGCTCGTGGCGCGTGACTTCGAGCCAGTTGCCGTCCGGGTCGACCATCCGCCACCAGGCCAGGTTGTCGAGCGCGGTGCCCCACAGCACGGCCTTCTTGCCGCCCGCGTTCATCGCGACGTTGCCTCCGATGCACGATGCGTCGAGCGAGGTCGGATCGACCGCGAACACGTAGCCGGCCGCCTCGGCCGCTTCGGTCACGCGGCGCGTGACGACGCCCGCGCCGGAGAAGATCGTCGGCACCTTGTGCGCGACGCCCGGCAGCTCGGTGAGTTCGACCGCGCCGAGCTGTTCGAGCTTCTCGGTGTTGACCACCGCGGAGAACGGCGTGAGCGGCACCGCGCCGCCCGTGTAGCCGGTGCCGCCGCCGCGCGGAATCACGGTCAGGCCGAGTTCGAAGCAGGCCTTGATCAGCGCCGCGATCTCGGCTTCGGTATCGGGGGTCAGCACGACGAACGGGTATTCGACACGCCAGTCGGTCGCGTCGGTCACGTGCGACACGCGCGACAGCCCGTCGAAGCGGATGTTGTCCTTCTGCGTGCAGCGGCCGAGCGCCTTGGTCGCGCGACGGCGCAGGTCGGCCATTTTCTCGAATTCGTCGGCGAACTCGTCGACCGCGCGCTGCGCGGCCGTCTCGAGCATCTCGACACGCGATGCGCGCTCGCGGCCCGCGTCGTCGTGGTGCTCGGTCAGGTCGGCGCGGCGGCGCTTGCCGATCTCGGTCAGGCGGTGGTTCAGCGCCTCGATCAGGAGCGCGCGGCGCTTCGGGTTGTCGAGCAGGTCGTCCTGCAGGTACGGGTTGCGGCGCACGACCCAGATGTCGCCGAGCACCTCGTACAGCATCCGTGCCGAGCGACCCGTGCGGCGCTCGGCGCGCAGCTCGTCGAGCACCGACCACGCCTCCTCGCCGAGCAGGCGGATCACGATCTCGCGGTCGGAGAAGGACGTGTAGTTATAGGGAATCTCGCGCAGTCGGGGCGCGGGGTCGGCAGCGACGGCGGCGGCCGCGCCATGCGGATCGAAAACTTGTGGTGCGTTCATGTTCGGACGACTCGGAGGGCCGATACACCGTGAACGGGCGTCGGCAAGCGCGTACGCGCAATCTTGGGGAAATCTGTTCTGGTGCCAGGCGCGCGACTATCTCGCATGGGGCCGGAGCGGGTCTGGACTCACCGTTCCGGGCCGGCAGGGCCTGGCGGCACTCGGAGCCATCAGCACGATCGCGCGCGGCGCGCATGCCGCTCCGCCGCGGGGCTGGCTGCACGCGGCGTCGGCTTCAATGGGGCGATCCGAGGGTGCCTCTGCATCTTCCGATCCTTGATTCAAAACGGAATTCTAACCCATGATCGGGTCGTCCGTGACACGCCGGACAGGTCGTGGGGCTATCCCCGCAACCCGCGCCACGCCTGGGCCTGCGCGGTTTTGCTGCGGCATTCGCCATCCGTCCGGTCGGTAACCGCGCAGTTAACGTGCAGTTAAACCAGTAAAAAACGGGCGTCGCATCCGTCAAATACGCGCGCGGGGCCACGCCACGGCGGTGCGCCCGGCATACCGCTTGCGTGCGCACGGACCCTTGGCGCTATCATTGATCCTTTACCGTCTGCTTTCCGCACTGCACGCGAGCGTCCATGGCATCCCACGATTACCTGAAGAAAATCCTCACCGCGCGCGTCTACGACGTCGCGCTCGAGACGGAACTCGAACCCGCCCGCAATCTGTCGGCACGGCTGCGCAACCCCGTTTACCTGAAGCGCGAGGACAACCAGCCGGTGTTCTCGTTCAAGCTGCGCGGCGCGTACAACAAGATGGCGCACATTCCGGCCGACGCGCTCGCGCGCGGCGTGATTACGGCCTCGGCCGGCAACCACGCGCAGGGCGTCGCGTTCTCGGCGGCCCGGATGGGCGTCAAGGCCGTGATCGTCGTGCCGGTCACGACGCCGCAGGTGAAGGTCGATGCGGTGCGTACGCACGGCGGCCCGAGCGTCGAGGTGATCCAGGCGGGCGAATCGTACAGCGATGCGTATGCGCACGCGGTCAAGGTGCAGGCCGAGCGCGATCTCACGTTCGTCCACCCGTTCGACGATCCGTACGTGATCGCCGGCCAGGGCACGATTGCGATGGAGATCCTGCGCCAGCACCAGGGCCCGATCCACGCGATCTTCGTGCCGATCGGCGGCGGCGGGCTCGCGTCCGGCGTGGCCGCGTACGTCAAGGCGGTGCGTCCGGAGATCAAGGTGTTCGGCGTGCAGGCCGAGGATTCCTGCGCGATGGCGCAATCGCTGCAGAAGGGCGAGCGCGTCGAGCTGAGCGAGGTCGGCCTGTTCGCGGACGGCACCGCGGTGAAGCTCGTCGGCGAGGAAACCTTCCGGCTGTGCCGCGAATTCCTCGACGGCGTCGTGACGGTCGACACCGACGCACTGTGCGCGGCGATCAAGGACGTTTTCCAGGATACGCGCAGCGTGCTCGAACCGTCGGGCGCGCTCGCGGTCGCGGGCGCCAAGCGCTACGCGGAACGCGAAGGCATCGAGAACCAGACGCTCGTCGCGGTCACGTCGGGCGCGAACATGAACTTCGACCGGATGCGCTTCGTCGCCGAACGCGCGGAAGTCGGCGAAGCACGCGAAGCCGTGTTCGCGGTCACCATCCCCGAGGAACGCGGCAGCTTCAAGCGCTTCTGCTCGCTCGTCGGCGACCGCAACGTCACCGAGTTCAACTACCGGATCGCCGATGCGCAGTCCGCGCACATCTTCGTCGGCGTGCAGATCAAGCGCCGCGGCGAATCGGCCGAGATCGCCGAGAATTTCGAGTCGCACGGCTTCAAGAGCGTCGACCTGACGCACGACGAACTGTCAAAGGAACATATCCGCTACATGGTGGGCGGCCGCTCGCCGCTCGCGCTGGACGAACGCCTGTTCCGCTTCGAATTCCCGGAGCGGCCCGGCGCGCTGATGAAGTTCCTGTCGTCGATGGCGCCGGAATGGAACATCAGCCTGTTCCACTACCGCAACCAGGGCGCGGACTACAGCTCGATCCTCGTCGGGCTGCAGGTGCCGCAGGCCGATCGCACCGAGTTCGAGCGCTTCCTCGCGGCACTCGGCTATCCGTATGTCGAAGAGAGCGCCAATCCGGCTTACCGCCTCTTCCTGTCGTAAAGGCGTCACGCAATGAATCCCGAACACTCCCCGCTCGGCAAGGCCACCGTCTATGCCACGCAGTACGACGCGTCGCTGCTGTTCCCGATCCCGCGCGCCGGCGCGCGCGAGCAACTCGGCATCACGTCGGCGCTGCCGTTCTTCGGCACCGACATCTGGAACGCGTACGAGCTGTCGTGGCTCAATGCGCGCGGCAAGCCGCAGGTCGCGGTCGCGACGTTCTACGTGCCGGCCGAATCGCCGAGCATCGTCGAATCGAAGTCGTTCAAGCTGTATCTCGGCTCGTTCGCGCAATCGAAGTTCGACTCGGTCGACGCGGTGCGCGACGCGCTCAAGCGCGACGTGTCGGCCGCGTGCGGCGCGAGCGTGTCGGTGCAGCTCGTGTCGCCGCACGATTTCGCCAAGCTCGAGATGGAAGAACTCGACGGGCTGTCGCTCGACCGGCTCGACCTCGACACCGACGTGTACGAACCCGATCCGTCGCTGCTGTCGGCGGCCGACGCCGAGGACGAAGCGCCGGTGGAGGAAACGCTCGTGTCCGACCTGCTGCGCTCGAACTGCCCGGTCACCGGCCAGCCCGACTGGGGCAGCGTGCAGATCCACTACGTCGGCCCGCAGATCGATCATGCGGGGCTGCTGCGCTACATCATCTCGTTCCGCAATCACACGGGCTTTCACGAGCAGTGCGTCGAGCGCATCTTCCTCGACATCATGCACGCGTGCAAACCGGTGAAGCTCGCGGTATATGCGCGCTATACGCGCCGCGGCGGGCTCGACATCAACCCGTTCCGCACGAACTACAACCAGCCGATGCCGGATAACGCGCGGACGGCGCGGCAGTGACGGCGGCGTCGCCGCCGCAGTTCAAAGCACGCCAGACAACCACGAATAAAACAGCCCGGCCGGATCCAACCGCCGGGCTGTTTTCTATGCAAGGAGAAGCGCAGCCGGCCCGCTGTCATCCGCTCACCGGCCGCTCCGGAAGGATCTCCACTAGACGCAACAGGTAGCCGTCTGGGTCCTGCACAAGCATCTCGATCTGGCCGTGCTCGATATCGTCCTGTCGGTACCACGACGTTCGCGGTTCGACAAACAGCGCCACGCCTGCGTTACGGATCCGGTCAAGGATGGGATCAAGCGAATCAACCTCGATCTGAAGATTGATCCCGCGCCCGAACGGCCGTTCCAGCAGGCCGATCAGCCAGCCGTCCCGACTGTACTGCTCGAGCATGAGCTGAGCCCGCCCGATTTCAAGATACGCGAACCCGTCTTCCGGACGCTCGAAGCGAATCCCGAATCCCAACACGTCGCGATAGAAGCAAACGCTTTCGGCCAGGTCCGAGCAGATCAGCTCCGGTACCAGGGCAGCCCATTCCATGCTTTTCCTCTCGGTATGACCAAGGACGCTGCCGGAACGGGCGGGATCCGTGGTGGCGGTGGCTGCATCGAGAGCCCTTCATCCGCAGCCCCGGCACGCTACATGACAAAACGAGCCCAGCACACGTGAATGTGCCGGCCCGTTTTGTAGCGATTCACCGTGTACGCGCGCACTGCGCGGCAGCAAATGATGTGGCGCTAACGGAAATTTTGCAGCCCGCCAGCGCCGACCGTTTGCAGAAGTAGCGGATTCGCGGACGTCGGTTCCCAATTCCGTGCGTTGAAATCCGGATCGACACGTGCGGAAACCCGCCCTTTCACGACAGTGCGGCCAATCGTGTGGCGTCCCATTTTCCTTCAACGGCTGCACGATGCAGCATCGCGAGCGTAATCGATTCCCGCTTGAAGTCGTGCGGCTTTCGAAGCACCCATCGCCGAAATAGCGAATAGAGCAGCCCCTCGCCTTCCATCAGAAAATACCGGTGGAAGTCGAAATCGCCCGTGTCGACAGCAAACCGCTCAAAAAAGCGCTCCATGAAGTCGTTTGCTTCGTCGCCGGTTTGACCCAGGTCGTCCCAGAGCCGCGTGCCGGCGGCGAGCGGCTTCGAGCGACCGAGCCCGACCTCTGATCTGACGAAGGCTTCGATCTCGTCCCAACGCACGTTTTCCATCAGAACACCTTGTCCTCGGGTTTGACTAGGCTGTTGTACCTGGAGACCGTGCCGTGAACGATCCCGAATACGTCGTGGGCAAGCAGCGCCCAACCGACGCCCGGAATGGCGCGCCCGACGAATACGCTGAGCTTCCGGGTCAGAATGATCCGGAACGACTTGATGCTTTGAAGCGTCACCGTTGGTAAAACCTTCCTGTTGAGCTGGTAGCGAAAAACCGAACGGGCCATCACGGATGCGACGGACGTCCCTTTCGTCGCGCCACCGAATTTTTGCCGCGTCGGTAAAACGGGCCAACCCGCTAGAATCAGGACCACGGCTTCGACATCGTCGATCCCGACGCGTGCGCAGGTCTCTTCCACCGCAACGAAAAAGAAAAGCTCGGCAGACGTGAGATCCGAATAAACGCCGTAGCGGTACGTATTGCTCGTCATGATTTGATTTCACGAAATCGTTAATCGGAATGACGACCATACCCGACGATCCACTCAATTTACTCTATCGAGATTCATCGACGCCGCTGGCGTATTACGCGTCCATCACCAGAGGCGCCCGACGGACGCAGCATATCGTGTCACGATCGAGTCGCAAGAATTTCATTCGGAGTGTAAAAATTCGGCGCTACTCAGCGCCAATCATGATTGGGTTCCCTGCCGAATTATTGCGGTTGCCAGGAGACGAGCGCTCTCAATATCCAACGCCGGAAACACGTCGCCCCCCCAAACGCAACGAGGCCGGCGCACATCAATGCGCCGGCCCCGTCACCCAACCATTCGCCCTCGCGCGTTACTTCGCCGGCGCCTTGTAAGCGATGCAGTCGACCTCGACCTTGCAGTCGATGACCATGCTCGACTGCACGCACGCGCGTGCCGGCGGGTGCTCGCCGAAGTACGACACGAACACCTTGTTGAACGACGCGAAATCGCGTGCGTCGTCGAGCCACACGCCGCAGCGCACGACGTGCTCGAGGCCGTAACCGGCTTCCTTCAGGATCGCGATCACGTTCTCGATCGTCTGCTTCGACTGCGTGACGATCCCGCCTTCGACGACCTCGCCGTTCACCATCGGCGTCTGGCCCGACACGTACAGCCAGCCGTCGGCCTCGACCGCACGCGCAAACGGCATCACCTGGCCGCCGGTCCCCTTCGCTTCGCCTACGCCATATCGCTTCATCGTTTCACTCCTTGTTTGTCGGCGGGAGCCGACGCTTCAGCGCCTGCTCCCGCCCCATGCAACGCACGGTTGCGGATGCGCGCGCCGACCCTGGCACGCGCGGCAGATCGAATCGGAACCGCGCTCAGAACGCGGCGTCGGCACTCGCCGGCACGCGCTCGCCGCGCGCGACGAAACCGCCGGCGCGCTCGCCGGTCGGCTGGCCGTTCTCGTAAGTCAGCACGCCGTTCACCCACACCGCATCGATCCCGTGCGCGGGTTGCTGCGGCTTCTCGAACGTCGCGGCGTCGATCACGCGCGCCGGATCGAACAGCACGAGATCCGCGTGATAGCCGACATGCACTTCGCCGCGCCGCGCGATCCCGTAGCGGCGCGCGGACAGCGACGTCATCTTGCGGATCGCTTCCTCGAGCGGCAGCAGGTTCGTGTCGCGCACGTAATGGCCGAGCACGCGCGGAAACGCGCCCCACAGCCGCGGATGCGGCAGCGGATCGTTCGGCAGGCCGTCCGAGCCGACCATCGTCGCCGGGTGCGACAGGATCCGGCGCACGTCGTCCTCGGACATGTTGTGGTACACGGCGCCGGCCGGGCGGATCCGCTGCGCGGCTTCCTGCTCGGTCACGCCCCAGTCGGCCGCGATCGCCTTCAGCAGCTTGCCGGCGACTTCCGGATGCGGCTCCGACCACGTGATCGTGATGTCGATGTCGCCCGTCACCTGCTTCAGGTCGAGCGTCGACGAACTGCGGCTGTACGGATAGCAGTCGCAGCCGACCGGCTGGTAGCGACGCGCGCCTTCGAGCGACGCGAGCACCTCGGTGCTGCGCCCCCAGTTCGACGGGCCCGCGCACTTCAGGTGCGAGATCACGACCGGCACCTGCGCGTGACGGCCGACGCGGTAGGCCTCGTCCATCGCGTCGAGGATCGCGTCGAACTCGGTGCGCATGTGGGTCGTGTACAGCGCGCCCGCATTCGCGAGCGGCTCGGCCAGCGCCATCACTTCCTCGGCCGGCGCCGCAAACGCGGAGCCGTACGCGAGGCCCGACGACAATCCGAGCGCGCCGTTCGCGAGCGCCTCTTCGAGCTGCGCGCGCATCCCGGCGATTTCGCCGTCGGTCGCCGCGCGGTCGAGGCGGTCCATCTGGTTGTTGCGCAGCGCGGTGTGCCCGACGAGCGCCGCGACGTTGACGGCCGGACGCGCGGCGTTCACGGCCGCGACGTAGTCGGCGAAGGTCGGATAGCGGAATGCATCGCGCTCGCCGAGCAGGTTCATCGGGTCGGGCGGATCGCCCGCGAGCGTCACGGGCGACGCGCTGATCCCGCAGTTGCCGACGATCACGGTCGTCACGCCCTGCGAGATCTTCGGCAGCATCTCCGGGGCGCGGATCACGTGCGTGTCGTCGTGCGTGTGCACGTCGACGAAGCCCGGCGCGAGCGCGCGGCCGTTCGCATCGACGACGGTCTCGGCGAGCCAGTTCGACAGGTTGCCGATCGCCGCGATCGCGCCGTTGCGGATCGCGACGTCGCGCGTGACGGGCGGGGCGCCGGTGCCGTCGTACAGCTGCGCGCCGACGATCAGCGTATCGGCGGCTTCGGGGTGCGAATGCATGGTCAGTCTCCTACCGGTTGACGGTCTCCGCCGCCGCGATGCGCATCGAGCGCATGCTTGATGCGACGCAGCGATTCTCGGCCCGCATCGCCGAGCCGCAGCGCGACTCCGGTGACGAGCACGTCGATCGCCATCATCATCGCGTAGCGCGATGTCGAAGGCTTGTAAATGAAATCGGTTTCGAATGCGACGACCGGAATCAGGTGGTCGGCGAGCTTCGCGAGCGGCGACGCCGGCGCGGTGATCGCGATCAGCTTCGCGCCGTAGCGCTTCGCAAGCCGGCAGCTCTCGAGCAGCTCGGGCACGCGGCCGCTGACCGACAGCGCGACGACCACGGCGTCGCGCGACAGCGTCGCGGACACCATCCGCTGCAGCAGGCTGTCCTGGTAGCTCGCGACCGGCCGGCCGAAACGCACGAGCCTGAAGCGCAGCTCGTCGGCGAGCGCGGTCGAGCCGCCGCCCTGCCCGTACACATAGATCATCTTCGCGCCGGCGAGCAGGTCGGCGGCCGCGTCGAACGACGTGTTGCGCAGCAATTGATGGTTGTGCGCGAGCGCCACGCGGATTTCGTCGTAGACGACCGACGCGGGGCTCGCGTCTTCGGCGGGACCGTCGTCGGACGGCACCAGAAAGCGCTGGCCGACGGCCGCCGCCTGCGCGACGAGCACCTTCAGTTCGCGCACGTCGCGGCAGCCGACGGCCTTCGCGAACCGCGTGACCGTCGCGACGCTGACTTCCGCGTCGCGTGCCAGCGCGCCGATGCTCGCATGCGCGGCGCGCGCGAGATCGGCGAGGATGAACGCGGCGACCTTGCGCTCGGCTTCGCGCAACTCGGGCGCGCATTCGGCGATCCGCGCGACGATGTCGAGGACCGGCGGGGCAACCGGAGCCGGTTGCTCGGCGCCGGACGAAGCGGACGGGATGGCGGGCGTATTCATCTGCTGAAAAGGGTGTGGAGCTCGATGTTACTAAATAACATCACCGCGCCGATGCTACTTTCTGTACCATCTGCATGTCAACTTCAATGCAATGCATAGTGATGATGGAGCGGGATGACATGAAAGTTACAAACTATCAAGAACCGACGATCGATCCGTTGGGCAAGGGTCTCGGCAACGTCCCGAGCGCGAGCGTGCCGCTCGACGACGCGGGCCGTCTCGAGTGGAACCTGCTCGCGGAAGACGTCAGCCTGCCGGCCGCGGTGCTGTACGCGGATCGCATCGAACACAACCTGAACTGGATGCAGGCGTTTGTCCAGCAGTACGGCGTCCAGTTCGCGCCGCACGGCAAGACGACGATGGCGCCGCAACTGTTCCGCCGCCAGCTCGACGCCGGCGCGTGGGGCATCACGCTCGCGACCGCGCATCAGACGCAGGCCGCGTATCACGGCGGCGTGCGGCGCGTGCTGCTCGCGAACCAGCTGGTCGGCCGCCAGAACATGACGATCATCGCGGGGCTCTTGTCCGATCCCGATTTCGAGTTTTTCTGCCTCGTCGATTCGGCCGACAGCGTCGACCAGCTCGGCCGCTTCTTCGGCGACGCGAAGAAATCGCTGAACGTGCTGATCGAACTCGGCGTGCCGGGCGGCCGCGCGGGCGTGCGCGATGCCGCGCAGCGCCAGGCGGTGCTCGACGCGATCGCGCGCTATCCGGACACGCTGAAGCTGGCCGGCATCGAACTCTACGAAGGCGTGCTGAAGGAGGAAGGCGAGATCCGCGCGTTCCTGCAGGGCGCGGTCGCGCTCACGCGCGAGCTGGCCGAAGCCGGCCGCTTCGCGCGCACGCCGGCGATCCTGTCGGGCGCGGGCTCGGCCTGGTACGACGTGGTCGCGGAGGAATTCGCGAAGGCCTCCGACGCGGGTTTCGCGGAAGTCGTGCTGCGTCCGGGCTGCTACCTGACGCACGACGTCGGCATCTACAAGAAGGCGCAGACCGACGTGTTCGCGCGCAACCCGATCGCGCGCAAGATGGGCGAAGGGCTGCTGCCGGCGCTGCAGCTGTGGGCGTACGTGCAGTCGGTGCCGGAGCAGGATCGCGCGATCATCGCGCTCGGCAAGCGCGACGCCGCGTTCGACGCGGGCCTGCCCGAGCCGGCGCGGCACTTCCGTCCGGGCCGCGACAGCGCACCGCGTGACGTCGCCGCGAGCGAAGGCTGGGCGGTCACCGGGATGATGGACCAGCACGCGTACCTGCAGATCCCGCCGGGCGCGGACGTGAAGGTCGGCGACATGGTCGCGTTCGACATCTCGCACCCGTGCCTGACGTTCGACAAGTGGCGCCAGTTGCTCGTCCTCGATCCGCAGTTCCGCGTGACGGAAGTCGTCGAAACCTTCTTCTGACGCACCGCACGCGCCACCCCACCGCCCCGCCGCCGCGCGGGGCGGCCGTCACGCGCGCTTCAATCGGCCGGAGTACACTGCGCTTTCGTCCTCGGGGCCGCTTCGCCGCCGTTGCACCGTCTGCCGCACACGACGCGAACGGGCCCTCAACGCTGTTCAATGGAGAAAGCCATGGCCGCGAAGAAGATCCTGTTCCTGACCGGTGATTTCGCCGAAGACTACGAAACGATGGTGCCGTTCCAGGCGCTGCAGGCCGTCGGCCATCACGTCGATGCAGTCTGCCCGGGCAAGCGCGCGGGCGACAAGGTCAAGACCGCGATCCACGATTTCGAAGGCGACCAGACCTACACCGAAAAACCCGGCCACCAGTTCACGCTGAATGCGACGTTCGACGACGTCGATGCGTCCGGCTACGACGCGCTCGCGATCGCGGGCGGCCGTGCGCCCGAATACCTGCGGCTCGATGCGAAGGTGATCGCGCTGGTGCGCGCGTTCGCGGAAGCCGGCAAGCCGATCGCCGCGATCTGCCATGCGGCGCAACTGCTCGCGGCCGCCGACGTGATCCGCGGCAAGCGCATCTCGGCCTACCCGGCCTGCGCGCCCGAAGTGAAGCTCGCAGGCGGCGAATACGCGGACATTCCGGTCGATGCCGCCGTGACCGATGCGCCGTTCGTCACCGCACCCGCGTGGCCCGCGCATCCGGCATGGATCGCGCAGTTCCTCGCGCTGCTGGGCACGCGCATCGAGCTGTGAACGAAGTGAAATGAGATGAGATGAAAGGCCGGCCGGCGGCGGGTTCGTGCAACCCGTGCTCCGGTCGCGCACGGCCGGGGCGTGCTGTTCCGTGCCGCGTCTTCTCCAGCCCGCCCCTTCTTCCTGCCCGTTTCCGCCGCGCCGTTCAGGGCGACGCCGGCGTGGACGCGACGTCCGCGATCCGCGATTCCAGCATCGCCAGCGCGCCCGACAGCGCACTGAGCACGTCGTCCGGCAGTTGCGCCATCGTCTGATCGAGGAATGCCTTGCGGCGCGGCAAGCACGCGTCGAATGCGGCGCGGCCGTCGGCGGTGAGCGTCACGTTGGTCACGCGGTTGTCGCGTGCGTCGGACGCGCGCTCGATCCAGCCGAGCGCGTCGAGCGACTTCAGCTGGCGCGTGAGCGCGCCCGGATCGATGCGCAGCACCTCGACGAGCTTCTTCTGCGACGCATGCCCGCCCAGCGTGTGCAGCGCGACCATGATCCGCCAGCGCGGCATCGGCTGTCCGACGTGCGTTTCGAACGCGGTCATGAACGCGCGATACGTGCGTCCGAATTGCTGCAAGATCGCGACGCGGTCCTGTTCTTCCATGCGCTGAGTTCTATTCATTCAATCGATCAATCGGCCGCGACATGCGGCTCGATCTTGTGCCGCAGCGCGATCGGCGGCACGCGGCGGCACTGCCACACCGACACGACGGCGACGACGGCCGCCATCGCGACGCCCAGGTGAATCGCGCCGACCAGCGATTCGCGGGCCGCTTCCAGCAGCAGCGCGCCATTATGCCCGGCGCGCGTGAGCGCCGCGACGAGACCGCCCTGCGCCGCGCGATCGATCAGGATCGGCGGATCGGCGAGCTGCGCATGCCACTGCATTGCGTGGTCGCCCGACAGCGCATCGCGCACGCCGCTCGAATACAGCTGATTGACGAGCGTGCCCGTCAGCGCGGTGCCGATCATCCCGCCGACCATCCGCAGCGACTGCAGCAGCGCGGTCGCGATGCCGAGGTGCTCGCGCCCGGCCGTCTGCTGCGCGAACACGGTGAGGTTCGGCAGCACGAAGCCCAGGCCGATGCCGCCCGAGACCATCAGCGCCATCAGCACCCAGGTCGACGTCGTATGCGTCGACACGACGATGCCCGCGCACGCGATCGCGAACAGCACGAAACCGACGTGCAGCATCGCGTTCGGATTGCGGATGCGCGTGACGACCCGTCCGTTCATGATGCTGCCGATCGTGATGAACACGACGAGCGGCGTGATCACGAGCCCCGCCTCCTTCGGCGACATCCCGAAGCCGCCCTGGAACAGCAGCGGCGCATAGAACAGCAGCGAGAACATCGAGAAGCCCGCGAGGATCGCGAGCACGAACAGCGCGGACAGCGCGCGGTTGCCGAACATGTCGAACGGCAGGATCGGCTGCGCGCAGCGCTTTTCCCAATGCCACAAGCCGACGCCGGCGCCGACCGCGACGACCAGCAGCAGCGACGCCCAGCTCATCACGCCGTACTTCGGCAGCCATTCGACGAACAGCTGCAGCGCGCCGAGCGACAGCGCGATCAGCAGCGCGCCGGGCCAGTCGAGCCGCATCTTGCGGTCGTGCGCGACGTGCCGCAGGTGCGGCAGGTAGCGCCACACGAAGAACAGCGACAGCAGGCCGACCGGCAGGTTCACGTAGAACACCGAGCGCCAGCCGAACGACTGGGTCAGGATCCCGCCCAGCGACGGCCCGACCGCGTTGGCGATGCCGAACGCGGAGCTCATCAGCACCTGCCAGCGCAACCGCACGACGGAATCGGGGAACAAGTCGGGAATGCACGCGAACGCGGTGCCGACCAGCATCCCGCCGCCGATGCCCTGCAGGCCGCGTGCGAGCACCAGGTACAGCATGTCGTTGGCCATCCCGCACAGCACCGACGCGCCGGTGAACACGACGATCGACGCGATCACGAACGGCTTGCGGCCGTAATAGTCGCCGAGCCGGCCGAAGATCGGCACGGTAATCACGGAACTGAGCAGGTACGACGTCGCGACCCATGCGTACAGGTCGAAGCCCCTCAACTCGGCGACGATGGTCGGCAGCGCGGTGCCGACGACCGTCTGGTCGAGCGCGACGAGCATGGTGACGAACGAGATCCCGATCATCGCCAGCAGCGATTCGCGGAACGGCAGGACTTGCCCGCTCGAATGGTGGGCGGCAGTATGGACGGCCATTTTTTGTTGATGCAACTTTTGACGAGTCAAACAATCTCAAAATTTTAGCATGGCGGAGTAATCTAGGCTGGCGACGGTTTAGGGCTTCTGGCCCCGAAGGAGAAAGATGGAACCGATTTCAATCACGCCCGCGACGACGCTGTCGCCCGACGACCGGGACGCGCTGCGGCGCGCGAAACAGGTGCTGGAAAGCCCGTCGCTGACGATGAAGCTGACGGGCGTGCTGGGTGCGCCGGTCGAGAAGATGATCGCGCGGCTGCCCGACTTCGCGACCGGCAAGATCAACGACGCAACGCAGCTCGCGCTGCGCAAGTGCCTGAACATCGCGCTGCGCACACTCGGCAAGCCGCCGGGGCCGGATGCCGAACCGGACAAGCCGAGCAACCTGCTGCACAAGCTGGCGGTCGCCACGACGGGCGCGGCAGGCGGCGCGTTCGGCTTCCTCGCGCTGCCGGTCGAGCTGCCGGTAACGACCACGCTGATCTTCCGCTCGGTCTGCGACATCGCGCGCAGCGAGGGCGAGGACCTGGGCTCGGTGGATACGCAGTTGCAGTGCCTGGCCGTGCTCGGCATGGGCGGCAACCCGGACAGGCACGACGACGAAGCCGATCTCGGCTATTTCGTGCTGCGCGGCGCGCTCGCGCAGGCGATCTCGAAGGCCTCGTCGGACATCACGACGAAAGGGATCGCCGCGCACAGCTCGGCGGCGGTGTTCAAGCTCGTGCAGACGGTGGCGTCACGCTTTTCGGTGCAGGTGACCGAGCAGATGGCCGCGAAGTCGATCCCGGCGATCGGCGCGGTGCTCGGCGCGACCGTCAACACGCTGTTCATCGACCACTTCCAGCAGATGGCGCACGGCCACTTCACCGTGCGCCGGCTCGAACGCAAGTACGGCGCGGTGGCCGTGAAGGCCGCGTATCAGGCGATCGACGCCTCGCCGACGCGCTGAACCGCCCGTTCGACCGCGACGCGGCGCAGGAACGCGGCCGCCCGGTCGAGCGCATCGCGCGACTCCGGCACCATCGGCGTATAGAGCTGCCACACGTGCGGCATGTCCGGCCAGATCTCGATGTCCACCGGCACGCCGGCCGCCTTCGCCTTGTCGGCGACGCGGCGCGAATCGTCGAGCAGCACTTCGGTGCTGCCGACCTGGATATACAGCGGCGGCAGCCCGGTGAAATCCGCATAGAACGGCGACGCGTACGGATGCGTCGGCGCCGCGTCCCCGAGGTACAGCTTCGCCGCCTTCGGCAGCGCCGCGCCCGCGAACATCGGGTCGGGGCCGTCGTTGGTGCGCATCGTGCCGCCCGTGCCGGCCAGGTCCGTCCACGGCGAGAACAGGATCGCGCCGGCCGGCAGCAGTTCGCCGCGATCGCGCAGCGCGACGAGCGTCGCAAGCGCGAGGCCGCCGCCCGCCGAGTCGCCGCCGAACACGATCGATTCGGGTGGCGTTCCGAGCGCGAGCAATTGCCGGTACGCGGCGAGCGCGTCGTCGAGCGCGGCCGGGAAGCGGTGCTCGGGCGCGAGCCGGTAATCGAGCGAGAACGCGCGCACGCCCGCGCGCTTCGTCAGGCCGAATACCAGCGGCCGGTGGGTTTTCGTCGAACAGAAGTAGTAGCCGCCGCCGTGGAAGTACAGCAGCGTGCGGCCCGGCCCGCGCGCGGGCGCCGCGTCGGTACGCTCGAGCCACTCGCCGCGCAGCGGCGCGTCGCCGGGACCGTAGCATTCGCGCAGCCGGTAGCCCGACGGCGCGCGGCGCGGCACGATCATCCTGAGATCCGTGAAGCGCCGCGCACGGGCGGGATCGAGCACCGGACGCGTGGTCTCGGGACGAAACTGCCAGCGCAGCAGCCAGCACGCGAACCTGCTTTGCCAACTCATCGAACGCACTCCGTCATCACAGTGTGACGATGGTACGTGCGATCGCGCCGGCGCCGCTCGACGGGAGGCTCTACATCAAACGCGCCGCCCGGTTCGCGCGCCGCTTCGCCGGGGTCAGTTCGCCGGCATCACCTGGCCGCGGATCTCGCCGGACGGATGCGCCTTCGTGTGGATGTTGAAGTACCACTTGCCGCCCATCAGGTCGGTGACCTGCGCGTCGGTGAGCGCCTTCGAACCCTTGATCGGGCTCGCGAGCGCGTCCTTCGGAATCGGCACCTGCACACCGGCGTTCTGGCCGACCGGCGCCGGCCCATGGAAGTGCGCGGCGGTCGCCGGCCCCGTGAGGTGTTCGTAAGTCACGCTCCACTGCAGCATGTGGCTGGCCGTGTCGTAAGTCGCGTCGAGCGCGCCGGCGCCTTTCGTCGCGGTCGGCGGCACTTCGCTCGACGGTTGCAGGTTGGCGGACAGGCGCACCGTTTCGGCGGCGGCGCTGCCGGCGGCCAGCACGCCCGCGAGTAACGCCACCTGGAGCAAACGCAGCTTCGGCATGAATCCTCCTTGTACGACGTAGTACGCCACCCGGCCGGCGACGCTCCATGATGGTAGTCGATCGCCGCGGATCCGGCAGACTGCCGCAACCTGGAAGAGACCTTTGCAGCCCGGGCCCTGAATCCGCTCGCGGCCTTTCGCTACACTTCGTCTCACAGTTGCTTGTTTCCTTCGTCCGAAGGAGTCTGCGAGTATTTACGCGGCCATCCGGCCGCGTTTTTTTTTGCCCGTCGCGCACGGCATGCGCGCAGCGCCGGGCACATCCGGTTTCGCCGGCCGTCAAGCATCGCGAATCAACTTTCGCCGCGCCGATCGAATCCGGCATCGTGCCGACACCGCGCCCCTACGCGCGATAGCCGGGATCGATCCGGTCGACGATGCGCTGCAGCGCGTCGAATGCGTCCTGCCCCGCGCCATGCTTCGGATCGAAATTCAGCGAATCGCGCACGCATGCGTCGAGCACCGCCGGCGCGATCGGCAACGCATCGCCGATCGCGCGGGTCGCGACCTGCACCTCGCACGCGCGATTGAGCAGCCACATCAGCGAGAACGTCTGCGCGAGCGTCGCGCCGATCGTCACCGGCCCGTGGTTGCGCAGCAGCAGCACGGGCCGCCCGCCCGCGCTCCCGACGATGCGCCGCCCTTCTTCGAGATGCACGGTGATGCCCTCGAAATCGTGATACGCGACCTTCCCGTACAACTGCGCCGAATAGAAATTCGTGAACGACAGCCCGTCGCGCGAGCAGCACACGGCCATCGTCGGCGTCGTATGCACGTGCATCACGCAATGCGCATCCGGCAGCGCCGCATGAATCGCGCTGTGGAACGTGAAGCCGGCCGGGTTGATCGGCCAGTCGGAATGACCGATCACGTTGCCGTCGATGTCGATCTTCACGAGGTTCGATGCGCATACCTCGCGGTAATGGAGCCCGAACGGGTTGATCAGGAAATAGCCGTCCTCGCCCGGCACGCGCAGCGAGATGTGGTTGTAGATGAGTTCGGTCCAGCCGAGATGGTCGAAGATCCGGTAGGCGGCGGCGAGCTGCACGCGCGCCTGCCATTCGGCTTCGGAGAAACGGGCGGGACGCGTGAACGGCTGGTTCGGTACACGTTGCATGGGGCACTCCGGTTGCGGGCGGGCGCAACCGCGCGGGCGGCTGCGCACATCGTCCCTCGTCTCCTGGCGTCGCGCGCGGGTCGCGCGGCGCATGCGGCGTGTCGTTCCGCGCCGCGCCGGCCCGCGTTGCACGAGCCGTTCGACGGCGCCTTCACGATACGCATATAGTTGCGCGCACAACCATATCACCTTTCCCCGCGCACCGGTATCGCGGGTTTGGCCCGAGCCGTTCCGGCCCTTACAACTGGTCGTCGACCGGCAGCAGCATGAAGAGGCCGGTCATCAGGTTGCGCATCAGCCCCGCATGCGGATCGACGTGATAGGTGGTGAACGTGCCGTTGTCCATCCCGGTCCACTCGAGTTCGGGCGTACCCCACCCCGTCGGCGCCACGAGGCCCAGGCGATAGCTTTCGTCGGGCTGCGTCGCGCGCGCGAAGATCGCCGCGGCCTGCTGCGCGATCGCCGGGCTGTGGATCACGAGCGCCAGTTCCGTATTCAGGTGCGCGGAACGCGGATCGAGGTTCATCGAGCCGATCACGAGGATCTGCCGGTCGATCACGTACGCCTTCGCATGCAGGCTCGCCCGCGAACGCGAGCCGAACAGGCGCGCGCGCGGCGAGCCCGGCTGCGCCTTGAATTCGTACAGCTCGACGCCGTGCTGCAGCAGCGGCACGCGATACGGCGCGTAGCCGGCCTGCACGGCAACCGCGTCGGTCGCGGCGAGCGAGTTGGTGAGGATCGCGACGCGCACGCCGCGCGCGGTCATGTCGCCGAGAATCGTCACGCCCGCATCGTGCGGCACGAAGTACGGCGAAAACGCGAGGAACTCCTTTTGCGCGGTGTGCGTCAGGTCGACCAGGCGCCGCATCGGCGGGCTCACGTAGGTATCGGTCGGCCGCGCGACCTTGGACGGCGCGTCGACCTCGAATTCGGCCGGCGCCCACACGAGTTCGAGCTCGTCGCGCGCGATCTGCTGCGCGAGCGGCGTCGCATTCAGCGGCTTCGCGTTGTACGGGTCCGCGTACTTGCGCCAGTGGTCGCGCAACTCGTCGCGCATCGCGTCGAGATCCTTCGGGTCGAACGACTGATGATTCAGCACGCGCAGCGGATAGCTGCTCGCGCTCGCCCAGTAGTCGTCGAAACTCGTCGAGACGTCGTTCGTCACGGGCCCGGCTGCCAGCACGTCGAGATCGCGGAACTGCAGCGTCGGGCTCGCGCTGAAGTATTCGTCGCCGAGGTTGCGCCCGCCGACGATCGCGATCTGGTTGTCCGCGATCATCGCCTTGTTGTGCATCCGGCGCGTGAAGTTGTCGATGCGCGTGAAGAAATTGGCCGTGCGCTCCACCATCCCGTGCCGCGACGCGCCGAACGGGTTGAACACGCGGATCTCGATGTTCGGATGCGTATTGAGCGCGGCCATGACGCGGTCGATATCGCGGAAGTTCAGGTCGTCGACCAGCATCCGCACGCGCACGCCGCGATCGGCCGCGTACAGCGCGGCGCCGAGCAGCAGCTTGCCCGTCGTGTCCTCGGTCGCGATGTAGTACTGCATGTCGAGCGTCCTGGTCGCCGCGCGCGCGAGCGCGATGCGCATCTGCAGCGCGGTGGCGCCATCGGGCAGCAGCCGGAAGCCCGACTGGCCCGGGTGCGCGGCTTCCGGCGCGACCAGCGCGTCGCGCAGCGGCGTCGCGGCATCGGGCGGCAACGCGTGGGAGACCGGACGATCGAGGGACGTGGCGGGCGGATGGGTCGCGCAGGCGGCGACCAGCGACAGCAGCACGCAGACGGCCAGCGCGCGGGCCGGGCGGCACGCGGCGCGCCACGTGAGCGCGGCCGGCGCGCGCCGGATCAAAGACGTGAGCACGAGAGCTTCCTCGACAGGCGGATCAATGGGTCCGCAATCGCCGCGGCGCGCGGCTGACGGGCGGTTCCGGCCGATTCTAGTGGGCGCCCGACGAACCGGTCAATCGCGCGGCCGGCGCGCGCGGCGGCGCCAGGCCGCGGCTCGCACTACGCACGGCGGCCCGCCGGAACAGAGAACGCGGCGCGCGAGCGCCCGTCGGGCGGGCCTGCCGTGGCCGCGGTCCAACCAATCTCACGGCGCATCGCCGCTTCGCTCGAAGTGGCTGCGCACGTAGTCGATATGGGTCTGCATCGCGGTGCGCGCCTCCTCGGGCCGGTGCGCGCAGATCGCGTCGCACACCACGCGATGCTGCAGCAACAGCAGCTCGGACGCCTGCTCGTCGTGCGTCGTCATCCCCGCGACGTTGATCGAGATGTGCTCGCGCAGCATCCCGATCACGCTCGTGTGCAGGTGCAGGAACATCGTGTTGTGCGACGCGAGCGCGATCGCCTCGTGCAGCTTCGCGTCGGTCGACGCCTCGACGGCCGCATCGTCGTTCGCATGCGCGGTTTCGAGCTCGCGCAGCAGCGTGCGGATCCGGCGCCGGTCGTTCGCGTCGGCGCGCAGCGCGGCGAAATACGCGGTCGCGCCCTCGAGCACGCGGCGGAATTCGAGAATGTCGTCGCGCAGCGCCGGATGATCGGCGACCAGCTGGCCCCACGGCGACGCGATGCCCGCGCGCAGCTGATCCGTCACATAGACGCCCGCGCCGCGCCGGCTCTGCAACAGTCCGCGCGCGACGAGCCGCTGGGTTGCCTCGCGCACCGTATTGCGCGCCACGCCGTACTGCTGAGCGAGCACGCGCTCGGCCGGCAGCCGCGCGCCGGCCGGCCACGTGCCGTCGAGCAGCGCCGTTTCGATCTTGCGCATCACCACTTCGGTCCGGCCCCGTGCCGTCATCGCCGCCATCGCCGCCTCTCCATCCGGAATGTCCGTCGCGCCGATTGGCCCAACCAATTTGAGCTGCGGCGCCGTCGCGGGAATTATGCAGCGAAATCGTCGCCCCGCATTCGAATGCCGGGCGGTCGCCCCTGGAGCGAGACATGAACGAAAGGCACTACGCCGCCACCGCCCCCACGCACGTCTATCTGTTCGCGACCTGCCTGGTCGACCTGTTCGTCCCCGAAGCCGGGCTCGATGCGGTTCGCCTGCTGGAACGCGAAGGCCTGACCGTCCACTATCCGCGCGGCCAGAGCTGCTGCGGGCAGCCGGCCTACAGCAGCGGCAATCCCGACGAGGCGCGCCGCGTCGCGGCCGCGCAGCTCGACCTGTTCGGCGAGCCGTGGCCCGTGATCGTGCCGTCCGGCTCGTGCGGGGGCATGATCCGGCACCATTGGCCGGCCCTCTTCGCCGACGACCCCGTGCACGGCCCGAAGGCCCGCGCGATCGCGGAACGCACCTACGAACTCGCGGAATTCCTCGTCCATGTGCTCGACGTGCGGCTGGACGCCCTCCCCGCGAACGCCGGCCCGGCAGAACGCGTGGTGCTGCACACGTCGTGCGCGGCCCGCCGCGAGATGGGGACGCGCGTGCATGGCGTCGCGCTCGTCGATGCGCTGCCCGGCGTCACGCGCATCGAACATGAACGCGAATCCGAATGCTGCGGCTTCGGCGGCACGTTCTCGCTGAAGCATCCCGACATCTCCGGCGCGATGGTGCACGACAAGGTCGCGTCGGCCTGCGCGACGGGCTGCGACCGGCTCGTGTCGGCCGACTGCGGCTGCCTGCTGAACATCAGCCACGCCGCGACCAAGGCCGGCGCGGCGCTGCCCGTCGAGCATCTCGCGAGCTTCCTGTGGCGCCGCACGGCCGGCGCCGCGTCGCTGCGCGGAGATTCGCAATGAGCGCGCGCGACGCCATCCTCGCGCGCCTGCGCAGCGCAGCGCCCGGCGTCGCGGCGCGCGCCGCGAGCGCGCTCGATGCGCGCATCGACACGCATTACGCGGCACGCCGTGCGCCGGTTGCCCCCGATCCTCACGCGCTCGCGCAGACGATGCAGGCCGCGCTCGCCGCGTCGCACGCGGAGGTCTGGTGCGCCAGCGCCGATGCGTGGCCCGCGCAGCTTGCCGCGCGTCTCGCCGAAGCCGGCGTGCGCCGCTTGCTGCTCGATCCGGCCCGCGCCGAATCCGCGGCACTCGCGCGCGCGCTGCCCGACGCGGTGGCGCCGGTGCCGTTCGACCGTCCGATCGACGCGTGGAAGGCCGAGCTGTTCGACACGATCGATGCGGGCTTCACCGTCGCGCGCTCGGGCATCGCGGCAACCGGCACCGTCGTGCTCGCACCCGATCCCGGCACGCCGCGCACGGTATCGCTGGTGCCGCCGCTGCACGTCGCGCTCGTGCATGCGAACACGCTGCACGCGGATCTTCATGCAGCCGTGCATGCGGAACGCTGGCACGCCGGCATGCCGACCAACGTCGTGCTGGTGTCGGGCCCGTCGAAAACTTCCGATATCCAGCAGACCCTTGCGTACGGCGCACACGGCCCGCGCAACCTCTGGGTCGTGATCGTCACCGAACCGGCCGCCGCGCCGGCCGCAACCGCCCGCCAGGACCTGCCGCGATGAGCGACCAACCGCTGCAATTCGTCGCCCCCGGCGACTTCAAGGCCCGCGCGCGCGCCGCGCTCGACGATCCGGCGCTGCGCAGCAGCTTTCGCGGCGCGATGGACTTCCTGCAAGGCAAGCGCGCGACCCAGTTCCCCGACGACACCGAGCTGCAGCAATTGCGCGATCTCGGCGAAGCCGTGCGGCAGCATGCGCTCGCGCAACTGCCGTCGCTGCTCGAGCGGCTGGAAGCGAAGCTGACCGAAGCCGGCGTCCACGTGCACTGGGCCGAGACGGCCGCCGACGCGAACGCGATCGTGCTCGGCATCGCGCAGGCGAACAAGGCGCGCCGCGTGATCAAGGGCAAGTCGATGGCGAGCGAGGAAATCGAGCTGAACCATTACCTCGCGGATCATGGCGTCGACTGCATCGAGTCCGACATGGGCGAGTTCATCGTGCAGCTCGCGGGCGAGAAGCCGTCGCATATCGTGATGCCGGCGATCCACAAGACGCGCGGCGACATCGCCGGGCTGTTCGAGCAGCACATCCCCGGCACGCGCTACACGGAAGATGTCGACGAGCTGATCCAGACCGGCCGGCGGGCGCTGCGCCGCGCGTTCGCCGAGGCCGACATCGGCCTGTCCGGCGTGAACTTCGCGGCGGCCGACACGGGCACGCTGTGGCTCGTCGAGAACGAAGGCAACGGCCGGCTGTCGACGACGGTGCCCGACACGCACGTCGCGATCATGGGGATCGAGAAGGTCGTCGAGAAACTCGAGCACATCGTGCCGCTGTCGAGCCTGCTCACGCGTTCGGCCACCGGCCAGGCAATCACGACCTACTTCAACCTGATTTCCGGCCCGCGCCGCGACGGCGAACGCGACGGCCCGCGCGAGCTGCATCTCGTACTGCTCGACAACGGCCGCACGCAGGCGTATGCGGACGAACAACTGCGCGCGACGCTGCAGTGCATCCGCTGCGGCGCGTGCATGAACCACTGCCCCGTCTATACGCGCATCGGCGGCCACGCATACGGCACCACCTACCCGGGCCCGATCGGCAAGATCATCTCGCCGCACCTGCTCGGCCTCGACGCGACGGCCGACCTGCCGACCGCGTCGACGCTGTGCGGCGCATGCGGCGAGGTGTGCCCGGTCCGGATTCCGATCCCGCAATTGCTCGTGCGGCTGCGCACCGAGGCGAACCGCAAGCCCGACGAACCCGTCGCGCACCCGCTGCGCGGCCAGGGCGCGAACTACAACCGCGCGGAAGACCTCGTGTGGCGCTTCTGGTCGGGTGCGTTCGCGCATCCGCGCGCGTATCGCGCATTCCGCTGGACCGCGACGCGGCTGCGCGCGCTGACGCCCGCCAAGCAGATGGGCTGGACCCAGCACCGCACGCCGCTCGAGCCCGCGCCGCGCAGCCTGTCCGACCTGCTGCGCGCCCGCGGCCAGCCCGAATAACCCATCCGTTTTCAAACCCGTACCAATAGAAATCCATGGAGGAGACACCCATGCAGGTTTGGCATCAGATCTACACCCCGCTCGGCAGCCTCGGGCTGTCGGCGTTCGTCGCCGCAATTCCGATCATCTTCTTTTTCGTCGCGCTCGCCGCGCTGCGGATGAAGGGGCACGTCGCCGCCGCGATCACGCTGCTGCTGTCGCTCGGCGTCGCGGTCCTCGCGTACGGGATGCCCGTGCCGCAGGCGCTCGCGGCGGCCGGCTTCGGCTTCGCGTACGGCCTGTGGCCGATCGCGTGGATCATCGTCGCGGCCGTGTTCCTGTACAAGATCGTCGTGAAGACCGGCCAGTTCGACGTCATCCGCGCGTCGGTACTGTCGATCACCGACGACCAGCGGCTGCAGATGCTGCTGATCGGCTTCTCGTTCGGCGCGTTCCTCGAAGGTGCCGCCGGCTTCGGCGCGCCCGTCGCGATCACGGCCGCGCTGCTGGTCGGCCTCGGCTTCAAGCCGCTGCACGCGGCAGGACTGTGTCTGATTGCAAACACCGCGCCGGTCGCGTTCGGCGCGATGGGCATTCCGATCATCGTCGCCGGACAGGTGACGGGCATCGACCCGATGCACATCGGCGCGATGGCCGGCCGCCAGTTGCCGCTGCTGTCGCTCGCGGTGCCGTTCTGGCTCGTGTTCATGATGGACGGGCTGCGCGGCGTGCGGCAGACGTGGCCGGCCGCGCTCGTCGCGGGCGGCAGCTTCGCGATCACGCAGTACTTCACGTCGAACCACATCGGGCCCGAGCTGCCGGACATCACGTCGTCGCTCGTCAGCCTCGTCGCGCTCGCCGCCTTCCTGAAGGTGTGGCAGCCGAGCAGCGCGAAACAGACGGACGGCGGCATCGTCGCTTCGGGCGGCGGCGCGGCGCTTGGCGGGTTCGGCGCGGGCGGCAACGTTGCGGGAGCGCACACGAGCCGTCAGGCGTCGCCGTACACGCTCGCGCAGACCGTGCGCGCATGGTCGCCGTTCCTGATCCTGACCGCCGTCGTCACCGTGTGGAGCATCGCGCCGTTCAAGGCGCTGTTCGCCGCGCACGGCGCGCTGGCATCGACCGTGCTGAAGTTCCATGTGGCGGGGCTCGACCAGCTGGTCGTGAAAACCGCGCCGATCGCCGCGACGCCGAAGGCGCTCGAAGCCGTGCTGAAGATCGACCTCGTGTCGGCGGTCGGCAGCGCGATCCTCGTGACCGCGCTGATCTCGATGGTGCTGTTGCGGATGAAGCCGCGCGATGCGCTCGTCACGTTCGGCGAAACGCTGTCGGAACTCACGCGCCCGATCCTGTCGATCGGCTTGGTGCTCGCGTTCGCGTTCGTCGCGAACTACTCGGGGATGTCGTCGACGCTCGCGCTGATGCTGGCCGCGACCGGCGCCGCGTTCCCGTTCTTCTCGCCGTTCCTCGGCTGGCTCGGCGTGTTCCTGACGGGCTCGGACACGTCGTCGAATGCGCTGTTCTGCTCGCTGCAGCAGACGACCGCGCACCAGCTCGGCGTGCCGGAAACGCTCGCGGTCGCCGCGAACACGACGGGCGGCGTCACGGCGAAGATGATCTCGCCGCAGTCGATTGCAGTGGCCTGCGCGGCGACCGGCCTCGTCGGCAAGGAGTCCGAGCTGTTTCGCTTCACCGTGCGCCACAGCCTGCTGTTCGTCGTAATCGTCGGCCTGATCACGCTCGTGCAGGCCTACGTGCTGCCGGGGATGGTGCCGTAAGCCGCACCGCTGCGCCACGCACCCCCGAAAAACAAAAACCCCACGCCCGGACGAGCGTGGGGTTTTCTTCATCGCGCCGGACGCCGGGGCGAGCCGCTCCGGCGCCGCACGAGGCGGTCAGCTGCCTTTCGCGATGCGATCCTGGATGTGCTGGGCACGGCTCGCCGACGACGGGTGCGAGCTCATCATCGAGCTCTGGCCGCCGTCGAGCTGCGCGAGCTTCTGGAACGCGGTGACGAGGCCCTTCTGGTTCATGCCCTTCTGCTTCATCAGGTCGAACGAGTAATCGTCGGCCGCGCTTTCCTGCGTCTGCGAGAACTGCGCGTTGATGAACTTCTCGGTGATGTCGCCGAGCTGCGAGCTCGTCAGTGCCGCCACGCCGGGCGACGCCGCGCCGGCCGCGCTGCGCGCCGCGCTGACCGCGTAGGCCGTCTGCATCGCCTTCTTCGAGTGACCCAGTGCGACGTGGCCCATTTCATGACCGATCACGCCGCGCAGTTCGTCGTCGTTCATCATGTCCATCAGGCCGCTGTACACGCGCACGCAGCCGTTGCCCATCGCCCACGCGTTGACGTCCTTGGTCACGTAGACCTTGTAGTTGACCTTCTGGCCGTTCAGCGTCATGTCGCCGAAGCCCTTCATCACCTTCGTCAAACGCTTCGAGTACGCGCTGTTCGGTGCCGCGATCTTCGATTCCGCGTCGCTCGCCTTGCACGAATCGTTCGACAGGGCTGCGATGTCCGTGTCCGACAGCGTTGCCGCCTTGAACAGGTTGGTCCCTGCCGACGTCAGGCTGTTCGCGTCGAGACTCTGCATCCCGCCGCATGCGCTCAACAGGAACGCCACGCCACATGCCGCCGCCGCTTTCTTGATATGCATCCCGGATCCCTCGATAGTTGTATTTAGGAGCGGCGATTTTGCATAATCCGGCAGAAAATTACCAGTTGTTTACAACGCATGACAACTTGATTACTTGCCGATCCGACACGCAATGCTCAATCATCCAGCGAATTGATGCCGAAAATGCAATCAATCGCTGCGGCCCGGCGACCGGCTGAACGGCGAGCGCGACCGGCGCGTCAGCCGTCGCGCGACGAGCATCGGCAGCCGCGCGACGAAACCGGCGAAGAGCCGCAGATGCATCCATGCGAGCAGCGCGTTGTCGCGGCCATAGTGGAAATGCGACACGCCGCCCTCGTGCTCGCCGAAGTAGCGCACCGGCGCTTCGATGCGGATCGGCTGCACGCCGGCCCAGCACAGTCGCACCGCCGCTTCGGGATCGAAGTCGAAGCCGCGCATCCACGGCTGCCGGTGCATGATCGCGGCGAGCGGCGCGACCGGGTACACGCGAAAACCGTACAGCGAATCGCCGATCCCGGCCCACAGCGTCTCGAGGTCGGCCCACGCGTTCGACAGCCGGCGGCCCTGCACGCGCAGTTGCGGCGCGCTCGCATCGAACTTCGGCAGGCCGAGCACCATCGCGTCGGGCGCCGCCTGCGACGCGGCCATGAAGTCGGGAATCAGCTGGGCCGGATGCTGGCCGTCCGAATCCATCGTCAGCACGTGCGTGAAGCCGCTCGCGGCGGCCGCGTCGAGCCCGGCGAGCACCGCTGCGCCCTTGCCGCGGTTCTCCGGCAGCACGATCACGCGCAGCCCCGGATCGCGCTCGGCCATCGCCTGCAGCCGCTCGGCACTGCCGTCCGTGCTGCCGTCGACGACGACCCACACCGGATTCCACTGCGCGCGGGCGTTGCGCACGGTCGTGTCGACCTTGGCGCCCGGGTTGTAGCTCGGAATCAGAACGAGATGAGTGGACGAGGCGTGCAGCTTGGACATGGGAACGGCCGATTGCGAAGACGGTGATCCTGACAAAAGTGTATGACCTGCGGGCGACCGCGGACAGGCTGCGTCGACGCCGCCCGCGCGCGTCGACGGTTCGCGCAGCGACAGGCCCGCGCGCTTCACGACAACGGCTCCAGCGGATGCCCGGCGCTCGCCTCGATCTCGACCAGCAGATCGTCGCGGCACACGTCCGCGTGGACGAACAGCGGCCGCACGTCGGGGCCGGCCGCATCGCGCAACGCGCGTTCGATCGCGGCGAGCGCCGCGGCATCGGCGGCGTCGCGCACGTAGACGCGATAGCTCAGGTCGGCCAGTGCGAACGGGCCATGCCCCTGCCGCGCGGCCTGCTCCAGCACGGCGGCCAGGTTCGCGATCGTCTCGCGCGTTTGCGCGACGACGTCGCCGCGATGCACGGTGCGATGTCCGACGATGCTGGCGGTGCCCGACACGAACAGCAGCGGCGGCGCATCGCCGTCGCTCCATGCGGCCGCGCGCGCAAACGTCGGCGCACGCGGGCCGTATTCCGCCGGGTAGTGATACGCGCTGACCTGGCGCGGGTTCTCGACCGGATCGGCCGGCGTGCGGCTCGCGATGAAATGGATCGCGAGCGGCGCGGCCGGCGGCATGTCGCCCGCGACCGGCACGATCGAACCGAGCGCGCACGCGGCCGGCACGCCGCCCGTCAGCGCGCGGCGGCACGCGTCGAATGCGCGCTGACGGCCGATATTGAACTGACGATAGCGCTCGATTCCGAACTGCTGCGCATTGATCGCCGGCACGGTGTTCCAGATCCGCAGCGGATGCGCGATGCCGAGCGTATCGAGCACGTCGAACAGCGCGCGATACGCATCGTGGGTCGCCCGTTCGAGCGGCGTGCCGCCATCGCGCTCCGCACCCGTCACACCGGCCGCTTCCTGCACGACGATGCTGCCGAACACGAGCCCCGCCGTTTCGCTGTAGCGGTACTGCAGCGCGCCGCGCCGTTCGCTGCGCAGGTCGGGCGCGTCGCACTGCCAGATTTCGCAGACGGCGCCGGCGCGTGCGTGACCGCCGGCGTCGAGCAGCGCCATCGGTACGGGCGCGAGCGGCAGGTCGGGCGCGGCATCGGTCAGCAGGCGCGCCATCGCGTCGGTCGACGCGCCGGCCGCGCCGATACACACCGCGCCCAGCGCGCCGGGAAACACCTGGTCGAACGTGTCGCCGCGCCGTTGCGCATCGTGCAGGCGCACCGCCAGCCGCGCGTGATCGATCCGGACGAGTCGCAGCGCACGATTGCCGCCGTCCGCGGCGAGCCCGGCTGCCATGCGGCCGCGCGCGACCGCGGCCGTGGCGGACGACAGGGAACACGCTCGCCGTTCGGCGTCGACTGGATGCACTGACACTTCGATTTCCTCACTAAGCGGCGCAGGCGCGCGGCACCACGGTTGCTACGCGCCGCGTTGCGCGCCGTTGCGCCGCGTCAATCCGACGCTGCGCGCGTCGTCGTCATGCGAGCCCGCCGTTGACGGACAACACCTGCCCGGTCACATAGGCGGCCGCATCGGATACCAGATACGCGACCATCGCCGCGACTTCGTCGGGCCGGCCCGCGCGTTGCGCCGGCACGAGCTGCTTGATCCGGTCGGCGGGAAACGCGTGCTCGGCCATCGGCGATTCGATGATGCCGGGTGCGACCGCGTTCACGGTGATGCCGCGCGACGCAAGCTCCAGCGACAGCGACTTCGTCGCGCCGATCAGCCCCGCCTTCGCGGCCGCGTAATTCGCCTGCCCGCGGTTGCCGGTCACGCCGGCGACCGACGCGATATTGACGATCCGGCCGCGCCGCGTGCGGATCATCGGCAGCAACAGCGGCTGCGTGACGTTGAAAAAACCGTTGAGCGTCACGTCGATCACGCTGCGCCACTGCTCGCGCGACATCCCGGCCAACGGCGCGTCGTCGTGAATGCCCGCGTTGTTGACGAGGATCTGCACCGGCGCATCGTCGATGAACGGCGCGAGCGCGGCGAGCGTCGCATCGGCGTCGGTCACGTCGAACGCGATTGCGTGCGCGGTGCCGCCGGCCGCGACGATCCGCTGCGCGACCGCCTCCGCGTGCTCGGGATTGCGGTTCGCATGCACCCACACTTCATGGCCGGCCTGCGCGAGCGCCGTGCAGATCGCCTGCCCGAGTGCGCCGCTGCCGCCCGTTACGAGCGCCCGCATCGAATTGCTCCGTTCATCGCGTTCCACCTCGATCGACGCGGCGGCGTGCCGCCCAGCAACCGCCGCCGCATGCCGTCATCCTCCGCGTATCGCGTCGCGACCGCGCGCGCCGCCGTCACTTCGTGCGATGGGCGGCGACGTACCCGGCAAGCGCGCCGAGCGTCGCGAAGATCTGCTTGTTGTCCGGATTGTCCGAGCGCAGCTCGAAGCCGTATTTCTTCGAGATCAGCAGCGCGATTTCCAGGATGTCGATGGAGTCGAGCCCGAAGCCCTCGCCGTACAGCGGGGTCCCGGCCGTCACCGTATCAAGCGGGACGTCTTCGAGATTCAGTTCGCCGATGATCAGCGTGGCGAGCTCTTGTTCCAGTGCGTTCATCATGCTTGCGGGCAGGCGGCCCATGGCAGCGGAAGGCGCCCGGAAACGGCAACTGTCGTGCACGCCCGGCGCGTGCAAATCTCCGTCCCTCCGGTGTCTGCCGGCTTCCCCGCCTGCGTAATCTGGGGATCGTTTGTAAAAGTTACGCGGATTCTAGACGATGGGTATCGACGCGTATACCGCGAATGGTTACAGACTGAAGGGCCCCGCCGAGGCCCCTGTCGGGACCGGATCGCACGAGACGCTTGAGCCGCTTCGGATGTAAACGAATCGTCATCGGGAAACGTTCAACGCGCTGCCATACATTCGGTTACAAAACCCGGCCGCGCCTGCTCCGAACCGCGGTGCCGGGGCCCTAAAATGTGCGTGCACGACAGCCGGACGATGCACCTGCCCCGGCTGCCTTTCATATGATGTTTAACGGCCCGACGCTTGCGTCCGGGCCTCGATCCGTCCGATGTTTCCAGCCGCCATGCCGCGCCCGTTCGACCGTTCCGCTCAGCCTCGCTCGCCGCTTTGCCTGCCGCGTGGCCGCCATGCCGCGACCGCCGGCAACGCGCGCCTGCCCAGCACGCATGGAGCGCGGCCATGAGCACGCTGCTGAACGTCGCGCGCGGCGTCGGCGCGGTCGGTGCGGTGGCGGCCTGGCAGATCGGCGCGCACCATGCGGCCGCGACGCCCGGCGCGCACGGCTTCGGCCTCGCGATGGCGCTCGTGCCGCCGCTGCTGATCGCGCTCGGTGCCGCGTGGCGCTCGCCGCGACGCGCATGGCTGGTGCCGGCGTGGCTGCTGGTCGCCGCCGTGCTGTGGGCCGCACGCATGCCGCTCGCGCGGCATTTCGAATGGGGTTTGTATCTGGAGCACGCAAGCTTCAACCTCGCGATGGCGCTGCTGTTCGGCCGCACGCTCGCGGCCGGCCAGATGCCGCTCTGCACGCGCTTCGCGACGATGATCCACGGCACGATCACGCCGGCCGTCGCGCGCTATACGCGGCGCATCACGCTCGCGTGGACGCTGTTCTTCGTCGCGATCGCCGCGGTGTCGACGCTGATGTTCGCGGCCGCGCCGATCGTCGCGTGGTCGACCTTCGCCAACTACCTGTCGCTGCCGCTCGTCGCCGTGATGTTCGCCGCCGAGCATGCGTGCCGGCGCTTCGCGCTGCCCGACGACGCGCGGCCGCGGATGATCGACGCGGTGCGTGCGTACCGCGCGTCGACGCAGCCGTCACGATGAATTCACGACCGGCGCGGCGCCGCTTCGCGGCCGCGCCGGTCACCGCCTTCCGTTTCCGTTGATTTATGCCGACTCACCCGCTGGTATTCCATTCCTCGCCGGACCAGACGATCGCCTGGCGCGACGGCTCGCCCGTCACCGTGCGTGCGTTCGTCGCCGACGTCATGCGCGTGGCCGCCGCGCTGCCCGCCGGCGGCCACGTGTTCAACGTGTGCCGCGACCGCTACCGCTTCGCCGTCAGCCTGTGCGCGGCGCTCGTCGCCGGCAGGATCAGCCTGCTGCCGTCGACGCACACGCCGGAAACGGTTCGCCAGCTCGCGTCGTTCGCGCCGGATGCGTTCTGCCTGCACGACGCGCCGGACTGCACGATCGACCTGCCGCGCTTCGCGTATCCGGACGCCGCCCCCGCCGCGCTTGCCGGCGACGCGCACTTCGTGGTGCCGCGGATCGACGCGGCGCGGATCATGGCGTACGTGTTCACGTCCGGCTCGACCGGCGCGCCGGTGCCGCACCGCAAGACCTGGGGCTTCCTCGTCGGCTGCGTGCGCGCCGCGGCCGACCGCCTCGGCCTGCTCGACGGCGACGCGGCCACGCTGATCGGCACCGTGCCCGCGCAGCACATGTACGGCTTCGAATCGACGGTGCTGCTCGCGCTGATCGGCGGCCTCGCGTTCAGCAACCGCCAGCCGTTCTACCCGGTCGACATTCGCGAGGCGTTGCAGGCCATCCCGCAGCCGCGCGTGCTCGTCACGTCGCCGATCCACCTGCGCGCACTGCTGTCGGCCGGCCATGCGCTGCCGCCGGCCGCGCTCGTGCTGTCGGCCACCGCGCCGCTGTCGGAAAAGCTCGCGCGCGAAGCCGAAGCCGCGCTCCACGCGCCGCTCGTCGAAATCTACGGCAGCACCGAGACCGGCCAGATCGCCACGCGCCGCACGTCGCAGGGCGCGGCCTGGTCGTTGTTCCCGGAGATCCGGCTCGACGCGCGCGACACGCATGACACAACGGATCACGGCCATGCGAGCGACGACGGCGGGCCGACCGTGTGGGTGTCGGGCGGGCACGTCGAGACGCCCGTGCCGATGGGCGACGCGCTCGAGCTGCTCGGCGACGGCCGGTTCCTGCTGCACGGCCGCAAGGCCGACCTCGTCAACATCGCCGGCAAGCGCACGTCGCTCGCGTACCTGAATCATCAATTGAACGCGATTGCCGGCGTCGTCGACGGCGTGTTCTTCATGCCGGACGACACCGCGTCGGCCGACCGCGATGCCGACCGCGAATCCGTCACGCGTCTGGTTGCGCTCGTGGTCGCGCCGACGCTTGCCGCAGCCGAACTGCAGCGCGCGCTGCGCGAACGGATCGATTCCGCATTCATGCCGCGCCCGCTCGTGTTCGTCGATGCATTGCCGCGCAACGAAACCGGCAAGCTGCCGCGCGACGTGCTCGCCGCGCTCGTCGCCCGGCACGCGCGCACCGCCACGGCCGACACGCGGCCGCTCGCGTTCACGATTCCCGCCGATCATCCGGCGCTGCCCGGTCATTTCCCCGGTCATCCGATCGTGCCGGGCGTCGTGCTGCTCGATCACGCGATCGCGGCACTCGGCGCGTCGCTGAACCGCCCGCTGCACACGTGGCGGCTCGCTTCCACGAAATTCCTGAGCCCGGTCGCGCCCGGCGAACCGGTCGACCTCGCGTTCGAGGCGGCGGCCGGCGGCGCGATCCGCTTCACGCTGCGGGTCGGCCCGCGCGACGTCGCGACCGGCATGCTGTCCGCCCCGCCGGGCCCGCAGAACGGCGCGCGGCCATGAAACGCACCGCGTGGGCCGAGCGCCAGGAGCGCAGCAACGCCGCGCTGCTGCGCGCGATGACGTGGATCTCGCTGTACTTCGGTCGACGGCCGTCGCGCGTCGTGCTGCACGTCATCGCCGCGTATTTCGTGCTGTTCTCGCCGGCCGCCTGCGCGGCGTCGCGCGACTATCTGCGCCGCGCGCTCGGCCGTCCCGCGCGCTGGCGCGACGTGTACCGCCACGTGTTCACGTTCGCGGCGACGATCCACGATCGCATCTACCTGATGAACGGCCGCTTCGACCTGTTCGACATCCGGCTGCACGGCGCAACGCTCGTCGACGACGCGCTCGCCGGCGGGCGCGGCGCGTTCATGCTGGGCGCACACCTCGGCAGCTTCGAAGTCGTGCGCGCAATCGGCCGCACGCGTCCGGACCTGCGCGTCGTCGTCACGATGTATGAAGAAAACGCGCGCAAGATCAACGCGACGCTCGCCGCCGTGAACCCGGCCGCGAAGCCCGAAGTGATTCCGCTCGGACAGGTCGACTCGATGCTGAAAGTGCGCGAGCGGCTCGACGCGAACTGCATGGTCGGCATGCTGGCCGACCGCACGCTGCTCGACGATGCGGCCGCGTCGCTGCGGCGGCTGCCGCTGCTCGGCGCGCCTGCCGCGTTTCCGCTCGGGCCGCTGTACATGGCCGCGATGCTGCGGCGTCCGGTGCTCTTCATGACGGGCCTTTACCGCGACGGCAACCGCTACGACGTGCACTTCGAGACGCTCGCCGACTTCTCCGACGTGCGCCGCGATGCGCGCGCGGCGGCCGTCGACGCGGCGCTCGCGCGCTACGTCGCGCTGCTCGACCGGTACTGCCGCGCGGCGCCGTACAACTGGTTCAACTATTTCGATTTCTGGCGG
Organism: Burkholderia sp. IDO3; assembly: GCF_003366075.1. NCBI lineage: Bacteria > Pseudomonadati > Pseudomonadota > Betaproteobacteria > Burkholderiales > Burkholderiaceae > Burkholderia > Burkholderia sp. IDO3. Next base: position 3,135,683 of record NZ_CP028963.1, read on the forward strand.
AGCGACGAGATCGCCGCGCGCCGCGACGATGCGCGCGCGCATACCGACCTGACCGCCACGAGGGATTCCGACGCATGACCGCCGTTCACCGCTCCTGGCTTCCGCCCGCACTGCGCCGCGCGGTGCGCACGTTCGCCGTCACGGCCGCCGTCGCGCTGGCGACGCCCGCGCATGCCGCCGACACCGGCTCGGCGTGGACGCTCGACCGGCTGATGTCGACGCTCGCGCAGCACAAATCCGGCCGCGCGACGTTCACCGAGACGAAGACCCTGTCGATCGCCGCGCAACCGATCGAATCGTCGGGCGAACTCGTGTTCGTCGCGCCCGACCATCTCGAGAAGCACACGCTGAGCCCGAAGCCCGAACATCTCGTCGTCGACGGCGACATGCTCACCGTCGAGCGCAACAACCACAAGTACACGCTCGCGCTGTCGCGCTACCCGGAACTCGGCGCGTTCATCGACAGCATCCGCGCGACGCTCTCCGGCAACCGCTTCGCGCTCGAGCAGGTCTACAAGGTCGCGCTCGCCGGACGCGGCGACGACTGGACGCTGACGCTCACGCCGCTCGATTCGCGGATGCTGAAGGCGGTCAGCACGATCACGCTCGAAGGCACGCGCGACGCGCTGCGCAGCGTCGCGATCCGGCAGGCCGACGGCGACCATTCGCTGATGCGCCTGCAACCCGTCGCCGCGAACTGATGGACGAGATGAACGAACGCGCCCGGCCGCCCGCCCCCGTCGCTCGCCGCGTGCCTGCTTGGCAGCGGCGCGCCGTGCTCGTGTGGCTGTTCGCGCTCGTCGCATGCGGGATTGCGATCGCCCGCGCGAACTTCACGGCCGACCTGTCCGCGTTCCTGCCGCGCGCGCCGAGCGCCGGGCAGCGCGTGCTCGTCGACCAGTTGCGCGACGGCATCGTGTCGCGGCTGATCCTCGTCGCGATCGACGGCGGCGACGCGACCACGCGTGCCGCGCTGTCGCGCCGCGTGGCGGGCACGCTGCGCGCGGACCGGCAATTCTCGGCGGTCAACAACGGCGAGGCCGTGAACGACGCGCGCGACCGGCAGTTCGTGTTCGACCATCGCTACCCGCTGAGCCCGACGGTCACGCCGCAGCGCTTCAGCGCCGACGGGCTGCATCAGGCACTCGGCAACAGCCTCGATTTGCTGAGCTCGTCGGCGGGCCTCGTCGCGAAGGCGATGCTGCCGCGCGACCCGACCGGCGAAGTCAGTGCGCTCGTCGACCAGCTCGACAGCGGCGCGCAGCCGGCCATGCGCGACGGCGTGTGGGCGTCGCGCGACGGCGCGCGCGCCGTGCTCGTCGCACAGACGGCCGCCGCCGGCTCCGACACCGATGCGCAGGCACGCGCGCTCGACGCCGTGCGCCGCGCGTTCTCCGCCGCGACGCAGGCGCTGCCGAACCCGGGCGCGTACACGCTCGCGATGACGGGGCCCGGCGTGTTCTCGGTCGAGACGCGCGACACGATCCGGCACGACGTCGAGCGGCTGTCGACGGCGAGCGTCGTGCTGATCGTCGCGCTGCTGCTGACGCTGTATCGCTCGCCGCGCACGCTCGCGCTCGGGCTGCTGCCGGTGCTGACGGGCGTCGCGGCCGGCATCGCCGCGGTCAGCGTCGCGTTCGGCACGGTCCACGGGCTGACGCTCGGCTTCGGCACGACGCTGATCGGCGAAGCCGTCGACTATTCGATCTACCTGTTCGTGCAATCGGCACCGGGTGCGGCGCGCGGCGCCGAACGGCCCGCCGACGCGACGCGCGCCTGGATCGCCGCATACTGGCCGACGATCCGGCTCGGCGTGCTGACGTCCGTGTGCGGCTTCGCGTCGATGCTGTTCTCGGGCTTCCCCGGCCTCGTGCAGCTCGGGCTGTATTCGATCGCCGGGCTGACGTCCGCCGCGCTCGTCACGCGCTTCGTGCTGCCGCACCTGCGCGGCGAGCACGTCGCGATTCGCGACGTGTCGCGCGCGGGCGCCGTGCTCGCACGCGCGGCCGATGCGGCGCCGCGGCTGCGCTGGCCGCTCGCCGTGCTCGTGCTCGCCGCGTGCGCGACGCTCGTGCTGCATCGAGGCGGCCTGTGGAGCCGCGAGCTCGCCGCGCTGAGTCCCGTTCCCGCCCGCGCGCAGGCGCTCGACGCGCGCCTGCGCGCCGACGTCGGCGCACCGGACGTGCGCTACCTCGTCGTGATTTCCGCGCCGACCGAACAGGCTGCGCTCGAACGCGCGGAACACGTCGCCGCGCAATTGCAGCCGCTCGTCGATCGCGGTGCGCTCGCGGGCTTCGAAAGTCCCGCGCGCTACCTGCCGAGCGACGCTGCGCAGCGCGCGCGCCAGGCGAGCCTGCCGGCGCCCGATGTGCTTGCCGCAAGGATGCGTGACGCGGTCGAGAACCAGCCGATCGCGGTCAAGCCCGGGCTGTTCGCCCCGTTCATCGCCGATGTCGACGCCGCGCGTCACGCGCCGCTGCTCACGCGCGCGGATCTGCGCGGCACGTCGATGGCGCTCGCCGTCGACGCGTTGCTGACCGAGCGCGCCGGCCGCTGGAGCGCGATGCTGCCGCTGCGCGCACCGGACGTCGCGCGCACCGCCACGCAGCCGTCGCCCGGTCTGGATACCGCGCCGATCCGCGCGGCCGTCGCGCGCGCCGGCGTGCCCGATGCGCTGTTCGTCGACATGAAGGCCGAGGCCGATCGCCTGTACGTGGATTACGTGCACGAGGACATCCGGCTGTCGCTCGCGGGCTTCGCGGCGATCGCCGTGCTGCTGCTGATCGCGCTGCGCTCGCCGCGACGCGGTGCGCGCGCGCTCGCACCGCTCGTCGCAGCCGTGCTCGTCGTGGCCGCCGGCTTCGCGCTCGCCGGCGTGCAACTGACGATCCTGCACCTCGTCGGGATGCTGCTGATCGTCGCGGTCGGCTCGAACTACGCGCTGTTCTTCTGCAAGCGCGACGATGCGCAGCCGGTCACGCCGTACACGCTCGTGTCGCTGCTGATCGCGAACCTCGCAACCGTCGCCGGCTTCGGACTGCTCGCGCTGTCGAGCGTGCCGCTGCTCGAAACCTTCGGGCTGACCGTCGGCCCCGGCGCGATGCTGGCGCTCGCGTTCGCGGCGATTCTCGCGCCGCACACGCCGCGCACCGATAGCCCGCGACCGCATCCGACAGGAGGGCATGCATGAACGCGCGCGCATCCGTTTCGTCCGTTGACGATGCACGCCGCTGGAAGCCGACGCCGCTGATTACGGGCACGGCCGCGCTGCACGTCGGCGCGCTCGCGACCGTGGTCGCACAGCCGGCCACGTGGACGTGGGCCGCCGGCGGCGTGGTCGCGTCGCATCTCGCATTGACCGCCGCGGGCCTGTGGCCGCGCAGCACGCTGCTCGGCCCGAACTGGACGCGCCTGCCCGCCGGCGCCGGCCGCCGGATCGCACTGACGATCGACGACGGCCCGGACCCGGACGTCACGCCGCGCGTACTCGACCTGCTCGACCGCTACGATGCGCGCGCAACCTTCTTCTGCATCGGCGATCTCGCGCGCCGCCATCCGCAGTGGATCGAAGCGATCGTCGCGCGCGGCCATGCGATCGAGAATCACAGCCAGCGGCACCGGCATACGTTCTCGCTGTCGGGGCCCGCCGCGCTGCGGCGCGAGATCGCAGCCGCGCAGCAGACGCTGACCGACATCGCCGGCACGCGCCCGCGGTTCTTCCGCGCGCCGGCCGGCCTGCGCAATCCGTTTCTCGAACCGGTGCTGTGCGAGCTCGGCCTGCAGCTCGCGAGCTGGACGCGGCGCGGCTTCGACACGCGGGCACACGACGCGGGCACCGTCGCGCGCCGCCTGCTGAAAGACCTCGCACCGCGCGACATCCTGCTCGTGCACGACGGCCATGCGGCCCGCGATACGCGTGGCGAGCCGGTCGTGCTCGACGTGCTGCCGGCGGTGCTGCGCGCGGCCGCCGACGCGCAGTTGCACTGGATCACGCTGCGCGCCGCGCTCGGGCCCGAGCCGCCCCGCCAGACGGGCATTGCGACACCCCCGCTTGATAAAATCTGACCACGCCCGGCGCGCCCGCCAGCCTCGCTGCGGCGCCCGTTCCGGCCACCGGATGCGACCTTCGTGAAACCTCTCCTGCTCTCGCACTTCACCGCCACCAGCTGCATCGGCCGCGGCCTCGACGCGACGCTCGACGCACTGCGCAACGCGCGCGGCGGCCTCGTGCCGTGCCACTTCGAACGCGCCGATCTCGACACGTGGATCGGCGCCGTGGACGGCGTCGATGCGCAGCCCGTGCGCGCGGATCTCGCCGACTTCGACTGCCGCAACAACCGCCTCGCGCAACTCGGCCTCGTCCAGGACGGCTTCGACGCGCACGTCGCGGCGGCCGTATCGCGCTACGGCGCGGCGCGCGTCGGCGTGTTCATCGGCACGAGCACGTCCGGCATCCTCGAAACCGAGCGCGCGTACGCGCATCGCGATCCGGCAAGCGGCGCGCTGCCGGCCGTGTTCCGCTATGCGCACACGCACAACCCGTATTCGGTCGCCGCGTTCGTGCGCGCGTATTTCGCGCTGCGCGGGCCCGCGACGGCGATCTCGTCCGCGTGCTCGTCGGGCGCCAAGGTGTTCGGCTCCGCACGCCGGATGATCGACGCGGGGCTGATCGACGCGGCCGTCGTCGGCGGCGTCGATTCGTTGTGCCTCACGACGCTGTACGGCTTCAATTCGCTCGAACTGCTGTCGCGCCGGCCGTGCCGGCCGTTCGACGTCGCGCGCGACGGCATCTCGATCGGCGAGGCCGCCGCGTTCGCGCTGCTCGAACGCGTGCCCGATTCGCCCGCCGCGCTCGACGACGACGCGATCCTGCTGCTCGGTATCGGCGAATCGAGCGACGCGCATCACATGTCGTCGCCACACCCTGAAGGACTCGGCGCGCGCATCGCGATCGAACAGGCGCTCGCATCGGCCGGCCTCGACGCGAGCGGGATCGACTACGTGAACCTGCATGGCACCGCGACGCCCAGCAACGACGCCGCCGAAAGCCACGCCGTCGGCGCGCTGCTCGCGCGCACGCCGTGCAGCTCGACCAAGGGCGCGACCGGCCATACGCTCGGCGCCGCCGGCGCGCTCGAAGCCGTCGTCGCCGCGCTCGCGTTGCGCGAGCAGTTCGTGCCGGCCGGCGTCAACACGACGCAACCCGACCCGGCGCTGGCCGCCGATTACGTGCTCGCCAGCCGCGACGCGCGCATTCGCGCCGTCCTGTCCAATTCGTTCGGCTTCGGCGGCACGAACTGCAGCCTGATCCTCGGCCGCGCCGAGCCTGCCAGCCGCCGGGAGCCGACATGATGCTGACCGCCTTCATCGAAAGCGTCGGCCTGATCGGGCCGGGACTGAACGACTGGCCGCACGCGGCCGACGTGCTCGCGGGCCGCGCAGCCTATGCGAACGCGCGCACCGTGCTGCCGCCGCCGGCCGGCCTGCCGCCGGCGGAACGCCGCCGCACCGGCCCCGTCGTGCGCGTCGCGCTCGCGGTCGGTCACGAAGCGGCGGCCGCGAGCGGGCGCGACGCCGCCGCGCTCGCGACCGTGTTCAGCGCATCCGGCGGCGACGGCCAGAATTGCCACGCGATCTGCGAAACGCTCGCCGGCGACGATCGCCAGCTGTCGCCCACGCGGTTCCACAACTCCGTGCACAACGCGCCGGCCGGCTACTGGAGCATCGCGGCGCGTGCGATGGCGACGTCGAACGTGCTGTGCGCGCACGACGGCAGCTTTTGCGCGGGCCTGCTCGAAAGCCTGTGCCAGGTCGCGGTCGACCGCGTTCCGAGCCTGCTGATCGCGTACGACACCGACTATCCGGAGCCGCTGCACGCGGTGCGGCCGATCGTCGACGCATTCGGCGTCGCGCTCGTGCTCGCACCCGACGCGACCGGGCGCGCGCTCGCGCGCATCGACGTGCAACTGACCGACGCACCGGCGACCACGCTCGCGAACGCCGAGTTCGAAGCGCTGCGCACCGGCAATCCGGCCGCGCGCGCGCTGCCGCTGCTCGACGCGCTCGCCGCGCGGCGCCCGGCGCGGGTCGTGCTCGACTATCTGCCCGATACGCGCGTGCAGGTCGATGTCGCGATGCCGGATGGCGCGGCGGAGCACGCGCGATGACCACGCCCGCATCGTCACGAATACCCGCGCTCGATCAAGCGTGGATCGCCGCGCATATCCCGCACGACGGCGCGATGTGCCTGCTCGATCGCGTCGATGCATGGGATGCCGCACGCATCCGCTGCAGCGCGACGAGCCATCGCGATCCGCACAATCCGCTGCGTTCGCAAGGCCGGCTCGCGTCGGTCTGCGGAATCGAATATGCCGCGCAGGCGATGGCCGTGCACGGCGCGCTGCTCGGCACGCAGCAGGCGGAGCGACCGGAACAAGCGGAACAAACGCGCCCGCGCGTCGGCTATCTCGCCAGCGTGCGCAACGTCGACGCGTTCGTCGACCGGCTCGACACGTTCGCGTTGCCGCTGACCATCGAGGCCGAGCGCATCGGCGGCGATAACCGTTCCGTGCTGTACGGCTTCGCGCTGCGCTGCGGCGAGCGCATGCTGCTCAGCGGCCGTGCCGCCGTGATGCTCGATGCATCGGCGGCCAGCGCATTTCGTCCGTCGCCGGCCGGCGACGCCGATCCCCGATGAATTTGCCCAAGGAAATCAGGTCGTGAAAGCACGTCAGTTCATTCGCACCGCGCTCGTTCTCGCGCTGATCAGCCCGATCGCGCACGCGGACATGTCCGAAGTGAAGCAGGACATCAAACGGGATTCGAAGGAAGCCGCCCACAAGACCGGCGAGGCCGCACGCGGCTTCGGTCATGCGACCGCGAGCGCCGCGAAGACGGTCGGCCACGGCATCGCGCATGCGTCGCGCGAAGGCTGGGATGCCACCAAGCGCACGACGAAGCGGATCTTCCACAAGAGCGATTCGGGCGAAGGCGCGCAGAAGAAGAGCGATTGAACGCGGGCGGCTCGCGCATCGCCGATCGGATGCGCGAGCGGCGAGATGCGGCAGACGCGCGAATCGCACCGCCGCCTTTATCGCGCGCCGCCGCGGGTGCGGCGCGCCGGCCCGCGCGCGAGGCGCTTGCCGTACGCGACGAGCCAGCAATCGCGATGATCGAAGTTGCGCAGCAGCCGCGCGCGGCGCCGCTCCAGCCAGTGAAGCGCGATCGCCATCGTCAGCGCGACGGCCAGTGCCGAGCCGCCGATCGCGAGTCCCATCCAGGTGTCGCCCATGCGTCCTCCGGAATGCGAGGCCGGTGCCGCGCGCGTGCGCGCCGCCCCGGCGCTGGATACAGCGGGAGCGCGGCCCGGACACGCGCGCGAACGCCGCCGGGCCGCCGCGCGTCAGTGCATGTGCTGGCCGCCGTTGATCGCGATGTTGGAGCCCGTCACGAAGCCCGCTTCCTCGGAGCAGAGATACGCGACCAGCGCCGCGACTTCCTCCGGCTGACCGAGCCGTCCCGCCGGAATCTGCGGAAGGATCTTCGTATCGAGGATGTCCTGCGGGATCGCCGTCACCATCTTCGTCGCGAGGTAGCCCGGCGACACCGTGTTCACCGTCACGCCCTTGCGCGCGATCTCGAGCGCGAGCGATTTCGTGAAGCCGTGCATGCCCGCCTTCGCGGCCGCGTAGTTGGTCTGACCGACCGAGCCCTTCGAGCCGTTGACCGACGAGATGTTGACGATGCGCCCCCAACCGCGCTCGACCATGCTGTCGCAGACCGGCTTGGTCATGTTGAACACGGAATCGAGGTTGGTGCGGATCACCGCATCCCAGTTGACCTTGTCGAGCTTGCGCAGCGTCATGTCGCGCGTGATGCCCGCGTTGTTCACCAGGATGTCGACCGCGCCGACGTCCCCGGCGATCTTCTCGATGCACTGCTGGCACGAGTCGTGATCGGCCACGTCGACCGGATATGCGTGGAATGCGCGGCCGGCCGCGTGCATCTCGGTCAGCCAGCGATCGGCGCCGGCATTGTTCGGCGAATACGTGACGACGACCTGGTGACCCGCATCGTGCAGCCGGATGCTGACCGCTTCACCAAGACCGCCCATTCCACCTGTCACAACCGCAATTCGCTTAGTCATCCTATAAGTTACCGACAAAAAAAGTAGTCAATGATGCGGAGCGACGGCATGGCACATGCTGCCGCCCCACCGCTGCGATGCGCGGCCACCCTTTACGGGCGGGCGCGCACCGGAACATCACGCTTGTTGTTGGTTGCCTGTTCCGCGCGATATCGTCGTCAGACCTCTGCGCGACGCCCTGCTCAGCCGCGTTCGACCGCGAGTGCGACGCCCATCCCGCCGCCGATGCACAGCGACGCCAGCCCGCGCTTCGCGTCGCGCTTGACCATCTCGTGCAGCAGCGTCACCAGGATCCGGCAGCCCGATGCGCCGATCGGGTGGCCGATCGCGATCGCGCCGCCGTTCACGTTCACCTTCGACGTGTCCCAGCCCATCTGCTTGTGCACCGCCAGCGCCTGCGCCGCGAATGCCTCGTTGATTTCCATCAGGTCCAGGTCGCCCGGCGTCCACCCCGCACGCTCCAGGCAACGGCGCGAGGCCGGCACCGGACCCATCCCCATCACGCTCGGATCCACACCCGCGTTCGCGTACGCCTTGATCCGCGCAAGCGGCGTCAGCCCCAGGGCCGCCGCCTTCTGCGCCGACATCACCAGCACCGCCGCCGCGCCGTCGTTCAGACCCGACGCGTTCGCCGCCGTCACCGAGCCGTCCTTCGAGAACGCCGGCTTCAGGCCCGACAGCGATTCCGCCGTCACGCCGTGACGCACGAATTCGTCCGTCGCGAACTGCAGCGGCTCGCCCTTGCGCTGCGGTATCGACACCGGCACGATCTCGTCGTTGAAACGGCCGGCCTTCTGCGCGGCTTCCGCCTTGTTCTGCGACAGCGCCGCGAATGCGTCCTGCTCTTCGCGCGTGATCCCGTATTCCTTCGCGACGTTCTCCGCCGTGATACCCATGTGGTACTGGTTGTACACGTCCCACAGGCCATCGACGATCATCGTGTCGACCAGCTTCGCGTCACCCATCCGGAACCCGTCGCGCGAGCCCGGCAGCACGTGCGGCGACGCGCTCATGTTTTCCTGGCCGCCTGCGATCACGATCTCCGCGTCGCCCGCCGCGATCGCGTTCGCTGCCAGCATCACGGCCTTCAGGCCCGAGCCGCACACCTTGTTGATCGTCATCCCCGGCACCGCATTCGGCAGGCCGGCCTTGATCAGCGACTGGCGCGCCGGGTTCTGCCCCGAGCCTGCCGCCAGCACCTGACCCATGATCACTTCGCTCACCTGATCGGGCTTCACGCCCGAGCGCTCCAGCACCGCGCGAATCACCGTCGCGCCCAGTTCCGGTGCTGCAACCTTCGCCAGCGAGCCGCCGAATTTGCCGACCGCGGTCCGCGCGGCCGATACGATCACTACGTCCGTCATGTTCAATTCCTGCATCGAAATCAGTGGGTCGATCCGTATATTGCGTGCCGGTGCCGGCATGGCGACCGTGGCGCGCAAGCGCCACGCGCCCTGGATGGGGCTGCATGTTCACGCGCTCATGCGCGCGGCAGGCCCGCATGATCCAGCCGTGCCCGGGCACGCCGCGGCGAACCGGACGTTCGCCGACCGCCACGCGGCACACGCGGCGGCCGACGCCGTCCGGCGCCGGTCAATCGTGTCGCGCCGATGCGCGACACGCGGTCATGCTGCCGATTCGCGCGAAGCGGCTTCCTTGCGTGCTGCGGCGGCCGTCTGCTTGCCGCCGCGCGCCGCCGTTTCGCTGACCGCGTCGAAACCGCTTTGCGCGGCTTCGATCGCCTGCCCCGCCGCTGCGCGCACGGAGTCGGCCGCGGCCGTCGCTGCGGACAGCGCCGAGTTCAGCGCGGCAACCACCGGCGCCGAGCCGGCCGGCGCATGCTTCGTCAGTTCGCCGAACACATCCTTCACGCGCTTGTCGGTCTGCTCGTACTGCGCTTGCGCGACCTTCGCCCACTCGGCCTGCGTCGACACCGCGATGTCGAACAGATGGCGGCTGTACGCGACGGCCTTGCCGGCGGCTTCCTGCGGTGCAGCCACTTGCTGCGCGAAGCCCGCGGCCGGGTTGCTGGCGTTGAATGCGTTCTTCAGCTTGTCCTCGTACTCTTCGAGCGCCGTCTTGGTCGCTTGCAGGTTGAGTTCGACGACGGCCTCGAAACCGTGGATTGCCGGGCGGGCAATTGCGAACCACGCGGCAATTCCAGACTGATAATCGGCGGCGAATTTTTCGGGGGCAAATACGGACATCGGGCACGCTCCTGTTGGCAATGCGAGAGACGACGTAAAGAAAACGGGAACCAGGTCGAGCGCCTGCTCCCTTATTCACGACCCGCGCGTCATTGAATGCGGGAAGTTGAGGATCGCCATTCTAGAGGCATTAATTGTCAATTAAGTGGCATTAATGCTAGGTGAAAACCCTTATCCTTCAGAGCGGCTGTCGGCGCCCGGGCAGCCGTACACAACGGGGGCCGGTTCGCAAGCCGCTGTTTCGGAATGATTTTTACCTTTTTGCAGCATAACGCATCGCGACGATCCGCAACATTTACCCCGTCATTATTCCCGTCATTAGAAAAAAGGTCGGCATTGAAACGGATAACGCCATCCGTGTAATCGTTTTTACAGATTTATTTTGAAACCGTTTCCGGGATTATTAATGACGAATTCAATGATCCGATGAATTACGACATACGATTGGGGCGCCGGCCTTACCCGGCCAATTCGCGATGCAGCGCGCGAAACTCCTGCGCGAGCTTGTGCGCCGGTTCGAGATGGATCACCGGCGTCGACTGCTGATGCGATTCGCGGATCTTCACCGACGCCGACAGCCTCGACGCCAGCACCGGCAGCCCTTCGTCGACGAGTTCGTCGACCAGCCGCTGCGGCAGGCTCGCGCGCGGCTGGAATTGATTGATGACGATCCCTTCGACCTCGAGCGCCGCGTTGTGGTCCTGCTGGATTTCCCTCACGTTCTCGAGCAGCGTGTACAGCGCGCGACGCGAGAAGTCATCGCAGTCGAACGGGATCAGGCAGCGCTCGACCGCGATCAGCGCCGAGCGCGTGTAGAAGTTCAGCGCGGGCGGCGTGTCGATGTAGACGGCATCGTAGGTGTCGAGTTCGTTCAGCGCATCGCGCAGCTTGTAGATCTTGTAGCGCGATTCCAGCTTGCCGTGCAGCGTGTCGAGATCCGGATGCGCGGGCATCACGTCGAGACCTTCGAACGGGCTCGGGTGGATGAACGACGCGACGTCGACCGGCCGGAAGTTGAACGTCAGCGCGGTCTCGAAGAATTCGGCGACGCCGGGATGCGCGTCGGCCGCGCCGTCGCCGAGCAGGTAACGCGTGGAATTCGCCTGCGCGTCGAGGTCGATGACGAGCGTGCGCAGCCCTTCGCTCGCGCTGATCGCCGCCAGGTTGCAGACGATCGTCGATTTGCCCACGCCGCCCTTCTGGTTGAATACGACCCGCCGCATTGTGTCCCCTTCGATCGAAACGTCGAAAGATCCAGCTTAGCCGGTCAATCATGGCGGCCGCGTGACATCCGTCAGATGCGCGGCAACGCGCCCGATACATAACGGTTGCCCGGCACGCTCCACCGCCACGGCAGATCCGTGCCGACGCGAATGCCGATGCGCGGCCCGCCCGCCAGATTCGCGGGCGGCGCCATGCCGTCGTCCACGATCGCGAAGCCGTCGCGGGCAACGACCAGGTCGATGCCATCCTGCGCGCCGCCGATACCGAGCGCCTGGGTCAGCCGCGCCGGCCCGCGGCACAGATCGCGATCGCGTGTCAGCGGCGGCCGTGCCGCGCGCATCCGTTCGAGCCCGCGCAGCGGCTCCAGCGCCCGGATCAGCACGCCCGTGCCGGTGCCGTCCGGCCCGCACACGCAATTGCAGCACCAGTGCATCCCGTAGGTGAAATAGACGTACATATGCCCGGGCGGCCCGAACATCGTCGCATTGCGCGGCGTCTTGCCGCGGTACGTGTGCGCGGCCGGGTCGATCGCGCCGGCATAGGCTTCCACTTCGACGATCCGGCCGGCGCGGCCGTCCGCGGCCGCGAGGATCTTGTTCAGCAATTGCGGCGCGACTTCAGTGGCCGGGCGATCGAAGAACGCGCGCGGCAACAACGTGCCCGGCCAGTCCGGTGCGCGCTTATTTCGCGTCATTCCGTACCTCCGGCTCCGCTGCCGGAAACCGCTAGTGCCGCCAGACGAAGCTGACGATATGCGTCGACCAGTTCGTCGAGACTGAACGCGCGGTTTCTGCCGCTCGGGTTCGGCAGGATCCAGACGGCCGCGCGCCGCATGCATGCCGGTTGCAGCCCCCATGCGATCTCGCGCTGCCCGGACAGCGCCGCGTAGGCGGCCTTGCCCAGGAACGCGACGAAGCGCGGCGCGTAACGTTCGAGCTTCTGCTCGAAGACGTCCGCGGCGGCGACGAATTCGTCGTGCGACAACTGATCTGCACTCGCCGTCGGCCGCGGCACGACCGCCGTCAGCCCGCAGCCGTATCCGAGTATCGTCCGGTCGTCCTGCGGCGCGATTTCGTCCGGCGTGAAACCCGCGAGATGCAGCACGCGCCAGAAGCGGTTGCTCCTTCCCGCGAAGTGATGGCCGGTCGCGGCCGCGGTCATGCCGGGATTGATCCCGCAGAACAGCACGTCGAGATGCGGGGCGATGATGTCGGGAAGTGCGTCAGCCACGTTCGGCCTCGCGCGTGAGGAACGTTAACGAAAAAAGACCCGAAGATCCACGCCAGGCAATGCGCCTGGCCCGGACATTCGGGCCCCTTCCTGTGCCGAATACCGACGTGACGATCAGAACGGTTAGCGGAACATGCCACGACAAAACGTTTCCGGTAACCATTTGATTTTTCAATGATCTCGACGACCCGCCAAACTAAGTTTGTAAAAGCCAGATTGCGAAGTGTAGCGAAATTTGACTCCCGAACCGCTTCCGCGCTCTTTCGTTAGTAGCTTTCCGCTGGCCCCGCGTTGACAGACTCCCGTCTGCGCCAGGACTCAGGGCTTACGCCACTTATCCGGCTTCCCGCCCCCCGTCGTCCGCACCCGTTCGACGAGCACCGGGCCACTCGGGTTAAGTTCACGGGCACGCTCGATTGCCTCTCGTTGCGTCGAGGCAATCACGCCCGCTCGCTGGAAATTCGGGCGACGAACCGCGTAATCACCTTCGTCCAAGCGACGCACGACAAAAATTTTATCGATCACGAGTCTTCTCCATTGCTGTTCAAAATTGCTTACCGGTCGCGAAGAGCGAGCAAGTTGTCCGTCCAGCGTCCGTCGGCGACGGTCCGGACATACGTGGTCCGCCCGTTATGACTGACGTGCACCCAGGGTCCTTGCCGCTGAGGATCCCGATCCGGACACCAGACCGAATGGTTTCCTTGGCACTCGATGTACGGAACCGTCTGGTCGCGAGTGAAGACCCCGCCTTCACCGATCGACCGACACCATCCACACTTCCCACCAGAGATGCATGATGCATTCGTGGCTTGCACCACCCTCCGTGCACTGACTACACCGCTTCGAGAACAGTCGCGATCCCTTGTCCTCCACCGATACATTGCGTGGCAAGTGCGTAACGACCATTGACACGACGCAGCAGCGTTGCTGCCTTGGCCGTGATCCGTGCTCCAGTTGCACCGAGCGGATGGCCAAGCGCGATTGCTCCGCCGTCGATATTGGTTCGATCGGGACGGATATCGAGCTCGCGCATACATGCGATCGCTTGCGAGGCAAAGGCTTCGTTGATTTCGATCACATCCATGTCCTCGATGCGCAAACCAGCACGCGCAAGTGCCTTGCGAGTTGCGTGTACCGGCCCCATCCCCATGATTTCGGGTTCAAGGCCCGCAATTGCAGTCGACCGTACGCGGGCCAGCATGTCGAGCCCATGCTGTCGCGCGAATGCTTCCGACGTGACAAGTACGGCAACTGCACCATCTGTCAAAGGCGAGGCGGTACCAGCCGTTACTGTGCCGCCTTCCCCGAACGCAGGTTTCAGCGCAGCGAGCCCTTCGAGCGAAGTCTGCGGACGCAGACAGAGATCGCGATCGATCACGGTGCCATCAGGCGTGGTCACCGGCACAAGCTCATCGTCCAGACGACCTTCGGCTTGCGCGAGTGCAGCCTTGCGCTGAGACTCGACGGCGAACGCGTCTTGTTGCTCACGCGAGATATTCCAGCGTGCCGCCACGTTTTCGGCAGTGACGCCCATTGGCGTGTACGCCTGGGTCGGAACGTCCGCATCGGGATGTTCTCTCGAAGCGAAACGCGGATTCCGAGACGCCGACAAGCCGCCTTGCGGCACCATCGTCATGCTCTCGACACCGGCCGCGATGAACGCTTCGCCGGCACCGATGGCTATTTGTCCGGCTGCCATGTGGATGGCATACATCGATGAGCCGCAAAAGCGATTCACGGTCGCGGCACCGATTTGAACGGGCAGTCCTGCGAGCAGCGATGCGATACGTGCGACGTTGTCGCCCTGAGCGCCCTCGGGATAGGCGCACCCCATCAGCACATCCTCGATCAGATGTGGATCGATTCCGCTGCGGCGGACCAATTCGGCAAGTGCGACGGCGGCGAGATCATCCGGACGCGTTGCGTGAAAGGGCCCCTTGCGTGCAAATGCGAAAGGCGTGCGAACATAACCCGCGATGACGGTACGATTCATTTCACAATTCTCCAAATATTGCCGATCGATAACGGCAGGCCGTTGCGCAATCCGTCACACCTCGACCCGAGTCCAGATACGTTTGGGCACCATCGTGGCCGCGCACACCAGCGCTGAACCGACCGTCCCCGCTGCGACGAAGGCAGATAGCGTCCCCATGCCACCGCCCAACTGATTGACGGCCAGCCATCCACCACCGGCTGCAATAAGCAAGCGAGCCGTTCCACCCAGGATTGTCCAGAAAGGACGGCCGATGCCCTGGGCCGCAAACGAGAGGATGAAAGACACGCCGACCAGACCGTAGAGTGGCGCGATGATCCTCAAATAAAGGTCTCCGAAATGGGTCGCGGCCGTGTCATGCGTGAACAGACCCAGCCAGACAGGGGGATGGATGGCAACGACCAGCCCGATGATCTGCGTGAAGCCGGCTCCCATCGCAATACCGAGCCATGTGGCTCGTCTGGCCCGTGCGATGTCGCCCGCTCCCATGCACGTCCCGACGACGGTCAGCACAGCGGTACCCAGACCAAACAGCAGCGGTATCAAGACGTAGTCGAGTCGTGAAGCGATGCCGTAGCCGGCCAGCGCAGCCTGGCCAAAACGCCCGACCACCGCGGTCAGCAATACGACCATCAGATTCAGTTGCAGCGCACCTATCGACGAGAGTGCCCCGACCCGAAGAATGTCCGAGAAGGAACGTCGATTCAGCGTCGCGCGCGTCAGGACCAATCCGGCGTGCCCCCTGGCCATGTAGACCAGAAGCGCGACGGCTGCAATGCTGTAATAAAGGGAGACGGCAATACCTGCACCGGCAATGCCCAGGCCGGGTACAGCGCCTATGCCGAAAATCAGCAAGGGCGAAAGCGGAATCAGCACCAGCGCACCGGCGAAAGTCGTGATAGCGGGAATCCTGACGTTCCCGCTACCTCGCAGAGCTGCGCACAGCATGTTGACGATCCAGACTGGTATGGCGCCAGCGAATACGTAGTTTGAATAGGTCACCGCCGCGGCGAGGCCCGGCCCCCGGCCGCCGAGTGCGGCATACAACTCGGGACCGTAGCACCACGCCAATATCGTGAAAAGGCCGCCGAGCACCACGGCCACGACAATCGCATGCAGGACGAGCGCATCGGCTTCGCGCCGTTTGCCGCCGCCAATTGCTCGAGCCACGGCGGACGCAACGCCACCCCCAATGCCGCCGTTGGACATCATCGTCATCAACATCGAGATGGGGAAAACAAGCGACACGCCGACCAGCGAATCGGTACCGAGAAAACTCACGTACCACGTCTCCAGCACGCCGACGCATGTCTGAGCGATCAATACGGCTATGGTGGGTATCCCGAGCGACAGCAGGGTTCGAAACAGGGGACCGCCCAAGATGCGAGCGCGACGTAGCGCGCCGGCATCGGGCTTGTTTGAAGTCTGATCCATATGCCTCGTCCCTATCCCCGGGTGGACAGGAACGACAGCAGCAGCCGATTGACCGCATCGGGCGCTTCTTGTTGCGCGTAATGCCCGACTCCTGCAATCAGGTGTTTGCCATTCAGGTTGGGCACGTTGCGTTCGAGCGTCTCGTATTCGTCCTTCGCCATCTTCAGCACGCCGTCCAGTTCACCCGCGATGAAGACGGTGGGCTGTAGGAGCCTCGCACCGTCCAGGAACGGCGTCAGCTCCCAGTTCCGATCGAAGTTCCGGTACCAGTTGATGCCACCCCGGAAGCCCGATCTCATGAACTGTGCCGTAAAGTAGTCGAGCTCTTCCGTCGTCAGCCACGCGGGTTGCTCGTCGGGAAACACGAGACTGTCGACCAGGCGGCTGGCCTTGTCGAAACGGACGAAGCTGGCATGGCGGTGCTTTTCGCTCGAGCGAGCCTGCCCCGAGGCCGAATACAGAATGCCCAGCAACGAGAGTCGAATGTCGGCTTCCAGCTCGCGTTCGATTCGTTCAGGTTCCTGAAAATACTGCTGATAGAAATGCTGCTCCTGCGAAAGCAATTGCAGGCGGACGGACGGCCGCAGTGTCTGGCGCGGCAGATACGGCACGCTCAGCAAGGCTAGTTGGGTGAACATGTCCGGACGAAGCAGCGCGGCGGCCGCCGTGACCATCGATCCCCAGTCGTGCCCGACCAGAATCGCCTGTCTTTCCCCCAGCGCATGAACGAGGCCGACCAGATCCGCGACGAGATTCAGGACGGTATAGGCATCGATCGCTTGAGGCGCATCGGTGTCGCCGTAGCCGCGCTGATCCATCGCGACAACCCGATACCCGGCCCCCGCCAGCGGCGTGATTTGATGGCGCCACGAAAACCACGATTCCGGCCACCCATGACAGAGCAGGACCAGCGGCCCGGAACCCTGCTCCACGTAGTGCATGCGAATGCCGTTGGTATGCACGTAGCCATGCTTCCAGTCTTGTCCCACTTCCACCCCCTTGGACAAATAAGAGTATGATCGACATCCAATTAGAGTATGAATACACTCTAAGTGTCAATGAAATGTTTTACATGGAGCGCTCAGGCGCCTGATCGACATGAGAAAGTCCAGGGAAGAGGCAAACGAGACCCGCAAGCGGATCGTGGAAACCGCCGCAAGGGAGCTGCGCGAAAAGGGCGTGGTTGGCGCAGGGATTGCCGACATCATGTCGGCTGCCGGCTTGACCCCAGGCGGGTTTTATCGGCACTTCGAGTCGAAGGACCATCTCGTGGCGGAAGCATGCAATGTCGCCAGCGCGACGCTATACGAGACGCTCGAGTCGTTCGTGCAGGGGAAGCCGCCGCGTGAGGCGCGCCGGGAGATTGCGGAGCGTTACCTGTCGGTCACGCATCGAGACAATATGTCGATTGGCTGCCCGTTTGCAGCGCTGGGTGGAGATATGGCGAGAGCCGACGCGCGCACGCGGCAAGTCGCGACGGCCGGGTTTTTACGTCTCGCAGGTCTCATTGCGGAACAGTTGGGAGGCACGGAAGCGAGCAAAAGTGGCAAGTCACTGGCGGCCGCGTCAGCCATGATCGGTGCGCTGATGATGTCGCGCGTGGTCGACAACGAAGCTCTGTCGCAAGAAATACTTCAGGCCGCTCGGGATGCGCTGTGCAGATGACGCGACAATGTCTTTTCTCAATGCCGCGATCGATCCGACGTTGCCGCGCCGCGGCGGCTCTTTGACGGGCGCACTGGCCGAGCGCAACTGCCATCAGGCGCTCGACATCCTCTCGGGCCTGTTCAACTACCTGGTGACCGCCGTCTATCTCGCCGGCAACCCAGCGCACCATCTGACGCCCACTGCTGTCTACATGATCGCGATCCGCGGAGCGACTCACGATCATGTAGACAGCAGATCGAGCGGCTGGTCGCCCGGTATCGCGCTGCTGGCCCGGCCGGGCTGATTTCACAGCGTCGCGGCCATGCGAGCAACCATCAACTTCCCGAGAATTTGGCACGCCGTGTTTGAGCCTGATTCGGGAGCGCCACGCCGATTTGGGCCGGCGCTGGCCTGCGAGAAGCTGGACTTGCTACCCACCGCGCGGGCGCCACCGCTCCTTCGAAATCTGAATCGGTCTTGAAGACGTCGCCATCGCCAAGAGCGCGATCAGCTATGCGAACGGGGAAAAAGGGGGAACTCATCTATCGTGGCTTCTGGGTTGCGGAACTGGCTCAACAAAACACGTATGAGGACGTCTTGTACCTGCTCTTGCATGAGCACCTACCCGGTACGTTGGAGTCAGTTCAGTTTCACAGCCAGTTGGCCGCGCGGCGCACCTTGCCCGTCGGCATCACACGACTGATCGACGCCTTGCCCAGGGATATTTCCCATATGACGGCATTGCGATCGGTGATTTCGGCGCTTCACGTCGATGACGGTGACTGGCCGCCTGTACTGGACCAGGCGTTGAGCATCTTTGCAAAGGCGCCGACGATCGTTGCTTATCGCTACCGCCTCCTGAACGGGAAGGCAGCCCAACCGGATCTCCATACACCAGAAGAGGGAAGCGTTCGCCGTTCTCAAGGCGAACTTCGCGAACTGCATAGCTGGTCACGATAGGCTTCATCCAATGAACGGAACCCATTTTTTACCGATTAGGCACGTTCCGCCTAGATCGAATAATGTGTAAACGAAAAAAGACCCAAAGATCCAGGCTAAATCGCTGATTTAGCTTGGAAACTCGGGTCTATCCTTACACTAGGAACTAACGTTCCTCCTAGAACGGGATATCGTCGTCCATCTCGTCGAAGCCGCCGCCTGCCGGCGCGCTCGGACGGCTCTGGCCGCCGCCTGCACCGCCGCGCGACGCGCCGCCGGCACGACCACCGCCGCCGCGTTCCATCTGTTCACCGCCGCGACCGCCGCCACCACCACCGTAGCCGCCGCCGTAACCGCCTTCGTCACCGCCGCCACCGCCGCCGCCCGCACCGCCGCGGCCGCCGAGCATCTGCATTTGATCCGCGACGATTTCGGTCGAATAGCGATCCTGGCCGTCCTGGCCTTGCCACTTGCGCGTGCGGATGCGGCCTTCGATATAGACCGACGAGCCCTTCTTCAGGTACTCGCTGACGATTTCGGCGAGACGGCCGAAAAACGCGACGCGGTGCCACTCGGTCATTTCCTTGAAATCGCCGCTCGCCTTGTCTTTATAGCGATCGGTCGTTGCGAGACGAATGTTCGCAACCGCGTCGCCGCTCGGCAGGTAACGGACTTCAGGATCGGCGCCGAGATTGCCGACGAGGATGACCTTGTTGACGGATGCCATGTGTTTCTCCAGTAAATTCGATGCGGGGCCGCCCGCGAAAGTCGTCGGAGCGGCCCGCCGGGCAAGCCGGCGAGCGCCGCCGACGCCTGCCCGAAAAGAAGGTTCAGGCCTTGCGCGGCGGCGGCGCTTTCATGCTGGCCGCGATTATAAGCCACGCGGCAACGAGCCCCGAGCATGCATAAAAGACGGTATCCGCGCCGCCGTGCTTCAGCAGCCAGCCGCCCGCGATGCCGCCGAGCGCGAGCCCGATCGACTGCGTGGTGTTGTAGACGCCCGTGGCCGCGCCCTTGCGCGAACCCGGCGCGAGCTTCGACACGAGCGACGGCTGCGACGCTTCCAGGATGTTGAAGCCCAGGAAGTACACGAACAGGATCGCCGCCACAATCAGGATGGTATGCGGCGCGCTGCCCAGCAGCAATTGGCCGATCAGGATAGCCAGAATGCCGCCGAGCAGCACCGGTTTCATCTTGCCCCGTTTTTCCGCGACGATGATCGCGGGGACCATCATCACGAACGCGAGCCCCATCACCGGCAGGTAGACCTTCCAGTGCGACGCGACCGGCAGCCCGCCGTCGACCAGCAGGCGCGGCACGACGAGGAACAGCGCCGTCTGCGTCGCATGCAGCACGAGCACGCCGAAGTTCAGGCGCAGCAGTTCGACGTTGTGCAGCACCTCGGCGAACGGCGCGGGCACGTGCACCGGCTTCGCCGCGTCGGGCACGATCCACAGCACGACGCCGATCGCGAGGATCGACAGCACGCCGACGATCGCGAACAGGCCGCTC
Source organism: Burkholderia sp. IDO3 (assembly GCF_003366075.1). Classification (NCBI taxonomy): domain Bacteria; kingdom Pseudomonadati; phylum Pseudomonadota; class Betaproteobacteria; order Burkholderiales; family Burkholderiaceae; genus Burkholderia; species Burkholderia sp. IDO3. The sequence continues at coordinate 3,156,015 of NZ_CP028963.1, forward strand.
ATCCCGACCCAGTGGAACACGATCGGCGCGCCGACGATCGCGATCGCGAACGACATGCCGATCGAGCCGCCGACCATCGCCATCGCCTTGGTGCGGTTCTGCTCGGAGGTCAGGTCGGCGATGAACGCGAGCACCGCGGACGACACGGCGCCCATCCCCTGGATCACGCGGCCGACGATGATCCACGTGATGTCGTGCGCGAACGCGGCGACGAAGCTGCCGAGCGCGAAGATCAGCAGGCCGGTGGCAATCACGGGCTTGCGGCCGAACTTGTCGGACGCCCACCCGTAGAAGATGTACAGCAGCGACTGCGTGACGCCGTAGGCCCCGAGCGCAAGGCCGACGAGCAGCACGTTGTCGCCGCCCGGGATGGTTTTCGCATAGACCGAAAACACCGGCATGATCATGAACAGGCCGAGCATGCGCAGCGCGAAGATCGCCGCGAGCGACGTGGTCGCGCGCAGTTCGGGCGCGCTCATGCGGGAAGACGTGGCGGACGGATTGGACATCGGGAATGAATTTCGAATGATCGGATTGTCCGCCCGGCGGCGGGCGGCGGAAGATCAGGGCCACCGGCCTGGCAGGCCGGGCAAGTCGCTTGCCGGGCCATGACGCAGGCAGCCCGCGGGCCGTGCGAAGCCGCGCGGCGCGGCCGTTTTCCCGGCGCGGGCACTGCCTTGCTGCCAACTGCTGCCGAGGCTGGGGGCCCCCAACGACGGCCTCGAAAAGCCGTTATAGTAGCAGGTTTGGTTCCCTCCATTTTCGCCAGGTTCATGGAACAGATCCGTATCCGTGGGGCACGTACCCACAACCTGAAAAACGTCAATCTCGACCTGCCGCGCCACAAGCTCGTCGTGATTACCGGGTTGTCCGGGTCAGGCAAGTCGTCGCTCGCGTTCGATACCCTTTATGCCGAAGGGCAGCGCCGCTACGTCGAAAGCCTGTCCGCGTATGCCCGCCAGTTCCTGCAGTTGATGGAGAAGCCCGACGTCGACCTGATCGAGGGCCTGTCGCCCGCGATCTCGATCGAGCAGAAGGCGACGTCCCACAACCCGCGTTCGACCGTCGGCACGGTCACCGAGATCCACGACTACCTGCGACTTTTGTTCGCACGTGTCGGCACGCCGTACTGCCCCGACCACGACATCCCGCTCGAGGCGCAGAGCGTGTCGCAGATGGTCGACGCCGCGCTGGCGCTGCCCGAGGAAACCAAGCTGATGATCCTCGCGCCGGTCGTCGCGAACCGCAAGGGCGAGCACGCCGAGCTGTTCGAGGACATGCAGGCCCAGGGCTTCGTGCGCTTTCGCGTGCGCTCGGGCGGCGGCACCGCGAACGAAGGCGTCGCGAAGATCTACGAGGTCGAGTCGCTGCCGAAGCTGAAGAAGAACGACAAGCACACGATCGACGTCGTCGTCGATCGCCTGAAGGTGCGCCCGGACATGAAGCAGCGCCTCGCGGAATCGTTCGAGACCGCGCTGCGCCTCGCCGACGGCCGCGCGATCGCGCTCGAGATGGAGTCCGACCGCGAGCATCTGTTCAGCTCGAAGTTCGCGTGCCCGATCTGCTCGTATTCGCTGCAGGAACTCGAGCCGCGGCTGTTCTCGTTCAACAACCCGATGGGCGCCTGCCCGGAATGCGACGGCCTCGGCCAGATCACGTTCTTCGATCCGAAGCGGGTCGTCGCGCACCCGTCGCTGTCGCTCGCCGCGGGCGCCGTGAAAGGCTGGGACCGCCGCAACCAGTTCTACTTCCAGATGCTGCAGAGCCTCGCGGCGTTCTACGAATTCGACATCGACGCCGCCTTCGAGGATCTGCCTGAAAAGATCCGCAAGGTGCTGCTGTTCGGCTCGGGCAAGCAGACGATCCCGTTCTCGTACATCAACGAACGCGGCCGCACGACGATCCGCGAGCACGTGTTCGAAGGGATCATCCCGAACCTCGAGCGCCGCTACCGCGAGACCGATTCGGTCGCGGTGCGCGAAGAGCTGTCGAAGTACCAGAACAACCAGCCGTGCCCGTCGTGCGAAGGCACGCGCCTGCGCCGCGAAGCGCGCCACGTGCGCGTCGGCACCGGCGACTACGCGCGCGGCATCTATGAAATCAGCGGCTGGCCGCTGCGCGACGCGCTCGGCTACTTCGACGGCCTGACGCTCGACGGCGCGAAGCGCGAGATCGCCGACAAGGTGATCAAGGAAATCGTCGCGCGCCTGACCTTCCTGAACAACGTCGGCCTCGACTACCTGTCGCTCGAGCGCAGCGCGGAGACCCTGTCGGGCGGCGAGGCGCAGCGGATCCGGCTCGCGTCGCAGATCGGCTCGGGCCTGACCGGCGTGATGTACGTGCTCGACGAGCCGTCGATCGGCCTGCACCAGCGCGACAACGACCGCCTGATCGGCACGCTCAAGCACCTGCGCGACCTCGGCAACTCGGTGATCGTCGTCGAGCACGACGAGGACATGATCCGCACGGCCGACTACGTCGTCGACATGGGCCCGGGCGCCGGCGAACACGGCGGCGTGGTGGTCGCCGAAGGCACGCCGAAGCAGGTGCAGTCGAACCCGCAGTCGCTGACGGGCCAGTACCTCGTCGGCAAGCGCACGATCGAATATCCGGACGAGCGCCTCGCGCCCGATCCCGAGCGGATGCTGCGCATCGTCGACGCGCACGGCAACAACCTGCAGCACGTCGATCTCGAACTGCCGGTCGGCCTCTTGACCTGCATCACCGGCGTGTCGGGCTCCGGCAAGTCGACGCTGATCAACGACACGCTGTATCACGCGGTCGCGCGCCACCTGTACGGCTCGTCGGCCGAACCGGCGGCGCACGAGGCGATCGAGGGGCTCGAGCACTTCGACAAGGTCATCAACGTCGACCAGTCGCCGATCGGCCGCACGCCGCGCTCGAACCCGGCCACCTACACGGGCCTGTTCACGCCGATCCGCGAGCTGTTCTCGGGCGTGCCGACCGCGAAGGAGCGCGGCTACGACCCGGGCCGCTTCTCGTTCAACGTGAAGGGCGGCCGCTGCGAGTCGTGCCAGGGCGACGGCGTGCTGAAGGTCGAGATGCACTTCCTGCCGGACGTGTACGTGCCGTGCGACGTGTGCCACGGCAAGCGCTACAACCGCGAAACGCTCGAAGTGCAGTACAAGGGCAAGAACATCAGCGAAGTGCTCGACATGACGGTCGAACACGCGTACGAATTCTTCAGCGCGGTGCCGGTCATCGCCCGCAAGCTGAAGACGCTGCTCGATGTCGGCCTCGGCTACATCCGCCTCGGCCAGTCGGCCACGACGCTGTCGGGCGGCGAGGCGCAGCGCGTGAAGCTGTCGCTGGAGCTGTCCAAGCGCGACACCGGCCGCACGCTGTACATCCTCGACGAGCCGACCACCGGCCTGCACTTCCACGACATCGCGCTGCTGCTCGAGGTGATCCACCGGCTGCGCGACCAGGGCAATACGGTCGTGATCATCGAGCACAACCTCGACGTGATCAAGACGGCCGACTGGGTGATCGACCTCGGCCCCGAGGGCGGCGCCGGCGGCGGCCAGATCATCGCGCAGGGCACGCCCGAGCAAGTCGCGAAGACCAAGGCCAGCTTCACCGGCAAATACCTCGCTCCGCTGCTCAAACGCCCGACCCGCAAGGCGGCGGCCGGCTGACGGCGCCCCTCTACCGTGCGCAGCCGCCCGGCCGCGCACGGTTCGGGCCCGCGGCGGCGCTCGCCCCCGCGCTTTCCATTCAGTGGTTTTCCCTTCTGCGTTTACACCATGAGTCAAACTGCCTCATGGCGGACCATAATGGCAGCTATACTTTACGGTCGTAAGATTCGCCGTCCGCACCAACCCGGTGCGATGCCCGGCGAACGCCGCTCTGCCGCCCATCGCGCGGCATGACACACGAACGACAGGAATCCACGATGGAGAAGCAACAAGAGTCGCGCGACACGCAGAACCGCGAGCCGCACCTGCGCAGCGTGCGGCTGACGAGCGACTTCAGCCTGCCGAAGTTGTCGGCGATCGAGATCGGCAGCTACCTGTTCGCCCTCGTCTCGATGGTGCTCGTCATCGAACTGAGGCTCCTCGGCGGGCTGCTGGCCGGCATGCTGGTCTACCAGCTCATCCACACGATCGCGCCGGTGATCGAACGCCACACCACCAGCATGCGGGCGCGCTGGGTCGCCGTCGTGCTGCTGTCGATCGCGATCGTCGGCGGGCTCACCGGCCTGACGATCGGCATCATCGAACACTTCGAGCACACGGTGCCGAACCTGCAGACCCTGCTCGGCCAACTGATGCAGATCGTCGAGCAGACGCGCGCGCGCACGCCGGCGTGGATCGCGAACCTGCTGCCCGTCGACGTCGAACAGATGAAGACCAAGGCGGCGGTGCTGATGCACTCGCACATGGATCAGCTCCAGCAAGGCGGCAAGAGCGTCGCGCGCGGCTTCGGCCACGTGGTGTTCGGGATGATCATCGGCGCGATGATCGCGATCGGCGTCGAGCACGGCAAGGTGCGCCGGCCGCTGTCGACCGCCCTCGTCACGCGCGTGTCGCGCTTTGCCGAATCGTTCCGCCGGATCGTGTTCGCGCAGATCAAGATCTCGGCGATCAACGCGGCCTTCACGGCCATCTACCTGCTCGTCGCGCTGCCGATCTTCCACCAGCAGCTGCCGCTGTCGAAAACGCTGGTGCTCGTGACCTTCATCGTCGGCCTGCTGCCGGTGATCGGCAACCTGATCTCGAACACGCTGATCGTCGCGGTGTCGCTATCGGTCAGCATGGGCACCGCGATCGCGTCGCTCGCGTTCCTCGTGATCATCCACAAGTTCGAATACTTCCTGAACGCGAAGATCATCGGCGGCCAGATTGAGTCGCGCGCGTGGGAGCTGCTGCTCGCGATGCTGATCATGGAAGCCGCGTTCGGGCTCCCCGGCGTGATCGCCGCGCCGATCTTCTATGCGTACCTGAAGCGCGAACTGTACATGTTGCGGCTGATCTGACGCCGCGCACGTCGCGCAACAAAAAACGCCGCGCCCCGAAAAGGGCGCGGCGTTTTTGTTTGTGGGGGACGGCCATCCGGGGCCGGCCCTCCCGCCGGCAGCCGATCAGCGGAACACGACCGTCTTGGTCCCGTTCAGCACGATCCGGTGCTCGACGTGCCACTTCACCGCGCGCGCAAGCGTCACGCACTCGACGTCGCGGCCGATCGCGGTCAACTGGTCGGGCGTCATGCTGTGGTCGACGCGCTCGACTTCCTGCTCGATGATCGGGCCTTCGTCGAGATCGGTCGTCACGTAGTGCGCGGTCGCGCCGATCAGCTTCACGCCGCGGTCGAACGCCTGGTAGTACGGCTTCGCGCCCTTGAAGCTCGGCAGGAACGAATGGTGGATGTTGATCGCGCGGCCGGCGAGCTGCTGGCACATGTTCGGCGACAGGATCTGCATGTAGCGCGCGAGCACGACGAGATCGGCCCGGTGTTCGTCGATCACTTCCAGCACGCGCGCTTCCTGCGCGGCCTTCGCCGCATCGGACGAACCGCCGACGAGCGGGAAGTGATGAAACGGAATGTTGTAGCTCGCGGCGAGCTGGTAGAACTCCTTGTGGTTCGACACGATCGCCGGAATCTCGATCGGCAGCTGGCCGGTGCGATAGCGGAACAGCAGGTCGTTCAGGCAATGGCCGATCTTCGACACCATGATCACGACGCGCGGCTTCACGGCTGCGTCGTGCAGCTCCCAGCGCATCCCGAATTGCTCGGCGAGCGGCGCGAATTCCTGGCGGAGCGTGTCGAGCGCCGACGCGGCGTCCGTGCCGTCGGCATCCTGCTCGAAGTGCACGCGCATGAAGAACTCGCTGGTGCGGCTGTCGCCGAACTGCGCCGAGTCGAGGATGTTGTTGCTGCGCTCGAACAGGAAGCCCGAGACCGCGTGGACGATGCCGTGCCGGTCGGGGCACGACAGTTTCAAGATAAAGCTGTGATCGGTCGGCATGACCGCTACTCCCTTCGTTTCGGTATTCGTCAAATAGCCCGTTCGCGCGGCTGCGCTTTAGCCCGGGCGCGCGTCACGCGGGCGGCGCGAACAGCGCGTCGATGCCCTCGGCATCCGCCGCCGCGAGCCAGCGATGGCGCAACAGCGTGTCGAGCATCGCGAGGCTCGCATCCATCGTCGCGCGACCCTCGCGCAACCAGCCGATCACCTCGGGCACGCCGGCCAGCAGGTGCTCGGCCACTTCGCCGTCCTGGTTGTGCGGCGCGAAGTCGCGCGGCAGCGGCAGGTCGTACACGAAGATCAGTTCGGACTGCGTGCCTTCCGGCAGCGAGCACAGCACCTGCACCGCGCGGCCCGCGATCGCACGCGCCGCCAGTTCGGCCGGCATGCCGGCCTCTTCCCAGCATTCCTTCGTAAGCGTCTCGTGAACGCCCAGGCCCCAGCCGATACCGCCCGCCACGACGTTGTCGAGCATGCCGGGGTCGGTCGCCTTGGTCGCGCTGCGGCGGCCGAGCCACATCTGCGGCACCGCGGGCGAACCGGGCGCAGCCGCATATTCTACGATGCCGTTCAGGTGGACCGCATAGGTCTGCGTGCCGAAAAAGCGCGACGCGGCGCGCTCGATGTAAGCGAGCGGCGGATCGTCGAAGCGGTTGCGGATCGCATAGATCTCGTCGCGCCAGCCCGGGATCGCGCCCTCGGCCGCCAGCGCGCCGATCGCGCTCGCGAGCGCCATGCTGCGCGCGTCCGCGGTGTCGTAGCGCGCCGACAGCACCACGCGCGCGTCGGTCAGCTCGAACACGTCGGGCCAGCGGGCGAGCTTCGCGACGTCCTGGCGACGCACCCAGCCGACCTGCTCGCCGGCGATCTCGAAACGCAGGTGCGCGGCCGGATCGAAACGGCGCGCGGCCGCAATGCACGGAAACGTCATCGGGCTCAGTCCTTCAGCGCGACGCGGATGCCGATCGCGATGAACGTCGCGCCGGCGATCCGGTCGAGCCACACGCCGGCCTTCGGGCGGCGCTTCAGCCACGTGCCGATCGCGCCCGCGCCGACGCCGAACAGCGTGAAGATCGCGGCCGTCTGCAGCATGAACAGCGCACCCAGCTCGAACATCTGCAGCGTCACGCTCTGCACGCCGTGCGGATCGACGAACTGCGGCAGGAACACGACGAAGAACAGCGTGACCTTCGGGTTCATCAGGTTGCCGATCACGCTCTGGCGGAAGATCGCGCCGAGCGGCTGCGGCGGACGCTCGTGCGCGTTCGCGAGGCCCTGGCTGCGCAGCGCCTTGATGCCGATCCACACGAGGTACGCGGCGCCCGCGAGCTTCAGCGTCTGGAATGCGACCGGCGACGAACGCAGCACGGCCGCGACGCCGAGCGCCGCCAGCGTCGTGTGGAACAGGATTCCGGCCGTGAAGCCGAGCGCCGCGACGAAACCGGCGGCGCGCCCCTGCGAGATGCCGCGCGCGAGCACCTGCAGGTTGTCGGGACCCGGCGCGAACGTGATCGCGATCGACGTCGCGAGAAACAGCATGAAGTTGGGCATCGTGACCTCGCGGCGTGGGCCGGCGTTCGGTGGTTCAGTGGCCGGCGAATTCGGTGACGGTATAGACGGGCAGCCCCGCGTTGCGCAACAGCGTCGAGCCGCCGAGATCCGGCAGGTCGATGATCGCCGCGCCCTCGACGACGACCGCGCCGAGCCGCTGCAGCAGGTTGCGCCCCGCCATCATCGTGCCGCCGGTCGCGATCAGGTCGTCCATGATGATCACGCGGTCGCCGGGGCGGCACGCGTCTTCGTGGATCTCGACCGTCGCGCTGCCGTATTCGAGGTCGTACGATTCGGAGCGCGTCTTGTACGGCAGCTTGCCGACCTTGCGGATCGGCACGAAGCCGACGCTCAGTTCGTACGCGACGATCGGCGCAATGATGAAGCCGCGCGCATCGAGCCCCGCGACGTAGTCGAGCTTCGCATCGACATAGCGTTCGACGAACAGGTCGACGAGGATGCGCAGCGCCTTCGGGCTCTGCAGCAGCGTCGTAATGTCGCGGAACATCACGCCCGGCTGCGGCCAGTCGGGCACCGTGCGGATCTGGCTGTGAATGAAGGCGACCGGATCGAGCGGTGCGCCCGACGACGAATGCGGCATGACACTCTCCGAAAAAAACGGTGCGCGAAGATCGGGCACCGTTTCGAATAAATACGGGTCAGGTTATCGAATCGCGACTCCGGCGACTCAGGCGACCGCGGTCGGCGGCTCGCGCCGATGGCGCGACAGCCGTTCCTCCGCGAGCGCGAGCGCCTCGGGCAGCCCGCGCAGCACGACGATGTCGCTCGCGCGCAGCTTGGTCTGCGGATCGGGTTCGACGCCGCGAATGCCGTGCCGGCGGATCGCCGTGACTTCCAGCCCGAGCGCATACAGCCCGAGCTCCTCCAGCGAGCGCCCGACCGCGTCCGCGCGCGCGTCGACCGGCACAGATTGTAGCCGCACCTGCTCGTGATCGTCGTCGTCCGCGTCGTCCGCGCCGCGGAAATAGCCGCGCAGCAGGCTGTAGCGCTCGTCGCGCATCTCCTCGACGCGCCGCACGACCTTGCGCATCGGCACGCCGACCAGCACCAGCGTATGCGACGCGAGCATCAGGCTGCCCTCGACGATCTCCGGAATCACCTCGGTCGCGCCGGCCGCGAGCAGCTTCTCGAGATCGGCATCGTCGACGGTGCGCACGATCGCCGGCAGCGTCGGCTCCAGCTCGTGCACATGGTGCAGCACGCGCAGCGCGGACGGCGTGTTCGCATAGGTGATCGCGACGGCCGCCGCGCGGTGGATACCGGCCGCGAGCAGCGATTCGCGGCGCGCCGCATCGCCGAACACGACGGATTCGCCGGCGGTCGCGGCCGCGCTCACGCGATCGGGATCGAGGTCGAGCGCGACGTACGAAATGCCTTCCTGCTCGAGCATGCGCGCCAGGTTCTGGCCCGCGCGGCCGTAGCCGCAGATGATCACGTGGCCGCGCTGCTTGAGGCTTTGCGTCGCGATCCGCGTCATCTGCAGCGATTGCTGCATCCATTCCGTCGACGACAGCCGCATCACGATCCGGTCGGCGTTCTGGATCAGGAACGGCGCGGCGAGCATCGACAGCAGCATCGACGCGAGGATCGCCTGCAGCAGCGTCGAATCGACCAGATGCCGGTCGAGGATCAGGTTCAGCAGCACGAAGCCGAATTCGCCGGCCTGCGCGAGCCCGATGCCGGTGCGCATCGCGACGCCCGGCGTCGCGCCGAACAGCCGCGCGAGCCCCGCGATCATCGTCCCCTTGAACAGGATCTGGCCGACGAAGAAGCCGAACACGAGGAGCGGATGCTCCCAGATCACGCGCGGATCGAGCAGCATCCCCGTCGTCACGAAGAACAGGCCGAGCAGCACGTCGCGAAACGGCTTGATGTCCTCCTCGACCTGATGGCGGAACGGCGTCTCGGAGATCAGCATCCCGGCGATGAACGCGCCGAGCGCGAGCGACAGGCCGAAGCGGTCGGTGATGAAGGCGGCGCCGAGCGTGACAAGCAGCAGGTTCAGCACGAACAGCTCCTGCGAGCGGCGCCGCGCGACGACGTTGAGCCAGCGCGTCATGAAGCGCTGGCCGACGATCAGCAGCAGCGCGAGCGCGATCACGATCTTGACCGCCGCGAAGCCGAGCGTGATCGCGAGATCCTTCGACGATTCCGCGCCGAACGCGGCGATCACGATCAGGAGCGGCACCACCGCGAGATCCTGGAACAGCAGCACGCCGAAGATGTTGCGGCCGTGGGCAGTCTCGATCTCGAGCCGCTCGGCGAGCATCTTCGACACGATCGCCGTCGACGACATCGCGAGCGCGCCGCCGAGCGCGACGGCACCCTGCCACGTGATGTGCACCCAGCGCTCGAACAGGAAGCCGAGCACGACCGCGAGCAGGAGCGTCGCGACGACCTGCAGCAGTCCGAGCCCGAACACGAGCCGCTGCATCGCCCTGAGCTTCGCGAGCGAGAATTCGAGGCCGATCGAGAACATCAGGAACACCACGCCGAATTCCGCGAGGTGTTCGGCCCGTTCGAGGTCCGCGGCAATGCCGAACGCGTGCGGGCCGACCAGGATGCCGACTGTCAGGTAGCCGAGCATCGGCGGCAGGTTCAGCGAGCGGAATACGACGACACCCACCACCGAGGCCAGCAGCAGCAGCAGGGTCATTTCGAGCGGGGAAATCACAGGCGAAGCGTCCTCGTTCGTCGGGGCCACGGCAATGCGGGCACGGGTGGTGGCGGTGGTCAGGCGACCTCGGACGAGTCCGAAGGCCCGGCGCGGCGAACAAACGCCTTTGCTATACTCCGCGCATGATAGCGAAAATCAATGATGATCGGGCGCTCGCGCTCGCCCGCGACGTGCTCGACATCGAGGCGGACGCCGTACGCGCGCTGCGCGACCAGCTCGACGGCGACTTCGTCCAGGCCGTTGCGCTGCTGCTCGGCTGCCGCGGCCGCGTGGTGGTGTCCGGCATCGGCAAATCGGGGCATATCGCCCGCAAGATCGCGGCCACGCTGGCGAGCACCGGCACGCCGGCCTTCTTCGTCCATCCGGCCGAAGCCAGCCACGGCGACCTCGGCATGGTCACGTCGGACGACGTCTTCATCGGTATCTCGTATTCGGGCGAGTCGGAAGAACTCGTCGCGATCCTGCCACTCGTCAAGCGAATCGGTGCAAAGCTGATCGCGATCACGGGTCGCGCGGAATCGAGCCTCGGCACGCTCGCCGACGTGAACCTGAACGCCGCGGTCTCGAAGGAAGCGTGCCCGCTGAATCTCGCGCCCACCGCGAGCACGACCGCCGCGCTCGCGCTCGGCGATGCGCTCGCCGTCGCGGTGCTCGACGCGCGCGGCTTCGGTTCCGAGGATTTCGCGCGCTCGCATCCGGGCGGTGCGCTCGGCCGCCGCCTGCTCACCCATGTGCGCGACGTGATGCGTTCGGGCGACGACGTGCCGCTGGTCGGCGCCGACGCGACGCTGTCGGACGCGCTGTTCCAGATTACCGCAAAGCGGATGGGCATGACGGCCGTGGTCGATGCCGACGGCCGCGTCGCTGGCATCTTCACCGACGGCGACCTGCGCCGCGTGCTCGCCCGCGACGGCGATTTCCGCGCGCTGCCGATCGTCGACGTGATGACCCGCGAGCCGCGCACGATCGGCCCCGAACATCTCGCGGTCGAAGCCGTGGAACTGATGGAGCGCCACCGGATCAACCAGATGCTGGTGGTCGATGCCGACGGCGTGCTGATCGGCGCGCTGAACATGCACGACCTGTTTTCGAAGAAGGTGATCTGATGAGCGCAGCGCTGACTGCGGCCGAACGCGCGAGCCGCGTGAAGCTGATGATTTTCGACGTCGACGGCGTGCTAACCGACGGCGGCCTGCTGTTTACCGCGGCCGGCGACGCGATGAAGTCGTTCAATTCGCTTGACGGCCACGGCGTGAAGCTGCTCGGCGAGGCCGGCATCGCGACCGCGATCATCACCGGCCGCCGCTCGGACATCGTCGCGGCGCGCGCGAAGGAAATGAAGATCGCGCACCTGTTCCAGGGCGTCGAGAACAAGCTCGCCGTGTTCGCCGATCTGATCGCGTCGCTCGGCATCGGCGCCGACGCCTGCGGCTACATGGGCGACGACTGGCCCGACCTGCCGGTGATGCTGCGCTGCGGCTTCGCGACCGCGCCGGCCAATGCGCACCCCGAGGTGATCGCCCGCGCGCACTGGGTGGCCGAGGCCCGCGGCGGCCACGGCGCCGTGCGCGAAGTGTGCGACGCGATCCTGCGCGCGCAACGCCGCTACGACGCCATGCTCGCGGCCGCCTGCGGAGCCTGACGGATGAACACGCACTTCCGCTGGACCCAGTTGCTGCCGCTCGTCGCGGTCGCCGCGCTCGCGGGCATCACGTGGTGGCTGCTGCAGGCGACGCTGCCGCCGCCCGGCGAGGGCGCCGTGCAGCCGAAGCGCCATACGCCCGACTATTTCGCGGACAACTTCTCGGTCACCGAGCTCGACCAGTCCGGCACGACCCAGTACCGGCTGACGGCCGCGAAGCTGATCCATTACGAAGACACCGAAAACAGCGACCTGACCGATCCGGCCATGCGCGCGTTCCAGCCCGGCAAGCCGGTCGTGACGACCACCGCGAAGCGCGGCACCGTCAACGGCGACGTGTCGATCGTCGATTTGTACGACGACGCGCGCATCCTGCGCGTGGCCGGCGGCGGCGATCCGCAGATGCAGGCCGATTCCCAGCATTTCCGGATCTTCGTCAATGACGATGTGATCCAGACCGAAAAGCCGGTTAAACTTCAGCGCGGCCTGTCGCTCGTCAACGCGACCGACGGCATGAAGTACAACAACGTCACCCGGGTCATCGAGCTTTACGGCAACGTGCGCGGCACGATTGCCGCGTCCGACGCGTCCGGCGGCTCGAAAGCTCAATCCAGGTGACGCATCCCTCACGTGACTGCATGAACGAACCGTTCCCTCGACCGAATTCCGGCGGCGCTGCGCGCGCCGTCCGCGCCGCGCTCGCCGCGACGCTCGTGGCGCTCCCGCTCGTCGGGCTGGCGCCGCTCGCCCATGCCGAGAAGGCCGACCAGAACAAGCCGATCAACGTCGAGGCGGACAACCTGACCTATGACGACCTGAAGCAGGTCACGGTCGCGACCGGCAACGTCGTGATCACGAAGGGCACGATCATCATCAAGGGCGACCGCGTCGAAGTGCGCCAGGACCCGGAAGGCTATCAGTACGCGACGTCGTTCGGCAGCGGCAAGAAGCATGCGACGTTCCGCCAGAAGCGCGAAGGTCTCGACGAGTACATCGACGGCGACGCCGAGCGCATCGACTACGACGGCAAGCAGGACCTGACGACGCTGACGACCGCGGCCACCGTGCGCCGCCTGCAGGGCACGTCGACCATCGCCGACACCGTGCACGGCAGCGTGATCACGTACGACGGCCAGCACGACTTCTACACCGCGAAGGGCGGCAAGGACGTCGCGGCGCCGGGCAACCCGACCGGCCGCGTGCGCGCGATGCTGTCGCCGAAGAACGGCGGCGCAGGGCCGCTGAACGGCGCGCCGGCGAAGCTGTCGCCGTCGACCACGATCCAGGGAGCGCCGGGCCAATGAACGCGCTACCGAATCGCCAGCCGGCCGGCACGACGAGTTCGCTCGTCGTCCGCAACCTGAAGAAGCGCTACGGCTCGCGCACCGTCGTCAAGGACGTGTCGCTCGACGTGAAGAGCGGCGAGGTCGTCGGCCTGCTCGGCCCGAACGGCGCCGGCAAGACGACGTCGTTCTACATGATCGTGGGCCTCGTGCCGCTCGACGCGGGCGAGATTTCGCTGAACGGCAGCTCGATCAGCCTGCTGCCGATCCACAAGCGCGCATCGCTCGGCCTGTCGTACCTGCCGCAGGAAGCGTCCGTGTTCCGCAAGCTGACCGTCGAGGAGAACATCCGCGCGGTGCTCGAGCTGCAGTACGGCGACGACGGCAAGCGGCTGTCGAAGGACGCGATCGCGTCGCGCACCGAGGCGCTGCTCGACGAGCTGCAGATCGCCCACCTGCGCGAGAATCCGGCGCTGTCGCTGTCGGGCGGCGAACGCCGTCGCGTCGAAATCGCGCGTGCGCTCGCGACCAACCCGAACTTCATCCTGCTCGACGAACCGTTCGCCGGCGTCGATCCGATCGCGGTGCTCGAGATCCAGAAGATCGTCAAGTTCCTGAAGCAGCGCAACATCGGCGTGTTGATTACCGATCACAACGTCCGCGAAACGCTCGGCATCTGCGACCACGCATACATCATCAGCGACGGTTCGGTGCTCGCCGCCGGCGCGCCGAGCGACATCATCGAGAACGAAAGCGTACGCCGCGTGTACCTCGGCGAACACTTCCGCATGTAACTCCCCTCGTGGCTGGCCGCCCCCCGCCCGGCACCGCCGTGCGGGGCCGCACGCGGCTTTCCAGCCATGTCGCCGCCCTACCCGCGGCCGGGCGGCGCGCCGCGCGTAATCGCGGATGGCTCAAGGCGCCTGGGTCGTGGCACACTGCCGGTATGACTCCCTCTCTGCCATGAAAGCCAGCCTTCAACTCCGCCTGTCGCAACATTTGGCGCTGACGCCGCAGCTACAGCAGTCGATCCGGCTTCTGCAGTTGTCGACGCTCGAACTGCAACAGGAAGTCGCGATGGCCGTCGCGCAGAATCCGCTGCTCGAAAACGACGATGAATGGATCGCGAGTCCGCTGCGTGTCGCGGCGGATGGATCGCTGATCGCGCAGACGCCGCCCGCGCAAAGCACCGAACCTGCCGCCGCGAACGGCAGCAGCCAGTCGGGCGAGCGCGCCGAACGCGACGAACCGGCCGGCGCCGACGAATACGACGGCTACGCATCCGGCGACGGCAACGACGGCCCGCAGTGGAATCTCGACGAGTTCGGCCGCTCGAGCGGCGCATCGGACGACGACGACCTGCCGCCGCTGCAGGTGCAGGAAGCCGCGACGTCGCTGCGCGACCATCTCTCCGCGCAACTGCGCGTCACGCAGGCCGGCCCGCGCGATCGCGCGCTCGTGATGTTCCTGATCGAATCGCTCGACGACGACGGCTACCTGACCGCGTCGCTCGACGAAGTGCTCGCCGATTTGCCAGCCGAACTCGAAATCGACTGCGACGAACTGAACGCGGCGCTCGCGCTGCTGCACAGCTTCGACCCCGCCGGGGTCGGTGCGCGCTCGGCATCCGAATGCCTGAAGCTGCAGCTGCTGCGCCTCGATCCGTCCCCCACCCGCACGCTCGCGCTCGAAATCGTGTCGCAGCATCTCGAACTGCTCGCCGCGCGCGATTTCACGCGGCTGCGCAAGCACCTGAAGGCGAGCGACGACGCGCTGCGCGACGCGCACACGCTGATCCGCTCGCTGGAGCCGTTCCCGGGCGCCGCCTACGGCAAGGCCGAAGCCGACTACGTCGTGCCCGACATCATCGTGAAGAAGTCCGGCCAGAGCTGGCTTGCGGAACTCAATCCGGAAGTGATGCCGCGCCTGCGGATCAACAACCTGTACGCGAACATCCTGCGCAACAGCCGCGGCGATCCGTCGGCCGGATCGTTGAAACAGCAGCTCCAGGAAGCGCGCTGGCTGATCAAGAACATCCAGCAGCGCTTCGACACGATCCTGCGTGTCGCGCAGGCTATTGTCGAGCGTCAGAAGAATTTCTTTGCGCACGGTGAAATTGCCATGCGCCCCTTGGTTTTGCGGGAAATAGCTGATACGCTGGGCCTACACGAGTCGACTGTCAGCCGTGTGACAACAGGCAAGTACATGCTGACCCCGTTCGGGACGCTTGAATTTAAGTACTTCTTCGGATCACACGTTTCGACCGACACCGGAGGCGCCGCTTCGTCGACCGCCATCCGAGCCCTGATCAAGCAACTGATAGGAGCTGAAGACCCAAAATCGCCACTTTCGGACAGCCGCATTGCCGAGCTGCTGGCAGAACAGGGTTTCGTGGTTGCGCGCCGCACGGTCGCCAAGTATCGCGAAGCCCTCAAAATCCCGGCAGTGAATCTGCGCAAGTCTCTTTAAGCCTGCTGCCTGCCCGGCGGCAGGCGTGTTCCGGCCACCGCGCACACGGGGAACAGGCCGGGCGACCTGTCCGCGAATTTGCCGCTACGTGCGGCAGGGGCAAGTCGACCGGAGCGCCGCCTCGATGCGGCCGGGTGGTCACTCGCTTGGAGAAGCACTATGAACCTGAAGATCAGTGGACATCATCTCGAAGTCACGCCTGCCATTCGCGAATACGTGATCACCAAGCTGGACCGGGTGCTACGCCATAGCGATCAGGTGATCGATGGCACTGTGATCCTCTCGGTCGACAACCACAAGGAAAAGGACAAGCAGCAGCGCGCGGAAATCAATCTGCACCTGAAGGGCAAGGACATCTTCGTCGAAAGCGCGAACGGTAACCTGTACGCCGCGATCGATCTGCTGATCGACAAGCTGGATCGCCAGGTCGTCAAGCACATGGAGCGTCTGCAAACGCACGCACACGATCCGATCAAGCTGCAGCCGTCGATCGACCAGATCGAACTGCCGCCGCAATAACGGTTACTGCAGCACACACGCCGCCCGGTTCGCCGGGCGTTTTTTTTGTGACTTCGACGCAGTGGTGCGACCGGTCCGTCCATGCTGCGCCACGCGCGCGGCTGTGCTCTATAATGTTCCGGTTATCGCCGGGGGGCGTTGGTGCGGTAGCTGCCTTGCAGGTTGCCGATACCGAACGCCTTGATATCGCCGAACATGGAAAATCAGTCTGCCGCAGCAAGGAGACCCCAGGCCGCCCAATCGCCTGCCAACATGAATCGCCTAGCCAAAATCCTGCCCATAGAGAACGTCGTCATCGACCTCTCCGTCACCAGCAAGAAACGCGTCTTCGAACAAGCCGGGCTGATCTTCGAGAATCAGAACGGCATCGCCCGCAGCACCGTCACGGACAACCTGTTCGCGCGCGAGCGCCTCGGCTCGACCGGGCTCGGCGAAGGCGTCGCGATTCCGCACGGGCGTATCAAGGGGCTCAAGCACCCGCTCGCCGCGTTCGTGCGGCTCGCCGATGCGATCCCGTTCGAAGCGCCCGACGGCCAGCCGGTCGGTCTCCTGATTTTCCTGCTCGTCCCCGAGCAAGCCACCCAGCAACACCTCGAGATCCTGTCGGAAATCGCGCAACTGCTGTCCGATCGCGACGCGCGCGAGCGTCTGCACAACGAAACGGATATCGCCGAGTTGCATCGCCTGCTCACTCAGTGGCAACCTTGAGTTGATCCGGGCAGAATATTTTCCCGAACGAGGCGGCATGCGCCGCCGTCCACGGCTGCCCGGCGCCGGCCCCGCATGGCGACGCCCGTCGCCGCGCGCGTGCACCGGCTCATTGGAGTGACGAGAGTCATGGATACGTCCAGCATCAACGCCCAGAGCATCTTCGACGACAACGCAGCCACGCTGAAGCTGAGCTGGCTGACGGGGCATGAAGGCTGGGAGCGCGGTTTTTCGGCCGACACCGTCGGCAACGCGACGTCGAGCGCCGACCTCGTCGGCCACCTGAACCTGATCCACCCGAACCGGATCCAGGTGCTCGGCGAAGCCGAAATCGACTACTACCAGCGGCAGACCGACGAAGACCGTTCGCGCCACATGGCCGAGCTGATCGCACTCGAACCGCCGTTCCTCGTCGTCGCCGGCGGCGCGGCGGCGCCGCCCGAACTGGTGCTGCGCTGCACGCGCTCGTCCACCCCGCTGTTCACGACGCCGATGTCGGCCGCCGCGGTGATCGACAGCCTGCGGCTCTACATGTCGCGCATCCTCGCGCCGCGCGCGACGCTGCACGGCGTGTTCCTCGACATCCTCGGGATGGGCGTGCTGCTCACCGGCGACTCCGGTCTCGGCAAGAGCGAACTCGGCCTCGAGCTCATCAGCCGCGGTCACGGCCTCGTCGCCGACGACGCGGTCGACTTCGTTCGACTTGGCCCCGATTTCGTCGAAGGCCGCTGCCCGCCGCTGCTGCAGAACCTGCTCGAAGTTCGCGGCCTCGGCCTGCTCGACATCAAGACGATCTTCGGCGAAACCGCCGTGCGGCGGAAAATGAAGCTGAAGCTGATCGTCCAGCTCGTACGCCGTCCGGACGGCGAATTCCAGCGCCTGCCGCTGGAAAGCCAGACCGTCGACGTGCTCGGCCTGCCGATCAGCAAGGTCACGATCCAGGTGGCGGCCGGCCGCAACCTCGCGGTGCTCGTCGAGGCAGCCGTGCGAAACACGATCCTGCAGTTGCGCGGAATCGACACGTTGCGCGATTTCATGGATCGGCAACGACTCGCGATGCAAGATCCCGACAGTCAGTTCCCCGGCAAGCTGGTGTAATTCCCCCGCGCCGGCCACGCAGCGCCGGCGCGTCGAGCCGGTGCTATGATGAAACGTCAGGATTCTCTGCTTCCCATGCGCATCGTCCTCATCACCGGCATCTCCGGCTCAGGCAAATCCGTCGCGCTGAACGCGCTTGAAGACGCGGGCTATTACTGCGTCGACAACCTGCCGCCGCACGTGCTCCCCGAACTCGCCCGCTACCTCGCCGAGGCAGGCCAGCACCGGCTCGCGGTCGCAATCGATGCGCGCTCGAGCGCGTCGCTCGACGAAATGCCCGGCCTGATCCGCGCGCTGTCGCTCGAGCACGACGTCCGCGTGCTGTTCCTGAACGCGAGCACGCAGGCATTGATCCAGCGCTTCTCCGAAACGCGCCGGCGCCACCCGCTGTCCGGCTCGCCGTCGCACGATGCGAACGTCGGGCTGCTGTCGTCGCTCGAGGAAGCGATCGAGCGCGAACGCGATCTCGTCGCGCCGCTCGCCGAATTCGGTCACCAGATCGATACCAGCACGCTGCGTGCGAACGTGCTGCGCACGTGGGTCAAGCGCTTCATCGAGCAGAAGAACAACGACCTGATGGTGATGTTCGAGTCGTTCGGCTTCAAGCGCGGCGTGCCGCTCGACGCCGACCTGATGTTCGACGTGCGCGCGCTGCCGAATCCGTACTACGACCATGAGCTGCGCCCGCTCACCGGGCTCGACCAGCCGGTCATCGCCTTTCTCGACGCACTGCCGATCGTCCATCAGATGATCGACGACATCCATGCGTTCCTGATGAAATGGCTGCCGCACTTTCGCGAAGACAACCGCAGCTACCTGACCGTCGCCATCGGCTGCACGGGCGGGCAGCATCGCTCGGTGTTCATCGCGGAAACGCTCGCCGCGCGCCTCGCGCCCGAGGCGAACGTGATCGTGCGGCATCGTGACGCGCCCGTGGATGTCGACGCGTCGTCGCGGCTCGTCACCGAGGTCGACCGACCTTAGCGACTCCGCCCTTTCGCCGGCGCGCCATGTCTACCCTATCGACCACCCTGATCGACCTGCCGCTGTTTCCGCTGCACACGGTGCTGTTCCCCGGTGGCTGGCTGCCGCTCAAGGTGTTCGAGGCGCGCTATCTCGACATGGCCCGCGCCTGCCTGCGCGACGAGGCGCCGTTCGGCGTGTGCCTGCTGAAGAGCGGCCCCGAAGTCGCGCAGGACGGCGCCGTCTCGGTGCCCGAGACCATCGGCTGCATGGCACGCATCACCGAATGCGACACCGGCGAATTCGGGATGCTGTTCCTGCAGACCGTCGGCACGCAACGCTTCGAGCTGCTGTCGTATCGCGTCGAAGGCAACGGGCTGCTGGTCGGCATCGCGGAGCCGCTGCCCGACGACATCCCGCTCGAAGGCGAGCAGGCGCTCGCGCAATTCGGCTCGTGTGCCGAGGTGCTCGAGCGCATCATCGAAGCGCTGAAGAAATCGGAACCGGGCAAGATGCCGTTCGGCGAACCGTTCCGCCTCGACGATCCGAGCTGGGTGTCGAACCGCCTCGCCGAACTGCTGCCGCTCGACCTGCGCGCGCGGCAGAAGCTGATGGAGTTTCCGGACGTCGGCGCACGCATCGACGCCGTACACCACGTGCTCGACCGGCACGGGTGGCTGTAAGCGCACCCATCGCGCGTCGCGTCGTGGCGACATCCCGCGCGGTGCACGGGCCGGGTTGAAACCCGGCGCGTTGGAAAGCACGCGGCGCCTGCCGCGCACCGCCCCTTTCGTTACAGCAGCGGCCCGCTCAGCGCATCGAGCAGCTTGCGCACGGGCGCCGGCACGCCGTACGCGTCGAGCCTGCTCAGCGGCACCCACGCCGTCTCGGCATCCTGCGCAAGCGGCAGTCCGCCGGCCGTCATGTCGCTCAGCCGCGGCTCGATCTCGAGCCGGAAATGCGTGAACGTATGCGTGAACGGCGCGAGCGCCACCGGGCCGCCGCCGCCGAAGCCGCGCGCGAGTTCCGTGAGCGCGGCGTCGCCGTCGGCCTGCGGCAGGCACCACAGCCCGCCCCAGATGCCGGCCGGCGGACGCCGCTCGAGCAGCACGGCATCGCCGTCGCGCAGCACGAGCATCCAGGTCTTGCGCGTCGGCACCGCCTTCTTCGGCCGTGCGGCCGGCAGTTCGCGCTGCCGCCCCGTCGATTGCGCGACGCAGTCGCCCGCGAACGGACAACGCGCGCAATCCGGCTTGCCGCGCATGCACAGCGTCGCGCCGAGATCCATCAGCCCCTGCGTGTACGCGCTCACGTCGGCCGGGTTCGCGGCATCCGGCAGCAGCGATTCGGCAAGCGCCCACATGTCGTTCTCGACGCGCTTCTCGCCCGGAAAGCCTTCGACGCCGAACACCCGGGCGAGCACGCGTTTCACGTTGCCGTCGAGAATCGTCGCACGCGCGCCGTAGGCGAACGACGCGATCGCCGCGGCCGTCGAGCGGCCGATGCCGGGCAGTTCGGCGAGCGCGTCGGGCGTCGGCGGGAATACGCCGCCATGCTCGGCGGCGACCACCTGCGCGCAGCGATGCAGGTTACGGGCGCGCGAGTAGTAGCCGAGGCCGGCCCACAGCGCCATCACGTCGTCGGCCGGCGCGTCGGCCAGCGCGACGACGGTCGGGAAGCGTTCGAGAAAGCGCGCGTAGTACGGAATGACGGTCGACACCTGCGTCTGCTGCAGCATGATTTCCGACAACCAGATCCGGTACGGATCGCGGGTGTTCTGCCACGGCAGGTCGTGGCGGCCGTGCACGCGCTGCCACGCGACGAGGCGCGAGGCGAACGTGCCGTGCAGCGGCGTGACGGGGTATGGGGCGGGGGCGGTGCGAGGCGGCTTCAAGTGGTCGAGTCTGTGAAAAAAGGTTCAACGCGCGGTTCAGCGCTGGCAGGTCGGGCAGTAATAGGTCGAACGCTGACCCTGGACGATCTGCCGGATCGGCGTGCCGCAGACGCGGCACGGCAGGCCCGCGCGATCGTAGACGAAGCAGTCGAGTTGGAAATACCCGCTTTCGCCGTTGCTGCCGACGAAGTCGCGCAGCGTGCTGCCGCCGCGCTCGATCGCGTCGGCGAGCGTCGCCCGGACGGCGTCGGCCAGCCGCTCGTAGCGCGGCAACGATACCTTGCCGGCGGCCGTCGTCGGCCGGATGCCGGCGCGAAACAGGCTCTCGGACGCATAGATGTTGCCGACGCCGACGACCATGTCGCCCGCGAGCAGCGCCTGCTTGACCGACACCGTGCGGCCGCGTGTGCGCGCGTGCAGCAGCGCGCCGGTGAACGCGGGCGAGAACGGTTCGACGCCGAGGCTCGCGAGCAGCGGATGCGCATGCACGTCGCCCGCTTCGCGCGGGTGCCACAGCACGGCGCCGAAACGGCGCGGATCGCGGAACCGCAGCACGAATTCGTCGAAAATCCAGTCGATGTGGTCGTGTTTGGCGGCAACCGGCACGCCGGCCGCGGGCAGGACGCGCAACGTGCCCGTCATCCCGAGATGGACGATGAACCAGCCCGCGTCGACCTCGAACAGCAGGTACTTGCCGCGACGCTCGACCGCGAGCACCTCGCGCGCGCGCAATTGCTCCGCGAGCCCCGCCGGCACGGGCCAGCGCAGCATCGCGGTACGGACGTCGACACGCTCGACGCGGCGGCCTGCGACAAAGGGCTCGATGCCCCGGCGCGTGACTTCGACTTCTGGCAACTCTGGCATATTTTGCGGGTCTGAGGCGAGGGTCTGTTTACATGTGGAACGCGCATGCGTTGCCACGAGAACGGCCGCTCGCGAGGCGCGCGACGCCGCGAATACTGACGTATTCGCAAGAAGCGCAACGCGGCGAGCGGCCGTTCTCGTGGCAACCCCTAATTAAAAAAATTCATTCCACGGGAATGCTCCAAATCGCCCGCATGGCGGCGTCGCTCGTCGCTTGTTTGGCTCGCCAAACGGCGCTCCTCGCTTCTTGCCTGCGCCCCGCAAGGAAGTCCCCTTGGGGGACGGGCGATTTGGGGCATTCGCATGCGCGTTCCACATGTAAACAGACCCTATCACTATCGTGCGTGTATTGTAGCGAGCGCGTTACAATCGGTTGAAACATCGAACGGATTTCCATGACCTTGCCCTCGAAGCTGCTTCTGAAGCGCCCCGCCGCCGAGCGTGGCGCGCGTGCGTTCCCGGTCCGCCGCGCGCTCGGCGCCGCGCTGTTCGCGGCCTGGACCCTCTCCGCCTTCCCGGCTCACGCGCAGGATCTGGCATCGGACGACGCGGATTCGCAGGGCGCGTTCGAGCACGTAATGCCGGACGAGAAGAAGGATCTCCCCGGCGTCCCGCTGACGAGCCAGATCGTCTATCAGGTGCTGGCTGCCGAGGTCGCGCTCCAGCGCAGCCAGCCCGCGCCGGCCTACCAGACCTATCTCGCGCTCGCCCGCGACACGCACGATCCGCGCATGGCGCAGCGCGCGACCGAGATCGCGCTCGGCGCGCAGAGCCCGGCCGACGCACTGTCGGCGGCGTCCCTGTGGCGCCAGTACGCCCCCGATTCGAACCGCGCATCGCAGGTCGACGCCGCGCTGCTCGTGCTCGCCGGCAAGCCGGCCGACGCAGAGCCGATGCTCGCGCGCGAACTGGCCCGCGCGACCGGCGAAACGCGCGGCCCCGCGATCCTCGCGCTGCAGGCGCTGCTGGTGCGCGGCGCCGACCGCGTCGGCGGCCTCGCGGTGCTGAAGGACATGCTGAAGAACGACATGAACCGGCCCGAAGCGCAGCTCGCGATCGCGCGGCAGCAGCTCGCGGTCGACGACAAGGACGGCGCCGCGCAATCGCTGAAGCAGGCGCTGCAGATCCGCCCGGACTACCTGCCGGCGGCGCTGATGCTGTCGCAGATGGGCCCCGCAGAGCGGGCGGCCGGCATCGCGTCGTTCGAGAAATATGTTCAGCAGAATCCGAAGTCGCGCGACGCGCGGCTCGCGCTGTCGCAGCTCTATCTCGCCGATGATCGCCTGGACGACGCGCAGAAGCAGTTCGAGACGATGCGCAAGCTCGACTCGAAGGATCCGACGCCGCTGATGGCGCTCGCGCTGATCAAGATCCAGCAGAAGAAGCTCGACGACGCGAGCGCGTACCTGAAACAGTACGTGCAGCTCGGCGACAAGCAGCCGAACCTCGACGTTGGCCAGGGCTACATCTATCTCGCGCAGATCGCGATCGAGCAGGGCAACGACGCGCAGGCGTCGCAATGGCTCGACAAGGTCGACCAGACGAGCCAGCACTACCTGCCCGCGCAGATCACGCGCGCGCAGCTGCTGCAGAAACAGGGCAAGACCGACGAAGCGCGCAAGGTGCTCGACGACCTGCCGATCAGCGATCCGCGCGATGCAGCGGTCGTCGCACGCACCGACGCGTCGATCCTGTTCACCGCGAAGCGCTATCCGGAAGCCGAGGCGCGGCTCGCGCAGGCGGTGCAGGACTTCCCGGACGATCCCGACCTGCGCTACGACTACGCGATGGCGGCCGAAAAGACCGGCCACTACACGACGATGGAAAAGCAGCTGCGCGAGCTGATCCGCACGCAGCCCGACAATCCGCAGGCGTACAACGCGCTCGGCTATTCGCTGGCCGATCGCAACCAGCGCCTGCCCGAGGCCAGCAAGCTGATCGACAAGGCAATGTCGCTCGCGCCGAACGACGCGTACATCATGGACAGCCTCGGCTGGGTGAAGTACCGGATGGGCGACACGGCCGGCGCGGCGAAGGTCCTGCGGCATGCGTACGACCTGCAGCCGAACGCCGAGATCGGCGCGCACCTCGGCGAAGTGCTGTGGAAGAGCGGCGCGCAGGACGACGCGCGCGCCGCGTGGCGTGCCGCGCAGAAGCTCGAACCCGACAACGACACGCTCGTGCAGACGCTCAAGCGCTTCCAGATCAACAGCCTCTGATGCGGATGTCCCCGATGCTTTCCCCGTCTTCCCGCGTGCTGCGCACGCTGGCCGCGGCCGGTGCGGCGCTCGCGCTTGCCGGCTGCGCGAGCACGCCGCCGTCGGCGAATGCGCCGTCGGGCGCCGTGCTGCAGACGGCCGCAACGCATGCGTACCACGGCCGCTTCGCGGTGCAGTACAACGACAGCCTCGGCAGGCCGCAGAACGTGTACGGCAACTTCGACTGGCAGGAGCACGGCGACGACGTCTCGCTCGAATTGCTCAGCCCGCTCGGCCAGACGCTCGCGATCGTGAAATCGACGCCGCAGGCCGCATCGCTCGAGCTGCCGAACCGTCAGCCGCAATACGCGACGGACGTCGGCGAGCTGATGCAGAACACGCTCGGCTTCTCGCTGCCGCTGGCCGGCCTGCGCTACTGGCTGCTGCCGACGCCCGCGCCCGCGACGCCCGCGCAGACGGTGCGCGACCCGGCCGACGCGACGCACGTCAAGCAGATTCGCCAGGACGGCTGGACGATCGACTACCTCGCCTACGCGGACGCACCGGCCACCGGCGTCAAGCGCGTCAACCTCGTGCGCGCGACGCCGCCGCTCGACATCAAGCTCGTGCTCGACCAGTAAGCACGCGAACCTAGCCCCGACATACGCATGACCGATTCGACCCGCTCGCTGCGCAATTGCCTCGCGCCCGCGAAACTCAACCTGTTCCTGCACATCACCGGCCGTCGTCCGAACGGCTATCACGATCTGCAGAGCGTGTTCCAACTGCTGAACTGGGGCGACACGCTGCACTTCACGCTGCGCGACGACGGTCGCGTCGCACGCGTCACGGACGTGCCTGGCGTGCCCGAGGAAAGCGACCTCGTCGTGCGCGCCGCGAACCTGCTGAAGGCCCACACGGGCACCGCGGCCGGCGTCGACATCGAAATCGACAAGTGCCTGCCGATGGGTGCGGGCCTCGGCGGCGGCAGCTCCGACGCGGCGACGACGCTGCTCGCGCTGAACCGCCTGTGGCAGCTCGACCTGCCGCGCACGGCGCTGCAATCGCTCGCGGTAAAACTCGGTGCTGACGTCCCGTTTTTTGTTTTTGGAAAAAATGCGTTCGCAGAGGGTATCGGGGAGGAATTAGCTGAGGTACAATTGCCGACTCGCTGGTTCCTGGTTGTGACGCCGCGAGTTCATGTCCCCACCGCTGAAATTTTTTCAGATGAGTTGTTGACAAGGGATACGAAGCCAGTCACAATTGCTGACTTTCTTGCACAGCAAAACAGCGATGCGGGATGGCCAGACAGTTTCGGCCGGAACGATATGCAGCAAGTTGTAGCAAGTAAGTACGCGGAAGTTGCACAGGTGGTCAAATGGTTGTATAATGTGACCCCCGCGAGGATGACAGGCTCCGGAGCAAGTGTGTTTGCGGCGTTTCGCAGCAAGCATGAGGCAGAAGCGGCGAAAGCCAAGCTGCCCACCGGCTGGAACGGTGCAGTTGCCGAGAGCTTGAACGAGCATCCGCTCTTCGCTTTCGCATCATGAAGTTTTGCTTTATCGGATGGCCTACAAGTCCGGTAAAGTTATCAGTTAAGTGTAGGGGAGTCGCCAAGTTGGTCAAGGCACCGGATTTTGATTCCGGCATGCGAGGGTTCGAGTCCTTCCTCCCCTGCCAAAAATTTTCCCGCATTTCCCGCCTAAGCCTGAAGCAGGTGCACGATGAGCAGCCACAGCCATGATGGCTTGATGGTCTTTACTGGCAACGCGAATCCCGCGCTCGCCCAGGAAGTCGTCAATATCCTTGGAATTCCCCTCGGCAAAGCAATGGTCAGCCGGTTCTCCGACGGCGAGATCCAGGTCGAGATCCAGGAAAACGTGCGCGGCAAGGACGTCTTCGTCCTGCAATCCACGTGCGCGCCGACGAATGACAACCTGATGGAACTGATGATCATGGTCGATGCGCTCAAGCGCGCATCCGCCGGCCGGATCACTGCTGCCATCCCCTACTTCGGCTATGCCCGCCAGGACCGTCGCCCGCGTTCGGCGCGTGTCGCGATCTCGGCGAAGGTCATCGCGAACATGCTGGAAATCGCCGGCGTCGAGCGGATCATCACGATGGATCTGCACGCCGACCAGATTCAAGGCTTCTTCGACATTCCGGTCGACAACATCTACGCAACGCCGATCCTGCTGGGTGACCTGCGCAAGCAGAACTACTCGGATCTGCTCGTCGTGTCCCCGGACGTCGGCGGCGTGGTGCGTGCCCGTGCACTCGCGAAGCAGCTCAACTGCGATCTCGCGATCATCGACAAGCGTCGTCCGAAGGCGAACATCGCCGAAGTGATGAACATCATCGGTGAAGTCGAAGGCCGTACCTGCGTGATCATGGACGACATGGTCGATACGGCAGGCACGCTCTGCAAGGCTGCTCAAGTGCTGAAGGATCGCGGCGCGAAGCAGGTGTTTGCCTACGCGACGCACCCGGTGCTGTCGGGCGGCGCCGCCGATCGTATCGCCGCATCGGCACTCGACGAGCTGGTCGTCACCGATACGATCCCGCTGTCGGCCGAATCGCTGGCCTGCTCGAAGATCCGCTCGCTGACGAGCGCGAGCCTGCTGGCCGAAACGTTCTCCCGGATCCGCCGCGGCGATTCGGTGATGTCGCTGTTCGCGGAATCCTGATCGCGTCACGACACGACAAAGTAATGCGCGGAAAGCGAAGCGGCGACGCTTCGCTTTTTGCACAATCGGACGGGATAGACGAAACCCCGTCCGCTTCATCGGGGGCCGCCATTTCGCCGGCCCCGTTTTACTGCCTGGTCGCGGGCAGCTATTGGAGAATCACATGAAAGTCGTCGCTTTCGAGCGCCAAGAGCAAGGTACGGGTGCGAGCCGCCGCCTGCGCAACGCTGGCAAGACCACGGGTATCGTCTACGGTGGCGAAGCTGCCCCGCAAAAGATCGAACTCGATCACAACGCGCTGTGGCACGCACTGAAGAAGGAAGCCTTCCACTCGTCGATCCTCGACCTCGAAGTGGCTGGTCAGTCGCAACAGGTTCTGCTGCGCGACGTGCAATACCACCCGTTCAAGCAACTGGTGCTGCACGTTGACTTCCAGCGCGTCGATGCGAAGAAGAAGCTGCACACGAAGGTGCCGCTGCACTTCCTGAACGCTGAAGTCAGCCCGGCAGTGAAGCTGTCGAGCGCAATCGTCTCGCACGTCGCGACGGAAATCGAAATCGAGTGCCTGCCGACGGCTCTGCCGGAATTCCTCGAAGTCGATCTGTCGAAGATCGAAGCAGGTCAGTCGCTGCACGCGAAGGACATCACGCTGCCGAAGGGCGTCGCGCTGGTCGCGCACGTCGACGCGGAAAACCCGGTTGTCGCATCGGCGACGGTCCCGGCTGGTGCCGTGTCGGACGCAGCAGAAGGCGAAACGCCGGCTGCCTAAGCGGTCGCCTATGCGCCCGTTCGATCCGTTTCACGAAACGGTCGACGCAACCCGCCGCGGCTTGCCCGGCGGGTTTTTCTTTTTCTGCGCCCAGGCGGCTCCTGCCGCCCACGAAACGTCATGATCAAACTGATCGTCGGCCTCGGCAATCCCGGGGCGGAATACACCGCGACGCGCCACAACGCCGGCTTCTGGCTGATCGACCAGCTCGCCCGCGAAGCAGGCACGACGCTGCGCGACGAGCGCCGCTTCCACGGCTTCTACGCGAAAGCGCGCCTGCACGGCGAGGAAGTCCACCTGCTCGAGCCGCAAACCTACATGAACCGCTCCGGCCAGTCGGTCGTCGCGCTCGCGAGTTTCTTCAAGATCCTGCCCGACCAGATCCTCGTCGCCCACGACGAACTCGATCTGCCGCCCGGTACCGTGAAGCTGAAACTCGGCGGCGGCAGCGGCGGCCACAACGGCCTCAAGGACATTTCCGCGCACCTGTCGTCGCAGCAGTACTGGCGGCTGCGGATCGGCATCGGCCATCCGCGCGACCTGATTCCGGAAGGCGCGCGCGCCGGCGCGAAGCCCGACGTCGCGAACTTCGTGCTGAAGCCGCCGCGCCGCGAGGAGCAGGACGTGATCGACGCGTCGATCGAACGCGCGCTCGCCGTGATGCCGATGGTGGTGAAAGGCGAACTCGACCGCGCGACGATGCAACTGCATCGCAACTGAACGCGCATCGCACCGGCATGGTGCATCGTGCCGTCCGGCTGCGCCGGGCGGCCGCCCCTTCCCGCGCCATTGCGCACCGCAACGTCCACATGCGGTAATCTCATCGTTTTGCCCGTCAGGAGCCAAGCGGTGAGCCGTTACTGGAGCGACGTCGTTCAGCAACTCGTGCCCTACGTGCCGGGCGAACAGCCCGCGCTCGCGCACCCCGTCAAGCTGAACACCAACGAGAATCCCTATCCGCCTTCACCGCGCGTCGTCGCGGCGATTTCACGCGAACTCGGCGAAACCGGCGACACGCTGCGCCGCTATCCCGATCCGCTCGCGCGCGCGCTGCGCGAGACGGTTGCGGCCCATCACCGCATCAAGCCCGAGCAGATCTTCGTCGGCAACGGCTCCGACGAAGTGCTCGCGCATGCGTTCCAGGCGCTGCTCAAGCACGACCGGCCGCTGCGCTTCCCGGACATCTCATACAGTTTCTATCCGACCTATGCACGCCTGTACGGCATAGCGACCACCGTCGTGCCGCTCGCGGACGACTTCTCGATCCGGGTCGAAGACTATCTGGACGACGCAGGCGGCGTGCTGTTTCCGAATCCGAATGCGCCGACCGGGCGCGCGCTGCCGCTCGCGGACATCGAACGGATCGCGGCCGCGAACCCGTCGTCGGTCGTGGTGATCGACGAAGCGTACGTCGATTTCGGCGCGCAGTCGGCCATCACGCTGATCGACCGGTATCCGAACCTGCTGGTCGTGCACACGACGTCGAAGGCGCGCTCGCTCGCGGGCATGCGCGTCGGTTTCGCGTTCGGCGATGCGGGGTTGATCGACGCGCTGAATCGCGTGAAGGACAGCTTCAACTCGTATCCGCTCGACCGGCTCGCGCAGGTTGCCGCCCAGGCCGCATACGAAGACACCGACTATTTCGGTGCGACCTGCCGGCGTGTGATCGACAGCCGCGAGCGGCTCACGCACGCGCTCGACGGGCTCGGTTTCGACGTCGTCCCGTCGGCCGCGAATTTCGTGTTCGCGCGCCATCCCGCGCACGATGCGGGCGCGATCACCGCAAAGCTGAAGGATCGGGAGATTTTCGTGCGGCACTTCCGCGCGCCGCGAATCGACCAGTATCTGCGCATCACCGTCGGCACCGATGCCGAGTGCGACGCGCTCGTCGCGGCACTGCGCGAGCTGCTGGGCTGAAACGGAACCGGCGCCGAAAGGCGCCGGCCGGAAATCGTGACGCCATGACCGCGACGCGCGCAGCCATGCCGACGCGCGTCACCGCAGGGTCACTGCGCGTCGTCGCCCTTCGCGGCGATCAACGCATGGTACTTCTCCATCAATTGCGCGTGCGATTCGTCATGCTGCGGATCGCGCGGGATGCACTCGACCGGACACACCTGCTGGCACTGCGGTTCGTCGAAATGGCCGACGCACTCGGTGCACTTGTTCGGGTCGATCACGTAGATATCCGGGCCCATCGAAATCGCGCCGTTCGGGCACTCGGGCTCGCACACGTCGCAATTGATGCACTCGTCGGTAATCATCAAAGACATACTGATCTCACTTCTTCAGGCCGGCGGCCGGCTTCGCAACGAAACCGGCCGGCGCCGCGTCACGCGGCCGGGCCTCCCATCGCAGCGACTTTCTCGGTCAGCCACTTCTCGACGGACGGAAACACGAACTTGCTGACATCGCCGCCCAACTGCGCGATTTCTCGCACGATCGTCCCCGAGATGAACTGGTACTGATCGGACGGCGTCATGAACATCGTCTCGACGTCGGGCAGCAGATAGCGGTTCATCCCTGCCATCTGGAACTCATATTCGAAATCGGACACGGCGCGCAGGCCGCGCACGATCACGCGTGCGTTGTTGACGCGGACGAAGTCCTTCAGGAGGCCGGTGAAGCTCATCACCTTCACGTTCGGATAATGACCGAGCACCTCGTTCGCAATCGTCAGACGTTCTTCCAGCGAAAAGAACGGCTTCTTCGCGCGGCTGTCCGCAACGCCGACTACCAGCGTATCAAAAATGCTCGACGCACGCCGCACGAGGTCTTCGTGCCCGCGCGTCAGCGGATCGAACGTACCGGGATACACGGCGACTACCATGTCGCTCCTCCTGTCATCACGCAAACGGGTTGGCAGCCGTGCAATCCGCACACCGCCGCCGAGATGGGCATGCGTCGCCTTTGCGGCGCGCCGCCTCGTATGGAACGCGCATTATTCATCATTTTCGCGCCGCAGCAAATGATAGTGAACCGCACCGGCCTTGCCGTGCTTCACCACCTGCCAGCCCGCGAGCGCTTCGTGCGCGGCCGTGTCGAGCTCCGCGCCCGTCTCGACGTACAGCGCGCCGCCCGGCGCGACGAGCGATGCCGACAGCGCGATCGCGCGATCGAGCACGGCCTGCTCGCCGAACGGCGGATCGAGGAACACGACGTCGAACGCGCCCGGCGTCAGCCCGGCCGCGAGCCTCAGCGCGTCGGCTTCCGCGACCTCGACCGAGCGTGCGCCGAGCTTGTCCTTGATCGCGCGCAGTTGCTGCGCGGCGCGCGGGTGACGCTCGACCATCACGACGCTCGACGCGCCGCGCGACGCGGCTTCGAAGCCGAGCGCACCGGTGCCCGCGAACAGGTCGAGACAGCGCCGGCCTTCGAGATCCTGGCCGAGCCAGTTGAACAGCGTCTCGCGCACGCGATCGGGCGTCGGCCGCAGGCCGTCGAGATCGAGCACGGCGAGCGGCGTGCGCTTCCAGTCGCCGCCGATGATGCGGATCGTGTGCGGCTTGCCGCGGCCAGAGGGGGCCGCAGCGCGGCCGGAAGAGGAACGGGACATACGGAATATCGACAACGGAGGGACCGGGTGCGCACGAGGGCGCACCGCCAAACAGGCGCACGTTACCACAGCGGCGGCGCGCACTGACGCGAGCGCCCCGCCGCACTGATAAAATGCACGGTTTCGGCCGCCGTGCGCACGCAGGACGGCCCCTCCGGCGCTCCGCCATGGCGGCGCCCGCCCTCTTCCCGACGCCAGACCATGTTCAGCTTCTTCAAACGATTCAAGAAAACGCAGGAGTCCGACTCCGCGGAATCGCAATCGGCCGATGCGCCGCAACCGGACGAGACGTCCGAAGCGCCTGAAGCGCCCGCGCCCGAGGCCCCGCAAGCCCCCGTGCAGCCGGCCGCGTCGGCCGTCGTCATGACGGTCACGCCGGCCAACGACGGCAGCGACGAGGTCGTCGAAACGGTCGAGATCGTGCCGCCGCCCACGCAGGATGCGAGCGCGAAGAAATCGTGGCTCGCCCGCCTGAAAACGGGGCTCGCAAAAACAGGCTCGAGCATCACCGGCGTGTTCGTCAACACGAAGATCGACGAGGATCTGTACGAAGAGCTCGAAACCGCGCTGCTGATGTCCGACGCCGGTGTCGACGCGACCGAGTACCTGCTCGGCGCGCTGCGCGAAAAGGTGCGCGTGGGCCGGCTGACCGACCCGCAGCAGGTGAAGAGCGCGCTGCACGACCTGCTCGTCGAACTGCTGACGCCGCTCGAGAAATCGCTGATGCTCGGCCGCGCGCAGCCGCTCGTGATGATGATCGCCGGCGTGAACGGTGCGGGCAAGACGACCAGCATCGGCAAGCTCGCGAAGCATCTGCAGAGCTTCGACCAGTCGGTGCTGCTGGCCGCGGGCGACACGTTCCGCGCGGCCGCGCGCGAACAGCTGGCGGTCTGGGGCGAACGCAACAACGTGACGGTCGTGCAGCAGGAAAGCGGCGACCCGGCCGCAGTGATCTTCGACGCGGTCAGCGCCGCGCGCGCGCGCAAGATCGACGTGATGATGGCCGACACGGCCGGCCGCCTGCCGACGCAGCTCCACCTGATGGAGGAACTGAAGAAGGTGAAGCGCGTGATCTCGAAGGCGCACGACGGCGCGCCGCACGAGGTGCTGCTCGTGATCGACGCGAACACGGGCCAGAACGCGCTCACGCAGGTGAAGGCATTCGACGACGCGCTCGGCCTCACCGGCCTGATCGTCACGAAACTGGACGGCACCGCGAAGGGCGGGATTCTCGCCGCGATCGCACGGCAGCGTCCAGTGCCCGTCTACTTCATCGGCGTCGGCGAGAAGGTGGAAGACCTGCAGCCGTTCAGCGCAGCGGAATTCGCGGACGCGCTGCTCGGCTGAACGCCGCCGGCCCGCACCGCACAGGGCGCCTTCGGGCGCCCTTTTTCATGCGCGGCCGCCCGCCGGCGGCCGCCACGTCATTCGGCGTCGGGCTGCGCGCCGGGCTCGGCGGCCTTGAACGCGTCGAGCGTCGATGCGTAGTCGGCGATCCGCCGGATCGTCGGGAAGCGCGTCGTGTCGATCGAGAACCGGTTCGCGTTGAACACCTGCGGCACGACGCAGATATCGGCGAGCGTCGGCGTGTCGCCGAAGCACAGCTTGCCGGTGCGCGGATCGTTCGCGAGGCGCGTCTCGAGCGATGCGAAACCGGCCTCGATCCAGTGCCGGTACCATGCGTTCTTCGCTTCCTCGGGCACCTTCAGCGTGTGCTTCAGGTATTTCAGCACGCGCAGGTTGTTCAGCGGATGGATCTCGCATGCGACCTGCAGCGCAATCGCCCGCACATACGCGCGGTCGAGCGGCTGCGTCGGCAGCAGCGCGGGTTCGGGATGCGTCTCCTCGAGATATTCGATGATCGCGAGCGATTGCTGCAGCGTGGCGTCGCCGTCGACCAGCGACGGCACGACCGCATCCGGATTCACCGCGCGGTATGCGTCCTTCAGTTGCTCGCCGCCGTCGCGCAGCATGTGCACCGGGACGGTTTCGTACGGCAGCTGCTTCAGGTTCAGGGCGATCCGCACGCGGTACGACGCGGAACTGCGGAAATAGCTGTAGAGCTTCATGGGATGTCTCTGTTGGTCGTCTTCGGCCCGCACCGGTATGCGCGGCACGCGCGCGGCACCGCCGGGAACCAGAGTTTAGCGCGCCACGCCGCGTCGGCGCGCGCAGCCGTGCGCTTGGGCGAGCCGCGCCCGTGCGATACTCGGGGCATTCCTTACCGCTCACCGCGCGGCCCGATGCCGGCCGCCCGCCCCACGTTCCGATGACCGCTCCCCAAGACTCCGCAGCCTCGCCGTTCCCTTGCGCCCGCTTCATCAAGGAAATCGGCCGCGGCCCGCACGGCGCGCGCGCGCTGTCCGCCGACGACACGTTCGAACTCTATCGCGCAATGCTCGATGCGCGCGTGTCGGACGTCGAACTCGGCGCGATCCTGATCGCCTATCGCCTGAAGGGCGAAACCGCCGACGAGCTGGCCGCCATGCTCGCCGCCGCACAGGCGTCGTTCGAGCCGGTTCGCGTGCAGGACGCGGCGTTCCGCCCGGTGTCGATCCCGAGCTACAACGGCGCGCGCAAGCAGCCGAACCTGGTGCCGCTGCTCGCACTGCTGCTCGCACGCGAAGGCGTGCCGGTGCTCGTGCACGGCGTGGCGCGCGATCCGGGCCGCGTGACGAGCGCGGAGATCTTCTCCGCGCTGTCGATCGCGCCGTCCACGTCGCACGATGCGATCGAGGACACGCTCGCCGAGCGCCGCGTCGCATTCGCGCCAATCGACGCACTGGCGCCGCGCCTCGCGCGCCTGCTGGCGCTGCGCGGCGTACTCGGCGTGCGCAACTCCACGCATACGCTCGTCAAGATCCTGCAGCCGTTCGCGCCGACGGGCCTGCGGCTCGTCAACTACACGCATCCGCCGTACCGCGACAGCCTCGCGCAACTGTTCCGCGACCATCCCGACGCCGCGCTCGGCGGCGCGCTGCTCGCGCGCGGCACCGAAGGCGAGGCGGTGGCCGACACGCGGCGCCAAGTGCAGGTCGACTGGCTGCACGACGGCGTATGCGACACGCTGATCGAGGCCGAGCGCTCATCGACGGACGCCGAGCCCGTCGCGCTGCCCGAATCGCGCGACGCGGCGACGACGGCCGCATGGACGGATGCCGTGCTGCGCGGCGAAATCCCGGTGCCCGACACGCTCGCGCGACAGGTCGAAACGATCGTGCGGATCGCCCGGATCGCGCCCTGACCGCCGCGTGGGTCGCACCGGTTCGCGCCGATATTTCCGCCGACCATTTGACACGCGCCCGCATCCTGGCATAGAGTTGCCGACATGCGTTCCTTTCCGAACACCCTCCGAATTACCTCCGGCCGCCTAGCGCGGCCGCTATCGCTACGACTAGCCTAAGGCTGTCGTAGCGCCGTGTGCTGTTCGCACGGTCCCTCCCAGCAGTTCCTCGCAGCACCCTTCTCGCAGTTTTTACAACCCGAAGTCGTCAGCATTCGTCCGTCTATCCGTCGGTCGATTCGCGAAGATCATCCGTATCCGTAGCGCTATCCGGCGCCACGGTGCGAGGCAGCGCCAACCGTCGCCCATGCCGCCCGTCTTCGCTCGCGACTTGAGACCCGAGGTCCAGAAGATGAAACGCAACCCGCAAGACAAGTACCGCCCGTTCGAGCCCGTCCGCATCCATGGCCGCCGCTGGCCGACCCGCACCATCGAACGCGCGCCGGTCTGGATGAGCACCGACCTGCGCGACGGCAACCAGTCGCTGATCGAGCCGATGAGCATCGAACAGAAGCTGGAATTCTTCGACATGCTGGTCGCGATCGGTTTCAAGGAGATCGAAGTCGGTTTTCCGTCGGCGTCGCAAACCGACTTCGATTTCGTCCGCAAGCTGATCGACGAGAAGCGCATCCCCGACGACGTGACGATCGAAGTGCTCGTGCAGTCGCGCGAAGACTTGATCGCCCGGACGTTCGACGCGCTCGAAGGCGCGCCGCGCGCGATCGTGCACCTCTACAACGCGATCTGCCCGTCGTTCCGCCGCATCGTGTTCGGGATGTCGAAGGCCGACGTGAAGGCGCTCGCGGTCGAGGGCACGCGGATCATCAAGGAATACGCGGCCGCACGTCCGGACACGCAATGGACCTATCAGTATTCGCCGGAAACCTTCAGCATGACCGAGCTGACGTTCGCGCGCGAAGTGTGCGATGCGGTCGCGCAGACGTGGCGCCCGACCCGCGATCACAAGATGATCGTGAACCTGCCGGCGACCGTCGAAGCGGCGAGCCCGAACGTGTTCGCCGACCAGATCGAGTGGATGGACCGCAACCTCGCGTATCGCGACAGCATCGTGCTGTCCGTGCATCCGCACAACGATCGCGGCACCGCGGTCGCGGCCGCCGAACTCGCGCTGCTCGCGGGCGCCGACCGCATCGAAGGCTGCCTGTTCGGCAACGGCGAGCGCACCGGCAACGTGGACCTCGTCACGCTCGCGCTGAACCTCTACACACAGGGCATCGACCCGGGCCTCGACTTCTCCGACATCGACGCGGTGCGCCGCGTGGTCGAGCGCTGCAACCAGATTCCCGTGCATCCGCGCCACCCGTATGCGGGCGACCTCGTGTTCACCGCGTTCTCGGGCTCGCATCAGGACGCGATCCGCAAGGGCTTCGCGCAGCAGCGCCCCGACGCGGTGTGGGAAGTCCCGTATCTGCCGATCGACCCGGCCGACCTCGGCCGCAGCTACGACGCGGTGATTCGCGTCAACAGCCAGTCCGGCAAGGGCGGGGCGACGTTCCTGCTCGAACGCGGGATGGGCTTCACGCCCACGCGCCGCGTGCAGATCGAGTTCAGCGCCGCGGTGCAGACGCTCGCCGACGCATCCGGCGAGGAAGTAACGGGCGACGCGATCTGCGCGCTGTTCGCACGCGAATTCTTCGAGACGGATGGCCCGGCCGCGCGCCACGGCAACGGCGCACGCTGGCAGAACCACGAGATCGCGGGCGCGCCGCCGGCCGACGCGACGGCCGAGGACGCCGCGCAGCGCGCGGCCGCGGCGTTCGCAGCGGCGGCCGGCGTGACGATCGACGTCGCGTCGTGCGAGCACGCACGCGCGACGGACGGACGGATCGCGGTATCGGTCGGCTGCCGGGTCGGTGATGCGCCGCTGCGGCATGGCGTCGGGCTGCACGCCGATGCGGCAAGCGCCGCGCTCGACGCGGTCGCGAGCGCGATCAACCGCTCGGCGTGGCAATGCGCCGACCGCCGCGCGGCAGCCTGACTGCCGGGCTTCGCTTCAAGGTTTGAACGTCAGCGAGCGGTGTGTGACCGCCCGTGCGCCGCGCGATCCGCGCCGCACGGGCCAGCAAAAAGCGGCCCAGAAGGCCGCTTCGGTCGGGACATGAAAACGGGCGCTACCCGCGCTCACGTCTCGGTCGCACACCGCGTCGCCTGCCACGCCAGCAGGCGCCAGTGGCCCTGCTCGTGGGTGTGGACGGCGGTGTAGGCGATCGGGAACACGAGCCCGCCGTTGTTCGTTTCCATCTCGATCAACGCGCGCCCCGTGACGACGCAGGTTGCGTCGCCGACCGGCAGCAGATCCTGCGACTGGATTTCGATCTGGCGATAGCGGCGGCGGCCGGCGACGATGGCGTCGATGAACTGCTGCTTGGTTTCGCGCTTGCCGTTGGTGTGCACGAAGAACACCTTGTCCGACAATTGCGCAGCGAGCGCTTCGCCGTCCCCGTCCACCATCGCCCGGAACCGATCGCGCTCGAGCGCGCGGATCGCATCGACCACCTTCGCCATCGCCTGACTCCTCGGCAACGCGCCCGCCATGCGGGCGTAGTACGGATCAGAAGTTGTACTGCACGTAGAACTGGTGGAAATTTATACCAGGATTCGGCTCTTTGATACCCGCGTTAGACACATGTTCGAAACGGTAGCCGACCTGATACTGTTGCCGTTGGCCGAACTGCACGCCCACCCCTGCGGTCGGCGCGAACTGGAACGCGGTCGACACCGAGAAATTGTTCGAGATCGTCGGATGCGTCAGCAGCCGGATGCCGCCGCCGGCCTCGATGTACGGCCGAATGTCCCCTGCGCTCTTGATGAAACGGAACATCGGCGTCACGCCGAATTCGCCGATGCTGCTGTGGACGTTGCCGCCCGTGTGCCAGTAGCCCACGTGCCCCTCGACCGCGAACGCGAAATGCCAGCCGCCGATTTCCCACCAGTTCCAGCCCGGATCCCAAACCACGCCGAGATCGCCCTTGTCGATCCCGTGACGGTCGGAAAACCCGCCGCCCGCCTGGATCCCCCACCGATCCGCGAATGCTGCCGTCGATCCGCCAAGCAATGACGCAGCGAGCATCGCATGCAGCGCAAGCCGGCTGCGGGGCCGGCGATTCTTTTTATTGTTCATCTGACACTCCAACTTTTTGGGTTGAATGGAGCCTGCCGCAGCGGCCGGACTCGAGCGAACTGAATGGTATGGTAAAGGACTTTCCGGATCGGCATCACGAAGCGAAATGGTTTGCTTCTAAAACTACAAAAATCGAAATCGTCTACTGATTCCCATCGAAAACAACGGCTTACGGAACTTCGCCGCTTCATCCGGGTCGCACTTTAGACTATCGATTCGACTAACCCGATAGAAAAACCGGGAACTCCGATGCCCACGTGCGCTCTAAGGAATTAGCACTCGGATTGCGGGAGTGCTAAGATTGGCCCCGGAGTCTCATCCGAGACCAGGGGTTTGTCCCTGATTCCAAAGGAGTTTTTTAGTGAGCCACGCTTTGACCCTTCCGAATACCCTGAGCCCGACGCCGGCCAAGGCCGAATCGGCAGGCTCGCTGGCGCTCGCAACTCAATCGATGTTGTCGGGCCAGCTTGGCAACATCGACGCGTATATCCAGGCCGTCAACCGCATCCCGCTGCTGACCGCCGAGGAAGAACGCCAGTACGCAACCGAATTCCGCGACAACAACAACCTCGACTCGGCGCGCCGCCTGGTGCTGTCGCACCTGCGGCTCGTCGTGTCGATCGCCCGTAACTATCTCGGCTACGGGCTGCCGCACGGCGACCTGATCCAGGAAGGCAACATCGGCCTGATGAAGGCCGTGAAGCGCTTCGACCCGGCGCAAAACGTGCGCCTGGTGTCGTACGCGATCCACTGGATCAAGGCCGAGATCCACGAGTACATCCTGCGCAACTGGCGGATGGTGAAGGTCGCGACGACGAAGGCGCAGCGCAAGCTGTTCTTCAACCTGCGCAGCCACAAGAAGAGCATGCAGGCGATGACGCCCGAGGAAATCGACGGCCTCGCGCAGGAGCTCAACGTCAAGCGCGAAGACGTGACCGAGATGGAAACGCGCCTGTCGGGCGGCGACATCGCGCTCGAAGGGCAAGTCGAGGACGGCGAGGAGTCGTACGCGCCGATCGCCTATCTGGCCGATTCGCACAACGAGCCGACCGCCGTGCTGGCCGCGCGTCAGCGCGACATGCTGCAGACGGACGGCATCTCGCAGGCGCTCGACGCGCTCGACGCGCGCAGCCGCAGGATCATCGAGGCACGCTGGCTGAACGTCGACGACGACGGCTCGGGCGGCTCGACGCTGCACGATCTCGCCGCCGAATTCGGCGTATCCGCGGAACGCATCCGCCAGATCGAAGCGAGCGCAATGAAAAAGATGCGCACCGCACTCGCCGAATACGCGTAAAGCCCGGCGATTCAGAGCGCTTCACCCAAAACCGCTGCCCCACCGGCAGCGGTTTTTTTTCGCCTGTTTGTCCGCCGGCCGCCGCGCTTATTAATCGACCTTATTGATCGGGTATTGGGCGGCTTGCGCCCCCTTCCGCATAACCTTGATCTAACTCAAGTTTTTACCCGCAATTAGCGACGGTCTGCCGCAGCGCAGCACTCGGCATCGGAAAGCCGGCATTTTAAAATCGGCATGTCGGCGCAAAAGGATTAATAACAGCTCCACCGCCGCCATAAATCCGACGTAAAGTCGCCCCAAAACCGACGTAAATCGATTCAGGATTATCGCCTTGATCTCGATCAATAAAGAGCCTGCGCCGCCTCCCCCACCGGCCGCCGGTGCGATCGGCTGGCGCGCCCGCATCGCCGCGTGGGCCCGCGGGCCCACGCTCGTGCGCGACATCACGCTGGTGCTGATCGTCAAGATGATCCTCCTGATGTCGCTCAAATACGCGTTCTTCAATCATCCGCAGGCCGAGCACATGTCGCTGCCACCTGCCGTCGTCGCCGAGAGACTGCTTTCGGTGCCGGCACCCGCCTCTACCGAGGGAGACCACCATGATAAGTAGCGAAGTCGTCGATCTGTCGCGTCTGCAGTTCGGCATCACGGCGCTCTACCACTTCCTGTTCGTGCCGCTGACGCTCGGCCTGTCCTGGCTGCTCGTCATCATGGAAGCCGTCTACGTGATGACCGGCAAACAGGTCTACAAGGACATGACCCAGTTCTGGGGCAAGCTGTTCGGGATCAACTTCGCGATGGGCGTGACGACCGGCATCACGCTCGAATTCCAGTTCGGCACGAACTGGTCGTACTACTCGCACTATGTCGGCGACATCTTCGGCGTGCCGCTCGCGGTCGAAGGCCTGATGGCGTTCTTCCTCGAATCGACGTTCGTCGGCCTGTTCTTCTTCGGCTGGAACCGTCTGTCGAAGGTCAAGCACCTGATCGTCACGTTCCTCGTCGCGCTGGGCTCGAACCTGTCCGCGCTGTGGATCCTGGTCGCGAACGGCTGGATGAACAACCCGGTCGGCGCGGAGTTCAACTACCAGACGATGCGCATGGAAATGACGAGCCTGTTCGACGTGCTGTTCAACCCGGTCGCGCAGGTGAA
Source organism: Burkholderia sp. IDO3 (assembly GCF_003366075.1). Classification (NCBI taxonomy): domain Bacteria; kingdom Pseudomonadati; phylum Pseudomonadota; class Betaproteobacteria; order Burkholderiales; family Burkholderiaceae; genus Burkholderia; species Burkholderia sp. IDO3. Next base: position 3,195,778 of record NZ_CP028963.1, read on the forward strand.
GTTCGTGCACACCGTGTCGGCCGGCTACGTGTCGGCGGCGATGTTCGTGCTCGGCGTGTCGTCGTGGTACCTGCTGAAGAAGCGCGACGTCGACTTCGCGCTGCGCTCGTTCGCGGTCGCTGCCGGCTTCGGTCTCGCGGCGACGCTCTGCGTGATCGTGCTCGGCGACGAATCGGGCTATACGACCGGCGAAGTGCAGAAGATGAAGCTCGCCGCGATCGAATCCGAATGGGAAACGCAATCGGCGCCCGCGTCGTTCACGCTGATCGGCATCCCGAACCAGGAGGCACAGCGCACCGACTACGCGATCAAGATCCCGTACGCGCTCGGCCTGATCGCGACGCGCTCGATCGACGAACCGGTGATCGGCCTGCGCGAGCTGGCAAAGCTCAGCGAGGAACACATCCAGAGCGGGATGGTCGCGTACGGCGCGCTGCAGAAGATCAAGCAGGGCGACACGAGCGACGCGACCCGCGCGCTGTTCGATCAGCACAAGCAGTATCTCGGCTACGGGCTGATGCTCAAGCAGTTCACGCCGAACGTGACGGATGCGACGCCCGAGCAGATCAAGGCCGCCGCGAAGAAGACGATCCCGCCGGTCGCGCCCGTGTTCTTCTCGTTCCGGATCATGGTGGCGCTCGGCTTCCTGTTCGTCGCGACGTTCGTTGCCGCGTTCTGGTTCTGCGCGCGCCGCGAACTGCTGCAGGACAACCGCCGCTGGTTCCTGCGCTACGCGGTGTGGGCGATCCCGCTGCCGTGGATCGCGATCGAATTCGGCTGGATCGTCGCCGAGCTCGGCCGCCAGCCGTGGACGATCGCGGGCGTGCTGCCGACGCACCTGTCCGCGTCGAGCCTGCAGCCGAGCGACCTGTACCTGAGCCTCGCCGGCTTCATCCTGTTCTACACCGCGCTGTTCGTCATCGAGATCAAGCTGATGTTCAAGTACGCGCGCCTCGGCCCGTCGTCGCTGCACACCGGCCGCTATCACCACGAACTCGCCGCCGGCGAGCGCGCCGCGGTTTGAGCACGCCCCTGCAACGGAACAAGGAATCGCTATGGACTATGCAACTCTCAAGCTGATCTGGTGGGTGCTCGTGGGCGTGCTGCTGATCGGCTTCGCCGTCACCGACGGCTTCGACATGGGCGCCACCGCGCTGCTGCCGTTCCTCGGCAAGACCGACGACGAACGCCGCATCATCGTCAACACCGTCGGCGCGACGTGGGAAGGCAACCAGGTGTGGCTGATCACGGCCGGCGGCGCGATGTTCGCCGCGTGGCCGCTCGTCTACGCCGCGTCGTTCTCCGGCTTCTACTTCGCGATGCTGCTCGTGCTGTTCGCGCTGTTCTTCCGGCCGGTCGGCTTCGACTACCGCAGCAAGCGCCCCGATCCGCGCTGGCGTGCCGGCTGGGACTGGGGCCTGTTCGTCGGCGGCTTCGTGCCGGCGCTGGTGTTCGGCGTCGCGTTCGGCAATCTGCTGCAGGGCGTGCCGTTCCAGTTCGACAGCGACCTGCGCGTGACCTATTACGGCAGCTTCTGGGCGCTGCTGAACCCGTTCGCGCTGCTCTGCGGGCTCGTCAGCCTCACGATGCTCGTCGCGCACGGCGCCGCGTTCATCAAGATGAAGACCGACGGCGTGATCGCCCGCCGCGCGTCGATCGCGCTGCGCGTGTCGGCGCTCCTCGCGGTCGTGCTGTTCGTGCTGGCCGGCGTGCTGGTCGCATCGGCGATCGGCGGCTTCCACATCACGCACGCCGCACCGAACGATACGGTTGCGAACCCGCTGCTGAAGGACGTCGCCGCCGGCTCGGGGCTGTGGCTCGCGAACTACGGCGAATATCCGTGGATGATCGCGGCGCCGGTGGTCGGGATCGCCGGCGGCCTGCTCGCGCTGCTGCTTGCCGGCTCGAAGCAGGAAAAGACGGCGTTCTTCTGCACCGGCCTGATGATCGCCGGCGTGATCCTGACCGCGGGCTTCTCGATGTTCCCGTTCATCATGCCGTCGTCGCTCGATCCGCGCAGCAGCCTGACCGTGTGGGATTCGACGTCGAGCCAGAAGACGCTGCAGGTGATGCTGTTCGCGGTGATCGTGTTCCTGCCGATCATCCTGATCTACACGAGCTGGGTCTACCGCGTGATGCGCGGCAAGGTCACGCGCCAGACGCTCGAAGAGAACACGCACTCGATGTATTGAACCCGGCCGGGGCGCGCAAGCGCCCCGCCCTCCCGTTTCGCAAGGAGTCGGATCATGTGGTATTTCAGCTGGATTCTCGGTATCGGCGTCGCGCTGTCGTTCGGCATCGTCAACGCAATGTGGCTCGAAGCGCGGCAGAAGTCGCCGGAAGCGCCGGTGCGCGCCCGGCGCGACTGATCGATGTGCGGGGCGGTTCGCTCCGCTCCGCCGCCGCCCGCCGGAACGAACCTCGCTTCGCGCGAGGTTTTTTTCGTCCGGGCACCGCACCAAAGAAAAACGGCTTGCGATGCAATTCGCAAGCCGTTTCGTTTTGCCGACCAGCCCGATTCCGCGGCGCGGGTCAGGCCGGCGTCATCGTCGTGGTTCGCATCAGGCCGGTTGCGCGGCCGCGCCGCCGCCCGTCGACGGCAGACGCGCGCCGAGCTGTTCGGCATAGCGCGCGGCCGCGTTGCCGCACACGATGTGGAACGTATCCGTCGACACCCATGCGACGTCGAGCGCCCCAAGGCGGTCGCGATCGACCGCCGACGCATCGCGCACGACGACGCGCAGGCGCGTGGTCGCGATCGCGTCGAGCGACACGACGTTGGTCGCACCGCCGAACACGGCGAGCCAGCGCACCGGATCGGGGTCGAGCGGGCCGGCCGCCGCGCCCGTGACCGGCGGCGCGGCGGCGGCCGTGGCGGTCGCCGCGGCACCGGTCGCGCCGCTGCCGATGGCCGAGCGCATTTCGTCGGCAATGATGTCGGCTTCGGGCCCGATGATCACCTGCACGCTGTTGCCGCCGCGCTTGAGCACGCCACGCGCGCCGATCGACTTCAGTTGCGGCTCCGACACCTTCTCCGGATCGACGACGGTCAGCCGCAGACGCGTCGTGCATGCGTCGACGACCGTCAGGTTGCCCGCCCCGCCGAGCGCGGCGATGTAGCGCTGCGCGCGCGGCGCTGCCGCGGCGGCACCGGCCGCCGGCGCGACGAAACCGCCCGTCGCATACGACTCGGTCGCCGCATCGGCCGACGCCGGCTCGCGGCCCGGCGTGGCCATGTTGAACTTGCGGATGAAGAAGCGGAACAGCCCGTAGTACGCGATGCCATACGCGATGCCGAGCGGAATCGCGATCCAGCCCTTCGTCGACAATCCGTAGTTCAGCACGTAGTCGATCGCGCCGGCCGAGAACGTGAAGCCGAGCTTCACGTCGAGGATCTGGCAGATCGCGAGCGACAGCCCCGTGAGCACCGCGTGGATCACGTACAGCACCGGCGCGAGGAACATGAAGCTGAATTCGATCGGCTCGGTCACGCCGGTCAGGAACGACGTGAGCGCCATCGAGAACAGCAGGCCGCCGACCATCGCGCGGCGCTCCTTCGGCGCTTCGTGCAGCATCGCGAGACACGCGGCCGGCAGGCCGAACATCATGATCGGGAAGAAGCCCGCCATGAAGGTGCCCGCGGTCGGATCGCCCGCGAAGAAGCGGTGCAGGTCGCCGTGCACGATCTCGCCGCCGCCGGGCGGCGTGAAATTGCCGAACACGAACCAGGCGAGCGAGTTGATGATGTGGTGCAGGCCCGTGACGAGCAGCAGGCGGTTCAGGAAGCCGAACACGAACGCACCGATCGCGCCCGCCGTCGTCAGCCACTGGCCGGCCGCGTCGATCGCATGCTGGATCGGCTGCCACACGTATCCGAACACGATGCCCAGTATCACGCACACCAGCCCCGTGATGATCGGCACGAACCGCTTGCCGCCGAAGAACGCGAGGTAGTCGGGCAGCTTGATGTCCTTGTAGCGGTTGTACAGCAAGCCCGCGACCACGCCCGCGATGATCCCGGACAACACGCCCATGTTCAGCTTGGGATCGATGTCCTTCATGATCGCGGTTTCGATCAGGTAGCCGATCGCGCCCGCGAGTGCCGCCACGCCGTTATTGTCCTTCGCGAAACCGACCGCCACGCCGATCGCGAACAGGAGCGGCAGGTTGTCGAAGATCGCGCCGCCGGCGTCGGCGATCATCTTGATGTTGAACACATCCGGCTGCCCGAGTCGCAGCAGGATGCCGGCGACCGGCAACACCGCGATCGGCAGCATCAGGGCCCGGCCCAGGCCCTGTATTTTCAGAAACGGATTCCCGTTCATTCAGTCCTCCAATCCATGTCTCGTCGTTAATCGTCGTTGACCTAATTGCTTGCGTAGTGAAACGGGTCGCGCGCCCGCCGTCGACGTTCAGTCGAGCGGCCAGACTTCGCGGCTTGCTGCCCTTACCGCCTGTGCCGAGTCGAGTGCGAGCAGATCCTGCGCACGCTGGCGGCACAGCTGGTAATCGAGACGGCGCACGCGCGCCTTGATGCCCGGCACCGATACCGGATCGACCGACAGTTCGGTCACGCCGAGGCCGACGAGAATCGGCACCGCGAGCGGATCGCCGCCCAGCGCGCCGCACACGCCGACCCACTTGCCGTGCTTTTGCGCGCCGCGCACCGCGATGTCGATCAAGCGCAGCACGGCCGGATGCAGGCCGTCGGACTGCGCGGCGAGATCGGCCTGGCAGCGGTCCATCGCGAGCGTGTACTGCGTGAGGTCGTTGGTGCCGATCGACAGGAAATCCGCATGCTGCGCGAGCTGGTCGGCCAGCAGCGCCGCCGACGGCACCTCGATCATCACGCCGACCTCGATCGGCTCGGTGCGGCCCTGCGCCTGCGCGAATTCGTCGATGCGCTTCCTGATCCGCACGAGCTCGCCCGCGTCCGTCACCATCGGCAGCAGGATGCGCACCGCGCCGAACGGCTTCACCGCGAGCAGGCCCTGCAGCTGATCGTCGAGCAGATCCGGTCGCACCTGCGCGAGGCGGATGCCGCGCAGGCCGAGCGCCGGGTTCGGTTCGGGCGGCAGCGTCAGGTAATCGACTTCCTTGTCGGCGCCGACGTCGAGCGTGCGGATGATCGCGGTGCGGCCCTGCAGCGCGTCGACGATCGACTGGTAGCTCTGCTGGTGTTCGACGACCGTGGGCGCCGCCTGGCGATGGATGAACATCAGCTCGGTGCGCAGCAGGCCGACCGCGTCCGCGCCGTTGTCGACCGCGGTGTTCGCGTCGTCGAGCGTCGCGATGTTCGCGGCGATCTCGATCGCACGGCCGTCGATGGTCGCCGCGGCCGCGCCGGCCATCTGCCGGTTCGCTTCGCGTACACCGTCCAGACGCTGGCGCTCGTGCCGGGCACGCTCGACGTCGAGTGCAGTCGGCGCGTGTTCGAGGCGGCCCGCGCTCGCATCGACGACGACCTGCGTGCCGTCTGGAATCGCGTACAGCGCGTCGCCGACCGCGACGAGCGCCGGGATGCCGAGCTGACGCGCGATGATCGCCGCATGCGACGTCGCGCCGCCGCGTGCCATCACGAGCGCGGTCACGCGCTGGCGATCGAGCGACGACAGGTCGGACGGCGTGAATTCCTCGGCGGCCAGCACGGCCTCGTCAGGCAGCGTGCGTGTCGCGCCGCTCGTGTGGCCGAGTGCGCGCAGCACGCGCTTTTCGATGTCGCGCAGATCCGCCGCGCGCTCGGCGAGCAGCGTGTCGTCGAGCTTCGACAGCGTGTCGATCTGCGCGCGGATGGTCGCGCGCCACGCGAAGCCCGCGCTCTTGCCGAGGCTGATCTGGTCGCGCGCCGCATCGACGAGTGTCGGATCTTCGAGCAATACGCGATGCACCGCGAAGATCCCCGCCTCGCCGACCGCGCCGCGCGCGGATGCGTTGCGCACCGTTTCGCCGAGCTCGGCGTCAACCGCCTTCAGCGCCTGGTCGAGGTGGCGGCTTTCGGCGGCAGGCGTGCCGGCCGCCTGTTCGGGCGGCACGATGTCGGCATCGTCGAGACGCACCAGCGTGCCGACCGCGATGCCGGGCGCCGCGCATACGCCCGCGAGCGTGTTCGGATCGAGGGGCGCGCCGGTGTTGCGCACGATAGCCTGCGGCGCGGGCGAGCGCAGCCGGGCCGGCTTCTCCTCGGCCTCGCCGTGCGCTTCGCGCAGCAGTTCGTTCGCGATCGCATCGACCGCCTGTTGCGCGTGCGCGCCGCGACCGACCAGCTCGACGGTCGCACGTTCGCCGGCGCCGAGACCGAGCAGGCCGACCACGCTTTCGATCGACGCCTTGCGGCCGTCGAAATGCACTTCGACGTGCGCGTCGAGCCCGCGCGCGGCTTCGCGCGCCCGTGCGGCCGGCCGTGCATGCAGGCCGCCCGGCTGCGTCAGCACGATCTCGCGACGCACTTCGTTCATCGCGGCCGCACCGGCCTGCGCCGCCTGCGCGGCGGCTTCGCCCTTGCCGCGCAGCGCGAGCAGCGGCGTCTTGCCGGCCGTCGCGAAGCCGCTCGCGCGCTCGACGACGTCGAACGCGTCGGAGTTCGCGATCGCGATCACCGACACCAGCGAATGCGCGCTGCGCGCGACCGCGTCCTGGTCGAACTCGATCAGCAGGTCGCCCGCTTCGACACGCGCGCCGGCTTCGACGTGCGCCGTGAAGCCCTGCCCGTTCAGCTCGACCGTATCGATGCCGATGTGCAGCAGCACTTCCGCGCCTTGCGGCGTCGTGATCGTCACGGCGTGACCGGTGCGCGCGAGATGCGACACGATGCCGGCGCACGGCGCGACGAGCTTGCCTGCGAGCGGATCGATACCGATGCCGTCGCCGAACATCCCGCCGGAGAACACCGGATCGGGCACGTCGGCCAGCGCAACGATCGGCCCCGTCAACGGGGCAAGCAGAACGACCTGATCATGGGTGGAACTCTTCAACTGGGACTCCTCGGCGCGTCTCATCGGCTGTCTCGGCTATCAGTGCGTTTCGGTGACTTTGTTCAGATGGCGCGGCGTGTCGGGATTGCGGCCGCGCGCGACGGCGAGATCCGCCGCCATTACGTAGAACGAAAGAATGGCGGCGATCGGGTCGAGCGCCGAATGGGCGGACTGCGCGAGCGGCAAGGTCGCGCCGGGCGTGCCGGCGGGCGCCGCGAGCAACACGGCCGCGCCGCGTGCGCGCATGTCCTGCGCGAGCTGCAGCAGCCCGGCCTGCTCGGGCCCCGGCGGTGCGAACACGAGCAGCGGATAGTCGCGGTCGATCAGCTCCATCGGGCCATGACGGACTTCGGCGCTCGAGAACGCCTCGGCCTGAATGCCCGAGGTTTCCTTCAGCTTCAGCGCGGCTTCCTGCGCGATCGCCAGGCCGAGGCCGCGGCCGATCACGATCATCCGTTCGATCCCCGCGAGCGCGGCGACGGCCGGCGACCAGTCCAGCTGGCCGGCTTGCGCGAGCACGTCCGGCAGGCCGCGCAGTGCGGTCATCAGCGCGGCGTCGCGCTGCCAGTACGCGACGATCTGCGCGGACGCCGACAGCATCGCGATGTAGCTCTTGGTCGCGGCGACCGACAGTTCGGGGCCGGCCAGCAACGGCAACGGGTGCTCGCACGCATCGGCGAGCGGCGACGGCAGCACGTTCACGGCGGCGACGGTACGCGCACCGGCGTCGCGCAACGCGGCCATCGTGTTGACGAGATCGGGGCTCTTGCCCGACTGGGAGAACGCGATCGCGAGCTGGTCCCGCACTTTCAGCGGCGCCTGCTGCAGCGTCGCGACCGACATCGGCAGCGACGCGACGGGCACGCCGAGGCGGCTCATCGTCAGGCTCGCGAAGTAACTGGCGGCGTGATCCGAACTGCCGCGCGCGACCGTCAGCGCGACGGCAGGCGGGTGATCGAGCAGTTGGCCGGCGAGCGCTTCGACGCGCGTGGTGTCGGCGAGTTGCGCGGCGACGACCTGAGCGGACTCGCGCGCTTCCTTAAGCATATTCGACAATCGATTCTCCTTCGACGTAGGTCGCGGTGAGGTTCAGGTCGCGATCGAACACCGCGAGGTCGGCCCATGCGCCGCGCTCGAGGCGGCCGCGATCGGCGATGCCGAGGTAGTCGGCCGCATAGCGCGACATCCGGTTCGACACGTCGGCGATCGGCAGGCCGATCGACACGAGGTTGCGCAGCGCCTGGTCCATCGTCAGCGTGCTGCCGGCGAGCGTGCCGTCGGCGAGCCGCACGCCGCCGAGGCACTTGGTCACGTGCTGGCTGCCGAGCCGGTATTCGCCGTCGGGCATGCCGGTGGCGGACGTGCTGTCGGTCACGACGTACAGGCGCGGGATCGCGCGCAGCGCCGCACGGATCGCGCCCGGGTGCACGTGCAGCAGATCGGGGATGATTTCCGCGTACTCGGCATGCGCGAGCGCGGCGCCGACGAGGCCCGGGTTGCGGTGATGCAGCGGCGACATCGCGTTGAACAGGTGCGTGAAACCGCACGCGCCATGCTTGAGCGCGGCGACGGCATCGTCGTAGGTCGCGAGCGAGTGGCCGAGCTGCACGCGCACGCCGCGCGCGGCCATCTCGCCGATGATCTCGATGTGTCCGGCGATTTCCGGTGCGAGCGTGACGACGCGGATCGGCGCGATCGACAGGTACTTCAGCACTTCGTCGAGCACGGCCGACACGGCCGCGTCGGGCTGCGCGCCGAGCTTGCCGGGGTTGATGTACGGCCCTTCGAGGTGCACGCCGAGCACGCGCGCGCCGCCCGGCGTACGGGTGCGCGCGACGGTGCCGAGGTTCGCGACGACTTCCATCAGTTCGTCGCGCGGCGCGGTCATCGTCGTCGCGAGCAGGCTCGTCGTGCCGAACTGCGCGTGGGTGCGCGCGATCGTCTCGATCGCGTCGCCGCCTTCCATCACGTCGGCGCCGCCGCCGCCGTGCACGTGCAGGTCGATGAAGCCGGGCAGGATGTACGGCGCGTCGTTCTTCGCGGGGTCGGCGGGCGCGCCGTCGAGCGTGGTGATGCGGCCGTTCTCGCTATCGAGCGAACCGTGAATCCAGCCGTCGGGGGTAAGGATGTTTCCAGTCAGCATGACGTTTCTCTTGATGATCTGGTGACGCGGACATCCGCGTCGCGATTTGCAAATCGGTTGCGTTCGTTGCGCGTGGCGCGCGGGCAGTCTCGCGCGTCAGCGTTTCAGTTCGGCGACGAAGTCGTAGTAGTCGTCGCGGCAATACGTTTCGGACACTTCGATCGCGCGCTGGTCGGCGCCATAGCCGATGCGCGTGATCACCAGCAGGGCCGAGCCCGGCTTCACCGCCATCCACTTCGCGATCTCGTGCGTCGCGTTGGCCGCGCGAAAGTGCTGCAGCGCGCGCACGACGGTCATCCCGCGCGCGTCGAGGTATTCGTACAGCGACGCGCCGAGCGCCTGCGGATCCGGCAACACCGCGGCCGGCAGCGTCGAATGCTCGACGGCCATCACGATGCCGTCCGCGCGACGCAGCCGTTCGAGCCGCGCAACCGTCGCGCCGGGCGCGAGGCCGAGACGCGTGATCTCGTCGCGGTTCGCGGCGCGCAGCTTGCGCGACAGCCACACCGAATCGGGCCTGAAGCCGCGCTGCTGCATCTTCGCGGTGAAGCCGACGAGACGCGACAGCGGATCGGCGACACGCGGCGTGATGAAGCTGCCCGCACCGCGCGCCCGCTTGATCAGCCCCTGCTCGACCAGCAGCGCGAGCGCACGGCGGGCCGTGATCCGCGACACGCCGACCGACACCGACAGCAACCGCTCCGACGGCAGCGCCTCTCCGGCTCGCCACGCGCCGGCGTGAATCGCGCTCGCCAGATTGCGGGCGAGCTGCAGATACAGCGGCGTGTCGTTGACGGGATCGGGCGCCAGTTCGGCCCAGCCGGTTTCCATGTGCCTCCGGGTGTCGGACGACGATCTCGGACCGTCGAAAGTGAACGCATTATATAACCACAACAATACCAGTCAACGAACTGGTATTAGCGGTGCGAAAATCGCCGAAAGCCTTGTCCGGCAAGCGTTTTAGTAGCGGGAAAGCCTTTGTTTACAACGCGATGCGGGATAGGGATTTACCCGGATTGGTATGCAAGGGGACCGTTCCAGTGCCGGATTCGTCGTGCTGGCGGTGCTGAAAACGAGACGAAAATAGAACCAGTTCGGCCAACTGGTATGCATGGAACGCGGCCACCGCACGCATGCCGGCACGCCGCGTCAATGGAACTCGCGGCTCGACGTGCGCAGGCCGCCGAGCAGCGGCGTCAGATCCTCGAAATGCTGCGCGACGAGGTGCCTCACGTCGCTGACGACCTGCCATACGCCCGACGCCGCGAGCAGCCGCGAATCGAGCGTTTCGCGACGCTGCCGCGCGAGCAGCTCGGGCCGCACGATCACGTTCACGCAGCCCGTTTCGTCCTCGAGCGTCATGAACATCACGCCCTTCGCGGTGCCCGGCATCTGTCGTGCGATCACGAGCCCGCACGCGCGCGCGAGCCGGCCGTCGGGACGGTCGCGCAGCTCGGCCGCGGACGACAGCCGCTGCGCGCGCAGCGCGGGCCGCAGCAGCGCGACCGGGTGACGGTTCAGCGTGAGACCGGTGGTGTCGTAGTCGGCGAGGATGTCGTCGGCTTCCGACGGCGCGCCAAGCGCGGGCTTCTCCGCTTCGTCGATCGGCGCGGCGGCGAGCAGGTCGCGTTCGGGCGCCGCGGCGACGGCCTGCCACAGCGCATCGCGGCGATGGCCGGCAAGCGTCGCGAGCGCGTTCGCGGCGGCGAGCGCTTCGAGATCGCGCCGTTCGAGCTGCGCGCGACGCGCGAGCGTGTCGACGTTCTCGAACGGGCCGGCCGCGCGCGCGGCCTCGATGCGCCGCGCGGCAGCTTCGCCGAGACCGCGCACGAGCGACAGACCGAGCCGCACCGCCGGCTGGCCGCGCGGTGGCGGCTGACCCGGCAGCGCTTCGAGCGACGCTTCCCAGCCGCTTTGCGTGACGTCGATCGGCAGCACCGTCACGCGGTGACGTTTCGCGTCCTGCACGAGTTGCGACGGCGGGTAGAAACCCATCGGCTGGCTGTTCAGCAGCGCGGCGAGGAAGACCGCCGGTTCGTGGCATTTGAGCCAGCTGCTCGCGTATGCGAGCTTCGCGAAGCTGGCCGCGTGGCTCTCGGGGAAACCGTATTCGCCAAAGCCCTTGATCTGCTCGAAGATCTGCTCGGCGAATTCGCGCGTGTAGTTGCGCTCGAGCATCCCGTCGACGATCTTGCCGTAATACTTCTCGAGGTTGCCCTTGCGTTTCCACGCGGCCATCGCCCGGCGCAATTCGTCGGCCTCGCCGGGCGTGAAACCCGCCGCGACGATCGCGATCTGCATCACCTGCTCCTGGAAGATCGGCACGCCGAGCGTGCGTTCGAGCACGGCCTTGAGCGCGTCGCTCGGGTACGTGACCTCGCCCGCTTCTTCGCCGGCCACGATCCTGCGCCGCTTCAGATACGGATGCACCGCGCCGCCCTGGATCGGGCCGGGCCGCACGATCGACACCTGGACGACGAGATCGTAGTAGTTGCGCGGTCTCAGCCGCGGCAGCATCGACATCTGCGCGCGCGATTCGATCTGGAACACGCCGACCGTATCGGCGCGGCAGATCATGTCGTAGGTGGCTTCGTCATCCTGGGGAATGTGCTTCAGCGTGAACGGTTCGCCGCCTGGCTCCGGCGGCCCGCGCCACGCGGTGCGCATGTCGAATGCGCGATGCAGCGCCGACAGCATGCCGAGCGCGAGCACGTCGACCTTCATCAGGCCGAGCGCTTCGAGATCGTCCTTGTCCCACTGGATCACGCGCCGCCCGTCCATCGCCGCGTTCTCGACCGGCACGAGCCGCGTGAGCTTGCCGCGGCTGATCACGAAGCCGCCCGAGTGCTGCGACAAGTGGCGCGGGAAGTTGAGCAATCTCCCCGCCAGTTCGGCCCATGCGCGAATCAGCGGCGTTTCGGGATCGAGCCCGGTCGTCGCAAATTGCTGCAGCAAATCGCGACTGCCGTCGAACCAGCGATGCCCCTTCGCGACGCGGTCGACCAGCATCGGATCGACGCCGAGCGCCTTGCCGGTTTCGCGCAGCACGCCGCGCGGGCGATACGTCGACACGGCGGCCGCGAGTGCGGCGCGGTCGTGCCCGTATTTTTTGTAGATATGCTGAATCACTTCTTCCCGACGCTGGTGCTCGAAGTCGACGTCGATATCGGGCGGCTCGCCGCGTTCCGCGCTGATGAAACGCTCGAACAGCATCGTGCTTTGATCCGGATTGACTTCGGTGATGCCGAGGCAGTAGCAGACGACCGAGTTCGCGGCCGAGCCGCGACCCTGGCACAGGATGTTCTGGCTGCGCGCGTATTTGACGATGTCGTAGACGGTCAGGAAGAAGGGCTCGTATTCCAGTTGCGCGATCAACGCCAACTCGTAGTCGATCCGCTCCCGCACGTGCCCGGGTACCGTTCCGGAGTAACGTTGAAGTGCACCGTTCCGGGTCTCCTGCTCGAGGTAACTCGTTGGCGTATGTCCGGCCGGCACGATCTCGTCGGGATACTCGTAGCGAAGCGTGTCGAGTTCGAAACGACACGCATCGAGAATCACGCACGTTTCGGCGATTTCGCCCGGCGAAAACAACTTCGCGATCCGCCCACGCGTACGCAGATGCTGCTCCGCGTTCGGCGCAAGCGCATACCCGCACTCGGCAACCGGCATCCCGACCCGGATCGCCGTCATCACGTCCTGCAGTGCCTTGCACGAGCGCCGGTGCATCGTCACGTCGCCGAGCGCGACGACACGCACCCCGCGCCGCGCGCCGGCCGCGCGGATATCGTCGCGCTGCGCACCATCGAGCGCGCGCTGCAGTTGCACGAGCCCGAGCCGCGCGCGCTCGCCGAATGTCGTGCGAAACCACGCGACCTGCGCATCGAGCACGTCCGCGCGCACCGGATACGCGGGCACGAGGATCGCGAAGCAGTCGGGCATGCCGCGCAGATGCGCACACTCCGCGGGCGGTGCCGACAGCATCCGCGACGTCAGCGTGTAAGTCCCCTTCGGCGCGGCCATCCGCCGCCACGAAATCAGTTCGGAAAGATTGCCGTAACCCTCGCGGTTCTGCGCGAGCAACACGAGCCCGAACGCGCCGGGGCCAGGATCGTGGCCGGGCGCGACGTCATCCGGCGTGACTTCGAAATACGATCCGATGACGAGCGGCAGCTCTTTCGCCTTCGCCGCGACATGCATGCGCGGCGCGCCCGCGAGCGAGCATTCGTCGGTGATCGCGATCCCGCGATAGCCTTGCTCGGCCGCGCGCTCGACCAGTTCCTCCGCATGCGACGCGCCATGCAGAAACGAAAAGTTCGAACGGCAGAACAACTCCGCGTAATCGGGCAGCCAACTGAATTCCGCAACCATCGCCGCTCATCCGAACAGGCCGTGCAGGAACCAGCGCGGCACGGCCTGGCTGCTCGAACGCTCCAGGAACACCCAGTAGCACGCACCCTCTTCGTCCTGCGCGACGTGGTAATCGCGTGCGACCATCTGCCCGTCGAACCACCCGGCTTCGATCCGCTCGGCCGACGACATCATCCTGAGCGGCGTATGAAATACCGGCCGCTCGCCGCGCATCAACAACGGCAGCGGCTCGGCCAGCAGCCACGCGGGGCGCGGCGGCGCGGCGGGCGGCCCGCCGGCCGGCTTGCCCGCGTGCGCATCGAGCGGCAGCCAGCGGTTCGCGGCCTCGGGACGGTAATCGGCGACGGGGGCCGCGCGCAGCACGTTGTCCGCGCCGAGCCGTGCGACCAGCAATTCGAACAGCCGCGCGCGCGTCTCTTTCGTGCCGCCCGGTTCCGGAAAGAGATCGTCGGCCGGCGGCGCGACCGATTCGACGCGCGTGGCCTTCAGCCGCACCGCGATCACCGCGGCCGGCAACTCGACGCGCGCGAGCCGCTCGCCGAGCAGCCGCATGAAGTGCGCCTCGTCGCGCACGGGGGCGGCGAACGCGAGTTCGAGCGGCGTCGGCGGCACGGCCTGGCGGCCGCGCTCGTGCTCGAGATCGAACGTCATCGCGGCCAGCGACAACTGTCGCGCGGCCAGCCACCCGCATAGCTGCACGACGAGCCGCCGTGCGGCGAACAGCACGGCTTCCGCATATTCGACGCGCTCCGGCAATTCGAGCCGCACGTCGAACACCGGCGGCACCGCCATCCACGCAAGCGGTTCGACCGCATCGCCGTATGCGCGATCGAGCGCGGCGAGCAACGCCGGACCGCAGCGGCGCTGCAGCCCCGCGCGTGGCAGGCCGCGCAGATCGGCGAGCGTGCGGCAGCCGAGGCCGTCGAACCAGCCCGCATACGGGCGCGCCTCGGGCAACAGCACGCACGGCAAGCGATCGAGCGCACGAACGAGCGAGGCCGGCGCGGCCACGCGACGCCGGATGCAGGCGCGCGCCGACGTGCGCGCGAGCAGCCACGCACCGCGCCCGGTCGGCGCGGCGGACAGGCGCGCCGCATAGCCGAGCGCCGCGAGCGTCGCGCGCACCTGGCGGCACAGCGACGGCAGGCCGCCGAACAGGCGCAGGCTCGGGCCGACGTCAACGATCAGCGTGGCTTCGTCGTCGAGCGCGACGCACGGCGAGAAACGCAGCAACGCGAGCGCGACCGCGCGCAGCGCATCGGCCTCGCGCGCGGGATCGCGTTCGACGAGCCGCGTATCGGGCGCAAGCGTCAGCACGCCGCCGCGCTTCATGCCCGCGCGCACACCCTGCCGGCGCGCCGGTGCGTCGGCAATCAGCACGACGCCCTGCTCGAGCACCGCGCAGCCGGCATCGCCGGCCGCTGCGTCAGACGGCGGCGGGGCGCACACGTCGAGCGGCAGGCGCGGCAGATGGATGCCGAGCAAGACGCGCATAGCGGCTCTCCACGATGGGCGACGGCAAATCGAGCGTAAGCGGCTCGCTGCGCGCGGGCCCGCGACGCTTGACGATGTCGAGCGACACGCCGCCCGGCACCGGATACAGCGCGACGCGCAGCACGGCCGGCGACGGCTGACGTGCGGCCGACAGCGGGCGCAGCATCACGAACAGCGTGTCGCCGGTGCGCGCGGCCGCAAGATGCAGGCGCCGCAACGCATCGGCGCGCGCGTCCTGCCACAGCAGCAGCGCACCGCAGCAGCCCGTCCTGAGCGCCTGCTCGGCGGCCCACAACGCATCGGTGCGGTTGCCGGCGCGCAGCCACAGCAGCGCGTCGGACGGCACGCCGAGACTGGCGAGCGCGGTTGCATGCGGCGACTGCGGCGGCGCGACGAGCGCGAGCGGACGCCGCGCGCTGACCGTGCGCGCGAGCGCCGGCGCGAGCAGCCGCATCTCGCCGCTGCCCGGCTGCGCGGCCAGCAGTTCGACCAGCCCGCCGACCGGCCAGCCGCCGCCCGGCAGCTCTGCCGACAGCGGCGCAAAGCCCGTGTCGATCGTGCGCGGGCCACCGCGCGCGAGCTGCGAGCCGCGCCACAGCGACGGATGAAGGGATTCGGGAGAAATGGAGGATGCGAGCATGACGCCACCCACAACTGTATGGATATACAGTATATGGCAATGCGCTCGCGTCGCACAGTACTGGTACGAAACCAGTCTTTCGTCAGATGAAACGCGGAAGAAAAACCGGCGCGCCCGTCATCTCAAGGCGAACCGGCCCGGGCGTGGCCGGCTCGCATCGACCGAACGCCCACGACAACCACCCGGCCTGGGCGACGCCCGCGAAACCGGATCACGCCGCCGGACCGGCAAGCAAACCGGCACGATGCCCGCACCGCACACCGCGCCGATCCGCGCCGCCTGTCACGCGTCAGCCGAGCAGCAGCGCGTCGTCGTCGAGCTGCTCGTGACGCACCTTCTCGAACATCTGCAGCAGGTCCGGCACGTCGAGCCCCTTGCGCTGGTCGCCCGACACGTCGAGCACGACCTGCCCCTGATGCAGCATCACCGTGCGGTCGCCGTAGTCGAGCGCCTGCCGCATGCTGTGCGTGACCATCATCGTGGTCAGCTTGCTCTCGGCGACGATGCGCGCGGTCAGCTCCAGCACGAACGCGGCCGTCTTCGGATCGAGCGCGGCCGTGTGCTCGTCGAGCAGCAGGATCCGCGACGGCCGCAGCGATGCCATCAGCAGGCTCACCGCCTGCCGCTGCCCGCCCGACAGCAGCCCGATCCGGTCGGTCAGCCGGTTTTCCAGCCCGAGGTTCAGCAGACGCAGCTTGTCGCGGAACAGCTCGCGCGACGGCCGGTCGAGCGCCGCGCGAAAGCCGCGCCGTGCGCCACGCGCCATCGCGAGCGCCATGTTCTCCTCGATCGTCAGCGCCTCGCAGGTGCCGGCCATCGGGTCCTGGAACACGCGCGCGACGAGGTGCGCGCGGTCCCACGCGGGCTGGCGCGTGACGTCCGTGCCGTCGATCGCGATGCGCCCCGAATCGACGCGCTGGTCGCCGCTGACCGCGTTGAGGAAGGTCGACTTGCCGGCGCCGTTCGAGCCGATCACCGCGACGAACTGGCCGTCGGGAATCTCGAGCGACAGCCCGCGCAGCGCGCGCGTCTCGATCGGCGTACCGGGGTTGAACGTGAGTTTCAGGTCTTGTGCGGACAGCATGTCATGCCCCTCCGTTCTTGCGCGCGAACAGCTTCTTGCGCGTCGCCGGCAACACCAGTGCGATCGTGACGAGCGCGGCCGTCACGAGGTTCAGGTCCTGCGCCTTCAGGCCGATGAATTCGCTGTTCAGCGCCAGCGCGATGAAGAAGCGGTAGACGATCGCGCCGAGCACGACGGCGAGCGTCGTCAGCACGAGCCGGCGCGCCGGCAGCAGCGTCTCGCCGATGATCACCGCGGCCAGCCCGATCACGATCGTGCCGATCCCCATCGAGATGTCGGCGCCGCCCTGCGTCTGCGCGAAGAGCGCACCGGCGAGCGCGACGAGCGCGTTCGACAGCGCCATCCCGGCAAGCGTCGCGCGGCCCGTCGCGATGCCTTGCGCACGCGCCATCCGCGGGTTCGCGCCGGTCGCGCGCATCGCGAGGCCGAGCTGCGACGAGAAGAACCAGTCGAGGCCGAGCTTCGCGACCACCACGACGATCGCGAGCAGCGCCGGGCGCAGCACGTAGTCGGGCATCCAGTCGGGTTGCAGCACGGTGAAGATCGTCGGCTCGGTGATGAGCGGCACGTTCGGCCGGCCCATGATCCGCAGGTTCACCGAGTAGAGCGCGATCATCATCAGGATACTGGCGAGCAGATCCATGATCTTCAGGCGCACGTTGAGCCAGCCGGTGACGAAGCCGGCCAGCGCGCCCGCGACGATCGCGATCACCGTCGACGTGAACGGGTCGTAGCCGGCGGAGATCAGCGTCGCGGCGACGGCGCCGCCGAGCGGAAAGCTGCCGTCGACGGTCAGGTCGGGGAAATTGAGGATGCGAAACGAGATCAGCACCCCGAGGGCGACGAGACTGAAGATCAGGCCGATCTCCAGGGCGCCCAGAAACGAGAACAGAGACATGATGGGGAAATCCTGTTGCTTCCCGGCCGGACGTGTACGGCCGGGTGAAGCGGACGGGCGGCCCCGGGTGGGAGCCGCCCGTCCGGCGAGGTTGTCCAGGCCCGGATCGGGCCTGCAAGCGCGGCGGTCGGACCGCTTACTTGATGACCGTCTTCGCTTCCTTCACGAGATCCGGCGACAGCGTGACGCCCTGCTTCGCGGCCGCGCCCGTGTTCACGAACAGCTCGAGGTTGCTGCTCGTCTCCGACGCGATCGCGCCCGGCTTCTCGCCCTTCAGGATGCGCGCGACGATCTTGCCGGTCTGGCGGCCGAGGTCGCCGTAGTTGATGCCGAGCGCCGCGATGCCGCCGCGCTTCACGCTGTCGGTGTCGCCGGCGACGAGCGGGATCTTCGCTTCGTTCGCAACCTTCACGAGCGCTTCGTACGCGGACACGACGTTGTTGTCGGTGTTCGTGTAGATCACGTCGACCTTGCCGATCAGGCTCTTCGCGGCCGGGCCGATGTCGACGGTGCGCGGCGCGGCCGCTTCCTTCAGCGTCATGCCCTGCTTCGCGAGGATCTCCTTGAGTTCCTTCACGACCACGACCGAGTTCGCCTCGCCCGGGTTGTAGACCATGCCGACCGTCTTCGCCTTCGGCACGACGCGCTTGATCAGCGCGACCTGGCGGTCGAGCGGCAGCTTGTCGGATACGCCCGTCACGTTGGTGCCCGACGGGCCCCAGCCCTTCACGAGCTGCGCGGCGACCGGATCGGTCACGCCCGAATAGACGACCGGCACGCTCTTGGTCGCCGCGACGACCGACTGTGCGGCCGGCGTCGCGATCGCGACGATCACGTCGGGCTGGTCGCCGACGAACTTGCGCGCGATCTGCGCGGCCGTGCCCGTGTTGCCCTGCGCGCTCTGGTATTCCCACTTGAGCTTGTCGTCGCCGTAGCCTTCCGCCTTCAGTTCGGCACGCACGCCGTCGCGGATCGCGTCGAGTGCCGGATGGTCGACGATCGACAGCACCTTGACCGTCTGCGCGTGCGCAGCGCCGGCGAGTGCCAGTGCGGCCACGCCGGCCGTGATCGAACGGATCGCGAAAGTCTTGAAACGCTTCATGGGTGAGTCTCCCCCGTATTTGTGTCGGTTCTGGATGATGGATTCCCGCCGCCGTCATGCAGGTGCCGGCGCACGCAATGCAGCGGCACCGGCCTCGCGCGGGCCCCGGGAAGGCGCGCGGCGGCGAACGCATGAGAATACCATTTCCGCAGACCACCGCCTGACTCCGCGCTTTCGCACGACAGCCCGGCGCACACCGGTGCCGTGACACGTCGAAACGCGCGAGACGCCCGGCCGGCGGCAGTTTGCGCCAGGGTGGGTGCAACACGTCAGCCACTGTCGAGGCTTTACGTTATCCTGTCGATCGACCCAGTCCACGCCAGCGGAGGGCAGATGAAACCGGGGATCCATGCCGCCGCATGCGCGGCCGTCGCGCTGATGCTGCCGGGCGCGGCATTCGCGCTGACCGACGGCAATGCGCCCTACGACGATTGCATGCTCAACGCGCTGCGCGAGAGCCGCAACGGCGCGGCGGCCCAGTTGATCCAGCGCTCGTGCGACGCGCTGTACCGCAACAACGCGATGCTGCTGCCGCGCGAGCGGCGCTATCACGAGTGTGTCGTGCAGTCGCTGCCGGGCGTGCGCGACAACTACGCGATCCAGCAGATCATGGCGATCTGCTCGCGGCGCGGCGAGATGTGAGGGCGGCGGCGCGTGCCCGTCAACTGTAGAGCCAGCGCCCTGCTTTGGCCGAAACGATCAACATCCGAACATTCAGGTCCGGAACCTGATGAATTACCCTCTTCTTGAAGGGATTGATCAAGTCAAGCAATGAGGAATCGTCCTCCGGATAATATTTTTTGATGTCGAATCCACTCATATCGACATTAAATTCCTTCGAATACGCCGCCATCACCTCTTCGACCTCAGCCGCATCAAAACCCAGATCAACATCCAGATCGGTGTTCTCAGTTCCACCCTCGCCCCCTGACAACAGATAAAACCCGGACATCCCCCTCACAAAATCGATTATCCGGCGATCGATATCCACCACAATCCATCCCCCTCTCTCGCAACTCTGTTGCAGTGACTCACCGCCTTGCAAGGAATGGTTAGAACGTCACTCGCGAGAGCGCCCCATCCGATCTTGAACTGCCTTTTCAGTCTACCGAAGACATACGACCACGACATAAAGACATTCCCACCGATCCGCTGACAATTCATGTCGCGACGATCGTGCAATATCCCGAGAGATCGCTCTTATTTGGCTCGAGTGAGCAACGACGGGGCTCGGCGGGATGCCGAGGAGGAAAAACGCATACCGATTCCGCGTTCGAGCAGCGGCACGCTGAACCGATGCCAACCTGACAGACCGTTACGAAACCGTACCGATCGGATAAGCGCAAATGCAATGAGCGATCTTCAAGTCGCCCCTGCATCTCGCAAGCGCGTCAGAGCTACGCAGCCAACGCATGCGCAGCAGCAACGGAACGCCGCCTGTCGCATATAAAAAAGGCCTGCACACGTGCAGGCCTTCGTTCGGTCAACCGATCGCGCTCAGAACGACGCGACCATCGAGCCCTTGAACTGCTTGTTGATGAATTCCTTCACTTCACGCGACTGGTACGCCTTGACCAGCTTCTTCACCCACGGCTGATCCTTGTCCTTCGCGCGCACGGCGATCAGGTTCGCGTACGGGCTCGTCAACGATTCGAGCGCGATCGCATCCTTGGTCGGCTGCAGGTTCGCGGCGATCGCGTAGTTCGTGTTGATCACGGCTGCGTCGACGTCCGACAGCACGCGCGGCAGTTGCGCGGCGTCGAGTTCGGAAATCTTCAGCTTCTTCGGGTTATCGGCGATGTCGAGTACCGTCGCGTTGTTGCCGCCCGTGCCGGCGCCGGCCTTCAGCTTGATCACGCCTTGCGTCTGCAGCAGCAGCAGTGCGCGGTTCTCGTTCGACGGATCGTTCGGCACCGCGAGCTTCGCGCCTTGCGGCAGATCCTTCAGCGACTTGAACTTCTTCGAGTACACGCCCATCGGCGAGATGTAGGTCAGGCCCGCGCTGACGATCTTGTAGCCGCGCTGCTTCACCTGGCTGTCGAGGTAGGGCTGGTGCTGGAAGCTGTTCGCGTCGAGGTCGCCCGCGTCGAGCGCCGCGTTCGGCTGCACGTAGTCGTTGAACTCGATGACCTTCACGTTCAGGCCTTCCTTCTCCTTCGCGACCTTCTGCACGACTTGCCACACTTCCGAATCCGGACCGGCAACCGTACCGACCTTGATCACCTTGTCTTCGGCGTGCACGCCAGCCGACAGCGTCAGTGCGGCACCGGTGGCCAGCACGGAAAATACCTTCAGGAGACTGCGACGCTTCATCTGTTTCTCGCTTTCTTGCTAACTGAAAATGGGGGCGCGATACGGGTATGCCCCGACTCGCAGGAAGGGGCAAATGGTGTCACAGGATGAGCCGGAAGTGAAATACATCCCGCTCATATGGGTATGCACCGCGACGGTGCTGGCGGGGGCTGTGCGAATTGGCCGTTAGTTGCGTTTAATGAGACGAAGGAGCGACCTTCCTTTGCGAACTGCCGGCCGGGCACGATGCTTCATGACGCCGTGCCCGCCTTCGTCGATAGCAGCACGCTGCCGCGGTTACGCGGCGACCGCTTCTTCCGCGGGCTGCACGCCGAACACCGGTTCGCCTGTCCGCCCGCCGGCGCGATGCGACGCGCCACCCCCGTTGCCACCACCGACCCGGAACGCACCGACCGCGTCGCGCAGCCGCCCGGCCTGCTCCTGCAGCGACGCAGCGGCTGCTGCGGCCTCCTCGACGAGCGCCGCGTTCTGCTGCGTGACCTGATCCATCTGCGTGACGGCACGCCCGACCTGCGTGATGCCGCTCGCCTGCTCTTCGGATGCGGCCGCGATCTCGCCCATGATGTCGGTCACGCGCGCGACCGCCTGCAGGATCTCGCCCATCGTCGTGCCGGCCTGGCCGACCAGCGTCGAGCCGTTGCGCACACGCTCGACCGAGTCGACGATCAGCTCGCGGATCTCCTTCGCGGCCGTCGCGCTACGCTGCGCAAGCGAGCGCACCTCGCCCGCGACCACCGCGAACCCGCGCCCCTGCTCGCCGGCGCGCGCGGCCTCGACCGCCGCATTCAGCGCGAGGATGTTGGTCTGGAACGCAATGCCCTCGATCACGCCGATGATGTCGGCGATCTTGCGCGAGCTGTCGTCGATCTCGCCCATCGTGCCGATCACGCGGCTCACGACGTCGTTGCCCGCGCGCGCGATCTCCGATGCGTTGTTCGCGAGCCCGCTCGCCTGCCGCGCGTTGTCGGCGTTCTGCTTCACCGTCGCGGTCAGTTGCTCCATGCTCGCGGCCGTTTCTTCCAGCGACGCGGCCTGCTCCTCGGTACGCTGCGACAGGTCGTCGTTGCCGGACGCGATCTCGCGGCTCGCCGATGCAATCGATTCGGCCGACTGGCGGATCCCGCCGATCGTCGCCTGCAAGCGCGCCTGCATGTCGCGCATCGCCGCCATCATGCTCGTGCTGTCGCCGTCGCGCACGGGCACCGGCCGGCTCAGGTCGCCCTGCGCGATACGGATCGCCAGCGCGGCCGCTTCGTCCGGCTCGCCGCCGAGGCTGCCGCGCACGTTGCGGATGATCACGAGCATCGCCGCGCTGATCACGAAACCGATCACGAACACGACCGCGAGGTGACCGAACAGCGTCCGGTAGTAGACGGTATCGATGTCCTTCAGGAATACGCCGCTCGAGATGTTCCAGTCCCACGGCGCGAAGCGCGTGACGTAGCTGATCTTCGGCACGGCCGTCTCGCTGTGCGGCAGCCGTCCGCGATACTCGGCGAAGCCGCTGCCGGTCGCCTTCGCGGCATTCAGGATCGTGACGAACAGCGGTTTGCCGTCCGGATCGAGATAGTCGCCGACCTGCGTGCCGACGAGCTTCGGCAACGTCGGATGCATCAGCACGACGGGCTTCGAGTCCATCACGAACACGTAGCCCGCATCGCCGTAGCGCATCGCGGCCAGGCTCGCGAGCGCCTCGCGCTTCGCGTCGGCCTCGGGCAGCGTGCCGTTCTGCGCGAGTGCGTGATACGCGCTCACGATGCCGGCCGCCGAGTCGACGAGGTTCGCGATGCCTGCCTTGCGTTCGGCGAGCATCGTCGCGCGCGTCTCGTACGCGCTCCACGCGCCGACGCCGAGAAGGCCGACCCATACCAGCGCAAGCGCGAGCCACAGCTTGCGGTTCAAACTCATTCTGCTCATCTGCATGCCTCTCGTCGATATCGATGCCCGGAATGCGCGCGACGGTCTCGACCGCGCGCAAACGGTTGCTTCCATATTTACGGCAGCGACGCTTACAACTTGAATACACGCGGCCGGCGCGCGAAGCACGGCACGACACGGAACGGCCGCTGTGCTACAAAGACCAGCTGGCCGGCACGCACCGCGCCGGCGACATTCCAGGGCCATCCATGTACGTCATCGACATCCACTACACCGCGTCGCTCGAGCGCATCGACGACGCGCTCGAACGCCATCGCGCGTATCTGCAGCCGCTGCTGGAGCGCGGCATCTTCATCGCGGCAGGGCCGAAGGTGCCGCGCGAAGGCGGCGTGATCCTCGCGGCCCGCATCGACCGCGACGAACTCGACGCGATCCTGAAGACCGATCCGTTCGTGACCGAAGGGCTCGCGACCTATCGCGTGACCGAATTCAGGATCACGCGCGCCGCGCAGGGCTTCAACGTGCCGGCGCTGCCGTAATCGCGCCCGGGCGCGGCGAATGTGCGTGCACGTACGCGCCGCGCGCTGCGAAGCGGTGACGGCAATTCGAGGGGAAGCAGGAAGCATGCGTGACGGCGCGTCGCGGCCGTCACGCGTATCGCCGGGCGAGCGCCCGGGCGATCATGCGGCGCGTGCCGCTCAGTCGACCAGCAGTTTCAGGTCGTGGACCCACGGGCCGGGGCCCTGGCCGTCGCGCACGAACAGGCGCAGCTTGCCGTCGCGATCGAACACGTAGCTCGCGGCGGTGTGATCCATCGTGTAGCTGCCGGGCGTCTTGCCGGGCACCTTCGCGTAGTACACGCGGAAATCCTTCGTGACCTTCTTCAGCTGCGCTTCGTCGGCCGGCCGCAGGCCGATGAACGACGGATCGAACGCGGGCACGTACTGGCCGAGCAGCGCGGGTGTATCGCGCTCCGGATCAACGGTGACGAACAGCACCTGCACCCGCTTCGCGGCATCCGGCCCGAGCTGCTTCAGCGCCTCGGACAATTCGGCCATCGTCGTCGGACAGACGTCCGGGCAGTGCGTATAGCCGAAGAACATCACGACCGCGCGGCCCTTGAAGTCGGCCAGCGTGCGCACCTTGCCGGTCGTGTCGGGCAGCGAGAAATCGGTGCCGAACTGCGTGTTGCCGGTGATGTCGAGATTCTGGAATTTCGGCGCGTTGTCGCATCCGGCGAGCAGCAAAGCCGCCGCGAATGCGCACGCCAGCATCCAGCCTTGGCGCGCGCGGCGCCCGAACCGTGAATGGAGCATTGCGTTCAAACCGTGCAGTTACACGCCGAGCAGCGGACGTGCATAGTGATCGACGAGCAGCGCGGCGAACAGCAGCGACAGGTAGACGATCGAATAACGGAAAGCCTTGCGGGCGAGTGCGTCCGAGTAATCGCGGTAGATCTTCCACGCATACGCGAGAAACACCGCGCCGAGCAGCACCGCGCTCGTCAGATAGACGGCCCCGCTCATCCCGGAGATGAACGGCATCAGCGTGACCGCGAACAGGATCACCGTGTACAGCAGGATGTGCAGCCGCGTGAACTTCTCGCCGTGCGTGACGGGCAGCATCGGCAGCCCCGCGTTCTCGTAGTCCTTGCGGCGATAGAGCGCGAGCACCCAGAAATGCGGCGGCGTCCACACGAAGATGATCAGCACGAGGATCCACGCGTCGCCCGGCACCGCGCCGGTGACCGCGGCCCAGCCGAGCGCCGGCGGCATGGCGCCCGACGCCCCGCCGATCACGATGTTCTGCGGCGTCATCGGCTTGAGCAGCAGCGTATAGATGACCGCGTAGCCGACGAACGTCGCGATCGTCAGCCACATCGTCAGCGGATTCGTGAACGTATAGAGCGTCCATGCGCCGACGCCGCCGAGCACGGCAGAGAACAACAGGATCTGCGGCGTCGTGATCTCGCCGCGCGCGGACGGACGCCACGCGGTGCGGCGCATCATCGCGTCGATCTTCTGCTCGACGAGGCAGTTGATTGCGAACGCGGCGCCGGCCAGCAACCAGATACCGACCGTGCCGCCGATCAGCACATGCCACGGCACCATGCCCGGCGTCGCGAGAAACATGCCGATCACCGCGCAGAACACTGCGAGCTGCGTGACACGCGGCTTCGTCAGCGCCATGTACTGCGAAAACCGGCTACCGGGCGATTGGGAAAGGGTGCTTTGCATGGGGACGGTCACGCCGGGGCGGCGTCGCGCGCGGGCTGCACGACACGGCCGGGGCGGCTTGAAAGGATGCGAAAGTTTAACATGACGACGAGCAGCAGCAGGATCGCGGCGCCGCCGTTGTGCGCGACGGCCACCGGCAGCGGCCACTGCAGCACGATGTTGGTCAGGCCCGTCACGAACTGCAGCAGCACGACCAGCAGCACGCCGTTCGCGGGCCGCCGCAGCGACGCGAAGCGGCGCATCTTCAGCGCGAACGCGACCAGATACGCGACGACGACGAACGCGAACGTGCGGTGCGTCCAGTGGATCGCGACCAGCGCGTCCTGCGTGATCGCCTCGCCGTCCTGCGTCATCCCGAGCGCGCGCCACAGATGGAAGCCCTGGCCGAAGTTCATCGGCGGGATCCACTGCCCGTTGCAGGTCGGGAAATCGGTACACGCGAGCACCGCGTAGTTGGTGCTCACCCAGCCGCCGAGCGCGATCTGCACGACCAGCAGCACGAGCGCCGCGAGCGCGGCCGCGCGGTAGCGGCCGGCCTCCGGATCATGCGACGGCAGCGGCGTCTGCCGCGCCGCGAGCCAGCCGAGCGTGCCGAGCAGCGTCAGACCGAGCAGCAGATGGGTCGTGACGATCACGGGCTGGAGCTTCATCGTGACGGTCCAGGCGCCGAACACGCCCTGCACGACGATCAGCAGCAACAGGCTCGTCGGCCACCACGGCGACACGTGCAGCGGCCGGCGGCGCAGCCGCGCGGACCACGCGATCACGACCTGCGCGATGATCAGCACGCCGATCGCCATCGCGAAATAGCGGTGGATCATCTCGATCCACGCCTTCGTCATGCTGACGGGGCCGGTCGGCATCGCCTGATGCGCGGCCGTGATCGCGGCGTGCGCGATGAACGGCGACGACGTGCCGTAGCAGCCGGGCCAGTCCGGACAGCCGAGGCCCGAATCGGTCAGACGCGTGAAGCCGCCGAACATCACCAGATCGAGCGTCAGGAACGTGGTGATCCACACCAGCTTGCGGAACTTGTTGTCGTCGGCCTTCACCCACACGTACGACAGCGGCAGCAGCGCGATGCAGAAGCCGATCAGGCCGAGTTGCAGTAGATACGACATCGAATGTTTGCCTCGTTGTCTCGCCTTAACCGATGCTCGACCACTTCAGCAGCTTCGTGACGTCCGTCTTGATCTTGCTGGGGTTCGGGTTCTTCGGGAAACGCATCATCAGGTTGCCGTTCGGGTCGACCATATAGAGATGGTCGGTGTCGCGCGTGCCGGCATCGGCCGGCAGCCACGCGGCCACCGCGGCCGGATCGGCGACCAGCCGGCGCGTGTCGGGATAGGCGTCCAGCACCTTCTGCGGAATCGCGCCCGCATCGCTGCGCAGCCACACCATCGTGATCCGGTGCCGCTCGCCCGCCTGCGTGACGCGGATCTGGCGCATGAAATAGAGCTTTTCCGCGCATGCGTCGTCGCACGCGCTGTCGTCGGTCATCACGAACAGCCACACGCCGCGCAGCGACGACAGCGGGACCGTCTTGCCGGTTTCGTCGGTGACCTGCAGATCGGCCGGAATCGGCCGCTGCGGCTCGATCAGCGTGCCGTAATTGGTCGAGCCGCCCTTCGGCTTGATTACGTAATAGGTGAAGTACGACGCGAGTATCGGCGCCGCGCACACGAGGCCGAGCAACACGAGCATCCAGCGGCCGCGCTTGCGGGCCGCCGGAGAAATCGGCGCCGCGGCCGAACCCTGACGGGAAGATTGCATGGACAAATCAAACCTCTCGAAACGAACCCGCGGCATGGCCGCCGCGTCCGGGCATCGCGCTCACGCGCCGGCCGACTTCTTCGCCGCACGCCGCGCGGCGTACAGACCGAAACCGAGCGCGGCCGCCGCCATGGCCCACCACTGAAACATGTAACCGTAATTGCGCTCGACGCCGGTCGTCGCCGCCGGCCAGTCGCGCACGAGCTTGTCGCCGTCGTCGCTCGTCTGCTGGATCACGAACGGCTGCAGCGGCAACCCCGTTTCCTTCGCATATGCGCCGACGTCCAGGTTCTGCCGGATCTTCTGGTGCGCGGCCGAGCCGCCTTCGCCGAGTTCGAACGCGCGCGACGCATCGGCGCGCGCGATACCCTCGATCTCGACTTCGCCGGCAGGCGTCGGAAACGGCTCGATCGCCGTGCGATCGGAGATGTTGCGCGGCAGCCAGCCGCGGTTGACCAGCACGACGCCGCCGCCCGTGAGTTTAAACGGCATCACGACGTAAAAACCTGGCTGGTCGTTATACGGCCGATTGTCGAGGAACACCGCTTGCTCCGGCACGAAGCGGCCGGTGGCGCGCACGCGGTGAAACTCGATCGACGCCAGCGGCATCGGCTGCGCACCGACATCGACGGGCGCCGCGTGCTCGTAGCGGACGATATTCGCCTGCAGCGCTTCCTTCTGGTGCGCGCGGTCGCGCTGCCAGAAACCGAGACGGATCGTGACCGCGACGACGATGAGGATCAGCAGCGCGGGCAGCAAACGGATCTTCATCATGCCGCCCGCCAGGCGCATTCGCGAAAGCGAAGTGCGATAATTATCCTCTTCCTTTCGAATTGCCGTCGTCCGGTTCGTGTCATGCACATACTCGTTCCTATTGCCTTCGTCCTCATCATCGCCAGCATGGGCTCGGCGCTCTACTTCATGATGCACGACCGCGGCCACACGAAACGCATGGCCTGGTCGCTCGCCACCCGCGTCGGGCTGTCGATCTCGCTGTTCCTGTTCATCCTGCTCGCGAACTGGATGGGCTGGATCCATTCGACCGGCCTGCCGATCGGGCGTTGATGCATTCGCCACGGCGGCCGCCGCAGCCGCTGTGACATTTCGCCGCACAGCCGCGCCACCAAGCAAAAGCGCCGCCTGACTGAGTCGCGGCGGCGCCGGGGTGGCGTTGAGCACAAGCAGCCAGCCGCTGCTCCGTCCCCGCCAATGAAAACGGCCCGCGCATCGCTGCGCGGGCCGTTGTTGCATTTACAGCCAGTAGACGACGACGTACAGGCCGAGCCAGACGACGTCGACGAAGTGCCAGTACCACGCGGCCCCTTCGAATGCGAAGTGATGATCGGGCTTGAAGTGGCCGCGGATCATCCGCACCAGCACCACCGCGAGCATCGTGCCGCCGAGGAACACGTGGAAACCGTGGAAGCCCGTCAGCAGGAAGAACGTCGAGCCGTACACGCCCGAGTTCAGCGTCAGGTTCAGTTCGTTGTACGCGTGGTAGTACTCGAAGCCCTGCATGAACAGGAAGCAGATACCGAGCACGAGCGTCGCGGCCAGCCAGGCAATCGCCTTCTTGCGGTGATCGTCGCGCAGCGCGTGGTGCGACACCGTCAGCGTCACGCCCGACGACAGCAGGAATGCCGTGTTCAGCGTCGGGATCGGCCACGGACCCATCGTCTTGAAGTGGCCGGCGAGCGCGGCGGGGCCTTCGTTCGGCCACACGGCGGAGAAATCCGGCCAGATCAGCTTGTAGTCGAGGCTGCCGAGCTGATGCAGCGCGATTTCACGCGCATAGAACAGCGCACCGAAGAACGCGCCGAAGAACATCACTTCGGAGAAGATGAACCAGCTCATGCTCCAGCGGTACGACTTGTCGACGTTCTTGCCGTAATGACCGCCTTCCGACTCGGAAATCGCATCGCCGAACCAGTGATACAGCGTGAAGAGCAACCACAGCAGGCCAACCAGCGCCGTGTACGGAGCCCAGTCGTGACCGTTGATCCACAGCGCCACCGACCCGAGCATGACCAGCAGGCCGATGGCCGCGCTGATCGGATGCTGCGACGGATGCGGCACGAAATAGTACGGGGTCTGGTTTTGACCGCTCATGCTTGATTCTCCACTTCAGTCCAATTTGTGTACCGGAAACCGCTCCGGCTTTATTTCTTGCGCGGCGCGACCGCCGCCGCTCTTTCCCGCACGCAGCGCCGAGGCGCCGCGCACTGCATTCTTTCGTGGCCGCGGGCGTCAGCCCACGACCGCGCGCACGATCAGGATCAGCACGCCGATGAACATGCCGGCCGCGATCAACGCGACGATCAGCACGTGCAGCGGATTGAGCTGCGTCGCGTCGGCCTCCAGATCGCGCCGCTTGCGCACACCGAAGAACGACCACAACACCGCCTTCAGCGCCTGGCCGAACGTGCCGTTCCGCCTGGTCTCCGTCATCGCCCTGTCTCCGTCGTCACGCGCCCGGCGTCGTCGCGCCCGGCGCCGCCGTACTGCGCTGCGCCGGCGCCGACGCGGCCGGTGTATTCAGTTCGAAGAACGTGTACGACAGCGTGATCGTCTTCACGTCCTTCGGCAGTTTCGGATCGATCACGAACACCACCGGCATCCTGCGCGACTCGTTCGCGGCCAGCGTCTGCTGCGTAAAGCAAAAGCACTCGATCTTCTTGAAGAACTCCGTCGCCTGCTTCGGCGCGTAGCTCGGAATCGCCTGCGCGACCACCGGCCGGCCCTGCCCGTTCGTCACGTCGTACATGATCGTCGTCAGTTCGCCCGGATGCACGTCGAGGCTGTTGTGCTCCGGCTTGAAGCCGAGCGGGCCGCGTGCATTCGCATCGAATTCGACCGACACCGTACGGCTGTAGTCGACCTGCGAATTCTTTGCCTCACGTTCGCTGACGTCGCGCTGCACCAGGTTGTTGATACCGGTGACCTGGCAAATCGCGCGATACATCGGAATCAGCGCGAAGCCGAAGCCGAACATCAGTGCGGCCACGACGAAGAGCTTCACCAGCATCGAACGATTGAATGCGCGATCGACGGCGCCCTCTTCCGGCTTCGACATACGACTGCTTCCTCGTTACTACGTCAGTTACTGCATCAGTGTGTGGACAGCCACCACTGCTTGATCACGACACTCACAAAAAAAACGGCGGCGATGACGAGCAGGATGAAGCCGAGCCGCTTGTTGCCCGCGCGAATCTGCTCGGGCGTACGTCTTTGTTGTGGATTCCGGTTCATCTGAAACTTCGCTGAAATTTCAATTCGGCGCCCGCCGCGCCTGCCTGCACGGCAGGCAGCGGCGGAGCGCGGTGAAACTTATTCGACGTGCGGCGGTTGCTCGAACGTGTGGAAGGGAGCCGGGCTCGGCACCGTCCACTCGAGGCCCGTCGCGCCATCCCACGGCTTGTCCGACGCCTTTTCCAGCTCGCCGCCGCCACGGTAGGCCGGCAGCGCGACCGCGAACAGGAAGTACACCTGCGCGAGGCCGAAGCCGAATGCGCCGATCGTCGCCACCTGGTTGAAGTCCGTGAACTGCGCAGGGTAGTCCGCATAGCGGCGCGGCATGCCCGCGAGACCGACGAAGTGCATCGGGAAGAACGTCAGGTTGAAGAAGATCATCGACGACCAGAAGTGGATCTTGCCGCGCGTCTCGTTGTACATCCAGCCCGTCCACTTCGGTGACCAGTAGTACCAGCCCGCGAACAGCGCGAACAGTGACCCGGCCACCAGCACGTAGTGGAAGTGCGCCACCACGAAGTAAGTGCCGTGGTACTGGATGTCGAGCGGCGCCATGGCCAGCATCAGGCCCGTCAGGCCGCCGAACGTGAACACGAACAGGAAGCCGATCGCGAACAGCATCGGGGTTTCGAGCGTCATCGAACCGCGCCACATCGTCGCGAGCCAGTTGAACACCTTCACGCCCGTCGGCACCGCGATCAGCATCGTCGCGTACATGAAGAACAGCTGACCGGTGACCGGCATGCCCGTTGCGAACATGTGGTGCGCCCAGACCATGAACGACAGGATTGCGATCGAAGCCGTCGCGTACACCATCGAGCTGTAGCCGAACAGCGTCTTGCGCGCGAACGCCGGGATCACCTGCGACACGATCCCGAACGCCGGCAGAATCATGATGTACACCTCGGGGTGGCCGAAGAACCAGAAGATGTGCTGGTACATCACCGGGTCGCCGCCGCCTGCCGCGTTGAAGAACGACGTGCCGAAGTGGCGGTCGAACAGCACCATCGTGATCGCGCCCGCCAGAACCGGCATCACGGCGATCAGCAGGTACGCCGTGATCAGCCACGTCCATGCGAACATCGGCATCTTCATCAGCGTCATGCCCGGTGCGCGCATGTTCAGGATCGTCACGACGATGTTGATACCGCCCATGATCGACGATGCACCCATCAAGTGGACCGCGAAGATCGCGAAGTCCATGCCCGGGCCCATCTGCGTCGACAGCGGTGCGTACAGCGTCCAGCCGGCAGCCGTCGCGCCACCCGGCGCGAAGAACGAACTGACCAGCAGCACGGCTGCAACCGGCAGCAGCCAGAAGCTGAAGTTGTTCATCCGTGCGAACGCCATGTCCGATGCGCCGATCTGCAGCGGAATCATCCAGTTCGCGAAGCCGACGAATGCCGGCATGATCGCGCCGAACACCATGATCAGGCCGTGCATCGTCGTGAGTTCGTTGAAGAACTCCGGACGCATGATCTGCAGGCCCGGCTCGAACAGCTCGGCGCGGATGCCGAGCGCCATCACGCCGCCCGACAGGAACATGATGAACGAGAACAGCAGGTACAGCGTACCGATGTCCTTGTGGTTGGTGGCGAACAGCCAGCGCCGCCAGCCGTGCGGTGTTTCGTGCGCGTGGTCGTCGTGCGCGTGGTCCGCGGCTACGTCGTGCCCGATGCTAGACATGAGAATCTCCTAATGCGAATACGTCGACTAACTCAGCGACACGTCAAGCCGCCGGGCCGATCTCGACACGCCGGGCTTCCTTCGCGTCTGCCCCGCCCGTGATCGTTTCCGGCTTTTTGAGAATAATGTGGTCTTCCGCCACGCCTGCTGCCTTCAGTGCGTCGCGCACGGCTTGTGCACGATGCTTGGCCAGTTCGGCGTTCGCGTCGGCCGAACCCGTCTTGTCGGTGAAGCCCGACAGCGCGAGCTTCGCGTCCGGATGTGCCTTCGCATAGTCGGCCGCTGCGGCGATCGCTGCTTTCGCATCCGCCGGCAGCACGCTCTTGCCCGTCTCGAAGTAGATCGTCGACAGGGCGGCCGATGCCGACGCCGCCGGCTGCTCGGCTGCGTCCGACGCGGCTTGCGCCGGTGCCGCTGCGCCTGCCGTGTCTTCCGGCATCTTGCCGTTGCGCGCATCAGCCACTTGCTTCGGCTGCAGCAGATCGTTCTTGTGGTTGCCCCACGAATTGCGCTCGTACGTGATGACCGATGCGATATCGAGATCCGACAACGATGCCCACGACGGCATGGCGCCCTTGCCGTGCAGCACGCGCTCGACGTGGCCGGCGATCGGGCCGTTCACGATCGGGCTGCCGTCCATTGCCGGGAATGCGCCGAGACCCTTGCCGTTCACCTGGTGGCAGGCCGCGCAGTTCGCCTTGTAGACGTCCTCGCCGTGCGAGACGAGTTCGGCCATCGTGTAAACCTTGTTCGGATCGACCGCCGCGCCGGCCAGCTTGGCCTTCTGCGCCGTGACCCACTTCGCGTAGTCGTCTTCCGACAGGACTTCGACCACGACCGGCATGAACGCGTGTTCCTTGCCGCACAGTTCGGTACAGAAGCCGCGGAACGTGCCGACCTTGTCAGCCTTGAACCACGTGTCGCGCACGAAGCCAGGGATCGCATCCTGCTTCACGCCGAACGCGGGCACGTACCACGAGTGGACGACGTCGTTCGCGGTCGTGATGATGCGGATCTTCTTGTTGACCGGCACGACGAGCGGGTTGTCGACTTCCTGCAGATAGGTGTCGGTGATCGGCTTCTTGCCCATCACTTCGTCACGCGGGGTGCTGAGCGTCGACAGGAAGCTGATGCCCTCGCCCGGGCCCTTCACGTAATCGTAGCCCCACTTCCACTGGTAGCCGGTGACCTTGATCGTGAGGTCGGCGTTGGTCGTGTCCTTCATGGCGACGACGGCCTTCGTCGCCGGCAGCGCCATCAATACGACGATGATGAACGGCACGATCGTCCAGATGATTTCGACGGTCGTGCTTTCATGGAAATTGGCGGCCTTGAAGCCCTTGGATTTGCGGTGCGCGAAGATCGAATAGAACATCACGCCGAACACGCCGACGAAGATCACCGTACACAGGATCAGCATCATCGTGTGGAGATCGTAGAGCTCCTCGGCGATCTTCGTGACCGGCGGCTGAAAGTTGATCTCGTTGACGCGGGGGCCGCCCGGGCTATCACCGACCGCCAGAGCAGCGCCGGCAAAGAGCAATCCGCTGCATGCCAGCACGCCCGTGAGGGCTCGCTTGATTGTTTTCATAGCATCCTTACCCAAAATTTCCATTCAAACCCTCCCCCGTCGCAAGACGCCGGCCTCCTTGCGGCCGGTGCCCGCGCCTCGTCAGCCGCAGCGCCTGAGCGACACGCGCAGTTCGTCGGCGAACTGCGCACGCTTGTACTGCGCGAGATGCTGCCCGATTACGACGGTCTGCCCGCGCGATACCAGTCGAATCGGATCGCGTGGCGTCGCACCCGGCTCGACCCGCACCCAGCGCGGGTTGAATTCGATCTGCGTGAGCCGCTCCGCATCCATCCGCTCGATCACGAGCCGGTGCGGAAACAGCCTGATGCGCTCGTAATCGACTGCATGGCGAGCATAAATCGCAAATGCGACACCCACTACAAGCAACTCGATTCCGGTGAAGGGCATGACGAGCCAAGCCCCCCGCCACATCAGCAATGCCGCGATCACCAGCGAGAAGCCCGCGAGCGACGCGTAAAACAGCACGAACTGGCGCGGCGACACCGAACAATTGCGTTTCATGAGCCAGTCTGCGATGACCGGTTCATTGTTCGTCGTCTCCGCCAAAACCCTCGCTGCTTCCATCGCCGCCTCACGCGAATGGCATGCGATGCATGCCTGCATCGGACTCGTCGCCCCGTATTGCGGGGACCCCGGGACGACAAGCTGACGCATTATAGGCGGGTTCAATGGCATCCACAAGCAAGCGCCTATCGGCCCGCGAGCCAAGCGCCACAAGCTTCCCGGCCATTTTTGCCGCTAATTCGACCCCGCTTTGCGCCGCTAATTTCAGACATAACAAAACACCTCTTTACCGCTTTACCGATTCTTCGGACGTCCCTTACCGATATCTTCGATACGCACGATCCCGTGCCCCTCGGCAGTCGTACGCGGCACGGCCTTCCACGCGTGGCCGTAGACCACCTCGAACGTCAGGGCAATCGTGCCGTCCGCGCGCCGGCGCGCCTCCAGCGCATCGCCGAGCGCCGCGCGAAAGCGCCGCGTCGCGCGCTGCGGCGTCGTGCGCTCGAACGGATAGGCGCCCCAGCGGCGCACGTCGGCCAGCAGGGAGTCGGGTGTCTTGTAGGTGACGGTGAGCACTTCCTGGTCCATCACCGGGATCTCGAAACCGCTCTCGACGAGCATGTCGCCGAGATCGTGCATGTCGACGAAATCGACGACGCGCGGTGCGGGCGGCGCGATGCCGAGCGCCGCTTCGGCGTCCGCGCAGGCCGCGCGCAGCTCGCGCAGCGTGTCGGGGCCGAACGTGCTGAACATCAGCAGGCCGTTCACGCGCAGCACGCGCTGCCATTCGGGGAACACCGTATCGGGACGCGAATGCCAGTGAAGCGCGAGATTCGACCAGATCAGGTCGAACGCGCCGGCCGCGAACGGCAGCATCGAGAAATCGGCCTGCGCGACGCGCGGGCCGCGCTGGCCCAGCGCCCGGCCGAGCGAGGCCGGCAGCCAGCGGCGCCAGTTCGTCTGCTCGACCTCGCGCTGGCCCGCCCGCGCGAGCATCGCGCCGGACAGGTCGACGCCGAACACCGGGGCCTCGGGAAAGCGCGCGCGCAGTGCCGGCAGGTCGTCGCCCGGCCCGCAGCCCGCATCGAGCACGGCCGCCGGGCTCACCTTGATGTACTCGAGGCGCTCGTTCATCCGTTGCGCGATCTCGCGCGGCAGAAATGCGACCGCGTCGAACGAGGCGGCACGGCGATCGAAGATCCGCCGCAAACGCCGGGCGTCATTGGCCGGACGGCCGGGTGAAGTCGAAGCTGAGGACATGTCGGGCACACTGGCGAAGAGCCCGAAGTATACTCGCTCGCCTCGCAGCCTTCATCGAGGCGGGCCATCTGGAGTGTTCCCGATGGATCGCAGTTCCGCTCCGCATACGATGCGCGTCGTTTTGTCGCAGGTCGGTGTGTTGCTTGCGCGCATCGTCGTGCACGCGCTGCCGAATCGATGCGCGCTGTGCGGCAATTTGTCACACAGCGTGATTTGCGCCGCCTGCGACGCCGCGTACTGGAATGAAGCGCGCTTGCGGTGCGACGTCTGCGCCGTGCCGCTGGGCACCGCGCGGCCGCGTTCGCGCGCCGCGGATTACCGGTGCGACGCATGCCGCGCGACGCCGCCGCCGTTCGACGCGACGCTCGCGCTCGCCGATTACCGCGCGCCGCTCGACGGGCTCGCGCGTGGCCTGAAGTTTCACGCGCGGCTCGCGCTCGGCGCGGAATTCGCGGCCCGGCTCGCGCAGCGGGTCAGCGATACGGACGACATGCAGCGCGCCGGCGGCTTCGACGTCATCGCGCCGGTGCCGCTGTCGCACGGGCGGCTCGTCGCGCGCGGCTACAACCAGGCATGGGCGATCGCGCGTCCGCTCGCGCGCCGGCTCGGCGTGCGCGCCGATGCGGCGCTGCTCGCACGCGTGGCCGAAACCGCGCCGCAGTCGCGGCTCGACCGGCGCGCGCGGCGGGACAACATGGTCGCGGCGTTTGCGGTGGCGGGCGACGTCGCCCGTCGCCACGTGGCGCTCGTCGACGACGTGATGACGTCCGGCGCGACGCTCGCGGCCGCCGCGCACGCATTGAAGGCAGCGGGCGCCGCGCGCGTGACGAATCTGGTTGCGCTGCGCACCGCCAGGGATTAATTAGATAGAGAGGCCGGCCGCCCGAACGCGGCCACGGCCGTCACGAACCGGCCGGCCGGGAAGGAATGCACGTTGCTCCGTCCCGGCCGGCCCAGCCAGACCCAACCATGTTCAACGTCGTCCTCGTCGCCCCCGAAATTCCGCCGAACACCGGTAACGTGATCCGCCTGTGCGCCAACACCGGCGCGCGCCTGCATCTGATCGAGCCGCTCGGCTTTCCGCTCGACGATGCGAAGATGCGCCGCGCAGGG
Organism: Burkholderia sp. IDO3; assembly: GCF_003366075.1. Lineage (NCBI taxonomy): Bacteria > Pseudomonadati > Pseudomonadota > Betaproteobacteria > Burkholderiales > Burkholderiaceae > Burkholderia > Burkholderia sp. IDO3. Next base: position 3,232,085 of record NZ_CP028963.1, read on the forward strand.
CTCGACTATCACGAATATGCGGAAATGCGCGTGCACCGCGACTGGGACGCGTTCGTCGCGGCCGAAGCGCCCGACCCCGCGCGGATGTTCGCGTTCACGACCCGCGGCTCGGGCCGCTTCCACGATCACGCGTTCGTGCCGGGCGACTGGTTCGTGTTCGGTTCGGAAACGCGCGGGCTGCCTGCCGGCGTGCTCGAGCGCTTTCCGAACGAACAGCGCGTGCGCCTGCCGATGCGGCCGGGCAATCGCAGCCTGAATCTGTCGAACACGGTCGCGGTGGTCGTGTTCGAAGCGTGGCGCCAGGCCGGCTTCGAAGGCGGCGCCTGACGCCACTGCAGCTCGCGCGCCGCGCGGCCCGCCCTGCTAGATGCGCGCGAGCCGCGCGCGATACAGGTCGTAGATGTCGGAAGAAAAGCACGCGAACACCACGCGTGCGAGATTCGGCGCCTGCGGCAGCGTTTCCACGACCGTGCCGACCGCGATGTCGACGGCCTCCTCGGCCGGATAGCGGTATATGCCGCAGCTGATCGCGGGAAACGCGATCGACGTCGCGGCGACGTCCTCGGCCAGTTCGAGCGCGCGCCGGTAGCACGACGCGAGCAGTTCGGGCTCGCCGCGCCCGCCGCCGTACCACACCGGGCCGACCGCATGAATCACGTAGCGCGCCGGCAGCCCGTGACCGCGCGTGAGCTTCGCGTCGCCGGTGCCGCAGCCGCCGAGCGTGCGGCACTCGGCCAGCAGGCCGGGGCCGGCCGCGCGATGAATCGCGCCGTCGACACCGCCGCCGCCCAGCAGCGAGCCGTTCGCGGCATTGACGATCGCGTCGACGTCGAGCGTCGTGATGTCGACGACTTGTGCATCGAACGTGGTGGAACCGATCTGCAGCATGACATCCTCCCGAAACGCCGGAGACTGTTCAAGCGTAGTGCGCTTTGGCGCCGCGCGCATGGCGCGGGCGCGTACGGCGACGGCGAATCGGCGTTATTCGGCGCGCGCGTCGCGCCGCAGCAGGCCGCTGACCGCATCGCGCGGCGCCACGCCGTCGAACAGCACGCCGCACACGGCTTCGGTGATCGGCATTTCGATCGATTGCGCGCGTGCGAGCGCGAGCACGGCCTGTGCGCAGCGCACGCCTTCGGCCACATGGCCGAGCGCGCCGAGGATGTCGTTCAGCGAGCGGCCGGCCGCGAGTTGCAGGCCGACCGTGCGATTGCGCGACAGGTCGCCCGTCGCGGTGAGGATCAGGTCGCCGAGGCCCGTGAGCCCGGTGAAGGTTTCCGCACGACCGCCGAGCGCGACGCCGAGGCGCGACATTTCGGCGAGGCCGCGCGTGACCAGCGCGGCGCGCGCGTTCAGCCCGAGCCCGAGGCCGTCGGCGATGCCGGTCGCGATCGCGAGCACGTTCTTGACCGCGCCGCCGACCTCGACACCGACCACGTCGTCGCCCGTATAGATCCGCATCGCGCCGTGGTGGAAGGCGGCGAGCGTGCGCTCGCGGCATTCGGCGGACGCGCTCGCGACCGTCAGCGCGACCGGCAACGCGAGCCCGACTTCGCGGGCGAAGCTCGGCCCCGACAGCACGCCGTTGCTGTGCTGCCCGGGCAACTCGGCCGCGATCACCTGATGCGGCAGCAGATGCGTGTCGGCCTCGAAACCCTTGCAGACCCACACGACGTGCGCGGGCACGCAGCCCGCGTCGCGCATCGCGCCGAACAGCGTGCGCAGCCCGGCCACGGGCGCGGCGATCACGCACAGCGCGTCGTCCGCGGCGCCGTGCGCGAGCGCGACGCCGAGATCGGCGTCGTAGCGCAGCGCATCGGGCAGCGCAATGCCGTCCAGATAGCGGGAATTTTCGTGCCGGGCCTGCAGCCCGGCGATCAGCGCGGCGTCGCGCGCCCAGAGAAGCGTATCGTGCCGCGCGGCCAGATGGCCCGCGAGCGCGGTGCCCCAGGCACCGGCGCCGAGAACGGCTACTTTCATACCCAGCACCGGTCCGGAGTGAAACGTCAGTTCAGCGTCGTGCCGTTCGGCGCGCCTGCTGCACCGGCCTGCTGCTGAAGCTGCTCGAGACGCTGCTCGTACAGCGCCTGGAAGTTGATTTCCGCCAGGTGGATCGGCGGGAAGCCCGCACGCGTGATCGCGTCGGCGATGTTCGAGCGCAGGTACGGGAACAGGATCGTCGGGCAAGCGATGCCGACGAGCGGGTCGAGTTGCTCGTCAGGAATGTTGCGAATGTCGAAAATGCCGGCCTGCTTCGCTTCGATCAGGAACGCGACCTTGTCCTTCACCTTCGCGGTGACGGTACCCGACACGACGACCTCGAACACGCTTTCGGCAAGGCGCTCGGCCTTGACGTCGACTTCGACTTCAACCGACGGCATGTCCTGCTCGAGGAAGATCGCCGGCGAATTCGGCTGCTCGAGCGACATATCCTTCAGGTAGACGCGCTGGATATTGAAGAACGGTTGGTTTTCGACGTCGGACATGGTGTTTCCCTAAAAGTGGTGACGGGTCGGCCCGGCTTCACGCCGGCCGCCTCGGTTGAATCCTGCGCGCTCAGCCGCAGCGCGGCCGGCGGCCATTCTGCCCTAATCAGGCCGCTTGCAGAAGCGGCAGCAGGCCGCCTTCGCGGTCGAGCTTCGACAGATCGTCGTAACCGCCGACGTGCGTGTCGCCGATGTAGATCTGCGGCACCGTGCGACGGCCCGTGCGCGTCATCATTTCCTCACGGCGGGCCGGATCGCGGTCGATCAGCACCTTTTCGATCTGCTCGACGCCGCGCAGCTTCAGCAGGCGCTCGGCCTGCATGCAATACGGACACACCTGCGTGCTGTACATCAAAACCTTGTTCACTTCGCCACTCCTTGTTTGACGACCGGCATCCCGGCCTGCTGCCAGGCGGCGACGCCGCCCTCGAGCACGTGCACCTCGGCATAGCCTGCCGCCTCGACCTCGCGCGCCGCCTTCTGCGACTGCTGGCCGTTCTGGCAGACGAGCAGCACGGGGGTGCTCTTGTTCTTTGCGACCTGCGCAATTTTCGCGCCGATCTCGCCGGCGGCGACCTGGCGCGCCGACGGCAGGTGGCCGGCAGCGAAGTCGGACGCGGCACGCACGTCGATCACGACCGCGTTGCGGCGATTGATGAGCTGCGTCGCCTCCGCAGCCGACAGGCCGCCGCGGCCGCGGCGCAGGACGGGCCATGCAAGCAGGCCGCCGGAAACCAGCAGGATCGCGATGAGGGCCAGGTTCGTGTAATCGGTAAAGAACTTCACGGAATTCCGCCGGAAAAAGAGAAATCGGAAAAGGACAATCCTGCCATTATAAAATAACCGTCTTGCGCGATGGCGGGCCCCGAACCGGGCACCGTGCGACGCGCCCCGCTTCCCTATCACTACCGACCGCAAGATCCATGTACAAACTCGTTCTCATCCGCCACGGCGAATCGACGTGGAACAAGGAAAACCGCTTCACCGGCTGGGTCGACGTCGACCTGACCGAACAGGGTCGCAACGAGGCCTACCAGGCCGGCGAATTGCTCAAGGAGGCCGGCTACACGTTCGACATCGCGTACACGTCGGTGCTCAAGCGCGCGATCCGCACGCTGTGGCACGTGCAGGACAAGATGGACTTGATGTACCTGCCGGTCGTCCACTCGTGGCGCCTGAACGAGCGCCACTACGGCGCGCTGTCGGGCCTGAACAAGGCGGAAACGGCCGCCAAGTTCGGCGACGACCAGGTGCTCGTGTGGCGCCGCAGCTACGACACGCCGCCGCCCGCGCTCGAGCCGACCGACGAACGCGCGCCGTTCAACGACCCGCGCTACGCGAAGGTGCCGCGCGAGCAGCTGCCGCTCACCGAGTGCCTGAAGGACACGGTCGCGCGCGTGCTGCCGCTGTGGAACGAGTCGATCGCACCGGCCGTCCGCGCGGGCAAGCAGGTGCTGATCGCCGCGCACGGCAACTCGCTGCGTGCGCTGATCAAGTATCTCGACGGCATCTCGGACAGCGACATCGTCGGCCTGAACATCCCGAACGGCGTGCCGCTCGTGTATGAACTCGACGAGAACCTGAAGCCGATCAAGCATTACTACCTCGGCGACCAGGACGCGATCGCGCAGGCGCAGGCCGCCGTCGCGAAACAGGGCAAGGCGGGCTGACGCCCGTCGGGCGGGGCGGGGCCGCCTTCGGTGCGCCCGGCCCCGTTCGGCCTTTCCGGTGCGCGGCGCGAACCTTCGCGGCTCCGGTGCTGTCGAATCCGCTTTCGAATCCGTCGCGCGTCCGGCGGCACCCCGCCGGGGCCCGAAACCCGGGGCGCGAGACCTTTTCGCACCGTTCCACTGAGTAATCGGACGAACAGTTATACTTGTCCGCTACATCCCCGCTACCGCCACGCGCTTCCCGACCGCACCAGACTCTCTATGCGAATGAAATTGAAGAACATCGGCCTGATTGCCGCGGGCCTCGCCACGGGCGTATTCGCCACGCTGCAGGTTTCGGCATCGGCAGAGCAGAACGCCACGGCCCCGCTTCCCCTCGACCAGCTTCGCCTGTTCGCGGAAGTGTTCGGCCAGATCAAGCGCGAGTACGTCGAGCCGGTCGACGACAAGAAGCTGCTGACGGCGGCGATCAAGGGCATGGTGTCGAGCCTCGACCCGCACTCGTCGTTCCTCGACAAGACCGACTACGATGAACTGCAAGAGCAGACGAAGGGCCGCTTCGCGGGCCTGGGCATCGAGATCTCGCAGGAAGACGGCCTCGTCAAGGTGATCTCGCCGATCGAGGACACCCCCGCGTTCCGCGCCGGCATCCGTCCGGGCGACCTGATCACGCGCATCAACGACAAGCCGGTGCGCGGCATGACGCTCGACAAGGCCGTCAAGCAGATGCGCGGCGAGCCGGGCACCAAGGTCACGCTGACGATCTTCCGCAAGAGCGACGACCGCACGTTCCCGGTCACGGTCACGCGCGCGATCATCAAGGTCCAGAGCGTGAAGATGAAGCTGCTCGACCCGGGTTACGCGTACATCCGGATCACGAGCTTCCAGGAGCGCACGACGCCCGATCTCGCCGCGAAGCTGCAGGACATCGCACGCCAGCAGCCGAACCTGAAGGGCCTGATCGTCGACCTGCGCAACAACGGCGGCGGCCTGCTGCAGAGCGCGGTCGGCGTCGCCGGCGCGTTCCTGCCGCCCGACTCCGTCGTCGTGTCGACCAACGGCCAGATCCCGGATTCGAAACAGGTCTACCGCGACACCTACGACAACTACCGCCTGCCGTCCTTCGACGGCGATCCGCTGAAGAACCTGCCGCCGGTCTTCAAGACCGTGCCGATGATCGTGCTGACGAACGCGTATTCGGCGTCCGCGTCGGAAATCGTCGCCGGTGCGCTGCAGGATTCGAAGCGCGCGCTGATCATGGGCAAGACGACGTTCGGCAAGGGTTCGGTGCAGACGGTCCGCCCGATGACGGCCGACACCGCGCTGCGCCTGACGACCGCGTACTACTACACGCCGAGCGGCCGGTCGATCCAGAACAAGGGCATCACGCCTGACGTGCCGGTCGATCAGTACGCGGACGGCGATCCGGACGACGTGCTCGTGACGCGTGAAGTCGATTACTCGAACCACCTCGCGAACACGCAGGATCCGAACGAGAAGAAGGAACAGGAAGAGCGCGAGCAGCGCCGGATGGATCAGCTGCGCATCCTCGAAGAGCAGAACGACAAGAAGACGCCGGAGCAACGCCAGAAGGACCGCGATCGCAAGCCGATCGAGTTCGGCAGCGCCGACGACTTCATGATGCAGCAGGCGCTCAACAAGCTCGAAGGCAAGCCGGTGCAGGAATCGAAGTCGCTGCTCGCCGAGAGCACGACGAAGAGCCCTGCGGCCAAGGCCGCGTCCGCCGCGAAGGCGTCGGGCACGAAGGCCGCCGCACCGAAGCCCGCGTCGGCACCGCAGTAAGCGCCGGCCGGCATCCGACGGGCCATCGCGGGAAGACCGCGATGGCCCGTTTTTCATGCGCGCCTAGAATAGCCAGCAGGTCCGCCTCGCTCACGACTTCCCCATGAACGACGATCAACTCCTTCGCTACTCCCGCCACATCCTCGTCGACGAAATCGGCATCGAGGCGCAACAGCGCTTTCTCGACGCGCATGCGATCGTCGTCGGCGCCGGCGGCCTCGGCTCGCCGGCCGCGATGTATCTCGCGGCGTCCGGCGTCGGCACGATCACGCTGGTCGACGCCGACACGGTCGATCTCACGAACCTGCAGCGGCAGATCCTGCACGTGACGGCCTCGGTCGGCCGCAGCAAGGTCGAATCGGGACGCGACGCGCTCGCGCAGCTGAATCCCGAGGTGACGGTGCACGCGGTCGCGGCGCGCGTCGACGATGCGTGGCTCGACGAACACGTGCCACGCGCGAGCGTCGTGCTCGACTGCACCGACAACTTCGCGACGCGCCACGCGATCAACCGTGCGTGCGTCGCGCACGGCGTGCCGCTCGTGTCGGGCGCCGCGCTGCGCTTCGACGGCCAGATCAGCACGTTCGATTTCCGCGATCCGGCCGCGCCCTGCTACGCCTGCGTGTTTCCGGAAGACCAGCCGTTCGAGGAAGTCGCGTGCTCGACGATGGGCGTGTTCGCGCCGACGGTCGGGATCATCGGTGCGATGCAGGCCGCCGAAGCGCTGCGCGTGATCGGCGGGATCGGCACGACGCTCAACGGCCGGCTGATGATGCTCGATTCGCTGCGGATGGAATGGACGACGATGAAGATCGCGCGCCAGGCCGACTGCCCTGTGTGCGGCGGCCGGCACTGACGCGCGTCGGATGCATGCGCCGGCGGCGCATGCGTGACGTTTCGCGACTATTTCGCGACTCCGGTTGCGCGGCGCGGCCTGCGCCGCTGCCGCTCAGGCGGCCGCGTCCGCGCGCGGCTCGGCGACCGCCAAGCGCTTGAGCGCCGCCTGCACTTCTTCCGGCTCGAACGCGGCGAGCACGTCGGCCGTCGGCTTCTCGAGCGCCTTCAGGTGCGCACGCAAAATCTCCTGCTTCACCACCAGCAACTGGCTCGGATGCATCGAGAACTCGGTGAGCCCCATCCCGAGCAGCAGGCGCGTGAGCGCCGGGTCGCCGGCCATCTCCCCGCACACCGACACCGACACGCCCGCCCGCTTCGCTTCGCGCAGCGTATAGGCGATCAGATGCAGCACCGCCGGATGCAGCGGGTCGTACAGGTGCGCGACCGCGTTGTCCGCGCGGTCGATCGCGAGCGTGTACTGGATCAGGTCGTTCGTGCCGATCGACAGGAAGTCGAAGCGCTTCAGGAACAGCGGCAGCGCGATCGCCGCAGCCGGGATCTCGATCATCGCGCCGAGACGCACGTTCGGATCGTATGCGAGCCCCGCGTCGTCGAGCTGGCGCTTCGCCTCGCGGATCAGGTCGAGCGTCTGGTCGATCTCCTGCGCGTGCGCGAGCATCGGGATCAGGATCTTCACCTGCCCGAACGCGGACGCGCGCAGGATCGCGCGCAACTGCGTGAGGAACATCTGCGGCTCGGACAGGCTCCAGCGGATCGCGCGCAGCCCGAGCGCCGGGTTCGGCGCCGTCTCGTAGCCTTCGTCGAGCGCCTCGAGCGGCTTGTCCGCGCCGACGTCGATCGTGCGGATCGTCACCGGCATGCCCTTCATCCACTCGACCGCACGCTTGTACGCGGCGAACTGCTCCTCCTCCTCGGGCATCTCCTTCTGATGCATGAACAGGAACTCCGAGCGAAACAGCCCGACGCCGACCGCGCCGGCCTCGACCGCCGCCTTCGCGTCGTCGGGCAGCTCGATGTTCGCGTACAGCTCGATCTTGGTGCCGCACAACGTCTGCGTCGGCGAGAACTTCAGGCGCTGCAGCTTGCGCTGCTCCAGCAGTTTCTCGGACTGGCGGTACGAATATTCCTCGAGGACGATCGGCGCCGGATCGACGATCACGATGCCCTGGTCGCCGTCGACGATGATCAGGTCGTCCTGGCGGATCAGCGCGCTCGCGTGCTGCACGCCGACCGCGGCCGGAATGCCGAGGCTGCGCGCGACGATCGCCGTGTGCGACGTGCGGCCGCCGAGATCGGTGACGAACGCCTGGAACGACTGCGACTTGAACTGCATCATGTCGGCCGGCGCGATGTCGTGCGCGACGACGATCATCTCGTTCGTGCCGTTCCTGGCCGCGCGATCGAGCGCCTGCGACGCGGACGGCGCGCCCGCGAGCGCCTTCAGCACGCGCTCGACCACCTGCTCGATGTCGGCCTTGCGCTCGCGCAGGTATTCGTCCTCGATGTCGTCGAAGTGGCGCGTGAGCAGTTCGAGCTGCTCGGTCAGCGCCCATTCGACGTTGTAGCGCCGCGTGCGGATCAGGTCGATGGTTTCCTGCACGAGCATCGCGTCGCTCAGGATCATGGCGTGCACGTCGATGAACGCGCCCACTTCGGTCGGGGTGTCGTCGGTCAGGTCGGCGCGCAGCGCCTCGAGTTCGTGATGCACGGTTTCGAGCGCCGTGCGGAAACGCTCGACCTCGGCATCGATCTGGTTCGCTTCGATCAGGTAATGGGCGACGTCGAGCGCCGCCGGCGCGATCAGGTACGCTCGCCCGATCGCGATACCACGTGAGACGGGAATGCCATGCAGCGTGAAGGACACGCGCACCTCCTCTGTACATGTAAAGCCGCGGCACACTGCTGCGATGCGCTTATGACCCCGGTTAGCGATTATAAATTCCGTCCCCTCATGCTGACTGCGTGCAGCGCAGCATTACGCGTTACGTATCAATGCTTCAGACGAAAAAAATGCCGCGAAAAACGCGGCATTCCGATTCGAAACGGCAGTGATCCCGCGCGGAATCACTGACCTTCGCCGAACTTGTCCGCGATCAGCTTGAGCAGCGCATCCATCGCTTCGCGTTCGTCCGGCCCCTCGGTCTCGATCGTCACCGTACTGCCGATGCCCGCCGCCAGCATCATGACGCCCATGATGCTCTTCGCATTGATCTTGCGCCCGTTGCGCGTCATCCAGACTTCCGACTGGAAGTTGCCGGCCAGTTGCGTAAGCTTGGCCGATGCGCGCGCATGGAGCCCCAATTTGTTGACGATGGTGGTTTCTTGTTGAAGCATGATTCTCGGTCGGGTCGGTCGAGGCCGCCGGCGACGGGCGTCGGCGGGTCAGTCTGAAACGGAAAACGGGATGGTCAGTGCGATTCGGTGCGCGGTTGCGGCTCAGGCGGAATCGGCGCGCACTGGCCGCAGCCGGTTTCCGACGGCGGCGGCGGCGTGCCGGCCGATACCTCGTGAACGCCCTTCGCGCCGCCGGACAGCGCCTTGTCGACGAGCTTGTCGAGCGGCACCGTGCGGTAGCAGACGGCGCGCACCAGCATCGGCAGGTTCACGCCGGCGAGCACGCGCACGTTCTCGAGCTTCGCCAGTTGCCCCGCGATGTTCGCGGGCGTCGCGCCGTACATGTCGGTCAGCACGACGACGCCGTTCTCTTCCCTGAGCCGCGCGAGCTCCGCATGCGCGAACGCCATCACCTGGGTGGGGTCGCTGTCCGCCATCACGTCGATACAGCCGATGCGCGCGGGCACGCCGCCGTAGATGTGCGCGATGCAGTCCCGCAGCGCGGTGGCGAGCGGGGCATGCGCGATGATCAGAATCCCGGCCATGTCAGACCGCTCCCGGCCGCCCCTGGCGGGCCGATACCCCGCGACGGGGCAATGAGCGTAGCGAGTGTGGGAAACGTTTCATGTTCAGCCTTGCAACGGTTTCGGCCCGACCGCCGGGCCTTCGGCGCGCTGGTCGCGGCACCGGGCAAGCGGGCATTGTAGCAGGCCGATCGAACCGCTCCGGCGACGGGGGACCTGCGCGGCCGCCGCCGGGGTTGCGCGGAAAACGGGCTACGCGGCCGCCCGCTCCAGCGCGTCGATGAACATCGCGGCGACGTCGAAACCCGTCTGCTCCATGATTTCGCGGAAGCACGTCGGGCTCGTCACGTTCACCTCGGTCAGCCAGTCGCCGATCGCATCGAGGCCGACCAGCAGCAGCCCGCGCGCCGCGAGCACGGGGCCGAGCGTCTCGGCGATCTCGCGATCGCGCGGCGTCAGCGGCTGCGCGACGCCGAGCCCGCCCGCCGCGAGATTGCCGCGCACTTCGCTGCCCTGCGGAATCCGCGCGAGCGAATACGGCACCGGCTCGCCCGCGATCAGCAGAATGCGCTTGTCGCCCGCCTTGATCTCGGGAATGAACTTCTGGATCATCAGCGAGCGCGTGCCGTCATGGCCCAGCATCTCAATGATCGCGCCGAGATTCATTCCGTCGGCCTTCACGCGGAACACGCCCATCCCGCCCATGCCGTCGAGCGGCTTCACGATCACGTCGCCATGCTCGGCGTGAAATGCCCGCAAGCGCGCGGCGTCGCGCGTGACGAGCGTCGGTGCGACGAACTGCGGAAACTCGCCGATCGCGAGCTTCTCCGAGTGATCGCGGATCGACTGCGGCTTGTTGAACACGCGTGCGCCTGCCCGCTCGGCAAGCTCGAGCATCCAGGTGGCCGTCACGTACTCCATGTCGAACGGCGGATCCTTGCGCATCAGCACCGCGCCGAACGACGTCAGCTGCCGGGATTCGTGCGCGGCCGTCTCGTACCACGGATGACGATGCAGGTCGGCCGTGTCGCCGACGATCGTCACGCGCTGCACGTCCGCCTCGACGCCCGAACCCGTCCACGCAAGCTGGTGCGGCTCGCATGCGTACACCGCATGCCCGCGCCGCGCGGCCTCCGCCATCATCGCGTAGGTCGAATCCTTGTAGATCTTGAAGCGCTCGAGCGGGTCGGCAATAAAGAGAATGTCCATGCGGGTCCTGTACGTAGCGAAGCCGTTACACCTGGATGGCTTCGGGATCGGTCTTTTCCAGTTCGATCGACGACGCGATCAGCGACAGCCGCGCGACGACGCCGTACATGTAGAAACGGTTCGGCGGCGCGGCGCCCGGCTTCGCGCCGGCATCCGGCAGCGCGGTGTGCTCGAAGCCGAGCGGCACGTAATGCATGCCGGGGGCGTTCAGGTTCTGGTCGCGCTCGCGGCCGCCGTGCGTGCGGTAGAAGCCGCCGACCACGTAGCGGTCGATCATGTACACGACGGGCTCCGCGACTTCGTCGCCGACGCGCTCGAACGTATACACGCCTTCCTGCACGATCACGTCGCGCACCGCGAGGCCGGCCTTCGATTCGGCCATCTGCGCGCGCTCCGCCTTCGACATGCGGCCGATCTCGGCCGCGTCGTGCACGGTCATCACGCCGCGCCCCGCGGTGCCCGCGTCGGCCTTCACGACCACGTACGGCTTTTCACTGATGCCGTATTCGCGATACTTGCGCGCGATCTTCTTGAGCACGCCGTCGATCGCGTCGGCGAGCGCCTGCTCGCCTTCATGGGCCTGCCAGTCGACGCCTTCGACGTGCGCGAAATACGGATTCACCATCCACGGATCGACGCCGACCATCTTCGCGAACTTCTTCGCGACGTCGTCGTAGCACGAGAAGTGCGTCGACTTGCGGCGCACGGCCCAGCCCGCATGCAGCGGCGGCAGCAGATACTGCTCGTGCAGGTTTTCCAGCACGGCCGGAATCCCTGCCGACAGGTCGTTGTTCAGCAGGATCGAGCACGGATCGAAATTCTTCAGGCCGAGGCGGCGCTGCGAACGCTCGAGCGGCTCGAGCACGATCTTCTGGCCGTCGGCCAGCGTGATCGGCGTCATGTCGGTGATGCTCGGATCGAGCGAGCCGAAGCGGACGTTCAGGCCGGCCTGGCGCATGATCGTCGCGAGCCGCGCGACGTTTTCCAGGTAGAACGCGTTGCGGGTCGGCAGCTCGGGAATCACGAGCAGGTTCTTCGCGTCCGGGCAGATCTTCTCGATCGCGGCCATCGCGGCCTGGACGGCGAGCGGCAGCACTTCGGACGGCAGATTATTGAACGCGCCGGGGAACAGGTTCGCGTCGACGGGCGCCAGCTTGAAGCCGGCGTTGCGCAGGTCCACCGAACAATAGAACGGCGGGGTGTGTTCCTGCCATTCGAGCCTGAACCAGCGTTCGATCGCAGGCGTCGCGTCGAGGATCTTCTGCTCGAGTTCGAGCAGCGGACCGTTCAACGCGGTAACGAGGTGGGGAACCATGAATCACTCGCGAGCGGGAGAATGAAGATTGTAGAGCAATTGCCTTGCCCATTTGGGGATTGTTCCCGGCTTCACAAGGGTTTGGAGGAAGTTTTCGGCTATTGACCCGATAGGTCGAAGGGTTATGCGCTGCGACAGCAGGCGTCAGGAGAAAAAAAGCCCGCCGGGTGGGCGGGCCGAAGTCGCTGCGCTCATTCGTCGCGGGCGCCGTCTGCGCGGCGGCCCGCCGTTCATCCGTACGACTTATTCGACGTGTTCGCCGTGCAGCACCACGTCGAGACCTTCGCGCTCTTCCTCTTCGGTCACGCGCAGGCCGATCGTCAGGTCGATCAGCTTCAGCAGCACGAAACTCAGCACGCCGCTGTACACCAGCGTGATCAGCACGCCCTTCGCCTGCAGCAGCAGGCTGCCGTCGGCCCCGCCGATATCCTTGACCGCGAACACACCCGTCAGCAACGCGCCGAGGATCCCGCCGATGCCGTGCACGCCGAACGCGTCGAGCGAATCGTCGTAGCCGAGCTTCGACTTGAGCCAGGTCGCCGACCAGAAGCACACGACGCCGGCCGCGATGCCGATCACGAGTGCGCCCGTCACGCCGACGAAACCGGCGGCCGGCGTGATCGCGACAAGGCCCGCGACCGCACCCGACACGATGCCGAGCACCGACGGCTTGCCGTGCGTGAGCCACTCGGCGAACATCCAGCCGAGCGCCGCGCAGGCCGTGGCCACTTGCGTCGTCAGCATCGCGAAGCCGGCACGGCCGTCGGCCGCGACCGCGGAACCCGCGTTGAAGCCGAACCAGCCGACCCACAGCATCGAGCCGCCGATCATCGTCAGCACCAGGTTGTGCGGCGCCATCGATTCGCGGCCGAAGCCGACCCGCTTGCCGAGCATCAGGCACGACACGAGGCCCGCGATACCGGCGTTGATGTGCACCACGGTGCCGCCCGCGAAGTCGAGCACGCCGTCCGACGACAGCCAGCCGGTCGGCTCCCACACCATGTGCGCGATCGGCACGTAGACGATCAGCGACCAGAGCGTCATGAACACGAGCATCGCCGAGAACTTCATCCGGTCGGCGAACGCGCCGCAGATCAGCGCCGGCGTGATGATCGCGAACGTCATCTGATAGACGAAGTAGACCGACTCAGGAATCGTCGTCGCCAGGTGGCTGACGGTCAGCGTGGTCGCCTTGTCGCCCTTCACGTAGGTCATCCCGTGCAGGAACACGCGCGACAGGCCGCCGATGAAGCCGTTGCCCGGCGTGAACGCGAGGCTGTAGCCGACCACCGTCCACAGCACCGTGATCACCGCGGTGATCGCGAAGCTCTGCATCACGGTCGCGAGCACGTTCTTCTTGCGGACCATGCCGGCGTAGAACAGCGCGAGGCCGGGGATCGTCATGAACAGCACGAGCGCGGTGGACGTGAGCATCCACGCGGTGTCGCCGGCGCTGATCTTCGACGAATCGACGGAGAACGGTGCGGTCGGCGCGGCGGGGGCGGCCGATGCGTCGGCGGCGCCCGAAGCGGGTGCGGCGGCAGCCGGTGCCGATGCGTCCGTGGCGGCCGGCGCCGAAGCGGCGGGCGCTGCGGCAGCGGAGGCATCGGACGCCGTGGCGGCGGGCGCGGACGCAGCCGCGGCGGACGCCGCGTCGTCGGCGAGCGCGGGGCCGACGCCGGCCGCGATCAGCGAGCCGGCCATCAGCAGGGACATCAGAAGTTTGCGCATCTCGGGTTTCCTCTTGTCGCTTGTCTTGTTCGTTACAGCGCGTCCGCGCCTGTCTCCCCGGTCCGGATCCGGATCACCTGTTCGATCGGCGTGACGAAGATCTTCCCGTCGCCGATCTTGCCGGTGCGCGCGGCCCGCTCGATCGCCTCGACCGCCTGGTCGACGAGGTCGTCCGACACGGCCGCCTCGATCTTCATCTTCGGCAGGAAATCGACCACGTATTCCGCGCCCCGATACAGCTCGGTGTGCCCCTTCTGGCGCCCGAACCCCTTCACCTCCGTCACGGTGATGCCCGAGACGCCGAGCGCGGAGAGCGCTTCGCGTGTCTCATCGAGCTTGAACGGCTTGATGATTGCGGTAATCAGTTTCATGAAGTCCTCTCGCTGGGTGTCCCGTCGAATTGGTTGGAATGTTGTAACGGTTCTCTTCTCAGCAACTCGCATGCCATGTTCGCGAGAGCGCCGTCTCGAACGGCCCGGAAGCGGGGTCGCATCGCATGCCGAAAGGCGCGCGAGCCCGGCCGAATGGCCAATGTGGGCCGGGTTTGCTGGCGCGGCGAAAGGATCGTTGCTAGAGTGCACGCACGTCCCGGATCACCGGGCCATTCACCCATGCGGGCGCCATGCCCGGAATTCGCGCCGCCGGCGCACCATTTCCGGTCATGCGTGCATCATGGGCACGTACGCAACTGAAGATGCACATTTTTTGTGCAAGGAAGGGTAACCACATGAAGCAACCCAGCGACGTTTTCAACGATCTGCAGTCGCGCGTCAGCGACCTGCTGAAAAACTCGCCGGCCAAGGATGTCGAGCGCAACGTGAAGGCCATGCTGTCGCAAGGCTTCTCGAAACTCGATCTCGTCACGCGCGAGGAGTTCGACACGCAGGCCCAGGTGCTCGCCCGCACCCGCGTGCGTCTCGAGGAACTCGAGAAGCGCGTCGCGGAACTCGAGCAGAAGCTCACGGCACCCCAGGCCTGACGCCCCGCCCGACCGACGGGTCCGGGCGCGGGCCGCCTCGTGCGGCTCGCGCCCGCTACCCCGAAATCGCTCCGCCGTTTCGTCGTACTCCGCAGTCCCTCGCTCTTCGCTGTTCCTCGTTTCAGCAGTCCCTCGTTCTTTCTCCGCGCCACGCCGGCAAGCGCGCACCGATTCCTCCGATTCCCGCGGCATGCGGCCCCGAACGGCCGTTGCCGTCCGATTCCTTTACAGGAGCCTCGCCATGTCGCTTGCCGTGGTGCGCAGTCGCGCGCCGGCGGCCGGCCGCGCGCCGGACGTCACCGTCGAAGTCCACCTCGCCAACGGGTTGCCGTCGTTCTCCATCGTCGGCCTGCCCGATCTCGAAGTCCGCGAAAGCCGCGAGCGCGTGCGCGCCGCGCTGCAGAACTGCGGATTCGAATTCCCCGTCAGGCGCATTACCGTCAATCTCGCGCCGGCCGACCTGCCGAAGGAGTCGGGCCGCTTCGACCTGCCGATCGCGCTCGGCATCCTCGCGGCGAACGGCCAGATCCCGGCCGACGCGCTGGCCGGCCGCGAATTCGCCGGCGAACTGTCGCTGACCGGCGCACTGCGGCCGATGCGCGGCGCGTTCGCGATGGCGTGCGGCGCGGCCCGCGACTGGCGTGCGGGTGGCGCCGGAGCGGGCTTCGGCTCCGGTTTCGATTCCCGTCCCGATTCCCGTCCCGATTCCGGGCTCCGGCCCGGTCTCGGTTCCAGCCCCGATTGCGTCGCGATATCCGGCGCGACCGCCCCGTCGCGCCCGCCCGAGCTGTACCTGCCGCTCGACAGCGCCGCCGAGGCCGCGCTCGTGCCGGGCGTTACCGTGTTCGGTGCGCCCGACCTGCCGGCGCTGTGCGCGCATCTCGCCGATGCGCCCGACGCCCGGCTCGCGCCGGTCGCGGCGCCGCGCCTCGACGGACTGCCGACGCCGGCCGCCCCCGATCTCGCGGACGTGGTCGGCCAGCGTGGCGCGCGGCGCGCGCTCGAAGTCGCCGCCGCCGGCGGCCACCACATGCTGATGGTCGGGCCGCCCGGCGCCGGCAAGTCGATGCTGGCCGCGCGCCTGCCCGGCCTGCTGCCACCGCTGACCGACGACGAAGCGCTGACGTCGGCCGCGCTCCTTTCCGCGAGCCGTCTCGGCTTCTCGCCCGCGCAGTGGCGGCGGCGGCCGTTCCGCTCGCCGCATCATTCGTCGAGCGCCGCCGCGCTGGTCGGCGGCCGCAACCCGCCGCAGCCTGGCGAGATCACGCTCGCGCACCTCGGCGTGCTGTTTCTCGACGAGCTGCCCGAATTCGACCGGCACGTGCTGGAGATGCTGCGCGAGCCGCTGGAAGTCGGCCGCATCACGATCTCGCGCGCGGCGCAGCAAGCCGACTTCCCCGCCGCCTGCCAGCTGATCGCCGCGATGAATCCGTGCCCGTGCGGCTGGCACGGCGATCCGTCCGGGCGCTGCCGCTGCTCGCCCGACGTCGCCGCGCGCTACCTGCGCAAGCTGTCGGGGCCGCTGCTCGATCGCATCGACATCCAGATCGACCTGCCTGCGCTGTCGCCAGCGGAACTCGCGTCGCGCGCGACGGCGCCCGGCGAATCGAGCGCGGCGGTCGCCGCGCGGGTCGCGCAAGCGCGTGCGCTGCAGCTCGACCGGCAGGGCAAGACGAATCACATGCTGAGCGGCCGCGAGACCGACGATCTGTGCCGGCCGACCGGCGACGGCGAGCGGCTGCTGCGCGAGGCCGGCGAACGCTTCGGCTGGTCCGCGCGCGCGTATTTCCGCGTGCTGAAGGTGGCGCGAACGATCGCCGACCTCGCCGGCGACCCGCTGCCGACGGCCGCGCAGATCGCCGAAGCGATCCGCTACCGGCGCGCGCTGACGGCGCTGTAAATGCCTGCGGAGGACAAAATTAGACTGTCAAGACTTGACTTATGCACAATTCCACGAATCCGGCCCCGGATCGGCTCGCGCGGGCGCTCTCTTATTGCGGAATTGCTATCCCGTTGTTTTTATTGATCTTTCCTAAACGGCGCACGAGCCGCCAAATGTCCCGAAAGGCCGTCCGGCATGGCTTTGCGGCGGATTTGGCAAACTTTTCAACAAAGTTATCCACATGCGCTGTGGATAGCCGAAAAATCCCCGCAAAATCCGGCGATTAGCGTCGAAAGCTGCGAATGAACTTTCAATTGTCACAGAGTGTCTGAGCGCCCTCGCCGGCCGGTATCAGTCGAGTTTGAACGAGCCGAAAAACTGGTCGAGCTGCTCCTGCGCAAGCGGCCCGTCGGCGATCACGACGGCCTGGTACGCGTGGCGGCCGCGCGCGACGAGCCGCGCGATGATCGTCTTGCGCGCATGGTCGCCGCCGCTGGCTGCACCGGCAATGCGCAGCTCGAGCCCGTTCACCGCGCCGCCGGCCGCGAGCGGCACGGGCACCGATGCGATCTGCGGCGTGCCTTCGAGATTGCGCGACAACCCGGCCTGCAGGAAGTCGAGCGCCGCGCGGCGTGTCTCGTCGCGGTCGTCCGGCAGCGTCAGCGTGCCGACCGCGAACACGGCGCCGTCGACGTGCGCGGCCTGCATCCGCATCGGCATCGACGCGCCGCCCACCGCCACCGGCTGGTTCTCGACGGTCGGCTTCGCCGGCAGGTCGATCGTGTAGCCGGCATCGTTGTGCAGCGTGCGCCAGTCATATGACGGCGAGCACGCAGCCAGCACCGCGCTCACGCACGCGAGCGCGGCGAAGTGTCGCAGCGGACGAAAAAGGGGGCGCAACAATTCGATGACTTCCTTCGGCATGGCAGTGATGGGGACAGGCAAAACGCCCATTATCCGCCGAACCCGACGGCCGAGATGTGAGGTGGCCGCCGGTGCACGGGCCGCATTCGCGCTAAAATGAGCGCCGAATTTCGACGTCCCTTGCATCGACCCGCGTCATCGACCGACTCCGAGAGCACCGCAGATGAACACCACGCCTCCCGCCCAGCGCCGCACCGGCCCCGCCCGCTATATCGTCGCGGCCGTCGTCGTCGCAGCCATCGCCGTTGCCGGCTTCTTCGCGTTCAACGGCAAGTCCACCGTGCCGGACGCCACGTTCACGCTGCTGTCGGGCCAGAAGGTGTCGACGGCCGGCGACCTGAAGGGCAAGGTCTACCTCGTGAACTTCTGGGCGACGAGCTGCGCGACCTGCATGCAGGAAATGCCGCAGATGGTCGATACCTACAATCGCTTCAAGGGCCAGGGGCTGGAATTCGTCGCGGTCGCGATGAACTACGACCCGCCGATGTACGTCGCGAACTACGCGCAGACGCGCCAGTTGCCGTTCAAGATCGCGCTCGACGACGGCAGCGTCGCGAAGCAGTTCGGCAACGTGCAGCTCACGCCGACGACCTTCGTCGTCGACAAGGACGGCAAGATCCTGAAGCGCTACGTCGGCGCACCGCAATTCGCGGAGCTCGACGCGCTGCTCAAGAAGGCACTCGGCAACAACGCCGCCTGAGCGCCGCCCGACACGGCTCGCAGGGCCGCGCACCGCACCCTGCTCCGTCGAACGGACCGCACGACCGGCCAGCCCGGTTCTGCGGTCCGTGTCTTTTTCAGCGCTCGGTTTCGCCTTTCGCGGACAGCCCGTAGCGCTTCATCTTCTCGTACAGCGTCGCCTTGCCGACATGCAGCCGGTCGGCCGTCGCGGCGACCGCGCCGCCCGTCTGGTTCAACGCCTCGGCAATCACCGCGCGCTCGAACTGTTCGATGCGCTCCTTCAGCGTCTGGTCGCTCTCCGCGTCGTCGCTGCTCGCGCCGGCCTCCTGCGGCATGTCGGCGACGCCGAGCACGAAGCGGTCGGCCGCGTTGCGCAGTTCGCGCACGTTGCCGGGCCAGTCGCGCTGCATCAGGCTCGCGCGCTGCCGGTCGGTCAGCACCGGCGCGGGGCGCCCGTAACGCACGGCCGCGTCGAGCATGAAGTGCTCGAACAGCGGCACGATGTCCTCGCGGCGCTCGGCGAGCGGCGGCAGCGCGATCGTCACGACGTTGAGCCGGTACAGCAGGTCGCGCCGGAACGTGCCGGCCGCGACGAGTTCGCTCATGTCGCCTTTCGCGGCCGCGACGACGCGGCAGTTCACGCGGATCGGCTGGTTCGAGCCGAGCCGCTCGAGCACGCCGTCCTGCAGCACGCGCAGCAGCTTCACCTGCAGCGCGAGCGGCATGCTTTCGATTTCGTCGAGGAACAGCGTGCCGCCGGATGCGTATTCGAGCTTGCCGACACGGCGCTTCGCCGCGCCCGTGAATGCGCCGGGCTCGTAGCCGAACATCTCCGACTCGAACATCGGCTCGGGCAGCGCGCCGCAGTTCACCGCGATGAACGGCTTGTCGCGACGCGGCGACAGCTCGTGCAGGCTGCGCGCGATCAGCTCCTTGCCGGCGCCCGTGTCGCCGTTGATCAGTACCGACGCGTCGGTGGGCGCGACGTTCGCGATCAGCTTGCGCACCTGTTCGATCGCGGGGCTCCGGCCGATGATGCGCGGCGCGACGATGTTCTGCCCGGCCAGTTCGCGCCGCAGCGCATGGTTCTCGAGCACGAGCTCGCGCCGCTCCAGCGCGCGGCGCACCGTCTCGATCAGGCGTTCGGCCGCGAACGGTTTTTCGATGAAGTCGTACGCGCCGTCGCGCATCGCCTGCACGGCCATCGAGATGTCGCCGTGGCCGGTGACGAGGATCACCGGCACGTCGGGCACGCGCTCGCGGCACTGCGCGAGCAGGTCGAGCCCGCTCGCGCCGGGCAACCGGATATCGCTGACGATCACGCCGGCGTTTTCGGAGACGATCGCCTTGTCGGCCGCTTCGGCCGATTCGAACCCGACGACGTCGAACCCCGCGAGCTGGAGGCTTTGCACGCTCGCCCGGCGAACGAGCGCGTCGTCTTCGATATAGATCACTTGCAGCCGGTTGGCCATCGTAGTCACTTGCTCCTGACGGGCCGCGCGGCAAGGTTGCGGTGCGGCTCTCGTTGATGCCGGTCGTGCGACCGGGTCTGCGGCGGGCCCTGCTGCTGCCCTAGCGCGAGCCCGCGGGCTCGGACACGGAGTCCGGATGATGCGTGCGCGCGCGCCGCAGCGTCAAGACGAACAGCGCGCCGCCGGACGGCGCATTACGCGCGGTCAGCGCCCCGCCCGCGTCGCTCGCGATCGACGACGAAATCGCGAGGCCGAGCCCGAGCCCGCGCCCCATTTCCTTCGTCGTGAAGAACGGCTCGAACAGGCGCGGCAGCAACTCGGGCGCGATGCCGGAGCCGTTGTCGCGCACCTCGATCGACAGCGTCGCGGCCGACACCACGATCGTCACTTCGATCGCCGGCGCCGGGGCTGCAACACCCGTGCCCGCCACCGCGTCGAGCGCGTTGCCGAGCAGGTTGATCAGCACTTGCTCCAGGCGCAGGTCCTCGCAGCGGGCGACGAGCTGCGGATAGTCTTGCGCCAGGTCGAGCGGCGCATCCTGCGCGGGCGACACCGTCGCATCCCGCAACGTCAGCGTGAGCGCGACGCCGCGCAGGCGCTCGCCGAGCAGCGACAGCACGCTGCGCAGCGCGCGCACGACGAGCGCCTGCTCGTTGCGCGGCTTCGCGCGGCCGACGAACAGTTTCAGCTGATTGGTGATCTTGCCCATCCGCTCGGTCAGCGCAGCGATCGCCTCGAGGTTCTCGCGCGCGGCCGCCTGCTCGCCGCGATCGAGCAGCACGCGCGTGTTGTCCGAGAAGCTGCGCAGCGCCGCAAGCGGCTGGTTCAGTTCGTGCGTGATGCCGGCGGCCATCTGGCCGAGCGCGGCGAGCTTGCTCGCCTGGATCAGTTCGTCGTGCGCGGCGCGCAGCTCCTGTTCCGCCCGGATCCGGTCGCCGACTTCCTTCTGCAATTGCTCGTTCGCTTCCGACAGGTCGGCCGTGCGCTCCTCGACGCGCCGGTTCAGCTGCGCATACGCCTGCTGCAACAGCGCGCGGCCGCGGATCATCTCGCGCACGCGCGCGCGACGCATCCGCCAGTAGAACGCGAGCAACGCGACCGACACGAAGCCGAAGCCCGTGACGATCGTCGCGTTGCGTGCATCGGCGTCCACCGGGGCGATCGGCGCGAGCGTGACGAGCAGCCAGTCGGGCTCGCCGATGCGCCGCTTGGAGGCCAGGAAACGCGGCGCACCGAGGCCCGGGCCGAGCCGCACGATCTCCGCATCGGGGCCGAGCACCTGCTCGACGCGCAGCGGCAGCGGCGTGACGGGCTGCTGCGCGTACTGGCGCGTCTCGTAGATCGACGCGGCAACCGGCCCCGTCAGCGGATGCAGCGTGTGGTACTTCCACGCGGGCACGGACGACAGGAACACGACGCCGTGATCGTCCGCGACGACGAGCGGCTCGGACGCATCGGCGCCCTGGAACCATTCGAGATTGAGCTTCACGACGACGACGCCCGCGATCCGCCCGTCGCGCCACACCGGCTGCGAGATGTAATAGCCCGGATCGCGCGAGATCGTGCCGATGCCGAAGAAGCGGCCGACCTGGCCGTTCATCGCGTCGATGAAATAAGGACGGAAACGATATTCGATCCCGACGAAGCTGTCCGGCGCGCGCCAGTTGCTGGCGGCCACGCACAGGCCGTCCGCGCCGATCACGTAAGTGACGGTCGCGTGTGCGTGTTCGTTGAGGTCTTCGAGATAGCGGTTCGCGCGCGCGGTGAAATCGGCGCGCTTCGGCTCGGCGAGGAGATCCTGCACGTACGGATGGCTGCCGAGCAGATAAGGCAGCGATTCGTAGCGATCGAGCGTGCTCTTGAGCGCGTTGGTGGTGCGGTCGACGCGCACCGCGGCGTTGCGCTGCAGCTCCGCGACGCCGCGCCGCCACGTGATGGTCCACGTCAGCGCGCACGCCGCGGCGAGCGCGGCGGCAAGCATGACGAGGATGAGCAGGCGGCGCTTCACGGACGAGGCTTCCTGGCGATGCGGATCGCCTATTGTGTCATAGGGCTCCGCATCGCCGCCCTGGCCGCCGCGCGGCGCGCCGCCTGCGGGCGGTACCGCCGCCTGCGCCTTCATGATGTCAGACGCCGGCCGTCTCGGTCGTCGTGACCTCGCCACCGCCCTTGAGCGCCTGGCGCAGCTTGTTGCGGTCGAGTTCCTTCTCCCATGCCGACACGACGACGGTCGCGACACCGTTGCCGACGATGTTGGTCAGCGCGCGGCATTCGCTCATGAAGCGGTCGATGCCGAGGATCAGCACCATGCCCGACAGCGGGATCGTCGGCACGACGGCGAGCGTCGCGGCGAGCGTGATGAAGCCCGCGCCCGTGACGCCGCTCGCGCCCTTCGACGTCAGCATCGCGACCGCCAGCAGCGTGAGCTGCTGCATCCACGTCAGTTCGATGTTGGTCGCCTGCGCGATGAACAGCACGGCCATCGTCATGTAGATGTTGGTGCCGTCGAGGTTGAACGAGTACCCGGTCGGCACGACGAGGCCGACGACCGAACGCGAGCAGCCGGCCTTCTCGAGCTTTTCCATCAGCTGCGGCAGCGCGGCTTCCGACGAGCTCGTACCGAGCACGATCAGCATCTCTTCCTTGATGTACGACACGAAGCGGATGATCGAGAAGCCCGTGAAGCGCGCGATCGTACCGAGCACGACCAGCACGAACACCACCGACGTCAGATAGAACGTGCCGATCAGCTTGAGCAGCGGCACCAGCGAGCCGACGCCGTACTTGCCGATCGTGAACGCCATCGCGCCGAATGCACCGATCGGCGCGAGCTTCGTGACGATGTGCACGATGCCGAACAGCACGCGCGTCAGGCCGTCGATGAAGTCGGTGACGACGCGGCCGCGCTCGCCGAGGTGCGCAAGCACGCTGCCGAACAGCAGCGCGATCAGCAGGATCTGCAGGATTTCGCCCTGCGCGAACGCATCGACCATCGTGTTCGGGATGATGTGCATCAGGAAGTCGACCGTCGACTGCCCGTGCGCCTTCGCCGCGTACGATGCGACGGCCTTGCCGTCGAGCGTCGCCGGATCGATGTTGAAGCCGACGCCCGGACGCAGGAGGTGCGTGGCCGCGAGGCCGAGCAGCAGCGCGAAGGTCGACACGATCTCGAAGTACAGGAGCGCCTTGCCGCCGACGCGACCGACCTTCTTCATGTCCTCCATGCCGGCGATGCCGGTGACGACCGTACAGAAGATGATCGGGCCGATCACCATCTTGATCAGCTTGATGAAGCCGTCGCCGAGCGGCTTCATGTCGGTGGCGATCGACGGGTAGTAGTGGCCGAGGATCACGCCGACGACGATGGCGAAGATCACCTGCACATAGAGCACTTTGTAGATGGGTTTCTTCTTCACGATGGTTCCTGCTGAAGTAGATGAGCCGGTGGAAACGGCGTCACGCGCGCGGA
The DNA here is from genome assembly GCF_003366075.1 of Burkholderia sp. IDO3. Classification (NCBI taxonomy): domain Bacteria; kingdom Pseudomonadati; phylum Pseudomonadota; class Betaproteobacteria; order Burkholderiales; family Burkholderiaceae; genus Burkholderia; species Burkholderia sp. IDO3. The sequence continues at coordinate 3,255,422 of NZ_CP028963.1, forward strand.
CGAGTGTCAGGGGAAGCGCCATTCGCCCGCGCGGCTGCCGTGCCGCAACAAGCGATGCCTCAGGACGTCCGGAGGGGGAGGAAGGCAGTGGTCATCGATTGTCTCCTTGGTTTAATAGTCAGGCCGGGGGATTGGCCGTGCTTTTCATATTGCAAGGTCGATGCCAGGTCTCCGGAAGCCACCAAAGCATTGTTTTTATTGTATTTCTCATAATGCGGCAGGCAAGAAAATCCGGGATTCCGGATTTCCGGAAAACATCCGTCCGGCGATCCGGACGGATTCGTGTTTTCGTCCGATAAATCAGTGCTGCACGGCGCGGCCGGCGAGCACACCCGTCTGCGCGTAGAACTCCTGCTGCGCGAACGCGTCGCGCTCGCGCCGCGCGCGCTCGCCGCGATCCAGCAGCGAGCCGACGACGATCCCGACGAACGCGAGCGGCACCGACACGAGCGCCGGGTTGTCGAGGAACACCGGCGCGTGCGCGTGGTGCAGCACGTCGACCCACACCGATTTCGACAGCACCGTGAGCGCGACCGCCGACGCGAGGCCGAGGCCGCCGCCGAGCACCGCGCCGCGCGTCGTCATCCCGCGCCAGAAGATCGACATCGCCAGCACCGGGAAATTCGCGCTCGCGGCCACCGCCGCGACGAGCCCGACCATGAACGCGACGTTCACGTGCTCGAACAGGATCGACAGCGCGATCGCGATTGCCGACAGGCCGATCGTCGCCGCACGCGAGATGCGCATCTCGACGCGTTCGTCGGGCTTGCCGCGCGCCCACATCTGCGCGTACAGGTCGTGCGAGATCGTCGTCGCGCCGGCGAGCGTGAGACCCGCGACCACCGCGAGGATCGTCGCGAACGTGACGGCCGCGATGAAGCCGTAGAACCCGTTCCCGCCGACCGCCTGCGCGAGCTTCACCGCGACCATGTTCGAGCCGCCGAGCAGGTCGTGCGTCAGGTTGAACGTGCCGTTCGCGCCCAGCTTGAAGAACTCCGGATGCTGCGCGAGCAGCACGATCGCCGAGAAGCCGATCACGAAGGTCAGCAAATAGAAGTAGCCGATGAAGCCGGTTGCGTAGAGCACCGACTTGCGCGCCTCCTTCGCATTGGGCACCGTGAAGAAGCGCATCAGGATGTGCGGGAAGCCGGCCGTGCCGAACATCAGCGCGATGCCGAGCGACAGCGCGTTGGCCGGATCGCGGATCAGCTTGCCGGGCCCCATGATCGACAGCGCGCCCGGATGCACGGCCACCGCGCGGCGGAACATCTCGTCGACGCTGAAGCCGAATTCGCCTAGCGCGAGCACGACGAGCACCGTCGCGCCGCACAGCAGCAGCACGGCCTTGATCACCTGCACCCAGGTCGTCGCGGTCATCCCGCCGAAGAATACGTAGACGACCATCAGCACGCCGACGATCAGCTCGGCCGTGCCGTACGACAGCCCGAACAGCAGTTGGATCAGCTTGCCGGCCCCGACCATCTGCACGACCAGGTACAGCACGACGATGGTCAGCGAATTCGCCGACGTGAGCAGCCGGATCGGCCGCTGTGCGAAGCGATATGCGACGACGTCGACGAACGTGAACTTGCCGAGGTTGCGCAGCGGCTCGGCGATCAGGAACATCACGAACGGCCAGCCGACGAGGAAGCCGATCGAGTAGATCAGCCCGTCGAAGCCGAACATGAACACCATGCCGGACAGCCCGAGGAACGACGCGGCCGACATGTAGTCGCCCGCGATCGCGAGCCCGTTCTGCAGCCCGGTGATGCCGCCGCCGGCCGTGTAGAAGTCGCGCGTCGAACGCGTGCGGCGCGCGGCCCAGCGCGTGAGCGCGAGCGTCGCGAACACGAACGCGAAGAACATCCCGATCGCGACCGGGTTCAGTTCGACCTTGTCGGGCATCGGGCCTGCGACGGATACGGCGTGTGCGGTGGCTGAAAAGAGAACAAGGGGAATGGCAAGCGCGCCGGGCGCAATCGCGGTCAGTCGCATGTCGGCCTCCGTCACGAACGCTGCAGGATTGCGTCGACGCGGCGGTCGAACGCACGGTTCGCGCGCAGCACGTAGCACGCGGTCAGGCCGATTGCGACCACGATGATCGCAACGCCCGCGGCGATCCCGACCGTTATCGTCGCGCCGCGGTACAGCGGCGCGGCGAGCACGTGCGGCGCGAGCGCGACGAGCAGGATGAAGCCGTAGTACGTGGCGATCATCAGCGCCGTCAGCGTGAAGCTGAAGCGGCGCCGCGCACGCACGAGCTGCTGATAGTCACGGCGTGCCGTGACCGATTCGATGACGGAAAGCTCCATGGTGTCTCCTGTCGACCAGAGTTGGCGCTTTAGCGCTTACTCTGGTCCCATGCTTCGCGGTCGACCAGAGTTGGCGCTTTAGCGCTTATGTCGGCCGGTGTTAGTGCTTCAGCACTTACTCCGGCCCCATGCTTCGCATCTGGTCCCATGCTTCGCGGTCGACCAGAGTTGGCGCTTCAGCGCTTATGTCGGCCGGTGTTAGTGCTTCAGCACTTACTCCGGCCCCATGCTTCGCATCTGGTCCCATGCTTCGCGGTCGACCGGAGCTGGCGCCTCATCGCTTAGCTCCAGTCCCCGCAGGGCGATCTCCTCGTCGTAGCGAGGCGTGTCTTATGGATGGCCGGCGCGTCGACTGCTCCGCCCGCGCCGCGGCGGCAAAAAAACGACTTACACGACGCGATCCGCCCGCAGCCGCGCTACCTCGTCGGCCGACAGCCCGAGCCAGCCGCCGAGCACCGCATCCGTATCCGCGCCGAGCACCGGCGGCGCGCCCCGCACCGGCAGGCGCGCGCCATCGAACCGATACGGCGGCGCAAGCACGTCGACGCCGCCCGCGACCGGGTGCGGCTGCCGCGTGACGAGCCCCGCGCGCGTCGCGCGCTCCGACGTCAGCGCGTCATGCAGCCCGAGCACTTCGCCGCACGGAATGCCCGCGCCGGCGAGCGCAGCAAGCAGCGTCGCGCGCGGCCGGCGCGCGAGTTCGCCGCGAATCTCCGGCAGCAGGTCGGCGCGGTTCTGCGAGCGGCCGAGGTTGGTCTTGAAGCGCGCGTCGGCTGCGAGGTCGGGCCGCTCGATCACGTCGCAGAAGCGCGTGAACTGCGTGTTGTTGCCGACCGTGATCACGAGCGGACCGTCGGCTGCGTCGAACACGCCGTACGGGACGATCGACGGATGCGCATTGCCGTAGCGCGGCGGATCCTCGCCCGTGAGCAGCGCGTCGAGCCCGTAGTACGCGGTGATCATCAGCCCGCAGTCGAACAGCGCCATCTCGATGCGCCGGCCGCGCCCCGTCGCATGACGTTCGTACAGCGCGGCGAGAATCGCCTGCGCCGAATACATGCCGGTGAACAGGTCGACCGCCGCGACGCCGAACTTCAGCGGCGGCTGGTCGGCCTCGCCGTTCAGCGCCATCAGCCCGGCCTCGCCCTGCACGACGAGATCGTAGCCGGGCCGCGCGGCCTCCGGGCCCGAGCGGTCGTAGCCCGAGATCGCGCAATGCACGAGCCGCGGATTCAGCTCGGCCAGCGCGTCGTAGCCGAGCCCGAGCTTTTCCGCGCCGCCGAACTTGAAGTTGTGGATCAGCACGTCGGCCTGCGCGGCCAGCTCGCGCGCGATGCGCTGCCCTGCCTCGGTCTGCAGGTCGATGCAGATCGAGCGCTTGCTGCGGTTCACACTGTTGAAGTACGTCGTCTCGGTGTCGCCGACCCGCAGCCCCCAGTCGCGCGTGTCGTCGCCGCGCGCCGGATGCTCGACCTTGATCACCTCCGCACCGAAATCGGCGAGCACCATCGCGCACCACGGGCCCGCGAGCACGCGCGAGAAATCGAGCACCTTCACGCCGGCGAGCGGCAACGCGCGCGGTTCGTTCGTCATCCTTGTCTCCTCCATTCGCGTCGATCGTTGTTACTGTTTCGACAGCGCGATATAGCGCGCGAGGTGATGATCCTCGTCGCCGAGCTGGTGATCGATCATCACGAGGCGCTTCGCGTAGTGCGACAGCGGCAGCTCCCACGTCATCCCGATCCCGCCGTGCAGCTGGATGCTCTCCTCGGCAACCAGCGTGCCGATCCGGCCGATCGTGTACTTCGCCGCCGCGAGCGCGCGTTCGCGCACCGCGCGCGGCGCATCGAGCTGCGCGGCCGCGTTGATCACGGCCGAGCGCGCCTGTTCGACTTCCAGCAGCAGATCGGCCATCCGGTGCTGCAGCGCCTGGAAGCTGCCGATCGGGACCCCGAACTGTTTGCGCGTGCGCAGATACTCGAGCGTCGCCTCCTTCGCGACGTCCATCGCGCCGAGCGCCTCCGCCGACAGCGCGAGCAGCCCGTAGCCGAGCACGCGTTCGAGCAGCGCCGCGCCTGCCTCGCCATCGTGCTCGCCGAGCGCGGCATCGGCCGGCAGCGCGACGCGTTCGAAGCGCACTTCGGCCGCGCGGCCGCCGTCGATCTTCTTGTAGTCGCGCAGCGATACGCCCGGAGCATCGGCCGGCACGACGAACAGGCCGATGCCGGCCGCATCGTCGTCCTCACCGGACACGCGCGCGCTGACGACGAAGAACGCCGCCTGCGCAGCCTGGTCGACGACGCCCTTCGCACCGGTCAGCACCCAGCCGTCGCCCGAGCGCTCGGCGCGCGTGCGCACGGTCGTCAGTTCGTAGTGCGAGCCCGGCTCGTCATGCGCGAATGCGGCACTCGCGCTGCCGTCGATCAGCGCGGCCAGCCGGTCGCGATGCGCGGCGCCGCCGGCGAGCGACAGCGCACGGCCCGCGAGCAGCGCGCCGAGGAACGGCTCGACGACGAGCCCGCGCCCGAGGCATTCGAACACCACGGCGATGTCGAAGCCCGCGCCGCCGAAGCCGCCGTCGGCTTCCGAAAACAGCGCGCCGACGGTGCCGAGTTCGGCAAAGCGCTGCCACATCGCGCGATCGAAACCTTCGGCCGACTGCGCGATGCGATCGCGCACCGGGAACGCATACTGTTCGGCGATGAAGCGGTTCAACGTGTCCGTCAGCATCCGGCGGTCTTCTGTGTGCTGGAAATCCATCGTCGCGTCCCTCGTTACAGCCCGAGCATCATCTTCGCGATGATGTTCTTCTGGATCTCGTTCGAACCGCCAAAGATCGACAGCTTGCGGTTGTTGAAATACTGCTGCGCGGCGCTCGTGGCTTCGTCCGGGCCGACCGGTTCGCCGTCGTAATCGGCATCGAATGCTTCCTCGACGAACGGCTGCGCATACGGCCCCATCGCGCGCCGCATCAGCGCGGTGATCTCCTGGCGGATCTGCGTGCCGCGGATCTTCAGCATCGAGCTTTCCGCGCCCGGCACGCCACCGCCCGCGACCGCGGCCAGCACGCGCAGGTTGGTCGTGCGCATGTTCTCGAGCTCGATCTCGACCCGCGCGACGCGTGCCGCGAAGAACGGATCGTCCGCGAGCGGCCGGCCGTTCTTCGTGACCTTCGCGGCCACCGCGCGCAACCGGTCGAGCGCGGCCGTCGAGAAGCCGATTCCCGCGATATTGGTGCGCTCGTACGTGAGCAGGTATTTCGCGTAGGTCCAGCCGCGGTTCTCTTCGCCGACGAGGTTCTCCACGGGCACACGCACGTCGGTGAAGAACACCTCGTTCACTTCGTGCTCGCCGTCGAGCGTGATGATCGGGCGGACCTCGACGCCCGGCGTGTTCATGTCGATCAGCAGGAAGCTGATGCCTTCCTGCTTGCGCACGTCGGTTGCGGTGCGCACGAGGCAGAAGATCATGTTCGCGTAGTGGCCGAGCGTGGTCCACGTCTTCTGGCCGTTCACGACGTAGTGATTGCCGTCGCGCACCGCGCTCGTCTTCACCGATGCGAGATCGGAACCGGCGCCCGGCTCCGAATAGCCCTGGCACCACCAGTCGGTGCCGTCGAGAATGCGCGGCAGCCAGTGACGCTGCTGCGCGTCGTTGCCGTACTTGATCAGCACGGGCCCGAGCATGTTCACGCCGAACGGCACGATGCGCGGCGCACCCGCAAGCGCGCATTCGTTGTCGAACAGGAACTTCTGCGCGACGCTCCAGCCGGGGCCGCCGTATTCGCGCGGCCAGTGGCTCGCGAGCCAGCCGCGTGCATTGAGGATCGCGTGCCATTCGCGCATGTCGTCGCGCGTCAGATGCAGGCCGCCCTTCACCTTGCGCGCGGTGCGCTCGGGCAGTTCGGCTTGCAGGAAGCGCTGCACGTCGGCGCGGAACGCTTCCTCTTCGGGCGTGAAATTGAGGTCCATCGTGAGTCCGTTGCGAATGCGGTTGGCGTTCAGTCGACGCGGTTCAGGCTCGCGAAATCCGCGCCGCGCTCAACCAGCTCGACGATGAGCGGCGAAGGCGTCCAGAACAGCGGATCCTCTTTCGCGAACGCGCGGATGTCGGCGAGCACGTTCGCGAGGCCGACGGTGTCCGCGTAGTGCATCGGGCCGCCGCGATAGCGCGGGAAGCCGTAGCCGTACAGGAACACCGCGTCGACGTCGAGCGGGCGCAGCGCGATCTTCTCGTGCACGACGTTCGCGCCTTCGTTGATCATCGCGGCGAGGTAGCGGCGCAGGATCTCGTCGTCGCTGAATTCGCGCGGCGTGATGCCCTTCTTCGCGCGCTCGTCGGCGACGATTGCGTCGACTTCCGGGTCCGGTGTGCCGACGCGTGCGCCGTCCGGGTACAGGTAATAGCCGCGCCCGGTCTTCTGCCCGAACCAGCCGCGCTCGCACAGCCGGTCGGAAATCCCGACGTAGCGCGCGCGCGCGCGCGGGTCGCGCGTCGCCGCGCGGCGCTTGCGGGTCGCCCAGCCGATGTCGCCGCCCGCGAGATCGACGACCTGGAACGGTCCCATCGGGAAGCCGAATCCGCGCACCGCGCGATCGATCTGGTAAGGCGACGCGCCGTCTTCCATCAGGTAGTCGGCCGCGGTGCGGTAGACGGCGAGGATCCGGTTGCCGATGAAGCCGTCGCATACGCCCGCGCGCACCGGCGTCTTCTTCAACTGCTTCGCGAGCGCGAACGCGGTCGCGACGACGTCCGCGCTCACGCGCGCCGGCACGACGATCTCGAGCAGCTTCATCACGTTGGCCGGCGAGAAGAAATGCAGGCCGATCACGTCGCCTGGCCGGTCGGTGCTGGCCGCCAGCTCGTCGATGTCGAGATACGACGTGTTGGTCGCGAGCACCGCGCCCGGCTTGCACACGCGCGCGAGCTCGGCGAACACCGCCTGCTTGACGGCCATGTCCTCGAACACGGCCTCGATCACGACGTCGGCCTGCGCGAGCGCGTCGTACGACGTGCTGCCCTTGAAGCGCGCGAGCCGCGCCGCATGCGCGGCCGGCGTCATGCGGCCCTTCGCGACGAGGCCGTCGTACACCTTCTCGACATGCGCGCGGCCGCGCGCGAGCGATGCCTCGTCGCGCTCGATCATCGTCACCGGCAGCCCGGCGTCGAGCGCCGCGACCGCGATGCCCGCGCCCATCGTACCGCCGCCGACCACGCCGATCCGCTCGACCGGACGCGCGCTCGCGCGGCGCGCCTCGGGCGCCTTCGCGGCTTCGCGTTCCGCGAAGAACGCATGCACGAGGCCCGCGCGCTGCGGGCTGTCGAGGCATTGCAGGAACAGGCTGCGTTCGAGCTTCATCCCGGCGTCGAACGGCTGCGTGAGCGCGGCCTCGACCGCATCGACGATCTTCGCCGGCGAGAAGAGGCCACGCGACTTCTTCGGCAGTTCGGCGCGCGCCGCGTCGATCGCGGCCTGCGCGGCCGCGCGATCCGCGAGGCCCTGCGCATCGCGCGTGCGGCGCACCGGCGCACCGAGCGACACGAGTTCCTGCGCGTAGGCGAGCCCTTCGGCGAGCGTGTCGTCGCTGTGCGCGACGCGATCGACGAGGCCGAGCGCGAGCGCTTCGTCGGCGCTCGCGTGGCGCCCCGTCAGCATCAGGTCGAGCGCGGCCTTCGCGCCGATCAGGCGCGGCGCGCGCTGCGTGCCGCCGGCGCCGGGCAGCAGGCCGAGCGTGACTTCGGGCAGGCCGAGCTTCGCGCCGGGCACCGCGAGCCGGTAATGCGCGGCGAGCGCGACCTCGAGGCCGCCGCCGAGCGTCGCGCCGTGCAGCGCGACCACCACCGGCTTCGCGCTCGACTCGATCCGCTCGCACACGTCGGGCAGCGACGGCGGCACCGGAGGTTTGCCGAATTCGCGGATGTCGGCACCCGCGATGAAGTTGCGGCCGGCGCCGACGATCAGCACCGTGCGGATCGCGTCGTCGGCCTGCGCGGCCTCGAGCGCGTCGGCGAGGCCGCGCCGCACGTCGGCGGACAGCGCGTTGACGGGCGGATGGTCGATCGTGACGACGAGCACCTTGTCGCGCCGTTCGCGCGTGACGGTGCCGGCCGCGGGGCTGGCGGGGGAAGCGGTGGAATTCATCGTGTCTCCAGTGCGGTGCGCCGCGCGCGGGCCGCGGGACCGGCCGGCAGGGCCGGTTCCCGATCGGGGCCCGCGCGGCGCGGGAAACGATCCGGCGTGGTTGCCGGGCATGACTCGATTCTCGATTGATCGAGAATCATTGACAATTCCCGCACGCCTTTACAAGCTGTCAAGTCTGACTTGACATTGAATGCTTTCGGACCGTTTCGGACCGTTAAGCGGGACGGATCAGGAGACACCGGGGATGGACCTGAACGCGTTGACGCTGCTCGTCGAGATCCTCGACGCGGGCAACCTGAGCAAGGCCGCGCAGCGGCTCAAGATGAGCCGCGCGAACGTCAGCTACCGGCTGAACCAGCTCGAGCGATCGATCGGCCAGCAGCTCGTGCGGCGCACGACACGGCGCATCGAGCCGACCGAGATCGGGTTGAAGCTGTACGAGCACGGCCGGCGCATCCGCAACGAGCTGCTCGCCGCGCAGGAATCGGTGACGACGCTCGGCCAGGACCTGCAGGGCCGCGTGCGGCTGTCGGTGCCGAGCGGCTACGGGCAGATGGTGATGTCCGACTGGCTGCTCGCGTTCAAGCGGCTGCATCCGGGCATCGTGCTCGACGTGGTGTTCGAGAATCGCGTGGAAGACCTGATGCGCGACGAGATCGACATCGCGGTGCGCGTGATGCCGGAGCCGCCGCAGAACCTCGTCGCGCGCGACATGGGCGCGGTGCGCTACGTCGCGTGCGCGTCGGCTGCGTTCGCGGCCGCGCACGGGATGCCGGCGAGCCTCGGCGCGCTGGCCGCCGCGCCGGTCGTCACCGCGACGGTGATGGGGCGGCAGCTCAGAATCGCCGCGTATCTCGGCGACGAGCGCCACGAGGTGCTGCTCGAACCCACGCTGATTTCGGAGAACTTCCTGTTCCTGCGCCAGGCGATCCTCGGCGGGATCGGTGTCGGCATCGTGCCCGACTACGTGATGCAGGACGACATCCGGCACGGCACCGTCGTCACGTCGCTCGATGCGTACCGCCTCAGCATCTTCGGCACGCATATGTACATGCTGTACATGCCGAACCGGCACCACACGCGCGCCACGTCGACGTTCATAGAGTTCATCCTCGAACAGGCCGGAAAGACCGGCCGGGGCGGGCCCGGCGGGCTGCGTCAGGGTTTCTTGTCTGATGACAATCCGTCGGCCGTGCGGCGACAATAGCGCGCCGCGTGCGCACGGCGCGTGCCGCGCCGGCGCCCCCTTCGATTTCACAGCTGCCGAGGGTTCAATGTCCGACCGGATTCGTCCGCATTCGCGTCCTCCGACGCTCGTCGCCGCGCTCGCGCTCGTCGCGCTCGTCACGTTCAACGCCGGCTGCACGTCCCCGTCCGCGCCGTCGGGCGCCGTCGTCCCGGTTGCCGCCGCGTCGGGCGCCGCGGTGCCGCTGCCCGGCGTTCACGCGCCCGAACTGTCGTCCGGCTGGACCGACAAGCCGGGCTGGACCTCGCAGCACTTCATGATCGCGGCCGCGAACCCGCTTGCGACGCAGGCCGGCTACGACATGCTGAAGGCCGGCGGCACCGCGATCGACGCGGCGATCGCGACGCAGATGGTGCTCGCGCTCGTCGAACCGCAATCGTCGGGGCTCGGCGGCGGTGCGTTCATGCTGTACTTCGACGGCAAGGCAACGCAAGCGTACGACGGCCGCGAAACCGCGCCGGCCGCCGCGACCGATCGCCTGTTCTACGGGCCGACCGGCCAGCCGATGGGGTTCTACGAAGGTGTCGTCGGCGGGCGTTCGGTCGGCACGCCGGGCGTGCTTCGGATGCTCGACGCCGCGCACCGCGCGCACGGCAAGCTGCCGTGGCGCCGGCTGTTCCAGCCCGCGATCCGGCTCGCCGAGCACGGCTTCACGATCAGCCCGCGCCTGGCGATGCTGATCGCGAACGACAAGTACCTGAGCAGCGATCCGGCCGCGCGTGCGTACTTCTACAACAGGGACGGCACGCCGAAGGCGGCCGGCACGGTGCTGAAGAACCCCGCGCTCGCGACCGTGCTGCGCCAGGTCGCCGACCGCGGCGCGAATGCGTTCTACACCGGCGCGATCGCGCGCGACATCGTCGCGAAAGTGCGCAAGCATCCGACCAATCCGGGCCTGCTGTCGCTGCAGGATCTCGCACGCTACAAGGCGAAGGTGCGTGCGCCGCTGTGTACCGATTACCGGCGCTCGGTCGTCTGCGGGATGCCGCCGCCGTCGTCGGGCGGCCTCGCGATCGCGCAGATGCTCGGCATCCTCCAGGCGATGCCCGACTGGCAGCAGATCGGCGTGCAGAAGCCGGTACGCACCGAGCTCGGCTACGAGCCGACGCCGTTCGCCGCGCACCTGTTCAGCGAGGCCGGGCGCCTCGCGTATGCGGACCGCGCGCGCTACGTCGCCGATCCCGATTTCGTGCCGCTGCCGGGCGGCAGCTGGGCGAGCCTCACCGACCGGACCTATCTCGCGCAGCGCGCGCGCCTGATCGGCGACACCAGCATGGGCGTGGCACAGGCAGGCACGCCGCAGGGCGCGACGCTCGCGATGGCCGACGACCGCAGCCCCGAATTGCCGTCGACGTCCGACATCGCGATCGTCGATCGCTACGGCCAGGCGCTGTCGATGACGACGAGCATCGAAGACGCGTTCGGTTCGCGGCTGATGGTGCGCGGCTTCATGCTGAACAACCAGCTCACCGATTTCTCGTTCGTGTCGAGCGAGAACGGCCGGCCGGTCGCGAACCGCGTGCAGCCCGGCAAGCGGCCGCGCTCGGCGATGTCGCCCGAGCTGGTGTTCGACCAGAAGACGAAGCAGGTGACGATGATCGTCGGTTCGGCCGGCGGCCCCGCGATCATCAACCACGTCGCGAAGGCGCTGATCGGCGTGCTCGACTGGGGGATGACGATGCAGCAAGCGATCGCACTGCCGAACTTCGGGTCGATGAACGGGCCGACGCAGCTCGAGCGCGGACGCATATCGGATGCGCTCGTCGACGGACTGAAGGGCCGCGGGCATGACGTGCAGCTCGTCGAGATGAACTCGGGGCTGCAGGGGATTCAGCGGTTGAACGTGCAGGGACAGACGGTGTGGTTCGGCGGAGCGGATCCGCGGCGCGAAGGGGTGGCGATGGGGGATTGAGGGTGGTGAGCGGTGCAACCTGCGCGCGGCCCGACTCTCGTGCGCGAATTTGGCAACGCAATCCGCCTGGTGAGCGGGTGCAGAGTGAAAGTATGCCGCCCGTCAGGCCAGCATTACACTGACGGCTTCTGCTACCCGCCAAGAAGCCCCGACATGAACTCGACGACACTCCTGCTGTACGTCATCACGGTGTCCGCCGTCACGGTCACGCCAGGCCCCACGATGCTGCTGGCACTGAACAACGGCGCCACGCGCGGCATGCGCATCGCGGCTTATGGAATTGCCGGCGCCGCGCTGTCGGACCTGATCCTGATCGGTGCGGTCGGATGCGGCCTCGGCGCGATCATGCAAGCCTCGGAGCACCTGTTCGTGATGCTGAAGTGGGCGGGCGCCGTGTATCTGCTGTACCTCGCCTGGGCGCTCTGGCACGCCCCCGCCACCATGCCGTCGGCCGACGTCGCGCAAGCCGACGGTGCACGAGACGGCCGGTCCGCATTCAAGCGTTCGCTGTTGGTCGCGTTATCCAATCCGAAAGGGCTGCTGTTTTTCTCGGCATTCCTGCCTCAGTTCATCCAGCCTGAAGCAAGCGTCGCGCCCCAGTACGCTGTGCTGGCCGTCGCCACTGCCATGATCGACATTCTGTTGATGGCGATCTACGCCGCGAGCGGCTATCACATGATGAGAGCAATGTCCGGGGGCGCGCTGAAATGGCTCAATCGTGGCTGCGCCGGCATGCTGGCCGGACTGGCGGTGGCACTGAGCCTCTATCGTCGCGGTACCGTGGCATGATCCCGTCACGCCAGTGACGACACCGATACTCGTCACATCGACATGACCACGCCCGACGGATTGAACCGGATTCGCTCCGCCCGCACGTCCTGTCCATCGCCACGACTCCCGGGCAAAATCGGTGCTTACCCCCTTCCCTTCCACGGCACCACCCGCCGCTCGACCCAGCGCATCGCGAGATCGAACAGCCACGCGATCGCGCCGATGATCAGGATCCCCATCACGACGATATCGGTGCGCAGGAAGCTCGATGCATTGAGCACCATCTGCCCGAGCCCGGCCGTCGCGGCGACCATCTCGGCCGCGACGAGCGTCGTCCAGCCGAAGCCGATCGCGATCCGCAGCCCGGTGAGGATTTCCGGCAGCGCGGCCGGCAGCACGACGTGGCGCACGATCTGGGCGAAGCTGCCGCCGAGCGAATACGCGGCGTTGATCTGCTCGATCGTCGCCGCGCGCACGCCGGCGCGCGCCGCCATCGCGATCGGCGCGAAGCACGCGAGGAAGATCACGACCAGCTTCGCCGTTTCGTCGATGCCGAACCAGATCACGACGAGCGGCAGGTACGCGAGCGGCGGCAGCGGCCGGTAGAACTCCAGCAGCGGATCGAGCACGCCGCGCGCGATGCGGCTCACGCCCATCAGGATACCGGCCGGCACGCCGATCGCGGTCGCGAGCGCGAACGCGCCGAACACGCGCGCGGCGCTCCACATCAGATGCTCGGACAACGGCAGGCCGCCCTGAATGCGGCCGTGCCACGCGTCGACGAACGCCGTCCACACCGCTTCCGGCGCGGGCAGGAACAGCGGCGGCAGCCACTGCAGATGCGTCGCGACCCACCACAGCACGACCAGCGCCGCGACCGTCGCCGCGCTCAAGGCGGCCGTCTTCCCCTGCCCCGGCAACCGGTAGCGATGCGACGCACGCGCCGGGCGCGTTGCATCGCGCCGCTGCGTGCCGCGCTCGTTTTCTCCGAATCCGGCGGCCGCTCGATCGGCCGCCCAGGAATCCTGCGTGCTCATGTCGTCCTGCCTGTGCAAAGTACTGATCCGTCCGCGCCCGACGGACGTGCCCTGCCGCGCGAACTCGTGCATCACACCGTCTCCCCGACCGGCTCGTCGCGATGCAGATACGCGATCAGCCGCTCGCGCCACGCGATGAAATCCGGCGACGACTTCACCGCGCGCGCATCGCGCGATTCGACGTAGCGCCGCGCGAACGGCAGCTCGAACGTCTCCGCGATACGCCCCGGCCCGGGCGTCATCACGACGAGACGCGTCGCGAGGAACAGCGCCTCCTCGACGTCGTGCGTGATGAAGAACACCGTCTTGCCGGTGCGCGCCCACACGTCGAGCACGAGCGCCTGCATCGTGCCGCGCGTCATCGCGTCGAGCGCGCCCATCGGCTCGTCCATCAGCAGCACGCGCGGATCGCTCGCGAGCGCCCGCGCGATGCCGACGCGCTGCTGCATCCCGCCGGACAGTTCGTACACGCGCGCATGCGCATGGCGCTCGAGCCCGACGAGCGCGAGCATCTCGCGCGCCCGTGCATCGCGTTCGGCCTTCGACACGCGCGCGAAGCGCAGCCCGAGCGCAACGTTCTCGAGCACGTCGAGCCACGGCAGCAGCGCGTATTTCTGGAACACGACGCCGCGATCGGCACCGGGGCCCGTGACCGGCACGCCGTCGACGCGCACGTCGCCCGTCGTCGGCGCGACGAAGCCGGCCATGCAGTTCAGCAGCGTCGTCTTCCCGCACCCGGACGCGCCGAGCGCGACGACGAATTCACCGGACGCGATGCGCAGGTCGACGCGCGCGAGCGCCTGCGTCGTCGGCCGGCCGCGCTCGCCCGGATAGGAGACCGATACCTGACGGACTTCCAGCGTGCTCATGATCGTGGGCTCCGCGATGAGTTTCCCGAGTTGTCCGAATGGCCGCGCTCAGCGCGCGGCCTTCTGCACGAACTGCGGATCGACGCCGACCGAGTAATCGGCGAGCACCGTCTGGATCGTGCCCTGCGATTTCAGGAACGCGGCGGTGGCCGCGAGCGACTTCGCGGCGCCCGACTGCGCACCGCCGCCGAGCCACGTCGGCGACGCCTGCTCGGCCGGCGTCGGGAATGCGTAGAGCGCGAGGCTCGCCGGCACGTCCTGCACGTTCGCGCCAGACACCTTCGCGACTGCCGCGACCTGCGGCGAGCCGACCTTCCACGCAGCCGCGTGCGCACGGTAATCGGCGTCGGCCGATGCGAGCACCTTCACGAAGCCCGCGACGAACGCCGGGTTCTCGCGCGCGAACTTGCGGCTCACGACGAAGCCGTCGAAGGTCGCCTTGCCGCTTTCCTTCGCGACCCGGCCCGACGTCGTCAGCACCGTGCCCGACTGCTTGACCTTCGCGAGCACCGGATCCCAGATGTAGGTCGCGTCGATGTCGCCGCGCGCCCATGCGGCCGCGACTTCGGGCGGACGCAGGTTGACGATCTTCACGTCGTTCGGATTGACGCCCGCGGCCTGCAGCGCGACGAGCGTATGGAAATGCGACGTCGACACGAACGGCACGCCGATCTTCTTGCCCTTCAGCCCGGCGACGCTGGTCACGCCCGAGCCGTTGCGCGCGACGAGCGCCTCGGCGTCGTTGATGTTGTCGAGCACCCAGAACAGCGAGATGTCGAGCCCCTGCGACAGGCCTGCCGCGATCGGGCTGGAGCCGGCTTCGCCGAGCTGCACGGAGCCCGACGCAAGCGCGCGGATCACGTCGGCGCCGCTGTCGAGCTTGCGGAACGTGACCTTGTAGCCGGTCGCCTTTTCGACTTCACCGCTCGCCTGCGCGTAGCGCCACGGCACGACCATGTCCTGGTACGCGATCACGACCTCGCGCGATTCGGCGTGCGCCGCGCCGAGCGCGGCAAAGGCGGTCAGCGCGACGACGGCGCGGCGGATGAAGCTGAAACGGGACATGCGGCTCTCCTTCGAATGCGGGCATTGCTGCGGGAGAGCCGACTTTACGAGCTTTGCGCGCGGCGGGAGCGAACTTATCCTGCGAAGCTATCGATGATGTTTCAGCTTTGCTTTCCATGCTCGATTGGATCGCGCGTCCGGTCGGGTGGCGATTGTCGTGCGGGGGCAGGCCGTTGCCGCGCCTGCTAGGCGCTCGTTAGCCGATACGAAACGTAGCAAACTTGCGAGACGCTGCACGCTTCGCCCATCCGGGGTGAAAAATCGACAAAAAACGTGAGACTTTTAAAAAAATTCGGATTCCAGAATTTTTAGTACCCGTCTGATTGCTACGCCCAATGCCACCGTGATAATTCTTCATCTGTTGCGAAAACAGGTGAAGAGCATGAAACGGTACCTGCTTAAGGTAGGCGACAAGTCAACTACGGGTGGCATCGTCATCGAGGGGGTAGACAGTTGCAGGCATCACGGCACAGCTCTAGCTTTTGTTGGCGCTCAAGTCGTCTGTAACGCGTGCCAGTCCACGGGTGTCATCGCGGCTCAAGGTCCTCGTTGGCCCGATCATACGATGGGCAAAGAACAGGCTCTTGATGGCGACTTGTGCCTTTGCAAATGCCATCCTCCTCCTGTGATGATCGCCTCCCAAACCGATAGTTTTCATAGCTTCGAGCCTCACAACCTCGCAGAGATGGGATACGGACCTTCCGGGCAATCTCTGACGGAAGAGTATCGAGGCAACTGCGATGAGCGCGTGCGCGTGCTCGACGGCAACAATCAACCTGTTTGCAGTTCCCCGTATCACATTCGGACGTCAGCAGGGGCGGTCTATAAGGGGCTGACGGATTCGCAAGGTTACTGCCCTCGCGTCTACACGAAGGATGTGTCAACGCTGGACATAGCAGTAGGCCTGCAAGCGCTGGAGCGATGGGAGCAATGAGCAACTTCGTCTATCGAACAACGACCAACACTACCGATGGCTCCCAACATGATGTCCTCGGGCATCACATGCCTGCTCGCATTTTCTTCTTTGTTACAGTTGAAGAAGTCGGCAAGGATGGCATGCTGGTCCGTCGCACGTACAGCACGCTCGACGACCCATATCTCAAGCAACTTGAACTCTCACCGCTTGGTGAGATGCGCGAAGTCTATCCAGAAAAATATGGCCTGTGGAGCAAGGGCGGTCCCAAAGCTCCAGGCAGTGTTGTTGACCACGTGCTGGAATACGACAAGCTCACTTCCTATGCCTCTACCAGCAGCATCTATCCTGAAGGCACGGGGAGAATGGCGGGCAAGACAGTGTATGTCGACATCGCCAAAGCCAAGCGAGCGGGTGCGAAGCTCGTGACAACCGAGGAGATTGTTCAAGCCATCGATGAGTATGCTGCCAGGGCTCGCTCAAAAGACAGGCGGTGGGCGGAACATATCAAGCAGAAAGTCCTGACAATGGACAACGAGGTTCTGGTTCAGCCACGGCCAATGGTGCCCGGTGAAGGCGTGTTCTCGCAGCGAGGTTTGGCTATCAGCCTCGGCATCGTCAAATATGCTCGTGTTGTGCAGGTCGTCGGGCTCGTTTTTACAGGCTATGACCTCTCGGTTGCATCCAATGAATCGATTCGTCTAAAGTCCATTCGCCCCCTGGAGAAGGAAGTCATTCGACAGGCTGGAGGTTGGGCGGGTAGTTGGGCCGGCGCCGTTGCTGGAGCCAGGGTAGGTGCTACAGCGGGCGCGATGGTCGGTGTTGAACTCGGGCCTGGTGCCGTAATAACCGGCGCCATCGGCGGCATCCTCTTTGGTGCTATCGGCTATTTCGGCGGCTCGATGATTGCCGATCAGATTCTTGATAAATGATGAGGGAGGGGATGTGTCTTTCTTCAAGCGCAAGGTTGAAGAGCTGCAAACGAAGCGGGCGGAGCGAGGAAGTCTGAAGAGTCTGGAAAATACCTTTGGAAAGCCACTCGGTGAACTGCAAACTATTTTCGGTTCCGGTTCACTCGATCTAAAGAAGCAGCAACTTCCCACCTATCCCAAGCCGATATATCAAGGCGATGCAGGTATCAATGCTTTTGCGCTGGTTCATCATGTTCAGCCCAGGCAGTTTCCGGTTTTGCTCGATCTGGTGCGGCAAGGCAGGAAAGAGGTGGCATATTTTCACTTCATGCGCGAAGTCGACGGGCAGTCGCTGAGTACAATCCTCTCCCCCACATGGCGGTTTTCAGAGCGAAACGTGCGCTTGCTCTCCAACGATGTTGAGCTGATTGCCACACTCTCGGAGCAAGGCCTCCACCCCACCCCTCCGTGGATCACGTTGTATGAGTTCGGACCGGTTCTGCATATCAGTCAGGGCGATCCTCACTACTGGCTGAACTATGTATGGGACTCGTTCTGGGAAAGCCTGAGTCTGGATGAACAGACTAGCTTTCTGGAAGAAGGCAGGAAAGAGACTGGCGCCTACATCTCGGCCGAGGATTGGGAACTGTGGGTCGAGAGTATCAGAATGCGCGATGCCCGATTTCGCAAGCTTGAGGACTAGAAGTCCGTAAAGGACTGACAGCAAAATCAGCGCATCGCTCCAGTGTCACTTATGACTGGTAGTGCATCGGCGCGTGTAGCAAACAGGTCTTTTCATCGAGCCAGCCTCGGTGAGGTAAACGGCGGTGACAATGAAGAACAAGTACAGTCTGTTGCAAATGAGGGATGTCTGGATCGACGCCTATATGAACAACGACATCGATCAGTTGAATTTTATGGAGAACCCTCACTTCTTCGTGAAACAGGGGGACAGGATACTCACCAAGCCCCAGCAAATATCCCATCTACAACGACACCTGTCCGAAAAAGGCCAGCGCAATTTCGATCTGCAGGTCCACAACGAGATCACGGCAATCACGGAAAGCCCACACTGGGCATCGATTTCCGGTACTGGCTCGACGCGACGTGATGGCAGCGTGCTTACCCGGTTTAAGTTTCTGGAGCTATGGCTGATTCACGACGATCGGTGGCAGATCGCAGCACTTTGCTATGACGAGCAGGAGTGCGAAGGCGGAATGACGGAAAATCGACCGGATACCGACGGCCGATGGGAACGCTGACGAAATCGCGCCTGCGCTAGAAGCCGCTGCGCTGCTTCGTCAGGATATCGAGACGAAGAACCGAATAAAAAAACCCGCAAAGCGGGTTTTTTTATTCATTGAGCGCCAGCGAGCAATCAAACCACCCCTGCCCCATGCGCCTGCAGATCGGCGTGATAGCTCGACCGCACCATCGCGCCGACGGCCGCGTGCGTGAAGCCCATCTTGTACGCCTCTTCCTCGTACATCTTGAACGTATCCGGATGCACGTATGCACGCACCGGCAGATGATGCTCCGACGGCTGCAGGTACTGGCCGATCGTCAGCATGTCGACGTCGTGCGCGCGCAGGTCGCGCATCACCTGCAGGATTTCCTCTTCGGTCTCGCCGAGGCCGACCATCAGCCCCGACTTCGTCGCGACGTCCGGATGCAGCGCCTTGAAGTCCTTCAAGAGCTTCAGCGAGTGCGCGTAGTCCGAACCCGGGCGCGCTTCCTTGTACAGCCGCGGCACCGTTTCGAGATTGTGGTTCATCACGTCGGGCGGCGCCGCGTTCAGGATCGAGATCGCACGGTCGAGACGGCCGCGGAAGTCCGGCGTCAGGATCTCGATGCGCGTTTCCGGCGACTGCTCGCGCACTTCGCGGATGCACTCGACGAAGTGGGCCGCGCCGCCGTCGCGCAGGTCGTCGCGGTCGACGCTCGTGATCACCACGTACTTCAGCTTCAGCGCCGCGATCGTGCGCGCGAGGTTCTTCGGTTCGTCGGCGTCGAGCGGATCGGGACGGCCGTGGCCGACGTCGCAGAACGGGCAGCGGCGCGTGCACTTGTCGCCCATGATCATGAACGTCGCGGTGCCCTTGCCGAAGCATTCGCCGATATTCGGGCAGCTCGCTTCCTCGCACACGGTGTGCAGATTGTGCTCGCGCAGGATCGTCTTGATCTCGTTGAAGCGCGAACTGCCGGTGGCCGCCTTCACACGGATCCACTCCGGCTTCTTCAGTTTCTCGATCGGAATGACCTTGATCGGGATGCGCGCCGTCTTCGCCTGCGCCTTCTGCTTGGCGGTCGGATCGTAGGCCGGGGTCGCGGCCGAATCGGCCGGTGCGGGAGAAGCGGTAACGTCAGTCATTCGAATGTTCCAGTGCCTGCGGCTTGTCGGCGGCCGCGGATTCGCCATCGAGGTTGGCAATCAGACGACCCACCAGTGTGTGGGCGACGTCGTTCCAGTCGGCGGCAACCTCGAGGCTCGCCATGTCGACGGTTTCCAGTCCGGCATAGCCGCACGGGTTGATCGCAAGAAACGGGCGCAGATCCATCTTCACGTTCAGGCTCAGCCCGTGATAGCTGCAACCGTTACGGATCTTCAGGCCGAGGGCCGCGATTTTCGCGCCTTCGTGCATGCCGGATGCCACGTAGATTCCCGGCGCGCCCGCCTTGCGGACCGAAGCGAGATTATACGCCGCGAGGGTTTCGATCACGGCCTCCTCGATCTTCGTCACGAGCGTGCGCACCATCAGCTTGCGCCGGCGCAGATCCAGCAGCAGGTAGACGACGATCTGGCCGGGGCCGTGGTAGGTGATTTGTCCGCCGCGGTCGACCTTCACGAGCGGCACGCCGCTGTCGGCCACCAGCAGGTGGGCCGGGTCGCCGGCCTGGCCGAGCGTGTAGACGGGCGGATGCTCGACGACCCAGATCTCGTCGCCGGTGTCGGCCGTGCGCGTGTCGGTGAACGCGCGCATCGCGTCGAAGCTCGTCTCGTAGGCCTCGCTGCCCCGCCAGCGCACGATGACCGGCGACACGGGCTGAACCGGGGACCCGGCGGGCGATTCGGAAACGGCAACAGGCGTGGGCACGATGAAAACCGGCGAGACGGACATGGGCGGTAGTTTACCGAAAACCCATGGGTCTCGCCGGCCCTGGAAGGGGACGGATCGCACGGATCCGTCGGACGAAAGGTCCGTCAGACGGTGCGCCAGCCGTCGTGAAGCAGCGCGCTCACGCGATTGCGCAGCCGCGCGAGCCCGCTGAGCGCGACTTCCGCGGGCGGCCGCGACACCGAGAACGCGACGTGCGCGCCGTGCCCGCTTTCCGCGCTGAGCCACAGCCGCTCGCCGCGGCGCAGCTTGAGCGTGTCGCCGTCGACCAGGAAGTAGTCTTCGACGTCGTTGCTGCGCGTCGCCCAGACGGGCCCGCATTGAACCGTCAGGCGCGTGCTGCGTTGCACCCGCATCGGCACGGTTTCGCCAGTAGGAATTTCGAACGTGATGCTTGAGGAAATTTCTTGCATGATCGACTCCGCCAATAAGTGCTTCGATGGCTACAATCGTAGTCACTTAAAGGCGCCCGACCAAACGACCAATTTTCACGTCGATGTGAGGAAAATTAGCAAATGGACCTCCGCCAGCTCCCTGCGCTGAATGCGATTCGCGCGTTCGAAGCCGCTGCCCGTCACGAGAATTTCTCCCGCGCCGCCGACGAACTGTTCGTCACGCACGGCGCGGTCAGCCACCAGGTGCGCGCGCTCGAGGAGGAGCTGGGCGTGCAGCTGTTCACGCGCAACGGCAAGCGGCTGTGCCTGACCGGCGCCGGCATGCGCTACGCGCAGCAGGTACGCACCGCGCTGATGATGCTGTCCGACGCGACGCGCGAAGTGCGCGCGAGCGATCGCGACCGGCGGCTGGTGGTGTCGATGCTGTCGTCGTTCGCCGCCCGCTTCGTCACGCCGCGCATCGGCACGTTCATCGAGCGGCATCCGGAAATCGACGTCGAACTGCAGTCGACCAACACGCTGACCGATTTCGCGCGCGACGACGTCGATCTCGCGATCCGCTTCGGCTTCGGCAACTATCCGGGGCTGCACGTCGAGCCGCTGTTCGAAGAGGTGTTCTTTCCGGCCTGCGCGCCGACGCTGAACGGCGGCAAGCTGCCGCAAACGCCGGCCGATCTCGTGCACTACAACCTGCTGCGCTCGGACGACGAGCTGTGGCGGCCGTGGTTCGACGCGGCGGGGCTCGACACGCTGACCGAGCCGAAACGCGGGATTCTGTATCAGGATTCGTCGAACCTGCTGCTGGCCGCGATCGACGGCCAGGGCATCGCGCTGATACGCCGCTCGCTCGCGGTGCACGACCTGCTCGACGGACGCCTCGTGCGCCTGTTCGACATCGACGGGCCGAGCCCGTGGCACTATTTTTTCGTGTGTCCGCCGCCGCTTCTGAACACGCCGCGCGTGCAGGCGTTCAGGACGTGGATTCTCGAGGAAGTCGCCAAGTTCAAGCTGCTGTGCGACGAGCTGGACGCGCGGCGCGCGGCGGGGAAGACCCCCGCCGAGTGCGCGCAGGAAGGAGGATGGAAGGGCGTTACAGCACGACCTTGACCATCGGATGGCCGGTCAGTGCGCGGTAGATGTTGTCGAGCTGCTCCTGGCTCGTCGCGCGCACGGTGATCGTGAGGCCGGTGTAGTTACCGCCGCTCGATGCACGCTCTTCGATCTTCTCGACGTCGATCTCGTTGTCGTGAACGGCCACGACCTTGAAGATCGTGTCCTTGAATTCCGGGTGCGCCTTGCCCATGATCTTGATCGGGAAATCGCACGGAAACTCCAGCAGCGACTCCTTCCGGGTATCGATCGCGCCGGTGACCTCGATGGTTTTGGTCGGTTCGCTCATCACTTTCTCCGGGTTAGGTCAAACTGTTCAAACTCGCGCGCTTTCGCGCGCTGGTACGCGTCGTACAACGCCGCGAATACGGGGCCCGGCTTGCCGCCCTTCACGGGCAGATCGTCGAGCGACGTGACGGGCAGGATTTCCTTCGTGGCCGACGTGATCATGATTTCGTCGGCCGAGCGCAGCTCGACCTCGCTGATCTCGCGCGCGACGAACGAAATCCCGCACTCGTCGGCCAACTGCTCGACCAGCGCGTAGCGGATCCCTTCGAGGATCTTGTTGCTGCGCGGCGGCGCCATCAGTTCGCCGTTCTTCACGACCCACACGTTCGACGACGAACCTTCGGTCAGGTTGCCGTCGCGCAGCTGAATCGTCTCGAACGCATCGTGTTCGGCCGCATGCTGCGCCATCAGCACGTTGCCGAGCAGCGAAACCGACTTGATGTCGCAATGCAGCCAGCGACGATCCTCGGCCGTCACGCAACGCACGCCCTGCGCGCGCTCTTCGTCCGGCGGCAGGCGCAACGGGCTCGTCATCGCGAACACCGTCGGCACCGCATTCGGCGGGAACGCGTGGCCGCGCTTCGCGACACCGCGCGTCACCTGCAGGTAGACGAGCGCGTTGCCGTCGACGAGGCCTTCCGCGTTCGCGGCGAGCACGCGCTCGATCAGCGCGCGCCAGCCGGCCGCGTCGTGCGGGTTGTCGATGCCGATCTTCTTCAGGCTGCGCGCGAGCCGGTCCAGATGCTGCTCGATCCGGAACGGCACGTGCGCGCCGTCATGCGCATAAACGGGCACGACTTCATACACGCCATCGCCGAAGATGAACCCGCGGTCGAGCACCGGAACACGGGCCTGCGACAGCGGCACCAGCTCCTCCTGCGACGACACGCTGAGGTAGACGATCGGTTCGAATTCGGCTTGGCTCATGGCTATACCAGATGGGGATGAAGTCGTAAAAACAAAGGCCCGTCGCGCTTACTTCTTCTTGCTGAACATCAGCAGGATCGAGTCCCAGATACGTCCGAAGATACCCGCTTCCGGCACGGCCTGCAGCGCGACGACCGGGAATTCCGACAGCGTCTTGCCGTCGGCGACGATCTTCACGGTGCCGACCTGCTGGCCTTCCGCGAGCGGCGCAATCAGCGGCGCGTTCACGTCGACTTCCGTCTTGACCTTGTCGCCGAGGCCGCGCGGCACGGTCGCCCACTGGTCGCCCTTCACGCCGACCTGCACGGTGTTTTCCTTGCCCTTGTAGATGCGCGGCGTCGACATCGCCTGGCCGCCCTTGAACAGGCGCACCGCATCGAACGCGCTATAGCCGTAGTTCAGCATCTTCATGCTGTCCTGCGTACGCTCGCCTTCCTTCTGCTCGCCCATCATCACCGACACCAGGCGGCGCTGGCCGTCGACGCCCGGGATCGCGCGCTTGGCCGATGCGATCAGGCAGTAGCCGGCCGCTTGCGTATGGCCCGTCTTCAGGCCGTCGACCGTCGGATCCAGCCACAGCAGCCGGTTGCGGTTGCCCTGGCGGATGTTGTTGTACTTGAATTCCTTCTCCGAGAAGATGCTGTAGTACTGCGGAAAATCGCGGATCAGGTGCGCGGACAGCTTCGCGAGGTCGCCGGCCGTCGTGTAGTGGTTCGGGTCGGGCATGCCGTTCACGTCGGCGAAGTGCGTGCCCTTCATGCCGAGGCGCGCGGCCTCGTCGTTCATCATCGTGACGAACTGCCCTTCGCTGCCGCCGACCAGTTCGGCCAGCGCGATCGCCGCGTCGTTACCCGACTGGATGATCATCCCGTACACGAGGTCGTGCACCGACACCGGCTTGTTCGCCTCGATGAACATGCGCGACTCGTCGTGGCCGACGCGGCGCACCGCATCGCTCGGCGTGACGATCTGCTCCATCGA
This sequence comes from Burkholderia sp. IDO3, assembly GCF_003366075.1. Lineage (NCBI taxonomy): Bacteria > Pseudomonadati > Pseudomonadota > Betaproteobacteria > Burkholderiales > Burkholderiaceae > Burkholderia > Burkholderia sp. IDO3. Next base: position 3,279,417 of record NZ_CP028963.1, read on the forward strand.
AATCTTCTTCTTGTCGAGCGCCTCGAACACCAGGTAGGCCGTCATCAGCTTCGTCAGCGACGCGGGCTCGACGCGTTCGTCGGCGTTGCCCGACGCGAGCACCGTGTTGCTCGTCGCATCGACGAGCACCCACGAACGCGCGTTCACGCCCGGCGGCGGCACCGCGCCCGGCATGAAGGTCGCGGGCGCGCCGGTGAACTGCTCGGCGGCGGGCGCCGCATGCGCGGCCCGGGCCTTGGCGGCCGGCTTCGCCTCGGCGACGACGATCGTCGACGCGAGCGCGACAGGCAGCATCACGCCCAGCGCGACGTTGCGCGCGGCGGTGCCGAAGGCGATGGAAGAAGCGAGGGACTTGAGGCCTTGGGGTGACAGACGCATGATCGATTCAGGCTGATGGCAGAAAGTGCGGCGCGAAACGCGCAGGGTTGAACGGCAAGGCGGCGGGCGTTTCGGCCATTCGCCCGACTTCGTCGGGCGACGTGAAACGCGCCGGTTGGACTCGTGCGGACGCGTTCGGTTCGCGGCCGTCGCGAGCGGGCGGACAGGCGGCGAAACGAGCGCCGCATGGGCCCAGCCGGGCCGCGGGCGACGCGAAATGCGGCCATTATACGTGGCCGCGAACAGCACTTTCGCGAACCGTGCGCCGGGCGGGCGCGCATCGGCTTCCAGAGGATAGCGCGGCTTCACGGCCGGCGATGGCGATCGAAGCCGTGCGAAAGGCGTGCGCAGGCAGTGTGCAAGTCGGGTTGCGCCGCGTGGCGGACAGCCGGTGCGACCGTGTCGAAACCCGGTGCGACCGGCTGCCGTGCGGCGTGTAGCCGTCGGGCAACGCGCCACGCGACGGGCGGCGGCATCGGCGCCGCCCGGTTCAGCGGATCAACGCCACGCGTCGACGATGATGCGCTTCAGCACGTGCAGCTTGCGATGGAAGAAATGCTCGGCGCCGGGGATCACGACGACCGGCAGTTCCTGCGGCCGCGCCCAGTCGTACACCGACGCGATCGGCACCGTGTCGTCGGTTTCGCCGTGGATCACGAGCGTGTTCTCCGGCACGTCGGCGACTTGCCAGCGGCTCGCGGCCGTGCCGACGAACACCATCCGCTCGATCGCCTCGCCCGCGTCGCGCAACCGCTTCGCGACGTGCGACAGCACGAAGGTGCCGAACGAGAAGCCCGCGAGCACGATCGGCAGGTCCGCATAGGCCGGCTGCGCGCGCATGTGCGCGAGCACCGCGAGCAGGTCGTCCGCTTCGCCGATGCCGTTGTCGTGCACGCCTTCGGTCGCGCCGACGCCGCGGAAGTTCGACCGGTACACCACGTAGTCGAGCTGGACGAGCGTGCGCGCAAGCGTTTGTGCGACCTTGTTGTCCATCGTGCCGCCGAACAGCGGGTGCGGATGCGCGACGAGCGCGATGCCGCGCGGCGCGGCGCGGCCTTCGCGCACGGCATCCGGCACGTCGACCGCGATTTCGATCTGCCCGACCGGGCCGGCGATCAGCGACTTCTGCGTATGAACGTTCATTCGGCCGGCCCGCTCAGATCTTCAGGCGGTCGACGACCTTGCCGTCGCGCAGGTGCGATTCGACGATCTCGTCGATGTCGGCCTGGTCGACGTACGTGTACCACGTGCCTTCCGGATACACGACCATCACGGGCCCTTCCTCGCAGCGGTCGAGGCAGCCGGCCTTGTTGATGCGGACCTTGCCGGGGCCCGCGAGGCCGAGTTCCTTCACGCGCTTTTTCGCGTATTCCTGCATGGTCTGCGCATCGCATTGCGCGCAGCTCGGACGCTCGGCGCCCGGATCGCGCTGGTTCAGGCAGAAGAAAACGTGGTGCTGGTAGTAGGAATCCATGATGGTGACGTGCGGCCCGGCGCGGTGCCGGGCGAAAAGAGGGGCGATTGCCGCGGTGCCGTGCAATCGAGGATGCGGACGATTATAACGAGCAGCGCGCGCCGCTGCCCGCGACCGAGCCGCGGCCGCCCCGCCGGAATCGCCGCGTCAGCGCCGCACCGCCGCGGGCAGCCACGCGCGCTCGACGCGCAGGCCGAGCCAGATCAGCGCCGCATAGGGCCACATCCACGCGAGCCAGCGCGCGATGCTGTTGAAATGCACGTAGCGGCCCTGCCGCCAGCCCGACAGCGTGAAGTCGAAGAACGGATTGACCGGCAGCAGGTTGACGAGCGCCACGCCGGCCAGCAGCGCGAGCGCCGCGAGCATGGCGCGCCACGTGGCCGGCACGCGCAACGCGATCAGCGCCGCCGCGAAGCCGAGCTCGATGCCGAGCCGCGCGCCGGGCGTCGCCCACACGACGACGAGGCCGGTGGTCGACTGCATGAATGTGGCGGCCGCCTTCAGCACGAGCGTCGCGACGACGAACGCGATCAGGAGTCGCACGCGCGGGGCGGCGGCGCGCATCGCGAGCGACGCGATCGCCAGCACGGCGAACAGCATCAGCCCGCCGAGCACGGCTTCCCATGCGGAATCGGACAGCCAGCCGTCGACGCGCTCGGGCCACTGGCTCACCTGCCACACGGCCGGCAGCCACGCGAGCAGCGCGTCCTGCATCGATCCGTCGACACGCTCCCACAGCGCGGCCGGCCAGTCGCCGATGCCGAACAGGAACGGCGACGGAAAGAGGATCGCGAACGGCCACAGCCCGGCGAGCAGCAGCGGCGTCGAGCCGTCGGTTTCGAACCACGCGAAACGCAGCCGGCGCAGCGCGCCGCGATCGAGCAGCGCACCGGTGGCGGGTGCCGCGAGTGCCGCGCCGAGCAGCGCGCCGAGCGCGTTGGCCGCGAGATCGAGATTCGACGCGACGCGCGTCGGCAGGTAGGTCTGCAGCGCTTCCATCGATCCCGACAGCAGCACGCCCAGCACGCTGACGATCAGCGTCGCGGCCACCCCGCGCCAGCGCGGATGCAGCGCGAGCACGCCGAGTGCGCCGAACGGCATGTAACCGAGCACGTTGGTGACCACGTCGAACGCGGTCACGTAGCGCTGCATCGGCGCGAGCAGGTAGTCGAACGGCCCGATGCCGAGCGACACCCAGCCGCCGAACGGATACAGCGACGCATAGACGACGAGCGCCGCGTAGGCGGCAAACGCCTGGCGCGCCAGCGACGACGCGCGATGCGTGTCCGGCGCGTTCATCGCGAGCGCGCGTCGCGCGTCACGGCGTGCCCGCGTACGCCTGCACGCCGACCCAGGCGGCGATCTGCGACACGAGCTCGTCGCTCGCGGCCGCGAGCGCACGCGCGCCGCCGGCCGCATCGGGCGTGCTCGACGGCGCGCGCGCGACGAAGGTGCGCTGGCCGAGCACCTTGCCGTCCTGCATCAGCGTCGCGCGCGCGGTGACCGCGCCATGACTCTGCGACTGCCCGTCGAACACCTGCTCGAATTCGTTCAGGTCGACCTTCAGCGTCGGCGCGCGTACGCCGTCGGAGCCTTCGAGCACCGCGCCGCGCGACGACAGCGCGCCGCGCAGCCGCTGCGTGAGCAACTGCGCGGGCGGCGCGGTCCAGCGGCTGTCGCGATAGACGGCCATGCGCTGCGCATCCGCGTACGCGAGGCGGTAGACGAACTTGTCCGAGTCGAGCCCGTCGGGCGCGGCGACGTCGAGCACCTTCAGCGCGGGGCCGGTGCCGGCCGTCACGACCGGCGCGGCCGGCCCGAGGTCGTAGCGAACGTTCGACAGCGCGGCATTGTTGCCGGCACAGCCGGCGGCGAGCGCGAGCGTCAGCACCGCGAGCGCGGCTGCGGCCGGCCGCAGCGCGCGATCAAGAATTCGTGGCATGGCGTGATCCTGCATGATGTTTCCGGTTTCGATGGGCGTTACTGCCCGGCCGTCGCACTCGGCCAGACGAAGCCCGCTTCGCCGGGCCCGGGCGCGGAGCCGGGCGAACCGAACAACAGACTGCTCGGGTTGCGGCCAAGTTCACCGGCAACGTCCTTCAATTGCCGCGACGCGTCGCCGACGGTGCCCGCCAGCGCATTGAAGCGTGGCAGCGTGTCGTACTGCACACGCGCGTTGAGATCGTTCAGCGTGATGCCGACCTGCTCCGCGGCCGTGCCGGCCTTGTTCAGGTTCGACACGAGCGGCCCGTTCGGCTGCAGCAGCGTGTTGGCCGACGCCATCGTGCGATTCACTTCGTGCATCGTCTCCGGCAGCGCGGCCACCGCCGGCGCAAGCTGCTTCGACAGCGTCGTCGCCCCGTCCGCCGCGTGCTGCAGGCTTTCGGCCGTCGCGCGCAGCTGTTCGCGCATCTCCGGCGACATCAGCGCATTCGCGCTTTTCGCGGCCTGCTCGAGCTGCCGCAGCAGCACGTCGCCGCGCTCCTGGATCTGGTCGAACAGGCTCGGCCGCATCGGGATCTGCGCGATCGCCTTCGGCGACGACGGCAACGGCGCAAGGTCGCGCCCCGTATCCTCGAGCTGCACGAACGCGATGCCCGTCACGCCCTGGAAACCGAGACTGCCGTAGGTCGACTGCGTGATCGGCGCGTCGTGGTCGACCATGATCCGGATCCGGATCTGTCCCGGATGCGTGCGATCGAAGCCGATCGACTGCACCTTGCCGACGTCGAGGCCGCGAAAGCGCACGGCCGCATCGGGGAACAGGCCCGTCACGTTGGTGCGCGCGAGCAGGTCGTACGGCACGCGCACGGTGCGGTCGACATTGAACCAGAACACGGTGCCCGCGATCGCCAGCGTCAGCGCGATCGTGAACAGGCCGGCCCAGAACGCATGTGATTTGTTTTCCATCGGAGGGTTCCTTGTCCTTGCCGGTTACAGCTCGACGCTGGACAGCGCCGGTTCGAGGGCCGCCTTCGGCAGCTTCGCGCGCCGCTCGGGCGGCAGCGCCTGCAGGGCGCGGCGCCCGCGCAGCCCCAGGAAATATTCGTGGATGAACGGATGGTCGACGTTCGCGACCTCCTCGACGGGTGCTGCGACCAGCACCTTGCGGTCGGCCAGCACCGCCACGCGCGTCGACAGCGCGACCATCGTGTCGAGATCGTGCGTCACCATCACGACCGTCAGCCCGAGCGTGCGATGCAGCGTCGCGATCAGCTCGACGAATTCGTCGGAGGCCTGCGGGTCGAGCCCGGCGGTCGGCTCGTCGAGAAACAGCAGCTCGGGCTCGAGCGCGATCGCGCGCGCGATGCCGACCCGCTTGATCATCCCGCCCGACAGCGCGGCCGGCATCTTCGACGCGTGCTTGCACGGCAGCCCGACCATCTCGAGCTTCAGCATCACGATGTCGTGCAGCAGGTCGGGCGGCACGCGGCCGAGCTCGCGCAACGGCTGCGCGACGTTGTCGAACACCGTCATCGACGAGAACAGCGCGCCCTGCTGGAACAGCATCCCGGAACGCGTGCGCATCATCCGCGCGCTCGCGTCGTCGATCGTCGACGTGTCTTGGCCGAACACCTTGATCGTGCCCGACGTCGGCCGCTCGAGGCCGAGAATCTGCCGCACCAGCGTCGTCTTGCCCGAACCCGAGCCGCCGACGACCGCCACGATCTCGCCGCGCCGCACGTCGAAATCGAGCTTCTGGTGAACGACGTTGCGCCCGTAGCGCTTGGTCAGGTTGCGCACCTCGATCACGAGGTCGTCGCCGCGCACCTCGGCGGCCGGCGGCGTGCCGGCCGATCCGGCGCCGACGGCCGCCGCATGGGCAGTCGCGGCACCGGCCACCGCGGCATCGGCCGCCGTTTCTTTCGACGCGTTCATCCGAGCCCCACGTTCTGGAACAGGATCGCGAACACGGCGTCGGCCAGGATCACGATCGTGATCGACGTGACGACCGACGTCGTCGTCCCCTGGCCGAGGCTCTGCGAGTTCGCCTTGATCCGGAAACCGAAATGGCACGCGACCAGCGCGATCAGCATGCCGAACACGACGCCCTTGCCAACGCCGATGTACAGATTCGCGATCGGCACGACGCCCGGCAGCGAGCGCACGAAGTAATTGACGTCGATGCCGAGCACCATCTTCGCGGCGAGCGCGCCGCCCGTCAGCGCGATGATGTTGGTCCACATCACGAGCAGCGGCATCGCGACACCCAGCGCGAGCACGCGCGGCAGGATCAGCCGCAGCCCGTGCGGGATGCCCATCACGCGCATCGCGTCGAGCTCCTCGGTCACGCGCATCACGCCGATCTGCGCGGTGATCGCCGACCCGGAGCGGCCCGCGACGAGGATCGCCGACAGCACGGGCCCGAGCTCGCGGATCACCGACAGCCCGAGGATGTTCACGATGTAGCGGTTCGCGCCGAACATCTGCAACTGCTGCGCGGACAGATAGCTGAGCACGATGCCGATCAGGAACGCGACCAGCGCGGTGATCGGCAGCGCCTGCGCGCCGGCGCTGTAGATGTTCGCCGACGTTTCCTTCCACGGCATCGTCTGCGGGCGGCGCAGCACCGACAGCGCGTCGAGGATCACGAGGCCGAACATCGCGATGCCGCCCTGCAGGTGTTCGCCGAACGAGAAGATCGTCTGGCCGAGCCGCGTGACGGGATCGACGCGCACGATGCGCTCGGGCGCCTCGCGCTCGCTGTCGAGGCGTTCGATGCGCTCGAAGATGGTGCGCTGCGTCGCGCTCAGCGCGACACCGTCCGGCAGCTTGCGGCCCCATACGCGCCACAGCGCCTGACCGCCGACGTGGTCGAGCCGTTCGATACCCGACAGATCCCATTCGCTCACGCGCCCGGACGCGATGCCCGCAACGCGGCGCGCAACCGCGCCGCGATTGCGCGCGAGCGCGAGCGCAGTCCATTGGCCGTACAGGCGCACCGTCTGGCCCTGACCGCCGGCGTCGACCGACAGGCCGGGAGGAGTCTCGAAGTCCAAAGGCGGGTTGTTTGCAAAAGGATGACAGCGGCCATTGTAGCGAACCGTCCGGCGCCGCGACGTGAGGATTTCCGTCAGGGCGCGCGGCCGGGAGCGGCAGGCGTCGACACCCGCCGCGGACCGCCGCATCGTTCGCCGCGCGCCCACCTTTCATTCTTCCGTCATGTTTCCTTTCGATACTCTCACGCGCCGCACCTCAGGCCGTCGGCGCCCGCGCCGCCATCTCGCGGCGCGCCTCGCGATTCGTCGCGACTCATAGAACAGAACACCGAACAGGACAATCGATGCGTCTCCCCCCGCTTTCCCGCCGCCGCGTGACCGGCGCCGCCGCGCTCGCCAGCCTCGCCTTCGCCCTCGCCGGTTGCGGCGGCGACGACGTCGCCTCGCCGTCATCGTCGCAGCCGCAGGCCCAGGCCCCCGCCGGCACGACCGCCACGCTCGCGCTGCTCGAGACGACCGACCTGCACACCAACGTGCTGTCGTACGACTATTTCAAGCTCGCCGCGGACGACTCGCTCGGTTTCGAACGCGTGTCGACGCTGATCGCGCAGGCGCGCGCGCAGTACCCGAACACGCTGCTGCTCGACAACGGCGACACGATCCAGGGCACCGCGCTGTCGGACTACCAGGCGCTCGTGAAGCCGGTCGGCTGCGACCAGACGCTCGCGATCTACAAGGTGATGAACGCCGCGAAGTTCGACGGCGGCGGCATCGGCAACCACGAGTTCAACTACGGGCTGCCGTACCTGTCGCAGGTGACCGGCAACACGTTCGACGTCGACGGGCTGCCGGCCCCCGCGCAGCAGAAGAAGTGCGCGGGCCCGAACTTCCCGCAGGTGCTCTCGAACGTGATCAGCGCGAAGACCAACGCACCGCTGTTCACGCCGTACACGATCCTGACCCGCACGGTAACGGCCGTCGCGCCGGACGGCACGACGGTCAGCGCGCCGGTGAAGATCGGCATCATCGGCTTCACGCCGCCGGCGATCATGAGCTGGGACAAGCGCTGGCTCGACGGCAAGGTCTACACGACGGGCCTGAAGGAAGCAGCCGAGAAGTACATTCCGGAGATGCGCGCGAAGGGCGCCGATCTCGTCGTCGCGATCTCGCACGGCGGCCTCGACGACGCCGCGTATTCGCCGACGATGGAAAACGGCAGTTGGTGGCTGTCGAAGGTGCCCGGCATCGACGCGATGCTGATCGGCCACTCGCACCAGGTGTTCCCGGACGCGAACAGCACGGTCGCGCAGTTCAACCTGCCGGGCGTCGACAAGGTGAAGGGCACCGTCAACGGCGTGCCGACCGTGATGGCGAACTACTGGGGCAAGCATCTCGGCGTAATCAAGCTCGGCCTGAGGTTCGACGGCAAGGCATGGAGCGTCGACAAGTCGCAGACGACCGTCGAGGCGCGGCCGATCCAGAACGCCGACAAGAGCTACGTCGCCGCCGATCCGTCGGTGTCCGCCGCGATCGCCGCCGAACACCAGGCGACCATCGACTACGTGAAGACGCCGATCGGCTCGACCGACTACCGGATGAACTCGTACTTCGCGGACGTCGGCGATCCGGGTGCGATCCAGATCGTCAACGAGGCGCAGGCCGACTACGTGCGGACCTACGTGCAGGCGAACCTGCCGCAATACGCGTCGCTGCCGGTGCTGTCGGTCAGCGCGCCGTTCAAGAGCGGCTTCGGCGGCGGCAGCGACTACACCGACGTCGCGCCGGGCGCGCTCGCGATCAACAACGCGGCCGACCTGTACCTGTATCCGAACACCGTGTACGCGGTGAAGGTGAGCGGCGCCGACGTGAAGAACTGGCTCGAGACGGCCGCGAAGCGCTTCAACACGATCGACCCGACCAAGGCGACCGTGCAGCCGCTCGTCAGCAGCTTCCCCGGCTACAACTTCGACATGTTCACGTCCGCCGATCTCGCATACGAGATCGACGTCACGCAGCCCGTCGGCAGCCGGATCAGGAACCTGACGTACAAGGGCGCGCCGATCGATGCGAACGCGCAGTTCATCGTCGCGACCAACAACTACCGCGCGAGCGGCGGCGGCAACTTCCCGGGCCTCGACGGCAGCAAGACGATCTTCGCGTCGCCCGACGCGAACCGCGACGTGCTGATCGCGTTCGTGAAGCAGCGCGGCAAGATCACGCGCGCGGCCGACGGCGCGCAGCGCAGCTGGCGCTTCACGAAGCTCGCGAGCTCGGTCGCGCACGTGCAGTTCGCGTCGGCACCCAACCGGCTCGGCGACGCCACGTCGGCCGGGCTGACCGGCATCACGCAGGTCGCGGCCGACGACGGCTCCGGCAAGAACCTCGCCGTCTACGAGATCGACCTGACGCAATGACCATGAGACCCGTGATGCAACCGATCCGGACGATGCGGCCGGCCGAAGCCGGCTTCGCCGCCACCGCGCGGCGCCTGCTGCGCGCGAAACTCCCGCCGGCCGCGCTGCTTGCGGCAACCGCCGTGACTGTCGCGGTCGCCGCGGCGGCGACCGGCTGGCGCGCGACCGGCCCCGCGCCGAGCGCCGCGCAGCTCGACGAGTGGCAGGCAATGGTCACGCAGGCCGTCGAGCCGCATGCGCTCGCGCAATTGCGCACCCTCGCGCGGCGCGGGTCGGGCGACGCGCAGGCGGCGCTCGGCATCGCGCTCGTCGATGCGCGCGAGCCGGGGCTGCGCGATGAAGGGCGCGGCTGGCTCGAGACGGCCGTGCAGGACGACGGGAAGGCGGACACGCCGGCCGCGCGGCGTGCGCAGCTCGCGCTCGGCAAGGCGCTGCTGCTCGGCAGCGGCGACATCCCGAAGGACTATGCGCGCGCCCGCGTCCTGCTCGGCGAAGCAGCCGAGCATGGCGATCCGGCGGCCGCGTATTACCTCGGGCTGATCTATCGCAGCGGCTACGGCACCGCCGCCGATCCCGTGCAGGCCGCGCACTGGTTCGATCTCGCATCGCGTGCGGACATCCCGGCCGCGGACTTCATGCTCGCGAACGCGTACCGCGACGGCAGCGGCGTGCCGCGCGACGAGGCGCGCGCGCTCGCGCTGTATCACCGTGCGGCGGAACACGAGTTGCCGGAAGCCGTGCAGACGCTCGCAATGGCGTATCGCAACGGCGAGCTGGGGCTCAAGCCCGATGCGGACGAATTCCACGCGCAGTGGATCGAGACCGCGCATGCGTTGAAGCATCCGGTGGTGGCGCCGTGACGGTGTTTCGGTAGCTCGGGGGGGAATGCGCGGCGGCGGCACGAACCGCGCGCAGGCGTGCTAGCGAGTTTCGGACAGTTCGCATGGGTTATCGCAACCATCCGATGAACACGCCGGAATGAACTCAAGCTCCACTTGGTTGCGCTCGCCCGGCGGGACAACGGAGTTACTTCGCCATATTTTAGATTCGACATGAATTCGATCTTTCGAAACACCGAGATCGAGCAGATACGCCTGGACAGCGATCGCCCGGTTACGGGCGATCGCAATTGCATCACGCTCATGCTCATCGGAATATCCGTAGATCACGACGGGACCGTTGTTCGCGGCACTGTTCCGAACAGTAATCAACAAGCTGGCTAGGGCCACCCTGTCGACATTCGAAATGGTCACGGCGCCGTGCTCGAGCTTACTCGAATATTGCAATGCAAAACTGCAAGCAAACGCAGCACTTGAAGCACACAGCGCCACAAGACTAATCGACGCACAGGATATACCACGCAATATTGTCTGCATTTCTAATTGCCATTGCTGGATTTTCCTTAGCGAGCCGCTTGCTGAGGAATTGTCCATAGGTGTTCTTGTAGTCAAGCGCTCCGAACGTATCAAGAAAATGAGCGCATTCGTGAACAATGGTAAGTTGCATCGAGGAAAATGTGCCTGCACTCGTGTCTGGCAGCTCACAGAACTTGGGGGTAATCGATATCGTATGCGTTGCAGTATCGGGACCGCAAACGTGCGCAACCTCTCCAGCTAGATTCTTGGTATTGGGCGTACATCCCAGTGCCCTATCAAGTTCGGGATCGGAGCGAACGAAATTCCTTGCCGCCAATCCATTCATGACCGTAACCAGGGCGGCCAACCCATTCGTCAGCACACTTCGAATAGGCTCGTCGGCTATCCCAAACCACTCCCTGACTCTTGCCCGTGCGGGCCCTTTCCAGGCATCAAGCTCGTCAATTCGCTGCGCGATTATTTTCACGGCGTCGTCGCGTAAAGTCAGGACTCTCGTACGAAATTCCGCATCGGTCATGTTTTCACAGATTGGTGGTTCGTCGACGGCCAGTAAAAGTTCCACCTTCGAGCCATGCACGGTGTTTGTCACTGCTGAGTCGTGTACAGTCACGTACTCGTAGTCATCATGCGGCATCGTTCTTCTCGACTATCTCGATTCTCAGTTTCTCCGCGCAGCGCGTAGCAACGCGCTGTGTATGCCCTGTACTATCGGTCGTGCCACTGAAGAGCTCGCCGGAACTGGTATGTATTCGGTATGACACACGGGCCAAAGGCCGCCCGGTCTTCGCGTTTTTCAATACATACTGCTCGTCGTATTCAGCATCAGCAATTGGCCGGTGCGAAATTCCATTTCCTGGTTCTTTCGGCTCAACCGCAGACGTGTGGCCGACAAACATCCTCATACCTCGCTCGGCATGGAAGACAGGCGGCGGATTGCACCCGCATGCATTGACATCTCCGCTCAACGCCCATGGCTGGCCATTTGGCGCTCTGCCAGGCAACCTCGGGCCTTTCGGCGAGACAAACCCTTCCTGCATACAGGCCGAGCAATAGGTTTTCATGTAGAGCGTGGCGATCTGCACGCGTGGCGGTGGATTGGAACACGTGACGGACTCCAACCCCTCCGTAATCGTGGCACTGCCACCCCGATCGCCTCTGGCGAGGAAATAGCGGATCATGCTGCGCCACCTCGACCCATCGCGCTCCGCCGGTTTTCGTCAACGACAGCGCCCCTCGCTGCAAATCCGGCGGCTGTCGACCTGCCGGTAATGCCTCCGTCTCCTCGCGGCATACGCCGACAGACGACCGCCAAAGCAATCCTTGGTAACGCGTGCCCGCTACGACTCATCTGAATTTCCTTTCATCATTGATTGGCGAAACACTCGCTGTTCCAAAATGCGCGATTGGAATAGGAGAATCAATCAGACGAATTCGAAATCCTAATCAGTCGACGTCGGTCGATTATGGTTTCCCGATAGGCATTCCAAAAACGCGAAAGGTACTGTTTTACGTGTGTCGATGCGCCTTCGCCAGGATGCACGCCCGCCCAGAGGAGCAACGGTACATTCGCGCTTAATGCGTTACACCGATCGCCGCTCATACTTCAAACAGATCGATCACCGCCTCCTTACCGACGCGCCCCGCCCCCCCTGTCGCTACAATAGCCCCCATGAACGCCCCCACCTCCTCCGACACGCCCGATTCCGGCGACGCGCACATCGCGCGCAACCGGCTCGAGGCGCACCTGGATGCCGCGCCGCGCGCGTGGCCGCTCGATATCGTCGCCGCCACCGGCTCGACCAACGCCGACGTCGCGACCCGCCTCAAGGCGCTGCCGCGCACCGCGAACGCGCTGCCCGCGCCGCTCGTGCGCGTCGCGTTCGAGCAGACGGCCGGCCGCGGCCGGCAAGGCCGTCCGTGGTTCGCGCAGCCCGGCAACGCGCTGCTGTGCTCGGTCGGCTGCATCGTGCCGCGCTCCGTCGACGCGCTCGGCGGCCTGAGCATCGCGATCGGCGTCGCGCTCGCGGAAGGGCTCGCGGCGCTGCCGCTCGACGCCGGCACGCGCGTCGCGCTCAAATGGCCGAACGACCTGCTGCTGACGGCCATCGACGACGGCACGCCGCGCATCGTCGGCAAGCTCGCCGGGATCCTGATCGAAACCGTCTGGACCGCCGCCAACGCGACCGCCGTCGTGATCGGCTTCGGCATCAACGTGCGCGGCGCGGAAGCCGTCGCCGCGCAGGTCGACGCGCTGCGCGCGCGCGAAGCGACGCTCGCGAGCGGGTTGCCGCCGGCCGCGCTGTCGGCCGCGTGCGCATCGGCGAACCTCACCGACACGCTCGCCGCCGCACTGAACGCCCTGACACCCGCGCTCGCGCAGTTCGGGACCGACGGGCTCGCACCGTTCCTGCCGCGCTGGCACGCGCTGCACGCGTATGCAGGGCGCGAAGTCGTGCTGCTCGAACAGGGCGTCGAACGCGTGCGCGGCATCGCGACCGGCATCGACACAACCGGCCAGCTGCTGCTCGACACGCCGGACGGCATGCAGGCGATCGCGGCCGGCGACGTGTCGCTGCGCGAAGCACAATGAGCGAACCGCATCTGCTGATCGACGCCGGCAACAGCCGAATCAAGTGGGCGCTCGCCGACGCGCAGCGCACGCTCGTCGACACGGGCGCGTTCGGCCATACGCGTGACGGCGGCGCCGATCCCGACTGGTCGAGCCTGCCGCGTCCGCGCGGCGCCTGGATCTCGAACGTCGCGGGCGCCGACGTGGCCGCGCGACTGGACGCATTGCTCGACGCACGCTGGCCGAGCCTGCCGCGCACGACGATACGCTCGCGTCCCGTGCAGTGCGGCGTGACGAACGGCTATACGACGCCCGAACAGCTCGGCAGCGACCGCTGGGCCGGCCTGATCGGCGCGCGCGCGGCGTTCCCGGACGAACACGTGCTGATTGCGACGTTCGGCACCGCGACGACGCTCGAGGCACTGCGTGCGGACGGCCGCTTCACTGGCGGGCTGATCGCGCCGGGCTGGGCGCTGATGATGCGCGCGCTCGGCACGCACACCGCGCAGTTGCCGACGCTCACCACCGACATCGCGAGCGGGCTGCTCGCGGGCGCGCAGGCCGAACCGTTCCAGGTCGATACGCCGCGCTCGCTGTCGGCCGGCTGCCTGTATGCGCAGGCGGGGCTGATCGAGCGCGCGTGGCGCGATCTCGTCGAGGCATGGCAGGCGCCGGTTCGGCTCGTGCTGGCCGGCGGCGCGGCCGACGACGTCGCGCGTGCGCTGCCGCTGCCGCATACGCGGCACGACGCGCTGATCCTGTCGGGACTCGCGCTGATTGCCGCGGAAACGGCGGCGCAGGATTGACGGAAAGCGGCCGGCATCGCGCCGGCGGCACGGCCGAAAGCCCGTGCCGCGAGTTTCGCCACGATGACGGCAGGCCTGCCCCCATGCAGACGGATGCACACGGCAGCGCGCACACGCGGCCGGGCCGCCGCGAACGATCCGTCGGCCGCAATGAAAAAGCCGGCCAGACGGCCGGCCCGACGGGACTGAATGGTGGAACGACTGACCAACGACGAGGAGTATCGACGATGCTGCGCTGGCTGATCGCTGTTCTCTTTCTCGCCAACCTGCTCGCGTTCGTGCTGGTGCGCGGCGTGTTCTGGCCGCTGCCGGCAGCGGGCCCGCGCGAACCGGGCGTGCTATCCCGGCAAGTACAGCCCGACGCGCTGCGCGCGACGCCGCTCGCGCAGGCGAGCGATCAACCCGTGATCGGCGGCCCGATCGCCGCGCCGGCCGTCACGGCCGAGCCGCTCGCGGCCTCCGCGCCCTGACGGCGCGACACTCGCGTCAGGACTGCTGCGCGCGCACCTTCTTCAGCAGCGCCGTGGTCGAGCGGTCGTGCTCGAACGGAATCGCGAGCGCCCGCCCGCCCCAGCCGCGCACCAGTGCCGATTCCGGCAGCGCGTCCATGTCGTAGTCGCCGCCCTTCACGAGAATGTCCGGGCGAACGGCATCGATCAGCGACACGGGCGTCTTCTCCTCGAACTTCACGACCCAGTCGACGCTTTCAAGCGCCGCGAGCAGCGCCATCCGGTCTTCCTCGCGGTTGATCGGACGGTCGTCGCCCTTGCCGAGCATGCGCACCGACGCATCGCTGTTCACGCCGACGATCAGGCACGCGCCGAGCGCCCGGGCGTCGGCGAGATACGTGACGTGACCACGGTGCAGGATGTCGAACACGCCGTTCGTGAACACGACGGGCGAAGTCAGCGACGCGCGCAGGGCAACGAGGGCGTCGCGGGTGATCAGCTTGCGTTCGAAGGTAGCGGGCATGACGGAGGTCGGGTGGAGTAAGCGATGCGCGTCGCGACGAAATACGGCGGCGCCAGATAAAAAGCCCGCCGGATGGCCGGGCGGGCTTCATGCGTGGATGCAGCGCGGCGATCGCGACCGGCGCGACTTCACGCCGGGAGCGATGCCTGTCGGCCTCAGGCCGGTTGCGCGGCCGACGACGGGCCGCTTTCGGACTGCAGGCGGCCGGTGACTTCCTTGCGGTAGCGGTTCAGCTCCTGCGCGGTCGCGAACGTGCGCTCGAACAGGATCGACAGGTTGTGCAGGATCCGGTCGACGACCTTCTTTTCCCAGTCGCCGTCGAAGCGGATCTGCTCGTCGAGCCAGCGCTCGAGCCATTCCGGATCCGGCAGGCGCGACTGCACGGTGTCGCGCGGGAACAGCGCCTGGTTCACGTGCAGGTTGGTCGGGTGCAGCGGCTTCTCGGTGCGACGCGCCGACGCCATCAGCACGCCGATCTTCGCGAACGCCGCACGCGCGACGTCGCCGCAGTTGTTCAGCGCCTTCTTCATGTAGCGCAGGTACGCGCCGCCGTGACGTGCTTCGTCGCGCGAGATCGTTTCGTAGATCTGCTTGATGACCGGCTCGGTGTGCCAGTCGGCCGCGCAGCGATACCAGTGGTTCAGGCGGATTTCGCCGCAGAAGTGCAGCATCAGCGTCTCGAGCGGCGGCGCCGGATCGAACTGGAAGCGCACGGCGTGCAACTCTTCCTCGGTCGGCACCATTTCCGGGCGGAAGCGGCGCAGGTATTCCATCAGCACGAGCGAGTGCTTCTGCTCTTCGAAGAACCAGACGCTCATGAACGCGGAGAAGTCGCTGTCATGCTGGTTGTCGCGCAGGAACATCTCCGTCGCGGGCAGCGCCGACCATTCGGTGATCGCGTTCATCTTGATCGTCTTCGCCTGCTCGTCGGTGAGCAGTGAAGCGTCGAACTTGTCCCACGGAATGTCCTTCTCCATGTCCCAGCGGACAGCTTCGAGCGACCTGTAAAGTTCCGGATAAAGCATGGTGTTCATGATGGTCCCACCCCTGTTCTGCGCAATGCGACTTCTCTAAACGTGACTGTTGCCGCGTGGGCGCGCGAGCGCGCTTTTTGCAGCCAAGATTCTAATTTTACGCGTGAATTCGCCCCCCGGACGCGGATTCCACGTCCGGCAGCCGGCGGCCGCGCTGCCGCCTCGTGACACGCCGCAGCCCCGCTCCACTCGAACGGAACCGGCTGCGCGTGCCTGATGTGGGGGCCGGCGCAAGCCGGCTCATTGGCGAGCCCGTCCCCTGCGCCACACGGCTCCCGGACGGGTTCCCGCGCGGCAGCCGGACCGGCGGGCTGCTCGATATGGTATATACGGCGGCGGCCATAATAGCATGCGTACATGTCCGTTCCGAGACGCCGGCCCGGTCGCGCGCCGCCAACCGCGGTGCGGCGATCGGTCGCGGGCAACCGTCGCGAAAATGCAACCCGTCTGTAAGCATGGCGTCCTATGGGTGCATTCGGTGCGCGTCAGACCCGCATTTCGCCGGCCGCGCGACCGCCTTCCGGCGACATGCCGGCCGCCGCCGCGCTGCTGCCGTCGGCATGCGCGATCCAGCCGGCCAGCGTCTCGCGCTGCGCACGCCCGTCGCGGTAGCCGAGCTCGATCAGCTCGCGCGTAAACGCCTCCTCGAACAACAGGTAGCTCGCGAACGACGCGCCGGCAGGCTGGCTGCCGCCGATCGCGCCGAGCAATCCGCGCATCGTCGCCGGCATCTGCTTCAGGTGTTTCGCGGCGATCAGCTCGATGCGCTCGGACGGCGCGATCGCGAGCACGTCGACGTGCCGCCAGCCGCTGTCCACCTCGACCTGGTGCGGCAGGTGCTCGATCATCCGGTTGATGTGCTCGATCCGCTCGATGTCCGAGCCGATCGAATCGAGAAACACGCTGGCGAGCACCTGCTGGCCGATCTGCGCGAGCGTCGGATAGCCGCGCACCAGTCCCGAGCCGTTCGCGGCGGGAATCTCGGGACGCGGATCGGCCGCGCCGATCACGACGATCCGGTCCGCGCCGAAGTGGATCGCCGGCGACAGCGGCGCGACCTGCCGGATCGACCCGTCGCCGAAGTACTCGATCTGCCCGTCGAGCACGAGCGGCACGGCCGGAAACACGAACGGAATGGCCGACGATGCGAGCAGGTGCGACGCCGACAGGTCGACGAGCCGCGCGGTGCGCTGCGCGCGCCGCCAGGCCTGGATCGGTTCGGCGGCCTGGTAGAAGGTCAGGTGCCGGCCGCTCGAATAGCTGAGCGCCGTGATCGAGAGCGCGTGCAGCAGGCGGCTCTCGAGCATCTGCTCGATCCGGTGGAAACTCAGTTCGCGCTGCAGCAGGTGCGCGAGCGGCGCGTTGTCGAGCAGCCCGCGCGGCGAACGGCGCGCCGCCCAGCCGAAGCTCATCGTCGCGAGCCACCGTGCGCCCGCCGCCGCAATGCCGAGCCAGTCGGTGCGATACACGTAGTCGGCGCGCAGCGGCTCCCAGAATTCGAGCAGGCGGCGCACGCCGTGCGAAAAATCGTCCGCGTGGCTTGCGACCGACGTCGCGTTGATCGCACCGGCCGACGAGCCGCACACGACCGCGAACGGCAGCGTGTGCCGGTGCGGATCGGCCTCGCGCGCGATCTCGGCCAGCGCCTTCAGCACGCCGACCTGGTAGGCGGCGCGTGCGCCGCCTCCCATCAGAACGAGCGCGAGCCGCATGATCGACCTGCTACCGGGTTCGCGTCACGTCGAGCGTTTCGGCGGACGGGTTGCCGGCGACGAAGCAGCCGCCGCGCGCGCCGCGGCCGAGCCGGCCGGCTTCGCGCGCTTCGCCGCGGGCTTGCGCGGCGCGGCCGCTGCAGCCGCCGCGGCCGGTGCAGGCTGCTCGGCCTGCGCCGGGCCGGCCGTCGAAGCCGGCGGCGCTTCGCCCGGCGCGGCGGGCTGCGCGCCCGGCTGCGTCATCGCGAGGCTCGCGAGCTGATTGAACTGCGCTTGCAGCAGGTTCCACCAGCCGGACGGATCGAACGCCTGCTGCGCGGCATCGCCTGCGGGCGGCGCGTCCGCGGCGCCCGCCGCGGCATCCGGTGCGGGCGGTGCATCGGCGCGCGGCGCGGACGCCGCCTGCGCGGCCGCGACAGCGGCCTCTTCGGCCGCCGACATCGAACTTTGCGCGAATGCGCCGAACGCGCGCAGCGTCGCGAGCGTCGCTCGCTGCACCTCGAGCGCCTGGATCGCCGACTGCAGCATCCCGAGATTGAGCTTGAGCCACTGCTCGACCGCGCGCAGATCGGTGATCCGCTTGTCGAGCTCCTCGACGCTCGTGAGCGGCGCCATCATGTCGGACATGCTCGACAGCGACGGCGGCAGCCCCGATGCGGCGCCGGGAAACGACGCCATGCCGCCGCCGAACGGCGACATCCGCATCATGTCCCACATCCGGTCGAGCATGTCGGCAGGCTTGAAACCGGCAAAGCCGGCGAAAGGATTGGAACCGGAAGCATCGGTGGTCATACGGGCATCCTGTTTGACTGGGGGAGCAAGGCGGCCGGCGCGCGGCGCACAGCCGCCTCTGGTTCGATCATAGCGCGCACCCGAACGGCACGTCAGAACGGTGCGTCGCCGCGGAAGTCGGGCGGACGCCGCTCGCGCAGCGAGCGGATGCCCTCCTGCACGTCGGGCCCGGAGAAGCCCATGAATTCGAGCGCGAGCGACGTATCGAACGTCGGCCCGGCCGAGCGCAGCCAGTTGTTCAGCGCGTACTTGGTCCAGCGGATCGCCGGCTGCGAACCGTGCGCGAGCCGCTCGGCGACTTCGTATGCCTTCGGCAGCAGGTCGGCCGGCTCGACCGCGAGCGACACGAGGCCGATGCGCTCGGCCTCCTCGCCGCTCACCGGCTCGCACAGCAGCAGGTAGTACTTCGCCTTCGCCATCCCGCACAACAGCGGCCACACGATCGCGGCATGATCGCCGGCCGCGACGCCGAGCCGCGTATGGCCGTCGATGATGCGCGCATCCTTCGCGGCGATCGAGATGTCGGCGAGCAGCCCCGCGACGAGGCCCGCGCCGACGGCCGGCCCGTGCATCGCCGACACGATCGGCTTGCTGCAGTTGATCACGTTGTAGACGAGGTCGCGCGCTTCGCGCCACACGCGGGCGCGCACGTCGAAGTCGTTCGCCATCGCCTCGACGAGTGCGAGATCGCCGCCCGCCGAAAAGCCCTTGCCCTCGCCGCGGATCACCGCGACGCGCGTGTCGGGATCGCGATCGACGTCGCGCCAGATGTCGGCGAGCTCGCGATGCATGCGCGCGTTCGCGGTCGCGAGGCCGCTGCGGTTCGCGCCCTCCCCGCTCATCACGATGTCGAGCACGCCATGATCGCGGCGCGTCACTTTCAGTGCTTCGTAACCGCCGTATGCGGCGAGATCGGCCATGCGCAGCTCCCGGGTTCCTGAAATGCGTCGAACGTTTGAAACGCCTGAATCGAGTGTAGCCAAGCCCGCGCGGGCAAACATCGGGCGAAACCCGGCGCGCGGGCCGAAGCCGGGCTTCGCATGGGCATCAGGCCGCGCCGTCGGGCGGCGCGACCGACTGCTCGATCGCGCCGAAGATCGACTTGCCGGCCGCATCGAACATCTCGATGCGCACGGTGTCGCCATAGCGCATGAATTCGGTCTGCGGCGCGCCGTGCTCGATCGTCTCGAGGCAGCGCTTCTCGGCGATGCAGCAGTAGCCGCGCTTCGCATCCTTGTTCGACACCGTGCCCGAGCCGACGATCGAGCCGGCACGCAGGTTGCGCGTCTTCGCCGCGTGCGCGATCAGCTGGCCGAAGTGGAACACCATGTCGGTGCCCGCGTCGGGCTGGCCGACCTTCCTGCCGTTCCAGTGGACGATCATCGGCCGGTGCACGCGGCCGTCCTCCCATGCGTCGCCGAGCTCGTCCGGCGTCACGGCGACCGGCGCGAACGCGGTGGCGGGCTTGCTCTGGAAGAAACCGAATCCCTTCGCGAGTTCGGCCGGAATCAGGTTGCGCAACGACACGTCGTTCACGAGCGTGACGAGCCGCACGGCCTTCAGTGCGTCGTCGGGCGACGCGCTCATCCGCACGTCGCCGGTGATCACCGCGACCTCGGCCTCGAAATCGATGCCCCATTCCTCGGACGGGCACACGACGTCGTCGCGCGCGCCGAGGAAGTCGTCGCTGCCGCCCTGGTACATCAGCGGATCGGTCCAGAATTCCGGCGGCATCTCGGCGCCGCGCGCGCGCCGCACGAGCTCGACGTGGTTCACGTACGCGGAGCCGTCGGCCCACTGGAACGCGCGCGGCAACGGCGCCATGCAGTTCGCCGCGTCGAACGCGAACGCATTGCGCGCGCGGCCGTGGTTCAGCGCGTCGTACAGGTCGCGCAGTTGCGGCGCGTAGAACGCCCAGTCGTCGAGGACGCGCTGCAGCGTCGGCGCGATCGCATCGGCGATCGCCGCGGTGTGCAGGTCGCGCGACACGACGATCAGCTGGCCGTCGCGCGTGCCGTCCTTCAGCGATGCAAGTTTCATGGGGTATCTGCCGTTGTAGTGACGATGGAGGGAATCTATTTTACGATGGTGAATCCGTGCGGCGCGCCACGATCGCGCATGCCGTTTTCGCCCCGACCCTTGCCGCATTTTCGCGCCCCGTTGCCCATGCCCGCCAGCCCGCTTCCCGACGACGATCTCGCCGACTCCGATACCGACGATGCCGGCTCCGGCGACGGCGGCGAAGGCGGCGAAAAGGTTCGCTCCGGCATTCAGTCGATCGAGGTCGGCTTTCGCCTGCTCGACGTGCTGACGAGCGAGCCGCGCGCGATGATGCTGCGCGACCTCGCGCAGCGTGCAGGCATGAGCCCTGCGAAGGCGCACCGCTATCTGGTGAGCTTCTCGCGGCTCGGCGTCGTGTCGCAGGATCCCGTCTCGGGCCGCTACGAGCTCGGCGGCTTCGCGCTGCAGATGGGGCTTGCGCGGCTCGCGCGCGTCGACGGCGTGAAGCTCGCGCGGATCGCGCTGACCGAGTTGCGTGACCGCGTCGACCAGACGGTCGGCATCGCGGTGTGGGGCAACCAGGGGCCGACGATCGTGCACTGGATGGAATCGAGCCACCCTGCGAAGGCGTCGCTCAAGCTCGGCGACGTGATGCCGCTGCTCGGCTCCGCGACGGGCCTGCTGTTCGCCGCGTACCTGCCGCGCAGCAAGACCGCCGCGATGCTCGAGCGCGAACTCGCCGATACGCGCCGCTCGCCGCATCACGGCGGCCCGCGCACGCTCGACGAAGTCGATGCGGTGCTCGCCGACGTGCGCGCGCATCAGGCCGCGCGCGTCGAAGGGATGCTGCTGC
Source organism: Burkholderia sp. IDO3 (assembly GCF_003366075.1). Taxonomy (NCBI): domain Bacteria; kingdom Pseudomonadati; phylum Pseudomonadota; class Betaproteobacteria; order Burkholderiales; family Burkholderiaceae; genus Burkholderia; species Burkholderia sp. IDO3. The sequence continues at coordinate 3,300,738 of NZ_CP028963.1, forward strand.
CGACCGTCCATGCGTTCTGCATGCCCGTGTTCGACGCGGTCGGCGAACTCGCGCTCGCCGTCGTCGCGCTCGGCCAGGAAGGCTCGTTCGACATCGCCTGGGGCGGCGAGATGGATACGGCGCTGCGCGCATGCGCGCAAAAACTGTCGTACGAACTCGGCTATAGTCCGGACGCGCGCGACGCCTGACCCGCGACGCGCGCGACACCCGAGCGAAATCCGCGTGATGCGCCGCGAACGCGCGGGGCATCACGCGGTCCGATTCGTGTGCCGCGCAGCGCGCGGTGCGCCGCGACCGCCCCAACCCTGTTCCGATTCGCCGATGCCGCCTGCCGACACCCGTTCCCGTCACGCCCTGCCCCGCCACTGGCTGCGCGCGGGCGTCGCGCTCGTCGTCGTGCTGGTGCTGCACGCGCTCGCGGCGTTGTGGCTGACGCGCAATCGCGAATCGTTCACGCCGCCCGCGCCCGCCGAGGTGCCGGTGCAGATCGAACTGCTGAAGCCGCAGCCGATCGAGCGCCAGCCCGCGCCGAAGCCGGCAGCGCACCCGGCCGAACCTGCGCCGGCGAAACGCCCGCCCGCCGCGCCGAAGCCCGCACCGGCGCGGGAACCCGTCCTCACGTCGACCCAAACGGCCGAGCACGGCGAACCGCCGCCGGCCGCCGCCTCCGCCGCGAGCGGCACGGCAGGCGCGTCGGACGCGCAGGCGGCGTCGGCCGGCGCGGCGAGCGGCGCCGCGACGCCGGGGCCCGCCACGCACGGCGTGAAGTTCTCCGCGCCGCCATCGGGCGACCTGCAGTACGACACGTTCTACAACGGGATGCAGAACATGATCGGCACGATCCACTGGCGCACCGACGGACGAACCTACGACCTGTCGGTATCGATGCCGGTGCCGTTCGTCGGCCCGTTCACGTATCGCAGCGAAGGCCGGATCGACGCATTCGGCGTCGCGCCCGACCGTTACGTCGAAAAGCGCGGCCGGCGCCCCGAGGACATCGCGATCTTCAACCGGGAAATCCATCAGGTCGTCTTCACGCGCACGCCGAACAACGCGCCGCTGCCCGACGGCGTGCAGGATCGCTTCAGCATGCTGATGCAGCTGTCGGGGCTCTTGCGCGGCAATCCGTCCGCGTACAAGCCGGGCGTCACGCAGCAGTTCTTCGTGATCGACAACAACAGCGGCGAAACCTGGCCGATCACCGTGATCGGCGACGAGGACGTGCAGACCCAGACCGGTATCGTCAGGGCCCGACACTTCATGCGCCTGCCGCGCCGCGACGGCGACACGCGCCGCATCGACATGTGGCTCGCGCCGTCGCTCGGCTGGCTGCCCGCGCGGCTCGTGCAGACGGAGCCGAACGGCGCGCAAATCGAGCTGCTGTGGCACGGCACGCTGGCACCGCCGGGTGTACCCTCTGGAGGTGGAGTCGACAGCGATGCAACGAGCGGGTCCGCGAGTACGCTGGCACCGGCCACGCCGGCCGCACAACCGGCGCAACCCGGGGCACAACCCGCGCCGCCGGCCGCCGGGCAACCGCCCGCGCCACCGGCTGCAACGCCTGCGTCGTCGCCGGCCGGGCCGTGAATGCGACAAATCGGCAATTTCGACCGATTAAAGCGCTGACGAAAATGGCCGATGACACTCTTTAACAACTATTTCAGTACACCGGACGACAATAAGAAACGTTTGATAGACATCGGCTTCTAACCGATACACCCCACGCAAACGGGAGACCGGGGTGTGCAGCGCAAGCCCCTTGAAACCGGCAAGGCCTGCCCCATCTACGGGACAACAAGGCCAGATGCCACTGCGAAGAGGAGTGCCGCCATGCAAATGATCTACAACAGCCCCAACTACTGCGTCGTCGAATTTGCGCCGCAGGCCGGTCACCATCTGATGAATGCCGGCGGATACGAAATCGTCGACAAGAACGCGCAGCGCGAGATCTTCATCGACGGCGAACTTGCCGAGCGATTCCGCGCACACGTGAAACAGCTGATCGAAGACGAACCGTCGCTCGACGAAGTGGACGAATTCCTCGGACAGTTCGACAGCCTGATGATGATGCCGGTCGTCCTGCACTGAACCCTGAGCGGCCCGGCACGGCGCCGGGCCATTCGCCGCGCCGCTGGCGCGGTGCCGCGAGCACTCCGATCCAAGCCCCCGCCCGGTTCGCCGGCGGGGGTTTTCGTTTGGTGCGGCCGGCACGCGGCAAAGCCGCGGCCTCGTGGCAAGGACAACGCCCGTGCGTGCGTGCGCGCCGCGCCGCCGCAGCCGCGCAACCCGCGCGCCACGCCACGCCGCGCGAGGCCGGGCGGCGCCCCGGCGCACCGGCTACAATGACGGTTTTCCCGTCTTCGCCGGTTTCCCTCCATGTCTGCGACCCCTCTCGCCGCTTCCGCCCCGCTCGACGCGCCCTACACGCGCGGCGCCGAACTGCCTGCGCTGCTGAAATCGCGCATCCTGATCCTCGACGGCGCGATGGGCACGATGATCCAGCGCTACAAGCTCGACGAGGCCGCGTATCGCGGCGAGCGCTTCAAGGACTTCCCGCGCGACATCAAGGGCAACAACGAGCTGCTGTCGCTCACGCAGCCGCAGATCATCCGCGAGATCCACGACCAGTACTTCGCGGCCGGCGCCGACATCGTCGAAACCAACACGTTCGGCGCGACGACGGTGGCACAGGCCGACTACGAGATGGAAGACCTCGTCGTCGAGATGAACATCGAATCGGCGAAGCTCGCGCGCGAATCGGCCGCGAAATACACGACGCCGGACAAGCCGCGCTTCGTCGCGGGCGCGATCGGGCCGACGCCGAAGACGGCGAGCATCTCGCCGGACGTCAACGACCCGGGCGCGCGCAACGTCACGTTCGACGAGTTGCGCACGTCGTACTACCAGCAGGCGAAGGCGCTGCTCGACGGCGGCGTCGACCTGTTCCTGGTCGAGACGATCTTCGACACGCTGAACGCGAAGGCCGCGCTGTTCGCGCTCGACGAACTGTTCGAGGACACCGGCGAACGCCTGCCGATCATGATCTCGGGCACCGTCACCGACGCCTCGGGCCGCATCCTGTCGGGCCAGACGGTCGAGGCGTTCTGGAATTCGCTGCGCCACGCGAAGCCGCTCACGTTCGGCCTGAACTGCGCACTCGGCGCGGCGCTGATGCGCCCGTACATCGCCGAGCTCGCGAAGCTGTGCGACACCTACGTGTCGTGCTACCCGAACGCGGGCCTGCCGAACCCGATGGCCGAAACCGGCTTCGACGAAACGCCGGACATCACGTCGGGCCTGCTGAAGGAATTCGCGCAAGCCGGGCTCGTGAACCTCGCGGGCGGCTGCTGCGGCACGACGCCCGAGCACATCGCCGAGATCGCGAAGGCGCTCGCCGACGTGAAACCGCGCCGCTGGCCGAGCCAGTACAGCGACGCCGCCTGACCGACCGCCTCAACGCCCGCCCTACCTCATACGAATTCGCACCGCCATGACCGATCACATGATGCGCCTTGCCGGCCTCGAGCCGTTCAACGTCACATCCGGGACGCTTTTCATCAACGTCGGCGAACGCACCAACGTCACCGGCTCGAAGGCGTTCGCGCGGATGATCCTCAACGGCCAGTTCGACGAGGCGCTCGCCGTCGCGCGCCAGCAGGTCGAGAACGGCGCGCAGGTGATCGACATCAACATGGACGAGGCGATGCTCGATTCGAAGGCGGCGATGGTGCGCTTCCTGAATCTGATCGCGTCGGAGCCGGACATCGCGCGCGTGCCGATCATGATCGACTCGTCGAAGTGGGACGTGATCGAGGCCGGCCTCAAATGCGTGCAGGGCAAGGCGATCGTGAACTCGATCTCGCTGAAGGAAGGCGAGGAAGCGTTCCGCCACCACGCGAACCTGATCCGCCGCTACGGTGCGGCGGCGGTCGTGATGGCGTTCGACGAAACGGGCCAGGCCGATACCTACGAACGCAAGACCGAGATCTGCAAGCGCTCGTACGACTTCCTCGTGAACGAAGTCGGCTTCCCGCCGGAAGACATCATCTTCGACCCGAACATCTTCGCGGTCGCGACCGGCATCGAGGAGCACAACAACTACGCGGTCGACTTCATCGAGGCGACCCGCTGGATCAAGCAGCACCTGCCGTACGCGAAGGTGAGCGGCGGCGTGTCGAACGTGTCGTTCTCGTTCCGCGGCAACGACCCGGTGCGCGAGGCGATCCACACCGTGTTCCTGTACCACGCGATCCAGGCGGGGATGGACATGGGCATCGTCAACGCGGGCCAGCTCGGCGTGTACGCCGATCTCGACGCGGAGCTGCGCGAGCGCGTCGAGGACGTGATCCTGAACCGCCGCGACGACTCCACCGACCGGCTCCTCGAAATCGCCGACAAGTTCAAGGCGGGCGGCGCGAAGAAGGAAGAGAACCTCGAGTGGCGCAACCAGCCGGTCGAGAAGCGGCTCTCGCACGCGCTCGTGCACGGCATCACGACCTTCATCGTCGAGGATACCGAAGAGGTGCGCGCGAAGATCGCCGCGGCGGGCGGCCGCCCGATCAACGTGATCGAAGGCCCGCTGATGGACGGGATGAACATCGTCGGCGACCTGTTCGGCCAGGGCAAGATGTTCCTGCCGCAGGTCGTGAAGTCGGCGCGCGTGATGAAGCAGGCCGTCGCGCACCTGATCCCGTTCATCGAGGAAGAAAAGCGCCTGCTCGCGGAAGCGGGCGGCGACGTGCGCGCGAAGGGCAAGATCGTCATCGCGACCGTGAAGGGCGACGTGCACGACATCGGCAAGAACATCGTGTCGGTCGTGCTCCAGTGCAACAACTTCGAAGTGGTCAACATGGGCGTGATGGTCCCGTGCAACGAGATCCTCGCGAAGGCGAAGGTCGAAGGCGCGGACATCATCGGGCTGTCGGGCCTCATCACGCCGAGCCTCGAGGAAATGGCGTACGTCGCATCCGAAATGCAGCGCGACGACTACTTCCGCGTGAAGAAGATTCCGCTGCTGATCGGCGGCGCGACGACCTCGCGCGTGCACACGGCCGTGAAGATCGCGCCGCACTACGAAGGCCCGGTCGTCTACGTGCCCGATGCATCGCGCTCGGTATCGGTCGCATCGAACCTGCTGTCGGACGAAGGCGCGACGAAGTATCTCGACGAGCTGAAGTCCGACTACGCGCGCATCCGCGACCAGCACGCGAACCGCAAGCAGCAGCCGATGGTCACGCTCGCCGACGCGCGCGCGAACAAGACCAAGGTGGACTGGGCCGGCTACACGCCGGTCAAGCCGAAGTTCATCGGCCGCCGCGTGTTCAAGAACTACGACCTGAACGAGCTCGCGAACTACATCGACTGGGGCCCGTTCTTCCAGACCTGGGATCTCGCCGGCCCGTACCCGGCGATCCTGAACGACGAGATCGTCGGCGAATCGGCGCGGCGCGTGTTCTCCGACGCGAAGTCGATGCTCGCGCGCCTGATCCAGGGCCGCTGGCTGACCGCGAACGGCGTGATCTCGCTGCTGCCGGCCAACACGGTCAACGACGACGACATCGAGATCTATACCGACGAGACGCGCTCGGAAGTGCTGCTCACATGGCGCAACCTGCGCCAGCAGAGCGTGCGGCCGGTGGTCGACGGCGTGATGCGCCCGAACCGCTCGCTCGCCGACTTCATCGCGCCGAAGGCGTCGGGTGTGGCCGACTACATCGGGATGTTCGCGGTGACGGCCGGCCTCGGCGTCGACGTGAAGGAAAAGCAGTTCGAAGCCGATCACGACGACTACAGCGCGATCATGCTGAAAGCGCTCGCGGACCGCTTCGCGGAAGCGTTCGCCGAAGCGCTGCATGCGCGCGTGCGCCGCGAGCTGTGGGGCTACGCGAGCGGCGAGACGCTCGACAACGACGCGCTGATCGCGGAAAAGTACGCGGGCATCCGCCCGGCGCCGGGCTACCCGGCCTGCCCCGACCACCTCGTGAAGCGCGACATGTTCGCCGCGCTGCATGCGGAGGAGATCGGGATGAGCGTGACCGATTCGCTGGCGATGCTGCCGGCCGCGAGCGTGTCGGGCTTCTATCTGGCGCACCCGGACAGCCGGTATTTCTCGGTCGGGAAAATCGGGCAGGATCAGCTCGACGACTACGCGCAGCGCATGGCGCTGTCGCTGGACGACGCGCGCCGCGCACTCGCGCCGCAGCTCTGATCGCTCCCCGGGCAGCCGCCCGTTTGGTCAGACGAAAAGAAAAAGCCCGCTCGAAAGCGGGCTTTTTCTGCGGTGCGAACCTGCGTCCCGCGGGCAGCGGGGCTCAGAAGCCCCAGTGCACGTCGGCCTGGCCGGCCTTCGCTTCGCGCAGCATCATCAGGAACGGCGCGACCCGCTGCGCCAGGTTCGGCGGCAGTTCGTGGTGCGCGTGGTCGTCGTCGTCCTCGTGGAAATGGCCGGCGTGCTCGGCGCGTTCCTGCTTGGCCTGGGCAACCGCCCCTTCCAGCTTCGCGATCGCACCGTCCAGTTCGTCGTGCGTAATGACGCCGCGTTCGCCCAGCTGCTTGCCGACGAGGCTCAGCACGTACACGGCGAAATCCTTCAGCACATCGAGATCCTGTGCCGCCTTGCTCTTGAACGTAATCATGACAATTCCCTTTTCATCTTGTTGTGCCCGCGCGGCGCGGTTGGGGAACGCCGGCAGGCCGGCGTCCGGCCTTCGCGGACGCGGGGCGCCTGATCGGCATATTAGCACCTGTTAAAATTCTGCGATCCCTGAAACGCGCGCCCGAAAAGCGCGCCGGCAGGCCGGCGTTTCCGGCCGCCACCAACGAAGCCTTCTACCAGCATGCTGCCAGCACACAAACAGACCCTCGAAGCCCTGCTCGCGGATAGCGTCACGCAGGTCGCACACGCGCTGAAAGGCGCCGACACCGCCTTCGCGGCCCCCGTCATCACGCTGGAGCGCCCGAAGGCCGCCGCGCACGGCGACGTCGCGTGCAACGTCGCGATGCAGCTCGCCAAGCCGCTCGGCACGAACCCGCGCCAGCTCGCCGAACGGATCGTCGCCGCGCTCACGGCCCAGCCGGCCGCGCAAGGGCTCGTCGAGGCCGCCGAAATCGCCGGCCCCGGCTTCATCAACCTGCGCCTGACGGCCGCCTCGAAGCAGGCGGTGATCGCCGCCGTGTTCGACCAGGGCCGCGCGTTCGGCACGTCGGACCGCGAAAAAGGCAAACAAGTGTTGCTCGAATTCGTGTCGGCCAACCCGACCGGCCCGCTGCACGTCGGCCACGGCCGCCAGGCGGCGCTCGGCGACGTGCTCGCGAACGTGATCGCGAGCCAGGGCTACGCGGTGCACCGCGAGTTCTACTACAACGACGCGGGCGTGCAGATCGGCAACCTCGCGATCTCGACGCAGGCGCGCGCACGCGGCCTGAAACCGGGCGACGCGGGCTGGCCGGAAGCCGCGTACAACGGCGAATACATCGCCGACATCGCGCGCGACTACCTGAACCGCGAGACGGTCGCCGCGAAGGACGGCGAGCCGGTCACCGGCGCGGGCGACATCGAGGATCTCGACGCGATCCGCAAGTTCGCGGTCGCGTACCTGCGTCACGAGCAGGACATGGACCTGCAGGCATTCGGCGTGAAGTTCGACCAGTACTATCTCGAGTCGTCGCTGTACAGCGAAGGCCGCGTCGAGAAGACGGTCGACGCGCTGATCAAGGCCGGCATGACCTACGAGCAGGACGGCGCGCTGTGGCTGCGCACGACCGACGAAGGCGACGACAAGGATCGCGTGATGCGCAAGTCGGACGGCACGTACACGTACTTCGTGCCGGACGTCGCGTACCACGTGACGAAATGGGAGCGCGGCTTCACGAAGGTGATCAACATCCAGGGTTCGGACCACCACGGCACGATCGCGCGCGTGCGCGCCGGCCTGCAGGGGCTGCACGTCGGCATCCCGAAGGGCTATCCCGACTACGTGCTGCACAAGATGGTCACCGTGATGCGCGACGGCCAGGAAGTGAAGCTGTCGAAGCGGGCGGGCAGCTACGTGACGGTGCGCGACCTGATCGAATGGTCGGGCGGCGCGGCGCCGGGCCAGGAAACGGCGCCGGACCTGATCGACGAGGCGACCATCACGCGCGGCCGCGACGCAGTGCGCTTCTTCCTGATTTCGCGCAAGGCCGATACCGAGTTCGTCTTCGACATCGACCTCGCGCTGAAACAGAACGACGAAAACCCGGTCTATTACGTCCAGTACGCGCATGCGCGGATCTGCTCGGTGCTCAACGAACTGAAGTCGCGCTACAACGTCGACGCCTCGCAGCTGCCGGGCGCCGACCTGTCGCAGCTCACGAGCCCGCAGGCCGTGTCGCTGATGCAGAAGCTCGCCGAATATCCGGACATGCTCACGCACGCGGCAAACGAACTGGCACCGCACGCCGTCGCGTTCTATCTGCGCGATCTCGCTGGCGAATTCCACTCGTTCTACAATGCGGAGCGCGTGCTGGTCGACGACGAAGCGCCGCGCAATGCGCGCGCAGCGCTCCTCGCCGCGACCCGGCAGGTGCTCGAGAATGGTCTGGCGGTGCTCGGCGTGTCCGCGCCCGCCAAGATGTAAAGCCCGAAACGGGCAGCGAATGGCCGCAGCAGCGCCGCTGCGGCCTTTTCACGATTCTTTTTGCAGGTGACTCAAGCAATGGCACAACCACGCCGCACTTCGAAGCAATCGAAACAAGCCGGAGGGACATTTCTTGGAATCGTGCTGGGCCTGATCGTCGGCCTCGCAATCGCAGTGGTCGTGGCGCTCTATATCACGCGTTCGCCGTCGCCGTTCGTGTCGAAGGTCGCGCCGCCGCCGGCCGACAACGGCGCGAGCCAGCCGCAGCAGTTCGACCCGAACCGCGCACTGCAGGGCAAGACGCCCGGCCAGCCGGTGCCGCAGGCCGCGCAGCCCGCGCCGCCGAACACCGCGCCCGGCCAGGCCGCGAACCAGACCCAGGGCGGCCTGCTGCCCGAACCGCAAATCGTCGAAGTGCCGCCGTCGGGCAACACGAACGGCTCCAGCGGCTCGAACAGCACGAGCGGCACGAGCGCGTCGAACAATGCATCGTCGGGTAACGGCGTCGCCGTTGCGCCGAAGCCGGCCGACAACACGCCGCCGCCGAAGAAGACGCAGCAGGCGCAGCAGCAACAGCAGCAAGGCGGCGAGGACGATCTCGCACGCTTCGCGGCACAGAAGCAGGCGCAACAGGCCGCCGCGCAGAAACAGCAGCAAGCCGCCAACACGGCGAAGCCGACGTCGTCCACGACGGCCGCCGCCGCAGCGAAGCCGCCGACCGCGGCCGACGCGAACACCGGCTACTTCCTGCAGGTCGGCGCGTATAAAACGGAAGGCGACGCCGAGCAGCAACGCGCGCGCCTGGGCTTCCAGGGTTTCGAGTCGAAGGTGTCGAAGCGCGATGTCAGCGGCGTGACGTATTTCCGCGTGCGCGTCGGCCCGTTCTCGAAATTCGAGGATATGAACTCGGCCCGTCAGCGCCTGTCCGATGCAGGTGTCGACACGGCGGTGATCCGCTTCACGAAGCAGTAAGCCACCGGCCGCGCCCGCGCAGAACCCGTTACGTTCCGTAACCCGAGCAACTGATTCGACGTTCACAACATGAAAAAACTGCTTAGCACGCTTCTTCTGTCCCTGGGCCTGGCTGCCGCCGGCTTCGCCCAGGCTTCGCCCGCCGCCCCCGCCGCCGGCAAGGACTTCGAGGTGATGAAGTCGCCGCAGCCGGTGTCCGCGCCGGCCGGCAAGGTCGAGGTGATCGAGTTCTTCTGGTACGGCTGCCCGCACTGCTACGAATTCGAGCCGACGATCGAGGCCTGGGTGAAGAAGCAGGGCAACAACATCGACTTCAAGCGCGTGCCGGTGGCATTCCGCGACGATTTCATCCCGCACTCGAAGCTGTACTACGCGGTGTCGGCGCTCGGCATCTCGGAGAAGGTCACGCCGGCGATCTTCAACGCGATCCACAAGCAGAAGAACTACCTGCTGACGCCGCAGGCGCAGGCCGACTTCCTGGCGACGCAAGGCGTCGACAAGAAGCAGTTCATGGATGCCTACAACTCGTTCAGCGTGCAGGGCGAGGTGAAGCAATCGGCCGAGTTGCTGAAGAACTACGCGATCGACGGCGTGCCGACGGTTATCGTCCAGGGCAAGTACAAGACGGGCCCGGCTTACACGAACAGCATCCCGGGCACCGCACAAGTGCTCGACTATCTCGTGAAGCAGGTTCAGGACAAGAAGCTCTGATCCCCGCCCGCGCGCCGGCATGACTACTCCGCTGAAGGTCTTCATCACCGGCGCGTCGAGCGGCCTCGGCCTCGCGATGGCCGAGGAGTACGCCCGCCAGGGCGCCACACTCGCCCTCGTCGCGCGCCGCACCGATGCACTCGATGCATTCGCGCGGCGCTTCCCGAAGCTGTCCATCTCCGTCTATTGCGCCGACGTGCGCGACGCCGATGCGCTCGCCACGGCCGCCGCGTCGTTCAGCGCCGCGCACGGCTGCCCCGACGTCGTGATCGCGAACGCGGGCATCAGCCAGGGCGCCGTCACGGGCCAGGGCGATCTCGCCGCGTTCCGCGACGTGATGGACATCAACTACTACGGCATGGTCGCGACGTTCGAGCCGTTCGTCGGCCCGATGACGGCCGCGCGGCACGGCACGCTGGTCGGCGTCGCGAGCGTCGCCGGCGTGCGCGGCCTGCCCGGCTCCGGCGCGTACAGCGCGTCGAAATCGGCCGCGATCAAGTATCTCGAGGCGCTGCGCGTCGAGCTGCGCCCGGCCGGCGTCGGCGTCGTGACGATCGCGCCCGGCTACATCCGCACGCCGATGACTGCGCACAACCCGTACCGGATGCCGTTCCTGATGGACGCCGACCGCTTCGCCGCGCGCGCCGCGCGTGCGATCGCACGGCAGCACGCGTTTCGCGTGATTCCGTGGCAGATGGGCGTCGTCGCGAAGGTGCTGCACGTGCTGCCGCGCTGGCTCTACGACCGCCTGTTCGAGAAGGCACCGCGCAAGCCGAAGGCCGGCGCACACTGAGCGCAACGGGCGCGCCGAACACCCGGTGCGCCATTGTCGGCACCAGGCCGGATTCGTCCGCGCCGTCGTGCCGTGCCGAAGCGGCGCGCTGCCGCCTTCCAGCCGCACGCAATCGTCGCTCGATGATGTGGCGACCGTGGCGATTTCTCCGCTCCGCATCGATCCTGCTCGTCGCCACTGACGCCCGCCGCACTGGCCGATCCGCCGTCGCTCGGTGATGCGGCGACCCCGGCGATTTCACCGCCCCGCATCGCTCCCGCTCGTCGCCACTGACGCCCGCCGCACTGGCCGATCCGCCGTCGCTCGGTGATGCGGCGATCCCGACGATTTCGCCGCCCCCGCATTGATCCCGCTCGTCGCCGCTAACACCCACCGCGTTGGCCGATCAGCCGGCGCTCACCGCTCCGCCGCACCCGCATCCGCCTTCATCCCGCCGCCCCAGCACGCATTCCGCCGCGAACGCAGCCGTTTCTCGGTCAATTCGCCGCGTTCAGGCGCCTTTTTCCACGCGTCGCGCGCTTTGACGGTATGCTATTCGCCAGCCGCGCCGGCCCCGCCCGCTTCCTGGCCGCGCCCGCATCCCGTCACCCAGCAAAAAACACAAGCCACGTGGGAGATCCTATGCACGTCAAGCTGTTCGCCGCGGCCGCGGTCGCCGCCGCCCTCGCCACTCCCGGCCTCGCCGCCGCGAAGCCGCTCACCGTCTGCACGGAATCGAGCCCGGACGGCTTCGACGTCGTGCAGTACAACTCGCTCGTCACGACCAACGCATCGGCCGACGTGATCTTCAACACGCTCGTGTCGTACGACGAAGCCGCGAAGAAGGTCGTGCCCGCGCTCGCCGACAAATGGGACGCCAGCGCCGACGGCCTGACGTACACGTTCCACCTGCGCCCGAACGTCGCCTTCCAGACCACCGACTACTTCAAGCCGGGCCGCCCGCTGAACGCGGACGACGTCGTGTTCACGTTCACGCGGATGCTCGACGATTCGAACCCGTGGCACAAGGTCGCCGGCGCGAGCGGCTTCCCGCACGCGCAGTCGATGGGCCTCGTGAAGCTCGTGAAGTCGGTCACGAAGGTCGACGACAACACGGTGAAGTTCGTGCTGAACGAGCCGAACGCGACGTTCGTGCCGATCCTGACGATGGGCTTCGCGTCGATCTACTCGTCCGAATACGCGGACCAGTTGCTGAAGGCCGGCAAGCAGGCCGACCTGAACGCGAAACCGATCGGCACGGGCCCGTTCGTGCTGAAGAGCTACACGAAGGACGCGCTGATCCGTTACGACGTGAACCCGACCTACTGGGGCACGAAGCCGAAGGTCGACCGGCTGATCTACGCGATCACGCCCGACGCGTCGGTGCGCATGCAGAAGGTGAAGGCCGGCGAATGCCAGATCGCGCTGTCGCCGAAGCCGCAGGACGTGCTCGCCGCGAAGGGCGAAAGCGCGCTGAAGGTCGTGCAGACGCCCGCGTTCATGACCGCGTTCGTCGCGCTGAACACGCAGAAGAAGCCGCTCGACAACGAGAAGGTGCGCGAAGCGCTGAACCTCGCATTCGATCGCTCGACCTACCTGAAGGTCGTGTTCGACAACACGGCGACGCCCGCGAACAACCCGTATCCGCCGAACACGTGGAGCTACGCGAAGGACATCGCGCCGTATTCGTACGATCCCGCGAAGGCAAAGCAGCTGCTCGCGCAGGCCGGCTTCCCGAACGGCTTCTCGACGACGATCTGGACGCGCCCGACCGGCAGCGTGCTGAACCCGAACCCGAAGGCCGGCGCGGAACTGCTGCAGGCCGACCTCGCGAAGATCGGCGTGAAGGCCGAAGTAAAGGTGATCGAATGGGGCGAACTGATCAAGCAGGCGAAGCTCGGCCAGCATGACATGCTGTTCATGGGCTGGGCCGGCGACAACGGCGATCCGGACAACTATCTGTCGCCGCTGTTCAGCTGCAATGCGGTGAAATCGGGCATCAACTTCGCGCGCTTCTGCGACGCGCAGCTCGACAAGCTGATCACCGACGGCAAGTCGACCGCCGATCAGGCGAAGCGCGCGAAGCTGTACGAAACGGCGCAGAAGATCATCCACGACCAGGCCCTGTGGATTCCGCTCGGCTACCCGACCGCGGCGGCGCTCACGCGCCCGAACGTGAGCGGCTATCACGTCAGCCCGTTCGGCCGTCAGAACTTCACGACGGTCTCCGTGCAGTAACCGCGCGTGGCGCGCAAGCGACGGCGCGTTCGCCCGTCGCTTGCAGCCCGTGCGCCGCGTTGCATCACGTTTCGCAATGGCAGCGCGACGGGTGGCATGACGAACCCGTCGCGTGATTGGCGCTTACGATCGCGCCTCCGTTCACGCGCCGCCCGAATCGACGAATTGCCGCCTGAAGAGCCGCTCCGATTCCCGCAAGCCTTCATCCGTCAGGATGACGGATTTCGTCTTGTTGACCGGGTCGCCGATCAGACCGCGCTCGTGCAACCGATTCAGCGCATCCCAATCAAAGCTTTTCCACGCGCGATTGCCGTCATGTAGCGTCAGATGCAAGAGCGCGAGCACGGCGTCGTCGACTGCCTGCAGATCGACATTCATTTCCATGCCGTCCTCTCCTTGTCAGCCGGATCACGCGTCGAGCTTCTCGAGCAGCTTGATGAAATTGCGCTTCGCACGATAGGTCTTGCGAATGGCGTCGAGCTCCACGTCGAATGCCGCCTGCTGACGATGCGCAGCCCGCAGCGAGCGGATTTCACGCACGACGCCGAACGCCTCGTCGTATCGCGCACTGCGCGCGCCATGGTCGAGCGCGAACGGCAGATACCGGTGATACAGCGCGATCGCCTCCTCGGGATGCGTCCTCGCCCGCGCAGCGGCCACCGTCGGCCACACGAGGGTGTCGACCGGGCCGCCCTGAAACGCGTCCCACGCGGCGGCGGCGTCCTGCTCCGCGAGCAAGAGCTTCACCAGCTCGGTGCGCGGCGGCGGCTCCCAGCGCCGCGCACCGGTGCCGGGCCGCCCCGCCGCTTCGCGCTCGCGGGCAAGAGACTGCAGATGGGAGATCGCGCGCGCCTTCACGGTAGCGTCTCGCCCCGTCCGCTTCGCGACCTTCCTCAATACACGGAATGCGTCGGCCGTTGGATGGCCCGCGAAGCGCTCCCACGCGAGCGCGTCCGCCCGATCGAACGCGCGCCGCCGCAAATGCTCGTTGATGCAGAAGCCCATCAGCCGATCGTCGTGCCGGTCCTTCATCTCGCGCATTCCGCGTTCGGCCCATGCCAGCCCTTCGTCGAAACGCTTGTGCTCAGCGCACAGCTCCGCGATCTGCGCATACCGGTACGACGCCGACAGGTCCGTCGACCAGATGCGTATCAGCGCGTCGACGTCGCCGTCGTGTTTCGCGAGCGTCTCCATCGCATGCTCGAGATTGTGGCGCACCACGTCATGCGCGTACTCGTCGCGCTTGTTCAGCGGCCGCGCGGGCAGCACGGCCCAATTTTCCTCGACGCGTTCCCGATAGCGGCCCAATCCCGCGTCGCCCAGCACCTCCGTGTAGGCCGGCAGTACATCACGGAACGTATCCCACTGGCCGGCGGCCTGCAGGCGAAACAGTCGGTCCGCCAGCTTCATCGGATCCGGCCGTGTCTGAATGCATGCATCGAGGTGCAGAGCCGCCAGTTCGCCGATTCCGGGTGCAACGCTACCGTCCGAGTCGTCGATCTGTTCGAGGCTCGCTTCCGCATCGGCAATCGCGAGTTCGGCCAGTTCGACGACCTGCATCGCATGAGGACCGGCCAACTGTCGCCGCAGCATGTCTGCAAGCTCGAACAGCCGCTCTCCAAACACGTGCGCCTCGTCCCAGGCGAGCGGCCGCGACACGCGGGCCATTTGCCGGACGGCGGCGCGCAGGCTCGCGACGTCGCCGGCCTGCGCCGCACGTGCGTCGAACAGCAGCCTGTCGCGCAACGATCGGTCGCGCTCGGCCGCGTCGAGCAGCCAGCGGCGCAGCGCCTGCTCGTCGAGCGTCTCCAGATGGTCTCGAATCAATTCCGCGTGCGTCTTGCGCTTGCGCCGCGGCCGCACCGGCTCGCGTTCATCGTCGTGGAAAACCTCGTCGCCTCTGTTCTCCAGCCATGACAGCGCGACCGCCACCGCATGCTTGCAGAACGCGCCGTCGTCGCCGACCGGGCAATTGCAAGCGTAGTGCAGCGTATCGTCGTTGCCGACCGCGAATTCGACGCAATAGCGATACGTACCACGCACGGTCGCCGACAGCTCGCCATCGCGCTCGATCAATCGCGAAACCGCGCCGTCGCGATGGTAGGTTCGGCCGCGCTCGAAGGATTTCGCGTCGGCCAGTGTCCGGATCGCCGGGAGCGTGATGAGGTCGGAGAGACTGACATTGCGTGGCATGGATCGTATGGCAATCGGGGAGGAAACAACGGCGACCGGGGAAGTCAGGCCCGCGCGTAGCGAATCACGCCGTCTTCGCCGTGCTCGCGCACGAGTTCGCCCGCGAGCCACAGCAGGTTCAGGTGGGCGAGCGCCTCGCCGAGCGCGAACGTCATCTGGTGGATGTCGAGCTCGCGGCGGCGGAACATGATCGGCACGATGTCGGCCGCGCTCGCCGGCTTCTCCGCGCACGCGACACGCACTTCGTCGAGCCGCGCGTCGTGGTGGGCGCGCAGTTGCGCGATGCGCGTGCGCACGCCGCGGAACGGCTTGCCGTGCGACGGCAGCACGAGCGTGTCGGGCGCCATCGTCTCGTAGCGGCCGAGCGATTCCAGATACAGCGCGAGCGGGTTCGCTTCCGGTTCGAGATCGAACACGGACACGTTCGTCGAAATACGCGGCAGCACCATGTCGCCGGAGATCAGCACGCCGTCCGCTTCGCTGTGGAGCGCGCAGTGCTCAGGCGAATGGCCGTAGCCGGTGACGACGCGCCACGTGCGTGCGCCGATCTTCACCGTATCGCCTTCGCGCAGGCGCCGGTAGCGCGGCGGCACGGCCGGCACGAGATCCGCGTAGTAGCTGCGGCGGCTGCGCAGCTTGTCGAGCGCGACGGGATCGGTCAGCCCGTGACGCGCGAAGTGATCGGCCGCGGCCGCGCCGCCCGCGTTCGAGCCGTTGCCGGCCGCCATCAGGCAGCCGAACATGTATTCGCCGAGCGTCATCCACAGCCGCACGTTCCAGCGGCCCTTGTCGCCGCCCTCGCACAGCCAGTTCGCGAGACCGAAGTGATCGGGGTGGCAGTGCGTGACCAGCACGCGCAGCACCGGCAGCCCGTCGAGATGCCGGTCGAAGATCTGTTCCCAGTGCGTGCGGATCGCGTCCGACGAGATCCCGCAGTCGACGACCGTCCAGCCGGCCTGCCCGTCGATCTCGTCGCGCAGCAGCCAGAGATTGATGTGGTCGAGCGAGAACGGCAGCGGCATGCGCAGCCAGCGCACGCCGGGCGCGACCTCGAACGTGTCGCCCGCGGCGGGCAGCGTGTCGGCGAAGGGATAGTCGAGTTGGTGTTCCAGTGCGTTCATCGGTGGGGCGTCTCGTCGTTATCGTTGCGGTACGGTTGCCGATGCGGATGCGAAAGCGCCGCCGCGGGCATCGCGTCGATTCTATCGCCGTCGTGCGAAACGCGTGCCCGGCACGCGCTCGCCGGTCGAAAAAAGTTCGTGCCAGAATCGGTTCCGTACCCGTATCTTTACGCGAAGATGCACCGAACGGCACTCAACGGCGAATAACCTGCACATTGACGACGCTCGGTGCCGCACCGCGAAAGTCATTGAATCGCCGACTTGGGCGCTAAAATGGCGACTGCTTACAGCCCCTCTTGAACGAGCCTGCACGCAATGAATCACTTCCCCAAGCTGCTGTCGTCGCAGATCGGTTTCGACGTCGCCCAGACGATGCTCGAATACTTCGACCGCCACTACCGGATCTTCCGGGAGGCTGCCGTCGAAGCGAAGACGCTATACGAGCGCACCGACTGGCACGGGCTGCAGCGGCTGGCGCGCGAGCGGATCACGTCGTACGACGATCGCGTGAAGGAATGCGTCGAGGTGCTGCAGGATGAATACGACGCGGAAGACATCGACGACGAGGTCTGGCAGCAGATCAAGCTGCACTACATCGGCCTGCTCACGTCGCACCGGCAGCCCGAATGCGCGGAAACGTTCTTCAATTCGGTGTGCTGCAAGATCCTGCACCGCTCGTATTTCAGCAACGATTTCATCTTCGTTCGGCCCGCGATCTCGACCGAATATCTCGAGAACGACGAGCCGGCCGCGAAGCCGACCTACCGCGCGTACTACCCGGCCACCGACGGGCTCGCGGCCACGCTCGAGCGCATCGTCACGAACTTCCAGCTGGAGCCGCCGTTCGAGGATCTCGCGCGCGACATCGGCTGCGTGATGCAGGCGATCACCGACGAATTCGGCCAGTTCGAAGCAGCGCCGAATTTCCAGATCCACGTGCTGTCGTCGCTGTTCTTCCGCAACAAGAGCGCGTACATCGTCGGCCGCATCATCAACGCCGATCGCGTGCTGCCGTTCGCGGTGCCGATCCGGCACGTGCGGCCGGGCGTGCTCGCGCTCGACTCCGTGCTGCTGCGCCGCGACCAGCTGCAAATCGTCTTCAGCTTCTCGCACTCGTATTTCCTCGTCGACATGGGCGTGCCGTCCGCGTACGTGGATTTCCTCTGCACGATCATGCCGGGCAAGCCGAAGGCCGAGATCTACACGTCGGTCGGGCTGCAGAAGCAGGGCAAGAACCTGTTCTACCGCGACCTGCTGCACCATCTGTCGCACTCGAGCGACCGCTTCATCATCGCGCCCGGGATCAAGGGCCTCGTGATGCTCGTGTTCACGCTGCCGTCGTTCCCGTACGTGTTCAAGATCATCAAGGATCACTTCCCGCCGCCGAAGGAAACGACGCGCGCGCAGATCATGGAGAAGTACCAGCTCGTGAAGCGCCACGACCGCCTCGGACGGATGGCCGACACGCTCGAATATTCGAGCGTCGCGCTGCCGATCGCGCGGCTCGACCATGCGCTCGTGCGCGAACTGGAGAAGGAAGTGCCGTCGCTGCTCGAATACGAGGACGGCAACCTCGTGATCAGGCACCTGTACATCGAGCGCCGGATGACGCCGCTGAACCTGTTCCTGCAGAACGGCACCGACGAGGACATCGAGCACGGCGTGAAGGAGTACGGCAACGCGGTGAAGGAATTGATGAAGGCCAACATCTTCCCCGGCGACATGCTGTACAAGAATTTCGGCGTCACGCGCCACGGCCGCGTCGTGTTCTACGACTACGACGAAATCGAATACCTGACCGACTGCAACGTGCGGCGCGTGCCGCCGCCGCGCAACGAAGAAGACGAACTGTCCGGCGAACCGTGGTATACCGTCGGCCCGCACGACATCTTTCCGGAAACCTACGGACCGTTCCTGCTCGGCGACCCGCGCGTGCGCTCGGTGTTCATGAAGCATCACGCGGACTTTTTCGAACCCGCGCTGTGGCAGGCGAGCAAGGACAAGCTGCTGCAGGGCGAGTTGCCCGATTTTTACCCGTACGACGTATCGATACGCTTTCGTGTGCGCTATCCCGCGCGCTTCGACGCGACGGACGCCCGTGACGGCGAAGGCGACGCGCAGCGCGCCGCCTGACGCCCGAGCACCTCGAACCCGTTATCGCCCCGATTTCCGCCAACGGAATCCACACCGATGAATATCCAAGACAATCCGCTTTCTCACCTGTTCGACAACAACGACGCCTGGGTCAAGCGCCAGCTCGCCGACGATCCGGATTTCTTCGCGCGTCTGGCCGACCAGCAAGCGCCGGAATATCTGTGGATCGGCTGCTCGGATTCGCGCGTGCCCGCGAACCAGATCATCGGCCTGCCGCCGGGCGAAGTGTTCGTTCACCGTAACATCGCGAACGTCGTCGTGCACAGCGACCTGAACTGCCTGTCGGTGATCCAGTTCGCGGTCGACATCCTGCGCGTGAAGCACATCATGGTCGTCGGCCACTACGGCTGCTCGGGCGTGAACGCAGCGCTGCACAACCGGCGCGTCGGCCTCGCCGACAACTGGCTGCACCACGTGCAGGACGTGCGCGAGCGTCACGCGGCGCTGCTCGACGAATGGCCGGTCGGCGAAGCGCGCTATCGCCGCCTGATCGAACTGAATTCGATCGAGCAGGTGGTCAACGTGTGCCGCACGACGATCGTCAACGACGCGTGGGCGCGCGGCCAGTCGCTCACCGTGCACGGGCTCGTGTACGGCGTACACGACGGGCGCATGCGCAACCTCGGGATGGCCGTGTCGCGCTTCGACGCGCTCGACGCGACCTACCGGCGCTGCGTCGCGGCGCTCACCGCGCGCGGCCAGCATGCGCCCGACAACGACATGGTCGCCGCGGACGCGGCACGGCTCGACGGCGTCGCGCAGGCGGTCGCCGATACGCTGAAGCCGTGCGACGACGCGAAGTAACCGGCGCGGACGCCGGTGCGGCGCGATGCGCCGCCCGCTTCCGGCAGTCGACGCCGCATGCCCCGGCGTGGCGATCCCCGCGGGCACGAACTGATCTGACACCGGCACCGCCGCCTCGGCGGTGCAACGAAAAGGAGCGGCGAACATGAAAACCGTACTGATCGTCGGCGCGTCGCGCGGCCTGGGGCGCGAATTCGTCCGGCAATACCGGCGCGACGGCTGGAACGTGATCGCCACCGCGCGCGACGACGCGTCGCTCGCCGCGCTGCGCGAGCTCGGCGCGCACGCGCATGCGCTCGACATCGCGCAGCCCGAGCAGATCGCGGCGCTCGGCTGGAAGCTCGACGGCGAACGGCTCGACGCGGCGGTGGTCGTGTCCGGCGTCTACGGGCCGCGCACCGAAGGCGTCGAAACGATCGTCGCCGAGGATTTCGACGCGGTCATGCATACGAACGTGCGCGGGCCGATGCAGTTGCTGCCGATCCTGCTGCCGCTCGTCGAGGACGCGCGCGGCGTGCTGGCCGTCATGTCGAGCCGGATGGGCAGCATCGCCGAGGCGACCGGCACGACCGGCTGGCTGTATCGCGCGAGCAAGGCCGCGCTGAACGACGTGCTCCGCATCGCGTCGCTGCAGACGCGCCACGCCGCGTGCATCTCGCTGCATCCGGGCTGGGTGCGCACCGACATGGGCGGCTCGCAGGCCGCGATCGATCCGGAAACGAGCGTGACCGGCATGCGCCGCGTGATCGCCGAAGCCGGCGCGGACATCTCGCAGGCCAACGGCCGATTCTTCCAGTACGACGGCGTCGAGCTGAGCTGGTAAGCCGGATTCACAACCCGGCGTCGTTAATTCACGATTCGCATGACTTCGAACCGACCTGACGCGTGCCCGTGCGGCGGCGCGTCCCCCGCGCCCGCCGGCAAAGCGCCGGCCCCGCGCTATGCGGCCTGCTGCGGCCGCTTCATCGACGGCGGCGAAGCCGCACCCACCGCGCTCGAATTGATGCGCTCGCGGTACAGCGCGTACGTGCTCGGCGCGACCGGCTACCTGCGCGCGACCTGGGCCGCGCGCACCTGCCCGGCCGATCTCGATGCCGACCCCGATGCGCCCGACGCACCGCGCTGGCTCGGCCTCGCCGTCAAGCGTCATGCGCCGCTCGACGAACGGCACGCGGAGGTCGAATTCGTGGCCCGCTACAAGGTCGGCGGACGCGCATACCGGCTTCATGAAACCAGCCGTTTCGAGCGCGACGAGCAGGGTTTCTGGCGCTATGTCGACGGCGAAGTAAGTGAACGCTGACAAATAGTTGCTGTGTCAGACGCCGGGTAATTCCCGCATTGCACAACCCGAATTTGTCGGGCTACGATGGCCGTCAGATTGGTCATGTTGCATGGCAGGGCTTACGAATGGCGTTCAGCAAAGTATTGGTGGGATGGATGGCGGCCTGTGCGCTGTCGGCCGCTCAGGCCGGTACGCTGCCGAACGCAAATGCCGACGCATCCGCGGCAAACGGATCGCTCGCCCATGCCGAGCGTTTCGACTACGGCGATTCGGGTCTCCCGCAGGTCGCCGCGAACCTCAACGAACAGATCATCAGCATTCCGGCCGATGCGTCGGGCTCCGTCATGCTCGAGGCCACGCTGTTCAAGCCGAACGGCCCCGGCCCGTTCCCGCTCGTCGTCTTCAACCACGGCAAGAACACCGGCGATCTGCATCTGCAGCCGCGCAGCCGTCCGGTCGCGTTCGCGCGCGAATTCGTGCGCCGCGGCTACGCGGTCATCGCGCCGAACCGCCAGGGCTTCGCCGGTTCGGGCGGCACGTATCAGCAGGAAGGCTGCAACGTCGAGAAGAACGGCCTCGCCCAGGCCGCCGACGTCGCCACGACGATCCGCTACATGTCTCGCCAGTCGTACATCGACCCGTCGCGCATCGTCGTCGCGGGCACGTCGCACGGCGGCCTCGTGTCGGTCGCGTACGGCACCGAGGCGGCGCCCGGCGTGCGCGGCATCATCAATTTCTCCGGCGGGCTGCGCCAGGATCTCTGCGACGGCTGGCAGCGCAATCTGGTCGACGCGTTCGACCAGTACGGCGCGCATACGGCCGTGCGTTCGCTGTGGCTGTACGGCGACAACGATTCGGTGTGGACGCCGGCGCTCGTCGCGCAGATGCACGACGCGTACGTGTCGCACGGCACGCAGGCGCAATTCATCGATTACGGCCGCTACAAGGACGATGCGCACCGGCTGATCGTCGATCGCGACGGCGTGCCCGTGTGGTGGCCGGCCGTGCATGCGTTCCTTGCCGAACTGAACCTGCCGACGTCGGTGCGCTACGCGGTCGCCAACCCGCACGAACCGAATGCGACCGGCTACGCGTCGATCGATGCCGTCGACGCGGTGCCGTTCCTCGACGAAGCCGGCCGCGAAGGCTATCGCCACTTCCTGAGCCAGCATCCGAGCCGCGCGTTCGCGGTGTCGGCAGAAGGCGCCTGGTCGTGGGCCGAAGGCGGCGACGACCCGATGGCGCTCGCGCTCGACAACTGCACGAAACAGGGTGCGGGTGCATGCCGGCTGTATGCGGTCAACGAGCGTGTCGTGTGGAACGCGAACGCGACGCAGACGGCCGACAACGGCGACGGCAATCCGCAGCACGACGCCGATACGCGCGCGCTGGCTTCGCGCTGATACGGATACGGGACGCGCGACGGCCTCCAGGCGCGCGCCTTTTCCGCATCCCCCCTTCTCCGTTTCGCGAACGCCCGTTTTCAACTCGCGACGACGTTCGCGCGCGCCCGGTGTCAGGTGAACCGCCCGCGAGCCTCCTGCGGCGACTTGCACGGGCCAGCCTCAGCGCCTTTCCCGAACGGCTGCGGCGCCTGATTCAGCACGCCGCGCGTCCATCGCAACACGCAACCACCCTGCTTCGCTCCCCCTTTTCCCTTCCCGCCCCGATTTTTCACCGTCGGCCGCCCGCCTGCTCCACGATTTTTTTCTGTCGGGAGGTGTCACTCGAACGTCGTCATCTGCGGTCATTTCGGGACATCTGGCGCGTACCGTTCCGAGCGCCCCCGATCTGCGCCTAACTCCCGCCCGGCAAGGCTTTGCGGCGTTTGTAACCGGTAGTGCAACGGGCGGCGGAACACGCTAATCTCAGCGCGTTTTCGTCCGTCGCCGCGCGGTATCGCGTTCGATACCCGCCGCCGTTTTACCCCCCGGAGTAGCCTTGAGTACGCCAGCCACCGACGACTGGGTCGCGCGCAGCCTGCGCGCGGTCTGGCATCCCTGTACCCAGATGAAGCACCACGAGCGCCTGCCGCTCATTCCCGTCGCGCGCGGCGCGGGCGTATGGCTATACGACCGCGACGGGCGCCGCTACTTCGACGCGATCAGCTCGTGGTGGGTGAACCTGTTCGGCCATGCGAACCCGGACATCAACGCGGCGCTGAAGGACCAGCTCGACACGCTCGAGCACGCGATGCTCGCGGGCTGCACGCACGAGCCGGCGATCGAGCTCGCCGAGCGGCTGCACGCGCTCACCGCGCGCACGCTCGGGCATGCGTTCTTCGCGTCGGACGGCGCGTCGGCCGTCGAGATCGCGCTGAAGATGAGCTTCCACGCGTGGCGCAACCGCGGCCGCGCGGACAAGCGCGAATTCGTGTGCGTCGCGAACAGCTATCACGGCGAGACCATCGGCGCGCTCGGCGTGACCGACGTCGCGCTGTTCAAGGATGCGTACGACCCGCTGATCCGCCATGCGCACGTGGTCGCGTCGCCCGACGCGCGCGGCGCGCTGCCGGGCGAGACGGCCGCCGACGTCGCGGGCCGCGCGCTCGACGACGTGCGGCGCCTGTTCGCCGAACGCGCCGACCGGATCGCCGCGCTGATCGTCGAGCCGCTCGTGCAGTGCGCGGCCGGCATGGCGATGCACGATCCGTCGTACGTGCGCGGGCTGCGCGCGCTGTGCGACGAATTCGGCGTGCACCTGATCGCCGACGAGATCGCGGTCGGCTGCGGCCGCTCCGGCACCTTCTTCGCGTGCGAGCAGGCCGGCGTCTGGCCCGATTTCCTGTGCCTGTCGAAAGGCATCAGCGGCGGTTATCTGCCGCTGTCGCTCGTGCTCACGCGCGACGACGTGTTCGCGGCGTTCTACGACGACGACACCACGCGCGGCTTCCTGCACTCGCATTCGTACACCGGCAACCCGCTCGCGTGCCGCGCGGCGGTCGCAACGCTCAACCTGTTCGCCCGCGACGACGTGCTCGCGGCCAACACGCGCAAATCGGCGGCGCTGCGCGCCGCACTCGCGCCGCTCGACGCGCACCCGCAGGTGCGCCACCTGCGCGAACGCGGCACGCTGTTCGCGTTCGACGTCGCGCTCGACGGCGATGCGGCACGCGGCTTCTCGCGGCGCTTCTTCGAACGGGCGCTCGAACGCGAACTGCTGCTGCGCCCGATCGGCACGACCGTGTACCTGATGCCGCCGTACGTGATGAGCGACGACGACATCGCGTGGCTCGCGCAACGCACGCGCGATACGCTCGACGCGACGCTCGCGGAGGCGGGGCGATGAAACGATCGGCGCCTGAAACGACCACGCCGCTGCTCGACACGCTGCAGCGCGGCCTCGCCGAGCTCGACGCGCAAGGGCTGCGCCGCGTGCGCCGCACCGCCGACACCGCGTGCGACGCGCACATGCGCGTCGACGGCCGCGACATCGTCGGCTTCGCGAGCAACGACTACCTTGGCCTCGCCGCGCATCCGGCGCTCGTCGCCGCGTTCGCCGAAGGCGCGCAGCGCTACGGCTCCGGCAGCGGCGGCTCGCATCTGCTCGGCGGCCATTCGCGCGCGCACGCGACGCTCGAGGACGAGCTCGCCGGCTTCGCGGGCGGCTTCTCCGATGCGCCGCGCGCGCTGTACTTCAGCACCGGCTACATGGCGAACCTCGCCGCGATGACCGCGCTGACGGCCAAGCACGCGACGATCTTCTCCGACGCGCTGAACCACGCGTCGCTGATCGACGGGATCCGGCTGTCGCGTGCGAACGTGCAGGTCTACCCGCATGCGGACACGGCCGCGCTCGCCGCGCTGCTCGAAGCGTCCGATGCGGAAACGAAACTGATCGTCAGCGATACCGTGTTCAGCATGGACGGCGACATCGCGCCGCTCGCCGAACTCGTCGCGCTGGCGGAGCGCCACGGCGCATGGCTCGTCGTCGACGACGCGCACGGCTTCGGCGTGCTCGGCCCGCAGGGGCGCGGCGCGCTCGCAGCCGCCGCGCTGCGCTCGCCGAACCTCGTGTACGTCGGCACGCTCGGCAA
Source organism: Burkholderia sp. IDO3 (assembly GCF_003366075.1). Lineage (NCBI taxonomy): Bacteria > Pseudomonadati > Pseudomonadota > Betaproteobacteria > Burkholderiales > Burkholderiaceae > Burkholderia > Burkholderia sp. IDO3. The sequence continues at coordinate 3,325,639 of NZ_CP028963.1, forward strand.
AGCCGCCGGCGTCGCGGGCGCGTTCGTCATCGCGCACGAAACCGTGATCGAATGGATGATCCAGCGCGCGCGCAGCTATATCTTCACGACGGCCGCGCCGCCGGCCGTCGCGCATGCGGTATCGGCGAGCCTGAAGGTGATCGGCGGCGACGAAGGCGACGCACGGCGCACGCATCTGGCCGCGCTGATCGAGCGCACGCGCGCGCTGCTGCGCACGACGCGCTGGCAGCCGGTCGATTCGCACACCGCCGTGCAGCCGCTCGTGATCGGCAGCAACGACGCGACGCTCGCCGCGATGCGCTCGCTCGACGCGCACGGCCTGTGGGTGCCCGCGATCCGGCCGCCGACGGTGCCGGCCGGCACGTCGCGGCTGCGCATCTCGCTGTCGGCCGCGCATTCGTTCGACGATCTCGCGCGGCTCGCAACCGCGCTCACCGAAGCCAGCGGGCAGGCAGCATGAACGCCCCCCTGTCCCTGTTCGTCACCGGCACCGACACCGAGATCGGCAAGACCTTCGTATCGGCCGCGATGCTGCACGGCTTCGCGCGCCACGGGCTGCGCGCGGCCGCGCTGAAGCCCGTCGCGGCCGGCGCGTATGAACGCGACGGCGTGTGGCGCAACGAGGACGCGGACCAGCTCGATGCGGCCGCGAACGTCGTGCTGCCGCCCGAGCTGCGCACGCCGTTCCTGCTGAAGGCGCCCGCGGCCCCGCACATCGTCGCCGCGCAGGAAGGCGTGACGCTCGACATCGACACGATCGTCGCGAGCCACCGCGAAGCGCTGACGCGCGCGGACGTCGTCGTCGTCGAAGGCGTCGGCGGCTTCCGCGTGCCGCTCAACGATACGCAGGACACGGCCGATCTCGCGGTCGCGCTCGGCCTGCCCGTCGTGCTCGTCGTCGGCGTGCGGCTCGGCTGCATCAGCCACGCGCTGCTGACCGCCGACGCGATTCGCCAGCGCGGCCTCACGCTCGCGGGCTGGGTCGCGAACCACGTCGATCCGGCCATGTCGTACGCCGACGAGAACGTCGCGACGATCCGCGACTGGCTCGCGCGCGAGCACCGCGCGCCGCTGCTGGGCCGCATCGCGCACATGCGCCCGGCCGCCCCCGAATCCGCCGCGGCGATGCTCGACATCGCCGCGCTCGTCGATACGCTGCGCACCGCGCGGCATTGACGCCCCCCATCCCCGAATCCACGACAGGAAAACCACCATGACTCAAGCCCAGACCGCCGCCGTGCAACCCGACGCGATCCCCGTGGCCGCACCGGCGCCACAGCGCTGGCGCGTCGCCGACGTCGTCGCGCTGTTCGCGCTGCCGTTCAACGACCTGATGTTCCGCGCGCAGCAGGTGCACCGCGAGCACTTCGACGCGAACGCGGTGCAGCTGTCGACGCTGCTGTCGATCAAGACGGGCGGCTGCGAGGAAGACTGCGGCTACTGCTCGCAGTCGTCGCATCACGACACGGGCCTGAAGGCCGAGAAGCTGATGGACGTCGATACGGTGCTCGACGCCGCGCGTGCGGCCAAGGCGAACGGCGCGAGCCGCTTCTGCATGGGTGCGGCATGGCGTAACCCGAAGGAGCGTCACATGCCGGCGCTGACCGAGATGGTGCGCGGCGTGAAGGAGCTCGGGCTCGAGACCTGCATGACGCTCGGCATGCTCGAGGACGAGCAGGCGCAGCAGCTCGCGAACGCCGGCCTCGACTACTACAACCACAACCTCGACACGTCGCCGGAGTTCTACGGCCAGGTGATCTCGACGCGTACGTACCAGGATCGCCTCGACACGCTCGACCGCGTGCGTGACGCGGGCATCAACGTGTGCTGCGGCGGCATCATCGGCATGGGCGAATCGCGTCGCGAACGCGCGGGCCTGATCTCGCAGCTCGCAAACCTGAACCCGTACCCGGAATCGGTGCCGATCAACAACCTCGTCGCGATCGAAGGCACGCCGCTCGAAGGCACCGCGCCGCTCGACCCGTTCGAGTTCGTGCGCACGATCGCGGTTGCGCGCATCACGATGCCGAAGGCCGTCGTGCGCCTGTCGGCCGGCCGCGAGCAGCTCGACGACGCGATGCAGGCGATGTGCTTCCTCGCGGGCGCGAACTCGATGTTCTACGGCGACCAGCTGCTGACCACGAGCAACCCGCAGACGCAGCGCGACCGCGCGCTGTTCGAACGCCTCGGCATCCGCGCGAGCCAGGCGGACGCGCTGGCGGAGAACGCGTAAGCGCTTGTATTGCGTATTGTGTTTGGCGTGCAGACGAAAAAGCCGGGGCATGCCCCGGCTTTTTTTCGTCCGGCCGTCTGGACCGGGTTGCGCTGCGCGTCACACGTGCGCCGCCGCGCCGTCGAGTGCCGCCCGCACGCGCCCGACCAGCTGTTCGTCCACGGGCGCCAGCACCTCGCCGCGCGGCCGCACGCCCGAGCCGAAATGCACCGCGCGTACGCCGGTGGCCAGCACGAAATCGCCGACCGCGTCGACCGTGAGCCCCGAGCCGGCCAGTACCGTGCACGTCGAGCCGGCGGCCTGCCGTACCAGGCGCGTGATCGTCGCGGCCGCGTCGAGCACCGACGGATGGCCGCCGGAGGTCAGCACCGACGTGACGGCCGGCACGCGCAGCAGCGCGTCGAACGCGGCATTCAGATCTCGCGACACGTCGAACGCGCGATGGAACGTCAGGTCGCGCCCGTTCGCGGCGGCCGCGATGCGCGCAAGCGCGTCGAGATCGACGTCGCCGCGCGCATCGAGCGCACCGAACACGACACCGTTCGCGCCGGCCGCAACGGCCGCGCGCACGTCGCGCTCGATCACGCGCAGATCGTCGGCGTCGTAGACGAACGAGCGGCTGTGCGGGCGCACGATCACGTTGACGGGAATCGGCACGGCGGCCACGACGGCCTCGATCAGGCCGATGCTCGGCGTGAGCCCGCCTTCGCTGATCGCGGTGACGAGCTCGAGCCGGTCGGCGCCCGCGCGGGCGGCGGCCTTCGCATCGCCGACGGTCGTGGCGATCACTTCGAGGAGCACGGAGGAAGCGGCGGTTCGGTTCATGGTCGGCTCGCGAATCGTCAGGACAATTCGCGCATCCTAGCCGAGCGGCGTGAACGGCGCCAGCACGACGCCCGCGCTATGCGCCGTCGGCCTCCTCGTCGCCCCAGTCGATATCGCCGCACAGCACGTGCTGCGCATCGCCGATGCGCAAGGCCGCCGACAGCGTCACGCACGGCTGCGCCTCGTTGATCGACAGGTACGGGCGCGTCACCTGCACGCGCCCCGGCTCGGCGATCGCCGTGCGGAAATACGGCCGGCGCAGCCAGTTCGCACCCTGCGCATCCGCAAGCGGCGAGAAGCGCGCCTCGGCAAGCGCACGATCCGCGCGCAGCACGACGTTGCGGCCCGACTGGCGGCCCCGCGCGTCGAGCAGGAAGCAGCGGGCGGCATCGTCGAGCGCGAGGAAGTTCCAGCACACTTCGTCGAGCGGCTCGCCGGCCGCCAGCCGCTCGGCCGCGCGCTCGAATGCGCGCAGGTACGGTGCGAGCCGCTGCGCGTCGCGCCGCTCGCGCGCTTCGGTCTGCAGACGGAAGCGCTCGGTCAGCTCGCCGATGCAGCCGGTCGCTGCCGCGCTGTCGGGCAGCCCGGGCGCCGGGCGGCCGAAATAGTAGCCCTGCACGAAATCGGCCTCGCACGACAGCGCGATCTGCGCGTCGTGCTCGGTCTCGATCCCTTCGACGAGCACGAGCTTGCCGGCCTCGTGCAGCAGCGTGACGAGCCCGTGCAGGATCGCGGTGAGCCCGGTGCGGTGCGCCGCGTGGGACAGCATGATCCGGTCGAGCTTCACGATGTCCGGATTCAGTTGCCAGATCCGCTCGAGGTTCGAGTGACCGGCGCCGAAATCGTCGAGCGCGATCAGGAAGCCCTGCGCGCGGAATTCGCGCACGGCGTCGGCAAGCCGCTCGACGTCGTCCGCGCGCTGTTCGAGCACTTCGAGCACCACGCGGCGCGGCGGCATGCCGAGGCGCTTCAGGTTCGCGAGCAGCGCGGCGGCCTGGAACGGATCGGTCAGCACCTCCGGATGCACGTTGAGGAACAGCCACTCGCGCTCGGCGCCGAGCAGCCCGAAGTTCTCGAGATGCAGCGCCTGCGCGAGCCGGTCGAGCTGCAGCAGCTCGCCCCGGCGCGCGGCCTCGCCGAACACGTCGAGCGGCGACACCGCGCGGTCGAGCCCGTCATGGGCGCGCAACAGCGCCTCGTAGCCCACCGCGCGCTGGTGCGACAGGCTGAAGATCGGCTGGAACACGGTCGTGAGCGTCAGGTCGCGATACTGCGTCGCCAGACGCTCGAAGCCGGAGCTCATCTCCCGCTCGAAACGGTACGGCGACGCGGCGGCCGGACGCTCCTGTTGCTCGATCGTCATACCTTCCTCCTCGTGATGCAGTCGAATGCGGCAAGCGTTCGAAACGGCGCGCGCAATGTCATGGTGTAACCCTCGGTTGCCCGGCCCGTGCCGGACGGCAGACAAGCATCAAGCAAGCTCCGTGCAAGCCGTGAACGCGTGCGCCGCGCTCGCGCGCAGCCCCGTCGCACCATCGTGGCGTACGCGCGATGCACCATTTCCGTGCGTACGCACCGGCGCACTCGAGCGCATCCGTCACGCTGTCACGCTACACTCCGTACGATCGTTTCATTCTCCACACTTGCCGTATCGATGGAAATCGTCTTCACCGTCCTGATTTTGTTGCTCACCGTCGCGCTGTCCGGTGCAATCACGCGCCTGCTGCCGTTGCGGCTGCCGCTGCCGCTGATGCAGATCGCGTTCGGCGCGATGCTCGCGTGGCCGAAGCTCAACCTGCACGTCACGTTCGACCCCGAAATCTTCATGCTGCTGTTCATCCCGCCGCTGCTGTTCGCGGACGGCTGGCGGATTCCGAAGCGCGAGCTGTACCTGCAGCGCCGCGCGATCCTGATGCTCGCGTTCGGGCTCGTGTTCATGACGGTACTCGCAGTGGGGTACTTCGCGCACTGGCTGATACCCGAGTTGCCGCTGCCGATCGCGTTCGCGCTCGCGGCCGTGCTGTCGCCGACCGATGCGGTCGCGCTGTCGGGCATCGCCGGCAAGGGCCGCATCCCGCCGCAGCTGATGCACATCCTCGAAGGCGAGGCGCTGATGAACGACGCGTCCGGCCTCGTCGCGCTGAAGTTCGCGATCGCGGCCGCGCTCACCGGCATGTTCTCGCTGCGCGAAGCGTCGGTCACGTTCGTGATCGTCGCGGCCGGCGGGCTCGCGACGGGGGCGGTCGTGTCGTGGGTGTTCAGCGCGCTGTCGACGCGCTTCCTGAACGCCGAGCAGGAAGGCGATCCGGCCCCGGGCATCGTGATGACGCTGCTCGTGCCGTTCGCCGCCTATCTGTTCGCCGAGCACCTCGACCTGTCGGGCGTGCTCGCGGCCGTGTCGGCCGGGATGATGATGAACTACACGAGCTTCTCGCGTAAAAGCACGGTCGCGTCGCGCGTGCGTGCCGAAAGTACGTGGGCGATGATCGAGTTCGTGTTCAACGGCATGGTGTTCATCATGCTGGGGCTGCAGTTGCCGCACATCATCGGCCGCGCGCTGGTCGATGCGCACCACACGAGCGACGCGCTCGTCGGCCGGATGATCTTCAACGTGTGCGCGATGATGCTCGCGCTGTATGCGATCCGCTTCACGTGGGTGTGGCTGCTGCGCTGGATCGCGAGCCGCCGCGCGGCACGCCAGGGCCTCGCCGGCACGATGGCCGGCATCCGCACGATCGCGGTGATGACGGTCGGCGGCGTGCGCGGCGCGGTCACGCTCGCGGGCGTGCTGTCGATACCCGTCGCGCTGTCCGACGGCGCGCCGCTGCCCGGGCGCGACACCGCGATCTTCGTCGCGTCGGCCGTGATCCTCGGTTCGCTGATCGTCGCGGTGATCGGCCTGCCGCTGCTGCTGCGCGGCGTGCGCTCGACGCGCAACCCGCTCGCCGACGAAGAACGCACCGCCCGCGCGGCGTCCGCGCAGGCCGCGATCCGCGCGATCGATGCGTCGCACGACGCGATCTCGGCCGATCTCGACGAATCGGGTGCCGCCCGCTGCGCCGACATCTCCGCACGCGTGATGGACCAGTACCGCCGCCGCCTCGCCGCACTCGCCGAGGACGGCCCCACGCCGCGCGCGGAAGCGAAGCAGGCCGAAACGATGGAACTCCAGATGCGGATCGCGGCCGTGCGCGCGGAACGTTCGGTGCTGTACCGGCTGCGCAGCGAAAGCAAGATTTCGGACGAGACGCTGACGAAGCTGATCCGCGAGATCGACCTGTCGGAGACGGCGCTGTCGACGCGCAAGAAAGGCATCGTCTGAGCACGGCGCACGCGGGGCCGCTGCCCGGCCGGCCGTAAAAAAACGGCGACGCGCGAGCGTCGCCGTTTTCACATCCGCCGCGCGTTCGCGTTACTTCGCGACGACGACCGGAATCCCCTTCAGCATCCCCGCGCCCTTCATCTCGTCGACGGCGTGCTGCACGGCCGCGCTGGTCGCCGCGTCGATGCCGAGCTGCAGCGCGAGTTCGCGCTCCGCACGCTTCACGCCGGCGAGATTGCGCACCTTCACGTGACCGAAGCCGCGCACGCGGGCGTGCAGGTCGGCCAGTTGCGCGACCTGCGACGCATTGCCGGCATTCGTCACGGCGAGCGCGCGCGCGAGCGTCGTCTCGTAGTCGTCCGCGAGCGCACGCTCCATCCTGCGCTCGACCGTGCGGCCGAACGGATCGAGCCACGTGCCGCGCAGGCTGCGCACGCGCGCGAGCGTGCCGAGCACCGGCCACATCCACTGGCCGAACACGCGTTTCTTCGGCACGCTGCCGTCGCTGCCCGCCTTCGCGACGGTCGGCGGTGCGAGGTTGAACTTCACGCGATAGTCCTGCCCCGGCACGCCTTCGAACTGCGCTTCGAGCGCCATGCGGAACGCGTCGTCCGTGTACAGCCGCGCGACTTCATATTCGTCCTTCACCGCGAGCAGCCGGTAGAACGTCGTCGCGACCGCACGCGTCAGCGCATCGTCGCCTTTCACGCGCGCCGCGTTCACGAGCGCACGGTAGCGTTCGACGTAACGCGCGCCGCCGTAGGCATCGAGCCGCGCCTCGCGATCGGCGATCAGCTCGGCAAGCGTCTGCGGTGCGGCCTGCGCGGCCACCGCGTGACGCGCATTCCACAAGGCGTCGAGGCCTGCCGCGTCGCCGGCCGCCATCCGGCCGATCGAGAACGCGAGCTTGTTCATCGGCACCGCGACGTTGTTCAGCTCGATCGCGCGCATCATCGCGGCGAGCGACACCGGCACGAGGCCGAGCTGCCATGCGTAGCCGAGCATCAGGATGTTCGCGCCGATCGGGTCGCCGAGGAATTTCGCGGCGAGCGCCTGCGCATCGCAGCTCGACAGGTAGCCGTCGCCGGCCGCGTGATGCATCTTTTCGAGCAGGGCGTCCGCATGCAGGTTCGCGTCGGGGTTCTGCACGAACGATGCGTTCGGAATCCGGTGCGTATTGACGACGATCCGCGAACGCTGGTGGCGCACCGTCTGCAGCGCCTCGGCGCTCGCGCCGACGACCATGTCGCACGCGAGCAGCACGTCGGCCTGCTGCGTGTCGATTCGCACCTGGTTCAGCCACCGGTCGCTCGACGCGATCCGCACGAACGACAGCACCGAGCCGCCCTTCTGCGCGAAGCCCATGAAGTCGAGCACCGACGCGCTCTTGCCTTCGAGGTGCGCGGCCATGCTGATCAGCGCGCCGACCGTCACGACCCCCGTGCCGCCCACGCCCGTCACGAGCATGTCGTACGGCGCCGCGTCGAGATGCGTCGCAGGCACCGGCAGCGCGTCGACGCGCACGGCGAGCGCCGCCTCGTCGAATGCCGCGCCCGCGGCCTTCTTCAGCGCCGCGCCTTCGACCGTCACGAAGCTCGGGCAGAAGCCGTTCACGCACGAGTAGTCCTTGTTGCACGACGACTGGTCGATGCGGCGCTTGCGGCCGAGCGGCGTCTCGAGCGGCTCGACCGACAGGCAGTTCGACTGCACGCCGCAGTCGCCGCAGCCTTCGCACACGGCGTCGTTGATGAACAGGCGCTTGTCCGGGTCGGGGAATTCGCCTTTCTTGCGGCGGCGCCGCTTCTCGGCCGCACAAGTCTGGTCGTAGATCAGCACGGTGACGCCCGGCGTTTCGCGCAGCGCGCGCTGCACCGTGTCGAGCTCGCCGCGGTAATGGAACGTCGTGCCGGCGGGGAACAGCCCGTGATGGCCGTCGTACTTCTGCGGTTCGTCGGACACCACGACGAAGCGCGACACGCCTTCCGCCTCGACCTGCCGCGCGATCTGCGGCACCGAGATGCTGCCGTCGACCGGCTGGCCGCCCGTCATCGCGACCGCGTCGTTGTAGAGGATCTTGTACGTGATGTTCGCTTTCGCGGCGACCGCCTGGCGGATCGCGAGAATGCCCGAGTGGAAGTAGGTGCCGTCGCCGAGGTTCTGGAACACGTGCTTCGTGTGGGTGAACATCGCGTGCGCGGCCCAGTCGACGCCCTCGCCGCCCATCTGGATCAGGCCGGTCGTGTCGCGCTCCATCCACGACGCCATGAAGTGGCAGCCGATGCCGGCCTGCGCGATCGAGCCTTCCGGCACCTTCGTCGACGTGTTGTGCGGGCAGCCCGAGCAGAAGTACGGCGTGCGCTTCACCGCGTCGGCTTCGTTCGACAGGATCTGCGGCGCGACGAGATCGACCACGCGCTCGCGGCGATCGAGCGCCGGCTTGTGGCGCGCGAGCCAGTCGGCGAACACCGGCAGGATCCGCGACGGGCGCAGTTCGCCGAGTTCGGACAGCAGGCACGCGCCGGCCGCGTCGTGCTTGCCGAGCACGCGCGGGCGCGCGCCGTCCGCACGGTTGTACAGGTAGTCCTTGATCTGCTGCTCGATGACGGGGCCCTTCTCCTCGATCACCAGCACCTCGGCGAGCCCGTCGACGAAGGTCTCGATGCGCGTCATCTCGAGCGGATACGACAGGCCGACCTTGTAGATCCGCACGCCGGCCGCGTCGAGATCGGCGACCGTCAGATCCAGGCGGCGCAGCGCCTCCATCAGGTCGAGGTGCGCCTTGCCGCAGGTGACGATGCCGACGTTCGCCTGCGCGCCCGGCGCGATCCACTTGTCGATGCTGTGGGTGCGCGCGAAATGGCGCACCGCGTCGAGCTTCGCGGCGAGGCGCGCCTCGATCGTGAGGCTCGGCAGGTCCGGCCAGCGGTTGTGCAGGCCGCCCGGCGGCGGCGTGAAGCCCGCGGGTGCCGGCCAGTGCGTCTGCAGCGCGTCGAGATCGACGGTCGAGCCCGACTCGACGGTCTCCGAGATCGCCTTGAAGCCGACCCATGCGCCCGAGTAGCGCGACAGCGCCCAGCCGTACAGGCCGAATTCGAGCATGTCGGCGATGTTCGCCGGGTTCACGACCGGCATGTGCCACGCCATCATCGCGAAGTCGCTCTGGTGCGGCATCGACGACGACACGCAGCCGTGGTCGTCGCCCGCCACCACCAGCACGCCGCCGTGCGGCGACGAACCGTATGCGTTGCCGTGCTTGAGCGCATCGCCCGCGCGGTCGACGCCGGGGCCCTTGCCGTACCACATCGCATATACGCCATCGACGGTGCGCTCCGGATCGGCCTCGACACGCTGCGTGCCGAGTACGGCGGTGCCGCCGAGTTCCTCGTTGATCGCGGGCAGGAAGCGCACGCCGCTGCCGTCGAGCAGTTTCTTCGCCTTCCACAGCTGCTGGTCGACCATCCCGAGCGGCGAGCCGCGATAGCCGCTGACGAAGCCGGCCGTGTTCAGCCCTTGTGCGGTGTCGGACGCGCGCTGCATCAGCAGCAGGCGAACCAGCGCCTGCGTGCCGGTCAGGAAGATCCGGCCGCGCGTGGCGGTCAGGTTGTCGGTCAGACGGTAGTCGGATAGTGCGGGCGTGCCGTCGACGGGCAGGCGAGCGGTCATGGGGATGTCTCCGGATTGTGCTGTTCTGGGCTGCGCGGGGGCGTCGGGCGACGCCGGCCGGAGGCAGCTGGATGGCTCTATTTTTTCGCGGAGAGGCGAGAAAGTTTTTTCTCATCTTGCTCGGGTGTGGAGATAGCGAGAAAAACTGCGCAGGTTTCAGGCCGGATTTGAGAAAGTTTTCGCGCGGGGTATTGGCGGGCGGTTGATGACGTGCCGGGGCGCGCGGATGAATGGCCTTGAAACGGCGAGGATGCGCAGCGGGCGGGCGGCGCGCCGGGCGACTGGGTGGCCGGCGCTGGCGCCCCGTGCGGCAAGGGTTTGAGCGACGGACGGCAAGCGCGCTCACCGATGAAATGCACAGCGTTCCGACTGGCCGGAGATGCGGGATGTCCACATCCGCGGACTACCCGGGCAATCGGATGCGCACCCTCACCTTTCGGTTGCACAGGGTTTCGACTGGCGTCGGGCCGGGATTTCCACACCGCAATCGGTACCCGCGCTCGCTCGGGGGCCGAGGCTCACCACTGAAATTCACAGCGCGACGACTGAATGCCGGCGAGAGATATCCACACGGATTCATCCCCGTTTCGTCGATACGACGGTCGTTCTCGCCGTTCGGACTCGTACCGGCAGTGCTCCTTGTCCACCATGCGTATGCCGCCCGGACTCGACATCGCCTACCCGCTAACGTCGGGAATTTAGTGATGAGTTATCGGCACGCGCTTGCAGGATGGCATCGATCCGGTTGTGGATAGCTCGATCCCGAGCCACTCAAAACACTGTGAATTTCGATGGTGAGCGTCGGCGCACAATCTCGGGAGAATGCCGATCGAGTTGTGGATAGCCCGATCCACGACAACGCCAAATGCTGTGCATTTGAATGGTGAGCGTTGGCATTGGGTCGCACGCGCGCGCCAGTCAAGGGGGACGAATCGACCGACCCGCGGCAACTCGAAATGCTGTGCATCCCAATGGTGAGCATCAAGCATTCGATCGGACAAGGGCGCCGATTCGAGCGTGGCAGGCCCGAGCGACGAGCAACCCGGCACGTCGCGAATCTTGCCGTCAGCCGCGCCGGGACTGGCTCCCGGCCGAACGCGCGCTCACACTCACCCATGAAATGCACAGCGTGCCGAGTTGCCTGGGAAGCCGGGGATCCCCATCGGAACGGAACACGCATGCGCGAGTGCGGTTAGAATGCGCGGCGCTTCGGGTGGTGCCAACGGACAGGAAGCGGACGCGTGGTTCGATCAGGCACTTGTGCTCACCGCTGAAATACACAGCGCGTCGAGTCGCTTCCGGGACCGGATATCCGCACCGCGACCTCCACCCGAACCTATCGCGAATCCGCACGAGCCGTTAGAATGCGCGGCGCTCCGGATTCTCGCGGAGGGCGCGGAAATCCGCGCCGGACAAGCCCTGCGGGCCATCGGGCTTCGACACTCACCATTCGGAAGCACAGCATTTTTCGTCGTTGTGCACCCCGGTTGTCCACACCCCTTGCCTCGTATCCGGCTGCATTCGGTCACCCTCACCTGTCGAACGCACAGCGTGTCGAGTGGTTTCGATGCCGGGTTATCCACAACGGAAATTGCGTGAAGATTCGCCGCCGGTGAACCGGCCAAGTCGATTTCCGCGTCTGCCCGCGATACTCACCCAATGCCGGAAAGCCACGCCGATTCGGCCTCCGGTCGAGTGCTCACCGTTCGGCTGCACAGCATTTCGAGTGGGCGGAAAGGCCGGTTGTCCACATCCGTCCTGCAACGGCGATCGTTCGCGCCGGCCGCCGCGAACGATCTCACTCCGCAATCGACCGGATGATCTGCGCCGGGTTTCCGCCGACGAGCGTATCCGGCGGAACGTCGCGGGTCACGACAGAGCCTGCGGCGACCACCGAATTCTCGCCGACCGTCACGCCGCCGATGATCGTCGCGCCCGCGCCGACCCACACGTTTCTTCCGATCACGATCGGCCGGGCCACGACGCAGTCGCGCCGGCGCGAAGGTTCGACCGGATGTCCGGACGTAATGAGACTGACGTTCGGCCCGATCATCACGTCGTCGCCGATGTCGAGGCCGCCGAGATCGTAGAACGTGCAGTTCTGGTTGATGAAGACGTTGCGGCCGATCCGGGTATCGGCGCCGCCTGTCGCGTAGAACGGCGGGATCAAGAGAAACCCGTCGTCCATTGGCTTGCCGATCAGTTTACCGAACAATCGACGGACTTCGTCCGCATCGTCGAAGGTCAGGCGGTTGAGCCGCGCGGTGATGGTCATCGTCCGCTTGAGGTCGGCACGCATCGCCGCCGACTCCGGCGTTCTTCGGGGAATGATTCGCGTGCGATCGTCGTTCGCCATTCCTGGCCCTTCTCCGTATGCAATCGATCCGTATTCTGCGTATGATCGCGGCGCCTGATTCACCCGGCGCGAGCGCGTCGCTTCGAGTTCGCCTTCAATGATCGTGCAGCCGGGTATGCGGCGGTCCGGCCGCCTCGTTTTGCCGCATGTCGACGGGCGGCGTCGATTGCGCGTGCGACCGGTTGCGACACCACGGCAACGTCGGCGGGACAGTGTAGAGGTATCCCGTTTCGAGCAAACCCTGAGCGGCCAACTCATGACTAGTTAATTTATAACTAGTTACTTCATGACCTACCGCGCACACGGGCTTTGCGCGAGATTCATCGTCGATCCGCATGCCCCGCCGCGCGTCACTCTGCCGCCGGCCCCTGTCCGAACCGCTCCCGCTCGGGTACGCTTGAACATCCACCGAACCGACACGCACACCCGACGCGGAGGCGCGATGAAGCTCTACTACTGGCCGAAAACCCGGGCATTCCGGGCGCTGTGGATGCTGGAGGAAATCGGCGCCGTCTACGAGCTCGTGCCGATCGACCTGCGGTCGCACGAACAGGGCAGCGACGCGTTCGTCCAGGTCAATCCGATGGCCAAGCTGCCCGCGCTCGACGACGGCGGCGAACCGTTCGCCGAATCCGGCGCCGTGCTGCTCTATCTCGCCGATTGCTGTCCCGGCGCCCGGCTCGGCATCGCGCCCGACGACCCGCTGCGCGGCCGCTTCCTGCAGTGGATGTTCTTCACGCCCACCTGCCTCGAGCCCGCGATGGCCGAGAAATTCACCGGCGCGTCGGGCAACCCGGTCGCGTTCGGCTGGGGCAACATCACGCGCGTGCAGCGTGCGCTCTCGCAAGCGCTTGCCCATAGCCGCTGGCTCGTCGGCGACCGCTTCACCGCGGCCGACCTGCTGCTCGCCAGCACGCTGAAGATCGCATTCGACGCGCACCTGCTGCCGCATGAAGGCGTGCTCGGCGACTATGTCGCGCGCGCCGAGGACCGCGACGGCTATCGCCGCGCGGTCGCCGTCGAACAGCGCGAAGCGGCGCGCCTGCTGCATGCGTGACGCGTGAACGGCGCGGCATGCGGTGACGGCGGCCGCGCCCGGCTGCCAATGCCGGGGCGCGCCGACCGGCAGCGTCATGCAGCCCCCGGGCGCCTGCGCCGCCGCGCCGGCGTCGACCACCGCCCCCGGCGAGCCGCGTTCGTCGGTATCGGCCTCGACCGGCACGACTTCGTGAAAATGCGTGTAGTCGATGTGCGTGATGCCGCCTTCGTCGTGCATCAGGTCGACATAGCGGTGACGCCAGCGGATGTCCGCATGCGCCCATGCGTAGCGCGCCTGCATGACCTGCGCGGTCGTCTCGTCGGAGCCCTCGATCGTGATCAGCAGCGACGCGTCGCGCGTGGCGAGCGATTCGGGCGTCTCGCCGAACAGCGGGCTCGCTTCGTCGATCACGTGCATCAGGTTCCAGCCGAGCAGGAAGATCGGATGCTCGCTGCGCACGAGCGGCAGGTCGTGGATCTTGCGCAGCGTATAGCCCTCGTGCGTGCCTTCGACGCGCATCAGCCGCAGCTTCGCCTGCGCTTCGGCGATCACGTTCTGGCGCGCATTCGCGGCGCGCACCATCAGCGTCATGCGCCCGTTCAGCGGCCGCACGATCGCGTAGCGCGCGAACAGGATCTTCGCCTGCGGCCGCGAAAACCGCGCGAACACGAGGCCGGTCGCCAGCGCGATGCCCGACATCCCGACGAAGATCTCGAACGTCGCGACGAGGTGCGCATAGACGGTCTGCGGATGCATGTCGCCATAGCCGACGGTGGCGAGCGTTTCGACGCTGAAGAAGAACGCGCCGCCGAATCCGGCCGGCGACTGGTTCGCGATCGGCGCATGGCCGAGCAAGTAGAGCGTCGCGAAGCCGCCGTTGAGCAGCAGGAACAGCATCGCGAGCGACAGGAAGAACACGGGCCAGCTCACCGTCAGCGCCCGGTGATAGAGGTCGCGCCAGCCGAGCGGCGGCATCCCGTATGCGATCACGGGGCGCGTGCCCGACCAGATCTTGCGGCCACGGCCGCGGGAAGCCGGGGAGGACGGATCGACGTTCATCGCGCGATGCCTGAAGCAGGGAGGCGATGAGCGTAGCACGCGCGGCGGCGGCCGGGAATGCGCGCCGATGCGTAGCCGCCGTCCGCGCGCAACCCCGAAAAAAACCGGCTGCACGAGCGGCCGGTTTCGCAGTCTTCCTGCCGGCATGCGCGCGGCGCGCGCCGCGCCGGCTTACTTCCGGTCGACGATCACGCGGTCGAACGTGCCGCCGTCGGCGAAGTGGGTCTTCTGCGCGTTCGCCCAGCTTCCGAAAACCTGCTCGACGCTGAACGTCTTCAGCGGCTTGAACTCGGCCGCATGCTTCTTCAGGACGTTCGCGTCACGCGGGCGCAGATGGTGCTGCGCGATGATCTCCTGCGCCTGCGGCGTGTACAGGTAGTCGAGATACGCCTGCGCGACCTTGCGCGTGCCCTTCTTGTCGACGACCTTGTCGACCACGGCCACCGGCGGCTCCGCGAGGATGCTCGCCGACGGATACACGGCATCGAATTCCGCGCCCGACGCCCCCGTATCCATCAGCGCGACTTCGTTCTCGAACGTGACGAGCACGTCGCCGATGCCGCGCTGCGTGAACGTCGTCGTCGCGCCGCGGCCGCCGGAGTCGAGCACCGGCACGTTGCGGAAGACCGCCTTCTCGAAGTCGAGCGCCTGCTGGTCGGTCGCGCCCTTCTGCTTCTGGTAGCCCCACGCGGCGAGATACGCGTAGCGGCCGTTACCCGACGTCTTCGGGTTCGCGATGATCACCTGCACGCCCGGCTTCGCCAGATCGCTCCAGTCCTTGATCGCCTTCGGGTTGCCCTTGCGCACGAGGAACACCATCGTCGTCGAGTACGGCGAGCTGGCGTCGGGGAAGCGCGCGCGCCAGTCCTTCGGCAGCAGCTGGCCGCGCTCGGCGAGCAGGTCGATGTCGTTCGGCTGGTTCATCGTCACGACGTCGGCCTGCAACCCCTGCAGCACCGACAGCGCCTGCGCGCTCGACGCGCCGTGCGACTGCTTGATCGTCACCGTTTCGCCGGTCTGCTGCTTGTAGGCGGCGGCGAAGCTCGTGTTGATGTCCTTGTACAGCTCGCGCGTCACGTCGTACGACACATTCAGGATCGACGTGTCCGCGTGCGCGGCCGTCGCCGCCACGACCAGCGCCGCCGCCGTGCCCGTGTGCAGCCAGCGGCCGATCCCCTTGATGCTTGCCATCGTGATATGCCCCGTTCAGTGGTGGTGAATGTGCGTGACGGCACGCGTACGCGCTGTCATCGAAACGTAAGCGGGCATTCTAGCGGCCGGGCGCGGCACGCTTTCCAATCTGTCATGCAAAGCAAATCTCGAATCCTGCTAAACGGCGCGCACCGCTCGCGTATGCGCCGGATCCAGTGTTAAGATCGCCGCTCAGCCCTTTTCCCGGTTCATCCATGTCCGCTGCCCTGCGCTCGCCCTCGATCCTCGCCGCCGTCGCGGCAGGTGCGCGCGCGGCCGGGCTGAAACTCAAAAAACGACGCCTCGACTGACGGGGACGTCGCGTCCCGTCAGGCGAATGCCGGACGGGATGCCCGCAGGTCGTTTCTTTCTCCTTGCTCGCACGCCTCGCTCCGGCACTCCGCCGGCGGAACGGTTCCTTCCCACTCCGTTTCCACCATGAGGTTTTGCATGCACACACGTTTCGAAGGTATCTGGCTGCCGATCATCACGCCGTTCCACCACGGCGAAGTCGATCACGGCGCGCTCGCGCGACTCGCCCGTCACTATGCGGCCGCGGGCATCGCGGGCTTCGTCGCGGGCGCGACGACCGGTGAAGGCGTGCTGCTCGACGCACGCGAACAGGACGCCGTGTTCGCGACGCTGCGCGACGCGGCGCCCGGGCGCCCGATCGTCGTCGGGCTCACCGCGAGCGCAACGCACTTCGCGGCCGCCCGCGCGCGCGAACTCGCCGCGCTGCGGCCCGACGGGCTGCTCGTCACGCCGCCCGTCTACGTGCGGCCGACGCAGGACGGCATCCGCCGCCACGTCGAGGCGATCGTCGACGCGGCCGATCTGCCCGTGCTCGTCTACAACATCCCGTACCGCACGGGCGTGAACGTCGAACTCGAGACGCTGCAGGCGCTCGCGCGCGATCCGCGCGTCGCGGGCATCAAGGAGTGCGGCGGCACGCTCGACCGGATGAGCCGGCTCGTGCACGACACGCCGCTCGCGATTTTCTCCGGCGACGACAACCAGAACTTCGCGGCACTGTGTGCCGGTGCGCACGGCGCGATCGCGAGCAGCGCGCACGTGCTGCCCGAATGGCATGTGCGCATCCATGCGCTGCTGCGCGACGGCCGGCTCGCCGACGCGCGGCGGCTGTCGGTCGCACTGCAGCCGCTCGTCGCGGCGCTGTTCGCGGAGCCGAATCCGGCGCCGGTGAAGGCGGTGCTGGCGGCGCAGGGGTGGTGCGAGGATGGGTTGCGGCTGCCGTTCGTGCCGGCGAGCGACGCGTTGCGGGAAAGGCTGGCTGCCATTCTTGCCCCGCTCGGCGAAATCGCACCGGACGTCGCTGCAGCATAGGCAGCGACGTAACGCGCAGCTCGGGCAACAGACGAATCCTTGCCGCCAGATTGTTTCAAACAGTCAGAACGACAGACAGGCCGTAGCGCGCAAGCTGGGCATCGGCCGTCACGAGTTGCAGCGGTTCATGCCGGGCCTGCGCGACCAGCAAGCGATCGAACGGGTCGCGATGGTGGTGCGGCAAATCACGGACTGCCGCCCCATGCACGGCGCTGACCGGCAGTTCGCGAATCCCGCTCGGCCCCATCGAGCGGACCAACCTGCCCACGTCGATGTCGAGCTTCCCCAGGCCGGCCTTGATGGCAGCCTCCCAGATACTCGCGCTGCTGACGAAGCGCTCGTCGGCGCCCGAGATCAGCTTGCGCGCCCGCGCGCTGAGCTTCCGGTCGTTGGTTACGATCCACAAAAAGATGTGCGTATCGAGCAA
Organism: Burkholderia sp. IDO3; assembly: GCF_003366075.1. Classification (NCBI taxonomy): domain Bacteria; kingdom Pseudomonadati; phylum Pseudomonadota; class Betaproteobacteria; order Burkholderiales; family Burkholderiaceae; genus Burkholderia; species Burkholderia sp. IDO3. The sequence continues at coordinate 3,343,098 of NZ_CP028963.1, forward strand.
CAGTCGCATCAGCGCCCTTCGAAAGCGTCCAGCAGACAGTCCGGCAGCGGGGCGTCGAAGTCGTCTGCGATGCGGGCCTGCCCTTGCAGGACTCCGAACCGAACGGGTGACTTCGCAGGCCCGAGCCGATCGGGGAGCGCGCCGTCGGCGGAAATCGAGGCGTCGCCGCGATGCGATGGATCGATCGCGGCACCGTCAAACAGCTTGGCGTTTTGCATGATGACCTCCGTTTCAGTTCAGGTGACCATCACTGTAGTCGGGTTCGCGTGATCGCTCCATTCGGCCAATCGGGAGAGGGATGCCGGCGCAACCGGCTGCTACACCCGGCTGTCCCGTCACGCCGCGAGCGCCACCGCCTCCCCCGTCGCATCCCGCACCGCCTGCGTGACGATCCGCGCGAGCCGCTCGACGCTCGGCGTGACCGACGACGCGCGCCGCAGCAGCATCAACGGCAGGCTCGGCAGCGCCGGCAGCCCGAACGACGCCGCGTCGAGCACCCGCACCGACGCCGGCAATCCGTAGTGCGAGCGCACCGTCAGCCCGAGGCCGGCCGCCGCCGCGGCCCACAGCCCGGCCAGGCTCGGCGTCGTGAACGCGACGCGCCACGGCACGCCCGCGCGGTCGAGCGCGTCGGTGGCTGCACCGAAGAAGCGGCACGGCCGGTCGAACACGACGAGCGGCAGCGGCTCGCCCGACGCGCGCACGGCACGAATGCCCGTGTCGCGGTCGTCCGCCGCATCCGCGTGGTGGCCGCCGTCCGGCATGCCGAAGCCGCCCGCGCCCGCCGCCGCGATCCACTGCATCGGCACCTGCGCGATCACGTCGCTGTCGATGCCGGCCCGCGTCAACAGTGCCGCCGACGCCGGGTCGCCCCACACGAGCGCGAGGTCGAGCTGGTTCGCGTCGAGCCGGTCGAGCAGATCGGCATTGCGCGCGACGCGCGCCTCGATCCTCACCTTCGGATGCGCGCGCGCGAAACGCCCGAGCACGTCGGGCAGGATCGCCTCGCCGAAATCCTCCTGCAGGCCGACCCGCACCCAGCCGTCGAGATTCACGCCGCGCACGGCCGCGGCCGCCTCGTCGTTCAGCGCGATCATCCGCCGCGCATAGCGCAGCATCGCGTCGCCGGCGTCGGTCAGCGCGAGCCCGCGCCCGGCCTTCACGAACAGCGGCGTGCCGGCCTGTTCCTCGAGCTTGCGGATCTGCGCGCTCACCGCCGACGACGAGCGCGCAACGCGATCGGCCGCCTTCGCGAAGCTGCCGAGATCCACGCCCGCAACGAGGCTGCGCAGCGCCGCCACGTCGAAGTTCGGCCGGGCCAGTGCGGCGTCGGCCGCCGCGCCGCGGTCATTGTCATGTCCGGACATCTCGATCATCCTGTTTTGTCGAACGATTCATCAAAAACTTTCCGATTTTCAGGATGAATGTAGGTCGCCACACTGGCGATGTCAATTTCCACCGGACTCCGTCGCCATGGATACCTCCTGCCTCGCCTCTCCGTCTCCGGCCACGCATGACGCGCGCGGGCCGGCCCATCGCTGGCGCGTGCTCGCAGCCGGCGTCGCCGCGAACATGAGCTTTTCCGCCGCCGCGGCCGGCATCCCGACCACCGCCGTCTGGATGCGCTCGGCCTATCACCTCGACAACGGTGCGCTCGGCCTCGTGCTGGGCGCGCTCGGCTTCGGCGTCGCGCTGTCCGAGCTGCCGTGGGGCATGGCCGCCGACCGCTTCGGCGACCGCCGCGTGCTGCTCGCCGGCCTCGTCGCCACCGCCGCGATGCTGGCGCTGATGGTCGCCACGATCGTCCCGACCGCGCACGCGGTGCCGCCGCTCATGCGCGTCGTCGTCGCGATGTGCTGCGTCGGCCTGCTCGGCGGCAGCGTGAACGGTTCGAGCGGACGCGCGGTGATGCGCTGGTTCGGCGAGCGCGAACGCGGGCTCGCGATGAGCATCCGCCAGACGGCCGTGCCGCTCGGCGGCGGCGTCGGCGCGGCGCTGTTGCCGTCGCTCGCGTCGCACGCAGGCTTCGCCGCGGTATATGGCGCGCTGATGCTGCTGTGCGCCGGATCGGCCGTGCTGACGTGGCGCTGGCTGCACGAGCCGCCTGACGCGCCGGCCGCAGCGCAACCCGTGCGCGTCGCAACGAACCGCCCTGCCGCACCGCAACCGCCGGCACGGCACGCGCGCAATCCGCTGGCAAGCGGCGCCGTCTGGCGCATCGTGCTCGGCATCGGTGCGCTCTGCGCGCCGCAATTCGCGGTGCTCACGTTCGCGACCGTGTTCCTGCACGATTTCGGCCGGCTCGGCCTCGCGGGCATCAGCACGGCGATGGTCACGCTGCAACTCGGCGCGATGGCGATGCGCGTATGGAGCGGCCGCCATACCGACCGGCACGGCAACCGGCGCGCGTACCTGCGCGGGTCGGTATGCGTGGCGGCCGGCTCGTTCGCGCTGCTTGCGGCCGCCACGGCCGGCAGCCCGCACGTGCCGCTCGCCGCGATCGTCGCGATTCTCGTGTTCGCCGGCATCTGCGTGTCGGCATGGCACGGCGTCGCGTACACCGAACTCGCGACGCTCGCCGGCGCGAACCACGCGGGCACCGCGCTCGGGATGGCGAACACGATCGTGTATCTCGGACTGTTCGCGACGCCGCTCGCGATTCCGCCGCTGCTCGCCGTGAGTTCGTGGAGCGTGGTCTGGCTCGCGGCGGCGTTGATCGCGGGCGCGACCTATCCGATGTTCGCGCGATAGCGGCGCAGGCAGCCGCCGTGCGCGGCCCTGGTTCAGAACTTGTACACGGCCGACAGCATCGCCGACCGGCCGTCGCCGAGCTCGACGGCCGACGAGCGCGATTCGCTTCCCGACACCTGCCGCACGCGCTCGACATACGCACGATCGAACAGGTTGTCGACGTTCAGCTGGAAGCGCAGCCGGCGGCTCACGTCGTAGCCGGCCATCAGGTTGTGCACCCAGTACGCGCCGAGCTTGCCGTCGCCCTGCGACGTCACGTTGCGCCGGCCGACGAAGTGCGAACCGTAGCCCACCGTCCAGCCCGCCGGCAACCGGTAGGTCGTCCACAGGTTAAACGCGTGGCGCGGCGTGTTGCCGAGCGCCTGCCCGTCGCGGCGAGGCGTGGACGGCGAACTGAGCGTGACGCTCGCCAGGTACGTGTAGTTCGCGAACACGTCCCACCGCGGCGTGACCTTGCCGGCGGCACCGAGCTCGATGCCGCGCACGCGCTGCCGGCCCGCGAGCGCATAGCTGCCGTCGGCCATGCGTTCGCGCGCATTCTTCTTTTCGGTCTGGAACAGTGCGCCGTTCAGCGCGACGCCCGCCAGCCCCTCCCATTTGGCGCCGAGCTCGAAGCTCTCGTTCTTCTCGGGCGCGAGCGCGCCGGTCGCCGCGCTCACGCCCGAGCCGGTAGTGACGAGAAATTCGGCGGACGGATTGAACGACGTGCCGTACGCGAAATACGCGCGGCCGTTATCGGTCGGCTTGAACACGAGCGCCGCGCGCGTGCTCAGGTGACGGTCGGCGCTGTCCGCGCGCTCGACGGGCTGCCCGACCGACGCACCTTCCGCCCGGCCGTCGATCCAGTCGTGCCGCAGCCCGACGTCGACGTCCCAGTAGCGGCCGAACGAGATCGTGTCGAACGCGTACAGCGCCTTCACGACGAGCGCGGTGTCGTTGCGTGCGCTGTCCTGGCGCTGCGTCGGGCCTCGCCATATGCCGGGCGGCGCGGCGAGCGGGAAACCGTCGGCCGGGTAGAACCGGTTGATTCCATACGAATAGGTCGTGCGGCCGTACGTTTCGCGCGAGATCTCGAAGCCCGTGACGAGCGAGTGTCCGACGCCGAACGTATCGAACGCGCTCGTGACGTTCGTCTGGTTCGCCCACATCGCCGTCGACACATCGCGGCCGTAGCCCTGCGGGCCTGCCGGCTTGTAGCGCCCCGGCGGCAGCCCCTGCCGGTTCACGTGCGATGCGGAAATCACGGTGTCGCGATTCAGATGCGCATAGCGGCTCAGGTTCTGCACCTTCAGGCCGGGCGACACCTCGTGTTCGACCTTCACGGTGAAGGCGTCCGACGTGATGCGTTCGCGATCGAGATTGCGCCAGCCGAAATAGCTGTCGCGCGACACGCCTGCCAGCACCTGGCCGTCGCGCGCCGGCAGCCCGTAGTCGGGCAGGTTGTTGTCGTACTGGTGAAAATAGCCGAGCGTGACGCGCGTCGGCGTGCCGAGCCCGAACGCGAGCGACGGCGCGACACCCCAGCGCCGCCGGCGAATGTCGTCGCGGCCCGGCACGTCGTTGACGTGCGCCATCGCGTTCAGGCGGAACGCCGCGCGGCCGTCGGTGCCGGGCAGCGGCCGGTTCGCGTCGAGCGTCACGCGCCGGTAGTCGGACGTGCCGAGCGTCGTGCCGGCCTCCGTGAACGCGCCAGCCTTCGGCGTCTTGCTGACCAGGTTCACCGAGCCGCCCGTCGTACCGGCGCCGCCGAACACCGAGTTCGGGCCCTTCATCACCTCGACCGCCTCGACGTTGAACAGGTCGCTGCGATTGTTCTGCGCGCTGTCGCGCAGCCCGTCGAGCTGCAGGTTCGCGTTCGCGCCGAAGCCGCGGATATTGAACATGTCGCCCGATCCGCCGCCGCCCTCCCCCGCGTTGAACGTGATGCCCGCGACGTTCGACAATGCTTCGCGCAGGCTCAGCGCCTGCTGTTCGTCGAGCACCGCGCGCGGCACGACGGTGATCGTCTGCGGCACGTCGAGCAGCGGCGTCGCATATTTGGCGGAGCCCGACCGGTCGACGCGCGAACCGGCGTCGCGGTTTTCGTGAACGACGATCGGGCTCAGGTGCGGCGCGCGCCGCGGCTCGCCCTCTTCCGCGGACGCCGGTGCGGCGGCACAGGTCATCATCGCGAATGCGACGGACGCAGTCGCGCGACGCGGCGGCGTCACGCTCGACAGGATGCAACGGTTCATGTGATTCACTCCACTCCATTGATGAGAATGGTTCTCATTCAATAGAATTGAGTGCGACATGACAATTGGACATGTCCGAACTTCGTTATCCGAACGAACCGTTGAACGAAACGGGCCTGCCGCCGCACGGCCGCGGTTCGCGTCGTCAGCCTTGCTCCCGCGCCAGCGCCCGCCGCGCGGCCGGCCGTTCGGCCTCGCGCCGCGCATGCGCGCTCCACGCGGGATGCTTCGTCATGTCGAGCCCGATCGCGACGCCCCAGCGATACAGCACGAGCAGGAACGGATCGACGATCGAATGGCCGCCCGGCTCGGCCCATGTGCGGCCGTCGGCGAGCGCGGCTTCGATCGACGCGTTCGCCGCATCGATCAGCCCGCGCCCGTGTTCGCTGATCGCGCCGTGCAGCGCCGGATCGCCGATGAAGCGCCCCGGCCGCCACAGCGTGCCGTAGCCGACGCCGTGCACCCAGCCGACCAGCCATGCGAGCCATTCGTGGCAGCGCGCCTCGCGCAGCGGATCGTCGAGCGGCAGCAGCCGCGCGTCCGGATGACGACGCGCGAGATACGTGAGGATCGCGGGCGTTTCGGTCAGCACGCGCGGCTCGCCGGGAATCGCGAGCACGGGCACGCGCGCCTTCGGGTTGATCGCGAGATAGCGTGCGTCGAGATTCTGCTGCTCGCGCACGGACACGATCTCGACGTCGAACGGCGCGCCGGTTTCCTCGAGCGCGATGTGGGCGGCGAGCGAACATGCGCCCGGCGAAAGATAGAGACGATATGCGTTCATGATGGCGTTGCCCGGCGGACCTGTTGAAAGACGGAACCGAGTGTAGGAACGCAGGGCCCGCCGCCGCAAACGATGAATTGTCGTGCTCGGGCATGAGTGATACTAATGCGTGATGCGACGTATCCATCTCCCCCCGCTACAGACGCTGCGTGCGTTCGAAGCCGCCGTGCGGCTGCAGAGCTTCACGCGTGCCGCCGACGAACTCGCGCTCACGCAAGGCGCGATCAGCCAGCACATCCGCACGCTCGAAGCGCGGCTCGGCTATCCGCTCTTCACGCGCGAGCGCAACGGCGCGACGCCAACGCATGCCGCGCATGCGCTCGTGCTGCAGGTGCGCCAGGGCCTGAGCGTGCTCGAGCGCGCATTCGAGCCGGCGCTCGCCGGGCGCAATCGTCCGCGCACCTGCGACGTCACGCTGAACGTGAGCGTGCTGCCCAGCGTCGCCGAGCGCTGGCTCGCGCCGCGCCTGCCGCGTTTCACGGCCGTGCATCCGCACATCGCGATCGCGCTGCATCCGGACGCGGCACTCGCGCCGCTGCGCAAGCGCGACCGCATCGACGTCGCGCTGCGCTACGGGCCCGGCACGTGGCCGGGCGTCGTCGCCGAGAAGCTGATGAACGAGACGGTCTTTCCGGTCGCGAGCCCCGCATACCGCAATCGCGACGGCATCGCGCCACGCGTGCCGGCCGATCTGGTTCGCGCGACGCTGCTGCGCCATCCCGCGCAACCGTGGGAGCCGTGGCTCCAGGCCGCGCGGCTCGACCTCACCGAATCCTCGCGCGCGCCGCGCTTCACCGATGCGAACGCGCTGATCGATGCGACGCTGAAAGGACGCGGCGTCGCGCTCGCGCGCCGCTCGCTGATCGAGCCCGAACTCGCGGCCGGCACGCTCGTGCGCGTATCGACGGTGCGCGTGACCGACGTGTATGCGCACTACGTCGTGTGGCGCCCGGATCATCCGCACGAAGCGGCGATCCGCACGTGGCTCGACTGGCTGCGCAGCGAAGTGCGGCGCAGGACGCCGCGACGCTGACGCGCGCTCAGGCGCGCGCGCATCGCGACCTTGTCGAGCGTGATCGGCAGATCGCGCACGCCCCGTCGCCCGGTTTCGTCGCCGCCTGCGCTTCGATCGGCCGGCCGCGCGCGCGTGCACGATCGCCGCGGCGGCCGGATCGCGCCGCGACGGCTCGCTGCGCTGCACGCCCCAGCCGCGCTCGATGTCGATGCGTGCGGCATCCGCATTCGCCGGCAAATTCCGCTCGTGATGCACGCGGCCCGTACGAAAGCATTTGGTCAGGCTTGCGAAAGCATTTTGCGATCACACCGGGGTCGCAAACGATTCACCGAAACGTCGCACGGCATCGGCATACTCGAAAACGTTTCCCGTCAGCCCGCCTGGAGAGAAGTCATGCATCGCGTTGCCCTCGTCGTCGCCCTGTGTGCCGCTGTCGTCACCGCCGCCTGCAGCGATGACGCGTCGCACGACGCGCAGGCGGCCGACACCCCGCAACAGGCACATGCATCGTCCGGCTCCGCGAGCGCGTTCAACAACGACGCAGGCGCGAACGCCGCCGCGTCCGATGCCGCACCGCTCGCACCGCCCGTCATCCATTACCCGCCCGATGACGACGACGACGCGAAGTCCGCGACGACCGCGGCCGCGCCCGACGTCGCATCGTCGCCGCACTGATCCGTGTTTCCGTCCCCCCGATCGCAGAACCGAGGTGAAATAACATGACGTCATCCAGCCGCCGCCGTTTCCTGCACACCGTCGCACAGTCGGCGGGCGCCGCCGTCGCGCTCAACGCCTTCCCCGAATCGATCCGCCGCGCGCTCGCGATTCCCGCCGCGCGCGGCACCGGCACGATCCGCGATGTCCAGCACATCGTCGTGTTCATGCAGGAAAACCGCTCGTTCGATCATTACTTCGGACACCTGCGCGGCGTGCGCGGCTACAACGACCGCTTCCCGATTCCGCTGCCGAGCGGCCAGCCGGTGTGGTATCAGCCGTCGAAAGCGGATCCGGCCAAGCCGGTGCTGCCGTTCCGCCTGAACACGCTGACGACGAGCGCGCAGTGCGTGGGCGATCTCGATCACTCCTGGTACAAGACGCACGCGGCGATCGACGCCGGCCGCTACGATCAGTGGCCCGCGAACAAGACCGACATGACGATGGGCTATCACGTGCGCGAGGACATTCCGTTCCACTACGCGCTCGCCGATGCGTTCACCGTGTGCGACAACTACTTCTGCTCGCTGCCGGGGCCGACGCACCCGAACCGTTCGTACCTGATGACCGGCACGGTCGACCCGACCGGCAAGTTCGGCGGCCCGCTGCTCGACAACAGCGACTACGTCGACGGCGACGTGCCGCCCGCGTACCAGCTGCTGTCGTGGACGACCTTCCCGGAGCGCCTCGAGGCGCACGGCGTGTCGTGGCAGATCTACCAGCAGGGCACGACCGGCGACGATCCGTACAACGGCAACTACGGCACGAACATCCTGCAGAACTTCACGAACTTCATCAACGCGAAGCCGGGCTCGTCGCTGTACCAGCGCGCGCAGACGGTGCGCACGCTCGACAACCTGAAGGACGACGTGATCAACGACCGGCTGCCGCAGGTGTCGTGGCTGTGCCCGCCCGCCGCGTTCTCCGAGCATCCGAAATACACGCCCGCGTACGGCGCGAACTACACGTCGCAGATCCTCGACGCGCTCACGTCGAATCCGGACGTGTGGGCGAAGACGGTGCTGTTCATCATGTACGACGAAAACGACGGCTTCTTCGATCACGTCGTGCCGCCGCAGCCGCCGACGTCGGCCGCGCAGGGCGTGTCGACCGTGACGACCGACGGCGAGCTGCACACGGTCGTGAACCCCGGGCGCGGCGGCAGCTACACGGCCGACGGGCTGCCGTACGGCCTCGGGCCGCGCGTGCCGATGACGGTCGTGTCGCCGTGGTCGAAGGGCGGCTTCGTGTGCTCGCAGGTGTTCGACCACACGTCGGTGATCCGCTTCATCGGCGAGCGCTTCGGCATCGACGAGCCGAACATCACGCCGTGGCGCCGCACCGTCTGCGGCGACCTCACCGCCGCGTTCGACTTCCGCTCGTCCGACGCGACGTTCCCGACGCTGCCCGACACGAGCCAGTACCGCTCGATCGCGGACCAGCAGTGCACGTCGCAGCCCGCGCCGACCGTGCCCGCGACGCCGTCGCCGGTCGAGCCGCAGGAGCCCGGCGTGCGGCCCGCGCGTGCGCTGCCGTACGAACTGCACGTGAACGCGAGCCTCTCCGGCGGCAACACGCTGCGCATCGAGTTCGCGAACCGCGGCAACCAGGGCGCGCACTTCCACGTGTATTCGACGAACCGCACCGACGGCCCGTGGCGCTACACGGTCGGCGCGCGCCGCGTGCTGCATGCGGATTTCGACCTGACGGCAACAAACGGCGTGTATGCGTTCTCGGTGTATGGCCCGAACGGCTTCGTGCGGATGTTCGCGGGCAACGTGTCGGCCGCGACCGCGCGCCGCCGCAACCAGGCGCAGCCCGAAGCGAAGGCCGGCTACGACATCGCGAACGGCAACCTGTACCTGAAGGTGCGCAACCATGGCGCGGGCCACGTCACGCTGACGCTGACCGACAACGCGTACGGCGCACCGGCCCGCCAGGTGACGCTGCACGGCGGCAACGAGCACGTCGAGCAGTGGACGCTCACGTCGAGCCACCACTGGTATGACGTCACGGTGAGCGACGGTGCGAACGGCACGTTCTCGCGCCGCTTCGCGGGCCACATCGAGAACGGCCGGCCGAGCTACTCGGATCCGGCCGCGGTGCGGCCCGTGTCCGCGTCGTAAGCACGGCGGCGCGACGTTGCGCGGTGCGAGCCGCGCCGCGCGCGCCGATCGGCGTCAGATCGCGTACGCGAGTGCGCGATCGACGCGCGCGGCGTCGACGTTCTCGTCCGCTTCGCGAAAGCGCAGCGGCGCCGCGCAATGCACCAGCGTGTCGACGAAGTATTTCGCGCGCGGCCATGGCCCGAAGCCGGCCGCGGTATTGATGTGTCCCGCGTCGCCGAGGTTCACGAACGCGCTGCCGAGCCGCTGCGCGAGCGTGCGCGCATCGGCCAGCGGCATCCACGGATCGGTTTCGCTGCCGATCACGATCGACGGCACCGCGAGCCGGCGGGCGTCGAACGGCCCGGCAAACGTGAATTTCTTCGGGCTGGCAGGCGCGACGAGCAGCACGCCCGCGACGTCGGCCACGTGCGGCCATTGCGCGAGCGCATGCGCGGCCGCGAGGCAGCCGAAGCTGTGCGCGGCGAGCACGAACGGGCCGCGCTCGCGCTCGAGCAGTGCACGGACCGACTGCGCCCAGCCCGCGAGGTCGGGCGCATCCCAGTCGGCCTGCTCGACCCGCAGCGAGCGCGGGAACTGCCGCTCCAGCCAGGTCTGCCAGTGAGCGCCTTCGCTGCCGTGCAGGCCCGGAACGGTCACGAGCCGCGGCGGCCACGCCGATTTGCTGCATGCGCGCATGATTGCCCTCGCTTGCTTTGCTTGGAGACGGGCTTCGATTGTGGCGCGGCGGGCACGGCGGCCGAACCAATATTTTGTGCTTTGCTTTTGCACCGCCCGCCGCGCGCGCGGCCCATGCCGCACGGGCCGACGGCGTCATGACGGCGCAACGCGCCGCGAGACCGTAGAATGTGGGCTTCCCGCTTGCCATGCATCGGATCGGGCCGGGCGCTGCCGCGCCGGTTCCGGTCGACAGGAGACGCCCGATGTCCGCTACGCCCGCCGGCGCGCTGCGCCCGTTCCATCTCGCCTTTCCCGTGTCGAGCCTCGTCGACGCGCGCGCATTCTACGGCGGCCTGCTCGGATGCCCCGAAGGCCGCAGCTCGGAACACTGGGTCGACTTCGATTTCTTCGGCCACCAGCTCGTCGCGCACCTCGCGCCGGACGAAACCGGCGCCAGCGCGGTCAATCCGGTCGACGGCGACGACGTGCCCGTGCGCCATTTCGGCGTCGTGCTGTCGATGGACGAGTGGCATGCGCTCGCCGAAAAACTGCAGGCCGCGCACACGCGCTTCGTGATCGAGCCGCACATCCGCTTCAAGGGCGAGGTCGGCGAGCAGGCGACGATGTTCTTTCTCGACCCGTGCGGCAACGCGCTGGAGTTCAAGGCGTTCGCCGACATCGGCCAGTTGTTCGCGAAGTAAGCGCATGAAGATCCTGTTCCATTCGCCGCACCAGGAAGCCGCCGCGTGGCGCGACGCGATCGCGCACGCATTGCCCGAGGCCGAGTTGCGCGCGTGGCAGCCGGGCGACACGGCCCCCGCCGATTACGCGCTCGTGTGGCGGGCGCCGCGCGCGTTCTTCACGCCGCGCGACGGCTTGCGCGCGATCTTCAACCTCGGCGCGGGCGTCGACGCGCTGCTCGCGCTCGAGCGCGAACAGCCCGGCACGCTGCCGCGCGACGTGCCGCTGGTGCGCCTCGAGGATTCCGGCATGGCGCGGCAGATGATCGAATACGTGGCGCATGCCGTGCTGCGCTACCTGCGCCGCTTCGACGAATACGAAACGCTGCAGCGCGAGCGCCGCTGGCAGGTGCTCGCGCCGCATCCGCGCGCGGGCTTCACCGTCGCCGTGCTCGGCCTCGGCGTGCTCGGCGCGCAGGTCGCGCAGGCGCTCGCGGCGCTCGGCCTGCCGGTGCGCGGCTACAGCCGCAGCCCGAAGCAGCTCGACGGGATCGAAACCTTCGCGGGCGACGGCGCGCTCGACGCGTGCCTCGACGGCGCAAAGGTGCTCGTGAACCTGCTGCCGAGCACGCACGACACCGACGGAATCCTGTCGGCGCGCACCTTCTCGCGGCTCGCACCGGGCGCGTATGTGGTGAACGTCGCGCGCGGCGCGCACCTCGTCGAAGCCGACCTGCTCGACGCGCTCGCGAGCGGCCGGATCGCCGCCGCGACGCTCGACGTGTTCCAGCACGAGCCGCTGCCGGCCGATCATCCGTTCTGGCACGCGCCGCGCATCACGATCACCCCGCACAGCTCGGCCGAGACGCTGCGCGACGAAGCCGTCGACCAGATCGCCGGCAAGATCCGCGCACTGGCGCGCGGCGAGCGCATCGGCGGTGTCGTCGACTACGCGCGCGGCTACTGAATTCGTCCTACATGAAACCGGAGACAACCATGACGTTCCCCACCGCCGTCAAGATCGTCGAAGTCGGCCCGCGCGACGGGCTGCAGAACGAAAAGACCTTCGTGCCGACCGACGTGAAGATCGCGCTCGTCGACCGCCTGTCGCACGCCGGCTTCCGCAATATCGAGGCCGCGTCGTTCGTGTCGCCGAAATGGGTGCCGCAGATGGCCGACGGCGCCGACGTGATGGCCGGCATCGAGCGCCGCGCGGGCACCGTGTATTCGGTGCTCACGCCGAACCTGAAGGGCGTCGAGAATGCGCTCGCCGCACGCGCCGACGAAGTGGTGATCTTCGGTGCGGCAAGCGAGGCGTTCTCGCAACGGAACATCAACTGCAGCATCGCCGAGAGCATCGCGCGCTTCGAGCCCGTCGCGAAGGCCGCGAAGGATGCCGACGTGCGGCTGCGCGGCAGCGTGTCGTGCACGCTCGGCTGCCCGTACCAGGGCGAGGTGCCGGTCGCGTCGGTGGTCGACGTCGTCGAACGGTTCGCCGCGCTCGGCTGCGACGAGATCGACATCGCCGACACGATCGGCGTCGGCACGCCGAAGCGCACGCGCGAAGTGCTGTCCGCCGTCACGCGCGTGTTCCCGCGCGAACGCCTGTCGGGCCACTTCCACGATACCTACGGCCAGGCGCTCGCGAACATCTATGCGGCGCTGTTCGAAGGGATCGAAATCTTCCACGCATCGGTGGCCGGCCTCGGCGGCTGCCCGTATGCGAAGGGCGCGACCGGCAACGTCGCGACCGAGGACGTGCTGTACCTGATGCAGGGCCTCGGCATCGATACCGGCATCGATCTCGCGCAAGTCGTCGCCGCCGGCGACTTCATCTCGAACGCGATCGGCCGCGCGAACGTGTCGCGCGCCGGCCGCGCGCTGCTCGCCAAGGCCCGGAGCGCGGCCGACGCCGCGAGCTGCGTCTGACTTCGACTTTCACGGACTGCCCCATGACGACACCCGCTTCATTCGACTCCCTCCCCGATTCCGCGCGACGCGTCGCGCTGCTGCTGCGCGAGCGCGGCCACGCGAAAGGCATCGTGATGCTCGCCGAAACCGGCAAGACCTCGGCCGAGGCCGCGGCCGGGCTCGGCTGCTCGGTCGCGCAGATCGCGAAATCGATCCTGTTTCGCCGTGAGTCGGACGGCGCGCCGGTGCTCGTCGTCGCGAGCGGCGTGAACCGTGTCGACGAGAAGAAAGTCGCCGCCCAGGTCGGCGCGGTCGGCCGCGCGGATGCGAAGTTCGTGCGCGACAACACCGGCTATGCGATCGGCGGCGTGTGCCCGATCGGTCATCTGGTCGAACCGGTCGTGCTGATCGATGCCGACCTGCTCGAACTCGACAGCCTGTGGGCGGCCGCCGGCCATCCGCATGCGGTGTTCAACCTGTCGCCGGCCGAACTCGTGTCGCTGACGGGCGCGCCGGTCGCGGACGTCGCGCTGCGCAACGACGCATGAGCGACGCACCGGTAACGGCCGGCACGGTCGCATCGCCGTGCACGGACGTATGCAGGATCGACCCGCGTACCGACTGGTGCGCGGGCTGCCTGCGCACGCGCGACGAAATCAAGGGCTGGCGGGCGTCGGACGACGATGCGAGGCGCACGCTGCTCGCGCGTCTCGATGCGCGGCGGCGCCTGCTCGCGGGAAGCGGCGCATAAAAAAAAGCCGTTCAGCCTCACGGGCGAACGGCATCGAGATCGGAATCCTGTGAACGTGATCAACGTCACAGCCCGCATCATACGAGCGACGCTGCAGCGTCGCATCGGGTGTTTCCCTACAACTTCTTACGGCATTTTTCACGCATGCGCGCAGGCCCCCCACGCGCAATCGCCCTGCCCGGCCGCCGCCCCGACACACCGTGCCGGCGAGCCTTGGCGGCGACCCGTAGCGGCAAACCGAACCGCACGCGCGTTTCAGTTGCGGACCGCCGCGCGACGCGCGGGCACGATGCGCCAGCCGAGGTTCACGCCGGCCGCCGCGAGCAGGATCAGGAGCGCGCCGAACACCTGCGTCCACGCGAGCGTCTGCCCGAACGCGACGTGATCGACGATGATCGCGACGACCGGATAGACGAACGACAGTGCGCCCGTCATCGCGACCGGCAGCTTCTGGATCGCGCCGTACAGCAGCACGTACATCAGCCCCGTGTTCACGACGCCGAGCACGACGAGATCGAGCCACTGCGCGGGCGTCGCGGGCAACGTGCCGAAGTGCGCGAACGGCGCGAGCAGCACGATGCCGAGGCCGGCCTGCAGCAGCGCGAGCAGATGCGGCGGCGTGCCCTTCAGATGCTTCGTGACGATCGACGACACCGCGTACAGGAATGCGGCCCCGAGCGACAGCGCGACGCCTTCGAGATATTCGCCCGGCACCGCGAGCACGGCCGGCTCGACGCGCACCACGCACACGAGACCGACGAAGGCGAGCGCGAGCCACGCGATCGTCGACGCGCCGATCCGTTCGCGGAACACGATCGCGCCGAGCGCGACGAGCATGAATGGCTGCGTGTTGTAGACGGCGGTCGCCATCGAGATCGACGCGCGCGAATACGCGGCGAACAGCAGCAGCCAGTTCGCGACGATCGCGACGCTGCCGAGCGTCGCGAGCGCGAGCATGCGCGGCGAGAACAGCGAGCGGCGCAGGAAGCCGAGCGCCGCGCAGACGATCGCGAGCGTCGCCGCCCCGAACAGGCAGCGGAAGAACACGACATTGGTGAGCGGCTGCTGCGACGACATCACGAGCCAGCCGATCGTGCCGGACATCATCATCGCGACGACCATCTCGGCGGCGCCGCGGCGGGTTTCGTTCGAGGCCATCATGGACTCCGTTTGACGAGAGAGAATGACTTCGATTCTAGAAACTTGCCTTCCGCGCTTCCACGGCTAAACTAAAGTGAAATAGCCGATTCACCTTCGAAAGCAAAGCGATCATGCCAAAACGCCTTCCCCCGCCTGCCGTCGCGTCGCTCGACGCAACCGACCGCGCGATCCTCGCCGCACTCGCCGAGGACGCGCGCATCGCGACCAGCGAACTCGCGCGGCAGATCGGGCTGTCGGCGCCCGCCACCGCCGAGCGCGTACGGCGGCTCGAGGCGCAAGGCGTGATCGCCGGCTTCACCGTCGAGCTCGATCCGCGCGCGCTCGGCTACACGCTGCAGGCGATCGTCCGCGTGAAACCGCTGCCGGGGCAGCTGCATCTGGTCGAGGAAGTGTTGCGCCGGATTCCGGAATTCGTCGAATGCGACAAGGTGACCGGCGACGACTGTTTCATCTGCCGGCTCTACCTGCGCACGATCGAACACCTCGACGACATCCTCGCGAAGGTGACCGAGCGGGCGGAAACGAGCACGGCGATCGTGAAATCGACGCCCGTGCCGCGCCGCCTGCCGCCCCTCGCCGACGACGCCGCCGCGCACCGCTGAACGCTGCACGCACGGAACACGCCGCGCCGCCGGTGCGCCGCCGGTGCCGCTTACGCGGCCGCGTCGCGCGCCTCGAAGAACGCGAGCAGTTCGTCGATCAGCGCGACGGGCGCCTCTTCCGGAATGTAGTGCCCGCACTCGAGCGCGCGGCCGCTCACATCGCGCGCGACCCGCCGCCATTCGTCGAGCGGATCGAAGCACCGCCCGACGATCCCGTTCGCGCCCCACAGCACGCGCAGCGGACACGCGACCTTGTTGCCGCGCTCGAGATCCGCGCGGTCGTGTTCGAGATCGATCGTCGCCGACGCGCGGTAGTCCTCGCACATCGCATGCACGGCGCCCGGCTGCGCGAGCGCGGCGCGATAGGCGGCGAGCGCTTCCGGCGCGAACGGCGCGAGCCCGGCCGAACGGTTGCCCATCACGCGCTCGATGTACGTGTCGGTACGGCCTTCGATCAGCGATTCGGGCAGCGGCTCCGGCTGGATCAGGAAGAACCAGTGGAAATACGCGGTCGCGAACGCGCGGTCGGTTTGCTCGTACATCGCGAGCGTCGGCGCGATGTCGAGCAGCATCATCCGCTCGACGGCCGCCGGGTGATCGAGCGCGAGCCGGTGCGCCACGCGCGCGCCGCGATCGTGCGCGCACACGTGGAATTGCCCGAAGCCGAAATGCCGCATCACGGCGACCTGGTCGGCCGCCATCGCGCGTTTCGAATAAGGCGCATGCCGCGCGTCGCTCGGCGGCTTGCCCGACGCGCCGTAGCCGCGCAAGTCGGTCGCGATCACCGTGAAATGGTTGGCCAGCGTCGCGGCGACGCGATGCCAGATCATGTGGGTCTGCGGATGGCCGTGCAGCAGCAGAAGCGGCGGCCCCGCGCCTCCTTTGACACCGAAGATGTCGGTGTCCTGCACCGTCACGCGAAACGGTGCAAACGCCTCAAACGACATGGTTTGTTTCTCGTTGGTTTGTTATGGCGATTATTGTAGGAGCGCCCGACCCCGTTCAGCGCGCGGTAGATAGCCGAAAACCTAGAAAGAGAACACTCCCTCGATTGTCGCCACGCCGCGCATTTTGTTAAGCTCGCGTAGAATCGCACGACCGTTCGTATTAATATGGACGTACCGTCGCGCAGCTACACTCGATATACCGTTCGATCGCCAAGCATGAAGCCGGCGTCGGCGCGACCGCGCCGCTTCCGGCCGCCCCTCGAGACTGGAGACATCACATGGCATTGCCCGCCGTCCTGCAGAACCTGACGCTGCCCGTCATCGCGTCGCCGATGTTCATCGTCAGCTACCCCGAACTCGTGCTCGCGCAATGCAAGGCGGGCATCGTCGGTTCGTTCCCCGCGCTCAACGCCCGTCCGGCCGAACTGCTGGACGAGTGGCTCACGCAGATCCAGTCCGAGCTCGCCGGCCACAAGGCGAAGCACCCGGACGCGGTGATCGGCCCGATCGCGGTCAACCAGATCGTCCACCAGTCCAACGCACGACTCGAGCATGACGTGCGGGTGTGCGTCGAGCACAAGGTGCCGATCTTCATCACGAGCCTGCGCGCACCGGCGCGCGAGATCGTCGACGCGGTGCACAGCTACGGCGGCATCGTGCTGCACGACGTGATCAACCTGCGCCATGCGCAGAAGGCGCTCGAGGCCGGCGTCGACGGGCTGATCCTGGTGGCCGCCGGTGCCGGCGGCCACGCGGGCACGACCTCGCCGTTCGCGCTCGTCGGCGAAGTGCGCAAGATGTTCGACGGCCCGATCGTGCTGTCCGGCTCGATCGCGAACGGCGGCTCGATCCTCGCCGCGCAGGCGATGGGCGCCGACCTCGCGTACATGGGCACGCGCTTCATCGCAACGCAGGAAGCGCACGCGGTCGAGGACTACAAGCACGCGATCGTCAACGCGAAATCGTCCGACATCATCTATACGAACCTCTTCACCGGCGTGCACGGCAACTACATCCGCGAGAGCATCGAGAAAGCCGGTCTCGATCCGGACGCCCTGCCGGAATCCGACAAGTCGAAGATGAATTTCGGCGGCGACAAGACGAAGGCGTGGAAGGACATCTGGGGTGCCGGCCAGGGCGTCGGCCTGATGGACGACCTACCGAGCGTCGGCGCGCTCGTCGAGCGGCTGAAGCGCGAATACGACGACGCGAAGGCGCGGCTCGGAATCCCGCGCTGACGCAGAGATGGCGGCGGGTTGTTCCGCCGCCGCCGCGCATGCGGCCCGACAAAACAAAAAAGCGCGAACCGCAACGGCTCGCGCTTTTTTCATGCCCGCTCGCGGCGCGGCAGCCGTCGGTCAGCCCGCGCGCTTGATCCGCGTGATCGGCAGCACGCGCAGGCGCGATTCGATCGACGGGCACAGCGACTGCCCTTCGAAACGCGCGGCGAGGAAGTCGACGAACGAACGCACCTTCGCCGACACGTGACGGCGGCTCGCGTACACCGCGTAGATCGGCGCTTCGTGCGGCGGCACCGAATCGAGCAGCACCGGCACGAGCCGGCCCGACTCGATGTCGTCGCCGACCACCTCGGTGCCGAGCAGCGCGATGCCCGCGCCCGCGAGCACGGCCGCGCGCAGCCCTTCGAGATGGTTCACGATCAGGTTGCCGTTCAGGTTCACGCGCGACGCGGCGGCCGCATCGATCACGAGCGAATCGAGCATCGTCGAATTCGAATCGCGACGCAGGTAATTGTGGTGCGCGAGATCGGCGATCGTCTGGGGCGTGCCGTGCTTCTCGAGATACTCGGGCGACGCGACCAGCAGGATGTGCGCGGTCGCGATCTGCCGCGCGACCAGCGACGACGACTTCAAGCCGTTCGGCGCCGCGCGCACCGCGACGTCGTAGCCTTCCTCGATGAGGTCGACCACGCGATCGGACAGCGTCATGTCGACGGTCACGTCGGGGAAGCGGCCCGCGTAATCGGTGACCGCCTGCATCACGTGCCGCAAGCCGAACGCGGACAGCGACGTCACGCGCAATCGGCCCTGCGGCACGACGCTCGCGGCGCCGACCGCCTGCCCGGCTTCGTCGAGCTCCGACAGCGCCTGCACGAGGCGCTCATAGTATTCGCGTCCCGCCTCGGTCGGCGCGACACGTCGTGTCGTGCGATGCAGCAGCCGCGCGCCGAGCTGCTGCTCGAGATGCATCACGTGCTTGCTCGCCATCGCGGCCGACATCTGCATGCGCTCGGCCGCGCCGACGAAGCTGCCCACTTCGACGACGTAGCGAAACACATTCATGCTGACGAGGGTATCCATCGAACTAGCTCGCAATTCCTGGGAATCATGCAATTACGAGATAGGGTAACAAAGGCGAGGAAATAAAAAGGTCAACAAAGGCAAAACGGCGCCGCAGATGGCGGCGCCGTCTTGGAGGCGGAAAACCGTCAGGCCGGACGCGCGAAGCGCGCGTGCGGCGAACGAATCGTCAGAACTTCGCGCGGATGCCTGCGCCGAACGTGTTGCCGCTCGACAGGCCGCTGATGTGGTCGTTCATGTAGGCGGCGTAGACGTCCGTGCGCTTGGACAGCGGATAGTCGTAGCCGACGGCCCAGGTCTGGCGCGTCTGGTCGAGGCCGCCCGCGTCGCGCGAGTACGCGTACGACGCCATCGCGTTGCCGACGCCGAGCGGCACCGACACGCCGCCCTGCGCGGTGTTCACGTGCCAGCTGCCCGCCACCTGGTCGTTCTTCGTGTACATGTACTGGCCGAACAGCTTCACGACCTTCAGGTCGTAGGTCGCGCCGACCAGCGCGATGCCCTGGCTCTTCATGCCGGCCACCAGCGCGCTCAGATCCTGCGGGCCGTTGTTGAAGTTCACGTACTGGTAGACGGCCGTTGCCGCGAACGGACCGTTTGCGTAGTTGAACTGCGCGCTCCACTTCTTCGAACGGTTGTCGCCCGCCTGGTTGCCGAGCGCGTACATCGCGCCGAAATTCAGGCCGCCGAACGAAGGCGACGTGTACGACAGCGCGTTGTTCCAGCCCGAATCGCCGACCGCACCCTGGTCGCTCGGATAGGTCGGGTACGTCCCGAGGCCGAGGAACACGTGGTACACCATCGGCGAGAAGGTGTACGAATCGTAGAACGGGTTGAACAGGATCGTCGACAGGAACAGGTGCGTCGTCAGACGGCCTGCCGTCACCGTGCCGTACGGCGAGCTGATGCCGACATACGCGTTGCGCGCGAAGAACGTGTCGCCCTGGAAACGGCCGTACTGGCCGTTCTGTGCGCGGAAGAAGCTCTCCAGCGTGAAGATCGCCTTGTAGCCGCCGCCCAGATCCTCGGCGCCGTGCATGCCCCAGTACGACGTCGACATCCCGCCGCCGCCCACGTTCCATGCGCGATCGCCGCCCGGGAACTTGGTGGCGCCGACCCATTCGTCGACCTGACCGTAGAGCGACACGCTCGACTGCGCATGGACGGGTGCGGTGGCCGCCACGCAGGCGGCTGCGGCGATCAGCTTGACGGACGTGCGGGACGCACGGCGAGCGAATGCTTTCATGGGATCTCCAGGTTTTGTCGAATTGTCGATAAGTGGCGCGAGCGTTGTTTTTTGGAGCCGAGTGCTAGCGTCGTATGGGGCGCAGCCATCTTTACGGATCATTTGTCCGGTCAAAATTGCGCACACTTATTGCGGGTATAGCGGCAGCATTAACTTCGCGGAATTCCTGCATGGCCCGACGCGGCGCGGCGGCCCCGCGCGGTGCGGGCACGCGGCGGGATGGCCGCCTGGCGTGCGCGGGCCGGGCGCGAAAGATAGCGCAATGCGGCGGGAAAATCAGCGGAAATCTATGCGCGACTGTGGCGAATTCGCATCAGCCGGCGGGGGGACGAGCGCGCGGGGCGCTCAGTTTCGGTAGAACGGGGAGAAAAACGGCGAGTGCGCAGGCTCTTCCTGCGAGCGGGGCGGCGGCATCGGACGGCCGCCGCGCTCCTCGTTGTAGCGCGCGACGTCGGCGCGGATCGAGCCGGCGCGCAGCGGCACGTTGCCGCCGCCCGGCGGGCGCGGCATCTGGCGCGAATCGGCGCTGATCGGGCGATACGGGCTTTGTGCGGCGTAGTGGCCGTAGGACGGCGTCGGGCGCAGGCCCCAGCGCGAACCGTAGCCGCTCACGCCGCCGGCACGGGCGCCGCCCGGCGGCACCGCGCGGCGCCAGACCTGCGCGCCGCCGGCCGGCTGGCCGTACGCGTGCATGTCGCCGCCGCCGAAACCGTGGCCGCCGAACGCACGGCCGCCGCCATGCGGCGGCTGGGCGAGCGCGAGCGGCATCAGCAGCGCGCACAGCGCGCCTGCCACCCATCGTCCGACCTTCAGTTTCACCCGTTCCGTCATCACATTCAGTGCCTGTTGCGGTGCGCTGCCGACTGTTCCCGGCCAACGCAAGCCTTTCAGCAGTAATTTATGAGCGGCCCGAAACGGTGTCGAGCCAAAAAGTGTTATGTCGCGGGCACCGGTGTAACACCATGTTACTGCTAGGTTTTTTCACTTCCGGGGGCGATCGTGACAGAACATTCTTCTGCCGTTGCGCGCACCGGCGGCCTGTGCGAACAGGCGCCCCGATATGCATCTGATTCATCAATCGATTCACACAATGAATTTGTGTATTGAATGATCCGCCGGGACAATAGCGGCATTCGCGCGCGCGGTGCGCGCGCACCTGTTTCCGAATCGAGTTCCAGATGGCCCGTCCCCGTTTCCTTCCCGACAATTTCACGCTCGCGCTCGTCGGCACCGTCGTGCTCGCGAGCCTGCTGCCGTGCCGCGGCCCGGCCGCCCACGCGTTCAACTGGGCGACCAACATCGCCGTCGGCCTGCTGTTCTTCCTGCACGGCGCGAAGCTGTCGCGCGAAGCCGTCGTCGCGGGCGCGACGCACTGGCGGCTGCATGCGGTCGTGCTGCTCAGCACGTTCGCGCTGTTCCCGGTGCTCGGCCTCGTGCTGAAACCCGTGCTGCAGCCGCTCGTCACGCCGACGCTGTACGCGGGCGTGCTGTTCCTGTGCACGCTGCCGTCGACGGTCCAGTCGTCGATCGCGTTCACGTCGATCGCGAAGGGCAACGTGCCGGCCGCCGTGTGCGCCGCGTCCGCGTCGAGCCTGCTCGGCATCTTCGTGACGCCGGCGCTCGTCGGGCTGATGATCACGTCGCAGTCGGGCGCGGCCGCCTCGCCGTGGAGCACCGTCGGCAGCATCGTGATGCAGCTGCTCGTGCCGTTCATCGCCGGCCAGTTGCTGCGGCCCGTGATCGGCGGCTGGATCGAGCGCAATCGCGGCGTGCTGCGCTTCGTCGACCAGGGCTCGATCCTGCTCGTCGTCTATGTCGCGTTCAGCGAAGCCGTGAACCAGGGGTTGTGGCACCAGATTCCGGCGCGCGCGCTCGGCGGCCTGCTGGTCGTCAACGTCGTGCTGCTCGTGATCGCGCTGGTGCTGACCACGTTCGTCAGCAAGCGGCTCGGCTTCAACCGCGCCGACCAGATCACGATCATCTTCTGCGGGTCGAAGAAGAGCCTCGCGGCCGGCGTGCCGATGGCGAAGGTGATCTTCTCGGCGCAGGCGGTCGGCGCGATCGTGCTGCCGCTGATGCTGTTCCACCAGATCCAGCTGATGGCGTGCGCGGCGCTCGCGCAGCGCTGGGGCGCGCGCGACCTGAGCGGCGAGCAGGACGGCCGCGATGGGGCGGCCGGCGCCGCCCGCGGAAGCGGAGCGCTGAACGCGGGCAAGCGTTGATCTGACGAGGGCGTGGCGGCCGCGCCCTTGGTGCTTTTTGTCCTCCGTCCGCTTTCCGCCTCCCGCCTTTCAACGGCACACCCCAGCGCTCGCACCGGCCGATGTCACCCCGCCGTCACAAAATCTTCATTTAATTCTTCGCGCGCGCTGCCGTTAAAGTCGGGCGTCCCGTCGCTTCGGCAGCCCTGCCCATGCCCGCGCCCCATTCCGGCTCCACCGCCACCCCGACCGCACGCCTGATCGCCGAACGCGCGCTCGCCGCCGTCTTCCAGCCGATCGTCGATCTCGGTTCGGGCACGGTCGTCGGTTACGAAGGGTTGATCCGCGGCCCGCGCGGCACCGATCTCGAGCCGCCCGCCGCCCTGTTCGCGCAGGCCGCTCGCGACGGCACGACGGTCGCACTCGAGCAGGCGGCCGCGCTCGCCTGCCTCGACGCGTTCGCCGCGCTCGACTGCGACGGCAAGCTGTTCCTCAACTTCAGTGCCGACACGATCCTGCAGCTCGCGCAGGAACGCGACCGCGTACGGCTGCTGCTCGGCCGCGCGCGGATCGGCGCCGAGCGCATCGTGATCGAGCTGACCGAGCAGACCGCGATGCCGGACGTCGCGCGCATCGAGCCGGCCGTCGCGTCGCTGCGCGACACGGGCATCCAGTTCGCGCTCGACGACTACGGCACCGCGAACGCCAGCATGAGCCTGTGGCTGCGCCTGCGCCCCGACGTCGTGAAGATCGACCGCTTCTTCATCCACGACATCGCGCGCGATCCGCTGAAGTTCGAAGCGGTTCGCGCGATGCAGCACTTCGCGCAGGCCAGCGGCGCGCAGCTGATCGCGGAAGGGATCGAGAACGCGTGCGACCTGATCGTCGTGCGCGACATGGGGATCCGCTGCGTGCAGGGTTTCCTGCTCGGGCGGCCCGATGCGCAGCCGTCGCGGTTCGTCGCGCCGGCCGCGCGCGACGCGATCGGCACGCCGCACATCGCGGTGTTTCCCGGCGCGACCCGCACCGCGCGGCCGGCCGGCACGATCGCCGCGAAGATGCTGGTCCCCGCGCCGGCGCTGCCGCGCGACGCGACCAGCAACGACGCACTCGACCTGTTCAACCGGATGCCCGAGCTGCATGCGGTCGCGCTCGTCGAACGCGGGCGGCCCGTCGCACTCGTGAACCGGCGCGGCTTCATCGACCGCTTCGCGCTGCCGTATCACCGCGAGGTATTCGGCAAAAAGCCGTGCCTGCAGTTCGCGAACGACACGCCGCTGATGATCGACAACGCGACGACGGTCGAGCAGCTCGCGCTGCTGCTCGCGAGCCACGACCAGCGCTATCTCGCGGACGGCTTCGTGATCACCGAACACGGCCGCTACGTCGGGCTCGGC
Source organism: Burkholderia sp. IDO3 (assembly GCF_003366075.1). Taxonomy (NCBI): domain Bacteria; kingdom Pseudomonadati; phylum Pseudomonadota; class Betaproteobacteria; order Burkholderiales; family Burkholderiaceae; genus Burkholderia; species Burkholderia sp. IDO3. Next base: position 3,366,599 of record NZ_CP028963.1, read on the forward strand.
ACCGGCGAGAGCCTCGTGCGCGCAGTGACCGAAATGCGCATCGAGGCCGCGCGTTACGCGAATCCGCTGACGTTCCTGCCCGGCAACATCCCGATCAGCGCGCATATCGACCGCCTGCTGGCACGCGACGCCGGCTTCCACGCGTGCTACGTCGACCTGAACCAGTTCAAGCCGTTCAACGACCAGTACGGCTACTGGCAGGGCGACGAAGTGCTGAAGTTCGCGGCGACGGTGCTGGCCGGCGTGTGCGATCCGCAGCGCGACTTTCTCGGGCACGTGGGCGGCGACGATTTCCTCGTGCTGTTCCAGCGCGACGACTGGCACGCGCGCGCGGCAGACGCGATCGCGCGCTTCAACGACGGCGCGCAGCGCTTCTACACGCAGGCCGACCGGCAGGCGGGCGGACTGAGCGGCGAGGACCGCCACGGCAATCCCGCATTCTTCGGCTTCGTGACGATGGCGATCGGCGCGGTCGGCGTGCCGGCCGGCGCGCACCGCGCGATGCGCTACGGCAGCGACGAGATCGCATCGGTCGCGGCGCTCGCCAAACGGCGCGCGAAACAGCAGCCGGGCGGGCTCGCGCTCGTCGATCTCGACGAGGGCCGCGCCGCGCTGCGCGATCGCGACGGATCGCCGCGCGCGGCGGCGGCCTGAACGACGGGCCGCGCCCGGCAACGCTTGAGCGCCGGCCCGCGCGGCCCGCCGGCCATCGGCCCACGGCGTTGCGGCCAGAGCCGGGCGTCGGCCCGTTTCCCGCCGGCGGCCAGACGGCGACCGGTGCGCCAATCCGTGTCGGCCGCCCCCGTTCTCCGTTCTCCGTTCTCCGTTCTCCGTTCCCTGTTCCCCGTTCCCCGAACACCGCCAACGCCCCGCCACGCCCCACCCGTCTCTTCGTCGCGATCACCTTGCCTTTTTCGCGTTTTGTTTAGTATTTTTAGTAACGGCGTTTTCGCAGATTAGCGCCTAAAACCCGGTTATTTTCGGGTATTCCCCGGTTATCCGGCCCGAATTACGCGATGTTTTTTACTATACAATCGCCTTCATCCTAAACAAACCGGATCCCGAACGATGGGCACCACCATTCGCGACGTAGCGCGGGCGGCAGAGGTCTCGATCGGCACCGTCTCCCGCGCGCTGAAAAACCAGCCGGGCCTGTCCGAGGCCACGCGGGCGCGCGTCGTCGAGATCGCGCAGCGGCTCGGCTACGACCCGGCCCAGCTGCGGCCCCGGATTCGCCGGCTCACCTTCCTGCTGCACCGCCAGCACAACCGCTTTCCCGCCAGCCCGTTCTTCTCGCACGTGCTGCACGGCGTCGAGGACGCGTGCCGCGAGCGCGGCATCGTGCCGACGCTGCTCACGGTCGGCCCGAACGACGACGTGCTGCGCCAGATGCGCCCGCACGCGCCCGACGCGATCGCGGTGGCCGGCTTCATCGAGCCCGAGACGATCGAGGCGCTCGCCGCGACCGGCCGCCCGCTCGTGCTGATCGACCTGTGGGCGCCCGGCCTGCGCTCGGTGAACATCGACAACGCGACGGGCGCGGCGCTCGCGATGCGCCACCTGCTCGCCACCGGCCGCTCGCGGATCGCGTTCATCGGCGGCCCGGGCGCGCACTACAGCCTCGCGCAGCGCGCGATCGGCTACCGGCGCGCGTTCTTCGAGGCCGGCCGGCTGTTCGACCCGGCCTACGAAGTGACGATCGACGCCGGGCTCGACCCCGACACGGGCGCCGCGCGTGCGATGCAGCAACTGCTCGACGCGCCGGGCCCGCTCCCGGACGCCGTATTCGCGTACAACGACGCCGCCGCGCTGGCCGCGCAGCGCGTGTGCATCGCGCGCGGCGTGCGGATTCCGGAAGACATCGCGATCGTCGGCTTCGACGACATTCCGGCCGCCGCGCATGCGAATCCGCCGCTCACGACGCTCGCCGTCGACAAGGAAGCGCTCGGCCGCCGCGGCGTCGAACTGCTGCTCGCCGAATCGCCCGAGCGCACCGAGATCTCCCTGCCCGTCGCGCTGATCGTGCGGGCCAGCAGTCAGCCCGCCGGCTCGCCGGCGCTCGATACCGCCACGGTCACCGAATCATGAACATGCCCCCGGTCCAATCCTGCTCGGCCACGCCGGCCACCCACGCGCAAGCCGCGCCGTTCGTCGGGAACTTCCGCGATCCGTCGTTCCTGCTGTCGCACGTCGAGGACACGCTGCGCTTCTACGCGCCGAACGCGTTCGACCCGACGGGCGGCTTCTACCACTACTTCCGCGACGACGGCAGCATCTACAACCGCACGTCGCGGCATCTGGTCAGCAGTTGCCGGTTCGTCTTCAACTACGCGATGGCGTACCGGCATTTCGGCGATCCGCGCCATCTCGACTACGCGCGCCACGGCCTGCGCTTCTTGCGCGACGCGCACTGGGACGACGCGCTGCAGGGCTACGACTGGGAGCTCGACTGGCGCGACGGCGCGAAGCGCGCGACGCTCGACGGCACGCGCCACTGCTACGGGCTCGCGTTCGTGCTGCTGGCCGCCGCGCACGCGACGATGGCCGGCATCGACGAAGCGCGCGCGCTGATCGCGTCGACCTACGAGCTCGCCGAACACCGCTTCTGGGATGCGGCCGCGGGCCTCTACGCGGACGACGCGACGCCGAACTGGATCGTGTCGTCGTACCGCGGCCAGAACGCGAACATGCACATGACGGAAGCGCTGCTCGCGGCCTACGAGGCGACCGGGCACGTCACCTACCTCGACCGCGCGGAAAAGCTCGCGACCCACATCACGCAGCGCCAGGCCGCGCTGTCCGGCGGCCTCGTGTGGGAGCACTACCACGCGGACTGGTCGGTCGACTGGGACTACAACAAGGAAGACAGCTCGAACATCTTCCGTCCATGGGGCTTCCAGCCCGGCCACCAGACCGAATGGGCGAAGCTGCTGCTGATCCTCGAGCGGCACCGCCCGCTCGACTGGCTCGTGCCGCGCGCGGCCGAGCTGTTCGACGCCGCGCTCACGCACGCGTGGGACGCCGATCACGGCGGCCTCTGCTACGGCTTCGGCCCCGATTTCACCGTCTGCGACCACAACAAGTATTTCTGGGTGCAGGCGGAAACCTTCGCCGCCGCCGCGATGCTCGGCGCGCGCACCGGCAGCGAACGCTTCTGGGACTGGTACGACGAGATCTGGCGCTACAGCTGGGCGCATTTCGTCGATCACCGCTACGGCGCGTGGTACCGGATCCTCACGTGCGACAACCGCAAGTACAGCGACGAGAAGAGCCCGGCCGGCAAGACCGACTATCACACGATGGGCGCGTGCTACGACGTGCTCGGGACCCTCGCGCGCATGGCGGCGCGCAGCGAGTCGACGCAATGAGCGGCGGCGCATTTCCGGCTTTCGTGTCGGCGGGCGACATCCTGACCGACATGGTGCGCGCGGGCGACGCGCAGTGGACGTCGGTGCCGGGCGGCGCCGGCTGGAACGTCGCGCGCGCGGTCGCGCGGCTCGGCATGCCGAGCGCGCTCGCGGGCTCGATCGGCGAGGACTGCTTCTCCGACGTGCTGTGGCGCACCAGCGAAGCGGCCGGGCTCGACCTGCGCTTCCTGCAGCGCGTGCCGCGCGCACCGCTGCTCGCGATCGTCCACGAGACGCGGCCGCCCGCGTACTTCTTCATCGGCGACGCGAGCGCGGACCTCGCGTTCGACCCGGCGCGGCTGCCGGCCGGCTGGACCGAGCACGTGAAATGGGCGCATTTCGGCTGCATCAGCCTCGTGCGCGAACCGCTCGCGGGCACGCTCGTCGCGCTCGCGGAGGACTTGCACGCGCGCGGCGTGAAGATCAGCTTCGATCCGAACTACCGGAACCTGATGACGGCCGCGTACCGGCCGACGCTCGAGAAGATGGCGGGCCTCGCCGATCTGGTCAAGGTATCCGACGAGGACCTGCGCCACCTGTTCGGCGGCGACGGCCCGGATGCGGTCGAAGCGGTGCGCGCGCTGAACCCGCGGGCGGCCGTGCTCGTCACGCGCGGCGCGCAGGCCGCGACGCTCCACGCGGACGGCGGCGTGCACGAGGCCAGCCCGCCGCGCGTCGAAGTGGTCGACACCGTCGGCGCCGGCGACGCGTCGATCGGCGGCATGCTGTTCAGCCTGATGGCCGCGCCGCAACGCACGTGGCCCGAACATCTCGCGTTCGCGCTCGCCGCGGGAGCCGCCGCGTGCCGGCACACGGGCGCGCACGCGCCGACGCTCGACGAAGTCGTCGCGCTGCTCGAACGGTGACGGAACGATGACGGCGCGCTGATCGGTCACCGATTAGCGGCGCTGTACATGCTGCGCCGCAGTGCTACGATGAAGTGTCCTTTTGCGGGAGAGGCACGATGGACACGAACACGTTCACCAAAGGCATCTACACGGCCAAGGCGCATACGCAGCACGCGGGCAACGGGCAGTTCCAGGGCTATGTGATCCTCGCCCGGGACGACGGCGACGAGACGGAGAACATGCGCTACGACGTCCACTCGACGAGCCCGAGCGAGGAAGAGGCGTTCGACGAGGCGAAGGCGCTCGCGCACCGGATCCTCGGCGAAATCGAACTGTAACGCGCAGCACCATCGCGCGCGCCGCGGCCTGCCTGCGCGCGCTGCCTGCTTCGACGCGGCTCAGAGCAGCCGCGCCACCATCGCCACCAGCATCGTCAGCACCAGCGTCGACATGAACGGGAACGGATAACGCCGCCCGCCGAGCGTCAGCGTGACGTCGCCCGGCATCCGCCCGATGCCGAGCTTGCCGAGCCACGGCCAGCAGCGCGTCAGGATCATCACCGCGACGAACGACGTCATCAGCCAGCGCAGCATGCGGCCCTCCGTCAGAGCGCGTGCGAGCGGTCGCCACGCGCGAACGCGTCGAGCGTGCCGTCGATGCCGCGCGAGAACGCGATCACCTTGAACAGCTCGCCCATCTCGGCCTCCGAGATCAGCTTCTGCACCGCGTTCGCGGCCGGCAGGAAGCCGTGGATGTCGGACGGGTCGATCGCGGCCAGCGCGTCGGTGATGCCCGCGTTCAGCAGGAAGCGCGCCTGCGACGTGTAGCCGAGCAGATCCGCGCCGGCGCCGACGCCCGCCTCGTAGATGCAGGTGAATTCGACGTGCGCGGTGATGTCCTGCAGGCCCGGGTAGAGGAACGGGTCGTCGTGCGCGTGGTGCCGGTAGTGGCACATGAGCGTGCCGCGGTCGCGCTGCGGGTGGTAGTACTCGTGCGCGGGAAAGCCGTAGTCGACGAGCAGCACCACGCCGCGCGCGAGCATCGTGCACACGGTGCGCGTGAACGCCTGCGCGGCTTCGTGCGTCTCGGTCACGTAGCCGTCGTCGACGTCGAGCGTCGCGAGCACCGGCGGCAGGCCGGCCGGCCCGGCGGGCCGGTCGTCGAACACGAACGCGTGCCGCGCGTCGAGCGCGACGCCGCGCTCGAGCCACGCATCGCCCGCCTTCGCGAACAGCCGCACCGGCATCGCGTCGAGCACCTCGTTGCCGATCACGACGCCGTCGAAACGCTCGGGCAGCGCGTCGAGCCAGCGCACCTTGTCCGCCAGCGCCGGGGCGGCGGCCGCGATCGTGTCGCGCTGCCGCTCGCGCAGTTCGCCCGACAGGTCGACGATCCGGTATTCGTCGAGCGCGACGCCGAGCGCGTCGAGCGCCGCGAGCAGGCCGGCCGCGAGCTTGCCGGTGCCCGCGCCGAATTCCATCACGCTGCGCGTGCCGCTCGCCGCGAGCGCCTGGGCGACGGAATTCGCGAGCGTCTGCGCGAACAGCGGCGACAGCTCGGGGGCCGTCACAAAGTCGCTGCCGTCGTCGGCGCGGCGCCCGAACTTGCGCGCGCCGCCGCTGTAATAGCCGAGACCGGGTGCGTACAGCGCGCGCTCCATGAAGCGGTCGAACGGCAGCCAGCCGCCCGCCGCCGCGATCTCGTCGCGCAATTGCGCGGCAAGGGTTTCGGACTGCGCAAGCGCGTCGGGGCCGGGAGCAGGTAAACTAGCGGGTTCGTGAGCTTTCGGGTTCATCCCGGCATTGTAAATGACCGTTTCAGCCGATACGTCGCCCCCGCGCATCGCGCTCGTCGCAGGCGCACTGGGCAGCGCGGCCGACGCCGCGTCGATCGGTCGGGCACTCGCGACGGCATTCGCCCGGCGCGGCTGGGACGTCGCACTGCAGCGCAGCCCCGGCACGCCGCGCGCGGCCGCCGACGCCCTCGTCGCCGACGTCGCCGCGCTGGGCCGCCGCGCGGCCGTGCTCGACGCCGATCTGGCCCTGGAAGCCGATGCGGCCGCGCTCGTCGCGGCCTGCCGCGCGGCGCTGGGCCGGCCCGCGTGCGCCGTTTTCGTGAGCGCGTGCGCCGGCGCCGACGACGCGCACACGGTGGACGGCGCGTCGCTCGCCGGCGCGCTCGCGCGCAACGTGACGGCGCCGCTCGCACTGGCCCGCGCGCTCGCCGATGCGACGCCCGACGCCGCGCGCGGCGACGAAGCGCTGCGTGCGTGCGCGATCCACGTACTGGATCAGGCCCTGTTTCACCCGGCACCGGCGCAGCTGTCGCACGCGCTGATGCAGGCCGCGCTGAACCGCGCGACCGCCGCGCTGGCGCTGGCGCTCGCGCCGAAGGTGCGCGTCGCGGCGCTCGTGCGCGGCCACGCGCCGCACGCGGACGACATCGCGGCGGCCGCCTGCTATCTCGCGAGCGCGCCCGGCGTGACGGGCGCGACGCTGACCGTCGACGGCGGCGAGCACCTGGTGCCGCCCGCCGCCGGCCCGAATGAATGAACCGCGCGGATCGCGCGGCCTGATCACCGCCGCCCGCGCCGCTTTGCGTGCGCGCACGCCAATTTGACTGGGACGCCCATGTTTTCCGCTCTCCTGCACCCCCGCCTCGCGGATTGCCGCAGGCTCTACTTGCGCGACTACGAGGTGCACATCAACATCGGTGCCTTCGAACACGAGAAGCGCGGCGAGCAGCGCGTCGTCATCAACATCGACCTGTTCGTGCCGCTCGCGCTGTCCACCCCCGTCGACGACCGGCTGCACGAAGTCGTCGACTACGATCTGATGAAGCAGAGCGTCACGCGGTGCGTGGCGCGCGGCCACATCCATCTGCAGGAAACGCTGTGCGACGCGATCGCCGCGCACCTGCTGGCGCACGACACCGTGCGCGCGGTACGCGTCCGTACCGAGAAACCGGACGCCTATCCGGACTGCGACGCCGTCGGCGTCGAAGTCTTTCGCATCAAGGACGAGGAGCGCGCATGAACGCCCCCCACATGAATGACCCGGCGGCCGAAGGCGCCGCCATCGAAGCCACCGTCGCCGAAACCGGCCGCCGCGCGCTGACGCGCCGCGAGCAGAAGGAAGCGTACGAGAACAACAAGCTGTTCAAGCGGATCGTGCGCCAGGTCGGCCAGGCGATCGGCGACTACAACATGATCGAGCAGGGCGACAAGGTGATGGTGTGCCTGTCGGGCGGCAAGGACAGCTATGCGATGCTCGACGTGCTGCTGCGCCTGCGCGAGCGCGCGCCGATCGACTTCGACATCGTCGCGGTCAACCTCGACCAGAAGCAGCCGGGCTTCCCCGAGCACGTGCTGCCCGAGTACCTGACGCAGGTCGGCGTGCCGTTCCACATCGAGAACCAGGACACCTACAGCATCGTCAAGCGGCTCGTGCCTGAGGGCAAGACCACCTGCTCGCTGTGCTCGCGGCTGCGCCGCGGCATTCTGTACCGCGTAGCCGGCGAGCTCGGCGCGACCAAGATCGCGCTCGGCCACCACCGCGACGACATCCTGCAGACGCTGCTGCTCAACATGTTCTACGGCGGCAAGCTGAAGGGGATGCCGCCGAAGCTGCAGTCGGACGACGGCAGGAACGTCGTGATCCGCCCGCTCGCGTATGTGAAGGAAACCGATCTCGAGAAATACGCGGAGTTGCGCGAATTTCCGATCATCCCGTGCAACCTGTGCGGCAGCCAGCCGAACCTGAAGCGCGCGGAAATGAAGGCGCTGATCCGCGAATGGGACAAGCGCTTCCCGGGCCGCGTCGACAACATGTTCAGCGCGCTCTCGAACGTCGTGCCGTCGCACCTGATGGATACGACCCAGTTCCCGTTCGCGTCGCTGCGCGCGACCGGTGAAGCCGATCCGCAGGGCGACATCGCGTTCGACGAGGAACCGTGCGCATCGGGCGACGCCACCGCCGCGCCGGGCGCCGCGAAACCGATCTCGATCGTCCAGTTCGACGACCTGTAAGCAGGGTCCGAACATCGCCGGAACGGGGCCGGGCGCGCCCCGTTCCGGCACTGTCGCCCCGCCGCGACAGGCCCGGTACGACAGGGGCCGCATGCTAAAATGGACGGCTTCGAACTCCCTGACCAAGCGCGCGCCATGAATATCGTGATTTTGGCGGCAGGCACCGGCAAGCGCATGCGTTCCGCGCTGCCGAAAGTGCTTCATCCCCTGGCCGGCAGGCCGCTCCTCTCCCATGTCATCGCCACCGCGCGCACGCTGCAGCCGTCGCGGCTCGTCGTCGTCGTCGGGCATGGCGCCGAGCAGGTCCAGGCCGCGGTCGCGGCGCCCGACGTCCAGTTCGCGGTGCAGGCCGACCAGCTCGGCACCGGCCACGCGGTGCGCCAGGCGCTGCCGCTGCTCGATCCCGCGCAACCGACGCTCGTGCTGTACGGCGACGTGCCGCTCACCCGCGCCTCCACGCTGCGGCGCCTCATCGACGCCGCGCGCGAGGGCCGCTACGGGATTCTGACCGTCACGCTCGACGATCCGACCGGTTACGGCCGCATCGTGCGCGACGCGTCCGGCTTCGTCACGCGCATCGTCGAGCAAAAGGACGCATCGCCCGAGCAGCTGAAGATCGCCGAGATCAACACCGGCATCATCGTCACGCCCACGGCGCAACTGTCGATGTGGCTCGGCGCGCTGAAGAACGAGAATGCGCAAGGCGAGTACTACCTGACCGACGTCGTCGAACTCGCGATCGAGGCCGGTTTCGAGGTCGTCACCGCGCAGCCCGACGAGGAATGGGAAACGCTCGGCGTGAACAGCAAGGCGCAGCTCGCGGAGCTCGAGCGCATCCATCAGCGCAACGTCGCCGATGCGCTGCTCGTCGACGGCGTCACGCTCGCCGATCCGGCCCGCATCGACGTGCGCGGCGCGCTGCGCTGCGGCCGCGACGTATCGATCGACGTGAACTGCGTGTTCGAAGGCAACGTGACGCTCGCCGACAACGTGACGATCGGCGCGAACTGCGTGATCCGCAACGCGTCGGTCGGCGCGGGCACGCGCATCGACGCGTTCACGCACATCGACGGCGCCGAGCTCGGCGCGCACACCGTGATCGGCCCGTACGCGCGGCTGCGCCCGGGCGCGCAGCTCGCGGACGAAGCGCACGTCGGCAACTTCGTCGAGGTGAAGAACGCGGTGATCGGCCACGGCTCGAAGGCGAACCACCTCACCTACATCGGCGACGCCGACATCGGCGCGCGCGTGAACATCGGCGCGGGCACGATCACCTGCAACTACGACGGCGCGAACAAGTTCCGCACCGTGATCGAGGACGACGTGTTCGTCGGCTCGGACACGCAGCTCGTCGCGCCGGTGCGCGTCGGCCGCGGCGTGACGATCGCGGCGGGCACGACGATCTGGAAGGACGTCGCCGACGGCATGCTCGCGTTGAACGAGAAGACGCAGCTCGCGAAGAGCGGCTACGTCCGCCCGGTCAAGAAGAAGAGCTGAACCTTTTGCGGACGCCCGGGCGGCGTCCGCGTCGACTTACAGGATTGACCATTCATGTGCGGCATTGTCGGCGCAGTTGCGCAACGTAATATCGTTCCGGTGCTGATCGAAGGATTGCGGCGCCTCGAATACCGTGGCTACGACTCGTGCGGCGTCGCCGTGCTCGAGCCCGGTGCACCGAAGCGCGCGCGCAGCGTCGCGCGCGTCGCCGATCTCGACGCGCAGGTGCGCGAATCGCACCTCGAAGGCACGACGGGCGTCGCGCACACGCGCTGGGCGACCCACGGCGCGCCGGTCACGCACAACGCGCACCCGATCTTCTCGTCGAATGCGCTTGCGCTCGTTCACAACGGCATCATCGAGAACTTCGAGCCGCTGCGCGACGCGCTGCGCGCGAAGGGCTACGAATTCGTGTCGCAGACCGACACCGAAGTGATCGCGCACCTCGTGCACAGCCTGTATCGCGGCGACCTGTTCGACGCCGTGCGCGAAGCCGTGCAGCAGCTGCACGGCGCGTACGCGATCGCCGTGATCCACAAGGACCAGCCGCACACCGTCGTCGGCGCGCGCCAGGGTTCGCCGCTCGTCGTCGGCCACGGCGACGGCGAGAACTTCCTCGCGTCCGACGCGCTCGCGCTGGCCGGCAGCACCGACCGCTTCACGTTCCTCGAGGAAGGCGACATGTGCGAGCTGTCGCTCGACGGCGTGAAGATCGTCGACCGCCACGGCGCGCTCGCACAGCGCGAGATCCGCGTCGTCAGCGCATACGGCGGCGCAGTCGAGCTGGGCCCGTATCGCCACTTCATGCAGAAGGAAATCTTCGAGCAGCCGCGCGCGATCGGCGACACGGTGCCGCAAACCGAAGCCTTCGATGCGACGCTGTTCGGCGCTGCCGCGCCCGCCGCGTTCGCGGACATCGACAGCCTGCTGATCCTCGCGTGCGGCACGAGCTACTACTCGGGCCTCACCGCGAAGTACTGGCTCGAATCGATCGCGAAGATCCCGACCCAGGTCGAGATCGCGAGCGAATACCGCTACCGCGAATCGGTGCCGAACCCTCGCCAGCTCGTGCTGGTGATCTCGCAGTCGGGCGAGACGGCCGACACGCTCGCCGCGCTCAAGCACGCGCAGTCGCTCGGCCACACGCATACGCTCGCGGTCTGCAACGTCGCGACGAGCGCGATGGTGCGCCTCACCGAGATGCAGTTCCTCACGCACGCGGGCACCGAGATCGGCGTCGCGTCGACGAAGGCGTTCACGACGCAGCTCGTCGCGCTGTTCGTGCTGGCCGCGACGCTCGGCAAGCTGCGCGGGCACGTCGATGCCGCGCAGGAAGCGGAGTTCCTGAAGCAGTTGCGCCACCTGCCGGCCGCGCTGAACAGCGTGCTCGCGCTCGAGCCGCAGATCATCGCGTGGTCGGAAGAATTCGCGCGCAAGGAAAACGCGCTGTTCCTCGGCCGCGGGCTGCACTACCCGATCGCGCTCGAAGGCGCGCTGAAGCTGAAGGAAATCTCGTACATCCACGCCGAAGCCTATCCGGCCGGCGAACTGAAGCACGGGCCGCTCGCGCTCGTCACGGAAGCGATGCCGGTCGTCACGGTCGCGCCGAACGACACGCTGCTCGAGAAGCTGAAATCGAACATGCAGGAAGTGCGCGCGCGCGGCGGCGAGCTGTACGTGTTCGCCGACGCCGACACGCAGATCGTCAACGACGACGGCCTGCACGTGATCCGGATGCCGGAACACTACGGGCCACTGTCGCCGATCCTGCACGTCGTGCCGCTGCAACTGCTCGCGTATCACACGGCGTGCGCGCGCGGCACCGACGTCGACAAGCCGCGCAACCTCGCGAAGTCGGTGACGGTGGAGTAACGGGCCGTGGCCGGCCCGTCCGAACGTCGTATCGGTGGGCAGCCGGCCGTTTGGCCAGGTCGAAATATATACCACTTAGTGGTATATAATCCTGTGCTAGCTCGACTGGCTCGACATGTCTGCTTCCGTACGACGCGTCTTCAAGACGAAGTGGTTTCACAAGGCAGCCGGAAAAGCGGGAATCGCCGATGGCGAACTCTGCCGCGCGGTGCGGGAGCTGGCCCGCGGCCAGGGCGTCGATCTCGGCGGCAACGTCTGGAAGAAGCGCCTCGACGGGAATCGCCAGCGCGCAATCGTGCTGGGCAGGATCGGGGACACGTGGGTGTTCGTGTTCCTGTTCGCGAAATGCGATCGCGACAACATCGACGCCCGTGAACTGCGTGCCTTCAGAAAGCTCGCCGCGGATGTCGGCCGACACACCGACAGCGACATCGCGACGCTGGTTACCCTGAAAGAGTGGGTGGAGATTTGCAATGGCTAAGAGTCGATTCAAGAGCGACGCGACGGAGGCGATCCACAGCGCCGCGTCGGGCCTTTATCGCGCGCAACTGATCGACAAGAAGACGATGCGCGAGTACGACGAGCTCTGCATCGAAGCCGCGCCGCAGTTCGATCCGGAAGCGATCGCCCGGATCCGCAAGTCGGTCAACGTCAGTCAGAGCGTGTTCGCGCTCTACCTGAACACCACGACTTCGACGATCCGCCAATGGGAACAGGGCGACAAGCGGCCGAGCGGCATCGCCGCGCGCATGCTGCAGATCATCGAGAAACACGGGCTCGAGGTGTTCTCCTGAGCCGGCATTCCCCGAATGCGCATGAGCGGCCGCGCCCCGCACCGGGCATCGCAACGCGTGCGAGCCGCAAGGAATATGACGGAGAGACAATGGTAAGACTGTTTGGATGCGGATTGCTGGCGCTGACGTTCGCGTCGACGGGCTGGGCCACCGAGCACTACGTCGAAGTCTGGAACCCGCCCGAGGCACGGCTGCCGGCCCCGCACGCGCCGGACGCCCGTACGCCGGCCTCGCATGCCGGCAGCAAAGCCGCGGAAAAGCACGCGAGCGTGCAGCCGAAAGCCGCCGCGAAGCCGCACAAGCGCCGCGTCGCGCAGGCCGTCAAAGTCGTGCCGCATCACCCGGGCGCCACCACGGTGGAAGCGCCGGGCACGCCGCGTCCGGTCGCGCAGCCCGCACCGGGCCGGCTCACGGTGATGCAGCCGGCCACGCCCGACACGCCGCACGCACTCAATTTCTCCAATATCCCGCGGCAATACACGCCGGACGGCAACGTGCTGCGTGTCGGCACGGGCAACCGTTCCGCGGAGGTGACTCGATAATGGAAGCGCAGACCTATCTCGGCTACCAGATCTGGGGCCACGCGATCCTGCAGCAGGACGAAATCCTGCAACCCGAACGCTTCGCGGCGAGCGGCACGATCACGCAGAACAACCGGCTCGTCGAAGCGTCGGGCGTGCTCGGCGTGTTCGACACCGAGGACGACGCACGCGAAGCGGGGCTCGAATGGGCCCGCGCATGGATCGACAACCACCGCTGAACCTCGCGCGGCGCGGCCCGGGCCGGCGTCGCCCTTCCCGCCTGTTCACGTTTTCGCGGCGGCGTTCCGCTGCCCGCCGCCTTGCATCACCCTTCATCGCCTTGCCCCTCCTTGCTTGCGTTTCATCACCCGGCAAGAGACTCGTTTTTCGGGAGCAAGCTCAGCGTGCTTCGTCCGATCTGGCTGGAATCCGGTTGAAGCGGCCTATCACCGTACCGGCCTACTGGAACGTTATCGACGCATGGGTGCAGCCCATCTGCTCTCTTTGACCATCCATGTTCAGGGCGCCCTTCTCTCGAAAGTTGGAGCCTCCACCAATCCGGTGGCCGTTCAGGAAAACCAATCATATCCGTCCCGCGCAAGCGAGCTCATCCCTAACGTCGGGATGAGCAATGTCGACCATTCGGCTGACGCGCTGTTTCAGACTCAGTCCGCGCAAGTCAGCCGCCCCGAACTCCGTCACAATCAGGCCGACGTCACTCCGTGACGTGCTGACCGGACCGTTCAGTTGCGCAACGATTCGGCTCCGCGCGTGACTCATGGACGGCAATGCGATAATCGGCACCCCGCCTCGCGAGCGGGCGGCGCCGCGCAAGAAATCACCCGCGCCGCCCACTGCGCCAAGGTAGGTGCCGTTCGCGACCTCGGCGTTCACCTGCCCCGTCAAGTCGACTTCAATCGCGGAATTGATCGCGACGAATCGATCGATGCGGGACAACACGTCCGGATGATGGACGTAGTCCGTCGAGCGCATCAGCAAATGGGGATTGCGATGAGCAAAGCGATGCAGGACATCGCTTCCTATCAGGACCCCCGCAACAGTCTTGCCTCTGTCAATCGACTTGCGCGCATTGGAAATCACACCGCAATTCATCAGTCTCGCCACGCCATCGCCAATGCTCCCGGAGTGCACGCCGAGGTCGCGATGCGCGGTCAGGCTGCCGAGCACGGCATCGGGAATCGAACCGATGCCCGTCTGCAGGGTCGCGCCGTCCTCGATGTATCGGGCCACGTGCCGGGCAATCCGTTCATCGCAGGATGTGGACGCAGTGCGTGCCTGCTCCAGCACCGGTCGATCGGACAGCAGGACCGCGTCGAACCGGTCGAGCGCCAGCGACCGCTCGCCGTAGACCCATGGCGCCTGCCGGTTAACTTCGGCGATCACGACTCGTGCACTGTCGAGAGCGGGCAGCAAATATTCATGCGCGAGACTGAGGCTGTAGCGCCCCGCCTCGTCAGGTCCCGCCACCTGCAGCAGCAACACGTCGACGCGCAACGCACCGTCCCGCAGCAATGCAGGCAGTTGCGAGTAATGACATGGCAGCACGTCGAGCACCCCGGCATTGGCCAACGCGCGATTCGCCCCTGATCCGCCATAGCTGACGAATTCGACATAATCGGCATGCTCCGCGCGGCACGCGTCGCTCGACGCGATCCCCAATACCACGCGGAATCGCCCGATCCGTTCTCGCTGCGCCATCAACGCACGCGTAAGCGGTAGTGGTTCCGCGTTGGCCTGCCCCCACAACACCGTGTCGCCTTCCCGCACCCATGTCGCGAGATCGAACGACTCCTGAACCAGATAATGTGTCATCGAACCTTCGGCCGAAAAGCGGCAGGCACACGGCAACGCCGTGCGCCCGTAACAGGCCCTAGATGGCCGACGGATGACGCGCCAGCGGCGTCACCTGAATCGTCATATACGGAAACAGCGGCAGCGAAGACAGCAACTGATGCAGCTCGTCGTTACCCTCGACATCAAAGACGCTGATATTCGAATACCGGCCGACGACACGCCACAGGTGCGGCCACTTGCCCGATTTCTGAATCTCGATTGCTTTCGCCTTCTCCGCCGCCTTGATCTCCTCCACGCGGTTCGCATCGAGCGTGGCCGGAATGTTGACCTGCATTTCTACGCAAAACAGCATTTTTCGTCTCCTGTTCGAATGAATCTGAAATTCGCCGGCATCGACATCAGCGCGAGTTCTTCCCCAGACTGGTCGCGACAAGCACGCCGCTACGCGAAAAGATGTTCGTTTCCACCGAATACCTTCGGGTCATCGAACGCGTGATCGCACTATCGAGCAACATCCAGTCGTTCACGTCGAACGAACCACGGTGAAACCGCATCGAGAATTCGCCCGAACCGGGCTCGAAGCTCGCGGCTTCGGCCGACGTCCGGCCTGCCTCGACGGCGACGGGTGTATGGCTGACCGCGATATACGTCAATGCAGCCGCACACCACGCGCCCCCTGCCGGCAACGGATGCCTGAGCCGACACCAGACACGCAGTCGGACATTGCCAGCTTCGCCGGGCTCCGGCAGGGTCGCGATCCATTCACGGATTTCCGCGAACGGCATGCGGCGTTCACCACGTCGCGTGGCGTCCATCGGCGCCGGCCCGGCAACCGCCGCATCGCTCGACGCGTCTTCCGCATGGGCCGTCCCGCATGCCGCCGCGCATGCTTCCGTCTCCGCGAAAATCACCTGCATGCGGCCCAGCATATCCAGCCCCTGCACGGCATAGACGTCCCGACACACGTTGCCGGCCTTCGCGCCGGCAGACTCGACCGCGTACTCCAGCCCCTCGCCCGAACGAGGCTCTCCCGAGATGCTCAGTTCCAGCGCGCGTACGCAACGACGCCCGATCGACTGGGCCGCGGCCCATACTCCCTGCCCCGCCATCAGGCCGGCGCCGAACATCGGGCGGGACTCGAAATGAACGAAGCAGCTTCGATAAGAACGCTCGCCTGTGCTGGACACGGGCAGCAGGATCGTCAGATCGTCATATCCCGACGAGGCAAACGGGTGATCGCATGATTCGTGCATGACGCTATGCCCGCGAATCATTCGTCCGGCTGCGGCAGGACCGGTTCGGTGCGAAACGGCTTGAGCTTGCCGATAAAGGTCTTCCCGTGCTCAAACCAGGCCCGGCGAATATCCGAATCGAGATATTGCCGGTAGGCGGCGTCGTTCTCGAACCAGCATTCGCCGATGGCGTCGACGTGACCGATGTCGAAGAACGGCACGTGCGTATCGGCAGGCTGTTCGGCCACGTACCGCACTTCGTATTTCAACAGGCCGGGTACGTCGCGGGACATTTCATCGTGCCGCGCACACTCGCGCCTGAATTGCTCGTTCGACATGCCTTCGGGTTTGACGAGCAGATAGAGCATCCGGATCATTTCTTTTCCCTCTTTGAAAACGGGTATGCCGCAAGCAAACCGCGTCGATGACATCAGTCACCGCCGTGGGCCATGGCGCCGGCCTGCGGTGCGACACCGGCGCCGCTCAGGCTCGTGTCCAGTTCGTCGAGCTTGACGCCGCGAGTCTCGGGCAACATCAGGATCGCGAGCACCGAGATCGCGTATGACCCGAGGCAGAACAGGCCGATAGCCGTGGCCAATCCGGTGCGCGCCGACAGGATGCCGACGCCCGCCACCGCGCTCGCGCCCACGGACTTGCCGACGTTGTATGCGAAGCCCATGCAAGTGGTTCGAACATTCGTCGGGAACAGTTCGCTCAAATACGGCCCGAGTGCGGCAAACATGCCGATGGACAGAAACCCGACCCAGAATCCCATGATGCTGGCGAGCGCCGGGCTGAGCGCCACGAACATGTAGCAGACCGTCACGATCCAGCTGCCAAGCGATAGCGCGATCAGCGTGGGACGCCGCCCTACCTTGTCCGCGAGATATGCCGACACCGCAAATCCGCAGAAGGAACCAAACGCCATGATCAGAATGGTCGTGATGAGCGACCCCGGCGCAACATGGCGCTCGATCAGCAACGAGGGCAGCCAGACCAGGATCGCGTAGCATCCGGCCTGCAGCCCGATCACCAGCAGACTGGCCAGAATGGTCGACCGCAGATACTGCGGATCGAACGCCGAAGACAGCGAAGCGCGCGGCGCCGCGGTATGCCTGGATTGCTCAAACAGCTCCGACTCCTTTACGTTGCGCCGGATAAACAGCACGACACTTGCAGGAATGACACCGCTCCAGAACGCGACGCGCCAGGCCATCTCTTTCGGCAGATGCGTCAGCAGGATCGTGGCGACCAGAACGGCAAGCGCCCAGCCGAGCGCAAACCCGGATTGCACGAAGCCCATCGCCTTGCTGCGGTACTGCGGGCTGGACGCTTCGGCCATCAACGCGGCCCCTACGGCCCACTCGCCGCCGAATCCAAGCCCCTGAAGCGTGCGAGCGACCAGCAATTGCTCGTATGACTGGGCGAAGCCGGCCAGCACGCCAAAGAACGTGAACCAGAGGATCGTGAAAATCAGTACACGGACCCGCCCGTAGCGATCGCTCATGATGCCGGCGACCCATCCGCCGATAGCCGTGACCACCAGCGCGACGGTGCCGATGAGTCCGACCTGGCCCTTGCTCAGCGCCCACGTCGCCATCAGTGCAGGCAACAGAAAGCTGAACATCTGCATGTCGAACGAGTCCAGCGCCCATCCTGAATAACATGCCCAGAATGTCTTCTTCTGCTGCGGCGTACCGCGTCTGTACCATTCAAACATTTTCCGTCTCCATTGCAGTCGTTATATTTTCTGTGCCGTCTCCGGCAGAGATCGTCCTGTCCTATGCAGGCTGCGACGCGTCCAATAACGAGAAATCGAGCGAGATTCCAGTCGCCGCCTGAAGGGTCGACGGCGTCTGGCCGTCGACGATTTCGATCACGAATACGCCGTCCTCGCGAATCTCGAGTGTGGCGAGATCGGTATAGACCCGGCTCACGCAACCCAGCCCCGTCAGCGGATACGTGCAGCGGGGCAGCAGTTTGCTTTTTCCGTCTTTGGTCAGGTGGTCCATCATCACGAAGACCCGCTTCGCGCCGATCGCCAGATCCATTGCGCCGCCAACGGCCGGAATGGAGTCCTCTTCGCCGGTGTGCCAATTCGCGAGATCGCCATTTGCCGACACCTGAAAAGCACCCAGCACGCAAAAATCCAGATGGCCGCCACGCATCATCCCGAACGAATCGGCGTGGTGAAAGAACGCCGCGCCACGTCCGAGCCTGATCGCTTCCTTGCCGGCATTGATCAGGTCCCAGTCTTCCTGCCCCGACTCCGCCGCGGCCCACTGACCTAGCACCCCGTTCTCGCTATGCAGGATCACCTCCTTGTCGCGCCCGAGATGATTGGCGACGAGCGTCGGAAGACCGATGCCGAGGTTCACGTAAGCGCCATCGGGAATGTCGCGCGCGACGCGAGCGGCCAGCAGATTCCGCGCTTCTCGATTCATTTCGTTCTCCGTCTTCGCTACGTTCAATGCGTGTGGCCGTCGCCGCGAACCACCACGCGGCTGACAAAGATGCCGGGCGTGACAATCGTTTCCGGATCCAGCTCGCCGAGTCCGCGCACCTGCTCCACCGCGGCGATCGTGGTCTTCGCCGCCATGGCCATCACGGGAGCGAAGTTGCGGGCCGTCTTGTTGTAGACCAGGTTGCCCCACCGGTCGGCGGCCTTCCCGTTGATCAGCGCGAAATCGACGTGAATCGGATATTCGAGAACGAAGTCGCGATCGTTGATTCGGCGCGTTTCCTTGTTCTCTGCCAGCATCGTTCCGAAACCGGTCGGCGTATAAAACGCACCGATTCCGCAACCAGCGGCCCGCAGGCGCTCCGCCAGATTGCCTTGCGGAACGACCTCCAGTTCGATACGTGCGGCGCGGTACAACGCCTCGAAAACGTAGGCGTCTTTCTGACGGGGAAACGAGCACAGCAACCTGCGGACGCGGCGCGCCTTCAGCAATGCCGCCAGCCCGGAATCGCCATTGCCCGCGTTGTTGCTGACCACCACGAGTTCCTTCGCGCCCTGCTCGATCAACGCATCGATCAGTTCGTCGGGCATGCCGGCCCCGCCGAAGCCACCGACCGCGATCGTCGCGCCGTCGGGTACATCATGAACGGCGTCCAATGCCGTGCTGCATATCTTGTTGATCATGTCCGTCGATTCTCTCGGCCTGTGGCAGGAGCGCTACGGTCATTCGCGACGCTCGACCCACGTAGCGTGCCACGCGCTGGATCCACTCACAATTTGGGGTTCCGCAAGCACCATTAAGCTGGGGTTAAGACCCTCCGCCGGATCAACCCGGGGGGGCGGGAAATGCGCTGTCCGCCGCTCGCGAACGCACGCGAGCGACGGATTCAGGCCATGTTTGGAATGCGTGGAAAACCGGACGTTTTCCGGATTGCTGCAGGCCCTTCCCGGCCTCGCTGCCGGAAAGATGGATACCCTGCACCGGTCCCGCGAGACGCGCGTCGACGACGACGCACGGCTCTCGCGTATGCCGTCAGACGGAGCCGTTCGCGGAGTAGCGTTCGATCAGGCGATGCGCGAACTCGCGCGCGAAAGCCGACAGGCCGTCGAGATCGCGTGCGCACACCTGAAACGTTCGCAGCGCCCATGGATCGCGCAACACACACGAGCCAATCGGCTGGTCTCCTTTCAGTCGCACAAAGGCGGCCTGCGGAACGATCGCGATTCCCGCTCCCGCGCCGACCATGCGACAGATTGCATCGTAGCTCGCGACATGGACGCGTATCGTCATCGGCTTGTGCGCCACCGACGCAGCCCGGTTCAGGAATATCTGGATTGCGCTTCCTTCCATCAGCGCGACGAACGAATAAGCGAGCGCTTCCTCGAACGATACGTCCGTGTTCTCCAGAAGCGGATGCCCCAACGGGGCAATCAGGACCAGCGTGCTGGACACGAACGGTACGGTCTGCAAACCGTCGGTCGTCACGTTGCCGGAAATGATGCCGAGATCGGCAGCGCCCTCGCGCACGATGCGCACGATCTCGTCGCTCAGACGCTCGCGTACGTCGATATGGATATCCGGATGAGCCTTCAGGTAATCGCCGATGACGGGCGGCAGATATTCGGTGACGGCCGTCGTATTCGCGACGAGCCGAAGATGGCCCGTCAGCCCCGGCGCGAACCGCTGCAGGTCGCCTGTCAGCTTCTCCAGCTCGGAGAGCACGACGCGCGCATGCTGCAGGTAAACCTGGCCGGCATCGGTGAGCGCGACGCCTTGCGGCGAGCGTTCGAGCAGGCGAATGCCGAGCGTGTCCTCGAGATTCTTGATCCGATTGCTGACCGCGGGCACCGACAAGAACGACCGCTCCGCGCCGCGTGTCAGGCTGCGGGTTTCCGCAACATTGACGAACAGGCGGAAATCGGTGATATCAAACGATACGGCCATCTTTGTGTCTCGGTTTCAGCTTCCGGAGCCGTCATCATAACGGGGCACCGAAGGAACCGCGCATTGCGCACGACGTTGCCACCGGCCGCGTGCGACGCCACGCACGCGCCGGAATCACCAGGCCGCCGGTTCGAACCGGAACCCCTGCCCCTCGCGGCGAATATAGCCGCAATGCGGTTCGCCGAAGTGGACGGGCAGCAGAAGCGCTTCCCGGTCGGCGGCACGGTTCAGACATGCGAGGCGAGTCTGGCGCGCAATGTCAGGCCAGATGCAATATCCGGAATTCACATCGGGACGCACGATCTGCAGCGGACTATGAAAAATGTCGCCGCAAAAAATGCCCTCTTCGCCGCGCGAGCGCACGCGGAACGCGACTTGTCCCGGGCTGTGCCCCGGTGCCGGCTCGACGATCAGGCAATCCGCAATCTCGCGAGCCGGATCGATCATTTCCGAGAGTCCTTCATTGACGATCGGCATCACGCTATCGAAGAACGACTCGCCAAATACATCGACGACACCCGGTTCCTTGTTGCGCCCTTCGTCGCAGAAGACGAAGTCGTCCTTCGGCAGGTAATAGCGTGCGTTCGGAAACGTAGGCACCCACCGGTTATCCTGCCACGTGGTGTTCCAGCCGACGTGGTCCGCATGCAGGTGCGTCATCACCACGTGAGTGACCTTTTCCGGCGGCGCACCCGCCGCGATCATCCACTCCTTGACCAGCGTATTGAGCATGTTCATTCGCGCGATTCCGGGCCGGGGCTTGAAATTGCCTACGCCCGTATCGATGACGATGATATTGCCGCCGGCATGAACGACCCAGAACTGAATGGTCACGATCAGCTTGTTCATGTGCGCGATCCAGTGATTGGGCGACATCAGCGCGGCGTGATCGTCCAGCACCGAACGGTCGATATCGGGAAACAGGAATGCCGGATCGTGAGTCGGGCCGGCGTATTCGAGAATACGCGTGACTTTCAGGTCGCCAATCATGCGGGACTGCATCATATTCCTGTCTCCTTGATTCGCTGCTGCGAATTGTCTGTCGTATGGGTCACGCGCCCGGCAGGCCGTGCACGCTCAAATCACTCGACGCGCTCGAACAGCGCCGCCACGCCCTGGCCGCCGCCCACGCACATCGTCTCCAGCCCGTAGCGGCTGCCGCGCCGCGACATTTCGTGCAGCAGCGTCGTCATGATACGCAGGCCGGTCGCGCCAATCGGGTGACCGAGAGAAATGCCCGAGCCGTTGACGTTGATATTCGAAAGGTCGTCGATGCGCCATTGACGCAGGACGGCGAGCACTTGCGCGGCGAAGGCCTCGTTCACCTCGATCAGGTCGACGTCGCCCAATGTGAGCCGCAATCTCCCGAGGAGCTTCCCGACGGCCGGCACGGGGCCGATCCCCATGCGTGCGGGATCGCAACCCGCGGCCGCCCAGCCCGCCAGCCGCGCAAGCGGCCGGAGGCCGTTACGTCTTGCATAGTCTTCGCTGACGACCAGACACCCGGCCGCCGCATCGTTCTGCTGACTGGCGTTGCCGGCGGTCGTGACGCCGCCCGGCAACAACGGCTTCAGCGCCTGCAGGCGCTCCATCGATACATCGGCACGCACGCCTTCGTCCTGCCGGACCCGCTCGACGCCCCCTTTCCTTTTCACGTCGACGGCGATCACCTCGGCATCGAAACGTCCATCGCGCCAGGCCGCGGCCGCACGCTGATGGCTGAGTACCGCGAGCTCGTCCGATTCTTCTCGGGTGATGCCGTAGTCAACGGCCAGATTTTCGGCGGTCTCCGGCATGCCCGAAATGCGCCCGAATCGGGACGCCGGTTGCGAGCGCTCCCGCCCGCGCTCGAGCCGGTCGTGCAGTGTCACCGACCCGCTGCGCGCGCCCCGGCGCATGTCGGTCGTGTAGTACTCGATGTTGCTCATGCTTTCCACCCCCGCCGCAAGCACGGCATCCGCGATACCGGTCTGCACGGCCGTGGCGGCATTGATCAGCGCCTGAAGGCCGGACCCGCAGCGGCGGTCAACGGTATACCCGGGCACCGTGACGGGCAATCCGGCCAGCAGCGCCGCATAGCGGCCCATGCACGGCGCTTCGCTGGACGCGTACGACTGCGACACGATCACCTCGTCCAGCGTGTCAGGGCTGATCCCGGTGCGGGCCAGCAGCGCCTTGATGACTTCTGCGGCCAGCACGTCCGCGGTAAGCGGCGCAAGCGCGCCGCCGAACTTGCCTATCGGCGTTCGAAGGGGGGAAACAATCAGGGCGTCACGCATCGGCAAATCCGGTCCGGTCGATTTCTTCGGGCCCCCAGCATGACCGGGATGATCCGCCAGGCCAATTTTGCTTTGCAAAAGCGCCCTTTCGGCGGCTTTAAGACGGCCGGCATCCGAACCTCGCCACGCGTCGACCTTGCCGCGCATCCGCTCGCCGGTCGGCGGACCGGTTGCCGCCCTGCCGGTCGACCCCGTCGCGTCTCGCGGACCTTTAGTTTTCGGCAAAGTCCCCTTTTGGAAACGTAGATTGTCAATCGCGCCGGCGCTGCCCAACATGCCGGCAGCGTGACAAGGCGCAAGCCGCCGCCGCGTCCGCGCGTTATCCGACTGACAAAACCTGGGAGACCGCTCTTGGACTGGCTCGAAGTCAACGGAACCGTTCTCAGATACGAACTTCGCGAAGGCGATTTCCGGCCCATCGTGTTGATTCACGAGATGGGCGGCGCACTGGAAAGCTGGGATCTCGTCTGGTCGCGCCTTCCCGCCGACCGGACGTTACTGCGCTACGACACGCGTGGCGCCGGCCTGTCGGAGAAACTGCTGGAAGCCCCCGACATCGATACGCATGTCGACGATCTGGCCGCCCTTCTCGACGCGACAGGCATCGCCGAGCCGGTGGTGCTGGCAGGCGTGGCCGTCGGCGCCGGCATCGCCATCCGCTTCGCGTCCCGCTATCCGCATCGGGTTCGCTCGCTGATCGCAATGGCACCTGCTTGCGGCGTCGCGCCCGACACGCGGGAACGCACCCTCGCTCGCGCCGGTGCGCTCCGGAAGGAAGGGCTGCGCGATCTGCTTCCCGCACTGCTCGAACTGACCTGGCCTGTTCAGCTACAGACCGACACAGCGCGATACCGGACGTTTCGGAATCGATGGCTGACCGGCGACCCCGCGAGTTTTGCCGGCATCTTCGCAATGCTGGCCAACATGAATCTCGACGACGACATCGCAAGGCTTCCGGCACCGAGCGTACTCGTCGCGGGCACATTCGACCGATTGCGCCCGCCGGCCGAAATCGATCGGCTCGCCCGCCTGGCACCCGGCGTCCAGTCCATTCACGTCGAGTCCGGCCACTTCATGCATCTACAGAGCCCGCAATGGGTCGCAACGCTCATCCGGCAGTTCGACTCGTCCGGCAGCGACGGCGCCGGGATGTATCGGGCGTTCATGGCCGACGACCGCAACAGGTGCGGGCTCGTTCAGCACTGCGCCTGACGTGCCGCCGGGCCGGGTACGGGAGACACGCATGTCGAAACATCGTGCGGCTGCGTGGTGAACCGGCACGAATGCGCTTGACCTTCCCACCATGGCAAGCTTCATGATGGGTCTGCTCGTCAATCGTCAACTCAGGAGAACACGATGGAATTCGACGTCCAGGACATGACCTGCGGCGGCTGCGCCAATGCGATCACGCGCGCCGTGACGGCCGCCGACCCCGCCGCGAAGCTCGACATCGACGTCGCCGCGAAGACCGTCAAGGTCGAGTCGGCACAAGGCGCCGAGCGCGTGCAGTCGATCATCGAGGCCGCGGGCTTCCACCCGGCGCTGCGCACCGCCTGACGCACGCGGGCGCATCGCCGGCCGGCGACGCGCCCGCGCGCTGCCTCAGCGCAGCCGGATCAGCGTCGACTTCAGCTCGGTGTATTTCTCGAGCGCGTGCAGCGACTTGTCGCGGCCGTTGCCCGACTGCTTGTAGCCGCCGAACGGGAAGTTCATGTCGCCGCCCTCGTCGTAGCAGTTCACCCATACCGTGCCCGCGCGCAGCCGGCGCGACACCTCGTGCGCGGTCGTCAGGTTCGACGTCCACACGGCCGCCGCAAGCCCGTACTCGGTATCGTTCGCGATCCGCACCGCTTCGTCGACGTCGTCGAACACGATCACCGACAGCACGGGCCCGAAGATCTCCTCGCGCGCGATCTTCGCGTCGGGCTTCACCTCGAACACCGTCGGCTCGACGTAGAAGCCGCCCGTCTCCTGCTTCACGCGCGTGCCGCCCGTGACCAGCCTGCCCTCGCTACGCCCCGCGTCGATATAGCCGAGCACGCGCTCGAGCTGGATCCCGTCGACGATCGCGCCCATCGACACCGACGGATCGAGCGGATTGCCGGGCACGTATGCGCGCGCGGCCGCGACCAGCTTCTCGATGAACGCATCCTTGATGTCGCGATGCACGAGCAGGCGCGAACCGGCCGTGCACATCTCGCCCATGTTGTAGAAGATCGCGCCGGCCGCGGTCTGCGCGGCGCGGTCGAGATCCGGGCAATCGGGCAGCACGATGTTGGGCGACTTGCCGCCGAGTTCGAGCCATGCGCGCTTCAGGTTCGACTGCGCGGCGTACTGCATGATCAGCTTGCCGACCGCGGTGGAACCGGTAAACGCGATGCAATCGACGTCGCGATGCAGCGCGAGCAGCTTGCCCGGCTCGCCCGCGCCGGGCACGACGTTGAACACGCCGGCCGGGATGCCGGCCTCGAACGCGAGCTGCGCGACGCGGATCGCGGTCAGCGGCGATTTCTCCGACGGCTTCAGCACGACGCTGTTGCCGGCCGCGAGCGCCGGGCCGAATTTCCATGCGGCCATCAGGATCGGGAAGTTCCACGGCACGACGGCCGCCACCACGCCGACCGGCTCGCGCGTAACGAGCCCCACGAGATGATGGTCGGCCGGCGCGACTTCGCCGCCGACCTTGTCGATCGCCTCGGCGAACCACTCGACGCAATACGCGGCGCCCGGCACGTCGACCGTCGTCGTGTCGCCGATCGGCTTGCCGGCGTCGAGCGTCTCGAGCAGCGACAGTTCGTCGAGATGCTCGCGCATCAGCGCGGCCCAGCGCAGCAGCACGGCCTTGCGCGCGCGCGGGTTGAGCCCGGCCCATACGCCCGCGTCGAATGCGCGGCGCGCGGCGGCAACGGCCGCGTTCACATCGGCTTCGCCGCAGTCGGCCACCTTCGCGAGCACGCGGCCGTCGATCGGGCTCACGCAGTCGAACGTCTTGCCGCCATGCGCGTCGCGCGACGCGCCGTCGATGAATGCACGCCCTTCGATCTCGAGCGACGCCGCCTTGTCCTGCCAGTCAGCCAAAGTCAACTTGTTCATTCAGGATGCCTCAATGGTGGTGGCATTCGCGCTACGGCATGCCGCACAACGGCGACACGGCCGGCGGCGAATGCGGGGATGCGCGGTCAGAAGGTCGCCGGCGAATTGGCCGACACGACCTCGCAGAGCTGTTCCGCGCTGGGATTGCGAAAACGGTGCGGCAAACGGCTTTCGAAGTAGTAGCCGTCTCCGGGGTCGAGCAGCCACGTCGCGCCGTCGACGGTCAGCTCGAGCCGGCCCGCGACGACGATGCCGCCCTCATGCCCCGCATGCACGAGCATCTCGGGGCCGGTATCGGCAAGCGGCTGATAGACCTCGCGCATGATGCACATGTTGCGGTCCTTCACGCCCGCGCCGACGAGATGGAAGGCGAGCGCATCGTTGCCGAGGTTCGGCATCTCGTCGCGGCGCGACACGACCGAGCGCGATTCGACCAGCTCGAACGTGAAGAACTCCGCGAGACTCATCGGGATGCATTCGAGCAGCTTCTTCAGCGAGCCGACCGACGGGCTCACGCGGCCCTGTTCGATCAGCGAGATCGTGCCGTTGGTCACGCCGGCCCGCTTCGCGAGTTCGCGCTGCGACAGGCCATGCTTGTTGCGCACGAAACGCAGGCGCTCGGCGACTTCGGTGGACATCGATTCGGTTTCGGACACGATAGGAGTGCGGTGAAAAAGTGAAACGACGCGTTAGGCAGCCGTTGAATATTCTAATCACTTTATCCCGCGCATCAGAAGGGAAAACCCTGCAAGGTGTTCGAAATAATGAACACCCCTCGCATCATTCCGTTTACGAATATTTTGTTCGCAGTGCTCGGGAAACCCCTGACACGCGAGTCTCAAAAAACATTTGACGCCGTTTTTGGCTCGTATATGCTGGCTCTCAGGTCAGCGTCATTGGCCATTCATCGGTAGCAAAAAACGTTATCGCAACGCACAAATTGATGCCGATCAATGTAAATGACGCAGATCCGGCACCTCGATTATTTTAAACGCCCAGCGCGCCGAAACGATCAGGTGTTCAATACTTTCAACAAACCAGTCGAGTGTAATCGTGAGAGTCCGTGGCCCTCTGGTGAGGTGGGATCGAGGCGATGTGCGAAGTTTGCGCAGCGCTGCTCCCGCTTCCGATGGCAGTTGCGGCTGGCATAGTCCTCGCCTGCTGCACCTGTCGATCTACACCATTCTGTCCCGTCGTTCCGTTCGGCGTCACAACGCTGTCTCCGCACGGGCATTCGTGGCCGTCGATACCGACGAAGTCGCGTCGCTGCTGCCATAGCGCCTCTCCCCCTTTTCTCGTCGTTCGTTTCTGCTGCCTGTTCGTCGATGCGCATCGTCGGTGCGTTGACGGAACGCGTTCGCGCATTCGCTGCCGCGGCGCGCGCAATGAAACGAACGACGGCCTGACCGTCGCGCGCAGCGCGGATCGCCACACCGTCCCGCTGCGCCCATTCATCAGCGGCCTTGCGCTTTTCGCCAGGCTGCGGGGCCGTGTCGCGCCTGCGTTTTGCCAGCTTCCGCACGATGCACGCGACAGCCCTACGGACAACTGATTGACGTCATGGAAAGGAAACCTCTCGTCGGCATCACTGCCGACCTCACGCAGATCGGTGCGCACGCGTCGCATACGGTTGGCGACAAGTACGTCGCCGCGATCGTCGACGGCGCGCATGCGCTCGCCATGGTGTTGCCCGCGCTCGGCGATCGCCAGTCGGTCGACGACGTGCTCGATACGGTCGACGGGCTGCTGTTTACCGGCAGCTACTCGAACGTCGAACCGCACCTGTACGGCGGCGAGCCGAGCGCGCCCGGCACGAAGCACGACCCCGCACGCGACGCGACCACGCTGCCGCTGCTGCGCGCGGCGATCGCCGCAGGCGTGCCCGTGCTGGCCGTGTGCCGCGGCTTCCAGGAGCTGAACGTCGTCCACGGCGGCACGCTGCATCAGCGCGTGCACGACGTGCCGGGCCTCGCCGATCACCGCGAGGACGACGACGCACCGATGGACACGCAATACGGCCCCGCGCACGCGGTGCGGCTGACGCCCGGCGGCGTGCTGCACACGCTCGCCGGCGGCCGCGACGACGTCCACGTGAACTCGCTGCACAAGCAGGGCATCGCACAGCTCGGCGCCGGCCTCGCCGTCGAGGCCGTCGCGCCGGACGGCCTGATCGAAGCCGTCAGCGTCGTCGATGCCCCGGCATTCGCCCTCGCCGTGCAATGGCATCCGGAATGGCGGCATGCACAGGACCCGCTGTCGAGCGCGATCTTCCGCGCATTCGGCGACGCCTGCCGCGAACGCCGCCATGCCCGCACGCGTGCCACGGCCGCCACCGCGCTCGCCTGAGCGCACCGACCCACATAACGAGAACAGACATGCAAGACATCGAAGACTTTCTGAAGCAGCACCGGATCACCGAGATCGAGGCGATCATTCCCGACATGGCCGGTATCGCGCGCGGCAAGATCACGCCGCGCAACAAGTTCACGTCCGGCGAATCGATGCGGCTGCCGCAGGCGGTGATGGTGCAGACCGTCACCGGCGACTATCCGGAAGACGGTTCGCTCACCGGCGTGACCGATCCCGACATGGTGTGCGTGCCCGACACGTCGACCATCCGCCTGATCCCGTGGGCCGTCGATCCGACCGCGCAGGTGATTCACGACTGCGTGCACTTCGACGGCTCGCCGGTCGAAATCTCGCCGCGCTACGTGCTGCGCCGCGTGCTCGATCTGTACAAGGCGAAGGGCTGGAAACCGGTCGTCGCACCGGAGCTCGAGTTCTACCTGGTCGACATGAACAAGGATCCGGATCTGCCGCTGCGTCCGCCGGTCGGCCGCACGGGCCGCCCCGAGACGGGCCGCCAGTCGTATTCGATCGAGGCCGTCAACGAATTCGATCCGTTGTTCGAGGACATCTACGAGTACTGCGAATCGCAGAACCTCGACATCGACACGCTGATCCACGAAGTCGGCGCCGCGCAGATGGAGATCAACTTCATGCACGGCGATGCGCTGTCGCTGGCCGACCAGGTGTTCCTGTTCAAGCGCACGGTGCGCGAGGCGGCGCTGCGTCACAACATGTACGCGACGTTCATGGCCAAGCCGATGGAAAACGAGCCGGGCTCCGCGATGCACGTGCACCAGAGCATCGTCGACGAGGAAACGGGCCGCAACCTGTTCACGTCGCCGGAAACGGGCGGCGCGACGTCGCTGTTCTACAACTACCTCGCCGGCCTGCAGAAATACACGCCCGCGCTGATGCCGATCTTCGCGCCGTACATCAACTCGTACCGCCGGCTGTCGCGCTTCATGGCCGCGCCGATCAACGTGCAGTGGGGCTACGACAACCGCACGGTCGGCTTCCGCATCCCGCACTCGGGCCCGGCCGCGCGCCGCATCGAGAACCGGATCCCAGGCGTCGACTGCAACCCGTATCTCGCGCTGGCGGCCACGCTCGCGGCCGGCTATCTCGGCATGACGCAGCGCCTGGAGCCGACCGAGCCGCTCGTCAGCGACGGCTACGACCTGCCCTACCAGCTGCCGCGCAACCTCGAGGAAGGCCTCACGCTGATGGCCGCGTGCGAGCCGCTCGGCGAGATTCTCGGCCACAAGTTCCTGAAGGCGTATTTCGCGCTGAAGGAAACCGAATACGAAGCGTTCTTCCGCGTGATCAGCTCGTGGGAACGCCGTCATCTGCTGCTGCACGTCTAAGCGCGCGCACAACGCACTACCGAAATACGGAGGAAACATGACTTACCGCAACGAATCCGCGTGGATCCAGCCCGCCGCACCCGCGGCCCGCACGACGCAGGCGCGCTCGACCGCCGAATACCGCGCGCTCGACGCCGCGCACCACATCCACCCGTTTTCCGACATGGGCGCGCTGAACCGCGCGGGCAGCCGCGTGATCGTGAAGGCCGACGGCGTCTATCTGTGGGATTCCGACGGCAACAAGGTGATCGACGGGATGGCCGGCCTCTGGTGCGTGAACGTCGGCTACGGCCGCAAGGAACTCGCCGACGCCGCGTATCGCCAGCTCCAGGAACTGCCGTTCTACAACACGTTCTTCAAGACGACGCACCCGCCGGTGATCGAGCTGTCGGCGATGCTCGCCGAAGTGACGCCCGCGGGCTTCAATCACTTCTTCTATTGCAACAGCGGCTCGGAAGGCAACGACACCGTGCTGCGCCTCGTGCACCAGTACTGGCGCGTGCAGGGCAAGCCGCAGAAGAAATACGTGATCTCGCGCAAGAACGGTTATCACGGCTCGACGATCGCCGGTGGCACGCTCGGCGGGATGGGCTACATGCACGAGCAGATGCCGTCGAAGGTCGAGCACATCGTGCACATCGACCAGCCGTACTTCTTCGGCGAAGCGCAGGCCGGCGAGACGCCCGAGGCATTCGGCCTCGCACGCGCGCAGCAGCTCGAAGCGAAGATCCTCGAACTGGGCGCGGAGAACGTCGCCGCGTTCATCGGCGAGCCGTTCCAGGGGGCGGGCGGCGTGATCTTCCCGCCGTCGACGTACTGGCCGGAAATCCAGCGGATCTGCCGCAAGTACGACATCCTGCTCGTCGCGGACGAAGTGATCGGCGGGTTCGGCCGCACCGGCGAATGGTTCGCGCACCAGCATTTCGGTTTCGAGCCGGACCTGATCACGATGGCCAAGGGCCTGACGTCGGGCTACGTGCCGATGGGCGCGGTAGGCATTCACGAGCGCATCGCGCGCCCGATCATCGACAACGGCGAATTCAATCACGGCCTCACGTACTCGGGCCACCCGGTCGCCGCGGCCGTTGCCGTCGCGAACCTGAAGCTGCTGCGCGACGAAGGCATCGTCGAGCGCGTGAAACGCGACACCGGCCCGTACTTCCAGGCGCTGATGCGCGAGACCTTCGCGCGCCATCCGATCGTCGGCGAAGTGCACGGCCACGGGATGGTCGCGAGCCTGCAGCTCGCCGAATCGCCGGCCGAACGCCGCCGCTTCAAGAACGGCGGCGACGTCGGCACGATCTGCCGCGACTTCTGCTTCAACGGCAACCTGATCATGCGTGCGACCGGCGACCGGATGCTGCTGTCGCCGCCGCTCGTGATCTCGCGTCAGGAAATCGATGAACTCGTATCGAAGGCGAAGAAGGCCGTCGATGCGACCGCCCAGCAACTGGGCATTTCGTAACGGCTTTGCCTACGGGCGTGCGGCGGGCGCCGCACGCCACCATAACCCAAGGGAATTCCACCATGCGTGCCTGCTTTCTTCGCCAAGCCTGTTCCGTTGCGGCCCTTGCCGCAGTGGCTGCGTTCACGTCGGTCGCCAGTCCGTCGGCGCACGCCGAGGATCTGAACGTCTACAACTGGTCCGATTACATCGCACCGGACACGATCCCGAACTTCCAGAAACAGACGGGCATCCACGTCAAGTACGACAACTACGACAGCGACGACACGCTGCAGGCGAAGCTGCTGGCAGGCAGCTCGGGCTACGACATCGTCGTGCCGACCTCGAACTACATGGCCAAGCAGATCCAGGCAGGCGTGTACCAGAAGCTCGACAAGTCGAAGATTCCGAACCTCGCGAATCTCGATCCGCTGCTGATGAAGATGATCGCCGACGCGGATCCGGGCAACCAGTACGGCGTGCCCTGGGCGTACGGCACGGACGGCATCGGCTACAACGTGCAGGCGGTGAAGAAGGCGCTCGGCGACAAGGCGCCGGTCGACAGCTGGTCGCTGGTGTTCGATCCGGCCAACATGGAAAAGCTCAAGGGCTGCGGCGTGTCGATTCTCGACCAGGCCGTCGACGTATTCGCGGCCACGCTGCAGTACATGGGCAAGAATCCGAACAGCACGAACCCGGCCGACTACCAGGCAGCGTTCGAAGTCCTGAAGAAAGTCCGCCCGTACATCACCCAGTTCAACTCGTCCGGCTACATCAACGATCTCGCGAACAACGACGTGTGCGTCGTGCTCGGCTGGTCGGGCGACGTCGGCATCGCGCATCGCCGCGCGGCGGAAGCGAAGCGTTCGTACGACATCAAGTTCTCGAACCCGAAGGAAGGCGGCCTGCTGTGGTTCGACGTGATGGTGATCCCGAAGGATGCGCCGCACCCCGAAGCCGCGCTGAAGTGGATCAACTACGTGTCCGATCCGAAGGTCAACGCGGCGATCACCAACACGGTGTTCTACCCGACCGCGAACAAGGCCGCGCACCCGTTCGTCACGCCGGCCGTCGCACAGGACCAGACGGTCTATCCGCCTGAAGACGTGCTGAAGAAGATGGTGCTGATGAAGCCGATGCCGGCCGACATCCTGCGCCTCCAGAACCGTCTGTGGGCACAGTTGAAGACCGGCCACTGATCGCAACCCGTCACGGCGGCGCAGGCATCGGCTGAACGCCTGCCCGCCCGGGATCCGCGGACGAACGTCCGCCCGCGCACGCCGCGCGCCCCTGTTACATCCGGCACGAGCCGTTGTCCGCGAGTCGCGTTGCGCGCCTCGTGCGGGGACGCTCACGCCTGCAATCCGTGAAGAACGAATGGTGATTCCCATGCAATCGATACCCTCTTCCGCTGCCGCACGCCATACCCAACCGGCCGCCGTGGCCCGTTCGACGAACGACGCCTTCGTGCGCATCGAAAACGTCGTGAAGAAATTCGGCGACAGCACGGCCGTCGACAACGTGAACCTGACGATCGCGAAGAACGAGTTGTTCGCGCTGCTCGGCAGCTCCGGCTGCGGCAAGTCGACGCTGCTGCGCATGCTCGCCGGGCTCGAGACGGCCACCTCCGGCAAGATCTTCGTCGACGGCGAGGACCTCGCGTCGCTGCCGCCGTACCGCCGCCCGGTGAACATGATGTTCCAGTCGTACGCGCTGTTCCCGCACATGTCGGTCGAGTCGAACGTCGCGTTCGGGCTGAAGCAGGAAGGCACGCCGAAGAACGAGATCAAGGAACGCGTGGCCGATGCGCTCGCGCTCGTGCAGATGAGCAAGTACGCGAAGCGCAAGCCGCATCAGCTGTCGGGCGGGCAGCAGCAGCGCGTCGCGCTCGCCCGCTCTCTGGTGAAGCGCCCGAAGCTGCTGCTGCTCGACGAGCCGATGTCCGCGCTCGACAAGAAGATCCGCCAGAAGACCCAGCTCGAACTCGTGAACATCATCGAGAAGGTCGACGTGACCTGCGTGATGGTCACGCACGACCAGGAAGAGGCGATGACGATGGCCAGCCGCCTCGCGGTGATGAGCGAAGGCAAGATCGTGCAGATCGGCACGCCCGGCGAAGTGTACGAGTACCCGAACAGCCGCTTCTCGGCCGAGTTCATCGGCTCGACGAACCTGTTCGAAGGGCGCGTGGTCGAGGACGAACCCGATCACATCTTCGTCGAGAGCGACGATCTCGAAGCACGCATGTACGTGAGCCACGGCGTGTCCGGCCCGCTCGGGATGCCGGTCGGCATCTCGGTGCGCCCGGAGCGCGTGCAGGTGTCGCGCGACAAGCCCGGCTCGCATCACAACTGGGCGCGCGGCGTCGTGACCGACATCGCGTACATGGGCAGCTACTCGCTGTATCACGTGCGTTTGCCGAGCGGCAAGACGGTGGTGTCGAACCTGTCGAGCTCGCACCTGATGCACGACAGCGCGCCTTCGTGGAACGACGACGTGTTCGTGTCGTGGTCGCCGGCCAGCGGCGTCGTGCTGACGCAATGAGGACGACATGATGAGAACTTCCACTTCTACGCCGTCCGCGCCGTCCGCGCCGGTTTCGACCGGCGCCGCAGGCACCGGCCCGGGCCGCGCCCGCGCGGGCCGCTTCGCGCTGCTGTCGCGTTTCCTGCCGTCGGGGCGCAGCGTCGCGATCGGCGTGCCGTTCCTGTGGCTCACGGTCTTCTTCGCGCTGCCGTTCGTGCTGGTGTTCAAGATCAGCTTCGCCGACCAGGTGATGGGGATCCCGCCGTACACGTCGCTCGTCGAGTTCAAGGACGGCGTCGTGCACTTCGCGCTGCAACTGGGGCACTACGCGTTCCTGCTGCAGGACGACCTGTACATCGCGACCTACCTCAGCTCGCTGAAGATGGCCGCCGTGTCGACGCTGCTCTGCCTGCTGATCGGTTATCCGATGGCGTACTACATCGCGCGCGCGGAACCGGCGCGCCGCAACGTGCTGATGATGGCCGTGATGCTGCCGTTCTGGACGTCGTTCCTGATCCGCGTGTACGCGTGGATCGGCATCCTGAAGGACGACGGCCTGCTGAACCACGCGCTGATCGCGCTGGGCATCATCCACACGCCGCTGCGCCTCTATCACAGCGACGCGGGCGTCTACATCGGGATGGTCTATTCGTACCTGCCGTTCATGGTGATGCCGCTGTACGCGCACCTCGTGAAGATGGACCTCACGCTGCTCGAAGCCGCGTACGACCTGGGCGCGAAGCCGTGGGTCGCGTTCACGCGCATCACGCTGCCGCTGTCGAAGAACGGGATCATCGCCGGCAGCCTGCTGGTGTTCATCCCGGCGGTGGGCGAGTACGTGATTCCGGAACTGCTCGGCGGCGCGGACACGCTGATGATCGGCCGCGTGATGTGGGACGAGTTCTTCAACAACATGGACTGGCCGATGGCGTCCGCGGTGACGGTCGCGATGGTGATGCTGCTGCTGGTGCCGATGGCGCTGTTCCAGTACTACCAGGTCAAGGAACTGGAGGAAGCGAAATGATCAAGCCGAGCAAACCGCTGTCGACGGGCGTTCTCGCCTTCGGCTTCCTGTTTCTGTACATCCCGATCATCAGCCTCGTCGTGTACTCGTTCAACGAGTCGAAGCTGGTGACGGTGTGGTCGGGCTTCTCGCTGAAGTGGTACGCGGCGCTTCTGGACGACGACGAGCTGCTGACCGCCGCGTGGCTGTCGCTGAAGATCGGCCTGCTGACGGCGACGGCGTCGGTGGTGATCGGCACGTGGGCGGGTTTCGTGCTCGCGCGCTTCGGCCGCTTCAAGGGCTTCACGCTGTACACGGGGATGATCAACGCGCCGCTGGTGATTCCGGAGGTGATCCAGGGGATCTCGCTGCTGCTGCTGTTCGTGGCGCTGGAGCAGATGTTCGGCTGGCCGAAGGGTCGGGGGATGGTGACGATCTGGATCGGTCACGTGATGCTCTGCGTGTCGTACGTGGCGATCATCGTGCAGTCGCGCGTGAAGGAGATGAACAAGTCGCTGGAGGAGGCGGCGCTGGATCTGGGCGCGACGCCGCTGAAGGTGTTCTTCGTGGTGACGCTGCCGCTGATCTCGCAGGCGCTGCTGTCGGGGTGGCTGCTGTCGTTCACGCTGTCGATCGACGATCTGGTGCTGTCGGCGTTTCTCTCCGGGCCGGGGTCGACGACGCTGCCGCTGGTGGTGTTCTCGCGCGTGCGGCTGGGGCTGAACCCGGAGATGAACGCGCTGGCGACGCTGTTCATCTCGGCCGTGACGATCGGCGTGATCGTCGTGAACCAGGCGATGATCGCGCGCGAGCGGCGCCGGGTGGCCGACATGAAGGCGGCGTTCGCGGCGGCCTGAATCCCCTCTTTCCTATCCATCGATAACAAGACCGGCGCGCCGCGCGATGCGGCGCGCCACCGAAAACGCACATTGACAGGCGCACGACAAGGAGAATCCGCAATGAAGAAGAAACTGATCTGCCTGCTGGTGGCCGGCGCGTTGCCGGGCATCGCGCTGGCCGGCTCGACATCCGCCGAGATCAAGGCGCTGCAGGCGCAGGTCGCGGCGCTGCAGAAGCAGATGAAGGCGATGCAGGCGCAGTTCGCCGCGAAGCCGGGCGGCGCCCCGCTCGCGCAGGCCGGCACGGGTGCCGCGGCGAAGCCGGCCGTCGTGGCCGCCGATCCGTCGTCGCCTGACTACGGCCGTGCGCAAGCCACGCTGACCAACGACGAAGTCAGCGACATGAAGCAGCAGATCGCGAACCAGCAGCTGAAGGTCGACTCGCTGACGGACGCGGCCAACACCGGGCCGCTCGCGGGCCTGTCGGTGACGGGCTACATCGACCCGACCTACATCTACAACCGCGCGGCCGGCACGTCGTCGTTCCTGTTCGCGAACCACGAGAACGCGTACAACTATTTCAACAGCACGTTCGGCGACCTCTACCTCGACATCAAGAAGACCTTCGGCGTCGGCCCGATGGCGCCGTCGGCCGAGATCACGCTGATGCCGAACCGCGGCAACGGCATCACGCTGCTGCAGAACTCGCGCGGCTCGATCACCGACAACCTGCTGAACACCGCCGTCGTCAACGTGCCGATCACCGCCGAGACGACGCTCGTCGCCGGCCTGATCCCGAGCTTCGGCGGCTACGAGGTGCAGCAGTCGAACCAGATGCTCACGCTCACGCACAACCTGCTGTACGACTTCTCGGATCCGGGCAGCTACATCGGCGCGGGCGCGAACTACACGAAGGGCAACTGGGCGTGGAAGTTCTTCGTCGGCAACGAGCAGTACCGCACGTACGGCTCGGTCACGCAGACGGGCACGAACGCGCTCGGCGATCCGATCACGACCAGCAACAAGGTGCCGACCTTCACCGGCCGCGTGGACTATACGTGGTCGAGCGCGCTCGACATCGGCGGGTCGTTCAACATCGGCCGCCAGACGCTGCCGAGCGCGATCGACCCGGCGACCGGCAACGTGTCGTACGGTGTGGGCGGCGCCGCGCCGAACGCATACGGCACGTTCTTCTTCGCGGAAGCCGACGCCACCTATACGCTCGCCGACATCCAGTACAACGCGGAGCTCGACTACGGCCAGCAGCAGCATGCGGCGTACAACGGCGGCCTGGCGCAGTGGTACGGCCTGTCGCTGCTCGCGCACCGCAAGTTCAACGCGCCGGTGGTCGGCCGCATGGGCGTGACGCTGCGCTACGATGCGCTGGTCAACAGCAAGAACGGCGGCGGCGGCGGCGGCATCGCGCTGAACGGCAACGGGATGGATCCGTACAACGGCTTCGGCGTCGACGCGGACTGTCTCGCGACGTCGAGGGCGAACGGCGGCCTGGGCTTCGACTGCAAGGGTGCGATCCGTCAGGACGTCGCGCTCGACCTGCTGTTCTATCCGACCCAGCAGATCACGGTGAAGGTCGAATACCGGCACGACTGGGCGAACAACAAGGTGTTCCTGCGCAACGACGGTTCGTACAGCAAGTCCAACGACCTGCTCGCGACGCAGTTCATCTACTCGTTCTGACGCTGGCCGCGCGGGACGCCGTGCCGCATGCACGGCGTCCCGCGCCGTTTCATCCGGCCGGAGGGCGGTGCATCGCGCACCGGCGCCGGCCGTCTTCGAGGGAGTCGGTTTGATGACGCAGTCTTTCACCCGCCGCGCCGATGCGCTCGCGCGCGACTCGTACTACGAAGCGACGGCCACGCGAGCACTGGCCGACGATCCTGTGCTCGACGAGACGATCGACGTCGACGTGTGCGTGATCGGCGCGGGCTTCGCGGGCCTGTCGACGGCGCTCGAGTGCCGGGCACGCGGGCTGTCGGTCGCCGTGATCGACGCGCACCGGCCCGGCTGGGGCGCATCCGGCCGCAACGGCGGCCAGGCGATCACGGGGTTCGCGAAGGACGAGGTGATCGAGCGGCAGCTCGGCGCGAACGGCGCGCGCGCCGCATGGTCGCTGTCGCTCGACGGCGTCGCGCTGATCGCCGAGCGCATCGCGCGCTACGGCATCGACTGCGACTTCACGCGCGGCTACCTGACGGTGGCGACCAAGCCGCGCCGCATCGACGATCTGCGCGCCTGGATGGACGCGGCGACGTCGCGCTGGGGCCATCCGTCGCTGTCGTGGCTCGACACCGCCGAAATCCGCGCGCGCATCGCGTCGACGCGCTATCTGGCGGGCGTCTACGATCCGCTGTCGGGCCACCTGCATCCGCTCAAGTATTGCCTCGGCCTCGCCGATGCCGCGCGCCGCGAAGGCGTCGCGCTCCATGCTCATACGCCCGCGCTCGACATCGTGCGCGGCACGCGCCCCGTCGTGCGCACGCCGTCCGGCGAAGTGCGCTGCCGTTTCGTCGTCTCGTGCTGCAACGCGGGCCCGGGCGGCGTGCTGCCCGCCGCGACCGCCGCACGCATCGCGCCGATCGCCTCGACCATCATCGCGACCGAACCGCTCGGCCGCGCACGCGCCGACGCGCTGATCGCGCAGCGCGAAGCGGTGTGCGACAACAACTTCTTTCTCGACTACTTCCGGCTGTCGGCCGACCACCGGATGCTGTTCGGCGGTCGCGCGAATTCCGCCGGCGCGTCGCCCGGCACGCTCGCCGAAACGATCCGGCAGCGCATGGTCGGCGTGTTCCCGCAACTCGCCGACGTACGTGTCGACCACGCATGGGGCGGCTTCGTCGACGTCACGCGCAATCGCGCGCCGGACTTCGGCGCGCTCGACGCCAACTTCTTCTACGTCCAGGGCTTCAGCGGACACGGCGTCGCGCTGACCGGCATCGCCGGCCGCGCGGTCGCCGCCGCGATCGCGGGCGACACCCGCGCGTTCGACCTGTTCGCCCGGCTGCGCCACCGGCGCTTTCCCGGCGGCGACGCGTGGCGACAGCCCGCGCTCGAACTCGGGATGCTGTATCACCGCGTGCGCGAGCTGTTCTAGGGTCTGTCTACGCGTTCCATATGCAGACAGACCCGAGCCCTCTTTCTCCGTTCTCCTCATCATGCAGACATTCGCCAACCAGCCGCACGTCGCGTCGTACTACGCGGCGACCGTCAACGATACGACCCGCCATGCGCCGCTCGCCGGCGCGACCGATGCCGACGTGTGCGTGATCGGCGCGGGCCTCACGGGCCTGTCGGCCGCGCTCAACCTCGCCGAGCGAGGCCATTCGGTCACCGTGCTCGAGGCGTCGCGGGTCGGATGGGCGGCGAGCGGGCGCAACGGCGGCCAGCTGATCGGCGGCTTCGCGTGCGACATCGACACGTTCGGGCATTTCATGCCGGAAAGCGACGTGAAGCGGATCTGGGACATGGGGCTCGAAACGCTGTCGCTGGTGAAGTCGCGCATCGCACGGCACGACATCGACTGCGCGCTCGTGCCCGGCTACCTGACCGCCGCGAACACCGAGCGCGACGCCGATTCGCTCAAGCGCTGGCGCGACGAGGCCGCGAAGCGCTTCGGTTACGACCGCTTCCATTTCGTCGACGCCGACGCGCTCGGCGACTACGTGCAGTCGGCGCGCTATCGCGGCGGCCTGTACGACCCCGACAGCGGCCACCTGCATCCGCTGAACTACACGCTCGGCCTCGCACGCGCGGCGGCCGGCGCCGGCGTGCGCATCCACGAGGAAAGCTGCGTGACGCGCGTGCGCGACGTCGCGGGCGGCCACGTCGTCGAGACCGATCGAGGGCACGTGCGCGCGCGCTTCGTCGTGCTCGCGTGCAACACCTATGTCGGCACGCTCGCGCCCGCGCTGTCGAGGAAGATCATGCCGGTCGGCACCTACGTGATCGCGACCGAGCCGCTCGGCGAAGCGCGCGCCGCCGCGCTGATGCCCGCGCGCGCGGCCGTCTGCGACAGCCGCTTCGTGCTCGACTATTTCCGGCCGGCGCCCGACACGCGGCTCGTGTGGGGCGGCAAGGTCAGCTATTCGACGCTGCCGCCGCGCAATCTCGCCGAAGCGATGCGGCAGGACATGCTGAAGACGTTCCCGCAACTCGCGGACGTGAAGGTCGACTACGCGTGGGGCGGCTTCGTCGACATCACGATGAACCGCGCGCCGCACTTCGGGCGCGTCGCCCCGACGATGTATTTCGCGCAGGGCTTCTCGGGGCACGGCGTGAACACGACCGCGCTCGCGGGCAAGCTGATCGCCGAGGCGATCGACGGGCAGGCGAGCCGCTTCGACCTGTTCGGCCGGATCCGGCATCGCGATTTTCCGGGCGGCGCGGCGCTGCGCACGCCGGCGCTGGTGCTCGCGATGAGCTGGTACCGGCTGCTCGACGCGTTCGGCGTGCATTGAGCGACACGCCGCGGCGTGTCGCCGCGAGACGACCGCGAGACGACCGCGAAACCGCCGCGATCGCCCGCGGCCGTGTTCCGTCGTTCGCCGGCGCGGCCGCGCTAGTCGGCCACCTTCTGCCGCATCGTCACGAACTCCTCGGCCGCGGTCGGGTGAATGCCGATCGTGTCGTCGAACTGCGCCTTCGTCGCGCCGGCGCGAATCGCGATCGCGATGCCCTGGATGATCTCGCCCGCATCGCGGCCGACCATGTGCGCGCCGATCACGCGCTGGCTGTCGCGCGCGACGACGAGCTTCATCAGCGTGCGCTCGTCGCGACCCGACAGCGTATGGCGCAGCGCCTTGAACGACGTGCGGTAGATGTCGAGCTCGCCGTGCACGCGACGCGCATCGGCCTCGGTCAGGCCGACCGTCGCGACCTCGGGCTGGCTGAACACGGCCGACGGCACATCGTCGTGATCGGCCGCGACACGCGCCCCGCCAAACAGCGTCCGCGCGAGCAGCGCGCCGTCGCGCGTCGCCACCGGCGTGAGCTGCGGCCGCGACGTCACGTCGCCGATCGCATGGATCGACGCAACCGACGTCGCCGAATACGCATCGACCGCGATCGCGCCGCGCGCATCGAGCAGCACGCCCGCGCGTTCGAGCCCCAGCCCGTCGACGTTCGGCACGCGGCCGGTCGCATAGAGCACCGCGTCGTACGGCCCGTGCTGCGCATCGCCGACGCGCACGGAAAGCGTGCCGTCGTCCGCGCGTGCGATCGATTCGACCACCGCGTGCGCATGGATCGCGACGCCCTGCTTCGTCATCTCGTCGGTCAGGAATTGCCGCACGTCGTCGTCGAAGCCGCGCAGGACTTTTTCACCGCGATAGAACAGATCGACATGGCTGCCGAAACCGTTGAAGATGCCCGCGAACTCGACCGCGATATAGCCGCCGCCGACCACCGCGATGCGCGCGGGCAGCTTCGCGAGCGACAGCGCCTCGCGCGACGTGATCACGTGCTCGATGCCGGGCCGCGGCGGCAGCGACGGGCGCGAACCGGTCGCGATCGCGATGTGGCGCGCGCGGATCGTGCGATCGCCGACGGCGACCGTATGCGCGTCGACGAGCGTCGCGCGTCCCGCGTGCATCTCGACGCCGGATTGCCGCAGCAGGTTGATGTAGATGTCGCTGAGCCGGTTGATCTCGCGATCCTTCGCGGCGATCAGCGCGGGCCAGTCGAGCGTGCCGGCGCCGAACGTCCAGCCGAAGCCCTTCGCGTCCTCGAGCTCGTGCGGATAATGCGATGCGTAGACGAGCAGCTTCTTCGGAATGCAGCCGCGCAGCACGCAGGTGCCGCCGATCTGCTCTTCTTCCGCTATGCCGACGCGCGCGCCGTATGACGCCGACATCCGGGCGAGCCTCACGCCGCCGGAGCCGGCCCCGATGACGAACAGGTCGTAGTCGAAATCCATCGCAAGCCCTCATCGTAGTTCAGCAGTTCGGATGACGGCACGATAGCAAGATTCCGGCATTCGTGCGGAACGTGGCGCGGCACGGCGCACGTTCCATAAAAAACGGCGAGAGACGTCGCCTCTCGCCGGTCAAACCAGCTGCCGGGTGTGCCATGCGTCACCGATCGACCACATGCCCGGCCTGCCGGCCGCGCGGCACCGGTCCGCCCGGGCGCGCGAATCGCGCACCCTCGGCGGGACCAGCCGCCATGCTCATGCCTGCGACGTGTCGCTGCCGTCCGTCGCCTGCGTATCGTCCGCAGCCTGTTCGGGCTGCTCATCCTTCTTTTCGACCAGGCCTTCGAGTGCTTCGGCACCCTTGAAGCCGGCCACCGCCGCCGCCGCCTTGGTCAGCAGGCCCGCATCCGGATCCAGCTTTTCCGCGCCTTCGACGGCCGCCACTGCGCCTGCGATTTCACCCACGGTGTTCAGGATACCCATCGTCATCCCCTTTCAAGAAAATCGTGAGCGCATCGTCCCACGAAAAAAACCGGCAGACCGTGTTTGTCATCACCGGATACACAAGTTACGCACCAGGCCGGCCGCACGCGACGCGCGCTCCGGAACGACGTCCGCGCGTGCGTTGCGGCACGCGGCGAACCCTGCACGCAGCGTAGCGGAAACACTTCGCGCGCACTGTCAAAGTATGTTCTGGAATCCCGACGGATGCCTTACGGGCCGGCCTTTCCCGATGGAGCGATCGCTGAATAGTCGCCCCCGCGCATGAAGCTCGCGTGACGAAAAAAAGAGGCTCCCGCAGGAGCCTCTTCGAGGTGCGCCGGGCCGATGCCCGCGCAGGAATGCCGACGTTCGTCAGAAGATATTGCGCAGACCGATCGCGATGCCCGTCTGGTTGCTGCGACCCGGCAGCTCGACGTTCGCCGCGCCGTTCGTCTTGTTGAAGTCGACGGTGCCGTAGACTTCCGTGCGCTTGCTCAGCGCGTATTCGGCGATACCGACGATCGCGTAGCGGTTGCCGCTCGCGAGCGTGCCGTTCGCGGTCATCGCATTGCGCATGTGGTCGTAGTAGAACGCGCCCGTCAGCGTCAGCGGCGTGCTGACCTGCCAGCTCACGCCCGCGAACGGACCGTCGTCGATCCGGCCCGTGCCCTTCGAGACCGGAATCGACTGCTGCGCGAGCAGGCTGTCGACGAAACCGGTGTC
Source organism: Burkholderia sp. IDO3 (assembly GCF_003366075.1). NCBI lineage: Bacteria > Pseudomonadati > Pseudomonadota > Betaproteobacteria > Burkholderiales > Burkholderiaceae > Burkholderia > Burkholderia sp. IDO3. The sequence goes on from NZ_CP028963.1 coordinate 3,409,053, forward strand.
GTCCTTCGAGCGCAGGTAGCCCGCATAGACCTTCGCCTTGCTGAACGCGTACACGACGTTCGCGTGGTAGATCGTCTGCTTGCGCGCGGAGTTGTCGCTGTTTTGCTGCGCGCCGGCCGCGATGCTGAGCGGACCCGTCACGTACGACACCGACACGCCCCACGCATTGCCCTTGCCGAGCGAGCCCGGGATCTGGCCCGAGAAGCCGCCCGCGCCGGTCGATTCGTAGTTGGTGCCCGTCGAGTACATCACCTTCGCGGTCAGGCCCGCGAACTTGCCGGTGTACTTGATCTGGTTGTCCGCATACAGACCGCCGCCCAGCGCGACCGGCAGCCATGCGTTTTCGAGGTAGTTACCGACCGTCAGAGGATCGTAGGTGTCCGACAGCAGGTCGAACAGCGGCGTCTTCTGGCGGCCGAGGGTCACCGTGCCGTACGGGCTCTGCAGGCCGACGTACGCTGCGCGGTTGAACAGGCGGCCGCTGTCGGCGAATGCGCCGTTCTGCAGGTTCACGCCGCTTTCCAGGTTGAACAGGGCCTTCAGGCCGCCGCCGAGGTCTTCCGTGCCGTAGATGCCGAAGCGGCTGTTCGTGATCGCGCCGTTGGTCATCGACAGCAGGCCGTCGTTCTTGGCGTTTGCGTTGGTCAGGTAACGGATGCTGGCGTCGGCGACGCCCCACAGCGTGACCGAGCTTTGTGCTGCTGCGTACTGGCTGGCGAAGGCCAGGGCCGCGCCCCCTGCGATGGCTGCGAGTCGAGTGGTCTGCTTCATGAGCTTTCCTTTTTGTAGGTGTCTCCATTCATGGCCGGCCGCGTGCGCAGCCGGGTGGCGATCGCGGACGTTCATGGCGCACGCGATGTGGGCAGAATCATAAGACGAGTGCACGTGCTGAAAGAAATTGAAATGCCCGGTAATGCGCGACTGTCGCCCTGGAACAACGTTTCCCGCGCCGCACGTGCGTCTCGCGCCGATGAAACGGCGCGCGGCAGCGGCGAAATGAGGGCCTGCGATGTAAGGATCGGGCGGGGCCGGCGAGGAAAGCGGCGGGGTTGCGGGCGGAGGCGGAACGAACGGGAGACGACCCGCGCCGCGCCCGATCGGGCGGCATCGGGCACGGCGCGTCGCGGGAGCGACGCGTATGGACGAAGCGGCACAACGGCGGAGTGCGTCACCCGCGAATCCATCGCACGGCTCACCGGCGGCCGGCCCCGCCTGGCGGCCCGAGCGCACGTCGTCAGGCTGCTTGCGGCGTCCCGCCGCCGGCGTTGCCGTCACCGCCTTTATCGCTGCTGCTGCTGCTGCCGCCACCGTCATCGCCCGCGCGCCGACGCGCACGCCGCACGATTTCCGCGAACGCGCCGGCGAGCAGCAACACGGCGCCCCACAGCGCGACTTCCGGCACGAGCCGCGTCACGAAGCCGCCGGCCACCGCACCGGCCAGGAAGCAGAAGCTGATCGTCGCGAGCAGCGCCGAGTCGTGCAGCGCGCCCGCGTCGTAGCGCGGGATCAGTCCGACGAACAGTTTCTGCGCGGCGCGCCGGAGGTTGCCGGTCGTCATCACCGACGTGTACGACAGTTCTTCGAGATGGGTGAACGACAGCGTCTGCAGCGTCGCGACGAACGAGATGCCCGGAATCAGCCACGCGCTCGACGCGCCGACGAGCCCGCTCGCGGCGAAGCCGAGAAACGCGATCTCGACGATCAGGCTCGTGAACGCCGTGTGCCGCATCCAGCCGCGCCGCGCGGCAAGACCGAGCAGGTGCGCGACGAACACCGCGACCACGAAGCCGCCGAGCGGCGGCACATGATGGAGTGCGGCCGCCCATTCGCCGGCCGACAGGTTGATGCCGAGCAGCGCGACGTTGCCGGTCATCGTGTTCGCGAATACGTGGCCGTGGCCGACGTACGTATACGCATCGAGATAGCCGCCGGACAGCGTCAGCAGCGCGGCGACAGTGAGGTTGCGGCTCGCGCCGTCGAGATCCATCGATCCTCCCGTGTGGCGCACCGCGCGCGGCGGGCGGCGCGTAATTCACCGATTCCGTCATCGATCCCGGCCGGCGCCGGGCGTTGCCCGCCCGCGCGGCCACCGCGCAGGCCCGCGCGCCGCGCCAATATAATGCTCGGCGTCGGGCGCGCATCGGCCACACGCGCCGGCGCACGAGGCCGGCATCCGGCCGGCGTCGCCGGAGAAAGACCGGCCGAGTGTATACCGGCCGGCCGCGAGCAGGCTCCCCGCACCGTCTCAACCCGCCGTCGAATGACATGACACCCGCGAAGTTTTTCCTGCGCTTCACCGTGATCCCGTTCGTCGCGATCGTGCTGGTGGCCGTCTGGGCGTTCAACCGGGAATCGGGCGAGATCGATGCGCGCCAGTATGCGGCGCTGGCGGCGGCCTATCCGTCGTTCACGCCGAAACTCAAGCGCGAGGTGGCGCACGCATTGCGCGACAGCGACAGGCTGGGCAAGGCCGACTACAACGCGATCATGCGCGATGCGCTCGAAGCCGGTTACGTCGTGGACTGGCCGACGCCGACGGACGACGTCAGCGCCGAGCGCGGCCGGCTGCTCGGCCTCGTGAACAGCGACCAGCCGGCGTCGCCGTAGTGGCCGTAGTGGCCGTAGTGGCCGTAGTGGCCGTAGTGGCCGTAGCAGTCGTAGCAGCCGGCACCGGCCGCCCGCCGCTCACTGGCCGATGCCGGTGAGCCCGACCAGCGCGCCGGCCGCGAGCAGCCACAGCGGATGGATGCGCGTGCGCCACGCGAGCACCGCGCACGCGGCCGTGATGCCCCACTGGATCGCCGTGCGGTTCGACGCTTCCGAGATCAGCACCGCGCTGGCCGCGACGAGCCCGGCCGTGACCGGCATCATCCCCTGCTGCACGTAGCGGCGCCACGGCCGGTCGCGAAAGCGCTCCCACGCATGCAGCGCGAGCACGGTGACGAGCGACGACGGCCCGAACTTCGCGATCGACGCGACCAGCAGCCCGGCCCAGCCGGCCACATGCCAGCCGACCAGCGACACGATCATCATGTTCGGCCCCGGCGCCGCCTGCGCGAGCGCGAACAGCGCGGTGAATTCGTGCGCGCTCATCCAGTGATGCACGTCGACCACCTGCCGCTGCATCTCCGGCAGGATCGTGTTCCCGCCGCCGAACGCGAGCAGCGACAGCTGGCTGAAAATCGTCGCGATGGCGATCAGCGTGTCGTTCACGAGCGGCCTCCGTCGCGTGCGGCGGCGCGCTGCGGCGCCGGCGTGTCGCGGCGTCGCGACGCGAGCCAGATGCTCACGGGGGTCAGCACCAGCATCGTGGTCAGCAGCGGAATGCGCAGCACCGCGATCGCGACGAACGACAGCGCCGCGATGCCGGTCGCCGCACGCGCGTGGCGCAGCGGTTTCAGGACCTTCACGGCCATCGCGACGAGCAGGCCCGCGGCCGCGGCGGCAAGCCCGCCGAACAGGTGCTGCACGCGCGGATCGCCCTGCGTCTTCGCGTACAGCACGCCGAGCGCGACGACGACGAGCGTCGGCCCCGCGATCAGCCCGAGAATGCCGGCGAACGCGCCCGCGACGCCGCGAAAGCGCATGCCGACGGCGACCGACAGGTTGATCACGTTGCCGCCCGGCAGGAACTGGCACAAGCCGAGCAGATCGGTGAATTCGTCGGCGGAAAGCCACTTGCGCTGCTCGACGAGCGTGCGCCGCGCGAACGGCAGCGCGCCGCCGAACGACATCAGGCCAAGCGACAGGAAACCGGTAAACAACTCGGCGAGGCCGACCTGGCGCGGCGATGCGGCAGGCGGAGGAGAAACGGATTGCATGGGGATCCTCATCAAACGGTGCCCCGAGGTTACCGCCGTTCAGGATGCCGGCAAAACGATTTTATCGGCGCACGCTTGTGATCTAGAATCACAAGCATGGCACGCGACCTCCCGCCCTTTTCCGCGCTTCGGGCCTTTGAAGCAGCGGCACGACACGAAAGCTTCAGTGCTGCCGGCGACGAGCTGCATGTGACTCATGGTGCCATCAGCCGGCAAATCGCGGGGTTCGAGGCATGGCTCGGCAAACCGGTGTTCCACCGCTACGGCAAGCGCGTGAAGCTCACCGACGAGGGCCGCCGCTATCTCGACACCGTGCGCGCCGCGTTCGACAGCATCGCGCTCGCCACCGAGCAGTTGCGCAACACGGGCACGGCGCGCGTGCTGCGCATCAATGCGCTGCCGACCTTCGCGATGAAATGGCTGCTGCCGCGCCTGTCGCGGTTCCAGCGCGACGTGCCGAACGTCGAGCTGAAGCTGTCCACGTCGAATGCGCCGCTCGACGCGCTCGACGGCTTCGACGTCGCGATCCGCCGCGGCCCCGGCCACTGGCCCACCTGCACGAGCGGCCACTTTCTCGACGAAAGCGTGATCCCCGTCTGCAGCCCCGCGCTGCTCAGGCGCGCGCCGATTGCCCGCGCGGACGATCTCGCGCGGCACGTGCTGCTGCATTCGGATACGCGCCCGGAAGGCTGGCGCGACTGGTTCGCGGCGGCCGGCGTGACGATGAAGGGGCGCAAGCGGCAGTCGTTCGACCACTTCTACCTGGCGCTGCAGGCGGCCGTCGACGGGCTGGGCGTCGCGCTCGGCCCGCTGCCGCTGATCGACGACGAGCTCGCGAGCGGGCGGCTGGTGATGCCGCTCGACGGGCCGCGCATCGCGACGCGCAGCTACTGGTGGATCGCGCCGCGCGCGCCGGTCGACGATCCGCTCGTCGCGCAGTTCTGCGCGTGGCTGCAGGCACAATCGAATACCGGCGCATAAGCGCCGCGTACGGTAGCGGGCGGCGTTGCACCGCCCGCTTTCGTTCAGACCACGGGGCCCGGTTCCTGCTCCTTGCGCAGGATCGCGTACAGGATGATCGCGCCGAACGTCGCGGTGCCGATCCCGCCGAGCCCGAAACCGCCGATCTTCAGCGAGAAATCGCCCGCGCCGAGCACGAGCGTGACGGCCGCGACGATCAGGTTGCGGTTGTCGGAGAAGTCGACCTTGTTGACGACCCAGATCCGCGCGCCCGTCACCGCGATCAGCCCGAACACGACGATCGACACGCCGCCGAGCACCGGGCCCGGAATCGTCTGGATCACCGCGCCGAACTTCGGCGAGAAACCGAGCACGATCGCGATCAGCGCGGCGATCGCAAACACCAGCGTCGAGTAGATCCGCGTGACGGCCATCACGCCGATGTTCTCCGCGTAGGTCGTCACACCCGTGCCACCGACGCTGCCCGACACGATCGTTGCGAGCCCGTCGCCGATGAACGCGCGGCCCACGTAGCGATCGAGGCTGGTGCCCGTCATCGCGCTGACGGCCTTGATGTGGCCGAGGTTTTCCGCGACCAGGATCACCGCGATCGGCGCGAGCATCAGCATCGCGTGCGGATCGAACACCGGCGCGCGGAAGCTCGGCACCCCGAACCAGGCCGCCTGCCCGACGATCGAGAAATCGATCGGCTTGCCGAGGCCCATCCCGTTGGTCGCGACCGCGTAGATCGCGTAGGCGATCACCAGCCCGACCAGGATCAGCAGGCGCTGCACCATGCCGCGCGAGAACACCGCGACACCGCCCACGCACAGCACCGTGACGAGCGCCATCACCGATTCGAAAGTCGACCCGGACACGCCCTTGACCGCGATCGGCGCGAGGTTCAGCCCGATCACCGCGACCACCGCGCCGGTGACGACGGGCGGCATCAGCGTCTCGATCCAGCGCGTGCCGATCGCCTGCACCAGCGCGCCGAGCGCAACGTACACGACGCCGCACGCGATGATTCCGCCGAGCGCGACCGGGATATTCGGATTCGGCCCGCTGCCGCCGTAGCCGGTCACCGCGATCACCAGGCCGATGAACGCGAAGCTCGAGCCGAGGTAGCTCGGCACGCGGCCGCCGACCAGCACGAAGAACAGCAGCGTGCCGATGCCCGACATGAAGATGCACAGGTTCGGGTCGAAGCCCATCAGCAGCGGCGCGAGCACGGTCGAGCCGAACATCGCGACGACGTGCTGCACGCCCATCGCGATCATCTGCGGCCACGCCAGGCGCTCGTCGGGGCCGACCACGCGCGAGGCCGCGCCGGTCGATTGCACCCGCCAGCGCGGGAAGTAGGAATCGGACATGGGGAAAAGGGCTCCTGTCGGTCGCCGGCTGCGGACGGTGCGCCGGTCTGGAATCTGGCGCGAGTTTACGGAGCGGAAATGGGGCTGGCAAGCGCGAACCGTCGACGCAACGGTCATGCCTGCCGGAGAGCGCATGACGGAGCCGCGGGCTCGCACCGGTGGCCGACGGCGGCCGGCCGATGCGCCGCGCGATGTAAGCGAACGCTCACATCGCGACGGTCATCGCGGGCATCACGAATTGATGTACTGGAACAGCGACAGGTTCTGCAGCTGCGCGTAGGCCTTTTGCGCGCCCGACAGCGCGTTCTGCATCTGCAGGAACTGGCTGATCGTCGACACCATGTTGGTGCTCGTCAGATCCGACAGGTCGTTGGTGACCTGCAGCGAATTGTTCTGGTTCACCGCCTGCATCGCCTGGATTTCCTGCTCGCGGCCGCCGACCGACGCCTGCACGGTGAGGATGTTCGTCATCGTGTTGTTCAGCTTCGTCGTGCCGGTCGTCATCGTGTTCGCGAGCGCGGCCGCAGCGGACGTATTGCTGCCGACCGGCGTCTTCAGCGCGGCGATCATCGTGTCGAGCGTCGCGAACACGTCGGTGCCGGCCTGCGGCGCGGGCGTAACCGTGAACGTGTCGCCCGCGGCCGGCGTACCCGACACCGGCACCGTCAGGCCGTTGCCGAGCGCGATCGCACCGCCTTCCGAATACGGCTGCGGCTGGGTCTCGCTCGACGGCCCGATCGTGCTGTCGGTCACCGTATAGGTCGGCGCATCCGCCGTGCCGCCGAACGTGATCGTAAACGCGTGGCCGTTGGTCGCCGCCGCCGGGTTCGTGATCGACACCGCGCCGATCGTGCCGGTGCCGGTATTGCCCGTGCCCGTCGCGCCCGTGCCGGCGGCCGGCACCGGCTGGCTGCCGAGCATCGGCACCGACATGAACACGCTGGCCCCGCTGTCGCCCTGCGAAATCGAGCGCGTATCGGCGATCTGCACGTCGCGCGTGCCGCTGTCGCCGCTGTACACCGCGCCGCCGCCCGCCGCGTTCGAGAACGGCGCCGACGTCGACTGCGTGCCCGCGAACAGATAGTTGCCCGCGCCGTCCGCGGTATTCGCGAGCGTCATCAGCTGGTCGCGATAGCCCTGCAGCTGGGTCCCGAGCGCCGCCCGGTCGCTGTCGGACAGCGAGCCGTCGCCGGCCTGCATGACGATCGTATGCATACTGTTCAGCAGGTTGTTCACGCTCGTCAGCGTCTGGTCTTCCTTCTGGAGCGACGACAGCGCGACGTTCTGGTTGGTGGCGTACTGCGACAGCGTCGCCGAGCTCATCGACAGCTGCACCGCCTGCGCGGCGCCGAGCGGGTTGTCGGCGGGCGTGGACAGGCTCACGCCGCTCGAAATCTGCTGGTACAGCTGCGCGAGCTGCGCCTGCTGGTCGCTCATCTGCGCGACGTTGAGCTGGTAAAACTGGGAAGTGGAAATCCGCATCGCTTCGATCCCCGGAATCAGTTGAACAGGCCGAGCACGGTCTGGAACAGCGTCGCGGCCGTCTGGATGACCTTCGCGTTGGCCTGGTAGAGCTGCTGGTACTGCATCAGGTTCGCCGCTTCCTCGTTCTGGTTCACGCCCGACACCGCCTGCTGCGCGGTCGTGATCTGGCCGACGAGCGACGTCTGCGCGGCGCTCGACGACTTCAGCTGGCTCGCCGAGTTGCCGATGCCGTTCACGTAGCCGGCATACGCGCCGGTCAGCGTGGTCGAGCCGTTGCCGAACGACTTCGCGCTGACGATCTGCGACAGCGCGAGCGCGTTGGAACCGTCGTTCGTGCCGCCCGCGTAAGGCCCGATCTTGAACGAATCGCCGTCCGCCGGCGTGCCCGCCAGCGACACGGTCACGCCGTTCATCGCGCCCTGCGCGGTGCCCGACATCGTCAGCGTCGCGCCCACGGACGGATCGTACGGCACCTGCGTCGTGCCGTCGGTAATCTCCACCGTCTGCGGCGGCGTGCTCCCGATCGTCACCGTGGTGCCGGCCGGGAAACCCGACAGCGACTGGCTCGCCGCGTCGTAGGTCAGCGTGGTCGACGGCACCTGGTAGCCGGCGCTCACCCCGCCCTGCGTGATGGTGGCGCTGCCCGAGTTCGTCGTGGCGGCCGATGCCACCACCGGCGACGCGGCCGCGATCGCCGAGCCGCTCGACGTCGCGAGGGCGAAGCCGTCCAGCGCGCCGCGCGTCGGCAGCACGGTGAACTGGTCGCCGGCATTCATCTGCGTGCCAGCCGCGAACGAGAAGTCCAGGCCGCCGATCGAGGCCGGCATCGACGTCGACTGGCCGACCACCGTGCCGCTCGCGCGATCGGTCAGCGTGTAGTTCGTGCCGTCGTACGACAGCGTGTAGTCGCTCGTGGTCGGCTGCGACGCATTGGTGAACGACACGCTCGGCGACGCATTGCCCGTATTGCCCTGGTTCGCGTAGACGGCCGGATCCGGGATCGTGAACAGCTTGCCGCCCGGCATGCCCGACAGGTCGACGCCGAGCGCATTCTGCCCGTTGACCTGCGCGGCGAAGCTGGTCGCGATCGCGCCGAGCTGCGCCTGCGCCGGGTCGAGCGTCTGGTTGCGGAACGCGAGCAGGCCGCCGAGCGTGCCGCCCGACAGCGACGAATCGGGCAGCGTCTGGTTCGGGCCCTGCGGATTCGCGCCGGCGATGCCCTGCGACACGACGGTCAGCTCGCTCGGATCGGACGACGACGCCACGGTCGCGAGCTGGTAGCTCTTGTCGGCGACGACGAGCGGCTGGCCGCCCGCGAGGAATACGCTGTAGCCGCTGTCGTTGCGCACCACCTGCACGCCGGCGAGGCTCGACAGGTTCGACAGCGCGAGATCGCGCTGGTCCATCAACTGGTTCGGCGGCTGCCCCTGGCTGTTCGCGGCCGTGATCTGCTGGTTCAGCTGCGCGATCTGCGCGGTGTACGTGTTGATCTGCGACACCGTGCTGGTGAGCTGCGTATTCACGCTCTGGCGCAGCGCGTCGTACTGCTGGCCGGCCGCCGTGATCTGGTCGGCCAGCGTCTGCGCGTTGCTCATCGCGGTCTGCCGCACCGACGGATCGGACGCATTGTTCGCGACGCCCTGCAGCCCGGTGAAATAGTTGGTGATCGCGGTCGAGATCCCGGCCGTCGGGCTGCCGACGTAGTTGTTCAGCTGCGCGACGAGCGAATACCAGGTCGACAGCGCGCCGCTTTGCGACTGTGCGCTGTTCAGCTGGTCGTTCAGGTACTGGCTGTACTGCCGCTGCACGGTGACGGTGTTCACGCCCTGCGGCAGGTAGCCGCTCGACGTGTACTGGCCGCTCGCCTCGGCATACACCGGGCGCTCGACCGAATAGCCCGGCGTCGCGGCGTTGCTGATGTTCTGGCCGGTCGTCGTGAGGCCCCAGAGTGCGGCATTCAGGCCGCTGACGCCGAGGTTCAAGAGAGAGTTGGACATGCGCGATCCTGATGGGCCGGCCGGGCTGCGGCCGCCGGGTTGCGTGACTCCCGGTATAACGGCCGCCGAGCGGAAAAATTGAGGAAAAAATGCACGCGCGACGCGCGGGCGCGCATCGCGTTCGGGGAGACGGGCGGGCCCTGGCGGCGCCCGGCGTGAAAGCGGCCCGCGCGGGGGCCGGCAGCGCGCGTCAGGCCCGCGCGAGCGAGCGGCGCTTCATTTCGAGCTGCGTGATCAGGCGCTGCAGCGTGTTCTCCGCGCTGCCCGGCAACGACATGAAGCGAAACCCGAGCTGGTAGCGCCGCGAGCCGTTCGGCATCTGGGTCGAACGCTGCGACACGAGGCACAGGTCGAGCGACAGCTTGCCGTGGCCGGTCAATTCGAGCTCGACCTCCGGCAGCAGCGTGCCGACCTCGAGCGCCTCGACGCGCTCGTCGGCCGTGCGCAGGCCGACGCCGCCGAGCGACAGGTTGTGCACCTCGAACACGAAGCCCTCGCCGTCCGGCAGCTTGCCGCGGCACAGGAACGGATCGATCACCGGCGCATCGACGCGAAAATATTCGCGGCGCTGGATGCACATGAGCACGTCGGGGAAATCGGCGACGAACGCGGGCAGCCCCTCGTAGCGCGTCTCGCGCGGCGTACCCGTGGTGAATTCGACGCGCACGCCGTCCGGCGCGGCCGAGAACGTGCAGTGCGACGCGGCGAGAATGCCGGCGTTCTGCTCGGACAGCGCGCCCCAGTCGAACGTGAACGTGCGCGCGCCGACGTCGACTTCGAGCAGGCGCGTGACAAGCTGGCCGCCCGGGTACTGGACGGTCAGGAAATCGCCCCGGTTCACGAGGTTGCGCAGCTGCACGCCGATCTCCAGCGGATTGCGGCGGGCGTAATCGGGCCCGGAGTGGCCCGCATCCTGACTCGGAGCGGACGACGTTTCGATATTCATGGCTAGCCGGTTTTCTTGTCATGGGCGCCCGGGGCAACCGGTGCGCAGTAAAACCGGGCCAGAACATGGGCCCGGTTGCTGGTCTCACACACTTAGCGGCAGTGCTCACCGAAAGTTTAGATCGAATTGCGGCATTTTTTTCGCGCAAACGTTGAAACCGCGCGCGGCGGGAGCCGGGCGCGGTCCGAAAGACCGCGAGCGGGCGGCAGGCCGGTTCCGGGCCCGCCGCGCCCGCTCAGCCGATCTGCTGCATGATCGAGATCAGTTTCTTCGCGTAATTCGGGTCGGTCGCATAACCGGCTTTCTGCAGCCCGTGCGCGAAACCCTCGACGCTGCGGCTCGCGCTCAGCACGCCCGCATAGCGCGGATTGTTCTTCAACAGGTTCGCGTAGTCGGTCATCGCGTGCTCGTACGAATCATACGCGCGGAACTTCGCGACGACGCGGCGCGGCGCGCCGTTCACGTATTCGGTCGTCAGCGCCGACACCGTGCGGCCCGTCCAGCCCTTGTTCGCCTTGATGCCGAACACGTTGTAGCTGGTCGAGCCGTCGCTCGCGCGGATCTCGCGCTTGCCCCAGCCCGATTCGAGCGCGGCCTGGCCGACGATGAAGCGCGCCGGGATGCCGGTGGTCGCGCTCGCCGCCTGCGCCGGCCCGGCGAGCCGGTCGACGAATGCGTCGGCGTTCTGCACACCGCTCGCACCTTTCAGCGGCGGCGTCAGCGCGCTGCCGGCCGAGTAGCCGCGCGCGCCGGCGAGCGCGCCGTTGTTCGCCGCGTTCGCGTAGGCCCGGGCCATCGCGCTCATCGCGGCGAGGCTGCCTTCGTTGCCCGACGCGCCCGCGCCGAAGCCCGCCGCGCCCAGCCCGGCCGCGCCGACGTCGGCCGCCGAGTCGCTGCCGGCCCCCTGCCCCGCGTTGCGCAGCAGTTGCTTCATCAGCGCGTCGGCGACGCCGATCCCGCGCTTCGACATCTGCTGCGCGAGCTGCTGGTCGAGCATCGACGTGTACATCTTCGACGTGTGCGAATCGAGCAGCCCGCCGTCGGGCGTCGCATCGCGCATGCTCTTGAGCATCATCTGCGTGAACATCGCGTCGAACTGGCCGGCGACCGCCTTCGCGCCGGCCTGCGGCGACTGCTTCGCCTGCGCGCGCAGCGCGTCGAAACCCTGCACGTCGAGCGCGAAGCGCTGCGTGAGGTCGTTTGCATCGGGAAGGTTCGCTGCCATTTAGATGACCTCCAGGTCCGCGCGCAGCGCACCGGCCGCCTTCATCGCCTGCAGGATCGACATCAGGTCCGCCGGCGTCGCGCCGAGCGTGTTCAGCGCCTTCACGACGTCGGCGAGGTTCGCGCCGGCCGTCACCATCTTCAGCGCGCCATTGTCCTGCTTCAGCTGGATCTGCGACTGCTGCGCAACCACGGTCTGCCCGTTCGAGAACGGCCCCGGCTGCGACACCACCGGCTGCGTGTTGACGACCACCGACAGGTTGCCGTGCGCGACCGCGCAGCTTTGCAGCGTGACCATCTGGTTCATCACGATCGAGCCGGTGCGCGCGTTCAGGATCACCTTCGCGGCGGCCCGGTCCGGGCTCACGTCGATGTTCTGCAGGCGCGCCATGAACGCGACCTGCTGCGCGGAGTCGACCGGCGCCGCGAGCTGGATCGTGCGCCCGTCGAGCGCGGTCGCGGTGCCGGGGCCAAAGTTCGCGTTGACCGCCGACACGATCCGCTCCGCGGTGCCGTAATCCATGTCGTTCAGCTGCAGCTGCAGCGCGCCGTGCATCTGCGCGATCGCATTCGGCACCGCACGCTCGACGATCGCGCCGCCGACGATCCGGCCGGCCGCGAGCTGGTTCACCTGCACGCGGCTGCCGTTCGCGCTCGCGCCCGCGCCGCCCACCGCCATGTTGCCCTGCGAAAGCGCATACACCTGCCCGTCCGCGCCCTTCAGCGGCGTGAGCAGCAGCGTGCCGCCGCGCAGGCTCTTCGCGTTGCCGAGCGACGACACGGTCACGTCGAGCGCCTCGCCCGGCCGCGCGAACGGCGGCAGCGTGGCCGTCACCATCACGGCCGCGACGTTCTTCAGCTGCATGTTGTTCAGCGACGACGCACCGCCGTTCGCCGAACCGTTGTTGATCGAGATGCCGAGGTTCGCGAGCATGTTCGCGAGCGTCTGCGTGGTGAACGGCGTCTGCATCGTCTGGTCGCCCGTGCCGTCGAGACCGACGACGAGGCCATAGCCGATCAGCGGGTTGTCGCGCACGCCCTGGATCTGCACGAGATCCTTCAGGCGCTCGGCGTGCGCCGGCGCGGCGCCGAACGCGCACGCGCAGAGCGCGAACGCGGCGGCGATCCGCGCGATGCGATGCGCGCGGCGCGGCAGGCTGGCGGACAGGCGACGAAATACGGTGTGCTGCATCGTCATCACCACGGTGCGATGTTGAGGAAGAAGCGCTGCAGCCAGCCCATCGTCTCGGCTTCGTTGATGTAGCCCTTCGCCGAGTATTCGATCCGCGCGTCGGCGACCTGCGTCGAGTACACGGAGTTCGCGCCCGAGATCGTGTTCGGGTTCACGACGCCCGAGAAGCGCACGAATTCGTTGCCCTGGTTGATCAGCATCTGCTTCTCGCCGCTCACGACGAGGTTGCCGTTCGGCAGCACGTTGGTGACGGTCACCGTGATCGTGCCGTTGAACGTGTTCGCCGCGCTCGCGCCGCCCGTCGCCGCGAACTTGTTGTCGCCGCTCGCCGACAGGTTCGCCTTCGAGAACAGCCCGCCGAGGAAGCCGGCGGTCGGCACGTTGAAGTCGGTATTGCCCTGCCGGTTGGTGTTGGCGCCCGACGACTTGGTCGCGTTGATGTTCTCGGCGATCACGATCGTCAGGATGTCGCCGATGTTGCGCGGGCGCTGATCCTCGAACAGCGGCCGGCCCGCGTATCCCGGGTTGTAGATCGAGCCGGGCGCCTGCATCGACATCGGCATCGGCGGCTGGGCGGTCATCGGCTGCTGGATGATCGGATCGTGCGGAATCTGCGCGCAGCCGGCGAGCGCGGCCACCGCGACCGCGCACGCGGCGCGGACGGTGGCTGACGGGAGGAGGCGAACCTGCTTCATGGCAACGACGGGACTTTCCGGTTAGCTCTTCATCTGCGTGACGGTCTGCAGCATCTGGTCGGACGTCGTCACGGCCTTGCTGTTGATCTCGTACGCACGCTGGGTCTGGATCATGTTGACGAGCTCCTGCACGACGTTCACGTTCGACGCCTCGACATAGCCCTGGTTGAGCGCACCCGCGCCGTTCAGCCCCGGCTGCGACACGTTCGGCGCGCCCGACGACGTCGTTTCCGCGAACAGGTTCTCGCCCTTCGCCTCGAGGCCGGCCGGGTTGATGAAGGTGGCGATCTGCAGCGAGCCGATCTGCACCGCGTTGGTCGACCCCGCCTGCGTGATCGACACGACGCCGTCCTTGCCGATCGTCAGCGACGTCGCGTTCTGCGGCACCGTGATCGCCGGCAGGATCTGGTAGCCGCTCGACGTGACGAGCTGGCCCTGCGCGTTGGTCTGGAACGAGCCGTCGCGCGTGTAGGCGTTCGTGCCGTCCGGCATCAGCACCTGGAAGAAGCCCGCGCCGTTGATCGCGACGTCCTTCGAGTTGCCGGTCTGCGTGAGGCTGCCCTGCGTGTACAGGCGCTCGGTCGCGACCTGCTGCACGCCGGTGCCGAGCTGCAGGCCCGACGGCAGTTCGGTCTGCTGCGTCGAGTTCGCGCCCGGCTGGCGGATCGTCTGGTACAGCAGATCCTCGAACACCGCGCGCGACGCCTTGAAGCCGTTCGTGCTGGTGTTCGCGAGGTTGTTCGAGATCACGTCCATCTGCGCCTGCTGCGCATTCATGCCGGTGGCGGCGATGTAGAGCGAACGGTTCATGTTGAATCTTCTCCTGGTAGCGCGGGCCGTGCCGCTCAGCTGAAGTTGAGCAGCTGGTTCGCCGACTGCTCGTTCTGGTCGGCCGTCTGGATCAGCTTGGACTGCAGCTGGAACGCCCGCGCGTTGTCGATCATCGCGACCATCGCGGTCACCGGGTTCACGTTGCTGCCTTCGAGCGAATTCGGCGTGACGACCACGTTCGGGTCGGCGTCGGCCGGATTGCCGTCGGCGGTGCGGAACAGCCCGTCGTTGCCGCGCGCGAGCGTGGCCGGATCGGGATTGACGAGCTTCATCTGGTCGACGATCGCGACCGCGGTGGGCGGGTCGCCCGGCATCAGCGCGGACACCGTGCCGTCCTTGCCGATCGTCACTTCCGCGTTCGGCGGCACCGAGATCGGGCCGCCGTTGCCGATCACCGGCAGGTTGCTCGCGTTCACGAGCTGGCCGTTTTCATCGACGTGCAGGTTGCCCGCGCGCGTGTACGCCTCGCCGCCGTCGGCTGTCTGCACCGACAGCCAGCCGGGGCCCTGCACCGCGACGTCGAGCGGGTTGCCGGTGCGCGTGATCGGGCCCGGCGTGTAATCCGCGCCGGGCGTCGACGCAAGCACGTAGGTCCGCGTCGTCGTCGGGTCGACGTTGCCGCCGTCGCCGAAATTCATCGGCACCGCGCGGTAGGTCGCGAGCTGCGCGCGAAAACCCGTCGTCGATGCGTTCGCGAGGTTGTTCGCGACGATCGCCTGCTGGTCGAGCGACTGCGACGCGCCCGTCATCGCCGTGTAGATCAGTCGGTCCATGGCTGCCGGTTATCCGCGCGTTACAGGTTGATGAGCGTCTGGTCGACGGTCTGCTGCGTCTTGATCGTCTGCGCGTTCGCCTGGTAGTTGCGCTGCGCGGTGATCAGGTTGACCAGCTCCGACGTCAGGTCGACGTTCGAGTTCTCGAGCGCGCTGCCCTGCAGCGAACCGTGGTTCGTGGTGCCCGGCGCGGAGATCTGCGGCACGCCCGACTCGGCGCTTTCCGCATACTGGTTGCCGCCGAGGTTGATCAGCCCGTTCGGGTTGTTGAAGTTGGCGAGCGCGATCTGCCCGAGCACCGCCGTCTGGCCGTTCGAGTAGTTGCCGGTCAGCTTGCCGTCGGTACCGATCGAGTAGGTCGTCAGCGTGCCGCTCGCGTAGCCGTCCTGCGCGAGGTTGTTCACGCCGTCCTTGCCGCCGTACTGCGTGGTGCCGGTCAGGTCGAGCGTCATGGTCTGCGGCGTCGCCGAGCCGTCCGTGTTCGGCACTTCGAACTGGAACTGGCCGAGCGATGCGGTCGGCGCGGCCGGCGTGCCCGTCGTCGTACCCTGGATCGCGCCCGACGAGTCGAACGTGACCGTGCCGAGATCCGTCGGGGCGCCGCCCTGCACGCCCGCGTAGGCTTCCCACGTGCCGGCGTCCGACTTCACGAAGTACATGCTGACGGCCTGCGAGCCGCCGAGCGAGTCGTACACCTGGATCGACGTCGAGTAGTTGTACGTCGTGTTGTCCGACGGATCGATCGGCGATTTCGCGGGCGTCGTGTCCTGCGAGTTCAGGTTGAACTGGGCCGAGATCCTGGTCGTCGCGGTCGGCGCGATGTTGGTCGTCGGCGCCTGCAGCGCCACCGTCTGCGACGTGTTGATCACACCGTTCTTGTCGGCGGCATAGCCCATCAGGTTCATGCCCTGCGCGTTGACGATGTAGCCGTTCTTGTCGCGCTGGAACGTGCCGTCGCGCGTGTACGTCGTCACGCCGTTGTTCGTCATCTGGAAGAAGCCGTTGCCGTTGATCGCGACGTCGAGCGACGAGCTCGTCGTGTTGATCGCGCCCTGGCTGAACTGCTGCTGCACCGACGCGAGCGACGTGCCGATCCCGATCTGCGTGTTGAGCGACGTCGCGATCGAGTTCGCGTACATGTCGGCGAACTGCGCGGTGCTCGACTTGAAGCCGACCGTGTTCGCGTTCGCGATGTTGTTGCCGATCACGTCCAGCGCGTTCGATGCGCCGGCGAGGCCGCTCAGACCCTGTTGATAACCCATTTCGGTCTCCGTTTCGAGAAATCTGGATCAGTTGGTAGTGGCGCCGCCGGACGACGACGTGGACGACGAAGACGACGTGGTGTTCGGGTAGATCGACGCGACCTGGGTGAGCCCCACGGTCGTGCCGTTCGACAGCATGAGCCCGGCGGTCCCGTCCGCCTGCTTGATCACGCTCTGCACCTGCGCGGCCGCCAGCGTCGTCGCGGTCTGCTGCGTGCCGGTGCTGTCGGTGTAGGTCGCGCTGACCGTATACGCGCCGTCGGGCAGCGTGTTGCCCGCCGCGTCGGTCGGCGTCCAGTTGAACGGCACCGTGCCGGCCGACTGCGCGCCCGCGTTGATCGTGTTGACCACGACGCCCGAGCTGTTCTTCACGGTGATCGTCAGGTTCGACACGTCGTTCGCGAGCGACACGCCGAACGGCGACGACGCGCCGTCCTTCACCGCGACGCCGTTGCCCGGCGCGAGCACGTTCGTGCCGATCAGCAGCGCGGCCTGCGTCTGCTGGCCGGCCGCGAGCTGCGTCGACAGCGACGTGAGCGACGTGTTCAGCTGCGCGATGCCGCTCACCGTGTTGATCTGCGCGAGCTGCGACGTCATCTGCGAACTGTCGACGGGGCTCGTCGGATCCTGGTTCTGCAGCTGCGTGACGAGCAGCTTCAGGAACGTCGACTGCAGGTCGCTCGCCGACGTGCCGGTGCTCGACACGTTGTTGGTGTTCATCGTGTCGGTCGGCAACGTCGACACGTTGGCGCCGTTGCCGCCGATCGTCGTGCTGGAGGATGTCATCCTGGGTGGCCTTCTGTCGGAACTGTCGGGTCTGTAAGGTCGCGCGCGGCTCAGGAGCCGATCGTCAGCGTCTTGAGCATCAGCGTCTTCGCGGTGTTCAGCGTCTCGACGTTCGCCTGGTACGAGCGCGACGCCGAAATCATGTTCACCATTTCCTGCACCGGGTCGACGTTCGGCATCTGCACGTAGCCGTTCGCGTCGGCGGCCGGGTTCGCCGGGTCGTAGGTCGACTTCATCGGCGACGGGTCGTCCACCACCTTCGACACGCGCACGCCGCCCACGCCCTGGCCGGACGCGGTGCGCACGCCGCCGAGCGGGTCGGTTTCGAACACGACCTGCTTGGCCTTGTACGGCTTGCCGTCGGGGCCGGTCGCGCTGTCGGCGTTCGCGAGGTTCGACGCGGTGACGTTCAGGCGCTGCGACTGCGCGGACAGCGCCGAACCGGCGACGCCGAAGATGTTCATCAACGAGGGCATGGAGGCTCCTTGTTCGGGTGCGCAAGCGCCGCGCGCTTACGAGTTCGTCGAGATCGCGGCGATCATCGCCTTGATCTGCTGGGTCATCACGGTCATCCCGGTTTCGTAGTGCAGCGCGTTGTCCGCGAACTGCACGCGCTCGACGTCGAGATCGACCGTGTTGCCGTCGAGCGACGGCTGCAGCGGCATCCGGTACTGCGCGCGGCCGTAGTCGTCGGCCGGGCCGCCGGTCGGCATCAGCTTCGCGGCGCCGGCCATGTGGCCGGGCGCCGTGGACACCATCGTCATCCCGCTCGTCACGCCGGCCGGCTGCGCCATCGGCAACTGCGCGGCGTTGCCCGGCGCGACGCCGCCGTCGGCCTGCTTCAGCGAGCGCGCGAGCGTCGACGCGAAATTGACGTCGCGGGCCTGGTAGCCGGGCGTATCGGCGTTCGCGATGTTCGACGACAGCAGTTCCTGCCGGTAGGCGCGTACGTCGAGCGCCTGCCGGCCGAACGCGAATTCGGCATCGAGTTTGTCCAGCATGTGTGCGTCTCTCCGTATGAAGCGCTGCACGCCCGTCGGGCCGGATGGCGACCCAAGAGGCTTTTTTCCATGACAGCGATGGTAGGCGGCGCGCGCAACCGGCAATCGGGCGAATAACGCGGCAAAGGCCCCCTCTATTCGTCGTTTGCGCGGCGGCCCCGCTCCCTAGAATGCGAATCGGATCAACGGATCGAGGACACGGCGATGACAGGCAGCGCACTTCGCGGGGACGACCGGCGCGGCACACGCGTGCCGCGTGCGTTCGCGCTCGCCGCGGCGCTGTGGCTCGCCGTGCCGGCCGCGCGCGCGGACGACGGGATGATCGTGATTCCCGGACGCGGCGAGACGGCCGAAACCGCGCTCGCGCAGGCGAACGCGGCAAGCGGCGGGCAGTTCGGCGGGAATGTCGGGCATGCCGGCGCCGGGGCGGGCATCGCGCCCGAAACGGCAGGAAATGCGTACCGGCCAACGCCAGGCATGACCGGGGCGGCCGGAGCCGGCTACGCGGCGCAGCCGGGTAGCGCGACGGTCGCGACGAACCCGCCGCCGGCCTCGACCTACGCGGCGGCCCGCGCGAACGCCGGTTATGGCAACGCGCCGCGCGCCGTCGATCCGGCCGGCGTCGCGACGGTCGTCGCCGGCGCGGCCGAGCCCGCGTCGAACATGGCGCGGCTCGCGCGACAGCCTGCGATCGCCGCACGCGCCGCCACGGCGCCGCGCGCGCCGGCGACTTCCGCCAATGCCGCCAACACCGCCAACGCGGCGGCGCCCGCGCCCGCGGCAGCGGCCCATCCCGCCCCGCTGCCGGGCCAGCAAGACCCCGAAGCGATCCGGCGCACGGCGCTCGCGTTCCTGCAGCAGCAGATCGCCGGCCTGCCGGGCAAGACCACCGCGACCGTCGCGCCGGCGTTTCCGCGCGGGCTCGCCACGTGCACGACGCTCGAACCGTTCCTGCCGACCGGCGCGCGCCTGTGGGGCCGCACGACGGTGGGCGTGCGCTGCGCGGGCGAACGGCCGTGGACCGTCTATCTGCAGGCGAAGGTCACGGTGCAGGCCACCTATTACGTCGCCGCGCGGCAGATCACGCCCGGCGAGCCGCTCACCGCGGCCGATCTCGTCGCGCGCGACGGCGACCTGACGGTGCTGCCGCTCGCGGTGATCACCGATCCCGCGCAGGCGGTCGGCGCGACCGCGCTCGCCCGCATCTCGGCCGGGCTGCCGCTGCGCCAGGACATGCTGAAGAGCGCGGCGTCGGTATCGGCCGGCCAGACGGTGCGGGTGGTGGCAGCCGGGCCCGGCTTCACGATCTCGGCCGAAGGCAGCGTGCTCGCGAATGCGGCCCCGGGCCAGTCGGTGCGGGTCAGGATGGCGGCGGGCCAGATCGTCACGGCGATCGTCAAGGACGCCGGCACCGTGGAGATTCCGCTGTAGGGACGGATGACCGCGCAAGATTGCAAAGAATTGTTTATTCGAAGTATTTCGGGCTCGCGATGCTAAAGTTCGGGCCGGCCCGGCCGTTATCTGGGTCAAACCGTACAGGAAACCCATCGTGAAGATCGATTCCACTCCGAACCCGAGCCCACTTGCGCCGACCGGCAACGGCGCGACCCGCGCGCAATCCGGCGCGGCTTCGTCGACGTCCGCGCAGGCGGCCGACGCAGGATCGACCGGCGGCGACACGACCGTGAACCTGTCGGGCCTGTCCGGCCAACTGCGCTCGGCGTCGGCATCGGGCGACGCCGACATCGACACGGCGCTCGTCCAGTCGATCAAGGACGCGCTGAACAACGGCACGCTGACGGTCGACGTGAACAAGATTGCCGACGGCGTATTGAATACCGCCCGCGACCTGCTGCAACAGCAGCGTCCGCAGGGCAACTGAGCCGGATGGGGGCCTGTCACGCCCCGGCCGGTCCCCCGGTTTGCCGGTGCGCCGACACGCGCGCCGGCGCGACGAGCATGATGCGATGAGAGAAGAGCTGCTGGCCACGGTCAACGACGAACACGCGACGGTCGAGGCGTTCGCGTCGCTGCTCGCCTACGAGGAAAAGGCGCTGACGACGCCCGAGCCGCTGGACATGCTGCCCGGCATCGTCGAGAAGAAAACCGCGCTGCTCGACCGGCTCGCGCTGCTCGAACGCGCGCGCGACACGCAGTTGTCCGCGCTCGGCTTTCCGGCCGGCAAGAAAGGGATGGATCAGGCCGCCGAGCGCGATGCGCGCCTCGCCGGCCGCTGGCAATTGCTGCTGCAGGCCGCCGAACGCGCGCGCCAGGCCAATGCGAACAACGGGATGCTGATCCGGATCCGGATGGACTACAACGAGCGCGCGCTTGCCGTGCTGCGCTCGGCGCCCGCGCCGAGCGGCGTCTACGGGCCGGACGGGCGCGTGTCGGCGCTGATGCGCTGACGTGCCGATGCGCAAGCGGGCCGCGCGGTGATCCGGTCGCCGCGCGCCGTCTCCCGCCCGACTCCCCCCTTCACAGCAGCGGACAGGCAGTGACCTGCGTGCCGCGTTCCACGCAAAGCCGCTCGTAGTCGCGCAGATACGCGCGCTCGTCGTCGTCCAGCAGTTCGAGATCGATCAGGTCCCAGTCGTAGCCGACCGTCACGATGTTCTCGAACGCGACGGTATCCGACGCGTCGTCCGCGTGCACGATCACGATGTTCTCGATCCGCACGCCGCCCTTGCCCGGCACGTAGATGCCCGGTTCGACCGAAATCACCGCATTCGGCACCAGCCCGTACTTCGCGCCCGGCGCGAACCGCACGCCGCCTTCGTGCACGTGGATCCCGACGCCGTGCCCGGTGCCGTGGCCGAAATCGTAGCCGTGGTCGCGGCACACCTGCCGCACGGCCGCATCGACGTCGCCGCCCGTCGCCGTTTTCGGGAAGCGCGTGACGAGCCCCTTGACGCAGGCCTTCAGCGCGACGGTGTAGATCTCGCGCTGCCACGGCTGCGCCACCGTGTCCGCCCGCGTGCGGCGCAGCACGACGCGCGTGCAGTCCGTCGCGAAGCCGGCGTCGTAGTACGCGCCGCTATCCAGCAGCACCAGGTCGCCTTCGGTCAGCCCGACGTCGGCGCTCGCGGCCGTGTAGTGCGCGAACGCGCTGTTCGCGCCGTTCGCGGCGATCGACGGGAACGTCAGCGCGAGCGCCGAGCGTGCGCCGTACGCGTCGTTGATCGTGCGCGCGAGATCGTATTCGGTAGCGCTTTGCCCCGGTTCGCCGGCCTTCGCCCAGCGCATCGTCTCGGCGATCGCCGCCGAACTGCGCGCGAACGCATCGCGGAAGCGGTCGAGCACGGCCGGCGTCTTGCTGGCGCGCATCGCCTCGACCGGATTGAAATCGGCGTGGCGCGCCTGCGGCCACACGCGGCGCACCGACTCGACGAGCGCGCAGTTGACCGATTCGAAGCCGTAGCACACGTGGTCGACCGCGAATGGCGCGAGGAAGCGTTCGAGTTCGGCGAAGTCGCGCCGGATCACGTGCAGCGCCGGATACGACGCCAGCTCGACCGGGCACCGGTCGCAGCCTTCCGGCAAAAACAGCGCGACCTGCTCGCCGATCGCGAACAGGAAGCCCAGGTGCGACGACGCATTCGGGATGTGATAGCCGCGGCTGTTCAGCAGATACGCGAGGTCGTCCGATGCGCAGGTGAAGAACGCGGTCTTGCCGTGCGCCGCACCGGTGTGCGCGGCGAGCCGCGCGTTCAGCGTGGCGAGGTTCCGCGCGACGCTCGCGCCGGTCATGGCTTCCGGCAGCTCGAAGATCGGCCGCTCGACCACCCAGCCCGGCAGCGCGATCGCGCGGTCGATCTCGCGCTCGGCGAGGCTCGCCCATTCCAGCCGCGCGGCCCGGGTCTGCTCGACCAGCCGGTCGCGCTGTCCGACGCTGATCCGCAGCGCGTCGTAGCCGATCCGTTCGAGCCTGCCCGCACCCGCGACCAGCCAGTCGGCCAGCGCCTGCCAGATCGTCACGTTCATGCCGAGCTTCTCGATGTGCACGCGCGCCGGATCGCACTGCTGCTCGGCCTGCAGGTGATAGCGGCCGTCGACGAACAGCACGAAGCGCGGCACGTCGAGCGCGCGCGCGGCCGCGTCGCTCAGGAACAGCCCGCAGCCGGCCGAGCCGTCGAAACCCGACAGCGCATAGCGCGGGTTGTTGCGGCGCGGCAGGTATTCGGTGATGTATTCGTCCTGCGACGTGACGACCACGGCGTCGAGCCGCAGCGCGTCGAGCACGCGCGACAGGCCCGCCTGCGCGTCGGCAACGGCGGCATCGTACGGGGGAAGGCCGGAGAAGGTGTATTTCAGTCGATCGATCATCGGATGCTCGCGTGATGCGTTGTTATCGGCCGCCCGCGGCGCAATGCGATACGCGGACGACACGCAGCGTGGCGTGCGTCCGGCGCCCCGTCGGGCCACCCGCCGCGTAGGTCGCGCGGCCAGGCTCTGAATTTTTGTCTCACTAAAATTCCTGATGCAGCGCGACAGAATCTAGAGCACGCCGAAATTGAGGTCAAGCTAAAATTTTGGTGCAGCTAAAATTGCCGATACGGCATGCCGCGCGGGCGATGCCGCACGGTACAATGCGCCCGCATCGTTGGCCGGACGGCCATGTCTCGCGCGATTCGCGTCAAAACAACGGCCCGGCGACTGCACCGCCCTTCCGCTCGCCTTCCGACTCGTTGCCACGAAAGAGATTCATGGATTCAGACATCATGCGTATCGGCCAGCGCATTCGGCGCCTGCGCCGGGAAGCGAAGAAGACGCTGCTGGAAGTCGCGACCGAAGCGAATCTGTCGGTCGGGTTCCTGTCCCAGGTCGAGCGCCATCTCACGGGCATCTCGCTGTCGTCGCTCGTCAACGTCGCGAAGGCGCTGAACGTGCCGCTCGGCGCGCTGATCGACCAGCCGCGCCAGGCGCAGCCCGACTCGCACGAAGGCAGTCGCGAACCGTACGCGGTCGATGCGATGTCGCAATGGTACGAGCGGCTGTCCACCACCTTCGACGGCAGCCAGATCAACGCGCTGAAAGTCCGGATGATGGAGGGCTACCGGTCGGAATGGGTCGCGCACGGCGGCGACGAGTTCGTGTACGTGCTGACCGGCCAGCTCTGCTACACGATCGGCAAGCAGGATTACCCGCTCGCGCCCGGCGATTCGCTGCACTTCGACGCGCGCAAGCGCCATCGCGTCGCGAACGTCGGCGACGGGCCCGCCGAGCTGATCGCGGTCGGCACGCTGCCGCTCTTCGACGACCGCTGCGCCGAACTCGTTTCGGCGACGATGGGCATCCGGCCGGCCGGGCACGATGCCGACGCGGCACCCGGCGAGCCGCGCGTGAGCCGGCGCGAACCGGCGGCCAAACGCGAGCGCGACGCGCAAGTCGCGGCGCCCGCCGGCAAACCGGCCCGCGCCGCGGAAAAGCCGCCTGCCGCGAAACCGCGCACGCCTGCCGGCAAACGCCCGGCTGCCGCCACACCGGCCCGCCGCACCGCAGCCCGCACGAAGAAATAGCGCGGCGCAGCCGGGCGGCGCCCCGGCCCGTCCACCCTATTCGGCGATCGCGAGCGCCTGCTTGACGGCCTCGACGCGCGCGCGATGCACGGCATCCTTGATCTGCAGCGCGTCG
Source organism: Burkholderia sp. IDO3 (assembly GCF_003366075.1). NCBI lineage: Bacteria > Pseudomonadati > Pseudomonadota > Betaproteobacteria > Burkholderiales > Burkholderiaceae > Burkholderia > Burkholderia sp. IDO3. The sequence continues at coordinate 3,433,033 of NZ_CP028963.1, forward strand.
TTGCCGACCCCGCGTGCGATCGCGCCCGCGTCGACGCTGCGCGCCGCCACCAGCGCCACGCGCAGCCGCTCCGCCTGCGGATACGGCTGGGCCTCGAGCCCGAGCCGGCCGCGCGCATCCGATTCGCACGCCTGCAGCAGCTCGGCGAAGCGCGCCGGCTTGCGCAGCGCGTCGCTGCGCTCGAAGAACCGCACCAGCGCGGCCGCGCCCATCTCCATCACGCGATGCAGGTTGCCGTGCTCGCGCGCGACCACCAGCGCGAGATCGCGGCATTCGTTCGGCACGCGCAGCCGCTCGCACAACGGCTTGAGCAGGTCGACGCTGCGGCCTTCGTGGCCGACGTGGCGCGGCAGTACGTCCGCCGGGGTCGTCGCCTTGCCCAGATCGTGCGTGAGCGCCGCGAAGCGCACCGGCAGCGAATAGCCCTGCTTCGCCGCATAGTCGACGACCATCATCACGTGCACGCCCGTGTCGACTTCCGGGTGGTAGTCGGCGCGCTGCGGCACGCCCCACAACGCGTCGACCTCCGGCACGATGCGCGCGAGCGCGCCGCACTCGCGCAGCACCGCGAACATCCGCGACGGCCTCGCTTCCATCAGCCCGCGCGCGATCTCCTGCCATACGCGCTCGGGCACCAGCGCATCGACCTCGCCCGCGCCGACCATCCGCCGCATCAGCGCGAGCGTTTCGTCCGCGATCGTGAAATCCGCGAAGCGCGCGGCGAAGCGCGCGATCCGCAGGATCCGCACCGGATCCTCGACGAACGCGTCGCTCACGTGCCGGAACACGCGCGCGCGCAAGTCGGCCTGCCCGTCGAACGGGTCGATCACGGGGCCGACCAGCGCGCCCTCCGGGCTCACCTCGCGCGCCATCGCGTTGATCGTCAGGTCGCGCCGCGCGAGATCCTCTTCGAGCGTCACGTCCGGCGCGTAGTAGAACTGGAAGCCGTGATAGCCGGCCGCCGTCTTGCGCTCGGTGCGCGCCAGCGCATATTCCTCCTGCGTGTCCGGATGCAGGAACACGGGGAAATCCTTGCCGACCGGCCGGAAGCCCTGCGCGGCCATCTGCTCGGGCGTCGCGCCCACCACCACGTAGTCGCGGTCCTGAACCGGCACGCCGAGCAATTCGTCGCGGATCGCTCCGCCGACTGCGTAGATGTTCATGGCTGGGGTTCGTATTCGGCAATCACGTTGGTTTCGCGGCGCGCGGCATCGATCCACCGCTGCACCGCCGGCAGCGCCGTCACGCGCGCCGCGTAGCCTGCCGCCTCCGGCGACAGCGCCGGCGCATACGTGTTGAAGCGCATCACGACGGGCGCATACATCGCATCGGCGATCCCGAATTCACCGAACAGGAACGGCCCGCCCGAGGCCTCGATGCACGCGCTCCACAGCGCGTCGATGCGCGCGACGTCGGCAAGCGCGTCGGGCGTCGCGCCGCGCCCGGGCATCGACGCACGCACGTTCATCCCCATCTGCGTGCGCACCGCGGCGAAGCCCGAATGCATCTCGGCCGAAACGCAGCGTGCATGCGCGCGCTGCAGCGGATCGGCCGGCCACATCGGCAAGTGCGGATAGCGCTCGGCGAGCGTCTCGGCGATCGCGAGCGAATCCCAGATCGCGGCGCCGTGGTCGTCGATCAGGCACGGCACCTTGCCGGACGGCGAATACTCGCGGATGCGCGCGGCGGTGTCGTCGCGGCGCAGCGCGATCGCGATCTCGTCGAACGGGATGCCGAAGTGCGCGAGCAGCAGCCACGGCCGCATCGACCAGGACGAGTAGTTCTTGTCTCCAATGACGAGTTTCATGGCGGGGTTCCGAAAAGCGGAGAAATGAAGGACGAAAGCGGCCGCGTGCGGCGCCCTAGCGGCGCGAGCGGAACCAGTCGAAGCGCGAGCGCTGCGCGGCGTGGCCGAGATACGCGGGTGCGATGCTTTCGAGACTCGCGGGCGACAGCCCGAGTTCCGGCGCGAGCGGCCCGGACAGCACGTTGGGCACCGACATCGACGCGAGATTGTCGCGCGTGAGCACCGGCTCGCCGGGCAGGCTTTCGAACACGCGCGCCTGCAGCCGCGCGAGCGCGTCGGGCAGCCGCACGATGCGGGCCTGCCGGCCGACCAGCGTGCCGCAATAGCGCACCAGCTGCTCGAGCGTGTAGACGGTCGGGCCGCCGAGTTCGTAGGTCTTGCCGTGCGCGGCCGCGAGATCGAGCGTGTTGACGAACGCGCGCACGACGTCGCCGACGAATACCGGCTGGAAGCGCGCATCGGGCATCGCGAGCGGCAGCACGGGCAGCGTGCGCTGCAGCTTCGCGAACGTGTTGAGGAATGCGTCGCCGGGGCCGAACACGACCGACGGCCGGAAGATCGTCACCGCGAGCGAATCGGTCGCCGCGACCGCATGCAGCGCGGCCTCGCCGTCGCCCTTCGAGCGCTGATACATGCTCGCGCCGTGCGAATCCGCGCCGAGCGCGCTCATGTGCAGCACGCGCCGCACGCCCACCTCGATGCATGCGGCGGCCAGCGCGGCCGGCAGCGCGACGTGCGCGCGCTCGAAGCCCGGCCCGTACGGCGTGCCGCGGCCGCCGTGCAGCACGCCGACCAGGTTGATCGCCGCGTGCGCGCCTGCCACGAACCGGGCCAGCGTGCGCGTATCGAGCGCGTCGAGCTCGACGATTTCGACCGGCAGCATCTGCAGGTGGCGCGCGTGCTCGCGTCGCCGCGTGCCGATGCGCACCTGCTTGCCGGCGTCGATCAGTGCATTGACGAGCCGGCTGCCGATGAAGCCGGTGCCGCCCAGCAGCGCGACGGTCTGGCCATCCATGTCGTGGACCTCCAAGGGGCTGTTCACGCTCATAACGGGCTTGCGCCGGCCGCCGGAAGGGCCGAGCGCAACGAGCATGACGCATGCGATCGGCCCGTCCGGCGGCCGGCCCCATGTGTGATTTTTCCGGTCGGGGAACGCGTTTTGCCCGTTACGAGCGTGAACGGCCCCTTATCAACACTGCCGCGTCCCGCGCGGCAGTGTGACGATGGCGGATCAGGGCGAGATCATGCCCAGACGTTTCTTCAACGATTGCGGCTTGCCCTCGAAGAGCGCCGCGTAATAGACAGTGTTCGACAGGACGTTCTTCACGTAGTCGCGCGTCTCGTTGAACGGGATCGTCTCCGCGAAGATCGCGCCTTCGACCGGCTGCGTCAACACCTGGCGCCACTGGCGCGGCCGGCCCGGGCCCGCGTTGTAGCCGGCGGTGGCGAGCACCGGCGAGCTGTCGAAGTTGTTGTAGATGTCCGACAGATACCAGGTGCCGAGCTGGATGTTGGTATCGATGTCGTGCATCTGCGCACGCGTGATCGGGCCGAGCCCGAGCTTCTTCGCGACCATCTGGGCCGTCGCCGGCATCAGCTGCATCAGGCCGCCCGCACCGACCGACGAGCGCGCGGTCGTGATGAAGCGCGATTCCTGGCGGATCAGCCCGTACGCCCATTCGACGTCGAGGCCCGTCGAGCGCGCGTAGCGCTCGACGATGTCGCGGTACGGCGACGGGTAGCGCAGCGTGAAGTCGTGCTCGGCCTTCGTGCGGTCGGCGGTGTTGACCGTGCGGTCGAGCAGCTCGACGCGCTTGCCGTATTCGGCGGCCGCGAGCAGCTGGCGATCGGTCATCCCGCGCAGCGGCCAGTTCCATTCGCGGTTGCCTTCGAGGCGCAGGTTCAGCGCATAGAAGCGCTGTGCGAGCGCGAAGCCCGGGATCTTGCTCATCGCGTCGACCTCGGCGTCGCTCACCTTGGTGCGCGGCGGGATCGTCGTGCGCTGGCCCAGCTCTTCGCCGGCGAGCTGCCCGTAGAAGTTGAACTGGCCGGCGACCTGCTCGAATTCCTGGTTCGCCTGCAGCGTGTCGCCGCTCTGCTTGAGCGCGCGCGCATGCCAGTAGATCCAGGCCTGATCGTCGCGCAGCGACGGCGGCATCTGCTCGATCGACCAGCGCACCATCGGCCAGTTGCCGGCGAGCAGCGCGGCGCGCGTGCGCCATTCGTAGCCCGGGTTCGACAGCGGCGCGTTCGCGGATTTCGCATACCAGACCGACGCGAGCGGCGAGCGCTTGAGCGCGCCCTGGTAGCCGATCGCGCCCCATCCGATCGCCTGCTCCTGCTTCGTCAGCGACGCGGCGACCGACGTCAGCATCCCCGCCGCCGCGTCCGGATCGTTGCGCGCCATGCGGCCGAGCGCGATCAGCGCGAGCTGGTGCGAGGCGGCGTCGGGGCCGACGCCGCGCGCGAGGTACAGCGGCGGCGCGCTCGTCGCCTGGTCGAAGCCGGCCGGGCGCGGGCCGAGCGCGTCGACGATCTTGCCGCCGAGCGACGTGTAGTTCTGCTCGAACGCGAGGCGCGCCTGCTGCCACACGTCGTCGCTCGTGAACTGCTGGTTGACGGTGAGCGCGGTAATCAGGTCGACACAGGCATCGCCGTAGTATTTCGGCTCGACGAGCAGCGCACGCGCCGCATCGGCGACGTTCTCGCCGCGCGCCGCGCGCGATTCGAGCGCGTAGCACTTGACCTGCGTGTCGTCGTCGAGCACGAAGCGCTTGTACTGGTCGTCGAAGCCGCGCCAGTCGTGGCGCGCGCCGAGCACGAGCAGGTAGTCGTTGCGCAGGCGGTCGGCAATCGCCTGGCCGTCGTAGCGCTGCAGGAACGACTGCACGGGCGCGTCGGGCGCATCGATGCGCGCGCGGCCCGACGAATCGAACAGCTGCGGCTTGATCTGGAAATACTCGACGTAGGACGGGACCGGATAGTTCGGGATCATCGACGCGAGCTGCGCGGCCTTCGCGGCGTCGTTACGGCGCGCGGCTTCGCGAAGCTGCACGAAGATCTGGTCATCCCCGGCGAGCGTGTCGTCGCTCGGTGCGGCGCACGCCGCCGTGCCCGCCACGAGCGCGGCGGCCGAAAGCGTCAGCGCGACCGCGCGATATACTCGGAAAAGGCTGTTCGACATCGTTTTGAATGGAGCACGAAGTGAGCGAAAGCATAGCATGCAACCCTGTGCCGAACCCGAAGGTTGCGCTGCGCAAAACGCTGTCCGGCGCGCGTCGCGACGCCGCGTCTCAGCCCGCCGCGAACGCCGCGCTCGACGCGCGGCTGCGCCAGTTGCTCGAGCGGCTCGCGCCGCGCACCGTCGGCTTCTACTGGCCGCTGCCGGGCGAGTTCGACGCCCGCGATGCGGTGCTCGCATGGTCCGCGGCAAGCGCGGGCCGCCGCGCCGCGCTGCCGGTGATCGGCGAGCGCCACACGCCGCTCGCGTTCCACGCGTGGGATGCGGCGACGCCGATGCGCGAAGGCCATCACCGGATTCCGGAACCGGCGTCGGGGATCGCCGTCGTGCCCGATCTATTGTTGATTCCGTGTGTGGGATTCGACCTGCAGCGCTACCGGCTCGGCTATGGCGGCGGCTATTACGACCGCACGCTCGCCGCATGGCCGGGCGACACGCTGCCGGTGACGGTCGGCATCGCGTATGAAGCATGCCGCGTCGATGCGCTGCCGGCCGAAGCGCACGATCTCGCGATGCGCTGGATCGTGACCGACGGCGCGCTCTACCCGGCCGCCGGATGACGCGGCGCGCGGCGCCGCGGCCGTTGCCGCACGCCCGTCAGCCGCGCGCCACGCGCCGTTCCGTTCGCAATCGTTTACAGCGATGCCGCCGCACGCGCGGCCGTGTCGTAGAGCCCCGATGCATGGCGCAGCAACTGCGCCGCGTCGCCGATCTGCTGGTTGGTGAGGCCGCTGTCCTTCAGCGTCTCGATCAGGCAGTGCTCGCGCACCTCGCGATACTTCAGGCACAGATCGCGGCCCGCGTCGGTCGCGAAGAAGAACACCTCCTTGCCGTTCTTCTCGCTCTTCACATAGCCGCGCGCGATCAGTTTTTTCAGCGCATAGGTCGCGACGTGCGTATCCTCGATATTGAGCACGAAGCAGATGTCGGCGAGCTTCTTCTTGCGTTCGCGATGGCTGACGTGATGCAGCAGCGATACCTCGACCGCCGTCATGTCCTTCGCACCGGCGGCCGACATGCAGCGCACCATCCATCGGTTGAACGCGTTGCCGGCCATGATGAGCCCGTATTCGAGTTCCGACAGCTCCGCGCTCGAATCGGAAACGAGGTGTTCGGATGACACGATCTTGGTCGGAGGACGCTTCATGGAAAGGCGGCGCAAGCAGGATGTCAGGGTGTGCCGAGTGTACGCCAGAAGCATCGGCATGCGAGCTAGGCAAAAACGCTTATTGGTAAGTTATCGATATTTTATTGACAATGTGCGCTAACATTGCCGTTCGAACCGTGCCCGTCCGATGACGCTACCCCGCATTTATCCGCTCGGCGATACCGCCCTCGTCTGCGAGGTGCCGCCGCCCGCCACGCTCGATTGCCAGCGCCGCGTCTGGGCCGTCGCCGAGGTCGCGCGCGCGTGGCCCGACGTGATCGACGTCGTGCCCGGCATGAACAACCTGACGATCGTGTTCGACGCGCTCGCCGCGACGGCCGACTCGCTCACGCCGGCGCTGCGCGACGCGTGGGAGACGGCCGACGTCGAGCACGCGGACGGCCGGACGGTCGAGATCCCCGTCGAATACGGCGGTGCCGCCGGCCCCGACCTGCCGGCCGTCGCCGCGCACACGGGACTGTCGGCCGACGAGGTCGTCGCGCGTCACGCGGCCGGCGAATACGTCGTGTTCTTCATCGGCTTCCAGCCCGGCTTCGCGTATCTCGGCGGCCTCGATGCGTCGCTGCACACGCCGCGCCGCGCGGCGCCGCGGCTCGAAGTGCCGGCCGGCTCGGTCGGCATCGGCGGCGCGCAAACCGGCATCTACCCGACCACGTCGCCCGGCGGCTGGCAACTGATCGGCCGCACGTCGCACGTGCTGTTCGATCCGGCGCGGCAACAGCCGACGCTGCTGCTGCCCGGCGATCGCGTGCGCTTCACCATTGCGGGAGTCGACGCGACATGAGCCAGAACACCGCACCGGGCACCGTCGAGGTGCTGCGGGCCGGCCCGCTGTCGACCGTGCAGGATCTCGGCCGCCGCGGCACGCGCCATCTCGGCGTCGCGCAGGGCGGCGCGCTCGACGGCCTCGCGCTCGAAGTCGGCAACCGGCTCGTCGGCAACCGCGCCGACGCGGCAGCCGTCGAAATCACGATCGGCCCGGCCACGTTCCGCTTCACGCGCGCGACGCGCATCGCGATCACCGGCACCGAATTCGGCGCGACGCTCGACGGCAAGCCCGCGTATTCATGGTGGAGCCTGCCGGTCGAAGCCGGGCAGACGCTCGTGCTGCCGGCCGCGAAGCGCGGCATGCGCGGCTACCTGTGCATCGCGGGCGGCATCGACGTGCTGCCGATGCTCGGCTCGCGCAGCACCGATCTCGCGTCGCGTTTCGGCGGCCTCGGCGGCCGCGCGCTGCGTGACGGCGACCGGCTCCCGGTCGGCGTGCCGCCGGCCGGCGCCGGCTGCCTTGCGGCCGACGCGCCCGAATTCGGCGTGAAGGCGCCCGCGTGGTGCGCGTTCGTGCGCGTCGACGAACCGCCGCGCCGCCACCGCCCCGCGCATGCGCCGTGGGCGATGCCCGTGCGCGTGCTGCCGGGCCCCGATTACGCGTCGTTCGCCGCCGATTCGCAGCAGGCGTTCTGGGACGAGGAATGGCTCGTCACCGCGAACAGCAACCGGATGGGCTATCGCCTTGCCGGCACCGAGCTCGTGCGCGAGCGGCCGGCCGAGCTACTGTCGCACGCGGTGCTGCCCGGCACGATCCAGGTGCCGCCGAACGGCCAGCCGATCGTGCTGATGCACGACGCGCAGACCACCGGCGGCTATCCGAAGATCGGCACGGTGATCCGCGCGGATCTATGGAAACTCGCACAGGCGCGGCTCAACCTGCCGATCCGCTTCGTGCGGACGACACCCGACGTCGCGCGCGCCGCGCTGACCGCAGAACGTGCCTATCTGCGTCAGATCGACGTCGCGATCGAGATGCGCGAGGAAACGCGCCGCCGCACGCAATCGCGCGCGGCGTGACAATGGCGGTAGCTGGACAGAGGACGCGCCACGCACTCAGTGGACGAGGAACTTCATGGAAATCGATCTGAATGCCGATCTCGGCGAAGGATGCGGATCGGACGAGGCGCTGCTCGACCTCGTCACGTCGGCCAACATCGCGTGCGGCTGGCATGCAGGCGGCGCCAATGCGATGCGCGACTGCGTGCGCTGGGCCGTGCAGAAAGGCGTGTCGATCGGCGCGCACCCGAGCTTTCACGATCCGGAGAATTTCGGCCGCAAGGAAATGCAGCTGCCGGCCGGCGATATTTACGCGGGCGTGCTGTATCAGCTCGGCGCGCTCTCCGCGATCGCGCAGGCCGAAGGCGGCCGCATCGCGCACGTGAAGCCGCACGGCGCGCTGTACAACCAGGCCGCGCGCGATCCGCTGATCGCCGACGCGGTGGTGTCCGCGATCCACGATTTCGATCCGTCGCTCGCCGTGTTCGGGCTCGCGAACAGCGTGTTCGTCGCGGCCGCGCGGCATGCGGGCCTGGCCGCGGTGGAGGAAGTGTTCGCCGATCGCGGCTACCGCGCGGACGGCTCGCTCGTGCCGCGCAGCCAGCCCGGCGCGCTGATCGACGACGAAGACGCGGTGCTCGCGCGCACGCTCGACATGGTGCGCAACCGGCAGGTGCGCGCGGTAAGCGGCGAGTGGGTGCCGCTCAATGCACAGACGGTCTGCCTGCACGGCGACGGCCCGCACGCGCTCGCGTTCGCGCAGCGGATCCGCGCGGCGCTCGAAGCGGCCGGCGTCGAGCTGGTGGCGCCCGGCGCGCTGCAGGCCGACGAAGGCGCATGACGCCACGCATCGTCGCAAAACCGCCGCACCAAAGAAAAAAGCGCCCTCGTGGCGCTTTTCTGTTGGCTTGATCGCTGCGGCTTCGCCGTCTGTCGATTCAGCCCCCCGAAACCGTCTTTCGACGGAGACCGGAAAATATCCCGGATTAAAAAACGTCCGCCGCCGCCCGATTGACTTCACCCCGGTTGGACGACGGAACGTCGCTTATTCGCAAGTCAGCCCGCATGCATTCTTGTTGTCCGACGATGGTGGCCCCGCCGTACATGCAGACACTCCGCGGCCGGCACGTACATCACGTGCCGGCAACGCGCTAACCCCGCGCTTTATTTCTGCTACCCCGTAGAACTTTTTCTATTCTTTTCATTTTTTCAACTTGTGGGGTGAAGAATAGATATTGGCAGAACCGGATGTCAATCGTTTTAAACGCTATTTTCTGAAGATTCAAGGGTTTTCCTTATCGGCCCGCACGCCCGCGCAGGCGCCGCACACTGCGTGCGCACGGTCAATCAAACAGGGGAGGATCGGTGCCGGCAGACGGGCGCGATCAGTTCGCGTCGACCTGATATCCCTGCTGGCGCAACAATTCGAGCACGCCGCGCGGGCCGCCCAAATGCAGCGCGCCGATCGCGACGAACAGCGGCCGGTTCGGCGCGGCGATTGCCGTCATCCGTGCAACGAAGCGCCGGTTGCGCTCGTACAGGATCTTGTTGTCGATCGACGCCGACAGCGCCTTCGAACGGGCCAGCCGTTCGCTCTTCGCGACCGCCCATGCGGAGATCGCGTCGGCGTCGCCAATTTGCCACAGTCGGTGCAGCGACTTGATGTCGTCGGCATTCTGCGCCGGGGTCTGCACCATGTCCTGCGCGAGCATTTCGCGCTGCTCGGCCAGCGTCAGCCCGGTGAACGCGCGCATCTGCTCGGCCAGCGTCTCGAGCCCGATCACGCGGCCGCCCTTCTTCTTCAGATAGACGTTCTGCAGCTGCGCCTCGGTGCCGAACTCGGTCTGCAGGCCGGCCGACAGCGAATCGTAGGTCTCGACGACGAGCGCCGCGAGCCACGGCCGCATCCGGCGGATCTCGGCGAGCGCGGCCGGATTGCCGTGCAGGCGCGCCGCGAGCCGCTGCCACAGCGGCTCGGGCAGCAGGCGCTGCAGGCACGGATAGCGGCACACGCCGTACTTCGATACGTCGTCCTGCGACTCGAGCAGATCGTCCGGCGACAGTTCGAGCGCGAGCGTCGGCGACGCGGCGAGCGCCGCCAGGATGCGCGGCCGGAACGGCTGCTGGCTCGGATAGTCGACCGGGTCGCCGGTGTGCAGCGTGCCGAGCACGTACAGCGTGACCTTGCCCTTGGTCGCGACATAGAACGGCATGCGCGCCGGCTGCACGCGCACGGTGCCGCGGGCGACCGTCCCGTTCGACACGGACGGCCCATGAAAGCCCGGCAGGTTCATGCCAGGCGGCGGAACCTGCGACGGACGGATCGGCGAACTTGCCGGCGCACGCCCTTCGGCATGCGCGGCGTCGGCGGGAACCAGCACGCTGGCGGCCACGCACGCGCCGGCCAGCGCCGCGCCCGTGACCGTGCGCACGCTCCAGCGCCGTGCGTTGCGGCACGCGCGCATCACGCGCGCGCTGCCGGCCCCCGAACGGCGCACGCCAGACGCGCGCGCCGCCAGAACATCAGGCATTCGCCTCCCCCACCTCCTCGGCGCGATGGCAGGCCACGCGGCGTCCGTCGACGTCGCGCAACTGCGGTTCCTCGGCGCGGCAACGCTCGACCGCGTACGGGCAGCGCTGGTGAAACGCGCAGCCCGACGGCGGATTGAGCGGCGACGGCAGCTCGCCCTGCAGCTTGATCTGCACGCGGCGGTCTTCCTCGAAGATCGCCGGCGTCGCCGACATCAGCGCACGCGTGTACGGATGGCGCGGCCGTGCATAGATCGTCGCCTTGTCGCCGAGCTCGGCGACGCTGCCGAAGTACATCACCATCACGTCGTCCGCAACGTGCTCGACCACCGACAGATTGTGCGAGATGAACACGTAGCTCGTCTTGAACTGCTCCTGCAGATCCATGAACAGGTTCAGGATCTGCGCCTGGATCGACACGTCGAGCGCGGACACCGGCTCGTCGGCGACGACGATCCGCGGATCGAGGATCATCGCGCGCGCGATCGCGACGCGCTGGCGCTGGCCGCCCGAAAACATGTGCGGATAGCGCTTCGCGTGCTCGGGCCGCAGGCCGACCGTGCGCATGATCTGCGCGACGCGCTGCGCGCGTTCCGCGGCCGTCAGGCTCGCGTTGATCTCGAGCGGCTCCGCGAGCGTCTGCTCGACGGTCTTGCGCGGGTTCAGCGACGCGAACGGGTTCTGGAACACCATCTGCACGCGGCGGCGCAGGTCGGCGACCGTCTCGCGGTTCGCGCCGGCGACGTTCTTGCCGTCGATCACGAGACTGCCCGCGGTGGGCGTCTCGATCATCGTGAGCTGGCGCGCGAGCGTGGATTTCCCGCAGCCCGATTCGCCGACGACGGCGAGCGTCTTGCCGCGCTTCAGCGAGAACGACACGCCGTTCAGCGCCTTCACCGTGCCCTGTCCGAACATTCCGCGCTTCACCGAATAGTGTTTCGCGAGGCCATCGGCCACCAGCACGGCTTCCTCGTCGTGCGGCGTGGCGCGCGCTTGATTGACTGCATTCATCGTGCACCTCCCGTCAGGTCGAGGCTGGAAACATTGAGCGGCTTGATGCAGCGCACACGCATCGCGTCGCTGCCCGGCGCGAGCGCATCCAGCGCCGGACGCGCCTTGCGGCAATCGTCGACCACGTACTTGCAGCGCGGCGCGAACAGGCACCCGGACGGGCGATCATCGCGGCCCGGCACCATGCCGGGCAATGCGGCAAGGCGACGCGCTCCCTTATTGTGCTCGGGAATCGCGGCGAGCAGCGCTTCGGTGTACGGATGATGCGGCGCACGGAAGATGTCCGGCACGCGATTGGTCTCGATGATCTCGCCCGCGTACATCACCGCGACGCGCTGCGCGACTTCCGACACCACGGCCAGATCGTGCGAGATCAGCACGAGCGCCATCCCGCGCTCCTTCTGCAGTTTCACGAGCAGATCCATGATCTGCGCCTGGATCGTCACGTCGAGCGCGGTGGTCGGCTCGTCGGCGATCAGCAGCTTCGGGTTGCACGCCACCGCCATCGCGATCATCACGCGCTGGTTCATCCCGCCCGACATCTGGTGCGGGAACGACGTAATGCGGTTCTTCGCGTCGGGAATGCCGACCTGGTCGAGCAGCTCGAGCGCGCGCCGGTGCAGCGCGTCGCCGCGCAGGCCTTCGTGCAGCTTCAGCACTTCCTTGATCTGGTAGCCGACCGTGTAGCTCGGGTTCAGGCTCGTCAGCGCGTCCTGGAACACCATCGCGATGTCCTTGCCGACGATCTTGCGGCGCGCCTTCGGCGACGCCTTCAGCAGGTCGACGCCGTTGAACGACACCTCGTCGGCCGTCACCTTGCCCGGCGCGTCGATCAGGCCCATCAGCGCCATCATCGTCACGCTCTTGCCGGAGCCCGATTCGCCGACGACGCCTACCACCTCGCCCGGCGCGATCGACAGGTTGATCCGGTCGACGGCGGGCAGGCCGTTGAAGTTCACCGCGAGATTGCGGATAGTCAGTAGATCTTGGCTCATGGTCACGCCATCCGCTTCAGTTTGGGATCGAGCGCGTCGCGCAGCCCGTCGCCGAGCAGGTTGATCGCGAGCACCGAAATCAGGATCGACAGGCCGGGCATCGTCACGATCCACCACGCGTTGTCGATGTAGTCGCGCGCGGACGCGAGCATCGCGCCCCACTCGGCGGTCGGCGGCTGTACGCCGAGGCCGAGGAAGCCGAGTGCGGCCGCATCGAGAATCGCCGACGAGAAGCCGAGCGTCGCCTGCACGATCAGCGGCGCCGTGCAGTTGGGCAGCACCTGCGAGAACATCAGGCGCAGCGTGCCGGCACCGGCCACGCGCGACGCCGTCACGTACTCCTTCTGCAGCTCGCCGAGCGCCGACGCGCGCGTGAGACGCACGTAGGCCGGCAGCGCGACGATCGCGATCGCGAACATCGTGTTGGTGAGGCCCGGGCCGATGATCGCGACGACCGCGACCGCGAGCAGCAGCGACGGCAGCGCGAGCAGCACGTCCATGATGCGCATCACCGGCGTGTCGGCCCACTTCTGGAAGAACGCGGCGACCAGCCCGAGCACGATGCCGGGGATCAGCGCGAGCACGACCGACACGAAGCCGATCCAGAACGACATCCGTGCGCCGAACATCAGTCGCGAAAGGATGTCGCGGCCCGCTTCGTCGGTGCCGAGGATGAACTTCCAGTTGCCGCCGTCGAGCCATGCGGGCGGGATCTTCACGTAGTCGCGGTATTGCTCGACCGGGCTGTGCGGCGCGATCAGCGGCGCGAGGAGCGCGACCAGGATCAGCACGAGCACGACGATGCCGGCGCCGACGGCGCCACGGTTGCGCGAGAAGTTGGCCCAGAACTCGCGCAGCGCGAGCGCACGGCCGCCGGCCGGCGCGGACTCGGTCGGCAGGGTATTTTGCAGATTGCTCATGGAATTACCTCGTATGGCGGATGCGCGGATTCAGCACGCCGTACATCAGGTCGACGATCAGGTTCACGACGATCACGAGCGTCGCGATCAACAGGATGCCGCCCTGCACGACCGGATAGTCGCGGCGGCCGATCGCATCGATCAGCCACTTGCCGACACCGGGCCACGAAAAGAGCGTTTCGGTCAGCACCGCGCCGGCAAGCAGCGTGCCGATCTGCAGGCCGATCACGGTGACGACCGGGATCAGCGCATTGCGCAGCGCATGCACGACGACCACGCGCGCGGGCGACAGCCCTTTCGCGCGGGCGGTGCGGATGTAGTCCTCGCGCAGCACTTCGAGCATCGACGAGCGCGTCATCCGCGCGATCACCGCGAGCGGGATCGTGCCGAGCACGATCGCGGGCAGGATCAGGTGGCTGACCGCCGACTTGAACGAGCCTTCGTCCGGCGCGAGCAACGCGTCGATCAGCATGAAGCCCGTCGGATGCGGGAAGTCGTATTCGACCGCGATGCGCCCGGACACGGGCGTCCAGCCGAGGTACGACGAAAACACCATGATGAGGATCAGCCCCCACCAGAAGATCGGCATCGAATAGCCGGTGAGCGCGGTGCCCATCACGCCGTGATCGACGATCGAGCCGCGCCGCAGCGCGGCGATCACGCCGGCCGGGAGGCCGACGGCGAGCGCGAACACGAGCGCGCACAGCGACAGCTCGACGGTCGCCGGGAAGCGTGCGAAGAATTCGCCCGCGACGCTCGTGTTGGTGATGATCGACGTGCCGAGGTCGCCGTGCAGCGCACGGCCGATGTAGTGGAGATACTGCATGGGCAGCGGCTGGTCGAGCCCGAGGCGTTTCATCGCCTCCGCATGCATCGCGGGATCGACGCCGCGCTCGCCCATCATCACTTCGATGGGGTCGCCCGGTATCAGGTGAATCAGCGCAAACGCCAGGATGGTGATGCCGATGAAAGTCGGGATCACCATGCCCACGCGGCGCAACACGAATCTGAACATGATGCGTCTCGTAATTTCTTGTGGGAAATGTGCGACCGGCGACGGGAAGCTTTTGGCCTCCCGCCGCCGGATGAGTTAGCCGGTCTTCGCGACAGCTTACGACAGGCGTGTTACTTCACGCCAACACCATCGAAGCGCGCATAGCCGAGCGGCTCGATGCGCATGTCGACCACGTTCTTGCGTACCGGCTGGTAGACCGTCGAGTTCGCGATCGGCGAGAACGGCAGCTGCTGCGCGAAGATCTGCTGAGCCTGCGTGTAGATCTTCGTGCGCGCGTCCTGGCCCGTCGTCGTGCGACCCTTCTGGATCAGGTCGTCGAACGGCTTGTAGCACCAGTGCGAGAAGTTGTTGCCCTTGATCGCTTCGCAGCCGAGCAGCGTGCCGAGCCAGTTGTCGGGGTCGCCGTTGTCGCCCGTCCAGCCGATCAGCATCGTGTCCTGCTCGCCCGAGTGCGCACGCTTGATGTACTCGCCCCATTCGTACGTGACGATCTTCGCCTTCACGCCGATCTTCGCCCAGTCGGCCTGGATCATCTCGGCCATCAGGCGGGCGTTCGGGTTGTACGCGCGCTGCACCGGCATCGCCCACAGCGTGATGTCGAAACCGTTCGGGAAGCCGGCCTTCGCGAGCAGCGCCTTCGCCTTCGCGGTGTCGTAGGCGGGCATCTTCAGGTTCTTGTCGTACGACCATTGGGTCGGCGGCACCGGCGCGGTCGCGGCCTGGCCTGCACCCTGGTAGACGGACTCGAGGATCGCCTTCTTGTTGATCGCCATGTCGAGCGCCTGGCGCACTTCGAGCTTGTCGACCGGCTTGTGCTCGACGTTGTACGCGAGGTAGCCGAGGTTGAAGCCCGGCTGCGACGGCATGTCGACGCCCGAGTCGGCCTTCAGCGTCGCGATGTCCGCCGGACGCGGATAGCTCATCACCTGGCATTCGTCGCGCTTGATCTTCTGCACGCGCACGCCCGGATCGGGCGTGATCGAGAAGATCAGCTTCGAGATCTTCACCGCGCCCTTCTTCCAGTAATCAGGATTGCCGTCGAAACGGATCGTCGCGTCCTTCGTGTAGCTGCGGAAGATGAACGGGCCCGTGCCGATCGGCTTCTGGTTGATGTCGGCGGCCTTGCCTGCCTTCATCAGCTGATCCGCGTATTCGGCCGACAGGATCGACGCGAACTCCATCGCCATGTTCTGGATGAACGGCGCGTTCGGCTGGGCCAGCGTGAATTTCACGGTGTACGGATCGACCTTCTCGACCTTCGTGATCAGCTTGTCGAGGCCCATGTCGGTGAAGTACGGGAACGACACCGGGTAGGCCTTGCGGAACGGCTGGTTCGGATCGAGCATGCGCTCGAACGTGAACACGACGTCGTCCGCGTTGAATTCGCGCGTCGGCTTGAAGAAGTCGGTCGTGTGGAACTTCACGCCATGACGCAGATGGAACGTGTAGACCTTGCCGTCCGGCGACACGTCCCACTTCTCGGCGAGGCCCGGCTCGACCTTGGTGCCGCCGCGCTCGAATTCGACGAGACGGTTGTAGACGGTGAACGTGGCGGCCGTGAAATCGACGCCGGTCGTGAATTGTGCGGAATCGAAACCCGCCGGGCTGCCTTCTGAGCAGTAGACGAGCGTTTTGTTCGGGATCTGTGCGAATGCAGAACCCGCGATGCCGAACGATGCCGCTGCCACGCCTGCAATGGCGGTAACACGCAGGGTGTGCAACAGACGGTTGTATTCCATGTTTCCTCCAGGTCTCCAGATCGGAACCGGTCCCGCAGGGGGCCGGGTACGCGGATATTACTTGAGCTAGCGATCCTGCAACAAGCTGGAGAAAAAACTCTTCTCGCCGCGCCTACGCGGGTTTTTGCGGATGTCTTACACCCCCGAAAGGTGCCTCTGCGCGCGCCAACGACCGTTTCGTTCATCCCGCGCATGTTTCCTTCGACAACTAAACATCTCATACGTGTATGCGAACGCGCGTCACGCATTTTTCCGGCCGCCCCCGCCCATCGTTGCAGCTTTCGCAACGATCGCGGAACGGCAACCGGCCGTCACGCCGGCGCGTCGAGATCCGCGCTGCGCGCGGGCACGAACGCGACCGCGACGATCGACAGCGCGAGCCCCGCCATCACGTAATAGGTCGGCGCGAGCGGCGTGCCCGTGGTCTTGATCAGCCACGTGACGATGAACTGGCCGAAGCCGCCGAACAGCATCACCGCGACGTTGTATGCAATCGACAGCCCGGTCGAGCGCACGTTCGCCGGAAACAGCTCGGCGATCATCGCGCCGAACGGCCCGTAATAGCCCGCGAGCGTGACCGACAGCACGGCCTGCACCGCGACCAGCCGGCCGATGCTCGGCGCCGCGTCGAGCCATGCGAAAAGCGGATACATCAGCGCGAGCGTCAGCACGAGCGACCACAGCGACAACCCCTTGCGGCCGATGCGATCCGACCATGCGCCGGCGATCGGCGACAGCACCATCAGCAGCAGGTTGCCGACGATCACCGCGTAGAACGATTGCGCATACGGCAGCTTCAGCTGCTTCACCGCGAAGGTCGGCAGATAGCTGATCAGCACGTAGATCGTCACCGTCAGCGCGATCACCGAGCCGAGCCCGCACAGCACTTCGCGCGGATGGCGCGTGAACACTTCGCCGAGCGTCGCGCGGCGCGCGCTTTGCTGCGCATGCAGGAACGCTTCGGAATCGGCGAGATGACGGCGGATGTAGAAGCCGATCGGGCCGATCACGAGCCCGAGGACGAACGGCACGCGCCAGCCCCAGCTGCGCAGCGCGTCGGGCGACAGCCCGCGCGTGACGGCCGCGCCGACGAGCGCGCCGATCAGCAGCGCGGCAGCCTGGCTCGCCATCTGCCAGCTGCCATAGAAACCGCGTTTCGAGAACGGGGCGGCCTCGATCAGCAGCGCCGTCGCGCTGCCGAATTCGCCGCCGGCGGAGAAACCCTGCAGCAGACGGCCAAGCACGATCAGGATCGGGCCGCCGATGCCGATCGCCGCATACGGCGGCGCAACGGCGAGCAGGAAGATGCCGGCCGTCATCAGCAGGATCACGAGCGACAGCGCGGCCTTGCGGCCCGCGCGGTCCGCGTACAGGCCGAACACGATGCCGCCGATCGGGCGCATGAAGAACGCGACGCCGAACGTCGCGGTGGTCAGCAGCAGCGACGAATATTCACTGGAGGTCGGGAAAAACAGCTCGGCGATCACGACCGTCATGAAGCCGAACACCGTGAAGTCGTACCACTCGAGCGCATTGCCGATCACGGCCGCCGCCACCGCGCGCCGGTTCAGCGCACGCTCGGGCCGGATCGTTTTCGATGAATTCGCAATCGTCGCCATGCGTGCCTCGTCCTCGTGAATTCGCCGTGTCGAACGGCGCGCCCCGCGGAGTGGCCGCGGCGCGCTGGTTTGCAGCGAGTGTAGAAAGCGACGGAACCGTTTTCAAGCAATAAAAACGCCCGCCGTCTTTCGACGGCGGGCGTTGTGCGGTTTTCACCACATTGCGGCATCGCACGATGCCGCCGGACGTCAGCCCATCTTCGAGAATGCGCTGCACCAGCCCTTCGCCGACACCTGCTTGCCGGGGAAAGCGCCGCACGGGCCCGAAGCCGAGCCCTTCTTGCCCTGGTACAGCATGCAGGCCGCGCAATCCTGGCCCGCTGCGTACTTCGGATACTTCGCCTTGTCGACCTTCGTGGCATCGGCCTTGTAGCCGAGCGCCACTGCGGTCGGATCCGTTTCCGACAGCATCGGCGCATCGGCCAGCGCTTCACGCGACAGCGCCAGCGCGGACACGGCACCAATGCTCGTAATCAGGAAACTCCGACGGGTTGTTTTCATGGGGGACTCGCTCCAACGTTATTGGTTTGAAAGCCGCTCTGGCGACGGCCTTCAACAGAATAACGCTCCAGCGTACAAACGTGCGCGCCGAAATGCCGGAGATAAGGGATTTCACACGGGCGCTGCCCGGGATTTCGCGCGCGCGGCCCGCATGGCCGCGGGCCGCGCGCGTCATGCATGCGACGTCATGTCGCCCACCCGCTGCGCGAGCGCGAGCGACGCGGTCAGCCCCGGCGACTCGATGCCGAACAGATTCACGAGCCCCCGCACGCCATGCTGCGCGGCGCCCTGCACGATGAAGTCGGCCGGCGGCTCGCCGGGCCCCGCGAGCTTCGGCCGGATCCCCGCGTAGGCCGGTTGCAGCGCGTCGTCGGGCAATGCCGGCCAGTATGCGCGAATCGACGCGTAGAACGCCTGCGCGCGCGCCGGATCGACTTCGTAGCGCAGCGCGTCGACCCATTCGACGTCCGGGCCGAAGCGCGCCTGCCCGGCCAGGTCGAGCGTCAGGTGCACGCCGAGCCCCGCCCGGTCGGGCATCGGATAGACGAGATGCGAGAACGGCGCGCGCCCGGACAGGCTGAAGTAATTGCCGCGCGCGAGATAGAGCGGCGGCACCCAGCGCGGATCGAGTCCGCGCGTGCGGCGTGCGAGCGCCTGCGCGCCGAGGCCCGCGCTGTTGATCACGCAGGCCGCCTCGATTTCGGTCGGCGCGTCGCCGCCGGTGCGTACGACGAAACGGCCGCCGCGCAGCACGTCGATCGACTCGACCGGGGATTTCAGCGCGCACATCGCGCCGTGGCGTTCCGCGTCGCCGAGCAGCGCGAGCATCAGCTGATGGCTGTCGACGATGCCGGTGGCGGGCGAGAACAGCGCCTCCACGCATTCGAGCGCGGGCTCGAGCGCCTGCGCGTCCGCACGCGTGAGCGGCAGCAGGTCGAACACGCCGTTTTCCGCCGCGCGCGCGGCGATCGCCTTCAGCTGCTTCACCTGCGCCGCGCTCGTCGCAACGAGCAGCTTGCCCACGCGCCGATGCGGCACATGGTGCGTGTCGCAGAATTGGTACAGCAGATCGCGCCCGTGCACGCACGACGTCGCCTTCAGCGAACCGCGCGGGTAGTAGAGCCCCGCATGGATGACCTCGCTGTTGCGCGAACTCGTGCCCGTGCCGATCGCGTCGGCCGCCTCGAGCACGATCGTCTCGCGCCCGCGTGCGGCCAGTTCCCGCGCAATCGCGAGGCCGACGACACCCGCGCCGATCACCACACAATCCGTCTGCTCCATGGCGTTTCGCGTCGCTAGCGCGTCGAGGGGAGAGAGAAGAATTGTACGTCCCGGTTAGCCCGCTTGCAGAAGGCATGTGCACGGCACCTGCGTGCGCGCCCCGTCGATGCGTGCGCCGCCGGTTCAGAATCCGATCGGCCGGCGCTTCGCCGCGCCTTCGTCCGCGCGGATATCGGACGGCGCGATCATGTCGCGGCCGTCGAGCCGCGCGGCGCCGAACGCATGCAGCAGCGCGCGGCGCATCGTGCGCGGCGGCGTCGCGGCCAGCACGTCGAGCGCGTCGTCGTCGAGCGTATCGGGGAAGCGCCGCCCCCACGCGTGCGACGAGCGGATCTCGTCGTAGATCGTCTGCGCGATCCGGCGCGCGCCGGCCGCGTCGGGCGGCGCGATCTCGTACACGTTCATCCGGTTCAGCAGCGGCTCCGGAATCGCGTGCGCGTCGTTCGCGGTCGCGATCCAGATCACGTTGCCCGCATCGATCGGCACTTCGGCGAATTCGTCGACGAACGCACGTGCGGTGTCGTGCTCGAGCAGCGCGTACAGCGCACCGAGCGGATCGTATTGCGCGTCGCTGCCGGCCTTGTCGATTTCGTCGACCGCGATCACCGGGTTCGCGTAACTGCCGTTGACGAGCGCCTCGAACACCTTGCCGGGCTTCGCGTTCTTCCATTGCGACGATGCGCCCGACAGGATCCAGCCGGCCGTGAGCGAACTCATCGGCACGTAGTGGTACGCGGTGCCGAGCAGTTGCGCGAGCGCCTTCGCGAAATGCGTCTTGCCGATGCCGGGCGGGCCGAGCAGCAGGATCGGCATCAGTTCGAGCCGGTCCTCCGTCTCGAGACACAGCGCGACCTGCTTGCGCACGTCGCCGAGCGGCTCGACGAAATTGGGCAGCGCGTCTTCCAGCTCGTCGAACGACGGCATCCGGTTCGGCTTCACGCAAAAGCGCAGATTGCCGGTCTTGAGCATCCGCTCGTAGGTCGCGCGCAGTGCGTCGCTCGCGCTCTCGTTCAGGTCGTTCAGCGCCGTCTCGACCTGTTCGAGGTCGTACACCGTGCTGAAGGACGCCACCGCCAGTTCCTGCTTCACCATCGCCGTCGTCATACCTGCCTCGCTACCGCTGCCGTCACACAACCATCAGACCCTTACGATTTCAGTGTAGCGATCCCGCATCCGCGTGCAAGCAAGCAGCCGACCGGGTCTGCTGCTAACACCGCGCGCGCACTGCAGCGTCGTGCGGGGCGGCGTATCATCGAAAGTTCACCGGCCTTCGCGCCGGCTTCGCCGACGGCGCCCGCGCGCCGCCGCGCGCCTCGTTCCGAAGGGTTGCCGATGTCCGTTCCCGCCGCTCCCCCGCGCGTCGACACCGACGCCGCTCATACGGTCGACGCCGTCGACGCCGCGCTCAAGTCGCGCCGCGCGATTCGCGCGTTCCTGCCGACACCCGTGCCGCGCGACACGCTCGAGGCGATCCTCGAAGCCGCGAGCCGCGCGCCGTCGGGCACCAACATCCAGCCGTGGCGCGTCTATGTCGCGACCGGCGCGACCCGCGACGCACTCGCGGCAGCGCTCACGGCGGCCTACGAGGATCCGGCCCGCGACGAGAAATACGTCGCCGAATACGACTACTACCCGCGTGAATGGGTGTCGCCGTATATCGACCGGCGCCGCAAGGTCGGCTGGGACCTGTACGGGCTGTTGAACATCGGCCGCGACGAAAAGGCGCGCATGCACGCGCAGCACGCGCGCAACTTCCGCTTCTTCGATGCGCCCGTCGCGCTGTTCTTCACGCTCGATCGCGTGATGACGCACGGCGCGTGGCTCGACTGCGGCATGTTCCTGCAGGGCGTGATGACGGCCGCGCGCGCCCGCGGCCTCGACACCTGCCCGCAGGCCGCGTTCGTGCCGTTTCACCGGATCGTCGCCGAACATCTCGGCATGCCGGCCAACGAACAGCTCGTCTGCGGGATGTCGCTCGGCCATGCGGATCCCGACGCGATCGAGAACCGCCTCGTCACCGAACGCGCGCCCGTTGCGGAGTTCGCCCGCTTTCTGGCTTGAAAACACGTGACGCGCACCGACCTTTCGATCAGGACCGGATCGTGCGGCGAACCTGTCGCGACGCGCCCGGTCACACCACCGTCGAAATCGATCGGGCGTAAGATGTGCGTCCGTTCCCCGCTACCCCGCGTTTCCGGAGAAGTTTCATGCTGAAGCACGGCCTGGCCGTCCTGCTCGCGAGCGTCGCGCTCGCGGCCCATGCGCAGAGCCCCGCACCGGCCGCCGTCGCGTGGGAGATCCAGGTGGTGCGCGACGGTCAGACGATCGACACGTTCCAGCAGCGCACCACCGTGGGTCAGACCCGCACCGACACCCATCGCTATCCGTCCGCCGTGCCCGTCGGCTGCGGCAACGCCGCGCGCGTCGTGCCGACCGAGCGCTCGCGCTCGGTGACCGTCGCGCCGCTGTCGGTCGACGACGCCGCGCATACCGTGTCGCTCGCGCTCGACGTGCAGGAAACGCTCGACGACGAAACCGCGACGCGCAGCGATCCGTGCCTGCCCGTGTCGCCGCGGCAGATCGTCGCGAGCCATCCGGGCCTCGCGGTCGGCAGCGATGCGTGGACCGACTGGACACTCGTCGAGCAGCATCCGCACCTCGTCTACCGTGTGCGCGCGCACGTCGCGAAGGACTGAACGCCATGCCCGCCGACGCCTTGTCCCTGCCGTTCGCCGAACCGCACAGCGCGCCCGACGAAATCACCGCGGTGAGCTGGAACCTGCACAAGGGCCGCTCGCCGCTCGGCTTCACCGCGTGGAACGCGATGCGCAGCTGGATGCAGTCGACGCACGCCGACGTGTATTTTCTGCAGGAAGCGATGGCGCGCCGCATGCCGCGCCCGGTGCTCGCGCCCGGCTTCGGCGCGCCGATGGACGACGCGGTCGACGACGTCTGGCACTGCCAGGCCACCGAGATCGCGCATGCGCTCGACTGGAAGATCGCACTCGGTCCGAACGTGTTCAAGCCGTCGTGGCGGCACGGCAATGCGATCCTGTCGCCGCACCCGCTCGACCTCGGCGGCCGCTGGGACATCTCCGCGCACCGCTTCGAGCGGCGCGGACTGCTGGTCGCGCGCGCGACGCTCGCCGGCTCGCGGCCCGTCACGCTGCTGTGCGCGCACCTCGCGCTCACGCGCGCGGCGCGACTGCGCCAGATGCACTGGATCGCACACTGGATCGTGCGCAACGCGGGCGACGGCCCGCTCGTGCTCGCCGGCGACTTCAACGACTGGCGCAACGATTCGGTCGCGCTGTTCGGCGAGATCGGGATGTCCGAAGTCGCGACGCTGCTCGGCCAGTCGGGCCGCACCTTCCCCGCGTTCTCGCCGGCGCTCGCGCTCGACAAGATGTTCGTGCGCGGGCTGACGCCGCTCGAATGGCAGGCGCCGTCCGGCGAAACCGCGTGGCTGTCGGATCACCTGCCGTATATCGCGCGCCTGCGCCTCGATCCGCAGTAACGCAAAGCGCGGCCGCGCGACGCGCGCTACAGTAGCGGTTTGCCGTCTTCCCGCCTCGCCGTCGCGCCGCCATGACCTACCTGCCGATCCTGCTGCAAATCGCCGTCGTCTACCTCGTCGCGGCGATCACGCCCGGCCCGAACTTCTTCATGATCTCGCAGCTGTCGCTCGCCGGGCGGCGCAGCCTGGGCGCCGCCTCGGCGCTCGGCGTCGGCACCGCATCGGTTGCGTGGGCAACGCTCGCGATGCTCGGCCTCGCGGCCGTGCTGCACCAGGTCGAATGGCTGTACGAGACGATCCGGATCGGCGGCGCCGTGTATCTCGTGTATTTCGGCTTCAAGCTGCTGCGCTCGGGCGTGCGTCGCGATCCGGCGCCGGCCGACACGCCGGACGACGGCGCGCCGCTGGCCGCGCCGCATGCGCGCGACTACCTGCGCGCGTATCGCAACGGTCTGTTCACCTGCCTGACCAACCCGAAATCGTGCGCGTTCTGGACCAGCGTGTTCGCGGCGATGCTGCCCGCGCACGTGCCGCTGTGGTTCAACGGCGCGGTGCTGGTGACGATCGGCGTGCTGTCGGCCGGCTGGTATTCGTGCGTCGCGTTCCTGTTCGCGAGCCCGCGCGCGCAGCGCGGCTACCGGCGCGTGCGACGCCCGCTCGACGCGCTGTGCGGCGCCGCGCTCGTCGGCCTCGGCGCGAAGCTCGCAGCCGATCGATGAAAGCATATTGAAATAATGCGTTGCGCCAAATCCGCGCAGCCACGGGGGTCAAGCCCGCATCTGCCCCAAGCAGGGTAAAATAAGGGGTTCCTCAAACGTCTGTCATCGAGAAGGCGCGTGTCCGACGCGCCGGCCGGCCGATCCGCGATCGGGCCGACGCACTCGGTTTTTTTGCCCGTTTTTGGGCCCGTTACACGCGTTCGCTACGCGCGTCCGTTTTCAAAGCCATGAGCAAATACGACACCGCCACCGTCCAATCCGTCCATCACTGGACCGACACGCTTTTCAGCTTCACCTGCACCCGCGAGCCGAGCCTGCGCTTCAACAACGGCGAATTCACGATGGTCGGCCTCGAGGTCGACGGCAAGCCGCTCGCGCGCGCCTACTCGATCGTCAGCCCGAACTACGAAGAGCATCTCGAATTCTTCAGCATCAAGGTCCAGAACGGCCCGCTGACGTCGCGCCTGCAGCACCTGAAGGTGGGCGACCCGGTGCTGATCGGCAAGAAGCCGACCGGCACGCTCGTCGCCGACAACCTGCTGCCCGGCAAGACGCTGTGGATGCTGTCGACCGGCACGGGCCTCGCGCCGTTCATGTCGATCATCCGCGATCCGGACATCTACGACCGCTTCGACAAGGTGATCCTCACGCACACCTGCCGCCTGAAGGGCGAGCTGGCGTACATGGACTACATCAAGCACGACCTGCCGGGCCACGAGTACCTCGGCGACATCATCAAGGAAAAGCTCGTCTACTACCCGACCGTCACGCGCGAAGCGTTCGATAACGAGGGCCGGATCACCGATCTGATCGCGACGGGCAAGCTGTTCACGGATCTCGACGTGCCGCCGTTCTCGCCGGAAAACGACCGCGTGATGCTGTGCGGCAGCACCGCGATGCTGAAGGACACGACCGATCTGCTGAAGCAGGCCGGCCTGGTCGAAGGCAAGAACAGCGCGCCGGGTCACTACGTGATCGAACGCGCATTCGTGGACTGATCGATCCCTAAGGGCCTGTTCCCGTTAATAGCGGGAACAGGCCCTATTTGTGCCGCATCAAGAACCGGAGCGAAAGCTCCGGTTTTTTTTCGTCCCTGCTTGGCGAATTCGTAACAAACTGGGACCATGCCAGCTCAAATGGTTACATTTGGATACGTGCTGATGAGCGCTTTCGTGTCGGTGTTTTTCCTACAGGATCTTCATTCCGATTATTCACATTTACCCTTAAATGTCCGCCTGACATGACCTTTTCCGCATTTTTGAGATATTATTCGGCCCGCGCGGTGGTTGCCGGAATGGTCATCCAAGGGTCAGAATAAACGTTACGAGATGTAACTTTTGTTACCCTGGCACGAGGCGATTCTCCGGCGGCGCCGTCGTCGAAACGGCAGCCGACCCGCGCAGCCGGCCGGTGCCTGAACCGCTTTCTGACAGCAGGGAGAGTCATGGATACGTCGCTCAACGCGCCCCCGGGCGCCCACGCCCCGTTCCCGTCGCGACAGTTCGCGCACGGTTGCGCCGCGACTGTGCCCATGGCCGACGCCCTGCCCGAACACGATGCGTGCGACGCGCGCATCGCTGCGCTGTCCGCGCAACTGATCGGCGCCGACGAAGCGGCCCGCCGCCATCTGGCCGGCGAACTGCACGACGGCCTCGGCGCCGAACTCACCGCTGCGCGTTTCGCGCTCGCCAACATCCACACGTGGCTGCCGGCCGATGCGCCGGAAGGCTGCCTGCGCGCGCTCGAGCTTGCGCAACGCGCGCTCGACTCCGCGACCGATGCGAATCGCCGGCTGATCGACGAACGCGACACGCCCGCGCTCGACGGCGGGCTCGTCGGCGCGCTGTCGGCCTGGGTCGACGGCCACGCGGCACGCACCGGCCTGCGCACGAGCTTCGTGTGCGCGGCCGATGCGCGGCTCACGCAACTCGCCGGCGCCAGCGCGCTCGCGATCTTCCGCGTCGCGCAGGAAGCGCTGTCGAACGTCGCGAAGCACGCGCGCGCCACGTCCGTCGATGTGCGGATCGAGACGAACGGTACGCATCTGACGCTGATCGTGACCGACGATGGGACCGGTTTCGCGCGCAGCCGCCGCACCGGCTACGGCCTTGCCGGCATGCGCGCACGCTGCGAAGCGTTCGGCGGCAGCTTCGAAGCGGGCGCGCCGGCATCCGGCCGCGGCACGCGCGTCGCCGCGCGCCTTGCGTGGGACTCGCTGTTCGCGGTGCCCGCCGCGGCGCGCCACGCGTCGCGTTCGTGAGGTCGTCATGAGCCTGAACATTCTGCTCGTGGACGATCATGCGATCGTCCGGCAAGGCATCCGCCACCTGTTGATCGATCGCGGCGTCGCGCGCGACGTGGTCGAGGCCGACAACGGCAGCGACGCGGTGGCCGCCGTCGACCGGCAGACGTTCGACGTGGTCCTGCTCGACATCTCGCTGCCCGACACGAACGGCATCGAGGTGCTCAAGCGCATCAAGCGCAAGCTGCCGGGCACGCCGGTGCTGATGTTCTCGATGTACCGCGAGGATCAGTACGCGGTGCGCGCGCTGAAGGCCGGCGCGGCCGGCTACCTGTCGAAGACGGTGAACGCCGCGCAGATGATCGGCGCGATCCAGCAGGTCGCCGCGGGCCGCAAGTACGTGAGCCCGGCGATGGCCGAGGCGCTCGCCGAATACGTGTCGTTCGAGAACGAGCCGCTGCCGCACGAGAAGCTGTCCGACCGCGAATACCAGACGCTCTGCATGCTCGCGTCGGGCAAGCGGCTCACCGACATCGCGAACACGCTGTCGCTGTCGGTGAAGACGGTCAGCGTGTACCGGTCGCGGCTACTCGAGAAGATGCGGCTGTCGAACAACGCGGAACTCACGTTCTACGTGATGAGCAACCAGCTCGTCGACATGGCGCCCGCGTCGGGCGCCTGACGCGCCGAACCGCACGCCTTCGCATCGCCTGTCTCGCCCTCATCGCCCGCTTGGCCGCCGCGCGTTGCGCGCAACCGCTTGTTTTATCTGACGATTCCGTGCCGTGCCGCTGCGTCGCAGCGGGTCTTTCGCGCCAAATCGGCTAAAATTACGGGTTTTCACTCAGTCAGCGCCCCGCGTTCGCGCGCGCTGGCGATCGATCCATCGCAATGTCCCTCTTCCGCAAGAAAAACGTCGATCGCATGATCGCCGGCGCGCACGGCGCCGGGCTCAAGAAAGCGCTCGGCGCGATCGACCTGACCTTCCTCGGCATCGGCGCGATCATCGGCACCGGCATCTTCGTGCTGACCGGCACCGGCGCCGTGCAGGCCGGTCCCGCGCTGATGCTGTCGTTCGTGATCGCCGCGATCGCGTGCGGGCTCGCGGCGCTGTCGTACGCCGAGTTCGCGTCGACGATCCCCGTCGCGGGCTCGATCTACACGTATTCGTACGCCACGCTCGGCGAACTCGTCGCGTGGATCATCGGCTGGGACCTGATGCTCGAGTACGGCCTCGCGGCATCGGCCGTGTCGGTCGGCTGGTCGGGCTACCTGCAGTCGCTGCTGCAGGGCTTCGGGCTCACGCTGCCGACCGTGCTGACCGCCGCCCCCGGCGCGATGCCCGGCGTCGTCACGTGGTTCAACCTGCCCGCGTTCCTCGTGATGCTGGTGATTACGACGCTGCTGTCGATCGGCATCCGCGAGTCGACCCGCATCAACAACATCATGGTGTTCATCAAGGTGTCGGTGGTGCTGCTCGTGATCGCGGTCGGCGTGTTCCACGTGACGCCCGCGAACTGGAAGCCGTTCATGCCGCACGGCTGGAACGGCGTGTTCGGCGCGGCGGCCGTGATGTTCTTCGCGTTCATCGGCTTCGATGCGGTGTCGTCGGCGGCCGAAGAGGTGAAGAATCCGAAGCGCGACCTGCCGATCGGCATCATCGCGTCGCTCGCGGTGTGCGCGGTGCTGTACGTGACGGTTGCCGCGATCGCGACCGGCATCGTGCCGTCGGCCCAGTACGCGAACGTGTCTCACCCGATCTCGTATGCGCTGCAGATCGCCGGCGAGAAATGGGTCGCGGGCTTCATCGATCTCGGCGCGGTGCTCGGCATGCTGACCGTGATCCTCGTGATGAGCTACGGCCAGACGCGGATCATCTTTGCGATGTCGCGCGACGGGCTGCTGCCGGCGACGCTGTCGCGCGTGCATCCGCGCTACGCGACGCCGTTCCTGACGACCTGGCTCGTGGGCCTGTTCTTCGGCCTGATCGCCGCGCTCGTGCCGCTCAACGTGCTCGCCGAGCTGATCAACATCGGCACGCTCGCCGCGTTCTCGATGGTGTCGATCGCGGTGCTCGTGCTGCGCCGCACGCATCCGGACCTGCCGCGCGCGTTCCGCTGCCCGGGCGTGCCGGTGGTGCCGATCCTCGCGGTCGGCGCGTGCCTGTTCCTGATGCTGAACCTGCAGCCCGTCACGTGGGCCGCGTTCGGCATCTGGCTCGTGATCGGCCTCGTGATCTACTTCCTGTATTCGCGACACAACTCGAAGCTCGCCCGCGGCCACGCGGACTGACGCCCGGCGGCGGCGCGCGCTGCGTCGCCCCGCCCGACACGGCGCACCCGCCTCGCGGGCGCGCCGTTTGCTTTTCCGGCGCGGCGCGCTGCCCGCCCGCGCAGGCCGGACCGGCCGTCCGAACCGCCGCCGCCCGCTCCCCGGCGGCCGGCATCCGCGCGCCGGCGCACCGCAAGCAGGGCCGCGGCAGGCGGTTCATAATGCGGCCAATCAATGAGGTAACGACGATGGAAAGTGTGGATCTCGACGTGTTGAAGTCGAGCGCGCGCTGGCTCGACGAAGGACGCCGCGTGCTGCTCGTGACGGTCGTGAAGACGTGGGGTTCGTCGCCGCGCCCCGAGGGCGCGATGCTCGCGGTGCGCGAGGACGGGCTCGTGGTCGGTTCCGTGTCCGGCGGGTGCATCGAGGATGACCTGATCGCCCGCGTGCATGCGAGCGGCATCGCGGCCGACGCGCGCCCGGAAGCCGTCAAGTACGGCGTGACGGCCGAAGAGGCGCACCGTTTCGGGCTGCCGTGCGGCGGCACGATCCAGCTCGTGCTCGAGCCGCTCACGCGCGACAGCGGGATCGCCGCGCTCTGCGCGGAAGTCGAAGCCGGCCGCCTCGTCACGCGCACGATGACGCTCGCGACCGGCCGCGCATCGCTGTCACCCGCGCAGGCGGCCGACGGCCTCGCGTTCGACGGCGAGCGGCTCGTGACGATCCACGGGCCGCGCTACCGGATGCTCGTGATCGGCGCGGGGCAGTTGTCGCGCTATCTGTGCCAGATCGCGGTCGGGCTCGACTACCAGGTGACGGTGTGCGACCCGCGCGAGGAATACACGGATGCGTGGGACGTGCCCGGCACGCGCGTCGTGCATACGATGCCCGACGATACGGTGCTCGACATGAAGCTGGATGCGCGTTCGGCCGTGATCGCGCTCACGCACGACCCGAAACTCGACGATCTCGCGCTGATGGAGGCGCTGAAGACGCCCGCGTTCTACGTCGGCGCGCTCGGCTCGCGGCGCAACAACGCGGCGCGGCGCGAGCGGCTGCTCGAATTCGACCTGAACGACGTGGAACTCGCGCGGCTGCACGGGCCGGCCGGCATCTACATCGGCAGCCGCACGCCGCCGGAAATCGCGATCTCGATCCTCGCCGAGGTGACGGCCGCGAAGAACAACGTGTCGCTGCCGACGATCCTGCAGGTCGAGGGCGCGAAAGCCGCGCGCGAGATCGCGGCCAGCAACGGCGCGACCTGCGGCCTCTGAGCCCGGCCGGCGCCGGCTTGCCGCCGCACCGCCGGACGCGCGCTACGCGCCGGCGGCAAGCCGGCGCGACTCATGCCGCGAGCGAATCAGGCGAGGCCCGCGGCGAGCGCCGCCGCGACCGAGCCGGCCACCAGCACGACGCCCACCGTGCGACGCTTGTTCAGCTCCGTCCACAGCAGCACGCCCGTCAGCGACAACAGGATCAGCGACCCCGCGATCGTGTCCATCAGCAGCACCCAGCCGAGGTTCATCCCGACGCCGCGATGCAGGTTGTTCAGCGTCGTCAGGAACGTGTTGCCGGTGCGCTTCACCGACACGTAGCCGTTACCGACCCAGTATTCGGCCTGCAGGTTCTGGTGCGGCCCGAACAGGCCCATCTGCCAGTGCTCCGGCTGCATCACGCGCTTGTCGCCCCACGCGACCGGTTGCGCCGGCTCCTTGCGCATGCGCCCCGGGCGGCCGTCGAAGTGCAGCTCGTGCTGCAGCCACTTCGTCATCGCGGCGGGCGACTTCGGCACCGGGTCCGGCAACGCGATCTGCATCTGCTCGACCTGCGGCTCGCCGGTCGAAATCTTCAGCGGCGGCGCGCGGTGATTGAGCAGCACGCCCGTCACGCCGAACAGCAGCCCGAGCACCGCGCCCCATAGCCCGACCCAGCCGTGCACCTTGCGCAGCCATTTGATGAAGGTCGCGCGGCGCGAACGCCGGCGGCGGGCAGCCAGTTCGTCGTCGGTCAGCGGGCGTGCGGCCGGATGCAGCACGGTAATGCCCGCCTGCGGCGGGGCGATCGTTTCGGGCGCGTTCACGCAAAAGCTTCCATTCGTCCAAAGCAACGGGCGGCGCACGGAAATCGCGCGTCGCCCGGGCAGTATGAAAATGAGAATGGGTATCATTACATAAACTGCGGCGGCACTCAATCCGCCAGGGCGACCCAGGCGGGCGAAAAAATCCGGCAATAGCCGATGAAGCGCGACATTTGCGCATCAATCGAGAAAAATAAAAGCGAGATGTCAACGAAATCATCGCGAAAGACAAAGACAGCATTTCGCAAGAAATCGGGCCGCGCCGGGCGCTCAGCGGCGTAGCGGCGGCAGCGGAAAGCGTGGCGCGGCGTCACCCTGCTCGGCCTCGGTGCGATCGAGCGAATACAGCCACGCGAGCAGATCCGCGACGGCCTGATAAAGCTGCGGCGGAATCCGGTCGTCGAGATCGACCTGCATCAGCAACGACACCATCTCCGGCGCCGTATGCACGTACAGCCCTGCATCGTGCGCGCGGGCGACGATCATCTCCGCGAGCAGCCCATAGCCCTTCGCGACCACGCGCGGGGCCGCATCGCCGCCTTTCGGATCGTAGACCAGCGCGGCTGCGCGCTTGCGGGACGTCATGCTCATCGCGGCAAGCCGTCGTCGAGATCGGGCGAGCCGGCGGCCGCGCTGCGCGCATACGCGGCGGACGCCGCCCGTGCGGCCAGCGGGTCGAAATCGTCGGGTTCGTCGTCGACCGCGCGGATCGACAGCCCGCCGAGCTGCAGCCCCGATCCCTCGAACCGTTGCCGCAGCGCAGCCTCGTTGCGTGTGAGGCGGTCGGCGCCGGTCGAATTCGCGCGCAGCCGCGCGACGAGTTGCGCGCCGTTCAACACCAGTTCCGCATCGACGGTGCCGAGCGACGGCAACGTCAGCGTCAGCCGCGTGCGCCATGCGATGCCGTCGCCCGCGTCGTCGCTGCGCGATGCGCGGCCGCCGTGTTCGTCGGGCTCGATCGTCCAGTCGAGGCGCGCGCCGGGCCATGCCTCGCCGCTCCAGCGGAACTGGTCGGTCGCGAGCGCATCGAGCTGCTGCCTGACGATCGGCACGGCGTCCGGGTGCACGGAAGCCGCGGCCGGCGCCTGCGGGTCGGACGAAGCAGCGGCCAGTTCGGCACGCGCGGGCGTCCAGCGCACGTCGGCGTGTTCGCCGAGCGGATCGGCGGCCATGCCGGCCGCGCCCGACGATGTGTATTGCCGCGCGCCCGCGGCAGCGTTCTGCGCGAGTTCGCTCGGCATCGTGCCGCCCGGCTGCGCGGCGGTTCGTGCCGCGGCCGGCAGCGGCGAGCGCGGCGCGAGCAGTTCGTCGAGCGCGTCGGACGCACCGTCCGCGGCAGCCTGCCCGAGCGCGGCAAGCCGCGCCTGCGGTTCGCGCAGCAGCGCGGCGAGCGGGCGCTGGCCGGCCAGCCATTGCGCGAGATGGGATTCGTAGAAGAGGCCGCTTTCGCTCACGGCCTGCGCGAGTGCGGCATGCAGCACCGCGACGGGCGGCGCGGCGGCATTCGCGGCATTCGCGCCAGAAGCGGCGGCCGACGCGGCCGGACCGGACGCCGGCGGCGGTGCCGGATCGGTCAGCAGCACGGCGGGATCAGCCAGCAGCGGCGCTCGCCCGGCGACCACGGGGGTCGCGGCGCCGCCCGCGCGCGAAATCGCATCGAGCACGAGCGCGACATCGGACAGCGCGGTTTGAGCGGAGGCCGGCGGCGCGGCAGGCGAGCCGTTCGCCGCCGGCATCGACGAAGCGCCGGTGCCCGGCGTGCCGACCTGCGCGGTCGCGCCGCCGCCGGCGGGCGCCGACACGGTGCCGGTCAGCAGGCTGTCGAGGCGGCTCGCCAGCAGGGCGGCCGCAACGGAGTCGATACCGGTCATGATCGGAGCCTGCTCACCTCAGCCACCTCGTTGCGAATTCGGGCGCGCGGGAACCGCGGCCGCGGCCAACGAACGCTACCCGCGTGCGCGGTAGAGATCGGTCAATACCTTGGTCGAGCGCCGCGCCTCGAACAGCGCGGACAGCCGCGCGACTTCCGGGCTCGCGAGATCGCGAATCGCGGCGTCGTCGGCGAGGATGCGGCGAATCAGGCCGAGCTTGCGGCCGAGGTCCGATTCGTCGAGCGTGACGCCCGGATCGGCCTCCTTCAGCCCGTCGACGAGTTGCAGGAATTCGGCCTGCAATTCCGGCAGCGCGCTCCAGTCCGCGCCGCGCGCGGCGCACAGCATCCGGCCCGACACGGCCGCGAGCGCCTCGTAACGCGCGAAATACTCGGCCTTGCGATTCATCGCGCCGCGCCCGCTGCCTGTTGTGCGGCCATGCGCGCGACTTCCGGCGCGATGCCCGTCCATGCTTCCTCGAGCGTCGCGAGCAGCCCGTCGGCCTCGACCAGCATCGCATCGCTCGCGTCCGCATTGGCCTGCAGCAGGCGCCGGCCGATATACGCGTACAGCGCGTCGAGGCGCGTGGCGATCTCGCCGCCCGCGTCGCGGTTCAGCGAAGCCTGCAGGCCGCTCTCGACGATCCCGATCGCCTTGCCGATCGCTTCGCCGCGGGCCGGCACGTTGCCTTGCTGCAAGTGCAGGCGCGCGAGCGCGATGGCCTGCCGCGCGCCCTGGTACAGCATCGCGATCAGCCGGTGCGGGGACGCGCCCATCACCCCCGTCTCGACGCCGACACGCGCGTACGCACTGGCTCCAGCGTGTCCTGGGGAAAACATGCGCTTCTCCTTTTGATGCGTTGGCTATGCGGAGGCCGCCGCCCTGCATTGCACGACGCGGCCATCTTCCGCAGTTATCGGAAGGAAATTGAAAAGCTTTAGGCGCGCGGGCCGCCGGCCCGTCGACGCGGCCGGCCGGCGCGCGTCACACCGACATCTGCATGATGTCGTTGTAGGCGCTCACGAGCTTGTTGCGGACCTGGAGCCCGAACTGGAAGCCGATGTTGGCCTTCTGCATGTCGACCATCACGTCGTTCAGCGACACGTTCGGCGCGCCGACTTCGAACGCCTGCGCCTCGCCCAGCGCGTGCTGCTGGTCGCCGCTGATCTTGTCGAGCGACGCCTTCATCGCGCTCGCGAACGTGCCGGCGGTCGCGGCGCCGGAGCCGGCGAGCGCGGCCGTCGGGCTCGCGACCCCGCCGGACGCCTGCGCGGCCATCGCCTGCATCTGTTGCAACACCGATCCGATTCCGCTGACGTTGGCAGTCATGCTGTCCCCAGACTTGAATTAAGAGAAGAGACCCGGCCTGACCGGGCGATCCGCCGGCGCCGCACGACGCGCACCATGCCGGATCGCGAAAAAGGATAGCAGCGCACCACGCGCCAAAGCCGCGAAAGTACGGGGGAAACCCCGCTCTTTTCGGTCGATCGGACGCGCCGCCGGATCACGATAATCGCATCGTGTCATTGTCCGTCCGCTCGTCCGAGCGGCTCAGTCGTCCCGCTCCGGAGAAACTCGTCGCATGGATTCGCAGGCCAATTCGCTGATCAACCCCGACGCCCGCGCGGGCCTCGCCAGCCCGGTGCCAGGCGCCACCGCGGCCGCCGCGCTGCCGGGAGCGGGCGGCGCTGGCGCGGACTTCGGGTTGGGCGGCTTCGCCGAACGCATCCCGGGCATCTCGCGGATGAAGGGCAACCCGAAGCTGCCGTTCGTGATCGCCGTCGCGTTCGCGGTCGCCGTGATCACCGCGCTCGTGCTGTGGAGCCGCGCGCCCGACTATCGCGTGCTGTACAGCAACCTGTCGGACCGCGACGGCGGCGCGATCATCACCGCGCTCCAGCAGGCAAACGTTCCATACAAGTTCGCCGACGCCGGCGGCGCGATCCTCGTGCCGTCGAACCAGGTGCATGAAACGCGCCTGAAGCTCGCCGCGATGGGCCTGCCCAAGGGCGGCTCGGTCGGCTTCGAGCTGATGGACAACCAGAAATTCGGCATCAGCCAGTTCGCCGAGCAGGTGAACTACCAGCGCGCGCTCGAAGGCGAGCTGCAACGCACGATCGAGTCGATCAACGCCGTGCGCGGCGCGCGCGTGCATCTCGCGATCCCGAAGCCGTCGGTGTTCGTGCGCGACAAGGAAGCGCCGAGCACGTCCGTGTTCGTCGATCTCTACCCGGGCCGCGTGCTCGACGACGGCCAGGTGCAGGCGATCACGCGGATGGTGTCGTCCGGCGTGCCCGACATGCCCGCGAAGAACGTGACGATCGTCGACCAGGACGGCAACCTGCTCACGCAGTCCGCGTCGGTGTCCGGCCTCGACGCGAGCCAGCTCAAGTACGTGCAGCAGATCGAGGGCAATACGCAAAAGCGCATCGACGCGATCCTCGCGCCGATCTTCGGCACCGGCAACGCGCGCTCGCAGGTCAGCGCGGACGTCGATTTCTCGAAGATCGAGCAGACCTCGGAAAGCTACGGCCCGAACGGCACGCCGCAGCAGGCCGCGATCCGCAGCCAGCAGACCAGCAGCGCGACCGAACTCGCGCAGGGCGGCGCATCGGGCGTGCCGGGCGCGCTGTCGAACACGCCGCCGCAGCCGGCTTCCGCGCCGGTCGTCGCCGCCAACGGCCAGGGCGGGCCGCAGACGACGCCGGTCAGCGACCGCAAGGACCAGACGACCAACTACGAGCTCGACAAGACGATCCGCCATCTCGAGCAGCCGATGGGCAACGTGAAGCGGCTGTCGGTCGCCGTCGTCGTCAATTACCAGCCGGTCGCCGACGCGAAGGGCCACGTGACGATGCAGCCGCTGCCGCCCGCGAAGCTTGCGCAGGTCGAGCAGCTCGTGAAGGACGCGATGGGCTACGACGAGAAGCGCGGCGACTCCGTCAACGTCGTGAACAGCGCGTTCTCGAGCGTGAGCGACCCGTACGCCGACCTGCCGTGGTGGCGCCAGCCGGACATGATCGCGATGGCGAAGGAAGCCGCGAAGTGGCTCGGCATCGCGGTCGCTGCGATCGCGCTCTATTTCATGTTCGTGCGCCCGGCGATGCGCCGCGCGTTCCCGCCGCCGCAGCCGGTCGCGCCGGCGCTCGCGGCGCCGGACGATCCGGTCGCGCTCGACGGCCTGCCCGCGCAGCTCGGCGCCGACGAAGCCGACCCGCTGCAGCTCGGCTTCGAGAACGAGAAGCACCGCCACGAACGCAACCTCGACTATGCGCGCACGATCGCCCGCCGGGATCCGAAGATCGTCGCCACCGTCGTGAAGAATTGGGTGTCCGATGAACGCTGAAGGTTTGACCAAGAGCGCGCTGCTGCTGATGTCGATCGGCGAGGAAGAAGCCGCCCAGGTATTCAGGTTCCTCGCACCGCGCGAGGTCCAGAAGATCGGCGCCGCGATGGCCGCGCTGAAGAACGTCACGCGCGAGCAGATCGACGACGTGCTGCAGGACTTCGTGAAGGAAGCCGAGGGACACACCGCGCTGTCGCTCGATTCGAGCGACTACATCCGCTCGGTGCTGACCAAGGCGCTCGGCGAGGACAAGGCCGGCGTGCTGATCGACCGCATCCTGCAGGGCAGCGACACCAGCGGCATCGAGGGCCTGAAGTGGATGGACTCGGGCGCCGTCGCCGAGCTGATCAAGAACGAGCACCCGCAGATCATCGCGACGATCCTCGTGCACCTCGACCGCGACCAGGCGTCCGAGATCGCGTCGTGCTTCGCCGAGCGGCTGCGCAACGACGTGATGCTGCGGATCGCGACGCTCGACGGCATCCAGCCGGCCGCGCTGCGCGAGCTCGACGACGTGCTGACCGGCCTGCTGTCCGGCAGCGACAACCTCAAGCGCAGCCCGATGGGCGGCATCCGCACCGCGGCCGAGATCCTGAACTTCATGACGAGCAACCATGAAGAAGGCGTGCTCGAAAGCGTGCGCCAGTACGACGCCGATCTCGCGCAGAAGATCATCGACCAGATGTTCGTGTTCGAGAACCTGCTCGACCTCGAGGACCGCGCGATCCAGATGGTGCTGAAGGAAGTCGAGTCGGAAACGCTGATCGTCGCGCTGAAGGGCGCGCCGCCCGCGCTGCGCCAGAAGTTCCTCGCGAACATGTCGCAGCGCGCGGCCGAACTGCTCGCCGAGGATCTCGACGCGCGCGGCCCGGTGCGCGTGTCCGAAGTCGAAACGCAGCAGCGCCGCATCCTGCAGATCGTGCGCAACCTCGCCGAAAGCGGCCAGGTCGTGATCGGCGGCAAGTCGGAAGACGCGTATGTCTGATTCCAAGCGCGCGCGCGCCGGCACCCTCACCGCGTACCAGCGGTGGGAGATGACGTCGTTCGATCCGCCGCCGCCCCCGCCGCCTGCCGACGATGCGGCAGCGGCGGCCGCCGCGCTCGCCGAGGAATTGCAGCGCGTGCGCGACGCCGCGCACGCCGAAGGCCATGCGGCCGGGCACGTCGAAGGCCAGGCACGCGGCTACCAGGCCGGTTTCGAGCAGGGCCACGCGCAGGGCTTCGAGGCCGGCCAGGCCGAAGCGCGCGAACAGGCCGCGCAGCTCGCGGCCCTCGCCGCGTCGTTTCGCGAAGCCGTGTCGAACGCTGGGCACGATCTCGCGGCCGACCTCGCGCAGCTCGCGCTCGACATCGCGCAGCAGGTCGTGCGCCAGCACGTGAAGCATGATCCCGCCGCGCTCGTCGCGGCCGTGCGCGACGTGCTCGCCGCCGAGCCGGCGCTGTCCGGCGCGCCGCATCTCGCGGTGAATCCGGCCGACCTGCCCGTCGTCGAAGCGTATCTGCAGGACGATCTCGATACGCTCGGCTGGAACGTGCGCACCGACGCGTCGATCGAGCGCGGCGGCTGCCGCGCGCATGCGGCCACCGGCGAAGTCGACGCAACGCTGCCCACGCGCTGGCAGCGCGTCGCCGCCGCGATCGGCAAGGTGGGCGCGTGGTGACGCGCGTGCCCGAGTCGTTCGCGCACGACGGCATGACGCCGCTCGAACGCGAACTCGCGCTCGCGTCGTTCGGCCCCGACGGCGCGCACGACCCCGCCCGCCATGCGAAGCCGCTCGCGGTCGGCACGCCCGACGACGCGCCACGCGCACCGCACAATCCGCATCTCGCACAGTGGCGCTCGCACCTGAACGGGCTCGCCGAGCGCAGTCAGCGCGCGCTGCCGCTGCGCCCGTGCGGGCGCCTCACGCGTGCAGCCGGCCTCGTGCTGGAGGCGATCGGGCTGCGCCTGTCGGTCGGCGCCGAATGCACGATCGAATTGCCGCCAGGCAGCACGCTGCCGCACGCGGAAGCGGAAGTCGTCGGCTTCTCCGGCGACCGCCTGTTCCTGATGCCGACCACCGACGTCGCGGGCGTCTTGCCCGGCGCGCGCGTGTGGCCGCTCGAGAACGCGCCCGTCACCGACCCGCTCGCGGGCGCCAAGCGGCTGCCGGTCGGCTGGAAGATGCTCGGGCGCGTCGTCGACGCATCGGGCCGCCCGCTCGACGGCCTCGGCCCGCTCGGCTCGAACGCCGACGCCCCGCTGTCGGCGCCGTCGATCAACCCGCTCGATCGCGAGCCGATCCACCACGTCCTCGACGTCGGCGTGCGCGCGATCAACGCGCTGCTCACCGTCGGCCGCGGGCAGCGGATGGGGTTGTTCGCGGGCTCCGGCGTCGGCAAGTCGGTGCTGCTCGGCACGATGGCGCGCTACACGAGCGCGGAAGTGATCGTGATCGGGCTGATCGGCGAACGCGGCCGCGAAGTGAAGGAATTCATCGAACAGATCCTCGGCGAGGACGGACTCGCGCGCTCGGTCGTCGTCGCGGCGCCGGCCGACGTGTCGCCGCTGCTGCGGATGCAGGGCGCGGCGTACGCCACGTCGCTCGCCGAGTATTTCCGCGACCAGGGCAAGCACGTGCTGCTGCTGATGGATTCGCTCACGCGCTACGCGATGGCGCAGCGCGAGATCGCGCTCGCGATCGGCGAGCCGCCCGCGACCAAAGGCTATCCGCCGTCGGTGTTCGCGAAGCTGCCCGCGCTCGTCGAACGCACCGGCAACGGCCCCGAAGGCGGCGGTTCGATCACCGCGTTCTACACGGTGCTGACCGAAGGCGACGACCAGCAGGACCCGATCGCCGATTCGGCGCGCGCCATTCTCGACGGCCACGTCGTGCTGTCGCGCGCGCTCGCCGAGGCCGGTCACTATCCGGCGATCGACATCGAGGCGTCGATCAGCCGCGCGATGACCGCCCTGATCGACGAAAAGCATCTCGACCGCGTGCGGCAGTTCAAGCAGATGCTGTCGCGCTACCAGCGCAATCGCGACCTGATCGCGGTCGGCGCGTACGCGCCCGGCCGCGACGCGCAGCTCGACCGCGCGATCGCGCTCTACCCGCGCATCGAATCGTTCCTGCAGCAGGGCTTTCGCGAATGCGCGCCGTTCGCGTCCAGCCTCACCGCGCTCGATGCGCTGTTCGACGTATACGGAGGCTGACCCGGATGGCACACGGCTTTCCCCTTCAATTGCTGCTCGACCGCGCGCAGGAAGACCTCGACACGGCCGCGAAGCAGCTCGGCACCGCGCAGCGCGAGCGCGCGTCGGCCGCCGAACAGCTCGACGCGCTGCTGCGCTATCGCGACGAATACCACGCGAACTTCGCGCAGTCCGCGCAGCACGGCATGCCGGCCGGCAACTGGCGCAATTTCCAGGCGTTCATCGATACGCTCGACACGGCGATCGCGCAGCAGCGCAACGTGCTGGCCGCCGCCGAAGCGCGCATCGACGAAGCGCGCCCGAACTGGCAGCAGAAGAAGCGCACCGTCGGCTCATA
Source organism: Burkholderia sp. IDO3 (assembly GCF_003366075.1). Lineage (NCBI taxonomy): Bacteria > Pseudomonadati > Pseudomonadota > Betaproteobacteria > Burkholderiales > Burkholderiaceae > Burkholderia > Burkholderia sp. IDO3. Next base: position 3,472,262 of record NZ_CP028963.1, read on the forward strand.
CGAAATCCTGCAGGCGCGCGGCGTCGCGCAGGACGCGCAGCGCGAGGCGAAGCGCGAGCAGCGCGACGCCGACGAGCACGCCGCGAAGATGCTGCGCATGCGGGCCGATGCGGCCCGATCGGCATAACCGTCCACCGCCTTCGAACGAGAGAATCGCCATGCCTCCCCTTCCTCTGCTCGGCGCGCTGATCGACACCGCGGGCGCCGCACTCGGCGCCGTCCGCGGCGCGGGTTCGTCCGCCGGCAACGATGCCGCGGTCGCGCCGGCCGCCGCGCCGTTCGCACAGACGCTGAAGCACAGCGTCGTCACGCGGCACGACACAGCGCACGGCAGCAAGCCGGATACCGCGACGAAACACGCGTCGTCGACGCCGGCCGCCGGCGCCAGACATCCCGGCGATGACGACGACAAGTCCGCCGACGATGCGGGCACCGCCAGCAATGGCGACGCCGCCGCGCTCGCCGCGGCCGCGGCCGCCGTGCAGGCGCAGCTGCAGGCACGCGTGAACGACGGAACGCCGGCCAGTGCCGATGCAGCGACGGCCGCGGCGGCATCCGCCCAGCCGGATGCCGCGGGGCACGCAAGCCAGGATGCGACGGCCGTGCCGGCATCGGGCCGCGACGCGCTCCAGGCTGCGCTGGCGAAGCTGACCGGCGGCGCGGGCGCGATCGGGGCGAGCACGGCATCGGCGACGTCCGGATCGGCCGCCGCCGCGCCGCTCGCGTCGAAGGCGTCGGCGTTCGACCGCACGCTTGCCGACTCAAAAGGCGCGCTCGCCGCGCAGCAGACACCCACGCAGGCCAACGCGCAGGCGCTGCAGGCCGCCGCGAGCGCCGAGCCGGCTGCGCATGCGCTGGCGCAGACCGGCGACACTGCGAGCCCGAGCGCCGACGCGATGGCCGCGGCCGCCGCAACGGCTGCCGCCGCGGCGCAGTCCGGCGTGCCGGCATCGCCGGCCGCCGGCGCGATCGCCGCGGCCAACCCGCACGTGCTGTCGCCGCAGGTCGGCACCGCCGACTGGACCGACGCGTTGAGCCAGAAGGTCGTGTTCCTGTCGAACGCACACCAGCAGAGCGCCGAGCTGACGCTGAACCCGCCAGACCTCGGCCCGCTGCAGGTCGTGCTGCGCGTCGCCGACAATCACGCGCACGCGCTGTTCGTGTCGCAGCATGCGCAGGTGCGCGATGCGGTGGAAGCCGCGCTGCCGAAGCTGCGCGAAGCGATGGAAGCGGGCGGGCTCGGCCTCGGCAGCGCGAGCGTCAGCGACGGCGGTTTCGCATCGCAACAGCAGAACGCGCAACAGAGCTTCTCCGGCGGCCAGTCGCCGCAGCGCGCACGCGCCGGATCGTCAGGCGTCGATGCACCGGTCGACGCTGTGCAATCCGCAGCGGCCGCCGCGACCGTGAGCCGCGTGGGCCTCGTCGATACGTTTGCCTGAACATCGCGCGCCGCGTGCCGGTGCGTGCCGCTCAGCGGCCGTGCACCGCCGCGGCCGCCTCGCCGCGCGGCATGCCGCCCTTGCGCGCCGCGACGATGAAGTCCGCCGCGCGCTCGCCGATCATCACCGACGGCGCATTCGTGTTCCCGCCGATCAGCGTCGGCATCACCGACGCATCCACCACGCGCAATCCTTCGACGCCGCGCACCCGCAATTGGGGATCCACCACCGTCCGCGCGTCCGAGCCCATCCGGCAGGTGCCGACCGGGTGATAGATCGTGTCGGCATGCGCGACGATCGTCGCACGCAGCTCGGCTTCGCTCTGGTCCGCCCGCGTGTACAGCTCGCGCCCGCCCTGCGACGCGAGCGGCGCCTGCGACAGGATCCGGCGCATCGCCTGCGCGCCACGCACGAGCAGGTCCAGGTCGCGTGAATCGCTGAAAAAGCGCGGATCGATCAACGGCGCATCGCGCGCATCGCCGCTCGCGAGCGCGACCGTGCCGCGGCTGTACGGACGCAGCGCGCACACGTGCAGCGAATAGCCGAAACCCCAGTGCATCTTGCGGTTGTGATCGTCGACCAGCGCCGTGCAGAAATGCAGTTGCAGGTCCGGACGATCGATCGACGGATCGCTCTTGATGAAGCCGCCCGCTTCCGCGACGTTGCTCGTCATCATCCCCGAGCGGCTCGAGAAGTAGCGCGCGAGCGCCGGCGTCATCTTCGCGATCCCGCGCAGGCAGATGCCGACGAGCTGCGACGAATTCACGCGCGTGTTGATGATGAAGTCGATATGGTCGATCAGGTTCGCGCCGACGTCCGGCGCATCCTGCACCACCGCGATCCCGTGCCGGCGCAGCTGTTCGGCCGGACCGATCCCCGAGCACATCAGCAGTTGCGGCGAATTGAACGCGCCGGCCGACAGGATCACCTCCGCGCGTGCACTGAGCGTCTCGACGCTGCCGTTGCGCGACACCACGACGCCCACCGCGCGCTTGCCGTCGAAGCCCACACGCAGCACCGTCGCATCGGTGATCACGTTCAGGTTCGGCCGGTTGCGGCCGTAGATGTACGCCCGCGCGACGCTGCAGCGCGAACCGTCGCGATGCGTGACCTGATAGAAGCCGACGCCTTCCTGCGTCGCGCCGTTGAAGTCGTTGTTCAGCGGATAGCCGGCCGCGTGCGCGGCCTGGATGAATCGTTCGGAGAACGGATTACGAAAGCGCAGATCGGAGACGGTCAACGGGCCGTCCGCGCCGTGCCACGCATCGGCGCCGCGCTGGTTGCCTTCCGCGCGGCGAAAATACGGCAACACGTCCTGCCAGCCCCAGCCCGTCGCGCCGAGTTGCGCCCACTCGTCGTAGTCGCCCGGGTGGCCGCGCGTGTAGATCATCGCGTTGATCGCGCTCGAGCCGCCCATCCCGCGCCCGCGCGGCTGGTAGCCGCGCCGGCCGCCGAGCCCCGGCTGCGGCACCGTCTCGTAGCCGTAGTTCGTGCCGAGCTTGAACGGCACGAGCGCCGCGATACCCACCGGCATGTTCACGAGCAGGTTGCGCTCCGTATGCGAGCCCGCCTCGATCAGCGCGATCGTCGCGTCGGGGCATGCATCGGCGAGACGGCTGGCGAGGCTCGACCCGCCCGACCCTCCGCCGACGATGATGTAGTCGTATTGCATGTCATGTCTCCTTCGCGTCATGAACGGCACCCGGCGCGGCCCGGCTCCGCTTGTAATGTTCGGGCATTGTAGGAATGGCCGTCGCGCGCGCGGCACGCGGATTCAAGAGCGATTCCTCTAAACGCCCGCGTGAACTAAATTTAAGATGTATCGATTCATTCGACGCGATGCACCGGCCGCGAGAAGCCGCGCCGTCGCGAAACTGGGGAGACGACGATGCAGCGCCAGGTTCTGCAGGCCGTGTGCCGACCGGGTCGTCCGGACGCACTGCGCGCGGCCCGCATTTCATTTCAAACGGCGGGCCATGCGGTGACGTCCGGCAACGCGCGCGCAGCCGATCGAAATCGAACGGCGCGCGGCGCCGCCAACCGTTTGGACGGCTTGTCGCACGCGCGGCACGACGTACCGGATTCCGCACGGCCGCGCGCAGCGCGCCGCCCCGCTCCGGTGCATCGGCACGCACGCGCAGCACGACATCGCATGCACGCCGGGCAGCGCATCGCGTCCCGCGCGCGTGCCGTGCAACCCCGTTTTCGGATGCGGACACCGTCGCGCGGATGCGACGCATGCCGCACGCAGCAACCGGTTTCAGACCGCGTATCGCATCCGGCCCCGCGCCGCGCGACGCGCGCCACCCCGATCCGCCCCGCCACGCTCGACGAGCGGGCACGTGCGGCCTGACCGCTGGCCGACGCGCCACGCCCCACTGGAGGAGACGACATGAAAAACGACCTGCCCGAACTGGCCCCGCAAGCGCTGCCGTCGCTCGATGCGCTGACGTCGCTGCTGCGCGATCAGCGCGCGGCCTATCTGCGCGCGCCGTACCCGGAATGGGACACCCGCGCGCAGCATCTGCGCGCGCTGCGCACGATGCTGATCGATCACGCGGATGCGCTCGCCGACGCGATCAGCGCCGACTTCGGTCATCGCGCGAAGCAGGAAGTGCTGCTGTCGGAAATCTGGATGGCGAAGGAAGAGATCGACGACGCGCTCAAGCACGGCAAGCGCTGGATGAAGCCGATCCGCAAGCCGATGAACAAGTGGCTGCGTCCGGCGCGCGCGAAGGTGCTGCCGCAGCCGCTCGGCGTGGTCGGCATCGTCGTGCCGTGGAACTACCCGGTGCTGCTGGCAGCGGGCCCGCTGATCTGCGCGCTGGCCGCCGGCAACCGCGCCATCGTCAAGATGTCCGAACTGACGCCGCGCACGTCCGCGCTGTTCGAGCAATTGATCGCGAAGACCTTCTCGCGCGATCACGTCGCGGTCGTGAACGGCGATGCCGAGATCGGCGCCGCGTTCAGCGCGCTGCCGTTCGATCACCTGCTGTTCACCGGCTCGACGCACGTCGGCCGTCACGTGATGCGTGCCGCGGCCGACAACCTGACGCCCGTCACGCTCGAACTCGGCGGCAAGTCGCCGGCCATCGTCGGCCCGAACGCGCGCTTCGACGCGGCCGTCGACGCGATCATCGGCGGCAAGACGCTGAACGCGGGCCAGACCTGCATCGCGCCCGACTACGTGCTGCTGCCGCGCGGCATGGAAGCCGCGTTCATCGAGCGCGCGCGGGCGCGCTTCGCCAAGCTGTATCCGGACCTGTCGGCCAACGGCGATTACACGACGATCGTGTCGCCGCGCCACTACGCGCGGCTGCAGCAACTCGCGACCGACGCGCAGGCGGCCGGCGCGCAACTGCATCCGCTGACCGATGCGCCGTCCGATCCCGCGTTGCGCCGCTTCGTGCCGTGTGCGGTCACGCACGTGCCGGCCGCATCGCAGTTGATGCAGGAAGAAATCTTCGGGCCGCTGTTGCCGCTCGTGCCGTACGAGCGCCTCGACGAGGCGATCGCCTACGTGAATGCGCGCCCGCGGCCGCTCGCGCTGTATCTGTTCGACGAAGACCGCGGCACGATCGACCGCGTGATGCGCGAAACGATCTCGGGCGGCGTGACGGTCAATGAAACGCTGATGCACATCGCGTGCGGCAGCCTGCCGTTCGGCGGCGTCGGCGCAAGCGGAATGGGGGCGTATCACGGCTACGACGGCTTCGTGACGTTCTCGAAGATGAAGCCGGTGCTCACGCAGCCGCGCGTGAACATGCGCGGGCTGATCGCGCCGCCTTACGGCAAGCGTTTCGCCGCGGTGATCAAGATGATGCTGAAGTTCTAGGTGGCGCGGGCCGCGCGTCACGCGCGGCGGTCCACCTGAAAATGCCGCGCGGCGACGCTGCCGCGCGCGCCGTCACACGGGCCAGAGCGGCCCTTCCTGCATCGCGCCGATCTGCTCGCGCAGTTCGAGGACGCGCGCTTCCCAGTAGCGATGCGTGTTGAACCACGGGAATGCGGCCGGAAAGGCCGGATCGTCCCAGCGGCGCGCAAGCCACGCCGCGTAGTGAATCAGCCGCAGCGTGCGCAATGCCTCGACCAGATGCAGTTCGCGTGGCTCGAATTCACAGAAATCCTCGTACCCGGCGAGCAGGTCGGCGAGCGCACGCGATGCGCCTTCGCGATCGCCCGGCAGCAGCAGCCACAGATCCTGGACGGCAGGCGCCATCCGGCTGTCGTCGAAGTCGACGAAATGCGGGCCCGCGTCGGTCCACAGCACGTTGCTCGGATGGCAATCGCCGTGCGTGCGCAGCAGGCGGATTTCGCCCGCGCGCTCGAACGCCGCCTCGACGCCTTCCAGCGCGAGCGTGACGGCCGTTTCGTACGCGGGCCGTACGTCGTCCGGAATGAAATCGTGCGCGAGCAGGTAGTCGCGCGGCTCGTAGCCGAACGTGCGGATGTCGAGCACGGGGCGCGCGACATACGGCTGCGTCGCGCCGACCGCATGGATGCGGCCGATGAAGCGGCCGAGCCATTCGAGCGTATCGCTGCGGTCGAGATCGGGCGCCCGCCCGCCGCGCCGCTCGAAGATCGAGAAGCGGAAGCCGTCGAACGCGTGCAGCGTGCGGCCGTCGAACGTGCGCGCCTGCACGGCCGGAATCTCGCGCGCGGCGAGCTCGGCGACGAACGCGTGCTCTTCCAGGATCGCTTCGTCCGACCAGCGCCCGGGCCGGTAGAACTTCGCGACGACCGGCGGGCCGTCTTCGATGCCCACCTGGTAGACGCGGTTTTCGTAGCTGTTGAGGGCGAGCAGGCGCCCGTCGGTACGCAGCCCGGCCGGCATCAACACGCTGTCGAGCGCATCGAGCACGCACTCGGGCGTGAGGCCGGCGAACGGCGGGCCGGCGGGAGCGGCGGGGGTGGAAGTGACGTCTTTCATGCCCCGCATTGTGCCGTCAGCCGCGCCGAAAGACGAGCTTCCGGTGCGGCATGCACGCTCAGTGGATCGCGGCGCCGGCCGGCAGCACGGATTCGCCGGTGTCGATCAGGTCCTCGAGAAAGAACGGCTCGGTGTTGAGTTCTTTCGACTCGCCCGGCACGCCCGCGTACCAGGTCACCATGGCCATGTCGCCCAGAACGCGCTGAACGATGCCGCGCGCGCCCTTCGGCACCGCGATATGGGTAGTACAGACAATCGACCCGACATGCATGATGGTTCCCCACTCTTGAAACTTGAAACCCGGCCCGCTGGCGAGCCGGCAAATGCACGATCCGCGCCGCCCTCGCCGGGGTGTTGCGCGTATCCCATTGTTCACGGTTTATCGAAGCGCGAAAAGAAGAAGAAGCGGGTGAAGTGCCGCGAATTCGTCGAATGTCTCCAATCAACCACTGCATCGCGCGTGCGCTTGCACGGGCGGATACCCCCATCATACCCTGTCGAATGTGACTGTCTGCCGAATCGGGCCGGCCGCCGCGCGGCGCGCACGCGAATTGCGCAACGGGCGTATCGTCTGCCCTTTGCCCGGCCGTCAGGAGATTTCGCGTGACCGCATCCAACGGAACCACGCCCGCGGCCTCGCGCCGCGATGCATCCCCGCCCTATCTCGAACGTGGTTCGCGCAACTATTGGCGCGCGAGCGTCGCGCTGCTGTTCGCCGGCTACGCGACCTTCTCGCTGCTCTACTACGTACAGCCGCTGCTGCCGGAATTCTCGAACGCGTTCGGCGTGAGTCCCGCGCAAAGCAGTCTCGCGCTGTCGTTCGCGACGGGCGCGCTCGCCGTGGCCGTGTTCGTCGCGGGCTTCGTGTCCGAAGGGCTGAGCCGCCACCGGCTGATGACCGCATCGCTGATGCTGTCGTCGCTCCTCACGCTCGTCGCCGCGTTCGCGCCGCACTGGCACCAGATGCTGGTGCTGCGCGCGCTCACCGGGCTCGCGCTCGGCGGCGTGCCCGCCGTCGGCATGGCATATCTCGCCGAGGAAGTGCACCCCGACGGGCTCGGGCTCGCCATGGGACTCTACGTCGGCGGCAACGCGATCGGCGGGATGGCCGGGCGCGTGATCGCGGGCGTGCTCGCCGACCTGTTCACGTGGCGCATCGCGATCGGTGCGATCGGCGTGCTCGGCCTCGCCGCGACGCTCGCATTTCGCGCGTTGCTGCCGCCATCGCGCCATTTCACGCCGCGTCGCGGGCTCGGCTTCGCGCAGCATCGCGCGGCGCTCGTCCGGCATCTCGCCGGCCGCCGCGAATTGCCCGTGCTGTTTGCAACGGCCTTCATCCTGATGGGCGGCTTCGTCACGCTGTACAACTACGTCGGCTATCGGCTCCTCGCGCCGCCGTATTCGATGAATCAGGCAACGATCGGCGCGATCTTCATCGTCTATCTGGTCGGCGTCGTCGCCTCGCCGTGGTCGGGGCGGATGGCCGATTCGATCGGCCGCGGCCGCGTGCTGATCGCGAGCGTCGTCATCATGCTGGCCGGCGTCGCGCTGACGCTGCTGCAGCCCGTCGCCGCGATCGCGTTCGGCATCGCGTGCGTGACGTTCGGCTTCTTCGCCGGGCATTCGACCGCGAGCGGCTGGGTCGGACGCCTCGCGACGCAAGGCAAGGGGCAGGCCGCCGCACTGTATCTGCTGTCCTACTATCTCGGTTCGAGCATCGTCGGCTCGCTCGGCGGACGCTTCTGGAGCGCGTACGGCTGGCCCGGCGTCGCGGCGCTCGTCGCCACGCTGCTCATGGCCGGGCTGGCGGCCGCCGCGTGGCTGCGCTCGCGCGAACGCAGCGGCGCGGCGTGACGCCGTTCGTGCACGCGCGCCGGCGCATCGCCGGCAGTTGCGCCGGATGGCTACCTTGCGTTACCTTTGAAGCTCATTCGCGTTCAAGCGCATTTCGACACACGATGCATCCGCTCACGTCCGCTCTCGCAAAATCCCGGCCGCAGTTCGATACGCGGCCGCAGGCGTGCGCGCATCCGTCGGTCCTTCCCCCTCCTGTCGCACCGCCGCTCGTCGGCGCCGCGCCGCCCCCGCCGGCGGCACGCGCCGGCTGACCCGCCGGCTTTCGTTCTCCGTTTTCCATTCGCCCGTTTGCGGCCGTTCGTGCGCGTTGACGCACGGTGCGTTGCTGCGCGCGCGACATGGAACGTTTCGATCCGTTCGACAGGTGGATTCACATGGTTTCGTTCAAACGCGCGCTCGCCGCGCATGGCGCGACGTCGCTCTTCGTGCTGCTGTGGAGCAGCGGCGCGATCTTCGCCGAACTCGGGCTGCGTCACGCATCCGCGTTCGTCTTTCTCACCGCACGCTTCGCGCTCGCGTCGCTCGTGCTGCTCGCGCTGGCTGGCATGCGCGGACGCTGGCTGCCGCCGCGCGGCGAGCGGCGCATGGCCGCGCTGACCGGCTTGCTGATGATGGGCGGCTATTCGATCTTCTATTTGCTCGCGCTCGAGCGCGGAATCGCGCCGGGCGTGCTCGCGACGATCCTCGGCGTGCAGCCGATCCTCACGCTCGCGATCGTCGAGCGACGCTGGCAACCGATGCGCGTCGCGGGGCTCGGGCTCTCGCTGGCGGGCCTCGCGCTCGTCGTGTACCGCGGCGTGGGCGTCGGCGGCGCCGGGCTGCCGATCGCGGGTGTCGCCTGCGCGCTCGCCGCACTCGTCGCGCTGACCGTCGGCTCGCTGCTGCAAAAGCGCGTGCGCGCCGCACCCGCCGACGTGCTGCCGCTGCAGAACGCACTCGGCCTCGCGCTATGCGTGGCGATCCTGCCGTTCCGGCCGATCTCGCTCGATGCGAGCTGGGCGTTCGTCGTGCCGCTGCTCTGGCTCGGCATCGTGATCTCGGTGATCGCGCAGCTGCTGTTCTACCGGCTGATGCAGCGCGGCGATCTCGTCAACGTGACGAGCCTGTTCTATCTCGTGCCCATCGTCACCACGCTGATGGACGCGGTCTGGCTCGGCAACCGGCCTGAACCGCTCGCGCTCGCCGGCATGGGCGCGATCGTCGCGGGGCTCGCGCTCGTGTTCCGCACGCCGGCCGCTCGCGCACAACCCGATCGCGCGTAAGCGTGCACGCGCCGCCGCGCCCGCGGGTGCGGCGGCGCGCGTCGAAGATGCACGACATTCGCGCGCGAAATGAAATGAACGTGAAAGACATGCGCAAGGCATTCGTCCGATTCGCGGGAAATATGCGAAATCCCCGGGGTTTTCCGCTGACTTTTAACGGTCTGGATAGCGAAAAAAGGCGCCGGGTTGCCTATACTCGAATTGCCCGCCTTGCTCGCAATCGAGGCGGCTCGACACTAGAAATACCCGGCAGGGAGCTGGAAGCGGCGCCAGCGCGCCGACTCCGACCGACGCCCCACCGGGGTGGGGCCGAAGTAAGCGCTGAAGCGCCAGCTCCGGCCGACACTGGAGACACGCATGACGACCTATTTCACGATCGGCGACTTCATCCTGTTGATTCCGATGGCGCTGGCCGGCGCGCTGTTCCTCGGCGCGGTGCCCTGCGCAACCGAATTCCGCCACAACCTGCTGCGCGTGCTGGGCGTCATTCTCGGCGTTGGCGTCGCGGTGTTGCTCGTCGAAGGCCTGCCTGCGCTGATCTAGCAGCGCATCTCGGCGTGCAGGTCACGTCGCTGCACCGCAGCGACGTGATGGGGTGCATGCATGCGCGGCGATACGGCACGCGATGGTTCGCATCCCGTATCGACTGCATCGATCACCGGTCAGATCGCCTGATCGGTGGACGGCTTTTCCCACAGATTGATGCCACCTTCGGTCGCGTAGCGATCGATTTCCGCGAGTTCGTCGGCCGTGAACGCGAGGTTCTTCAGCGCGCCGACGTTTTCACGCACCTGCTCCGCCCGGCTCGCGCCGATCAGCGCGGACGTGACGCGACCATTGCGCAGCACCCATGCGAGCGCCATCTGCGCGAGACTCTGCCCGCGCCGCTCCGCGATGCCGTTGAGCTTGCGCACATGCTCGAGGTTGTCCGCGCTCAGGTGATCTTGCTTCAGCGAACCGCCGCCCGGCTTGTTCACGCGTGCGTCGGCCGGCACGCCGTTCAGGTATTTCGACGTGAGCAGCCCTTGCGCGAGCGGCGTGAACGCGATGCTGCCCGTGCCGACGCCGTCGAGCGTATCGAGCAGATCCTCTTCGATCCAGCGGTTCAGCATGTTGTACGACGGCTGGTGAATCAGCAGCGGCACCTTGTACTGCGCGAGCAGCGCGGCCATCTCGCGCGTCTTCGCGGCCGAATACGACGAGATGCCGATGTACAGCGCCTTGCCCTGCTGCACGGCCGATGCGAGCGCGCCGGCCGTTTCCTCGAGCGGCGTGTGGGCGTCGAAGCGATGCGAATAGAAGATGTCGACGTAGTCGAGGCCCATGCGCTGCAGGCTCTGGTCGAGGCTCGCGAGCACGTACTTGCGCGACCCGCCGCCGCTGCCGTACGGGCCCGGCCACATGTCCCAGCCGGCCTTCGTCGAGATCAGCAGCTCGTCGCGGTACGGCCGGAAATCCTCCTTCAGCAGCCGGCCGAAGTTGGTTTCGGCGCTGCCGTACGGCGGCCCGTAGTTGTTCGCGAGATCGAAGTGGTTGATGCCGAGGTCGAATGCGGTGCGCAGGATGTCGCGCTGCGTCGCGATCGGCGTCGCGTCGCCGAAGTTGTGCCACAGGCCGAGCGACAGGGCGGGCAGTTTGAGCCCGGACTTGCCGCAGGTGCGGTACTGCATGTCGGCATAACGCTCGGAAGCTGCTTCGTAGGCCATGAGTCTGTTCCATCAGGACATCGGGGGAAGGGACGCGCGCCGCACGCGAACATCGCGCGCCGGCGGCGAGGAAAACGTACGACGACTATGGTAGCGAACGCGGCGCGAGCGCGCACGGCGATGGACGCGGCCGCGCTCGTCGCCTACACTGCGGCGTCTCGAATCACCGTTACAGCGAGGTTGGTATGTCCCGGGTCATCTCGGTTGCGCTGCTCGTCGGCGGCGTCCTGCTGCTGTATTTCGGCGGCCAGTCGTTTCATTCGATCAACGACAACGTGTCGCGCTTCTTCACCGGCTCGCCCGCCACGAAGACGATCCTGCTGATCGTCGGCGGCGCCGTCGCCATGCTGATCGGCCTGATCGGCCTCGCGATGCCGGCCAGCAAGCGCTGAGCGCAGCACTGCGCCACTGCGCAGCGGTCTGCGTCACGCGATCGGGCCGCGCACAATGCAACGGGCGGCCTGGGCCGCCCGTTTCTTCATCCGCCGAGCCGCCGCGGCGCCCCGTCGGGCGACCACGCCGGCCGAAACCGCTGCTAGAACTGCACTTCCGGCTTCGCCGCCGAACGCGTGCCCGGCAGCGGCCGGTTGCTCACGCCGTGATACGTGTACACGAGCGAGAACTTCACCTGGTCCGAACGGTTCTGCCCTGCCGAATGCAGCGTATTGCAGTGGAAGAACACGACGTCGCCCGTCTGGAGCGGCGGGCAGGTTGCCGCGTCGATCATCTTCCGGTTTTCCGGCAGGTCGCCGCGGAAGAACTTCGCATTGTCGAACGCTTCCGGCCCGAATTCGGCCGTGTGCGAGCCCGGCACCAGCCACAGCGCGCCGTTTTCGTTCGTTTCCGGCCCGAGTGCGAGCCACACCGACACCATGTCCGCGCGTTCGAACGACCAGTAACGGAAATCGCGATGCCAGCCGGTGAGGCTGCCGTACGCCGGATGCTTCGTCATCATGCAGTTGTGATGCGCGCACGACAGAACCGGCTGCTCGCCGAAGTACTCGCGCATCCACGCGCCGATTTCGGGCGCGATCGCGCGCTCGGCGAACGCCGGATCGCGCGCGTACGCGTCGAGCAGCCGCCGCACCGTATGCCCGCCCGGTGCATGCTTCGACTCGGGCGCGCCCGGATAGCGCAGGTCCGCCTCGAATTCGATCGGCTCCGCCGCTTCCTGCAACTGGCGTTCCGCGACGCGCTTGAGCGCCGCGCACTGCGCTTCCCCGACGAGGCCGCGCGCAACGACGAAGCCGCGTTCGCGCAATTCCGCGACTTGCGCGCGGATCGATTCCGACTGCAATGGTGACGACATGGGATGCCAGACGTTTATTGTGTGAATGTGACGATTGTAAATCGGCGCCGGATGCCTCGAACAGCACCATTGTCGTGCGCAGGGGCATGCCAATCGGCGATTTGATCTGACTCAAGGGAACTGTGCGGCGCGACGCGAGCCTCAGCGACAGGCGGTATGCGGCACGCGCTTGCGGCACGAGGGTTTATGGCGACTTTTGCCGGTCATGAAACCCCTGTAGCCTGTCGCGGCCTGTCAATTCTGGCGGGCGCGGCGCGCAACGACTTTCGGTAAGATGCGTTGCGCCATCCGAGGCCGTTCATACCAGTGCGCTCTCAAGGGCGCCATCCATACAAGCGAAGCATCGTTCACATGCCATTCCGTCTGACTTCCCGTCTCAGCCGCGCTGCGAAGCGCGTCGTGCCGTCCGCTCCCGCCCGTTCGCTGCGCCACCACGGCGCACGCACGCAGGCGCTCGCCGAGCGCACGCACGCGCATAGCCGGCTTGACGGCATCCGCGCGTGGTTCCACGCGTTTTTCTCGATGGTGAGCACGCAGGCGTTCGCCCGCCGTGCCGGCCTGCGCTCGCTGCTGCAGAAGCCGTCGTCGCTGCGCGCGCTCGCGCTGCGTCGCACGCTCGGCCCGCAGCGCCGCGTCAACCGCCCGCGCCGCCTCGCGGCGAGCACCGGGTGGTTCGGGTTCGGCGCACGCTGAAGCCGTGCCGCGGGCAATGCCCGCGACGATCGCCGCGTTGCGGCGCTCGACACGCATAAAAAAACCCCGGCATGCCGGGGTTTTTTTGTTTCGTGCGAACGACGCTTACGCGACGCGTGCCGTCGGCTCCACGCCGGCCGCTTCGGCCAGTGCGAGTGCCTTGTCGGTGGCTTCCCACGAGAATTCCGGCTCTTCGCGGCCGAAGTGGCCGTAAGCTGCCGTCTTCTCGTAGATCGGGCGCAGCAGGTCGAGCATCTTGATGATGCCCTTCGGACGCAGGTCGAAGTGCTCGCGCACGAGCTTCGTGATCACGGCATCCGACACGCGGCCCGTGCCGAACGTGTTGACCATCACCGAGGTCGGCTCGGCGACGCCGATCGCGTACGACACCTGGATCAGCGCGCGCGACGCGAGGCCGGCAGCGACGATGTTCTTCGCGACGTAGCGGCCTGCATACGCTGCCGAACGGTCGACCTTCGACGGATCCTTGCCCGAGAACGCGCCGCCGCCGTGCGGTGCGGCACCGCCGTAGGTATCGACGATGATCTTGCGGCCGGTCAGGCCGCAGTCGCCCTGCGGGCCGCCGATCACGAACCGGCCGGTCGGGTTCACGAGGAACTTGATGTCGCCCTTGATCAGGTCGGCCGGCAGCGTCGGCTTGATGATTTCCTCGATCACGGCTTCGCGCAGCGCCGGCAGCTCGATGTCCGGTGCGTGCTGCGTGGACAGCACGACGGTGTCGATCGCATCCGGGCGGCCGTCGACGTAGCGGACCGTCACCTGCGACTTCGCGTCCGGACGCAGCCATTGCAGGCGGCCGTCGCGGCGCAGGCTGGCCTGGCGCTCGACAAGGCGGTGCGACAGGTAGATCGGCAGCGGCATCAGTTCCGGCGTTTCGTCGCATGCGTAACCGAACATCAGGCCCTGGTCGCCAGCGCCTTGATCGAGGTTGTCGTCATGCGCGCGGTCGACGCCTTGCGCGATGTCCGGCGACTGCTTGTCGTACGCGACGAGCACGGCGCAACCCTTGTAGTCGATGCCGTAGTCGGTGTTGTCGTAGCCGATGCGCTTGATGGTGTCGCGCGCGATCTGGATGTAATCGATGTTCGCCGTCGTGGTGATTTCACCGGCCAGCACGACGAGACCCGTATTGCACAGCGTTTCCGCCGCAACGCGGGAATATTTGTCTTGCTCGAGGATGGCGTCGAGAATCGCGTCCGAGATTTGGTCCGCGACCTTGTCCGGATGGCCTTCGGAGACGGATTCGGACGTGAAGAGATAATCGTTTGCCACTTTTTCAGGCTCCTGTGTGGATACGGTTGGTTTCACGTAGCCAGCTTCGTTGGGCCTGAAGCGGCGACGCTTTAGCGGATTACCAGGACCGGGCAGCGCGCTTCGCGCCAGCCGGCTTCGCCCCGCAAGTTGTCAGTTAACTCGGCGAAGCCCGTATTATAGCGGCTTTCGTGAATTGTCACAGAGCGCCACCCGTGCCGCATCGTCCGCTGTTCTACCCCCCTGTTCGCAACGTGCCGGCCAGCCGGCCCCACGGAGGTTCCGCATGCTAGGCCGCCTCGGCACGCACCTCGCCATCGGCTTGTTGAAGCTGCTCGCCCTGCTGCCCTACGGCTTGACCGCACGGTTCGGCGACGGCCTCGGCTGGCTGCTGTACCAGATTCCCAGCCGGCGAAAGCGCATCGTACATATCAATCTGAAACTCTGCTTCCCCGACTGGAGCGACGAACGGCGCGAGGAAGTGGCGGGCCTGCACTTCCGTCACGCGATCCGCAGCTACGTCGAGCGCAGCGTCCAGTGGTTCGGCTCCGAGCGCAAGCTCGCGAAACTGATCCAGGTCGACAGCGCGGTCGACCTCACCGATCCCGATCTGCCCCCGACGCTGTTCCTCGGCCTGCATTTCGTCGGCATCGAAGCCGGCTCGATCTGGCTGAACCGGTCGCTGCACCGCCGTTGCGGGTCGCTGTACCAGCCGTTCTCGAACGCGATACTCGAGGAAGAGGCGAAAAAGGCACGCGGGCGCTTCGACGCCGAGATGGTCGGCCGCGCGGACAGCGCGCGCGTCGTGCTGCGCTGGCTGCGCGACCGCAAGCCGGTGATGCTCGGCGCGGACATGGATTACGGGCTGCGCAATTCGACGTTCGTCCCCTTCTTCGGCGTGCCCGCCTGCACGCTGACGGCCGTCGGCCGGCTCGCGAAGACGGGCCGTGCGCAGGTCGTGCCGTTCATCGGCGAGGTGCTGCCGAACTACAAGGGCTACCGGCTGAAGGTATTCAAGCCGTGGGATCACTACCCGACCGGCGACGACGATCTCGACGCGCGGCGGATGAACGCATTCCTCGAGGAACAGATTCCGCTGATGCCCGAGCAGTATTACTGGGTTCACAAGCGCTTCAAGACCCGGCCGCCCGGCGAGCCGAGCCTCTATTGAGTCAGTCGGGGCCGCGGGCGCGCCGTCAAACGCGCGCCTGCGCCCTCGTCACCTTCGGCACGCCTTTCGCGCGCGCCTGCCACAGATCGTAGGCCGACTGCTGCGCGAGCCACAGATCCGCCCGCCCGCCGTTTTCCTCGCCCAGCCACGCCTCGAGACGCAGCGCCATTTCGGGCGAGATGCCGGCATGGCCGTGCAGGATGCGCGACAGCGCCGCCCGCGTGACGCCGAGCTGCGCGGCGGCTTCGGTAACGGTCAGGCGGAGCGCCGGCAAAATGTCGTCACGCAGCGTTTCGCCCGGATGGGGCGGATTGAAGATGCGAGTCATGGCGTTGAATGACCTCAGTGATAGTCTTGATAGTTGACCAGGACGACATCGGGGCCCTCGACCCTGAACGTCAGGCGCCAGTTGACGCCCACGCTCACCGAGTAGTAACCCTCCAGCCCGCCGGCGAGGCGGTGAAGGCGCCAGCCCGGAACGTTCATGTCGAGCGGCTGACTCGCCATGTCGAGACGGGCAAGCTGGCGCCGCAACCTCGGGGCATGATCCGGCCGGATGCCCGCCTCGCTCCCGTTCGTGAAAAACGCCTGCAGCCCCTTGTGCTGCCATGACTTGATCATGGGCCTCCCATACTCTCGGCGATATCGATGGCATGGCCCGCATGGCGTATAGCCAGACTATACGAATCGCCCGATTGAGTTGTCAATTTGACCGGTACGAAAACACGCACGCGGCTCGTCCCGTGCGCAGGCAAAGAGCCCGGGCGCGTGCCGCCGGATTCGCTCGCCCTGGCAACGCCCGCCACACCGCACCACCTCAATCTGCCCACTCGCCGCCCGTGCAACCAGTCGGCCGATCGGCCGACATCTTCCGGCTCCGCCGCCCGAACGACACCCGCCGCCCGCCCGCGCAGGACGCCCCTGTCCGCTGCATGTATCATTTGCGGTTGAGATCAGCACGACGAACGAGGCTGCCCGGGATGGCGGCACATCGTCTTCGTCGCGCCGACCGCCTTGTTCGCCATGGAACCCCGGACCCTGTGAAACTCTCGTTCACCAAGATGCACGGCGCGGGCAACGACTTCGTCGTGCTCGACGGCTATTCGCGCGCGTTGCCGCCGCTCACCGAAGCGCAAGTGCGCGCGCTCGCCAGCCGGCACTTCGGCATCGGCGCCGACCAGTTGCTGCTCGTCGAAAAACCGACCATCGACGGCGTGGACTTCAAGTACCGGATCTTCAATTGCGACGGCGGCGAGGTCGAACACTGCGGCAACGGCGCGCGCTGCTTCGTGAAGTTCGTCAGCGACCGCGGCCTGACCGACAAGCGCACCGTGCGCGTGCAGGTAATGAAGGGCCTGATCACGCTGACGATGCAGGACAACGGCGAAGTCGTCGTCGACATGGGCGCGCCCGTGTTCGCGCCGGCGCAGGTGCCGTTCGACGCGTCGGGGCTCGACGGCCGCACGGAAGGCCGCGACACGCTGTGGCCGCTCGACGTCGGCGGCCACACGCGCTGGATCTCGACGGTGACGATGGGCAACCCGCACGCGGTGCAGGTCGTCGACGACGCCGAAGCGTATCCGGTGCGCGAAGAAGGCCCGCTGATCGAGCGCCATGCACGCTTTCCGGCGCGCGTGAACGCCGGCTTCATGCAGATCGTGTCGCGCAACGAGGTGAAGCTGCGCGTATACGAACGCGGCGCGGGCGAAACGCTCGCGTGCGGCACCGGCGCGTGCGCGGCGGTGGCGGCCGGCATCCGGCGCGGCCTGCTCGATTCGCCGGTGACCGTGCACACGCACGGCGGCACGCTGACGATCGGCTGGGACGGCGCGCGCGACGAAGCCGCCGCGCTGACGATGGCCGGGCCCGCCACGACCGTGTTCGAAGGCGAGATCGACCTGAACGTCTGACCCTTCAACGTCCTGACTCCTGATAACTGAACGCTCCCGTCACATGAACGATCGCGAAGTCGCCGACTACCTGCTCGCCAATCCCGAATTCTTCGCGCAACACGCGGAACTGCTCGCGACGATCCGTCTTGCGAACCCGCACGGCAAGGCCGCGATCTCGCTGCAGGAGCGGCAGATGGAAATGCTGCGCGACAAGAACAAGCACCTCGAGCGCCGGCTCGCGGAGCTGGTGCGCTACGGGCACGAGAACGACAGCCTGTCCGCGAAGTTCAGCCGCTGGACCGCCCGCGTGATCGCCGAGCGCGACCCGTACGCGCTGCCGCGCACGATCGCCGACGGCATTTCCGACGTGTTCGACGTGCCGCAAACGGCGCTGCGCGTATGGGACGTCGCCGACACTTACGCGCAGGCCGATTTCGCGCGCCAGGTCGGCGAGGAAGTGCGTCTGTTCACGAATGGCCTGTCGACGCCGTACTGCGGCGCGAACACCGGCTTCGAAGCGGCCCAGTGGCTCGCGCCCGCGGTGGTGCCGGCCGCGAACGCGGCGGAAGGCGGCGAAGCCGCGCCGGCCGGCGACGGCGCGGCCACGTCGGTCGCGCTGCTCGCGCTGCGCGCGCCGCTCGCCGGCGCAGACGCGCCCGCCTTCGGCCTGCTCGTGCTCGGCTCGCCCGATCCGCGCCGCTTCCACGACGGGATGGCCACCGATTTCCTCGCGCAGATCGCGACGCTCGCGAGCGCCGCGCTCACGCGCCTGCTGCCGCACTGACGCCGCACCCGCGATGACCGACGATCCGATCGCCGCCTACCTGTCGAACCTGAAGCACGTCAGGCAGCTGTCGGAACATACGCTGCGCGCGTATACGCACGAACTCGACGAACTGAAGAAGCTCGCGTCCGGCCGTCCGCTCGAAGCGCTGACGGCCACCGACATGCGCGGCGCGGTCGCCCGCGCCCACGCGGGCGGCCTGTCCGCGCGATCGATCTCGCATCGGCTGTCCGCGTGGCGCGCGTTCTACCGCTGGCTCGCGCAGCGCATCGAGATGCCGGCGAACCCGGTCGCCGCGGTGCGTGCGCCGAAGCGCCCGAAAACCTTGCCGAAGGCGCTGTCGGTCGACGACGCATCCGCGCTGATGGACGCGCCGCTCGCCAACACCACCGAAGGCATCCGCGATCACGCGATCCTCGAACTGTTCTATTCGTCCGGGCTGCGCCTCGCCGAACTCGTCGGGCTCGACGTGATGTACACGCAGGCCGACGGCTACCGGTCGATCGGCTGGCTCGATCTCGCCGAAGCCGAAGTCACCGTGCGCGGCAAGGGCAACAAGGAACGCAAGGTGCCGGTCGGCCGCAAGGCGATCGACGCGCTGAACGCGTGGCTCGCGGTGCGCGGCGAATTCGTGAAGCACGACCCGCATCCGCTGTTCGTGTCCGTGCGCGGCAACCGGATGGCGCCGGGCGTCGTGCGCGAGCGCGTGAAGCGCGCGGCGCTCGCCGCGGGCATTCCCGCCAACGTCCACCCGCACGTGCTGCGCCACTCGTTCGCGACGCACGTGCTGCAATCGAGCGGCGACCTGCGCGCGGTGCAGGAACTGCTGGGCCATGCGAGCGTCGCCGCGACGCAGGTCTATACGTCGCTCGACTTCCAGCATCTCGCGAAGATTTACGACAGCGCGCATCCGCGCGCGAAGAAGCGCGACTGACGCATCCCGTCTTACCCGCCGCGCACGGCGACCGGCACCGGCCGGCTTCGCCCGCGGCCCATTTCGATCCGATCATGCAAACCGTCACACTCAAACCGTCCAAGGAAAAATCGCTGCTGCGCCGGCATCCGTGGATCTACGCCAATGCGATCGATCGCGTCGACGGCAAGCCCGCGCCTGGCGCGACCGTGATCGTGCGCGCGCACGACGGCCGCTTCCTCGCGCGCGGCGCGTACAGCCCGCAGTCGCAGATCCGCGTGCGCGTATGGAGCTTCGACGAGAACGAACCGATCGACCACGCGTTCTTCAAGCGCCGCGTGCAGCGTGCGGTCGCGCACCGCACGACGATGGTGTCAGGCACGGGCGCCGTGCGGCTCGTGTTCGGCGAGGCCGACGGGCTGCCGGGGCTGATCGTCGACTACTACATCGCGGACACGGCCGAACCGGGCGCCGCGCCGCGCGGCCAGCTCGTGTGCCAGTTCATGGCCGCCGGCGTGGAAGCCTGGAAGGACGCGATCGTCGCGGCACTGAGCAGCGCGACCGGCTGTCCGAACGTGTACGAACGCTCGGACGTATCGATCCGCGACAAGGAAGGGCTCGAACAGACGACCGGCGTGCTCGCCGGCGACGCGCCGCCCGCGACGCTGATCTCGAACGAAAACGGGGTGCGGTATCACGTCGACGTGCCCAACGGCCACAAGACGGGCTTCTACGTCGACCAGCGCGACAACCGCGCGCTCGTCGCGCAGTACGCGGCCGGCCGCGACGTGCTGAACTGCTTCTGCTACACGGGCGGCTTCTCGCTCGCCGCGCTCAAGGGCGGCGCGACGCGCGTCGTGTCGATCGACTCGTCGGGCGACGCGCTCGCGCTCGCGCAGCAGAACGTCGTGGCGAACGGCTTCGACGCCGAACGCGCGACCTGGCTCGACGCCGATGCGTTCAAGACGCTGCGCCGCCTCGTCGACGAAGGCGAGCGTTTCGACCTGATCGTGCTCGATCCGCCGAAGTTCGCGCCGACCCGCGACAGCGTCGACCGCGCGGCGCGCGCCTACAAGGACATCAACCTGAGCGGCTTCAAGCTGCTGCGTCCGGGCGGCCTGCTGTTCACGTATTCGTGCTCGGGCGCGATCGACATGGATCTGTTCCAGAAGATCGTCGCGGGCGCGGCCGCCGACGCGAAGGTCGATGCGCGCATCCTGAAGCGGCTCGGCGCGGGCGTCGATCACCCGTTGCTCGCCGCGTTCCCGGAAGGCGAATATCTGAAGGGCCTGCTGTTGCAAATCGTCTGATCGCCCCGATCTACGCGCACACCCGCGTCCGCCGGCCGTTCCCGCTGGCGGACGCGCTTGCCCCTGTCGTCCGGACGACGGGCACGGGCTTGACAGGTATGTTTCAATGGATGGTTGTGCGCCCCGGCTCGCGAGTCGACGGCGCGACGCACACATCCTGGTTTTGACCCCGATTCACGAACCACAGGCGACCGACATGGCCACTCCCGTCACCATCCTCACCGGCTTCCTCGGCAGCGGCAAGACGACGCTGCTCAAGCGCATCCTGAACGAACAGCACGGCATGAAGATCGCCGTGATCGAGAACGAGTTCGGCGAAGAGAACATCGACAACGAGATCCTCGTGCAGGACTCGAACGAGCAGATCATCCAGATGAGCAACGGCTGCATCTGCTGCACGATCCGCGGCGACCTCGCCCGCGCGCTCGGCGATCTGGCCGCGAAGAAGCGCGAAGGCAAGCTCGATTTCGACCGCATCGTGATCGAAACGACCGGCCTCGCGAACCCGGGCCCCGTCGCGCAGACCTTCTTCATCGACAGCGAGATCGCCGACGACTTCCTGCTCGACGCCGTCATCACGCTGGTCGACGCGAAGCACGCGAACGCGCAGCTCGACGAACACGAAGTGGTGCAGCGCCAGGTCGGCTTCGCCGATCGCCTGTTCATCACGAAGTCGGACCTCGTCGACGACCAGGCCGTCGCGGCGCTCAAGCACCGCCTGATGCACATGAACCCGAAGGCGACGATCAAGGTCGTGAATTTCGGCGAAGCGGACATCAAGGAAATCTTCGACCTGCGCGGCTTCAACCTGAACGCGAAGCTCGAGATCGACCCGGACTTCCTCGCCGAGGACGATCACGCGCACCATCACCACGATCACGACCATGATCACGCGCATTGCGACCACGATCACGGTCAATGCGCGCACGATCACGACCACGGTCACCACCATCATCACGCGCACCACGACGACAAGATCAAATCGTTCGTGTACCGCAACGACCGCCCGTTCGACCCGAACAAGCTGGAAGACTTCCTCGGCGGCATCCTGCAGATCTACGGGGAACGGATGTTGCGCTACAAGGGCGTGCTGTACATGAAGGGCGTCGATCGCAAGGTCGTGTTCCAGGGCGTGCACCAGATGATGGGCAGCGATCTCGCCGCCAAGTGGCTGCCGGTCGAGAAGAAGACCAACAAGATGGTGTTCATCGGCGTCGACCTGCCGCAGGACCTGATCACCGACGGCCTCGACGCCTGCCTCGCCTGAGCACTCGGGCAAGCCCCGCGAGCCGCCCGCGCGGCCGCCTCGGCGAGCCGCCGGGGCCGTCGCGCGGCGCCTTTTCCGGGAAGGGTTTCGCCGTCATCGCTTTTTCGCGATTTGCGCGTTATATTTTCTAGATATTGGCGCAGCCGACGGGGATCGACCCGATACGGCGCCCGCTTGCGATTCAGTTACAATACGTGCCCGCTGGAGTACGGCAATAACAGGCCCGGTTCTTGCAGAACCATTACCCGGGCATCGCAACCGCGCCGGATCGCCCATCCATCACCGGCCGCGGCCGAAGCGATCTGCCGCGCAGCACACCGGTTCGCCGCGCGCAAATCCGCGCCAGGCCTATCCTGGTATTTGAGAACCGGTTTTCCAGAGGCTTTCGGCCCCGCGGCGGCAAATCGCAAATGATTGCAAGCGCAGTTGCGGGTAATCCCAAAGTGCAGGCACTATCTCCGGATTTGCCGCACATTGAAGAAGCAAGCAGATGACGAAGAAACTCTTGACCGAAGCCGAAATCCTGAAGATGAGCGACAAGGATTACATGAATGAGGATCAGCTCGCCTTCTTCAAAAATCGGCTCGAACAGTTGCAGGCGGACATCCTCAAGAATGCAGGCCAGACGACCGAGAACCTGCGCGAGACGGTGATCGTGCCCGATCCTGCCGATCGCGCGACGATCGAGGAAGAGCACGCGCTCGAGCTGCGTACGCGCGATCGCGAACGCAAACTCCTCAAGAAGGTTCAGCAATCGCTCGCCCGCATCGATTCCGGCGACTACGGCTGGTGCGAGGAAACCGGCGAACCGATCGGCATTCCGCGCCTGCTCGCGCGTCCGACGGCCACGCTGTCGCTCGAAGCGCAAGAGCGCCGCGAGCTGCGCCAGAAGCTGTTCGGCGACTGATCGAGCGGCGTTCCGCTCAAACACGCTGCTTCCCGAAAGCGCGCGGCCTGCCGCGCGCTTTTTGTTTTTCCGGCGCCGATCCCGGTGCCCGGCCGCCGGCGACGACGCGCGCCGGCCGATTTGCATCCTCCTCTTGATATCCCGGCGCCCGCCCTAAAATGAAACGGACGCGCGCCGGGCCGCTTCCCGGCGCACTGCGATTCATGCGGCGGCGCCTCGCGCCGCCCGACTCTTCCCCGTTTTTCTCAAGGAACGCAGATGGAGCAATTTCACGGCACGACCATCGTTTCGGTCCGGCGCGGCGACAAGGTCGCGCTCGGCGGCGACGGCCAGGTAACTCTCGGCAACATCGTCATGAAGGGTGGCGCGCGGAAAGTGCGGCGGATCTACAACAACCAGGTACTGGTCGGATTCGCGGGCGGCACCGCCGATGCGTTCTCGCTGCTCGATCGCTTCGAGGCGAAGCTCGAGAAGCACCAGGGCAACCTGACCCGCGCGGCCGTCGAGCTCGCGAAGGACTGGCGTACCGACCGGATGCTGCGCCGCCTCGAGGCGATGCTGATCACGGCCGATGCCACCACCACGCTGGTGATCACCGGCAACGGCGACGTGCTCGATCCGGAAGGCGGCATCTGCGCGATCGGTTCGGGCGGCGCCTACGCGCAGGCCGCGGCCCGCGCGCTCGCGGAGAACACCGAGCTGTCGCCGCGCGAGATCGTCGAAAAGTCGCTCGGGATCGCCGGCGACATGTGCATCTACACGAACCACAACCGCATCATCGAAACGATCGAGTAAGGACCGCACCATGAGCACCATGACCCCTGCCGAGATCGTCTCGGAACTCGACAAGCACATCATCGGCCAGGCCAAGGCGAAGAAGGCCGTCGCGGTCGCGCTGCGCAACCGCTGGCGCCGCCAGCAGGTCGCCGACCCGCTGCGTCAGGAAATCACGCCGAAGAACATCCTGATGATCGGGCCGACGGGTGTCGGCAAGACCGAAATCGCGCGCCGCCTCGCGAAGCTCGCCGATGCGCCGTTCATCAAGATCGAAGCGACCAAGTTCACCGAAGTCGGCTACGTCGGCCGCGACGTCGACAGCATCGTGCGCGACCTGATCGAGATCTCGGTCAAGCAGACGCGCGAATCCGAGATGCGCAAGGTGCGCAGCAAGGCGACCGACCAGGCGGAAGACCGCATCCTCGACATCCTGCTGCCGCAGCCGCGCGCGGTGGGCTTCGGCGGCAACGCCGATCACGCGAACGACGACAACAACGCGACGCGCCAGACGTTCCGCAAGCGCCTGCGCGAAGGCCAGCTCGACGACAAGGAAGTCGAACTCGACCTCGAGCAGCCGTCGGCCGGCATGGACATCATGGCGCCGCCCGGGATGGAAGAGATGACCGAGCAGATCCGCTCGATGTTCTCGAACCTCGGCAGCGGCAAGAAGCAGCGCCGTAAGGTGAAGATCAAGGAAGCGCTGAAGCTGCTGACCGACGAGGAAGCGGCGAAGATGCTCAACGACGAGGAAGTGAAGACGAAGGCCGTGCAGAACGTCGAGCAGAACGGCATCGTGTTCCTCGACGAGATCGACAAGATCACGTCGCGCAACAACGAAGGCAGCGGCGGCGAAGTGTCGCGCCAGGGCGTGCAGCGCGATCTGCTGCCGCTCGTCGAAGGCACGACGGTCAACACGAAGTACGGGATGGTGAAGACCGATCACATCCTGTTCATCGCGAGCGGCGCGTTCCACCTCGCGAAGCCGAGCGACCTGATTCCGGAACTGCAGGGGCGCTTCCCGATCCGCGTCGAGCTCGACTCGCTGTCGGTGAACGACTTCGAGGCGATTCTCGTCGCGACCGATGCGAGCCTGGTCAAGCAGTATCAGGCGCTGCTCGCGACCGAAGACGTGCAACTCGAGTTCGCCGCCGACGGCATCCGCCGCCTGGCCGAGATCGCGTACGCGGTCAACGAGAAGACCGAGAACATCGGTGCGCGCCGGCTGTACACGGTGATCGAGAAACTGCTCGAGGAAGTGTCGTTCTCGGCCGGCAACCACGCCGGCGAGCGCGTGACGATCGACGCGAAGTATGTCGACCAGGCGCTCGGCCAGGTGTCGCAGGACGAAGACCTGTCGCGCTACGTGCTGTAACGCGCGCGGCGTCGAATGCGAAACGGGCGGCCCCTTCGGGGGTCGCCCGTTTTTTCATGGCTGCGCGATGCCGCTCGGCCGTCTTCAATACCCGATCGCGCGCCTGCTGAAACGCGAGATCGTCGCGCGCGTGTCTCCGGCCCCAGGCCCGCGCGGATAACGCGCCCGGCTTACTGCCGGACCGGCTTCTTCGCGAGCTTGCGCTGCAGCGTGCGGCGGTGCATGTTCAGCGCGCGCGCGGTTGCCGAGATGTTGTTGTTGTTCTCCGCCAGCACGCGCTGGATGTGCTCCCATTCGAGCCGGTCGACCGACAGCACGACCGGGTTCTCGAGCGCCTCGTCGGCCTGCACTTCGCTCGCGTTGGTCTGCAGCGCGGCCAGGATCGACTCGATGTTCGCCGGCTTCGCGAGATAGTTGTCGGCGCCTTCCTTCACGGCCTGCACGGCGGTCGCGATGCTCGCGTAGCCCGTCAGCACGAGAATCCGCGCGTCGGGCTGCAGGTCGCACAGCGGCGCGATCAGGCTCAGGCCCGAATCCTCGCCGAGATGCAGGTCGACGGTGATGAACTGGAACTTGCCGCCGGCGGCGAGCCGCAGCGCCGCCTCCTTGTCGTGCGCCTGCTGGACCGCGTAGCCGCGGCGCTCGAGGCCGCGCGCGAGCGTACCCGCGAACACCTCGTTGTCGTCGATCACCAGGAAATTGTTCTCGCTCATGTGGTTTCTCCGTCTACGTGTTGGTTGAGGCGGCCGGCGCCGCGATGTGCGTCACCGGCAGGCGCAGCACCGCGCGCGTGCCGCGGCCGGGGGTGCCGGCCGGACGGCTGTCCGGCGTGGCAGCCGTGCGCTCGGCCGCGCGCTGGCCCGATGCAGCAGCAGCATGGCCATTCGCCGCGCTGCCGGCGCGCACGGCGGCGCTTGCCCCGCGCGGCGCGACATCGGACAGCTCGATCTCGCCGCCCAGGCGCACGGCCGCGCTGAATGCCAGGTACAGGCCGACCCCGTGCCCGCCCTGCGTGCTGTCCACCGGCATCGCGCCGAGCGATTCGCGCAGCGCGGCCGGAATGCCGGGCCCGTCGTCGCATACTTCGAATTCGATCTGTTCGGCCGACCGGTCGTTGTACGAGAGCCGCGCGGCCAGCGTCACGCGGTGCGGGCTGGCCCGCGCGGCGTTGTCGAGCAGGATCGTGAGGATCTGGCCGGCCGCGACCGTGTCGTCGAGCGCGACGCCCGACGGGCGTGCGCCGAGCAGTTCGAACTGCACGTGCGGATGCCGCAGGCGCCAGTGCTCGACGAACGTGTCGAGCCAGTCGCCCACCGGCTGGCGGCTCGCGGGCGCGCTCGCACGGCTGCGCAGGCGCGCAAGCGCCGATGTGCAAAGCGTCATCTGCTCTTCGAGCACCTTCAGGTCGGCCTCATAGCGCGCGAGCCCCGGATCGGCACGCGCCGCGTCGCGCAATTCCTCGGCGAGCATCGCGATCGTCGACAGCGGCGTGCCCATCTCGTGCGCGACGGTGGCGGCCTGCACGCCGAGCGCAACCGCCCGCTCGTCGCGCAGCAGATGCGCCTGCGCTTCGCCGAGCGCCGCATCGCGCTGGCGCAGCGCGTTCGACATGCGCGCGACGAACCACGCGGTCAACCCGACGCTGACCATGAAGTTCACCCACATCCCGGTGCGGTAGTAGTCGAACAGGTTCGCCGGGTTATCCATGTTGAGCGGCACCGAATCGAAGCCGAGCGCCGCATAGCACGCGACGGCGAACGCCGCGAGCCAGATCATCAGGTGCCACGGCAGCACGGCCGCCGCGATCGCGAGCGACGGCAGGTACAGCGACACGAACGGATTGGTCGTGCCGCCCGACAGGAACAGCAGCGCCGACAGCGCACCGAGGTCGACCCACAGCTGGCCGAGCAGCTCGAAATTGGTCTCGGGCCGCGCGCGCAGCACCCGCACCCAGGTCAGCGCATTGAAAACGATTTCGAGCACGATGACCATCAGCATCGCCGGCAACGGCAGATGCACGCCGAAATAGGTCTGCACGACGCCGATCGTCGCGAGCTGGCCGATGATCGCAAGGTTGCGCAGCCAGAACAGGTGGCTGAGATTGACGCGCCCGGTGGTGGTGATTCGTTGCATCCGGCCAGTTTACCCGTTTAGCGCCCGACGCCTCTAGCGGGGCCGGATCGAAGACGTTGGATGCACGGACCGCGATGCATCGGCGCCTCGCGCCGCGGCACGGGGATCCGTCCGCCCACGGTCAGCCGGGCGCGCCGGCCATGCGCTGCGCGATCTCGTCGGCGAGGCATTCCGGGCATCGGCAGCGCGCGCCGGCCGCGGGCGGCGCATCGCCGGGCGGCACCGGCATCGACGCGCACCAGCAGTCGAACGGCTGCGTGCGGGCACCGCAGTCGAAGCCGCGCCCACAGTGCGGGCAGCGCGCGCGGTGCGGGGCCGAACGAGCGGCGGCGGCGGAATCGGTCATGGTGCAATCGCGGAAGCGGGCATGAAATCGCCCTACGCGACAAGCATAGCGCGGCGCGCGGATTTTGCACGTCGGCCATCCGGCCGATGCTGCCCGCCATCGCACCGGAACGCGCGCTGCGCGCACCCGCCCGCACTGCGACCCGGATCGGCGCCGCACGGCCCGGCGCCATAGCCGGCGGGCCGCCGCGCGCAGCGCCCGCCCTGTGCCACCCACCTTCCAGCCAGCCCAAAAACCCGATGCTGCGCTGCGCCACTCCTGTACAATTCGCCCTGTTTCAACCGTTCCCAGCCAGAGCCGCCGCCATGTCCGAGCCCATCGACCTCTCGCAGATCGCCCCCACGCTGAAAGCAGAAATCCTCGCCGAAGCGCTGCCGTACATCCGCCGCTACCACGGCAAGACCGTGGTGATCAAATACGGCGGCAACGCGATGACGGAAGAACGGCTCAAGCAGGGCTTCGCGCGCGACGTGATCCTGCTGAAACTGGTCGGCATCAATCCTGTGATCGTCCACGGCGGCGGTCCGCAGATCGACCATGCCCTGAAGAAGATCGGCAAGGCCGGCACCTTCATCCAGG
Source organism: Burkholderia sp. IDO3 (assembly GCF_003366075.1). Classification (NCBI taxonomy): domain Bacteria; kingdom Pseudomonadati; phylum Pseudomonadota; class Betaproteobacteria; order Burkholderiales; family Burkholderiaceae; genus Burkholderia; species Burkholderia sp. IDO3. Next base: position 3,500,181 of record NZ_CP028963.1, read on the forward strand.
GCATGCGCGTGACCGACGAAGAGACGATGGAAGTCGTCGAGTGGGTGCTGGGCGGCGAAGTGCAGCAGGACATCGTGATGCTGATCAACCACTTCGGCGGCCATGCGGTGGGCCTGACCGGCAAGGATGGCGGCCTGATCCACGCACGCAAGCTGCTGATGCCGGATCGCGACAACCCGGGCCAGTACATCGATATCGGCCAGGTCGGCGAAGTCGAGGCGATCAACCCGGCGGTCGTGAAGGCGCTGCAGGACGACGCGTTCATCCCGGTGATCTCGCCGATCGGCTTCGGCGAGGACGGCCTCTCGTACAACATCAACGCGGACCTCGTCGCCGGCAAGCTCGCAACCGTGCTGAACGCCGAGAAGCTGCTGATGATGACCAACATCCCCGGCGTGATGGACAAGGACGGCAACCTGCTGACCGATCTGTCCGCGCGCGAGATCGATGCGCTGTTCGAGGACGGCACGATCTCGGGCGGCATGCTGCCGAAGATTTCGTCGGCGCTCGACGCCGCGAAGAGCGGCGTGAAGTCGGTGCACATCGTCGACGGCCGGATCGAGCACTCGGTGCTGCTGGAAATCCTGACCGAGCAGCCGTTCGGCACGATGATCCGCTCGCATTGAGCGCGCGCCGGCCGCCCTCCGGCCCCGACCTGCCGGCGTCGCTGCGACGCCGGCGCATCTCCCGCAGCCGGCCGCGCGCCGGCGCACCCGTCTGGCTGTTCGATCTCGACAACACGCTGCACCACGCATCGCACGCGATCTTTCCGGAGATCAACCGCGCGATGACGCAGTACATCATCGACGCGCTCCACGTCGAGCGTGCCGAAGCCGACCGGCTGCGCACCGGCTACACGCAGCGCTACGGCGCGGCGCTCCTCGGCCTCACGCGCCACCATCCGATCGATCCGCACGATTTCCTGCGGGTCGTCCACACGTTTCCCGACCTGCCCGCGATGCTGCGCGCCGAGCGCGGCCTGGCACGCGTCGTTGCGTCGCTGCCCGGCCGCAAGTTCGTACTGACCAACGCGCCCGAGAACTATGCGCGCGCGGTGCTGCGCGAGCTGCGCATCGAGCGGCTGTTCGAGCGCGTGATCGCGATCGAACACATGCGCGACCGCCACGCGTGGCGCGCGAAGCCCGACCACACCATGCTGCGCCGGACGCTGCGCGCCGCGCATGCGCGGCTCGCCGACGCGATCCTCGTGGAAGATACGCGCGGCCACCTGAAGCGCTACAAGCGCCTCGGCATCGGCACCGTGTGGATCACCGGCCATCTGCCGGGCCATTTGCCCAACGTCGGCCGTCCGCATTATGTCGACCAGCGCATTCGTTCGTTAAAATCGCTGCGACTGGGCACACGATCGGGGCGACAGAAATGCAGCCGACTTACCCGCAGGACCAAGCCGTAACGGAAAACCAGGCCACACCGTCCCGCCCGCGCCCGAAGCCGGGCGAGCGGCGCGTGATGATCCTGCAGACGCTCGCCGCGATGCTCGAGGCGCCCAAGCCCGAGAAAATCACGACCGCCGCGCTCGCGGCCCGGCTCGACGTGTCGGAAGCCGCGTTGTACCGGCATTTCGCCAGCAAGGCGAAGATGTACGAAGGGCTGATCGAATTCATCGAGCAGGCGCTGTTCGGCCTCGTCAACCAGATCGTCGCGAAGGAGCCGAACGGCGTGCTTCAGGCGCGTACGATCGCGCTGACGATGCTCAATTTCGCCGCGAAGAATCCGGGCATGACGCGCGTGCTGACCGGCGAGGCGCTGGTCGGCGAGGACGAGCGGCTCACCGAGCGCGTGAATCAACTGCTCGACCGGATCGAAGCGACCGTCAAGCAATGCCTGCGGGTCGCGCGCACGGAAGCGGATGCACCCGACGGCGCGGCACCGTTCGAACTGCCGCCCGACTACGATCCCGCCGCGCGCGCGAGCCTGCTCGTCAGCTACGTGATCGGCCGGTGGCACCGCTTCGCGAAGGGCGGATTCCAGAAGCCGCCCGCCGAGCAGGCCGATGCGCATTTGCGGTTGATCTTGCAGTAACGCGTGAGACGGCGGCGGGCGCGCAAGCGCGCCGTCGAGCGTCGCATTCGCGTGACGACCTCGTCGATGCGCAGGCACCGATTCCGCGCCCGCCGCGACAACACGGCATGGCCTCGTCCGTCCCGCTCCCAAGCCCAAGCCCAAGCCCAAGCCCAAGCCCAAGCCCACGGTCATGACGGCCTGATTCGATCCGGGGTTCGAGTTTCTCGCATGCCCTCATTAATTCGCGATCCTAATTAGCCACCCGCCGGAATGAACGGGTCATCGACGCGCGCTCATCCGTCAAATGGCCTCTCAATCCTCGCGGAACGCCCGCACGTCGCCGTCCCGGCACGGGTATGCGGCGTACGAGTGACGGGCCTCTGACGATTCTTAAAAGATATTTAGTACTCGACCTACGGGAAATCCAAACAACTTGGACATCGTCCCATTCTTTCGAATCACTTACTTCGGAACAATATCACCTGTTTCCCGCAGCTGCTGCCGCCCCGTAGCAGCGACGCGCGACAGCGCAATGGAAACGTCCGTGCGTCGTCTTTCGACGCGAGGCTCTTACTAACAGGTACGTAAATGTCCAAAAAAGCACTTTCCATTCTGATGGCGACAGCAGGTCTCCTCGCCGCTGCCTCGTCGGCTCAGGCAGCTGACGGCACGATCACGATCACCGGCGAAATCACCGCCCAAACCTGCAACATCTCGGGCGACGGCGGCGGCAAGGATTTCACCGTCACGCTGCCCACCGTGTCGACGTCGGCGCTCTCCGTGCCGGGTTCGACGGCCGGACGCAAGCCGTTCCGCATCAACCTGTCGAACTGCTCGCCGAATTCGGGCAACGCATCGGTGTACTTCGAGCCGGGCACGACGGTCAACTCGCAAACGGGCCAGCTGTTCAACGCGACGGGTGACGCGAAGAACGTCGAGGTCGGCCTGCTGAACAAGGACGGCTCGAACATCAAGCTCGGCGCGGCGCAAGCGCAGCAGAACTCGCAGACCGTGCCGATCGCGGGCGGCGCGGCAGAGCTCAACTATTTCGCGCAATACGTCGCGACCGGCGGCGCCGCGACGGCCGGCAAGGTCGGCACGTCGGTCATGTACTCGGTCTCGTACCAGTAATCCGGCTTCGCGACCGGCGGCCCGCGCCCGCGATTCAGCGGCGGCGCGCGGGTCGCCCTCCCAATCACCAGCGAGTCTGTTTATCTACAAGGAGAAATCGGCGATGAGAATGCCAACGAACTTGAGTCTGAGCGTGGGCACCGCGGCGCTGGCCGTGTCGCTGTTCGGCGCGGCAACGGCAGACGCCAGCGTCGTGATCGGTGGAACGCGCGTGGTGTATCCGGAAAAGGAGCGTGAGGTCACGGTCAAGCTGACCAACGAAGGCGATCGTCCGTCGCTCGTGCAAGCCTGGATCGACGACGGCAACGCGAACGCGCTGCCCGACGAATCCAAAGTGCCGTTCATGCTGACACCGCCGTTGTTCCGTCTGGATCCGAAGAAAGGCCAGAGCCTGCGGCTGATCTACACGCAGGAACCGCTCGCACAGGACAAGGAAACGCTGTACTGGCTCAACGTGCTCGACGTCCCGCCGCAGGCCGCGGACGACGCCAATACGCCGAACCTGCTGCAACTCGCGTTCCGCTCGCGCATCAAGCTGTTCTTCCGCCCAGCCGCGCTGCAAGGCGTCGCCGACGAATCCGCGGAAAAGGTGACCTGGAATTTCGCACCGAAAGCCGGTGGCGGCTATGCGCTGCAGGCGAAGAACCCCACGCCTTACCACGTGACGTTCACCAAGCTCACCGTCAAGTCCGGCAGCACGACCTGGACTGACGACAAGGGCGGCATGGTCAAGCCTGGCGCGACCGAGCAGTTCGACGTCGGCAACGTGCAATCGATGCCGGGCGCACCGATCGAGGTCGATTACACGTTCCTCAACGACTACGGCGCGGGCATCGAAGGCAGCTACGCGCCGAAGAAAGCGCACTGACGCCACCCAGGCATTCCTGACTCAATCCGTCGCTGATCGACGGCGCGTAATCGCGCCGGCGCCGGCAGACCGTCGCTCGCAATATGACGATGCGGCATCAATTTATCGAATTCATGCGAGCGAATCATCAAATTCAACCGTTGGAAGCTACCGCACGCTTTGCGCTGAAGCCGAGCTATCTGCTCGTCATGGCGACGCTCGGCGGCTGGACGGCCGGTGCGCAGGCTGCCGACACGACGGCCGCCCCGGCGGAGCGCTTCGACGTCGCGCAGGTTCAGTTCAACGACACGTTGATGATGAAACCGCGCGGCCAGCGGCTCGACCTCGATCGCTTCGCCAAAGGCAATCCGGTGCCTGCCGGCGACTACCTGGTCGACCTTTACGTCAACGAAACGTGGACCGGCCGCTCGACGGTGCGCTTCGATGCAGCGGCAGGCGCGACCGACGCGACGCCGTGCTTCGATCGCACGCTCGTGAGCCGCCTCAACCTCGACGATCAGGCGCTGACCGACGCCGCGCGTGCCGAGCTGGTGCGCGTGCAGGCCGGCGAATGCACGAGCGTCGACAAACTGGTGGCCGGCGCGACGACCGAATTCGACATGTCGGAGCTGCGGCTGAACGTGAGCATTCCGCAGGCCGCGCTGCTGCGCAATCCGCGCGGCTACGTGAGTCCGGAACTGTGGGACAGCGGCGTGACGAGCGCGACGCTCAAGTACAACGCCAACGTGTTCCGCAATACGTCGTCGGGATACGAAAGCACGCAGGGATACGTCGGATTGAATGCCGGCGTCAACGTCGCGAACTGGCATTTCCGGCACAACGGCACCTACACCGCGCAAACGCGGGGCGACAGCCGCTACCAAAGCCTCAACACCTACGTTCAACGCGACCTGCCGGCTTGGCGCAGCCAGTTGAAGATCGGCGAGACCTACACCGACGGCACGCTGTTCGACAGCGTGGGCATGCGCGGCGTCACACTCGAGACCGACGACCGGATGCTGCCCGATTCGATGCGCGGCTACGCACCCGTGGTCCGCGGCGTCGCAACGAGCAACGCGCACGTCTCGGTTTCGCAGAACGGCGCGGTGCTGTACGAAACCAACGTCGCGCCGGGGCCGTTCGAGATCAACGACCTGTACGCAACCGGCTACGGCGGCAACCTGCTCGTCACGGTGACCGAAGCCGACGGCAAGACGCACAGCTTCACGGTGCCGTATGCGGCCGTCGTGCAATCACTGCGTCCGGGCATCTCGCGGTTCGGCGTCGCGCTCGGGCAGTTGCGCGAGCCGCAGCTCGAACGCCATCCGAATTTCGCGCAAGCCACTTATCAGCGCGGCATCAGCAACCTGATAACGGGCTACGTCGGCGCGATCGTCGCGGAGAACTACCTGGCCGGGCTGGTCGGTGCGGCACTCAATACGTCGCTCGGCGCGTTCGCCGCCGACGTCACGCATGCGAGCGCGCGTATTCCGGGCGCCTCCGCAACGACCGGGCAAAGCGTTCGCGTCAGCTACAGCAAGTCCGTCGAGGCGACCGGCACGAACGTCGCGGTCGCCGCGTATCGCTACTCGTCGCGCGGCTACTGGACCATGCGCGACGCAATGTATGCCCGCGAACTCGCGGCCGGGGGCAACGATACAAACAGCGTCTACCGGCAACGCAACCAGGTCCAGCTGACGCTCAATCAGACGCTCGGCGAAAAGCGCGGCAGCCTGTTCGCGGTGGGCTCGACGGTCAACTACTGGAATCACCCGGGCACGACGACGCAGTTCCAGCTCGGCTACAACAACAGCCTGCGCGTCGCCGGCCTCAACCTGAGCTACAACCTGTCGGTCTCGCGGCAACGCGACGGCGCCACCGGCCAACTGAGCAACCAGGTGTACGCGAACGTAACGGTTCCGCTCGGCCGACGCTCGTATGCCCCGACGCTGAGCGCGAGCGTCGCACGCAACAGCCAGGGCGGCACGACCGCCCAGACGTCGCTGACCGGCACCGTCGGAAAGTCCAACGCGTTCTCGTACGGCGTCAACGTCAATTCCGGCGGCGGCGCGACGTCCGGCGGCGGCAATGCGCAGTATCGCAGCACGTTCGCGACGTTCTCCGGCAGCGCGACCGGCGGCAGCGGCTACTCGAGCGTGTCCGCCGGCGTATCGGGCGCACTCGTCGGTCACGCGGGCGGCATCACGCTCGCCAACGATCTCGGCGACACCGCCGCGATCGTCGAGGCGAAAGACGCTGTCGGCGCGCAAGTCACGAACGGCACGGACGTGCGGATCGACGGGCGCGGCTACGCGGTGCTCCCGTATCTGACGCCGTACAAGATGAACACCGTCGAACTGGACCCGAAGGGCATCCCGACCGACGTCGAAATGCTGACGACCAGCCAGCAGGTCGCGCCGCGTGCGAATTCGATCGTGAAGCTCAAGTTCGGGACGGTCAGCGGTCGCGCAGTACTGCTGACGATGCGTCAGCCTGATGGCTCACCGGTGCCGTTCGGCAGCACCGTCATCGACGCAGACGGCAAGACCATCGGGTTGGCCGGACAGGGCGGCAAGTTGTTCGCCCGCGGCCTGGACGACACCGGCACCCTGACGGCGAAATGGGGCAATCGCAAGACCGAAGTCTGCTCCTTCAGTTACCAACTGCCTGTCAAGCACAGCAAGAGCGACGTGTACACGCGTGTCGAATCGACATGCGACAACGCTGCAGCGTCGCATAACGCCGCAGCAACCGATGCACGGGAAGGGGCTGATGATTCGATCGACGCTGTTGGCGCGAAGCTTCCTTCCGGCAACGGTTCGCACTAGGAAACCCGGCACGCCCCAAAGCCCATCCAGGCGAAATGTCACCCAATGCAAAACGAAAAGACCATGCTCAAATATCTGCTGATTACCACGCTTTGTATCGCTGGCTCGGCGTATTCAGTCGCCAGCCGAGCGCAAATTCCAACTTGCTATAACGACGAAACGGGTGCCGATTATCAGCGCAGCTTCTCTTTCGGCACCGTCCTTGTCCCGCGCGACATACCTGACGGCACGGTTTTGGCGACAAAGATCCTGACGCTGCCATATCGATGCGACGCGAATACGACTTCGCCGTATGGATATTCGTTTTACTTCATGAACAATCAGCGGCCCACCGGCATTCCCGGCGTTTCGTATGTGTTGACCAGCTTGCCCGCGCCGGAATCCCTGGGGCTGCGCTTCACCAATCTCGAGACCGGAGAGGTCATGATGGTCTACAACGGCGCAACGCAGGATTGGGCACCGCCTCATACGACGACGAAACCGATTGAAGGCCGATACCAAATCAAGGTCGAACTGATCAAGGCCAGCGATCGCATATACAACGCGGTCATCCCGAACGGTACCGTCGGCATATGGCAGATAGGCGCAAAGAACCGGGCTCGTCCCACGTACGGATACAAGTACCAGATCTATTGGAATGAAGCCGGCAAAGGAAAGCTGATCATCATGCCGAAGACCTGCACCGTCACCACGCCGGATATCAAGTTCCCATTGCCGCCGGTGGCCGCGAGCAAGCTCGGTACAGTGGGCATGACCGCGGGTGATACCGGCTTCAACATCGGACTGAATTGCAAGTCCGGATCGAACGTCTACGTGACGCTGACTGATTTGACGAACCAGGGCAATACGGGAAATCAACTGACGCTCACGCCGGATTCGTCGGCGCAAGGCGTGAAACTGCGCATTTTGAGAAATGGACAGCCCGTCGGCTACGGTCCGGATTCGGCCGCCATCGGCAACACGAATCAATGGTATGTCGGCCCGTCCGCAACGCTCAGCAACATTCCGCTGACCGCGCAATATATCGCGACCGGCAAGGTGTCCAGCGGAACGGTGAAGGGCGTCGCTACGTTCACGATGAGTTACCAGTAGTCGCAGCACGCCGAATGGCACAGTAATTCGGTAGTACCGGTCGCCGGGTAGCGCAGAGCGACCGATACTCACTGACGACCATCGCCCGATCGATGGTCGAACGACCTTCCATTTTGCAATCCTTATAGATGCATCGGAAGGTTGGCTTTCGGACCCAGTCGGATGTTGTTCGTACGACCTGTCATGGCAGGTGAGCGACCTGATGACGAAGTCCATTTTTTTCTCAACCAGTACCAGAGGATTTGATATGAAGCTCGCACTCTCCAGCATCGCAGCACTCGCCGTCGTTGCCGCAGCAACCCTGCCCACCGTGGCACACGCCACCGACGGCACGATCACCATCAACGGCCAGATCGGTACGCAGACCTGCACGATCAACGGCAACGGCACGGGCGGCAAGGACTTCACCGTCGCACTGCCGAAGGTGTCGACGTCGTCGCTCGCCACCGGCGGCTCGACGGCCGGCCGCACGCCGTTCAAGATCGGCCTGACGAACTGCTCGCCGGCAACCGGCAACGTCTACACGCACTTCGAACCGGGCACCACGGTCAACTCGACCACCGGCCAGTTGTTCAACGCAACGGGCACCGCGAAGAATGTCGAAGTCGGCCTGCTCAACGGCGACACGAGCAACATCGGCGTAGGCAAGGCCGATGAAAATTCGAAGGCGGTCGCACTGTCGAACGGTGCTGCAGAGCTGCCGTATTACGCTCAGTACGTCGCGACGGGCGGCCCTGCAGGCCAAGGCACGGTGAACACCTCGGTGATGTACTCGATCATGTATCAGTAAAGTCCGAGAACCGGCGCGCGTCCCGTGCGCCGGATCGTCACAGGGGCGCGGGGGCGCGCGCCCCTTCCCCGGCATCCTCGGCGAACCAGCGCGCCATCGATCCGCATGCCGACGGCATTGTCGTTCTACCCGTCGTGGCTGCATCTCGCCTCTTTCAGGATTCCGTAACCAACCAGGCCGACAACGCTCGCGCCGGATGACTCGCCATGGGTCAACGCAGTACCTCATCCAGGCAGTCGGTTCCGAAGCACCGTCGCGCGTCACGTGTTCTCCATGCCGCCCGTTGGTCTGTTCCGAAAATTCGAACTCGTCCAATATCCAAACCTGCTAAACAAAACTACTTTTCACCTGTTCAAGACAATAAAGGTGATCTGGTGAACCGCAGTTATTTCCTCTCGTCCCGAGCACGCGTGCGCCTGTACGTCGCACATTCGGCCCTGCTCGCCGGTGCGGCGATGTCGTCGCCATCGACTGCACAAGTCACGGGCGGTGGCGCGCAGCAAGCCGACGGCATCGAACTCGAAGTTGCGCCGGGTGAATATTCGACGCACAAGCCCGGCCAAGACGTGCTTTCCGCGATCAACGGCGGCACGCTGACGACCCGCAGCCGGACCCGCATCTTTTCGACCGGCAACAGTTCGGCGGGTGCCGCCGCGTGGGGCAGCAAGTCGCGTGTTGTCCTTCGCGATACCGAAATCCGGACCCGCGGCAGTTCCAGCACCGGCATCGACCTGCGTAACGGCGGTAGCGCATCCGCGGAGCGCGTGTCCATCGATACCGACGGCGACTATTCGCATGGCGCGTCCGTCGACGGCAACAATGCGCACCTCACGCTGTCCGACAGCGTGATCGTGACGCGCGGCAAGGAAGCGAGCGGCATCACGGCGATCCTGGCGCCGGGCGGCACCATCGACGTGTCCGACACGCTGATCCGTACCAGCGGCCTGTTCGGCACCGGCCTGTCCATCAGTTACGGCGGCGTCCGGGCGACACTGACCCGCACCGATATCCGCACGGACGGCGACTATGCGTCGGTGCTGTATCTGCCGAGCTCGTCCACCGTTGCATTCAGCGACTCGTACCTGGAAACCGCCGGCGACTACGCGCTCGGCGTGGACACGCGCGAGGGCAGCGTCGAGCTCGCGCGCACGCGCGTTATCACGCACGGCAAAAGCGCGCACGGGCTTTATGCATCGAAGGAATACACCGATACGCCGGTCGTCGATGCCACCGATACGTTCGTGACCACCACCGGCGCGCGCGCGATCGGCGCGATCGCCCGCCTCGGCGGCAAGTTCTCGATGACGCGCGGCGGCATCACGACGAGCGGCGAGAGCGCGCGCGGCGTGATGTCGGCCGGTACGGACTCCGTCGCGTCGCTCGTCGATACCAGCGTCGAAACCCACGGCAAGGAAGCCGTCGCGCTTTATTCGAGCGCCGGCGGCACGATCGATCTCGTGCGGACCAGCGCGCGCGCAACCGGCGACGGCGCTCATGCAGCGGCCGTCTACGGCGGCACGCTGACGATCGACGACGGCTTGCTGATCAGCGAACGCCACGGCGCGATCGACGCGTCGGACGCGACCATCGTGCTGAAGAACGGCACGCGCGCCATCGGCGGCAACGGCAAGCTGCTGTCCGTGCATGCCGAGTCGGGCGAGCCGGTCAGCCTGACGCTCGACGCCCGCTCCCATGCCGTCGGCGACATCGTCAACCAGCCGACCGACGACGGCAGCCCGACGGATGCCGTGACGGACGTCACGCTCGCCAATGCCTCCACGTGGACCGGCGCGACCGACGTGGTCCGCTCGCTGTCGCTGGACACGAACAGCCAATGGACCGTCACCGGCGACTCGACGGTCGGTTCCGTCTCGCTGAACGATTCGACGATCGCATTCGACACGCCGGCTGCCGACGTGCCACTCACGCCGCGCACGCTCGTCGTCACGGGCGACTATGCGGCCCGCAACGGCAGGCTCGTCCTCCATACGACGCTGCAGGACGATGCATCGCCCACGGACCGCCTCGTGATCGACGGCGGACGCGCATCGGGCGACACCGGCATCATCGTCAAGCGCACCGGCGGCGACGGCGCGCCAACGACCGTCGGCATCCCGATCGTCCAGACCCGCAACGGCGGCACGACGGATGCAGCGGCATTCAAGCTCGACGCGGCCTCGGACGGCTTCCGGCAACGCTTCGGCACGTTGTCCGCCGGCGGCTACGACTACATGCTGGCGCGCGGCGGGCAAGGCGGACAGCCTGACGACTGGTATCTCGTCTCCGCGGCGAAACCCGAACCGCCGATCGAACCGGAAGTCACGCCGCCGCCACCGCCCCCACGCGCCGCCGCACCGGAACCCGACGCGTACATGGCAAACGCCGATGCCGCATCGATGATGGCGATCCATACGCTGCATCAGCGCGACGATCGCTCGCTGCGCACCAGCGCGGCAGGCCCGCTCGACGGCGCGGTCTGGCTGCGCGCCGAGGGCCAGATGACGTCGATGTCGGGCGGCAACCGCAGCGTGTCGGGCAACGGCCGCCTGATTCACGCGGGCGCCGACCTGTTCCGCTTCGGCGACGGTCGCGGCGGCAGCGTGCGCGTCGGTGCGATGGGCATGTACGGCAGCCAGACGAACTGGTCGACGCGCCCGCTGTGGAACCCGCTCGAGCGCCGCATCACGAACGCCACCTCGCGCGGCAGCGTGGCTGGCTACAACGTCGGGCTGTACGGCACCTGGTACGGCAACCGCGACATCCTGACCGGCCCCTACGTCGATACGTGGTTCATGTACGGCGCCTATGCGAACAGCGTCGGCGGCAGCCTCGCGGCCGACTCGTACCGGTCGCGCACCGTCACGGGCTCGGTCGAAACGGGCTATTCGCTGCCGTTCTACGAGCGCGGCGACACGCGTTTCTTCGTCGAGCCCGAAGTGCAACTCGTCGTGTCGGACTACCGCGCGGATGCGCATGCCGCGCCCGGCGGCCGGATCGACGGCCAGGGCGCCACCGACGTGCTGACCCGCGTCGGCGTGCGCGTGCACGGCGTCACTGCGATGTCTGCCGGACGCGAGCTTCGGCCGTTCATCGAGGCGAACTGGTGGCACGGCCCCGGTTCGCGCTCGCTGACGCTCGATCGCAATGCCTTCTCGTTCGCCGTGCCGCGCGACCGCGCCGCCGTGCGCATCGGGGCGACCGGACAGGTGAGCCGGCAATTCTCGGTGTCGGCAAGCCTCGGCGTGGAAGGAAATCTGTCCGACTATTCGGTGGTGAAGGGGCAACTCTCGGCGAAATACCGCTGGTAACCCCGCCGGCGGCCCGCGGGGTGCGAAATCCGCACCCCGCGGAATTCCGCTATACTTTGCCGACTGCCGCCTCCTTGGCGGCAGGTCGGAAGCGCGCCGATTTGCTGACTCGATTGCGGGCGCGCGAACCGGCCGGGCATGGATGTGTATCTTTGTCCCGGCGGTTCACTACAAATGCGGCTAAAGAGGTCGTCAGCCGCGCACCTTCGCCTCCGCGCATCGCCGACACCATTTAGCCGCCCAGTCATAAGGCGGAACGAATGGAATCGATCGGCATCGTCGCTCCACAGACCATGCACTTCGCCGAACCGCTGCGCTTGCAAAGCGGCAGCGTGATCGGCAACTATCAGCTCGTCGTCGAGACGTACGGCGAGCTCAACGCCGCGCGCTCGAACGCGGTGCTCGTCTGCCACGCGCTCAACGCGTCGCACCACGTCGCCGGCGTCTATGCGGACGATCCGCGCAGCACCGGCTGGTGGGACAACATGGTCGGCCCCGGCAAGCCGCTCGACACCAACCGCTTCTTCGTGATCGGCGTGAACAACCTCGGCTCGTGCTTCGGCTCGACCGGCCCGATGAGCGTCGATCCGTCGTCCGGCAAGCCGTACGGCGCGCGCTTCCCGGTGGTTACCGTCGAGGACTGGGTGCATGCGCAGGCGCGCGTCGCCGACGCGTTCGGCATCGAGCGCTTCGCCGCCGTGATGGGCGGCAGTCTCGGCGGGATGCAGGCGCTCGCGTGGAGCCTGATGTATCCGGAACGCGTCGCGCACTGTATCGACATCGCATCGACGCCGAAGCTGTCCGCGCAGAACATCGCGTTCAACGAGGTCGCGCGCTCGGCGATCCTGTCCGATCCCGACTTCCATGGCGGCGACTACTACGCACACGACGTGAAGCCGAAGCGCGGCCTGCGCGTCGCGCGGATGATCGGCCACATCACGTACCTGTCCGACGACGACATGGCTGAGAAATTCGGCCGTGCGCTGCGCCGCGCGGACGGCGCGCTCGACGCGTACAACTTCAGCTTCGACGTCGAGTTCGAGGTCGAGTCGTACCTGCGCTACCAGGGCGACAAGTTCGCCGACTACTTCGACGCGAACACGTACCTGCTGATCACGCGCGCGCTCGACTACTTCGACCCGGCCAAGGCGTTCGACGGCAACCTGACCGCCGCGCTCGCCCACACGCAGGCGAAATACCTGATCGCGAGCTTCTCGACCGACTGGCGCTTCGCGCCGGCGCGTTCGCGCGAGATCGTGAAAGCGCTGCTCGACAACAAGCGCACGGTCACCTACGCGGAAATCGACGCGCCGCACGGCCACGACGCGTTCCTGCTCGACGACGCGCGCTATCACAACCTGCTCCGCGCGTATTACGAACGAATCGCCATCGAGGTGGGTGCATGAACCAGCAAGCGCTGAACTCCCTGTCCGCCCGTGCGGACTTCCGTGCGATCGCCCGCTGGGTCGAACCGCGTGCGACCGTGCTCGACCTCGGCTGCGGCGACGGCTCGCTGCTGTCGCTGCTGTCGGAAGAACTGGACGTATCCGGCTACGGGATCGAACTGAACGATGCGGGCGTGCTCGCGAGCGCGAAGAACGGGATCAACGTGATCCAGCAGAACCTCGAGGACGGCCTGCGCCTGTTCGAGGATCACAGCTTCGATTTCGCGATCCTGTCGCAAACGCTGCAGACGATCCACCAGACGGCCGCGATCCTGCGCGAAACCGCGCGCGTCGGGCGCGAGTGCATCGTGTCGTTCCCGAACTTCGGCTACTGGGCGCACCGGCTGTCGGTGCTGCGCGGCCGGATGCCGGTGTCGAAGTCGCTGCCCTACCAGTGGCACAACACGCCGAACGTGCGGGTGCTGACGATCAAGGATTTCGAGGCGCTCGCGCCGGAAGTCGGCGTCACGATCCTCGACCGCATCGTGCTGCACGAAGGCCAGCCGATTCGATGGGGAGCGAACTGGCGTGGTAGTCTTGCTGTCTACCGCGTCAAGCGCAGCTGAGCCAGGGGGCCGTTGACGGGAGATCCGGCCCGCACATGCGTGCGACCGCCCCCTGCGCGGTCCGCGCCGCCTGCGCTGCCGCCGCAATCAGTCAACGCTACCCAGTTCCTGTCCATGTCGAAAACGCCACACGAGGCGCCCGCACTCACCGCTCACGAGGATCACCCCGGCTGGCGCGCCTATCTGAACACGCACATGCTGATCTGCGTGTTCCTGGGCTTCACGTCCGGCCTGCCGCTCTTCACGCTCGTCTACCTCGTGCAGGCATGGCTGCGCTCCGAGGGCGTGAACCTGAAGGAAATCGGCCTGTTCGCGCTGATTCAGTTCCCGTATACGTGGAAGTTCCTGTGGGCGCCGCTGATGGACCGCTACATCCCGCGCCTGCCCGGCTGGCGGCCGGGCCGCCGGCGCGGCTGGATGCTGTTCACGCAGGTGCTGGTCGCCGGTGCGATCGCCGCGCTCGGCTTCGTGTCGCCGCGCGACTCGATCTGGACGGTCGCCGCGCTCACGACGCTCGTCGCGTTCTTCGGCGCGAGCTCCGACATCGTGATCGACGCGTATCGCCGCGAACTGCTGCGCGACACCGAGCAGGGCCTCGGCAACGCGGTGCACGTGAACGCGTACAAGCTCGCCGCGCTGATCCCGGGTTCCCTGGCGCTGATCCTGTCCGATCACATGCCGTGGGACGTCGTGTTCGCGCTCACCGGCGCATTCATGCTGCCGGGCATCCTGATGACGCTGGTGGTGCGCGAGCCCGAAGTGGTCGGCGCGCCGCCGCGCAACCTGCGCGACGCGATCGTGCTGCCGTTCCGCGAATTCATCCAGCGCGATGGCTGGGCCGGTGCGCTGCTCGTCATCGCGTTCATCTTCCTGTTCAAGATCGGCGACACGATGGCGACCACGCTGTCGACGTCGTTCTTCCTCGACATCGGCTTCACGCGCACCGAGATCGGCATCGTCGCGAAAACCACCGCGCTCGTCGCGAGCGTCGCCGGCGGCATCGTCGGCGGCGTGTGGCTCGTGAAGATCGGGATCGGCCGCGGGCTGTGGATCTTCGGCGCGCTGCAGATGGTGTCGACGCTCGGCTTCGCATGGCTCGCGCAACTCGGCCCCGGCTCGCCGGTGCTCGCGATGCTGTACGACTTCACGGTCTCGACGAGCCACGCGATCGCGGCCGGGCTATCGGTGTTCGGCATCGCCGTCACGCCGCAATTCAGCCCGATGACGGTCGCGCTCGCGATCGTCTATGGCTTCGAAACCTTCACGACGGGCCTGACGATGGCCGCGTTCGTCGCCTATATCGCGAGCACGACCGACCCGCGCTACACGGCCACGCAATTCGCGTTGTTCACGAGCCTCGCGTCGGTGCCACGCACGCTCGCGTCGGCCGCAAGCGGCTTCATCGTCGCGAAGATCGGCTGGTTCGACTACTTCATCGCGTGCACCGCACTCGCGATCCCCGGCATGCTGCTGCTGTTCAAGATCGCGCCGTGGAACGGCGTCGCACGCAACGGCGAGGCCCGCCGTGCGCAGTGATCGACTGCATGGCCTGGCACGCATCGCCGCGTCGCTGAGCGTCGGCATCGCGGCACTCGCGACCGGAAGCGCGCATGCGGCCGACGCAAACGCGACCTCGGCAGGCTCCGCACCGGCCACCGCGCCCGCTTCGCCGTCCACGCCGGCGGCACCCGCTACGCCGTCCGCGGCCGAAGCCGCGCAGCCGACCGGTGCGGCCGCGTCCACGAAAGCCTATACGCCGACACCGCAGCAAGTCCGCTACGGCAACGCGATCGCGTTCCGCACGCTGATCCCGTCAACGCTGCTCGAACAGCTCACCGCGACCGAATACGCGCAAATCGTGCAGGCAGCCGCCGACAGCAGCCGCCTGCTGCCCGAGAACCAGCCGCGCGTGAAGCGCCTGCGCGCGATCGTCGCGAAGCTCGCGCCGTATTCGGTGAAGTGGAACGATCGCGTGAAGAACTGGGCGTGGGAGGTCAATGCGATCCGCTCGCGCGACATCCGCATCACCTGCCTGCCGGGCGGCAAGGTCCTCGTGTACGGCGGGATGCTCGACCGCGTGCGCCTGAACGACGACGAATTCGGCGTGCTGCTCGCGCATGGCATCGCGCATGCGCTGCGCGAGCACGCGCGCAGCAATTTCAGCACGACGTCGCAAACCTCGCTGCGCGCGGCCACGCTGCCGCCGCTGTTCGGCGTCGGCGACCCGCTGCCGCAGGCCCTGAACCTCGGCGCACGCCTGCAGACGCTGCGCTACGACCCGACCGACGAAACCGAAGCCGACGTGATCGGCGGCGACATCGCCGCACGCGCGGGCTTCGATCCGCGCGCGGCGATCACGCTGTGGGACAAGCTCGCGGCCGCGACGCGCGCGGACAAGGCGACGGGCTTCATCTACCTGCACCCGTACGGCGCCACGCGGCGCCAGGATCTGCTGAACCGCCTGCCCGACCTGATGCCGCTGTACGCGAAAGCGGTCGGCAAACGCGTCGACGCGCTGCCCGACTACGCGGGCATCAGCGCGCAGCGGCGCAAGGTCGTGCGGCGCTGAGCGCCGCATCCGGCGTTCTGCATTCGGCGGCGCACGGCGTCCGGCACTACGCGCGGACGACCGATTCGACCGGCCGGCTTCCGGCGCCGCTTTCGCGCATCGCACGCACTTCGTCACCCGGGCTGCGGCCGAACAGCCGCTTGAACTCGCGGCTGAACTGCGACGCGCTCGCATAGCCGACCCGCGCGGCGGCGGCCCCCGCCCCGACGCCGTCCTGCACCATCATCAACCGCGCCTGGTGCAGGCGCGCGGCCTTCACATACTGCATCGGCGACGTCGCGGTCACGTGCTTGAACTGCGCGTGGAACACCGCGAGGCTCATTCCGGCCTCGCGCGCGAGCGTCTCGACGTCGAGATCGGCCGTCAGGTCCGCATGGATGCGCCGCAGCGCCTTCGCGATGCGGCCGAAATGATGCTGCTGAACGAGCGCCGCGCGTATCGCGTCGCCCTGCGCGCCGGTCAGCACGCGATACGCGATCTCGCGCATGATCGCCGGCCCGAGCACGCACGTATCGTGCGGCGACGCGAGCGCTTCGAGGAGGCGCACCACCGCGTCGGCAAGCGGCGCATCGAGCGGTGTCGAGTAGACGCCGTGAGGCTC
Source organism: Burkholderia sp. IDO3 (assembly GCF_003366075.1). NCBI lineage: Bacteria > Pseudomonadati > Pseudomonadota > Betaproteobacteria > Burkholderiales > Burkholderiaceae > Burkholderia > Burkholderia sp. IDO3. Next base: position 3,517,383 of record NZ_CP028963.1, read on the forward strand.
GCTGACCGCGGCGCCGAGCGTCTCGTCGAGCAGGATCGCGAGTTCGGCGATCACCGCGAGATCGACGCGGATCGAGATCGCGAGAAACGGCTCGTCCATGCTCGCGAAGGTTTCGCATTCGAACGGCAACGGCACCGACAGCACAAGATACTGCTGCGCGTCGTAGACGAACGAGCGCTCGCCGAGATAGCCGAGCTTGCGGCCCTGGCACACGACGATGATGCTCGGCTCGTACAGCACCGGCATACGCGGCACCGGCCGGCTCACGCGGATGAAGCGCACGCCGTCGAGCGCCGCCAGCGTGTCGCCCTCGTTCGGCGCGAGGCGCGCATGCAGCTCGATCATGCGGCGCCGCACGCGGTCGCCCGAGTCGTCGAAAAGGGGCTGGAAGCTCATCGGCGTCATCCTGTCCTGCAAGAGAATCTGGCTCGCAATGTAGCACCCTGAAACCGTTTTGACGGCCGCTCGCGTGCAATTCGAGAGGAATAGGCAAATCTTCGAGACCTTCGTGTATTTCGCCGCGGCCGCGCGCTCCTTACGATGGGCACCTGTCTCGCCGCACCGCCACATGGTGCGGCGGCAGTCTGTTTCGCCGGATGTTTTCCCGGACAAGGAGCCCCCTGCATGAGCACAACTTACGCTTACGCGGCGACCGATGCGCGCTCGCCGCTCGCCCCGTTCGAATTCCAGCGCCGCGCGCTGCGCGACCTCGACGTCCAGATCGAGGTGTTGTACTGCGGCGTTTGCCACTCGGACCTGCACCAGGCCCGCAACGAATGGCGCAACACGATCTACCCGGTCGTGCCGGGCCATGAAATCGTCGGCCGCGTGACCGCGACCGGCCCCCAGGTATCGCGCTTCAAGGTCGGCGAGCTGGTCGGCGTCGGCTGCCTCGTCGACTCGTGCCGCACCTGCCCGAGCTGCGAGGAAGGCCTCGAGCAGTATTGCGAGAACGGCTTCGTCGGCACCTACAACGGCCAGGATCGCGTGACCGGCGACGTCACGTACGGCGGCTACTCGACGCAGCTCGTCGTCGACGAGGCATTCGTGCTGCGCGTGCCGGAGACGCTCGACCCGGCCGGCGCCGCGCCGCTGCTGTGCGCGGGGATCACGACCTATTCGCCGCTGCGCCAGTGGAACGTCGGCCCCGGCAAGAAGGTCGGGATCGTCGGCCTCGGCGGGCTCGGCCATATGGGCGTGAAGCTCGCGCGCGCGATGGGCGCGCACGTCGTGCTGTTCACGACGTCGCCGTCGAAGATCGAGGACGGCAAGCGGCTCGGCGCGCACGAAGTGGTGATCTCGAAGGACGAAGCGCAGATGAACGCGCACCTGAACAGCTTCGACTTCATCCTGAACACGGTCGCCGCGCAGCACGACCTGAATCCGTTCCTGCACCTGCTCAAGCGCGACGGCACGATGACGCTCGTCGGCGCGCCGGAGCACGACCACCCGTCGCCGCAGGTGTTCAACCTGATCTTCAAGCGCCGCCGCCTCGCGGGCTCGCTGATCGGCGGGATCGCGGAGACGCAGGAAATGCTCGATTTCTGCGCGGAACACGGGATCACGTCGGATATCGAAACGATTCCGATGCAGCAGATCAATGCCGCTTACGAGCGGATGCTGAAGAGCGACGTGAAGTACCGGTTCGTGGTGGACATGGCGTCGCTCAAGCAGTAAGCGACGCGCCAGACGAAACGGGCCGCATGTTCGACATGCGGCCCGTTTTGCATCCGGCGACCGGCAGGTTCGACTGCGGTGCGCGTCATGCCGCACCGCGTCGACGATTACTTCTTGTAGTCGTAATCCACCGTCAGCGGCGCGTGATCGCTGAACTTGATGTCCTTGAAGATCGACGTGCTCTTGGCGGTGCCGGCCACGCCCGGCGTCGCGATCTGGTAATCGATCCGCCACCCGACGTTCTTCGCGTATGCCTGGCCGCGGTTGCTCCACCACGTGTACTGCTCCGCGCGCGGGTCGAGCGTGCGGAACACGTCGACATAGCCGACGTCGTCGAACAGTTGCGTGAGCCACGCGCGCTCTTCCGGCAGGCAGCCCGAATTCTTCTGGTTGCTCTTCCAGTTCTTGATGTCGATTTCCTTGTGGACGATGTTCACGTCGCCGCACAGGATCACCTCGCGCTTTTTCTTCAGCTCGGCCAGGTGCGGCATGAACTCGTCCATGAAGCGGTACTTCGCCTGCTGGCGCTCTTCGCCGCTCGAGCCGGACGGCACGTACACCGACACGACCGACAGCTTGCCGTAGCGCGCCTCGACGTAACGCCCCTCGGAGTCGAATTCGCTGCTGCCGAAGCCGATGATCACGTCATCGGGCTCGTGGCGGCTGTACACGCCCGCGCCGCTGTAACCCTTCTTCTCGGCGTGGTGGAAATAGCTCCTGAAGCCGTGCGGCTCGACGAATTCGGCCGGCAGGTCGTCGGCCGACACCTTGATTTCCTGCACGCACACGCAGTCGGCGTTCTGCTCGCCGAACCATTCGAAGAAGCCTTTCTTCGCGGCGGAGCGGATGCCGTTCAGGTTGGCGGTAATCACTCGCATCATGTCGGGTTCCGTTGTTCAGTTCAGTTCGATGTTTTTTTACAGGATCGCAGCCTAGCGGATCTTCACCCCGTCGAGCTCCGGCTTCGGCGGCGGGAATTCGAGCTTCATGTCGGTCATCGTGCGCAGCAGCAGTTCGGAGATCATCACGTTGCGGTGCGTCTTCGAGTTCGCCGGAATCACGTACCACGGCGCATGCTCGGCCGACGTCGCGGCGAGCGCGTCGCGGTACGCCGACTGGTACGCGTCCCAGTGCTTGCGCGCGTCGAGATCGGAGATGTCGAATTTCCAGTGCTTGGCCGGATCGTCGATGCGCGCCTGCAGCCGCTCGCGCTGCTCGTCCTTCGAGATATGCAGGAAGCACTTGATGATCGTCGTGCCGTTCTCGGCCAGCATCGTCTCGAAATCGCGGATCTGCCGGTAGCGGCGCTCGCATTCCTTGTCGTCGATGAGGTCGAGCACGCGCGGCACGAGCACGTCTTCGTAGTGGCTGCGGTTGAAGATCGCGAGTTCGCCCGCGGCCGGCACCTGCGCATGCACGCGCCACAGGAAGTCGTGCGCGGCCTCGATCGGCGTGGGCGCCTTGAACGGCACGATGCGCAGGCCGAGCGGATCGACGTCGCGGAACACCGCGCGCACGGTGCCGTCCTTGCCGCTGGTGTCCATCCCCTGCAGCACGAGCAGCACGCGCTTCTTCTGCTGCGTGTGCAGGCGCTCCTGCTGCACGTCGAGCGCCGTCGACACGGCGGTGAGCCGTTCGCGGTCGGCGTCCTTCGAACCCGACGAGAACGGCTTCGCGCCCGGATCGAACGCATCGAGCTTGAATCCGGCAGCTTCCTTCTCGCGCGTGCCGTACGGCACGCGGAAATCGTCGAGCGACGGTTGTTTCGCCATTCGTTCCTCCGTTGGACGGTGTGGTGCGCACGTGCACACGATAACGCATGCACCAAAACGACGGGCCGCCCCGAACAGGTTCGGCGGCGGCCCGTCGTCAAGCGCGGTTCAGGCGCGCGCCCATGTTCAGCCGAGCTTCTTCTTCAGCAGTTCGTTGACCTGCTGCGGATTGGCCTTGCCCTTCGTCGCCTTCATGGCCTGGCCGATCAGCGCGTTGAACGCCTTTTCCTTGCCCGCGCGGAATTCCTCGACCGACTTCGCGTTCGCCGCGAGCACCTCGTCGATGATCGCTTCCAGCGCGCCGGTGTCGGAGATCTGCTTCAGGCCCTTCGCGTCGATGATGCGGTCGGCCGCGCCTTCGTCGGTTGCCTGCTCGTCCCAGATCGTCGCGAAGATTTCCTTCGCGATCTTGTTCGAGATCGTGCCGTCGGCGATGCGCTGCAGCACCAGCGCGAGCTGGGCGGCCGAGACCGGGATCGCGTCGATCTCGATGCCGTCGCGGTTCAGTTGCGACGACACGTCGCCCATCAGCCAGTTCGCGGCGATCTTCGCGTTCGCCGCGCCGGCCTTCGCGACCACCGATTCGAAATACGCGGCCATCGCCTTGCTCGACGTCAGCACGCCCGCGTCGTACGCGGACACGCCATATTGCTCGGCGAAGCGCTGCTGCATCGCGGCCGGCAGCTCGGGCATCCCGGCCTGCACGCGCTCGACCCAGTCCTGGCCGATCACGAGCGGCATCAGGTCGGGATCGGGGAAGTAGCGGTAGTCGTGCGCGTCTTCCTTGCTGCGCATCGAACGCGTCTCGCGCTTGTCCGGATCGTAGAGGCGCGTTTCCTGCACGACTTCGCCGCCGTCCTCGATCAGCTCGATCTGGCGACGGACCTCGTAGTTGATCGCTTCCTCGAGGAACCGGAACGAGTTCAGGTTCTTGATCTCGGCACGCGTGCCGAACTTCTCCTGGCCGACGGGGCGCACCGACACGTTCGCGTCGCAGCGGAACGAGCCTTCCTGCATGTTGCCGTCGCAGATGCCGAGCCACACGACGAGCGCATGCAGCGCCTTCGCGTAGGCGACGGCCTCGGCCGCGCTGCGCATTTCCGGCTCGGTGACGATCTCGAGCAGCGGCGTGCCCGCGCGGTTCAGGTCGATCCCCGTCATCCCGGCGAAGTCTTCATGCAGCGACTTGCCCGCATCTTCCTCGAGGTGCGCGCGGGTCAGGTTGACGGTCTTCTCGTACGCTTCCTTGCCGGCCTTTTCGTTGGCGGGCACCTGGATCGTGATCTGGCCGCCCTGCACGACCGGAATCTCGTACTGGCTGATCTGATAGCCCTTCGGCAGATCGGGGTAGAAATAATTCTTGCGCGCGAAGATGCTGCGCGGCGCGATGGTCGAGCCGATCGCGAGGCCGAAGCGGATCGCGCGCTCGACCGCGCCGCGGTTCAGCACCGGCAGCACGCCCGGCAGCGCCAGGTCGACCGGGCAGGCCTGCGTGTTCGGCTCCGCGCCGAACTGCGTCGACGCGCCGGAGAAAATCTTAGAGACGGTCGACAGTTGCGCGTGCGTCTCGAGACCGATAACGACTTCCCACTGAGTCATGCTTACACCCCCGCCGGAACTTGCTTGTGCCAGTCGGTCGCGCGCTGGAACGCGTCCGCGACCTGCAGCATCCGGGCTTCGTTGAAATAGTTGCCGATGATCTGCAGGCCGACCGGACGCTTCGCGTTCGCGCCCGCGCCGAAACCGCACGGCACGCTCATGCCGGGCAGGCCGGCGAGGCTCACCGACAGCGTGTAGATATCCGCGAGATACATCTGCACCGGATCGTCGCCCTTCGCGCCGAGATCCCATGCGACCGTCGGCGACGCCGGGCCCATGATGACGTCGCAGGACTTGAACGCTTCCTGGAAATCCTGCGCGATGATGCGGCGGATCTTCTGCGCCTGCAGGTAGTACGCGTCGTAGTAGCCGTGCGACAGCACGTAGGCGCCGACGAGAATCCGGCGCTTCACCTCGGGGCCGAAGCCTTCGGCGCGCGACTTCTTGTACATGTCGAGCAGGTCGCCGTACTGCGCGGCGCGATGGCCGAAGCGCACGCCGTCGAAACGCGACAGGTTCGACGACGCTTCAGCCGGTGCGATCACGTAGTACACGGGGATCGACAGCTCCGTCTTCGGCAGCGATACGGGCACGAGCGTCGCGCCGAGCGCTTCATATTGCTTGAGCGCCGCGTCGATCGATGCGCGCACGTCGTCGGCGAGACCGTCGCCGAAATATTCGTTCGGCAGGCCGATGCGCAGGCCCGCGAGCGGCTTGCCCGCGTCGTTGCCGGCCGCCCACGGCTGGCCAAGGTGGCGCGTGAAGTCTTCGTCGTCGTGCTCGAGGCTCGTCGAGTCGCGCTCGTCGAAGCCGGCCATCGCGTTCAGCAGCAGCGCGCAGTCCGACGCGCTCTGCGCCATCGGGCCGCCCTGGTCGAGCGACGACGCGAACGCGATCATCCCGTAGCGCGACACGCGGCCGTAGGTCGGCTTGATGCCCGTCACGCCCGCGAACGACGCGGGCTGGCGGATCGAGCCGCCGGTGTCGGTGCCGGTCACGGCCGGCGCGAGGCGCGCGGCGACGGCGGCCGAGCTGCCGCCCGAGCTGCCGCCCGGCACCGCATTGGTGTCCCACGGGTTCTTCACCGCGCCGAACGCCGAGTTCTCGTTGGACGAGCCCATCGCGAACTCGTCCATGTTGGTCTTGCCGAGCGTGACCATGCCGGCCGCCTGCAGGCGGGCGACGACGGTCGCGTCGAACGGGCTCTCGTAGTTCGCGAGCATCTTCGAGCCGGCGGTCGAGCGCCAGCCGCGCGTGACGAACACGTCCTTGTGCGCGATCGGCAAGCCGGTCAGCGCGCCGCCCGCGCCGCGCGCGAGCTCGGCGTCGGCGGCCTTCGCCTGTGCGAGGGTCAGATCGGCGTCGACATGGACGAACGCGTTCAGGTCGCGAGCCGCGTCGATCCGTTTCAGGTAGAGCTGCGCGAGCTCGACGGCCGAGCATTCCTTGGCGGCGAGCGCGGCGCGCAGTTCGGTCAGGCTTTTTGCGTGCATTGAGTGGTTTTCCTGGGAATTCTGGGTCGCGCGCAGCGCAGGGCCGGCGCGCTTGTCAGCGAATGCTTACTCGATCACCTTCGGCACGAGATAGAGGCCGTCCTGGACGGCCGGCGCCGGACGCTGGTTGTCGTCGCGATTGACGACTTCCGTCACGGCGTCGTCGCGCAGGCGTTGCGCGACTTCCTGGATCTGTTCGATCGGGTGGGCGAGCGGCGCGATGCCGGCGGTGTCGACCGCCTGCATCCGCTCGACGAGGCCGAAGAATTCGTTGAGCTGGCCGAGCGTATGCTCGGCGTCGGCGTCGGCCATTTCGAGTCGCGCCAGGTGCGCGATGCGTTTCACATCGGTCAGGGTCAGGGCCATGCGATCACCGGAAAAACAAGACTGCGCAACACCTCGAAAACAGCGTTGCGGCGGGGGGTTGGAGGGTGCGATCCCACCCTCAAAAATCGGGGCCGAAGCGGCAAAAATACCGCCCGTTTCGATTCAAATACCGTGAAATTATAAGGTATCATTACGCGTTCGACCCAAACCCGGCAGCCTTTTCCCGCACCGTTTCGCCCCACTTCGGCAAGCCGTGCGTGCTTCGTGCGCCCCCGGTAGACATCACTCGCAGCTTCGTGCGCCGCGGCGGCCGCTTCCGCCACGCTTCCCGAGGCTGTTATTTTTTCCGCTGCCGCCCTCAGCGCTCGCTATGCAGGGCCGGCCCAGAGCGAAACAGGATTCTGAATGTTCGGTTTTTTGCGCAGCTACTTCTCCAACGATCTCGCGATCGACCTCGGCACCGCAAACACCCTGATCTACATGCGCGGCAAGGGCATCGTCCTCGATGAGCCGTCCGTCGTGTCGATTCGCCAGGAAGGCGGCCCCAACGGCAAGAAGACGATCCAGGCGGTCGGCAAGGAAGCCAAGCAGATGCTCGGCAAGGTACCGGGCAACATCGAGGCGATCCGCCCGATGAAGGACGGCGTGATCGCCGACTTCACCGTCACCGAGCAGATGATCAAGCAGTTCATCAAGACGGCGCACGAATCGCGCATGTTCTCCCCGTCGCCGCGCATCATCATCTGCGTGCCGTGCGGCTCGACCCAGGTCGAGCGCCGCGCGATCAAGGAAGCGGCACACGGCGCCGGCGCCTCGCAGGTCTACCTGATCGAGGAGCCGATGGCGGCCGCGATCGGCGCGGGCCTGCCGGTGTCGGAAGCCACGGGCTCGATGGTCGTCGACATCGGCGGCGGCACGACCGAAGTCGGCGTGATCTCGCTCGGCGGCATCGTGTACAAGGGCTCGGTGCGCGTCGGCGGCGACAAGTTCGACGAAGCGATCGTCAACTACATCCGCCGCAACTACGGGATGCTGATCGGCGAACAAACCGCCGAAGCGATCAAGAAGGAGATCGGCTCCGCGTTCCCGGGCTCCGAAGTCAAGGAAATGGAAGTGAAGGGCCGCAACCTGTCGGAAGGCATTCCGCGCAGCTTCACGATCTCCAGCAACGAAATTCTCGAAGCACTGACCGACCCGCTGAACCAGATCGTGTCGTCGGTGAAGATCGCCCTCGAGCAGACGCCGCCGGAACTCGGCGCCGACATCGCCGAGCGCGGGATGATGCTGACGGGCGGCGGCGCACTGCTGCGCGACCTCGATCGCCTGCTCGCGGAAGAAACCGGCCTGCCGGTGCTCGTCGCGGAAGACCCGCTCACGTGCGTCGTGCGCGGCTCGGGCATGGCGCTCGAGCGCATGGACAAGCTGGGCAGCATCTTCTCGTACGAGTGATGGTCTAAGCAGTCCCGTTTGATATGACGCACCCGCGGCGTGGCCGGATCGCTCGTTCAGAACGAACCGCCACGCCGTTTGCGCGTCTGAGCATTATTTAACCGATCACCACGCGCCCGGCGCCGACCATGGAATACAGTCCGCCGCCCCTCTTCAAGCAAGGTCCGCCCGCGCTCGCGCGGCTCATCTTCTTCGTCGCACTCGCGATCGCGCTCCTCGTGTCGGACGCGCGCTTCAGCACGCTCGAAATCGTCCGCGGCGTGCTGGGCACCGTGCTGTACCCGCTGCAGCGCGCGGCGCTCGTGCCGCGCGACCTGTTCATGGGCGCGGCCGACATCGCCGTCACGGGCGCATCGCTGCGCCACGAGAACGACGCGCTGCGCAAGCGCAACCTGCAGCTGTCCACGCAGGCCAACCAGGCCGCCGTGCTCGCGCAGGAGAACGTGCACCTGCGCGCGGTGCTCGAACTGCGCCAGCACATCGCGACGCAATCGACGCCGGTCGAGATCCAGTACGACACCAGCGACCCGTTCACGCAGAAGATCGTGATCGGGCAGGGTTCGCAGCAGGGCATCCAGGACGGCGCACCGGTCGTCAGCGAAGACGGCGTGATCGGCCAGGTCACGCGCGTGTTCCCGCTGCAGGCCGAAGTCACGCTGATCACCGACCGCGACCTCGCGATTCCCGTGCAGGTGCTGCGCACCGGCCTGCGCAGCGTGATCTACGGCACGCCGAAGGGCGACTCGCTCGACCTGCGCTTCGTGCCGACCAGCTCCGACCTCCTCGTGGGCGACGAACTCGTCACGAGCGGCCTCGACGGCGTCTACCCGCCGGGCCTGCCGGTCGCGAAGGTCGTGCGCGTCGACAAGCTCGCCGACACCGCATTCGCCCGCGTGACCTGCGCGCCGATCGCCGCCGTGCGCGGCGCGCGCCAGATGCTCGTGCTGCACTACCAGAACGACGCCCCGCCGCGCCCGGCCGATCCCGATCCGGCCGCCGACAAGAACGCGAAGGGCGCCAAAAAGGGCGCGAAGGCTGCCGCAAAAAGCGAGAAGGCCGCCGCGAATGCGAAGCCGGCCGCCGCGCCTGCGAAGCCCGCGGCCGGGCAATCAGGAGCCCAGCGATGAACCGCCCGCAATACATCCTGCAGCCGGTCAACCCGTACTTCATCGTCTTCAGCCTCGCCGCCGCGTTCCTGCTGAACCTGATGCCGTGGGGCCGCCTGCCCGGCGTGCCCGACTTCGTCGCGCTCGTGCTGCTGTTCTGGAACATTCACCAGCCGCGCAAGGTCGGAATGGGCGTCGCGTTCGCGCTCGGCATCCTGATGGACGTGCATGACGCGGGGCTGCTCGGCGAGCACGCGCTCGCCTATACGCTGCTGTCGTACGGCGCGATCACGATCCACCGGCGCGTGCTGTGGATGCCGATCGGCGTGCAGGTGCTGTATGTAACGCCGCTGCTCGTCGTCGCGCAGCTCGTGCCGTTCGTGATCCGCCTCGTGATGGGCGCCGCGTTCCCCGGCTGGCGCTATCTGGTGGACGGCTTCGTCGAGGCCGCGCTGTGGCCGATCGCGAGCCATCTGCTGCTGATGCCGCAACGCCGCCCGGTCGATCCGGACGATACGCGCCCCATCTGAGCCGCGCCGCCAGGACCGACCTTGAATACCCGCCGCCCCCAAGCCCGCCGCGCGCCGCGCTCCGGGGCCGCCCGTCGCCCGCGCCCGCTCGCCGCGCACGGGCCAGATCGAACGTAACCGCATGACCGAATTCAACGACACCCAGCAACAGCTCTCGAGGTTCCGCCTGCGCGTCGCGGCGGCGGGCGTGTTCGTGTTCGTCTGCTTCGGGCTGCTCGCGAGCCGTTTCTTCTACCTGCAGCTGTTCCAGCACGGCAAATACGCGCTGCAGGCCGAGGAAAACCGCATCTCGGTCGCGCCGATCGTGCCGAACCGCGGGATCATCACCGACCGCAACGGCGTCGTCCTCGCGAAGAACTATTCGGCGTATACGCTCGAAATCACGCCGTCGAAGCTCGACGACACGCTCGACAACACGATCGACAAGCTGTCCGAGATCATCCCGATCGATGCGCGCGACCGCCGCCGCTTCAAGAAGCTGCAGGAAGACTCGAAGAACTTCGAGAGCCTGCCGATCCGCACGCGCCTGACCGACGCGGAAGTCGCACGCTTCACCGCGCAGCGCTTCCGCTTCCCCGGCGTCGACGTGCGCGCGCGGCTGTTCCGCCAGTACCCGCTCGGCATGACGGCCGCGCACGTGATCGGCTACATCGGCCGGATCTCGAAGCGCGACCAGGATCGCATCGACGCGATGAGCGACGACAACGACAGCGATCAGGAAAATTACGATCCGCGTCGCGACGCGAACAACTACAAGGGCACCGACTACATCGGCAAGATCGGCGTCGAGCAGAGCTACGAGACCGAGCTGCATGGCCTGACGGGCTTCGAGGAAGTCGAGGTGACGGCCGGCGGCCGGCCGGTGCGCACGCTGTCGCGCACGCAGGCGACGCCCGGCAACAACCTCGTGCTGTCGCTCGACATCGGGCTGCAGCAGGTCGCCGAGCAGGCGTTCGCCGGCAAGCGCGGCGCGCTTGTCGCGATCGAGCCGAAGACGGGCGACGTGCTCGCGTTCGTGTCGTCGCCGAGCTTCGATCCGAACTCGTTCGTCGACGGCATCGACCAGCAGACCTGGGACGAGCTCAACAACTCTCCCGACAAGCCGCTCCTGAACCGCCCGCTGCACGGCACCTACCCGCCCGGCTCGACCTACAAGCCGTTCATGGCGCTGGCCGGCCTGACGCTCGGCAAGCGCACGCCGGGCTGGGGCTTCCAGGATCCCGGCTACTTCACGTTCGGCGGCCACACGTTCCGCAACGACGTGCGCTCGGGCCAGGGCTGGGTCGACATGAACAAGGCGATCATGGTGTCGAACGACACCTATTTCTACATGCTCGCGCGCGACCTCGGCGTGAATGCCATCGCGAACTTCATGAAGCCGTTCGGTTTCGGCCAGATCACCGGGATCGACATCCAGGGCGAGGCGCGCGGGATCCTGCCGTCGACCGACTGGAAGAAGAAGGCGTTCAAGAAGCCTGCGCAGCAGAAGTGGTTCGACGGCGAAACGATCAGCCTCGGGATCGGCCAGGGCTACAACTCGTTCACGATCCTGCAGCTCGCCCATGCGACCGCGACGCTCGCGGACAACGGGATCGTGATGAAGCCGCACCTCGTGAAGGAAATCGAGGATCCGATCACGCGGGCGCGCCACCTGACCGTGCCGAAGGAAAGCGAAGTGATCCCGCTCAAGCAGTCCGACATCGACGTCGTGAAGCGCGGGATGGAGAACGTGGTCGAAAACCCGTCGGGCACCGCGTACAAGGTGTTCCGCGGCGCCCAGTACCTGGCGGCCGGCAAGACCGGTACCGCACAGGTGTTCTCGTTGCAGGGCTCGAACTACAAGGGCCACCTGCTCGCCGAACACCTGCGCGACCACGCGCTGTTCATCGCGTATGCACCGGTCGACCATCCGCAGATCGCCGTGGCGCTGGTCGTCGAGAACGGAGGCTGGGGGGCGCAGGCCGCGGGCCCGATCGCGCGCCGCGTGCTCGACTTCTACCTCGTCGACCGCCAGAACCCGCAGAGCGAGTCGGCCGCCGTGGCCGCGGCCGCCTCGGCGACCGAGCCGGTGAACGCACCGGTGATCGGCGACGCATCGAAGCCCGCCGTCGTCGCGGCCGGCTTCACCGCGCTGCCGCAACCGGTCCCGCCGAACGCGGCCAGCGCGGCGAACGCCGCATCGGCGCCCGACGCGGCGAGCGCCGCGCAGCCGGCCGACGCCAGCGCCGCCGCGCCGATGGCCGCGAGCCTGCCGCCGATCCGGCGTCCGCATCGGCCGCGCCGGCCCGCCAGCGACGCGCAGCCGGCTGCCACCGCACCGCGCGACGACAACTACCGTGCGACGGCCTCCGCGAAAGCGGCGACCGCCGGCACCGCTCATTAACGGAGAAAGGCATGCAATTCGACAAGCGCGCCTGGCTCGACAAGATCAAGCAGATGTTCGCGGGCTTCGACCGCCCGCTCGCCCTCATCGTGTTCCTGCTGCTGTGCGTGGGCATCGTCACGCTGTACAGCGCGGCGATCGACATGCCGGGCCGCGTCGAGGATCAGCTGCGCAACATCATGCTGACGTTCGTGCTGATGTGGGTGATAGCCAACATCCCGCCAACGACGCTGATGCGCTTCGCGGTCCCGCTCTATACGTTCGGGGTCGCGCTACTCGTTGCGGTCGCGCTGTTCGGGATGACCAAGAAGGGCGCGAAACGCTGGCTGAACGTCGGCGTCGTGATCCAGCCGTCCGAAATCCTCAAGATCGCGACACCGCTGATGCTCGCGTGGTACTACCAGCGCCGCGAAGGCGGGGTGCGCTGGTACGACTTCGTCGCCGCGTTCGGGATCCTGCTGGTGCCGGTCGCGCTGATCGCGAAGCAGCCCGACCTCGGCACGGGCCTGCTCGTGTTCGCGGCCGGCTTCTTCGTGATCTATCTCGCGGGCCTGTCGTTCAAGCTGATCGTGCCGGTGCTGATCGCGGGCGTGATCGCGGTCGGCTCGATCGCCGTGTTCGAGCAGCGCATCTGCCAGCCCGACGTGCAGTGGCCGCTGATGCACGACTACCAGAAGCACCGCGTGTGCACGCTGCTCGACCCGACGTCCGACCCGCTCGGCAAGGGCTTCCACACGATCCAGGCCGTGATCGCGATCGGCTCGGGCGGCGTGCTCGGCAAGGGCTACCTGAAGGGCACGCAGGCGCACCTCGAGTTCATTCCGGAAAAGCACACCGACTTCATCTTCGCGGTGTTCTCGGAAGAATGGGGGCTCGTCGGCGGCCTCGTGCTGCTGACGCTCTACATGGCGCTGATCGCGCGCGGGCTCTATATCGCCGCGCAGGGCGCGACGCTGTTCGGCCGCCTGCTCGCGGGCTCGCTCACGCTCGCGTTCTTCGTCTATGCGTTCGTCAACATCGGGATGGTGAGCGGCGTGCTGCCCGTCGTCGGCGTGCCGTTGCCGTTCATGAGCTACGGCGGCACCGCGCTCACGACGCTCGGCATCGCGATCGGGATGATCATGAGCGTCGGACGACAGCGGCGGCTGATGAAAACCTGACGACACGGTGCGGCACACAGCTGCCGGCAGTCGCAGCAACGAAGAAACGGCGCCCCGGGCGCCGTTTTTCGTCGGGCCGGTCGAAATCGAACGCGGTCACGCCGTGCGGCGCGCGCTCATTGCGGCGTCGCGCGCGGGCTCCCGTGGTCCGCACCGGCGCCCGATGCCGGCCCCTGCGTCTTGAGCCGCGCGCTCAGCTCCTTGAATTTCAGCTCGGCCGTCTCGTCGCCCTGTGCCGCCGCCGCCGCGTAATACGCGCGCGCGATGTTCAGGTTCTGCGTGACGCCGTCGCCACCGCGCTCGTAGAACGACGCGGTCACGTACTGCGCGGTCGGCTCGCCGGCGTCCGCCGCAAGCTTGTACCACTCGAACGCCTGCCGGTTGTCGCGCGGCGTGCCGCGCCCGTCGAGGAACTGGTTCGCGAGCGACAGCTCGGCCTGCACATGCCCCTGCTTCGCTGCCCGCAGGAACCAGCGGTGCGCTTCGACCGGGTTGCGCGCAACGAACTCGCCGTCGTCGAACATCCGCCCGTACACGTACTGCGCGTGCGACATGTTCGCGTCGGCCGCGCGCTTCAGCCAACGCAGCCCTTCGTCGACGTTCGCCGTCACGCCGACGCCGGTGAGCAGCATCATCGCGTAATTGAACTGCGCGAGCCGGTCGCCGCGCTCTGCCGCGTCGTGGAACTGCACCAGCGCCGCGCGATAGTCGCCGGCGTTGTAGTCGGCGACCGCCGATTGCGTCTCGTGCGCCGGATCCGGTTGCGCGTGCGGCGCATTCTGCGCGGCCGCGGCGACGCACACGGCCCACAGCCCGAGCAGCATACCGATCCGCCCGTGCGCAGCGATCGCACCGGCCGCACACCGCGCGCGCATGCCGCCCGCGCCATCGCCCGCATTCATGATCGCACCTCCTGCAATGCCTGCCGCGTCGCGCGCAGCAGCCACGTCACGTCGGCCGACAGCGTGATCATCCGGTAGCCGGCCTCGCGATACTGGCGCGCGCTCGCCGTATCGCCCGCGAAGATGCCGACCGCGACGCCGGCCTGCTTGCCGGCCGCGAGCACGCGCGCCATCGCGGTTTCGACGTCCGGGTGGCGGCTGTCGCCGAGATGCCCGAGGCTCGCCGCGAGATCGGCCGGCCCGATGAACAGGCAGTCGACACCGGGCGTCGCGGCGATCCGCTCGACTTCGTCGACGCCGCGCGCCGATTCGATCTGCACGATCACCGCGAGCTGCGCGTTCGCCGTCTGCAGGTAATCGCGGCGCATCCCGAATGCCGCCGCGCGCACCATCCCGGCGACGCCGCGCAGCCCGTCCGGGGAATCGGACGACGGGAAGCGGGTGAGCCGCACCGCATGCGCGGCGTCGTCGGGCGTCTCGATACCAGGAAACATCAGCGTGCGCGCGCCGGCGTCGAGCGCGCGCTTCACGAGCCACGGCTCGCGCCCCGGCACGCGCACGACGGGCTCGCTCGGCAGATGCGCGGCGGCCAGCGCACGCAGTTGCGACGCGACGTCGCGACTGTCGTTCGGCGCATGCTCCATGTCGATGCACAGCCAGTCGTAGCCGGCGTGCGCGAGCGCTTCCGCGGCCGAGTCGCAACCGAGCGACAGCCAGAGGCCGTACAGCGGCTCGTCGCCGTCATGCAGACGTTGCTTGAGGGAATTGGTGAGCGTGCTCATCGATACGGCCTCCTGGCGGACAGGCAATCGAACGGGACAAGCAACAGGCGAAGCGTGCGCAACACGCCGGGCCCTGGGACGTTAGTCGGTCGCAAGCGGCCGATCTGACAACGCGGGCCGCGCGACGGCGCACGGACGCGTTTTCCGGTGCCACGCAACGATCATAGCGCGGCGTTACACGGAATGTGGGAACGGGCAGAGAGCGGCGCCGCGCGAGGCCGGTACGGCGCGATGGCAGACAGCCCGCGCCGGCTGGCGGGGCTGACGGGAAGGCAGGATCAGCGGCCGGGCTGGCGCTCGACGTCGGCCCAGCAGTTCGGCGTTTCGTACAGGCGCACGCGCTCCAGGCGCAGGTTCACGCCGTAGTGCGCGTCGTACACGTTCGCGAGGATATCGAACGCGATCGCCGCGAGGTTCTCGACGGTCGGGATCCGGTCGATCACGACCGTCTTGTGGTCGGCCATCTGCTCGAGGAACGAGCGCACGACTTCGTCGCGCGCGTAGACCAGGAACGCATGGTCCCACTTGTTGACGAGGTGCTCGACCGCGAGCGCCTTCACGTCGGCGAAATCCATCACCATGCCGCGGTCGGGCGCGCCCTCGGTATCGACGAGATCGCCGCGCAGCGTGACTTCGAGCACGTAGCGATGGCCGTGCAGGTTCCGGCACTGGCTGCGGTGATCGGGAATGCGGTGGCCCGCGTCGAATTCGAGTTTTCGGGTAATCAGCACGATGTCAAAAGCCGTGGCTCAGGGAATGTTCAGATATTTGTGGGTCTGCATCGACAGCCGCCACTGCGGATGCCGCTTGCACCAGTCGATCGCAAGCTTCGTGTTGATGTCGCGCGACGGGCCGTCCATCGGCTGCACCAGAAAATACGCGAAATCGAGCTTCGCGTAGTCGGCGAGCCGCTGGTTGTCCTGCGGGATCACCACCTTCAGTTCGTTGCCCTTCGTGACGACGAGCGGCGCATCGGCCTTCGGGCTCACGCAGATCCAGTCGATCGTCTCGAGCACCGGCAGCGAACCGTTGGTCTCGATCGCAATCTCGAAGCCCGCCGCATGCAGCGCGTCGACGAGCGGCTGGTCGAGCTGCAGCATCGGTTCGCCGCCGGTGCAGACGACGAAGCGATGCGCTTCGCCGTCCGGCCACAGGCCGGCGATCGTCGCGACGAGCGCTTCGGCATCCTTGAACTTGCCGCCGTTCTCGCCGTCCGTGCCGACGAAGTCGGTATCGCAGAAGCGGCACACGGCGTCCGCACGATCCTCTTCGCGGCCCGACCACAGATTGCAGCCGGCGAACCGGCAGAACACGGCCGGACGGCCGGCGTTCGCGCCCTCGCCCTGCAACGTGTAGAAAATTTCCTTGACCGCGTAAGTCATCGTGCTTCGTCCGGCTCGCGCCGCTCGTTGTCGATCAGAATCGGTTATCGATGAAGCGCTGCCGGCGCATGTGCGTCACAGCGGCGCTTCGGTCACCCGCTCGCCCTTCAGGTAAGCCTCGTAGCCGCGCTTGCGCAGCTTGCAGGCCGGGCATTCGCCGCAGCCGAAGCCCCAGTCGTGCAGTTCCGCGCGCTCGCCCACGTAGCACGTGTGCGTCTCGACGCGGATCAGCTCGACGAGCGCCTCGCCGCCGAGTTGTTCGGCGAGCTGCCAGGTCTGCGCCTTGTCGAGCCACATCAGCGGCGTCTCGAGCACGACACGCGTGTCCATCCCGAGGTTCAGCGCGACCTGCAGCGCCTTCATCGTGTCGTCGCGGCAGTCCGGGTAACCCGAGAAATCGGTCTCGCACATCCCGCCGACCAGCACGCGCAGCCCGCGGCGATAGGCGATCGCCGCGGCGATCGTCATGAACAGCAGGTTGCGGCCCGGCACGAACGTGTTCGGCAAGCCGTTCGCCGTGGTCTCGATCTCGATCGTGCGCGTCATCGCGGTATCGCTGATCGCGCCGAGCACCGACAGGTCGATCATGTGATCGTCGCCGAGCCGGTCCGACCAGGCGGGGAACTGATGCTTCAGCGCTTCGCGCACGCCTTCGCGACATTCGAGTTCGACGCGGTGGCGCTGGCCGTAATCGAAGCCGAGCGTCTCGACCGTCTGGTAGCGTTCCAGGGCCCAGGCCACACACGTGGCCGAGTCCTGCCCGCCGGAAAACAACACGAGCGCGCCGTCTTTAGCGTCTGTCCGAATCACCGTGATACTCCGTGAATGTGTAGGCTCGCGTCGCGCTGCGCCCCGGGGCCGACAGCCGCCGGACGGCCCGACGCGTGCCGGCCTGCGCCGGCTCGACCAGTATAGGCAGCGCGGTCGGCCGCGAACGCGGCGGAGCGCTTATACCGCCCATCGCGCGGCATCGTTGCCGCGCGTCACGGCGGCGCCTGCGGGCAGCCATGCCGTGCGCATGAAGCGATGCGCTAAGTCATTGAGCGGGCACGGATTTTATCACGCCCCCGAAAATACTGCCGGGCAGGCCTCCGACGACACGCAATACCCACCACAAACGAAAAACCCCAAGAACCTTCCGATTCTTGGGGTTGGAACTGCTGGTGGCCTGGGACGGAATCGAACCATCGACACGCGGATTTTCAATCCGCTGCTCTACCAACTGAGCTACCGGGCCAACGAAGAAGAGAAAGTATATCCAGCCTGACGCACTCGCGCAAGTGGTTTTCGTAAAATATTTTATGCAACGCCGTCCGACGGCTTCTTGCCGAGCTCGACGCCAAGCTGTTTGAGCTTGCGATACAAGTGCGTGCGCTCGAGGCCGGTCTTCTCCGCGACGCGCGTCATGCTGCCGTTCTCGCGCGCGAGGTGATACTCGAAGTACGCGCGCTCGAACGCGTCGCGCGCTTCGCGCAACGGGATGTCGAACGGGATCGCGGCCGTCTGGCCCGCAAGGCCGAGTGCCGCGGCCATGTCGTCGCCGAGCGTCGGCAATGCCGCCGCGGACGCCACCGCTGCCGGGCCCGCGGCCTGGCCGGCACCGGCCTTCAGCGCCGCGTTGACGGACACGGGTGCCGCGCCGCGCGCGAGACCGTGCTCGACGGACTTCAACAGCTTCTGCAACGCGATCGGCTTCTCGAGGAAATCGAGTGCGCCGATCTTCGTCGCTTCGACGGCCGTGTCGATCGTCGCGTGCCCGGACATCATGATCACGGGCATCGTCAGCAGGCCCTGTGCCGCCCACTCCTTGAGCAGCGTGACGCCGTCGGTATCGGGCATCCAGATATCGAGCAGCACGAGATCGGGCGCCTGATTCAGACGGTACTCCCGCGCGGCCTGCGCGTTCTCCGCCGCCTCGACGACATGTCCTTCATCGCTGAGGATCTCCGAGAGCAATTCCCGGATGCCCATTTCATCATCTACCACCAGGATGGTTGCCATTTACGCTGCCTTTGTCTGCACACTTGCTTTTGTCTTGGCCGGAGCCGTCCCGCCCTGCGCGCCAGGTTCGGCGCCTGGCGTATCGCTCGCCATCTGCAGGAACAGAATCGACACCTGCGCCCCCTCGACGGTCTCGCCGTGCATGCGATTGCGCAGATCGATCCGCGCGCCGTGCTCGTCGACGATTTTCTTGACCGTGGCCAACCCGAGCCCCGTGCCCTTCGCCTTCGTCGTGACGTAAGGCTCGAACGCGCGCGTCAGGATGCGTGCCGGAAAACCGGGCCCGTTGTCGGACACGGTAAGACGTACCGCGACGCGCGTTTTGCCCTCGGCGTCGGGATCGCCATATTCTACTGTCTTGGTTTCGATCAACACACGCGGATGCGCGACTTCCGCGACCGAATCCTGCGCGTTCTGCAGCAGGTTGTGAATCACCTGGCGCAATTGCGTCGCGTCGCCGCGAATCACCGGCAGCGACGGCGCGAGCTCGGCGACGATCGCGCTCTTGCCTTCGCCGACGCCATACAGCCCGAGCACCTCGCTCGCCAGTTCGTTCAACTGCAGGTTCGACAGCACTGCCGGCGGCGTGCGCGCGTACTCGCGGAAATCGTCGACCATCCGCTTCATCGCGGCCACCTGGTTGACGATCATCGTCGCGCCGCGCTTGAGCACGTCCGCGTCGTGCGGCGCGAGCTTGTCGGACAGCTTCATCTGCAGCCGCTCGGCCGACAGCTGGATCGGCGTCAGCGGGTTCTTGATCTCGTGCGCGAGCCGGCGCGCGACTTCACCCCACGCGACCGAACGCTGCGCGGAAATCACGTCGGAGATGTCGTCGAACACGACGACGTAGCCGGACGTCTGCGGATCGTCCGCCTCGCCCTCGACCGTCGATACGAGCCGCGTGCCGCGCACGAGCAGCGTCAGCGGATCGGCTTCGCCGGGCACTTCGACCGCGAACTGCTGCTGCCAGTGACCGCGATCGCCGCTGCCGCCGTCGGATGCCGCCTCGCGATCGGCGAACGCCTTGCGCACCATCGCGCCGAATTCCGCAACGACGCCGATCCGGTCGAGCGCCGTGCCGATCATCGAGTTGAACGGCTGCCGGAAGATGCGCTCGGCGCCGCGGTTGGCCGTCGTCAGCCGGAACTGGCGATCGAGCACGAACACGCCGGCCGTCAGGTTCGCGAGGATGCTCTCGAGATACGTCTTCGAATGCTCGAGCGCGACCCGGTTCTTCTCGACCGCGAGCCGCGCCTCGGACAGCTGGCGCGTCATCGCGTTGAACGACTGCGTGAGGAAGCCGAGCTCGTCGCGCGTCTTGATTTCGCGCTTCGGCGTGTAGTCGCCTTCCGTGATCTCCTTGGTGCCCTGCGCGAGCAGGAACAGCGGCCGCGCGAGCTGCTGGCCGAGCGCGAGCGCGAGCATCATCGCGATGAAGGTCGCGAGGAACAGCGCGAGCGTCAGCGTGCCGATGTACATCTTGCGCAGGCCGGTGCGGCCAAGCGATTTCTCCTGGTACTCGCGATACGCGCGCTGCACCGCGTCCGCGTTGTGCGCGAGCGTCGGCGGCACCGGCTGCGTGAGCTGCAGGAACCGCTCGGCCGGCTGCAGCAGCGACGTCGTCGCGTCGGGAATCGGCCGCACGACGCGCAGCCGCAACGCGCCCTTCGCGCCATGCGCCTGCGGGTCGCCGTCGACTTCGCCTTCGATCGCCGCGTACACGCCGTGCTCGCGCGCCTGGCTCAGCATCAGCGAGGTCGGCAGGTCGTCCGGAATCAGCGCGGCGAAATTGCCCGACGCCTGCGCGACGATGTGCAGGTCGGGCGCGGCGCCCGAGCCGCCGCGGCTCGGTTCGACGATGGTCGCGTCCTGCACGCCGAACTGGTCGCGCAAGCGCAGCAGCGTGAGCGTCGTGCCGTTCGTGTTCGCATCGACGCTCGCGAGCTGGTCGGTCATCAGCCGCGCCTTCGTCTGCAGGTCGGACAGCGACGCGTCGAGCATCCCGCGGCCGAGGTTCAGGCCGGCCGTCAGCGCGGTCTCGACGTTCACGTCGAACCACGACTCGATACTGCGCGACACGAACTGGTACGACACGATGTAGATGATCCCGCCCGGCACCACGCCGACGAGCGCGAAGAACACCGCGAGCTTCGCGAGCAGCCGCGTGCCGAACTTGCCCTTCCTCAGGCGCACGACGATCATCCCGATCAGCCCGAGCACCACGAGCAGGAACACGAGCGCGACGACGATGTTCATCGCGTACAGCCACGAGTAGTAGCGGTCGAAGAATTCGGTGTTCGCGCTCGCGGCCGCGAGCAGCACGAGCAGCAGCAGCGCGGTGATCGCGACGGTCGATACGATCACGCGAATGAGGAGGCTCTTCCCGCTGGCCGCGCGGCGCACTTTATTTAGCACGTTCGGTCACCGTGAAGTTGAAGCGCTTCCAGTCCGACCCGAGCGTCCAGTCGCGGTTGTTCACCGCGTCGACCTGGAACGGCTTCGGCATCAGCGCGGTATCGAGCTGCATCCGCACCGACGCCGTGTAGGTTTCGCCGCCGCGCACCTGGTTGCGGTCGATCACGTGCCACGACGTGATGTGCCTGACGACCGCGAGCGCATCTTTCAGCGACGGGAAGCCGAGCTGCAAGCCGCCCGTCGACACGCGATATTCGCGGGTGAGCGGCTGGAACGACAGGCGGATCGTCTGCGACACCGACACCGGCTGCTCGTCGAACCAGTACCAGCGCGCGCGGCTCAGCTCGAAGTCGGTCGTGAAGTACAGCGGGATGCCCTTGTTGACCGCATCCTCGAGGTTCGGATTCAGCTCGAAATCGAAGCGGGCATCGAGGCTCCAGCCGCTTCCGTCGGCCTGCAGCGACGCGCGCTGCACGGCGATCGATTCGGCATGCGCCGGCCGAACGACAGTCAGCCACAGCGCCAGCGCGACCATCAGGACGGCTGCGAGCCGAAGTGGAAAAAGGTGTTTGATCGTCACCGTTTCTGAAACCGCGCGTAGAAAAATCCGTCGTGATCGGTGTTCTGGTCGAGTGCGCCGGCCGCCCCGCCGCGCACGCCGCCCGGCAGCAGTTGGCCGGGCGCGTCCAATCGTACCGCATCTTCACAGGCCGCTTCAAACCAGCGCGCCTGCAATTCGCCTTCTTCGGGAAAGATCGAACAGGTCACGTAAAGCAGTTCGCCGCCCGGCTTCACGAGCGGCCACAGCGCCGACAGGATGCGGCGCTGTTCCACGACGAGCGCCGCGATGTCGGCTTCGCGGCGCAGCCAGCGGATATCGGGATGGCGACGCACGATGCCGGACGCCGAGCACGGCACGTCGGCGAGGATGCGATCGAACGGACGGCCGTCGTACCACGCTTGCGGCGCGCCCGCATCGCCGACGCGCACGTCCGCCGTGAGCGACAGGCGCGCGAGGTTCTCGCCGATGCGCGCCGCGCGCGTCGCATCGCTTTCCAGCGCGACGACGTCCGCGTCAGCCAGTTCGAGGATATGACCGGTCTTGCCGCCCGGTGCCGCGCACGCGTCGAGCACGCGCATGCCGTCGCGCGCACCGAGCCATTCGGCCGCGAGTTGCGCGCCGGCATCCTGCACCGACACGACGCCGTCGGCAAAACCCGGAATGCGGTCGACCGGCAGCGCCGACGCGAGCCGCACCGCATGGCGGCCGATCGCGGTCGCTTCTATTCCGCCGGCGCGCAGCGTGTCGAGATACGCGTCGACGCTCGAACGGCGAGCGTTCACACGCAGCGTCAGCGGCCCCTGGCGCTCGCCGGCCTCGAGGATCGCCTGCCACGTGTCGGGCCATGCACGCTTCACCGCGTCGACCCACCACGTACGGTAATTCCAGCGCGCAACCGGATCGCCCTGCAGCGCCGCTACGAGCGCGTCGCGCTCGCGCAGGAAACGCCGCAGCACCGCGTTGACCATCCCCTTCGCGAATACGTATTCGCGTCGCCCGCCGATCACCGTCACGGCCTGGTCGACGATCGTGAACGCCGGATACGCCGCCGCGTCCTCCGGATCGAGCAGCAGCGCGAGCGCGCCGGCAAGCACCGCGTGCACGTGTGCGGGCGGCGCCTTGCTGACGAGCTTGCCGATCAGCCAGTCCGCGCTGCCCAGGCGACGCATCGTCCGGTACGCGATGTCCTGCGTCGCGCCGCGCGCGAGCGCCTGCGCGCCGGCCGGCATCTGCGCGAACACCGCGGCGAGCGCCGCCGGCAACGCGGTACCGCGCCGCACCGCATCGACTGCCTGCGCGGCCGCGTCGAGCGCGAAGCCCAGCGAATCGGGCGCGAGGTGCAGCGCGGACAGGCGCGCAGGGCGGCCGGCGGTGGACGGAGCGGAGGAGCGGGTTCGTGTCATCGGAGCAAAATCGGCAAACGGGACGCGGCAGGCGGCGAGGCCACGATGGCCGCGTGGCCGCGCGATCCCAAACCGCGCATTGTATCGTGCGGCCCATGCGGCCCCTTTACGGGACGCGCAAATGAAACGCCCCGCAGCGCGGGGCGTGCGGGGCGATGCGTGAAGTGCGGCGCGGCTTAGTCGAAACGGCCGGTACGGGCCATCTCCATCAGCCGCGCAATGCGCTCCTCGGTGGCCGGGTGCGTGGAGAACAGGTTCTGCAGGCCGCCGCCGTGCAGCGGGTTCATGATCATCATCTGTGCGGTGGACGGATGCGCTTCGGCCGCCTGGAACGGGATGCCGGCCGCATAGCGATGGATCTTGTCGAGCGCGGTGGCGAGCGACTGCGGATCGCCGGAGATCTGCGCGCCGCCGCGGTCGGCCTCGAATTCCCGCGCACGCGAGATCGCCATCTGGATCAAGGCGCCTGCGATCGGTGCGAGCAGCGCGACCGCGATCCCGGCGATCGGGTTGGCCGGCCGGCCGTTCTCGTCGCGCCCGCCGAAGAACATCGCGAAGTTGGCCAGCGCCGAAATCGCGCCCGCCATCGTCGCGGTGATCGTCGAGATCAGGATGTCGCGGTGCTTCACGTGCGCGAGCTCGTGCGCCATCACGCCGCGCATTTCGCGTTCGGACAGCACGCGCAGGATGCCCGTCGTCGCGGCGACCGCCGCGTGCTCGGGGTTGCGGCCCGTTGCGAACGCGTTCGGCGCATCTTCGTTGATCAGGTAGACGCGCGGCATCGGCAGGTTCGCGCGCGTGGCCAGCTCGCGCACCATCCGATAGAACTGCGGTGCCGTGTTCTCGTCGACTTCCTGCGCGTTGTACATGCGCAGCACCATCTTGTCCGAGAACCAGTACGAGAAGAAATTCATGCCGAGCGCGAACAGCAGCGCGATCGTCATGCCGCGCGAGCCGCCGATCATGCCGCCGATCACGATGAACAGGGCCGTGATCCCGGCCATCAGCATCGCCGTTTTGACCCAATTGAACATACCCACTCCTTATCCGTCAGGGGACCGCCGCGCATCAACAGGTGCGGCGAGAAATTGTAAGTGATTTGTTAGATAAGGTCTTGCCGGAAAAATTCAATTTCAACGTTGCGACGCCGCCAGCCGCAGGCCGAGGCCGACGAACGCACTGCCGACCGTGCGGTCGAGCCACTTCTTGACGCCCGGCTTGCCGGAAAAGCGCTGCGTGACGCTGCCGGCGACCCAGGCGACGACGCTGGTCCAGAGGGTGCTCATCACGACGAACACCGACCCCAGGGCCAGGAACGCCAGTGCCTTGTGCGGGCTGTCGGCCGACACGAACTGCGGGAAGAACGACACGAAGAACAGCACGACCTTCGGATTCAGCACGTTGGTCCAGAAACCCTGCATGAACAGCTGGCACAGCGGCTTCGCGGCAGTGGGCTGCGCATCGGCATTCGCCGGCGCGGCCGCCTGCTTCATGACGATCATGCGCACACCGAGGTAGATCAGGTAGGCGGCACCGACCAGCTTGATCGCCGTGAACGCGGCAGCCGACGCCGCGAGCAGCGCGGTCAGCCCGAATGCGCAGGCAAGCGCGTGCACGCAGCAGCCGGCCGAAATGCCTAGCGCCGACATCAGCCCCGCGCCGCGGCCCTGCGCAACGCTGCGGCCGACGATATACGCGGTATCCGGGCCGGGCGTGACGTTCAGCAGGAAAACCGCGAGCACGAAGAAGCCGAAATGGGTGATGCCAAACATGAAAACCTCAAAACCGAAAAGCGCAGGGAAATTCTACGCGCGCCTGCCGCGTCGCGCGACTCGGCCATCCGGCCGATTGTGCGCGGCCGGCACACCGTGTCGAATGGTGTTCAGGCCGCGTCGGGCAACGTGAAGCGCTGGCCGGCAGCGAGCGGCGAGCCGGCCAGGAATTCGCGCGCGGGCAGCCGCTTGCCGCCCGGCTTCTGCAGTTGCGTCACGCGCAGCGCGCCGCTGCCGCAGGCGACGATCACGCCTTCCGGCGCGGCTTCGACGATCGTGCCGGGCACCGCGTCGCCGCGTGCGGCCACGGGCTCGGCCGCCCACAGCTTGATTGCCGCGCCGTCGAGCGTCGCGACGCCGCCCGGGAACGGATCGAACGCGCGCACCTGGCGCGCGAGCACGTCGGCCGGCTTGCGCCAGTCGAGCGCCGCTTCGTGCTTGCCGATCTTCTCCGCGTAGGTCACGCCGTCGGCCGGCTGCGGCGTGGCGGGCAACGCACCGTCACGCTCCAGCCGCACGAGCGCGTCGACGATCAGCCGCGCGCCGTCGGCGGCCAGCCGGTCGTGCAGCGTCGCGGTCGTATCGTCGGGTGCGATCGCGATGCGCGCTTCCTCGATCATCGCGCCGGTGTCGAGGCCGACATCCATCTGCATCAGCGTGACGCCCGTCTCGGCGTCACCGGCCTCGATCGCGCGGTGGATCGGCGCCGCGCCGCGCCAGCGCGGCAGCAGCGACGCGTGGATATTGATGCAGCCGGCGCGCGGGATATCGAGCACTTCCTGCGGCAGCAGCAGTCCGTATGCCGCGACCACCATCACGTCGTGCGGAGTCGTGCGCAGCAGCTCGATCGCGTCGGCGGCTTCCTGCGGGTATTTGCCCGCGCGGCGCAGCGACGGCGGCTGCGCGACGGGCATCCCGTGCTCGACGGCGTAGCGCTTCACCGCGCTCGCCTGCAGTTTCATCCCGCGCCCGGCGGGGCGATCGGGCTGGGTGAGCACGAGCGGCACCGGAAAACCGGCCTCGTGGATCGCGGCGAGTGCAGCCGCGGCAAATTCCGGCGTGCCGGCAAAAATCACGCGCAACGTATGGGTCATGACAGCGTTCGGGAGGGCTTGGCGAACGCGCGTTACATCGCGCGTTCGAGTTTCTTCATCTTCGTCTTGATGCGGGTCTGCTTCAGCGGCGACAGGTATTCGACGAACACGCGCCCCATCAGGTGATCCATCTCGTGCTGCACGCACACGGCCAGCAGGCCCTCGCAGTCGAGCTCGAAGGTCTCGCCCCGCTCGTTGAGCGCACGCACGCGCACGTGGTCGGGACGCTCGACTTCGTCGTAGATGCCCGGCACCGACAGGCAGCCCTCTTCGTACACCTGCTTGGCGTCGCTCGACCAGACGATCTCGGGATTGATGAACGCGCGCAGCTCGTTCTTCTCCTCGGAGACGTCGATCACGATCACGCGCTCGTGCACGTCGACCTGCGTGGCCGCCAGGCCGATGCCCGGCGCTGCGTACATGGTTTCGGCCATGTCGGCGACGAGCTTGCGGATCCGGTCGTCGACCTTGTCGACGGGCTTGGCGACCTTGTGCAGCCGCTTGTCGGGGTAATGAAGAATGTTCAGCAAAGCCATGGTGTTCGGTATTCGGTGGAGCGGCGTGCCGCATCGGCCATCCGGCCGGCTGGCGCCGCCGCCGGGATGCAATGAAGATGAGGCGAACGCGCGGCATATCCATGCCGCGAGTCAAGCCTCCTGCAATCGGCCGGACGCCTGTGCGCGCGGCCCTGTCGAGTATTTCGGATGATGAAAATTTTATCATGGCGCCACGTCGTTCGCTGGCCGTCGCATTCGAGGGGAACCTCATGTCGCCGCAAGCGCTGACCACTTCCGCGCTGCGTGCATGGCTGCAACTCGCGCATGCGCCGGGCCTCGCGCCGCCCGTGCTGCAGATTCTGCTCGATGCATTCGGCACGCCCACGGCGCTGCTGCGTGCGTCCGACGGCGCCATTGCCGCGGCGAGCAGCGCCGCCGCCGCGCAGGCGGTACGCGCAAGCGAGCGGGACGACCTCGACACGCGCACCGACGCCGCGCTCGCGTGGCTCGATGCGCCGGGCAACGCGATCGTCGCGCTCAACGATCCCGCGTACCCGGCGCGGCTGCGCGACCTGCACGATCCGCCGCCGCTGCTATATGTAAAGGGCCGGCTCGACCTGCTGCATGCCCGCGGCCTTGCCGTGGTCGGCAGCCGCCACGCCACACCGCAAGGGCTCGCCGACGCGACGCGCTTCGCCCACGCGCTGTCCGATGCGGGGCTCGCGATCGTTTCCGGCCTCGCGCTCGGCATCGACGCGGCCGCGCATCGCGGCGGGCTCGACGGCCGCTCCGGCACGATCGCGGTGATCGCGACCGGCGCCGATCTCGTCTACCCGGCACGGCACCGCACACTCGCCCACGAAATCGCCGCACACGGCACGATCGTGTCGGAATGGCCGCTCGGCACGCCCGCACGGGCATCGCATTTCCCGCAGCGCAACCGGCTGATCGCCGCGCTCGGGCTCGGCGTGCTAGTCGTCGAAGCCGCGCCGCGCTCCGGTTCGCTGATCACCGCGCGGCTCGCGAACGAGCTGGGCCGCGACGTGTTCGCGATGCCCGGTTCGATCCATGCGCCGCTCGCGCAGGGCTGCCATGCGCTGATTCGCGACGGCGCGAAGCTCGCCGCGACGCCGCTCGACGTGCTCGAGGAATACGGGCTGGGTGAGCCAAGGACTCAGGCTCGGGCTCACGCCGCCGACGGCGCGGCAGGCTCCGCGAATTCGGGCACGATCCCGGGCGCCAGCGATGAATCCGGCAATGCCGGCAGGCGCGCGCGTGCGCGTCCCGTGCAAGCAGCGTCGGTCGATCCAGCGGCAGCCGTCCGGATCGAAGCCGCACCGCCCGGGTCTCCTGCAGAGCGATCGGTGCTCGTCGCCCTCGGATACGGCCCCGTTACTTACGAATGGCTCGCCGAGCACACCGGCCTGTCCGATGACGTGCTGCACGGCGCGCTGCTCGCGCTCGAGCTGGCCGGCCGCATCGCGAGCGTCCCCGGCGGACGCTTCGCGCGGCTTGACGCGGCGCCCACCCCGCCTGCGTCCGGCGTGCTACATTCCCCGGCATAGGGGCGGCCGTGCCGCCGACGATATCCAAGGAATTCCATGCCCGCGCTGAATCTCGACACCGATGCCGATCGGATCGCCGAGCGCCTCGCCGATCCCGACACGCTGCTGGTCGCCTGCCTGTGCGCCGAATGGTGCGGCACGTGCCGCGACTACCGGACGGCCTTCGACCAGCTCGCCGACGCCCATCCCGATGCCTGCTTCGCGTGGATCGACATCGAAACCCACGCCGACCAGCTCGACGATCTGGACGTCGAGAATTTTCCGACCATCCTGATCGAGGACGCCAACACCGCGCGCTTCTTCGGCACGGTGCTGCCGCACGCGGCGATCGTCGAACGGATGCTGTCCGACCTGAGTGCGGTGCCCGGCACGCCGCACGCTCCGAAATTGCGCAACGTCCTGAACGTCGAGGCGTGAACCGCGCACCGGCCGGGCGGCTTTTCGCACCGTTGCGCGTGCCGCCATGTCGGGCGCTTGCCGCCGTTGCGGCCCCCCTCTATGATGAGCCGCTTTTTACACGCCGCGCCGCCGTCGCTGCGGCGTGTGCTATAAAGCCGTCGTAAAAGGGACCCACACCGGCGATCCCGGTCTACCAACACACACCTGTCATGTCCAAAGCACTGATCATTGCGGAAAAGCCTTCTGTCGCGAACGACATCGCGCGCGCTTTGGGCGGCTTTACCAAGCATGACGAATACTACGAGAGCGACGAATTCGTCCTTTCGTCCGCAGTCGGCCACCTGCTGGAAATTGCCGCCCCTGAAGAGTACGAGGTCAAGCGCGGGAAATGGAGCTTCGCCCATCTGCCCGTCATCCCCCCGCATTTCGACCTCAACCCGATCGCAAAAAGCGAATCGCGGCTGAAGGTCCTCACCAAGCTGATGAAGCGCAAGGACGTCGATCGCCTGATCAATGCATGTGACGCGGGGCGCGAAGGCGAGCTGATTTTCCGCCTGATCGCGCAGCACGCGAAGGCGAAGCAGCCGGTCCAGCGCCTGTGGCTGCAATCGATGACGCCGCAGGCGATCCGCGACGGTTTCGCGAACCTGCGCAGCGACACGGACATGCAGCCGCTCGCCGACGCCGCTCGCTGCCGCTCGGAAGCCGACTGGCTCGTCGGGATCAACGGCACGCGCGCGATGACCGCGTTCAACAGCAAGGGCGGCGGCTTCTTCCTGACGACCGTCGGCCGCGTTCAGACGCCAACGCTGTCGATCGTCGTCGAACGTGAAGAGAAAATCCGCCGCTTCGTCCCGCGCGACTACTGGGAAGTGAAGGCCGAGTTCGCATGCGCGGGCGGCTTCTACGAAGGCAAGTGGTTCGACCCGAAATTCAAGCGGGACGAATTCGATCCGGAAAAGCGCGACTCGCGCCTGTGGAGCCTGCCGGCCGCCGAAACCATCGTCGCCGCGTGCCGCGATCAGATCGGCACGGTGTCCGAGGAATCGAAGCCGTCGACGCAACTGTCGCCGCTGCTGTTCGACCTGACGAGCCTGCAGCGCGAGGCGAACAGCCGCTTCGGCTTCTCGGCGAAGAACACGCTCGGTCTCGCGCAGGCGCTGTATGAAAAGCACAAGGTGCTGACCTACCCGCGTACCGACGCGCGCGCGCTGCCGGAAGACTACATTTCGACGGTGCAGTCCACGCTCGAGATGCTCAAGGAGAGCCACAACTACCTGCCGCACGCGAAGCAGGTGCTCGACAAGGGCTGGGTGAAGCCGAACAAGCGGATCTTCGACAACTCGAAGATCAGCGACCACTTCGCAATCATCCCGACGCTGCAGGCGCCGAAGTCGCTGTCCGAGCCGGAGCAGAAGCTGTACGACATGGTCGTGAAGCGCTTCCTCGCGGTGTTCTTCCCCGCCGCCGAATTCCGCGTCACGACGCGGATCACCGAAGTCGTCGGCCATCACTTCAAGACCGAAGGCAAGGTGCTCGTCGAGCCGGGCTGGCTGCAGGTGTACGGCCGCGACGCAGAAGGCGCGGACGCGAACCTCGTGCCGGTGCAGAAGGGCGAGAAGGTCAAGACCGACGAGATCGCTGCAGTCGCGCTCGTGACGAAACCGCCGGCACGCTACTCGGAAGCGACGCTGCTGTCCGCAATGGAAGGCGCGGGCAAGCTGGTCGAGGACGACGAACTGCGCGAGGCGATGGCCGCGAAGGGTCTCGGCACGCCGGCCACGCGCGCGGCCATCATCGAAGGCCTGCTCGGCGAGAAATACCTCGTGCGCGAAGGCCGCGAGCTGATCCCGACCGCGAAGGCATTCCAGTTGATGACGCTGTTGCGCGGGCTCGGCGTGAAGGAACTCACGGCCCCCGAGCTCACCGGCGAATGGGAATACAAGCTGTCGCAGATGGAGCGCGGCAACCTCGGGCGCGACGCGTTCATGCAGGAAATCGCCCGCATGACGCAGCAGATCGTCAAGCGCGCGAAGGAATACGATTCCGACACGATCCCCGGCGACTACGCGACGCTCGCGACGCCGTGCCCGAACTGCGGCGGCCAGGTGAAGGAAAACTACCGCCGCTTCGCATGCACGAAGTGCGAGTTCTCGATCTCGAAGATCCCGGGCAGCCGGCAGTTCGAGATCGCGGAAGTCGAGGAACTGCTGCGGGAGAAGACCATCGGCCCGTTGTCCGGTTTCCGCAGCAAGATGGGCCGCCCGTTCTCGGCGATCCTCAAGCTCTCGTTCGACGACGAAACGAAGAACTACAAGCTCGAATTCGACTTCGGCCAGGACCAGGGCGGCGAGGAAGGCGAAGCGCCCGACTTCTCCGCGCAGGAGCCGGTCGGCGCATGCCCGAAGTGCAAGGGCCGCGTGTTCGAGCACGGAATGAGCTATGTGTGCGAACACTCGGTCGCGAACCCGAAGACGTGCGACTTCCGCTCGGGCAAGGTGATCCTGCAGCAGGAAATCACGCGCGAGCAGATGGCCAAGCTGCTCGCCGACGGCCGCACGGATCTGCTGCCGGGCTTCAAGTCGTCGCGTACGGGCCGCAACTTCAAGGCGTTCCTCGTGAAGCAGCCGGACGGCAAGATCGGTTTCGAGTTCGAGAAAAAGGAACCGAAGGCGGCAGCCGCGAAGAAGACGGCAAAATCGGCGACGAAGGATGCCGAAACCGTGACGGAAGGCGCGGAAGAGAAACCGGCACCGGCCCGCAAGACCGCCGCCCGCAAGACGACGGCGCGCAAGACGGGTTCGTAATGGCGACCTGATCGCCGGGGCGTCCCCGGCGCATCGCGCGCCGGCGGATGGCGATAAAAAAACGCGGATCGATCGCTCGATCCGCGTTTTTCTTTGTGCCGGGGCAATCGCCGCCCGGCGACACGCCGTTACAGCGGCGACGGCACCGCCACGCGCGGACGCGGCGAACGCGCGAGACGCGGCTGCAGGTTCGGGTCGGTCGATTCGGCCGGATCGGCACGCATTTCCACGCCGATCGGCGCAGGCGCCGCGCCCTGCGAGGCCCATTGTTCGCCCATCATCGCGTCGGTCGAGTGGCTGAAATGCTCGACGAGGTGGTCGATGAACGTGCGGACCTTCGCGGGCAGGTGACGCCGGCTCGGATACGCAATGTTGATCTCGACCTGCGGCAGCCGGAAATCCGGCAGCAGCCGCACCAGCGCGCCACGCGCGATGTCGCCGCCGATCAGGTAGCTCGGCAGGATCGCGACGCCCATTCCGAGCAGCGCGAACTGGCGCAGCATCGCGGTGTTGTTCGCGACGATCACGTTGGTCGGCCGGACGCGCACTTCGCCGTCCGGCCCCGTGAACACGCGCTCGTCGCCCCAGTATTCGGTCGGCAGGCTCAGGGCCGGGTGCTCGACGAGCTGCTCCGGATGCGTCGGCACGCCGTGCTTTTCCAGATAGCTCGGCGTCGCACACACGGTCATGCAGCCCGTGGTCAGCCGCCGCGTGACGATGCTCGCGCTGCGCATCTGGCGCGTGACGACGATGCCGACATCGAAACCTTCCTCGACGAGATCGACCTGGCGATCGACCAGCGTCAGATCCGGCACCACTTTCGGGAAATTCTCGGTGTACGACTGCAGGACGGGCGCGAGGTTATGCAGGCCGAATACGACCGGCGCGACGATGCGCAACGTGCCGACCGGCTCGTGGTTGCGCGCGACGACCATCTGTTCGACGTCCTCGAGCTCATCGAGAATCTGGCGCGCCCGCTCCAGATAGACCTGGCCCGACTCCGTCAGCGAAAGGCTGCGTGTAGTGCGGTTCAGCAAACGCGTGCCGAGCCGGCCTTCCAGGTCGGCGACGTGGCGCGTCGCGACCGCGTTCGAGATATCCATTGCACTCGCGGCCCGCGCGAAACTGCCGAGATCCGCAACCTTGACGAACACGCGCATCGACTGCAAATGATCCATAAACGACTCCTGCCGCTGTTACAACTTCAAAAAGTTGAAGCAAATGCGTAATTCTCCTACGACAACGGAAAAGATGCAGAGTTGCCTAACGAGACCGTGAAACGAGATAAAAACAGTCAAAAATCCTCACCTATTGCGGATAATTGATCCAATTATTCTGATTGCAGCAACAATTGGGTGAACCTCGTCGGGTAAGCGGTTGAATCAGGAAAGACCTGTTTGATGCGACACAGCAGCGCACCCGCCGGCATCGCACGGAAGCGGCGCCGGATCAGGCCGGCGCCGATTGCGGCGGAGCGTAACAACCTGTTAAAAAGACACCATGGAGCACGCCGACGTAGCATCATGTCGGCCCCGGCCGGGCGGGACGGGTGCGCAACGTGCGCCGCCGCCACCGCCGCCGCTTTCAACGCGCGATTCCCGCTGACCATGAAAATTGCCATCCTCGACGACTACCAGGACGCCGTCCGCAAGCTGAACTGCTTCGAGATGCTTGCCGATCACGACGTGAAGGTCTTCAACAACACGGTGCGCGGCCTGGGACAGCTCGCGAGCCGTCTGGCGGAAGTCGAGGCGCTCGTGCTGATCCGCGAGCGCACGCCGATCACGTCGCAGCTGCTCGCGAAGCTGCCGAATCTGCGCATGATCAGCCAGACCGGCCGCGTGTCGAGCCACATCGACCTCGAAGCCTGTACCGACCGCGGCATCGCGGTGCTCGAAGGCACCGGTTCGCCGGTCGCGCCGGCCGAACTCACCTGGGCGCTCGTGATGGCCGCCCAGCGCCGCATTCCGCAATACGTCGCGAACCTCAAGCAGGGCGCATGGCAGCAATCGGGCCTGAAGACGTCGGCGATGCCGCCGAACTTCGGCCTCGGGCAGGTGCTGCGCGGCCAGACGCTCGGGATCTGGGGCTACGGCAAGATCGGCCGCCTCGTCGCCGGCTACGGCAAGGCATTCGGGATGAACGTGCTGATCTGGGGCCGCGAGCATTCGCTCGAGGCCGCGCGCGCCGACGGCTACACGGCCGCCGAAAGCCGCGAAGCGCTGTTCGAGCAGAGCGACGTGCTGTCGCTGCATCTGCGGATGCACGACGACACGCGCGGGATCGTCAAGCAGGAAGACCTGATGCGGATGAAGCCGACGTCGCTGCTCGTCAACACGAGCCGCGCAGAGCTGCTCGAGGAAAATGCGCTCGTCAACGCGCTGTCGCACAACCGCCCGGGGATGGTCGCGATCGACGTGTTCGAGAGCGAACCGATCCTGCAGGGCTACAGCCTGCTGCGAATGGAAAACGTGATCTGCACGCCGCACATCGGCTACGTCGAACGCGAAAGCTACGAGCTCTATTTCAGCGCGGCGTTCAAGAACATCCTCGCGTTCGACCAGGGCGACATGTCCAGCGTCGCGAACCCGGAAGCGCTGACGCCGATCCGCAAGCGCTGATCCGCGCCGCGCGGGCCGCGCATGTCGCGCGGCCCCGCTTCGCCGTTCCTTTCTTCAGGCGGCCACGCGGCCGCCCGTCATCGCGTCGACGCGCGCAAGGAAATGCTCGCCGTCGCGCCGCCCGAGGTCGTACGCATGCCGCATCTGCGACGGGCTCGTGTAATCCCAGCTCGAAATCGGCACCTTGCTCGACGGCTGCACGTACAGCCGTCGCTGCTCGCCGTGCGCGACCGTGAACATCTGCGGACGCGGATACAACCGCGTGACCAGCACCAGCACATCGCCCGGCGACGGGTCGAGCGCGCCGACCGGCACGTTGTCGACCATCCCGCCATCGAGCACGGGCCGCCCGCCGCGGCGCAGCACCGGCGTGAACGGCGGCGTGCACGACGACTGCAGGATCAGGTCGGCGAGTTCGTCGACGGTCGCACAGGCCTGCGCGCGCACGAACTCGGGACGAAAGCCGAGCCTGCGGCCGAGCGTCGGGTGCAGCGTCTTGCGCACGTATTTTTCGATGTTATACGCGACGAGCCCCGCCGCGACCGCGCTGCGCGCGCCGAGCCAGCGCGGCACGTGCGACACGCCGATGCGGATCTCCGGTGCGTCGGCGAGTTGCGGAAACGGCTCGCCGTAGATGTCGAGCAGCGCCTGGCGGTAGATCCGGTAATGCGGAAACACGGGCTCGCGGCCGAACAGATTGCCCCAGTAAGCGTTCTTGCGGTTGTGGCGCAGCGCTTCCTCGTAATAGCGCATCACCCATGCGGCGTCGCGCGTATACAGCATGCAGGCGGTGGCCGCGCCGGCCGAGATGCCCGCGATCACGCGCGGGCGCAGCCCGAGCGCCGGCTGCGCGACGTCCCAGAAGCCGGCCTGCCACCAGCAGCGATTGCCGCCGCCCGCAAAGACGATCTGGTCGAACATCGCGCCGCTCAACTGACGAGCGCGTAGGTCGACGTCGCGTGAACGGCCATCTTGCCGTCCTCGTCGAACAACTCGACTTCACCGAACACGAGGTTGCGGCCCATCCGCAGCACGCGCGCAGTGACGAGCACGTCGCCCTTGCGCACCGGCCGCATGAAGTTGGTGTTCAGCGAAACGGTCGTCATCGGCCGGAACTCGCCGAGCGCGGCCGAGATCGCGACCACCATCGCCGTGTCGGCCGCGGCCGTGAACACCTGGCCACAGATGATGCCGCCCGAATGGCGGAATTCGCCGGAAAACGGCAGGCGCATCGTGACGGTGTCGTCGCCGATCGAAACGGGGACCAGACCGAGCGAGCGGACCCATGGGGCCAGCAGGCGATCCAGCAATTCGCGGACTGCGTTTTCGTCCATCTTCGGATGTCCAGAAAACGTTGCGCGACCGCCGCGCAACGCATGTGGACGTCATCATACCGGGAGCACGCCGATAGCGATGGCTCGTTACCGCGCCGACAGCCGCCGTTGTCGCGATGAAATATTTTGAAGAAATTTGCAGAAAGGACTTGCCAAGGGTGAGATACCCGGGCATAATCTTTCTTCTGTTGGGGGCGTTAGCTCAGTTGGTAGAGCAGCGGACTCTTAATCCGTAGGTCGAGTGTTCGAGTCACTCACGCCCCACCAGGAATTTCAAAGGCCGGTTAGCGCAAGCTAACCGGCCTTTTTCCATTTCCGCTGCCGATTCGCCCCGCCTGCATCGCGGTATGCAGCCGCACGCATCTCCCGCACCGTTTCCGCTAGAATCGTCCGACAAATATCACACAACCGGCACGGCGATCGCCACATCGCTGCCGGCACTGAGAGAGCATGGGACGTCAAACATGGAATCATGTGAACGAGACCGGGCCATTCAGAGGGCATGGTCACGCCGGCGGCAGCGCGCAAGTCGACGCGCGTCGCCCATCCGACCGCATCCGGATCCGTCGCACAACACACGCAGCGAATCCGGTCATGCCGCGTAAGGACGCGTTCGTCGCGTTCGCACTCGGCGTTGCGCTGCTCGCGCTCGCAGCCGCGCTCGCCATCACGGCCAGCAGCACGGCCGGCCAGCTGGTTCGCACACCGGGCACGGTCGTACGCATCGTGCAGGACAGCGACGCGATGCGTGCGTACCGTCCGATCGTCGCCTACCTCTCGAACGACGGCCAGCGCCGCGAAGTCGCCGGCAATACCGCGTCGAGCGTCCCTGCGTACGACATCGGGGAAAGCGTCGACGTCCTGCTCGACCCCGCCCATCCCGAGCGCCCCGCCCTGATCGACGATTTCGCGCAACGCTGGTTTCCGGCTGCCGTGCCTGCGCTGCTCGCCGTCGTGTCGCTCTCGATCGGCGGCTTGCTGTACGTGAACGAGCGCCGCAACCGGCGATCCGGCGCACTGCCGCGCCGCGCTGCCGCCAAACCGGTGCGGCGCCGCTGGAACATCGCGGTCGTGCTGATCCCGATCGCGATCGGCACCGGCTTCCTGGCCGGTGCAGGCGCCGCGGGCCTGCGCCAGTGGCAGATCGCCCATCATTACGCACACTCGATCGGCCACGTCGTCGAGGTGGCCGGCACCGCACGCTCGTCGCGCCATTCGGCGATCGTCGCGTTCACGACCGACAGCGGCCGCCCGATCACGTTCACGCAAGGCCCGGCGTCATCGCCACGCTTGCATGAAGGCGACGCGGTCAACGTGCTGTACGACCCTGTCACGCCGGAGCGTGCGGTCGTCGACCAGTTCTGGGATCGCTGGCGCGTCGCGGGCATCCTGTTCGCGATCGGTGCGCCGCTCTTCGTTGCCGGGCTGTTCGCCGCCGCGAGGCTGTGGCCCGAACATCGGCTGCACCAAGTCGCCGAATGACGAATACGGAGCCGGGCCGGTCAAACCGCGCGGCGCCGGCTTCACCGCTCCCTGAACGCCTCCACCTTCGCGCGATTCCCGCACGTGCGCATGTCGCACCACCGTCGTCCGACGCCTCTGCCGCGATCGACGAAGAACCACGTACAGCGGCCGCATTGCCGAACGCGCGCGAGATCGTCGCTGCGCAGCAGATGCTCGAACCCGAGCGCCGCCGCATCCATCCAGCGCGACGCGGCACGCGCATCGGGCCGCCATGCGAAGCGGCCATCGACCGCGTCGAATGTGCTGCGCCCGATCGCATCGCGAATCGCCTCCGCGAGACGGTTCGCCGCTCGCGCGCCTGCGCTGCCGCCGTCGCCGGCCGTCAGATGCGCGAGCGCGGCATAAGCGTCCTCGCGAAAACCGTGCAACGCGGCGAGCTCGTCCACACCATCCTGCCGCGGATGACGCAGAAACCGCGTCAGGTCGGCCTCCGCCAGCAAGCCCGACTTCCCGGCCCACGCGCGCACGGCCGGCCAGTCGACGAACTTGTCGTCGTCACGCGTCTTGCCCGTGTCGGCCACCGTGTTCAGGAAGTCGAGCGCCGGATGGCCGCCGACGAAATCGGCCGTGCTCCATGCGTGCGCCTGTCGCTCAGGGTCGTATCGAGTAACCATTTATTTTCACCTATCGGTTTCACATCCAGGCAAACCGGCGTAACCTGTTAACAACCAAAACAGGTTAGCACGGAGATGCCGATGCTCGAATTGCCGAACCGCTTCGATTTCGAAGGCCACCGGATCGCATGGGGAACGCTCGGTGAAGGGCCGCCGCTGGTGCTCGTTCACGGCACGCCGTTTTCATCGCAGGTGTGGCGACGCATCGCCCCGTGGCTCGCGCGGCGCCATCGCGTGTTGTTCTACGACCTGCTCGGCTACGGCCAGTCGGACATGCCGGACGCGGACGTATCGCTCGGCCGGCAAAACGTGCTGTTCGGCGCGATGCTCGACGCATGGAACATCGTGCGCCCGCGCGTGCTCGCACACGACTACGGCGGGGCAACCGTGCTGCGTGCGCATTTCCTCGACGGCATTGCATATTCCGACCTGACGCTCGTGAACCCGGTCGCGATCGCGCCGCAAGGCTCGCCGTTCGTGCGGCACGTCGCGCAGCATGAAGCCGCGTTCGCCGGCCTGCCGGCCTATGCGCATCACGCACTCGTGTCGGCCTATATCGGCAATGCGGTCGCGCGGCCGTTGAGCGACGACGTGCTGTCGATCTACCGTTCGCCGTGGCTCACGCCCGCCGGCCAATCCGCGTTCTATCGGCAGATCGCGCAGATGCGCCAGCGCTACGTCGAGGAAGCCGAAGCCCGTTACGCGCGGCCGGACTTTCCGGTACGCATCGTGTGGGGCGAGGACGACGGCTGGATTCCGCTCGAACAGGGGCAGGCGCTCGCCGATCGCATCGCGGGCG
This sequence comes from Burkholderia sp. IDO3, assembly GCF_003366075.1. Lineage (NCBI taxonomy): Bacteria > Pseudomonadati > Pseudomonadota > Betaproteobacteria > Burkholderiales > Burkholderiaceae > Burkholderia > Burkholderia sp. IDO3. The sequence continues at coordinate 3,555,352 of NZ_CP028963.1, forward strand.
GCAAGCTGATCCGCGTGCCGCGCGCGGGGCACCTCGTTCAGGAGGATGCGCCGGAAGCGATCATCGCGGCGGTGCTCGACGGGCACGCGCGCGGTTGAGCGCCGCCGCGCAGCACGTCAGAGGGCCGGCATGCCTTGCGCGAGCGTCGCGACGAACTTCGCGGTGCGCGGGTCGCGCGGCCGGCCGAACAGCTCGCGCGACGCGCCGGCTTCGACTACGCGGCCTTCCGCGAGAAACACCGCATCGTGCGCAACCGATGCGGCCAGACGCAGATCGTGCGTGGCCATCAGCATGGTCGTGCCTTCGCGCGCGAGCTGGCGCAGCACCTCGACGACTTCGACGGACAGCTCGGGATCGAGCGCCGACGTCGGCTCGTCGCACAGCAGCACCTGCGGCGACGGCGCGAGCGCACGCGCGATCGCGACGCGCTGCTGCTGCCCGCCCGACAAGGTCGCGGGCCACGCGTCGGCCTTGTCCGCAATGCCGACCTTGTCGAGCAACGCGAGCGCGCGTTCGCGTGCCTGCTCGCGCGGCCAGCGCTGCACGGTCACGAGCCCTTCCATCACGTTCTGCACGACGCTCAGGTGCGGAAACAGCTGGAAATTCTGGAACACCATGCCGGTCTGCCGGCGCACCGCGAACACGGCGTCGCGCGACGGCCGGTGCCCCGCCGTGAATTCGATGCGCGCGTCACCGACCGTGAGCGTGCCCGTCTCGGGCACTTCGAGCAGGTTCACGCAGCGCAGCAGCGTGCTCTTGCCGCTGCCGGACGGCCCGATCAGCGCCGTCACGCTGCCGGGCTGCAATGCGAGGTCGATCGCGCTCAGCACGCGATGCGCGCCGAACGACTTGTCGATGCGCTCGAGACGAATCATCGCAACTCCGCATGGAACAGCGCGTGACGGCCGAAACGGAGTTCGAGGCGACGTTGCAGCGTGGAGAGCACCGAGCTGAACAGCAGATAGATCAATGCGGCTTCGGTGTAGAGGATCAGCGGCTCGTAGGTCACGGCCGCGATGCGCTGCGCGGCCTGGAAGATTTCCGGCACGGTCAGCACGGCCGCGAGCGACGTGTCCTTCACGAGCGAGATGAACGAATTCGACAGCGCGGGCAGCGCGACGCGCGCGGCCTGCGGCAGGATCGCGCGACGCAGCGCCTGCGCGCGCGTCATCGCCATCGAATAGGCGGCTTCCCACTGCCCCTTCGGGATCGATTCGATCACGCCGCGAATCACCTCGGCGTTGTACGCACCGACGTTCAGCGAGAAGCCGATCACGGCGGCGGTCAAAGGATCGAGCACGATTCCGACATTCGGTAGTCCGTAGAAGATCACGAACAACTGCACGAGCAGCGGCGAACCGCGAAACAGCCAGATGTAGAAGCGTACGCCGGCCTGCGCCCAGCGCGGCCCGAACAGGCGCGCGAGCGCCGCACCGAACGCGAGCAGCAGGCCGATCGCGAACGACGCGAGCGTGAGCGGAACCGTGAACACGAGCCCCGCAACGAGCAGGGGCCGCAGCGATTCCGCCATCAGGTGCAGCCAGGCCGGCATCGTTCAGCCTCGCATCACGGCTGCGACACGTCGCGGCCGAAATACTTCTGCGAGATCTTCGCGTAGGTGCCGTCGGCCTTGATGTCGGCGAGCGCCTTGTCGATCGCGGCCACCAGCGCGGGGCTGCCCTTGCGCAGCAGCACGCCCGACGCATCGCCGGCGCCGGTCGTGTCGGTCGCCGCGATCTTCAGTTTCGCGTCGGGCTTGTGCTTGCGGAAATCGAGGTACGACAGCGAGTCGTTGATCGTCGCGTCGACGCGCCCCGAGCTCAGCAAATCGATCGATTCGTTGAAGCCCTGCACCGGCACCACGTCCGCACCGTGCGCGGCCGCGAGCTTGCCGAAGTTGCTCGTCAGCGTGTTCGCGGATTTCTTGCCCTTCAGGTCGTCGAACGAGCGGATCGACGTGTTGTCCGCGCGCACGATCAGCACCGCGTGCGACGTGATGTACGGCGTCGAGAAATCGTATTTCGCCTTGCGCGCGTCGGTGATCGACACTTCGTTGACGACCGCGTCGTAGCGGTTCACGTCGAGGCCCGCGATCAGCCCGTCCCACTTGCCTTCGACGAATTCGGGCTTCACGCCGAGCCGCTGCGCGATCGCGGTCGCGATGTCGACGTCGAAGCCGGTCAGCTTGCCCGTCGCATCGTGATACGTGAACGGCGCATACGTGCCTTCGGTGCCGACCCGGAACACGCCGGCCGACTTGATCTGCGACAGGTCGTCGGCGGCGAGCGCACTCGTGGCCGCGACGGCCTGCAGCATCGCGACGACCAGGATGGAGCGGAGGATTTTCATGATGCGGACCCCGAATGATTGAAGGGAGTGATCCCGCCGGCGCACGTGCGCCGTTCGAGAGGTCCGCGAATTCTACCGATGCTGGCAAGCCCGGCAAAAACGCAAATCGGCTAACGATATGAGCCGATCGAATAACGCCCGCACCGGCCGTGAAACCGGTGCGGGCGCGAATGTCCGCACATTACGTGCGACTTACCACGGCAGCGAATAGGTCTTCGTATTCGTGAAGCTCTTCATCGCTTCCTGCACGCCTTCCTTGTAGCCGAGACCCGAATCCTTCACGCCGCCGAACGGCGTCAGTTCGAGCCGGTAGCCCGGCACCTCGCGCACGTTCACGCTGCCGACTTCGAGCTCCGTGATGAAGCGCGTGATGCTGTCGAAGCGGTTCGTGCAGACCGACGACGACAACGCATAGTCGGTGCTGTTCGACATCCGGATCGCCTCGTCGATGTCGCGAAAGCGCATGATCGGCGACACGGGCCCGAACGTCTCGTACTTCACGAGCGGCATGTCGGGCGTCACGCGATCGACGACCGTCGGCGAATACAGCGCGCCGTCGCGCACGTTGCCGACCAGCAGGCGCGCGCCGCGCGAAATCGCGTCGTTCACCTGCTGCTCGCAGAACTTCGCGGCCGCTTCGTCGATCACCGTGCCCATGTCGACCGATGGATCGGCCGGGTTGCCGTACGCCCACGCGCGGGTCTTCTCGACCACCAGCTCGGTGAAGCGATCGGCCACCGCCTCGTGCACGAGCATCCGCTTGATCGCGGTGCAGCGCTGCCCCGAGTTCTTGTACGAGCCCGACACCGCGAGCGTGCTCGCCTCGTCGAGGTCGGCATCCTCCATCACGATGATCGGGTCGTTGCCGCCGAGCTCGAGCACCGCGCGCCGGTAGCCCATCCGCGACGCGATCGATTTGCCGATCGACACGCCGCCGGTGAACGTGATCAGGTCGATCGCCGGGTTCGTGATCAGTTCGTCCGCGATGTCCTTCGGGTCGCCGGTCAGCACCTGCAGCATCTGCGGCGGCAGGCCCGCTTCGTACAGGATGTCCGCGAACAGGTAGCACGACAGCGGCACCTTCTCCGACGGCTTCACGACGATCCGGTTGTTGGTGGCGACCGACGGCACGACCTTGTGCGCGACCTGGTTCATCGGATGATTGAACGGCGTGATCGCGGAAATCACGCCGAGCAGCGGCTCGCGCTGCGTGTACACGCGGCGCTTCTTGCCGTGCGGCGTCAGATCGCACGAGAAGATCTGCCCGTCGTCCTTCAGCACTTCGCCCGCGCCGAACGTGAGCACGTCGGCGACGCGCCCCGCTTCATACGTCGAATCCTTGATGCACAGCCCGGCTTCGGCCGTGATCAGCTCGGCGATCTCGGCGGTGCGGGCACGCACGATGTCGGCCGCACGACGCAGGATCGCCGCCCGCTCGTGGCGCGTGAGCGACGACCGGTACGCGCGGGCGACCGCGAATGCGCGCCGCACGTCGTCGAGCGTCGCCTTCGGCACGGTGCCGACGAGCGAGCCGTCGTACGGGTTTCGTACCTCGATCACCGCGTCGCGATGGATCCGTTCACCATCGATTCGCAGTGCTTCACGATGAAGCGCGTGGACATCCGTCGATGCTGCAATGGCGTTCATGAGTATCTCCCTGGCGGATACGTGCGTATCACTGCAGATGGTTGAGCGCGATGTCGATGATGTCGAAGTTGCGCAGCCGCGCGCGGCCCGAAACGTCGGTCGCGACCGGCTTGCTGAAGATCAGCGGCACGATCTGCTCGGAGATCCCGCCGTGCGAGCGCAGCGGCACGTCGAGGCCGGACAGGTCGTGCTTGATGCGGCGCGTGCCGAGCACGACGTCCTGCTTCGAGATCACGATCAGGTCGCCCATCCGCGCCGGCGGCAGCTCGAACCGCGCGCAGCCTTCGGCGCCCGTCAGCACGACCTCGATGCCGTCCACCGCGGCGAGTCGCGCGCGCAGCGCGTCGGCATCGGCGGAATCCGGCACGTAGACGGTCGCGAACGAGCCGAGCGCGCCGTGGTGCACGACGTACGGATCGGTGATCGGCAGGATCACGCGCGCCGCATCGTGGCCGAGCCACTCGTCGAACAGCTCCTGCAGGTAGATCACGTTCGGCTCGCCGGTCTCGCCGTCGTGCTTCGCGTTCATCCCGTGGTCGGCCGTGATCGCGACGATCGCGCCGAGTTCGTCGAGCCGCTTCAGATACGTGTCCATCATCTGGTAGAACGCGTTCGCGCCGTCCGTGCCGGGTGCGCACTTGTGCTGCACGTAGTCGGTGGTCGACAGGTACATCAGGTCGATCGGGCGCGTCTCGAGCAGGCGCACGCCGGCCGCGAACACGAATTCCGACAGGTCCGCGCTGTACACGCTCGGCACCGGCTTGCCGACCAGTTCGAGCACGTTGTCGATGCCGTTTTCCTCGATGCTCGCCTCGTCGGCCTTTTCCGACGAGAAGCAGATGCCCTTGAGCCCCTTGCCGAGCAGGCGCCGCAGCTTGTCCTTCGCGGTGACGACCGCGACGCGCGCGCCCTGTTCGGCGAAGGTCGCGAGCACGGTGGGCGCGACGAGGTACTTCGGATCGTTCATCAGCACCTCGGCGCCGGTGTCGCGATCGTAGAAGTAGTTGCCGCTGATCCCGTGGATCGCCGGCGGCACGCCGGTCACGATCGACAGGTTGTTCGGGTTCGTGAAGCTCGGCACCACGCACTCGCCCTTGAGCGCCGTGCCCGGCTTCAGCAGCGTGCGCAGGAACGGCGCCACGCCGGCCTCGGCCGCCATCTCGAGATATTCATAGGCGCAGCCGTCGACGCAGACGACCACCACGGGGCGGCTCATCCAGTTGTAGCGGCGGCCGTTCACTTCCACGGATACAGGCGTTTCAGTCATGACGTTCAGTCCTTTCGGTTCGAAGGGGGTTGAGCTGTCGGCGCCCGCGCCGCGCCGAGGAGGTGTTTTCCATGCTTGACATTAAAATGGATGATTTGTAGATTGTCAACAACATGCAGAGAACAGAAAGCAAAATACGAAAACACGAGGAAGCACGAAGAGGGCTGGTCTCTACTCATCCGCCGCTCGCCGCGGCGCCACAGTCAAGGGGTCTGAAGATGAACGAAGTGCCGGTACACAAGCGTTTGAATGGATGGGCGACGGGCGTGGCCCGTCTCGCGCTGGCCGCCGCAGTCGCGCTGGGCGCGGCGCAGGCGGCCCACGCGAAGACGTCGCTGCTCGTCTACACCGCGCTGGAAGACGAGGCGATGAAGCCCTACAAGGACGCGTTCGAGAAGGCGAACCCCGACATCGAGATCCGCTGGGTGCGCGACTCGACCGGCTCGGTCACCGCGAAACTCCTCGCCGAAAAGAACAACCCGCGCGCGGACGTCGTGCTCGGTCTCGCCGCATCGAGCCTCACGCTGCTCGACCTGCAGGGGATGCTGATGCCGTACGCGCCGAAGGGCTTCGACCAGCTCACGCGCAAGTACAGCGACGCGAACACGCCGCCGCGCTGGGTCGGCATGGACGTGTGGGGCGCGACGATCTGCTACAACCGCGTCGCCGCGCAGGCGAAGAACATTCCGAAGCCGACGTCGTGGGAAGACCTGACGAAGCCGATCTACAAGGGCGCGATCGTGATGCCGAGCCCGGTGTCGTCGGGCACCGGCTATCTCGACGTCACGGCGTGGCTGCAGACCTTCGGCGACGACCGTGGCTGGAAATTCATGGACGCGCTCGACAAGAACGTCGCGCAGTACGTGCATTCGGGCTCGAAGCCGTGCACGCTCGCCGGCACCGGCGAATTCCCGATCGGCATCTCGTTCGAATTCCGCGGCCACGAGCTGCAGGCGCAGGGCGCGCCGATCGACCTGGTGTTCCCGAAGGAAGGGCTCGGCTGGGACATGGAAGGCACGGCGATCATGAAGACGACCAAGCAGCCGGACGCCGCGAAGAAGCTGGCCGACTTCATGGCGAGCAAGGAAGCGAACGAGATCACCGCGCGCTGGTGGGCGATCGTCGCGTACCCGGGCGTCGCGCGCAAACTCTCGGGCATCCCCGACAACTATGCGGACCTGCTCGTGAAGAACGACTTCGTGTGGTCCGCGAAGAACCGCCTGTCGATTCTCGACACCTGGCAGAAGCGCTACGGGGCGAAGACGCAGCAATGACCCGGCAGTAACGCCGCACCCAGCAGCGGGGCCGCGTCACGCGCCGCCCCGCATCTGTTCCCATCGTCGTATCCGGCCCGCTGGCGGGCCGCCCGCAGCGTGGAGGCGTGCATGGCACCCTATCTGAGCGTAGAACGCATCGAAAAGCGGTACAACGACACACAAGTCCTCACCGACATCAACCTGAGCGTGATGAAGGGCGAGATGATCTGCTTCCTGGGGCCGTCCGGCTGCGGGAAAACCACGCTGCTGCGGATCATCGCGGGGCTCGAGGCGCAAAACGCCGGCCACATCATGCAGGACGGCCGCGACATCTCGCGGCTGCCGCCGCAACTGCGCGACTACGGGATCGTGTTCCAGTCGTACGCGCTGTTTCCGAACCTCACCGTCTACGACAACGTCGCGTACGGGCTGGTGAACCGCAAGATGAAGCGCGAGGTGATCCACGAGCGCGTGCATACGCTGCTCGCGCTGGTCGGCCTGCCCGACAGCCATCGCAAGCATCCAGGGCAGTTGTCCGGCGGCCAGCAGCAGCGCATCGCGCTCGCGCGCGCCCTAGCGACGTCGCCCGGCCTGCTGCTGCTCGACGAACCGCTGTCGGCGCTCGACGCACGCGTGCGCGTGCGGCTGCGCCAGGAGATCCGCGCGCTGCAGCAGCGGCTCGGCGTGACGACGATCATGGTCACGCACGACCAGGAAGAAGCGCTGTCGATGGCCGACCGCATCGTCGTGATGAATCACGGCGTGATCGAGCAGATCGGCACGCCGCTCGAAATCTACCGGCAGCCCGCGTCGCCGTTCGTCGCGGACTTCATCGGCCGCGTCAACACGATTCCCGCCGAAGTCGCGCAGGACGGCACGCTGCGCGCCGGCGGCGTCGGCTTCGACTGCCGGCCCTGCGCCACCCGGCCGGCGCAGGGCGCGGCCGTGTCGGTCTATGTGCGCCCCGAGGACCTGCGCATCCGCATTCCTGGCGAGACGCCCGACAACGTGCTGGCCGGCCGCGTCGAGAAGCTCGAATTCCTCGGCGCGTTCTGCCGCGTGAGCTTCAAGATCGACGGGCTCGACGGCCAGGAGATCGTCGCCGACCTGTCGTATCACGACGTCGATCGCACCGGCGTGCAGGCCGGCGCGCGGGTCGACCTCGCACTCGACCGAGAGCATGTGCGCGTGTTTCCGAGCGCGAAGGAGCGACTGCAATGAGCACCGTCCTCACCGAACGCCGCCGCGGCGCGGCCGCCCCCGCCGACGTGCGGCAGATCACGCACTGGCACGACCGCGTCGCACAGCTCGCGCTCGTCGCGATGGCCGCGCTGATGTCGCTGTTCCTGCTGCTGCCGCTCGCGCTCGTCGTGCAGAAATGCTTCGTCGATGCGGACGGGCACTTCGTCGGCGCGCACAACTTCATCGAGTATCTCGAGGACAGCGGCGTGCTGCGCTCGATGCTGCATTCGCTGACGGTCGGCACGCTCGTCACGGCGATCGTCGTGCCGATGGCGTTCACGTTCGCGTATGCGCTGACGCGCTCGTGCATGCCGCTGAAGAACGCCGCCCGCACGATCGCGCTGCTGCCGCTGCTCGCACCGACGCTGCTGTCCGCCGTATCGTTCATCTACTGGTTCGGCAACGCGGGGCTGCTCAAACCGCTGCTGCACGGCCATTCGATCTACGGGCTGCCGGGCATCGTCGCGAGCATGGTGTACGCATCGTTCCCGCACGTGCTGATGATCCTCGTCACCGCGCTGTCGCTCGCGGACGGCCGGCTCTACGAGGCCGCCGACGCGATGGGCACGCGCCGCACGCGCAAGTTCTTCACGATCACGCTGCCCGGCGCGAAGTACGGGCTGATCAGCGCGACGATGGTCGCGTTCACGATGTGCATCAACGACTTCGGCGTGCCGGTGGTGATCGGCGGTTCGTACAACGTGCTGTCGACCGACATCTACAAGCTGATCATCGGGCTGCAGGACTTCAACCGCAGCGCGGTCGTGAGCCTGATGCTGCTGTGCCCGGCGCTCGTCGCGTTCGGCGTCGACTACTTCATCCGCCGCCGCCAGCAGTCGCAGCTCGGCGCGCGCTCGACGCCGTACCAGCCGAAGCCGTCGCGCGGCTTCGACGCCGCGATGCTCGCGTACTGCGCGCTGGTGTGCGCGTTCTTCATCGCGGTGGTCGGCATCTCGGTGTTCGCGTCGTTCGTGAAGTTCTGGCCGTACCAGATGAGCCTCGGGCTGCAGCACTACAAGATGGGGCTGATCGGCGCCGGCATCTTCGACGCGTACAAGAACAGCCTGCGGATGGCGGCGACCGTCGCGCTCGGCGGCACGATCGTCGTGTTCGGCGGCGCCTACCTGATCGAGAAAACGCGCGGCGCGCGCTGGCTGCGCGGCTTCATCAGCCTGTGCGCGATCCTGCCGATGGGCGTGCCCGGCCTCGTGCTCGGCATCAGCTACATCTTCCTGTTCAACGCGCCCGGCAATCCGCTGAACGGGCTGTACGGGACGCTGTGGCTGCTCGCGATCGTCACGGTCGTCCACTACTACGCGTCGAGCCACCTGACGGCCGTCACGGCGCTGCGGCAGATCGATAGCGAGTTCGAGGCCGTGTCGGCGTCGCTGAAGGTGCCGTTCTACAAGACCTTCGTGCGCGTGACCGTGCCCGTGTGCCTGCCCGCGATCCTGCTGATCGCGCGCTACCTGTTCGTCAACGGGATGACGACGGTCTCCGCCGTCGCGTTCCTGTACTCGCCGGACACGCAGCCCGCGTCCGTCGCGATCCTGAACCTCGACGACGCGGGCCAGATGGGCCCGGCCGCCGCGATGGCGACGCTCGTGCTCGCGACCTCGTCGTTCGCGTGCGTGCTGTTCGCCTGCATCTCGCACCGTCTGTTGCGCCGCACGCAGGCCTGGCGCAATCCGCATCGCCATTGATCCCTTAGCCGCATTCACGTGACGTCCCGACTTCATCAAGGAGACACCATGACGCTCGCCACCCAGCCCATCCTGCTCACCCCCGGCCCCCTGACGACCTCGGACCGCACGCGCGACGCGATGCTGCGCGACTGGGGATCGTGGGACAGCGACTTCAACGCGATCACCGCGCGGCTGCGCGAACGGCTGCTGCAGATCGTGCACGGCGAAGGCACGCACGAATGCGTGCCGCTGCAAGGCAGCGGCACGTTCTCGGTCGAAGCGGCGATCGGCACGCTCGTGCCGCGCGACGGCCACTTGCTGGTGCCGAACAACGGCGCCTACTGCGCGCGCCTCGCGAAGATCTGCCGCGTGCTCGGCCGCAAGCTCACGACGATCGACTACAGCGAGGAGCGCCGCGTCGATCCGGCCGACGTCGAGCGCGCGCTCGCCGCCGATCCGACCATCACGCACGTCGCGCTCGTGCACTGCGAAACCGGCGCGGGCGTGCTGAACCCGCTGCACGACGTCGCGAAGGTCGTCGAGCAGCACGGCCGCGGGCTGATCGTCGACGCGATGAGTTCGTTCGGCGCGATCGACATCGACGCGCGCACGACGCCGTTCGATGCGGTGATCGCCGCATCCGGCAAATGCCTCGAAGGCGTGCCGGGGCTCGGCTTCGTGATCGCGAAGCGCAGCACGCTCGAGCGTTGCGAAGGCAACAGCCACTCGCTCGCGATGGACCTGTACGACCAGTGGGTCTACATGCAGCGCACGACCCAGTGGCGCTTCACGCCGCCGACGCACGTGGTCGCGGCGCTCGATGCGGCCGTCGCGCAATACGTCGACGAAGGCGGGCTCGCCGCGCGCGGCGGCCGCTACCAGCGCAATTACCGCGCGCTGATCGACGGGATGCTCGCGCTCGGCTTCCGGCCCTTCCTCGATCCGGCGATCCAGGCGCCGATCATCGTCACGTTCCACGCGCCGGACGATCCGAACTACGACTTCAAGCGCTTTTATCAGGAGGTCAAAAAGCGCGGCTACATTCTGTATCCGGGCAAGCTGACCGAAGTCGACACGTTCCGCGTCGGCTGCATCGGCCACTTCGGTGAAGCCGGCATTCCGGGCGCGGTCGCCGCGATCGCCGACACGCTGAAGGCGATGGGCGTGCGCCGCATCTCCGCCGAAGCAGCCGCCTGAACGCGCTGTCCCGGGCCGCACGGCGGCGCACGGCTTCCCGCCGCGCGTCGCCGTGCGGCGGTTTCGCTTTGGTTTTCTCCCGCCGTGCGCGGCACGGTGGACCTCTGGACCTCTACTGGCACGACACCCGATGCGACCCTTCTGGATCGAACAGGCCCTGTTCAACGATGGCGATCTCGCCCCCGCGCTGCAGGGCGCAACGCAGGCCGACGTCTGTATCGTCGGCGGCGGCTTCACGGGGCTCTGGACCGCGATCCAGGCCAAGCAGCAGAACCCGGCGCTCGACATCGCGATACTCGAGGCCGACCTGTGCGGCGCCGGCGCGAGCGGGCGCAACGGCGGGTGCCTGCTCACGTGGTCCGCGAAATTCCTGACGCTGCGGCGGCTGTTCGGCGAAGCGGAAGCGATCCGGCTCGTGAAGGCGTCGGAAGCGGCCGTCCAGCACATCGCCGACTTCTGCCGGGCGCACGGCATCGATGCCGAGCTGCGGCTCGACGGCACGCTGTACACCGCCACGTCCCGCGCGCAGATCGGCACGCTCGCGCCGGTGCTCGACGCGCTCGCCGCGTGCGGGATCCACAGCTACGCGCCGCTGCCGGCCGCCGAAGTCGCGCGCCGCTCGGGTTCCGCGCGCAATCTCGACGGCGTGTACTCGCCGATCGCCGCGACCGTGCATCCGGGCAAGCTCGTGCGCGGGCTGCGCCGCGTCGCGCTCGCGATGGGGATCCGGATCTACGAGCGCTCGCCGTTCGTCGACTTCACGCCGGGACAGCCGGCCGTCGTACGCACGCCGTCGGGCAGCGTGCGCGCGGGCAAGCTGGTCTTCGCGATCAACGCGTGGATGGCGAGCCGCTTCCCGCAGTTCGAGCGCACGATAGCGGTGGTGTCGAGCGACATGGTCATCACCGAGAAATGCCCGGCGCTGCTCGAGCAGACCGGGCTCGTGGACGGCGTGTCGGTGCTCGATTCGCGGATCTTCGTCTACTACTACCGCACGACCGCCGACGGCCGGCTGATGCTCGGCAAGGGCGGCAACACGTTCTCGTGGCGCAGCCGCATCGCGCCCGTGTTCGACCAGCGCTCGCCGTACGAGGCGCAGCTCACGCGGAGCCTGCGCGAATTCTTCCCGTCGCTCGCGGGCGTGCCGGTCACCGCGAGCTGGAACGGCCCGTCAGACCGCTCGGTAACGGGCTTCCCGTTCTTCGGCCGCCTCGACGATGCGCCGAACGTGTTCTACGGCTTCGGCTATTCGGGCAACGGCGTCGGGCCGACCTACATGGGCGGGCAGATTCTGTCGTCGCTGGTGCTCGGCCTCGACAACGCGTGGACGCGCAGCCCGATCGTGCGCGGCCCGCTTGGGGCTTTCCCGCCTGAGCCGATTCGCTATGTCGGCGCGCACGTCGTGCGCAACGCGATCCGCCGCAAGGAACGCGCGGAGGACGAGAGCCGGCAGCCGGCGAGGGTCGACACGTGGCTCGCGAAGTTTGCGAGTGCGGCGGGGAAGGCTGACAAGGCGTGACAATACGCTGATGCGATGACGTGACGCTCAATGAAAATGGGACGCCAAGAAGCGTCCCTTTGCTTTTGATGCAGCGGCCCGCGCGGCCGCTTTACACGCGCGCGACTTTCTCCCGCGCCGCCTTGCCCGTCGCGGGCAGCCCCTGTTCGTGCGTGCGGCGCATCCGCGCGAGCCCATGCGCGACGTGCTCGCGCACAAGCGCAACCGCCTTCTCCTCGTCGCCGCCGGCGAGCGCCTGCACGATCTTGTCGTGCTCGGCCGCCGACACCGCGATCGCATCCTCCTCGGCTTCGATCGCGGCCTGGCGCAGCAGCCCGAGCTGGCGCACGAGCCGGCGATAGGTATCAGTGAGGTGCGTATTGCCGACGCCCACCACCATCGCATCGTGGAACTGCACGTTCAGCTCGGTATAGCGCGTGACGTCATGCGTCTTCGCGGCATCCTTCATCGACTGGATGATGCCCTTCAGCACCTTCAGCGTATCGGGCGAAATGCGCTTCGCAAGCGCGCGCGCGACCGATTCGTCGAGCATCGCGCGCACTTCGTAGATCTCCTCGGCTTCGCGCAACGGCACGATGCGCACCGTCACGCCACGGTTCTTCTCGTTGCGCAGCAGCCCGGCCTGCTCGAGCGCGCGGAATGCCTCGCGCACGGGGCCGCGCGACACGTTCAGCTTGGTCGCGATATCGACTTCATTGAGTTTCTCGCCGGGTGCGTATTCGCCGGACACGATCGCGCGCTCGAGCATGTCCTGGACAATCATCGCGAGCGACTGGCTTTGCAGGAGTTCGATGGCGTTGAGCGCGTTCGGGGCAGTCATGGTCGGCAGGCAGCAAAGCTGCGAATGAAAACGAGGGCGCCATATCGGCGAATGATCCCTGTATACCCTCGCCCCGACATATTGTCAACAGTTTTCAGTTTCCAAAAACCAATCCCGCGTGCCGGAATCCGGATGAAACCGACCGGCACGCGGCGTCGCGCGGCGGCGGACAAGCAGGCCGCCGAACCGCGCGACGCCGGCTTGCCGTCAGGCCGTCTGCTTGAGCGGCCCCGGATCGCTCTGGCTCGGCCGGCCCGTCTCGACGTGGCCCGCGAAGCGGCGCACGACCTTGTCGTCGCCGCCGCGCAGCGTCGTCGCGGTGATCGTCAGATCGTACCAGCCGTGGCTCGACGACAGCTCGAAGTGATCCTCGATGCGCTCGCCCGGCGCCAGCGTGTAGCTGCGCGCATGCGCGTGGCTGTATGCATTGTCGACGACCACACGGCAGCTCGCGCGCCCGCTGTTGCGCAGTTGCAGGTACACGTGACGGTTGCGCACGTCGTAGCCGATTTTCGCTTCCGGGTTCGCGTGGCGGGCGTCAGCGGCCAGCCGCGTATTGCCCTGGAATTCGCACAGATAGCCGTTCGGGCCATACGCGGCGAGATGGTAGTCGCCGCCCGCGGCCGACGTGCTCCACGTATCGGCGAACCGGTCGTGCGACGACACCGCATAGCGGCGCGGCGGCGTCGCCGGATTGCGGCGGTCGTACACGTAGAACGCGGCGCCCGCATCGCCCGAATTCGCGAAATCGAGCGATACAGCGTCGTCGCGGCCGTTCACGCGGGCATGCACGAACAGTTCGTACGGCAACGCACGTGCCGGACGCGTGCCCGCTTCCTGCGCCGGCATCGACTGCTGCGCGGGCACCTGGTACGCCTGGCCGGCCGTCGCGATGTGCTGGGGCACCGTGAAGCTCGCCGTGCGCGTGTCGGGGCGCGCGGAGAAGTCGAACGCCGACGTGAGGTCGCCGCAGATCGACCGGCGCCACGCGCTGATGTTCGGCTCCTTCACGCCGAAGCGCGCTTCGAGGAAACGCAGCACCGACGTATGGTCGAACGTCTCCGAGCAGACCCAGCCGCCCTTCGTCCACGGCGAGATGATGATCAGCGGCACGCGCGGCCCGAGGCCGATCGGCTGGATGCCGCCCGGGTCCGCGCCCGGCACGAGCGGGCTCATCTCGCCCGGATACTTGTTCAGGTCGAGCAGTTCGTCGCCGAGGTTCGACAGCAGGTTCGACGACACGATGCCCTGGCCGCCCACACCGCTCGTGACCGGCGGCACCGGCGGCACGACGTGGTCGAACAGCCCGTCGTTCTCGTCGTAGTTCAGGATGAACACCGTCTTCGCCCACACCTCGGGGTTCGACGTCAGCGCTTCGAGCACCATGTCGATGTAGAACGCGCCGTCGGTCGGCGACGCCTGCGGGTGCTCGCTGTACTTGTACGGCGCGACGATCCACGACACCTGCGGCAGCCGGTTCGCCTGCACGTCCGCCTTCAGCTCGGCGAGCGTGTGATCCGACGCGCCCTTGTCGACGAGCGGGCCGCTCGCGCCTTCCTTCACCTGGAAGCGCTTGAAGAACATCAGCGAATTGTCGGTGTAGTTGTCGGTCGGGTCGCCCGGAATGCCGGTGCCGCCCTGGTACAGCTTCCAGCTGATCTTCGCGTTCTCGAGGCGTTCCGCGTAGGTCGTCCACGTGTAGCCGTTCACATCGTCGCGCTCGCCGATGCCCGGGCCGTTCGGCGGGTTGCCGTAGACGTTGCGCGGGTCGATCGTGCCGGTCCACAGATAGATGCGGTTCGGCGCCGTGTCGGCGTGCGCGGAGCAGAAGTACGAATCGCAGATCGTGAACGCGTCGGCGAGTGCGTAGTGGTACGTAAGATCCTGGCGCTTCAGGTAGCCCATCGTCAGGACATCCTGCTTCTGGTTCACCCACTGGTCCCACTGGCCGTTGTTCCAGGACAGATGGCCGCTGCTCCAGCCGTGGTTGGTGCCCGGCTGGAATTCGGTCGTCTGCTTCGGATCGAGGTAGAACGGCAGCACGTACGGCGCGGCCGGATCGAGCCCGCGCGAATGGTAGTTCTTCGTGAACACCGACGCCGGCGGCTGCTGCCACACCGGCGCGCCGCTCGGCAGCAGGTGCGGGCGCGGGTCGTTGAAACCGCGCACGCCGCGCAACCCGCCGAAGTAATGGTCGAACGAGCGGTTTTCCTGCATGAAGATCACGACGTGTTCGACGTCGCGGATCGTGCCGGTGCGATACGCGGCCGGCATGGCCAGCGCGTTGCGGATGGCCGGCGGAAAGCCGGCGTAGGCGGCCATCGCGCCGGCCGACTGGGCGGCGAGGCGCAGGAAATCGCGTCGATTGGTGGCGGACATGAAGAAGATCCTGTTTGTCGTAGGAGGGATGGCGCCGGTCGAGCGGGGCCGGCGGTCGGTGCGTTGCCGCTATTAGTCCGCACCGGCATGTCCCGGCCGTGACCGGTTCCAGCAGGTTTCTTGCGCTCACCCCCAGCTTTTTTGCGAAGCGGCGCACAACGCGCCTTTCATCCGGCCGACATACGCATGCGCTACGCTGACGCGCGATACAGAGGGGGAGAAGCCGAGTCGTGTTCGATCAGCTGAAGGCGTTCCATGCGACCGTCCGGCAGGGCAGCATCACGCGCGCCGCGCGCCACCTCGGCGTGAGCCAGCCGACGATCGCCGCGCAGATCCGGCAGGTCGAGCAGCTGTACGGCGTCGAGTTGTTCTACCGCAGCGGCCGCAAGCTCGAGGTCACCGAGACCGGCATCGAGCTGCTGCCGCTCATCGAGAAGATGATCGCGCTCGAAGCGCAGGCCGACGTCACGCTGCGCAACATCGGCGGCCTGTTCGAAGGTCAGTTGCGGATCGGCGCGACCGGGCCGTACTACATCATGGATGCGGTCGGCCGTTTCTCGCACGCGCATCCATCGATCGCGCTCACGTGCCGGATCGGCAATTCCGAGGAAATCCTGCAGGCGCTGCACGAATTCCGCATCGATCTCGCGGTGTCGTCGCAGCGCAATGACGCGGAAGGCCTCGAACGCAAAGTGATCTCGACCGATCCGCTGGTGCTCGTCGTGCATCGCGACCATCCGCTCGCGCGCTTCGACGCGATCGACGCCGCGCAGCTCGCCGACGTGCGGCTGCTGATTCGCGAGGAAGGCTCGGTCACGCGCCGCTGCACGGAGACGATCCTCGCATCGGCCGGCGTCGCGGCCACCTCGGTCGCCGAGATCGGCAGCCGCGAAGCGATCCGCGAGGCCGTCCTGCACAGCGTCGGCGGGAGCCTCTTTCCGCGCGGCGAGGCCGAGCGTCATCCGGACCTGCGCGTCGTCGAGCTGCGCGGTGTCGACACGACGATCGACGAATACGTGTACTACCTGAAGGCGCGCCGCCACAGCCCCGCGATCGATGCGTTCCTCGCGTGCATCCTGCCGGCGCAGCATGCAGCGCACGATGCGATGCCTGCAACGCGGCAGGTGAACGCGCGCTGAGCCGCCGCGCGTTCACCGGTTCCGCGCCCTTCCATCGTCTTTCCGGCGCTATTCCCGCGCCTTCCCTCGTTGTTTTCCTCGTGCCTTCCTTCCTGCCCTGCGCCGCGCGTTACTTCGGCAGCGCCGGGATCATCCACGTCAGCACGTGCTGCTGCAGGAACACCAGCACGCCGAGCAGCAGCGTGAGAATCACGCTGTGCCAGAAGGTGCGCGCGAACACGACGCCCTCCTGCCCCTTCAGGTCCGTCGTCGACACGCCCGTCGCGATGTTCTGCGGCGAGATCATCTTGCCCATCACGCCGCCGGACGAGTTGGTCGCGGCCATCAGCACCGGATCGAGGCCGAGCTGCCGGGCGGCGACCACCTGCAGGTTGCCGAACAGCGCATTGCCCGACGTATCGCTGCCGGACAGGAACACCGCGATCCAGCCGAGCGACGCCGACACGAGCGGGAACAGCGCGCCGGTCGACGCGACGCCGGTGCCGAGCGTGTAGCTGATCCCCGAGTAGTTCAGCAGGTACGCGAGGCCGACGATCATCATCACCGTGACGATCGCGATCCACGTCTGCCGCCACGTCTTGACCACGCATTCGAAGAACGCGCCGATGCCCGTGCGCGTCATCGCGGCCGTGATGATTGCCGACACGAGGATCGCGGTGCCGGTGCCGAGCGGCTGGAAGTCCCAGACCGCCGCATACGGCTTGTGGTACAGCGACACGAACACCGTGTTGTGCAGGCCCGGCCACTTGATCTTCACGTCGCCGATCGCGGCGATGTTCGCGTGCACCCAGACGATCACGACCACCGACACGACGATCCACGGCAGCCAGCCGCCGAAGCCCGCACGCGCGGCGCCGGCCGTCGCGGGCACGCTGCGCGCGAGTGCGTATTGCGGATCGGGCTGCGGCTTCCACACCTGCAGGAAGCCGATCGTGACGATCAGCGACGTGAGCGACGCCAGCACGTCGGTGAGCTGATAGCCGAGGAAGTTCGACGTGACGAACTGCGCGATCGCGAAGCTGCCGCCGGACACGAGCAGCGCGGGCCACAGCTTCGCAATCGAGCGCAGGCCGCCATACGCGCCGACCACGTAGAACGGCAGCAGCAGCGCAAAGAACGGCAGTTGCCGGCCGACCATCGCGGCAAGCGTGGTCGGCGGCAGCGACGTGACCGCGCCGAGCACGGTGATCGGCACGCCGAGCGCGCCGAACGCGACCGGCGCCGTGTTGAACAGCAGCGTGTAGGTGAGCGCTTCGAGCGCGGGGAAGCCGAGTGCGATCAGCAGCGCGCTGGTGATCGCGACCGGCGTGCCGAAGCCCGAGATCCCTTCGAGCAGGCAGCCGAACGAGAACGCGACGACGAGCAGCACGAGGCGCCGATCGTCGGGCAGGTTGTCGAGCATCCACTGCCGGAACTGGTCGAAGCGCCCCGACTTCACCGCGATGTTGTACAGCAGCAAGGCGTTGAAGACGATCCACATCACGGGCACGACCGCGAGCGCCATGCCGGCGCCGACCGCGTTGAGCGCGAGGCCGGCCGGCATGCCCCACGCGCCGATCGCGACCGCGAGGCCGGCGACGAGCCCGGCCAGCGACGCCTGCCACGCCGGCCGGCGCAGCACGCCGAGCGCGATCAGCGCGACCGCGATCGGGATCACCGCGACGAGAAACGACAGGAACAGCGAGTTGGCGACGGGCGTCAACGGCTGTGCGAACAAGATGCCGGGCGGCAGGGCTGCAGTGGGATTCATCGTGTCTCCGTTGTCGATTGGAGTCGGCGCTTTAGCGCTT
Organism: Burkholderia sp. IDO3; assembly: GCF_003366075.1. Classification (NCBI taxonomy): domain Bacteria; kingdom Pseudomonadati; phylum Pseudomonadota; class Betaproteobacteria; order Burkholderiales; family Burkholderiaceae; genus Burkholderia; species Burkholderia sp. IDO3. Next base: position 3,573,642 of record NZ_CP028963.1, read on the forward strand.
ACTCCAATCCCATGCTTTGCGGTCGATTGGAGTCGGCGCTTTGGCGCTTACTCCAATCCCATGCTTTGCGGTCGATTGGAGTCGGCGCTTTAGCGCTTTACTCCAGTCCCATGCTTCGCGGTCGATTGGAGCTGGCGCTTGGGTGCTTGCTCCAGCCCCATGCTCCGTGGCCGCTCGGATGCCGGCAGGACTTGGCGCTTCGGCGCGTGCTCCGATTCTTGCGGCTTGTGCAGTCGGCGATAGCCTGCGCCGTCGCGCGTGCTTCGCCTCGTGCCAAGTGTTCGTTCCACGGACGCGACGATCCCCGACGTTTGCGCATGCAACCATGCGACAGCGCCGACCGATCGGTCGCTTAAAAAGGTTAGGAGGCGCATCGCGCTTGCACAAGGGGGGACAAGCCCGATGCGCGGCGCCCGCGACACGCCGCCGGCCGCACGATGAACGGCCGATGGCGGCTGGCTGACGCGCGCGCCAGCCAGTCGCCGCAATGTTGCACAGCCGGCAAAGGTGCCTGACGGCGAGCGGGATGTTTCGTTTGGCGTCCGAAGCCTAGACTGGCTGCATCGATTCCGCCCGCGCCGACGAATGCGCGGCGCCGGAACTTCACGGAGCAAACACCATGAAAACCATGAAACTTGCGGCCTGCACGTTACTGCTGATCGGCTCGGCCGTGGCCGCCCAGGCCCAAGCCCAGGCCGCGTCGACGCTGACGCGTGCGGACGTTCGCCAGGAACTCGTGGAATTGCAGGCCGCCGGCTACCGGACGAGTCTCGCCAGCAGTCCCGACTTTCCGCAAAACATGCAGGAAGTCATGCAGCGTGCCGCGCAGGCGCGCGGCGACGCGGCCGGCTACGGCAGCAACGGCCATGCAAATGTGGAATCGGGGAAGCCGGCGCTGCCGCAGGTGGTCGATCGCGACACGTACGCGCATCATTGATGCTTGAAGCGGGAGAAACCGGGACGAGCGCATGAGCGCGCTACAACCCGGCCCGCAGCCGGCCGGCCCGCTGCGCGTCGCGCAGCGGGCGGCGGCGATCAAACGCTGAAGCGGTTCAGCGTGTACGCACGATAGGCCGCGACGAACGCGTCGAACGATCCGGCCTCCTTCGCCTCCAGTTCGGCCTGCTCGGCGAGCGACTTCGCGGCAAGCGCCTGCTCGGCGCGCATCGTATCGGCCGAAGGCGGATTCGCACGGAAGTGCGCGGCATGCACTTCGCTGTGCGCGAGCGCGAAGTCGAGGAACGACTGCCCGTTCTCGCGCATCGTACGCAGCACGCGCGCCGACGGTGTACGCTCCGGATCCGCAAGCTTCTCGCGCTGCGCGGCGATCGCGCGCACATGCTCGTCGCCGCCACGAATCTCGTCGAGCCGGCGCCCGATGGTCTCGATATCGGCCATCAGGTCGTCCGCCCACGCCTGCAGCGTGACCGGCTGGCCGTCGCGCGTCAGCGTGAGCCCCGGCTTGCGGCCGTCCATCGTCACGCTGCCGAAGTTCGCATTCGCTTCCTTGTACGCATCGCAGTCGAGCATCGGGCTGTCGTCGAGCGCGCAGGCGAGCAGGAACGCGTCGATGAAGCGCGCGGTGTCGAGCGCGATGCCGGTCGGTTCGAACGGGTCGATGTCGAGGCAGCGCACTTCGATGTACTGCACGCCGCGCGACGCGAGCGCATGCAGCGGACGCTCGCCCGAATACGTGACGCGCTTCGGCCGGATCGTCGAGTAGAACTCGTTCTCGATCTGCAGCACGTTCGTGTTGATCTGGATCCACTCGCCGTCGCGGTGCGTGCCGATCGCCTCGTACGGCGGATACGCTTCGCTCACGGCCTTCGACAGCGCGTCGAGATAACCGGGCAGCGTGTTGTAGTCGACGTGCAGCGCGGCCTGCGCGGTCGTGTTCGAGTAACCGAGGTCGCTCATCCGCAGGCTCGTCGCATACGGCCGGTACAGCGTATCGGCATCGAATGCGTTGAGCTTGTGCGGCTTGCCGCGCAGGAATTTCGCGTCGAGCGCCGGCGATGCGCCGAACAGGTACATCAGCAGCCAGCTGCGGCGGCGGAAGTTGCGGATCTGCGCGAGATAGCGCTCCGACTGGTAATCGACGAGCGTGGCCGTCGACCCTTCTTCCGCATGCAGGCGCCGCCACACTTCCTCGTGCAGCGAGTAGTTGTAGTGGATACCGGCGATGCACTGCATCGTGCGGCCGTAGCGATACGCGAGGCCGCGGCGGTACACCGTCTTCAGGCGGCCGATGTTCGACGTGCCGTAATCGGCGATCGGAATGTCATCGTCGGCCGGCAACAGGCCCGGCATCGAGTCGTTCCACAGCATCTCGTCGCCGAGCGACGCATACACGTAGCGGTGCAGATCGTCGAGACGCTCGAGCGTGATCGATGCGTCGGGTTCCGCCGGCGTGATCAGTTCGATCAGCGCTTCGGAATAGTCGGTCGTCAGTGACGGGTGCGTGAGTGCCGAACCGAGTGCGCGCGGATGCGGCGTGAACGCGATCATCCCGTCGCGCGTCACGCGCAGGCTTTCCTTTTCGATGCCGCGCAGGCCGTCGGGCAGATGCTGCCGCGTCGGGCCCGAGCTCAGCGCTTCGAGACGATTCAGCAGCAGTTCGGACTGGCGGTGAGTCATGGTGTTCGACATGGAGACGCAAGTGCGTGACGGCCGCGTGCAGAACGCCGCGCGCGGCCGGCTGGATTATTGGTCGCTTCGTTGGTAGCGGGCACTTTAACATCTCGCCGTAACACGCGCTTGAGGCGGCTCAGGGCAGGCCGCGCGCGGCGCGGCGGGCCGCCGGACGGAGCGATGGCGGCCATCATGTCGCGCACGGCCGGCTTCGCGTCGATGCCGACGCGCGTGGCGATCGATGCGAATTCGTCGGACGGAACACGGCGTGCACCTCTGCGGCGACAGGTGCAACCGGCGCTACCGAACCCGTCAACCCGTGCTCGCCGTACGCGAATCGCGCCGTGCATTCGACATGGCCCGAGCCGGATTCGCCGAATCGCGCACAGCGGGCGTAACCATGAGGAGGCCGACCGATCCGCCCGGCGTTCGCCCTGCACGAGCTGCATCGCGGCGGCGCTCGTTCACCCCGGGCGACCGGCTACCACGCCCTTCACCCGCCGCGCGCGCCGCCGGCCCGGTCCGCCACGTCGTTCCACAAATGCAGCGCCGCATACGCGCGCCACGGCCGCCAGCCTTCGGTGCGATGCTTCTGGCTCGCGAGCCGGTCGAGCGACGGATCGCGCGCGGTGATCGACTGCATCAGCACGAGATCGGACGCCGGCCACGCGTCGGGGTCGCGCCATGCGCGCATCGCGATGTATTCGACGGTCCACGGGCCGATGCCCGGCAGATCGAGCCATGCGCTGCGCAGCGTGCCGAGATCGGCATGCGCGGGGTCGAGCGGCACGTCGCCGGCCGCCACCGCGCGCGCCATGCCCGTCAGCGCCGCCGCCCGCTTGCCGGGCATCCCGATCTTCTGGAGATCGCACGCAGCCAGCGCGTCCGGCGTCGGAAAACGCCATGCGGGCACGCCGTCCGGCGCGGCCGTGCCGCCGTCATGCGCGACGCGCTCGCCCGCCCGTTCGACGAGCCGGCCGACGATCGTCGTCGCCGCCTTCACGCTCACCTGCTGGCCGACGATCGCGCGCACCGCGAGTTCGAACCCCGACCAGGCACCCGGCACGCGCAATCCCGGCGCGGCCTCGACGAGCGGCGCGAACCACGGATCGCGCCCGAGCGCGCCGCCGATCGCGGCCGGATCGGCGCCGAGGTCGAACATCGACGCGACGCGACGCGCGAATGCGTCGTCGACACGACGCGCGGCCGCCCCTTCGACCGTCGCGATCAGGCAATGCCTGCGCGGATGCTTCGTGACGGTGAGCCGGCCCGCGTCGCCATGCAGATCGACGATGCGGCGATACACGCCGTCGACGACCTGCTCGACGCCCGGAATCGCACGTCCGCTGAAGAAGCGCAGCATGCGCGCCCAGTCGTACGGCGCCTTGAAGCGCAGTTCCATCTGCGCGGACGGCGGCACATGGCCGCCGTTCGCGATGGACGTGATCATGGTTTGTTCAATGCTCAAGCTGCGTTGCCCTCCGCAACGACATCGGTTTCATCGCCGTGCGCATGACGCGCCTCGGATGCGAGCAGCGTCGCCTTGCGGCGCACGCCCCAGCGATATCCGGCGAGCGCGCCGCCCTTCTGCACGACACGGTGACACGGAATCGCGAGCGCGACCGGGTTCGACGCGCATGCCGACGCGACGGCCCGCACCGCGCGCGGCGAGCCCAGCGCCTCGGCGATCTCCGAATAGCTGCGCGTTTCGCCGTACGGGATATGCGTGAGCGCTTCCCACACGCGCTGCTGGAACGCGGTCGGCGCGATGTCGAGCGGCAGGTCGAACGCGTGCCGCGTGCCGTCCAGGTACGCCCGGATCTGCGCGACGAACGGCGCGAGCCGCGACGGCGCTTCGACCAGCTCGGCGCGCGCGAACGCGTCCGTCAGCTCGGCGACGAGCGCGGCCGGCGCGTCGCCGAACGCGATCCGGCAGATGCCCTGTCCGGTCGCGGCGACGAGCACCGTGCCGAGCGGCGTCGCCGCGGTCGCATAGTCGATCCGCAGGCCGGCGCCCTGGCGGCGGAACGCGGACGGCGCCATCCCGAGCTCGCGCGGCACCGATGCATAGAGCCGCGACGGCGAATTGAAGCCCGCGTCGACGGCGGCCTGCGTGACCGGCTGCCCGCTTTGCAGCGCCTGCCGCAGCGCGGCGCCGCGCTGCGCGGCCTGATACTGTCGCGGCGACACGCCGACCACGCGCTTGAAGAGCCGCTGCAGATGGAACGGGCTCACATGCACGGCGTCGCTCAGTTGCTGCAGCGTGAGCCGCTCGGCATGCGCGTCGAGCACTGCGCACGCGCGATTGACGATTTCCAGCTCGCGCGGCAGCCCTTCCGGCTGGCAGCGCTTGCACGGCCGGAACCCGGCTGCACGTGCGGCGGCCGGATCGGCAAAGAAGGACACGTGCTCGCGCCGCGGCAGCCGCGACGCGCAGCTCGGGCGGCAGAACACGCCGGTGGTGCGCACGGCATAGAAGAACGCACCGTCCGCATGCGGATCGCGGGCGGTCACGGCGCCCCAGCGGGCATCGTCGGTCGGATAGGCGGTTTTCATCTGAACCTCGCACTCTCTAGTGTAGATGGTGCCTACTCTAGACATCGGCACATGCCGTCGCGCCCTGAATCTTGCTCTGTGATTCGCGTCGGCGAAAGCGGGGCATAAACCGGGGGCATATCGCAATCGGTCGATCGGACGAAAAGCCGCGCCGGCGCTGTCCGGGCGCCGCTTTCGTCATCATCCCGTCACGCTTTTGCTGCAGTGCGGCTGCGACAAATCGCCGTCCTGACGATTTTTTACACTCGAAATATTGCAACGCACCATCGCCGTGTGTATAGTTGGAACTGTCTCCTCCATGTCTCCTCCTGATATGGATTAAGCCCGTTCCGCTCTGCGTGAACGGGCTTTTTTTCGTCCATCGCTCGTGGCCGTTCCGGCGCGCGTCGCCGGTGCGGTCTACACTCGGTGCACGCTGTCCGCGAAGGAGTGCCCGTTCATGAAACCGACCATCCGCGCGATCGATCACGTCGTGCTGCGCGTGACCGACATGGCCGCGATGACGCGCTTTTACTGCGATGCCGTCGGCTGCCACGTGGAAAAGGAACAGCCCGACCTGGGCCTCGTGCAATTGCGCGCGGGCGACGCGCTGATCGACCTGCTGTCGGTCGGCGGCCCGATCGATCGCCCTGACAGCGGCCCGCCGGGCACGGGACGCAACCTCGATCACCTGTGCCTGCGCGTCGAGCCGTTCGATCCCGCCGCGCTGACCGAGCATTTCGCCGCCTGCGGCGCGCGGCCCGGCGCCCCCGCCGAACGCTACGGTGCGGGCGGCTACGGGCCGTCGATCTATCTGTTCGATCCCGAAGGGAACATGCTGGAATTCAAGGGGCCGCCCGCCGCGCCCGGCTGAGCGCGAGAGTTCACGCGTCCGCGCGCGCCTTCAGCACCGTCCACTCGACCGCGACGGGATCGTGGTCCGCGCTCGAGATCCATGCGGCGCCGTCCTGCACCGTGCACTGCAAACGCATCGTGCGCTCGGCCAGCTGCCCGAGCGCAGTCGCGACGCCGTCGGCCAGCGACAGCACCTGCACGTTGCGCAGCCGTTCGACCTTGCTGCGCACGCCCTGCCACCAGATATCCGACGTCTTGCCGCCGTATGCGATCACCGTAACCTGTCCGGCGCGGCCGGCAGCCTTCGAGATGCGCCGCTCGTCGGGCTGGCCTGCCTCGATCCAGACGTCGATCGCGCCCGTCAGATCCTTTTGCCACAGATCGGGTTCGTCGACGTCCGACAGCCCCTTGGAGAACTCGAGACGCTCGTGCGCGAACAGCGCGAACGCGACGATGCGCACCATCATCCGGTCGTCGGTTTCCGACGGGTGACGTGCAACCGTCAACGCGTGATCGGCGTAGTAGTGCCGATCCATGTCGGCGATTTGCAGTTCGGCTTTGTAGATCGTGGATTTCAGCGCCATGCGGATGCGGCCCGGGCGGGCATTCGGTTCGGTCGGGTCGTGATGATACCGAATGCGCGCCGCCCGGCGCTCGATGCGTGCGCCACAGCACGACGGCCCGGCATCGGCCGGGCCGCATTCAGGCCGCGCCGCCGGCGTGCACGGCCGGAGCGCGATGGCGAGAGGTACGCTGCGGGTTATTGCTTTACGAAGCGCGAATCGGTCCAGAGGCCTTGCTGGTCGCTGTTGTCGGCGCTCACGAACTGCACGTCGCCCTGATCGACCGACACCACGCGGAAGCGCTGGCCTTCCGGCACCGACAGGCAACGGTAGTCGTCGAAGTACTGCTGCCTCGCCTGCGACTTGCCGTCACGCTCATGACTCAGTACGGAGTCCAGATTGTCTTTCGACAGACAGCCCCATGCATTCTTCGTCAGCTGGATTTCCTGCTTCGGCTTGACGGCCGAATCACCGTCTGCCTGGGCAATCGACACGAAGGAAAATGCGCCGACAAGGGCGAAAAGGACACCGGCTCGCTTCATCATATTTGTCTCCAGGCTTGCGGGCACCAAGCTGGGTTAGCTATGTGTTTAAAGGTGATCGTGAACCCGCGTTTTTCACTTTAGAAGACCGGCAAGCGATATCAAGCACATTTGTTGTGCGATCGCAATAGCGGCCGATTGTCGCACCCTGCGCGCCGCCGGATTTTCGCGTGCCGCGCATGCGCGGCGACGCTTGCCGCACCGCGCACAGGCCCGTACCGCCGAGCGCAAAGCACTGCCCGACAAGGCTTTCAGCAAAATTACAACACGCCGATTGAACGGTTTGGATAATTCATTTCAATATCGGCGCGACTTTGATGCATCGCACCTAAAGTCGTCCGAAACGATATGAATTTACCGCAGTGCGGGGTGGCCATTACCTGATACAAGAAAAATGCCAGGTATAAGCGTTCTCGTATTTACCCGGATTTCCCCGCATGCGTCGCACCCGCGGCAGCATGGCCGAGCGGTGAATTCCGGCATGTGCTTCTACCCGGATTTATTCAGTCCGTTTGTGCATGCTCGAAATAATCGCGCTGGAAGATGCACATGCGATATGCGTTGTGATACGCGCCGTTTCCGAAAAATTCTTCCTTCAATTCCGCCTCGTGCTGGAACCCGCATTTCTCGTACACGTGGATCGCCGCGGCGTTCGACGTATCGACGATCAGGTACAGCTTGCGCATGTTCAGCACCTTGAATGCGTACTCGATCGCGAGACGCGTCGCCTGGCCCGCATAGCCGCGGCCCTGGCATTGCGGCGCGATGATGATCTGGAACTCGCCGCGACGGTGGATGTAGTCGAGCTCGATCAGTTCGACGAGACCCACGAGTTCGTCCTGCGTATCGACCGCGACGAAGCGGCGCTCGCGCTGGTCGTGCACGTGGCGGTCATACAGTTGCGACAGCTCCGAGAAGGTTTCATACGGCTCCTCGAACCAGTAGCGCATGATTTTCGCGTCGTTGTTCAGTTCGTGGACGAAGCGCAGATCCTGGCGCTCCAGCGGCCGCAATGCGAGCGTGTGGTTGTCGTTCTGGAGTTGCATGTTCGTGTCCTTTTTTGATGTCCGCGCGCGTGTAAAACGCGTCGGCGCCGCTGCGCCGAACGCCGCGCGTTTTGCGTTGTAAGAAGTTGACCGCGGGCCGAGTTCAGAGCCTAGAATGGGGACAACGGTTCCTGCCACCGCAAGGAGGCTATCGTGATCGAGCAAGTCATACTCGGCATTTTCCTCGTGCTGCCACTCGTGATCGTGGCTGCGCTGTTCTCCGACGAGCTTTGGCAGGAACATCGGCGCCAGCATCCGCGCGACGAAAACGCACCGCACATCGACTGGAAGCATCCGTGGCGCCGCGCGCGGCGCGGGCACTGAACCGATCGTCATCCCCGTGCAGGGCGCCCGGAGCGGGCCGCCCCGAACGGTGCAACGCCTTCCGCATCGAACCGATCCCCGCTCAACCCGCGAGACGACGACGTGAACGACAAACCCCTACTCCCGGCGCACGATATCCCTCACGAAACGATCGATCTGCAGATCGCCGACGTACTCTCGGCGGTCCGCTATCCGGCCAACAAGGATGCGATCGTCGACGCCGCGCGCGACGCCGGCGCGAGCAACGAAGTGCTGTCGATGCTCGACGGCCTGCCCGAGCAGGATTACGCGGACGTCGATGCCGTCACGCACTGGGTCGCCGGCAACTTCGGGCCCGGCCTCGGTATTTGAGCACACGCCAATAACGCGATAGGATCGGGCCGCACCGGGTCGTGCAGCGGCCGGCTGCATGCCGCCGCGCTGCTGTGCGCGCTCGCGCTGAACGTGACGCTGCCGCCCGCGTTCCGTCCGCCCGGCAGCGCGGCCGTGCTGCCCGTGAACGGGATCGCGCTCGTCGTCTGGATACTCAATGCGCTCGCGCTCGTTGCCGTGCTGGCCGCGGGCCGGTTGCGCACGACGCTCGACATGTGGCTCGCGATCGCGATGCTCGCCTGCCTCACCGACACGACGCTGAACCTGCTGGGCGTTTGAGTGTGAGCGTCGGATGCGCGACCGTGTCGCAGGATGCGTTGTCGACGCCCGACGCATTGATCGAGGCCGCCGATGCCGCGTTGTATCGCGCGAAGGATGCGGGGCGAAACCAGGTCGTCACGGCCTGAAAACGTCTGCGGATTGGCAATTTGTTACGGTCATTGTGACCGGAATAATCCGCCGTTACGGATTGCGGAACGGGGAAACGATCGCTTACAGCCGGTGTTGACGGCGCTCGCTATGCTGGGTTCATCTCGAATCCAAGCAGGTGAACGCGATGAAGAAAACCCTTTTGCTGATTGCCAGCGTCGCCGTGTTGCTGAGCGGCTGTATCGTGGTGCCTGACGGTGGCGGGTATTACGGCGGTGGCGGGTATTACCACCATCGTCATTGGGATTGATGCAGGCACGGATCCGGATGCGTCGATGAGCGTCTTCCGAGGCACGATCGACGATCCGGATCGCGACGCAATCAAGCCGCCTTGGTCACGCCCGCGTGCATCAGAAATACCTCTAGCGCAGCGAGCGTTTCGCAGTGGAAACGCTCGAGCCGCGCATCCTTTTTCGCGTCCTTGATCGGGTTGCCTCGCGCATCCCGTTTGTACGGCTCGCCCAGCAGTTCGGCCATGTCGAACTGATAGTAGGTGTGGTCGCCGTACGGCCGCTTGCCGTCGATATAGGACATCGGCCAGAAATCCCCTTTGCCCAACACATCGTCGATCGCTTGCGCATCGACCGTCGTCCAGTTTGCGCCTCTGAGCAACTCATCAAATCTTGCCGCTCAATCGATGCGATTTCATGCACCCGGCTGACACAACCCGTAAAACGGAACAATTCCTAGTAGTTATAGATTCCTAATCATATTTGTCTGGTTGATCCAAGTTTCTTACCTGGAATAGCGTCTCTAGGCGGGCCATTCCACTTACCGAGACGGGAATATCGGATGAAAAACGAACACAAAGCACCAACGCATCTTTTCGTGACCATTGGTTCACTCACGGAACGCGGAGGACGCGTCAGTACAGCAACCAGCGGCCTCGAGTTGGCCGGACTGCAAGTGGCCCGCGTGGGAGACGTAGTGACCTACGACGACGGCAGCGAAGCCGCAATTGTTGACGGGGCCGGGAGTACCCACAGCAACGGCAAACCATTTGCGTTGGTCGGCAGTCGCTTGAGCAACGGCGACCGCATTACCGAAACGCTGCGCACCTCATGGGGCATTCATGTGCCGCAGGGGCAGCGCGTTCCCGGACTGTTCGATCCTGCCTATGTGCCGCCGCCCCCACCGCGCACTTACCGACTAGCGGTACGTGGTGCGACGACGGCACGCGGTGGCGTATTGCGCGAGCCGTCTGGCACATTGGAGGCAGGGCAGCACCTGGGTAAGGCGGCGACCGTAGGCGACGCAATCCACTATCCCGACGGTTCGACCGCGCACATTGTGAGTGGACTGGGTTTAACCGATCGTCCTGACTTCACGCTACTTGCCTTTGTCGGCAGCGAACTCGATAACGGCGACACGATCACTGATAGTCCCGAGCGAGAGGGGACTGCCTCCTCCGTTGTTTTTGAAATCGTCTTCAGTTCACTCCAGCCGCGCCGAGGTCGTCGCGATGATTCGCTACTTTCTCGCCAAAGGTGATCGCGCCAGGAATGCGGTGATTGTCGAAGGGCTCGACAGTGTGACGTGTTCGAACCCACCTCCGAGCGTCAGTATCGCCACGCTCGATATGAAAACCTACTGTACGGCGTGCGAGCGCGACGGATACATCGCACCGGTGGGGCCGCGCTGGCCGGGTACAGGCCCGAACGGCAAGCAGTGGGCATTGAGCGGGGATATCAATGTCTGCGGCTGCAATCCGTCGCCGGTCTTCTATGCCGAGCGCGGCATGCGAATGATCTTCACCGCCGCCGAGGTCGAGGCGTTGAACGGACAAAGGCCCGGCGCCGCCCACTTGTCGCCCGTGCCACCGGATGCCACGCACGATGAGCAATACATCTTGCTCGATCAAACGGGCCGCCGACTTGCAAACGTCTGCTATCGAATCGTCGCCGAGACGGGGCAAATCTTCAATGGGACCACAGACTCCGCTGGGCAAACCTCTCGAATCGCTACAGACGCAGCAGCATCGTTGAAAATCTATACAACTGGACATTGACGAAATGAACAACTTTTCGGACAAAAGCGAATACGATTTCGACGTTGGCGAAAACAAGGAATGGTTTCTTGTTCATTCTGGCGCTGTCACGAACACAAACCCAAGATCGATGGTCTACGTATCAATTGATACGACGCCGATTTGCCCGAACATGACTGATAGAGAATTCAGGATTATGGCGTCACGGCTGATAAAATGGGCCATCATTTTGGTTGAGCGCAGAGTCGCTGATTTAAATCTATACAACGAAAAAACAAAAGAGAGGATGATGTATTGGTTCAACCGATGCGATAAAAATACACAACAATATCTTCTCGAAGGCTTTACACGCCACCTATCCGTTCTCAAAACGCTTTCCCCACACAATCTCGTTCGATCCGACCCGAACCTGGATCGAATGCTCGGCTGCGTACCCAACACGAGCAATCTGGACCTTGAGGCCGCTCACGTGTGCGGCCCAAATACTGAACGCAGACTTATAAGTATCAGCATGAAATTTTGCGACGGCTTACATGATCAGAGCATGTTCAGAGATTCCCGTCTATCCACCCTCATTCACGAAGTAACACATTTCACGGATACCTTCGGAAGTGGCGACCCTCGATACGGGCTCGATCCCACTGCGGTTATGTGGGCACGAGAAAATCCAGACCTGGCACTGCGAAACGCGGATACACTCACCGGGTATGTGATCTATGGCGAAGAAAAATTTACAAAATAAATGAGCGCATTAAATATGATGACTCGGATCGCAACGGTAGCAACCTCTATTGCAATCTCACTTTCCCTGCCCACGCTTGCGACGGCAGAATGTCGTGGCTCACAAAATCTACCATCGCAACAATTCTTCGTTTCCTTTTCACAAAATAGTTTTGAGATTTCAGAATCCGAACGAGTCAAATTGAATCAATGGATTTCAAAAATGAACTCAAGATATCCAATTCAAAATTGGATCGATGTGATTGGCAGCGCATCAAAAAATGAAGTCAACTACGACCTACTTGCACGGAAGCGAGCCACCGAGGTGGCAAAAATCGCCATAGGCAATGGTCTGATAAATGCACCATTTCAAATACAGACGGAGATTTATCCGGCGAGCAGCATAGCCGAAGCAACCTCAGATGCCCGTGAAGTTACCGTTCAAGTGAGCCCAGGGTGCTCCGACAACTGTTGTGATGGCATGTAATCTCGCTTGCCGCCAGTCACATTCTTGAATACCCAACCAGCGGATGGGTATTGATGTGCTCGTACAAGCTGCGCCCCTGCCCACCTCGACGAGCACCTCGCGTCCATAGACTTGCTCCGCAACCTTGCGACGACCGGTTATTTCCCGATACAAAACCTGCTGAAAATCACCCCCAGCAGATCGTCGGAAGTGAACTCCCCCGTAATCGCATTGAGTTGCTCCTGCGCGAGCCGAAGCTCCTCGGCAAAGAGATCGAGCGACTGGGCCCTTTGCTCCGCATGATCGGCCGCTTGCGCCAGATGTTCCTGCGCGGCGCGCAGCGCAATGAGATGTCGCTCACGCGCCAGATAAACGCCTTCAGCCCCTGCCTGCCACCCCGCGATCCGCAGCAGTTCCGCGCGCAGCATGTCGATCCCGTCGCCGCGCTTCGCCGACAGATGCACTTCCGTCAGGTCGCCTTCCGCCGCCGGATGCTCGACGCAAGCCGGCACCCCGGTGAGATCCGTCTTGTTCAGCACGCGCACCACCGGCACACCGCCCGGGAACCGCGCGGCGATCGTCTCGTCGTCCGCCGTCATCCCCGTGCGCGAATCCAGCAGATGCAGCACGACATCCGCGCGCTCGATCTCGCTCCACGTGCGCGCGATCCCGATGCGCTCGACCTCGTCCTCCGTCTCGCGCAGCCCGGCCGTATCGATGATGTGCAGCGGAATCCCTTCGACCTGGATCGTCTGCGCGACCTTGTCGCGCGTCGTGCCCGCGATCGGCGTGACGATCGCCAGCTCCGCGCCGGCCAGCGCATTCAGCAACGACGACTTGCCGACGTTCGGCTGCCCCGCCAGCACCACCGACAGCCCCTCGCGCAGCAGCGCCCCCTGCCGCGCATCGCCGAGCACGTGCGCCAGTTGCCCGCGAATCTTCGCGAGCTTGCCGCGCGCATCGGCCGCCTCCAGGAAGTCGATTTCCTCTTCCGGAAAATCGAGCGTCGCCTCGACCAGCATCCGCAGCGTGATCACGTCCTCGACGAGCGCATGGATCTGCCGCGAGAACGCGCCGTCCAGCGAGCGCCCGGCTGAGCGCGCCGCCGCCTCGGTGCTCGCCTCGATCAGGTCGGCGACCGCCTCGGCCTGCGCAAGGTCGAGCTTGTCGTTGAGAAACGCACGCCGCGTGAATTCGCCCGGCTCCGCGAGCCGCAGCCCGAAGCCACGCCCTGCATCGAGGCAGCGCTGCAGCAGCAGCTGCATCACGATCGGCCCGCCGTGCCCCTGCAATTCCAGGACATGCTCGCCGGTGTACGAATGCGGCGTGGGGAAATACAGCGCGATCCCGCGGTCGAGCGGCGCGCCGTGCTCATCGAGGAACGGCACGTAGCTCGCATGGCGCGGCGCAAGCCGCTGCCCGCACAGCGCGTCGATCAGCGGCAGCGCGGCCGCCTCGCCGCCGCGCCCGAACGACACGCGGACGACGCCGATACCGCCCCGGCCGGCAGCGGTGGCAATAGCGACGATCGGATCGGAATCGGTAGCGAGCATGGGAATCGGATAAATCAGGTAATCAGAGGATGAATGCTGCGCCCGCGCAACAGTTCGGGCACTGGAACGTCGGCATTGTAGCGTGCCGGCCCGCGCGCCAGCGGGCGCCACATCGGTATCGGACTCGCCCGAATTTATCCCGCCGGAGCTAAGTCGAGTATCAATGGGGCGCCGTCACACGCGGCCTGTTTCGGACGAGTATGCCCGTTGTAGGGGTTCGACGCTGGGGCCCCCAATTGCGCCGCCCGCGCCGGATCGGGTTGGGATTCGTCTGAATAGGATACGTTTATCTCATATGGTTGTCTGAGACACGTCGGTGGAATTGCACAATCACCCCCATGCCGACACCCGAAGAAAAAGCGGCGTTCTCGGAACGCCTGAAATTCGCCTTGCGGCGCAGCCCCGACAAGGTCGCCGGTGCGACGGAGCTCGCGAACCGGTTCAATCTGCGCCATCGCGGTGCGCAGCCGGTGTCGCCGCAAACCGCGCACAAATGGCTGACGGGCCGCACGATTCCGACACCCGACAAACTCGAAACGCTCGCCAACTGGTTGCGCGTCGAACTGCACTGGCTGCACTACGGCCCGTCGCCGAGCGCGAACGAGCACACGACGCCGCAACCGCTGCCGCGTGACGAACACTATCCGCCGACGCCCGAAACGATCGAACTCGCGTCGAAGATCGAAGCGCTACCGCCGCATCAGCGTTACCTCGTTCAGGAACTGATCGAACAGTTCTACGGCAGCGAACCGAAGCCTGAAGCGAAGAAGGCCTGACCGGGCACGTTCGACGCACGCCCCCCCGCCAGAAACAAAAAAGCCGCATGGATGAAACCATGCGGCTTTTCTACGTGCATCGCGGGCGGCTCGCCGCCCGCGTGTGCCACGAGCGTCAGGCCGGCTTCTTCTTGCCGCCGCCGAGCTTGCGCGTGATGTAGTACTGCTGCGCGATCGACAGCACGTTGTTCACGACGTAGTACAGCACCAGACCAGCCGGGAAGAAGAAGAACATCGCCGAGAATGCGATCGGCATGAACTTCATCATCTTGGCCTGGACCGGGTCCGGCGGCGTCGGGTTCAGGCTCGTCTGCACGAACATCGAGACGGCCATCAACACCGGCAGGATGAAGAACGGATCGCGCTGCGACAGGTCGTGAATCCACAGAATCCACGGCGCGCCGCGCATTTCGACCGATGCGAGCAGCACCCAGTACAGCGAGATGAACACCGGGATCTGGATCACGACCGGCAGGCAGCCGCCGAACGGATTGACCTTCTCGGTCTTGTACAGCTCCATCAGCGCCGAGTTCATCTTCTGCGGATCGCCCTTGAAGCGTTCGCGCAGCGCCTGCATCCGCGGCGTGATTTCCTTCATGCGCGCCATCGACTTGTAGCTCGCAGCCGACAGCGGGAAGAACACGGCCTTGATCAGCAGCGTGAGCAGCACGATCGCCCAGCCCCAGTTGCCGACATAGCTATGGATCTTCTCGAGCAGCCAGAACAGCGGCTTCGCGATGATCGTCACCCAGCCGTAGTCCTTCACGAGTTCCAGACCCGGCGCGATGCCTTCGAGCATGCGCTCTTCTTCCGGACCGGCGAACAGGCGCGCCTGCACGTCGGCCGACTGGCCCGGAGCGATCGTCGCGACCGGCTCCTTCACGCCGACGCGATACAGCGCCGGATCGATCTTCTCGGCGTAGATGTCGCGCTTCACGCCCTGCTGCGGAATCCAGGCCGACGCGAAGTAGTGCTGCACCATCGCGACCCAGCCGTTGTCGGCGGAAGTCTCGTAGTCGGCCTTGTTCTTGTCGAGGTCGCTGAAGTTGATCTTCTGGAAGTGCTTCTGGTTCGTGTAGACCGCCGGCCCGAGGAACGTGTGCGAGAACATCGGCGTTTCGACAGCCGTGTTGTCGCGCACCAGTTCCATATAGACCGTCGGCGTGACAGGCGCCGTGCCGACGTTGTCGATCTTGGTGTCGACGCCGATCACGTAGCTGCCGCGCGTGAACGTGTAGGTCTTCACGACCTTCACGCCGCCCTTCACCGGCGATTCGAACGACAGCTTCAGCGTGTTCTGGTCGCCCGTCAGCGACGTCGGGCCCGCATTGACCTGCGTGTAGACGTCGTTGTGGTTCGGGAAGTCGCCACCGAGCAGGCCCGTGCGCGCCAGATACGTGTGGCCCGCCGTGTGGTCGAACAGCGTGATGTACAGGTCGGGCTGCTTGCCGTCGCCCTGCTTCTTCAGCGTCAGCTTTGCCAGCGTGCCGCCGCGCGTGTCGATTTCGCCGTCGTACACGTCGGTCGAGAACTTCACGAGCTGCGCCTGCGCGGCCGGCGCCGTCGTCGACGGTGCGGCGCCGGCTGCGGCGGCAGGCACTTCACCTGCGGTCGTCGTCGTCGCGCCCGTGCCCGACGCTCCGCCTGCTGCGGCCGCGGGGGCCGTCTGCGTAGCGCTCGGGAAGAACATCGACGGGCGTCCATGGGACCGCTGCCAGTTGTCGTACAGCATGACAGCTGACATGAAGAAGATCACCCATAGGACGGTGCGTTTGATATCCATGCGTTGTCTCAGAGTCGATGGGACCGCGCGTCGGCTTCGCCGCGAGCGCGAGTGTCGGAGTTGGGCGGCGGGACGAGGTCGATACCGCCCGCGGAAAACGGATGGCATCGGCACACGCGCCTGACGGCGAGATACGTGCCGCGCGCGGCGCCATGATACTGGATTGCCTCGCGCGCGTAATCCGAACAGGAAGGATAAAAACGGCAACGGTTGCCGAGCATCGGGCTCACGGCAACCTTGTAGAAGCGCAGCAAGGCGATCAATACCGTTTCCATACCTTGGGCGGCGCCGTACGACGCCGCGTCAAAACCGGCCGGGCAGGCGCGAACGCCGCACCACGGACGGATGCGTCACTCGGACGCGGGCTTCGACGCCCGGCGCGCGATTTCCCGGGCTGCCCTGTCGAGCAGCTCGCGGATTTCGGCCGCGCACATCGCCGCGAGCGGGGCGGAAGCCGCGCTCGGCAGCGCTTTCTTGTCGAAGCGCGTGTGCTGCCGCAGCAGCAGGTCGTAACCGGCGAATTCGGCCCGGCGCAAGCGAAACGCATCGCGCGCAAGCCGCTTCACGAGGTTACGCGTTACCGCGCGCGGCGCATACTTCTTGCCGACGACGAGCCCCAGACGGGCAGGCTCGCCGGTCGGCTTGCCGTAGATCACGAAGTGCGCGGAACGCCGCCAGGGGCGCAAACGAAAAACGGATGAAAATTCATCCGTTTTCAGAAGTCGCGCAGCTTTCGGGAAGGCGGCTTTCGTCTGCGACGGATTCGCACCCGGCTCGACGGCACCTTCCGCAGGACTGCGGACGGCGGACACAGCGCGCAACCTGCCTTAGATGGCGAGGCGCTTGCGGCCCTTCGCGCGGCGAGCGTTGATGACCTTGCGGCCACCTGCCGTCTTCATACGGACACGGAAGCCATGGGTGCGCTTGCGGCGCGTCACGGACGGTTGGTAAGTACGTTTCATGATGTTCTCACTTGTTCGAGAATGTCGAAATTCAGGGGACCGCGTGCCCTTAACCGGAGGCATTCGGGCGAACGCAATCGCCGGGAATACAGGATTGGTTTTCGCGGAACCCGCTATTTAAACCGTTTTTCTCTTGGCGGTCAATACTTTAGGCGTCGTCCGCCTGTGCCGGCCTCCGCCGATCCGGCCCCGCGGCCCACAGCCACAGCCTGTGGATAACTCCCGCTGTGGCCGCGTTTGGCGTTAGAATCTCGCCTTATCTCCAAGAATCCCGCACGCCGCTTCGGCGCCCGCCTGCCGCTGCACGACTGTGACGCAGGCGTCCGAGGCACGCTCGCACGACCGCTTCGGGCCTTGTTGCGCAACCGCCACAAGGGCGCCGGCGAGCCGCGCTGTGCATGCAAAAAACGACAGTTACTTG